>OY970194.1:4800000-7515525 GCA_963708075.1 Sedimentisphaerales bacterium
ACGGCATGCGTGTGGTCGGGCGTCGCGATGATGACCCCGTCGATGTTCTTGTCTTCCTTGTCCAGCATGACACGGAAGTCTTTGTACTTCCTGGCGTCAGGGAATCTGTCGAATACCTTGGCGGCATACGCGTCATCGACATCGCACAGGGCGACGAAATTCTCGGTGCTGCATTGCTTGATGTTGTAGTCGCCCATGCCGCCAACACCGATGGCCGCGAGGTTGAGCTTATCGCTCGGCCGCTGGCCCGCCGCCCCGGCCAGCACGTGACTGGGCACTATCGTGAACGCCGCCACCGCTCCCGCCGTGCCGCGAAGCAACTCCCGCCGGGATACCGTTTTCTTCTGCTCAGCCATGACAATCATCCATCATCAATTATCCATCATCAATCACAAAGCCCAGCCTTCGCGATATTCCTTCGTCAGGTACTTGTTCGCCTCGGGCATATTGGTGAACTTGAACTCCTTGGGGTCCCAGAGCAGCTTCGTGCCGAGGAGCTTTTCCTTCAGGGCCGGACGAATAGCAACGTTGCCCAGCAAAACCACCTGGGCCAGCAGGCCGGCGTGATCGGGGAAGTTCGAGCCGGCAGGCTTGCCGCCCTTGCAGGCGATGACCCACTCCATGTAGTGGCCGGGCGAACGCTCCAGCTTCTGCGGGGGCTTGCCGTATTCCTTCTGGCGGGCTTCCGGGATGAGCCGGCCGCCAAGCATCTTGCCCTTGTCGCCGATATACAGGGCGCCATTCGTCCCCCATTGGCGGCCATCTTCCAGCTCCGGCGGCCGAGGCGGCTTCATTCCGCCGTCGTACCAGTGCAGCGTCACCGGCGCCAGGTCGCCCCGGGCGGGGAACTCATACGTCACGCGCGACGCCACGGGGAAAGTCTCATCGTTGACCAGTGTGCAGCAGGCTTGCACGCTCGTCGGGTGGCCGAGCTTCAGCGCCCGGAACACCGGGTCCATGGCATGACAACCGATATCGCCCAGCGCACCCGTGCCGAAATCCCACCAGCCCCGCCAGACAAACGGATTGTAGACACTCTTGACATACGGGCGCATCGGCGCCGGACCGACCCAGAGGTCCCAATTGAGCGATTCGGGCACAGGGTCTTCCCCTTTTGGCCGGTCCACACCCTGCGGCCAGTACCACTTGTTGGTCCCGTTGAGCGGCCGATCCGTCCAGACGTGGACCTCACGAACCTGCCCGATGGCCCCATCCCAAATGGTTTCGCACAGCAGGCGGACCTCCTCGCCGGCCTGGCCCTGGTTGCCCATCTGCGTCGCGACTTTATGCTCACGGGCAGCATCCGCCAGCATCCGGGCCTCACGGACCGTGTGAGTCAAGGGCTTTTCGCAGTATACATGCTTGTTTCGCTTGATGGCGGCCATGGAAACCGGCGCGTGCAGATGGTCCGGCGTCCCCACAACGACTCCGTCGATGTTCTTGTCTTCCTTGTCCAGCATCTCGCGGAAGTCTTTGTACTTCTTGGCGTCAGGATACCGCTTGAACGTCCCGGCTGCGTGTGCCCAGTCCACATCGCACAGGGCCACGATATTCTGGCTGGAGAGTTCCCGCAGGTCGGCCCCGCCCTGGCCGCCGATGCCGACGCCGGCGATATTGATCTTCTCGCTCGGGGGCGTCTGGCCCGCCCCGCCGAGCACGTGCCGGGGGACAATCGTGAACGCCGCCACGCCCGCGGCCGCACCCATCAGACTACGTCGAGTTATCTTTTTCTCTGTCACAGTACAACTCCTCATATCTTATTGCGCCACGCACTCATTCGTTACAACCCACGGAATCGACCCCGTTATTCCCCTCAATAATCAATCATCCATCATCCTTCATCAATCCTCACAGGCTCCAGCCTTCCCGGTACTCGTCACGGATGTACTTGTTGGCTTCCGGCAGGTTGGTCACCTGCATGTTTGGGCCGTCGTAATGCAACTTCAGGCCTTTCTCATAGAGCTGTCTTTCCATCTTCAGGGCGATGTTGCCGGTCAGGACGACCTCGGTGAGCGGTCCGGCCCAGTCGAAATTCGCCCGTGCCGGCTCGCCGCCCTTGCAGGCATTGATCCACTCCTTATGGTGACCCGGCGAGCGGGGAATCTTCTGTGGCGGCTTGCCGTACTCCTTCTGCCGAGCTTCGGGAATCAGCCGGTAGCCGAGCATCTTGCCTTTGTCGCCGATGAACAGGTTGTCGTCCAGCTCACCGAACTTGCGGCCTTCCTCCAGCTCCACCGGCCTCTGCGGCATCAGCCCGCCGTCATACCAGGTCAGCGTCAGTGGGGGAAAACCTTCGCGTGCGGGGAACTCGAAACGGACAATCGACGACTTCGGGGCGGTTTCCTCCTTCACGCCGGGTCCCTCATCCATGTTGCTGGAGCAGGCCTCCACGGTCGTCGGGTAGCCCAGCTTCAATGCGCGGAACACCGCGTCCATCTGATGGCAGCCAATGTCACCGAGCACCCCTGTCCCGAAGTCCCACCAGCCTCGCCAACTGAAGGGTAGATAGACCGGATGGTACGGTCGATACTTGGCCGGCCCCAGCCACAGGTCCCAGTCGAGCGTCTTCGGTACCGGCGGCGTGTCCTTCGGCCGCTCGATCCCACGCTGCGAGATGGGCCGGTTGCACCAGGAATGCACCTCGCGGACCGTGCCGAGCGCGCCGTCCCAGATCATCTCGGAGACCAGGCGGTTGCCTTCTCCGGCCTGGCCCTGGTTGCCGAGTTGCGTCGCGACCTTGGCCTCGCGGGCGGCGAGCGTAAGCTGGCGGCATTCCCAGATGGAATGGGCCAGCGGCTTTTCGCAGTACACGTGTTTTCCCCGCTTGATGGCCGCCATCGCGATCACGGCGTGCAGATGGTCAGGCACGGCGATCACCACCGCGTCGATGTCCTTCTGCTCATCGAGCATCTTGCGAAAGTCCGTCCACTTCTTCGCGTTCGGGTACTTCTTGAACACCCGTCCGGCGTAGGCTTCATCCACGTCGCACAGCGCGACGATATTCTCGCTGCCGCACTCGTCGAGGTCCCCCTCGCCGCGACCGCCAAGCCCAATGCCGGCGATGTTGAGCTTGTCGCTCGGTGCTATGTGCCTGGCCCCGCCGAGCACATGCCGCGGCACAATCGTAAACGCCGCCACCCCCGCCGCCGTCCCCATGAACTTCCTGCGCGTCAATCGCGTGCCTTGATCGGATGCCTTCATAGCGCCGGTCCTCCCAGTCCTTCAATAATCAATCATCAATTATCCATCATCAATCAGAGGGCCCACCCCTCCCGGTATTTGCGATGCATGAACTCATTGGCCTCGGGCAGATTCGTGATTTTCATGTTCGGCCCGTCGTAGGCGAGGCGAAGGCCCTTCTCCTGGGTCTTGAGGCTCATGCGGACGGCGATGTTGCCGAGCAGAATCACTTCGGTCATTGGCCCGGCGGTATCGAAATTCGAGCCGGCGGGTTTGCCGCCCTTGCAGGCCTCGACCCATTCCTTGTAGTGCCCGACGGAGCGCGGGATGCTCGGCTCCGGCCGCTTGTACTCTTTCATTCGCGACTCCGGGATCAGCCGGGGGCTGCTGCCGTAGCTGCCGCAGATGAGCTTGCCTTTGTCGCCGACGAAGATCACGCCGCCGAGCTTGTCGCCGAGGCGAAGCCCCGGGTCCATCTCCGCGGGCCTTCGCGGCATCAGGCCTCCATCGTACCAGGTCAGTTCCACCGGCGGCAGCTCGCTCCGAGCGGGGAATTCGTACCGCACGATGGAAGCCTGCGGGTAGCTCTCATTGTTGAAAGGCTTGTCCCACGTGACCGTGGGCACGAAGATCGAGCAGCTTGCCTCGACGCTCGTCGGGTGTCCGAGCTTGAGAGCCCAGAACACCGGATCGAGGTTGTGACAAGCCATGTCCCCCAGCCCGCCGGTGCCGAAATCCCACCAGCCTCGCCACAGCATCGGCAAGTAGACCGGATGGTACGGCCGATACGGCGCCGGCCCCAGCCACAGATCCCAATCGAGCGTCGCCGGCACGGGCGGCGTGGCTTTCGGTCGATCCATGCCCTGCGGCCAGACCGCGTGCGTCGTCCACGCGTGCACCTTGCGCACGGTGCCGATCGCGCCATCCCAGATCCACTCGCAGATCAGGCGGATGCCCTCGCCGGAATGGCCCTGGTTGCCCATTTGCGTGGCCACTTTCGCCTCGCGTGCGGCCTTGGCCACCTCGCGGGCCTCACGCATCGAGTACGTCAGCGGCTTTTCGCAGAAGACGTGCTTGCCCGCCTTGATCGCCGCCATCGTCGCGACAGCATGGACATGATCCGGTGTCGCCACCACGACGGCGTCGATGTTCTTGTGCTCCTTGTCGAGCATCACCCGGAAGTCTTTGTACTTGCGGGCATTCGGAAAGGCCTTGAACGTCCCGGCGGCCTGCTTCTCATCGACATCGCACAGCGCGACGATGTTCTCGCTGCTGAGGTTCATCAGGTCGCCGGCGCCCTGGCCACCGACGCCAATGCCGGCAATATTGAGCTTCCCGCTCGGCGGGACGTTCCCGGCTCCCCCCAGGACGTGCCGGGGAACCATTGTGAACGCCGCCACACCCGCCGCACCACCCAGAAACCGACGCCTGTTCATTTCTCTCTTACCCACCGCTACACAAACCCTCGACACACGCAACACGCACTGCCGATCTGGGTGCCATGCCTACGCTCGCGTAGGCATGCCTCACGATCAGACCAAGCATGTCCACGCAAGCGTGGACACGGCACCCCGCGCATATGTCATTCCCGCGCAGGCGGGAATCCAGTCACACATCGAATGATCCTGGACCCCCGCCTGCGCGGGGGTGACATAGCCAAGGTCATTTCGTTAGAACCTCTGAGACACGGGGCCTGCACCCGCAGGCCCCAGGATTCATGTCTTAATTGCGCGCCGGTCACACGAAATCGTAGCCGGCACGATAGAACTTCGTGACGTAGTTGTCCGCCTCGGGACAATTGGGCGAGCGCATCTTCTCGCAGTCCCATTCGACGCGTTTCTGCAGCCGGACGGCGAGATTGCCGACGAGCAGTGCCTCGACGAACGGCCCGGCGTACCAGAAGCCGCTCTTGGCGTCTTGCGGCTTGCCCGCCTTGCAGGCGTCGATCCACTCCCTGTGATGGCCGGGCGAGCGAGGCAGGGTCTTCGGCGGCCGGCCGTACTCCTTCTGCCGTGATTCCGGGATCAGCCGGGGCGCGCCCGCGTGACTCGGGCCCAGCAGCTTGCCCTTATCGCCCACGAACAGGATGCCGTTGTCACCGAGCTTGCGGCCTTCGAGCTCCGCCGGAGCCGGGGGCAGCTTGGCGCCATCGTACCAGGTCATTTTGACGGCAGGCCGGTCCCCCCTGGCCGGGAACTCGAACGTGATGATATTCCACACGGGAAGGGTCTCATCATTGACCGGACTGGTTTCGGCTTGCACCGCCGTTGGGGCCCCAAGCTCCAGGGCGAAGAACGCCGGGTCGGCATTATGCACGGCCATGTCGCCGATCGCACCGCAGCCGTAATCCCACCAGCCGCGCCACTTGAACGGCGCATAGGCCGAATGGTACGGCCTCCACCTGGCCGGTCCAAGCCAATGGTCCCAATCCAAAGTTTCAGGAATCGGCTCAGTGCCCTGGGGCCGGTCAACGCCCTGCGGCCACCAAGCTCGCTCCGGAGTACCGGCACGGTCGGTCCAGACGTGAACCTCGCTGACCTTGCCGATCGCGCCGTCGTGGATGAATTCCCAGTACAGACGCAGGCCCTCGCCGCCGTGGCCCTGGTTGCCCATCTGGGTGACGACGCCCGTCTCCTTCGCGACCTCGGCCAACCGCCGGGCCTCGTAGATCGTATGCGCCATGGGCTTTTCGACGTACACGTGCTTGCCCATCTTCATGGCCATGATGGCCGCCGGCGCATGGATGTGATCGGGCGCGCCGATGACCACCGCATCGATATTCTTCTGCTCCTTCTCCAGCATCTCGCGGAAATCGCGATAGAGCTTGGCGTCCGGATGCGCTTTGATCGTCCCCGCGGCTTTCTTCAGGTCCACATCGCACAGCGCGACGATATTCTCGCTGGAGACCTCCTTGATGTCGCTGGCGCCGCGGCCGCCGACGCCGATGCCGGCGATATTGAGCCTGTTATTGGCCGAGCTCTGGCCGGCGGCGCCCAGGATTCGCTTTGGCACGAAGGTGAATGCCGCCACGGCCGCCGCAGCGCCGACAAACTCCCGCCGCGACAGAGCCGCATCATTTTTCGCTTTGTTCTTCATCAGTCATTACCTTCTAGTGGAGTTTTGCAAAATGGAAGTTGGGCTTACTTGGAGAAGGAAAAATGCGATTTTCATTTTTCCTTCTCCAGCAACAGACCCGCGCGGGGGTATGCAACACGCACGACCCGCTTGCCCAACCGCCCGAGACAGTTCAAGCACTGGTAGAAAGCTCCGTGTTTCGCGACGTACTTAGACCTTCATTTCCATCGGTCCCCAACCCTTGCGGGGCTCGCGCCAGGCCAGATCGTTGATCTCCGGATCGCTGACGATCTTCCCGGCTTCGTCCAGCTCGAGCTTCTTTCCCGCGCGGGCGCAGAGGTTGCCGAGCTGGATGTTGGCGGCCATGGGACCCGAGTAGCCCCAGTTGGACTGGCTGAACTCCCGCGGCTTCTCGCCCTTGCAGGCCATGATGAACTCTTCGTGATGTCCGGGAGAGCGTTCCAGCAGTTGCTTGGGCGTGCCGAACTCTTTGCGCCGCGCCTCCGGGATCAGCATCGGGGTGTTCCAGTAATCTTCCTGGACTAGCATTTTTCCCTTGGTGCCAATGACCAGGTTTCCCGTTCTCGGCAGTTTGCGCCCGTCGACCTTGAGTTCCTCAGGGACCTCCGGCATGAAGGGCGTTCCATCCTCTTTCTTGCCCTCGTACCAGTACGTGGTGAACCCGGGTCGGCCGTCTTTGGCGCGATAGGTGCTCTTGACCACCATCCCGGCCGGCCATTGATCCTTGACGGGTCCGGTCATGACGATTGGCTCGGCGGTGGCCGCGTAGCCCGGATTCATGATCGCGTAGATTCCGTCGGTCGTATGACAGGCCATATCGCCCAGCGCCCCGGAGCCGAAATCGACGACGCCGCGCCAGTTGAACGCATGGTAGGGACCGTTTCCCTTGCCGTCCTTGGGACCGACGTAGGGCCGCATCGGCGCCGCGCCAATCCAAGCCTCCCAGTCCAGGGTTTCGGGGACTGGATCTGACCCTTGCGGGCGGTCGCCACCCTGGGGCCAGATCGGGCGATTCGTCCAAGTGTGAAACTCTACGATGTCACCAATAGCACCGGCCTTGATGAGTTCGTACGCTTTTCGCCACCCGTCACCGGCATGGCCCTGGTTCCCCTGCTGGGTGACGACCTTGGGATTCTTGGCGTAGACGGCCGCCAGCAGTTGTGCCTCGCGAACCGACCAGGTCAGAGGCTTTTCAGTGTAGCAGTGAATGCCCATGGAAGCGGCCGTCATCGACGGAGCAAAATGGGTGTGATCGGGCACCGCCACGAAGATCACATCCAGTTTCTTGGCGTGGTTTTCGAACACCTTCCGCCAATCGGTGTACCCGGCCGCCTGTTCCCAGCCCTGCTTGCCCAGGACGCCATCCCACCGGGTTTTGTCGACCTCCGCGAAGGCGACACACTGAAGGCCGGCCCCGTGGCAGTAGCCCGTATGGCTCCCCGCCTGTCCGCCGGCGCCGATAAATCCCACCTGGAGCTTTTCATTGAGTCCCTGGGCCCGGATGAGGCTCGGGAAGCCGATGCATGCAGTCCCAGCGGCGACGCTGCCTTTGATGAACTGACGACGTGTGATGTTCGACATGAGCTTGGCTCCTTAACTTTTGGTGAATGAAAGTGTCTTCCTATTGGAGTTCTGCAAAATGGAAATTGGGCTTACTTGGGGAAGGAAAAATACGTCTTTCATTTTTCCTTCTCCAACAACGGACGCCCATGGTGCATGGTACGCACCCTGCGAAGTGACGGCAGATTGCCTTGCTACACGCGGCAAAACCGACCCGCGCGGGCTGCGCAACACGCACGAACCACTTGTCGACTCAAGGAAATCCAAAAGCTGATTTCCTTGAATAATAAGCCCAACTTCCATTTTGCAGAACTCCACTTCCTAGAGCGACCATCCCTCGCGGAACTTCGGTCGAACGTAGGTATTCGCTTGCTCATCGTTGGTGACCTTCATGTTCTCACCATCCCAGAGCAGCACCTTGTCCGGATTGAGAACGGCCAGGTTGCCCATGACGACCGTCTCGGTGAACGGGCCGGAATAGTCGAAATTGGAGCTGGCGGCCGGTCCGCCCTTGCAGGCGTTGATCCAGTCCTTCTCGTGACCGTCCGGACCGCCCTCGACGCGGCGAATCGTCTTCGACGGTCTCTTGTACTCTTTCATCTTGCTCTCGGGAAAGATGCGGGCGTTCTCGCTGTACGTGCCGCACATGAGCTTGCCCTTGTCCCCGACGAAGATCGTGCCGCTTTCCGGAATCTTGCGTCCCGGCTCGAGATCATCCGGCCGCTGCGGCAGGATGCCCCCGTCGTACCAATGCAGCTTCACAGGCGGCATGTTCCCGCGGGCGGGGAACTGATAATGGACCACCTCGGCCGAAGGGTACGTTTCCTTGTTGTCAAAGCGCGTCCACATCTCCTTGACTTCCCAGGAGTGGCTGGCCTCGACGCTCACGGGGTACTTCAGCTTCAGCGCCCAGAACGCCGCGTCCATCACGTGGCATCCCATGTCGCCCAGGGCGCCGGCGCCGAAGTCGATCCATGCACGCCAGTTGAACGGCAGGTACACCGGATTGTACGGCCGCATCGGCGACGGGCCAATCCAGAGATCCCAGTCCAGCGTCTCCGGCACAGGGGGCGTGTCTTTGGGTCGGTCGATTCCCTGCGGCCACACCGGACGATTCGTCCAGCAGTGCACTTCGCGCACGTCCCCGATCGCGCCGTCCTGGATCCATTCGCAGACCAGCCGGACTTCCTCGCTGGAATGGCCCTGGTTGCCCATCTGGGTCTGCACCTTGTACTTGCGCGCCGCCTCGGTCAGCATGCGAGCCTCCCACACGCTGCGGGTCAGCGGCTTCTGGACGTAGACGTGCTTGCCCCGCTGCATGGCGGCCATCGCGACGACGGCATGCACGTGGTCCGGCGTGGCGACGACCACCGCGTCGATGTCTTTCTGCTCGTCGAGCATCTTGCGGAAGTCCGTCCACTGGCGGGCGTTCGGATATCTCTTGAAGACCTCGGCCGAGTACTTGGTGTCCACGTCGCACAAGGCCACGATGTTGGCGCCCGCCTCGGCACACTTGGCGACGTTATTCTGGCCCATGCCGCCGATCCCGACGCCGGCGATGTTCAACTTCTCGCTCGGCGGCTTGTTGCCCTGGCCGCCCAGGACGTGCCGGGGCACGATGGTAAATGCCGCGGCCGCTGCGGCGGCACCCATAAACTGGCGACGAGAAAGCCTCTCGTCTCTTCTGGTGTTTGCCCTATTCTCCATGTCTATTGTCCTCAAAAACAACCGTTGATATGTGCTGCCGATTCAAGCGGCCTCGGACTCACATGCCGCACTTGCACTCATTGGGGCTCGGATTTCAGGCCTTCGAGCTTACCGCCGTCGGGGCTTCGGAAGCGCACGCACAGGGACCACTGGCCGCCGCCCTGCGTCAGCTTCACCAGCAGTGGATTCCAGCCTTCTTTCAGTGTCACCGGTGCCTTATCTTGTCCGCATTCAGCCGGCCGGATCACGTTATTGGCGTGCACGATCTGGCCGTTGAGCCAGACCTTGACGCCGTCGTCGCTGCCGAGCTCGAGCTGCGCCTTCTGCTCCTTCGGCGACCAGACCCGCGCCCGCAGATAGGCGATGCGGTTCTCGCCATTTATGGCCGCGTCCTTTTCCAGCTCGATGAGCCAGGGCTGCCCTTCGTTGGTGCCGGCGGAGACGAGCCGCCACGTGGCCTGCTGGCCCTCCTGCTCGGGAGCAAACGAAACGTCGAAGAGCCCCTGCGCATCCACATTTTCCTTCATGTACGGGCCGCTCACCTGCCAGGCGACGACGTAGTCCTCGAAGCGATCAGCCTGCTTGATCATCTGCTGTGCCTGTTCGCGGAGAGCATCGTTCTTCGTGCCCTGGATCACTTTCTGGAGCACTTCCTTCGTGCGCTGCGGATCGCTTCCGGCAGTCGCCTTGGCGATCTGGACGGCAGCCGATTCCGCCTCCAGGTGCAGCGTCACGTCATCGAGATATTGAGCGGCCATGTTCAAGGCCGCGATGGACGTGGCCGCGGCCAAGCCGGAGAGCACCCGCTTCTTCTCCGCCGCGTCACCCGCCAACTCCATCGCCTGCTTATACAGGTCGATCGTCTCTTCAGCGGACCGGCTGCTGTCGAGAGCGAGCAACCGCACGAAGCCGCGAAGGGCGAGAACCTTGTGCACTTTGTTTTCAGTGGTCTGCGCGACCTTGACCAGATCGGCCACAGGCTCCGGCGTCGGCCAGTCGGAAAGGGCCCGTATCGCCGCGTCCTGGATCTCCGGCTCGCGGTTTGTCAGAGCAGCACGCAAAGTCGGCAGCGAGCTGCTGTCGCCGATGCGCCCGAGCGTGCCAAGCAGCGACGCCCGGCCGGCGGTTTCCTTCACATTCGGAAGCACCGCCAGGACCGCCGTCGCCTGCCGGTTCTTGTCCTCGATCTTGTGCGCGACAGCCGCGACCATCTTCTCCGCCTCGCTGCGGTCGGCATCGCTCTTGGCCTCCAGCAGCAGATTCACCAAGGCCGGCAAGTCGTCCGGCTTGGCGATAATCCGCAACACCTTGAACGATTCCAGCCGGACCTTGCGGTCCTCGTCCGCCGCAGTCGCCAGCAGCGTCTTGACAGCATCGCCGATGTTGCGCTCGCCGATAGCGCCGATCAACTCCACCTTCACACTGGCCGGGGCCGATGGCAGGACCTGCAGGATTGCCGCATCGACCTCGGCGCCGCGAAGCCGGTAGAGGCTCTCGCGAGCCGCCTTCTGCTCAGCGCCTCTGCCCGCTGCCGCACGCTCCGCCAGCAGCGGAACGCTCGCGGCGCTGCCCAACTGGCCAACGGCCTTCAGGGCCGCCACGCGGACGGATTCGTCGGGCGACTTTACCGCCTCGACCACCACCGGCAGAGCCAGCGCATCGCCACGATCAGCAAGGGCCGAGAGCAGTTGCACCTGGGCGGCCGGAGGCAGCTTGGGCAACACCTGCACCAGGGCCTTGGTGACCTCCGGGCCGGGGATCTCGCGAACGATGGTGATCGCCCCGGTCTGCATCTCGGGATCGTCGCTCTTGAGCGCATCGATCACTTGGTTGATGATTTCCTGGTTGGCCTCGTCCCCCGCGACGGCCACGGCAGCCACGCCGGGCACAACCACGGCAAACGCCATTACCAACAGCACACAGTACTTCTTCGATTGCCGAGCCATGTTCAGAATCCTACTCATGTGCGTTCTACCTGTACGGCGCCGGGTGCCATGCTTACGCTCGCGTAAGCATGCTGCCCATGAGCATGTCTACGCAAGCGCAGACATGGCACCCGTGATGCGACCTGTGTCCTTTGTTCTTCCGTGACTACTTCTTGCCGGCGGCGCCGACCATGCCCTTCAAGGCAGCCGTGCGGACCAGCTGAGGCACGCCCTGCTTGTTCAGGCTCAGGTAGATCTTCTGCGCCTCAGCCTTATTACCCGCGGCGACCATCTTCTCGGCGATCTTCAGGTACGCATCGTACACGGGCATCTTCTGGTTGTCGGGAGCACTCGCCAGAGCCTTATCCAGCGCCTTGAGGGCGTCCGGTCCACCGATCTTGCCCAGCGCGCTGACGGCAGCGCCGGCCAGCACCTTGTCCGAGTTGTCCACGAGCTTGGCGATCTCGGCGGCAGCAGGCTTGTAGCCGCGCTCGCCCAGGCTGTTGACGATCCCGACCTTGGCCTTGCCCTCAGCCTTGGAAAGGGTGGCAAGCAGCGCCTTGTCCACCGCCTCGCCCGGAATGCGCTCCAGAGCGTAACGGGCCATGTCCGAGTATTCCTGGTTGGTCAGCACGGGCGCCAGCACAGGCACCGACTGCTCCGTGCCGATGATGCTCAGCTCGCGGCAGGCATACTGCTTGCCGGCGTACTTGGCATCCGACTTGACGACGTCCAGCAGTTGCCCCTCGAACTTCTTCAGTTCCTCGGGCTTGCCGTAAGCCTTGCGGATCTCATCGCTGATCTCGGTCAAAGGCTGTCGGCTGTCGCCGAAATCGTAAGCCTTGAGTTTGTCCCAATTGCCCCCTGCCGTCTGTGGTTGCGCCATATTCTGCTCCTTTGCTGATCCTTTTGGTTTCGTCGGCACCGGAAAATCGCCCATGGCAAACTGAATGCCACGCAGATAGTGCTCGAGAATGGGTGTGTTCATGAAGATTTCATCATTATGGCCCAGCGAGCAATAGAACAGCCGGCCCTTGCCCCAGTCCTTGATCCAGGTGATGCCCGTGTCTTTGTCGCTCTCGATGACGCCCTTCATGTCGCGGGTCGCCGGGTCGCTCATGTCCAGACTCATCAGGACAAACTGCTTGTCGCGAGAGTAGAGCGGCGGGGCTGTGCGGTAGATCTCGTCCTTGACCTTGAACCCTTGGCCCTTGAACGGCGCAGTCAACGGATGATCGGGCTCGTCGATCTTGATCGCCACCGTGCTGCCGGCGCCCCAGGGATGGGCGGTGAACTTGTTGCCCATCATCTCCTGGGCCTCGGGGAACTGGTAAAAGTTGTCGGCGGCGGCGTGAATACCGACGATGCCTTTGCCGCTCTTGATGAAGTCCATCAGGGCCGCACAGCGCTCCGGCGTCTCCTTCGGATCGAACTTCAGGCTCGTCGTGTTGTTCAGGCAGATCACGTCGAACTGCTTGAGCGTATCAGCCGTGAAGACAGCGTAATCGTCTGTGACCGCCGTCACTTGGAACGCTCCGGTCTTCTCGCCCATGATCTTCAGGGCCTCGTTCGCCACAGGGATCACGGTATGGAAGAACGTCTCACATCGCCAGAACACGAGCATCTTGCGAGGCTGCGCCGGCTTTGCCACGGCCTTGTCCGGCATGGCTGCCTTGATTTTGTTGATCTCGTCTTCCGTTACCTTGCGCAGCTCTTTCGGCGACTCCGCCCACAACGGCATAGCCACCAGCGACAGACAAAAGCCCGCAAGTAGCACCGCGGCCATCATTCTCGACCTGATCATGTTAGCTCCTTTCTCCTGATTCAAAACAAGTTTGAAGTTTGATGTTTGATGTTTGAAGTCGGAACGACCGAGTCCTTGCACTTCACACTTCAAACTTCCCACTTCACACCTCAAACTTCCTACAGATGCCACGGGGCCCGCATCGGCCTGGACAGCAGGCGGTTGGCCTCGGGATCGTTCACGAATTCTTCCTTCACAGGGTCCCAGCGGACCTTGCGCTCCAGCAGCATGGCGATCTCGCCGAGCAGGCCGACGCTGATCGAGCGGCACGCCACCTCGATGGGCGTGATCGTCTTCTTGCGAGACTTCACGCAATCGAGGAAGTTCTGATGGTGGTCGCGGCTCTCATACAGCCGGTTCTCGTTCGGACCGATGGTCTCGTTCCACAAGCTCGCCGGCTCGGTGGTCTGGCGGCCGCGATCGACGTGGACCCAGCCCTTTTCGCCATACCAGACTGTCCCCATGCCCTTGGGCACCTGCTTATCGTTGGCGACGACCATCTCCAGCCCGTCGGCGTACTTGCAGGTGAATTTGTACTCGGTCGGGACGTTGAAGATACCGTCCTTCGGATAAACCCCTTTGCCCTCGATCTCGACCGGGCCGGTGTCGTCGAACCCCAGGCCCCAGTGGGCGATGTCGATGTGGTGGCCCGCCCAGTCGGTCAATTGGCCGCCGGAGTAGTCCATGATCCAGCGCCAATCCCAGTGATAGACGCCTCGGAATGGAACCCACGGCGCCGGCCCCAGCCAGAAATCCCAGTCCAGATTCGCCGGCACCGGCACCACGGGCTTATTGTCGCTGCCGCCGCCGGTGGGCAGACCCACCTCGACACGAGTGACCTTCCCGATCCGCCCGTTGCGGACCAGCTCGGCGCCGTGACGGAAATTCTCGACGGAGCGCTGCCAGCTCCCGGTCTGCCAGATCCGGCCGTAGCGGTTCACGGTGTCGCGCATCACCTTGGCCTCATGAATCGTGCGGGCCAGGGGTTTCTCGCCGTACATGTCCTTGCCCGCCTGGGCCGCCATCACCACGGGAATCGAGTGCCAGTGGTCCGGCGTCGCCAGCGATATCGCGTCGATATCGGCCCGGGCGATGAGCTCGCGGAAATCGCGATAGATCACACAATCCGCGTTGCCGTACTTCTTGTCCACGATGCCCTTGGCGCGGTCGGCGTTGCGTTTGTCCACGTCGGAGATGGCCACGACCCGGACTTGATCGCCCTTGCCGAGGAAGCCCTGCATGTTGCCCGTGCCCTGGCCTCCGACGCCGATGCAGCCGATCGTGATTCGCTCACTGGCCGCGACACCCCCGTTCGCTCCGAGCGCCGAGGAGCTGATGATGTACGGGAAGCCCGCGATACCCGCGGACACGCCCGCGACATTCCCCAGGAATCGGCGGCGCGACATGGTTCTATCTGTCATTTGCCGTTCTCCTCATTCAAGATGAACTGGCCACAGAGGACACAGAGATCACAGAGGCATTCTTGATTCACTATCAGATGTCCTGTTGTCATTCTCTGTATCCTCTGTGCCCTCTGTGGCAAGAAAGAAATCGTACTTACATGTGCCAGGGGCTGCGCATCGTGCGTGAGAGCAGGCGGTTGGCCTCCTCGTCACCGACGAATACCTCCCGCTTCGGGTCCCACTTGAGCGGCCGTTGCAGCTTATAGGCGATGTTACCCAGGTGGCACACCGTCACCGAGCTGGCGCCGATCTCAATGTCGCAGATCGGCTTGCTGCGCTTGCGGATGGCGTCGAGCCAGTCGGTGTAGTGGTTCTTGCTGTCGTAGAGATGCGTCTGATCAGGCCCTATGACCTGATCTTTCAGGGTGTCCGGCCAGGTTTTGAGGTGGCCGCGATTGACCTCGACCTTGCCCTTGGTGCCCGCAAACAGGATGCCGTTGGCCTCGTCCCGCGTCATGGGGATTCCATTGGCGTACTTGTAGGTGAGCACCTTGTAGTCCTTGCCGTCGGGCGGAATGATCTCGACCGGCCCGGTGCCATCCATTCCGAGGCCCCACTGGGCGATATCGAAGTGATGGGCGCCCCAGTCGGTCATGCCGCCGCCGCCATAGTAGCTGTGATACCGCCAGTTCGGAAAGCCATCGAAACTGATGTGCGGCGCCAGGTCGTTATTGTAGGGTCGCCACATGGCCGGGCCGACCCACATGTCCCAATCGAGATAATCCGGCACGGGCTCCGCAGGCAGCCGCTTATCCTCCGGCGGCCCGCCCACGCCAACCGTGACGTGCTGGATGTCACCGATGTAGCCATTTCGCACCAGCTCGCAGGCGAAGCGGAACTCCCGCGACGATCTCTGCATACTGCCCGTCTGAAAGACGCGGTTGTACCGGCGGACCGCGTTGACCATCGCCCGGGCCTCCTGGATCGTCTGCGTCAGCGGCTTCTCGCAATAGATGTCCTTGCCCGCCTTGCACGCTTCAATAGTCGTCACGGCGTGCCAGTGGTCCGGCGTGGAGATCACCACCGCATCGATATCGTTTCGGGCCAGCAGATCGCGGAAATCACCATAAGTCGCACAGCCTTTATAGGACCCGTCATTCTTGTCCGCGTAGTGCTTTTCGACGATGCCCTTGCTGCTGCGTTCGAGCTTGAGCTTATCCACATCGCACGCCGCCACGACCTGCGTGCCGGGCGAATTCAAGAAGGCTCGCATCAGGTGCTGGCTCTGCTTGCCGCAGGCGATGAACCCAAGGACAATGCGGTTGCTCGGCGCCTCGGCCCCAAGGACCGATGACGGCACGACATAGGGGAAAGCCGCCACCGCGGCCGTGCCCGCCGCCGCACGCAGAAAGTCACGTCGATTCATATTCTTTCGCGCCATTCAACTACCCTCTCGTATCAAGATCAGAGCTGGCGGAGGCATCAACGGGTGGCAGCGTCAAGCGCAGCTTGGCGATGGCTTGGTCCGGATATGACAGAACCATCGCCAAGGCCTTCGGCCTTGACGCTGCCACCCAGATCAGTCGTTGTGTCTCCATATCGCGCCTCACTCAATTATCCTCTCAGGATTTACAGGTGCCAGGGACTTCGCAGCGGCCGGCCGAGCATCGCTGTCGCGGTCGGATCGCCGATAATCTCCTCGGTTTCAGGGTTGAAACGAATCTTTCGGCCCAGCCACATGGCGATCCGCCCGAGATGGCCCGGTGTCGCGGAACGATGGGCCGCCTCGCAGGGCGTGATCGTTTCCTTGCGGCTCTTGATGCAATCCAGGAAGTTGCGCCAGTGGCCCGGCGACTCATACAGGCGCACATCGTTCGGGCCGAACTTCTCGTTAAGCAGTTCCTTCGGCTCAGCCTCGACCTTGTTGCCGCGATTGACCCAGACCCAGCCTCTATCGCCGATCCACTTGGTGCCGCCGCGGATGTCCCTGTGCCCGCCCGCGATGATCATCGTGACGCCATCGCGGTACTTGGCCGTCAGGCGGTACCGGGTCGGGCTGTCATAGAGCCCGTCTTTCGGATATTCGCCTGTGCCTTCGATCTCCAGCGGACCGGTGTTATCGAATCCCAGGCCCCAGTGGGCGATATCCACGTGGTGGCCGATCCAGTCCATGAGCTGACCGCCGCCATAGTCGAGGACCCATCGCCAGTTCTTCGGCAGCAGTGCGGGACGGTACGGCGTATACGGGGCCGGGCCGATCCACATGTCGTAGTCGAGCCCCTGCGGCGGGGCCACGATCTGCTCCTGACCTGCTGTCTTGGCGAAATCCGAGTGTCCCGAAGGCAGTCCGACTTCGACCGTGTGCACCTTGCCGATCCGGCCGTTGCGGACCAATTCGCAGGCGAAGCGGAAGTGCGATTCGGAGCGCTGCCAACTGCCAGTCTGCCAGATCCGGCCATACCTCTTGACCGCCTCGCACATCGCCCGACCCTCCCGCAGGTCGTGCGAGAGCGGCTTTTCGCCGAAGATATCCTTGCCCGAGCGGGCCGCCTCAATCGCCGGGATCGCGTGCCAGTGATCGGGCAGACCCAGCGACACCGCGTCAATATCGCTGCGGGCGAGCAGCTCGCGATAGTCATTATAGGCGGCACAGTCCTGGTTGCCGTACCGCTTGTTGACAGCGTTTACGGCACCCTGGAGGGTGTTCTTGTCCACGTCGCAGATGGCGACGATCCGGCAGTCCTTTTCCCCGAGGAACTGACGCATATTGGAGCCGCCCTGCCACCCGACGCCGATGCAGCCCATGGTGATCCGCTCGCTGGGAGCGACGGCACCGGCATTGCCAAGGGCCGAAGAGCTGATGATGCATGGAAACGCCACCACCCCCACTGCGGTTCCGGCCGCGGCGCCGAGGAATTGCCGCCGGCTCACGTCGTGCTTCGTCACCATGCCCGCCGCCCTGCTAATCAACTGGTGAGGCCTGGACGTTTGCGCACGCCCAGGCCTCACGCTTGTTGTTGTCATTTCTTCTCAAACGCCGAATCGAACGCGACTCGAGACGGCTTGAAGTCGGCCTGCTTGATGGCCTGGACAGCCTCGGCCGCCCCGTGCTCGCGATCCATCCGGCCGTCTTCCCACTCGATCGACAGCGGGCCCTGGTAGCCGATGTCGTTCAGGGCCACAATGATCTCCTCGAAGTTGATGTCCCCGTGTCCGATGGAGCGGAAATCCCAGTACCGGCGGGGATCGGTGAACTCCGTGTGACCGCCGAAAACGCCCACGGTGCCGTCCCCGTGAGCCCACCACACGTCCTTCATGTGGCAATGGAAGATCCGGTCCGGGAACGTGCGGATGAACTTCACGTAATCGACGCCCTGGTAGCCGAGATGGCTCGGGTCGTAGTTGAAACCAAAGGACTTATGCTTCTTGACGGCGTCGACGGCCCGCTGCGCCGAGGCGATGTCGAACGCGATCTCCGTCGGATGGACTTCCAGGGCGAACTTGATGCCTTCGGCCTTGAACGCGTCCAGGATGGGGATGAACCGCTTGGCGAAGTCATCGTACCCGGCCTGGATCATCTCTTTCGAGGCCGGCGGGAACGAGTACAGCATGTGCCAGATGGAGCTGCCGGTGAACCCGTTGACGACCTTGACACCGAGCTTTTTGGCCGCCTTGGCCGCATCGATCATGTTCTGGGCCGCCCGCTGGCGGACGCCCTCCGGCTTGCCGTCGCCCCAGATCGCCGGCGGAATGATCGCCTTGTGACGGCCGTCGATATTGTCACAAATGCACTGGCCGACCAGGTGGTTCGAGATGGCGAACACCTTCAGCTCGTACTTGTCGAGCATCGCCCGCTTCGCCTTGCAGTAGTTGTCGTCCTTCAGGGCCTTGTCCACCTCGAAGTGGTCGCCCCAGCAGGCCAGCTCCAGCCCGTCGTAGCCCCAGCTCTTGGCCTTCTGCGCCAGCGTTTCCAGCGGCAGGTCCGCCCATTGTCCCGTGAAGAGTGTTACAGGTCTAGCCATCTCGAAACCTCCTTATCCAAAGGACTCGTAGGGTGTGCACGGCACACCAATCCTGCAAAGCGCCTTTCTCACTAAAAGAACGCTTACAATCCTCCCTTTATTGCGGCTCACCTCCCCGGCGGGTCGCCCTGGCACGCGCGTGTCCTTTGCCCGGATTTTCGTCCGAGCCGGAGACACCTACCCTCGCGACATACCAAGAGTTCCCCATTATACAAGCCCCGACGGGGCAAGCAACGATTTCCAAGTCAAAATCCCCGTACGACAGGGGACATCCTCCAGGCGTCGGGACCGTCCCGGCAGACCGGTACCGGCCCCACCCAATGGATTGCGCCAAACCTTCTGCTGTTACGCCGAGGAATTCATTTTCCACCGGATGGCGTAGCACCGCCGCTCGGCTTCAACGTAACATTGATGGATGCGCCAAGTCCTGCCTGGCGTGACAGCCAGAGCATGCGCGAGGCTCCCATGATCGGGCGTGCCTGACAATCTACTTGGATTCACATGCTTTTTCGAAAAGGAGACAGCGATGAGTACACTGGCACGAGTGGCAACAGTCATTCTGGTGATCGCCGCAGCTTCAGGTCATGCACAGGCAGAGCCTTGGCCGCCTGATGTCTCCGTCAGTCCCCGGAATCCGGGTACCTCGGACCCAATCACCCTCACCATCTCGGACACGTGGTCAACCGACTGCGTCCCGCGAGGAATCGTCGACACTCAGATTCAGGGGCACTCGATATACGTCACTGTGGGTCTCGTCATGTATGTCGTATGCAATCCCAAGCCGACCTTCTGGCAGGAGCAGTGCGCGGTAGGCCCCCTGGCTGCCGGATGCTACGATGTCTACGTTGGGCATGGCTCGGAGCATGGCGGGGAAATCCAACTCGTACAGCCGTTTGCCAAGGCCGCGACCTTTTGTGTGGGTGCCGGAGGGACTGGCGGCAGCTTCTGTTTTCCCCGCCCGGCCTACGATAGCGGTTGGATTGACACGCCCAAAACCGGGCCGGCACCCTACACGACGACCCTGACACACAATCTGGGCGGCAACGTGGACGATTACGTCCTCGATCTGCAGTACAAAACGTCCGGCCCGGGCGAGACCAACGTGACGAACGCGGGGGTCGGAAACACGTTCCACTACAGCCAACTGACGACCACGAGCGTGAAGCTGACGGGGCCGATCAGCCCAAAGGACGCAACGGTGAGTCTTCGTATCCGGATCTGGGTCTACAACTGCGGCGTTTCGTGTCCGGTTGACCTGGCCCCATATGAGCGCCTCAATCAGGGCGCCTCTCCATCGTCCATCCAGGCAGGCCAGACCCTGACCCTGAGGTTCGGCGTGGTGAACAATGGTACGCAAGCCGTCGCTCCGGGGTGGCGCATAAAGTACTTTGCCTCGCAGGACACCAACATTCAGCAGACTGACGGCGACTACCTCCTCTATGAAACGACGGCCGACTTCGGAATCGATGCCGGTGAGCAACTGGGCCTTCTGGAGGAATTCGCGTTCCCCAGCACCGTGCCCGCCGGCCAATACTACCTCGGATGGATCTTCGATCCGCTCAACGAGATCTGCGAGTCCGACGAGAACAACAACACAGGCTGCCTGTGCACCACAGGGGGCAGGCTGACGGTTATGGAATAAGAGGTAGGACCGCTTCGGCGGGGGATTCACCATCCTACTCCGCAGGCGCCGCATAGTCGCACGATTTTTGGGATGTGATATTAATTGCCCTTGGGCACCTGTAGCGTGACCATTTGAGGGCCTTTGCCCAGGGGCAGGGTGAATGTCTGGCGGGAAGAGAGGTGATCCGAGGTCGTCAATGTCGCGGCGTAGTCGCCGGGGTAGGCCGGGAAGGCGACGATGCCAGAGGAGTTGGTAGTGCCGGAGGCGTTGGTGGACCACTCGGCCATGAGGGCTTCATAGCGTTTGCCGGCTTCGGTGAGCGTCCAATCCCGTTTTGCCAGGCCGGCGTTGGGCCCTCGCCAGGAATTGCCTGCCCAGAAGATCCACATGACGATTCCCTCGACGGCGGGATGGCTATACGCCGTGCGATAGACCAGCTCCAGCTTGTCCGCGTTGGACTTTTCGTCCACGTCCGCCACGTCGAACTCGCTGATCCAGATCGGCAGTCCAAGGGCGGCGACCTTGTCCAGCCGCTGTTTGATCACCTCGGGATGGGCGAGGATGTCTTCGGACCAGACGTGGCCCTGGATGCCGACACCGTCGATCGGCGCCCCCTGCTCCCGCAGCCGGCGGACCTGGGCGACATATTCGTCCGTCTGGACCTCATTGAAATCCTTATCCACGGACAGGACGTTGAACTCGTTCGTGTACAGTTTCACGTCCGGATCGAGCTCGCGGGCCCGTTTATACATCCAGACGTGGATATCCTCGCCGAGGCGGCCGCTGAAGAAGGTCCCGTGCAGCATCTCGTTGTCCACGTCCCAGTGGACGAACTTGCCGCGAAAGTGATTGACTGCGCTCTCTATGCGATGCTCGACGACAGCCTTCAACTGTGCGGCATCGAGCGGCAACATCCACCGCGGCTGCCACTTCTCGGGCTCCCAGAAGATGCAGTGGCCGCGGACGGGGATGCCGTTGTCCTTGCACCACTGACACATCGCGTCGGCGGCGGCGTAGTCGTCTTTGCCCCGCACCCTCTCATTACTGTACCACTTGGACTCGTTCTCGAAGACCGCCCAGTTGAAGTGAGACTTGAAGAACTCGCCGTACTGGGCGTTTCTCAACAGAGCCGCGCTGACGGCCGCGCCAAAGGGAAACGCTTTGCGGGTCTGGCGAGCCTCCACGGCCACGCCCGCCTGCGGCTTGCCCTGCCCGTCGACGACGCGAACCTGCACGGGACGCAGGCGGATTTCCCGGATTCTCGCATCAGCCTCCGTCCGCCACGAAGCGTCCTGTGCCCAGCAAGCCGGTACACACAAGCTGCTCCAAGCTGCTGCCAGAACAATCGACACGCATCGCTGTTCACGCATAACGGACTCCCACATCTCAAAGATCGGCCTGCCCGCCACCGGCAGGTCCATGCTTCATACCACTACCTGTCATCTGAACGTCCACTACCTCGACCTTGGGTGGATTAGCATAAGCTGCATATCGCGCCGCCAGCGTCTCACGTGTCGGCGTTTCGCCTCGCCCTACCCAGAAGCGGTACCGCAGGGTCAGGGTTTCATTCTTTGGAATCGTCTGCCTGCAAAACGCACCGAACCGCCCGTAATCGCGATAGGCCGAGTAGAACGTCCCTTTGGGGTTCGCAGGGTGGTTCATGTGCTGCACGCAGTAGCGATTGCCGTTGAGGCCGTAGGACATCGCCACCCAGGGCAAGTCCGTGTCCTTGCGAGGGTCGATGCCATCGGCATGGAACAGGTACTGCGCATTGTTCTCTTCGGGCCCGGTCGCCACGTCGTTATGCGCTCGATACTGCACACCTCCATGCTCCGGATCGCCATCGAGAAGCACATCGCCGGCGACGGCTTTCAACTGGCTTTCGATATCCAGCAGCACGACGGTCGGGTCCGGGAGCCGGTAGACCGTGATGGTTCTCTGTTCGATGATGATTGCCATGCCCCACAGACCGGGGCCTGCCGGATCGCTCCAGTGAACGGTCGAAGCGACCCTGGCCAGGAAGTTTCCCGCCTCCCTTAGATTGAGATCATGGACTACCTGAGCTGTACCTTTCATGTCCCAGAAATCGTATTCCTTGCCTTCGAACGTCAGCTTGTTCCACCCGATGAAAATGCCACACTCGTTGGGATCGAGGATCTTGGCGCCCTCATACGGCTGGACGCCATCCGGCCCGTTGGTCAGCCTCTGCTGATCGTCGTAGACATGGATAACCGGCTTTCGACACCGCCACGGCCGCTCCCAATACGGGTCACGCCGCACATACGCAACGATCTTGGCGTCGCCGTAATGCAGGACGGAACTCCCTGGAGGATAGTCCAACCAGCAAGGCCGGTGATCGGCGAAGGCGCCTGGGCGACAGAAGTAACTCACGTCATAGACCTTTGCCGTCCACAGACTGGAGGTGTTTGCCTGCACTTGCGGCGCTATCCACCACAGTTCGCCCTTTCCGCTGAGATCGCCCATGATGGTGCCATGTGCACGCGACTCATCATTCTCGTCCATTGGAATGTCGAGAAGAGATGGAGGAACGACGCATATCCAGCCGGGCACATCGATGGGCACGCATATGGGGACTTCGATACATCGGGTATCGCCGCCCGTGACCTTCAGGTGTATCAGCGCGGCATTCTCCGCCGCGTCCAGATTGCACGCCAGTACAGCACTCGCCAGAACCAGCATTGCCGCTCTCATGTCCCTCCCTTCGGTCACCGGAGCCGTCCGTCACACGCGGGGCCAAATCATCAATAGTCAATCATCCATCATCAATCCAAAGGCACGATCCAGACGTTGCGGAAGCTGACTTCGTTGCCGTGTTCCTGAAGCAGGATCGGCAGAGGCTTCGGGCCTTCTTGCTGGCCGGCGCCGGTTTTACGCGGGACCTCGACGTTGTCGTGGATCAGGATGCCGTTCTGAAAGACCGTGATTCGCGCGTTTTGCACTTTCTCAGGCTTGCCGTCTTTGTCCGCCCAACGGGCCGCACGGAAGAGAATGTCGTAGGTCTGCCATTCGCCCGGCTTCTTGCAGACGTTCTGGTCGGGGGCCTTGAACGTGTAGATACTGCCGCACTCATTATTCTTGGGCTCCAGTCCGTAAGAGTCGAGGATTTGCAGCTCGTACCGCCGCTGGATGTAGATGCCGCTGTTGCCCCGGCCCTGGCCCTTGACGTTGTCGGGCATCTGGGGCGTCTTGAACTCCGCGTGCATCATGAAGTCCGTATAGTCGCGCTTGGTCATAATACTGCCGGTCTTGGGCACGGACTGCATCACGCCGTCGGCGATCTTCCACTGAATCTCACCGCCGCCTTCGCGCTGCCACTGGGAGAAGTCCTTGCTCAAGACGGTCGCCTGCGCGGGCCGGCTCGCTTCGACTTTCACCTGCGGCGGGTTCGCGTAATCGTTCCAGATCCGCTCGATCTGGGCGACATCGGGCTTGCCCTCGTGGACGTACCAGCGATAACGGAACACGTGGTCCTCGCCCGGCTTCATCTCCCACTCGCCCAACTGCGACGGGCAGAAATTGAAGAAGATATAGTTGTTAGGCTCGGGCCACAGCCGCATCGGCTCCGGGTGCCGGAAGTTCGCAGGATTGCTGAAGAATGTCACACCCTGCCACTCGTCGCCCGCCTTGCCGTAGTTGTCGCACCAGCGGGCACGGGTCGCGTGGCCGTCCTTGCGGGTCTTGCCCTCGCTGGTCAGGTAGTCCGCGTTCGGGCCCTTCCACTGCCGCGTTGCCCGGTACCCGAAGCCGCCATAACGATACTCGTCCTGAATCAGCGGCTGGTCGGCCACGCAACGCTGCGTCGATTGGAAATCCACCAGCCAGTAACCCTTCTCTGTCCCACCCACGTTATAGACGCGAACGTCCCAGACCTCCTTGAGAATCGTCTGCTCGCCCTTGGAGGTTTTCAACGCCACGTGGTCGTGCTCCGCCTGGAAGCCGCCGTAGACCGCACCGGTGGTCGTCGCCAGGAACTTCGAGAAGCGGACGGTCCCCGTGCCGTCGCCGACGTTCCAGAAATCGACCATCTTGCCCTCGAAGGTCGTGTGCGTCCAAGGCATCCAGATACCCATGTGGTGGAGGTGGTCCGGCGGATTGATGTCGGTCAGCACCGTCCCCTTGGGTGACCAAAGGGGGTGGATGAACGCACTGTGGTCGTACAGCGGCAGCTTCGACTCCGGGACCTTGGCGACGCCCTTCGGAGCCGGGAACGCCGCATGATGGTACTGCATCACCTTGGCATCCCCGACACTGATCTCCAGGTTCTTCTCGTCTTTGACGGCTTTGACCGGCCGGTCAACCCGAGCCTCCCCGGCGACTAACTCATAGACCCTCGTCTGTCCGGCAGGCAGTGTCCCCGCGATGATCCAATGCAGCTTCGGTGTCTCGCCCTGCTCGACCTGCGCCGGCACCGACACGCGATCAGCACCCCGCACCTCCTGCAACGACAGCGCCAGCCCCTTCACCGCCTGCGGCACCGTCGCCAGAGGCACCGACACCGGCGTATCCGTGCGGGCGTATTGCCCCGCCTCCACGGTAATCGTCGCCAGCGGCTCAGCACACAAGGCCACGCCAGAAAGAGTCATCGCAAGAACACAGGTCACAACAGCCGACACACGTGCACACATCACGGTACTCCTTTCTATCTGAACCTTTACACACCGATCCTCCCCGCTACCGAAAGACGGATTCTACCCGCCAGTTATTCCCGCGACAAGTAAAGCGCGTTTCTCGCGTGCCTGTGAGGCCCCATGTCACTCATTGCCGTAAGGAGCCCAATCCGTCATGTCGAGCGAAGCGCAGCGGAGTCGAGACATCTGGCATCGCAGAGGATGCACCGTGCGGTCCCGGCCAGATCCCTCGGCGCAGCCTGGCCCTTCGACAGGCTCAGGGCAAGCTCTGAGCGCCGTCGAATGGGCTCGGGATGACAAAGAGAGCCTGCTTCGCCAGAAGACATGGTATTTTTGTCCTTGATTTTGTCTTGCCTTGCCCACGCTTATGGAGGTAAAATGAAACCACATTGCCAGGGAGAAAACCATGAAACGCGAACACACATCGCGTGTCGCTTGGCGGTCCGAAGCCCATGTGCAGGGCCCCTGCCTTCCAATCATCGATCATCCTTCATCCATTCTCAATCAAAGGGCCTTCACCCTCATCGAGCTGCTGGTGGTGATCGCCATCATTGCCCTGCTGATGTCGATCCTGACGCCGATGCTGCAGCGGGCCCGCAAACACGCGAGGGCGGTCGCCTGCCAGGCGAATCTGCGCCAGTGGGGCATTCTCTACGCCACGTATGCAGCGGAAAACGAAGGCCACCTGCCCGGCTGGCTCGACCGGCGCTGATGAGCCTGGCGACCCCGGGTGGGGGTGGTGGGGCTGGGGATGGGGCTACCGGGGCCGCCCGGGAGAACCGGAATCGCCACAGTACAGGGCTACCAAGGATATCATGCTCTGCCCCATGGCCACAAAGCCGGCCAATACGACCGATCAAGGCGATCCGGCGGGCGGGACCTTTTTGGCATGGGGCTACGGAACCCGGCCCAGGCCTGAGTACTGGCGGTACGGCCACGGCAGCTACGGCGTGAATCGCTGGGTCCACTGGTCGTATTGGAGTGGTGGTGACACCTATTACCGCAAATACTGCTGGTCAACCCCCGACGTCAAGGAGGCCGCCGCGGTGCCCGTACTCCTGGACAGTGCCCGGCCCTGGGGCGGCTGGTGGGACCCGACGTCTGGGCAAAATATGCCGCCTCCGGAGTTTGATGCGATTCCGACGATGCCCTATACAAGTACCCCCTGGAATCCCTTCTGCATCAATCGCCACGATGGCTATGTCAACGGCCTGTTCCTCGATTGGTCCGTGCGCAAAGTGGGCTTCAAGGAGCTCTGGACGCTCACGTGGAACAAGCAGTTCAGCACCCGCGGCCCCCGGACCAAGGCCGGCGGTGCCAAACCCGAAGACTGGCCCCAATGGATGCGACGGTTCAAGGACTACTGAGCAGGCACCCGGCACCGGCTTCCATCAGCCCTTGACGCAGATCAGGGGTTCGAGGCGGGCGACCTTGTTGGCCAGGCCGGCGGTTTCGGTGGCGTCGACGACGGCTGCGACATCCTTGTAGGCGCCGGGGGCTTCCTCGGCGATGCCGCGGGCGGAGGTGCCTCGGATGAGGATGCCCTTCTGGGCCAGGTGCATGATGATGTCCTTGCCCTTCCAACGTTTGGTGGCCTGGCTTCGGCTCATGGATCGGCCGGCCCCGTGACAGCAGGAGCCGAAGGACAGTCGCATGCCTTCGGCCGTGCCGACAAGGATGTAAGAGGCGGTGCCCATCGTGCCGCCGATGAGGACCGGCTGGCCGACCGGCTGCAGGTCCTTCGGCAGCGACGGGTCCCCGGGACCGAAGGCACGCGTCGCGCCTTTGCGGTGCACGTACAGCTTTTTCTTTTGGCCGTCGAGGAAATGCTCCTCGACCTTGCACGTATTGTGCGAGACATCGTAGAGCAGCGTGAGATTGGCGCGAGAGTAGATTTGCGCGAATGCTTCGCGGGCTAAATGCATCAGCACCTGCCGGTTGGCCAGGGCGCAATTGATCCCCGCACACATCGCTCCATAATATTGCCGGCCCACGTCGGACTTGATCGGGGCACAGGCCAGCTCCTTTTCGGGCAACTCGATGCCCTGCTCTTTGGCCGTCTTGATCATCTTGGCCAGGTAATCGGTCGCAATCTGATGGCCCAGACCGCGGGAGCCGCAGTGGATCATCAGGATGACGTCGTTGAGGGCCACGCCGAGGACTTTGGCGATGTCCTCGCGGTAGACCGCCGTGACTCGTTGCACTTCGAGGTAATGGTTGCCCGAGCCGAGCGTGCCGACTTCGCTCTCCTGCCGCTCCTTGGCATGCTCCGAGACGTACCTCGGCTCAGCCCCCGGCATCTTGCCATTTTCCTCGACGTACGCCAGATCGGCCCGGGTCCCGTATCCCTGCTCGACGGCCCACTCCGCGCCGCCTAGCAGCATGTCGTCCATTTCCCCGGCGGAGACCCGCAGCTTGCCCCTGCTGCCGACGCCGGCGGGGATTCGCCGGGCCAGTACGTCCGCCAGTTCCGGCTTGTTGTCTTCGATGTCATCCGCGGTCAGTCCGGTGCGGACGGCCCGCACGCCGCAGGAAATATCGAAGCCGACCCCGCCCGCCGAGATCACCCCGCCCTGATCCGGATCGAACGCGCCGACGCCCCCGATGGGAAAGCCGTAGCCCCAGTGGGCGTCGGGCATCGCGTACGAGGCCTTCACGATGCCGGGCAGAGCAGCCACGTTCGCCGCCTGCTGGAAAACCTGCTCCTCCATCGCGCGGACCAGCTCATCATCGGCGTAGATGATCACCGGCACCTGCATCTTGCCGACGGGCGCGATTGTCCATTGTGCGTCACCAGTTTTCTGCAATCTCTCGGTGTACATCCTTGTGCTCCTGTCTATGCATCGCATAGGACCTATAGGACGAATGGGACCTATCAGACATCTACAATGCACTGGGCAACCCAGTTGCCTTCGTTGTCGCGGCCGACTTCCAGGCCGGCGTATGTGGCGGCCTTGACCTCGACCGCGGGCTCGTGCTTCGCCACGTCCACCGGCTCGCCCCAGGCCTTTGCCTTCAGACCCCCTTCGACAAGCTCAATCTCGAACCGACTGAAGAGCATGTTCCGGGCGTCCATCTCGTACAGCAGCGAGCTGAGCCAGACCATGAAGAGCATCTCGTCGTCGTCCTCTTCGCAGGCGATGTCAACAACCTCCTTCGGCTCGACTTTCTCGAGGTCGGCAATCACGGCCGTCAACGCCATCGCCGCCTGCGCGAACGCCTCGGCCTTCGTCGGCGCCACGCCGCGAATCCCGATATCCGACGGATGCGAAATATGCTCCCAGTGTCCTCGTGTCATACAGGCTCGAATCTCACACTCAGGTCCAGAAACCTCGCCCATCCTATTCGACAATCCGCGTGCGAGGAATCAGTTTTCCCCTGAATCGCCGGGCGAAGGCAAAATCGTTCGACAGCATCGCCAAGTGTGTCATTGCGAGTCGATCAGCCACAGGGCGGCTGGTGTCGGGAAGAAACGAGGTGGCCTGGGCGCAATGCTTACGCTCGCGTAAGCATGCCTTACCCATCGAGCGGAACATGTCTACACAGGCGTAGACATGGCGCCCACCGCCGCACCTGCAGCCTCCCGACTCGCCTATTTCGCCGGCAACTCGGAGGACCAGCCGGTCTCGTTGTGGCCGGTGGACGTGTCACGGGCTTTCACGAGGAAGCGATGCCACTGGCCGATGCGGCCGACCTTGACCGTGTACTCGCGGGACTTCTGCCAACCGCTGCTGAAGCCCGATTCCGTCGTGCACAGGAAGAAGTACTCGACTTCGGCGGCGTCGTCAGTCGCTTCCACGGCTTTCATGGTCGCGTAGTAATTGAAGCTGCCACCGCCGATATTGATCTCCCTCGGCTCGATCTCCCACTTCATGGGATCCGGCGTCGGCGGCTGCATGTCCACGCTCACTACATCGGAGTAGGCCGTCGCGTTGTGCTTCGGGGATTTGTCCCTGGCCCGCACCTTGAACGAGTAGTGGCCCTTGGGCAGCGATTTCACTTCATACGTGCGGCTGTCCTGCCATCCGCTGCTGTAGGCGGAGTGTGAGGTACACTCGAACTGGTACTCGACGCCACTGCTGTCGGTCGCCGGCGTCGCCACCATGCGGATCGTGCCCGCCGCCACGCCGAACGGCTCGGTCTCCCAGGTCATCGGCTGCGGCGTCGGCGGCGTCATGTCTTCCTGCAGGGTTTTGGCCGCCGAATACTCGGACCAGTCCGTCACAGCGAGATTACCCTTGTTCCGCGCCTTGACGCGGTACCAGTACGTCGATTCCGGCGACAGGTCCTTGTCCTCCCAACGGGGTTCCTGCCCGGGCGGGAAGGACAGCCACCCGCTGTTGTAGTCAGAATGGAAGTAGTCTTCAAACCAGTACTCGACGCCGGTTCCGTCGGTGGACGTGGCCGTGGTGGCCACCATGGCGATCGTGTACGGACTGGTCGCATAAGGCTTGGTCGCCCAGGTCATCGGGCTCGGTATGGGCGCACTCGCCAGGGGCGGTCCGCTTCGCCAGGACTGACCGAGGATGGCGAGGTCCGTCAGATTGACCTTGCCGTCGCGATTCAGGTCTTCCGCCAGCAGGTTCTCCACATACGGCCATCTCTGCCCCATCCGTTTCAGGTCCGCCGGACCCACTTGGGCGTCGTGATTCAGGTCGGCCACGCTCCCCAGATCGGAGCCAGACATGCTTGCCTGCGGGGTCCCGCCGTACGCGCCGAGATTGATCCGCTCGCCGTGCGGCCACAACTCGGCCCACCAGTTGGAGCTTGGATTGCCCGCATCGATGCAATAGCTGGTGACACTGTCGAGCATCCACCAGTTCTCCGCGGGGTCCCAGCGGCCGGTCTGCGATTTCAGGTGATAGTCGCCGTCCACCCAGAAGTCGTCGCCCGTGCCGGGCGTGCCGTTCGTGTCCCAGCGCCCGTCCCGTGCAAACTGCGGGGCCGTGATGATGTCGCCCACGCCCGTGCTCGCGCCGCCGGTGAAATCGCCGCCGTTGTTCTTCCAGAATGCGTTGTATGTGCTGTTGGCCGGCCCGAAGATGCCGCCGCCGCCCGGGGCATCGTTGAACGCGATGATATTGTTCCGCACCGTGCCGGGGCACTGGTACAGGGCGCCGCCCTGCTCGACGGCAACGTTGCCCACGATGGTGTTGTTGATGACCGACTTCGTGCAGTTGTACAGTCCGCCGCCCTGGCGGCCGGCCTTGTTGCCGGCGATGATATTGTTGCTGATGTCGCCCAGGCAATTGGAGAGTCCGCCCCCCAGACTCTCGGCGTGGTTGCCGGAGATCAGGTTGCCGCTGATGGCTCCATTGCAGTAGTACAAGCCACCGGCCGGCCCGTTCTCCGTGATGATATTGTCCTGGATCGCGCCGGTGCAGAACGCGCAGCCGGCGCTGTTCTGGGAGATCGTGTTGCCCTGGATGAGCCCGTTGCAGGAGTAGATGCCCTCTTGGTGATTGGCGACGATGGTGTTGCCGATGATCGTCGGCGAGGCCGCGTTTCGGCCGGTGATTCCCGGGCCGTCGCAGTTGCGGATCACGTTCTTTGAGATCGTCGGGGAGGTCCCCGCGCACTGGATGCCGCGGCCGGTGATCGTGAAGCCTTCGAGGACGGACGTGTCCCCCTCGTTGAAATCGAAGGTGACGGTGGCGCCGGTCCTGTCGGTAATGACCGTGGCCTGCACGACGCCCGGATCGTCCGGATTCTCGCTGCGGACCGTGACGGCCCGGCCCTGAAAGGTGATTCGCTCGTGGTACGTGCCCGGCTTGACGATGATGATGTCACCCCGCCAGGAATTGGTCAGGGCCTCCTGGATGCTCTTGTACGCCGCCGGACCATCGTCATCGACGATGATCGTCTTTCCCATGCAGGGCGCCACCATCAATACGGATATCAGTGCTGCAAGTAGCTTACCCATAGCAATTTCCATCCTCCCTTATGCACACCACGCATTTTCTATCCGACTCTATGGCTGCAGGCCCTGGTGCAGGCGACCGGCCAGGCACAGATTCCCGGCGGTATCGACACATGCCACCGTCCTGCCCAGCCAATCCTTCACCGCGAACCCGCCGCCAACCAATTCACAATTGCCCAGTTCGTTCAACTCGCCCCGAATATGCATGTTGCCGTCGAGGTCAATATATCCCGCGACCTGCTGGTCCGGGCCGTTGATCACAAACGCACCGCCCGGCGGTGCACCCTCAATCCCCGTTGTCAGGCTGCCGTGCAACACGAGGTTGCCCTCGTCGTCAAACTCGGCCACCGTCTGCCCCAGGTTGCCGGTGACGCTGAGAATCACCCTGCCCGTTGCCGGTTCGGCCGGATCTGTCGAGCCGAAGATCAATGAATACGACTGCTGCGGCTGAGGCACGGTCGTACCCAAGACCGTGGCAACCCATCGGCCCTCCGCAGGATTCTCGACCAGCACCTGCTCGACGTTGTTCGTGTGGTCGGCCCGCGTCCGCTCCGCCGGCTTCTCTGGCGACAATGGGTCGAGCGTCCACGGGTAATACTGCTTTGCGTCCGGACCCGTCACCACAAGGTCGAGATCGTTCACCAGCGCCTGCCCCGCCAGCGGATCGCCGGCGTAGTCGTCCCAGATGAGCGTCAGCTTCAGCGCGTTTGCGCCGGAGGGGATGTTCAGCGTGTACACGTCGCGTTCATCCTGCTGCAGGATCATGTCCTCCACGATCGTGGCGGCGCGGACTTGGTCGATGGCGGTCTTGGCATCGATCAGGCCGTACCCATAGGCGTAGTCGGGACCCGGAGTGCCCAGATCTCTGGCTGTATGCAGGAGCAGTCCTTTGATCGTCGAGGACAATGGGTCCCTGCCATGCGTGGCCCGCCAGTCTTCGAGGATCAGCGCCATCGTGCCCGAGACGGCAGGGGCCGCCTGCGACGTGCCGCAGGCTCCGCCGTAGCGGTTGCCCGGCAGAGTGGACCAGATCGCTCCGCCATTGCGGGCCTCGCAGCCCGGCGCGACCACGTCGGGCTTGAGCCGTCCGTCGGCGGTCGGGCCCTTGTCGCTCCATGCCCACAGGGAGTTGTCGTCGGAATTCGTGGCGCCGACTGTCACGACATTCTTGGCCACGGCCGTGGAGAAGACTGTGCCCCATTTGCCCTCGTTGCCCACCGCCCACACCATGGAGATGGGCTTGCCCAACTCGCCGCGGACAATCCCGTCAAGGACCGCATCATACTCTTTGTAGGCATTCCACTCGACCTTGCCCCAGGAGTTGTTGGCAATGTCGATTCCGTACTTACTGATCGCCCGGCGGTACTGATCGCGCAGCTCCGTGATATCGTCCCAGTCTTTGCAGGACACGATCGTGGCCGCGGTAGCCACACCCCGGTACAGGCGGTTCGCCAGCAGCGTCCCGTCGCCGATCATCGTGCCCGCCACCTGTGTCGCATGGTCGTCCACCGGCCTGCCGTCGTCGATATTCACCACCCGCCCCGCCATATCCGCATGCGCGGCATCGGGATGTCCCGGCTCCCATTGTCCCAGGATTACTCCGGCCCCCGTCAAGTTGTACGGGGCCTCCTGGACCGGATTGGCGCCAATCGCTGCGCGTACGCCGTCGTTCAGGTTGACCGACTCGTAGTGCTGGTCGACCCACTTGACGCAGTCGCGAGCCGCCAGTGCGTTCACCGCCCCAATGGGCAGATAGCAGATCAGGCAATTCTGCTCCGAATCCCGCTTGATCACCCGACCGCCAAGGTCCTCGACCGCCACCTCGCCCGTCCCGAGGATCACGTCTTCAAATAAGAGCGTCACCAGCCTCGCCTCACCCGCGGCATTTCGCGAATAAGCGTTGATGCCCTGCTCTCGAATGGCTGGGGACAGCTTGTCCTCCGGAAGAATCCCCGTGACCGCCCGGACGCCGGGCAAGCTCGCGACATCCGCCAGTCTGTCGGCCTTCACCACGGCCAGCCAGGAGCGGTTCGGGATGTACGACAGTAGTTGGACCCCGGCGTTGATCAACTCGATCCGCCGCTCGACCGTCGGGACATCCTCCAACTGGACAATGACGTGCAAATTGCCGGACGTTGCCTGCGCGCGAATCCCACCCGCTGCCGGCACTTGGTTGCGCAGGGAGCTATCTAATCCTGCTGCCGGCACGAAGCGACGGGACTTGAGAATCACCTCATCGTCCCCGGCCGCAAGGCCCACCAGCAGCAGAATCGCCGCCAGACCGATAAGAACGCCCTCCTTGCCCATCGCTGTCTTACCCGTGTGTGACCTCACACGAATTCATACCTCGCCATTTTTCCACAGCACCCCCATCACTCAGCTTATGGGCCACCCCTTGCTTTGCGCATGCGCACAGCACTAGCCATCTCCGCCTTCACCCTATCGCATCCCCCATTTTACCATATTCCCCCGCCCATTGCCAAGCTAAATTGCCCCGGATAGGGACAATTCCGACCCCTGGAGACATTCTGAAATACGCGCAATTATGAATCCTGGGACCGCTTATGTATTCATTTCAGGCCGATGGGCCGTCCTTATATATGGACGATGGATGCGCATGACTGGATTACTGATAAGGCTTTGATCGAGGCGGTTCAGCGGGGCGACCGCGACGCCGCGGCGTGCCTGTACCACCGGCACATCGACCGCGTGCATCGTATCTGCCACCGGATCGTGCTGGACCCTTCGCAGACGCTCGATTGCGTGCAGGAGGTCTGGCTCAAGGTGTTTCGCAGCCTCGGCCGGTTCCGATGCCGCAGCTCGTTCGCCGCCTGGCTGAACTCCGTCGCTGCCAACACGGCCATCGATCATTACCGTCAGTCCAGACGCCGGGGCAATCACGTCGATATCGAGGATCCGGAGGTGGAATCCCTGGCGGCGGATGAGCCGGCGGGCGAACTGCAACTGGACGACCACCTTGTTCGCCGGCGAATCCAGGAGGCATTGGAGGAGATCAGCGTGAGCCAGCGGACCGCGTTCGTGCTGCGGTACTACGAGGACATGCCCCTGCCGGAGATCGCGCGGATTCTCGGCTGCCGGGAGGGCACGGTCCGCACCCATATCCGCCGCTGCCTGTTGGCCCTGCGTGCAAAACTGATGGCGGAACTCAATCAATAGAGGTTCAGGCATATGGACAATCCACGTTTTTCCTTCGAGGAGTTCAAGGCGCTTCTTCCGGACCGGTTCGAGTCGCAGGACAGGCTGCTAAGCGAATACCATTCCTTTTTGGCGCTGCTCGAGCAGTTGGACCGGGTGCCCGTGCCGGAGTTGTCGGCCGGGGAGAAAGCAGAGATCTTCCGGCGGTCATGGCAGGGACAGGCGCGAGGCAGGACGTGGGCCTGGCAGTGGCTCGGCTTGCTCCGACAGCCGGCCGTGACGTTTGCAGCAGGCATCGTTCTCGGGTGTGCGCTGATGTTCGTCACCGTCAAGGGCCGGGCGGCCGCACCCCAGCCTGCCTCGCCGCAGCCATCGTTAGCCGTTGAGCGTACCGGTTACGCGCAAATCTATACGGGCAGAATCGTGAAGGACCTGTACCCGCAAATCGAGAACCCGAAGATCGTGGTTGAGAGGCCGCAGAAATCCTCCGCGCCACAACGCGTCCTCTACGGGACGCTCGATGAGGGTGAAACCTATGTCGTCTGGAATCTGTGACCCCAAAGGAGATTGAACTATGAAGATGCAGGATCTGTTTGTCGTGACCTTCGCCATCCTCTTGGCCGCCGGCGTTGCACTGTCCCAGCAGCCTTCCCAATCAGCCTACGAATCGCCGGCGAATTCCCCGGACGGTGATTTGCGAACGATCATCGTCAGCCTCAAGTATTACCCGGTCAATGACCTGGGGAGTCTCCTGGCCACTCTTTCCGAAGATCAGGTCAGGATTGCCATCGATCAGCACTCAAATCGCCTGATCCTCACAGGGCCGCAGAAGCGAATCGACCAAACGCTGCGCCTGATCTCGGAGCTGGACGTGCCCCGTGAGGAAGCGCAGCAGAGCCAGTATCTGACGTGCCGCGTGTACATGTTTGAACTGCCTTCCAAGGACCAGAATCTCAAGCCTTTCTCTGTGCTGCTGGAAAGATCGTCGCAGTGGCCGACGGAGTGGTTGCTCGATGCGGCCAGGGACGCGAACGTGCAGATTAGCACGTTGCTTCAGAGAATGGAGGACGACAAGTGGGAGCTGGTCATCGAGGGCCGGGCCGCCTCGAGCGACGCTCTCAAGCCGGTCCTGACCAAGATCACGGATGCTCAGGTCAAGCAATTGAAATGGGACGATGAAACGTTCACCGCAGCCATCCCCGCCGCGCAGGTCTCCCAGTTGCCCGCGCCACTGCGGGAGCATCTCCGCAAGTTCCTCGGCGACCAGGTGCAAACGGTCGGCTACTGGTTCGGCAACCTGTCGGTCCCCGGTAATCTCAACGCGCCCATCGGACCCTGGCGATTGGACATGAAGACCCAGTCCGAACAGGGGACTGATCTCATCCTGGAGGTCCGCGTCACCCGGGAATCGTCCGTCCCGTTCGTCAACGAGACCCAACTCCTTGCCAACACCATCCAGGGCAAGGCAGGCAGGCCCATCCTCATCGGCTACAATCGCGAGTCCTACGGCACGAGAGTCACGGGCGCCATGGTGATCCTCCTGGAACGCGACACGACCGCTCCGACGACCGAAGCGAAGACGCAGTGAGAACCGTCATCAGAAGCATCGCAGCACGGAAGCTATATCTCGCTACATTTGGGTGGCAGCGGCAAACGCAGTTTGCCGATGGCTCGCACGTACCGTCCGACGCCATCGGCAAGCTCCGAAGACTCCGCTTGCCGCTGCCACCCGTCACTGACTCTTGTTCTTCGGGAAGTTGTCAGAACAGCCGGCTGCTGTCGAGCAGGAAGGTTACGGGGCCGTCGTTGAGGCTGGTGACTTGCATGTAGGCTCCGAATGAGCCTTTGGCCACCGGCACGTCGCCGGCGGCGATCAGGGCGGCCACCTTCTCATAAAGCGGCTCCGCAAGCGCCGGCTCGGCAGCGGCATCGAATCCCGGCCGGCGGCCCTTGCGGCAGTCACCGTACAGCGTGAACTGACTGACCAACAGAATCCCGCCACCGATGTCGATGACGCTGCGATTCATCTTGCCTGCCTCGTCGGCGAAGATGCGCAGGTTCACGAGCTTGTCGGCCATGAACTCCGCGTCCTTTTCCGTATCGCCCTGGCCGACGCCGAGATAGACGAGCAAGCCGGGACCGATCTGCCCGATGGTGCTGCCTTCAACCTCGACCTTCGCGTATGACACTCGTTGAATCACTGCCCGCATGGTTCGCTGCCCTCAATCACTCAAGTCAGGCCGATCTCTCCAACTTCTATCCTCTAAGTGGAGTTTTGCAAAATGGAAGTTGGGCTTATTATTCAAGGAAATCCGCTTTGGGATTTCCTTGAATCGACAACTGGTTCGTGCGTGTTGCGCACCCCCGCGCAGGTCTGTCTTGCCGCGTGTAGCAAGGCATTCTCCGGTCGCTTCCCGGGGTACGTATCATGCACCCTTGGCGTCTGTCGGTGGCGAAGGAAAAATGAAAAGCCCATTTTTCCTTCCCCAAGTAAGCCCAACTTCCATTTTGCAAAACTCCACCTCTAGCCAAACCACGGCGCCGCGGCGGCCCGGCGGATGTGCAGCTCATCGACCACGGCGTTGCCCTTCTGTGTCACGAGGTACAGGACCAGCTCCGCAATCTCCTCGGGCTGGATCAAGTCCTCCTTTTTGATGTCCGGCCGCACATTGCCCACCATGCCGGTATCGACTGCCCCCGGGCAGATCACGTGCACGCGGATGTTCGTGCCCCGGAGTTCCTCGGCCAGCGAAATGCTCATTCCACGCACCGCGTGTTTGGAGGCGGTGTAGGCGCTTTGCAGCGGATAGCCCTTGACCCCGACGACGGAGGAGATGTTGACGATGTATCCCGCCTCCGCCTGCCTCAACAGCGGCAGCGCCTCGCGGCACAGGATGAACGGCGCCCTCGCGTTGATCGCCCAGCAGCGGTCCAGGTCCTCCGTCTCCGTCTCCTCGAACTTCGCCGAGTGCGTAATGCCGGCGTTGTTGACGAGAATATCCAGCCGGCCGAACTTGTCTTCCACAACCCGGACAAGATCCCTGATCGACTCCTCGCTCGCAAGCTCCGTCACAACAGGTTCCGCCCTGCCGCCGGCCGCATGCACAAGCTGCGTCGCCTCCACGAGCGTCTGGACCGACCGCGCCGCCAGTACGACGATCGCTCCCTCCCGCGCCAGCGCCAGACTGATCGCCCGACCGATCCCGCGACTGCCGCCCGTGACAATCGCCACCTTCCGATCCAAACGTCCTGCCATAACAGTCTCCGATATAGAAACAGTCCCAGAATTATACCCCCGCCCGCTTCGCAACAGAACCTCGAATCGGCAGATCAGATGCCAGGGGCGCGCGATAAAAAAGTGGCAGGTGAGACAAGAGGAATGTCATTGCGAGGAGGCCGCAGGCCGACGAAGCAATCTCGGATTGCCAAGGGTTGAGATTGCCGCGCCAGCCGCTGGCTGGCTCGCAATGACATGCCGGGCGTTTGCCACACGTTTGTCGTACACCCGACGCCAGGTGCGGGAGGTTGCATCGGCTAATGTGAGAGCCTATAATGGTCGAAGAAAAGGGTCGAGTAGGAGTTCCCGGAATGACTATGCGCGATGTGGCGTATCAAAAATGTATCAATCCCGGCTGTGCTGCCGAGTTCGACTGTCAGCAGTCGATGTTCAAGTGCCCCAACTGCGGCGACCTGCTCGACATCCGGTACAACTGGGAGAAAGTCGCCGTGCCGAAGAAGCTCAGCGACTTCGCCAAACGCTGGGCCACGCGGGATAAGCCTCTGGATTTCTCGGGCGTCTGGCGGTTCCGCAACCTGCTGGATTTCTGCCCCGATAGAAACAAGGTAACGATCGGCGAGGGCCAGACGATCCTCCAGCAGAACCGTGCCATCGCTGAACACCTGGGAATGAAGCCCGACTGCCTGTTCCTGCAGTACGAAGGGCTCAACCCCTCCGGCTCATTCAAGGACAACGGAATGGCGGCGGCGTTCAGCCACGCCGTGATGGTCGGGGCAACGTCCTGTGCCTGCGCCTCCACCGGCAACACGTCCGCGTCGGTCGCGCTCTACGCACACAGTTGCGGCCTCAAGTGCACCGTCTTTATCGGCTCCGGCCGGATCGCCTTCGGCAAGCTCAGCCAGGCGATGGACTACGGCGCCCAGACCATCCAGATCATGGGCGACTTCGACGACTGCATGCGCCAGGTCCAGGCGGTCTGCACCAAACTGGGCCTGTACCTGCTCAACTCGCTCAACCCCTTCCGCCTCGAAGGCCAGAAGACGATCATGTACCGGATCATCGAGGCCTTAGGCTGGCAGGTGCCCGACTGGATCGTCGTGCCGGGCGGCAATCTCGGCAACTCCAGCGCGTTCGGCAAGGCATTCCTTGAACTCAAGCAGCTCGGCCTGATCGACCGCATCCCGCGGATGGCCATCATCAACGCCACCGGCGCCAATACGCTCACCGACCTCGTCAACAACAAGAAGCTCGCCTGGAACAACGGCCAGGTCAACCAGAAGATCATCGACGATTATTACGCGGACCTGACCGCGAGGCATTTCTCGCCGCACACCTGCGCCTCGGCAATCGAGATCTCCCGCCCGGTGAATCTGAAGAAATGCCTGCGGGCCATCGACGCGTGCAAGGGTGTCGTGCGAGCCGTCACCGACCAGGAGATTTGTGACGCCAAGGCCCTGATCGGCAAGCACGGCTTAGGCTGCGAGCCCGCCTCCGCCGCCACTATCGCCGGACTCAAGAACCTGCTCGCCGAGGGCGTCATCGCCAAAGATGAGCGGATCGCCTGCGTCCTGACCGGCCACACCCTCAAGGACCCCAACGTCACCGTGGACTACCACAAGGAACGTCAGGGCCCCTTCAGCAACCCCCCCATCGAGGTCCCCAATGACCTCGAAGAGATCGTAAAGCTGATCCGCTAACGCGACGTCGCCGGCGCGAACTTCTGAATCCGGTGGTTGTGGCTGTCGCTGACATAGACGTTGTTTTCTTTGTCCACGGCGATGCCGAGCGGCACGTTGAACCGGCCCGGAGTTTCTCCGAACTCGCCCCACTTGGTCAGGAATCTGCCTTCGGCCGTGAATTTCTGAACGCGGTGGTTGTCGCTGTCGGCGATAAAGACATTGCCTTCCTTGTCAACAGCCACGGCCGCCGGGAAGTGGAACTCTCCGTCTCCGCTGCCCTCTTTGCCCCACTTGGCGAGGAATCTGCCGTCGGAGTCAAATTTCTGGATGCGGCTGTTCTGGCGGTCACAGACATAGACGTGGCCCGACCCATCCACTGTAATCCCCTCGGGGGTGTCGAACTGGCTGTCCCCCGTGCCCTTGCTGCCCCAGCTCTTGATGTATTTGCCCTGGGCGTCGAGCTTGTGAATGCAGTGGCTGGTCTGGTCGGTAATGTACATGTTGCCCGAGCTGCCCACCGTGATCATCGCCGGATACTTGAATCTGCCTTTGGCCTCTTCAGGCACGTCCCATAGAGTGATGAATCGGCCATTCGGGTCGAATTGCTTGATCGAAGGGATGCCCCAGTCCACGTCGACGCTGTCTACAGCATACACCTTGCCGGAGGGGTCTACTGCCACACCCCCGAGTATGCTGAAGCGGCCGTCGCGTGGAGCTTTGACTCGGAACTGCGCCACGGGTCTTCCTTCGGACGAGAACCTTCATTACCCATAAGCCACTGTCGTGCGAGGCGTACATGTTTCCGGCGTCGTCCACGGTGATCGGACCGCCTGAGAGTTCCTCCTTTCCCTCTGCGCTCTCCACAGTCCACCTGCTCACCAATTTGCCCTCGGCGTCAAATTTCCTGATCGAACCGCCGGCACTGACAGAGGAGACACACGGGTCCGCAGGACCTGTGACATAGACACAGCCACCCCTGTCGACGCACACGGCCCAGATCCTCCCAAGCCCGGCCTTGGAGAATTCCTCCTGGCCGTAAGCGCTGATCAGGTCACCCTGGGCGTTGTATTTCTCGATTCGACTCTCAAACGGATAGTAGCTGTTCCCGGAAGGATCGATGGCCACTGCCCCCCTGGTGATGGTCGGACGCGGGCACATGATCTTCTTCACCCACGCCGTCAGGAACTTGCCGCTCGCATCGAATTTCTGCATGCGATGCGTCCCGCCGTCGAGTTGGTCCCCAACCCACACATTGCCGGAACCATCTGCTGCTATGAAGAACGGGCCACTGAACTGGCCATCTCCTGTCCCTTCCGTTCCCCATTTCGCCAGGAGTTTCCCGTCGCCGGTGAACTTCTGCACGCGGGAATTGCCACTGTCCGCCGCATAGACATTGCCCGAGGGATCGACCGCGATAGCCGAGACAAACTGAAACTGACCGTCGCCACTGCCGCTGCCTCCCCATCGGCCGATGAGTTTTCCATCGCGATTGTACTTTTGCACCTCGTCCGCATCCGCACAGTAGAGGTTCCCGGATGTATCTGTCGTCAAACCCCTGACTTCCGCCCAAGTCTCCCCTCCCCATTGGGAGACAAATCGGCCTTCGGAAGTGAATCTCAGGATGCGGCCATTCCAGACATCCGCGACAACGAGCCGGCCTGCGGGATCGATCGCAATGCTGCCCGGCACTGCGGACAGGCCGTCTCCGGTACCCGCGCATCCCCATTGCGATATCACGTTTCCATTCGGATCGAGTTTAGTCACCGCGTGTGAGTTCTCATGGGTCACATAGAGGTTGGAGTGAGAGTCCACGGCAAGGCGACGCGCCATTTGACCCTTTGTCTTCCATCGAGCACGGAATTCCCCTGTCGGCGTGAACTTCTGAACGGAATTGACATCTAGGACATAGAGATCTCCCGTTCTGTCTATGGCTATACTGCGAGCACCGCCGCGGAAGCGCCCGTCGCCCTCGCCCAGGACTGCCCATGAGGTTCCCCATTTTGTGAGAAACTTCCCGGAAGAGTCGAACTTCTGAACGCGGCCGTTAGCTATCTCAGTGATATAGACGTTGCCTTCCGCATCAACTGCGAGCGCGTTGGGTTTCTGCAACTGCCCGTCGCCGCTTCCGGCCTCGGCACCCCATTGCGAAATGAACTCTCCGCTCGGCGAGTATTTCTCGATCCGGACAGTGTAGGTCCGGTTGGTGTCCGGTCTGTAATCGACCGCAAGCACAAGGATGTTCCCCTCGTTGTCTGTAGCCAGATCGATAGGCAACTTGACTGTGTCTGCGTCCGGTGTCTTCCTCTCCAGTTTCCCAACGAACTGCCCATAGGGAGTGAACTTCTGGATCCGATTGTATTGCCCCTTGGGAGAATCCGTGTCGAAGACATAGACGATCCCCGAGCCGTCCACCTTGACACTGGCTATCGTATTGAATTGCCCGTCTCCCTGGCCGGGGCTTCCCCATTGGGTGATGAGCCTGCCTTCGGCGTCGAATTTCTTGACGTGGTAATTGCCGCTGTCGCCCACATAGACGTTCCCTGCCTTGTCCACGGCGACGCCACTGGGTTTGAAGAAGTGCCATCCTTGCGGCGCCTCCGGCCAGACTTTGACGAGGCGGTACCCTTCTTCCGCCTGGAGGATGCCTGAAAACATTCCGAGCGCGACTGTCACAATGAGTAGTCTTATCGTACGCATCTTTCTATCTCCTGTTTGCTCTTCAAGTCCATGGGTATTCAGAGGTTGCTTTGTCTCTCAGGGCGTTCATATGCGTGAACCGGAACGGAGGCCCGCTGCGACGGAGAGACACGATTGACGCGCCCTTCCAACTCGGCCATGCGGAAGTAGAGCGCGGAAATGGCCTTCTGTTGCCGCTCCTGGGATTCGGCCAGCTCTGCCTGCTCGTGGATGGCCGTCACCTGCTGTTCGGCGGCCCCGAGCCTGAGCCGCAGGTCCTTTGCCGTCCTGCCTAAGACGAAACACGTTATCAGTAACGAGCCGATCACCAGGACAGCGGCCCAGCGCCCCAGCCTGCCCAATCGGAGAAATCCTGACTTGTCCTTCGCGCATGACACTGTGGGGGTATCTTGGTCGGCTTTGATGCTGTCGAGTACCTTCTGTCTTGCAGCAGGCGGCAGGCTCGGCATAGACGCAGACGCCAAAGTCCGCCGGATGCCGACCAGCTCCAGACAGAACGCTCGGCACTCCGGGCAGTCCTGAAGATGACCCGCCGCAAGCCGAAGGTCCTCGTCCTTAGCCTCGTTGTCAAAGAGGGCCACAATGCCCGCCTGATATTTGTCACACGATGTCATGGTTTCACCTCGCGCTTGTTCCTGTGCTCGTGTCTCTACCGTTCTCCATCACCGAGAAGCTCGTCCCTCAAGGGTTGCAGCAACTCGCGGAGCCTCCGGACGGCCTCAACTTTCCGCGAGCTGACCGTCCCCACGGGACAATCGAGCACCTCGGCGGCCTGTTTGTACGACATTCCCTCTTGTTCGGTCAGCACGTAGACCAGCCGCTGCGTCTCGGGGAGCCGGGCCACCGCCTCAGCCACCGCGGCCTGAAGCTCGCCGGCGAGCATCGGGCCGTGAGCGGTGTCCACAGCAGCCGGCTCATCGGCCGCCCCGGCCGGATTCTCCGCGGACGGTTGCTGCGAATCTATCCGGCGGTGCTGTTTCTGCCGCTCGTGGAGAAAATGATTCTTGGCGATCTGAAACAGGTACGTGGAGAACTTGCCGGTAGGCTCGTAACGTACGCGAGCCTTCCACAGCCTCAGAAAGGTCTCCTGGGTCCCGTCTTCCGCCTCCTGCCGGTTTGCGCAGAGCCGCCAGAGGAAGGCGAAGACCCGCTGTTCATAACGCCGGAACAACTCCTCAAAGGCAGAGATGTCCCGCTTCTGCACCAGACTCATCAGTTCCTCGTCTGTGCAGGTTCCCGTGGAGCAACCGGTTCTTACATTTCGCAGGGCCATCTACAAAGGTATAACCCTGCCGGACGTGGAAAACTCACCGATTTTGGGAATTTCGTGATATGGGCGGCCCGCGATGAGGATGCCAGGTCTCCAACATGCGGCCAGAGATGGTCAACGAGATCGGCGAAGCTTCGCAAACCAGCGTTGCTGCTCGACGAGGCCGGACGTGGCGGGTGCGCGCCAGTGCCGCCTCGCCGATTCGAAGGCGTCGGAGAGCTGTTCGATGGCCGCCGCGGTGTCGGTGTTGCGGATCGCTTCATTGCGCAGGCGTTCGAGCACGGGTTGTGTCGCTTCCCAGTTGCGGATCCACTGGCGGACACGTTCTCTCTCTCGTTCGTCCATAGCCGTATTCTACGGCAAGCATCCTTTTAGGGGTAGCGCAATGCGCGTTGAGCGCGGGTGCGCAACAGAATTGTGCCAAGGCAAACCTGTTGCTACGGGTGGCAGCGTCAAGCGCAGCTTGGCGATGGTCTTGTCAGGATGCGGTGCAGCCATCGCCAAGGCCTTCGGCCTTGACGCTGCCACCCACATAACTGGCTGCGTTGTCGCGGGGACAACGTCAGCCGACGAGGCCGGGCAGGAGCAGGCCGGCGGCCAGGGCCAGGCTGCCGACGTTGTGCAGGAGGATCGTGAGCTGGTTGGCACGATAGAGGCCGGGCTTGGCCAGGTCCTGCTGGTTGGCCGAGCGCATGGCGAAGATGGCCAGGGGCAGCGTCAGGAGGTAGAACATGCCGCCGAAGAACGTTGCAGAGTGGGCGAGCATCAACATGGCGATGATGTAGCTGGCCGCCAGTGTCGCGCGGTAGACCGCGATACTGATCGGCACATCGAAGACGACGATCATCGTCCTCTTGTTCACCTGCCGGTCCGCCGGCAGGTCGGGGAACTCGTTGATGAGAATCACCAGGAAGATCAGGATGGCGACAATCAGCGCCGGCAGCAGCGGCAGGATATCAATCGACCGGGCCTGAAGGTAGTACGACCCGAAGACGGGAAGGATGCCGAAGAGAAAGCCGATCACGACCTCGCCGATGCCGCGATAGCCCAACTGGATCGGTGCGGCGGTATAGAAGAATGCGCCGAGCACGCCGGCCAGGCCGATGCCGAGGACGAACGCGCTTCGCGTCAGGAGCACGATGATCAGGCCGATCACCGAGCCGATGGCCAGGTAGGCCAGACCCGCCAGCAGCGTAGCCTTGGGCGAGAGCCGGCCGTTCTGAATGAAGCGGCTGCCGCCGGAGAAAGGCGTCGGGTTCTTGTTGACCCAGTCGTTCTGCGACACGTGGTCGAAGTAGTCGTTGACGACATTCGCCCCCGCGTGCAGGGCCATGATGGCCAGGGTCGCCAGCACGAACAGACCTATGCTGAAGCTGCCGGTCGTCGCATACCCGAGCGCCGAGCCGACCAGGACCGGGGCCACGCTCGCTCCCAGGTACTGCGGCCGAGCCGCCAAGAGCAACGTGCCAAGCCCGGCCGGCAAAGCCTGAATTCTCATGCTCGTCCTTCCAAACCGAACCGCCTCCCCCGTGCAAGAAGGATTCTACCCGCCCTCACCCCCCTGTCAAGCGAGCCGCGAGAGGCAGGCCTGTACTGCCAGCGTGGCAGGGCACGAGGGGCTGCCTGCAATTTTGCCAGACGCTGACACAGGGGTGCCTCGGATGTAAGTATTTGCAATTCAAGCAGTTACGAACCGTTCGGCAAAAGCCTCCCTGTTGGCACGGCATTTGCACGGGAAGAGTGGGATGGTATTGTTATGGTTGCACAGTGGACAAAACTGGATGACGTGAACGTGCTGGCCAGTGCGGCGGACTGGGCTTGGCCGCAGGCGCTGCGCGACATTTTTCAGCCGCGAGGCGTCAATCTGCTCGTAGCGCAGGACGCCGGCGAGTTCGTCCACATCATCGCCAACCGGCGGATTCACACGACGATCGTGGACATGGAGTCCGGCCGGTCCGGCGGGCTGACGACGATCAAGCTCATCCGCATGGATTATCCGCTCGTGCCCTGCATCCTGCTGACCAGCAAGGTGGATGCGGATGTCCTGGGCAAGGCGCTGCAACTCGATGTCTTCGGCGTCGTCGGCAAGCCGGTGAACCTGGACATCCTGCAGGAGTTATTGCACCGGCTGTTTCTCAAGAGGTACAACAGCGACCTGTTCGCACTGCGATGAGCGTTCGATCCGCCGGTCAGAGGCAACACGCGGCGAGGCGGTGATTACGATTAGAAACGAAAGAGTACGGTACTCAAACTCATGGATCTTAACGGAAAGGAGCAAAGACCAATGAAGATTCGACCATTGTCGGATAAAGTCCTGGTGGAGCGCGTCGAGGCGGAGGCGAAGACGGCCGGCGGGATCGTCCTGCCCGATACAGCCAAGGAGAAACCCCAAAAGGGCAAGATCGTCGCCGTCGGCGAAGGCAAGCTGCTCGAGGACGGCACCCGCAAAGCCGTCCAGGTCAAGAAGGGCGATCTCGTGCTCTTCACAAGCTACGCCGGCACGGAAATCAAGGTGGACGGCAAAGAGTACCTGATCATGGACGAGACAGATATCATGGCGGTGATCGAGAAGTGAGCGGGAAGTTTGAAGTGTGATGTTTGATGGCTGATTTCTTAAATCACAAATCAAAAATCACAAATCAACAATGCTCCCAGACTTCAAACTAGAAAGAAGGAGTTGAAAGAACATGGCAGCTAAGAAAATAGCTTTTGGAACTGAGGCACGCAGGGCCATTCGCGACGGCGTCAGGAAACTGGCGGCCGCCGTGAAAGTCACGCTGGGGCCCGCCGGTCGAGTGGTGATTCTCGAGAAGTCGTACGGGGCGCCGACCGTGACCAAGGACGGCGTGACTGTGGCCAAGGAAATCGAGCTCGAAGACGCCTATGAAAACATGGGCGCCCAGATGGTCAAGGAAGTGGCGTCGAAGACCTCCACGGTCGCCGGCGACGGGACCACCACCGCAACCATCCTGGCCGAAGCCATCTTTGAGGAGGGGCTCAAGAACATTACCGCCGGCGCGAACGCGACGCAGGTCAAGCGGGGCATCGACCTGGCCGTGGAAGCCATCGTCGAGGGACTTCGCAACATGAGCATCACCGTCGAGTCCGGCAAGCAGATCGAGCAGGTGGCCACGTGCTCGGCCAACCAGGACGTCGAGATCGGCAAGAAACTCGCCGAGGCGATGAACCGGGTCGGAAAAGACGGCGTGATCACGGTCGAGGAGGGACAATCCCTGGAAACCACGGTCGATCTGCTCGAAGGCATGCAGTTCGACAAGGGGTATCTGAGCCCGCACTTCGTCAACAATCTCGAGAACATGTCCGTCGTTCTCGACAAGCCCTACATCCTGATCCATGAGAAGAAGATCAGCTCCGTCAAATCGCTGGTCCCGCTGCTCGAGAAGGTGGCGAAACAGGGCAAGCCCCTGCTGATCATCGCCGAGGACGTCGAGGGCGAGGCGCTGGCGACGCTGGTGGTGAACAAGCTTCGCGGCGTGCTCCAGGTCGCGGCGGTCAAGGCCCCCGGCTTCGGCGACCGGCGCAAGGCCCTGCTCAGCGATATCGCCGTGCTGACCGGCGGCGAGCCGATTTTCGAGGACCTCGGCCTGCAACTGGAGAACATCGAGCTGCGTCAGCTCGGCCGGGCCAAGCAGATCACCATCGACAAGGACACCACCACGATCATCGAGGGCGGTGGAAGCACCGAGGCGATCAAGGGCCGCATCGAGCAGATCAAGGCTGAGATCGACAAATCGACCAGCGATTACGATATCGAGAAGCTCCAGGAGCGGCTGGCCAAGCTCGCCGGCGGTGTCGCCCAGATCAACGTTGGGGCCGCCACCGAGGCGGAAATGAAGGAGAAGAAGGCCCGCGTGGAAGACGCGCTGCATGCCTGCCGGGCCGCAGTCGAGGAAGGCATCCTGCCCGGCGGCGGCGTAGCAATGCTCCGGACCATATCCGTACTGGATAAGATCAAGGGCAAGGGCGATGAGCAGATCGGCGTCGATATCATTCGCAGGGCTATTTTCGCCCCGATCAAGCAGATCGCCCAGAACGCCGGGCTCGACGGCTCCATCGTCGCCCAGAAGGTGATCGAGAGCGACGCGAAGAATTTCGGCTACGATGTGCTTCGCCGCGAGTACGGCGACATGATCAAGTTCGGCGTGATCGTCCCGACCAAGGTCGAGCGGACCGCCCTGCAGAACGGGGCCTCCATCGCCTCGCTCCTGCTGACCACCGACGCCATCGTCAGCGAGATCCCCGAAAAGAAGGAAAAGGCCCCCGCCATGCCTCCCGGCGGCGGAATGTATTAAGACAGTGAGAAGTCTGAAGTGTGAAGTTTGAAGGAACTACGAAAGCCCTTCAACTGACCACTGACGTAGATCAGCAGGCGGGTCCCCGAACGGGACCCGCTTGTTTTTCGTAGTATGGTTTTGTAGAGTGCGCTTGAATCTTGGTTGGGTGGCAGCGTCAAGCGCAGCTTGGCGATGGCTTGATTGTGAGCACAACTGGGAGCTCGGCAAATGCCTTTTCGATTCTATTCGAATATGTTATCTCAAGCCTCGCGGACGCTGGCGGCGAGCATTCTGATGGTCGGCCTGCTGCTGATCGGCTTCGGCATGCTGATCATGGCCCTGCCGGAGCTCTTCGCCTTTTTAGCCGCGGCTGTCTTCTTCCTCGCCGGCGTCGCCTGCGCGATCACCGCCCTCAAAATCTTCTGGGCCCAGCGCCGCTTCAACAAACGAATCTCCCACGAGCCCGACGCCTACCGCGAAAACGTAGTCATCCACCGGGACGACTTTCGCAACCTGTGATCCACCGCCTCGCCCCGCCGCCTTAACGGGCGACCATCACCAACAACAATACATAATTCCTAATTGCAGACCTGACCCTCAGACTCCACGCGTATTCCCCACCCTCTACTTCATCAAAGGGGCCCTGGCGCTGGACGCCCTGCGGACACAGCTCGGCGACGAGCAGTCCTTCGCCGGTTTCAGGAAGGTCTTCGCCGTAGGCACCACCGAGCCGGTCACGCTCGACTACTTCCGCCAATGCTTCGAATCCATCCACGGCGCCTCCCTGGCCGATTTCTTCCACCGCTGGTACAACGCCCCCGGCCTGCCCAACAACTGACCGTGATGCACTTGACATGTCGATGCGTCCTTCCATACTACTACCCGCATTCTTATCCGTTTGTGGGTTTCTTCCAGAGCTTCACCAACTCTATGATACCACCATGTATGAGCACCAACGGAATCCAAATCCATGCGAAAGGGCGTGAGAGCCACCATGTCCATTTCCGCACAATGAGAATCATGGTCGAATCCTTACAGGCATCGCACCTCTCGACTATGACCATGCGCTGCACAGTGTACGCTCCACTTTCCCGATAGCACTCAGCAACCTCGTAAGGTCTACTGAGCCCACATCCAGGGCACCTCCAAAAGAACCGGTGCAGGTGGGCACAGAAATGGCACCACCCAAGAAGGCCGAGGAGGATAACGATCAGTACCACAATCAATAGGATATCAGACAGGTGCGGAATGACAGCACTCTGATTGAGTAGTATCACCGCTGTCTTCACATAAACACACATATCGGCTCACTGCTCCCAAATGAGCAGTGTGATTATCGGCAGCCCGATGGAATCGGTCGGCAATTCCATCGCAAGAACTGCTATGATATCGTTACGTACCCAGGTCACTCTATCACTCGATCTGGACTCCGGGTCTCCCCACGTCTTGCTTGAGGCACCTGCAATGCTCTCAAACCTGCGGTTCGCCTCTTCCACAGTCTCGTAGAATCCTCCAAAGACATCCTTTGTCTGTATTAACCTGCCGTCTTTGAAGAACAGGGCTACTTCCGACTGGCCCTCCTCTCCGGCTACATCCCTGTCAACATAGTACCGATAATAGGTTTTTGTCGGTACTCTCTCAAACAATGGAGGGCCCTCTTTTGTCCTCTGGATATTTGGTATCTTGTTCAGATACCCCGCTACGTCGGCAAGACTACACCCCATCGGAATCCCATCATACGAGATTTCCAGGTCTTGACCGTAATCATCCCGTCCGAGACGAGCAGACTGACCACTCACAACTTCAGATGCTGGGTCACGCCTGGACTCTGGCGATTGTGAAAGGTTAGGCATTGCTTCCCCCAAGTGCGCTTCAGGCCCAGTCGCCGTTGTAAGCATGGGAAGCTGCGGCTCTGCTGTTTGGGCTGACTGACTCTCTGTTGTATCTTGTTCGCGACAACCACTGAGCCCAATCAAGATAGTACAAAAGCAAAGCGGAACAAGGCACTTACCCATTTCCATTGTCTCCCAGAAAACCGATGATGTCAGGAACTACTGATGTCAGGTATATTCCTCGAAACCATCTCTTGGTCACCAAAGCCGCCAGAGTTGACCCCCGAGATTATGCACCCAAGCAAACGCTGGTGCAAGATAGAAACCGGAAGGGCGAAGGACATTCTGCCCTTCAACGATGCACAGACAGAGACGCGTCGTAGGATTCTGGGGGGAATGCCTCGCCTACTATCTCGCGAGTAGAATTGGGTACGGTCTGGCCGGATTCAACTGCCCGCGGTCTACGGTTCCTTCACGATTCCGCGGTCATCGAGGAATTCGACGGGGTCTTTGGTCTTGCCGTGCTCCCACATGAGAGAATAGAACCAGATGCCGCTCTCGCCGATCCAGAAATCGGCGGGCGTGAATCGCATCTTCGAGCCGGGAGGTTTCTTGCGGCTCTGGGGCGTGTACTCTGCCTGCCAGCCGAATATCTCGCCCTGCCAATGCCTGCCGACAGTATGGAGATGGTTGGCGAAGGCTTTGACTTCACTCAGGTCCGGGATGACCACGGGCAGAACCGACGAAGAGTCAGTTCCTCGCGGGATTCTTGCTTTAACCGTTAGCACGCTTACTTTGCTCCATACCCCTTGACGCGCAAGATGACAGGCATACGACTCCTTCCCAGCAACCGATTCTCCTTTGCCTGCTGCTAGAATCATAGCACGCCACGCCAATTGACGCAAGGAAATCAACGAGACTAGAAGATGGCCGGCCACAGACCACCCCGCGGCTGGATTCCCGCCTTCGCGGGAACGACATGCGCGGGTAGGCTATCGTAGCTTGATGGTGGCCAGGGCCAGGGCGGCGAAGGCGGCGGCCATCAGCCAGAAGCGCACAACTACCTGTGGCTCGCTCCAGCCGGCTAGGTGGAAGTGGTGATGCAGCGGGGCGCAGCGGAAGAGACGCTTGCCGCCGGTGTATTTGAAGTAGCCCACCTGGAGCACGACACTCATCAGCTCGATGACGAAGACGCCGCCGATGATCAGCAGGAGGATTTCGTTGCGTGTGACGAGAGCGCCGTAGCCCATCGCGGCGCCGAGCGGCAGCGAACCGGTGTCGCCCATGAAGGTCTGGGCCGGGTAGCAGTTGAACCAGAGGAAACCCAGGACCGCGCCAAGAATGGATGCGTAGAAGATGCTCAGCTCGCCGGCCTCGGGGATGTGCGGCAGCAGCAGGTAGCTCGACCACGTCACCGGCGTCGTCCGCGACATCAGCTCGGCGGCCACGTAGCACAGGATCACCAGGACCAGACTGACCATAGCGAGGCACCCGCCGGCAAGCCCATCCATGCCGTCAGCGAGGTTCACCGCGTTGCTCGTCGCCGAGATATAGAAGATCGCGATCAGGATGAACGTCCAGTTGGCCAGGGGCAGGCCGTTCTTGTAAAAGGGCACCCAGAGCAGCTTGCCGTCCTCGATGGCATGGAAATCGAGGAACAGGAACGACGCGATGAGCACAGCCCCGGCGATCTGGAAGATCAGCTTCTCCCAGGCGAGCAGGCCGTTGCGCCCGCGCTGTCGGGATGCGGCGGTGAGCTTGAGCCAGTCGTCCACGCCGCCGAGGACCCCGAACCACAGCAGGACGAAAAGAGCCTTCTGGACGAACGGGTTGCTGAGCCGGGCCCACAGCAGGGTCGTCAGGATGGCCGAGGAGAGGATGATCAAGCCGCCCATTGTCGGCGTGTTGGCCTTCTCCTTCGTCAGCTCGTTGAGGGCCGCATGATGAAACTCGGGCCGGTCCCCGATCTTCATGCGCATGAGCCAGCGGATGATCCGCGGCCCGATCAGCAGGGCGATGGCCAGACTCGTCAGGACCGCCACGACGGCGCGAAACAGGACATGCTGATACGCATAGAAGTGCAGCGTATCGGCGAAGAAACTGCTGAAATGCTGGACCAGTGCGTAAATCATCCTGTTCCTCGTGCGGCAGCGTGCGCCTCGCATGACGAGAAGAGTTCCCGCAGCCTGTCCACCACTCGCTCCAAGCGGGCCATTCGTGAGCCTTTGACCAGGATGATGTCGTTTTCCTGAATCAACTCCCGCAGGCGGTCGCAGGCGGCTGCGGCATCGTCGAAGCACTGGACTTGGAGACTCTGTCGCGCCGCTTCCTGGGCAGAGCGCGCCGTGACTCGCGGCGGCTCGCCGATGGTGACGAGCAGGTCCACGCCCGTTTCGGCGACCGTCGCACCCAGCTCGGCGTGCAGAGCTTTCGTCTGCGGCCCCAATTCGGCCATCTCGCCGCAGACAAAGACCAGTCGGCGGCTCCGTTTCGCGCTGGCAGGCGAGCGAAGATTGCCCAGCATGGCCAGAGCGTTCTTCATCGACGCCGGGTTGGCGTTGTAGCAATCGTTCAGGACGGTGAGCGTCCCGATCTGCACGGGCTCGGCCCGCATGGCCACGCCTTGCAGGCTCGCCACCGCCTCGGCGAAGTCCTCAGCGCTCAAGCCAAGCTGATCGCACACCGCCCACGCGGCCAGGGCGTTCTCTACGTTGCCGGGCCCGGGCAATGGCAGGCGGACCTGCGTGCCGCGGATGGCGAACGTGCTGTGCAGGGCCTCGCAGACGATGCGCTCCGCCCGGTAGGTCGCGTCGGCAGACTTGCCGAACATGCAAAAACGCCGCCCCTTCGTGGCGAGGGCATCTTGCCCTTGTTCTTTCGTGGCGACGGTGTCCCGCCCTCGAATCGCCGGCAGGATGCCGGCGGGACGCAAGGGCGAGACGCCCTCGCCACGCATCATCGCCAAGCTCCCCGCGGCCGCGACCAAAGGCTCGATATCAGCATTGATAATGAAGGTTCCATCGCTCGCGAGCCCTTCGGCAATCGAAAGTTTCTCACGAATGATCGTGGCGAGGTCCCCGAAACCCTCCAAGTGGGCCGGGTGAGCGTTGGTCACCACGGCGATATTCGGCTGAGCGATCCCCGTCAAGTAGGCGATCTCGCCCGGATGATTGGCCCCGAGCTCCGCGACGATGATCTCGTCCTGCGGCTCGGCGCTCAGCAAAGTCAGGGGAAGTCCGATATTATTGTTGAAACTCTTCCTGGCCTGATGGGTGCGGAACCGCTGACTGAGGACATGGTGGATGATCTGCCGGGTCGTGGTCTTGCCCACCGAGCCGGTGATGGCGACGACGGTGAACGGATGTGTCCGCCGGTACTCGCGGGCGAGGTCGCCGAGCGCCCGGATCGTGTCCGGGACCCTGAGGACCGGCCCCGGGATCGGCTCGCCGTTGACCGTCCGGCAGACGACGGCACAAGCCGCCCCCTTGCGAAAGACCTCCGCCACGTAGCTATGCCCGTCGAAGTTATCGCCGGCAATGGCAAAGAAACAGTCGCCGGGGTTGATCGTGCGCGAGTCGGTGCTGACGCCGGTGATGCACGGCCCGGCGGTTTCCGTGCCGTCGGGCGCTGCCCGACGCGTGACCGCCGCCCCCAGGATCCTTGCCAGCGCCTCTATCGAAATCGGATGCGTTGTATCCGTACTTACCACCTGCGATCTTCACTTCGGCGTCCCGGTCGCCTCAGACATCGCGGCGCGCCCGAAACGCCCCCGGACTAGTTCTTCATGCTCTGTCTTCGGCAAACCGCGTATCAATACTGCAAAAACAGATAAGAGCCACGCCACCAAGTGAGAAGAATATACATAGGTCCCTCCCGGGAATCAAGGCCGATGCCGCCGTCCTGCTTGTCCCGGAAGGTGGAATGTGCCAAAATTCGATCAATGAAGGTGAGAGAAGTCATTAAGATGATTGAGGCGGATGGTTAGTTCATTGTGCGAAGAAAGGGCAGTCATCGGCAATTCAAGCACGAAACCAAGCCCGGCCTTGTTACAATAGCGGGAAAGCCGGGCGATGAGCTTGCTCCGGGTACTCTGAACAGCGTACTTAAACAGGCGGGTCTGAAATGAGGTATTTGGTCATCATCGAGAAGACGAAGACAGGCTTTTCCGCTTATTCCCCGGATTTGCCGGGCTGCGTTGCCACCGGCGCCACGAGAGAGGAGACGGAGGAGAACATGCGGGATGCCATTGCCTTTCACCTGGAAGGCATGCGTCAGGAAGGACTTGAGTCCCTGCAACCGCAGAGCATCTCAACTTATCTGGACGTTCCCGTCTAGTAAGTTTTGACGAGCAAGACTGGTAATCAAGCCCCGCGAAGGGCCTTTTTTCCGTGGTTCTCGGTGCCCTCCGTGGTTCAAAATTCCTCCCTCTCATTACCACGACGAACGCGGAGACAGCAGAAATCATCCCGGCCAGTCTTCTTGGCGTTCCCCGCCTGTGCGAGGGCAAGCTTTGCGTTCTTGGCGAAAGGAAGGTTTGGTTGCGGCTGAGCGACGCGAAGCCATGCTGGGCTCGTTTCGGATTTCGATATTCGCATTTCGAATTTGACCCACGGTATGCCTTCTCCTGAATCTCGGCCTGCCTGAGCAATTCCCTGTGCAAGATAGCCTCTTGCCCATTGATCGGGCTACCCTCTTCTGGCCCAATCGGAGCATCTCAAGGAGAAGCCGGATTTCTATCGAGGAAAGGAGACGCACACAAAGCCCGCCAGGTGGGCCAAATCGTTTTATCCTCCATGTGAATAGTCCGTAATTCCTCGTGGAGGAGAAGTACACATTTCAGGTTGATGTGCGGAGGTAATGCCATGTGAAGACATGTCTTGTAATTGCGCGATTTGGATCAAGAGGGCACCAACATATTTTGGGGGGCACAGAGATGAGGAACGTAATGATAGTGTTGGTCTTGAGTGTGGTGTTCGTATGCGCTCATGCTAGTCATGGCGCGCTAACGGATGGGCTGATTGGATACTGGACCCTTGACGAAGGCACCGGAACAGTTGCCCACGATTCAGTTGGTGGAAATGATGGAACCCTGGCGGGATTTACTGGCACCCCAGAGTCCGGTTGGACGGGCGGCAAGTTCGAGGGAGGACTTGCCTTTCATGCGATCGGAGACCATGTTCTAACTCCACTGCAGCCCCCGGCTGGCGCTAACCCAAGGACAATTGCATATTGGGCGAAAACGACGAGATCAACATCGACCAACCCGGATACTATGACAACCGTTGGCTACGGCGCAACTTTGTACCATGGCGCAGTATTCACGACAGGTTTCAATTATCATGGTGAGGGGGTGACTATTGACGTCTGGTATGGAGCAGTGACCTATTCCGCGAGCGTGGGTGATGGTAACTGGCACTTCTATACATGGGTTGTTCCAGAGGGTACGCGCATTGTCGCGGACGTCAAAGTATACATGGATGGGGTTCGCTTAACGGCAGTCCGTTCATCGTATTCGCCCTGGCAGACACTGAACACAGCTTCAGTTGGCCCGCTGGACATAGGAACGAACTCGTTTGACGGCGCTCTGGATGAAGTGCGTGTCTACAATCGCGCGCTCTCCGACGCTGAAATCGTTGAACTCTACGCCTATTCGCCGCATGCCAATTCTGCTCCTGCTGCAAACGCAGGTCCGGATCAGATGGTGGAGCAAGCCGGCCCTGGGGGGACACAAGTGCAGTTGAATGGCTCAGGCTCTTCCGACCCAGACGGGGACAGCCTGACGTACACTTGGATCTGGGCGAGCCAGACGGCTTCAGGCGTAGCACCTACTGTGATTCTTCCGCCGGGATTGACAATGATTACTCTGATGGTCTCTGATGGGGAACTGACTGCCACTGACGCGGTCAATATCACCGTACAGGACACTGTGCCACCAGCCACAGTCATTAGTTTAAGCGGAACGTCGGGAAACAATGGCTGGTACAAATCTGATGTTGATGCGACGATAACAGCAGACCCCGGACGTGGTTCGCCTATCAAAGAAGTCCACTATATTCTCAATGGCACTGAAAGCATTGTTGCGGGTGCAGCGGCTCAGTTCACGATCATAACCGAGGGCACAAGCAATCTGGAGTACTGGGGCATTGATAATGCAGGCAATGCGGAAAACCACAAGACGACCACCGTGAAGATCGACAAGACAGGGCCGGCCATTGGATGTGCTCTGCCGGACACAGGTCAAGGCTGTGGCATGTACTTCCTGAACGAAACCGCGCCCGAGGCATCGTGGTCAGCCGCCGACCCCCATTCGGGAGTGGTTCCGCCTGACACGGGCGCGCTGGCGATTGATACGAGCGCGGTGGGAGCGGGCAAGGTTCTGCCGGTGCCTGCAGGTCTGGCCATGGATAACGCCGGGAATGCATCCGAGGCAACGACTGCGACCTATGCGGTCCGCTACCGGTACGATGGAGTCCTGCAGCCGATCAATACGGATGGGTCCAGCATTTTCAAGCTCAAGAGCACAGTGCCTGTGAAGTTCCGGCTGGCAGATGCGGCGAGCAATGCGGTCAGCACGGCGGTGGCCAGGATCGTCATCACCAAGATAGACAATGGTATTCTCGGCGACGAGATGGAAGCCGTTTCGACATTGGCGGCCACGGGCGGGAATCTTTTCCGTTATGATCCCGTTGAAGGGCTGTACATCTTCAACCTGTCGACAAAGAATCTGTCTACTGGAACCTGGCAGATCAAGATCGTTCTTGATGATGGGACGAGCCAGTCTGTGATCATAGGGCTCAGGTAGTCCGCAGCGCGGCCTTTGGCCGCAATCAGATGATCTCGCGCAGACGCTGAGGCGCAGACAACAGCAGGGTGGAATCGCATTTTCAACTCCGCGTCCCTGCGTCTCTGCTCGCTACATAGATCGTCGCGTGGGTCAAGGACCCACCCTACGAGCTAACCGAATTAGCCTTACTATGTCGCCCCCGCGCAGGCGGGGGTCCAGGACGATTCGATGCGCGACTGGATTCCCGCCTTCGCGGGAATGACATACGCGCTGTCTTGGCGCGTTCCTATTATGTTGGAGGCTCTTATCGTGATTGGCTGCAGCGCAGGGTTTGCAGACATTGGCGGGCGATGTCTTTGTCGCTGAAGTCGTGTTTGGTGGTGCCGATGATCTGGTAGGTCTCGTGGCCTTTGCCGGCGAGCAGGACAATATCGCTGGGCGCGGCGGTCTCGATGGCCAGCTCGATGGCCTTTCTCCGGTCCGCCTCGACGGTGATTCTTTCCGAGTCCGGATCCTCGAACCCGGCCACGATATCCTTGATAATGGCCTGCGGCTGCTCCGTTCTCGGGTTGTCGCTGGTGACGACGATCCTGTCGGCCCACTGCTCGACAACGCGGGCCATTCGCGGCCGCTTGGTCTTGTCGCGGTCTCCGCCGCAGCCGAAGAGCACGATCAGCCGGCCCCGGCACAGGGGTTTGAGCGTCGTCAGGACGTTTTGCAGGGCATCGTCGGTGTGGGCGTAATCAACGATGACCGCTGATCCGTCACCATCGACCTTCTCCAGTCGCCCGGGCACTCCCTTGAGAGCGGAAAGGCCTTTGGCCACGGTGCCGAGGTCCAGCCCGGCCCCCAGGCACAGCCCGGCGGCGGCCAGGTGATTCGCCACGTTGTATCGCCCGACCAGCGGCGTCTTTACCCGCTCCCTTCGGCCCTGGTATTCGAGCACGAAGTTCGTGCCGTTTACGGTCATCGACTCGATGCGAGCGACCAGGTCGGCCGATTCGTCTATCGCATACCAGCAAACGCGGGCCTTCGTCGCCCGGGCAATCGACTGCGATTCCGGGGCGTGCTGATTCAGTACGGCGGTCGCTTCCGGGGCCAGGGCCGTGAACAGCCGGGTCTTGGCCGCCAGGTAGTTCTCTTTGGTCTTATGGTAGTCCAGGTGGTCGCCGGTGAGGTTTGTGAATGCCGCCGCTTTGAAATCGACGCCGGCAAGCCGGTCCTGGGACAGGGCGTGGCTGCTGGCCTCGATCACCATGTACTCGGCCCCCCCATCGATCATCCGGCGCTGGGCCTCGGCGATCGTGAGGCAGTCGGGAGTTGTCAGGCTCGAAGACGTAATGCCCGAGCCGGTGTCATAAACGACTGTTCCCATGAGCCCGCACTTGTGGCCGGCAGTCTCGACACAGGAGCGAACCAGGAATGTGGTGGTCGTCTTGCCATTCGTGCCGGTAACAGCCAGGTTCGTCAATCGAGTGCCGGGATTGCCTCGTTTAGCCTGGGCGAGCAGTCCCGCCGCCTTGGCCGGACTCTCCACGGGAATCAGCAGAGCGTCCTTTGTATCCCACGGCACCGCATGATCCTGGGCATGAACGACGTACCTGGCGCCGTTGGCGAGGGCCTGGCCGATAAAGTCATGGCCGTCGCAAGTCGCCCCCGGAATCGCGACGAAGACATCGCCCTTACGCACGCGCCGCGAGTCGATCCGGACCTCCGCAGGCGCACCCGAAGAAATCAGTCCCAGGAATTCATTCCATGTCATAATGTTCGCATCCCACGCGTCTAACCAGGCAGACGAGTCTAGCCATGAACAGCGCATTATTCTATGCCGTGAGCAACGCCCATGCAACCCTAGGACTATCGGCGAGGGGGGCGATTTCAGATGAAAAACGGGAGGACGACTTCTATAATGTACGGACCGTTAGACGACCCGGCTCAGGGAGCCTTGAAGAGCGAATGGGATAACAGGAGCTTTGCATCGCGTATTTCGGAAGGAATCATCATGACTGGACGACGAGCTTTGATTGGTCTGTGGCTGCTTCTGGCTGTTGCGTGCCCTGCCCTGGCGCAGGAGGAAACGGAGTATTACGCCCTGCTCATGGAGGGCAAGAAGGTCGGCTATGCGATCCATACGCGCGCCGTGCAGGACGGCAAGGTCGCTACTACCGATGACGTGAGCGTCACGATCAGCCGTCTGAGCATTCCTGTGACAGTGTCCATGACGGAAACATGCACCGAGACGCCCCAGGGCAAACCCTTGAGCTTCAAATCCGTCCAGCAGCTCGGGGCCATGACCATGAAGGTCGAAGGCGTGGTCAATCCGGACGGCACGATCGATCTGACGAGCTCGTCCATGGGAGCGGTGGAAAAGAGCAAGATGGACTGGCCCAAAGGGGCAATGATGGCCGAAGGGCTCCGGCTCCTGACCCTCAAGGGCGGCCTCAAGCCCGGCGCCGAGTACGAGGCGGATATCTTCAGTCCGAGCATCATGCAGGTGATCAATACGAAGTGGACGATTGGCGAGAAGAAAGAGGTGGACCTGTTCGGGCGCGTCGTGAAGCTGTCGGAGATGATCACCATCGTGAACATGCCGGACACCGGGCCGATAACGACTACCAGCTATGTGGACGACGACCTGCGGGCCCTGAAGAACCAGATCCCCATCGCCGGGATGGTAGTCGAGATGATCGCCTGCACAAAGGAGGTCGCGATGGGCGGGAACGAGGTCCTCGAGATGATCGATAAGATGTTCATCAAGGCCCCGGAGCCGATCCGGGACGTCCACGAGACCGCGTCGATCACGTACACGCTGAGCCCCGTCGCGGGCGCCACGCTCAGGATTCCATCGACCGACAATCAGAAGGCCGAGCGCCTGCCGGAGGGTCGAATCCGCCTGGCCATCGAGCCTGTAAAGGCATCGGGCGGGACATTCCCGTACCAGGGAGACGACCCGGCACTGCTTGAGGCGGTCAAACCGACGCGGTTTCTACAGAGCGATCGCAAGGAGATCGTGGCCCTGGCCCGTAAGGCAGTCGGCGGCACGAAGGATTCGGCCGAGGCGGTTCAGCGAATCGAGGCGTTCGTCGCTCAGTACATCGAGAACAGAAGCCTGTCCGTCGGATACGCGTCCGCGGCCGAGGTAGCCGAGAGCCGCAAGGGCGACTGCTCCGAGTTCGCCGTCCTGACGACAGCTCTCTGCCGGGCCGTGGGCATCCCCGCCCAAGTCTGTGTCGGCGTCGCCTATGTGGACGATTTCGGCGGCATGCAGGGCTTCGGCGGCCACGCTTGGGCTCAAGCCTACGTTGGCGGCGATAAGCAGGGCAAGGGCGGCAAGTGGGTCGGCCTCGATGCGGCATTCAAGAGCAGCGGCCGGGGCGGCTACGACGCCGGGCACATCGCCCTGGCCGTCGGCAGCGGCGATCCCGGCGACTTCTTCGGCATGGCCAGCAGCCTCGGTCAATTCAAAGTCGAAAAGGTCGAAATCCGAAGAGGCAAATAGGTCCTATCCGTCCTATTGGTCCCATCCGTCCTATTCGAACTGAATGTCGCTTGTGATGAACTCGACGCTCGTGTTGCCGTTGTAGCGGTTGAGCTGGGCCTCGAAGGCAATATTGAAGAACTCATTGTCGAGCAGCTTCTTCTCAAGAGCGCCCATGTTGAAGCCGACGCAGCGAATCGTGCCGGTGTTGTCGGTAATGGTGAACTGCAGATGATCGCCCTTGGCGCCGACGCGTCGCGGGGCCGAAAGCAGTCGGACGCCCATCGTTGCGAACACGGGTTTCGGGTTCCCCGCTCCGAAGGGGCCGAGCATTTCGAGCTGATTGACTGCATCGCGGGTGAACTGCCGCAGGGGCAGGACCGCATCGATATCCAATCTCGCAACGACGTCCTCCTCTCTGAGGTTCTCGCGCGCATAGGCCTCGAAGTCTGCGGCGAATGGCTCAATCTTCTCCGGGTGGATCGTCAGCCCCGCCGCCATTTTGTGGCCACCGAAAGTCGCCAGATGCGATGAGCACGCCTGAATCGCGCTGAGCAGGCAGAATCCCGGCACGGACCGGCCGGAGCCCTGGGCCGCCCCGCTCTCGCCGGGCGAGGCGTTGATCATGATCGCCGGACGGTAGAACTTATCGACCAGCCGCGACGCGACGATGCCGAGCACGCCGGCATGCCACCCCTCGGCCGCCAGCACGATGCTCCGGCGATCCGGGTGGTTCCAGCCGCGCTCGATCACGATCTCGCACGCGTGCTTGAACATCTTGCGTTCGCACTGCTGCCGCTGGACGTTCTGGTCCTTGAGGTAGTCGGCGATCTGCCTGGCCTTGGTCTCACTCGTGCTGGTCAGCAGCTCCACCGCCAGCCGCGCGTGGCCCATCCGCCCGGCCGCGTTGAGCACCGGGGCCATGCGAAAACCGATCGCGTAGCTGTCCACGCCCTGCCCCTTCAGCCCCGCCGACTCGATCAGCGCCTGCAAGCCGACGAGCTTGCTGTCGGCCACCGCCTGCAGGCCGAAGCTCGTCAGCACTCGGTTCTCGCCTCGCAGGTCCACGATATCGGCCACGGTCCCGATGGCGGCCAGGCTCGTGGCGTTGAGCATGAACTGGCGCAGCTCCGGCTCCAGCTTGGGCCCGTGGCTGAACTCCTCGGCCAGCGCCCAGGCCAGCTTATAGGCGACCATCGCCCCGGCCGAGTCCTGATTGGCATAGGACTCCTGCAAAGCCGGATGCACGATCGCCACGGCGGTGGGCAGCACCGCCCCCGGTTGATGGTGATCGGTGATGATCAGGTGCATGCCCAGCTTGCCGGCCAGGTTCGCCGCGTCATGACCGCCGATGCCGCAATCGACGGTGACGAGAACCTTCGTCCCCGCCTCGGCGAGCGTGCGAACCGCCTCCACGTTCAGGCCGTAGCCTTCCTCGATTCGATGCGGGATATAGAAATCGACCTGCGCGTCGAGCAGGGTCAGCAGTTCCCAGAGGATGGAGACGCCGGTGATGCCATCGACGTCGTAGTCGCCGTAGATGGTGATTTTCTCTTTTTTCTCGACGGCCTCGCGCAACCTCGCCACGGCCGGCTCGATCCCCGGCATATGGCACGGCCGGATCAGCTCCGTCAGCCTCGGCTGCAGGAACACGTTGCCCTCGCCGACCTCCGTGATCCCCCGATTGAGCAATACCTGCGCCACCAGCGGCGAGATCTTCAGAGACTTGGCAAGCCCCTCCGCCCGAGCATCGGCCGGCCGGATGTGCCACTCGTTCTTCTGCGTCCTTGCCGTACTCGGCATCGTCTACCTGCGTCCTATCTTTGTTGCCTTGAACCCACTCTACGAACTCCCGCCACAATAGGTGCGTGCAGAAGCCCGCTTTGAGACAATCCCCGCGAACCCTGCCTCGACCGCGATTGGGGAGCCCGAATCCAGCCGCGTCCGGTGTGCACCGCACACCACCTACCTCTTATATCAAACCCCCGCCCTCCGCCGCAAGGCTTCTGTCGACGAAACCCGAAACTCGAAACAAGCTCGAATGAGTGAAGTCCGAAGCAAGTGCGCGTCAGGGTTAACCTCCGCCATCCCAGAAGTCGGCTGCGAATTTCCTGTCGTTGATGCACAGCGACGGAATTAGGTAGTGGGTCAGTTTGAATCTTGATATGGTGATTGGATAACCAGCGTAGCAGTGTCAGACATTCACGGCAGGTTACTCTGAATCGTTGTTGGCTGGAAAGTCAACCATGTTAGTCGAAATCAAACCAGTCATAGCGGCCACCATTAAGTTCTTGTCCTTTGGGTTGCTCTCGGCCACGCTAACAGTGAATTGATAGAGGTCAGCCATATCTACTTGCAGCCATTTACCGTTCTTATAGAGCAGGATGAAGAGAGTAGTTATGGCAATCCTTTTGTTGCCGTTCTGGAAAGGATGGTCTTTGACCATTAAGTAGAACAAGATGCTTGCTTTCGTGGCAAGCGTTGGGTAGGGGTCCTGCCCGAAGAACTGCTGGAACGGTACAGCTATACAGCCTTCGAGGGTGCCTGGGAATCTGGATGAGAAGTCTGGAATTCGCTCATCGAACTCCATGTGCTTTCTTGCCAATTCAAAGGCCAATTCCTCAACTTCCACTATCGTAAGACGTTCCATTACTCGTGGCTGAGCTTCTTTAGTACCGAGCCATACTCCTTCACAACACGACCTACAGCGTAATGTATCCGCGTCCGTTGCTCATCTGTCAAAGACCGGCCCAGTGCAACATTGGCATCCTCAGCTTTGATGACATACTGTGCGCCGACCTTATGTGCGGGTATCTTTCCTGATCTTACTTTGTGCCATACAGAAACACGGCTCACGCCAAGTTCACGCGCAAGCTGCGGTACAGTCATATCGTGTTGAACCAACATCTGCTCTCTCCTGTCCAAGCCCCGAAACCGTTAACTCTAACACTCAGTTAACTTCGGTTAACCACCCCATATACCTTAACATTTATACCCAATTAGTCAAGGCTGATGTTCAATGTATTTGTGTCTTCGAGCTACTTTTTTTGCTCTGAAGTCCGAGAATAGGGTAAGGTTGCGTAGTCTATGTTACCACCGAATGCTTCCTCTACTGCATTCAGGTACCGGTTGTCCCCGCAACCGTGCGGGAGACCGCGTGGGTCAAGGGCCCACCCTGCGACGACTGTCAGGTGGCGACAACTGACAACCCGGAACAAGCAACGGATTCGCGGCGTCCACCGCTATTATCGCGGTATTGATTCGGCGTCGTGTATCGGCGGGGGCTCGTCCGTGGGAGGCCCGACGTAACGGTATTGGCAGGACACGTGGATCCCATTGCGGTCGTCGTATTCCCGTGTCATGGACCGGCCATCTTTGGCAACGGAGTACTGGACCCGGTAGTTGGTCTTCGTTTCCATCACGTATTCCGCCATCTCCACGCACCTGCCGGAGCGATCCTCCGACGTAATCTTGAACAAGACCTCCGCCATGCCGCGGCCGCGATCGGCCATGTAGAAGCCGGTCGCACCTTTGTTTGCCGTGGGGGCGACGTAGCAAAGGCGCTGGAACATCGGATCGTCGATGCTCTCCCAGTCTCCGACGAGACGGTACCCAGGCGGCCGCCCAAAGCCTGTCAACTGCATGGCCATGCTCTTGACGGGCTCCGTCAGGCCGGCCACATGGGCCACGCCCAAACCCACGAGGGCCACAAGCACGATAGGGACCCACGGCGTCGTCCTCTTACGCGGTGGACGCGGGGGCTCTGAATACCCGCTGATATCTTCTCGGAACATTTTCGGTCCTTTCGCAATCCTGGATAAATCACGACAGGAGTCTGCGCGCGCAGATCACTCCGCATTTCCTGCTCCTGTATCGGCTATTCATCGCCGGCACTTCAGTCCGGTGAATTCCGGAACACCCAATTTGTCTCCGTGATCGATTCAACGCGGCGTTCCACGCCATGCAAGTTGTCTGAGATTTGTGTTGACACTTAACAAGCCCTCGTGTAATATGTCGGGCACGTCGAATCCAGTGACGTGTTTCGGGCCGGGGCAGTGCGGCCGGCCTGAAGGGCAATGAGCAGAGAGCAGTGTGAAGTGTCAAGCAGGGCGGGCCCTCTGACTTCACACTTGAAACTTGGCACTTCAAATTTCGTTGGAAGGGAGAAGCCATGGCCGGACAGTGCTGTGACAATTGCATGTACTCGATCTTCGATCCTGAGGTCTGGCGTCGAGCCTTGTGGATGCGTGAGCCGCTCCTGCCGCGATGCGCCAATCACCCCTTCTGGCCGGGGCGGTTGCACGACGTTCCCGGCGTCGCCTGCCGCAACTACCGCGCCAAGTCCGTCCCGCCCCAGGGCGACGGCGTCCGCCTGATCCCACTCGGCGACGGCTTCTACGCCTACGTCGACGCCGCCGACTACGACTGGCTCAGTCGGTATAACTGGCGTTTGCGGGACGGATACGCCTACCGGCGAGAAGGGGGCAGAGGGATTCTCATGCATCGCCAGATCGTGCAGGTACCTGAAAGCGTGCCTGTGGACCATATGGACGGCAACAGGGCGAACAACTGCCGGCTTAATATACGCCCCTGCACACCCGGGGAGAACCTGCACAATGCACGGAAGCATTGCGACTCGCGGTCTCGCTTCAAAGGAGTCACTCACCACAAGTCTGGCAAGTGGTGTGCACGATGCCAGCTCGCAGGAACGATGTACTATCTCGGCCTCTTCGACGATGAGGTCGAGGCGGCCCGCGCCTACGACCGCAAAGCGGTCGAATTGTTCGGCGAGTTCGCCCGCCTGAATTTCCCCAAAGAATGGCCGCCCGAGCGCCGGGCGGAGGTCTACGCCCAGCGCGACGCTGCCAAGACTGAAGGCAAGAGGGTGAGAAGGAAAGAAGGTAAGACAGTGAGGGCCGGAAAACCGCGAGCGATGGGGACGAAGGACGAACCCAAGCCAACTCGCAGGAAAACAAAAGGGCGCAAACGCGAACACTCCACCAAAATCATCAATCGTAAATCATCAATAATCAATCCCAAGGGGCCGCCGGGACGCAGGGATCGCAGACGTACGACGAAGCGATCACCCCAGAAGGCCCAGAGCAAGGCGCGACTCAGGAGCCGAAAAGGGATAAGGACGGGGCGACAGCGGTAGAGTGGGCTCCGCCCTGGTTGTTCTACATATCTCGGGATGGTAGAGCCGCGATTCTGATGAGAAATGCCATGTTTCGGCCGCAAAGCAAGCCCGCAGGGCGAAAGATCATAGCCCAGCGATTGATCGCTGGGGACAGGGGTCGCACACAAAACGAGTCCCGTCCGGGACGAAAGAACGCTCTCGGCCGGCGCTTTTCTTTCGCCCCTGCGGGGCTTGGTATGATTCCGGACTCTCGTACCCACCGTTGAAACGGTGGGCTATCATCACCCGTCCCTGCGGGACTATCTTGACACATGTGTAGAACAACCAGGGCTCCGCCCACCGCTCTTCTGAATAAAAGGAATCATGTTGCACGCGGAGACGCAGGGACGCGGAGTCGGAAATACATCTCCAGCCGGTTTCTTTCTCTGCGTCTCAGCGTCTCTGCGTGAGATGGTTTTTGCTTACGGCCGAAGGCCGCGATGCGTCTTGGGGCCTCTTGCCTCTGGCTTATCACCTATCCCTTGTCACCTATCGCTTATGATCGCTTATCGCGTCCCGCGATTCCCCTTGCCCGAACCCCAACTCCCGGCTAAGCCGAGCGCGACGGCTTTGGAGGCCGAAAAGTGATTTCGAAAGATGCGCCTGACATTTCATGTCCTCCCGCGTTGCCGATTCCCGTTGACAGAAGATGCGGTCCGCTGTACCATGTATGTGTATGTATGTGTATGCTAAAGGAGGATCCCATGGCAACCAAGACAATCAGTATCGACACAGAGGCATATGACCGGCTCAAGGCGGTTCAACAAGAGGCCGAGTCGTTCAGCCAGGTCATCAAGCGGGTGGTTCGAGAGCCGCTGGACGTGAGACGATTCGTCAAGCGGATTGGTGAACAGCCGATCAGCGACGAGGCCGCCGCCGCCATTGAATCGCAGATCAGAAACCGGCGACAGCCCTCCGGCAGGAGGCGCTAATGGCTTGCCTCGATACCACGATCCTGATCGATCTGGCCGGCAGGAACTCTCAGCGGAAACAGCAGGCAACCCGCAAGATTGAGGAACTGGCCAGAAACGCGCAGACCCTCGCGACGACCCGTTTCAACATCGCCGAGCTCTATGTGGGCGTAGCGCGATCCAGACGACCCGAAGAGGATGAGAGAGCCGTCGCCACTTTGCTGAGCGAATTCGAGGTTCTGGAGTTCAACGATGCGGCGGCCCGCGTCTTCGGAGCCATTACCGGGTTTCTCCAGCAGATCGGCCGGCCTGCCGGCGATATGGACGTCCTGATCGCCGCCACGGCCATGACATACGGCCACTCCCTGGTCACCCGCAATCCCCAGCACTTCAGGCACATCCCCACCCTGATCGTGGAAGACTACTGAGCACGCAGGATGGGCTTCAGCCCATGCGGCAGATTCTTCTCTCCGCGTCTCAGCGGCTCCGCGCGAGAACATTTTGCCCACAACCGTAGGCCATGACGCAATCTTGGCACCTATCGCTTATGATCGCTTATCGCTTCCTGCGATTCCACTTGCCCGAACCCCAAATCCCGGCTACAGTACTCTTGGCTAAGCCGAGCGCGACGGCTTTGGAGGCCGAGAAATGATTTCGAAGAATGTAGCTGACACCTTTGGTTCCACTTGGCATGGAGTCGGCTGCGGGCCTGTTCATGGTGGACGGACAGCTACGGTGTTCCGCCGAGGGTAAGGCACATGGCGTGGACTTCAAAACATCTGAAATGGCTCGTTGATACAGGCAAACGGCTGTCGACGGCCGACGGCAAGCAAGTAGGAGTCTGGGAGTTCCGGCACGAGAAGGATGAGAGTATTCTCTCTGTTTGGGCAAAGCATTTTCGGAATCACTACTGCCTTGATTGCGACATTGATGATCTCAGAAGAGGCTACGGATATTCGCGTGCTGAATACTTGACTCAGATCAAGTTTCCCGATGCGTCTGCTGCTCCCGGCCCAAGTATTCGCGCTGGGGACTTCGCCGAAATCCTCGTGGCTGATTATCTGGAGTTCATTCTGAAGTATTGGGTTCCTCGGAGTCGCTATGCTGACAAGACCGTACGCAATGAATCCACCAAAGGATGCGATGTGTTAGGATTCACGATAATCAAGGATGGGGAAGACTCCGCTGACGACACGCTTGCCATGTTTGAGGCGAAGGCTCAGTTCTCGGGCAATGGACGCAAAGTACGGCTCCAAGACGCGATAGATGGATCAAGCAAGGACCAGGTGAGAAGAGGGGAGTCGTTGAACGCAGTCAAGCAGAGACTACGCGACAGGCAGCACCCTGAAGACGCGAAGCGAATAGAGAGGTTCCAGAATCCTGAGGACCGGCCCTACAGAGAACTGTATGGCGCCGCAGGCTTGTTTTCGACGCCCTTGTTCGACCCTGATTCGGTCGGCTTGACAAGCGCGAATGGCCACCCGAATGCAGAGAACCTAATCTTACTTGTGATTCACGGTGACCAAATGATGAACCTTGTCCACGACCTGTACAGGAGAGCAGCGGATGAGGCCTGAAAGAAAGTCACAGGTTCTTTTGGGCATTACCCGTGCAAAGGCGAAAATGTTCGAGTACGGTGTTCCCGAGGAGCACCACATTCAAATCCCGCGGGACCCGGCCAAGCTGTTCCCTTTGGCCATAGGTCTATTAGGTGACCTTGCCGCAACAAGTTGTGACGCTGACTCCGCTGAGGATTTCTTGGGCGAGTTGCGTAAGAATCTTCATTTCTCCTCGCGATTCTTCGATGCCTACCATCAAGCCCAACTGAACGACTCACTTGACCCGTATCTCCTTTTACTGGGAGCTGCGGCGTATTACCTTTGCGACTTGCCGGGCAGTTCACTTGTTCTGGCGAGACACCTTGGCGAAGGCTGTCCCGACCTGGGTGGGTGGGGATTAGAGCACTTGCTGGTATGGCTGCTTCACGGCGATTGGTCCACTTATACCGATGAATCAGATGGTCCCTATGGCAAGGACATCGATGCGATTTCACAGGCGATGGTGCGGTTTTTTGCAGGTGGCAGTGAGAGCGAGAGCCTCTTTAAGAAAGCCATGGGTCTGCGGAAGGCCGTCTACGCCAATGGTACTCCTCGACAACTACTTTTCGCAGATCTCATTTCCGCGGTGGTCAAGAAACGGTTTGAGAATTCTACATGGTGCTGTCTGCCCGAGTACACGGGGCTTCCTGTACAACTGTGGCAACCGGTTCTCCAGAAGAAGAGCTTCATGCGTGAACTGTGGCCCGCGCAACGCCTTCTTGGTAAGCACGGTATCTTCCGGGGAGAATCCGCAGTTGTGCAGATGCCCACAAGTGCGGGAAAGACCAAAGCGACGCAGATCATCATACGGAGTGCCTTTCTTGCTCATCGCACGTCTCTTGCCGTAGTTGTCGCTCCATTCAGGGCACTATGCCAGGAGATTAGGAACAGCCTCATCGAGGTCTTCCGCGATGAACAGATAGGCGTCGATGAGCTCACGGATGTGTTGCAGGCGGACTTTGAAGTGACGGAGCTTCTACAGACAACGTGTGTTCTCGTAGCGACCCCTGAGAAACTCATCTATGTATTGCGTCATGCTCCGGAACTTGCAGAAAAGATCGGGCTGCTAATCTACGATGAGGGCCACCAATTTGATAGGGGGGAGCGGGGGATTACGTATGAGCTTCTCCTCACGTCGCTGAAATCAATGGTTCCTAAAGGGGCCCAGACGATTCTGCTCTCAGCCGTAATAAGCAACGCCAAGGCCGTTGGAGACTGGCTCAATGGAAGCGCTTCCCAGGTAGTCTCCGGCACCAGCCTCATCCCGACATATCGGAGCGTTGCCTTTGCGAGTTGGTTGGACAACCAGGGCCGGAAGTTATCTGTCGGCTGGTTAAGGTTTGGCGATCCGAACCGCAAGGACGATTATGAGTTCTTCGTGCCACGAATCATCGAGCAGCAACAACTCAAGAGGAGAAAAGAGGGATTTCCCTCAATGAAAGCGGATGATCGAGGCAAAGAGACGTCACTATACCTTGGCCTAAGACTTTCGCACCGTGGGAGCGTGGCGATCTTCTGTGGTAGAAAGGACACGGCGTCTGGTTTATGCGAGACAGTCTTAGAAGCGTACAACAAGGGCCTCACTATTCCCTGTCCAAGGACCTACTCATCTGAGGAAGAAATAGGGCGTCTCCATTTTCTCCACGCGTGCAACCTTGGCAATGATGCGACGATGACCCAGTGTGCTGCTCTTGGCATCTTTGCTCATCATCGTAATACCCCTCACGGTATTCGCCTTGCGATAGAGCACGCCTTGAAGAAGCGCCAGGCGAGTTTTGTCATCTGCACATCCACTTTGGCCCAAGGGGTAAATCTTCCGATCCGCTACTTGATTGTGACCAGCGTGTATCAGGGATCAGAGCCGATGATGGTGAGGGATTTCCATAATCTAATTGGACGTGCTGGTCGCGCCGGAATACATACTGAGGGGAGTATCCTGTTCGCAGATCCCTCTGTCTACGACAAACGCACGTCCCCCACAGAAAACTGGAGATGGAAACAAGTCAAGGAAATGCTGGAGCCAAGCAATTCCGAACCGTGCGCGAGCGCACTGTTGTCACTCTTTGAGCCTCTGCACAGTGATGACCGCAAGTACGAGATCCCGATGGCCCCATTAGATTTCGTTCGTGCGTACATAGAGGGCGCGACAGCAATGGCATCACTCCTCCGAGGAATTGCCTCCCAACATGCAGATAAGGGTTTCAGCATAGGTGGGCTTGAACAGCAAGTAAGCCACAAAACGGGCATTATATCGTCTATCGAAAGCTACTTGATGTCCAACTGGGAAGAGGTTGATTCTGCGGTGCGTGAAGAAGATACCATTGGACTTGCGAAAGGGACGCTCGCTTACTTTTTGGCTGCCAGCGAAGAACTGAGGGCGCAGGTTGTAGAGTTGTTCCAGCTACTGGGACAGAACATACTGCGTAATGTCCCAGACCCTTCAAAGAGGAGGGTCTACGGCAGGACCCTATACGGGGTCCGGGCCGCAATCGACATCGAGAATTGGGTGAATGAGAATATCCGTGAGCTTTCCTCCTCCGACAGCCACGACGATCTCCTTGCGGCTCTATGGTCAATCATGGCAAAGAACATTGAGAACAACACCTTCAAGAAATGTGATCACCCTGAGGTGCTGAAGGACGTTGCTCTCAGATGGATCAAAGGAAAGTCATTTCACGACTTGCTTGCAATCCTGGTGGCAGCCGACGCAAAACTGATCTGGGGCCAAAAGCGTCGCGAGTTCAAAACGGACCACATTGTTGACGTTTGTGAGAATGGCTTGGCATATGACGGCACTCTTGTGGTTGGCGCCGTGATTGAACTCGTAGCACTACTCTACCCGGAAGATAGCGAAGACCTCATAGCCATGCTACAAGGACTGCAGAAGAGGCTGAAATATGGTCTACCATCCTCTTCGGCGGTGATTCTGTACGAACTGGGTTTTGCTGACCGCGTCGTGTCCATCCATTTGAGTGAGGTTCTTGCGCAGTACCGGCGCAGAAATGGAGAATTCTGCGTAGAATCAGGAGGCACGAAGCCGAAATGCGGAAGGTGCTGAGCCAGTATCCGTCATACTTCAACGAAAGGTTAGAGGACCTGCTGTAGCCAAATCCGCGTGGAATTCCGGGGTGGAATTCCGGGGACGCCTTACTTATTTCAGTTTTGTTTTAGTATGGTGTGCCCAGACATGCGATACAATCTGACGAGGTAACTATAGTGGATGATTCTCAGGAATACGTGACGCCGGAACCTGCACAACTCGATCGTAAGCGTAAATCGCTGCAAGGACGCATTCGCAAGGACCTCATTACGTTCGTGCAACTTGGCGACCCAAGCCGGAGTTTCGCGAGGTACGAGCGATTGGCGAAGGCGTTCAAGCTTCGGTACAGGACTGACGCCGAGCGCCGGTATCTGGACGACATGCTTGGCGATATTTGCCGGCACGAGCACGAGCACGGCCGGGCTATGCTATCGGTTGTTGTGGTCAATGATGAACTCAAGCCGCAGCCGGGGTTCTTTGCGTTGGCAAGAGAGCTTGGGAGGCAGAAACCGGGAGAGGGTGACGATGAATTCGTCTCACGGGAGAGGGCGGAACTCTTCGAATACTGGGGATCTCATAAAGACCCCATACGCAAGGAAAGAAGAGAATCCCGATCCCGGGGGAAATGATGCGGTTGCAGAAGGGGGGCGGGGGCCGAGTCTCAATTATCAACTATTCGCCACTGGAATGGGGTCGGGGGTCCACATTTCACAAACGGTTCCTGGCTTGCTCACAGGCATGGGCAGACCCTCGGCAAGCCGGCGTTTGCCGCTGCCACCCGGAATTGAGTTCTTGCTGTTTTGACGCCAAATCCCGCGGGCGCAGACAGTCCGAGGGCTGTTTGGCAGGCACAGCCGGGCTTACTTCAGCTCGGTCAGGTAGATATTTCGGAAGCGGTGCTGGCCGCCGCCGGGGACCTCGGCTTGTAACGCGATATATCCTTCGGCGGGCTCGGCGAGGCCGTCGGCTTGCCAGGCGGGGGCTCCGTTGATCTCCAGGGCGGCTTTCGTGCCACGCACGGTGAGCTTGAACTGGTTCCACTGGCCGGGCTTGATCAGGCCCTTGCTTTGGGCGCCCGGCAGATCGCTGACGTTGCCCTCCAGGCCCTGCATCAGATTGGCCTGGTAGCGGGCGGGCCAGGGCCGGCCCTGCGGCACGGAATCGTAGCGGAAATAGACGCCGCTGTCCCACTTGCTGTCCCGCAGCGCCTTCCACTCGAACTCCAGGACGAAGTCGCGATACTTCTTTTCCGTTTGAACGAGGCCGTTGCCCGCGGCGATGAGGATGTCACCGTTGTCCACGGTCGCTTCGCACTTGAGGATGGTCCAGCCGGTGAGGGTCTTGCCGTCGAACAATGACACGCGGCCACTACTGCCGCTACTTGTGCCGGCGAGGGTCTGGCGGGCGAGGGTGTTGGGGTCGCCCTGGTCTTTGGTATAGGGCTTCAGGCGGAACTGGTAGGAGTAGGGCTTGGCCCACAGGGTATATTCCGGGTGCGGGCGGGCGCCCCAACTGTCGTCGCCGCCGACGCCCATCTGCTTGTAGTCGAGATTCAGCGTGATGAAGTCGCGGCGCGGCAGCTCGTGGATGTGCATCGCCTTTTCCAGGTCTTCCATGCTGTACGGCCAGGCACTGACGCTCAGCAGAGGCATGCCGACGGCCAGCAGGCCGGAGCCATCCTTATCGGCGAGCATGAGCCAGCGCACGTCAGTCCGGTTGCTGCTCTCCTGCGGGCGGGTGTAGACGTGCAACTGCTCCTCGACCGTGCCGGAGTAGAGGCCGACGGCCGAACCCGTGTGGCGGTCCCAGTAGTTCTCGTACGGTCCGCGACCGAGGTACGTCATTGTCGAGTACCGGCCGGGGATCGCCATCTGCATCCCGAAGCGAGGCAGCTCGGGGATGTTGCTGCCGGCGGGCTCGATGCTCGCATCGACAACGACATCGCCGCTGCCGTACACGCTGTAGGTCGTGCGGTACCTGGTGCCGTCGCCGACGGGCAGCGTGGCGTCGGCCGTGATTCGGACAAGCTGCGGGCCGACCTGCTCGGCCTTGACCGATTGCACTTTGCGCTCTGCGCCGGCCTTGCGCCAGGCGCCGAGCGCCGGACCATGCTGTTGCCGTCGTCGTTGTCAATTGGGGTGCGCCAGAAGTTCGGGATCAGCGGGCTCGTGACCAATTCCGTCCCTTTGAACGTCAGGCCCTCAATGGCCCCGCTGTTCCTGCCCACAGTCACTTTGAAGTTGTCGCCGGAAACGATGTACGCGTTGCCTTGCTCCTGGACCTTTACCGGCGGCATCTTGTCCAGCGCGACCGTCTCGGCGGCAGGTGCCTCGAATGGCATCTGGAACTGGTCCCATGCCACGACGTGGCCGCGAGGGGACCAGGGCTCATCCTTTGCCAGCGCGAATGTCACCTTGAGCCAGTACTCGCTGCCGGCCTTCAGGTCCGGCTTGGTGAATGGAATCTCAATCTTCTGCATCTGCTTCGGCGTGAGGGCCAGTTTGTCCAGCTTGCCCTGCTGGACCACTTTGCCGTCGCAGGTCAGCTCCCACGAGCCATCGACGAAATCGAGGGTGCGGAAGTCGTATTCATTCTCGAGGTTGAAGCTCCCCGCGTTCAGATCGCCCGGCGTGACGTGAATGCGCTGGTAGATCTTCTTGATCTCGCGCAGCGATGGATTGGGCTTGCGGTCCGGCTGCACAAGGCCGTTGCAGCAGAAGTTGTCGTCATTGGGGTTGTCGCCGAAGTCGCCGCCGTAGCCCCAGAACCACTTGCCGTCCGGTGTCTTTTTACGTATTCCTTGATCCACAAAGTCCCAAACAAAGGCTCCGATCAGGCGAGGGTGCGCGCGGATGGCGTCCCAGTATTCCTTGAGGTTGCCCACACTGTTGCCCATAGCGTGGACGTACTCGCAGAGGACGACAGGGCGTGGGTCGTCGTTTGTGGCCAGGCGGATGATGCCGGGGATTCTTTCATACATCCTGCTGATGACATCGACGTAGGGGTAGTCGGGATTTCCGGCGGCGCCTTCATAATGGACGGGTCGGGTCGAGTCGTAATCGTGGATCCAGCCGGCCATCGCGGCGTGGTTCGGGCCGGTGCCCGACTCGTTTCCGAGGGACCACCAGACGACCGACGCGTGGTTCTTGTCTCGCTCGACCATGCGGATCGCGCGCTCCATGAAAGCCGTGTGCCAGGCCGGGATGTTGGAGAGGAGCCCGCCTACGCCGTGCGTTTCGAGGTTGGCTTCGTCCATCACGTAGATGCCGTACTGGTCGCACAACTCATACATTTGCGGGTCGTTGGGATAGTGCGACATCCGCAGGGCGTTGAGGTTGTTGCTCTTCATCAGCTTGATGTCTTCGATCATCCGACTGACGGGGACTGCCCGGCCCGTGTCCGGGTCGTGCTCGTGGCGGTTGGTGCCGAAGAATCGAATCGAGCGGCCGTTGACGAAGAACTGCCCGTCCTTGATCTCCACCTTGCGGAAGCCCACGCGGCAGCTTTCTGCCTCGACGATCTTGCCCGAGGCATCGTGCAGTGTCAGCACGAGCGTGTAGAGGTTGGGCGTCTCGTCGGACCACTGCTTGACACCCGGCACAGTGTCTCTCAGGAGCCCGAATCGCACGTTGTCCCTTTGTGGGTAATTCTCACGAATGATCCTCAGCGCGTCGATCTTCAGCGGCTGCGCCAGGACGGTGCTCTTGCCGTCATAGAGCTGAGCCTGAACGGTCCAGCCCTTCACGTCGGCGTTGTTGTACGTCGCCAGCTTCGGGCGGATCATCAGGACGCCATCTTTATATTGATCGTCCAGCGTCGCGCGGACGAAGAAGTCGCGGATGTGCACCGAGGGCGTCGCGAACAAGTACACGTTGCGATAGATACCGCTCATGCGGAACATGTCCTGGTCTTCGAGGTAGCTCCCGTCACACCAGCGATAGACCTCCACGGCGATGGTGTTATTGCCCGGCTTCACATACGGCGTGACATTGAACTCGCCCGGTGTCATGCTATCTTCGCTGTAGCCGACCATCTGACCATTGACCCAGACATAGAACGCGCTCATAACCCCATCGAAGTGCACGAACACCTGCCTGTCCTTCCACGTGTCAGGAATCGTGAACTCCCGCCGGTACGAGCCGACGGGGTTATAGTCGTGCGCGATGTACGGCGGGTTTGTCGGATGCGGGTAGCGGATGTTCAGGTAGATGGGTTTGTCGTAGCCCTGCATCTCCCAGTTGGAGGGCACGGGGATCTCGGCCCACTTGCTCACGTCGAAGTCCGGCTTATAGAAGTCCTGCGGCCTTTCTTCGGGCGTGCGGACGCAGTTGAACTTCCACTGGCCGTTGAGCGACTGATGGAACGGCGACGCCTGGCGATCACACGTCAGCGCCGTCTCGACGTCGGGATAGACCATGAGCGTGCAATGCCCCGGCTCCTTGTTCCGCCCGACGACCTCCGGATTCTCCCAATCGTTCACCGCCGGCCCGTCACCCGCCCGCAACAGAGGCGCCGAGAGAACCAAAAGGACAGGAACAGTCAGCCACTTCACAGCCACCTTCGACATCTGCATTACCTCCCAATGACCTGATACACGTCCAGGGGTCACACTACAAACCTGCGGCGACGCTCGGGGTGCTTGCCAACAGAGGCCCACCCGCCACCGCAGTGGCTCCAGAGTACCTGCAACCGCCATCGGCAGCAAGGGACAAGTCGAATGCGGGATCGACAGGAGTGAAAGAAACGAATCGCCGTAAGGAGCGAAAGAAGGAGAATTATGTCTCGCGCAGAGGCGCAGGGACGCTGGATTTGGAGGGCGGTTGTTGTGCTCCAATCTCTGCGTCTCCGCGTCTCCGCGCGATATAGTTTTGGTGGTGGCGATCAATCGCGGGGGGTCATGTTCGCCAGGTGAGCTTCTGGGTATGCCCGTCGAGCTTGCGATTGCCGGCGATGGCACGTACGGTGAACTCGCCGCCTTTCGCTGTCAGGCGTGCGTCGATCCAGCCGACGGGCTGACGGCCCGAGAAGTTGAACCCGAGGGCGGGCACGTTGATCAGGTGGATGCCGTGGATCTGGGAGAAATTGCAGGCATGGTTGTGCCCGAATACGACGGCTTTGACCTTCGTCGCCGGCCTGATGATATCGACCAACTGGCCTGCATCCATCATGTCATTGGCGCCGTCGTTGATCGTGTGGTGAACGAACAGGATCGTCGGCCGATCATCGCAGGCCTCCAGATACTGTTGGAGCCACTGGCGCTGCGCTTTGCCAAGTTGTCCGGGGAACATGTTCACCCACAGGAGTGAATCGAGCAAAATCAGCCGGATTGGGCTTGTGTCCGCCGTGACGACATATTTGCCCTCCACCTGCTCCGCGTCACCCGGCTGGTTTCTAAACGCCCGCACGAAGTTCTTGCGGCGATCGTGATTGCCCAAGGCCAGATGAATCGGCCGCTGCGAGCTGATCGGGGCCAGCAGCTTCTTGAAATTCTCATAGGAGGCCGCTCTGCCGGTCAGCCGCGATACATCTCCCGTGACGACAAGGCCGTCAGGCATATCGACGCTGATCCGGCCGACCGCCTCCTGCAGATTCCTGTAGGGGTACAAGCCACCGAACCGGTTGTCCGGATTGTGGGGCGTGTGGGTGTCGGAGAGAAGCGCCAATCGGATCATCTCCTTACGGTCGCCGGCACTCTCGCTGAACCCGCGTCGCGGCGACATGGCAATAGCGCCGCCCGCCAGGGCCAGAGCGGCCGAGAGAAACTGCCGCCGGCTGAGCTTGTGTCGTCCATGGTGATGGAACATGAAATTCCTTTCTGTTGCTGCCACGGTTCATCCCTGAGGAGGCAATCGCATCGACACACCTGCGATTGGGAGCAACAGCAAAGGCGCAGCCGGTTTCACGGCGTCCGGCTGTTATGCAAGCCCGACAACCTTGTCTGCCTGGGTAGTATCAGAGCGCAGCAACGAACCCGCGCGGGATTCCTTGCGGCCTTAGCCCCCAAACTGACGACTGCCACGGTACCCCGGGCCAACAAATGCCCGGAATGCCACTAAGCCACCCCAATTCAGATGTAAATGTGGTGATGCCTGCTGTTCCGGCCATGTTGCCAACAAAGGAACACCGGCGCCACTTGCCCCCCAAGAGTCCAATTCGTGTGCTTATACCAACAGCCAAGGTGATTTGCAACCGCTCGGCCGATAATTCTTTTTCGGCCGGCGGCCGGCTTTGCGACTACATTTCGTGGCGGAACAGCCCCCATTCGTCATGCTGAACGAAGTGAAGTACTTGGGCAACGAGTGCAATCAACCCTGGACTTCCCAGATAACACGCGCAGCGCCATCTACGTCTTTTGAGGTGGCAGGCTTGTTGCGGCAAATGGGAGCCGCTGTATGATGGCCGCCACTGGCCCGGCGACGCAGTTGGGTAAGGCTATCCTGGAAATCGAGGTTAAGAGATGATCCATGCAGCGCGAGTCATTTGTTTCACGTTACTGTCAATGGCGTTTTCTTCTCGCGCTGCGGCGGAGGATTTCACCGATGCCATCCGCGCGTACCTGCAACAGCGTGTCGAGGCTGAAAGGCGGGACGTCGGCATCGTGGTCGGTATTGTGGACGAGCATGGCAACCGCACTGTCAGTTGCGGCAAACTGGATAACGGCACCGATCAGGAGGTCACCGGCAACACACTGTTCGAGATCGGCTCGATCACGAAGACGTTTACGACGCTGTTGCTGCAAGACATGATTGATCGCGGCCAGATGAAGCTGGATGATCCCGTGGCAAAATACTTGCCCGAATCGGTCAAGGTGCCGACCCGCAACGGCAAGGAAATCACCTTGCTCCAACTGGCCACGCACACCTCCGGGCTTCCGAAGATCCCCGACAACCTCGACCCCAAACGTGCCGACAACCCCTATGCTGACTATACCGTCGAGCAAATGTATGCCTTCCTGTCCGGCTACAAATTGGCTCGCGATCCGGGAACGCAGTGGGAATACTCCAACCTGGGAATGGGATTATTGGGTCAGGCAATCGCGCTGAAAGCTGGAATGAGCTACGAATCGCTGGTGGTGGACCGGGTGTGTCAGCCATTGAAGATGGACAGCACGGGGATCACGCTGACGCCCGAACTGAAATCCCGCTTCGCCACCGGACACAATGAATTCGGCTACGCCGTGTCAGCTTGGGATACTCCGACTTTGTCCGGCGCCGGCGCGTTGCGCTCGACGGCCAATGACATGCTGAAATATGTGTCGGCCAACCTCGGCCTGACGCCGTCCAGCCTGACACCGCTCATGGAAAAGACGCACGACATTCATTTTGACCAGACGAACGGACCTCACATTGGCTTGGCCTGGTTTACCACGTCCAGCATGCCAGGAGCAAAAATCATACTGCACGACGGAGGCACGGGCGGTCACCGCGCGTTCGCGGGTTTTGATAAGGCGCAGCGTCGCGGCGTGGTGATCCTGTCGAATTCGAGCGGTGTCATTGACATTCGCAACCTGGGCTGCTTCCTGCTCACAAGCGAATGGCAATCGAGCCGACGGCCGACGGAAACGGCCACAAGCAGCCAACTTCTTGGTTCGTACGTGGGCCAATACCGGCTGAAATCCGATGCAGCGCCGCGCAGGTTCAAGCTCTGGCCATTTTCCCGCCACAAAGATGGCGCCGCTTCCCAATCCAAGATCGGTATCCGCTGTGAAGGGGATCGGCTCTTCGCCCAAGTCATGGGATCAAGATCATGGCCGGCGGATGCATTCCTGCCGCCCGGCCATGGTGAATTGCTGGCACAATCGGAGACCCGCTTTTTTGAAAGGCTGAGCGGCACAGCGCTGACGTTTTCTCGAAATGCCCGGGGCAAGGTGACTGGCTGGACAATCGACTACCAAGGCAAAACGCTTTCTTATGAAAGAACTTCCGATCAGCCGCCGAAAGCTCCCGAACCGGTCAAGCCGCGTGTCGCCATCAGGCTGGACCCAGAACTTCTCGATGCCGTCGTTGGCGAGTACGAGATTCCGCCGAAAGAGCCGTTTCCTGCTGGAGGCAAAGTCAGGATCTGGCGAGAAGGAGATCAGTTGGCCGGACAAGTCTGGGGCGAAAATGCCGCCCGGGGCGTTTTCGAGATTTATGCCGAATCGGAAACGAATTTCTTCCTCAAACTCAATGGTGCGCAATTGACCTTCATCAAGAATGGCAAAGGACAAGTGATGACCGTCATCCACCATTCCTCTCACGCGGGAGTTCCGGACAGTGTGGGAAAGAAAGTCAAATGATCGCTCCCATCCGCATCATTTGTCTCGCGATCCCATGATCGGTGTTTTCCCGGCGCACTGCGGCGAGGCATGAGGTTAGTCATACGCACAGCCGGCCATGGGCGGCCTCTAGTTGCGGTACTTGTCGATGGGTTGGGGGACCTTGTCCGTCGGGTCGCGCAGGTTGATGTACTTCACGCCCGCGCTGAGCGAGCCATACTGCATATAGTAGGTGTAGAGCTTGGCGAGCTTCTGCTCATCCTTGGCCTCAAGATGCTTGGCCCATTCGTCGATCTCCGCGCCCCAGATGATTTGCGTGTCGTCCTTGGTGTGAAGGATGATGTGAGGGTTCTCGCGAGCGCCGTCGGCCCTTGTAGTTGCCAACGTCGATGCTGGCGATCTGCTCCAGCAGAGGGGTTTGCGGCGCGTATTCCGCGTCCGCGCGATGCAGAAGGCTGATCAGGGTCACGGCCGCCTCCAGGTCGTCGCGGTCGTACCGCTCTCCCGGCGTCGGGGGCAGCCCGGCCGCCAGGCCTTTGACTTCAACAATCGGCAGTTGCGGCATCGGCATTTGGTCCAGCACAACGAGGTCCGAATCCACATAGTATTGCCATGAGCCCCTCTGGATCATGGCCACGGGCTTGCGCCAGCGGGCCTTCACACGCACTGCGTCATGGGTGATCTGGACGCGGACGTCGGCCAGCCAGACCATCGGCTCAAGATTGCGTGCAACGACGGCCGCTGTATCATCCTTGATCGGGAACCAGTTGCCGCCCGCCATGGCGGCGACCCTCGCCTTCAGATCATGGTTCGCCCAGTTCGGGACCTCCACCAGGATCAGCGACCCTTCCGCGCCGGCATTTGCCCCTCGTACGATTCCCTCCGCGTAGCGCAGGCCGAAGCCTGCTGCCACCAGCAGGCCAATGACGATCGCCAGTTTCAGCATGACGACCCAATTCCACCGCCGGCTCGCAGTCCGACTCTTGCTCCTCGTATTGCGCCAGGAGAGAAACCTCTCCTTGATGCTCACTCTTTTCTTCTTATCTCCCACGTGCAGCCTCACCTCGTCTGTCTTATGAACTGGAGTCTTGCAAGACTCTACCAATCGCAAACCGACTCAACAAGGGCGCCATGTCTACGCTTGCGTAAACATGTTCCACTCGATGGGCAAGACATGCTTACGCGAGCGTAAGCATGGCACCCAAGCCCTAACACATCCTGTTTCTTCCGACACCCGCCGCAAAGCGGCGCAGCGACTTAAGAGTTCACCGCCCTCCAGGACGGCAGTCTACGGTTTGACCCGACAATTCCTCCGTGCGTGGACCCTTCGCACGATCTGCGTGCACAGGTCCTTCATGGGCAACCCAATCTTCGCCGCCGCCTTGGGAAGCAGCGAGTGGCTGGTAAAGCCGGGAATCGTATTCGCCTCCAGGGCATAGGGTGTGCCGTCATCGGTCAGGATGAAGTCCATCCTGGCGAAATCCCGGCAGCCCAGTGCGTCGAAGCACGCGAGCGCCGCCCTGCCGATCCGCGTGCGTATGCCTTCATCCTCGATCGTGTCGAAGAGGTACTGCGTCTGATCGCTGACATACTTGGCGTGGTAATCATAGAAATCCGTTTTGCTGCGGATCTCGATGATGGGGAGCGTCTGGCGTCCGAGAACGCCGACAGTCAGCTCGCGTCCGCGGACAAACGACTCGATCATGCAGTCGCCGAACTCCGCGTGCACCTGCCGGGCGGCCTCGATGGCCGCTTGCTGCGTCCCCACGATGTGCACGCCGACGCTGCTGCCCTGCCGGATGGGCTTGACCACGAGCCGCCCGCCGGGGGTCTGGATTCGCCGTTCGAGCTCCTGCACGTCCATGTCCGGGCGGAATTCCACGACCGCCGGCACGCTCACGCCCGCCTCGGCGAACAATCGCTTGCTCGCCATCTTGTCGAACGCCAGCCGGCTCGCCCGCGGGCCGCAACCGGTATACGTCAGGCCCCGATCTTCGAGGACTTGTTGAAGCTGCCCGTCCTCGCCGAATTCGCCGTGCAACGCCAGAAAGAAGACGTCGACGTCTTTTCTGTCCAGAACCTGCATGTCGTCGGGTCGAATATCCGAGACAATTACATCGAATCCGCCTTCGCGAAGGGCCTCGGCGACATACCGGCCGCTCTCGAGGCTTACTTCACGCTCACGCCCCACCCCGCCCCGCAGGACGGCGACTTTGACCGGATCCTGGTGATCCGAAGTTTGATGTTTGATATTTGATTGTTGATTTGGCGAGAGTTGCTCTATCATTGCCGATCTCTTCCGAGTTTCGAAGTTCTTACGCCCGATGTAAAAATGGCCGTTAGCGCGTCGGACTCTGCCAGGAGGGCAGCCACTCGTTTTTCCGGCAGAAGCCCGCCTTCAGTCACCAGTTCGAGCCAGAAGCAGGTTTCGTCTGCTTCCTCTGCAACTGTGCCGAGTTTCGCCGCAAACTCCGCCTTGGACCGCGCGCGGCAAGCCGCCCGGTAATTCGCCCCGACCGAAGTCCCGCTGCGCACCAATTGCCCTCCGATCGCCCTCCCGACTGTAGTTCTCGGCAGTGCTCCGACCAGCTTTATTGTCCGCAGGGCGAACTGCTTCGTCCTGGCTTTCAGTTCGGCGATGTTCATCCGGCGCGCTCTTAAAAATCAAACATCAACCATCAAAAATCATACTTCAGTGGCTACTGCCACACTTCAAGCTCAAGCTGCAACTCGACGTCGAATCGCTCGCGGACTTTCTGCCGGATCGTATCGATCAACTGCATCACATCGCGACTGGTGCACCCTTCTCTCGCCACGATGAAATTCGCGTGCTTTTCGCTGACCACCGCCCCGCCAACTTCAAAGCCCTTGAGGCCGGCCCGGTCGATCAAGGCCCCGGCCGCCCCTTCCGGCGGGTTCTTGAAGACGCACCCGCAGTTCCTCGTATTGAGTGGCTGGGTATTCTTCTTGTAGATCCAGCTCTCCTTCACCGTCCGCAGGATCTGCTCCGGGTCCGCGGGCGTCAGTTTCATCTGTGCGTTCAGAATGAATCTGGCCCGGATGTTCACCGAGCGGTAGTCGAAGATCAACTCCGGCTTTTTTTTCTCGAAAACGACGCCCTGAGCATCCATCAGCGTGACCGTGTCGATGACCGAGCCGATGTCTCCGAATCGGCCGCCGGCGTTCATCCGGACGGCCCCGCCGATCGAGCCGGGAATCCCCGTGAGCGTCTCAATCCCGGAAAGGCCCTTCTCGACACAATCGAGGACGAGCTTGCTCAGCTCGGCCCCGGCCCACGCCGTGACCTGCTCTTTCTTGAGCTCGGTGCGGCCGAACTCCTCGCCTTCCAGCCGAATCACCGCCCCGCGAACGCCTTCATCACTGACCAGAAGGTTCGAGCCGCGGCCCATCACGTACATGGGGATATGGTTCTCGTTGCAGCGGCGGACCACTTCCTTGAGCTCCTTCGTGGTCCTCGGCCGAATGAAATAGTCGGCCGGACCGCCTAAGCGGTACCACGTGTGCGGCGCCAGGACGTGGTTCTGTTCAACGATTTCGTCCAAGCCGGTGAATATACTCATCTGCCACCTTCCAGACATCGCCGGCGCCCATGGTCACCACGAGATCACCGCTGCGGACGTGCTGTTCGAGATAGTCGCACACCGCGTCAAAGCCTCCGATATGTTCTGCGTCCGTTCCATGCTCCCGGATTCGCCCGGCCAGGATTTCCGCGTTGACCTCTTTGCGCGTGGCCTCCGAATCGCGCACGAAGTAGATCTCCGGGAGGATCGTCGTATCCGCCTGGGTGAAACTGCCGGCGAATTCGTCCAGGAGGGACTTGGTGCGGCTGTACTGGTGGGCCTGGAAGACGCACCAGAGCCGCTGCGGCCGGTATCGCTCGCGAATGGCCTTGAGACTGGCCCGGATCTCGGTTGGATGATGGGCGTAGTCGTCGAGCACGGTGACGCCGTTGAACTGTCCCTTGAGCATCAGCCGGCGGTCCATGCCGTGGAAGCCGTCGAGGACTGGGAGGATGCGTTCCGGCTCGATGCCGATGCACGCGGCCGTGGCAATCACCGCCATGGCGTTGAGCACGTTGTGGCGGCCCGGCAGGGAGATCCTGGCCGACCCCAGACAGATTCCCTCTCGGAAAACGTCGAACTGATAGAATCCGTCCTTCTCGCGGATGTTGCCCGCGGAGAAGTCATACTGCCCATCCAGCCCAAACGTCAGGACTGTGCGTTCGTCGCCAAGACGCCTGATGAGCTCGGCCGTATTGGGGTCCCCGCCATTGGCCACAATCAATCCGCCCGGCTTGGTCCCCAGGGCGAACTGGTAAAACGCGTCAATGATGTCCTGCTCATCCCGGTAACAGTCGAGATGGTCCCGCTCGATATTCAGGATGGTGGCGACTTGCGGCTGGTAATTCTGAAAGCTGCGGTCGTACTCGCAGGCCTCGATGACGAAGTAGTCGCTGCGTCCGCCGCCGGAGGAGCCGCCCAATTGGGTGATCTCCGCCCCGACGACGAAGTTGACGTCGACGCCGATCTGCTTGAGGCACCAGGTCAGCCAGCCGGTGGTCGTGCTCTTGCCGTGCGTGCCGCTGATGGCGATCCCGTCGAACTGGTTGAACAGGTCGCCGAGCATCTGGGCGTACTTGACGACGCGACAGCCCTTGCGCCGGGCGACCTCCAGCTCGGGATTGCTCTCCCGAACCGCCGCGGAGATCACGACGGTATCCGTGTCCGGCGGCAGATTGCCCGCGCTGTGGCCGATGTGGATATCCGCCCCCAGCCCGGTCAACCGTGAAGTCACGGCGCTGGCCGTCTGGTCGGAGCCGCTGACAACCGCCTGGTTCTCCAGCAGCAGCCGCGCCAGGCCGCTCATGCCCACGCCCCCGGCCCCGATGAAATGATACTTCCTGCCTGCTACCTCTGGACGACTCATGACCTCGACCACCTCATACCGGTGGGCGGCCTTGACCGTCACCGTCCGGGTTCTCAATCTCCGGGTAACTCATTGCATCCCTTCTTTCAACTTAGGCCTCCCTGCCCAAAAACATCGGCACAGTATAGTGAAAACCCTCAGCAAAAAAAAGCACGAAACGCGAAATTCGACCTGCGATCTGCGGCGTGCAGCCATCTCGCCGCGTCACGTGAGAACGAACACACAATTTGCGCAACGCGCGAGCACATCAGGCATGGTCATGCTATGGATGCAGGTACGTGTTGCCATAGGGAATGTCGAAGGTACCGGACGGGTGGCAGCGGCAAGCGCAGCCTGCGGAGCTTGCCGATGGCGAATGGGCAGACCATCAGCAAGCTGGCGCTTGCCGCTGCCACCCGACGCCCTATTCGAGGCATGCTTACGCGAGCGTAAGCATGGCACCCTGCGACTGATCAGAGTTGTCCGTCAAGGCTGATTAGGAGATCGCAGACTAGCAGGCGGCTCACCGTCGCGTCGCTTTGGAGCGGCGTGTGCCCACCTCGTCCCTGCTTTCCTTGTTGTGGTCTTCCAGCAGCTTCATCGCCTTCTTGACATCGGAGACTTTGAGGACCCCGGTCGTGCGTCCGCCACTGGCCCCGGCGGTGCAGTAGGCATAGGAGATGTTGATGTGTCCCTTGGCCAGCTTCTCGGCCACGATGGCGAGGGCCCCGGCCTTGTTGGCCAGGTTCACACACAGGACCTCCGTCTCGTTGTAGGGCATGTTCAGCTTTGAGAGGATCTCCCGGGCCTTGTTCGGGTCTTCGAACACCACGCGCATGACGCCATGCTCGGCAGAGTCCATCATGGTGATCGCCGTGATGTTGATTTTGGCGTTCGCGAACTCCCCCAGGACCTTGGCCAGCACGCCGGGCTTATTGACCATGAATACCGAAAACTGCGGTGCAACGTACATTCCTTTGTCCTTCCACGATTTGCCATGTCCAATCTGCGCTTCTGTCAGCCAATTGCTGTCGTCCCACCCATTCCGGCCTGGTTCGCCAGTTCAGGCATGCTGCGATTATCGCATACGCAACCCTGTTCTTCAACCAGAATCTTGCCGGCCCCCGGCCCGGGGGTGCGGTCGGCATACGGTGGCGGATTCGGATTCCACCCGACACAAGAGCGCAGCCCAGTCTTCTTTCGCCCCTGCGGGGCTTTGGGATAGGATTGGCTATGGGTACCCACCGTTGAAACGGTGGGCTATTGTCGATCGCCCCTGTGGGGCGGATGGGCCGACGCAAGAGGACTGGGGCGAAGTCCAGGCTCGAAGGGCGATAGAGAATAGCCTTCAATTTGACAGGACCACAAAGCTCAGCCATGGCGCAGTCCAAGCCCGCAGGGCGATAGAGAATAGCCCAGCGATTGATCGCTGGGGAACCGGGGCCGAGGACAAAAGCCAGTCCCGTAAGGGACGAAAGAGGCGCAGTCCGCACACGGCGGCTACACGCCGCCACCGAATTCCGACCACACCCCCGGCCCGGCAGCAGCAAAAAATGAGGCGACGGACCTTGCCCGCAACAGCCCGTAATCCGGTGGGCGTCCCTTGGCACGGTCCGGGAAAACCGGCCAAACAGGGCTTTCTGGGCCGCAAACGCCCTTTGTAAGGGCTTGTGTCGCGACCATGTCGAGACAAAAAAATGCGGAAAAATGTGAAAATTGCGAATACCGCCCTTGACCGGAGGGCGTCCGTGGTGTAATATAAGTATAAATACGTATAGCAATGCAAGCCCCTGGGTAGTCTCGCTTCCTCTCCCTCCGTTTGCTCAGGGGCTTTTTTTTCTTCCTTGGGCCAGTGTACCGCTACCCTGGCCCATCTGAGCCCGGCCGCACCGCATGAATCAGCAACGTTTCGGGGTCTACCATCCTTCTTTTCGTTCGCCTGGGCGCAGAGTGAAGTGCAACACGCCGGAAATGTCACTTACGGCTGCAAAATACGTAGTTTCACGTATGGTACGGAGTCGGAAAACCTCTCGCGTGGTGCCGGTTTTGTCATCCTGACGCAAAGCCGAAGGATCTGGCCACCGAATATGAGGGTCCTCTCGCTCGCGGCCCAGATCCTTCGCTGCGCTCAGGATGACAAGCAGGGCGCACGAAGTAATCACAATTCATATGACAGGGCGTCTTTCGCAAACCAATGACCGGTAAAGGCAGGCGCGTTATGCGTCTCGCCGCCCGCTTCGGTCGTCGGCCGTTGTCAATCGGGATTTGGCTTGTCGGCGCAGCTACTTGGGCTCGTACGTGATCTTCAGATGAGCCGCCTTGTCGGGGGCGCCTTCATAGGCCCAGAATCGGCGGTCTTCCTCGAAGTCGGAACTGGTATAGAGGATCACAATGGCGTTGCCGGCCGACCAGCCGGGTCTGTTGACCACCTCCTGGAGGACTTGGGCGATGTCGGGGCTCTCGTACCAGGTATTCGGGTTCCAGGCAACTTCCCAGTCCCAAGCCCGCGAAGCGGTTGTCCCCTTCACATTCGAGAGGCGTTTGACCGTGAAGTCGACGGGGTTGTCGGCCGCCTCGGCCTGGAGCTTGGCCATAATCCGGCCGGTCAGGCCAAACGTGTACGAGCAGATGCCCAGCGTGGCGCTCTTGATCGCAGCCCCCTGCGGGATCTGAACGCCCTGGAATCGCATGGCAGCCAGAGACTCGCCGACGATCAGCACGTTGTTACTGAGTTCCTGGTAGGAGCCGTACTTCATGCCGTGTACGTCATCCGCCCCGGCTGACACCCGGTATTCCACCGTGACTTCCCGCTGGACCGAGATGCGCGCGGTGGCTGGTTTCGATTTTCCTCCGAATGGGGCTGTGCCGCCGTCATCGGCCAGGAACGTGAAGCTGTCCTGTCCCACCCAGCCGGCGTCGGGTCGATAGACAACCTGGTTGGCCGGCAGCGTCGAGGGGACCTGATTGATGGGCGTGCCCCCGGCGACACTCTCCAGCCGGCCATGTCCCGGCAGCGACGCAATAGCGTACGTGATCTTGCCCGGCGGCTCCGGCGAGCCATCGTCCGTAGCCTGGAGGGTCACGACCGCGGGCGTATGGATTGCCGCGATCACATCAACGTCCTGGGCGACCGGGGGAGCCGCCTGGGTCGAGCGCAGGGTGGCTGTCCCCGCTCCCGAGACTCGCTTGACTGCCAGCAGGACGGGCATATCCGACGGGGCCACATAGCTCAAAGACTCGTCGAGGTCCATGGCTGCATTTGTGCTTGAGGCAAGAATCACCGGCGTGCCGGTTCGGCCTGGAGTCATGCTGTACAGGTAGAGGTCGAAATCCGCCTCAGCCGGGTTGTCGAGGGACAGGCTGACGCCGCGCCCGGCCGTCAGGTGCACGGTCCGTGCCCAGACGCGTTTGTCCGTGGCCTTGCCGCCCAAGCTGACGCTCGCATCGGTACCGGGTGCATAGCTCTGGCTGATACCCTCAACCGCTGCATCGGGGTTGATCATCCCGTATCCTTCGTAAGAGTCTTTCGAGATGGGCCAGTTATTGGGCCCGCTACTGTCACGCTGCAGGGTCGGATTGTCGTTGCCTGACTCCCGCTTGGCGTTCGTCTCCGACGCCGTGGCGCACAGAAGCATCTTCACGTAGCGGGGCAGGTCACTGGAGTTGAAATCCCAAAGGGCGCCCTGGTGCCCCAGAGCTTCAATCACCAGGGCCGCAGAACCCGCAACGAATGGTGCGGCCAAGGAAGTTCCCATCGCCGGCGTATAGTCGTTGGCCATCTGATCCTTGTCGTTTCCATCCGCGGTGCCGCTGTCCACAGACATCACGGACGTGTACCGCGGGGAGCCACCCGGGGCAAGGACGTCCGGCTTGTAATCCTCGTTTTCGCACGGGTCCAGGAACCCACGTGATGAGTAGCTGGTGAGGACATTCTCATCATTTGCCGCACCAACTGTGAGGGCCATCGCGGCTCGTGGCGGGTCCGCCATGTTCCGCTCGGCCGATGTCTTCGCATCGCCGCTATTGCCGGCGGCCGACACCACAACGATCCCGTTATTGACGACGGTATTAACCTTGTCGCGCAGCGGCACACTCTCCAGAGGCAGGTCATTGTCGTCAGAAAGCCCATAACTGAGACTGATGACCTTGATCTTCGTTTGTGCCCGGCGAACAACCAGATCGTCCAACGCCACCGAGAAGTCATTGTCATCGACCACCCCATCGCGCGTCTCAACCTTGACCGCCGCCCATCGGCAGCCCGGTGCGACGCCGCCGAATTTGTTGAAGCCATCGCCAACGCCGGGATAGGAATTGATGGTAGTCATGATGACAGCGTCTTCCAGCATGGAGGTCTCATAGCTGGCAATCAGAACCGTGGAGAAAAGCGAATCGGGCGTGCCTGTCAGGACGGCGTTCATCGATGCCACCCCCTCCCCTATGTCGCCTCCTGTCGTTCCAGTCCAATCGAAGTCGCTGAGGAGGGTCCCTCTGGTCCAACGCACATGGATCAGGGCGGCAAGATTACCGCCATCCCAGTGTGCCGCGGAGTACACGTTCGAAAGGCCGATAGGGAGGCTTATAGGATCCACCAGATGAATCGAATCGGATGAGGGTGCCACATAAGTGTAGCGAAGCTTCTCGTTCGCCGCGCCGCCGGACTTGCCTGTCCCGAGGGCCACGCCGGCACAGAGGCTGCCGTGGCCGGCATAGTCCACGGGGCTCGGCTCGTTGTCGTCGGTGAAGTCGCGCCAATAGACGCATCGGCCGGCCAAATCGGGGTGTGTGCCGTCCACACCGGTGTCGATGAATGCGATGGTCGTGTTCGGATCGCCGTGGAAGCCGGTGGGAGTTCCGGCAAATCCGGGCTGCCAGATCGGTCGTACCCGACCGGTCCGCGAGGACAGGTCCATGTACGCGACGAGCCGCCGAATGGGCTCCACCTGCACGAGGCTTGGCCCCATCACGGCGGGCAGAAACGCGACCTGCTCACGCGGGATTCGTCCATTCCAGCCATAGGAGATCGCCTGGAACAGGTATGTGATCTCGCCGCCCATGGCGACGAAATCATCGATCTGCTGCTGTGTCACGGGCGCATTGAAGACCAGTTCCACCGTGATCATGCGACCATCACCGACTTGCCCCTGAGGTGTCGCGACGGAGATATCCTTCCGGCGAATCACCCTGCTTTCCAGGTCATCATTGATGCGGTTGCCGTTCAGGTCGGCCGGATACACCTCGCTGATCACCGGAGCCACCTGCAGCGGTGCGGGTGGACGCAAAGTCCCGGCCCCGATCAGCCCCGGCGACAACAGCAGGCAAGCCAAAACCACCAGAAACAAAGGCGTCCGGATCACGTTCTTCCGACCTGCCCAGTTCTCTCCTGCAAAGGATTTCGGGGATGTCTTGGCATGACGCGATGCGCACGGCGACAGTGGATTCATTCTCTCCTCCTTTTTACTAGAACGCAGGAGATCGCGGATTCAACCGTTCAGAACCCAGGCCTCCCAACCCAAGGACGCATGCGAAGCGAAAGACGATATCTCGCCGCAGTCCAACGCCCGCCCGGCGTGCCTCCACAGGCGTCACCCAGGGAGCTGCATTCATGGTACACCTTTCCTCCGCGCCGCGTCAAGAAAAAAGGACTTCCATGCAGCAGAAACCCGGCGTTGGAGGATGCAGAGGGGGCATGGGTGTCGTGACATCGCCATTGACCCGGAAGGCGCCGGCGGGTATAATGAGCAGATTGTGGGCATGATGGAAAAGGAGGACTTCACCAATGGGCACCCAGCGTCGCCCGACAATTCGTCAATCACACGTTGGCAGCATCGAACGAACATCTTTGTTGCTCCTTCTTGTCGTGTATCTTGGACTGGGCGATGCGCGGGCGGAGGACAACGTGCCGACCGATCCGAATAATGTCATTGCGCAGGCGGAGTTGATCGCCCGGGTAACCGCGGAGAGCCAGGCGAGCAAGGCTGAGGCGGTTCAGTGGGCACAGGCATACGGGTATCCGACCCGCTATGAGGACGGACAGCGTGTCTTCGAGCTGATGGCGGTCTGGAAGGACCGGCCCGTGTACTATGCGACAGATAACGTCAACGCCGCCATTTCTACCGCCGCCGACCGCGAATCTGTGGCAGTTCGATGAGGGCAGTGGAGAGACCTGCGCACGATTTGGCAGGGAACCGGCATGGGACGATCCGCGGCGCTCGATGGGCCGCCGGGCGGGTGGGCGAAGCCCTGGCCTTCGACGGCGTCGATGACTATGTGGCACTGCCGGCCAATGATCCGGTCTGGCTGCCGCGGTATGATTTCACGGTCGCCTTCTGGGTCTACTTCGATAGGGGGGACGCCTCCAAGGCAATGGAGGTGATCTTTGACCTCAATTGCGCCAAGAGCTCCTGGCCGACCAACGAGCATGGCGCCTATATCTTTAGGCGCTCGGGCAAAATTGGGTTCCAGATGATCGCGATGGGCAGATCGCGCGAGGATCTCTACACCAACACGGTGTTCGACGAGGGGAAATGGTATCACGTCGCCGCCGTCCGGAGCGGCACGCGCCAGCAGATCTACGTGAACGGAGAGTTGGACAACAGCCGCGGTTGCTCGTCGTCGCCCATCGACTACACCGGGGCTTGGGACGACGATACGGTCAGTCTTGGATCCTACAGTAACCCCCGCCTAACCATAGGTAACCTCATCGTATGGCAGCGAACGTACTATCTCAAGGGCAAGCTCGACGAAGTCGCCCTCTTCTACAGGGCACTGTCCGCCGCGGAGGTTCGACAGCTATACGAGAAACAATAGCCGGGCCTGCACCATCTGTCAGATGGGCGAGCAAAAAATCGTCGCGACGATCGATCAGTCTCGGTGATTACCCGTGAGAGGCCTTGGGCATTGTCTCTGCGCTGCCGGTAACCAATGCAGTGATCGCGGTGACGCGTCGAGTCCCTTATGCCCCCGGACGCGTGCCCTGACGACCGGCGAAAATTGTTTGGAAAAACTGCGTTGCGCAGAGGACGGCAGGCGGCACTAATAGGTGTTTGTGACATGGACGGGTGGACGCGTTCGACCCGATACTCATGGCTACGTGCCTGTGGGGGCGACCCTCCGGGGTTGCCCCGAACGATCCAGGCAAGCCCGGAGGCCTGCCCTACTCGCCGAGGACCGCGGCGGCCAGCCGCATCCAAGATCCGGGGGGCGTGCCAGGCCGGCAGGATGCTGCCTGCGAATAGATAATCGTGACAGATTCTCCGAACTGCCCGTAGTGACCAAGGCTGCGAGAGGACCACGCTCGCGGCCTTTGGTCTATTCAGGCTCACTTCGGTCGTTCCCAGCGGTGTCAGGAGCCTCACGTTCTTTCATTCCCCAGGTGCGCGGGGTACAGTGGTGCATCTCTATAGGTGAAGAGGCACGCAATGTCTCGGGCTGACTTGGAGAATGTCTTTGGGACAGCAGCAGGACAAGGTACTGGAATTGCTGGACACGCACGGGCGGCGGCTGCACCGGCTTCTCGGCCGGCTGACCCGCAGCGAGGATGCGACCAGCGATCTGATGCAGGAGTTGTTCCTGCGACTGAGCCGCTCAAAAGGGCTGGAGCGGGCCCGCGACCCGTATGCCTATGCGTGGAGGGCGGCGGCGAATCTGGCATTCGAGTGGCGAAGGCAGCGGAAGATCAGGCTGCAACCGCTGGAGGAAGACATTCGCGAGGATGAGCCAGAGGACCAACCGGTGGGCAAGGTGATTCAGGACGAGCAGGTCCAGCGGGTCCTGGAGGCGACCTCCCGACTGGATGAGCTTGCCCGCAATGTCATCGTGATGCGGTTCGTCGAGCAGGAGCCCTACGAGGAGATAGCCGCGAGATTGGGCAGAGATGCGGCCTATCTGCGGTCGCTGTGTTCGAAGACCCTGGTCCGGCTGCGACAGATGTGCGGCGACTACGAAGCGGGCCGCACAGATAAAGGGGGTGCATCATGACGCAGAGGCATGAGCAGGAAATCATCAGCGCCCTGGAGAAGGCCGGGCAGTTCGAGTTGCCGAAAGCGGCGGTCGAGCGCGACTTGGAGCGAGTGCGCCAACTGCTGGCCGGCGAACGCCGCAAGCGAAACATCTGGCGGACAATTGTGCAAAGCCGGTGGGCAAGACTCACTTCTGTGGCCGCTGTTCTGGTGATCGCTCTTCTGGCACTTACGCTTTTCATGGAGCCGACCCCTGCCGCGGCGAAACTGCTCGCCCAGGTCGCCCGCAATATGGAGAAGCTGGCGTGGGCCAAGACGATTACAGAGAGCTATGCCCCAGGCAAGGATGAGCCCGTCAGCGTCGATGCTACCTGGACGGACGTGAGGGGCAAGCGCGTCTTTGCGATCTATGGCCATAAGTACATCCACCTGATGGATTACCCGCGACGACAGTGGACTGTATATCAGCCGGAGACAAACGACATGATCGTCAAGCCGCTGGAGGGCGAATGGGTCTCCCCCGCGGAATCCGTTCAGGAGTACGCTCGTAAACTCCGGAACGAGGGAATCGAGGTCACTCCATCTGAAGAGGCGCGTGAGGGCAGGGATGTGATTGTCCTGCAATTTGACGAATCGCTGAATTACCTGCAGGGCAGCGGGCCGGCCACGAACATGATGATGAACGGCAGGCATGTAAAGACCATGCGTCATAAACTCGTCATTGACAAGCAGGATCACCTGCTGGGTGCGTCCGAAATCACGTACCTGGACCCGGAGGGCAATGTGATCGTCACTCAGAAATCAACATCTGAGCCTGTCCAGACGGGACCCGCGGACGTCTACGAGCTCGGCGTACCTCGGGATGCGAAGATCGTCAATAAGGTACCGGAGGAGCGCATGCAACAGGTCCGCCAGGACATTACCGCGCACCGGAGCCGCTTCCTCGACACGTATATCGCCGTGATCACGGAAGCCCTGACAAAGAACGGACAAGAGCAAATCATCGAGGGCATGGTGGTCTTCCGACGGGCCAAGGAGCTGCGCGTGGACGTCTACCGACGGCTCTACAGTCAGCCGGACCACATCACACCGCTCTACCACAGCGAGCTCAATGCTTCGCTGACGCGTCTGAAGACGTATTGGCCCGAAGAGGAAAACTGGGGCATCCAGTCGATGCGTTTGTACGACGGGCTGTGGCAATACGTGCTTGAAGTGCAGGACGACAAACTGGTCGCATGGGACAAGCAGCGCCGGCCGGATGGGGATGCATATTCGGACGACGATCTCGATGATTTCGGCTGGCGGACCTTGTGGTGGCTCAACGAGCCGGAGCACATGTTCGAGGACGACTACTCTCGCACGCACGCGCTGATCGCTATGGAGCTGACCGCACAGTGGCAAGGATACCGGCCGCCGAAACGGCAAGTGGCATACGTCGATCCGCAAAAGGACTACATCTGCCGGCGATTCATCGACGAGGAGCTCTTCGACGCTCCTTGGCAGGAGGACAAGAACTGGATCGACAAGGTGCAGGACAAACAGCGTCTGAGGGAGAGACGCAGGGTGCGCGATGTGACGGAGTACGGCCGGACCTCGGCGGGACAATGGTACCCGAAGGTGATTACCGAGACAGGACACGAGCTACCCTACGGCCGGTCGAGAGAGGACGTGGCCAGGGTCATCCGCATTCACCTGCTTGCCGAGCACCCGGAGTTCCCCGAGGGCATTTTCGATCCCCAGAAGCTGCCGCAACCCACGAACTGATGATGTCACGGCCTCGTGAGGAACCCGGCGGTGGAGGAGAGGACTCGCTGGCGGAAATGGGTGTGCTGCTCGTTGGTCTGCTGTTCGCGGAGGTCCTTGAAACTGGCCCGGCAGAAGTGGCAGCCCATCGTCGCCAGGTGGAAGTCGACGTAGTCGAACCATTCGGGGGACAGGGTTTCGAGCAGGAACGCGCCGAGGGTGTTGCGCTTGGGGCAGCTCAGCCGCTGTGATTCCCAGATGTCCGTCAGGAGTTCGTCGGAGTAGGCGATGGAGATGTCCTTGAGGGAATCATCCTCGATCACCTCGCGGCGGATGCGCTTGAGGCAGCGGTGCTTCATGACCCTGACGGCGCCTTCATCGAGCTTGAGCAGCCGGGCCACATCGACGTTGGAGAGGTGACAATAGAACACCAGGTCGGCGATTTTCAGATCGCGGAATCGCCTGCCCTCCTGATACCTCTTGACCATCCGCCGCATAATTCCCGTCAGGGCCTGCCGCAGCAACTGGAACTGCTCGTCGTGGCTGACGCACCAGCTCACGCTCGGATCGGCCGAGGCCACCCACGCAAACGAATCGGCGGGCCCGTCGTCCGTGCCCGTGTGACAGACATCCTGGATCAGGCACACCGTCCTCGCCCATCGCGTCCGGAAGCGGTTGGCGATCTCGTTACGCAGAATGGTGAACAGGTAAGTCTCGAGGGTGGTCTCGATCTTGAGGTTGCCCACGATCTTGACGAAGGAGGTGAACGTTTCCTGGACGATATCTTCGGCGTCGGCGCTCTGGGGAACGCGCGTCATGGCGAAGCGCAGGAGCCGGCCCTGGTACTCATCGACCAGCCGGGCCCACGCCGCCGTGTCCCCTTGCCGGATCGCCTCCAGCAGGCTCTTGTCATTTGGATGAGGATCGCCCATACGATTGATTATGGATGATGGATAATTGATGATTGATTATTCAGCCCACCCGTTGGCGGCATTCCGCTCCAATCATCAATCGTCCATCACTCTTTATCCATTCTATCGACCGGGCCCAGGTACTGGTCCAACCATTTCACGATTTCGTCATAGTACTCTTTGTGATATTCCGAGGGGATGCCGTGCCCGCCGGGGAAGAGGACATGCCTTTTCTGCGATTCGGGCGTCCCCAGCAGGTCGAAAAGCGGCTTCTGGGCCATCTCGTACGGAAACAGCGAGTCCTGTCTCCCGTTGATCATCAGGATGGGGATTTTGACCCGCGGGGCGAAGTTTGCCGGGTCGGAGGCAGGGTGCCTCTGGCAGGCGCAGATGCCCCCAAGCAGCAAAACCCCGGCCTTGAAGCGGCTTTCGACGGCGATCATCAGTGGGCCCACCTGGCCGCCCCAACTGATGCCGACAAAAGCGAGCCTGCCGGTGTCGATGTCCTGCCGGGTCTCAAGGTAATCGATGGTCCTTCGCAGGTCCTGCGATTCCTGGACGTACAGGTTCCTGCTGAGAATGCTGTCGGGCGGATACAGGGGCCTGTCGAGCCGGCGTTCGTAGGTTCCCTTGTAGAACGGGACAATCACGGCCCTGCCGCTTTCGAGGAGAGCGGTCATCTCGTGCTTGTGCGCCCGCTCGTCCCAGGCACTGTCGCGGGCTTCGCCGCCGGGGTACCAGATGACGGCCTGGTACGGCGGCTTGACCCCGTTGGGCAGGTACAGATAGGCAATGACGCGCTCGTTCGGGTAGGCCGCATCGAACGTGATTCTTTCCCGCTTGCAGGAATTGCGATCGCGATCGATGGACTCGACCTGTGCGTTCAACTCGGTGCGGTCGTACTTGTACCACGTATTGATGTAGGAATCGAAGACGTCATCGGTGACGGGCGTGAAACTCTGCCAGTCCCGGTGCTTACGCTGCACGGGACTGAAGGCCGGGCCGGGCACGGCCTGCTTGCCGTCGGGGTACAAGGCGCATCGCAGGCCGTTGGCGGCGTCCCTGTCCCACGGCGAGCGGACCTCGCCGGCGACGAAGATGTACTCATTGTCCCCGTACGCGCCGCCCAGGATGCCGCGGGCGTCATTCTCGCCTTCGATGGCGTTGTAGCACCATTCCCGGACGTTGCCGGCGGCGTCGTACAGGCCGAACCGGCCCGTGCCGGGATACTGGCCGACAGGGGCGGCGGCGCCCTCGAAGTTGCTGTGGCACGCGACCCGGTACGGAGAATCATCCACCCCGGCGGCGAAGAGCCAGTGAAAGATCGTCGGCAGGTCCTTGCCGCGGAAGCGCGCGTAGGCGGCGGCCTCGTACCAGCTCACGCCGCCAACCGGATAGTCGCCCTGCCCCAACGGATACGTGCTGTTCTTCCAGCCCGCCGGACCGGGATTGCCGCTCTTATCGCGGAACAGCTCCATCGCCTGCGGCCAGGGGAGAACCTGCCCGTTCTTGACAAACGCCTCCTGCCAGAACTCTTCTCTCTTATAGCCGCCGATATCGACGAACTGTTTGTACTGCCGATTCGTCACTTCATGCTTGTCGATCAGGAAGGCCGGGGCCGAGGGAATACATCGCTCGCCGTGAAAGATGCCGCATTGCTTGAGCTCCGCCGAGGGAATCCAGACCATGTCCGCCGGGAGGCTGCCTTTGCGGTGCAGGGTAAACCCCAGGCGTCCCTTTGTAAGGGTGGCAGGGTCCATCCAGACCGAAGGCAGATCGTTGGATCGGACCACGTCGAGCGATGAGAACCCCGCCTTTTCGATCCGCCAGCGGTACGTGCCGTAGGGGATCCGGGCACGCTCGATGGGCGAGCGGCCGAGATACTTCCACCGGGGACTCTTGTCGGGATACTCGCCGATGTACACCCTGGCGCCGAGCGGCGTCGTGATGATCGTGCATTCGCGCGCCAATCGGGGCCATCGGGCGATCAGCAACGGATCGTCGTGAATCAGGCGTTGGGCCTTTTCCGCCAGCGTGAAGGCCTGGAAGTACTCCTTTGCCGCCAGGAACCGGTCGATCTCCGCCATCGCATGCTGCTGGGCCCACTGCATGGTGTAATGCCTCCACGTGATCGTGACGGCGAACGCCGTGGCCACGACCACCGCGGCGGCGAGGGCTACCGTCACGGTGCGGCGGCGGACGAATTTGACGACCCGCTCGACCGTTCCGGCGCGTTTGGCGACGATCACCCGTCCTTCGAGATAGCGGCGCAAATCCTCGGCGAATTCGCCGGCACTGCTGTAGCGTCGGCTCGCGTCCTTTTCCATCGCCTTGCAGCAGATGGTTTCCAGATCGGCGGGAATTCGCGGGCTGATCTGCCGCGGGGGACGCGGGTCCCGGTTGAGAATCTGGCCGATCACCTGTTGCTGGGTGTCGCCGTCGAACGGCGGCTCGAGGGTCAGAAGCTCGTAGAGCGTCACGCCGAGCGAGTACACGTCGCAGCGGTGATCCACCTTGTCGTGTCCGCCGGCGATTTGCTCGGGGCTCATGTACCGGGGCGTGCCGAGGAACGAGCCGGTGAGGGTCACCCCACGCTCCTTGCAGATCCGGGCGATTCCGAAGTCCAGCAGGACGAGCCGGCCGTCGCTGGCCAGCATGAGATTCGACGGCTTGACGTCGCGATGGACGATCCCCTCGGCATGCGCGTAGTGCAACGCATCGGCGACCCCGCTGACCAGCCGCGCCACTGTGCTGAAATACTCGCCCTCCGATTTGCAGTCCCGCAGCACGCACGGTACAGGGGATCTGCTGCCTGTCTCGTCGTCCGCCGGGGCTTTGGAATCACCTGCGGCCGGAGCGGCGGGCGGAGCGGATTCAGCCGATCGGGCCTCACGCAGCTCTGCGATGACCTCGTCGAGGCTCTGCCCGTCAATCATCTCCATGGCGAAGTAGCAGACGTTGCTCTCAGCGCCCTCGGCATAGATGGTGACGATGTGCGGATGGTGGAGCGTGGCAGCGGCCCGGGCCTCTCGATGGAATCGCTCGACCGCCGAAGCGCCTCCGGCCAGACCGATGGGCAGCACCTTCAGCGCGACCCGGCGGTTGAGAGAGACCTGCACCGCCTGATAGACCACGCTCATCCCGCCGGAGCCCAGCCGCCTCTCCAGCCGGAAGTCGCCGATCTGCAGATTCGGCTCCAGGCCGACGACCGGGATATCCGCCCCGGCCATACTCTCCCGGGCGGGCGTCGCGGTCGGAGCTTCGGGGGCACAGTCCGGCTCCAGGCCCGCCCGCAACCGGCTTACGGCCGTCGCGCAGCGATCGCACACACGCAGATGGCGTTTCCAGCCCGCCAATTCCTCCGCCGAGGCCGTGGCCTCGACGAACGCCGCCATATCTCGCTGTGATAGACAACCCTTCACGGCGTCACGGCTCCCATCAATATGTCCAGGATTTCCACCGTTATTGTACCCGATGGCACAATTCAGAGCAAGCCGCTGGTAGTCCTGGGGGGACGATTTTACAGTGCGTGTTCGCCAAACCCGCTGTGTTCGTCCAAAGTTCCTGAACTCCGGGTGGCAGCGTCAAGCGCAGCTTGGCGATGGTCCGTCCACTCGCCATCGCCAAGGCCTTCGGCCTTGACGCTGCCACCCTCTGCGCAGTTCACACAGGCCTGAATCGCAAGAACGTGGGACAAAGCCAACCCATCGCGCGGTGATGGAATCGGGCGGGTCTGGACGCGTGGGGTCGGTGCGGGTATGATGGGTAAAGTTGTGTAGAGTGGTTCCTTGATTCGCAGAGCAAGCTGGGTTCATCGGGTCCGAGGTGGAGCATGTCGAAGCAACTGGATCGTCGCGAGTTTCTGAAAACATCGCTGGCCGGCTCGGCCGTCGGGGCACTGGGCCTGAGCTTCGAACAGCGGGCCCTGTTGGCGCAGACCGGGAAGCCGCCGGCCGCCGCAGCATCAGAGGGCTCGACGGGGGCCATGCCGGTGGGCCGGCTGGGCAAGCTCAAGGTGACAAGACTGATCGTCGGGGGCAACCTGACCAGCGGGTTCGCGCATAGCCGCGACCTCATCTACGTGTCCGGCCTGTTGAGACAGTACTTCACCGATGAAAAAGTGTTCGAGACCTGGGAGCTCTGCGAGCAGTGCGGCATCAATACGGCGATCCTGCGGCTCGATGACCACGTGATCGGACTGGTCACCAAGTACTGGCACGAGCGCGGCGGCAAGTTCCAGTGGATCGTCCAGGTCAAGCCACCCAAATTGGACATCGGTAGTTTCAAGACCGACATTCAGAAGTGCGTGGATAACGGGGCCGTCGGGGCGTACATGCAGGGCGGCGTCGGCGATGGGCTCGTGAAGGACGGCCAGATGGACGTGCTCGGTGAGGCGCTGCAATGCATCAAGGACGCCGGACTCGTCGGCGGCATCGGCGCACACGACCTGCAGGTCCCCATCGCCTGCGAAAAGGCCGGCCTCCAGCCGGACTTCTACATGAAGACCCTGCACAGTCCCAGCTACTGGTCCTTCAATCCGCGCAAGGAGAACTGGGATAAGTTCCACGTCGGAGGCAAAACCGACCGCGACAACGTCTGGTGCACCCAGCCGACGGAAACGGTCGAATTCATGAAGACCGTCAAGAAGCCCTGGATTGCTTTCAAGGTCCTGGCCGCCGGCGCCATCCACCCGAAGGACGGCTTCAAATACGCCTTCGAGAACGGCGCCGACTTCATCTGCGCCGGCATGTTCGACTTCCAGGTCCGCGAGGACGCCATCATCGCCAGGGACATCCTCAAAGGCACCATCCCCCGCCAACGCCCCTGGTGCGCATAAGAAAACTCGAAGCACGAATATCGAAATCCGACGGGTGGCAGCGGCAAGCGGAGCCTGCGGAGTTTGCCGATGGTATTGCCGGTTATCGCCAAGTGCCATGCTTATGCTTGCATAGGCGTGTCTTGTCGACGGGGTTGGGCAGGTCGCGTATCCTGTTGTCTGCTTCTGGCACTGCGGTTGGTAGTTAAGATGTGACCGCGGTCTTCTTCGCACGGAGTATGGTCGCAGCATGGGGGAGCCCAGACGTGGACGGCTACCTGTGAAGGACCATCATGGCCGGTGACTGTCACCGTCAGCCTTGATGGGCGGCAATGTAGAGACGAATGGCCTCGTATGCCAGTTCCTGGATCTTCTTGACGAGGAGATTCGCTTCCTTGTCCTGGCTCCTCGGGGCCTCGCTGGCTGCCATCGTGAGAAGGCCGGCGTGTACGCCGAAAACCGAGGCCAACTCGTTGAGACTCTCCAATCCGATGCCGCGCTTTCCGTTCTCCAGCAGGCTGAGGTAGTTCACCGTCAAGCCGGTCCTTTCGGCCACGTTCTGCTGAGTCATTCCCAAATCCAGTCGAATTTGGCGTATGGCCTCACCGAGTTTTGATTTCGATATATTCATGCAACCACAACCATTCAGAAAAAGGCAGGGTGAACATACTCTCATCCTACCCACTGCGGATGTTTCGCCAAATGCTGTAAGCTTTTTTCAGAACACCAAATACCACTTTGAGAAAATCAGGGGAGTCCACGAGGTTGGATAATTCTCGCCTTATTCGTTCGAGTTCCTCGACAGCATCATTGATGTCGTTTCTTATCGTTTGCGGGATCCCAGGTCTGGCCTTCAGGTGTAGCAGCAGCGCTCGTATATCATCCAGTTGCTGCTGAAACCTCCTAACCTTGGATTGTCTGTTCTCGCCTCTCCGAGATGCGTCCATAACAGCACTCCTTTCGTACAACGCCTCAGCATTTGATCGAAGTGTCCGTAATGGAGATCAAGCCTGTCCACCCCTGCCTATGGGTTCAATGTGGACTTATCCATATTCACCTATCCCATAGAGACTGCCCTCCTTTCTCATGATCGAAACCTTGGTAACCGAGGGAGATACGTGAACCAATGGCCATGGATCAGACTACACTCATGGAAACTGCCCTCCTTTCTGCTGTCAGACTACCGTGGCATAGCACGAGTTCAGTGCTTCATCTTCACTTCCTTTCGTAACTAACCCTCGCCCCAAGATGGCCGACATGGCCAAAGGGGCTAAACCTGTTCTTTCGGCTCGGCAACACACCGATGCCGCATACACCTGCGGGCAACACACTCATACCCCGGTTGCGCCGGGTCGCCCGCTGTCGCCCGGCACAAGGCGGCACATAGGTGCCAACTCACGGCTACGTGACACTGCACCTCCTTTCGATCGAGTCGTGCCCTCGCGATGGTAAGGCGGCACATCACGCAAGGCAGGCTCCGTTCCTGTGACATAGTGAGGCAGCATCTCGGTTCTTTTAAAACCCCTGATTCCGGTATTCGGTTTTCAAAGAACACCCTTCATGATGGAGGATAGTACAGGCACATTGACTTAAAGTCAAACATAAAATCGAAAAAAAAAGAAAAATTTCTTTCGACCCTTCTTCCCCGCCGCCCGGTCAGTGGCTTTCCTTCTGCTCGCCAGCAGTATACCCGACGCATATGACCGCCGTCAAGGTTCCCGGCAGCCAACTGCGTGGACTGGATAGATGTGGTACGGCTGGAATGAGGGGGGTGGCTGGTGGGTTTGGTGAGCTGAGCGAGGGACGAGACAAATGCAGCGAAGACACGATGCGTTCCGGGTTCTGCAAAAGACAAGCCCTGCGAGCGATGCTTGCAAGCTTCGGGAATATCAGGATGTGTGTGCTATTACAGGGTTGCGCGTTTTCGCAGCCAGGTGGCCGCGCCAGTACCGATGCCCGCCAGAAGCAGGGCACCCGGAGCAGAGACAACCGCAACGCCATCATCGCCAGGGACATCCTCAAAGGCAACGTCCCTGGTACTCGTAGCTCCTGGCAAAAACTCGAAGCACGAACATCGAAATCCGAAACAAATGCGAAATGACGGAAACGCTATCGCAGCACGATGCCTGCGTTTCAGATTTCGCTGCAGTGAGACCGATTGTGGATTTCGAGCTACCCTGCTATGGCGATTCGATCCGTTTGAGTTCGCCAAGATACAACAACTGGCCTGTTCGGGGATCAACCTCTCCGATGGCAATGATGTCCGTATGGAAGCCGCGAATCCTCATGTTCGTGATCGCGTGGCCCCCAGTATCGAATGCCGCAGGCAGCACGATGCCCAAATCGGCGTCTTTGCCGGAGAAATTCAGAGGAACATAAGGATAGCGCGTGTCGATGTTCCAGCAAATTGCCGCATCGGCATAATGCCCGTGAAGAATGTTCACGTCCTGAACCTCGTACAACAGAACTTTGAAGTCTATCCGTATCGGCGGCTGCATCCCGTCCATCCTGACCAAGTAGTATGGGCTCACATCAACTCGCATCCCATCGGTGAGCGGCCCGAAAGACCACTTGCCGGGGTAGATGGCCAAGTCCGGGTCCAAGGAAAGACGATAGTCACCGATAGCGACTAGGCCGGTAGTGACACCATCGTTGTACGCCATTTCATTCCAAAACCGTCCATTGGAGAAGGACGTATTTGTCATCTCCGTGACCATCAAGCTGGTGCCATCATCATAGTTCACTGTCATCGCCCCGGCGACCTCGCTGATCCATTGGCCCTCCGGCCCATGGGTCCACTGAAACGTCCTCTTTCCATAGTCCGCCAGAACCACATAGTCGGGATAGAACACGGTCTTGACCGGCGGCTTTGAATCCTCGCACTCGATCTGCTCCCATCGCAATCGCGGATAGTCCCGGCCCTCGCAGATCGTCCAAATATCCTCCGTCCCGTTGGCGGTCTCATCCACGAAGTCCCAGCCGGCGTCGAGGAAGGTCCTGGCGGTTTGCACCTCGGCAGTCGTCTTGCCGTAGCTATCATCACAGCCTATGGCCTCAGGATCCGGCTCTCCGAACATCTCTGCCAGGCCGCTGACCTGGCGATCCCAGAAGTAAGATTCGAACACACTCCCGGGAGCTCCGACGAACCCGCCCACTCTGCCTCCGCCCGAGACACGACCGGCAAAATAACAGCGGGAGACCGCGCCGGTGAAAAGCGTGGGGGCATCCGGGTTGTAGGCGTACTGGAGCACCCTGTAGTCGATTCCTATAAGTCCGCCCACGTAGTCGCCGCCGGTGATCGTGCTGGTCGAGTAGCTGTTCGTCATGTTGCCCGCCCAGTTCGCACCGACCAGGCCGCCGACATTGTTCGCATCCCCCGAGATGCTGCTGCGCGAACAGCAGTTGCTGATGGTGGCGCCGATCCAGTGCCTCCCTACCAGGCCACCGACGTTGTTTGCGTCGCCCGTGACTTTGCCGGCGGAACTGCACTCCGTGATCGCCCCTTCGTTGGCTCCCGCCAGGCCGCCGACATCTTCGCTGCCATTGACCGCTCCGTCACTATGGGACCGCGTCATCGCATCCGAATTCACTCCCACCATGCCGCCGACATACGTCTCCCCACTCACGGAGCCGGCATTATAGCAGTTGTCGATCACATCGGAGTTGCTCCCAATCAGCCCACCGACTTGAGACAGACCGTTGACCAGACCCGCATTGTAGCAGTCAACCACGGCACCGGGACTGGAAGGCCGATCCCACTCGTCGCGACTGTTTCCTGCCAGCCCACCCACCGACTGTCCGCCATCGACCGTGCCGTTGTTGCCGCAGTGCGTCACATGTCCGCAGAAGTTGTCCCCGATCAGCCCGCCAACATTCTCGGCGCCGTAAACCGTGGCAGCGTTACGGCAAGAGTCCAGCGAGCCGCCGTTGGAGCCAACCAAGCCGCCGACAGACCTCTGACCGCTGACCAGGTTGGCGCTGTCGCAGCGGGTCACACGAGCTGCGTTATACCCCAGCAGCCCTCCGACCTGCTCCGTCCCGGTCACGACGCTCGTGCTCCGGCAATCCGCCACGTCGCCCGAACCGTGATGGCCGATCAGCCCCCCGACAGACCACGCGCCCTTGATCGTGCCGGTGCTGTAGCACCGGGCCGCCTCCCCATCCGTGAACCCTGCCAATCCGCCGACATGTTCCTCTGTGCCGGTGATGTTCGCGTCCACGATGCGCAAGTCCCTGACCTTGGCGCCGAGCACCACCTGGCCGAACAGCCCCAGATGTCCTCCGCCGGTGACGGTCAGATGGGAGATCGTCAGACCCGCGCCATCGAATGTGCCGGCAAAAGAAGGGATCACCGGTACCGCCCAGCGGGTTCCCGAGAGATCAATGGGAGCATCCAGCCGATAGTGCGCGCAGGGGCCGTAGTGGACCACAGCCCCCAATTCACCGGCGTCGGATACGAGATAAGGATCTTCCGCCGTGCCCCGGCCCGACAATTGGGGCGGAGTGTATCCGCCGAACATCGACAGGACTGGATGGCCGCCTCCCTCCGGCATCTGCCAGACCTCGGACGTTCCGTTGGTGGTTTCACCGACCCAGTCCCACCCTGCGGCGAGATAGGTCTGCTTGTCATGCATTGGGTTCGCAGCCGCGGCTGCAGTCCCCAGGAACCTGCGTCTGGCTGGCCCGCCAACGTTCGATGACTCCCCGAAACAGCCAATCACAGTCCCCCAGCCGGAGGTTACCGATCCCCCGGCAGGCTTGCCGGCGATGGTGACCGGGCCACTACTGTAGCAATGAGTCATAACCCCCCAGTTCTCCCCCAGCAGTGCCCCCGCACTGCTCTTGCCATCCACGGCGGCGGTACTGTAGCACTGGGTCACAGTGCCCCAGGAACCGTTGTTTCCCACCAGCCCGCCGACACTCTCGTTACCCTTGAGCGAGCCGGTCGTATAACAATGGATGATGGCGCCGCCATTGCCCGCCGTCAGCGCACCGACACGCCAATCCGTACCAGCGACGTTGACGTCTGTCACTGCCAAGTCCCTGACCTCAGCCCCATGAGCCACCCGGCCGAACAGTCCCAGGTATCCGTCACCTGCGATGGTCAGGTGCGAGATCGCCCGGCCATCGCCATCGAACACGCCGGCAAACGAAGGGATCACCGCCGTGCCCCAGCGGATGCCGGACAGGTCGATCGATGCCGCCAGCCGGTAATGGGCGTACGATCTGTAGTTATGCATCGCCCCTAACTCCGATGCGTTGCTGATCAAGTAGGGTTTGTCAGGTGAGCCTTCGCCCTGCAGCCGGGGTGGGGTGTAGCCCTGGAAGAACGCCAGCACCGGATAGCCCCCTGCCGCCGGCATCTGCCAGACTTCGCACGTCCCATCCTCCGCTCGACCGGCCCAATCCCAGCCGGCATCCAGATACGTCTGCATGTTCTGCATCTGGGCCGTGGTCAGGCCCCTGCCGGCGCTCTGTGCGCTCGGGGCTTGTCCTGAAGTCTCGACATCCCAGAAGCTCCCGTTCACGCCGGCATCAGCGCGGCTGAATCCCGCCAGCCCGCCGGCGTAACTTGTGCCACCCCGGACCACGCTGATGCTGTAGCAGTGAGTCACAGCCCCCAGGTTGTTACCTACCAGCCCGCCAGCGTACGATCCACGGCCGTGAACTGCGCCGCTGCTGTAGCAGAAGGCTACCATACCTTCGTCATTCCCCCCTACCAGCCCGCCGGTGCTCGCTCCAATGCCATCGCCATCGACGGTAGCGCCACTATAACAGCCGGTCACCTGGCCCAAATTGTACCCCACAAGCCCGCCAACAGAGTTGCCTTTGCCACTGACGACGCCGGTGCTGTAGCAGTGGATGATCGAGCCGCCGTTCGATCCGGCCAGTGCACCCACGGACCACGCGTCACCGACCTTCACTACGGCATGGATCAGGCCCAGATTGCGAATCTCGCCCCGTGGCCCGCCGACATATCCGAAGAGCCCTGCATAGGGATACTGGTCGATGGCGGTGAGAGTGAAGTTGGCAATCGTATGTCCATTCCCGTCGAAGACGCCTGTGAAAAGGTCCTGCGGAGGACCGGCTCTGTCCGAGTTGGTCTCCAGGGCAATGATCTGAAACGCCGGCCGGCCCTCGCTGCCGTCGTAGGCGGAGAGATCGACGTCGGCCATGAGCTTGAAGTGCTTGTCCCAGTCGTTGGGCTCGGCGCCGATGGCATTCATCTGCTCAGCCGTCCAGATTTGATAGGGCTCGTCCGCCGTGCCGCTGCCCCCGCCATACTTCCCTTGGGCTGAAACGGTCATGCAACAGAGCACGATCAGTGCAAGGATTGTTCGCGGGCTTCGTCGTTCTCTTATGGAGAGCATGTCTCTTCCTCCGCTCCGATTCCGGGCCATGCATTCACGGCCCATCTTCTCCTGTTTTCACGCACGCACCGCCTCCATCCGGCAGAATGTTACCTCCTGGTCTCCAAGCCTACAGTATATCAGACACAGACCATGGCAGTCAATTTAAGACTCCCGCAGGTACAGCCACACAGTCTCGCCGGCATGGGTTGGCGTTTGTCAATTGCGAGTCCGTCCGCTATACTGGGTGGAACCGACCGGTGTGGCAGCAGAGAATACCGGATATTGAGAAGGGGGAACTATGAGCGCACGGAGGATTTTGGCGGCGGCGCTTGTGGCCGTGGCGCTGTGCCCTTCGGCGTATGCCCAGAAGGTCGAGTTCACGCCTTTCTACGGCTATGCGTTCAGCGGAGAACTGACGGACGCCAATACCGGCCAGGAGTTCGAGATCGACGAGTCCGCCTGCTACGGCGGGATGCTCGACTTGCCTCTGAGTGACACAGAGCTATTGGGGTTCTTCTACAGCCGGCAGGAGACTGAGTTGAAATCAGACGACAGCCTGTTCGGCAAGCGGACCCTCTTCGATCTCGATGTGGACTACTACCACCTCGGCGGCACCCTCATCATTCCGAATCCGCCCTGGGAGCCGTTCGTGACCGGCACGCTCGGCGTCACTCATCTCAGTCCCGATGCCTCGGGCACGGACTCGGTCACGCGGTTCTCGCTCGGTCTCGGCGGCGGCGTGCGATACTTCCCCACCGAGCATCTGGGTCTGTACCTGGGTGTCCGGGGCTTCCTGACGTTCATGGAGGGCGATACGCTCTTTCGAAGCGAGTCCGGGGCCGCCACGGTCGTGGTTGATGCCGACGGCCTCTGGCAAGTCCAACTCCAGGCCGGCCTGGTCTTCGCCTTCTAACCGAGCCAGGGGGCAGTCACACGTGATACACTCTCTGTGTCGAGCGTGGAGACTTGGCAAAGGACTACTTGGTTGGAGGACAAGAAGATGAGATCTTATCATGCCTTGATCACCATCGTGGTGTTGCTTCTTACCCCATTTGCGAGCGCCGACATTACTGGCTGGAACTGCGATGATGACGGTGATGGCGCTATCGTGATGAATACGCCTACATGGACCGCAGTTCCTGGTGAGGAGGGCCAGTACCAGTACTTCCTGACTATGAGCGGAACTCAGTACTCGTATCCGGCCCATGTGGAAGGAGATTTCGCCACGGGCGATCAGGACTTGAAAGTCCTGCCGGCCCACCCGGGACTGGGGACGAGACAGTACAGGGGTAAGATCGACGGGGGTTGGGGGATGAGGAATTGGGAGAGCCGCGAACGCCATCGACTGTCCTCAGGCGGCTCATAGTCCACTTTGTTCCGTATGATTAGCTGGGCCGTTCGGCCACAAATGGGTCACATGCCAATAAGAAGGGCCGAGTTTCTGACTCGGCCCTTGTGCATGCATGGTTTCATCGGCGGTTTTCGCCGGGACGGATTACGACTGCTTGCGTCTCAGCCGCAAGCCCGTGCAACCCAGGCCGATGGCAGCGAGAAGAGCCGCACCGGGAACGGGGACCACGTGCGCTGTGCCCTCGAAACTCACCTCGTGGAAGATGGCATACTGCCGGGCGATGATTTCAGAGTGATTGGTGGTTATCTCAAGGTCTACCGTCTGCACGTTCGAGGCTGCGAACGCGAAAGTCTGCAGGCTTTCGACGTCCGTGGCGCTGCCGGTGAATGAGCCGACGACTGCGGCGAGCGGATCATAGAACGTCAGCGTGAAGTCTTTGATGCCCTCGCCATCGTTGCCGATGCCGCCGCCATTGTTCCACAGATTGAAGCCCGTCAGGTCGTATGCAGCGCCCAGATCGAACGTCACGTTGTACGGCCCCGCCCATGTGCCTCCCCCGTCATATCCGAGGGCCAGCCACGGAACGGCGGCAGTCGATCCGTCGATCACGCTGGCGGCAGACGACCCGTATGCGATTGGATCCGCGGTCGTGGCAGTGATGGGTGTCAGGGACGCCATCGCCGCACCCTGAGTCAAACCGATGACCAGCAGAACGCCTGCTGCCAACATGGTGATACCATTAGCTCTCATAGCCTCCTCCTTCACCTCTAAGAACGCCACACAGGGCGCGATCCACCATCGCTCCTGCAAGCAATCAGGTCATTATACGACGGTTGTCCCGAAACCGTCAATGGCAAACTGGGCAAGATAGATAGAATTGGCAAAATTCTTGAATGAGACGGCGGGCAGTATCCACGCCCTTCTTATCGGGGGCTTGAATTGTCCCTGAGAATGGGGCGAAACTGCGTCTTTCAGCCAAGGAATGCGGGTAGTGCCTCAGCCATAGTCGGCCTGTGTTGCCCTTACTGACTGTCGGATTGCCATCCTGATTCCGTCCGGCCGGGATGGCCAGGCGTGGATCGGGGCCGCGAGGTCGGGATCAATTTCGCCTCTGGAAGACAAGCAGGGGACAAGCTGAGAGCAGCAGGGGGTAGTATGCATCGGCCGTGTGTTCGTAAGTGCTTGATTTTGCAGGGCTTGCGGACTTGGCCCAGTGGGATTTGAACCTGTGACCAAGGGATTATGAGTCCCCTGCTCTCCCACCGATAGACTTCCGGTTTAGGAAACCGATGCTCTCAATGCCGGGGACGAACCCCACCTGTTTGGGCCGACCGCCACCGGTTGCGCAGAGCCGCGAATGGTCACTGCTTCTTTTGTCCGCCGAGGAGGTCTTGGAGGCCTTCGGTGACGGACTTGCCGAGGTCGCCGGTGCGGTTGGGGTCACCGGTTTGGGGCGAGCCGAAGATCATCCGGCTGATGTCGATGGCTTTGTCGAGGATGCCCGTGATCTCGCCGACGGTTTCCTTGGGCAGGATGCCGCCGCCCTGTTCGGCAATGCCGGCGGCGACGGCCAGGATGATCTTGCTGATCAGCACGGCGGTGTCCATCCTCTCGTCGCGGCCGAGGTCGGTCATCATGATGTTGCCCAGGGTGAACTGGGCGGTCTGCGGCTTGCCGGGGACGCCGGACAGGCTCGCGTGCACCGTGATGTTCGAGATCTCCAGGGTGTCGATCAGCAGCCGCTTGCCGGTGGGTGCCCGCGGCTCGCGCAGAGGCTTGATGACTTCGTACAGGTTGTTCTGAAGCCCTTGCTGCTCGACGAACACCTCCATGTTCGCCAATTGCATGTCCGTGATGTGCACCTCATTGGTCAGGAGCGAGCCGGCGTCGGCCGTGACGTTCACTCGTTCGAGCGTCAGCAGCGCGGGGCCCTGAAAGCCCGCGGGGTTTGCCACGGTGATCTTCTGCAGGCCCACGGCCCCTCGCAGAATCGCGACGTCCGCCTTGCCGACCCCCACAGGGACGTTGAGCGTTTTCGTGCCGGCCTCTTCCACCGCCGTCTGCACGATCTTGTCGGCAAACAGCGCCACCGCCACGACGCCCACGATCGCCAGCACTACCAGAACAACGATGATGAACAGAACCGCCTTCAGCAGCTTCCGCAGCTTTCGTGTCTTCCTCATTCTCAATCCCCTCTCACATACATCCCAGAGACAGTCACTGTGATGTCATTCCCGCGAAGGCAGGAATCCGGAGCCCTGCGACGCATTTGTGACCCCCGCTCACGATCAGGTCGATGGCAGGCCTTGCGCGGGGCTGACATATCCAAGCCCGGCTTGCATCCTTCCGGCTGGGTGCCATGTCTACGCTCGCGTAGACATGTCTGGTTCGACGGGCAAGGCATGCTTACGCAAGCGTAAGCATGGCACCCAGTGGTTGCCGCATTGGCTCGTCACGGCTCATTACACCGTGCCGCCTTCTTCGCGGGTGATCTTGGCACCGGCGCGGTTGAGCCGCTCTTCGATGCGCTCGTACCCCCTGTCGATATGGTACACGCGGTTGATCGTGGTGATCCCCTCGGCAGCCAGTCCGGCCAGAACCAGGGCGGCCGAGGCACGCAGGTCCGACGCCATCACGGGAGCCGCGATCAGCTTCTTGACCCCGGTGACAATGACGGCCGGCCCTTCCTTGCGCAGGTTTGCCGCCATACGATTCAGTTCGGCAACGTGTAAAAACCGGTCAGGAAACACCTTTTCTACCACGACGCTGTTGCCGTCGGCCAGGGCCAGGACGGCCATGAACTGCGCCTGGAGGTCGGTGGGGAAGCCCGGGTACGGCTGCGTCGTGATGTCGGAGGGCTCGATTCGCTCCCGGCCGACGACGGTGCAGCCATCGCCGTTCGATTCCACGGTGATTCCCATGCTCTGCAGCTTGTCCACGACCGCCATCATGTCCTCGAGCCGGCAGTTGCCGATGTGGAGTTCGCCGCCGGTGATCGCGGCCGCTGCCATAAAAGTACCCGCCTCGATCCTGTCCGGGATGATTCGGTATTGGACGGGACGCAGGTACTTGACTCCCTCGATGACCAGCCGGGGCGACCCGATCCCGCTGATTCGGGCGCCCATGGTGTTCAGGCAGTTGGCCAGATCGACGATCTCCGGCTCGCAGGCGGCGGACTCGATCACAGTCTTGCCCTTGGCCAGCGTGGCGGCCATCATGACGTTGGCGGTGCCGAGGACCGTCGAGCCGAACGCGCCGCCGAGGAAGATGTTCGCCCCGGTCAGGCCGTTCGGCGCCTCGGCGATGACGTACCCGTTCTTGAGGTGAATCTCGGCGCCGAGCTGTCGTAGGCCGGTAAGGTGGAGGTTGATCGGCCGGTCGCCGATCGCGCAGCCGCCGGGCATCGAAACCTCCGCCCGGTTGCACCTCGCCAGAAGCGGGCCAAGGATGCAGATACTGGCCCTCATCTTTCTCACAATATCATAGTGTCCGACGGGATTGGTGATGGTCGTAGCGTCGATCGCAAACGAGCCATCCGCCTGCCTGTCCGCCTTGCAGCCCAGCGAGTCAAGCAACTCCTTGAGGACGGCAATATCGGCAAGCTGGGGCACGCCGGTAAGCAGTGAGCGGCCGGGGGCGAGGATCGAGGCCGCCATGATCGGGAGTGCTGCGTTCTTCGAACCGCTGACTTCGATGCGACCGGAAAGCCGAACCGGTCCTTCAATTTGGAACACGTCCATGTGTTTTGACTACTTCCGAATGATGACTTACTATATTATTGACAACAAGGTGCGGGGGACTGCAACCTGAGCCTCCTGCATCCGATGTGCAATACTACCTGACTTATAGTGAATTGTAAATCGGAATCTGTGTCAAACGGAGCGGAACAACTGAACAGCGTCACCTTTGCAGACAAGTTGCTCTTCACGGCCGGGGTTCTGCTCTTCGCCCGGTGGCTGCTCGCCACGTCCCTGGGACGGACCGCCCTGGCCGACTCGCCGCCCCGCCGCAACAGGCTGGCCCCCTATGCCCCATTTATCCCCTTCGGCATCTGGTTCCTGGGCACCCTCGTGCTTCAGTCGATGGCCCACCAGATCGTCGGCTCCCTCGCAGGCTGGCGGGGCACGTTCGTGGACAATCTCGTCTTTTGCCTCGGAGCGGTGATCACCATCGCCGTCATCCTGCTCATCGCCAGGCTCACCTTTGCCCGGGGCCTGCGGGGCTTCGGACTGAGGCCCCGGACCATTCCCCGCGACCTGGGCTGGGCCGGGATCTACCTGCTGGCGATCCTGCCCATCGTCATGGGGATGGTCGCCGTCACGATATACATCGGAAAGGCTCTTCTGGGTCAGGATTTCGAGATGCCCAAGCATGTAGGACTGGAGCTGATCACAGAGTCGCCGGCGCTTCCCTTGCAGATCCTGATTATCTTCCTGGCCGTGGTGATCGCCCCATTGGTCGAGGAGATGCTCTTTCGCGGCATGATTCAAACGACGCTCCGCTCCTACATCCGCCGCCCCTGGCCGGCGATCATCATCACATCCATCTTGTTCGCCAGCGTCCACGTAAACGCCACGCATTGGCCCGCCCTGTTTGCCCTGGCCATGGGCCTGGGCTACTCCTACGAAAGGAGCGGCTCGCTCTTTCGTCCGATCTTCATGCACGCCCTGTTCAACGGCCTGACCATCGCCGCCGCCCTCGCCGAGTCCCCCCCACCGGCATAAAACCTCGTAGGGGCGAATCATCATTCGCCCGCACACCTCCGACACGGATTCACGCCAATTTCGAATTTGACACGGATTTCCCCGCATGTCATTCCCGACCCCCGATCAGGTCGAGAGCTGGCTCTGATCGGGAATCCAGGATTCCTGCCACTTCAAACTTCAAACATCAGACTTCACACTTCCCTTCCCATCATAAATCGTAAATCGAAGATCCCAACCCCCTTGCCTGTTTCTCCGCTCGTCCCCATAATACTCCCCACAGAAACACCTTTGATGGGTCTGTAACGAACGAATCTGGAACAGGAACAGAGGAGTCTCATGAAAACATCGACTAGTCGGTCCCGGTGCCTGCTCGTGCTTTCAATCGTAAGCTGCTGCTGTTTTGCCCCCGCGAACGCCCGGGCGGAGGACTGGCCCCAATGGCGCGGGCCCAATCGCGACGGCAAGTCCGCGGATACCGGCCTGCTCAAGGAATGGCCCGCCGACGGGCCGAAGCCGGCTTGGAAGGCGACCGGGCTGGGCAAAGGCTACGCCAACATGTCCGTGGCCGCGGGCCGGCTCTTTACCATGGGGGACAAGGAGGCCGTCGGGTACGTGATCGCTCTCAACGCCGCGGACGGCAAAATCCTTTGGTCCACCAAGGTCGGCGCCGCTGGCGCGCCCGGCCCGGCAGACTGGAGCTATCCCGGGCCGCGTTGCACGCCCACAGTCAGCGGCGACCTCGTTTTCGCCCTCGACGCCTGGGGAGAGATGATTTGCGTGACCGCCGCCGACGGCAAGGAGCAGTGGCGCAAGAATTTCGATAAGGACTTCGGCGGCAAGCCTCCAACCTGGGGCTTCTCGGAATCCCCCCTCGTGGACGGCGACCAGGTCGTGGTCACCCCCGGCGGGAGCCAGGGAGCCATGGTGGCGCTCGACAAGAAGACCGGCCGGCTGCTCTGGCAGTCCAGGGACTTCACCGACGAGGCCCACTACTCCTCCATCGTCCCGGCCGACATCGGCGGCATACGCCAGTACGTCCAACTCACCGCCGCCAGCGTCGTCGGCATCTCCGCCAAGGATGGCAGCGTCCTGTGGAAAGCCCCGCGCAAGGGCAACGTAGCCGTCATTCCGACGCCGATTGTGGACAGAAATCTGATCTATGTCACCTCCGGCTACGGCGCCGGCTCCCACCTCTTCAAAGTGACCTCCGACGCCGGCAAGTTCTCCGTCGAGCAGGTCTACGCCGAGAGAGCCATGGCCGTCCATCACGGCGGCGTGGTTAAGGTAGGCGAGCACGTCTACGGCTATTCCGACAGCAAGGGTCTGACCTGCCAGAATTTCCAGACAGGCGAAATTGTTTGGTCGGAAAAAGAGAAGATCAAAAAGGGCTGCGTCTCCTACGCCGACGGCGCCCTATACTGCCGCGAAGAAGACACCGGCACAATGGTCCTGGTGGAGGCATCCCCAACAGGCTACACAGAGAAAGGCCGCTTCCCCCAGCCCGACCGCGCCAAAGAAAAAGCCTGGCCCCACCCCACCATCGCCAACGGCAAACTCTACCTCCGCGACCAGGACCTGCTGCTATGCTACGACGTCAAGTGATGGGAAGACCCTTGGCTGCGCACAAATCGCGGGGAAATCGACACGGAATCTGGGCCTACGACACTCAGCTCGGGGCTGAAGAAGTGACGTGTTCCTGGAATCCGGAAATGCGAAACATGGCCTCGCCAAGCTCCAGTTGTCAACAGCTAACGGTCGAGATTCGAGGCCGCGGGCTCCCCTAGTCTTGGATCAAATAGGACCAATTGCTGTGAGCCCTGTTCGATCTTTTTCGGCGGCCCATGCTCAGCATTATCAAAGTGTCCGCCCAGAGAGTCAAAGCGAAATTTGCTTGCCTCCAAATACTCTTTCTGTGTCTCGAAGGCTAGCCATCTCCTGTGCGCCTGTTCGGCGACTGCTCCGGTGGTGTTACTTCCGGCGAATGGATCGAGTATCAAATCGCCTTCATTCGTAAGGAAGTCGATGAAGAACCGAGGCAGTTGCGGAGGGAATCGGGCTGGGTGCGGCTTGATCCCCGCTCGATTGCAGGCCTGTAGATAATAGCCATTGCTATCGTTGTTGCCGAATTCCAGCAGGTTCGGCGGGATAGAGCCACCCAGGTCCTTACCAAATTTGTCGGTGATGTTATGACCCGAAGGACGCCTCTTAGCTTTGTAGCCCCGTTCTATGAGGCGGAGCATGTCTTTGCTGTATTCACGCAGAACCCTCCGATTGTCCGCCTTTGGAAATGGGCTTTTTGACAACCACCACACGCACTCAACAGAGTCCTTGATTCTGATCTTTCGCACTGTGACCCACTCGGCAGGAGAAGGCAATTTGGCGGGATTGTACCAATAGAACTCCTGTGCAAGGTGGAATCCCAATTCATCACACAACGCTATCAGAAGCTTGAAGTGGTAGAGAGAACGGGTCGGCTGGCCCTCGTTGTAGCTGCCCCCTATATCGATGACAAGACTCCCATCGGGTGCAAGTACCCGGTGGAAGTGGCGTGCGAATTCGAGGAACCACGGGACATACTCATGCTTCTCTACATTGCCATATTCCTTCTTGAAGTGAAGTGCGTATGGTGGGGATGTTACGATGAGGTTAACTGAATCATCGGGTAAATCCCTCACCAGGTCCCGCGCATCCCCTAAGTATGCAACGCCGAGATCTGTTGCATAAAAGGGTTTCCTTTTGATGAACTCTGCTATCATGCCATATCAGTCCTAACTTACAGGCACATCATAGCATGAGTTCATCCGGGAGACAAGAATCATGGTTTTGCAGAATCCACGATTTCGAATACTTCCAGCAAGTCGCTACGCCACGGCGGTGCGGCGGGCTGACAAATAGGATGCATTACCTCCAGCCGGTCTGGTTGTTTGCGGTGGCGCGCCAAGTCTCTTGCAGGGGCGTAGAGATATTCCCAAGCCCCTTTCTGGTTGAAGAGGCAAGCGGCGACCACGTCAAATTCGTCCGGGCGGTACAAGCGTGTCTTCTCCCCAGTTTTGGAGTCGACGCCGCCTCGTGTCTTTTGCAGTTCCACCCTGAACGACCCTGTTTCCGCACCCTTGCAGCGTTGCCGACCACTCCTCACGTTCTTGCACTGTATGGTCAGTTGCTGAGCTTTGTAGCAAAGGAAGAAATCCGGTTCCTTGTCTTTGTCGCTCCACCGCAACTCCGATATGACACCTTGCTTCTGCAGCCCCTGCAATGCCCGAAACAGGTAGAGCTCGGCAAGTTTCCCTCTGACATCAACCTGCGCACGGAAGCCACTGCTAATCGCGTCAAGGATGTCCCTTGCCGATGCGTTGAGGCTCCTCTCCAGGGGATGCTCAATACTATTTCTTTGTCCTTGAATTTCCGAGGCCACGAAACAGTTCCTTGATGTCCACATCCAATGCACGGGCCAAGTCCGCAACTACCTGTAACGTGATGTTCCTCTCACCCCGCTCAATGCCGCCAATGTACGTCCAGTGACGCCCGGCAGCTTCCGCAAGCTGCTCTTGAGTCCAGCCCCGTTTCTTGCGCAGGTCGCGCACGCGCGACCCGAATTGTTCCTGAATCGTTCCCATTGAGCCGGAGTATCGCCGAACGCAAAGCGAAGGGACAGAGACTATGAGTATTATTCGCATGAGAGAGAAACAGAACATGTAGGGGTGTTCTGCTTCTCTGGGAAAAAGTAGAGGTGTCAGAGATCAAGGGCGTCAGGTACTCTTTGAGGTGTCCCCTTTCTTCCTGTTCTTCGTGGTGAAGAGCCCTGGATTCCTGCGCCTCGATCTGAGCTTGCCCTCGACCTGATCGAGGGTCGAGGGCGAGCTTCGTGAGAATGGCATGCACAATGCAGTTTTCGCGTGGTTCGCGTCCCTCGATCAGGTCGAGGCCAGGCTTTCGCGGTTTCCATATCTGTGTTCATCGGCGTTCATCAGCGGTTGACAATCAGAAGAATCGGTGTGCGGTGCACACCCTACAAAATCTGCGTCAATCGGCGAAATCTGCGGATGAACGAGATCGGTGGGCGGAGCCCACGCTGCCGCTGTCGGCCGGATTGTGGCCGCGTCACTTTTTCGAGTGTCTCTGTACTACTACTTGTTGGAATCTTGTTTTCCTGCGCAGATTTTTCGACGGGGTGACACGTAAGCTACTGAAACCACACGAATTATGTCTCGCGCAGAGACGCAGGGACGCAGAGTACAGAACGTGTTGCGGCTCGGCCTTTCTCTGCGCCTCCGCGTCTCTGCGCGAGTCGATTTTTGGTTGCGGCCGGAGGCCGCGCTGGGTCCTCTGAGGCCTCTGTGGCGGCTTCTTTGTCTTGCGCTTTGCTTTGGACTTTTTGCGGGGTGACTGGCGGGCGGATGGTGGTTCGGGCGTGGTGCGGGCGAATGATGATTCGCCCCTACGGGCGGCGTGTTGGGCGAGGAATTGGGCACGGCGTTCGGGGGCCATTTTTCGGGGAAATTCTGGGGGGACGCCTTATTTGATTTGGGTCGCGAATCGAGTATGCTTGGGAGCTTGAGAGTCCTGGCTCTGTGAAGCGATGAATGGAGCACTGTCGTGGATGAAGAGAATCTTTCGGTACCTGTCCGACGACAACCCGAAAACACAGGCTTCGAAGAGTTGAAGTCCGTCAACCGGCATGGTGCGGAATACTGGAGCGCTCGCGATCTCCAGCCGCTGCTGGGCTACAGCCAGTGGCGCAGCTTCGAGAAAGCTGTCGCGAAGGCTATAACCTCTTGCCAACAATCGGGTAACGACCCGGACCATCATTTTGCGCGCGCGCAAAATGATCGTTCTTGGCAAAGGCGGGCAGAGGAATGTGGATGATTACTGGCTGTCCCGTTTCGCCTGCTACCTGATTGCTCAGAACGGTGACCCTCGTAAACCGCAGATTGCCCTTGCTCAGAAATACTTCGCGATTCAGACCCGGCGGCAGGAGATGAGCGATGCTTATCAGCAGGACATGGAGCGACTGGAACTGCGCAAGCAGACGACGGAGGAATTCAAGGCGTTGTCGGGCGCAGCGAGACAGGCCGGTGTGCAAAGCACGATGTTTGGCGTGTTCCACGATGCGGGCTACAAGGGCTTGTACGGCGGCCTGGGGAGCGACCAGATCATAGGGCGAATGATGATTCGCCCCTACGGGAATTGGCCGTAGATTTCCTGGCAGCATTCGGGTGGCCATTCTTCGGGGACGTTGACAATTTACGATTTGCGATTTACGATTTACGGGTACTTCGGCTGAGCCTGTCGCCAGGGCGAGGCCGAATGGTGGATCGTAAACTATAAATCGTAAATCCGCGGGGCCCTATGGACCTGAATGAGCCTGCAATCACAGTCGGGTATGGAACGGACGTGACGATCGCGACGTTCAACGAGCTGACCATCATCGAGGAACAGCAGATCCGCGATCTGGAGGCCGAGCTGGTGGCCATTGTCCAAAACAATGGGGCCAAGAAGCTCCTCCTGAACTTCGAGAATGTCCAGTTCATGTCCTCTGCCTTCCTCGGTCTGCTGGTGAAGGTCCACAAGCGCGTCATCGAGGCGGGCGGCACGCTCCAGCTCCATAACCTCAACCCGAAAATCCACAAGGTCTTCGAAATCACCAAGCTGACGAAGGTCCTCGACATCGTCCGGGCGAAGTAATCACCAGAGCTTTTGCTGATCGACGTTGTCCACCTGCTGCCTCTTGCCGCGGGCGGACTTCGTCGCTTCCACGATGTCAAAGGCGGCTTTCGGGCAGGCGCCCTTCGGACACTGTCCGGTCCAGCAGTACAGGCAGAGCTTCTCTCTGGGTAGCCCGATGGCCTTGATCATGTCGTCCACCGTCTGGTACCGCAACGTCGTGACGCCCAGGTCGCGGGCGATCCAGTCCACCATCTTCGCGTACTTCTCCGAGGTGTCGTCGATGTAGGGCGACACGTCCGCCACGTCGTGGTTTTCGAGGCTGCGAATGGCCCTGCGGGCGGCGAGCTCGGCGACGGAGCGCGTGGACAGGTTGAAGATGCAGGGGAACATCAGCGGCGGACAGGCGGGCCGCACGTGGATCTCTTTGGCGCCGCCGTCCCACAGCTTCTGAATCGCGAAGTTCTTCAACTGCGTGCCCCGGACGATGGAGTCTTCGCAGATGACGATGCTGTTGCCCTCGATGACTTCGCGAACGGCGATGAGCTTCATTTTGGCGATCAGGTCGCGTGTGTGTTGGGATGGGGGCATGTAGCTTCGGCCGTAGCCGGGGGTGTACTTGACGAGCGGGCGGCGGAACGGCTTGCCCGACTCCATGGCATAGCCCAGGCCATGGGCGATCCCCGAATCCGGGACGCCCGCGACCAGGTCCACCTGAATGTCCTTGTCCCGCCTGGCCAGGCAACGACCGGACCTCTCGCGTGCCACCTCGACGTTGATCCCCTCGTAATCCGAGGCGGGAAAGCCCGTGTAAATCCACAGGAAGGTGCAGATCTGGTTCGCTTTGCCCCGCCCCGGCCTCTGCTGCACGAGCCCGTCCTCGTTGATCAGGACGATCTCGCCCGGGTCGAGGTACTTGACCGGCTCAAATCCGAGGTTCGGAAACGCACAACTTTCCGTGGTCACCGCCCACCCGTCCTTGCCCCGGCCGATGACCAGCGGCGTATACCCGAAGCGGTCCCGGGCGGCGTAAATCCCCGTCCGGTTCAGCAGCAGCAGCGAGCAGGAGCCCTCGATCGCCTCGAACATCTTCTCGATCCCGTCCACCAGGTCCGTACCCTGCGAGATGAGCTTGGCGACCAGCTCGGTCATGTTCACGGCCCTTCGGCTGACCTCGCTGAAGGAAATCCCGCGCTTGAGCAGCCTGGCGGCCAGCTCCTCGTCGTTCTCCACGACGCCGTTAGTGACCAGGCAGAATGGCCCGAATCGCGAGTTCTGATAGATGGGCTGCTCTTCAAGGGCGCTGATGACGCCGATGCCCTTGCCGCCCTCCATCTGCCTGTAGCCCTCGAAGAATTTCGATTTGAACTGGCTTTGGCGAAGATCGTGGATGTGGCGGGTGAATTCGCGTCCCAGGATGGCGATGCCGCCGTATTCGGTGCCAAGATGAGAATGATAATCCGTGCCGTAGAGGAGAATCTCCGCACAGTCTGCCTTCGATACCACGCCAAAGATGCCGCTCATGCTCTGCCTCCTGTGGGTTGCCCGAACCCGTGGGGTTAGAGGACTCCTTACCTGATGCCTTCCAAGAGTACGCCACAGGATACCAGAATCCCCGCCACGACGCAAGTGTTTCCGCATCACCGCCCCGGCGAGGTGTGCGACTACATTTCGTGGGCCCCAATGGCTTCGCTGGGCGAGCGAGGACGCCCACCCTACGCCGAGAGCCGTCGGCGCTCTTCGTAGGTCGTGCGTCCTCGCACGACCCTTTTGCACCGCGTGAAAAAGGCTCAAAAGACGAGCTTTCCCAACCGGCCGACAGAATCTTCCCCACGAAATTTAGTCACACACCCGGCGAGTCACCCGATGAACAGATTCACGTTCGCGGACCCCGCCCGATCGAGGTACATGGCCACGCCGCCCTCTTCCACGCCGTCGATCAGTTCCTCGCGTTTGATGCCCATCAGGTCCATGGTCATGGTGCAGGCAACCAATCGCACGCCGCTGTTCCTGGCGGCCGCAATAAGCTCGGGCAGAGAAAGGACGTTTTTCTTTCTCATGATCCCTTTGATCATGGCGGTTCCCAAGCCGGCCATGTTCATCTTGGACAGGGTGGTTTTGCCGGCCCCGCGAGGCATCATCCAGCCGAACATCCGCTCGATGAAAGTCTTGCGGACCGACACGGCTTGCGAGCGGCGAAGCAGGTTCAGACCCCAGAAGGTGAAGAACATCGTCACGTTGCTGCCCATGGCAGACGCCCCGTTGGCGATGATAAAAGCGGCCATCGCCTTGTCAAAGGCATCGCTGAAGACCACGAGGGTCTTGTCGGTGGAAGTCCCTGCTTGCACAGGCGTTCCGGAGGCTTGGCCCTTCTCCACGACGGCGCGAAACACGCCTTTGACGAGCTGCTTCTCGCGCAGCCGGTTGCCGGTGGTGTGACACCAGCCGTCCAGGTCCGCGGCGAAGGCAGGGTCGGAGACAGAGATTCGCACGGCCTGGCCGGGCTGAATCTGGTCCATGGCCTGCTTGAGCTGCATGATCGGGCCGGGACATTGCAGGCCGCAGGCGTCAATCTCCTTAACGATATGAACATGGCCGTCGGAAGCGGGCCGCACGTCCTGGCCGGCCTGGCCTGTGTCGTCTTTGATCTCACGCTGAATCTTAGGTTTGTCTGACATCAATCCTACCACCTGACCATAGGTCTTGTACCCGCCTGAGAGATTGCGGCAGGCCAGCCCGTTCTGGGAAAGGATGCGGCAAGCCAGGTAACCCCGCAGGCCGACCTGGCAAAAGACCAGGGCCTCTTTGTCCTTGGGCAGCTCGCCGAGCCGGCTGCGCAGCTCGTCGAGCGGAATGTGCACCGATCCGGGGATGGTGCCCTGTTGAACCTCCGGCACGGTGCGCACGTCCAGGAGCAACTGTTTGGGGCCGGGATTCACCACGTCCGCCACGTGACAGATCCGAGCCTCTTTTCGCAGCACGTTGGCGGCCACAAAACCCGCATAGTTGACGGCGTCCTTGGCCGAGCCGAAAGGCGGGGCATAGGCCAGTTCGAGTTTCTCCAGGTCGTACACGGTCATGCCTGCCCGGATGGCCACGGCCAGCACGTCAATCCGCTTGTCCACGCCCTCGGCCCCGACACACTGCGCTCCCAGTATCTTGCCGGTCTCCGGATCGAAGAGGAGTTTCAGGCTCAGTTGCGTTGCGCCCGGATAGTAGCCGGCGTGATTGGCCGGGTGCACGTAGACTTTCTCGTAGGCCAAGCCCGCCCGCTTCAGGGCCTTCTCGCTAAGTCCCGTCATGCCGACCGCCAAGTCGAAGACTTTGCAGATGGCAGTGCCCTGAGTCCGCTCATAGACGGCATCTCCGCCGAGCGCGTTGATGGCGGCGATCCGCCCCTGCCGATTGGCTGGTCCGGCCAGAGGGATCACGGTGGGGAAGCCGCCAACCAGGTCCTGAACCTCCACGGCGTCACCGACCGCATAAATGTCGGGGTCTGATGTTCGCATATGGTCGTCCACGACGATGCCCTTGCGTTGGCCGATGGTCAGGCCCGCTTCCGCCGCGAGCTTCACTTCCGGCCGGACGCCCACGGCGAGGATGACTAACCCGCATGGGATGACCCGGCCCGTACTGAGTTGCGCCTCCAACTGGCCGTCCCGGTCTTGAATGGCCGTGACACTGTTGCCGAGGCACAGGTCCACACCCTGCAGACGCAGATGTTCGTGCAGGGGCGTGGCCATCTCCGGATCAATCGGGCCCATCACCTGGGACTCGAGCTCCACCAGCGACACCGCGAGCCCGCGATGCACCAGGACCTCCGTCATCTCCAGGCCGATGTATCCACCGCCAACCACAACCGCAGACTTGGGCCCGCCCGCATCCACCACGGCTTTGATTGCGTCCATGTCCGCCAGACTGCGGAGGGTGAAGACCCGCTTGTGGTCCGCGCCGGGGATCGGCGGCCGGACCGGCTCAGCGCCGGGACTCAGGATCAAAGCATCATAAGGCTGCTCGTATTGTGTGTCTTTGGCTTTGTCATGCACCACCACGGTCTTGGCTTGGCGATTGATGCGGATGACCTCACTGCGGGTGCGGACATCGATAGCGAATCGCTGCCGCATCGCCTGGGGGGTTTGTACTAGAAGCCGTACCCGATCCTTGATGATGCCGCCGACGTGGTAAGGAAGCCCACAGTTGGCGAACGAAATATCGCCGCCTCGTTCAAACAGAACGATCTCGGCCTCTTCACTGATCCGCCTGGCCTTGGCCGCCGCCGACGCACCCCCTGCCACCCCACCCACAATCACAATCCGCTTACGTTGCCCCATACCAATCCTATTCCCATTGAGACCTCACGACGCCACCATACCCACGCACCAGTTATACCCCCTCCCCCCCACCCCGGTTCACGCACAATATACCCCCAAGAGCCCCTCGCATACAGCCGCCCCGGCAAGGTTCCATCAGGAACACAGGAGACGTCCGTCCCCGGTCAGTCGGACGGCCCTCCGCTCATTTTGCCACCCCCGCAATGTGGTTTCTCGACTCACGCGCGCCTTGAGAATCAGCGCCGTTTCGCATGCAAGCTCTACGACCAGATACGACACCACCTCGACAGGGCCCACCTGAATGACGCCCAGCCTACCCTCTCGCACTCCGCCAGTACCGTGCGCGCTTCTTCGAGGGTGGGCGAACGGAGCTTCGTCAAGATTTCCACCGCACGCCGTGCGTAGGGCAAGCCCTCCGCCTGCTTTCCCTGCCGGCCTAAGGCATGAGCAAGTCGAAAGCAGTTCTCCGCAATCACTTTCTCATGGCGGAGCCTCTCGGAAAGGCGCAAGGCGTCCCTTGCCAAAGCTTCGGCTTCAAGCCAATCCTTCCGGTCCAAGGCAAGAGCAGCCAACAGCCCCGTGTAGGTAGCCACCCCGTTTCGGTAGTGGACAGCACGTGCCACACTCAGCGCTTCATGATAGTAGTCTTCCGCTACAGCAAAACGCCCGGATAGGCGTTCGACATCGGCAATGTCCTTCAGGGCAACCGCCTCGTGAGCAGTGCCCCTGGATGACTCGCGGCAAAGAGCGAGAGCCTCTTGATGACTCCCAATGGCTGTGACGTAATCCTGTTTTAACCGGGCGTAGAGGCCGCACAGACGCTTGGCCTTCGATTGCTCAAGAGCAGCGGTAGGAGCCGCTCCCCAATGAAGTGCTGCGCAATTCGCGCACCCCTTCACAGCTTCTGCCTCGCCTCGCACGTAGTGGACGTAGCCGGCCTGGTAGGTCCGCCATCCGGCATTATGGTGATCGCCAGCAGCCAAGGCCTTGGCTTCGGCCTTCTGATTGAGCGAGAGCCGTTCATCCCAGCGCCCGGTAAAGTTCAGAAAATCGGAGAGGTGCTCACACACGTGTTGAAGCCGGTCATTGGGCCCGGCAAGGAAGAGGGGCAGGGCCGAAGCCACGATGGGCCAGGCGGTATCGAGCATTGGGAAATGCTCGTGCTTCTTCCCTCCGTTCTCAGTGACAAGCGTATAAGCGCGATTCTCCAGCCGGTTGCCGGTTTCTGCGACGACTCCGGGCCGTTTGCGCCGCAGGAACTCGGCGACCATCGGCACGAGGGTGAAGGCTTCTGCCCCCTGATCGGGGACAACGAGGGAGTGGTTGGCGAGGCTGCATAGCGCGATTTTGACCAGATCTTCTTGGAGATCCACGACATCGGCGACGTGCTCCACTCTTGCCGGAAGGGTGAAATGAGTGAGAGCGCAGAGCACGAGCGTCTCGTCTGCGGTGAACTCCTCCACGAGATCGTCGAAGATGAATCCCAGGGGGTTGTCTTTGGGTGGGCAAGTGCTTAGGAAGTGCAGGGCGTCGTCGAACGTGCGGCAACTGCCGCGGCCGAGTTGCCCCGCCAGCCAGCGCAGGAGCAGTGGCTTGCCGCCGGTCCGCTCATAGAGGGCGAGGCGCTGTGCCTCGCTGGTTCTGTGGAGCAGGTCGTTATGTTGGGCGAGATCAGCAAGGGTCGCCAGCGCGGCAACCTGGTCGAGCCGTTCGAGCATGAGTTCCTCGGAGCCGAAGCCGATACGGCGGCGGCTAGTGAGAATGGCCTTGCAGCCCTGGGGCAGGCGTTTGACAAAGGTGAAAAGCTGGTCGCAGTCGGACTCGGGGAAGGATTCGAGATTGTCAAGGATCAGCAGCGCCTTCGTGGAGCGCAGAGTATCAAGCAGAAGGCGGACACGCCGGTCCGCCGGGGCCTCTGTGATTCCCACCTGCCCCAACTCGCGAGCAAGCTCGTTGAGCATTTCGAGAAAGCCTGGCAGAACGAAGGGTCCGAGCACGTGCACGCCTTCGTCGTCCAACTCGCGTTGTTTCGCGGACAAGAAGATGATTCGCTGGAACTGGTCGGGCGTGCAGTCGTAAGCAGCCCGGACGGCGAGCGAGGTCTTGCCCATGCCGCCGGGCCCGTCGATCAATACACCCCAAGTGCGGTTCTCGGGATCAAGGGCTTCTCTGATCTGCTTCAATTCCTCCGTGCGCCCGAAGAACGGCTGGATGCGCGGAAGGTTGTTGGGAACGGCCGTGGAAAGGGGCTTATGATCGTCATCGGGAGGCTTGGTGTAGTAGTCCTTGGACTTGCCCTCATTCAGGGCGAGACGTTCGAGGATGAGATCGGCGGCCTGCTCGGGCGTCAAGTCATCGAGGTCAGTATAGCCGGCGAGGCCGTGAAGACCCTTGCCTTCGACACACCCGAAGCGAGTCAGCATGACTTCTTCGACCTTGCGTTTCTTCAGCAGGCCGAAGATGGCATTCCACTCCAAGCCGCACCACTCCTTCTTATCGTAGTCCGGGCAGAAGACCGCAACGACAAGGTCAGCCTCCTTTTCATAGAGGTCCGGCAGATAGAAGGCGAGGTCACTGCGCGAGAATTCCGCCTTGTGATACTTGTCATACAAGATTTTCGGCTCGCCGAAATGATTGGCGAGGATCGCCGCAACCCTGGAGATAAAGTCCCGTTTCTCCCCAGCAAAGGAGAAGGCGACGCGGAATCGTTTGGCGTTTGGGTCAGGCATACGTCGCACCTTGTCGCTTCCGGCAGCCGCATCGGGACAGGGCACCAGAACAAGATTGCGGCCGGCGGTTCTCATACGCACTTCATGTCCCATCGATACAAGTAAGAGGATACCGCCAAATTGGCCGCGTGTCAATGGCTAAGTAGGTAGCCAAAAGTTTTCACAGGAACGATTCTCTTCGCGTGTATGATGGGGTACATGCGAAGAACGAAGAGCGCCTCAGAACGTGGTTTCGATCGATATGATAAACATCGTCTTACGCGGGCCTTACAGGGGGTCGCTGACATTCGCACCTACCGGCGTATCGAAGCGATCCTGTTGGTGGCCCAGGGTCGGACGGTTCCGGAAGCAGCGCAGATCACCGGGACCCGGCCGTGGAGCGTCTATCGCTGGGTGCGGGCCTATCTGCACACCCATTGTCCAGACCGCCTGCAGGACGCACCGCGTTCCGGACGGCCTCCGGTCGCCACGCCGATCACGGACGCCCGTCTGGTACGCGAGTTCCGCCGGGACCCGATGCGTTTGGGCTATCGCGCCACGGGTTGGACGGTGTCCTTGCTGGCAGATCACCTCCAGCAAAGGTACGGGTGTGCAATCTCGCCTCGTACCCTGCGGCGGCGGATGCGGGACTTGGATCTGCGGTGGAAACGTCCCCGGTATGTCTATGCGACCAAGGACCCGAACCGAGCCCAGAAAAAGGGGGCCTGGTTCGCCGCCTGAAACGGATGCCGGCGCTGGCGGTGCTGTTGTTTTCGGATGCGACCATCCTCCGCTGGTTTCCGCCCTTGCGCTATGTGTGGGCGTTTCGCGGCGAACAGGCGCAGGTCAAGATCACGGGCCAAAACGACAAACGGGTTCTGTTCGGCACGATCAATCCACGAACCGGACACCGGGTGGTCCTGCGTCGGCCCCGCCAGCGGCAAGAGGACTTTCAAGCCTTCCTGCGGGAGTTGCGGCGACGGTATCCCGGACGCCCGATTTGGCTGTTGCTGGACAAGGCCTCTTTTCATCAGGCGATCAAAAGCCAACGACTGGCCACCCACTTGGAGGTGACCCTCTTGTGGTTGCCGAAGCAGTGCCCGGAACTGAACTCTCAGGATCATCTCTGGAAGGAGTTGAAACGGTTGATTGCGGCCAATCGCCAGTTCCAAACGATTGATGATGAGGCGGCCTACGCGGAACAGTGGCTCTTGGGACTAACTGCGACCCAGGGCCTCCGCAAAGCCGGTGTCTTGTCGGCGGATTTCTGGCTCAAGGCTTTTGTGTGAAGACTTTTGGCTACCTACTTAGTGGGACGGGAAGGGACAAGGCAGCGGTGTGCACAGCACACCCTACCGGCTCTCGCCGGCGCACAAGCAGAGTCTGTCTTATTCGGGGTACTGGAGGTACCTGGCCCGCATCTGCTGGAAGGTTTCGCACTCGGCGTCCCAACGCTTCCGCAAGTCTTCGAGAGGTGAGCCGGCAAGGATGGCTTTGCGGATGGTGCCGGTGCCGCAGAGACGGTCGAAATGAGTCGTTCGCCATTCGAGCTGGTCTTTGTGCAGGGCATGGATCGCGGCAACGATCTCCACGCCGGTCCGGAAGGGTTCGAGCTTGTCGCGGTCGGTGACGGCGAGCTTGATGCCCCGGCATAGCCGGTCTTTGTGCTTGGAGGACGTGGGCGTGAATGTGGTTGTCGCGAAGGAGATGCCGGGCAGGCGCAGCTCGTTCAGGCGGGTGCAGAGCTTGTCCGCATTCAGCCACGGCGCCCCGAACTGGCGGAAGGGCATGGTCGTGCCGCGGCCTTCGGAGAGGTTCGTGCCCTCCAGCAGGCACAGGCCGGGATAGATCGTCGCCGTCTCCAGGTCCGGCATGTTCGGCGACGGCTTGATAAAGGGCAGGCCCGTCCCGTCGTACCACATGCGGCGATTCCAGCCCGTCATGGGTACGACGACAAGGTCCGCTTTCACGCTTTTCGCCAGCCAGCCCTCGCCGTTGATCATCTTCGCCAGCTCGCCGACGGTCACGCCGGTCCGCACGGGGATGGGGTACAGGCCCACGAAGGTGGCGAACGCCGGTTCGAGGATCGGACCCTCGATCTGCAGACCATTGATCGGGTCTGGCCGGTCCAGAACGACAAATCGCTTGCCGTTTTCCGCGGCCGCCTCCATCGCCAGTGACATCGTATAGAGATAGGTATAGAATCGCGCCCCCACGTCCTGAATGTCGAAGACCAGGACATCGACGTCGGCCAGCATGGCAGGCGTGGGCTTATTGATCTTGCCATAGAGACTGTGGACAGGCAGGCCGGACACGGGATCAGTCTCATTGCCCACCTTCGCCCCGGCCTCCTCGGTGCCGCGCAGGCCATGCTCGGGGCTGAACAGGGCGACCACCCGCACGTCAGGCAACTCCCGAAACACATCGACAATGTGTCTGCCTTGGCTATTATAGGACGTATGATTGGCAATAATACCGACGCGCTTGCCTCGGAACAGATCCTTATGCTCCCCAACATTATCCAGCCCGGTCCGCACCGCCGCCGGGCAGCAGCCCACCAGCCATCCAGCCGCCATGATACAGGCCGGAACCCACATAGAGACAGGTTGAGCGATCATGGGCATGAATACCCCCTGTAGGCAAGCTGCCGGGCGCGCCACGCCATGAGGTCTTCGTATTCGGCGCAGGTTCGGACGTAAAACTCAGAGAAATCGTCTTCGCGGCCGGGGTGGATAAACAGGACACGTCCTTTCAGCGCCTCGTGCCGAAGTACGGGCCCCGCCGTATCGAGCACCGTCAGATCGCAGGTGACGCCGCAGGCCTCCTCGACCTTGCCCGCGATTTCCAGAAGTCGATCTATGCTTTGGGCGTCCGCGCTCGTCAATGACACACCAATGTCTAGATCGGATCCTGCGTGCACGATGCCATCCCGGGCCGAGCCGAAAACTATTGCATACTCAATAGACTCGCTGCCGGCCAAAACGGAAGCAAGACGCTGCAAGTCAATCGCCTTGCCCTCCGTCGCCGCTGATGGAATAGCCATCCGGTGTTTGCGTGATCCGGCTTTCACGTCGCTGTCTCCACATATCTCAATCAAGTACAGGACTCTCCCGACTATAGGGGGCAGGCAGGAGGATGTCAAGCAGGCGTGCGCGGTGATCGCCAAACGCGACGGGGCGCTGCTGGGAAGATGGTTCTATCTGCATCAGCACTATTCTCGGACTTCTCCGCCGGACCTGTGCCGGCAAAGGAGGGGGATATTGGGCGGATGCGCTTGCCGGTCCGTTCTCAAGGGGACGTCCCTGCAAATTGTGCAAGCCTCGTTCAAAATGCAAGGATCGTGGGGCCGACACGCCATTCAGCAGCGGGAATCAGCCGGAGAAGGGGCCGGCTGGCGAACCCAATGCGTCGGAGTCCGTAAAAATTAGGGAATTTCCTCTTGCATTTGTGTCGATGCTGAGGTATCCTATTTGTTTTCCTCGCTTCTGGTGATGGAGGGGGGTATGGCTACCTACCAGTCACCTAGAATTCACGGTGATCTTCGGAATTTGCGGGGACTCACCAACCGATAAGCGAGTACGTACTATCGCCGGGCTATCGGAATACCCGGCTGGTGGGAAGAAATATTGTCTTTGAACGACTGTTGTTGACGAACATGGAAAAGATCGGAAAGATTCGAAACATTGGAATATCGGCGCATATCGACTCGGGCAAGACGACCCTGAGCGAGCGCATTCTATACTATTGCGGCCGGATTCACCGGATGCAGGAGGTCCACGACGGCGACGGGGAGGGCGGCGCGACCATGGACTTCATGGACCTGGAGCGTGAGCGCGGCATCACGATCAAGTCGGCCGCCACGCAGGTCGCCTGGCGGGGCAACAGCATCAACCTGATCGACACCCCCGGCCACGTGGATTTCACGGTCGAGGTCGAACGGTCGCTGCGCGTGCTCGACGGAGCGATCATGATCCTGTGCGCCGTCGGCGGCGTGCAGAGCCAGTCGTTCACTGTCGATCAGCAGATGAAACGCTATCGCGTGCCGCGAATCGCCTTCATCAATAAGATGGACCGCGTCGGCGCCGACCCGGACCGGGTGCGCCGCGATATCCGCGAGAAGCTCGGCCTCAACGCCGTGCCGATCCAACTGAATATGGGCATCGCCGAGGGCTTCCAGGGCGTGATCGACCTGATCACGATGGAAGCAGTTACGTTTGAGGGTGAGGATGGGGACGATGTCGTACGCAAGACCATTCCGGCGGAGTATGCCGCGGCGGCTCAGAAGGCCCGGCACGAAATGCTGGACGCCCTCAGCATGTTTAGCGACGAGATGACGGACCTGCTCCTTGAAGAGCGGCCTGTCGGCGAGGAGATGGTCCGCCGGACGATTCGCGAGGCCACGATCAATCGCGAAATCGTGCCGCTGATGATGGGCTCGGCCTTCAAGAACAAGGGCGTGCAGCCGCTGCTGGACGCCGTCTGCGATTACCTGCCCAGCCCGCTGGATCGCTCCTACTTCGCCCGCGACCACAACAATGCGGGCACGGAGACGCCGCTGGCCGGCGATCCGGATGCGCCGCTGGTGGCGATGGTCTATAAGATCACCGACGAGCCGTTCGGGCAGTTGAGTTACGTCCGCATCTACCAGGGCACGCTCGTCAAGGGCGGCCAGTACCGCAACGCACGCACAAATCGCATGCTTCGCGTCGGCAGGATCGTCCGCATGCACGCCAACGACCGCGCGGACATCCCCAGCGCCGGCCCCGGCGACATCGTCGCGCTGCTGGCCGTGGAATGTGCCAACGGCGACACGCTCTGCGGCGAAGAGCGTCAACTACTCGCTCGAAAGCATCTTTATCGCCGATCCCGTGATCAGTCTGTCCGTCATCCCCGCCAGCAACGCCGACCAGGAACGCATGGGCAAGGCGCTGAGCCGGTTCATGAAGGAGGACCCGACCTTCCGCGTCTCGACCGATCCGGAGACCGGCGAGACCGTCATCGCGGGCATGGGCGAGCTGCACCTCGACATCTACATCGAGCGGATGCGCCGCGAGTACAGGGCGAACGTCACCGTCGGAGCGCCGAGCGTCAGCTACCGCGAGTCCCCGACCGTCGAGGCCAAGTTCGATTACCGCCACAAGAAGCAGACCGGCGGCTCGGGCCAGTTCGCCCACGTGGTCGGCCGGCTGATCCCGCTGCCTCCGGGCAGCGAGTCCGCGTACGAGTTCGAGGACAATGTCAGAAACGGCCGCATCCCCAATGAGTACATTCCCGCCGTGAACAGGGGGTTCCAGGCAGCGATGAAGAAAGGCCCCGTGGCCGGTTACCAGGTCGTCGGATGCAAGATGTCCCTGGATGACGGCTCGTACCACCCGGTCGATTCCAGCGAGATGGCCTTCCGCATCGCAGGCCGCGATGCCTTCGTCGAGGCCTTTCGCCGGGCCCGGCCGTGTCTCATGGAGCCGGTCATGAAGGTGGAAGTGGAAACGCCCAAGGAGTACCAGGGCGCGATCGTCGGCGACCTCAACAGCCGACGCGGGATCATTCACGATACCGAGATCCGCGGCACCTGCGTGGTCGTGCGGGCCGAAGTCCCGCTGGCCTGCATGTTCGGCTACGCCACGATCGTTCGCGGCATGAGCAAGGGCATGGCCACCTTCACCATGGAAATGTCCCACTACGCCCGGGTCCCCACGAAACTCGCCGAGGAAATCATCACCCGCCGTCGCGAAAAACAGACCGCGAAGAAGTAAGAAGCCGCACGGAGCTACTCGGCCTTGCGAGGGAGGGTCATTGGGCCGATGAACAGCCGTTCGTCGTCGGCATACTTCATGACGAACGCCTGCAGCTCTTTAGTCGAGCCCGTCAGGATGGGCCCGCGTTCCCTCATGGTGTGTGCCATTGCCTGTGGTTCGGCCTCCAGCAGCTTCTTGAATTCCCCATCAAGCGTGATACCGAGCTTCAGTTGATCGCCGATGGCATCCACCCGGAGGAACGTGTGCGAACGCAGGAGAAAAAGCCCGTTGTACGCCTTCTCCGCGTCAGACTGGCCCATAGGGAACTGGTCAGGAAAGACGTCGAGAAACCGTCGGTTCCCTAGCTTCACCATGCATGCAGCGAGGACCCATTTGGGACCCAGCTTGTTGGTCAAGGTCAGTCGGTAGATCCGCTTGAACTCGCCCTGCAATTCCTCGGGCAGCGTCTTCGTGGCGCTTTGCTCGAAGCGGGCGAACTCCCACTCCCAGGCCGCACCCGGGTTGTTCGAGTCTTCAATCCAGGTGCCGAGAAGCTTCTCGTCAAAGACGATTGTCTCTTTCGTGAAGAGCGGATTCAGCGAGACAATGGGCACGCAGCCGGCCATTAGACCTGCAAGACAGTAGAACACGACGCTCTTAGCTTTCATAATTCCTCTCCTCGACTTGGCCAAATCACCGATGATTTGGCTAAGCATACATGGCAAAAGGACGGATGTCTCCTCCCAAATAAGTCCATTCCGCCGCTTTGCGGCGCGAGTTTATCGCTTTGTGGCCTCCAGCATATTCGAGGCTATTGTCCTTTCCGAAGCATCGCTGCAACTGGTGCATGGGATATATCATGCTGGTGGCTCCAAAGCGGTAAACTCACCTGCCCGCGACTGCCGGCAGACCTCCACAGATTCCCAAATACACTCCGTGGCTGAGAGCGAGCGGGCTCCCCTCAACTATGGTATTTGATGTCCAGGACAGATGCGGCTATTGCGTAGGTCGTATGAGGAATTGGCTGAGGGAAGGGGTTCCATCGACTTATTCAAAGGCATCGTAGGAATAGAAAAAGAAAGCTTGGTGTTTGACACGTGAATGGCTGAAAGGAGCTTAGCGATGAGTACCACCGAAACATATACGAAATCAAAGGGTGCATCGAGGACGGAAGAGCTTAAGGCTCGCGGCACGGCGGTGCAGGAGCCAATGATGAAGGCCGAGCCGCAGAAGGAACACCAGTGGCTGCAGAAGCTCGTCGGCGAGTGGACCTATGAAGGCGAAATGACGATGGAGCCGGGCAAGCCTCCCACGAAGTTCGAAGGCACCGAGAGCGTCCGATCGCTCGGCGGCCTCTGGATTCTGGCCGAAGGACAAGGCGAAATGCCCGATGGCAACCCCGTGACGACGGTACTGACGCTTGGCTATGACCCGCAGAGGGAACGGTTTGTCGGCGCATTTGTTGCATCGATGGAGACCCACCTGTGGCTGTATGATGGCGCTCTGGATGCGGCCGAGAAGATGCTGACGCTCAATACCGAGGGGCCCAATATGGCTGCCGAGGGGAAGATGACGAGGTTCAAGGACTCGATGGAGTTCAGGAGCGACGACCATCGCGTGCTTGTCTCGGACATCCTGGGCGACGACGAGAAATGGCACCGGGTCATGACGATCTACTATCGGCGGACGAAGTAGCTGTGCGCAGCGGTGCGAGCCGGACACCTTACGTGGAAGCAATGCATGCCGGCGCTTGTCGCCGCTACGCGGACCTACTTATTCTTTCGGACGAGGGGCAACTCGTGAGCGAACAGCCGCTTGTCGTCGGCATATTTCGTGACGAACGACTGCAGCTCTTTGGTCGAGGCCGTCAGGACAATGTGCTCTTCGGTTACCGCGTGCGCCACCGCCTTCGGCTCGGTTTCCACCAGCTTCTTGAATTCGTCGTCGTCTGTGAACTGGATCTTCAGTTGATCGCCGATCGCGTCCACCCGGACGAGCGTGTGGCAGGGCACGAAAAAGAACGCATTGAATCCGAGCTTCATCTTCTCCATATCGGACTCGCCCGAAGGGAACTGGTCGGGGAAGATGTCGAGGAACCGCCGGTCGCCCAGTCTCACCAGGCATGCGGCGAGAGCGCCTTTATGGCCTTCCTTGTCGGTCAAGCTCACCCGATAGACGCGCTTGTACTCGCTCTGCAATTCCTTGGGCAGATTCTCCGCGGCACTCTCCTCGAAACGCGCGAACTCCCAGGATATGCCCGGGTCGTTCGCGTCTCCGAGCCAGGCGCCGAGGAGCTTCTCATCGAACACAATATCGTCCTTCGTGAAGAGCGGGTGCAGCGAGACGATGGGCACGCAGCCGGCCATCAAACCCAGCAGACAGCAGAACATGATTTTCTTTGCTTTCATAATTGTCTCTCCTCAGGTTTCGCGATCTGAACTGATTCTTCCCATCGATTATACGGGTTGACTATCACCTTTCCGGGTGGCAGCGTCAAGCGCAGCTTGGCGATGGTCGTGGTGGAATGCGATACAGCCATCGCCAAGGCCTTCGGCCTTGACGCTGCCACCCGAGCTTACAGGAAGCACATCCACATGTTACTGGAACAGAACCGCCAGGCGGTCTTTTTCCGTCGGGCTGATCCCATTCGGCGCCGTCCACACAGCCAACTCCAGGCTCCTGCGACAGGCGCAGCTCTCGTCCACCAGCGGCGCATCGCCGGCCAGCAGGGCCCGAATCAGGGTCAGGCAGTTGTCCGTCGCCTTGCGCAGGTTCGACAGGATCTCCTGCAGCAGGGTCTGCTTGCCCTTGGATTCGTCATGCCCGCGCCACGCGTCGTAGTCGCTGGCCAGGGCCACGAGCGCGTAGCACATTTGTGCCTCGCGGGCGAGCTTGGCCTCGGGCATCGCGGTCATGCCGATCAGGTCGCCGCCCCACTTTCGGTGCATGAGCGACTCGGCCCGCGTGGAGAACTGGGGTCCCTCCATGCAGACGTAGGTCCCGTTGAGATGGGCGGTGACATCGAGCGGGATTCCGGCGTGCACCATCCTCTCATGGAGCCGGCCGCAGACCGGTTGGTCCATTTCACAATGCACCGCGCCGAAGCCGCTGAAGAATGTGTTCGCGCGCTTGAAGGTCTTGTCGATGAACTGATCCACGATCACCAGATCGCCCGGGACGATCTTCGCCTGGAGCGAGCCGACGGCTCCGCTGGCGATGACGGCGTGCACCCCGAGCTTCTTGAGGGCGAAAATGTTCGCGGCGAACGGCACCTCGCTCGGGGACAGCCTGTGTCCCTCACCGTGGCGACCCAAGAAGGCGATCTGCCTCTTGCCCAGCGTTCCCAACATGATGGGCCCGCTCGGCTTGCCGAAGGGCGTGTCCACCTCCCGCATCTCGACGCCGGTCAACTGCGCCGCGAGCGCATCGCCCAATCCTGTGCCTCCGATGATGCCAACCAGCTCACTTGCCATTACCAGGTCTCCTTTCTGTGCCGGAGCTATGATAATCCCGGCAGCCGGGCGCGTCGAGGGGCAAGGGTGGACGGGAGTGGACTTGACGGACGTAGTGGGCCAATAGGACCAATGCTCGGCAGTGCCGATCATAGGTCCTATTCGTCCTATGCGTCCACTGCGTCCACACTCCCTTCGCGCTGAACCGGCCCGCCCAACCGCCGTACTACCAGGAAACTCGAATCATTCTAAAGGAGCCGGCAACTATGGACCTGGTCATTACGGTCAAGGAAATCAAAGGGCACTGCCCGACGTTCCGAACGGGCGATTCATTCGCTCTCAAAGCCTGCTATCAGCTTGTCAGCGATGTCCCCGTCTGCATGCACGCCCTGGCGGCGCTGATGCCCTGGTACAACGCCCTGCGGGTTTCCGAGCCCGCCGACTGGGGCCTCGACGGCAAGCAGGACAAGACCAAAGCCTACATCCAGTGTCCCGACCCCTGCCAGTACACCAACGGCGGCACGGTCATCATGGAGATCAGCAAAGTCGCCCAGGCCCCCGTTGCCGGCGAGACTCAGTGACACCCAACGCGGCACCCACTTCGGAGTCGAACTTGCAGCCGGTGCCATGCTTACGCTTGCGTAAGCATGCTTTGCGTATCGAATGGAGCATGTCTACCCACGCGCAAACATGCCGCCCGGCCGCACTTGTAGGATGGGCTTCAGCCCATGCAGTTCTTGTCTTGGGTACTCTGAACCCTCCGCATGGGCTAAAGCCCATCCTACATTCTCTCATGGGGTTCCCGCGAACGCGGAAAACCTGCTGGAGCAACCCCAAGGGGTCGCCCCAGCAGGTCTAGGGTGCGTTTGCCGAGGTCTTATCTGCGCGGCTGCGATGACCTACGGTGCGGCGGGCAGGCTCGGCACGATCTTGAGCATCACGCCCGTCTCGCCCTGAGGTCCCAGCGCGGTCGATCCAAAGACGTACAGCTCGCCGTCGGCGTCCTCGCCGAACCCTCTGAGCCAGAATCCCGTCGGGCCGTCAGCCACGCCGATGCGCAGCTCCTTGATGACAGCGTTCGAGTCGAGGTAGAAGAGCCTGGCGCTCGGCGCCGCGAACGAGCCCCAGTCGCCGAACACGTAGAGACCCTGCAGAGCGGGGATCTGAATGCCTCGATAGACGAAGCCGCCGATGACGACGGCGCCCTCGCCGTGGTCATACTCGGCGATGGGATCGATCAGGTCGGGCGGCACCGGGCGCACGGGACCGGTCACGACCTTGCCGATGTTCTCGCTGACGGAATCGAACCAGAAGCTGCCTTCCTTGACGTTCCAGCCGTAGTTGCCGCCTTTGACGATGAGGTCCACTTCCTCGATGTTGTTCTGTCCGGCGTCCCCCACGTACAGATCCCCGGTGAGCTTGTCGAAGCTGAACGTGAACGGATTGCGCAGGCCGTACGCGTAGATTTCCGGGATGGCGTCCCGATTCACAAACGGGTTGATGCTCGGGACGCCGTACTGACCATTCGCCGAGTCGTTGCCATCGACGTCGATGCGAAGGAGCTTTCCATAGATTCTCTGGAGGCTTTGGGCGTTGCCGCCGGGCACGTGGCCGTTCGCCACGTCATTCGCCCGGCCGCCGTCGCCGAGCGAGAAGTAGAGGAGCCCGTCCGGCCCGAAGCGCAGGGTGCCGCCGTTATGGTTGGATTGCGGCTTGTCGATGCGCAGGATCTTCGCGCCGGCTGTTCGGATCGATCCGGTTGGCATCGTTGGGGTCCATCCGCCACTCGGCGATGACCGACTGGTGGTTGTTCACCACCCCTTCCGGCATCACATTGACGAAATCCGCCACTGTGTTGATGTCGATGGGCTCGGACGTATAGGTGTACACCAGCGGATGATTCGCGAAGTCCGGGTGAGTCGCAAGGCCGAGCAGGCCCCGCTCGTCGTAGTTGCCAAATGTCACCAACCGGCTGCGCACGTCCAACAGAGGCGTCGGCAGCTTGCCGGCCGCGCCGGTCACGACCCACGCCAGACCCGCCTGATCGTAGACGAACATGCGTTTGCTTCCATCGTCCGGGACAGCCAGACCCAGCGGCGCGCTCAGGCCCTCGACGACCGGCTGCAGCTCGATTGTGATGTCGCCTTTGACGATGAGCTGCGGAATGGGATCGACAATGGGCTCCGTCTTCACAGTCACCGTCACGGCCGCGGAGGTCGTCGCATCGGCATCGTTATCCGTGGCCACTGCCGTCAGAGCATGCGCGCCAGGATATAGGGTGACAGTCGTGCTGTAGGGCGGCGGCAGGACAGACCCGAGCGAGCTTGTGCCGTCGAAGAACTCCACACTCGTCACCGTCCCATCCTTGTCGCTGACTGCGGCCTCAATCGTTACCTCGGCGGGCGAAACAAACGTCGCGCCGTCGGCGGGACCGGTGATCGAGACGGAAGGCGGCGAGTTGGGCGCCGGCGTGTAAACGACCACGAGTGTGCCGGCGCCGCGCCGCCCTGGCGAGACACGAATCCGCGCACCGAGCGAGCCGAGGCTTCCGCCCGGCTGGTCAGCAGCCAGCCAAAATTCTGCGCCGGCTCGTTCACCCAGAGCTGCACGTCCGCCACCAGGCCCGCGCCTGTCCAGGAGTATTTTGCGTTATCTGCGGACCCCACGGCCGTCGAGGCGCTGGCGGTCGCTGCCGCGTTGCTTTTGGCCCCGGGCGCCGTCCAGGCGGCCGTGCCCATAATACGGGCGTTCCAGGTTGTCTCTCCGGCTGTTGCCGGCGCCCCGCCGCTGCCGGCCTTGGTCCCTTCCTTCCAGCCCGCCAGCAGGCGTAAGAGATCGAATGTGGAATTGACCGGGCCGTTGGCCGGGACCTTGACGACCATCAGTTGCAGCGTCGCGGAAGTGACGGTCGATCCGGGCGGGATGCTGCCCAGATCGAAACGCAGCAGGCCCCGGCGAATGCCGCCGATGCCGTCCCTGCCGGCGTCGAACCAGCCGGTGGCACCCGCATTGTTGCCCGGGGCGCCGGAATTGATGAAGGTGTCCTCGATGACAGCCAGGTTCGCAACCTCCGCAAGGCTGCACAGCGGCCAGGACAATACGACAAGACAAAGGATTCCCAATACCATACGCGTGCGCGATTTCATTCTCGTGCCTCCTGTTTATCCGGTCGGATGGTACGACCTTGGTTCTTCTTTTCTCACCTCGGCCCGGGCCACGCTCGGGCGGCGGTGCCTAACCTCTTATCCACTGCCGCCATATGGTACGCAGGGCGCCGCCGCTCATCCATGCGGCGAACGCTGCTTTCCGGATCAGGGGACACCCCTTTTTCGCATAGGGCGAAGTACCTAGCCCGTCTCTGCGCACGAGAGAGCCGCCCCTTGCGATGGGAGTGGACTTGATGGACGTAGTGGACCCATAGGACCCGGTCATAGGTCCTATTTGTCCTATTGGTCCTATAGGTCCTGTCCCTTTAGAACCGCACCTGGATCTCGCACGGCTGGGTCAGCGTGATCGCGAGCATGTGCTGGCCGGGGTTGAAATGGGCCTGCGCCTCGCGCGGGACAGGGCGTATTGCCGCGATCGCGGGCGTGATCTGCGTCGTCATCACGGCCGCGGGCTTCTGGTCCACGCCGGCGAGCAGGACGTAGTACGGGTTTTTGCCCCAGCCGTCGACGGTGAAGGTGACGGAATCGCGTGCTTCGCGGAGGTTGCGAATGGCACAGGGGGCATGGATGAACCAGCTCTTCGTCGCCAGCTTGCGCACGTCGTACAGCCGGCCCTTGTCGAAGAGCTCGGGGACATGGGCCTGGACAGTGCCCGGGTTGATGGCGGGGCCGCCTCGGAGCTGGGGCTGTAACTCGAAGACATCCGGCAGCAGGCCCTGGCGCTTGGCGTCACTGACGGGCCAGGTCATCTGAAGACCTGTGGCTGTGATGCCTTTGGCAATCGTCTCCCAGGGACCATCCTTGTCATATTGGCTGAGCAGGTGCAGGGCGGAGGCATAGACCAGGCCGCACCACTGGACGGGCCGGCCGAACCAGGATCGGGGCCTGCCAGTTCGTCGCGCCGAGCACGGCGATCGTCGCGTATGGGCCGATCTCGCCGGCCGTCGGATTGATCAGGTACACGAATGGCACGCCGGTCCACGCCCAGTAGCGGGCCTGCTCCAGGTGCTCCGACTTGCCCGAGAGGAGGTAGCCGAGCGTGTACGCCCGGACCATGTACGCCGAGGCGAGGATGTCCGGCGTGTGCAGCGGAACTTCCCACGTCTGTGCCCCGCGCGGCACCGTGTTCGCATAGAGCGCCGTCTGCTTGTCCAGCAGCGCCAGACCCTGCCCGATCAACTGCGGGTCCGCCGACATCGTCGCCGCCTCCAGGATTTGTGCGACGTCCACGCCCGCCAGGCCGTTGGCGTGCTTGGCGAAATGGGTCTTGCCGTAATCGACGTCGCCCGGCTGGTAGAGCTTGACGCCCTTGTCGTCGAAGTGCCGGAGCAATCCCTTCGCCTCCTCCTGTCGCTGCTGGATGTATGGGTAAACGCCTCCAAAGACGAACGGGGCCGTCGGCGTGCGCGTGTGCGAGACGGTGCTGATGTAGGGTTGGCCCTTCGGCATCTTCGTGACGGCCAGGTCCCGCGCCTGCACAAGCCTGCGGACGAGGTCCCGGTCCTGCGCCTGATTCGCCAGCCAGTCGATGTACATGATGGCGTCGCCGGCGGGCGCCGCCTTGAAGCTCTCGCCCCACACCGCGTGACGGAAGATCCCGCCCTCATTGATCGTCGAATCCAGCCAGCCATGAGCCAGCAGCGTCACCGCCGCATCGAGCCCGCCCGTGAATGTGGGCATCGCCGGCAAGCCGCGGAGCGCCACGTACTCCTGCACGGCCGGGATGATCGTCGCACCCTTACCGCCGATGATGATCGCCCGCATGCGAATCGGCTCGTTCGCCCGCAATCGCAGCGGCGTGTGCGCAACCTGCTCGTTTTCAAACCGCCTGTCGCCCACGGCCGGACCGGTCAACGCCATCACATGCGCGCCCGACCCGTAGATCTTGTCAGGCGAGTCGAACACAGGCGCGACCATCCCCGACGGCTCCCACACAAGCCCGACGTACCGGCCGTCATGCGCAATCGCCATCAGCGGAAACGTCACCTTCACCGGATCGGGCACCCGGCGGATGTGCTCGGCCGTCGTGATGTCCGCGTCACTGCTGCTCGGCTCATCCTCCAAGTACTCCAGCCCCGCGAACAATCCCTGCGTCTTTCGCTCGCCGAACGTCCCCACCCCGGGAAAGAGCGTCAGCCAGGGCAGGTGAATGATGTCCCTGTTCTGGTCAACGACAAACTCGGTTTCCACAAGGATCGACCCGTCGACCGGCCCCGGCTCGAATCGCCGCGTCACCGTCCACTTGGCCCCGCCGTTGTCTCTCAGGTCTGTGACATGAGAGAAGGCTCGGCCTTCTATGTGTATGGACGAGGATTTATTGCTGTTCAGACGGAGCCATTGCGGCTGATCGTTGATGATCATGCCGATCTGCTCCCCCTTGTAGCCGGCGGCCATCTCCTGCCCATCCACTCGGACGACGAAGTCGCCCACGCCGTCTCGATAGTCCGTGACCATCAAATCCCCCGAGATGACGAACTCCGGCCCGATGTCGCCTGCGCGAGGCCGCACGGGCTTTTCCCACTGCGGCGGCGGCACCGGCGCGAGGACCTCGACCTCGATGGAGGCGACGACGATCTGCCCTTCGCTCGTGGCTGGGTCCAGGCGAAATCGCGTGCCCGCTCCGAGCCGCTCCGGGATGACAAGGAAGTAGTCGTGCCACTGGCCATCGCTGTTCACGGTGAATCGGACGGAATGCCCCGCCTGGAACGTGCGGCCGTAGAACAGTTCGCCGCCCGTGTCGGCGTCCGACTTCATCCGCACTCGCACGCGCACCGTTCCCTCGCCCGGCAGATCGACCGCCGGCCCTTCGATCCACGGATCGATCCCCGTGGACCGAAACGCCAACCCTTCCGCGGTTGCCGTCAGGCCTTCCGTGTAGTTGTTCCCCTGCCAGCCCTGCAGCCCCATGGCAAACGCCCAGGCCACGAGCGTCTTGCCGTACACGGTCGCGGGAGCCGACACGACGAAAAGCAGAGCGATCAGGCGGAAGCTGCCCTTCAAGATCGGCTTGCAGGTCGTATTTGCCTCGATTGTCATAGCGAAAGACCTCCGATTGGCATCAGGTATTTTCTCCTGTCATATTCGCAGCAGGTCCATGTGAACCCGACGTGCGAAGTAGTATAATGATCTCCATGACTCTCGAACAGGAGATTAAAGACAAGGGGCGGGAGCTGGGTTTCGAGGCGGTCGGCATCACCGACGCCTCGCCGATCGGCCGGGAACACGTCGAGCATCTCCAGGAGTGGCTGCGACGAGGCTGCGCCGGACGCATGGACTACATGCATCGCAACCTGGACAAACGCATCGACCCGTCCCAGCTTCGCAAAGGCGCCAAATCCGTGATCGTCGTCGCGCTCAACTACAAGATTGCGGATTGCGGACTGCGGAGGGCGGATTATGCATCGCAGCGTGATTCTGCCGGCGGTGCGGCAGCCGCGGCCCCGGCCTCCGGCCGCCAATCTGAAATCTCAAATCTGAAATTCGAAATCGCCCCGGCCTGCGGCCCTCAATCTCAAATCCAGAATCTGAAATCTGAAATCCCTCCTCGCGGCAAGGTCGCGGCCTACGCCCAATACGAGGACTACCACACGTTCATCAAGTCGCTGCTGCGCGAGCTGGCGAGCTTCCTGAGCGTGCGTGCAGGCCGCGCCGACCGCTACAAAATCTGTGTGGACTCGGCCCCGCTGGCGGAGAAGGCACTGGCCGTCCGCGCGGGACTCGGCTTCATCGGGCGAAACCACCTGCTCATCCATCCGCAGCTCGGCCCGCCGCTCCTGCTCGGCGAGCTGCTGACGACGCTGCCCCTGCAGCCGGACGAGCCGCATGAGGGCGCATGCCAAGACTGCGACCGCTGCATCCAGGCCTGTCCCGCCGGCGCCCTGCAGCCGGACGGATTCCTCGACGCGAGCAAATGCATCAGTGGCCTGACGCAGTACCCCTCGCCGTCCGAGCCCGCGCCGGACACCCACGGCCGGCTCTTCGGCTGCGACGAATGCCTCCTGGCCTGTCCCTTCCACCAGCAGGCCCCCGCCCGCACCAATCGCCAATTCAAGTTTCACCCCGACCGAGCCGCCCTCGACCTCCGCGAAGTCCTGGCCCTCGATCGCCGGACCTTCGAAGCCCGATTCGCCGACTCCCCAATCAAGCGCCTCGGCCTCGAACCCCTCCAGCAAACCGCCCGCGCCTGCCTCCAGACCGCTGAGGACCGAACGTAGGAAGGTGAGAACCGCTCCGCATTCCGAACTCCGCACTCGGGAACCGCCTGGGTGTGGTCGGAATTCGGTGGCAATCGGCGAGCCTCTTCGTAGGTCATGCGTCCCCGCACGACCAGTCCGGGCCCTTGCAACGGACTGGATACTGTACAAGACCACAGCCGAAAGAGGACGAGCGAGGACGCTCGTCCTACGCGGAGCCCCGAATCCGCCACCGAATGGCGGCCGCATCGCTCCCCGACGGGCGTAAGACAAAAAAGTGGCAGTCGGGCCGGGTGGCAGCGTCAAGCGCAGCTTGGCGATGGTTTGCTTGGGATGCGGTGCAACCATCGCCAAGGCCTACGGCCTTGACGCTGCCACCCAGAACTTGGTGCTTGCTCTCCCACAATCTTGTCGTGCACTCTCCCCCAGGGTGTGGTCGGAATTCGGTGGCGGCGTGTAGCCGCCGTGTGCGGACTGCGCCTCTTTCGTCCCTTACGGGACTGGCTTTTGTCCTCGGCCCCGGTTCCCCAGCGATAAATCGCTGGGCTATTCTCTATCGCCCTGCGGGCTTGGACAGCACCCGACGGGTCGATTACCATCCCGCAGGCGTTGCGGCTATTGGCTATCGCCCTGCGGGCTTGGACTTCGCTCCAGTCCTCTCGCGTCGGCCCGTCCGCCCCACGGGGGCGATCGACACTAGCCCACCGTTTCGTACGTGTTTAGCCTGGACGCGCCCAGTCCTGGGTGGCACGGGCAAACTTGTTTGCCCGTGGGGTCTCGATTGACCAGACTCGGTCGAATGAGCACCGTCAAACGAGTTTGGCGGTGCCACCCGGCGAACGGCGGGCTTCACGCTAAACACGTACAGCGATCAGTCGCTGGGCTATTCTCTATCGCCCTCCGGGCTTGGACTTCGCTCCAGTCCTCTTGCGTCGGCCCGTCCGCCCCACGGGGGCGATCGACACTAGCCCACCGTTTCAACGGTGGGTACGATAGTCAATCCTATCTCAAAGCCCCGTAGGGGCGAAAGAAGACTGGGCTGCGCTCTTGCGTCGGGTGCAATCCGAATCCGCCACCGAAGGCCGACCGCACCCCCAAGGCCCCAAGGCCCGGGTGCGGTCGGAATATGGTGGCAGTCCACGCCGCTCTTCGTAGGGCGAACGTCCCCGTTCGCCCCTGAGGAGCACGGGCAATCGCTCAAACCGTCGTGCGAAGACGCACGACAAGGGGGGACGAGCGAGGACGCTCATCCTACGCCGAGGCTCAAATCCGCCACCGTATGGCGACCGCACCCAACCGCCCCGCCGATCCGGGGTGCACGACAAAAAAGTGGCACTCGATCCGGGTGGCAGCGTCAAGGCCGAAGGCCTTGGCGATGGTTATGCTGCGTCCGAGGCAGGCCATCGCCAAGCTGCGCTTGACGCTGCCACCCAAGAGTCTCATCCTCGCTCTGCCACAATCTTGTCGTACACCCCCGATCCGGAATTCCGTACTCTGTTGTTGACAACTCGCACCGGGCCCGAGTAGAATCAAGACTGATTGGCACGTCTGAGGCGGTGACGCACGGAGGTCTTCGTCGCCCTGTCACGGCAGGAGGCCGCACGGTGGGTGTTTCAGTCCCGATGCAACGAGGCGCATCCTGGGACAGGAGGAGTGAGAAATGTGCAGCGTGCGTGGCAATTCCGGACTCGTTCTCGTGTGCGCCATGATTCTTTGCACGACGGCCGCGGTCCGCGCTCAGGACCTCCAGGTCTCGCCGATGAGCTGGGACTTCGGCAATGTGGCCGTGGGCAGCTCCGAGATGGTGACCTTCGACCTCCTGGCCGGCTGGCCGACGGCCGTATGGGTGTACGTCGTTTCCCTCCACGAGACTCCCACTCCCAATCCGCCCTACGCCAGTCCGGACGATCCACTCTCCCCCTCCTGGTCGCTGGGGGCATTCTCCTTCAATCCCGCGACATGGCCGATCTTGCCCGTGGAACACCCGGTCGGCAACCACATCTATGTCGACGTGATCTTCACGCCGCCCGCCCCGGGCGACTACCAGGCCTACCTGTTCATCCAGAGTAACGATTCGATCCTTCCGCCGGGCCCGCACGCGTTCTTCCCGGTGCAAGGCACGGGCGTTCCGGCCGTCGTCCCCGCCCCCGGCGCCGGTGTCCTCGCCCTCCTCGGCCTCAGCGCCGTCGGCTGGCTGCGCCGCCGCAGAACCCTGTAACGCCGTACTACAACCGCGCCCGGCCCGTAGGGGCGAATCATCATTCGCCCGCGCATCCTTCATGTCATTGCGAGTCCCTGCGCCGCTGCGCGGCTGGTGTCGGGAAGAAACGAGATGGTTTGGGTGCCATGCTTACGCTCGCGTAAGCATGCCTTACCCATCGATCGGATTGCGGATTGAAGAAGGGAGGGCGCGGCAGGGGCCCGACTGCGGATTGGGACGGGAAGTGTGAAGTCTGAGGTTTGAAGTAAGAAGGAGGGGGCACGGATGGGGTCCTGATAGGCCGGATCGGACCGATGCTTGGAGGGGGTGCGGAAAGGGTGGAAAATGCCGTTAAACCTTATGAAAACCGGGTTTGCAATCCTCGCACCGGGGTCTTATAATGGCGTACGGAATGGAAAGAATGTTTATGAAGCGTACATTTGAAAAATTGAGCGATGCGGAGCTTCTGGAACGCTATAAGGAGGGCGACGAGGGGGCGTTTCGGGAGATTGTAAACCGTTATAGGAACAGTCTTTATGCGTTCCTCAAGCAGTTTTTGAACCAGCCGGACCTCGTGGAGGATGTGTTCCAGGAGACGTTTTTGCAGCTTTTCACCAGCCGGGAGAGCTTCGATCCGAGCCGGCCGCTGCGGCCGTGGCTGTTTACCATCGCGGCGAATAAGGCGAAAGATGCCCTGCGCAAGAGCCAAAGGACGAGTGCCGTGCCGATCGGGACTATGACCGAGGGCGAGGATATGTCCTTCGACGAGGTGCTTAACGCCCTTGCGTCCGATACGGCGGTGCCCTACGACGAGGTCGAACGCAACGAAACCGCCGAGCAGGTCAGCGACATCATCGCCAACATGCCGGAAAACCTTCGCGAAATTCTCGTCTTGGCCTATTTCAATCGATTTTCCTACAAACAAATGGCCGACATTCTCGCTATACCTATTGGCACCGTCAAGAGCAGGCTCCATACAGCCGTGGCGAGGTTTGCCAAGGACTGGAAAGCATCAGTTGGGAGTAAAGAGGTCAAATGACGCCGTTAAGTGACGCCCAAAAGCAGTTGCTGTTTGATTACTCTTTTGGCCTGACGTCCGACCGTGACACCTCGGAAGCGGAAGACCTGCTATCCACAAGTCCCGAGGCCGCACAACTCTGCGACCTGCTCCAATCAGCCCTGTCGCCCCTCGAAAGCGTGGACCCGGAGCCCTGTCCCGACGACCTCGCCGAGCGGACCATCCAGCGACTCAAGGACCAAGCCCGACTCGCCGTCGGCCCCGCCCGCCTCGAAGAATTACTCTCCGCCGAGCCCGCCCCGGCCGTCCCGCTCCGTGTCCCCTTCTGGCACAACTGGAGCGAGATCGCCGCAATCGCCGCCGTCCTGCTTCTATTCATCAGCATCCTGATGCCCGCCCTCGGCCTGGCCCGCCAGCGTCACTGGCAGTCCCAGTGCCAGTCCCAGCACGGCGACATCTACGCCGGCCTGGCCAACTACGTCACCGACCACGACGGCCAATTCCCGACCGTCCCCATGGCCCAGGGCGGACCCTGGTGGAAGGTCGGCACCCAGGGCCCCGAGAACCAGTCCAACACCCGCCGGGCATGGCTCCTCGTCAAGCAGGGCTATGTCCCCCTGCCCGCCTTCACCTGCCCCGCCCGCCGCGACACCGGCCGCCCCGACCCCAAGTCCGTCCAGGTCGCCCGCTACAACGATTTCCCCGCCCGCTCCTTCATGCACTACAGCGTCCGCATCGACGGCCCGCAGACCCCCGAGCCCACCCTCGGCCGAAAGAAAGTCTTCCTCGCAGACCTCAACCCGCTCTCCGAGGAATTCCCGCGCGACATCTCGACCATCCCGAGCATCGAGCTGCGTGACAGCCTCCTGAAGGCCAACAGCCGCAACCACAACGGCCGCGGCCAGAACGTCCTGCTCTGTGACGGCTCCGTCGAATTCTGCCGAACCCGCCGCACCAGCACCTCCGACGACGACATCTTCACGCTCCGAACGATGTCCACCGGCCAAAAAGTCCACGGCGTAGAACGCCCCGCCTCCGAAGACGACACCTTCGTCGGACCGTAACGCGACCGCCCACGCCCGAGCTCCCAATCCGCAATCCGAAATCAACATTCCGCAATCGGAACGTCCCCGCTCCGCCCTCCCACTTCAAACATCAAACCTCAAACTTCACACTTCCTTTCCCATTCCGCACTCCAAACGGCCATGTCCACTGGCCAAAAAGTCCGCGGCACAGAGCGCCCGTCCTCCGACACGGATACCTTTGTGGCCCCCTGAAGGGGTGGCGCATGGCCGAAGGTAAGAGGGTAAGAACGTAGGAAGCGGGACGCCCGGGAAACGGCTCAGGGCTTTGAATTAACGATTGAAAGGTCCACGCAGCTCGTTAGAATGAGATGCCAGACAAGGATCGCAAGGAGAAGGTCACCTCCGTGGCACGCTCCGCGATGACAGACTAATGGTGCATCGATGCGCATGTGGAAGCCTAAGCAGGAGGCTGGATAGTTTGAAGCACGTGGAGTTTTTACGGGAGAATGGATCGTGCGTGGCCGAGCACGGCAGGAAGAGCATTCTGACGCGTACGCAGGGGTCATTCTACACGCATCCGACCATAGGACATCATCTAATATCTGCGATCTTGGATGTAGATCGACCCTTCGTTGAGAAAGGATCGTTTTCAATAATCGACCCCTTCTGTGGGGACGGTCGCCTTGTATGCTGGCTCTTGGACGCAATTGCGAGAGGCGGTGCAAGGGTATCCAGTCAGGTAACCGTCGAGCTTTGGGATTGCGATGCGAGCGCACTCGCGATTGCACGGAAACAAGTCAAGGCAACGGCATTATCACGCAATATACCTCTCGCATTGGTTGCTCGCCATTGTGATGCGTTTACCAGGGGACCCCGCTATCACGGCAGATATGACATAGTAGTAACCAATCCGCCGTGGGATGTTCTCAAGCCTGATCGCAGGGAACTCCTGGATTTAGACACGAGCGCAAATGCCGGGTACATTCGGAACTTGGGGGATCAGCAAGCCTATCTTGAGAGCCAGTACCCCGTCTCAAGACCCGCTCAACGATTCTCGCGTTGGGGCCTGAACCTCGCTAGGTGTGGAACAGAACTGGCGTTCCGACTCGCGTCACCAAACGGTATCGTAGGCATCGTTTCTCCAGCGTCACTTCTCGCAGACCAAGTTTCCGAGCAACTCAGAAGGTGGATCTTGTGTAATCACTTGATCACAGATGTCGGTTACTTCCCCGCTGAGTGTCGACTATTCGAAGGTGTGGACCAACCTGCGATCACGCTCGTTGCTCTCTGCAAGCAACCCGAGATTCCCACGGTCTTCTCCGCAATAGTGACGAAGTACACACGTGATGCGCAGGTTAGAGAGCGAGGCAGAGTGAAGGTTCCACTCTCAGCAGTGGCGAATATGGGTCATATTCTCCCGGTGCATTTCTCCGGTGCTGCAGTGGATTTCTTGTCATACTGGTCAAGATTTCCTTCTTTCTTCCAGATTGAAAGGGCCGCAGACGGGTTCTATGCGGGCCGAGAACTAGATGAAACGCGATCGGAAACGTACCTATCGGATCGTGGAAGGTATTCGTTCATAAAAGGTCGAATGGTAGATCGATTCAGGCTCCTGAACGGATCGGTCAGGTATGTCAGAACTGAGTTAGTACGAATTCCAAAGTCCGTCGAATTTACCAGGGTGGCTTGGAGAGATGTGTCCCGTCCCACGCAGAAGCGCAGGATGCAGGCCACGCTCATCCCTCCCGGGTGCGTGACTGGCAATTCGCTGAACATCTTATATTTTTCTCCGCCCGCAGATAACAGATTGTATGCACTTCTCGGCATCATGAACTCGCTGGTATTTGAGTTCCAACTACGGACGTTCTCCGCAACAGCTCATGTATCCCTAGGGTCAGTCCGAAAGGTGCACCTTCCATGGCCACTCTCGTCAAACCGTTTCTCAAGAATAGCGGCGATCTGCGAGCGGTGCCTGCAAGGGGATCAACGAAGTGAAGTTGCCATGGAGATCTATGTTGCACGCCTGTATGGCCTCAGCCGGCGTAGATTTGAGAGCATCCTCGGCTCGTTCGACAAGCTCAGCGAAACGGAGCGTGGCGAGTTGCTCCAACGCGACACTTGGGATGCACTTGGAGATGAATAATAGGTGACCTGGTGATACCGAACCATTATAGCCATAAGCTGAGCGCCCTTGACATTGAGATGGTGAAGGCCGTGCCGCCTGGAGGAAACTGGAAGGATATACCAGTCACGATTCCATCGCAGCGACTGCGCCAGATAAGAGAAAGCTATGCAAAAGGTGGCGGAAGTCGGTCAACGTACTATGGCCGTCTGCATCCAGATCGCCCATCATATACTATCAACACGTGCTTCAATCGACCGGGGAATGGCTGCTTCATTCACTATAACATGCGCGATAGCCAGCACCGTCTGATTTCTCAACGCGAGGCTGCCAGACTTCAGAGTTTCCCAGATTCTGTGGAGTTCTTCGGAAGTAAGGCATCGATAAACAAACAGATAGGCAACGCCGTTCCCCCTTTACTTGCATTTCAAATAGCGAGTTCCTTTGGCGAGCCAGGTCGTTTTGTTGATCTGTTCTGTGGCGCTGGTGGTCTAAGCCTAGGTTTTGTGTGGGCCAACTGGAGGCCCGTCCTAGGCGCCGACCTCGAACCATCGTTCCTTCAGACGTACTCGGCTGCCATTGATTCCAATGTTGTCTGTGGGGACATAACGCGCACATCTGTATTCCAGGAGATCATTGACCGCTCGAGACGCCTTACATCGCATACTTCGGATCGCTTCTTCGTACTTGGAGGACCTCCATGTCAAGGCTTCTCGACGGCTGGCAATCGGCGATCGATGAGCGACGGACGAAATCTCCTCTATGTAGAGTACTGTCGATCGCTCAAATTGCTACAGCCGGATGGCTTCCTATTTGAGAACGTACTTGGACTCACCAATATGGAAGGAGGGAGGGTTTTAGCGACCATCGTCCGAATGCTTGAAGACTTAGACTATAACGTGTCTGTATGGCGTCTCAAAGCCGAGGACTTCGGAATACCACAGCGACGCCAGAGAATATTTGTGGTTGGTGCTCGGGGCTCTGTGACAATGCGCGCAGGCCCCCCGCCTGTGACAACGTTCAGTGCTCAAGTGAACACGGACCCCCTTCTGCCTCGCGTAGCCACAGTCAGGGAGGCTCTCGATGACCTTCCACCAATAGGAGCCGGCGAAGATGGCAGTGTGCTCGCCTATCGGTCAAAACCGAGCACTCCTTACGTGCAGTTCGTCAGAGGCGTCATTTCACCCTGTGAGTACATAGAACAGGTTAGGAGGCATCCCGCAAATGATACGCGTCACTAATCCGGCGGCATACGCGACATCCTTGCGCCTCTTGGGTGCGCATAGGGCTAATCTCTCTCGGGACTTCAGGGGTAGATTTATCCAATTATTTTTGGGTCTCAAGTACTACCAGAACGAGATTCCGAGCATGTTTGCCAACCAGTTCGTGTCGACTGAAACCCTCCAGACTCTTCTCGACGATCTGTACGCAAAAGGATCTCGCCCACTTGATGATTGCGTTTTGATGCTCTTCAATAATGGATATAAACCACGAACTGGTCTGACCGGCCAGGGGAGAAGGGCACCGCAGAATACTTGGCGCAACAACTTCCACCTGCAGAAGGGCGTTGGATGTTATGCTCCTCCCCAAGACCTTTCGAGCGCGGTCTTCCTGAATCAATCACGTGTCAGGTGCCGCTATTTGCAGCCTGCACAAAGCGGTGCTCTAGCAAACGCAACCTGCCGACTCTGTCCACGAGGCGCAAGGTACAGAAATGAAGACCATAGAAAGTGGCTGCGGATAGACCCGGGTGGAGCTGGATTCGCTGTGGTTGATCTTCTGAACACGGACAATTTCATTCCCTACATCGCACCAAATGGAAACCGCATCCCCATTCTACCCCTCATCATTGCCTTGTACCATGATGCTCTTCCTGGCCTCGCTCTAGCATCGCGCCAAGAACTGGATGTTGATGACTTCGCAGATGATTTCAACTTTTCCCCGCAGGAGGTAGTGGCCTACTTTGACGGCGACCCAGCACATCCTGGAAACCAGAGCCTATTGCGCACCTTTGCCGACATGTCGTATAGAGACCTTGGCTCAGGTATGGTCCTCCCTCGGGCGAGGCGCCGTGCGCTCGCTCTTACAGCGTGTCCAAGGGTCCGTGTCTTGGCTCCAACTCTCTCGGGGACGCCAGCCCCGCCGCCGGGCGTGAACACAGGTTGGGAAGCAGAGCAGTTTGTGATGAGCGCTCTGATTCAGGCTCAATGCACAGTCTTTAATGTCTCCCGCCAGCGACTAGGGTATGATCTCCTGATCAAGAGAGGACAGCGGACATGGTATGTAGACGTGAAAAGTTCACTCGGCTACTGCAGTCCCTCGTTGACGCAGCGAGAGTGGGAACAAGCGAGAGCTCACGGTGATGCTTATGTCCTCGCAATTATCGAGAATTTCAATCCCGTGGCTTCAAATACCATCTACTGGATTCCCGACCCTTTTGGAACTTGCACAGCAAGGGAATCATCTACTGTAAGCTACGGCATAGCTCGCACCTCTTGGGTGGTACACGCGGTTTCGCTCAACTCGATTTGGCGTTAGAGCTAACCAGGGCGCTCGCACCGGGCCTTGGCTCTGGATGCTACGACCTTCCCGATGGCCTTAGCAACTAGCTGTGGCGAAGAGAGGATATCAGTCTCCCACACCCGGACAACCTTCCAGCCCAGTCTCGTTAGGCGTTTGTCTGTTCGCCGATCACGTTCCATGTTCGAGCGGATCTTTTCACACCAATACTGGGCGTTGGTTCCTTCCATCAGCTTGCTTCTAAGTGTCCGCCAATCTCTTCCATGCCAGAAGTCGCCGTCGCAGAACACGACTGTGCGCGCCGCTATGAACACGACATCCGGCGTGCCAGGCACATTCCTGGCATTCTTGCGAAATCGCAATCCCATCTTGTGAAGTGTGCTTCGCAGTAGCACCTCAGCCTTGGTGTTCACCGCACGGTTGGCACGCTTAGCGCGTGAGCTTGCGAGCGATGCCGGCTTGAGTCCAATGAAAGAAGGGACGCGGCTTTTTGCTCTCATTTCCTACCCATTCGCAAGACTCTCTTGCACATCTCTGCACGCTGTGGCAACTCACTTGGCCTCGACCTTGACCAGCCAGTCTATCGCTCGTGCGTGGGATTCTTCAATCATGGTTTCAGCCTTCGTAGCCACTCAATATCCCGCTATCACTAGCATGCTATCGCTTAGCAGAGCCGGTGTCCAGAGGGGCAACGGCGAATGCCGAACAGTCATTTTCGGCGAGGGGGCGTGGGCGGAGCCGGTGAGAGGGAAAGGGAAGTTTGATTTCTGATTTTTGATGTTTGATTTGAAAACGGGGGACGGGGGGACGCCCGAATGCGGAGTGCGGATTTCGGAATGCGGAATGGGACAAGAAATGTGAAGTTTGATGTTTGAAGTGGGAAGGCGGAGGTTGGGGTGCTCTGCGTCTTGGCGTCTCTGCGTGAGAGGATCAGTTGGCAGTTGCCAGTAGTCGGTTGCCGGTTGGGGACCTGGATTCCCGCCTTCGCGGGAATGACATGCACAAGGCAGTTTTCGCGTGGTTCGCGTGCTTCGCGGTTGAGGAGCAGTTGTCGGTCAGCGGTTCTTTTTCCATCGGGTCTTGCGGCCGTCGGTCCATTGGGGGCCATTAGGGAACTCGGCGTAGAGCGCCTGGCGGCGCTCGGGGGGCCATTCGTCGGGGAAGTTGAGGCGGGCGAATTCCCGGAAATTCAGGACGGCGGCACGGTCGTAGGCGCGGGCGGCCTCCTCCTCGATGTCGTAATAGCCGAGCGAGTGCGAGCGGCCGTCACACCAGATTCTCGCGAACCATTTGCGGGTCGGCTTGTGGTACTGGACGCCTTTGAAACGGGAGGCGCCGCCGATCATCTTGGCCTTGTTGCGGTGGTTCTCCTGGTGGGTGCAGTTGCGCAGGTTGCCGCGGAGGTTGTCCAGGCCGTTGCCGTCCGTGTGGTCGCAGACCCTGCCGGGAGGCGTCTGCATGATCTCGCGGTGCATGCGGATCGTTTTGCCGTTTTCGTGGCGGGCGGCGTAGCGACCGTCGACCAGGTGCCACTTGTACTTACTGAGCCACTCGTAGTCGGCGGCGTCGACGTAGGCGTAGAGGCCGCCGGCGACGGGGATTCGCTTGACGGAGGCGTCGGCAAGGTCGGGGTCGGCGGGCCTGGCGCGGTAGTTGCGGCAGACGGGGCCCAGGGGCGTCGGCCGGGTCCGGCCGGGCGAGTCGGGGTGGTTGGCGCAGACCGGCCGGCTCGGAACGCCCGACGACAGGCTCCACATCCACTGGCACCGGTCCCAAGAGGCGAACACGCAACTGTGACAGGTCGGCTGGGCCATGGTCTTCTCCCTTCCACTGAAGTATCAAGTTTGATGTTTGAATTTTGATTTTTGAAGTTTTCAGGGCGTCCCCGCTCGTCCAAAGGTACGTGCGAGGACGCACGACATGCAGAGACCCGTGACGTGCGACATTTCGTACATTCTACCCAAGCATGGTCAATTGGTCAAGCACAAAAGGAGGAAAAAGATGGACGGGGTGCGGTCGGCTTTCGGTGGCGGATTTGAGCCTCGGCGTAGGATGAGCGTCCTCGCTCGTCCCCCCTTGTCGTGCGTCTTCGCACGACGGTTTGAGCGATTGCCCGTGCTCCTCAGGGGCGAACGGGGACGTTCGCCCTACGAAGAGCGGCGTGGACTGCCACCATATTCCGACCGCACCCGATGGACGGGCGACGGGGCGACGGCGGGACGCCGCGATTTGAAAAAGATTTCCAGATGATTTCAGGCAGATGTCACAACTTCCAGCCACAGAAGGACTTAGAAACAACGAATCACACAAATGGTACGAATGAAAGACGGGCAAACAGAATTGGTGTAATTCGTGTGATTCGTGGTTCAAGAGTGGGTGGGTTCCGGCCCAAGGCCGGGCTGGGCAATCTGCGGATGAGAATCAGTTGGCAGTTCCCGGTTGAAAATCTGCGTTCATCGGCGTTCATCTGCGGTTGCATTTCTCCGTGTTCTCCGTGTCTCCGTGGTGAAGAAGCCTGGATTCCCGCCTCCGCGGGAATGACATTCAAGAGCAGTGTTCGCGTCGTTCGCGGTGAGAGAGGCAGGGGTCAGGGGTCGGGGATCAGGGGGCAGCCTCAAATCGGTGTGAATCGGTGAAATCCGGGCCGGAAATGTGCGGGCGATTGGCCCCGAGCGCCTTTCGCGGGAATAGCATGAGGGAAATCTGCGTGAATCCGTAAAATTCCGGCCGGTGAGCCTGACGGACCCGCGGAGGCCGGGATTTCGTGTTTCCGCACCCTGGGAGGTAATCAGCTTCCCCCCTATGGCTTGTAGAGTTTTATGGGTTGTTCTACAACATATAGGTTGACAGCCTGGCCGGAGTTCACTATCCTGTAACGCCATGAAAGATAGGGGTTGCACGGCAAAAGGTGCAAAACGGGTGCTTCGCCCGGGCTGTCGTGGGCTCCATATCGGAATTTTTTTTCTTTAAGATGATTGCTATGGAACATCAGGCCGTCAGAGAGCATAGTGTCGATGCAAATCGCTTTTCTCGGCGGTGTGATCAATTTCGTGAAGCCATCGTTGTTGGTGGTCGATTTCATGAGATTGTCGTAGTTGAACGTGTAGTGAACAGTACCCAAGGAAAAAGAAAGGAAACGTGAATCATGTCTATGTGCCCTGTGGGCGGAGGAGAAGACTCCTGTCATGTCGATACCTCCGTGTGCACGGGCGACGACGAGCCTCCGCTCATAGCCGTCGCACCCGCCGCGATTGAGACCATGACTTGCCGGCCCAACGGATGGGATGATTGGCGCTGGCAAATGGCCCATCGCATTCGAACCCCTCAACAACTGTCTGCGGCCTTTCCTCGCTGGGTGGGAGATCCAAACCTCGCTTCTGTGGCGGCCAAGTATCCCATGGCGATCACGCCCTACTACGTGTCGCTGATTCGCCGCGCGGATAGCTCCGACCCCATCTTCCAGATGTGCGTGCCGCAGATTCAGGAACTGACGGACCCGCCGTTCCTGAGCCCTGATCCCCTGGAGGAGTGTCATGACATGCCGGTCCCCGGGATGGTCCATCGGTACCCGGACCGCGCGCTGGTCATCGCGACGACCATGTGCTCCGCGTATTGCCGGCATTGCACGCGCAAGCGAATCGCCGGAACGCGGGAGACCAGCATCACGAAACGGCGTCTCGAGCAGATTGCCGCCTACCTCAAGGAGCACCCGCAGATCAGCGACGTGATCGTCTCGGGCGGGGACCCGCTGACGATGAGCACGGAGAATCTTGAGATGGTGCTGTCGCGACTGCGCCAGGTCCCGTCGGTGCAGATCATCCGCATCGGCACGCGGGTGCCGGTGGTGCTGCCCCAGCGAATCACGGATGAGCTGTGCCAGATGCTGCGCAAGTACCACCCCCTGTGGATCAACACGCATTTCAACCATCCTCAGGAACTGACGCCGGAAGCGATACAGGCCTGCAATCGGCTCGCCGACGTCGGCATTCCGCTGGGGAACCAGTCCGTGCTGCTGCGCGGCGTGAACGATCGCCCACAGATCATCGAGCAGCTCTGCCGCGGCCTGGTGCGCATGCGGGTCAGACCCTACTACATGTATCAGTGCGACCTCGTTCGCGGCGTGGAGCACTTCCGTACTCCGCTGTCGCGCGGCATGGAGATCATGGAGTATCTGCGCGGCCGGCTCAGCGGTCTGGCGATTCCCACCTTCGTGGTGGACGCCCCGCACGGCGGCGGCAAGATCCCCGTCCTGCCGACCTACGTCGTCACGCAAAGTCCGACGCACACGGTGCTGAGGAACTACGAGGGGATGCTGATCGCCTATCCCGAGCCGCAGGATCGTTGTCAAGGTCAGTGCCCGACGCCGCAGGAGGAATCCGCGCCGGGGGTCTGGGAACTGACGGCGGGACGGTACAGCCGCATCCAGCCTGAGAAGACTCTCCGCCAGGCCAGACGCCAGACGTGCTGCGCATCGGACGAGTCTGTGGGGGATTTCTAAGCAAATGAGCAAGACATCACGCGGGACCAGCCCCGATCCTCGCCGGCGAGAGGACGCAGTGACGATCGGGCTGGTCTACGATTTGAGGGACGACTACCTCGCCGAAGGGTACACCGAAGAGCAAGTGGCCGAGTTCGACTCGGCGGCGACCATTGGCTGTCTGGAGCAGGCGCTGCGGTCTCTCGGCCACACGACCGAGCGCATCGGCAACGGCCTGGCTCTTGCCAGGCAGCTCGCCTGCGGCAAGCGGTGGGACCTGGTCTTCAACATTGCCGAGGGCCTGACCGGACGCAGCCGAGAGGCCCAGGTGCCGGCCCTGTTGGAAATGTATGGGATTTCCTATACCTTCTCGGATCCTCTGGTCTCTGCGCTGACGTTGGACAAGGCGATGACCAAGCGGGTGATCCAGTCGGCGGGCCTGCATACGCCTCGTTTCGCGGTGGTGACATCGCCCGAGGAGGCAGAGTCCGTCGATCTCGGATTTCCGCTGTTCGCCAAGCCGCTGGCCGAGGGGACGGGCAAGGGAGTCGATGAGCATTCACGCATCGAATCAAGCGAGGCCTTGAAGAGGGTCTGCATTCGTTTGCTGGAGCGATTCTGCCAACCGGTTCTCGTGGAGGAGTACCTGCCCGGCCGGGAGTTCACTACAGCCGTCCTGGGGACGGGCCGTGATGCTGCGGTTCTGGGGACCATGGAGATCGCCATCCGCGAGAACGCTCCGGCCACCGATTATTCCTACGAGGTGAAGGAACTCTGCGAGCAGTGGGTCCACTACTTCCCGATGCCGCACGGGGCCCTGCGCGATCAGGTCGAAGACCTGGCCTTGAGGGCTTACCGGGTGCTGGAGTGTCGTGACACCGGACGCGTGGATATCCGTCTGGACGCCGGGGGCCGACCTGCATTCATCGAGATCAATCCCCTGCCGGGATTGCATCCGACGCATTCGGATCTCCCGATGATCGCCACCCAGGAGGGCATGGCCTACGAGACGTTGATCGGCCGGATTGTTCAGAGTGCTCTTTCACACCGGGAGTCGGTAGCGTGCCACGCCAAAAAATCAGCGTCCTGATCCTGTACAACAGTCCACAGCCGTCCGGTCATGGCCAAGTCTTTGCTGAGAGCGAGGCGGGTGTTCTGGCCGAAGCAGGGGCCGTTGGCTCGGCTCTGGACAAGCTGCGGATTCCGCACCGGGCGGTAGGCGTGCGATGGTTCAGCGAGTTGCCCGCCGTCCTGGCTGCCGCGGATGAGCCGGTGGTCTTCAATCTCGTCGAAGGCTTCTGGACGGACGCGGGACAGGCAACCCTGGTTCCGACCGTCATACACAGCTTCGGCAAGGCCTGCACGGGCAATGATACGAAGGGTCTGCTCTTGTCACTCGACAAATGGCAGAGCAAAGCCCTGCTTCGGGCCGCAGGGCTTCCTACGCCTCAAGGTCTGATCGTCCAGCCGGGGCAACGCATCCCGGCGAAGGACCTGTTCGACGGTCCTTATATCGTCAAACCTGTGCAGACCGATGCCAGTGAAGGAATCGATAAGGCCAGCATCGTCCACAAACGCGGCAAGGCCCTGCACGAGGTCGTCCGTCGCATCCACGACCAACTGGCCCAGCCGGCATTGATCGAGCAGTACATCGACGGACGGGAGTTGAATATCTCCGTAATTTGTCGCGACGGCGAGCCGCAGGTGTTGCCTCTGGCGGAGATTGACTTCAGTGCCTTTGAAGCCGGTCGCCCTCGCATCGTGGGATACGAGGCCAAATGGCTTGCGGACAGCTTCGAGTACAACCACACTCCTCGAATCATCCCCGCGCCGCTGCCCAAGCGGCTGACTGAGCAGATCCGGGAACTGGCCGTGGCTGCCTGCCGGACACTCGCCTGCCTCGACTATTGCCGCGTGGACTTTCGCCTCGACAAGGCCAGCCGGCCCTACATCCTGGAGGTCAACGCCAATCCGGATATCTCGCCGGATGCCGGGTTTGCCGCAGCGTTGCAGGCCGCCGGGATCTCTTACGAAACCTTCGTGAGACTGAGTATCGACAACGCCCTGGCCCGCGTGCCTCATGAGACTTCACGGCCGACTCGTCCGCGACGGACTCGCACGGCGAAGGCCCCCGGCGCCCCGGCCATTGAGATCCGCTGGTGCCGGCCCGAGGATCGCCAGGTGGTGCTATCCTTCCTGGCGGAAACGGGTTTCTTCCAGCCCGGGGAAATCGACATTGCCCGCGAGGTGCTGGATGCGGCGTTGGCCGACGGACCCCAAGGGCATTACCAGTCATTTGTCGCCTGCGTAGAGAGTTCGCAGTTGTCAGTTCCCAGTTCACAGTCGAGCCACAGCGAGAGCCAACTGTCAACTGACAACCGACAACCGACAACTGCCCCTGAAACGGTCGGCTGGATCTGTTATGGCCCGACGCCCTGCACGATCGGGACCTTCGACATCTACTGGATTGGCGTAGCTCCTGCTTGTCAGGGACGAGGCATCGGTCGTGCACTCACGGTCTTTGCCGAGCAGGCGATTGCTCAGCGAGGCGGCCGGTTGCTGGTCATCGAGACGTCGAGCCGTGAAACGTACCACCCGACCCGGCAATTCTATTTGTCGATGGGTTACCGTGAGGCAGCACGCATAGCCGACTTCTACGGACCGGCAGACCACAAAGTTGTTCTCGTCAAGGAAGTTGGGTAGGTGCGCGCAGTCATCTACACCCTCCAGGCCATGTCCAGCGACCCCAAAGCCCGCGCGTCGAACGCCCCGCCCCTCTGTCATTTCCGCGAACCCCGTAGGGGCGAATCATCATTCGCCCGCATATGTCCGACACGGATGCACACGGATTTCACGGATCCCCACTGATTTCAAACTGACCCCTGATCCCCGCCTCCGCACTCCGCACTCCGCGTCCCGCACCGGCTCCACTCACCCGCTGAAGATGAAAATAAGGGTTGATCCTCGAACACACTCTGTTTAATAGTATGGTGCCCGGAATTCCGTATACTGAGTGCTCGGAAGGCCGCGCGATGTAGTCGGGCACCGCTAAATGGGAGATGTCGGATTATTATATATCGGGGTGAAATCCGATTTGGGGGTATCCGCCATGAAGATAGAGTACTATCACGCTTCGAAGTACGGCAACGGGGTCATGGTCGCCGAGGAGTTCAAGAAACAGATGGCCGGCAAGGCCGTCACGGTCAATGTTCACCATATCCGTGATGCCACGCCAAAGGAGCTTCCTCCTGCCGACCTGTACCTGTTCAGCTCACCGGGGCGCTGCGGCAAGCCCATCTGGGGCATGCGCCGCTTCCTCAAGAAAATGGCGTTGCCGGCAGGGACAAAGTACGCCATCCTGACCACCGAGATGCCAACCCCGGAGGAGCGCACCAAGTGGCAACGCATCCGGCCTGTCATGACCGAGCGTCTGCAGGGCAAAGGTCTGGTCAAGGTCGCCGAAGGCAAGGTCCTGGTGACCGGACTCAAGGGCCCGCTGGAGGAGGGCTGGCAGAAGAAGGTGGAAGCCTTCGCCGCCCAGATCCCGATCCTGCCCTGACGGATGCGCTGCGAACCGAAAGCAGAACCTGATCCTGTTCCCCTCCCCTAGGGTTTGTGGAATCAGGTGCTGATAGCCGAAGAAGGATACGAGGGCAAATACGTGGCGTTGCGCTCGATATCCGACCGAACGGTAGTTGCATCCGGAGACAATCCTGAAACCGTGATGCAGGAGGCCCGCGAACGAGGAGTAACCAATCCCGTGATCTTTTTCGTCCCAAGCCACGACATCACCCTGGTCTATTGAAATGCCGATCAGCGACTTCCCATTTCTCAAGGCTTCCGACGCGGACCCGACCCCCCCGGCCTTGGCCGGCTGTGCGAATCCAACACTCTGACACGGGCGCGGGAATTGCTCACGTCTCTCCTCAATGCTCTGTGAGATGGTCACCCGAAGCTGAAACGGGGACCATCATCTATTTCCGCTTTCTCCCGTCTCATTTATCCCTCGGCCTTCGCACCTTCATGGCCATCTCCCACATTTCGGCCTCACCACATCTATCCGGCCCACGGCGGGCCGCAACTCTCATTTGTCGTAGCAGTACCAGGGGTGTGTCTCTGGGGACTGCCATGCTCGAAACGGGCGGGAGAGACAAGGGCCTTTTTGGGAATGCGGAGTGAAGACGCGGGCGGCGGCGGGACACCGTTCGATTGCGCATTGCGGATTGCGGAATGAGGAGGCGGGGATCAGGGATCAGGTTGGCTCCCATGTTCTTACGTTCCTACCTTCTTACCCTCTTACCTTCAGCCGTGCGGGGCGGGGGAGCGGCGGGACACCGGGCGATTGCGGATTTGGGATGTCGGATTGCGGATTGAGGGGGTGGCGTTTCCGCCGCGTGGTTACGTTGGGGGTTGTTTCTTCGGGATGGTGGTGGTGTAGTGGTTGGTGATGGGGAGTCGGCGGTCTTTGCCGAAGGCTTTGGGGGTGATTCGGACGCCGGGGGCGGACTGGCGGCGTTTGTACTCGTTTCGATCGACCATGCGGATGACCCGCTCGACCTCGCGGGCGGGCAGGCCGCAGGCTATCAGCTCCCGCGCGGACTGGTCCTGCTCCACGTAGCCCGTGATGATCCGGTCGAGCAGGTCGTACTCGGGCAGCGAGTCCTGATCCTTCTGGTTAGGTCGAAGCTCGGCGCTGGGGACCCGCTTGATCACGGCTTCGGGGATGACCTCGCGGCCGGCTCGCTGGTTGATGTACGCGGCCAGCTCGTAGATCATCGTCTTGGTGACGTCCTTGATCGGGCCGAAGCCGCCGGCGCTGTCGCCGTAGAGCGTGCTGTAGCCGACGGAGACCTCGCTCTTGTTGCCGGTGGTCAGGACGAGGGCGCCGAGTTGGTTGCTCAGGGACATGAGGATCATACCGCGGATGCGGGCCTGGAGGTTCTCGTAGGCGAGGCCCATGTCGTTCCATCGCGGCTCGGCCTTGAGGGACTCGTTGAACGGCGTGAGGATCGGCTCGATGGGGATCGTCAGCAGCCGGCAGCCGAGGTTGTCCGAAACGCGTTTGGCGTCGGCGATCGTCTCGGGGCTGTTGAAGCGCGACGGCATCGTGACGCAGATGACATTCTGCGGGCCCAGCGCTGCGGCGGCGACGGCGGCGGTGACGGCCGAGTCGATTCCGCCGCTGATGCCCAGCAGGACCTGCGTAAAGCCGTTCTTCTGCGTGTAGTCGCGCGTGCCCAGAACGAGTGCCTCGTACACTTCTTCGAGCGGGCCCTGCGGCTGGGGGACGGGCGGCTGGAAGGGCTTGACGTACACGCCGCCCTTACCGAGCTCGATGTCGGCCAGGAGCAGGTCCTCCTCGAAGGCTTTGGCCATGGTGACGATCTTGCCTGTGGAGTCGGCGAGGATGCTGCGGCCGTCGAAGACCAGCTCGTCCTGGCCGCCGACGAGGTTGCAGTAGGCGACGGCGCCGCCGAAGATGTCGGCACAATCGGCGACGACCTTGCAGCGGGTGAAGATTTTGTTCATGTGGAAGGGCGAGGCGGAGATGTTGACCATGAGGTCGATCCGGCCGATGCGGTTGAACAGGCGGGCGAGCCACTGCTCGTCCCAGATGTCCTGGCAGATGGTTACGGCGGTTCGCAGGCCGGCGACGTCGACGACCACCGGCTGATTGCCCGGCAGGAAGTACCGCTGCTCGTCGAAGACGCTGTAGTTGGGCAATAGGCCCTTGTGGTAGATGGCGTCGATGCGGCCGTCGCGGATCACGGCGGCGGCGTTGAACAGCTCGCCGTTGGAGTTATCGACGAAGCCAACGACAAGCGTTTTCTGTGGGCAGGCGGCGACGAGATCATCGAGCGCGGCACGGTTGTCCTCGACGAACTGCTTCTTGTAGACGAGGTCCTCGGGTGGATAGCCGCAGATGGCCAGCTCGGGGAACAGCACCAGGTCCGCCCCGGCCGCCACCGCCTGCGACCACATCCGCTTCATCTTCGCGACGTTGCCCGATAAGTCGCCCACCGTCGCATTGAACTGCCCTACCGCGATGCGCACTGCCAAACTCCAACAATTGAACAAACCCTGCACGAGTCATACGCTGGGGATGAGCGCCTCGTGCATGCGACCATTCTACGCCCGCCCGCGGCCACGGCAATACCTTTTGCGCGAGAGCGGATGTCCAGCAGGCTTTTGGGCACTGTGCCGGGTGGCAGCGGCAAGCGGAGTCTTCGGAGCTTGCCGATGGCGTGCATGGATAGACACGAGCCATCGGCAAGCTGGCGCTTGCCGCTGCCACCCATCACTGTCCATCTGAAAAGGCCAGATTGAGATCCGCAGAGGACTTCCATTTTACTTTCACACACACGGGCGCGGGCACAGGTTGCTCTGCGGGGGCGGGGTTGGTAGAATATGGGCACGATGGTGGGCACGGCCCGCTCCGGGTGTGAGCAGGTCCTGGTTGCACACGGGACAGATGAGGAGAAGTCTATGTCAATCCATGCAAGCCCCTTCAATCGACGGGAACTGCTCAAGGGTCTGGGGGCCGCGGCGGCGTTCGCATCGCTGGGGCTGCGGCCGGGGCGGGTGCGGGCCGAGGGCGAGACACAAAATGCCGTCGGCACCGGCGGGCGACTGTTTACGCCGTATGACAAGGCCTCGAAGGTCAGCATCGTCAAGGGCAACGACCGGCGGGAGATCGTGTTCCAGTCGCTCAAGAATATCGAGAGCGAGGTCCTCGCGTCGATTGGGAATAAGAAGAAGATTCTGGTCAAGCCGAACTTTGTCTCGACCAATCGCCCGCTGGCCGCGAGCCATGCGGATGAAATCCGCGGCATCCTCGATTTCCTCAAGCCGCACTTCAAGGGCGAGATCATCGTCGGCGAATCCGCCCCCGGCAAGGGCGGCACGTTCGAAGGCTTCCAGAACTTCGGCTACATGCCCCTGGAGAAAGAGTACGGCATCAAGCTGGTGGACCTGAACAAGCAGCCGTGGGTGTACCGCTACGTGTTCGGCAAGGATCATCGCCCGCTGCCCATTCGAATCATCTCGACGTTCATGGATCGCGACACGTACATCATCTCGGCGGCCAAGATGAAGACGCACGACCGGGCCATCACCACGCTGTCGCTCAAGAATACGCTGATCGGCGCTCCGCTGAGCGACGGGCAGAAGAACGACAAGTGGCTGACGCACATGGAATACAATTTCACGCCGAAAGAGACGCTGCACTTCAATATGTTCCATCTGGCCCAGGAGATCTGGCCGGACCTCGGCATCATCGACGGCTTCGAGGCGATGGAAGGCAACGGCCCGATCGGCGGCACACCGGTCGATGCCAAGGTCGCACTGGCGAGCCTGGACCCGCTGGCGCTGGACACCCTGACGACCAGAATCATGGGCTTCGATACGTCGAAGATCATGTACCTGACGGCGATGGCCGAGGCGGGCATGGGCCAGGGCGACATGGCAAAGGTCCAGGTCGTCGGCACGCCGCTCGACCAGTGCCAGTACAAGTTCAAGCCGCACGAGAAACTGATCGAGTCCTACGGATTGGGTTAGACGCAAGAAAGGGTGGTATCGCCAAAAGGGGTGCCATGCTTACGCTTGCGTAAGCATGTTTTGCATCGCATTGACGAACATGTCTACGCAAGCGTAGACATGGCACCCGGCGCAGCCGCAGGGACGGCAATGCGGGGGGTCGGATGCACACGATGGATATACGGAGAATCCTGAAATCCGATTTCGTTCGTCTCGGTGCTCTGATGGGGCTGTGCCTGGCCCTCGGCCTCTATCTGATCGCCACGACGGTACTGATCTCCAAGGACGGGGTCTTCTACATCGGTCAGGCTCAAGCTTTCCCTCGCGATCCGCTGGGCGTGGCGCAGAGGCACCCGCCGGGGTACCCGGCCCTGCTGTCGATCGCCCATGCGACGACCGGCCTGTTCTCCGCGAGCGACTCGGTTCTGTCGTGGGTCCACGTCTCGCAAAGCGTCACGTTGCTATGCCGGGCGCTGGCACTGGTTCCGCTGTACTTCCTGGGAAAGTCGCTGATCGGCGGGGCAAGGGCCTTCTGGGCGATTCTGATTCTCCTCGTGCTGCCCTACCCTGCGCAGTACGGCAGCGACGTGCTGCGGGACTGGCCCTATGTGTTCTTCCTGAGCCTCGGCTTCTGGCTCTTGTACCAGGCGTTGCGACGGCGGGTCTGGTGGCTCTTTGCCCTGGTGGGGCTCGACGCCGCTGCGGGGTACTCGATCCAGCCGGCCTGCGCCCAACTGATCCTTTATGGTCTGCTCGGCCTTGCGGTTGGGCTTCGCCCAGACGCAAAATATTGCGTCTCTACAGGAAACCGGCCGCTGTGGCGGGGGTCGCTGATGGCTGCCGTTCTACTCGTCGCCGGCTTCGCAGGACCCGTGCTGCCCTTTGCCTTCGCGACCGGCACGTTGATTCCGCACCAGTTGAGGCCGGCGACATTCAACTCACCTCCTGTGATCATCTCCGTCGGCGGCAAGGGGGCGAGCAGGGATCCACTGGAATTCGAAGTCCGTGAGGGCGAGCTCCTGGAGGTCGAAATCGAGGCTTCCGACGCACAGGGCGACAATCTGACGTTCTCGCTGGCCTCTGTCCCGATGGGATCACGGCCGGTCTACCAATCCCGGCCGGCTGCCGGCGGCGATTGCTTCATGACCATCTCGGAAGATGAGAGGAGCGCGCTGCTGGAAATGCACCCTCCAGTCGTGCCCAACTATGACGGCATCATCTATTACGCTTACACGCGGGCAGATGCATGCCCCGGCCTGGAGCCCGTGCATCGCCTCTGGTCGCCCGTCCTGCAGCGGCATTTCTACACGATCTACCCATCGGAGAAGGACGCTGTCCTCGCGGAATCGCCGAAAGACACATGGACATACGAGGGTATCGCGTTCTACGCATTTGCCGAAGGCCGCCAACCGCCCGAGGCCGTGCCTGTCCATCGGTTCTCCAGCGAGCAGACAGGACACTCGTGGGCGATCACAGGGAAAATAGGGACAGGGAAAATAGGGACAGGGAAAATAGGGACTGTCCCTAATAAGTCTAAGTCGGCGGCGGGTGATCCGGTAGCATGGTATGTCCACGTGGCGAACCAACCCCCTGCCGGCATGTCTATGCAGGACAGTACTCTCCGTTGGCAGCCCGGCCCCGGCCAGCGCGGCGAGTGTCAGATCAACATCATCATCAGCGACGGCAGCATGGAAAGCTGCCAGCTCGTGAAGATAAGGGTCGTTCAGCCCGAGGTGGCATCGTCAGACCCGCTCGTAGGGTGGGTCCTTGACCCACGCGGTCATTCGAGCGAGACCTTCCCTGACGCGTGGGTTGAGAACCCACCCTACACTTTGCTGCCAGGTGTTCTTTCGTATGCCCTTACGGGCACACTACAAACCGGATCTCCCGCGTTGGCGCTCCCTGCCGCAATTCCGCATTCCGCACTCCGCACTCCGCACTCGGCATACGCCGGCGTGGGCAGGTTGCCGGGGGCGGTGGACAGGCTCTTTGACAAGTTTGCCGAGAGCCTGATGGTGTTCTTTCTCGTGCCCTGGTGCGTGGGACTCTATTACCGCATGCGGCACGAGGCGGACCGGCTGGAGCGGGTTCTGACGACGGCGGTGATCGCGGTGAATGTGGGACTGATCCTCGGCCGGTATGCGTGGGTCGCGCCCGCCATGGAAAGACGGTACTGCCTGGCTCTGGTCGCGCTGACGATCTTCTACGTGCCGGCGGGCCTGGAGCACATCGCTCTCTGGCTGAGCCGGCGGACCATCACGGCGGACCCATCAAGAGGACTTGCGAACAAGCGCACCTCGACCTGGTTCCACGTCCTGGCACTGATCGGCATCGGCATCTGCCTTCCCAAGCTGTTGACGCCGCCGTACGCAGAGAAGGGTAGCTACGTGAAGGCCATCCAGTGGCTGCGTGACAACACGCAGCCGGAGGACGTGACGGCCGTACCGGACAACCGGCTGACCTTCTACGCCCAGCGTCCCGGCCTCGTGTACCGCGATGAGCCGGACCCGCGACGAGCCGACTACATCGTAAGAATTCTCGATGCGGGCATGAAGGCGGCACCGCCGGCGGGCTGGTCCGAGGAGTATTCCCTGCCCGTTGACAACCGACGGAACCGGACTCTCGTCATCTACAACACCCACCGCCGCAAGGGCTCCTGAACCTCCGATATTTACGCCTCTGTCCCCGGGCGGCATCGGTATCACGCAAATTCCAGACAGCCATCGGCAAGCTCCGAAGACTCCGCTTGCCGATGCCACCCGGTATCTACCGGATTAGAATAGTCGGAATACTAGTGCCCCAGCTATCTCAACACTGGGGGTGGCGGGTGCCATGTCCGCGCCTGCGTAGACATGCTCCATTCGACGGACAAGACATGCTTACGCAAGCGTAAGCATGGCACCCGAGCCTATCCGGTTTCTTCCCGACACCAGCCGCGCACCGGCGCAGCGACTCGACAGGACAAGCGACGTCTGAATCCGTTGGCACGGGTATCCATCGCAACGGTTGTCAGGGACTTACGGCCGGGGCGAAGCGTGGAGGGCAGGAGCCAGCGGGAAGAGAATACAGCTTTGACGAGGATCCCCGTGTAGATGAGAAGATTCGTCACGGACGAGCAGTCCGTGGCGAAGTGCTTCTTGTGGAAGAGGTACATGGCCCGATAGAACTCGTAGCCCGTCTTCCTGTTGTTCGTGCTGCAGCCGACGCCCTTATAATGGAGGATGTGGGCGTCGGGGTAGTACATCACCTTCCAGCCGGCCTTCTTGGCCCGGATGCACCAGTCGATATCCTCGCCGTAAATCCAGAAGCTCTCATCGAGCAGGCCGATCTGATCGATCGCCCGGCGGCGGATGAGCAGGAAGGCCCCGGACACGGCATCGACCTCGTGGGTCTGCATCGGATCCAGGTAGGTCAGATTGTACCGGGCCATCACCCTGCTCCGGGGAAACAGCCGGCTCAGCCCGGTGAGTCGGAAGAACGCCACCGACGGCGACGGGATGCTCCGCCGACAGGCGAGCTGCAGGGAGCCGTCCTCGTTGAGCACCTGACAGCCGGAGACGCCGACATCGGGCTGGGCGTCCATGAACTGCACCATCTTGTCGATCGCGCCGTCCTCGATGAGCGTGTCGGGGTTCAGGAGCAGAACGTAATCCGACCGGCACCTGCGGATGGCCTGGTTGTTGGCCCGGGTGAAGCCGACGTTGTCATCGTTTTCGATGAGATGGACCTCGGGGAAGTTCTGCCTGAGCATCGGGACACTGTTGTCGCGGGAAGCATTGTCGATCACCCAGATCTCGAAGCGGGCATGCCTCGTTTCCCTGTATATCGACTCGATACATTCCCTGAGCAGTCTCTCGACGTTGAAACTGATGATGATAATGGCGATTGTGGAATTGCTGGTCATGCGTCCGTGCGTCCCTTTTCCTCAGAAGAGTCTCTTCTTCCACGTCTCCGGCGTCCTATCGTTGATGATTTCCAGCTCGATGTGGTATTTGAAAGGCCTGGGGCCCCGCCGGCGGATGTAGTCGGCGACGGCGGTCAGGCCGTCCCGCAGCTTGACGCGGGGCTCGTACTTCAGCAGCCGCCGTGCCTTGTCCGCCGAGCAGTTGGCACAAGTCACTTCCTGCGGCTTCTCCCTCACATAGACAGGCTTGACATCCACCCCTACGATGTCCTCGATGATGGCGGCCAGCTCATTGATCGTGATGCACTCATCGTCCGGCCCGATATTGATGACCTCGCCGTTGACGCAATCCTCGGTGGCCAGCTTCTTGAGCAGCTCCACGTCGTCCTGGACGAAGCTGAAGCATCGTTTCTGACTCCCGTCGCCGTAGATGATCGGCGGTTTGCCTTGCAGGATCAGGTTGATCATGATGCTCGCAACGTTGCGATAGGGATCGTCGTATTTCTGCCGCGGGCCAATGATGTTGTGCGGCACGGCGATAACGTATTCCATGCCGTGGATGGCCGCCAGGTTCCTCAGGAACATCTCCGAGCTGAGCTTGCCGATCCCGTAGGGGTCCTGGGGCCTGGGCGTCATGTCCTCCCTGAAGGGCGTTTCTTCCTGCGTGCCGTACCGCGCCATACTGGAGCACAGGATGAATCGTCTCGCTTTGTTGGCGATGGAGGCGGTGATCATGGAGATGGAGGCCTGCACGATGTTCTTGGTCACATAGTACGGGCTGAATATGCTCAGTCCTTCATAGGCCGCGGCGGCGCAGTGGTACACGACATCGCAGCCCCGGATGATTTTCGTCAGGGAGTTGTAGTCGTTGCAGTCGCAGTGGTGAAACTCGACGGCCGTGGCGACGTTGTCCAAGTAGCCCCCGATCAGACTGTCACAGCCGACGACCACGTGGTCGTCCGTCAGGAATGCGTCCGCCAGATGACTGCCCAGGAACCCTGCCACACCGCTGATGAAGACTCTCATTCCTGCCCCCCGAGAACGACGGGACTGGCCCGCCTGTCACTCACCGCCCATCACCATCCATCATCGCCAGCTCAGGTACTTCTTGAAGTCCGCGTAGAGCACCCGGGGCGACCTCGTGTACTGGATGGTCCTTGCCCGGGCCCTGCTGACGAGCCGCCGGAAACTCTTGTTGTACGTATGGAACCTGTCTTTCATCTCCTGCTCCAGCGGCTCGAACTGCTCCGGCTCGATCGTCTCGACCTGGCGTCGAGAATCGGCCTTGTAGTAGTGATTCGGCGGCACTGCGTAAAACTCCCCCATACGCATGCTTGGTTTCACCAGGCCCCTGCGGATCCCTTCATGAAACATGACGGTCTCCGGAAACGGCTCATAGACTCCTATGGCGGCGAAGTCGGGCCTGACCTCGTACATCAAAGCAAGTGTTCTGCGAATGTCCTCTAGGCTTTCACCGGGGGTGCCTATGAGGAAATACCCCGTCCAGTGGATGCCCACCTTCCTGAAGAGGCGGGCCGCCGCATGGATCTGGTCGAGCGTGATCCGCTTGTTCATCCGTTCGAGCACCCGCTCGCTGCCGGATTCGATCCCCACCTTCACGCTGTTGCAGCCGGCCCGCTTCATAGTCCTGAGCATCTCCTCCGTCACCAGGTCCACGCGCGTATTGCATTCCCAGCCGATGCGAAGCCCCTCGCGGGCCAGAGCGCCGCAGAACTCGGCGACCCGCTTCTTGTCCACGGTGAAGGAATCGTCCTTGAGCGTGAAGTGCACGGTGCCGAAGGTGTCTCTGACGTGGCGGATCTCGCGGAGGACGTGCTCGATGGAGCGGTACCGGACCTGCCGGTTGTCCGTGGCGCAGAATGTGCACGAGAACGGGCAGCCCCGGCTGGTCATGATCAGGCCCATGTCCTCGGGCGAGTACGTGGCGCGGTTCATCATCAGAGTCCGGTCAGGCGGAGCAAAGCCGTCGAGGTCTCTGATCTTATGCCGGAGGGGGTTATGGCGGATTGCTCCGCGCGTGCGAAATGATAAGCCGTCTATTACCTCAAGGGTGGCAGCGTCAAGCGCAGCTTGGCGATGGTCTTCCTGGGGTACGGCACGGCCATCGCCAAGGCCTTCGGCCTTGACGCTGCCACCCGACGAATCCGCAATCCGCAACCCGCAATCTGCAATTGCCCCGATCAGTTCCCGTGCCGTGATTTCTCCCTCGCCTCGCACTACGTAGTCGACGGCCGGGCAGATCGTCAGGACTTCTTCCGCTCTGACGGTAGCGTGCGGCCCGCCGACAATGACCGGACAAGCCGGGTGGACGGCCTTGCTGATCTCCGCAACGCGGAAGGCGGACGCGGCGTAGGCGGTGCACATCGTGATGCCGACCACGTCCGGTCGGGCCGCCGCGATGGTCTGCCGCACCTCCTTCCAGACGGGATTGTCCGGCTCGTGGAAGGAATCGAGGTACTTCCCGTGGTACCGTGTCAGACACGCGTTGCCGATGATCGATGGGTTCTCGTTGTAGTCGGCGTCATAGACAATCACCTCGTGGCCGGCGTCGCGAAGCGACGTCCCCACGCTCACCAGGCCGAGCGGAAAATACCGGTTATAGAAGCCGATCAGCCTGTAAAACGGCGGATCTATGAGAAGAACTTTCACGGCCGCTCCTTCACCCAAGTCTGTGGCCCGGGAGGAAATGCCACACGCTGTGCGGGTCACCAATTGTCATGGTCTTCCAGCTTAATTCCTCTTGTGTCGTCCAAGTATGCGTCCACGTTGATGGGCCGGCCCTTGAACAGGATCTCGCGAGCGACAATCCACATCTGGCCAAGGATCAACCGGATCTCTTCCATCGGCGTCAGACAGGAAAGCGCCGCATAGTCGTTCCGTGCCCGTTGTGATTGCAGGATGAAGGAATGGGCCTTTATCGTCAGGCTGCCGTTGACCACCCACGGAGATTCAGACAGATTCACAAAGACCATGTCGAACGGCAGCTTCCACGCCACGTGCTTTCGCCTGTCCACCGCCTTGCATCGTTGTCCCCCAAAGCGCAGTGCCTGCCTCGTCTCGACAGAGACGATCCCCGACGCCGGAACGACAGGTAGTACGAGGCTGTTTTCATGGATGTTCACGGGCTGATCGCAAGACACACGCGGTGCCGGGCCCGACAGGGCGATCTGAACGTCACGAACGTCCTGCTCGTTCGTGTTAATGAGCCAGAACGCTTGCCGGTTGTGCGCGAGGAACAGGCCCTGCATCAATCGGAGCCGCCGCATGATGTGCGACACCGTATCGACGAGGATATCTGGATCGCCGGTGAGAGAATCGATTGCCGTTGTGAATCGCGGGTCAAGCTCCAGCGTGTGCGGGTCCGCGTACCGGTACAGGTACTGGTATAGAACCGTGAGGCCGTAGTTGCGTTTGAGCATCGCGCGAGCCTGCTCTGTGGCGCAGTCAATGATCCGCCGCTTCGTGGCGGCGAACCAGCCGTTGACGCAGGGCTTGCGGGGATCGAAGCAGGGCATGGATGGGTTGCGCTTCAGCGTGTCGATGGCGCGCGTCCGGAACAGCCGGACGTGGTTGATCGTTTTTTTGCAGATGTCGCCCCAGAAGAAGGGACTCGATTCGACCTCGCCGCTGCAGGTGTGCTTCGAGTAATGCGTCAGAAACCATCGCAGTACCGGCAGCGATGTCACCTTGTCTTCCCAGTAGAGGTTGTCCGCGTTCTTGGAGTGGCAGATGAACGTGTCGGAGGGAGCGATGTTGCGTTCGAGGAAATCGAAGGCTTTGCGCGTGTATTCGCGCGGATTGTTGCCGGCGGAGGCCCCGTGAAGACAGACCTCAAAGCCGTGCTCGTGCAGCGTGCGGCAGTACTCCAGGTATCGCGGGTCTTCCAGCGTGACCCCACGCAGGGCGGAGTCCGGCACAGGCGGGATGCCGCACCGGTCCGTCGGCTTGAACACCCAGACCGTCTTGGTCGTCCGGAAGTTCCGGGCCAGCAGGAAATCATAGACGGCCTTGACCTGCTCGAAGGTCGCTGCGTCGGTATCGTCCGTGATGCAGAAGCCTGCCTTGTACGGGTACGGCGGCCATACGAGCTTCGCCTTCATCAGTCCCTGACTCCCTTGACCATAATGATCCCGGCGAGTCGGCGAAGCGGGCCCAGCCGCTCGAACGTGACATCGACCGCCTTGAACAGGGGCAGCAAAGTCTCGGGCAGCCGCTTGGTCGTGAAGAGGAACTGCTTGACGTCCTCGACTCTGAACCCGGCGTTGGTGAAAAGCTGCACGGCCTGTGCTTTCGTGTAGAGCGTGTCATGAATATGCGGGGCGATGCCGAGAAGGCGCTTGATCGCGCCGTGCCAAGGCGAATGCCGGTTGGGGAAATCGACGATGGCGACGCCGCCCGGTCGCAGCTTCCTGTGGATTGAATCCAACGCGGCTTGCGGATTCGGGCAGAAACGAATTGTGGAGAACGAGAGCACCACATCGAAGGCATCATCCGGCAGCATCGCGAGGCTCTCCGCGTCGTCCACGACAAAGGACACGTTCGTGATTCCGTAGTGCTTCAGCCGCTTCTCGGCCACGCAAATGCTGTCGGCCGACAGGTCCACGGCGGTCAGGTGCCTGAACTTGGCGGCCAGCAGCGAGGTCATGTGTCCGAAGCTGCAACCGATCTCCAGGACCTTCGACTCATACGACGCCGATGTCCCGGCGAGCTTCAGGGCCTCCGTGACTTTCCGGTCGATGAAGTAGTGGGAAGCCCTGGATTCCGGCACCCGCGAGTTGCCGCCCGCGGAGAGCCATGCAGCGCTATTCAGCTCCCTGGCCTCGCTATCGTATTTGGCGAGCATATCCGCCTTGATCCTGGCCGACGTGTCCATTCCTTTGGTCCCTGGCAGAAATCACGCGTTCATACAGAGCCTTCTGCTGCCGTGCCACCGCGTCGACGGCAAATTCGGTCTCCACCCTGTGCCGGGCGGCCTGCACCATCTGCCGGACCTGCTCGTCCGGCATCCGCAGGTACGTTGTCACCGTGTCGGCGATAGCCTGCGGCTCGCGGGGCGGCACGACAAATCCGGTCCGGCCGTGGAGCACCATCTCCGACACCGCCCCGACATCCGTCGCCACGACGGGCACCTTCATCGCCATCGCCTCCAGCAGCGCCACCGGACAGGACTCCTCGATGGAAGCGAGCACGAAGACATCCAGGGCCGACAGGATCGCCGGGACATCCTCGCGAAAGCCCGTGAAGACGACATCCTGCTTCAAGCCGAGCTGCTCCGTCAACTGTTGCAGATGGTCCCAGTACCCGCCGTCGGTGTCGAGCCTTCGGCCGACGATCACGAATTTGGCGGCCGGGACCCGGCTCTTGATCCGGCCGGCAGCCTCGATGAAATACGTGAGTCCCTTGAAGCGGTTCACGTTGCGGATCGTACCGATCAGCGCGCAGTCGGCAGGGACACCCAGCCCCTGCCTGACTTTGCGGCGTAGCTCCGGGCCGCGCTCGTCCGGCGTGAACTTCTCCGTATCCGCACACGAGTGAAGCACGATGGTCTTGTCCCGCAGCTTCGGGTTGCCGGCGGTGTACTGCTTTTTGAGGCTCTCGCCCTGCACGAGGACCGTCGAGGACAGGCGGGTCATCAGAGGCATGAGCACCGGCCGCAGCGGGCGGGGCAGGTAGTCGTTGTAGAGCCAGACAATCGGCCGGCCCGTCAGCCGCGCCGCCAGCGCCGGCACAAAATTTGTCACGCCATCGACATGTACAATATCGATGTCATTGGCTTTGATGATCCGACACAGCCGCCACAGCGTGTACGGCAGCGTGGCACCGAAGACGAGCAGATGCGGGATCGCCCAGCGCCGCCGGAAGCACTGGATATGCCTGCAAGCGTAGGAGCGAAAGCCCTCGGGCTGCCAGGTCTCGCCGCCTTTGTAGCCGGTCAGGAAGATCGTCTCGATGTTGTACGCCCGCAACCGCCGCGCGACGGCATGTGCCCGCCGGTGGGGTCCGCCGCAACGATTGTCGAGGATGCAGTAGAGGACTTTCATCGCTTGCCTGTCTCCTGATCGCCCGCGACAGGCACTGCGGCCCGCTGCCAGTGCCTGGGTTTCTTGAAATCAAGCCGCGGAACCTCATCGAGTGACATCGGCCTGGTCCGGCCGCTCTGTTCTACGTGGACTACGCTCAACCCGGCAAGGTCGGCGGCGAATCGCGATTTCCTGTGGGTCAGAGCGTGGTACACCATTGGGATTCGGGCGATGTTGTATCCAACAACGCGGGTCAGGACGGCATCGATGCACGCGGGGTTTTCGCCGCCAACCAGGAGGCCAGCCGATTTGGGCGAAGGCTTCACAGGTCCCTGTCCCTCGCCTGCGATGATGCCATCGACGACCGTGAGGATATGCCTGGGGGCCTTGGAGCCGAAATAGATTGCGTGGTTTAAGTCGAGGATCGTTCGCCAGAGGGTGTCGTTGCCGCTCCAACTGCCGCCTGAGATCATGCCGCCGCCGGCGCCAATCGCCGCGGCTTTGAGCATCCGGTGTGCGGTGGAATAAGCGATCCGCTTAGGGACAGACATTGTCGCGTAGGTCTCCCACCAGTCGTCGTACAGCCGGTCCGCCCATCGGGAGAACACGTTGCCCGTACAATAGCAGTCTCCACCCTCGAAGTAGGAGCCTCGGATATGGTGCGGCAGGGATTCTTTGGGGCCGCAGATTCCGACGAGGTTCTTCAACGCCCCGGTCAGGCCGGTCTTCATGTGCGTCTTGAGCTTCGGCAGGTTGATGAGCAGATCGGCATCGAGGACGCGCTTGACGAACAGGTACTTGTGTCGGCCGGGGCCATGGTGGGCGAGCATCAGGCTCGGCTTGTACATCGTTACCCGGAAGTCCTTCGCGTAGTCACCGATCTCTTCGAGAAAACTGTCCCGGCCGAGATCCATGGACTGGTACTCCCCATCATCCTTGCCCACCTGCGGCGAGATGGGACAGCCGGTCATTTTGCCCTGCAGTTGGAGGACCGTCGAACGCCAGTCCTGCACCTCGATCTTCAACGCAGGATACTCGCGCTTCACCATCTCCAGCAGTTCGCTCATTCGGCTGAGCCGCAGGAGCGCCTCGAAATTGCAGCCCTGAAGCGGCGAGTCTCCGATGATAATCGTGCCCGTCCCTTGCATCGCCGCCGCACACGCATAGATCATGTGCCGGATCAGGGACGTGTGCGTCACGAGGGACTCAATGCTGTAACCGAGGGGATTGTGATCCATCACCCAGTTGGGCTTGATGACGGCGGTGCCGCCGGGGTTAAGCCATTGCCTGAAGGGATTATCCGGGTCACAGCCCCACGCCGACCACAGCCGCCGCAGCGCGAGCAGGACGGGATCGTCGGCCTTGTCGTATGGGAACGATTCATAGGCCGGCTCTGCGAGCACCATGTAAACCTCGGACCTCATCGAGCATCCCCTCTCAGGTCGAGCGTACCCCCGAAGAACAGGCCACAGCAGGGAGGATCGAACCGTTCCCGGCCCCCACCATGATGCAGCATCAGGTCCCCAAGGTACGCTCTGTCGCGACAACTGGATAGATGCGCCCGAGTATAATCATGGAACCTGCAATCGATGGGTGAGGAATTTACTCATTTGGCAGCCGCAGCATATCTCCAAGGACATTGAGGAAGTCACGAGTATAGTAGGTGATGAAACCGGCGGCGGGAGTGAACGTCAGTTCTCCGAAGATGGGATTGCCACTGACTTCATATAGATCGACACGCACAAAGGGAAACGGCCGCGAGAGGTCCCTGGCTATTTCCAACATCGTTGCATAGGAGCGCGGCTTCGGTATGTCTATGCCGGTGCGTTCCCCCTCGACCAGGTACTCATCGCGCGTGTTCCAGTCGAGATCGTATACGACTTTGGATACGTGCCCTCCAATGACTCTATTGCACAACACCAGGCAAAACGCCGGTTCCCCATGGAAGCAGTGGAATTTGTAGTCGATCAATGATGTCGATAGCCCCCCATCCTGCTCCAGGTATCGTTCCGCCAATATGCGTGGCGTCATCCGCCTGTAGTACGGTTCTGCCGTAACGACTCCAAATGGCGTTCGCAGCCAGTGCTCCAACTGTCTGCGAGTGTCGGCGATATCCAGAGCAGCTTTGTCTTTGACGAGAATTACGGCCGCACTCGCGTTGTTGGCCTTAAGAACAAAGGATGCGGGCAATACACTGAAATCGATGTCCTTTGCCCGCGAATACACGCCAAACAGCTCATTCAGCATGCTTGCGTAGCCGTACTCTCGAACGTAGTCCCGCACTTTCACTTTGTCCGCCAGTTCCACCCATCGCGACGTGTCGGATCGGAACTTCATCCATTGTATTTTCGCGTTGAAATCTCTTGGGGCATTGAGGTCCAATGCATGCCCGGCCACCCTTCGATAGCGATAGGCCGCCACTGCCTCGGGGCCTATGATTCCCAGCGCACAGGTCCGGGCTCTGCACATCCCGTTGTGCAGCCATCTGCCGGTTGCTTTGTAAGCTGTACGGATCATTTCGTAGTCGTATCGTCTTTGGGTAGTCCGTAACGCAGGAAGAGAAAGCCGAACAGAATCTGTAAGTACACCTGGTTCGAGAACAGGAAATAGTTGTAGAAGGAAAAGAGGATGAATACCAGCAACACCAGGTAAAGGTTGAGGTAAGGAAACCAGGAGGCGGCCCGAGCCCGCAACATGGAGACTGCCAGGCCGAGCGCGTAGGGCGCCGCCACCACGCCGACCATGCCGAAGTCCTCGTAGAAGTTCCGCAGGTAGGTGTACACGTTCGCCAGGTACGGGACCAGGACGAATTCACCGAAGACGGAGATGTCGGTCTCGGGCGCCAGGTGGAACCGGTAGAGCCATTTGTAGAACGGGAAGAACATGTATTGCCCAAGATGGTAGCGGCCATCAAAGGTGGTGAGGAATTCGTTGAATGCTGCCAGCGGTGAGGCCAGGTACCAGAAGAGATGATAGACGAAGCCCTGGAGGCGGTCGGGCCGGTCATACTCGGCGCTCTTGCGAAGCAGCAGGTCGATGATAAAGAACAGCACGACCACAGCCGCCAGCGGAAGCAACAGGGTGAGGGCAGAATGTCCCGCGGCCGGGCGGCGATCCAAGCCGCGAACGAAGCAGTACGCGAACACCATGTACACGATGTTGACCGTGGCCTCCTGGCGGCTGACGCTGGTCAGGCCGATGGCCAGCGTGATCAGCAGGAAGCCCACCAGATAGAAGTACTTCCGGCGGCTGGTGTCTACGTGCAGGAGCACACCCAGCAGTACGAACCCAAGGGAGAACACGCTGCTCGTGATCGAATTCAGCATCACGACCCAACTGGTCTCGAACACGCCGGCGGTGACAAACATCGCGAATCCGTCGCGAAGCATACCCGGATGGGTCAGCAGCTCGGGAACGCTCGTGCCGAGGCTCGAAGCGATGGCCGCGGTCCGGTACAATGCCAGCGCCAGTGCAAGCAGTCCCATGAGGGCCGCGAGCGGGAGTATGCGCATGATTCGTTCGGGGCTGAGGCCTCGGGCCGGGGACACAGGCTCGACCGGCGGAAGGAACCGCCGGAACGCTGCCCAGGTCAGGTAGCCCAGCGAGAAACCGCCCACGTTCAGCAGCACCGCCGCCCAGAGGAGCGACGCAGGGGCTGGGAACGTCCCCGCGTACACGCCGCCCAAGTACAGGGCGACCGCCGTCCCCCAGACGGATAGAAACAGCACCAGCGGGTTCATGAGGTATCGAATCATCCGGCCAGATCATCCCTCTTGCCGAGGCGTCCGGTGAGCCCGTCGGCGATCGCGCGAAGCATCAGCCTCATTCCCGCCCTGCCGTGGCGAAGCCCCAGAATAAGACCCGTGAGAGTCAGTTTGAAGTTCCGCAGCGCGGCGTGCTTGAAATGCCGGTTTACGATGAAGGTGTTGCGGATAGTGTAATACTGCCTCGATCCGAACGCCCCCGGCTGCTGCCTTGGGTGATAGACCCTGCTATCCACGACAGTGTACAGGCGGAACCTTTTGGCCGCCCGGAATTGGAAGTCCGTTTCATCGCCGTAAATGAAGAACTCCCTGCGGGGCAAGCCCACCTCCTCCACCACCCGGGCGGGCACGAACGTCCCATTGAACGGGCAGATCCAGCGATAGAGTCCGTCGTGTACCTTGTCCGATACTTCGCTGAGCCGCCAGTGAAAGGCCCCCATCCTCGGAGAGCCACTGGCCGACATTTCGCGCAGCGGGAACGCAAGCGCGTCGCCATCCTGCTCGTCGCGGGCAAGCACCAGCGAATTCAGGGTGAAGGGCTCACCCTGTGCGGCCATCAGCTCCTCCTTCTTTCGGACGAGCGTGTCGAGCGCATCCGGCGCTGCCAGCACATCATCATCCATCAGCCACAGCCAGTCGAAGCCCGCTCCCGCAGCGCGCTCCATGCCCTCCGCGAAGCCCCCGGCGCCGCCTGCATTCTCCGGCATTTGAACGTAGTGCACCGCCGTGTGATTGTCGGCTGGAGACATCAATCCCCGGGCGAGCAGATACTCATGCGTTCCGTCGGTGGAGGCGTTGTCGATGATGTACAGCCCATCGAGCGGACGGCTCTGGCCAAGCAGCGAGTCCAGGCACTCGCCCAGCAACCGCTTGCGGTTGTACGTCACCACGATGGCGGCAATCCTCTCTGGCTTGTTCTCAGGCACGGTCCTGAATCTCCCGAAAGACGTTCAACGCTCGCTCGACAACCTCGTCCATATTCAGATACTGGTACTGGGCCAGCCTGCCGACAAAGTGCGTGTCATCCAGCCTGTCCGCGTCAGCCCTGTAGCGGGCGTAGAGCGCGTGGTTGGCCGGCGTAGGTATGGGGTAACAGGCGGGCCCTTCCTCGCTGCCGTACTCGTAGCAGATCGTCGTCTGCGGATTCTGCTGCAGATACAACTGCTTGAATTCGGTGATCCGTGTGTACTCCTGGTGGTTGGGATAGTTGACCACGGCAGCATTCTGAAAGCGTTCGACGGGCAGGGTCTCGAATCGGAACTCAAGGCCTCTGTACGGCAACCGGCCGTACCGCCAGTTGAAGAATTCGTCGATCGCGCCGGTGAAGATACACCCCGCGGCATCGACCGATCCCGCGACGTCCCGGTAGTCCGTCTCCAGGCGAACCTCGATGTCCCGGCTGTCCAGCATCCGCTCGAACATCCGCGTGTAGCCCTCTGTGGGTAGGCCCTGCCAGGCGTCCGTGAAGTACCGTGTGTCCCGGTCAAAGCGTACCGGCAGCCGGCCCGTCACCTGCGGATCGAGTTGCTCCGGGTACAGATCCCACTGCTTCTTCGTGTAGTTTCGGAACAGCAATTCGTAAAGTTCCGTGCCGACCTGCGAGACCACCACGTCCCGCGCGTTCTCGATCCGGGCGAGCCTGACCCTTCGCTGCTCGAAGTACTCCCGCATCTCCTCGGCCGTGAATGTCCGCTCGCAGAGCCGCTCCATCGTGTCGAGGTTGATGGGCAGGTACACCCGCTTTGTCCCGAGGTTGGCGAGCACGCGGTGCACGTAGCCGTTCCATTCCGTGAACTGCGAAAGATAGTCCCACACGGCCCTATTGTTCGTGTGAAAGATATGCGGCCCGTACCGCTGGACGAGCAGGCCGTGGTCGTCGCGAAAATCGTACGCGTTTCCGCCGATGTGGTTGCGGCGCTCGACGAGCAGGACCCGCTTGTGCAGAGCGTTGGCCAGCCGCTCCGCGAGCACGCATCCGGCAAAGCCGGTCCCGACGATGAGATAATCATACCTCACGCCGCTCCTCCCCGGCTTTCGGCCGAAAGACATTGATGCCGTGGCTTCGCAGGACCAGGAACATCCACACTGTGACGAGCGTCTCCGTCAGCAGCGCCGTGGCCGAGATCCCGATCTGCTGAAACGGCACGACCAGAGCCACAGCCAGAATGATATTGAAGAAGCCGGCCGCCGTCAGGATTCGCGTCATGGCGCGCTTGAGCCCGAAGTTAACCATGACCTGCACGCCCAGGATGTTGCTCAGACCGATGATGAACGGCAGGAAGGACAGGATCCGGATCACGGGCACGCCCGGCGCGAACTTCTCCCCGAGAGCGACGCGTGCGATGAGCGGAGCGGCGATGAACAAGCCCACGGACAGCGCGAGGGTAAGGATGCTGACAAGCCAGACCACCCGCGAGATAAACGCCAGGGCCGCCTGCCTCGACTGGGAGGCCAGCTTGGCGATATGCGGGAAGATCGCCTGCGACAGGGGGAGTTGCAGGCCCTGGACCGCCCGCGCAATCTTGTCACCTGCGGCATAGTAGGCGACGGACGCATTGCCCGCAAACAGGCCCAGAATGACGATATTGCTCGTCGTATAAAGCGTGGTGGCCATCCGCGACACGAAGATGTGCCAGCCGTTCTTGAACTCTCGTACGAGCGCGGCCACCGGCGGAATGTAGAAACGGATGGGAAACACGCGAAACGCCACGATCAGCGAGATCAGCCCCACGCCAATGACGGTCAGGGACTGGAACGCGGGGACATAGAGGTAATCCTCCGGACCCCTCACAAAGAGAAATACCAGGACGATGAACAGCAGCCTGGCGATGACATTGGTGATGGCGACGAGCTTCATCCGCTCCATGCCCTGGAAGAGCCAGGCGGGCAGGAGCCACTGGCCGATCACGGTCCCAAAGGCAAGCAGGTACACTGCCCAGTCGGCACGGAGCCTGGGCACGGCCACGATGATGATTCCCAGCGCCACCAGGCTCAAGACTACCAGCAGGCAGCGCAGCAGCATGACGGCCGAGAAGACCTCCGAGACCTTTGCCGGGTCCTCCCGGTTCATGGCGATCTCGCGCGTCGCCGAGAGGCTGAACCCGTAGTCGGTCAGCGTCAGGAAATAGATGCTCACGGCCCGGGCAAACTCGACCAGCCCATACCGCGAGTCGCCCAGCACCCGGAACAGATACGGCAGAATGATCACCGGCACCAGGTAATTGCTGGCCTGGACGATCGACAGGGCCACAAAGTTGCTCAGAACCCTGCGGTTGCGTCCCCAGGTGGCTTTGATCTCTTGTAACATCTTTTCAAGGCCTGTCCCGGCCGAGTTGCCCGGGCGGGCACTCCAGCACAACGGCGGCAAAGATCGCGACCATCATGGCGACCACGAAGACGAGCAGGCTCATCCCGACCACGTGTTTGGGGACGGGATAGATCATGGGGCTCTCGCCCGCACGAGTGCTGACCAGGGCCAGGTTCTCCGTCCTGCGCATGTAGGATTTGAGAAAGTCGGCCTGTGCCCTGTCTTTGCACGCAAGCTGCTGTTCGCCCACGAAGCCGAGGAATTGCTGCACCGTGTAGTGCGTCAGGATGCTCTGCTCGACCTGGTTGAGCAGCTTGCCGGCGAGATCGAGCACGCCGACACAGTAGGTGTACTTGCCCTCGCTGCCCTGAATGGTTTCCTGTAAATCGATGATCTTGAATTGGGCTGCCTCGATCTGATAGCGCAGGGGCAGGAACTCCCGGCAACTGTTGACATCCGTGAACTGCAGGACGAGACTGTCCCGGCCTATCTCGACTCGGCCGGGCTGGTCGCCCGACCCGGAGGCGGGGCCTTCCAGAGCCTTGAGCTTCTCCAATCGCTCCTGCTCCCTCTGGAGATCTATATCCAGCGTGAACCGACCATCTTCAATTTCCGCGGCGGTATCCTTGAGCTCGTGGATCAGCTCCTTGAGATCGCTGCGTATCGCGTACATGGGCAGCACACGCTCGAAGTTGCCCGTGACCACGGCGGCGATGGTTTCCACATCCTTGCGTGACCGGCCGGTGACCTGGACGGACAGAAGCTGCGCCTGGAAGGCACTGATCTTCTCAGACGTGGCAGGGTCCGTGGTCTGGAGACGCTTTGGATAGGCCGGAGAGGCGGTCAGCCGGATCAATTTCTCCAGTGAGCCTTCCGACCGGCAGTCGAGCAGCTCCCGGGCACACCGCATCAGCCCCTTCTCACGGAGCTGGCCGGCGACCTTCTCCAGATTCTCCAAGCTGTAGAATCGCCGCACGATGACATTATATTCGCTTTCCTTGGCCGGGTGCTCGTAGACGAAGGTAGCGGTGTACTTTCGGGGCCACAGGGACAGAAGCATGGCCGCCAGCAAGGCCGGAAGGAGCGAGCCGACCGCGATGAGCAGCCTCCGGCGCCAAAGCAGGTGCAGGAATGCCGCAGATGCGAGATTCGAATTCCGAAATTCGAGGTTGGACACGGTCCTTGTGTGGTCTACATCCTTCATAGGCAGGCACAGAAAACGCATCTCCCGGGCGGTTCGATTCACATCTCCGTTTCACTCCCCTGCCAGGTGACTGAGGACAGGGCCGAGCCGTCACTGTAGTGGCCGCCCAAATCCATGTCAAGACATCGTTTATGTGTACGTGATCCCCCCGGTGGCACCGCCGAGAGCTTCGTCCTGGTGGTCACAGAGGTCGGGGCAACGTCTTCACCTCGCCCGCGATTGAGTCCCATAACGGCAACGGCCACTTCGTGGAAGGCTTCCTCGGTGTCACATCGACCGTCGGCATCACAGAGGCCCGCATCCGCGTCGTGGATGCAGGGACAGGCGAGGCTGCCCTGCGGGCCTTCGAACTCGATCATCTGCAGATCGGCCAGCCGGTTCCTCTGGTTCCCGCTCGCGGTGCGATTCTTCCGGGCGGCCTGGGCGTCGGCCTGGGCGGGTATCTGCGACGACGTCACAGCCTATAATCGTCTGTCTCCCCCCTATGCGCGCCCACGGCCGCGACAGGCCGCCGGTGACGGGAATGGCACGCGCCCGTTATCGGACATATCGGGCAGCGGAACCGGGCCGCAACGAGCAGAGCCCCCGACGTAATCTCCTGTATCCACACGGAGATTCATGCCCTCTTTGAGGAATCCCCTGGAATCCGCCGCCGGCTGCCCTGCCAGGCAGCCAATGCCATGCACTTAAGTCCCCTCCCAGGATGACCGACGATAGCAAGGCGGCAAGCAGGTATCTTTGTTGACAAATAAATAGGGCTCCTGTATGATACAGTTGACTGATTATGGACGGGCGTGAAGAAAAGGACTCCTACTGATCATCCATGGATCCCGCCACACGGAAGTTCAATCGCGATAAGTGCGCAGAGTGCGCGCCCATCGCGTGTCGTGCAATTGAACATGGTGGGCTCAATATTATGAAAAACAGAAGTAGCGCAACAGATTGCCACGGTCAGTTCATGCGTGTCGCCGTGGCGGCGATCCTGCTGGCGGGCACGGCGACGATGAGCCAGGCCAAGTCGCTGTATGTGATTGCCCAGAACCTCTACCTGGACCGTCCATTGCCGTTGCACGCGTACAATATTGGACCCGACGGCAGGCTGATGTTCCAGACCCAATACGGAATCCAGTCCGTAGCCGGCGGCGCAGTGGGGATCACCATCGACTCCGACTCGGGATCCCTGTTCATCACCTACGAGTTCACCAACGAGATCCGGGTGGTCGATGCCGTCACCATGGACGAACAGCTCATCGCCGTGGCCCAGGGGGCCTCGGACCTGGCCGGCATCGTATACGACCATGACAAGGGGCTGTTGTATGCGGTGGACCGTGAGAAGTCGAACTTGTACGCCTATCGGTGGCATCCAGACACTGGCCAACTCAACAATGTGCAAGGCTCGCCGTTCGAACTCAAAGGCGCGGAGGCGTATGGAATCGCCCTGGATGAGATTGACGATCAACTCTACGTGGGCGGCCCCCGCAGGGAAGTGCTCGTGTATAACACGTCCGACTGGTCACTGGTTCGTACCATCCCTCTGAGTCGCACGGCCATCAGCGTCGCGGTGGATGCGAAGCGCGGCTACCTCTACACCGGAGGCGGATACATCGGCAACTGGTATCTGACGCAATACAATCTCGTCACCGGCACGGAAGCCGAGACCCAGATCGCGCCGGACGCCGGCGTCATGGGTCTGGCGGTCGATCCTGCAACCGGCTTCATCTACGCCACCACCGGCCGGGACAACCTGCCTGGCGGCGATGACCTCCTGGTGTTCGACAGGAGCCTCCGGCAGATTCAGGTCTTTGAGGATATCGGCAGCGCCACCGGCATGGTGATCCCCGGCAAGGAGACCAGCTACAACCCGCTTCACCTGGTCAAGACCGTCGAGACGCCCTCCGCAGTCGTCAGCCCCGGCACCGTGCCCGAGATCCCCATCGGCGGCGAATTCACCTACAGCATCTGCTTCGACCATGATGGATACACCCTGACGGACGTTGTCGTTACCGACACGCTGCCGCCGGAAGTGACGTTCGTGCGAGCAGACGACAACGGGAATGGGACTTCCGGCCGCTATGATTCCCAAATGCACACGTACACGTGGCAGGATCCGCCCCTATCGACGGGGCCGACGACCTGCCTGAGACTCGTCGTGCGGGTCAAGCCGGATATTCCTGTTGGAACCTTCGTGTTCAACTCCGTGACGATCGACACAGCCCAGACGCCGCCCACCACGATCACCACGGAGGCCCTCGCGGCGGTGATTGCGCTGCCGTTCAGTCCCCTCAGCCTGACCAAGACCATCGTCAGCGGCGCGGATGCAAATGATCCCAGCGGCACCGTGTACGCCAATCCAGGCGACCTTATCACCTATCGGATCTGCTACGGCAACGAGGCGAACACCCAGCCCGTGACGAATGTCACGATCGTCGACCCCCTGCCCACACAACTCATCTTCGAACCCGCCGCCAACCGGTCGGTCATTTATGATGAACGGAATCGTATCTGCACGTGGTCCTTCCAATCGCTGGCCCCGGGACAGACCGGCTGCGTCGATCTGGTCGTGCGGATAGCCAGGGACACCCCTGGGGGCCAGGAGATCACGAATCTCGTTACGATTGACAGCGACGAGACGGCTTCCACGGCCAGGCCCGCGGTCGTAGTCACCTCGGATAACCCGTTGCGACTGACCAAAACGATCAAGAGCGGCGCCTTCGAGGACCCGAAGGTCAGAGGCCGGCTTCTCGTGAATCCGGGGACCGATCTCACCTATGAGATTTGTATCGCAAACCCTTCCACCCGCACAGTGACCCAGATCTCGATCATCGACTACCTGCCAAGGTCGGTGAGATTTGTGGGAGATCCCGATGACAGATCCTACGACCCCGACCGCCATACCTACACGTGGTTCTACGACTCGCTGGCGCCGGGGGACGAGAAGTGCTGGCAGCTTGTCGTCCACGTGCCGGAGGAAACACTGCCGAGTACCGTCATCAGCAACACGGCCACGGCGTACGCCTGGCAAACGCAGACGGTGACGACGAAGGTCGATGTGAATATCCCGGATGAGCCGGTGGAGCCGCTGGAGGACCCGGTGGGCTGCTCTCTGCTGCTCAAGCCCACGAAGCTGTACAGGAACCTGCACGAGCAGCCGACGGAACTGATGGCCGTGCTGCATATGCCGGAAGGGTGCGGAAAGCAGATGATCGCCAACCGGCCGCTGATCCTCACGCCGGGCGCTATCCCCGCACAACCTCGGCGCATTTTCGGCACCACCAGCGCGGGGGCGGTCATGGCGTTCTTCGATCCGCAGGCCCTGCTGGCGGCCACCACGGTCAACGGTTATCTCACGGTGACGGTGACCGGGCAGCTTACGGACGGCCGATCCTTCCAGGGCCATCAGGACATACAAATCTTCCGATCCAGCGAGGAGTAAATGTCGCTATCGCTGGCGGAGGAGTCTTCGCGCTCCTGAACCGAGCGCGCATAGTGCAGTTCACAGGAGAACTCAACTATGAAGAACCGAAGTAGAACAACTGTTTGCCGCAGTCGTTTTTTATGGGCCGTTCTGGTCGCGATTCTATTGCCGAGCCCTGCGCCAACGCAGGCCAAATCGCTGTACGTGATTGCCCAGAACCTCTACCTGGACCGTCCGTTGCCGTTGCACGCCTACGATATCGGGCCCGACGGCCGGCTGACGTTCCAGACCCAATACGGAATCCAGTCTGTAGCCGGCGGCGCCGTGGGGATCACCATCGACTCCGACTCGGGATCCCTGTTCATCACCTATGAGTTCACCAACGAGATCCGGGTCGTCGATGCCGTCACCATGGACGAACAGCTCATCGCCGTGGCCCAGGGAGCCATAGACCTGGCCGGCATTGTGTACGACCACGACAAGGGGCTGCTGTATGCGGTGGACCGCGAAGAGCCGAACTTGTACGTCTATCGGTGGGACGCAAGCCGCGGCCAACTCAACAACGTGCAAGGCTCGCCGTTCGAGCTCAAGGGCGCGGAGGCCTATGGAATCGCTCTGGATGAGATTGAGGATCAGCTCTACGTGGGCGGCCCCAGCAAGCAAGTGCTCGTCTACAACACGTCCGACTGGTCACTGGTTCGTACCATCCCTCTGCACCGCACGGCCATCAGCGTCGCCGTGGATGCCAAGAGGCGTTACCTCTACACCGGAGGCGGATACATCGGTAACTGGTATCTGACGCAATACAATCTCAGCACGGGGGTCGAGACGGAGACTCTGATTGCCCCTGACGCCGGAGTCATGGGTCTGGCAGTAGATCCTGCAACCGGTTTCGTCTATGCCACGACCGGCCGGGATAACATGCCCGGCGGTGATGACCTCCTGGTGTTTGACAGGACCCTCAGGCAGATCCAGGCCATCGAGGATATCGGCAGCGCCACCGGCATCGTGATCCCCGGCAAGGAGACCAGTTATAACCCGCTTCACCTTGTCAAGACCGTCGAGACCACGTCAGGGACTGTCACCCCCGGCACGGTCCAGGAGATTCCCCTCGGCCGGGAATTCACCTACAGCATCTGTTTCGACCACGACGGGTATACCCTGACGGACGTCGTCGTTACCGACACGTTGCCGCCGGAAGTAACATGGATCCGGGCAGACTACAACGGTGGTCCCGGCCAATATGACCCCGACAAACACACGTACACGTGGCGTAACGCGCCCCTGTCCATGGGTCCGACGACGTGTCTGGAACTCGTTGCACGACTCAAGCCGGAGGTCACTGCCGGCACCGTTGTGCGCAACTCCGTGACTATCGACACGGGCCAGACGCCACCCACCACCTTCAACATGGATGCCGTCGCGGCTGAGATCGCACAGCCGTTCAGTCCTCTCGGCGGGAGCAAGGAGGCCCTGGGCGGCGCGACCACAAGCGGCCCCGGCGGCACTACGTACGCCAACGCAGGCGACCTCGTCACCTACCTGATCTGCTACAACAACGAGGCGAACACACAGGCGGTGACCAACGTCACCATCACCGATCCCCTGCCCCAGGGACTCATTTTCGAGCCCGACGAAAACCTGCTGGTACGGTATGACGAAGACACCCGCACCTGCACGTGGTCCGTTCCGTCGCTTGTGGGTGGAGGCAGCGGCTGCGTCGATCTGATCGTGCGGGTGGCCGGGGATATCCCCACGGGCACCGTGATCACGAATTCCGTCTTGATTGACAGCGACGAGACGGACGAGGCCACCATCAACGCGGGCCCCATCACGGCGGTGGTCCCGCAACCATTCAGTCCGCTGAGCCTGAGCAAGGCCGCCGTCGCCGGCGTGGACGCGAACGACCCCACCGGCATCGTGTACGCCAATGCGGGCGACCTCGTCACCTATCGGATCTCGTACGACAGCGGCGCGAACACGCAGACCATGACCAATGTCACGATCGTCGACTTCCTGCCCCCGGAGCTTGTTTTCGAACCCGATCTCAATCCGTCCGCCCGCTACGACGAGAGGGGCCTGACCTGCACATGGTCCTTCCAGTCGCTGACGCCGGGACGGCCCGGGTCCGTCGATCTGGTGGTGCGAGTGGCCGGCGATACCCGTGCGGGCGCAGAGATCACGAATTCCGCAAGGATTACCAGCGACCAGACGGAACCGACGGACGCTGAGGCGCACGCCATCACCGTGGTGAGGCCGGAGGGATTCCGCCCGTTGAGCCTGCGTAAGGCCGTCGTTCCCGCGGTGGATGCAAACAACCCTTCCGGCTCCGTGTATCCCAAGGCAGGCGACCTCGTCACCTACGAGATCTGCTATGGCAACGAGGCGAACACACAGGCCGTGACCAACGTCACGATTGTCGATTCCTTGCCCCCGCAGCTCATTTTTGAACCTACCGGCAACCAGTCGACGCGCTACGATGAACAGAATCGTACCTGTACGTGGTCCCTCCCATCCCTGGACCCGGGACGGACCGGCTGCGTCGAGTTGGTCGTGCGGGTAGCCGGGGATGTTGCCGGGGGCACGGAGATCACGAATCTTGTTACGATTGACAGTGACGAGACGGCTCCCACGACCATCTCTGCGGTCATCGTCACCGCGGATGAACCTCTGCGATTGACCAAGCGAATCAAGAGCGGCGCTTTCGAGGACCCGGACATCAGAGGCCGACTTCTCGTCAATCCGGGAACCGATCTCACCTATGAGATCTGTCTCGCCAACACCTCTACCACCAGCACGGTGACTCAGGTTCTCGATCATCGATGACCTGCCGTGGCCGGTGACATTTGTCAGCGCGACGGGAGATCCGAATCAAACGTACTACGATTTCCGCAGCCACACCTACACGCGGTTCTATGACTCGCTGGCGCCGGGCGCCAACAACTGCTGGGACCTGGTCGTGCACGTGCCGCAGGATATAGCCCCGGGCACTCTCATCAGCAACATGGCCACGGTGTACGCCCGGGAAACCCGGACGGTCACGACGACGGTCGATGTGAATACCCCGGATGAGCCGGTGGAGCCGCTGGGGGACCCGGTGGGTTGCTATCTGCTCCTCAAGCCGACGAAGCTGTACCGGGACCTGCGTAAGCAGCCGACGGATCTCATGGCAGTTCTGCATCTGCCGGAGGGATGCGGCAAGCAGATGATCGTCAACCAGCCGCTGATCCTCACGCCGGGCGATCTCTCCGCACCGCCGCTGCGCATCTTCGGCACTACGACCGCCGGGGCAGTCATGGTGTTCTTCGATCCGGACGACCTGCTGGCGGCCACCACGGTCAACGGCTATCTCACGGTGACGGTAACCGGGCAGCTCACGGATGGGCGGTCCTTTGAGGGCCACCAGGATATCCAGATCTTCAGATCCAGCGAGGAGTAAGCCGTCATTGTCACCGGCGGAGGGATTTCTGCCGGCGCAGAATGACTGCGCATGTGTCGGGATGGAAAACGGAGAGGGCGGGATTCGAACCCGCGGTGCCCCGTAGAGCACACTGGTTTTCGAAACCAGCTCGATCAGCCACTCCGACACCTCTCCGTGCCGAAACACGGGCAAACGCCGCAGACGATGCGCGACCATCCGCCCCTAACTGCCGATTTCATTGTATCTTACATCCACGCCAAGGCAAGCAGAAAAACCCCCTTGCGGCCCGTGCGACTACATTTCGTGGGGAAAACAGCGCTCATTTGTCATGCTGAACGAAGTGAAGCATCCGGGCAACGAACGTGACCAACGCTCGTTCTCCTGTTCGGGCCAGATCCTTCGCTGCGCCCAAGATGACCGGGTCCACGCAAGGGGTTGTGGTTGGGCATGGCGCCATGGCGACCCACGAAGCTTAGTCGTATGCCACGGCCTGGGGAGGTTACCAGGCGTAACGGACTTTGTAGGTAACAGTCTTCTCCTGGCCGGCGGGGACCTGGACGCGGAACTCGACGGTCTGGCTGTCGATCTTGGTGAAAGGGTCCGACTTTTCAGCGATCTCCCAGGTGCTCCAGCGGTACAGGTGCTCGACGACGCGGAGTTCGACGGTGCCATCCTCTTTGCGGTTGCGGAGCTTGATCTCGAAGGCCTCATTGAGCCCGTGGCGAGCGGAATCGACCTGGAAGTCCGTCCTGCGTCGCTCGCCTACGAGGTCGAAGGCGTCGCCCGTACGAACGCGAATCGTCTCATCCCGCGGCGTGTGATCGATTGTGTTCTCGCCAACGAACTCCAGTTGGCCGTCGTCGTCCTGGCGGTAGAATCGCATCCGCCCCCTCGGCAGGGGAATCCCCAGGTGGTTCTCCTTGGAATTCCTGATTTCTTTCATCACCCACACTTTGGGATTGGATGCTGTGCCGAGGTCGGACTCTTGTCGCGGACCTCCGAGCGAGCGATACAGTCTCGGATTGATCCTGGCCCCATCGTAGACGTAGGTACGCTGGCTCTGAGCGCCCTCGGCGCGGAGGAACTCGACCTGCTTGGTTTCGCCGTCGTGCAGCGTGGTCGGGCGGCTCAGAGTGTAGAGATGGTATTCCTCGAACGCCTTCTCCGACACGACAGGCGTCATGTCGGCATCGGCCATGGCGACGCCTCCCATTCCGCCGTAGCCGCCCATCTCCTCCCGAACCTTGCTGACGTCGCCGGCCATGAGCTTGATGCGGGCATTCTCGAAGGTCGTGCCGGTTCTCGTTCTCGACGGTCACCCAGCCTATCATGTCGATCTGATCGCTCTGGTCCCGGGCCACAACGCTGTAGTCCGCTTCCCAGCTCATTCCGCCGGTGACGTAGCTCAGCTCCGCGTCGAGTTTGCCGGGCTGGTCCGCCTGGAGGACCCAGTGAAGCGTCGGTTTGAGAATGGTGTCATCCCTCAACGATGGGAACAACGGCTCGCCGGGCAGGCTGAAACGCAGCTTGCCGTCGACCTCGATGATGGGTTGGCCGGCCGGCTGATCCGGGTAGCCGTCCTCTCCCGACACGTACAGATATTCGTCGGGGTTGCCAGGCCGGCGCTCGTACCCGCTGCGTACGACCTTGCCACGAACGATCTCGTCGCTGCGGCCTTCTTTCTTGACGAGAAACTCGATCTCATAGCCTTCATACAGGGACAGGAGCAATCCCTGCGAGACCGGATCGGCCCGATAGTTCTGCTCGAGGATCCGGATGGCGTGCTCACCCTTAGGATCCCGCAAGATCACGGAGTCAGGCTCCAGGTGGGCGGTGACGTCTGTCACGCGCACCTCGTTGATGCCCGCCGTCAGGTCGAGCGCCAGCGGTCGGCGCACCACGGCAAAATCCTGGTTGTAGATCGTCAGGGACGGCTCGGCCGCCGCAACGCCGACAAAGCCCAGTAGAATGCCAACGACAATCGAGGTGTACCTGCTCTGATGCATGGTGTTCTCCCTTCCTTTCTATCTCATATATGTCCGGTTCCACAGCGCGAGGTTTCTCGCCGCCTGCCGCCTTCATGATGAGGCTGTCAATTGCGGCGCGCATCATACGACAATAGCGCAAGAATCGCAATGATAGGGCGGTGAGCGGACTTGTCGGGTTCGATCGTCATTGGGTGGCGGATTCGGGCTCCGCGTAGGACGAGCGTCCTCGCTCGTCCCTTTTGGGCTGTGACCTTACACAACAGGCAGTCTGCTGCAAGGGCTTGGATGGGTCGTGCGGGGACGCACGACCTACGAAGAGACTCGCGATTGCCACCATGTTCCGACCGCACCCGACTTGTCAGCGGGCGGCGTTTCGGGGGATGTAGTACAGGCCCGGGCTGGGACCGCCGTCCTCAAACGGCGGGACCCCTTCGGGGGACTTCGATACGCGCATGGGGATTGCCTCGGATGGCAAGTACGTCTCTACGTGGCCGTCGGTGTAGCCGGCCCGCAGCTTCACGTCGGCCACCCTGTTCGGGTCGCCGTCGGCCTTCCACCACGCGGAGGTCAACTGGGTCTCCGGGTCGATTTCCCCCCCGCCGAGCCTCTCGCAACTGGCGAAGGCATCGGGCGTCCGCCAGTGCCCGTAGCCGAAGTAATCGGTGACCAGCAGGCGGCTCTGGCTGCCGGCGGAGGCGGGAGTCCGCGGGCCGCGGAACAGACGGGGGCCCTCCCCGAGATAGCCGATGTAGCCCCAGTAGAAGCAGTAGGTGCCGCTGAGCGGGTCAGTCGGCGTGGGCGTGTCCGGGTTGTCCCAGTCATCGCCGGCGTCCCAGGCCTCCTGCAGGTACTGGTACTTCTGCGGGGCGTTCGGACAGAACATCGTCTCCGCGTCGGTAATGTAGTTTCGCAGGTAGGCGCTCATCGAGCGGTGGATCTGGGGGCTGCGTTTGTCGATACCGATCAGGCGGGTGCTGTCGGACCAGTTCCACGCATCGCCAACCCCGACGGTGGCCACGGACGGGGGGTAGAGATCGTCATTATCCGAGGCGTACAGATTGACGCTGTTGGTGACTTCCCGTTGGTTGCGCATGCTGATCAAGGTGTAGGCCTGGCGGCGGGCGCCGTTGATGGCCGGCACCGCGATGGCAAGCAACACGGAAATAATCGAGATGACCACAAGCAGTTCAACGAGCGTGAACGCTTTCACCCCGCCGGTTGCGACCGAGATGTGATGGCACCTCGTGTCGATCTCCAAATCCTCCGAATCCAGAGTCACAAGTCCTGAGCCGGTCACCCTTTAGCACCGGTTTCAAGCCCCGGGACTCACTTTTCTCCATTTACCTGCCGAGACTCTGACTTACTGCCAATTATATGCCACTGCGGCAACGCTGGCAAGCAGAATCGGCCCTCGCGGGCCATTTTTCCACGCTGCCGCAAGTCCCTGCATACACGTAAGATAGCGCACCAACCGCTACTCATACATGAGAAATTCAGTTATTTCCGTCCTATAGTACCTCGTGACAACAGCGCGTGTTCGCAAAAACGATGAAGGAGAGCGCGTGCAGGGCTGGGAGAGTCGCCATGTCAGCCCTGCACTGCTCTCCTGCCACCTCCTGCCGGTGTTTCCACCAGCCCTCCTGTTCCCACCACTCACGAGTGTGCCGCGGCGGCAGGAGAGTCCTTTTCCTGCACCGCACGATCACCTCAACCGAAGCCTTGATATATTCCTAATGATTGCTCTTACTTGCATAGGGCGTGCCGCCGTACGCGCCCATATTGATTCTCCCGCCGTTGGGCGTCGGCTCCCCGCGATAATCATCCCTCGAATTGCCCGCGTCGATGCAGGGACTCGTCTTGCTGTCGGTCACCCAGGTATTCGATGCGTACACATACCGGCCCCACTGGGACTTCAGGTGGTAGTCGCTTCTGTCCTTGTCAGCAAACAACGGGTCCGTCTGGAGGTTGCCCGCGGCTTTGTCCGCGGTGTTGTATTGCATATTGCTGAAGCGGGGCTTGGCCTTTCCCTTGCCCTCCGCGTATACATCGACGTTGTTATACCAGATGATACAGTTCGTGATATTGGGGTCGGACCCGTCATAGGTGAGGATGCCAGTGCCGTTGCCGACAATAGTCAGGTTCTTCAGCGTGGGCGAGGCGCTGACGCAGAGGATGCCGGCGTCGGAGGCGCCGGTGATCACGAAATTCGCCAGAACGCTGCCGGGCCCTCCGGTCCTGAACATGACCGTGTAGCCATCGACCGCGGCAAGGACCGCCGCGTCGCCGGCGCTCCGCACAGTGATCGCCTTGCCACAGAAATCGATATCCTCTTTGTAGTTGCCGGGCCAGACGAGGACCGTGTCGCCATCTTGGGCCCTGTCGATGGCAGCCTGCACCGTGCGAAATGTCTGGCTGATCCCGGACACCCCGCCGCCATCCACGTGGAGGGTGGCGTGCTCAGGTCCGTGGCTGGCCTCTTTTGTGCCGCCGTAGGCTCCCATGTTGATCCGGTTGCCGTTTGGCGGGGGTTCCTCGCTGACGGAGGCCGAGGGATCGCCTGCGTCGATGCAGGGGCTGTGGTAGTCCTGATCGTACACCCATCGTCCGGAGCCCGGATCGTAGCGGCTGTACTTCGATTTCAGATGATAGTCCCCCGCGTCCGCGTTCGCGAACCGGGGATCGGTACTGATGTTGCCGAGAACCGGAATAGCTGCCCTGGATATCGGAATAGGTTACCGTATCCCTGAGTAGAGAGTCTGTGATGACCAGCCCTTTGCCCGCGTTACCCCAGAGGATGCTGCTCGTGACCACGACGTCGGCGCCGCTGGACTGGACTCCGCCGGCGGCTCCGGTCACCGCCCCAGGCAGAAACTCATTCTGGGCGATGGTGCAGTTGATCACGCTCACCCGGCACCGGGGTGAGCCCGCGCCGCCTTCGACGCAGATGCCGGCCCCGGCAATCGCCGCGTTCCTTGAAAAGATGCAGTTGCGGAAAGTCACGCTGGCGGTCACGTCGGTCGAGGCGCCGGTGCAGTAGGCTCCGCCGCCCCGGACGCTATACGCAGCGATGTTATTGGAAATAGTGCAGCCTGCGACGGTCGCGGCGCTTTTCTCGAAGTACAGGCCCGCGCCAAAGCTGTTTCGATACGCGGCGTTGGCGCGGATGATGCATTTGCTGATGGTGGCGTTGGAATTTGCGATCAGGCCGATGCCTGCGCCGCGTCCCCCGGAGGTCGCCGTGCCAAGCTCGCCGGCGATGCACTCCTCGATGGTGCATTCGGAGATCACGGGATCGGCCCCGACGCCGCCGATGCCGCCGCCGAGCTCGGCGCCGCAATCCTCAATGATACAGTTGGCGATGGTGGGGCTGCTGAACGCACAGTAGATGCCGCCGCCAATGGGATCGCGGACGCTGGGCAGGGGGTTGGCCGGCACTTGTGATCCGTAGATCCGCCCGCCTCGAATCGTCAGGTTGGACACGACCGCACCGGATGCTTCCCCGCTGTGGAAGTAGAACCCTCTATGCCCCCCCTCCGCCCTTCCCGCAACTCCTTCACAGTCCAGGATTGTATCCTTGGCCTCGCCGGCCCCCCTGACCGTGATGGCTTTGCCCTTGAAATCGATGTCGCGGTTGCCCGGGCCGCGATACGTGCGTCCGGCCAGCTCGATCACGTCGTCATCGCTTGCGTTATCGATGGCCGCCTGGATCGTAGGGAAATCCCGCGGCACCTGGATGGTCACCGGCTGGGAACTCAGGTCCACGTCGATATTGTCTATCACGACGCCGGCGCCGGTGAGCTTGATGTAGCAGACCCCGCCGGCCGAAGTGAGCGGGATTTCCTGGCGTCCTTCCTCCAGGACCCGCGCGCTGGACCAGCCGGTGCCATCGGACGACGTCTGGCACTCCAGCCGACCCGGCACGAATTCGGACATCTCGGAGGGAAAGGACACGTCCAGGGCAAAAGAGCCCTTGATCGCTCTCGCGGTTGATGCACCCGTTAGTGGAAAACGGTACGTGAGCTCGGCGTCCCGGCCGTTGTTGCCGACGAACGCCAGGCCCCGGTTCCGGTTGACCTCCATGTAGTACAGGTATGGCCCGGATGGAGGGACTCCTCCGTTGGACCACAGCGTTGAATTGACATACCCGGCAAGCGTCGTGCTGCCGGCCGTGAAGTCCTCGGTGTAGCTGTACGGAAACTGCGCCCGGGCCGAGCCGCCGACGCACAGCAGCACAAGCAAGCACGCAGCCGAACAGGTTATGAGCCTCACACCGCTCATCCGATGCCTTGTCTTCGCATAAAGTCTGGGTTTTTAGGTGGGCGGGGGCCCACCTAAAAACCCGCCGCCAAACAACCAGCAACTATATTCAGTTGCCAAAAGGCTGATTCCCGGCCGGGCGGGCGACGTTCACCGTCGCCCCATCCGGGCCGAATACTCATAGTCAGTGGCGCGTACCGTTGCCGCACCTGCTCGATACGCCCTCGGCGAAGCCACAGTAGAACTGACGGTGGCGGCTTTGCGGGCCGGCGACGATCCGCCGGACCCATCCTTGCCCGCGTCCCCGGCCACGGCGACGGTTACTGCCGTCGCGAGCGCCAGGGTCCCGCCACTGACATTCCATTTCATCGTCATTATCAGAAACCCCCTTTGCTCAGAACCCATCGTTCTTGTCAAGACGCCCACTTGCAGGCCTGACGCAACACCCTGTTATTGGGACGTAAAGGTTGGCCGTGCCCGTGCGAATCCGGCGTCATGGCGTCGATCTGACCAGGTTGCCGTTCGCCAGCCGCATGAGCCAGAGGATTCCTTCATCCTGACTCAGCGAACCCCGGTAATTCGCCGCCCGCGGGGCAAGAAACTCGCTGCGTGCCGCCGGGAGCTCCTGGAGGTATTCGAAATCCAGTTGACCGACGGGATTCTGGCCGACGAAGAAGCCGATGCTCTTGACGACATCGGTCTCGAGATCGATTGTATACACAAGCCTTGCCGGATTGTGGATTACCGTCACCTGGACATCCTTGCCGTCGGAGAGCATGGTGGTCTGGAACGGCACCTGCCGCTCCGCCGCGTCGCGGCGTATGGTGTCTATCGTATGCAGCCCCATCCACGGGCGTGATAATCCCTGGAAGAAGCTGCCGCGTGCATACTTGGTCAGCACGGTGTTTCTGGCATCGACGATATAGGCGCCCGTATCGACGTCCGTGAGCGTAAAGTCCCCGCCAACCGAAAGCTTCAACCACGCATAGTGATCCCTGCTTGTGGCATAGATGAACGGTATGCGGCCGACGCCGGTGACGTTGCGACCGTTGATTCGCCCCTGCACACGGAAGTACGTCCACCCGCGCCTATGCATGGCATCGCGGTTATCCACGATCGTGGCGTCCGAACGCCAGTCGCTCTGGAAGTAATCCTCATTCAGGACGTTGCGGTATCGCATGGTCCAGGGCGGGGTATTCGCCCCTTCGGCATTGCGTTCGACGACGACGAGCAGCCCCCTGCCTTTGGCATCGACAGGCTGCATTTCAAGCTCCCTGCCCCGCATGCGCGTCAGGAAGTCCCTCATCGCGCTGCTATCGGTTGGAAGCGTGAAGACGCTCAGGTCGTTCATCCACATTCGATGATTTTCGACCTGGACGGTTCTGCCCTCATACGTGTAGTTCCCGTAGGCGTTTTGCAGGACCCTGCGTTCGGGGTTGGCCGCATCGGCCCCCGAGGTCGCCCGGAGCATCATGGGCCCATCGGGCTCCGCCGGGAAGTAGAACCAGTACGCCTGACCGCTGTTGCCGGCGGTCCCGAACGGGCTGGCCACGCGAGCAGCGGTTGTGGGCCGGCCGCTTTCGGCGGGCCCGGAAGTCGCCATGACGGCTCCCACCGTAACAGCGCCAGCGGCAGTCAGGGACAGCAGGGCGGTCTTGGTGGTCGCGACGCTCACAGCACTGGCCAGCAATCCCACCTTCATGGCGGTCGCCGGCACGGTCAGTTGAGCCGCCGCCGCCTCGCTGGGCGCCGTGATCTTGCCGAAAATGACCATGGCGGCCAGGAGCGAGCCCTTGCCAAAACCGTTATGCGAAAGCTCCTTCTGCAGCGCCTGTTTGGCTCGCATGAAGAGCATGCGGGTGCTGAACTCGCTGCACCCCATCGATTGGGCGATCTCCGAGTAGGACATCCCGTCATAGCAACGCATGATCAGGACGGCCTTGTGACGGGTCCGCAGCTTCTGCATAGCGGTTGAGACAATCTGCTTCAACTCCTGGCCCACCAGGTTTTCAAATCCTCCCTGACGCTCTTTCATTGACCCCCGCCGCCTCTCCTCTGAGGCGGCTGCGTGCTGTAAGGCCTTTTCCGTCCTATAATGCCGATGGAGTTTGTTGGTGGCGATCCCATACAACCAGGACCAGAATCGATCTGCTCGCTGTAGCTTGCCTAGTACCTTGCACATTTCTAACAAGCTCTCCTGTACGATTTCTTGGGTGAGATCATTATCCTGCGTCAGGCGGTACACATAGACCCGCAACCGTTCGCCGGCGATCCCTGCCAGCCTTTCCAGGCTCGGCTTGTCCCCGCGCTGAGCCAGTTCTACCAACTGAATAATATCCACCTGCCCGTCCATCTTTGACCACTCTCAATCACTCAATTCATACCGGCAATACAGTGCCATACGGCCCCGGTAGCGCAACGGTTTTTTTCGCATTCCTGACTATTTTACCGGGATTCTCAGGATACACGTTCCAGCCCCTTCTGTCGAATGCTCGCCAGCCCCCTCGGGGGGGCCGGCACTCCATAAATCGGCGGATCCGACGCCGTTGACAAGCAAATTCTTCCCCCTCCCAGGGGGTATCCATCAAGTGACATTGCCCTCGAACCGATATTCCTTGCTGGAGCCTCCAAGAACGTCGTTGTACCGGTTGTCAGGCAAAGGAAGGGAAAAATGCACGATTCTGCCGATCGTCCAGCCACTATCGTCGCGGTCAATCGCGACGACACGATTCAGAAAGCCGCCGCACTCATGTTGTCTCATAATGTCGGTTGTCTCATCGTCAATAACGAAGACGGGGATTTCGTCGGCGTGGTCAGCGAGCGGGATGTCGCCCGCCGCGTTGCCACCGGCTGCGACACCGCCAGGACGAGCGTCGCCCAGATTATGACGGATCATGTGATCTCCTGTCCGCCCGGCACACCCACCCACGAGGCCCGGCGGATCATGGCCACCCATCGTATTCGACACCTGCCCATCGTGGAGAACGGGGTCGTTGCAGGGATACTGTCGGTGCGGGACGTGATGGCCCAGCAGTTGGCCGAGGACCGTGCGGCTGCGGAGGAAGTGGCCGTGCTCTCCAAGTGCCTCAAGAGCATCGACCTGCAGGAGGCCGTCGAGATTGTCGCCATGCAGGCCCCGAAGCTGTTTGAGGCGACAAGCTGCGCCCTGTGCCTGTACCCGAGCGAGGACACCACGAAAGGGCCGGAATTCGTCAGCTCCAACCGCTGCCTGTGCTTTGACGGCTCTGCAAGATGCCCGGAGTTCATGGGCGGCATGCTCATACAAGAGGGTCTGTCTGAGACGATCCCGGCTGAATGCGTGAACCAGGGAGGCCACCCGCCACGCCTGATGCTGCCGCTTGAGATTGCGGGTCTGTGCGATCCCTTCAGCGGCAAGGAGAAGCGGCTCAGGGGTTTCGTCTGCATGTGCGGCCTGGACGCCGCCTGCACAGTCAATAAGGAGCTCACGTCCTACAAGGCCAGACTGGCGCGGGAAATCGTCGTCGCACACCTGACCAATGCGTTGCGTTACCAGCAGGCGAGGCTCACGTCACTGACGGACGCCCTGACGGGTGTCGGGTCTCGCAAGCTGCTCGAGGACAAGCTCCAGGAAGAGTACGACCGCGCGAAGCGCTACAAACGGCCGTTCTCCGTGGCCATCATCGACCTCGACCACTTCAAGATGATCAATGACACCCTGGGCCATGCCGCCGGCGATGACGCCATCCGGCAACTGGCCCAGTGCATGAACGAGCAGAAGAGGATCCCGGACGTGCTGGCGCGCTACGGCGGCGACGAGTTCGTCATGCTCATGCCCGAGAACCCGGGCCGCCGACGCGGCCGTCCTGCTCGAAAGGATTCGAACCAGGACACCCCAGATACCGATCGGCCAGGGCCTGTCCCTCTCTATCAGTTGTGGAATCGCCGAGTGTCTGCTCGATCAGGACACTGCCTCCGGCGAAGTGTTGAGACGGGCGGATCTGGCCCTCTACGAGGCCAAAAGCGCCGGCAGGAACTGCATCAAGCTCTGGAACAAGGATATGTGCCGGCTCCTCAACACCGGCGAGCTGGAAATCGAGCGGATCAAGAGGCTCCAGCGGCGGATCCTCGGCCTGTCTGAGATGGCCGAGAAGATGTTTATGGAAAGCATCTGGGGTTTCGTCCAGGCCCTCGAGGCCAAGGACGTCCACGCCCGCAAGCACACTGAGAACGTAATGCATTATGCCACAGCGATCACCCGGACAATGGATTTGGGTCCCAAGCATGTGGACCTCATCCGACGATCCGCCATGATCCACGATATCGGCAAGATCGGCATCCCGGACGCCATTCTCTTCAAGCCCGGCACTCTGACGCCCCACGAGCGGAGGATCGTCGAGCAACATCCGGTCATCGCCGCGCGGATCCTCGAGCCCATGAGCTTCCTGGAGCGGGAGGTGGCGATCGTGCGGCACCACCACGAAAAGTGGAATGGCCAGGGTTACCCGGATGGTCTGACCCGCACGGCCATTCCCCTGGGAGCAAGGGTCATCGCCGTGGCCGACACGTTCGATGCCCTGACCTCCAGCCGCGCCTACCATGAGCCGCGATGCATCTTCGAGGCGCTGCGGATCCTCAGGGATTCCGCCGATTACGATCTCGACCCGACCGCCGTCGAGGCCATGCTCACCTGGATTGCCGGCATCGGCAAACAACTCAGTAAGGCTTCGGAGGAGCTGACCGTGGAGGATTTGCTGGTCGTGCGAGGCGAGACCGAGGCGCAACCCATCCCCTGCCCTGCGCCGGCCGTGACCCTCTCTTAATAGCGTGGATGGCACCGTATTCTCCGGGTGAAAGACCCTGTCATCCTGAGCCGACAGTGAAGGATCGGGTCGACGAATGGAAGGTTTCCCTATCCGCGGCCCAGATGCTTCACTTCGTTCAGCATGACAAATGGCGGCTGCTCCCCCGCAAGATGTAGTCACACGCAAGCCTCTGATAACCAAGTGACTCTTGAGAATTGCCTCTCTCTGCGATAAGCTTATGCCGTGATGGATGTGACACATGATCCGGTTGAACGTCGCGGCCGCGCAGGCTTTGACGAGTCCCGTAGAGCCACGGCCGCCGCGGGAGAGAACCATGCTGCTCGATTCGCTTAATCGCAGAGAGTTCATGACCCTGACCACCGCAGGCATTGCCGGCGCCTTGTCGCTCGGCGCATCGTCACCGGCCGGGACCGGACCGGACGACTGGGACCCGGACAAGCCACTTGCCCGCACGGGCAAGCCCCTGATCGTCCAGCCGATCCTGATGTATCGGGTGGCCGAGAAGCGGCCCGCCACCTCCTGGAAATCCTGGGGGGCCGTGCAAAGCGAGGAGGCGGCGGGCAAAGAAGCGGCGGCCATTACGCAGGAGCTGAACACGCTCGCTTCCAAAGCCGAATTCCCCGTGAGGGTCCTGTCACTTGTATCGGCCAAGACTCCCGAACAGGCCGCCCAGGCGCACAGAAACGACTATGATGCCGTGATCGTCTACGCCGCCAGCGGCTCCGGGGACCTGCTGCGGGCATGCTTCGCTCCAAAGAAGGACAAGGACACGATCCTTTTCGTGCGCTGCCGTTCCGGCCCCGCGTACTACTGGTACGAAGCCTTGAGCACGAAATACCTGCAGACCGGTCAGCCCGATTCGCCCCGCCCCTCCCGCCTCGATCATGGCGGCGTCCACGTCGAGGATGTCGTCGTGGATGATTCTGAAGAGCTGCTGTGGCGGCTGCGAGGCCTCTACGCCTTGAAGAATTTCCTTGGCACGCGGATCGTGGCGCTGGGCGGACCGTGGGGCAAATACTCGCCCGAGGCCCCGCAGGTGGCGCGAGACCGCTACGGGATCGAAATCATTGACGTGCCTTATGAAGCGATCGCCCCGCGCATCAAGGCCGCACAGGAGGACCGCGACCTGGCCGCCCGCATGGAGCAGTGGGCCAACAGGTACCTTGCACTGCCAAACACGACTCTGGAAACCGACAAATCCTTCCTCGTCAACACGTTTCTCCTCCACCGCATTTTCAAGGACCTGATGCGAGAGCACGACGCCCCGGCGTTCACGATCCGCGGCTGCATGGGCACAATCCTGCCGATGGCGCAGACGACAGCGTGCCTGGCCCTGAGCCTGCTCAATGATGAGGGCGTGATGGCCTTCTGCGAGTCGGACTTCGTCATCATTCCCGCCGGCATCCTGCTGCATTACACCTGCGGCCGACCCGTGTTTCTGCACAACTCGACCTTCCCGCACGACGGCCTCGTCACGTGTGCCCACTGCACGGCCCCGCGCCGGCTCGACGGCGTTCACTACGAACCGGCAAAGATCCTGACCCACTACGAGTCGGAGTATGGCGCCGCCCCGAAAGTCGAGATGCCCATCGGCCGCCAGGTGACATTCATCGACCCCGAGTACAGCACCGGCCGCTGGCTCGGCTTTACCGGCCTCGTCAAGAGCAATCCCTTCTACGACATCTGCCGCTCCCAGCAGGACGTCGAAATCCAGGGCGACTGGCCCAAGCTCCTCAGCGAGGTCCGTGACTCTCACTGGATGATGGCCTACGGCAACCACCTGCGCCCCCTCGCCTACGCCGCCCGGAAAACCGGCATCCAGTGGCTCGACCTTTCGCAGACATAGCACCGCGCGTGCAGCACGTTGGAAATGCTTGTAAACGCTGGAGCCCTCAGAAGTCATGGAAATCTGCGAGACAAACCTGATTGAAAATGCGCGCAATTAAGGATTTTGCCTAACGACAGCGGTTCGGCCACGTGGTAAATGGGTCTGTATCCATGTCTGCGAGGCCACGATAACCGGACTCGCAGAAGGCTTCGGAGAAGGCCGGTGGGCGGGTGTTGTCAAGCGGTCGAACAATGCTTCATCCGGCAGCGGCCGTGAAATTTCTGCCAAACGTGTCCGGGCCCGGATGCGCGTCAGACAGAGAAGCCGACGCCACACCACGGACGGCCTGAGAGCCCGTTCGATGTGCCGCATTCCTCATTTCATCTGCTGGTCCTGCACCATTCCCGGCATGCTTAGGCTCTGTCGGTGTGCATCAGGCTGAGGACTTCGCTGCGGGTACGGGCATCCTTCTTGAAGGCGCCTCGCAAGGCCGAGGTCACCATGAGCGACCCGGGTTTCCGGATTCCGCGGATCGTCATGCAGCCGTGAGAGGCCTGGAGCACGACGGCCACGCCCAGCGGCTTGAGGTTGTTCATGAGGAAGTCGGCGATCTGCCCGGTCAGCCGCTCCTGCGCCTGGAGCCGGTGGGCGAATGTGTCCACGATCCGCGCCAGCTTGCTGACGCCCAGGACCTTGCCCGTCGGCAGGTAGGCGACGTGCGCCTTGCCGATGAAGGGCAACAGGTGATGCTCACAGATGCTGTAGAAAGGAATATCGCGAAGCAGGACGATCTCGTCGTATTTCTCCGTGAAGACGCTTCGCAGGTGGACTTTGGGATCCTCGAACGTGCCGCCGAGCAGCTCGGTGTACATGCGGGCGACCCGTTCCGGCGTCTTCTTCAGGCCTTCACGTTCCACGTCCTCGCCGAGGGCCAGGAGGATTTCCCTGACCGCTCTGCAGATTCGATCGCAGTCCATCTTGTTGTTGTTGTTGCGTGTCTTTGCCATTACTTCTTTTCAACCAGGTTCATCAGGTAGGTAATCAGCAGTCGGACTCCGAACCCTGTGGCGCCCACTGCGGCGTGCGCGGCCGGCGTCGTCAGCACGTCCATGCCCGCGATGTCCAGGTGGGCCCATTTCGCCTCACCCACGAACTGCCGCAGGAAGGCCGCCGCCGTGCAGGCGCCGCCCCAGCGGCTGCCGATGTTCTTCAAATCGGCGATCTTGCTCTTCATCTCGTCCGCGTACTCGTCGCTGCTAGGCATGTGCCAGAGGCTCTCGCCGCTTTCCTCCGCCGCCTTCTCGAGCTCCTTGACCAGCTCATCGTCGTTGCTCATCAGCCCCGCCTTGAATGAGCCCAGCGCCACCACGCAGGCGCCGGTCAGCGTCGCCACGTCGATTATGATGTCGCTCTTCTGTCGGGCCGCGAACGCCAGCGCATCGCACAGGAGCATCCGCCCCTCGGCGTCCGTGTTGAGAATCTCGACGGTCTTGCCGCTGTACGTGGTGACGATGTCACCCGGGCGGAAGCTCGATCCGCTCGGCAGGTTCTCGGCGGATGGGACCAGGCCCCAGAGATTCAGCGGAAGCTCCAGCTCGGCGGCCGCCTTCATCGCCGCCAGCACGGCGATCCCGCCACTCTTGTCCAGCTTCATCTGGTCCATGTCCTGCGCCGGCTTGATGCTGATGCCGCCGGAGTCGAACGTCACGCCCTTGCCCACCAGGGCAACGGTCGGCAGGCGCCGCCCGGGCCTCTTCACCGGGGTGTACTTCAGGATAATCAGCCTCGGTTTATTCTGGCTTCCGGCCCCGACGGCGAGGATGGCGCCCATCTTCTCCGCTTCGAGCTGCCTCTCGTCGTAGATCGTGCAGCGCAGCGCGGTGAGCCCGCGGGTGAGGTCCCGCGCCGCCTTGGCCAGGGCCGGCGGATTGATCACGTTGGCCGGGCGGTTCGCCAGGGTGGCGCGTAGCTTTGCATCCGGCCGATGACGACGCCCGGAGCAATCCCCGCGTTGAGACCTTTGAGCTGGGCCGGGCGCGGGTCCACGATCTGGGCTTCCAGCGCGCCGAGCCGGCCATTCTCGGATTCGCTGACGTACTCGTCGTAGCGATAACTGCCATAATAAACGCCCTCGACAATCGCCCTGCCCATCGCCGCTGCGTCGAGATTGCCGGCAAAGGCGCGATGCAGCGCCAGTGAGATCTGCCTGGCCTTCATCTCCACGGCGCGATTGGCGGCGATGGCCGCCGCTTTGCGGAGCGTATCGAGCGTCGCCTTGCCGCGCTCGCCGAGGCCAACGAGCAGGAGTCGCTCGGCGGCGATTTTGCCGTTGCTATAGATGACGGCGTGTGTCCTGGCCTTGCCCGTGAAATCACCGAGCTCTCTGAGACGCTCGACAGCCCCGCCGAGCTTTTCGTCGAGCTTGCGGAGGATGTCATCCGGCTCGCCGTCGGAGAACCGGCCCACCACGAGCATATCCGTCTTGCAGCGGGCAAACTCCGCCTTTTTCGTCTTCACGTCCACGTCGATGATTTGTCGCATGACTCCAACCTACTGCTGTTTCGCGTTGCCCTGGGTTTTGAACTTGGCCCGTTGCCGCAGGCAACTGTCGATGAACTCGTCCAGATCGCCATCGAGAATGGCGTCGACGTTGCCGGTCTCATGGCCGGTGCGGTGGTCCTTGACCAACTGGTACGGCTGGAGCACGTAGCTGCGGATCTGGTTGCCCCAGGCGATCTCGCCCTTGTCCCCGTAGAGCCTGTTGATCTCCTTGTCGCGCTTCTCCTGCTCCAGACGTTCGATCTTCGCCTGCAGAATAGACAGGGCCATCTTCTTGTTCTGCGCCTGGCTTCGCTCGTTGACGCACTCGACGATGAGGTTCGTCGGGATATGTCGGATGCGAACGGCCGTGGAGACCTTGTTGACGTTTTGCCCGCCGGCCCCCGAAGAACGGCGGAAATAAACGATGTCGAGATCGTTGTCCTTCAGCTCCAGATCGGCCTCGGGCAGCTCCGGCAGCACGTCGACGGCCGCGAAACTCGTATGCCGGCGCGCATTGGAGTCGAATGGGCTGATTCGTACGAGCCGGTGCACGCCGGTTTCGCACGACAGCTTGCCGAACGCGAACGGCCCTGCGACCCGCAGCGTGATCGAGCGAATCCCCGCCTCTTCGCCCGGCGTGATGGCCAACTCCTCGTACTTGTACTTGTTCGCGTCGAAGTACCGCGTGTACATGCGAAGCAACATGCTGGCCCAGTCGCAGCTTTCCGTGCCGCCGGCCCCGGCGTGGATGGCAAAGAAGCAGTTTCGCATGTCCTGGGGCCTCGACAGCAAACCCTGCAGCTCGATCTGCTCGCAGCGGCGATCCAGCGACTTGACATCCGCTTCAAGCTGAGCCAGCTCGTCCGCGTCGTCCTCCTCGGCCGCAAGCCCGTAGAGCTCCACCAGGTCCTTTACTTCTCGCTGCAACTCCTCCGCTGGATCGACCACCGCCTTCAAAGCACTGAGCTGCATTACGACGTTCTGGGCCGCCTCCTGGTTATCCCAGAATCCCGGCTTGGACATCCGTTTCTCCAGCTCTCCGAGCTGCGCCTTCTTGTTTGGTAAGTCAAAGCCAGTCCCGGATCGCTTCGACCCGGGCCTCTAACGCACCGATTACCGTTTTCAGTTCTGCTACTTCCATAAGCCCATCCAATCATCGTTCTATTGTTGTCAGGAAAAGCACAGCAAGGCTTATACCACACCCGCATCAGATATGCAACCCGCCGACCCGCTACTCCTACGCCCCCGCGCGCCGCGAGTTCGTTGCTAACCGGATTGGCGGGCCACCTCATGCCCTGCGTCTGCAAGCGAAAACCGCTTGACACACCGGCGGCTCTGAGCTACCGTGGGACCGTTGATTTCGGGCTTATGCTTGAGATTGTCACGGGGGAAACACCAGACGAGAGACAACGCGTACACACCCTTGCTGATGCCCTCAAGCCCGTTTACCGTGCATTGGCCTGATATGAGGTGCACCTGAACAAAGCGTCGATTTGGCCGCAGGAATTACGTGTATCCGTGGACAGATGGATTCGGAGGATTGCTGTTTCACGTAACTGCTTCAGTCTTTTTGGGAGGGTATATCATGACGGCACACAGAGTCACCGTTCTGCTATCGGCAACCATCCTCGCTATCCCCTTGATTAAGGCGAACAATGCCCAAGTCGTCATTTCCGACGACGGCTGCACATCGTGCTGGACGTTGACTGTCTCGTCGACGGAACGGGGCTCCGTGGTGATGCCGGGGGAGGATGCTTTTGTGTATCTCACCGGCGACTTGGCGCCGGTGGAGGCGGTGGCGGAGGAAGGCAGTCAGTTCACGCATTGGACCGGCACGGCCGTCGATGCCAATGCCGTGCTCGATCCGTGCGCCCCGCACACAAGCGTCATGATGGATGCGAATTACACGCTGGTCGCGCATTTCAAGCCTCAGGGCGAGCCTTGGAGCACCGTTTATTTCAACAACTTCGAGGGCCATGTCGGCCCCGAATGGTCGCACAACGCGGTCGATGCCACGCCCGTCGGCGAGCGACGCTTCCTGGGCCAGTTTGGCAATGATGCCGTGACACTGACCTTGACTGGTTTACCGGCACACTCGCGGGTGAGATTATCCTTCGATCTGTTCGCGATTCGCTCCTGGGATGGCAATGGCGAAGTCTGGGCGGAAGGGCCGGATCATTGGGCGTTGACCGTGGATCAGGAGAAGCTTCTGGATACCACGTTCAGTAACCACCCCTGTGCGATCTATTATGATCTCAGCAACACGGCCACCGATTCGCCGACACAGGCGTTTCCCGGGAATTGTCCCGGCCAACAACACCCGCCTCAAACCGGAGCAGCCGAGATGCAATCACTTGGCTACACGTACTCGTTCCCGTCATCTCCAGATGGGACACAACTACAGGACGCAGTCTACCACTTGATCTTTACTTGCGAACACTCCAGGAGCCGTGTGACTGTATCTTTCTCTGCGTCGGAGCTTCAAGGCCTTGAGGACGAGAGCTGGGGTCTGGATAACGTAAAGGTCGAGGTCGTCCAGGACGAAGGCAAGGCCGAATTGTCAATCTCTTCGACAGTGGGCGGCTCGGCGGCCATGCCGGGTGAAGGGATTTTCACGTACAATCGCGGGGAGTCGGTGGCAATCCAAGCGGCCTCCGATGCGGGCTATCGCTTCACGCATTGGAGCGGTTCGGCCGTAGATGCGAATAAGGTCGCCGATCCGGCTTCCGCAAGCACCACGGTCGTGGTGGATGGCGATTACACACTGGTCGCCGGCTTTGCCGTCAATCCGAAGACGCTGACCGTGTCCGCAGGAGCCGGCGGCAGCGTGACTGCTCCCGGCCAGGGGAGCTTCCCGTATCCGCAGGGGACGTGGGTGCCGATTCAAGCGGTTCCCCAGGCACACTACTACTTCACCCATTGGAGCGGCACGGCTGCGGATGCCGGCAAGGTCGTCAATTGCGGTCTGCCCGTCACGAGTCTGACCGCCGACGCCGATTACACACTGATGGCGCACTTCAAGGTCGAGCAGTACCGGCTGACCGTCTCTGCCGCCCAAGGCGGCTCTATCCACGTGGAGACGAGGATGGGGAACACCATGACCGCGTGGTACGACGATCCGGTGCCTCTGTTGGATTGCTGGACACAGGTGACGGTCATAGCCACGCCACACGCCGGCTGGAAGTTCAGGACCTGGTCGGGCACCATGGGCTCCACCGAATCGCTCTTCACGTTCGAACTGACGGAGAACTTCATCCTCGAAGCTCAGTTCGTCCCGAAATGAGCACCGGACCCACAGCAACCACGGGTGGATAGTTCGGGAGCGGACATCCACAGCAGCGTGCCAATGGCCTTGTAGTGTTTTACGGAATGCGGTGTAGGGAACTTCCTTAGAGAGTAGAAGGGCGAGGCGCGCCTACGATAGCGGTCATTCAGGCCCACGGAGGCGGCCGGGACATGTCCAGCCCGCTCGCCTGCACCGTTCGGGCCTTCGCGCGTGCCTTAGGGAAGGGGGAATGCACCATGTACGAGAAGGGGAGACATCCAGTTGCGGTCCTGTGGACTTCATTGATTGTTGTCACTCTCGGCGTCAGCCTTGTTTGTAGTGTGCCCGTAAGAGCCTGCCCTGAGCCTGCCGAAGGGGCATCGAAAGAAACGCCTCACGGCGTCACTACAAACCAGGCTGTCCAGAGACTGGATCTCACGCCGGCGCTGTTCGTAGAAAACCAGGGACAGTGGGCGGACCGGGCGGTTCGCTACGTGCACGACGGCAATCCCGTCGACGTGGCCCTGAGGGAATCGGGCATTCTCTTTCAGGTTGGCACACGGCCGCTGCAATTTTCCGCATCCTTCGTTGGGGCAAAGACGGTCTGTCCCGTGGGCCTGCAGCGCTCACATGCCGTCTTCAATTACCGTGTCGGCAACCAGGCGGGCTGGAGAACCGGTGTCGCGTCCTATGAAAAGGTCGTGTACCCGGGATTGTACGAGGGGATCGATCTGCACGTCTGGGGCCTGCGCGGCCGGCTCAAGTATGAGTTCCACGTCGCCCCCGGCGCGGACTATCGCCGAATCGCTGTGCGCTATGAGGGGATCGAGGGCCTGTCGATCCGCGAGGATGGCTCCCTGGCTGTGAATCTGCGCGAGCAGCAGGACGTGATCCGTGACGACGCCCCATACATCTACCAGGAGATCGACGGCCGGAAGGTTGAGCTCCCGGGGCAATTCGTCGTCCTGGACAAGCGTACGTATTCCTTCGAGGTCACCGGGGACGTTCGTCCCGGGCACCCGCTGATCATCGACCCGAACCTGGCCTGGAGCACCCACCTGGGCGGGGCGCAGAATGACTATGCGACGGATGTCGCAGCCGACGCGACGGGCGACGTATACGTAGTAGGCTGGACGGATTCGCCTGGCTGGGCCAGCGGTGGATTCGATACGAAATACGAGGGCAATTTCGGCGACGCATTCGTCTCCAAGCTCAGCGGCGCCGGCAAGCACCTCTGGACAACATACCTCGGCGGCACCGTGTCGGACTCCGGGCGGGCAATCACCGTGGACGCCCAGGGCAACGTATACGTGGTGGGTTATACCACTTCCGCCAACTGGACCAGCGGCGGGTACGACACGCAATTCGAAGGCAACGATCTCCATGAAGGCGACGGTTTCATCGTCAAGCTCACCAGCGCGGGGGCCCACGTCTGGAGCAGCTACCTCGGCGGGAACTCGCATGATACCGCAGAGAGTGTCGCCGTGGACGCCACCGGGTACGTGTACGCAGCAGGCACCACGAAATCAGCCGGCTGGATGATCGGCGGGTTCGATGAGAGCTTCGGTGGCGGCGCCGCGGACGTGTTTCTCGTGAAACTCGCCCCGGCCGGCGGCTATGTCTGGGGTACATACCTGGGCGGGGGCATGGGTGACTCCGACGCGTTCGTAGCCGTCGGTGACGCCAACAGCGTATACGTGCTGGGCACGACCGAGTCGACCGGCTGGGCCATCCGAGGCTATGACACAACGTTCGGCGGCGACTCGGACGCATTCCTGGCCAAGCTCACCGACACGGGCCGGCACCTGTGGAGCACCTATCTCGGCGGCAATGGCAAAGAAACCGGCGGCGGCCTGGCCGTGGATAGCTCCGGCGCCGTCTATGCTGGCGGCAGCACGAACTCGCTCGACTGGGTCAGCGGAGGATTCGATACCACGCTCGGCGACTCCTACTCCGACGGCTATGTCGTCAAGCTCACCAGTGCCGGCCAGCATGTCTGGAGCACGTACATTGGCGGCGCCAACGGGGAGTTTGCCGATGACATCTGCGTGGACAAGGAAGGCAACGTCTATTCGGTGGGCGATGTGTTTGTCGGCGAAGGCTGGCAAGCGTCGCCTTGGGTGAGCGGAGGATTCGATACAACCTTCAACGGCGGCGAATACGATGGTTTCCTCATCAAGCTCACCAGCAGCGGCGCCCATGCCTGGAGCAGTTTCATCGGGGGAGCCGGCAATGAGGGAAATTCCGGCGTGGCGGTGAATCCTGCCGGCGAGGTCTTCGTCGTAGGCGGCACAGCCTCCGCCGGCTGGACCAGCGGCGGCTTCGATACCACGTTCGATGGAGAGGAAGACGCCTTCGTGCTCAAGATCACCGAGGGCACAGGGACGGAACCGGGAACGGAGCCGGAGCCGGGGACGGAGCCAGACCCAGGAACAGAGACATTGACGAAGATTCCCGTGCATCGCTTCTGGTCGCCCATCAACTCGCGTCACTTCTATACGACGAGCGAATCGGAGAAACAGAACCTCATCGACAACTTCGAATACATCTGGACCTACGAAGGGATTGTCTACTATGCACTGCCGGATGGCAACGAGCCCGGCAGTCTGCCGGTGTACCGCTTCTGGTCGCCGTCGGCCAGTGCTCACTTCTATACGATCAGCGAGGCCGAGAAAGATGCGTTGATCCGTGACTTCTCGCATGTCTGGACCTTCGAGGAGAGGGCGTTCTACGCGTACCCGGAAGGCGCGCAGCCGGCGGGGACCTCCCCCGTCTACCGCTTCTGGTCCCCCGTCTCCAGCTCTCATTTTTACACGATGAGCGAGGCGGAAAAAGATGTGCTGATCCGCGACTACCCCGCGGTCTGGACCTTCGAAGGCATCGCCTGGTACGCCTACCCGCCATAATCGCCGTCCGGCGACGGTTTCTCAGGCTGTTTCCCTGTCCAGCGGACCGGATTGGTTTCCGTGTGCACCCGGGCGCCGGGGGTGTCGGACAGGATCCCTTTGGCGTGGAGATACCGCAGGCAGCGGCGGCGAACCTGCTTGAGGGGCCCGGCGACGGCCCGGTGAAGCCGCAGGGGCAGGCTATCGTTTCGCGATAGTCGCTCCTCGGCTTCAGTCAACTCGGCGGGCAGGAATCTGCGCTTGTGCTTATAGAGATGATACAGATCATAGGCCTGGAGCCGGCGGCGCAGAGCGGCCGACAGCCGCTTGGAGAGAAGGCAACGATCTCCGATGTAGGTAGAGAGCTGAAAGTCAATGATCCAGGGTTGGCCATCGTCGCCGACGAGCACGTTGCCGCGCTTGTGCAGATCGAAATGGACGAGGCCGCGGGCGTGAATCTGCTGCAGCACGGCCAGGAGTCTCTCGAAGAAACCGGGCGGCAACGGGGGCTTGCGGTCCAGGCTGGCGCCTTCGACGTACTCGTAGGTGTACGCGGTTGAGCCCGTGCGCGCCAGGACCCGGGGGACGCCGCCGATGCCTTCACACCGCCGGAGATTGCGGACCTCTTTGTGTGTCACGAGCCGGCCGAGCCAACGGAGCGGAATGAAACAGAAATGCATCCGCCGGTTGATCTTGCAGATGATTCTCCGTGGACCGGCCGCGTCCATATCAGCGATCTCATATAAGCCCGTGCCGGCCATGAAATCGTGTTTGAGCACCGTCACCAGGACATAGGATCTGCTATCGCAATCTACTACCGCGGGCAGTCCGTTTCCGCAGGCATAGAAACACGAGCCAAACCAGCGGGCGACCCGTCCCCTCTTCGTTTGGGCGGATCCGGCGTCCGGTTCAGCCGAAGCGAGTTCCGGCCGCTGCGGACTGGAATCCCAATGACTGCCAACACATTGTTCTTTCTTCCTTGCCTGCATCTTCACACAGTGCTCCGGCGTGGCTGTTCTCGTGCCGACAGTCTACCACGCCACTGGCCGGATTGTCACGTGCTTGGGAGGGATGCTTGCTTGCCTTCGCCGGCGGCCTCGCGTACCATAAGAGCACGGAGTGCGTGATGCAGCATGCTCGCGCCGGCGTACCCAAGGGTTCCTGTGAGAGGAGCAGTTTATGGAAACCGCCAGACTGGCGATCCACGCGCGTGGCGAGAGTTGGGAAGTGGCCTTGAATCCCGAGGGCACGGTGATCGGCCGGGTCAAGCCCGCCGACATTCCACTCGACAGCCGGATGATTTCCAGGCGGCACGTGCGCATCTTCCGCGACCCGTTCGGGCGATGGATCTTCGAGGACCTGGGCCTGACAAAGATCTTCAAGAGCGCCCCGCCCGACTCCGCGCAGGGCCTCCTCAACGCAACCGCCGGCGCCGCGGAGGTCTTCCGGCACTCGCTCGCCCAGATGCACGACCTGACCCTGCTCGCCCTGAGCGTCCGCTAACACAGACGCAGAATACTGCAAGAGATCGGAGCCATGATGAAGAATCGAACAGACAAGAAAGGTACAACACGGCGCGAATTCATGAGTCTTCTCGGAGCAGGCGCGGCGGCATGTGTCACGAGTCCGGCTCTGGCGGCAGAAGGCCAGTCGGCACTTGAAGTGGACCCCAAGCCTCGATTTGAGCTGTCGCCGTATCTGTACATGCAATTCATGGAGCCGCTGGGCGTTACGGATAGCTCGGTGGATGCCGCCTGGGACTTCGCGGCGGACCGCTGGCGCGAGGACGTGGTCGGGATCACGCAGGAACTGGCCCCCCCACTCATGCGATGGGGAGGCTGCTTCTGTTCCTATTACCGCTGGAAGGAGGGGGTCGGCCCCATGCACCAGCGACGTCCCATGCTCAATCAGCTCTGGGGCGGGATCTACATGAACCAGGTGGGAACGCACGAGTTCGCGGACTTCTGCCGGCGCGTGGGAGCGGACCCTTTGATCGTGGTGAACTTCGAATCGGACGGGCGCGAGCACTGGCGGCGCTCGCCGAAGGGCGACATCCGATCCGCCGGACCGGAAGAAGCCGCCGAGTGGGTCCGCTACTGCAATGCCGCTGATTGCGCAGAGCGGCGCGAGCACGGCAGGACGGAGCCCTACAACGTCCGCCTCTGGCAGATCGGCAACGAGAACCTCTTACGACCGCAACGGATTCGATTGCGAGACCGCCGCCCGGCGCACCGTCGATTTCGCGCGGGCGATGCGCAAGGAAGATCCCGACGTTCAACTCATCGGCTGGGGCGACAGCGGCTGGGCGGGCCGCATGCTCGAAATCGCCGGCGAGCCGCTTCAGTACATCGCCTTCCATCACATGTTCAATCCCGATCGCGATATGCGGAACTCGCCGCTGCGAGGGATCGAGTATCGCAAAGACCCGGCCCGAACCTGGGAGCGGCTGATGAACGCGGCCAAGGTCCACGACGCCCGCATTCGGCAGATGCGCGAGCAGACAACCGGATATGACACACCACTGGCTATGACAGAATGTCACTTCGCCCTGCCCGGCCGCAATCGATGCGATGTTCTCTCCACGTGGGCGGCGGGGGTCGCCAACGCCAGGCTCCTGAATGTGCATGAGCGTCACGGCGACAGGCTGAAGATCGCCACACTCGCCGACTTCTGCGGCACACGCTGGCAGGTCAACGCGATCATGATCCCGGTCCCCGGCGGCAAGTCCTACATGATGCCGGTGGCGCTGGTCATGGCCCTGTACCGCCATCACACCGGGCGGCAGGCGGTCTCCGTGACTAAGGCGCCCGAGGACCTCGATCTGACGGCCAGTCGGACCGGCGACCGCCTGTTCCTCCACGTCGTCAACACCAGCCGGGAGTGGCCCGTCACCACGCGGCTGGCGGTAAACGGTATGCACATCCAGCGCGGAAGCATCTTTCAGCTCGCCGCGGACCCGGAATTTGAGGTCATCGAGACCCGGGCCAACGAGATTGCCCCCATGCAGAAGGAATTGCCGGCCGACGGACTCTGGACCTTCCCAGCCGCCTCCGTCTCAGCAGTAGAGTTGGACGTGCAGCAGGCATAGCGGGCAGACCTCATGGGTATGCATCGCGATCCGGCACGTGGTGGCTGCCCCGGCTCATTTGGCGGTTGCGTTTCCTGCATCCGGCCATAGAATGTCGTCATAATGCTCGAGCTGCAAGAGAACATAGCGAAAGCTCAAACGGCGACGGCCAAGCTGCGCCACAAGGTGGTGGGCAAGGCCGCCCGGGAGTATTTCAGCGTCCTTGACCCGATCCGCAAGCCCGGCGCTGGCGATTTCGAGGCGGCCGGGGCCCGCGCACATGCGGTGCTCAAACAGGAACTGCTCTCGGCTGAAACCATTGCCCTCATCAATGGCGGGACGAAGCTCGACGACGACGCTGTGGCGGCGGTAGCGTTGGGCTTCGACGGGATGGCCCGGCCGGTGCGAATCCCCGCTCCCGTCGTGACCGCGGAGACGAAGACGATCACGCTGGCCCTCGCCGCCGCGGCCGGCGCCGTGGGTGGCATGTTGGGCCTGGCGCCGCTGCTGCGGCTGGCGTTCGACGTGCGAGACCTCGGGCTGGTGCTGGGCGGGCCGCTGGGGGCCCTGATCGCTGTGCTCGCGGTGCATCGACTGGCCCGGCTGCGATTGCTCACAAGGATCTTGCCTTGGTTCTTTATCCGGCCGAAGGCATTGCGCGGCGCGGTGCGCAGCGAGCATGAGAAAGCCGTCCGCGCGTCGATTGAACAGTGGGTGGACTGGGCGGTGTCGATGCTGGCCGTCCTGTGTCTCTACCGGTCCGGCCGGCCCCAGTCGCAGACAGACTGGGACAAGGCCCTGCGAAAGATCAGCAAACTGATCTATACGCTTCATCGCACGCCCGCCGAGTCGCTGCCTGTCGTCGCCCACGAACTCGTCCAGGAAGCCAAGAACAGCGGCTTCGAGGGTCTGGAAGGCTCGCCGGCGTTCCTCGGAACCGGCCGCGAGGAAAAAGAGACGATTTGCTGGAGGCAGGACCTCCAGAATAAATACGAGACCTTCGGCCATATCACCGAAGGCGATCAGGTCATGGTGGAGCGACCCGCCGTCGTCCTCGGCGGCGAGGTTGTGCAGCGCGGCCTCGTCAGGAAGGTTCGCGACAGGAAATAAGATGGAAACTGCGAATATCCTGGCTATCGATTTCGGCACGACGAACACGTACTTCAGCAAGTGTCCGGCGGACCAGATTTCGCCCGTCGGGATCGATTTCGGCACGGGGCGGGACGGCCTGCCGACAGCCATCCTCTACCGTGGCGAGCGCGAGCCGCTGGTGGGCGAGCCGGCGCTGCACGAGTACGGCGAAGCCTCGCCCGAGGAGCGTGCGGGCTATCAGCTCCGCACACAGTTCAAGCCGGACATTGTCGAGAGCCGCGAGGCGGCAAAAGCCGCAACGGATTTCCTGCGTGTCGTGGTCGCCCAGGCGCAGCGCCAGCATATCGCGCTGGACCCTGCAAAGTATGATGTCATCTGCGGCGTTCCGAGCGAAGCACAGGACCCCTTTCGAACGAAGCTGTCACAAATCGCCCGGACCGCCGGGTACGGCGACGTGCGGCTCGTCGATGAGCCCAAGGGCGCCCTGCTGCATCACCTCTGGCACAAGGATTTCTCCCCGGGGGAGGCCCGCCGGGGCATCCTCGTCATCGACTTCGGCGGCGGGACCTGCGACTTCGCCCTGCTCCAGAGCCTTCAGGTCACCCACTCCTGGGGCGATATGGAATTAGGCGGCCGGCTCTTCGACGATCTGTTCTTTCAATGGTTCGTCGAGCAGAACCCCGCGGCGCCGAAGGCCATGGAGAAGGCGGGGGATGCATACTACGTGCACTCGTACTTGTGCCGCGAGGTCAAGGAGTTCTTCTCGCTGACGATGGCGCGGGACCGCACTGAGACGATCAACAAATCCATCGGACGCTACGGCAGCCTGAAGGGCATGACCTGGGCCGGCTTTCTCGACCGGGCCCAGCGCTATACGCCGAGCCCCACGTTTATCCGTCATATGCAGGACATGGGCGTCCGGACGGACAGATTCCGGATTGGAATCAAGGGCACCGATTCCGAATCCGCAATCCGCAATCCGCAATCCGCAATCGATCTTATTGGCTGGTTCCGTATGTCCCTGTCCCAGGGGTTGTCCGAGCAGGCGGTGGATTCGAGCCAGATCAGCCGGGTGATCCTGGCGGGCGGGAGCAGTCAATGGCCCTTCGTGCCCGACGTGGTGACCGAGACGCTCGGGGTCGAGCGGTCGTGCCTGATGCGAAGCGACCGGCCCTACGCGGTGATCGCGCAGGGCTTGTCCATCCTGCCCGCGCTGCAGAAGAAGTTCGATGAGACAAGGGATAAGCTTCGCAGCGATTTGCCCCAATTCTGCCGGATGCGCGTGCGGCCGCTGGTGGAGCGGGTGACCGATAGCTACGTCGCCGGCGTCGCCGCCGATGTCACGTCGGAGCTGTTCGACAAGGCGATCCGGCCGATCCTGGAACAGTTCAGACAGCAGGGGGGCTCGACGCGGGCGCTGCGGGAGTCCATCGCCGCCGAGGTGAAGGCACATGAGGGCAGACTTCGCGAGATCATCGAGGACCGGATGCAGACGCTTCGGCGCGGGCTGCCGGGCCAGCTCAATGAGATGCTCAAGGCGTGGTTCGAGTCCTACGGGCTCAGTGTAGGCGAGAGGCCCATCCAAGAGGCGCAGCAGGTGTCGGTTCCAGAGGAGATGATTCAGCCGATTTCGCCGGACCTGTACGGCGCGGTTATGGAAACGGTGGGATGGTTCGTCGTCGCGCTGGCGACCACGGCCGGCGCCGCGATCCTCGGTGGCGGAGGCATCCACCTGCTCGCCGCGGGTCCCGTCGGATGGATCGCCGGGGCGGTCCTCAGCGCCGTCGTGGCCTTCCTCGCCGTCCGTTACGGCATCGCACGGGCTCAGGAAATCGCCGAAACCTGGAACGCGCCCGCCTGGCTCGTCAAAAACGTCCTCCTGCCCTCCAGAATCGCCAGGATGCGGACGGACTTCCAGCAACGGCTCCAGGAAACCCTCCGTCGCGAGACTACCGCCCTCCAGACTCAGCTCGAAGAGAAGATCGGCGAAATCACCGAACGCCAAATCGACGGCCTTTCCGAAATCGCCCAACTATAATCACACCGTGCGGTTCCCTCCCCAGGCAGCGAGCTGCCCGAGCGGATCATCATACAGGAACAGCCGCTAAGTAGGTAGCCAAAAGTTTTCACAGGAACGATTCTCTTCGCGTGTATGATGGGGTACATGCGAAGAACGAAGAGCGCCTCAGAACGTGGTTTCGATCGATATGATAAACATCGTCTTACGCGGGCCTTACAGGGGGTCGCTGACATTCGCACCTACCGGCGTATCGAAGCGATCCTGTTGGTGGCCCAGGGTCGGACGGTTCCGGAAGCAGCGCAGATCACCGGGACCCGGCCGTGGAGCGTCTATCGCTGGGTGCGGGCCTATCTGCACACCCATTGTCCAGACCGCCTGCAGGACGCACCGCGTTCCGGACGGCCTCCGGTCGCCACGCCGATCACGGACGCCCGTCTGGTACGCGAGTTCCGCCGGGACCCGATGCGTTTGGGCTATCGCGCCACGGGTTGGACGGTGTCCTTGCTGGCAGATCACCTCCAGCAAAGGTACGGGTGTGCAATCTCGCCTCGTACCCTGCGGCGGCGGATGCGGGACTTGGATCTGCGGTGGAAACGTCCCCGGTATGTCTATGCGACCAAGGACCCGAACCGAGCCCAGAAAAAGGGGGCCTGGTTCGCCGCCTGAAACGGATGCCGGCGCTGGCGGTGCTGTTGTTTTCGGATGCGACCATCCTCCGCTGGTTTCCGCCCTTGCGCTATGTGTGGGCGTTTCGCGGCGAACAGGCGCAGGTCAAGATCACGGGTCAAAACGACAAACGGGTTCTGTTCGGCACGATCAATCCACGAACCGGACACCGGGTGGTCCTGCGTCGGCCCCGCCAGCGGCAAGAGGACTTTCAAGCCTTCCTGCGGGAGTTGCGGCGACGGTATCCCGGACGCCCGATTTGGCTGTTGCTGGACAAGGCCTCTTTTCATCAGGCGATCAAAAGCCAACGACTGGCCACCCACTTGGAGGTGACCCTCTTGTGGTTGCCGAAGCAGTGCCCGGAACTGAACTCTCAGGATCATCTCTGGAAGGAGTTGAAACGGTTGATTGCGGCCAATCGCCAGTTCCAAACGATTGATGATGAGGCGGCCTACGCGGAACAGTGGCTCTTGGGACTAACTGCGACCCAGGGCCTCCGCAAAGCCGGTGTCTTGTCGGCGGATTTCTGGCTCAAGGCTTTTGTGTGAAGACTTTTGGCTACCTACTTAGTCTCCGCCATCGACGTCTGCCGGATGTTCGATCAGCACAAGACCGGCTGGACGAAACTGGAGCTACGGCCGTAACAAGGGAGAGTGTGAAGTGGCAAGTTTGAAGTGCGAGGCTGAAGAGCGTGGCTTGAGACTCCCGCCTTCACATTTCAACCTTCGAACCTGAAACCGTCTTCTGACTAGGGTCCCTACGCGGTGTCCATCTGGTCGATATAGGTCTTCATCCGGGCCAGGCGGGCCTTGAAGGCGTTGTACAGGCCGTCGGAATTCTCGCGCAGCGTGCGCTTGGAGTTCGTGTGCGGATTGACGGACGTGGCGTAATCCGCCTGCTTGATGATCTCCGGCGGGATGGAGTCGGCGCCGGACAGGGCCCCGGAGATGCCCCCGGCGACGGCGGTGAGGCAATCGGTGTCCCGGCCCATGTTCACGCCGGCTTTCATCGCCTCCCACGTGTTGCCCTTCGTCATTCGCAGGACGCAGATGGCCTTGGTGACAATCTCGTTGGCGTAGCTGTGGGCGTAGACGATCCCCGTGCCGCTGTAGAGGGCGTCGAATTTCTGGCGCATCTGGCGCACGTCGCCGCAATCGGCCGTGTGCTTCAGGGCCCGCTCGATCTCGCCACGAATGCCCGCCGGGCGGAAGAAACGGGTATCCACCTTATCGCAGTTGTCGAAGACCGCCCCGATCACGCTGTCCACGGTGGCGCCGCTCTTCGTGGCAGCGGCGATGGCCGTGACGGTGACCTCGGCCCAGAGAATGCCCCGGCTGTTGGCCGTATTGTAGAGCTGACCGACCTCGCGAATGTCGTCGATGGCTCCTCGGATGTCGCCCGCGTTGATCAGGCCGATCGGGTGGCACGAGCGCGAGAGGGAGACCAGGCCGGAGTAGTCGCAGTATTTGCCGATATCACAGGCCGGGATATGCGTCTTGGCCATCGCCAGCAGCGCCCCCTCGAACGGCTCGGAGACCAGCCCGGCCGCGTTGGGATTCATGTGGTCCACCCACGCGCGGCGCAGGTCCTCCGCATCGATGCGGTCCTGCTTCTCAAGGATCGCGGTGATCATGAGCTTCTGCCGCTCGACGCCGTCTTCGGTCGTCCCGGGCTCGCGGACCCAGTCTTTCTTGCCGTAGTGTGAGTACGGCAGCAGCTTATCCAGCAGCCCATGCTCCTTCTCGATCCGCTCATACGACCACCCTTCCACCGGCGCCCCCATGGCCGAGCCGATGTGACAGCCGGCGATGCACCCGAAGAACTTGTCGCGCAGGCTGATCCCGCCCGCATTTGCCCTGGCCTCCTTCGGCGACTCCGCCCCGAGCGCCTTGCCCGCCGAGACTGCCGCGGCAGTCGCCATTGTCCCTGCCAGGAATGATCGCCGTGCCATCGTTTCGCCATGCCCGTTCATGTGTCACCTCATCCCAGAGCGATTCCCAATCATGTTCACCCACATCAAATGCCGGCAATTGCCGGGTCCCATCATATGTCGTGCCCCGAGAAAGGCAAGAGAAGACCTGGCGTACGGACCCGAGGGCTACCCCGCCACTACGTGGCCAAGCAGGCCGGCCCTTTCGAGGTGGAAACCACGGGTGGCAGCGCCAAGCGGAGGTTGCTGATGGTGTCAGGGCGCAACCAAGAGCCATCGGCAAACTGACGCTTGCCGCTGCCACCCATTGTCGGTGACACTCGACTTGTTGTAATGCATTAGCTCACAAAGGCTTATGCGTCACCTGGATGGGGGCCGCCGAACCGGCCTATCGCGCCTCACCGAGACCTTCGAGGATCGCCTGGACGAACAGGGGCGCGGCCGGTGCGCTGGTGGCGGTGATGATGAGACCGTCTTTCTCCACGGCGTTGCCTGTGTAGTTGCCGCCCCCCTGCGCGATTCGAACCTGTTCCGGGAGGTATCCGGTCACTCGCACCCCCTTGAGGATACCGGCATTGGCCAGAACGCTGGGAGCTGTCCCGATGGCGGCCACAACCTTCCTCTGGTCGGCTGCCTGACGGATGAGATTCGTGGCTGCCGGGTTGCTGAAGTATTCCACGGCACCGGCCCCGCCGATGAAGACAATCGCGCCGTAATCGTTGACCTTCGCCTGGTTGAGCAGCAGATCGACGTTTGCGGTGCCTCCGAGCATGCCGGTAATCGTGGTCAACCGCGTGCTGGCGACCTGGACGGGCACACCCGCAAGCTCCAGGGCTCGCTTGGTTTCAAACAACTCCTGGTCCTGGAACTGCTGCGGCGGCACGACGAGCAGCACTCTTTTGCTGCCCGGCTGGGCTACTGTCGATTGCCCGGCGGTTGCAGCGGCCGTTGTGCCCGCCGGATAGCCGACCAGAAGGAGGCAGAGTGGATCCACGCCCTTCGGCAGCCGGGCCACCCGCCGGGCACTATTCAGATTCACGGTGTCGACACTGGCAAACGTCAGACCCAGCGCCATGGCCTGGAGTTGAATGTTCTGGGCCGCCTGCCCAGCCTGCAGCAACATGGCAGTCCGTGCCTGCACGCCGTACTGAACAGAGAAGTCCCGCAACGAGGCTGCCAGCACAATCTGGGCACCGCCGATCGGCGCACCGGGTCGATTCATAAGGGCGGTCACCAGGGGTTGACGCTCATCCTCTATCGAGGTCTGCTGCAGCGAATGATCAGTCGGGTTGTATGAGTACACGCCGTCCGGCAGGAGGAAGTACAACCTCATCGCAGGCAACGGGCTGGGCGTCAGCGAGGCCGCAGCGCCACGAGGCACTCGTACACCCTGCGCCGCCCAGGCGAGTTGCCCGATGGCTGAAAACTCCAGACGCTGGTCCGAGGGCACCGACGCCCGCTGCTGTGCGAGCAGCGCCTGCTCCAGGTAAACCGTGCCGCTGGTCGTCGGCTCAGGAAGTTGCACCGTCTTGAGCCGCGGGGCGCCCATGGTGCGGAGCCGCTTCGTCGGCTGCGTCGGCTGCGTCGGCCGGGCCTGCCCCCAGGAGAAGGCGGCGAGCGTCAAAATGATCACAAGCGGTGCATACAGGCTCTGAGAGCATCGCGCAACACGATTGGCGAGAGAAGTCCGGCCCTTCATTTTCTTATCCTCCCATCAGGGTTACAATGGTCACAGCCAACCCATTATACCGCAATTCATGACTTATGCTACCCTCAGGCGCGAATCGCTGGTATAATCGCTGGACTACTCTCCATTTTGCAGAAGTTCAGTTAAGTGGAACTCTGGGGGACGATTTGATGGCTTTCCTTTGGCGACAGAAAGCGGTGGTTGCGGTCCTGGTGCTGTACTGGCCTACGCTATTCGTGCTGGCCCATATTCCCGTGCCGCAGGTTGTCCGCCGGGCTCACGTATACGACAAGAGTCTGCATCTGCTCGCCTACATGATCCTGACATTCCTGCTGTGGTCGGCGATCAAGCCGCTCGAGCGCGTATGTTGGCGCAGGGCCGCCGTCTGGTGCCTGCTGGCCGTGGTGATCGTATATGGCATGTGCGATGAATGGCTGCAATACCAGATAGGCAGTCGTTCGATGGACCCAACGGACTTTGCCGCCGATGTGATCGGGGCCGTGGCGACACTGGGCATGCTGACCGTCCTGTCATTCTGGCCGACCTCAATAATCATCGCCGGGACGACGATCTACACCCTGGCCGTCTTCACCCGGGCCAACCTCACGGCCCTTCTGCCGGTGACGATGACGGTATTCCACCTGATGACGCATGCTGTCTTCACGCTCCTGTGGATAGGGTATCTGCGCCAGCGGTTGTATCTGCGGAGGAATAGCCGCTTGTGGGTTGCCGCATCGCTGTCCCTGCCGCTGGCGCTCGTGGTGATCACCAAGGTCAGCGCAACGATCTCCGGCAAGGCGTTCGAGGGCTGGGATATGATCGCGGCTGTGGCCGGCATCTTCGGCGCCGTCGCCGCGATATGGATTGCCGGCGTGCTCCAGCGGAGGACTGCCCGGCAGGCAGAACCATTTGGGGCGGAGGGTTAGGAGTGGAGTTCTGCAAAATGGAAGTTGGGCTTATTATTCAAGGAAATCGGCTTTGGGATTTCCTTGAATCGACAAGCTGTTCGTGTGTGTTGCATACTCCGAGTGGGCCTTTTTTGCCGCGTGTGGCAAGGCAATCTCCCGTCGCTTTCCAGAATACGTATCATGGATCGTTGGCATCTGTTGTTGAGGAAGGAAAAATGAAAATCGCATTTTTCCTTCCCCAAGTAAGCCCAACTTCCATTTTGCAGAACTCCACCTATGGCTTCCTGAAGGGCCTGTACAGCGGGTCGCCGAGCAGGAGCATCTGCCAGGAATTGAATGGATTGGTGCGGTAGTAGGCTTCCGCGAGGCAGCGGCCTTCAAACAGCTCGTTGAAGAACGCCCTGGGCTCGGGGAAGGCGGGCAGGTAGGGCTCGGCCACGGGTCCGAGCGTGGCGGTGATCCCGTGCATCAGCAGGGCCGGACACCACTCGGTGCTGTTCGGGTCGTGGAGGTTGACGGCCTCGAAACTGGCGATGTGGAACCCAACGGCCCCATCGACGAACCGGAATGAATCGACATATTTCCTCACGCTGTACCAGCCGCAGTACAAGGCCACCTGGGGACAACCGTCCGGCGGGAACAACGCCTGCGTCGATTCCTCCTGCACGGCCAGTGGCGTTCGAAGGCGCGTCAAGATGGCCGCGTCGCGCAGAGACTGATCGTAATAGCCGTAGGCGTCGTTGCCGAAGAGTCCCCGCGAATCGACGTAGGCCGCGCCGGCCAGAGGTTTCTGCTCAGCCGCCATGGCCTTGTCGATCAGTCCCTTGGCAATCCCGTAGTTGGGGCCGTCGAGCCGGCAAACCATCATGGTCTTGAATGGCTGCGGCTCAGGGCTGCGCAATCGGTTCGGCTGCCAGCGATACAGATCGTATACGGGGCATAGCACCAGGGACAACTCGCTGTCCACGGATGCGTCGGTTTCCTTGCCGAGGATGCGGTCCATGTCCATCTGAAGCTGAGCCAGGCGCATCTGCCGCTGCTGGTATTCTGTCGAGCCGGTGGCTCCCGTGGCCTCCAACCGGGCGATGGCGTCCTTCTCCTGCTGGTGCGATTGGCGCAGTTGTTTCAACTCGCGATCCATTCCAGTGGAGGGCTCGCATCGGCCTACCTTGTATGGCACGCCGTAGGTGGTCACAAGACACTTGATGTGCTGCAGGTCCTTTCGCGTCGTGAGAACGGCGCGGACGGGCCCGGCCAGCCGCTTGTCATAGTCGCCCCGGCTGATGAAGTCCCGAAGCTGCGGACCCAGCTTTACCGGGACTATGTTGCCCGACGGCACGCCCCGCTTCTCACAATAGTACCGGGCGAGCCTCGTCGAAGCCGGGTAGTCGGTGTTCGCAATGACGAGGATTTCCGCCGGCTCCAACGCCCAGGCGAGCTGGGACCAGCCGATGATGAAGGGGAGAAATACCGCTGCACGTTTCCACATCACAGATCACCCACGGCAATCGTCTTCTTTCAAGTCAGAGGCCGCCTCGCCGCGGGTGGCTTCCGCCTGGGAGTACCGCTTCTCGTAGACTCCGCCTCGCGAAAACACTCGCGTGGCCGTGGCGAGAAGGATGCGGCAATCCAGCCGGAATCCCGCCTGCTCCACGTATTTCGCGTCGAGTTCAAGCTTCTCTTCGATAGTCAACGCAGCCCTGCCGGAAATCTGCGCCAGGCCCGTCAGCCCCGGCTTGACGAGCAGCCGCGTCTTTTGCCGCTCGTTCCATTCGCGAACCTGCGACATGTACAATGGCCGCGGACCGACGAGGCTCATATCGCCTTCAATGATATTCAACAACTGGGGCAACTCATCCAGGGAGTGTTCCCGCAGGAACCTGCCGAGCCGCGTCAGACGCGGGTCTTGCCCGGATTTCGGGCTGGGCCCGAATGGGTCCACGTCCAGTCTCATCGTCCTGAACTTATAGAGCATGAAGGGCCTGCCGGCCCTGCCCGCCCGCTCCTGCCGGAAGATCGCCGGCCCCCGGCTGCCCAGCCGGATCACAACGGCGATGGCCAGCAGCAGCGGGGAGAGGATCACCAACAGCACGCCGGCAATCAGGACGTCGAATGCTCTCTTGAGAAGCTCGTACATCGATTCCCTAGAAAAGGCGCGCGTATTGCTGCGCCAGGACTTCGTATGCGTGCGTGCGCTGCACGTACTGCCGGCCTCGCTCGCCCATCACTTGAAGCTGGTCCCGGGACATCTGAACGATCCGACGAAGGACATCGGCCAAGGCCGGGGGGTCCTCGGCGGGGATGGAGAAGCCGCATCGGGCTTCGGCTACCTCATCGTGGATGGTGTCGATGGCGAAGACGACCGGCAGGCCCGCCGACATGTACTCGTAGAGCTTGTTCGGGCTGACGCCGTACTTGAACAGGCCCTTGCTTTGCAGGCCGATGTAGCCGACGTCCACCGCCCGCGTCAGCGCCGGCATCTGCGAGCGTGCGACGGGAGGCAGGAACGTGACGTTCTGCAGGCCGGCCGCTTGTGCCCGCTGCTGTAGCAACTCCTTCTCGGGCCCCTGGCCAACCAGCAGGAAATGAGCGTGCGGCTCGTCCTTCAAGAGCGCGGCCGCCTCGACGACATTGCCCAGGGCGTTGGCCACGCCATGGTTGCCACTGTAGAGGACGATCAGTCCGCCATTGTTTTTCAGACGCCGGATGACTCCGTCATGCTCGGCAGGTAGTCCCTCAATGGCCTGCGAGATGTGCGGGTCGATGCCGTTGGGGATATGGACGAACTTGCGCGCGTCCAGGCCGTGCGCGACCATGTAGTCCTTCGCGCCGCCGAGCAGAGAAACGGTGGTATCGCATCGCTCGTACCCGAGTCTCTCGGCCCAGGCCATGGCGCGGATAAGCGGATGTCGCAACGAATGTCCACCCAGCTCCAGGAGCGTCAGCGGCCACAGGTCCCGCACCTCGAAGATGAATTTCGCGCCGTACTTCCGCGCTAGCCGGTGTCCGTTAAGGGCGACGAACGGATGCGGCGAAGACGCAATGACCACGTCCGGCCGGGGCAGTTGTCCCAGCCCCCTCAGGGCCAGCCGCGAGGAGAACTCGACCATGTTGATGACGCGTCGCAAGTCGTTCTGCCCGTACCAGCACGCCTTGACCCAGAGGTAAGGCACCCCGTCGATCAGCGCGAAGCTTTCTCTGGGCGGCTTCATCAGCAGATGGTGAAACGACGCGCAAAGGATCGCCGGCCTCATGCCCATCTGCAGAAAATGCTGGGCGAGATAGTAGTGCCGATACTCCATCCCGTGAACCAGGCTGCCTGCGTAGTGGTTCACAATCCAGATGACTTTGCCGCTATTCGTGGACATTGTATCTGCGGAAGAAATGATTCTCGCCGTAGCGCCAGGGTGCCATGTCTACGCTTGCGTAGACATGTTCCTCCGATGGTATGAGGCATGCTTACGCAAGCGTAAGCATGGCACCCGACGAGCTGACCATGTTCATTCTCTGCAGCGCGCCGACTTACTTCACGAACGCGAGGACCTGCTCGACGACGGCGTCCTGCATCGGCCGCGTCAGCTCAGGGTAGATCGGAAGCGCCAGGATTTCGGCGGCCGCCCGCTCGGACTCGGGGAAGTCGCCTCGCTTGTGATCCAGGTACGCGAAGCACTCCTGCAGGTGGGCCGGGACCGGGTAATAGATCTCGCAGCCGATCTTGTTGGCCTTGAGGTGCGCCACAAGCTCGTCGCGTCGCGTCACGCGGATGCAGTACTGGTTGTAGATCGTCCTGCAATCGGGGCTGATCCAGGGCGTCTGCACGGCGGTGCCCGCGAACCGCTTGCTGTAATAGGCGGCGTTTCGGCGGCGGGCCTCGGACCAGTCGTCCAGATGCGGCAGTTTCACCAACAGGGCCGCGGCCTGGATCGGGTCGAGACGGAAGTTGCCGCCGACGTACTTGTGATAGTACTTCGGCTCGGAGCCGTGATTGCGCATCATCATCAGCCGCTTGAAGAGCGGCTCATCGTTGGTGACGACCATGCCGCCGTCGCCGATGCCGCCGAGGTTCTTACTGGGGAAGAAGCTGAAGCACCCCACTGTGCCGATGCTGCCGGCCTTCTTGCCTTTATACGTGCTCGTGATGGACTGGGCGGCGTCCTCGATGACTGCCAGGTTGTGCCTGCGGGCCACCTCCATGATCGGGTCCATGTCCGCCATCTGGCCGAACAGGTGCACCGGCATGATCGCCCGTGTACGTTTCGTCACCACGCCCTCGATCAGGTTCGGGTTGATGTTGTACGTTCGTGGATCGATATCGATCAGGATCGGCTTGGCCCCGGCGCGGGCGATGCAGCCGACCGTGGCGAAGAACGTGAACGGCGTCGTGATGACTTCGTCCCCGGGTCCGATGTCCAGGCTCATCAGACAGTTCAGAATGGCATCAGTGCCGCTCGACACGCCCACGGCGTACTTGCAGCCACTGGCCGCCGCGACCTGCTTTTCCAACTCGGCCACTTTCGGCCCGCCGATGCATTGCTGAGAATCCAGCACCTCGGCCACAGCCGCCATCACCTGATCCCGAATTGTTGCATACTGGCCCTTCAGATCCAGCAGGGGTACTTCCATATTACCTCCTTCAGTTCATGGTTTCCGAACCGCACCACTATACCCACCAAGCCCCCTCCAGGCAACTGATTCAATATCAGGTCCCATGATGGGCAGCAGCGTTTGCGAGGACACGTTCGAGGCGGTCGGCGAGGATGCGGCGGTCGAATTCCCGCTCAGCCAGGGCGCGGGCGTTTTGGCCCATCTGGCGGCACAGGTCCGGATGGTCCGCCAGTTCCTGCATCGCATCGGCCAGCGCTTCCGGGCGGTACGGGTCCAGCGACCGGCCGCACCGGTTCTGCTCGACCGTCTCGCCCAGCCAGCCCGGCACGTTGATCAGCACGGGTTTGCCCGCTGCCAGCGAGTCGAACATCTTGTTGGGCGACCACGTGTGCTCCCTGGCCGCCCGATAGATGGTCAGACATGCGTCGCAGCCGGCTACGAGTCGGGCGACTTCCTCCTTGTCCGCCACGAGGTCGCTGAACACCACGTTCGTAAGACCATAGCTGCGTGCGAGGGATTCCAGTTCCGGCCGCTTGCCCCCGCTGCCATGGAGCACGAAGACAATGCCATTCCTCCCCCGCCCGGCCAGGATCTTCGCTGCCTCAATGACGTACTCCAGGCCGTTCGCCAGGCCCATCGCGCCAAAGTAGATGGCGGCGAACCGCTTGCCCAGGCCGAGTCTCTCCCGGGATGCACTGCCGTCCAGGTCCGGATGGAACAGGTCCAGGTCGCTGGCGTTCGGAATCACAGTCACCTTCTCTGCGGACGCGCCCACCCGCACGATGCCCTCTTTCATGCCGGGGGACAGGGCAACAATATGGTCTGCTTTTCGATAGATTGTGCGGGCCATTCGCCGGAGCCACCAGATCGCAACGGGGTTGCTCAGGGCCCCTACGTTGACCAGCGCCTCGGGCCAGAGGTCGCGCACTTCGAAGACGAAGGGGACATCGAAGTAATCGCTCAGGGCCGCTCCGGCCAGCCCGACGGTCAAGGGCGTGTGCGTGGCAAAGACGAGGTCCGGCCGGGGCAGGCGCTTGCCCGCCTGGGCCGCCGCCCGGGCAAACTCGTAGAACTTGAGCATGCGCCGCCAGCCGCCCAGGCTCGTGCCCATATTCGGATCGTTGTAGCCGCCGCGGACCGAGAGCACGTGGATGCCGTCGATCTCATATTCGCAGCAGGGCTCGCCCCGGCAGACGGGGAACTCGCTGTTGGCCAGCCCGGAGGTCAGCATGGTCACATCGTGACCTTTAGCCGCGAGATGCCGGCCGAACTCATACGACCGCGTCCCTGTCCGGCCCTTGCGGGAAGCGAAATACTGGTGGATATAGAATAGTCGCATTTTATACGCCTCTTATGGCAGGCCCGACGATGGACACAATAGTCCCGTCATCGGCTCTGCGCCGGGTGGCAGCGGCAAGCGGAGCCTGCGGAACTTGCCGATGGGGTTTCGCAGGATGTGGGAGCCATCGCCAAGCTGCGCTTGCCGCTGCCACCCCGGCTTAGAGACTATCTCAAAACCGCACTCCGGCTTGTCATTGCGAGTCCCTGCGCCGCTGTGCGGCTGGTGTCGGGAAGAAACGAGATGGTTTGGGTGCCATGCTTACGCTTGCGTGAGCATGGCTTGCCCCCACCGAGAAGACATGTCTACGCAAACGTAGACATGGCACCCGATGCGGTAGACAAGACTCCTCGACTATGGAGTGCAGTCACACACCAGGTCGGCCCCTGCGGCGGAAAGTGCTTGCCTGTTCCGGCGGCTCTTGGTATAATTACGCACAGTGTTCGCCGGGGGCTTTAACGGAATTCTGCCTCTGGAGGAGGGGATTGCTGTAGGCATGGGCTTGGACGACTCTGCCGTGTACGCCGTATGGCTGCCCTGCCGTACGAGCCGGGGGATGGTCTGCTGTATGACCAAATGGGTGGTTCTTCTACCGCGTCTGACTCTCTGCCTTGCTGCGCTGGTCACGGCAGCATCCGGCGCCCCCGTCTCGACTCAGACCAGCCGGGCAGCCTACGCGATGGTCCTGCCCAGCTTGAATCCCAACCTGCCCGCCTCGGCCGAGGAGAATCTGCCTCTGCTGCATCAACGCTTGCTTATGGCCTTCGCCGGTGATTACGGGACGTATCTGATGGATCATCAGAGCAGGAACCTCGCTGACGGCATGACGGTTTACTACCTGCGGCAGGAACTCCAGGCCCTGACGGATATGTGGCGGGCCACCGGCAAGGACATGTACCTCGATTTCGCCGCCGACCTCAGCCTGCAGGCCATCCAGGCGGCTATCGACAATCGCCGGCCACTGCTTCGATATGGGGAGTCCCGGGGCGACTGGCCCTGCTTTTATCTCGAATCCGTGCAGGCCCAGACGGGCGGCCACAGCCAACTTTGTGACTTCCAGGGTTGTGCCGGTTTTCTCAACGTCGCGTGCATCCTGCAGCAGCTCAACCGCCCTGAGTGGGAGCCAATCACTGACTTCGTGGAACACCAGGTCGTTGAGAAATGGCTCTATTATAAGCCCAGCATCACGTCCGCGGACATGAAGCTCGGTCCCAACTCCACCAAGAACCTCCTCGTGATCCTGAATGGCGCTCGCGACGTCCGCGAGCATTTCGCCTGCATCTGCCTGGACCTCCACAGCCTGGGGCGTCGCGACTACGCCTATGACGAATGGGCCAACCTGCTGATCGATCTGTACCTGACACTGCGGCACGATCCGAATCAGGTCGCTCCCCACTATAACGAGATGCCCGAACGCATCCCCGCCAACTGGGGCCTGTCCGTCCGCTCAACAGCGGATGGGCACATCTGGCTGGCCGTCCCGAACTATGATCCGGCCCGCTGGGACGAGCCGACGGACACTTCCCACGCGAATCGCGTCGCCTGGCTGGCTACCAAAGCCTACGCCGAAGGTCTTGTCAGGCCGGAGGTGATCACTGGTCTGGTCAACACGTTCCGCTATCAGATCTGGGCTCCCGACAAAGGACCCTTCTACTTCAACAACTTCGTGGACGGCAGCGACGGCGAGATGAACGGATTGTCGAGCGGCAGGGGCGGCAACGTCTGGTTCGGCTGGCACCGGCTCGCCGCTCACGACGACGGCCTCAGGACCCTGTTTCTCGACATGGCCTACGACCTCACCGCCGGAGGCCAGAACCTGCCCTACGGCGCCCAGAACAAATCCATGGTGAACGCCCAAACCTGCCTGGAGGCCTGGGCCGTACGCCTGCTCGCCGACGAAGGATATCCCTGGATCTTCCCCTGACCAGGATCCATCGGCAAGCTGCACTTGCCGCTGCCACCCGCCAAGGCTGATCTATTCGTTCAGACTAAACAGCCACGAAGGGGACAGTCCTGGGTGGCACGGGCAAACTCGTTTGCCCGTGGGGTTTCGAAGGGTCAGGCTCAATCGAATGAGCACCGTCAAACAAGTTTGGCGGTGCCACCCGGCCTGATGACACTGTGACTTCTCACGCACACTCTCGGTCGAGGCAGATGTGGTCGCCCTGATTGTATCCGGCGAGGACTTTGACGATTCGCTCGGCGGTTTTGCCGTCCCAGAGATCGGGCGTTTTGCCCGGCTTCCAGTGGCCGGAAAGAATCCGCCGTGACTTTTCCTCCACGGTATCGAGGTCCGCCAGCTCGTTCGTGCCCTCGCTGATCGTGATGGGACGCTCCGTGTTCGGACGCAACGTCAGACAGGGCAGTTTCAGGAACGTCGTTTCCTCCTGAATCCCTCCGGAATCCGTGAGAATGAACCGTGCGTTCTTCTCGAGTGTGATGAACTCGCGGTACCGGACCGGATCGACGATCTGGAACGCGGGTTGCAGCGCGATATCGATGCCGAAGGCCCCGATGTTCTTCTTCGTCCTCGGATGCATTGGGAAGACCACCGGCGCCTCAGCGGCCAACGTGTTGAGGTACTTCAGGATTCGCCGCAGGCTGTGCGGCTCGTCCACGTTCGAGGGACGATGCAGAGTCACCAGCACGTACTGGCCTTGGCGCAGGTTCCACCGCCGCAGGATCTCCAACTCCTGCTCCCGGCTGATCCGGCCCAGGATCGTCACGAGCGAATCGATCATGATATTGCCCACGAGATGAATCCGGTTCTTCCTCACCCCTTCCGTGATCAGGTTGGCGTCCCCGTCGGGCGAGGGCGTGAACAGCAGGTCTGAGATCGTATCCGTCACCCGCCGGTTAATCTCCTCCGGCATGGTCTCATCGCGGCTGCGCAGACCCGCCTCCACGTGCGCCACGGGGACCAGCAGCTTCTTGGCGGTCAGGCTGCAGGCCAGCGTCGAATTGACGTCCCCGAAGACCACCACGAGGTCCGCGTGATCGCCGAGAAGGACCTTCTCGAATTCCACCATGATCCGCGCGGTTTGCTCGGCGTGGGAGCCGGAGCTTGTCCCCAGGAAATGGTGCGGCTCGGGCAGCTCCAGATCCTCGAAGAACGCCTGCGACATGGCGTAGTCGTAGTGCTGGCCCGTGTGCACGATGGTCGGCCGCAGGTTCCGCGTCCCGGCCAGCGCGAAGTACAGCGGGGCCATCTTCATGAAATTCGGCCGGGCGCCGACAATCAGAAATATTTGCGACATCAATCACCTCGTGACTTCCCGAGGACTTCATCATAGATCCTCAGGAGTTCTTTGCTTTCCGCCTCCCAGTTGTACTTCTCCAGTACGGCCCGGCGGCCGTTTTCGCCCATCCGCCGCGCCTCGTCCGGATGCTCGATCAGGTACTCCATCGCCCGCGCGATCTCCGGCGGCTTCGACGGATCGACAATCAGCCCGCAATGGCTCCCCTCCACCACCTCCCGATACAGCGGGAAGTTCGACGCGATCACCGGCAGACCCACCAGCATGTAGTCGAACAGCTTGTTCGGCAGACAGCTCGTGTTATTCGAGTACGGCAGGTACGTGATCACGCCCATGGACGCCTGCGACGAGAGCTTCTCCTTCTCATCATACGGCACCCACGCGATGAACTCAACATTTGCCTCCAGGCCCAGCTTCTTCACCAGGTCCCGGACCTCGCCCTCGAACGAGGCCGGACTGTACGAGCCGACGAGGCACAGCTTCCAGCGGGGATGCTTCTTGACGACCTCGGCAAGGGCCTGCACCACTTCGAGCAGCCCCCGGATTTTCGACATGCCGCCGAGATAGACGATCTTCTCCTGCGGCTGTCTGGGTGGCGTCCTGGACAACTCCATGATCGGGTAGTTCTCCACGCGGCCCGCGCGGACTTTCATCGTTCCATACCGGGCGCCGACGAGCGGAGTCGTATAAATGACATAATCAAAGAAGCGGATCACCGCCCGCTCGAACAGGTCGAATGACCGGCTGATCAGCCGGCGCAGCGGCTTCGAAATGTAATACTTGTCCAGGATGCTGTTCGGGTAGTGCTCGTGCGCATCCCAGATCACCTTCTTGCCGCGAAGCTTCAGGAGCAGGCCGACGATCATCAGCTCCGGATCGTGGAAATGATAGACGTCGGCGTCCTCCTGCACCGCCAGCCGGTGCAGCCGCCGCATGACCTTCGCGACTCGCTCGATGCGATTCTTCGGCGCAGGCAGAGGCAGCACACGCACCCCACCCACGACCTCCTCTTTCGTGTGCCGGGCGATCAGCGTGACGTCGTAGCCCGCCTTCGCCAGGCTCCTGGCCTCTTTATGGAAGATGCGTCCGTCAAAGGGCATGTGGACCGAGGTCAGCACACAGACCTTGCCGCGATGTTGCCTGGGTGCATCAGTCATTCGCGACCTCGCTTGCCACAGGCGGCTTCACGAGCGACCACAGCACCTCCGCGAAGGCGCGGGCGTTGCGCTCGCTATCGAAGACGTTGCGGGCGCGAGCCAATCCATGCTGTCCCGCAGACTGCCGGAATCCTTCATCAACAATCATCCGCTCCATCGCCGCCTGGAGTTGGCTGGTGTCTCTCGCATCAACAAGCAGGCCGGTTCCGCCATCGATCACCGCTTCCGGCACGCCGCCCACTTTTGTCGCGACGATAGCCAGGCCGCAGTTCATCGCTTCCAAAACAGCCTGCGGCATCCCTTCGCTATAGGACGGCAAGACGAGAAAGTCCGACCCCTGCAAGAAGAGCGGAACCCGCTCTGGTGCGATGCGGCCGGGCAGTACGACAGCACCATCCTGCCCAACGTGATCCCGCAGGGACAGAAGCCTGTCGCGCAAGGGCCCATCGCCAACGCATACAAGCTGAAAGTGCGAGTGCCTCCTGAGCACTGGCTCAGCGGCTGCCACCAGCTCCTCCATCCCCTTGGTTTCCACCAACCCCCCGAGATAGATCGCCACAACATTATCCACGGGCCAGCCGAGTTGCTCGCGGATTCGGGCTCTATCCTGCGGCGGCGTGAACTCCGTCGCGTCTCGGCCCAGGTAGATGCACAATGGTTCGCGCTTGCACCGGCCCGTCTCGGCAAGACGTCTGCAGATGGATTGGCTGACCCCCACGGGCAGATCGACTCGTTCGAGCGTATCACAGAGCCGCCGCCACAGAGCCACCATCCGATCCGGGTACACCATCACGTCGCTGCCCACCGCCAGACTGACGACGGGCAAGCCAAGTGCGGAACCAATCTCTACAGCCGCCTCGGCGTCTGGGAGCATAGACACGCCCAGCACCAGATCGAATCGCTGCTCCTCATGCCAGCGACGGGCCGCCGGCAGCAGGGCATGGGCCATGAAACGCCCTTCGAATCGGCGAAAGCCGAAGCCCGGCGGCCGGAGGTACGGTACGGAACGGGCCTGAAATCCATCAGGCGAGGCTAAAGGATTCGCCGGCCCGTACGTGCGCCAGCGCGGAATACAGTGCAGCGGCCACGGCGCCCAGGGTCGAGGCACGAGAAATGAAAGCTCGATGCCGTACTTGCGCAGGCACTGCGCCTCGCGGCAGATGAAGACCCCATACTGCCCGGAGGCCGTCGTGGGGAACATGTGGCTGATCGCCAGTATGCGGGGATTGCTCATCGTGGTTCGCGGCTCATCGTTTTAGTCAGCCGCAGGGACGTAAGGGGCCAACAAGATGCAAAAGCAGGGCAAAGGCAAAGTGGCTTGACAGATCACATCCATGTCATTGTGAGGAGCGTAGCGACGAAGCAATCTCGACTCTCAGCATGGGAGATTGCTTCGCTTCGCTCGCAATGACCTATGGGGCACTGCCACGGAGCGACTTTGCGTTTGTCTTGGACACAAAGGACGCGCGATCCTTTGTCTTACGGCTATCCGATTTCTTCGCTTGAGAGCTGCGGTGTCTGCGACTCGTCTTCTTCCGCTTCTTCGGACGACTGATCCTGGGACTCATCGTGCCACCAGCCCAAGCGCTCGGCCGCCAGGACAAATGCCAGGAAGGCCCAATAGTACTTCGCTGAGAGCTGCTTGATATTGAGCCCCATCACCAGCAGGTACGTCAGCACCGCCCGGGCGTAGAGCTTCTCCAGCGTCAAAGGCGTTCGCTTCACCGTCAGCATCAGCAGGATCACGAAGATCGTGAACAGGATGGCCCCGGGGATTCCATAGACCCCAAGTGCGAAGAAGAAATCATTGTGAGGCCAGATCTGGCTGCCGGTCCGCTCGAACCAGCTATAATAACCTGTGCCTGCCGGCCAGAAGAGCACGGCGTTCCAGGCGTTCTTCACGGCCGTCATGCGAAACTCCACCGCCTCCTGGGCCCGTTGAAGATTCGTCAGGCGCTCGACGACCGAGGTCGCCAGGCCCTGTTGCTTGATCAGTAGTCCCGCCGACACCGAGGCCAGCACGATCGCCAGCAGCAGCATCGCCGCCAGCGCCGGTCGACGCAGCACCTGACGCACGAACAGCAGGGGCGACAACATCGTGAACGCAAGCGCCACCAGGCCACCACGTGAGCCGATCCGAAGCATCATCACCGGCAGGAACAACATCGCCACGAGGTAGATCACCCGCCAGAACAGGCTCCGGTCCCGGGCAAACAGGTAAATCGCCGACAGGAACGCGATGGCGGCCAGTGCGGCAAGCATGTTCGCGTCAATGGAACGGCCGAGCGTGGCGGAGAACCGCGGGTCACGCGTCTCCTGGACCGCGCGAATCGCCGCCCCGGTCTTGATCGCCAGGACGATGGTCCCGATCATGCCCACAACATAGCTGCGCAATGCCCAGCGGAACGTGCTCTCGTCATTCGTCTCGAGAATCCAGTAAACGAGAAGGAACAGAATGAGTAACTGAACCTGCGTGAACGCTCGCATCACTTCCATGGCCAGGTATGGCTGGGCCAGGGACACGCAGCCGATCCACACGCACAGGATCGCGGCCACCCACAGGGCTTTGTGCCGGATTCGCAGGCCCGGGCGGGTCAGCAGCACATTGAGAAAGAAACTGACCGCCACGGCCACGCCGATGCCCCGGTCGAGACTGAACACTTCCCCGTAGCCCACGCCCGCGCCCGTCGGCAGAATCATCATGAGCAGGCACAGGGCGAACGTCGGTTTGAGCACCATGCCGACGAAGGTAGGCACCGCGATGATGGCGACACCCGCGAGCACGTTGTGCGCCAGGAAGATGACGCCGAACCCGACGGCACAGATGACGAGCCAGACCACCAGCAGCAGGAAATACATCGCCGGCGGAAACTGAATATCGGACGTGCGCTCCTCGGTTTCTTCGAGCAGCCCGTCTGCGTCTATTTCACTGGCGTATGTCGTGTCCATCAGCACAAATATCGGCCGTCTGCGGCCCCGCCGTTACCCGTTTGGAGCCTTGTACACACCATGGCTGCGCCGCATCCTCGGAGGACTATCGCCGGGTGCCATGTCTACGCTTGCGTAGACATGCTTCATGCGACAGCGAACATGCTTACGCAAGCGTAAGCATGGCACCCAGCTTGACGCTGCCACCCATTGCGGTCATGGCGTGCCATTCTTGCTCAGAACCGCCTCGCGCTTGGCGGTCTCCTGCGGTCTTCTTCGCTTCAGGCGTTGAGTCATGCTCAAGAGCCTGCGCAGGATGCGGTGGTTGCCTGATAGCACGTACCGCGCGATAAGCAGCTTCAGCATGTTCAGGTAGTCGCTCGGGATCGGGGCCATCAGTTTCTGGCGATACGCAGGCACGTGCCGTCCCCATAGCCGCGCCAGCAGCATCCGGGCCTTGAGCTTTCTCTTTTTGAATAACGCCCGGCCTTGTGAGGCCAGCAGCGGTTGGAGGCCAAGTTCCGATAACTCGACCGCCTCCCGTGCCGCCGCCGCTTCAAGCAGCTCCTCCGCCTCCGGCGTTCGCGAGACGACAAATGAACTGCCCACCTTATCGGTCTTGACGAGCTCCGGAAGCCACGCGTCGCCGCAGGACAGGTCGCTCAGCTCGCCCAGCATGTCGCTGCACAACATGCAGCGCCACAGGGAATACGGGCCGAGCCTTCTATAGTACTGCGCCAGCGGGACCACGGTCTCAGTCCCATCCTTCACGCGCACCAGCATGCTCCCGGGCCAGCCCCGGCCGCGATACTGCAGCTCCTGGACCTCCGCGGGCGGAATACCCAGGCTCTCGATGAATCGCCTTGTCCCGTGAAAACTGTAATCGAAGCTGCACGCGATGCTGATCCGGTAGCGGATTCTCCCCGACAACTCGGCAATCTGCTGTTCGGCCTTGCGGATGCCCTGGATATGACACGGCAGTCCGACGACGGCGAACCGACCCTTGGACTTGAGAATCTCTTTGACCGCCGCGCCGATCGTCACGGGACAATACTTCGAGCCGGCGGCGGACAGAATTTCCCGCCGGGTTCTTGCGATGAAAGGCTCGGGCGTCAGCGGATTGTCGCTTCGCATCCGCGTCACCAGCGCACCGTCGATCAAGTCATGCTCCAGCGCAAAGATCAGCAGGGCTGTCACCAGGCCGCCCGAGGCGCTGTCGTATCGAATGCTCCCGTCGCAGGCGTGGCCGACGTATGTGGCGAGGTATCGGCCTAGAGCAATGTCGCCGGGAATATCCCCGAAGAGCCTCTTGCTCAATCCCTCGAAATCGACACTGTGGCCGGGACAGACCTCGTAGCATAGCCCGCAATGGCGGCAATTCTCCTCGCGCATCTGCGGCACGAAGCAGCCCTGCGAATCGTCCGTGGTCATGTTGAGGGCCTCGTGCGGACAAATCGCCGCGCATACGCCACAGCCCGTGCACAGCTTGCGCTTTACGACCCACTGGATTGTCAGTCGCTTATCTTTCACGATTCTAAATGTACTCCCCTACGATCCTTTGACAAGGTGCGCGATGTCCTCGATCTGCCGAGCCAACGTTCCCCGGATCTGCTCCAGAGATTGCCGCATCGAGGCGCAGGTTCTCGAAGATCCCGAGGACCTTTGTTGAAGCGGCGTCCTCGCCCATCGCGTCCATGTCTATGATATAGTCCTCGCACCGGCACATCTCGCCGATGATTCCGTGCGTCCTCGTATCCTGGCGGTTCGTCAGCGCGACAAAAGGCGTGCCGACAGAGACGCCGCCGATCAGCGAATGCGTCCGCTCCCCCATCAGGAAATCGCACTCGCGGATGATGCTTTTGAGCAATCGCGGGCCGCAATCTTGTTCCAGGATCAGAGAGCCGTCCGGCCGAGACTTCATCTGCTCAACCACGTGCCGGGCGGCAACCACATCGCTGCCGTCCTGCTCCAGCGAGTGAGGCAGGAACAGGAGAAACGCATGGTGCCTCTCGACCAGAGGGTCGAGAATCGCGGCAAGGTATCTTGCGTGGGCCTGCTGCTTCGCTTGTCCCTGCAGGTCGGGTCGAAAACCGGCGTATACTCTGCCTTTCTCCAAAGCCGTCACGGCGACGACCGGCCTGCCACTCTCCCTCGCCCGGCGGTAGAGCTCCTGTGATTCAAGAACCTCGCGAGCTTCTTGCGGCTCGGCCGGCCGCATCGCAAACGCCGGGTCGGGACCGACCACAAGCTTGCCAGGGTCACGGCAGACCTGTGCCATGCTGTCCCGCGAGTGTCTCTCGCGAAATACGCAGAAGTCACTTTCCTCCATCGTACGTCGGTACAGGGCCGCTTTGTAGAACCGCCCGCCGGCGATGCCTGTACTGGCGCCGAGGATGCCTGACCTTTTGCCATGCCGCTTGGCCAGGTGAATGATTCCGCACGACTCGACGCCAAAGACGCCGTCATGGCCGACAAGGACGTACTCGGCCCGACTGAAGAACTCCTGCAGCGGCCGACATTGCCCGGCCCCGCTGGCCGTCAGATTCTTCAGCCGCCCATAGACTCTCAGTTGAAGCTGTGCGGCGATGGCCGCTTGCATGAGGATTCGCCCCCGGCGCGACAGCCGGGAATTGCCCTCAAACCTGAACAGCCACTGCCTCGGGAAGATAGTGATGTTGCCGTGCTGTGTCACCATCTCGACGTTGTCGAACAATCCCAGCGAGACAGGACGGCCTTGTGAAAGCATATCCTCGATCCCGCGAACGATGGCCTCTTCGCCCTTGTTCGCAATCGGCACGTAATCAGCAATCAGAATGTGCAACGCATCAGCCACAGATTTGTGTCACCCGTATCAAGGTTGGGTGCCATGCTTACGCTTGCGTAAGCATGCCTTTGCTTCGTATATGACGCATGTCTACGCAAGCGTAGACATGGCACCCCGGTTCATGTCCGGCCGCCATCACTCACTGAGCCGGAATGTGGACGCTCTCCGCGGCAGGCTTCCCTCGGCCGCGACGAAAGACGCGCAGCAGGCGCTGCCGTTCGGTGTGGTCCAGGCTCAGGAACCAACTGAAGACTACCGTGGCCGTGCCGGTGACGGCGACAACGGCGAAAATCTCACGCCACGAGTCCGGCGGCGACAGATACTTCCACAAGGCGATGATCGCCACGCCGGGCAGACCTCCCAGAATCGCCGGCCACCACACGTGCGTGATACTGTCCCACGCCGAGATCTTCATCTTGTGATTGAAGTAGATTGGAATGACAATGCCGGCCACCAGGACCATGGGGATGAGATTGCTCCAGGCGATGCCCTCGAGCCCAAGATCGAACACCTTCACGGCGACGATGGCGCTGGAGACGCACAGGAGCGCCTCGACAGCCGTCAGGATTCCGAAGACCTTGTGCTCGCCCCGGCCGGCCAGGACCAGGAAGTTGCTGTGTTGACTCAGGATGAAGAAGTAGCCCACCGTCAGAATGGCCAGGACGGTCGCCATGGTGTGCAGAGTCGCCGGGTCCTTGATTTCCGCGCCCACCCAGACCGTCAGGAACTGGCGGCCCATCACGATCAGGAAACAGGCAGCGGGGATAATCACGAGCAGGCTGTACTTCTGCGTCAGGAAGGCAATCTGGCGGACCCGTGAGTGGTCGTCGCGGGCATCGAGGTCGCTGACCGCCGGCTTGATCGCCGCGGTGAACGCCTGGAGGAACTCGGACATCAGCAGCAGGCCCGCGGCCGCCGTGTACAGCTCGGCCACCTCGGATGTCCCCAGGAAGATACCGGTGATCGTGGCGCTGGCCCGGTAGATAATCAGGGCCCCCATCGCGTACAGGAACGTGTTCATGCCGTAGAAGAGCATCTCCTTCAGCAGCACGCCATCCACGTTGCGCCAGGAGATGTAACCGGCGGGCAGCAATCGCCGCGCGAGGATGTGCTGCACGCCGCGGGCGACGATCTCGCTGATGCCGTAGATGAGCCCCAGGGTGATCAGGCCGTAGCCGCGAAGCAGCAGGACGACGGTCAGCACCGTTCTAATGGTCAGGACCACGACGGTCGTGATGCTGACCATGTCATACCGCTGCAGTCCGCTGAGCACGGCCGTCGTCAGTTGCAACGGGGTTGAAGCTGCAAAGCCTATCCCGACAACGAGCGTGAGCACGCTGGCCGTCCGGACCAGCTCAGGTTCGATCGTGAACCAGTCGCCGATCTTCACCGCGAACAAGATGCTCAGGAGCACCAGCACCACGCCGATGATCGTGAAGAAGAACAGGGCTGTGCTGACGACCTTGCGAATGCCCTCCTCGTCATCCTTCGCGTAGTACATCGGGATTCGGCGGTTGATCGCGCTATTGAGTCCCAGTCCGAGCAGGGTCCGGTAGCGGAAAAGATCGCCGATCAGCACCCAGACGCCGTAACGGGCTTTCCCCAAGTGGCCCAGGAAGAATCCGATCAGCAGAAACCCGATGATCGCGTTGCTCATCAGCATCAGCAGGTTGAAGAACGTGTTGCGGACCAGCGCCCGCGATGTTGTGACTGTCTTGGCCATATCGTGCTACTTTGAATCCTTCGCGCACGCAGCGCACTTCCTTGCGATACAAAACAGGTTCGCCGATTCGAAGCGGCGGGCGTCCCAGGCAACGACGCGCCGGACGACAGCCTGCAACGGCCCGAGCCGCCCGACCGCCAGTTCCGCGCCCTTGAGAATCCGCAGGAACAATCCGGCCCCGTCAAACTCGACGACGGAAAAGCCATTACGACTCAGCACCCTCTCCAGTTTGCGGCGGGAGAAATGCTCGTGCCATCGCTTCTTCGCGGAGACATCGCCGACCAGGCCGTCCGGATTCGCCAGGTATCGGCGCTCGTATTCCTCGCGGGAATGTTTGCGGCAGTAGAACCATTGGTGCAGCCGGGGGAAGCGAAACTTCAGGTTGCCCAAATCCAGGAACGAAAACACATGTTGCCCGGGAACGGTGACGATCAAGGTCCCTTCATCCTGTAAGACACGATGCAACTCCGCGAGCAAGGCGTCAGGCTCATCCACGTGCTCCAGTACATCGAGCAGGCTGACCGAGGAAAACTCGCCCTTGCCGAACGGCAAAATTGCCTTCCCGTCGATGTGCATGATCTGCATCTCAGCGCATCTGGTCTTCGCCAGCCCGATGGCTTCCCGGCTGACATCTGCGCCGACCACCCGGCTGATCCCTTTACCCGCGAGCCCGACAAGGAACCGTCCATCGCCGCACCCGTAGTCCAGGTGAGTCCCTCCGCCCGCAGGCACACGCTGCCACGCAAAGCCGTAGCGATCCCAGCCAAATGGGTTGTCCGCCGCAATCCTGGTATGCATAAGCCGCTTATCCGTTCGAGGACGGCACTTTGGCGATTTTCCACAGGACGCCTGTCTTGATCAATTCGCACTTTTCGAGCGCGAACGGCGGACAGTATCCAGGTCGATTTGACGTTACATACACAGGATGTGTTCCGACGAGTTGCTCCAGAGCCTTCAGATTGTAGGGTGGGGCGCCATGGCTGCTGACAATGCCCGTGACGATTTTGACATCCGGCCGCAGGCCTTTGACCTCCTGCACGTACAGAAGCGGGCCTACGGTCGTCGTATCCGCCAGGATGATCGCGTCAGGCTCAACACCAGTCAGGGCCTCCGTGGCGAAACGGTCCGCCCCGGTGTCCCCCGTCTTCCACGGCTCCAGGAAGAACTCGTAGTCGTTTCGATATGCCAGATCGCCTCGCGTCCCGATGCGCAGATTCATTCGCTCGGCCATCGCCGGTGCCGCGACATAGACTAAGACCGGCAGCAGCACACAGAATGCGATCGCGTGTGCAACCGCCCTGTGCCTCGCATGGACCTCTTGCACGCCAAGACCGATCAGGATTGCGACGACGACGTAAAACGGGATGAAGAACGCGTAACGGTCTGCGACCGTGTATCGGGACGCGAAAAGGAAGAACAGGACAAGGAGTGCGATGAGCACGTTGCGAAAGGCCCGCGCGTGGGCGGTCCTGCATAGAGCGTAGCCGCCGACGAAGAACAGCAAGGCGTTCGGCGTCGGGAAATTCAGCGTAAGGAAAAGAGCGTTCTCCTTGACGCTCTTCCACGACAGGCTGGTGTTGAGGACGTCGCCCCGCCAGCGATCCGCAAAGGCCGCCGAGGCCAGCGTGCCTGCGACGTCGCCGCTATGCACGATGTTCTTGATGATCAGATACTCGTAGGGCAGCGCACCCAGAATCCACAGGCCGGCGATGACGGCAACGTCTCTTCCGCGAATCGCTCTTCTCGCCAGGAGGATAACGACAAGCGCCGCATAGCAGACACACGCGATGGACGCGAGCATATGCACGGCGATGGCCAGCCCGTTCAGCAGGCCGAGCAGGTACAGATAACTCACCCTCCCGGTCCTCGTGTACTGGAGGAGCATGATCAGCTCGGCGAGGAACAGGGCCGTCCACAGCATGTAAGTCTCCGCGATGCTCGCGTGCTGCCAGACGGTGTGCGAGACGGCGAGCGTCACGGCGGCGATCATTGCCGGGAAGTCCGAGCCGAGCCACAGCCGCACCAGCAGGTACAGATTCGCCACAGCCACTGCCGCCGCCAGCGCCGAGACGAGATTCACCCGATGAGCGATCTCACCGAGTGGCACCAGCTTGGCCCCGATGGCGACGATGTAGTACAGCGGGTGCGAGATCGCCAGGCCGAGGAAGCCCTCGATGTCGTTGTGCCACACGCGGTATTGGATCAGCCCGCTATCCTGCCATAGCACCCCCGGCGCACAACTGACTGCATACAGCGCCCCTGCGACAAGGAGAATCGCAAGGTATCTGACGGGAATAGATGATAGCCTCTGCAATGGAAAACCTTGTAGCTGCAAGGCGCCGTGACGGGTGCCATGTCTACGCTCGCGTAGACATGCCGACGCCGATGATCAGAACATGCTTACGCAAGCATAAGCATGGCACCCAATTCCTGGGTGGTCGCTATTCTAACAGACCGTCACGACCAGGCCTTCAGTGCTCACGTTGAAGTCGAAGAAGCGGGCGCGATCGTTCGGCGGGTGAGTGTCGAGCAACTGCCGCACCGCGGCTGCGTCCTGCGGCGACTTGCAGATCATGAGCATGAAGCCGCCGCCGCCGGCGCCGAGGAGCTTGCCGCCGTGGATGTGCGGCCGGACACGGGCGAAGAGCGCCTCGATCTCGTCGTTGCTGCTGTTGGGGTCCAGCCGCTTGTTCAACTGCCACGCCACGTCCATGAGATACCCGAACCGCTCGATGTCTTTGCGGATGAATGCGTCCATGACCTCGCGAGCGACGGCCCCGATCTGCCGCAGCGTTGCCATCGCCGACCGGTCGCGATCGAGGTATCGCCCCACCACCTGGTGCAGGATGTTCTTCGCCAGGCGGGTGATCCCGGTATAGTAGAGCAACGTTTGGCCGCCGTTGGTGCCCGGGTCGAGGATGTCCGAAGGCAGGTAATGGATGTGGGCGTCCGGGACCATGCCAGGCTCGGTGACGATCATCTTGACGCCGTCCACGACGCCGCCGATCTGGTCCTGCCAGCCGCCGCCTGTGGTCAGGGCCTGCTCGAGACGCAGCACGCTGTGGAATAGCTCCCGCGGCGACAACTGCCTGCCCATCGCACGGCCCAGCGCCGCCACGATCACGGCCCCCATGATGCTGGAGGTTCCCAGTCCGCTTCCCTTGGGGATGGCGGCGAGCGTGGTCAGCTCGATGCCGCCGCCGAAAGCCTGGAGCGCTTTCTTCAGCGTTCGTTTGCGTCCTGCGGCGTTTGACGTCAGGCCGGACAGCACCATCGCCGCCTTGGCCAGCGCGAAGCTGCCCGTTGCCTGGCGGTAATCCATCAGGTTCTCGAAGTCCCGTACCTCGATTCGCACGCCCAGGTCGATGGAGCCGATGCGGATGAGCGGCTCATCGATCACTCGCAGGTACGCCTGGATCGGGGGCTGGCCGTTCAGATTTACAGCCGCGTTCGTCACGCACCCGCCCCACTCCAGCGAGTACGGCGGCGTGTCCGTCCACCCGCCACCCATGTCCAGCCGGGCCGGCGCACGCGCCCAGACAATTTCGTCGCTTCGCAATACGCTCCGCGGCGCAGCCTCCTCCCCGGTTCCGCTGGCGACAATCGTACGTTCCAGGCCGTGGAAGGCTGCTTCCTGCATCGCGCGGCACCACTGGGCCAGTGTTACCCCGCCCTCCGGCGCAAGACCTGACAATATGAGCCGACGGCGGACGCCCGGATCGAGCCTCTCGCCGAAGCCGGGCAGCGCTTTCGTCACGAGCCTGCGGTCGCCTCGTGAGGCGGCGGCGATCGCCGAGCCGAGTGTATGGATGACGCGAGGAAAAGCGAGGTCCGCCCCGCCTTCGCAATTGCGACATGCGTGCTTGACAACCTCGGCAATCCACGCCTGCGGGTCGTTATCGCGACGCATGAGCCAGGCCAGCTCGCGCGCCGATAGGCTACTGTCGGGTCGAAAGGCCAGTTGCAGAGACCCTCGCAAGAGTCTCGCACGAATCTCGCTTCGACGATCATAGAAGCTCTCCGGGTCAGCCATCGCCAGGATTTGCTCGAGGCTGTAGCGGGCCACTGAGCGCCAGGCGCTTCGCTGGACATCAGATGCATTCAACGGATCGAACATCCAGAGCCATTGTCGGTACTGGCTATGCTCTTTCACCGCCGGGAAGAGCCGGGCATTCCAGATCGTGCGGTTTGCAGAGCCGACCGCATCATCCCAGACGTCCTCCGGCCGGGCGCCGATCGCCGTCAGCCAGGCGGACAAGTCCTGCCCGCAGAACACGGCCCCGTTGTCCACAGCCCCCTTGAATGTGTCGTCGACGCCGTAGCATCGGACAAACCACAGGCCCCCGCCTCTCGCGTTGCGCCCGCGGATCACGTCGAGGCACATCCCGGCGGGCAGCGAGAGCGGCTCATCCACATCGATGCCGACCACGACGTTCTCGCCGCCCAGCGTCAACGACGAGCGGATGCGACAGCCTTCGACCCAGCTTGCCGAGCCATGCACCGCGCCGCCGCAGGTCACTTCATTGTTGATGTCCAGATGAGCCTGCAGGTGCGAAACACCTCGGTCCTCCTGGAGCAGCCGGGTGCCGCTGTTGATCAGGGACCGATTCATGCCGAAGTCGAGGAAGTCACAGCGTTCGAGCAACTGCACGTTGAACGGGATGGCAGACAGGGGCGTGAACAACTTCCCGAGCATCGCCGGTGCCCATTTCGAGCCGCTCTGTTGCGCGGATCGAATGTAGTGAGCCAGGCTTGCCTGCCGGCCCATGGCACAGCAAACTTCCCGATAGAAGTCGAGGCCGTGTTGCATGATCGCGCGTCCGCGCGGTCCGCCGAGGCTCAGGCGGCCATTCTTATCCGCGCGGCGCCGAAAAGTCGCAGCAGGCGCACGGCCGTGCCCGCATCGAAATGCATCACGCCGATATCCAGGCAGGATTGCCCGTACGCGTCGATTGCACCTTGTGCCTTCTGCTCTTTGATGGAGGGCTTCTGGAGGAACAGCCGGACTTCGTCGTCCTGCCCACAGCAGAATACGCCATGCCGGCTCGCTTGCTCGGGATGGGCGTAGCATGCGAGTCCCGTGACACCCTCGCGGGCGAATCGGACCGCCGCCGGATCGAATCGCAGCAGGACATCGCCGGAGGTGATCACGACCTGTCCCCGACCCGCCGTCGGCTGCGGCAGGGCCAGATAGGTGGGCAACTGGCGGTCGAACAGGCTCAGGCACACGGCACTGTCGTTCTCGCCGGGCACGGGGATGAAGATCTTGCCGCAGGGCCCGTAGGCAGGCATCCGGCGAGAGTCACCGCCGGCGTGGATGATCAGGATGCGAAGCTCCCCGAGCACTTGCTCCCACGCCGCGGGACGTGAGCGGCGGGCCTGTCGACCCAAGCGCCGGCGCAGAACTTCCAGCAGGCAAACGAGCGTACTGCCGCCGCTGCCGACCCGCTTACCGCCGGGATCGGGGACGACAATCACCTCTCGAACGTCGCCGAGCAAGCCCAGCTCGCAGCGAACGCCGAGCTGTGTCTCATACGCTCGGGCCTGCCGCTCATTCGAGGCCGTGACAATCAGGTAATCCCACGAGCGAGTTCCCGCAGGCATCTCATTTCCTTTCATCCGCAACGGCCCTCTTTAGGTCCTTTAGGTCCTTGAGGTCCTTTTCGTCCTTTAGGTCCTTTCTGATATCGAAGGACCTAAGAGGCTCTAACAGAATGAGCCTTGCTATGTCACCCCCGCGCAGGCGGGGGTCCAGGATCGTTCGATAGGCGGCTGGATTCCCGCCTTCGCGGGAATGACATGTGGGCGACCTTGCCATATCTTCATTGTGTTGGAGACCCTAAAAGACCTCAAGGACCTAAAGGCTGCGATAGTAATCGATGATGCCCCGCAGAGTCTCGTTGAGGCTGGTCTTTGGCTGCCAGCCGATAGCTTCTTTGATTCGTGCGGTGCTCGGGACGCGGCGCATCATGTCCTCGATGGGCCGGCCGTAGGCGACGACGTAGGGCACGAGCTGCTTGGCGCTGCGGCTGCCTGTCAGCTCGATAATTTTGTCCGCCAACGCTTCCATGCTGATTTCTTCCGTGGACCCGATATTGAAGACCCTGCCGGCCGCCGCCTCGCAGTCCATCAGGGCGATGATTGCGTCCACGAGGTCTTCGATGCAGCAGAAGCAGCGGGTCTGTGCGCCGGTGCCGTAAATCTGAAGAGGCTCATTCTTCAACGCCCACTGCACAAAGCGGGGTACGACCATGCCGTAGCGGCCGGTCTGCGCGGGCCGATCGTGTTGAAGAATCGTCCTGTGACGACCTGCAGGCCGTACTGCTGGTGGAACGCCTGGCCGAGGAACTCGTCGATGGCCTTGCTGCAGGCGTAGGCCCAGCGGGAAAAGGCCGTGCCGCCAAGCACGAAATCATCGTCCTCGTGGAACGGAACGTTCTCGCTCTTGCCGTACACCTCGCTGCTCGACGCCAGCAGGATCCTGCGTCCGAACTTGTTCGCCGCCTCCAGGACGATCTCTGTGCCGGCGATATTCGTCTCGATGGTGTGGACGGGTGCATCGGCGATCAGTTGCACGCCGACCGCCGCCGCCAAGTGGAAGACGGCCTCGCACCGCGAGGTCAGCAGTTGCACCAGGGTCGAGTCCCGGATATCGCCCTTGACGAACTGCAGCCTCGGATTGGACCGGAAGGTCTCGAGATTCTTGAGACTGCCCGTGCTGAGATTGTCGAGGATGATGACCTCGGCGCCATCTGCGAGCAGCCGCTCCGCCAGATGCGAGCCGATGAACCCCGCCCCGCCCGTAATCAGTGCCGTCATACCCATGTGAGTCCCTTTGGATTTACGATTTATGATTTATGATTTTTGATTTGGCCACCCGATCCACGCCACGGATCATAAGTCATAAATCGCAAATCGTAAATCGTAGATCGCCTACGGCGCACACTCCGTGCCCGTCGGCTGCGCAAAGCAAAACAGCCTCCCTGCCGAACCCGTCGCCCTGCCTCGCCCGTCCATTCCGGCACCGCAATGCCTGCATGGACACGCCCGGCCCGGGCTCCGCCATCCGTGGACAACCATTCTTGTACAACATAAGTATCGGAAAATAAAGAACATAGCCTTAGTCAAACCCCCCGCTGAGCGAGTGATCGCCACCCTGCTGTGCCTCAATCGCCGTCCCACGACAAATCCCGATAATAGCAGCCTTTCTGTCGCCGGAACCGCCTCCATGCTGGGTCACGCAGCCAGCCCGTTTGCCACCGGGCTCCAGGAGGATGCCTGGGCCGCTCAAGCCGGTTTCCAATGGCCGCGGCACGATCTTTATAGGATGCACTCCAGTTGTACCATCGATCCAAGCCCGGGACCTGACGGACGGAAGGGTCAGCCGCTACCAGGGCCGGGGCTTGACGCTCTTCCTCCGAGGCACAGAGACTAAGGAGATTCCTTTCCGCTTTCTCTCTGTCCTCAGTTTCACGAAATCCTGTGGGACTATGGTCCTGCGGCGGCAAAATGGGTATACTGTGATAGTTCAGAGTGGATATTCCGGCGAAATCCGGAGCGGAGGACCGAAGACAGAGGACAGTACCGTCATCCGTCTTCCATCCTCCGACTGTGGGGGCATACAGACGACTATGGCAAGATTCAGCCAACAGACGGCTTCTATGGAAGGCTCAACCGGCAAGACAACAGGCAGTCGCACGTGGAAAGACCCGACCGAGAACAACGACTCCTTTACTATTGAGGGCAGGCTCAAGAGCGTCCGCAATGCCGTCTATGGCGTTGGCTTGATGCTCAAGTCTCAGCACAACGCCTGGCTGCACGCCTTCGCTTCCGTGTGCATCCTCGTGACGGGAGGGCTGATGCGCCTGTCGGCAGGGGAATGGTGCTGGATCGTCCTGGCCATCATGGCCGTCTGGACGGCCGAGGCGCTGAACACCGCGCTCGAATTCCTCGCCGATGCCGCTTCGCCGGAGTTCCATCCCCTGATCAAGAAGGCCAAGGACGTTGCCGCGGGCGGCGTGCTGATCTCGGCGCTCGGCTCCATCTGCATCGGCATCCTGGTCCTCGGCCCGCACCTGCTGGACTGGCTCACCCGCCTCCTGTGACCTCGCATCGCGCAGGAAACACCTCTTTCACCTCGCCAGCGGCCCGCTATAATGGCGTCTGCGAATGAGTTCCCGGCAGCCCACCGCAATATGTCCGTGTGGCAGCGGCAAGGCCGAAGGCTTTGCCGATGGCGGATGGGCGAACCATCGGCAAGCGTGCGCGTGCCGCTGCCACCCGTCGAAGACTTGTTTGTAGTGATGCCGTAAGGCGTTCTTCTTTCAATGCTCTTACGGGCACACTACAAACGGCCTGATACCGAACATGTGGAGGACCCGAAGATGTACTGTATCGTTGCGTCATCGAACCAATCGTCAGTCGGTTCTCAATGTCGCCGTCTCACCACTTGCGGAGTATCGGGCTTGCTGGCCTTCGCCTGTTTGGCCGTGATGCCCACGGGCGCCGGCGCGGCGAAATCGGACGGGGACTCCCTGGCGCCGCTGAATCGGTTCCCGCGCATGGTGCAGGAGTACGTCGTCGATCATGTACGGCGGGTGGATCGGCAGGTCGATCAGCGGTACACTACGCTGGCGAGCCGGCAGGAGGCGGAGGCTTATGTACGCGACGTGCAGGAGAAGATCCAGCGATGCTTCGGCCCGTGGCCCGAGAAGACGCCTTTGAATCCGCGCATCACTGGCGTGGTCGAACGCGATGCCTACAGGATCGAGAAGGTGATCTTCGAGAGCCGGCCGGACTTCCTCATCACGGCGAACCTGTACGTTCCCAAAGGCCGGGACTTTCCTCTGCCCGGCGTGGTTGGCACCTGCGGGCACTCCAACAACGGCAAGGCCTACCTGCAGTACCAGAGCTTCGCCCAGGGCCTCGCCCGACAGGGCTACGTCGTCCTGATCTTCGACCCCATCGGCCAGGGCGAACGCCTGCAGTACCCGAACGAGAAGCTCGGATCGCGGATCGGCGTCGGCGTCCGCGAGCACCTCTACGGCGGCAATCAGCAATTCCTCGTCGGCGAGTTCTTCGGCGCCTGGCGGGCCTGGGACGGCATCCGTGCCCTCGATTACCTGCTCACCCGCAAAGAGGTCGATCCGAAGCGGGTCGGCGTCACCGGCTGCTCCGGCGGCGGCACGATGACGACCTGGCTGTGCGGCGTGGATCGACGCTGGACCATGGCGGCCCCGAGTTGCTTCGTCATGACCTTCGCCCGCAACTGTGAGAATGAGCTGCCCGCCGACACGGAGCAGTGTCCGCCGAAGGCTTTGGCGCTCGGCCTGGACCAGTGTGATTTTCTGGCCGCGATGGCGCCCCAACCTATCGTCCTGCTCACAAAAGAAGGGGACTTCTTCGACATCCGCGGCAGCGAGAAAGCCTATGAGCGCCTGCGCAGGCTCTATGGACTGCTCGGCGCCGAGGACAATATCTCCATGTTCGTCGAGGCAGGCGGTCACGGCTACTCCCAGAGGAGCCGCGAGGCTATGTACCGCTGGTTCAATCGCGCCACGCGTGTCAGCGACGCGCAGGCGGAACCGAACCTGACCATCGAGAAGGATGAGAACCCTCTGGTGTACCCCGAAGGGGCAGATCTGTGAGTTGAATTCTCGACCGATGTGCTCCTTTACAGCGGAGAAAGCCAAGGCGCTGGCCGCGAAGCGGCCGAAGGAGTTCACCCAGGCTCAACTCCAGGCAAAGGTGCGCGAGCTGTTGCGCCTGCCGCAGGTGAATGACACGGCCGCCCCCGACTATCGGATTCTTCGCAACTGGAGCTCCCGCAAGTATCCCAAGCCGCGATGGACGAGCTACGTCATCGAAACCGAGCCCGGGATTCAGGCAGTCGTCTACAGGCTCGGCAACGAGCAGTTGGTTGCCCGGCCCCACGCCGACGGCAAGCGGGCCATCCTGTACGTCTCGCATCTCTCCAGCGACGCAGAACTGCGCAGCGAGCCGCTGATCGCCGATCTGATCAAGGCCGATCCGGACGCCGCGGTCTACACAGTCGATGTCCGCGGCATCGGCGAATCCCGCCCCGACACCTGCGACGAGAACTCCTTCTTCGACCTCTACGGCAGCGATTACTTCTACGCGATCCACTCGATCATGCTGGACCGGCCCTACATCGGGCAAAGGACCTTCGACGTCCTGCGGGTCCTCGACTGGCTGCGGAGCATCGGCCACGAGGACATCCATCTGGTTGGCAAAGGTTGGGGCGCCCTGCCGGTGACGTTCGCCGCCGTCGTATCGAACAACGTGCACCACGTGACACTGAAGAACGCGCTCACGTCCTACTCAGACATCGCCGAGTCGCAGGATTACGCGTGGCCGCTCTCGACGCTTGTGCCCAACGTGCTCACGTCGTTCGATCTACCTGACTGCTACCAAGCCTTGAAAGCCAAGGATCTTCGCCAGGTCGAGCCCTGGGGCCCCGATGCCAAACCGGTCACGCACGAGGAAATCTAGCGGCTGTTCCCGGAGGCGAGACGACCCGAGCCCGAAGAGGAACCGGCCTCCGTCTGAGACCGGAATTCGCAGGATGGATCGCACTGCGGCTTGACCCTTGCCGCGGGACCCGATATGCTGATAGCAGAGATTTTGGAAGGGATTCGCACTATGCTACGTATGGCAAATCTGGTTTCTGTCAGCATACTGGCGGGGCTGCTCGCCGGTTGCACAACTGTGGAGGAGCGGCTGGAGCTCAGAAAGCCGACGGCGCAACTGACGGGGGTACGGTTCCAGGAGGCGACTGCGCAGTCCGCGACGCTCGTGTTTGATGTGGAGATCGAGAACTACTACCCGCTGACCGTACCGCTGCTGGGCTTCAGGTACTCGGTCGCGAGCGGCGGGCAATTGTTCCTCACCGGCTCTTCCGAGGTCCGGATCAACCTGCCGGCCGAAAGTCGAAGGACCGTCGCCCTGCCTGCCCAGATCAACTACCTTGAGGCACTCAAAATCCTGGGGAACGTCAGGCCGGGCGCAACGATTCCCTACGCGGCCGCACTGGACGTGAGGGTGGAGACGCCACGCCTCGGACCGATCACGCTGCCCCTGACCCAAAAAGGTCAGCTAACGCTGCCGACGATTTCCGCAGTGATCCCATAGAGGGCTCCGGCCCTGGCCTGCCATCGAGTGCCCGCGAGACTCTCGGCGGTCGTGCGCGTTACTGGGCTTCCTGATTGATGGATGCAACCTCAAAAGCAGTGGTCCGCAGGGCATCGGCGGGGTTGCCGTCGTCGTCCATCAGGGGCAGACCAAAGTCATCGACGATTGCCGGGCAATGGAGGCGAAGCTCGTAGGTACCCGCAGGCAGTAGGGCCGGCAGAGCCAGCAGTACGGCCCGGCGCGAATCGGCTTGCAGCAGCATCGCATTTTGCATGTCCACCGCGTCTGAGGCGCCCACCAGTTCGATGTCCTGCGTGGTGATGGTGACGGCCTCACTGAACTTGAGAAAGATCGCCGATACCGCCGTGAGCGGAGTCTCGTCGTCGCCTATGATGACGGCGTCGACGCGGGGGCCGTTGTAGAGTTGGCCGTGAGCCTCCAGTTCGAGGATGGTCGTGAATCGTTTCGATCCGCCGGGCGTGCCGATGATGCGCACCGCTTGACCGACCACGGGCTCGAAGGTGAACGTGATCGTCTGGTACGTCCGGAAGCGGTCCGGCGCGGGCGACATTTGCACACCGGCCGGCTCCACATACACGCCGTTGCGCAGGACCTGAACGATGAGGTCCTTGAAGAAGCCGCCGAGGGACTCATCGTCCGCGTAGTACTCGTTGATCTTACTCCAGACGATGTCGCCCTCGTGGAAGGTCACGCCGGCAAAGCGGACCGGCCGGGAGAAGGCCAGCTCATACCAGTCCTTTTCCGGTCGGATCGTCGAATCGGCAACGTAGGTGTAGTAGGGTCTGTGGCCGTTCATGGAGTTGTCCGTCACGCCATCCATAATCGAGTCGAGGTGATACCTGTCGCGGCTTGGATCGGATCGCTCGACGGAGGCATGCGGCGTGACTGCAATGCCGGCGGCGATTGCTTCACCGGCAAGGCCGGCCGGTCCATTCGGATCGGCCTCGCCGGGCTCGACCGGCGCCATATTGCACTCGGGAATCATGTAAGAGCTCGTGGAGCCCTCGCTGACGATGGAGCCCCCGTTGCGGAGAATGTTCTCCTCGGCCAATGCCCGCACGGCCAGTGCGATATCCGTGATGGTTGTGGACTGGGGCAGCGTCGCCGCCGGGTCGGGCAATCCCGGCCGCGAGACGTTCATGTAGACATCGCCGCAGGTATTCGGGTCGGTCAGGTCGGCAGGCAAGCCGCTGACGCCGTGGATGATGCCGAGCAGCCCACCGGCCGTGGCGGGATTGCAGTCACTGTCCCAGCCCGCCAGCACAGCGATCTGCACCGTCTGCTTGAAATCACCTTCGCCGTAGAGCAGCGCCAGGACTGTGGCGCCCATATTGATCGTGGACTCCGTCCAATTGTAGTAGCGGCCGAAGCTCTGCGCCCCTGGTACCTGTCGTAGAGCCGGCGTCGCGTGGCCCGCCAATCCAGGCTGCCGTCTGACAGATCCTCCGTGTACCAATCGAGCACGTCCGAGATCACCTGTGCGGTCCGGCTGCCCACCGGGATTGCCTCAAGGCCCCTGTGGGCAAGCTCCACCACGTTGGGCTCGAAGAAGGCCTCCGCGTACATGGCGGCGCAAAACTCGGCTGCATGGACGGCGAACCCATCGTTCGTGATTCGCCCGAATCGGCCCGCCAGCTCAACAGCCGCCTGCGGCAAGCCCGGCGAGACCGCCCCGAGGACCTCCGTGCCGATCCGGGCGTCGATGGAGTACCAGTGCTCGTTGTATGTCCGGCTGCCCGTTTGTGGAGGCAGATGACCCTCCAGCATCAGCCGCCAGGCCTGTTTGTTGGCGATGTAGATGCCGGCATCCGTCACGTGGTCGAGCCACTGCTCCGCGATCTCGCATGAGTTGCAGTCGAAGCCGTATGTCTGCAGGATGTGCAGGGCGACGTACTCGATGTCGGTGTCGTCGTCGGCATCCCAGACCTGCCGGATCTGCCAGGGGACCGCCTCGTTCGGGTCGGGCTCAGAGCCACTGTAGCGACCTTCCGTTTCTCGCCCGGCCATGTTGCCGATGAGCTGGCCAAGCCACATCCCGCGCAACCGGTCCAGCAGCTCGTCGCCGGGGATCATCCGCTCAGCCCTCGCCGGAACGCCGAACGAGCACATAGTCAAAGACACAAGGATCAGCAGCAAACGCCTGTCCTGCAAGCATCACCCCCTGTTCCATATTCTCATATTGTCCATTCTATCTTCATCGGCCAGGATCTCAGGGCACTTTCTTGTCCGGTGGGCAGGAAAGAAGTCTATGGCCATGGCAGCTTCCTGGAGAAAGGACGCAAAGGACAAAAGGGACCAAAACGACGAGTACCCTTTGATCCTTTAGGTCCTTGAGGTCATTTAGGTCCTTTTCTTTCGGTGCCGTTCGGCTATAGTTGACCCGGTAGATTGATGTTAGCAAAGCAATGTTGTCTGATAGTTCACAGAAAACAGAGGTGCCGTGATGGTGCGGCTGGGCAGGCTGGTGCGGTTTTCGGTCGATCCGTTCCTGGACCCGGACGTCGAAGGCGCGAATTCCTACGCGTCGAAGCCGGCGGGCGAGGGGCTGGCGCTGTACCTGGAGCTGGCCATCGAGCTGATCGGGCCGATTGCGCCGCAAACCGGGCTGCTCCTGAACGTCGCCGACATCGACCGGATCGCCCGGCGATTCGCCGTGCCGGTGTTCGCCGTGGCGGTTAACCGGCGCCTGCGGCGCGGCGAGCACATCAGCCTCGCCACCGTTGCGGAGATTCTACAGCAGGTCCACGAGCACCTCGACGGCCGCTTCCCCGGCGCCCAGGTGGACAGGCTCGCTCTCAAGCTTAACCCATACAGGATACTTGCGATGGATACGAAAGAACCAGGCATCGTATATTTCAGCGAGAAGTTCGAGTTCGCCGCCACGCACAAGCTGTGGAACGACAGCTTCTCCGATGAGCAGAACCTGGAGACGTTCGGCAAATGCGCCAACCCAAGCGGCCACGGGCACAACTACCTCGTCGAGGTCACGATCAAGATGCCCGCCGGATCGCTTCCCAACGCGGCGCAGACACCCAATCCGGCGTCGATGCGAATCGGTCGGTTCGAGCAGATCGTCGATGCCCGCCTGATGCAACTGCTCGACCACAAGAATCTCAACCTCGATGTGTCCGCATTCCACAAGACGACGCCCACGGTCGAGAATCTCGCGACGTTCGCCTGGCAGCGTCTCGCCTGGCAGTTCGACCCGGCCCGGCTCCACTGCGTCACCGTTTGGGAGTCCGACCGCACCTGGTGCTCCTACTACGGCCCACAGGAATGATGGTCAGCGACTGCGGCCGGACGGCACAGCGCGCATGGCCGGCGCCGGATTCCGCACCAGGTCAGATGGAGACGCGATCGAAGGCGATCCCGGTGTGATCGGGGCCGGTGAAGTGAGCATAGTAGAGCCTCGATCTGCAGGCCGAGATGGGCCAGGAGACGGCCAAAGACAGCGCCGACAAGCCCCATGTCTCCGCGGGGCCGGTGGTTCTCACCGTCCCCATGATCGCGGAGGAACGCCGGAATCTTTTCTGCGAGCATCCTGTAGTAGGCGCAGTCTTCGTGGTTGATCAGCACGACTCGCTTGATGGACGGGTAGTTTCTGCGAAAGAGCTCGAAGCGTTCCCGCATGAACTTGAATTCTTTCGGCAGCCGCTCCGGGTGGGCCAGCACGCCGGCGCCGCCCGCGACAACGAGGGGGATAAATTGGCCTTTCGTTAGTCCAAGCTCCCTCTCGATGAACTGGTCGAACGCCACCTGGAAGCGCGGCGCGCTGCAATACACGACCACGGCCTGCGGCGTAACCTCCGGCATGGCCTCGTACACGTGCGGCCCATCCGCTGAGTCCGACGTGACTTCGTACGGGTTCGTCGTATCCGCCAGTTCCGTCATGTCAATTCCCTTCACATGGATTGCGACCGGCCTCTTTGAAGTGCACGATGCCACCCGTTGATCCATCATGTCACGACTATGTCAGCACCTCACGCGTCGGCGTCGGCGGGACCGCGGGGCGGTTTCTCGACGATGGCGTGGCCCTGTTTCTCGACGACCGGGTGCGGTGCCGGCTTCGCGTCCACCGGTTTGTGGTTGAGCATTCCGTCGAGGTCCTCGATATCGATGCCGAACTTGCTCAGGATCGGCTTGAAGTCGATGCCCTGGCTCCGCAGGGCGGTGAGAAACTTGAACACCGTGTTCGGCACGACGCTGCTGAACTGGTCCATGCCCCGCCCGTTGCCGCCCACGTCGATGATACGCACCTCGTCGATCTGGCCGAGCGGCGCTGCCACGCTGGAGAAGACGGAGGTCGCGACTTTGCTCATGGCATCGCCGCCCCTGTCCATCAGCATGGGCAGCCGGTCCAGGATCAGGATCATCCGCGCGTCGGAGGTCATCTTCGCCAGGGCCTCGGCGAGCTGCTTCGTGCCTTCCGCCTCCGCCTTCAGGACCATGCCCTTCTTGGCGGCCTCGCCTTCCGCCTCCGCCACCAGGGCCTGCTTCGTCTTGGCGGCCTCACCCTCGGCCTCGGCAAGCATGATCGCGCGGGTCTTGGCGGCCTGGCCTTCGCCCTCGAAGACCCTCGCCTGCTTCTCGCCGTCGGCCCTGCGGATCGCCGCTTCCCGTGCCGCCTCCGCGTTGGTCACGGCCACCTGCTTGGCGGCCTCCGCCTCGATCACCTGCCGGGTACGCTCCGCCTGGGCGAGCTTGATGACCGTCGCCTCCAACTCCTGCTCCTTGCGGGCGGCCTCGCGCGTCTGGACCTCGATCTGCGCCTCGCGCTCGGCGGCGTCGCGCTCGCGCCTGTTTGACCTTGAGCGTCTTTTCCTGGTCGGCCATAGCGATGCCGAACGCCTGGTCCGCCTTGGCCTTCTCCGCATCCGCGATGGTCTTGAACTGCGCCTTCTTGACGTCCCTGTCCCGTTCCGCCTCCGACACCTTGATCGCATTGCTGGCGACGGTGATGTCCGCCTCGCGGTTGCAATCGCTCACCTTCTTCTTCGTCTCCGCCTCGGCCTGGGCGGTCTTGATATTCGCGTCCCGGATGGCCTCCGCCACCGACTGCTTGCCGAGGGCGTCGATGTACCCGTACTCGTCGGTCACCTCCTGGATGACCAGCGTGATGATCTGGATGCCGAGGCGCTTGAGCTCCTCCGTGGACTCCTCGACCACCTTCTTATTGAACGCATCCCGGTCGCGCAGGATCTCGTTGATGTTCAGCTTGCCGATGATGGAGCGCAGGTGGCCCTGGAGGATGTTGCGGACGATCCGGGCGAGCTCCTCGTCGCTCTTGCCGAGGAACGCGGCGGCCGCGTTGTGCAGCGCCTCCTGCGTCGTCTCGATCTTGAACGTGGCGACGCCCTTGGCGCTGATCTTCACGTTGTCCTTGTTGGGGATATCGTGCTCGTCGATCTCGACTTGCGTGACGGCGGTGGACATCGGCTGGAAATGCTCGATCACCGGCCACAGCAGGGCGCCGCCGCCAGCGACGACGCGGAACCCGCGGCGGGTTATCTTGCCATCCGGGTCGATATAGCGGTACTTGCGGCCGTAGAAAATGCCGACTTCGTTCGGCGGGATCTTCTTGTAGCGGCTGGCCATCACCCGGATCACGATGATGAACGCCAGTGCGATCAGCAGAATCATCCCCGGCAGCAGCGTCTTGCCAAGAAACGCCATCAGAATTCCGTGCAATGGTAACGTGTTCATAATCCTTGTCTCTCCTGCTAAGAGTTTGCTATTTCAGCCTTCCACCTGCTCCGTGGCTGGGTGGTATCAGCACGGCCGAAGGCTTTGCCGATGGCGAATGTGCGAGCCATCGGCAAGCTGTGCTTGCCGCTGCCACCCGGAGCCCGGAGACACGGGTTTGAATACCTGGGTATCAATACTCCCGATCAACCTTCGGCTTTGTCCACGGTCAGGACCGAGCCGCTGACGCCGACGATCCGCACGGCGCTGCCCTTGCCCAGGGCGCCGCCGTGCGCGCGGGCGGTGAACGTGTGATACTCGCCGCCGAGGGACACGCCGATCTCGCCCATGCTGTCCTTGTCGATGGGCACCGTCACTGTGCCCGTGCATCCGACCAGCGAGTCGGTGGGGGTCACGGACGACGCCTGCTGCTCGATGAACAGCAACATGATGCCGTACATGAGAGCGGCCAGGACCATTCCCGCCGCGATGCCGATCAGCGAGGCGATCGGGTAGCCCGCGCCGTAATGCAGGGCGACTGCGCCCGCGGCCCCGAAGCCCATGATGAACGTGGCGATCACCCGCATCGAGAAGATGCCGATGACGCCGTGGCTGTCGACGCCGGCCTCGTGGCTCGCGTCACCAAGGTCGTGGTCGAAGCCATGATCGAAGTCGTGGTCGTGGCCGAGCAGGAACCCGCCTGCCACAATGATGAACGCCGCAATCGCAATGGCTACGAATATGGTCATAACGACCTCCTTCTACGCGAATAGACGCGGGGGGAGCCGGAATCTTGCGCAGTTTCCCCTGCCGACGCAGATTTTTGGAATCCGGGCCTTGGGTCGCTCCACGGTACCAGCCACATCCTTGTGTCCTTGTCCTGCACCTGTCGTCTCTCCTCCTGCGGTCATCCAACCATGGCGGAGTATAACAGCTTCTCGCAAGCCCGTCCACACCCCCCGCTGCGAATTTCGCAATCCCCGGCGGCGCGCTCTCGTGCTAACTGCCTGTGCTACAAGCAGTTATGATCGAGCATGGCTGTCGGCTTAGACAGTATCGCTCCAGGATGGGGCGGGCTCAGGCCGGCTTCATGGCGATGATTTTGTCGATCCGCCGGGCCAGGTCGGTCAGGTAGGCCTCGTCGCCGCCGGAGAGCTCGGTGGTCATGTAGCTCGCGAACCCGGTCTCGGCGAGCGCCTGGCGGACCTGCGGCCAGTTCACGTCGCCGTCCAGCAGGTTCGTCCACTGGTAGCCCTGGCGCTTGAAGTCCTTCAGATGGATGCGAACGATCCGCTTGCCCACCGTGCGGACCCAGTCCTGGGCGAAGCCGAACAAAATCATGTTGCCCACGTCAACGTAAGCCCGCAGCCACGGGCTGTCGAACTCATCGACATAGCGAGCGAACTCGACCGGACTGAGCAGAAACTTGTTCCAGACATTCTCGACCGCAATGGTCACCTGAAGCTCCTTCGCCAGGGGCAGCAGCTTACGGATGTTCGCCTGCGAGCGCTCGTAGGCCTCGGCATAACGGACGGTTTCCGTGACGATGCCCGGCACGAGCAGGACGACGTCTGCCCCGAGCGCCTTGGCGCTTCGCAGGGCGTTCTCCATGCCCGCAATGCCCTTGGCGGTCACCTCCGGCTTGGGATCGGACAGCGGTGCGTCCCAGCCGCCGTACACAATGGAATGAATCGGCACGCCCACCTGCCGCGCCAGAGTCCCTAGTTCTTTCGCGGCGGCCAGGTCGCTCATCGGCGAATGCTCGATCCCCTCGAACCCGCACTTCTTCGCCAGCGCGAACTTCTCCGCGTCCTTGAGCCCTTTGGGCAGCATACCGTACTGGCAGGCCTTCAACGGCCCGCCCGCCTGTGCATCACCCTGCCCGAATGCTGCCGAGCCCAGCACTCCCGCTCCCGCGACCACTGCCGCATACTTCAAAACCTCCCGACGCCCCACCGTTTCATTCATGGATCGCACTCCTCGTCAACAATTGTCCAAGTCCCCTGCCGATGATAAACAGCGCCTCGTGAATGGATTCAGGAGCGTTCACCTGGAGTGAAAGCTCGATGAAGGTGTTGAGATCGCGAATCCAGACTTCGCCGTAGCCACTGCCGGCGGTGAGGCCGGTCTTCAGCAGAGCCTTTGCCTTGTCGAGCACCTGCGGCAAGTCCTGGTCGGCGAGGATCTGCCGGGCCAGCGTTTGCGAATTGGCTGGTGGCGCGTTTGCCGGGGTTGCCCCGTCGGCAGCAAAAACGGGCCTGCCGGCGAGCAACGTCACTGTCATGAGGACAACGTGATTCATATGCAGGCGAGACAAGTCAGCCTCCTGAGATAAGTCTTGTTCCGAGCTACGGCGAAGCGCCACACCGCAGCGAAATCAGGGACTCATCATACCCCGCGAGCCGCCGATATACAACAATGTCCGCCGGGGATGCGGAATGCTCTGCGGGGAACTGAAGATGTCAGGAGACTGCCGCACGCGGCTCCCAGGAAAATGGAACAGGCTGCAGAGGGCGGGGAGTTCTCTGCAGCCTGCGAGATTCGGGTCTGCCCGGGCAAGGGCTCGTCACTCGACGGATCAATGCACGTCGAGGAGGGAGTTGTACTCGCCGTAGGGGTTGAGCTCGGTCCGCTCGTTATAGGGGTCCTGCTGCCACTGGCCGTCGACGACGAGCCGGTAGCGGTAGGTGCCCTGGGGCAGCTTCATTTTGAGCTGCCAGACGCCGGAGTCGCCAACCCGCTGCATGGTGGTGGTGGCGGGCTGCCAGTTGTTGAAATCGCCGGCGATTTGGACGTTGCTGGCCCGCGGATAGAGCGTGACAAAGACGACGGCATCCTGGATCTGGTTGACGCCGTAATAGTCGCTGAGCTTCTCGTCGATCGTCGGGGCAGGCTTCGTGGCTTGGACCACCGGCTCGACGGCAGGGGTTGCGACAGTGGTCGGGGCGGCGGGCGATGCAACCCGGGCCGGGGCCACTGGGGCGACCGTGGCGACCGGAGCCGCTGCTGAGACAACAGCGACCTCTGCGGTTGCAGGGACAGCCACTGCCGGGGCCGTTGCGATCGGAATTGCGGCGGGCGGCGCGATGGGAGTCACAGGAGTCGGTGCGGGAGTCACCTTGTGCGGGTGGACGGTCGTGCTGATCGGGATTGTCTCCAGAGGCTTCGGCGGCTCCGCCACGACGGCCGGCTTGGCCGTCTTGAGCAGCTCGGTCGCACTGGCCCCGATGGATTCGAGCTGATCGGCCAGCGAGTCCACCAGACGCTTGCTCTTGACCTGCGGATGCTCCGCCGCCCCGATCACTTCCTGCGCCAGAGATCGGAAATCCTGTTGGCCCTTGCTCGCGGGATCATATTCGCCGATGGGCTGGCCGAAGCTGGCCGCCTCTTTGATCCGGGTGTTGAAGTTCACCACGGTCTTGAACATGCGGTCGGAGAAGTGGGAGCGGAGCTCGGCGAGGATCTCGCGGGCCATTTTCGTCCGGATGTCGTACATGCTGGCCAGCACTCGCACGGAGACGTCCTGCTGGCATCGCTTGCAGAGGATGCTCAGCGTCTCAAGCTGCTTGCTCAGCCCGTGCAGGGCGAAATACCCGGTTTCGACGGGCACCACGACATCGGTCGCCGCCCGCAGGGCGTTAAACGTCAGCAGACTTACCGCCGGAGGGCAGTCCACCACGCAAAAATCATACTCGCCATCCACATCCGTCAGGACATTCCTCAGGCAGCACTCGCGATCGGCGATCCCGGCCATCTGCTGCTCGAACGCCGACAGGTCGATACTCGCCGGCGCCAGTTCCAGGCGCTCCCCGATCTGCCACAGGATCTCCGTCAGCCGCATCGGCTCGCCCCGGCTCTTGCTGATCAGCACGTCATAGATGCTCTGCTCGATTTGCTCCTCAGGCACTGCCAGCCCCACTGCACAGTGCGACTGCGAGTCCATATCCACCAGCAGCACACGTTTGCCCAACTCCGCCAACGCGCTGGCCAGATTGATGGACACCGTGGTCTTCCCACAACCACCTTTTTGGTTCACGATCGCAACTGTTCTCATGTTTGTCTCCGTACACGACCCGAGATTCAGCCGCCGGTCCCTGGCGGCTCCCCAACCGTCGCAGGCCTTAAAATCCTGCATATCAGCACTGATCCACGCGAATTCACTGCTACAGTCTCTCTTTCGGCACGAATGTCCCCAAAACTTTACCCTTTTATGGGACGGCCCAATAAAAAGACCCCGAAGGTAGAGAAACCACCCCCTCTTATCGGCCCGTTACCCCCATCCCAACGTCCCACGGCGCCGAGCCAAAGGTGGAAAGGCGTGAGGGCAAGACGCGTAGGGTGCGCCTTGCCCCACCGCTCTGCCTGTGTTTCAAACCAGGAAGAACACCAGGCGCACCAGGCAAAGACCCAGGCTTTGAACCAGCAACGAACAACCAGCAACAGACATAGGACGACTATCCACTATGTGGCAATACCACCTACTGGGTACATGGTGGAACTGGGCAGGCTGGGCAATGTACACACATGCGTGTCTGATGTCGTTGCGACAGGAGGGTGACAACCTCCAATCCGCAATCGGGCACGCCGCTCACCACTCCCGATTGACAGATGCCTTCTCTGTGGCCTCCGCATGCCTGGCGAAAGGTGATCTCTTCTCGCTCACGGTCCGCATGGGCTGAAGCTCATCCTACACCTTCCTTTCGGAGTCAGCTTCCTTTATGATGGCGGGCGTTGAGTCATGTGGTGATCATCGACTTGGCCGGAGAGAAAGGAGAATGGCATGAGCAAGGTAAATGTCGCTCGGTTGCGGCTGGTTGTGCCGATCGCGGTGTGCGGGCTCGTCGTGGGAGCGGTGTGGGCGGCGGGACAGGGGGACACGAAGCTGAATCTCCCCATCGCGGCGGGGCCGTTCCAGCCGGAGTTTGACTCGTTCACGCAGTACCAGTGTCCCGAATGGTTCCGTGATGCCAAGCTCGGCATGTGGGCGCACTGGGGACCGCAGGCGGTGCCGATGATGGGCGACTGGTACGCCAAGCACATGTACGTCCAGGGACACGTGCAGTACAAGCATCACTTGGAGACCTACGGCCATCCCTCCACGAACGGATACAAGGACATCATCCCGCTCTGGAAAGCGGAGAAATGGGACCCGGATCGGCTGATGGCGATGTACAAGAAGGCCGGGGCCCGCTACTTCGTCAGTATGGGCTCACACCACGACAATTTCTACCTGTGGAACTCGAAACTGCACAAGTGGAACGCCGTGCAGATGGGCCCCAAGCGCGACGTCGTCGGCGACTGGCAGAAGGCGGCCAAGAAGCAGGGGCTCTACTTCGGCGTCTCCGAGCACCTCGGCGCCAGCTTCACCTGGTTCCAGGACAGCCATAAATCCGACAAGACGGGTCCGAAGGCAGGCGTGCCCTATGACGGGGCGGACCCGCAGTGGCAGGACCTGTACCACTTCCCCGCCGAACCGGGCGACACGGCGTGGTACAGCACGAACCCGAAGTGGCAGCAGCAGTGGTTCGATCGGATCAAGGAGTTGGTGGACATGTACCAGCCGGACCTGCTGTACACCGACGGCGGCGTGCCGTTCGGCAACGAGGTCGGCCGCAGCCTGATCGCGCATCTCTACAACGCCGATGCCGCACGGCACGACGGCAAGCCCCGGGTCGTGTACACCTGCAAGCAGGAATCCAAGGGCATGTGGATCGACGACCTGGAGCGCGGCGTCATGCCCGGCATCCGCCCGACGCCCTGGCAGACCGACACCTCCATCGGCGACTGGTACTATAACAAGAACTGGAAGTATCGCGGAGCCGACTGGGTGATCCACATGCTCGTGGATATCGTCAGCAAGAACGGCAACCTGCTGATCAACGTCGTGCAGCGGCCGGATGGGTCACTCGATCCGGAGGCCGAGCAGATCCTTGCCCAAATGGCCGACTGGATCGCCATCAACGGCGAGGCCATCTACGGCACGCGTCCCTGGCTGATCCACGGCGAAGGCCCGGTCCGCGCCCGGGGCGGTAGCTTCAAAGAGGACTTCGCTTACACCGCCAAAGACATCCGCTTCACAGCCAAGGGCGACGACACGCTATATGCGTTCGTCATGGGCTGGCCGACGGAGAAACAGATCACGATCCGCTCGCTGGCCAAGCTGCCCGGCGTGGCGGGCAAGATCAGCCGCGTGACGCTGTTGGGCTTCCGGGGCGAGATCACATGGACGCACGGTGCCGACGGCCTGACGATCCAGGTGCCCGATATGAAGCCGTGCGACTATGCCGTGGCGTTCAAGATCGCAGGCGAGGACCTGCGCGGCTTCAAACCGGAGCAAGCCGTGCCCACGGCCGGCGCGGTCGTCCAGCCCGATGCCGCCGGCAGATACGTGCTTGCCCCGGACACAGTGGACCTGCACGGCAGTCTGCGGGAGGAAACCCGGGGCGGCCAGCTCAACATCGGGTTCTGGGATAATGCGAAGGACTGGGCTTCATGGAAGGTGAACGTGAAACAGCCGGGCAAGTTCCACGTCACGGCCAGTTGCGCCACGGTCCATCCCGGCTCGTCGTTGACGGTCGAGGCGGCCGGACAGAAGCTGATGTCCAACGCGCCGCAGACTGGGGCCTGGGACAAGTTCCAGGAAATGGACATGGGCACGCTGGAGTTCAAGCAGGCCGGTGAACAGGTCGTGAATGTCCGTCCGAGCGATCCGCAAACCTGGAAAGCTGTCAATCTCCGCCAGGTGACACTCACCCCGGCAGGCAAATAGGCCCGCGCCGCCAGGGTCCGCGCAAATGTCACGGGGGCACCGGGCAGCCAAGAGAAATTCCCGCGAGCGGGGCACTTTGCGCTTGACAAAGTGGAAACGGTCGCTACACTACGCGTGCAACTTGGTAGTTAGTTCTTCACGAATGCGGTAATACGGTGTGGGGTACATAGGGTACGAGCATGGATGCTGCGTGTATGTTCCCACGGACCGGTATCGCCGCTCCCTCCGACGAGCCGCTGTATCGACCATCCAAGCACCCGGCTGAATCCTGCTCCATCCGCAAGGCGTGTCTGTTCCCGCAGGGGACCAGCGTTTGACGGATGGCGGGGAATGTCTCAGCCGGAGACGCGCAGGACCCATCGTTATCCCTTTGCATCGGCTGTGCCGACACAAGGGCGGTGCGCCCGCGAGTATAGCGATACCGGTGCACGACAATTTGGAACGTGAGCCGGAGCGTCTGTGTGACGCCGGCAGAGGACACAACATGGCATAAACGCTTGGAGGGTGTTCCGCAGGGGTTTGCCCAGGGAGGAGGAGGGTCTCCGCACGCATAGCGCTTCGGGCCCGTGGAGGGCTCGAAGATGGAGGCTGCCGGGAATCGTGAGCTCGCTTGGAGTCGGGCAGGGCTGCCGGGGGGCTTTTGCGCGGAATGGAGTCATAGTCGTGGGAAAGGAGAATGATGATGAAAAGGATAGTGGCAGCGTCAATTTCTGTCGTGCTGACCGCCACGGCGGCGTGGAGCCAGCCCGTGAATTCAAACACGGTCCAGAGTACCCAGCAACAGAGCTCGATGGCAGTCGGCGGGGGCAATGCGGATTCGGTCTCCACGGCGATCGTGGGAGACAACATGGCCACCGCCCAGGGCGGCGTCGGCTGGTCGAACTCGACGTCCGAGGGCGGCACAGGGGTCGCCTGGAGTGACGGGGACTCGGCGGCCGTGGTGGACATCGACAGCACGTCGATCTCGCGGTACCACAACCACACGCCGCCAATGACGACGTATCCACCCTACCTGCCCCTGTGGAATCACGGCGGCTGGGGCACGATCAACGCCTATTTCCCCAACGGCCCGGCGGTCGGGGACGGCGCCTACCAGCGCTCGTTCAACCCGTCGGACCCCGAGGACATGCGTGAGCTCAGACGAATGCTCACTTCGATTCCATACGACGGTCCCCTCAACATGCTCGGCGGTGTACTCCGAGGCGTCGTGACAGCGTTTGGGGGACCGGACTACTATCACCGCGGTCGCGGGTTTGAGATCGCCAACGCCCTCGTGCGCGATCGTCGCCCGCAGGGAAAACCGCTCGTGGTGTTCATCGATAGCCTGATCGACCCGCAGCTCCTCAAGGACAACGGCTACGCCTACGTCGGACGCATGAGCCTGGAGGGTAAGTGGGACCGCAACTGGGACCAGGTGTACAACGCCGCGATTGCCGAGGCGCTGCCGTGGGACGTGGACGTGCTGCTCATCGCCGGCGGCATGAAGGGCGTCACGGTCGGCTCGAACACCAGCTTCCCCTCCGCCGCCCTGGGCTACGCCCAGGAGGATCATTCGCTGTCGCTGTTCGGCGGCAGCGCCAGTGGCGTGACGGAGGGCAAGGGCGAAGCGGTCGTCAGCGCATCGGGCTTCCGCTACAGCCCGTCGCTGCTCCAGAAACGACGGATCCCCGAGGACTTGTTCGCGAAGATCCGCCGACCCGCGCCTGCGACAATGGGCGCGGCGCCGACACAGGCGGCGCTGCCCACGGCCGTGCGGGCCGCGACACCGACGGCCGCAACGGGACCGACCCCGGCCACCCAGGCGCGCCCGGCGGTTTCCGAGACGGCAGCACGCAGAGGGCCCGGTATCGAGGTGAGCCAGGAACTGTACAACATGGCCGGCTTCACCGGCCAAGTCGACAATGTCATGGTGAAATAGCGTCTCCGGGGAACGGGAACACGGAGTATGGAGAGCGCCGCGGGGAGAAAGGAGGGCGCCATCCCGCAACGCATGGGGCGAGCATGAATCGCGCAGACCGATTGTCGACGCGTGGTCGGCGATCCAAAGGACTGTAAGACAGAAGGAAGCGAAAGGAGTTGACAATGTCGAAGGTAGTTGTAGTTTCTATGGTTGTCGCATTATTGGCCGGTTCGAGCGCATTCGGCGACGTGCCCGCAGCGCTGAGCCAGATCCAGAACACGGACATCGGGTTGACCAATGTGATCGACCTGTTCAATGGGGATCAGGCGGCCAGTGCTCTGCAGAACCTGGCGGTCCAGAATGACCAGTTCACCAGCAACCCCCACAGCACCTTCGCCAGCCAGGCCCTGTTCGGAATCTTCGCGCAGGTCGGACATGCCTCGGGCGACTGCTCGCTCGTGGGCGTGCTGCAAGACCTGGCGACGACCGGCATGCAGGCCCAGATGCTCGATAACGGCATGGGTGCGAAGACGCAAGGACAGAGCCTGGACCTTCTGGCCACCCAGGGCGTGCTGAAGGCCGAGGGCGCCGGCTCCGGCAACGCGCTCCACCAGCTTCAACTTGCGGCCGATCAGGAGGGCGGAAATGTCGCCGGGAACATGTCTCAGTCCAGTGCGATCCTCGGGCTGCAGAACGCAGACGTCACCGGCGCCGCCACGGCGACCGGCCAGGTGCAAAGCACCATGAGCGTGTCCACCGTGCAGAGCCAGGCCACCCTCTAAGACGGCGGCAAGTCCTGACAGCGCCACAGTCATCCTCGGATGGTGGCGCGGGGAGCTGATAGCGCACGATCGCCGCATCATGGCGTCACGGGCCTTCGGGCTCGCCGGTCAGGCAAAGGAGTTTGCCGGAAAAGGAGTTGAGATTATGCGTAAAGGATGTGCAGTTGCAGCGGTGCTGGTACTGCTGCTGTCATCTGCGTCCCTCGCCGCAATTGGCCAGACCCAGGGCTTCGTCCTGGACAACACACATGCCATACTCACCACCGGGCCGGACGGCGCCGCCACGAACACCAACACCCTGATCGTAGCGCAGGACCAGTTGGCCATCGATGCGGGCGGTCATGTCCTTGCGTTCCAGGGTGAGACCGGCTCGCTGGTGCAAAGCGCCGGTGCTGCCGCCATCACCGGGATTCTTGGCGTGGTGCAGACCGGACTCGGGTTCGGCGCCCAGGGCCAGGTGCAGAATGGCTCGGGCTTCGATCTCGGGACGCAGCTTCAGGATCTCGATGCGAATCTGTCCCAGAGCCTCATCGGCGACGGGCTGGGTTCAGCCCTGGGACTGCAGAACTTCGTGGGATTTCAGACACAGATGGTCTTCACGATCTACGGCGCCAGTGCGAACAGCCAGGCCATCGGCGTTTCGCTGGCCGATGGCCTCGGCCGGCCCACGCCGGGCGCCGGCACGATTCTCAGTGCCGCAAGCGATATCGGCCTGACTCAACTAGGCGCGCAGTAATCTGCTTCACATCGGTGATTGCCGGCAGGCGGAGCCCGACAGGATTCCTGCACAGGCTCGCCTTGCCGCACGCCTCTGGTCGGACGGATGGACGCAACGTCGCTCCGATCGACGGGACAGCCAGCCCCCGACCAGAGGCTTCTTCTTGCGCCCGGCACGATCCCCGACGGCGCAGTAACGGTCCGCGCATATCCCCGTCCTATATAGTGAAGGTGCGCACGGCACACCCTGTGAGCTCTGTGCGGTGAGGTGCCCTTCCCGGGAATCGGCCGGCCGGGTGGCCCTGCAACGCCGGCGGAGCTTGAACGCAAGGTGTCGAGCGGTTAAAATGATGGTGAGTTCTGGCGTAGAACTCAAATCCCGACGAATACGTAAGAATAAGATAGTGGTGTGCAGGGCACACGCTACGGGAGACTGAACGTGACGACTGCGCGAGTGCAAAACCCGCTCCTGGGGCCGCTGAAGGAGAATCTCCAGAGTGTCATCTATGGCAAAAGTGACTCGATCGACGTGCTGATCGTCGCGCTGCTGGCGGGCGGGTCGGTACTGATCGAGGACGTCCCGGGGGTGGGCAAGACGACGCTGGCCAAGGCCCTGGCCAAGAGCATCGACGCACAGTTCCGGCGGATTCAGTTCACCCCGGACCTGCTTCCGGCGGACATCCTGGGCTCTTCCATCTATAACCCGGTCAGCGGGGAGTTCCGCTTCGATCCGGGGCCGATCTTCTGCAATATTCTGCTGGCCGACGAGATCAACCGGGCCTCGCCCAGGACGCAATCGGCGTTGCTGGAGGCGATGAATGAGGGTCAGGCGACTATCGAAGGCGAGCGGCGGCCGCTGCCCCAGCCGTTCCTGGTAGTCGCGACGGAGAACCCGATCGAGTTCCACGGCACGTACCCCCTGCCGGAGGCGCAGTTGGACCGATTCCTGATCCGGCTGGCCATCGGCTATCCGGCGGCCGACGTCGAGGTCGATATCCTCAAGTCGCACGCCCGAAGCCACCCGCTCGACGGGATCGCACCTGTGCTCACGCTCGAGCAGATCCGTCAGATTCAGAAGGAAGTGTCCGATATTCACGTGGATAACAATATCCTCGAATACATTGTCGAGATCATCCACGCGACCCGGCACGACAACCGGCTCGAGCTCGGCATTAGCACGCGCGGCTCGCTGATGCTCTCGCGGGCGGCCCAGGCACGCGCGTACTTCGTCGGCCGTGACTTCGTGATCCCGGATGATGTCCTGTGGCTGATCCCGCACGTGCTGCCGCACCGCGTCATCTTGACCTCGAAGATGCGATATGACGGCGCGACAGCTAGGCAGATCATCGGCGAGATCGTCAACAGGGTCAAAGTACCGGTATAAAGGGATATCAAGAGTCAAAATGCAAAAATCAAGATGACAAGTCAAAGATCAGGAGTAGGGGGCGTCGCGCAGCAACTCCGCAGTTTTGACTTTTGATGTTTGATCTTTGATTCTCTTCCGGACCGATAAAGCTATGGCTATCGTTGATGAAAAGCTGCGTTTCGGGTTCACTGAGGCAGGCCGAGTGATCCTGCGAGGGATGGGCTTTGTCGCGCTGGCGGCCTTCATCGTGCCGGCGTTCGGCGTGCTTTCCATCCTGGTTTGCGTTCTGCTGACGGCTCTGCTGCTCGGCTTTCTCGTGCGGCCGCGGGTTCGCATCGATGGCCACCTGCCCGGCCGCGTCGTTGCCGGCCGGACAACGCAGCTCACGTACGTGCTCAGGAATGTCGGCCGTTTCCCGGCCTATAACCTCTGGGTGGGCTTCACCGCCCTGCCGCAAGCCATTGAACAGATCGGCAGTGAACATACACTGCCCCGTCTCGCGCCCGGCGAAACCGCGCAAGTGACCGTCACAATCCGCCCGACTCGCCGGGGCTGCTATCGCATCGGTCACCCGGTGTGCCGGTCGGGGTTTCCATTCAACCTCCTGTGGTTCGGCGTATCGCGTGAAGGCGAGGAGAGCTTAATCGCCCTGCCGGCGTTCTCGCGGCTGCAAATGCCGCTGCGACGGCTCAGTCGGTACGCGCAGACCGCCGGCATGAGACTGGCCGGCCGGACCGGCGTTTCACCGGAGTACATCGGCAGCCGCCCGTTCATGCGCGGCGACTCGCCCCGGCACATCGACGCCCGCGCCTGGGCCCGTCTGTCAGTGCCCGCGACCAAGGAATATGACGAGGACTGCGACAATTACGCCGCCCTTGTGCTCGATACCTGCATCCCTGATACTGCCACAAGGGACAAGTCCGGGCAAATCGATGAGCTTGAGGCGGCCGTCAGCCTGTGCGCCTCGGTGGCTTTCACAATGCACAGCAGTCACTTCATAGATCTGCTGCTGGCCGGTCCCGAGCTGCATGAGTTCAGCGGCTGGCCCCGCGAGGCCCGGCTGGACAGAATCCACGAGCTGCTTGCGGGCGTGGAACCATCCCAGGCGCCCGCCAACGAGCGGGCCGTCATGTTCATGCTGGACCGATTTCGTGAGATGTCACAGGTTGTGTTCATCCTGCTCGGGTGGACGCAGACTAATCAGCAGTTGGTGGAGCTGGCGGAACGCGCCGGCTGTCATTGCACCGTCGTCCTGATCGGCGACTCGAAGGCCGCGCGAGTGAGCGAAGATCGGGCTTCCACGTGGGCCGGGACTGTCCGGGTCCTCTCGCCCCAGGAGATCCTGTCAGGACGGATGAAGCAATTATGAGAAGGATTCTGATGCAACGCGTCTCGATCCGGGTGGCAGCGGCAAGGCCGAAGGCTTTGCCGATGGCGAATGGGCAAACCATCGGCAAGCTGCGCTTGCCGCTGCCACCCGAAAATGCGTAAGAAGTGAGAATAAGAACTCATCAGCGATTGGTATGAAGACGCAAAAGGCCATAGCGACGGTGATGATCGTGGCCGGCTCGGTGCTGGTGGCAGCCGTGTTCCGGGATATTGCCTTCCCGGCGATCCTGTGCATGCTGGGTCTGCTCGGCCTGCAGCGGCGGTTCACCTGGCACATCCGGCCGGAGCGACGCGTCATCACCTCCCTGCTCCTGCTGCTGCTGGCGATTTTTTTCGCCGCCCACTACACGTACGCCGGGCTCGCCAGCCGGGTGGCACAAGAGCAGGCTGCCATCGCGGCCTGGGGGACGATCTCTCGCTACTTCCTGGCCTCGATGATCCTGATCCTGTTCCTTGGCTCGCGACAACGCCTTCCGCCGTCGCTTGCATTGTTCTATATGGCCACGGTCGTATCCGCCGGGCAGGTCCTGTTGCTCAACGACCTGTACACGGCCTTTCGACTGCTCGAAGCCCTGTCCGTGATTCTCATCGTGCTCTACGCCGCCCCCGGCCGGATTGGCGACATCGGCCTCGCGCGGACGCAGGAGGCTCGCACCCAGGGCCGTACGTCTTTGGCCTTTGCGGCTGTCTCCTCCGCTCTTCGCTCCCGCCGCACCGTCGCCACCGGGCTCGTCCTGCTCCTGGCCGTAAACCTCGGCTGGATCATGGCCTCCGTGCTGTATCGTCACGTGGAGCTGCTGAACTACATGCCGGTCTGGCTCTGGCGCAGCGGCGTCGGCCTCGACGCTCCCATCGACAACACCGCCTATGTCGGCTTTTCCACAAGTGGCGAACTGTCCAGCCTCTTGTTGATCAAGGGCGATCAAGATACCACGGTCGCGCTGAAGATCATCTCGGACAACAATCCGGGGTATCTGCGGGCGCGGGCATTCGATCTCTATCGGCCGTCGACATGGGCAGAGGTCTCGCACGGCGACGCGATCGAGCCCAGCCAGAACACGTCGCTGGGCGGGTACTTCGTGGGCCGCATGAACCAATTTCGCCTGAGCAGGCAGACGGATGTGCGGACGCGGGAGATGATGGTCCGCCATGAGTCGCGCATCCCCGACGTCATGTTCACGCCGCTGGGCACGCTGTCCGTCGAGGCGCCGCTGCCGGTGCTGATGTACGACGACGACGGCATCGTGTCGGCCCCGAGAGGGCGGACGAGTCCGAACTATCGAGTCGCCTATGCCGACCCGACGTACGCCCCGCCGCCGACGCGTCCGATGCTCGGCGTGCCGCCGCAATTGGATCCGCGGGTGCGGCAACTGTCCGATAAAATCTTCGCCAACTGTACCACGACCGCGGAAAAGATCAAAGCGGTCATCGATCACTTTCAAGCCAACTACACCTATTCGCTGGGCCTGACCGTCCCGCCCGGCCGGGACAAGCTCGAGTACTTTCTGCTCGAAGCGTCCACCGGCTACTGCGAGTACTTTGCCTCGGGGGCGGCGATCCTGCTGCGTCTGGCCGACGTGCGCACCCGATACATGACGGGCTTTCTCGTGACGGAGAAAGACGCCGACGGCGAGGCGTGGATCGCCCGGAACATGGACGCCCACGCGTGGGTCGAAGCCTGGGACGAGGAGAGCCGCCAGTGGACGATTGTCGAGGCCACCGTGCAGGATGGCCTTGCCACGGCGTCGCCGGACGAGGAATCCAGTGAGGCGGGCGGTCTGAGCCGGTACCTGCTGTTTGGGCAGCTCCTTGACGACCTCTATGAATATGGCCTCTTCGGCGTCCTTGCCTGGGCACTGCAGTTCTACGGGCTGCCCGCCATCTCATTCCTGCTGGCGACTACTTTTGTCGGCACATCGTGGTGGCTGTACAGGCGAGCCCGGGCCAGGCACAGACGCCGCTCCGAGCGGCCGCTCGCGCCCGAGCTCGTCGCTCTGCACAGGGTGCTGGCCCGGATGGACCGCCGCGTCAGGACCGTCGGACTGCGACGCGAGCTCGAATGAGACCCTCCAGGCATTCGCCCAGCGTCTCCGCATTAAGGACACCGGCGACGGACTCTGGGCCAATGTCTCCGACTGGTACCTCGAATACGCCGACCTGCGCTACAGCCGCATCATCTCGCCCGACCGTCTGCACCGCCTTCAGCACCTCGCCGTCCTGCTGCAGCAGCCGTGATGCTCAGGTCCCGCACCTGGATCGCCGCATCGAATGTGCCGGGGATTTCCCAGCCGAGATTCATATTGGCGACCGCGTAGTTGTGCGGATCAGGATCTTTCAGGTATCCTCTCTTTACCGCCTCCTGCAAGCCGCTCCGGATGTGAGGCAACAAGTCGGTCTGGAGAGTGAGCCACTGTCCCGGCTTCAGGGCTGTGACACCCACGGCCTTTCCATCCACGGTGTAGATGAACTTGCCTGTCGCATCGTCCTTGCCAGCATCCTTGGCCATGTAGGCCGGTGGGACATCATGCCGGCTATCGAAGAAAGGCACGCCGAACCAGTAGTACCCGCCGTGGTCTTTGGATGCCGGACCAATACTCTTAACGATGAAGAACAACTGGAATTGAGCCGCATGGAGGCCCGGATCACACTGGCCTTCTGCCATGTGATTCGTGCAGTACAACAGCCGCAGGCTTATCTGGAGCTGGATTCGCTCCAATTCATCCAGCGGGCACAACGTGACGGCATCCTGCTCCACCAGCAGATGCGGCCAGCTCTCGCCATACTTCCTCGGCATGGCGCCGTATTCCGCCTGGCCCGATATTCCCAGGGTGAGGCCCCGACTCGGAGCGTTGGCTCTTCCAACAACCACGCTCTTCCCGGCGTTTACGTACATCAGGCTGCCATCTTCATCCCGGATACAGTGGGCGGTCGCCAGTGTGTGCTTCGTGCCCCACTGGCACAGCCTCCACGCAGGGACATTGTTCACAGCACCGAAGTTGAGAACCGCTTCTACCGAACGTCCCTTGGATGAATCCGGATAGCTCAGAAACAATCCCCGCTCGAACCCCATATCGGCGAACAGGGCTTGAGCGTCCGTCCCCTGCCCGGCTTGAACAGTGGGCAACAGGACCATCACAAGGAGCAGACTATTCCAGGCAAAGTGCATCGCCGTCCTCCACGTTATTCCTTACAGCGTCCAGCCTTCGCGGTACGGGGTCTGGACGTACTTTTGTGCCTGCGGCAGATTGGTTACCTTCATGCCAGGCCCGTCCCATTCGATCCTCGCATCCACGCGTTTGGCGATGTTGCCGAGCAGGCAGATCTCCGTGAGCAACGCGGAATACTCAAAGTCGGCGCCCGCCCGCTGCCCGCTCTTGCAAGCCCGGACCCAGTCCTGCTCGTGCGAGCCTTCCACTCGCGGGATCGTCTTGGCCGGCAGCTTGTACTCTTTCATTCTGCTCTCGGGAATCAGTCGCGGGCTCTCTCCATACACGCCGCCGACGAGCTTGCCCTTGGTGCCCTTGAACAGGACGCCGCCTTCCGCGTGCCCCATTTGCCTGCCTTCTTCGAGCTCCGCCGGCCGGGGCGCGCGAAGGCCGTCGTACCACGTCAGCTTCACGGGGGGAAATCCCTCGCGAGCCGGGAACTGGTATGTCACGATGGAAGCCAGTGGATGCGTGTCGGGATTGAGGTCCAGCGAGGTGGCCTCGATGCTCGTCGGATAGCCCAGCTTCAGCGCCCAGACGACCGGGTCGAGCGTGTGGACGCCGCGATCGCCCATCATGCCGCAGCCGAAGTCCCACCAGCACCGCCACACCGCCGGATGGTACGCCGGATGATACGGCCGCTGCGGCGCGGGACCCAGCCACAGGTCCCAGTTCAGCGTCGCCGGGATCGGCGGCGTATCCTCGGGCCGACGGCTCCACTTGGAGCTCCAGTACGCATGGCCGAAGGGATAGTACGACAGACTGCACCAGGCATCGACCTCGCGCACCTCGCCGATGGCGCCATCCCGGATCCACTCGCAGATCAGCCGGGCCCCTTCGCCGGAATGACCCTGGATTCCCATCTGCGTGGTCACGCCGGTGTCTCGCGCCGCCTTCGCGAGCATCCGTGCCTCGTAGACATCATGCGTCAGCGGCTTCTGGCAGTAGACGTGCTTGCCCCGCCGCATCGCCTCCATCGCGATGACCGCGTGGGTATGGTCCGGCGTGGCAATCATCACGGCGTCGATGCCCTTCTCCTTGTCGAGCATCTCACGATAGTCACTGTACACCTTCGCCTGCGGATACTTCTTGAATGTCTCGGCGGCATATGCGTGGTCCACGTCGCACAGGGCCACGATGTTCTCCGTTTCGAGCTCGCTCAGGTTGCTCTTGCCCATGCCGCCGACGCCGATGCCGGCGATATTGAGCTTCTCGCTGGGCGCAATGCGGCGCGGCCCGCCAAGAACATGGCTCGGCACAACGGTAAACGCCGCCGCCGTCGCCGTTGTCGCAAGAAAATGACGCCTGCTGATCTCTCCTTTTGACATCGTGACACCTCCCGGCACTCAGGCCCTTGAAATCAGATATGCCGCATCTGCGCATCGACCGCTGCTATTCGCGCCAATTCTACCACGTCCCCACCGTCTTTGAAATGCCGAGCGCAGAGCCAATGTACCTGTGCCGGGTGGCAGCGGTAAGCGCCAGCTTGCCGCTGCCACCCGATATCCACAAGGTTAGCATAGTCGGAGCAGTGCGCTCGCACCTTGAGCACTTATTGGAAGGTGGCAAAGGCGGGCGTTACGGCCGGATGCGGTGGAGGATATTTCGTGGGTCGAGGCGGCGGAGGAGACGACCGAGGCGGTCCATCAAACAGGTCAGGCGGATGCCGTAGTCGATGGCTCGCAACTCGGAGTCGTCGGGAAGGGCCGCGCGAGCCCGGGCGATCTGTTCCGTTGCTTTTGTAGTATTGCCCGCTGCCAGGTAGGCAAGGGCCAAGTCCTTCAGAGCGCCTGGATGGACAGCGTTCAGATCGATCGCGCGGGAGAGGAATCGCGTGGCGTCCTCAAAGTACCCTTTGTTCGCCGCGGCGATGCCAAGATAGTAGTAAGCGTCGGCGTTGCGTTTGTCCAATCCCGTTGCCCGCAACAGGCATTGCGTGGCGTGATCCGGGTCGCCAAGGGTCAGGAACATCGAGCCCATCGACAGCAGCGCATTTGCATCGTCCACATCGATATCGAGTTCCGTCAGCAAGAGAGCCCTCGCGTCGCCCGGCCGGCCACAGGATAGCGCGTGCTGGGCCAGACGGTAGTGCGGCCCGGGCATCGTGGCGTCCTTCTCCATAGCCTCCTCAAAAAGCTCCATCGCTTTCTCGACCTCGCCCCGATCGAACAACAACTCGCCGAGGTAGAACAGCGCGGCGCAACTCGGGATTGAATTCCAGGATACGGTGGAACTTCTCCTGGGCCGATTCGATCTCGCCGAGTTCCAGCAGGAACAGGGCGAAATCCATGGTGACTTCGACGTCGCCGGGGTTCGCACGCAGCTCGGCCAGGAAGTGTTCCCGGGCGAGGTCGCGCTCGCCCTCGGACCAGAAGGCCTGGGCGATGCGGTAGTGGATCTGGGGGTGCGAGGGCTCCAGCTCCGCGGTGCGCATCCAGCAGCGAACCGCCTTCTTGAACTGCCCGCGGGCGAAGAGGCTATTGCCGATGTTGTAGTAACACAGGGGGCAGTCGGCGTCGATCTGCTGGGCGAGGTAGAACATCTGCTCGGCCAGGTCGTGTTGACCCATCTCCGTATAGGTGATGATCCGGTTGCAGTAGCCCGGCTCGAACTTCTGGTCCAGTTGCTCGATGTCCTCGAAGGTCGTGAGGGCTCGGTCATACAATCCCATGCGAGTGTAATCCACCCCCAGGGCGTTGAGGATCTCCAGGTCGCCGGGGCTAAGTTGCAGCGCGGTCTCGTACTCGTTGATGGCCTCGTCGAATCGGCTGATCGCGTCGAGCGTCAGGCCCCGGTTGAAGTGCCACGCGCTGTTGGTCGGATTGATCTCCAGGGCCCGGTCCAACTGCGTCAGGGCCTGGGTCATCTTGCCGTCTTCATAGAGCTCGAACGCCTTGCGGGCGTTTCGTTCGGCTTTGTCATAGGGACCAAATTCAGCGCCGTCAAAGAACATACGTGCCGTGCACCTCCAGGGGTATCCCCTGTATACTATCGATTACGCATGAGTCTTCTGCAATCCAGGGAAAGCGTCCAGACGGCAGCCATAGAGACGCAAGGTTACGTGTCTCTACCACCTGCATCACCGAACCTTCACTCACAATGGACGCGATCATCTTACCGGCGTTATCGCCCAACCCCTGTAGCGGCGTTAGCATTTTCACCGGGCGGGCATTTGTTTTTGCCGAAGCGGCGGATTCTGCTGGCCAATCGGTTGGTAAGCCTTTATAATATCAGAGCTTAGCGTGGTGATACGCGATGTCCTGGCATGCGGGCCGCGTCGGGAACGCTGTTTTTCTGGCTGCCCCTTGACCACGGTCTTATAATGCATCTGTGGCAGCGGGCAGGCGGTCACGTCGGCTGCATGTGTCCGTACGGCACACCACGGTTTGTTTGGAGAGCCAGCTATGGTCGAGCAGATCAAGGGTCGGATTGCGGCCGGCATGGGCAGATATGCCATCGTCGTCAGCAGGTTCAACGACTTCATCACATCGAAGTTGGTGGAAGGGGCGATCGACTGTCTTCAGCGGCATGGCGCCGCCGATGAGCAGATCCAGGTCGTCTGGGTCCCCGGCGCCTGCGAGATCACGATCGTCGCCAAAAGGCTGGCCGTCAGCGGGCGGTACGCAGCGGTGCTATGTCTCGGCGCGGTGATCCGGGGCCAGACCAGCCACTACGAAGCCGTGTGCCAGCAGGTGATTCGAGGCGTCGGCCAGATCAACTATGACACGGGCGTGCCGACGATCTTCGGCGTGCTGACCTGCGAGACCCTCGAACAGGCGATTGAGCGGGCGGGCACGAAGATGGGCAACGCCGGCGCCGATGCCGCGGTGACCGCGATGGAAATGGCCCACGTCCTGGAGCAGATGAAGTGATATCGGTCCTGCTGCGCAGGCCGCCAGGGCACAAGAAAACAGGGCTTGGATGATTCTTACACGCACGGACGTTCACACACGCATGGGTACTGACAAACGAACGAGGGCCAGAGAGCTTGCCATGCAGGCGCTCTACCAGCTCGATGTTCAAGGCTCCGAGTTGCTCTCGCGCCTGATGGGCGACTTCTTCTACGAGGAAGAAGGCGACGAGCGAACGCGCAAGCTCGCCTGGGAGTGGACGACCGGGACGTGGGAGAAGGTCGCGGAGTGCGATGAGATGATTACCGGCTCGACGATCCGCTGGCAATTCTCGCGCTTGTCGCCCGTGGACCGGAGCATCCTGCGCCTGGCGGTGTACCAATTGAAGTTTTGTCCCGATATTCCTCCGAAGGTGGTCATCAACGAGGCGATCGAGCTGGCGAAGCGGTACAGCACGGACAAGTCCGGCCCCTTCGTCAACGGCGTGCTCGACGCCGTTTTGAAAAAGATGCAGGCCGACCATCGGCCCGTGGATGAGCAGAAAGGTTGATGGTTTGAGAACAATTGCTGTGCTCAATCAAAAGGGAGGGGTCGGCAAAACCACGACGGCGGTGAACGTGGCGGCCGCCCTGGCTGCCGCGGGCCGGAAGGTGGTCGTGATCGACCTCGATCCTCAGGCCCACCTGACGATCCATCTGGGCGTCGAGCCCCAGACGGTTCAGGCCGGCGCCTACGAGGTCCTGACCCAGTCGGCGGATTTCGCGCAGAGTCTGATGCTTGTGCGTCCCAACCTCTGGCTGCTGGCGGCCAACATCAATCTCGTCGGCGCGGAGACCGAGCTGGTCAATATGGTCGGCCGTGAGATCATCCTGCGCGAGGCCATGCAGCCCTGCCAGAACCAATTCGATTTCTGCCTGATCGACTGCCCGCCCTCGCTCAGCGTTCTCTCGCTCAACGCCCTGGCGGCCGCCCAGGAAGTCCTGATCCCGCTGCAACCGCACTTCCTGGCTTTGCAGGGATTCGGCAAGCTGCTCCAGACCGTCGATCTGGTCAACAAGCGGATCAACCGCAATCTCAGAGTCACCGGCGTGCTGCTGTGCATGAACGACACCCGGGCCTCCCTGTCCAACGAGGTTCGTGCCGATATCGAGCAGTTCCTCACCAATGCGCGGGGCACCAACAGCGCCTGGTCGCAGGCTCAGATCCTGCCGACCTTCATCCGCCGGAACATCAAGCTGGCGGAGGCCCCCAGTTACGGCCAGACGATCTTCGAATACGACCCCGACTGCAACGGCGCCGAGGACTATGCGAAAGTCGCGAAGTTCTTCCTCGGCATCGAAGACAAACCCGAGGAAGCGCCTCCGCCCGAGCAGATCGTTCCTTCCACGGTGCCGGAGCAGACACCCCCTGCCCCAGCACCCATCGAAATTCGCGAGGTGAGCCTGCCCGTCCCGCAGCACGACACGCCGGTCCCGCTCTGCACGGAACAGCCGGCGCCGGCCGCCGACTCCACGCCCTCTGAGCCTCAGGCCGATGTCCCCACGGCTATCTGACAACCGCAGCATCGGGTGCCACGTCTACACTCGCATTGACATGTCTCATCCAGAAAAGAACATGCTTACGCGAGCGTAAGCATGGCACCCAGACTCATCGCCATCACTTGCCTTTCAGAAACCCCGACTCTCCCATCCACTTTTCACAGAGCTTGGGCCAGGCGGAGGCGCCGTCGAGCTTCTGGCCGAGGCCGAAGCCGTGCGGGCCTTTGAGGAAAATGTGCATCTCGGCGGGAACGTTTGCCTTTCGCAGGGCCAGGTAGAAATAGATGCTGTTCTCCGCGGGGACGCCTCTGTCCTCCCAGGTGTGGATGAGGAAGGTCGGCGGCGTCTGCGGCGTCACCTGCTTTTCGTTCGACATCTTTTCGACGAGCGCCGCATCGGGCTCGGCGCCGAGCAGATTCTTTCGCGAGCCGGTATGGGTGAACGGCTCTGTGAACGAAATCACCGGATAGACCAGCACGGCGAAATCAGGCCGGCAGCTCACGCGGTCGATGGTGTCCCGCGCCTCGCCGAACGACTCGTTGAAATGAGTCGCCGCCGTGGAGGCCAGGTGGCCGCCGGCGGAAAAGCCGAGGATGCCGATCCGATTGGGATCGACGCCCCACTCCTTCGCCCGGCTTCGCACGGTGCGGATGGCCCGCTGGGCGTCCTGGATCGGGGCCGGATGACCGTAGCCTGCGCCGCTATTACGATGGCGATACTTAACGATAAAGCCGGCCACGCCGAACGAGTTGAGCCACTGGGCAATCTGGTGCCCCTCGTGGTCCACTGCCAACGCGCCGTATCCGCCACCGGGACAAATCACCACGGAAGCACCGGTCGCCTTGTCCTGGGGAGGCAGGTAGATCGTCAGCGTCGGCTTGTCGCCCTCGGCCTCGCCCTTCGCCCCCGGGGCCCCGCCCGGCCAGAGCAGCTCGACCTTCGGCTCCCCCGCCGTAGCGATCATCGACCACGAAAGTCCGATTAACGTTACGATGCACAGATACTGGATTGCTCTTGATCCGTTTCTCATGGTTTTCTCCTTATGAGCCAAATTGGATTTCTGCCTGCTTTGTTCCCATGGGCAATACAAAGCCCCGTTCGGTTCCCTTGACTGCTTGTCCATCGATAGACACCTGCGGCCTCAGCGCGTCCGGCAGCGGAAGCAGAAACCCTTCCGGCGGCGCTGCATTGCCGTCGAGACGAAGTTTCGCTCTCTGGCCGGCGACCGTCCACACCGCGTGGAGCGTCCCGAAGTGTGTCGGCAGATTCCGGATTGTCATGCCGGTCCAATCCGTGAACCAGTCTTCCGGGATGCCCGCCAACAGGACGAGTTGCTGATTGTCCTCGTGGACGAGACAATCGCGCAGGAGCAGGTGGACCTCGGCGATAGCCCAACCGTGCGGCATGGCCACGTCGCCATTCCACGTCGTCCTCAGGTGTCTCCAGCCGCCCGAGCCGCTCTTACCGCCCTCGTCGAAGGCGTACCATCGCCGCATCTGGGGCTGATCCAGATGGATTTCAAGGGTCCGCCAGCCGGCCTCGCGATTGCCCGCCAGCAGGCTCTGATGCGCCCGGGCCAGCGGGAAGTATCGCCAGCTCTCGGGCTTCTGCGGCCCGAGACCCTTGAACTCCGCGCACGCCTTGCCCTCGGAGAACGGATACAGCCGGCAGGGCCAGAGGACACAGTAGCTGCCGTACTTGTCGGGCAGATTGCCGCCGTACGCGAGGTCGTACTTCTCGAACAGCTCCGCCGCAAAGGCGTCATACTGTGCGGCCTCGTCACGACTGCCCAGTGCATCGGCAAGCACAGCCGCCGCACGCATCCCGGCCAGATCGAATGCCTCCGTGTACGCGGGGTTGTGTCCATCGCATCGCCCGGGCTCCAGCTCTCTGCGCTTGTCCGCGGGCACGTCGTCACCGAACGTCAGGGCATCCATCTGCACCCAGTGCGGCCCGCCGCTCGTGCGATAGTAGCGGATCATCGCCGCCAGCTTCTGTGCCGCCGGATACACCCGCTCCAGGCATGCCCGGTCGCGCGTGAATCGCCAGTGCTCCCCCAGTATCCAGAGAATCTGGCCCGGATTATCCGCTTCAGGGTAGGACCGGCCGTTGAACGGGCGGGCGAGGAAGTACTCGACGGCCTGGGCCGCCAACTCCGCCCGACCCGCCTTCTGCAGGATATTCGCCACGTACACGCCGTCGCGGTTGAAGACGTTGTAGTTGACCACCGCCACGTCCGGCGCCCCCTCGTTCATCGCCATTGCCGCGTGGCCGGTGATCGCCGCAAACGCCTCCGACCACCGCGCATCGGGCAAGCGAAGCTCGACTCTTCCCGCAAGCTCCCGCCAATAGGCGCGGGCCTCGGAGAAAAGGGTGTAGACGTTCAGCTCTCGATAGTATTGCAGTCCCGGGTCCGGCTGCAACTCGCCGCCGCTCTCAGGGTTCGGCCTGGCCAGGTCGAACTGGGCCCATTCGCTGACGCCATCCCACTGGTGCCGCACGGCCCGGCGACCCGGCAGGACCGGGCAGACGAAGTCAAATGTCCTGCTCCGGCCCGGCGTCAACGTTACGCTGAACAGCAACGCCCCGGAGCAGTCCCCGGCGGCCGAGCCGGCCGACCTCAGCACCGGCATCATCTCGTACGTCGCAGACTGCCCGATCGTATCGGCCTCTGTCACACCTGCGCCGCTGGCCCGTTCTTTCGCAACGAGGGCGGCCCTGCCATCCACGAGCAACGCATTGCCCCCTTCACCGACGCTCATGCTGTGCACGGCGAATCCGGCGGGGCCGAGCGGGCGCAGGGCGGCATACAGTGACAGGGTCTTGGGCTCGCCGGCGGTATTTCTCAGTGTCACTCTCGCGCCGACGACGTGGACCCGGCCGGCGGGTGAATCCCGCAGGACGTGACATAACTCGGTCAGAACAACGACCTCGCCGGCGTTCCACTTCGACCAGGGGATGAGCCAACCGCCTTGAGCCAGGCCGTGCTCGCAGGGAACGTCCTTCATGGTCGGCGCGAAGAGTCTCTCTGCGGCCCGATCGTACAGCCAGAAATAGATCCCGTACGTGCCGACACCCGGCGAGAAGTTCCCCTCGGCTTCCACGAAGGTCTTGAGCGAATCGAGCGTGTTGGCGATCCCGATGGGGATATGGATTTCCCCGCGAGGATCAAGGATGGGGAGTGCGTCATTCCCGGAGACTGCACTGCCGGCAAGAACCAGGATGATCAGCCAGAGCAGAATACCGTGCCCCAGGCGAATCAAGCTGCATGGGGTCGTTCCCCTCTTCATCCGAGCGAGGTCCTTCAAATCAGCCTTTGCGGATCTTTCAATTGCTCCGTGAGGAATTGCAGAAAGCGTGCCGCGTACTCGCCGTGGATGACCCTGTGATCCACGGTCAGCGACAGGCTCATCAGCCTGCGTACGACGACGCGCCCGTCCAGCGGCACGGCCGCCAGATTGATCTTGCCCGCCGCCAGGATCGTGCTGACCGGCGGCGGCGCGATCCCAATGAATGAGTCGATGTCGTACGCCCCCAGGTTGCTCACGCCGATCGTCTGGTCCTCCAGGTCCTCCAGCGTCAGTCTGTTGCTGCGGGCCTTGTCCGTCAGTAGCTTCTCCTCCCTGGCAATCGTGGCCAGCGACTTGTCCTGGGCATTCTTGATGACCGGCACCACCAGCCCCTGCGGACCGTTGACGGCGAACCCGACATTGATGCCGTCGGCGATCCGGATGACCGCCCCGGCGTCGGGGTCTTGCGGGTCCTGCCACATGAACCGGCCGACCATCAGCGGGTACTGCCGGGCCGCCAGAGACAGCGCGTGCATCAGGAACGCGTTGCTGGTGACCTTGACACCGAGGGCCTTGCTCAGGTTGTGCCGCATGCCCAGGAGCTCTGTCACATCGGCCTTCATCTCCAGGTAAAAACAGGGTTTGCACCGCTTCGAGGCCAGCATCCGCCCGGCAATCAGACGCTGGATGCGCGACAGCGGGACATGGATGAGCCGCGGATCATGGACCTGTGACGATTGACCAGGGGCGGCGGCATCGGCGAGCGACGCGGGCCTTGTACGCAACACTGACTGCTCAATCATCAATAATCCTTAATCAATCCACAGGGCCAATGATCCTTTCAGCCCGATATGATAGCCTCCCCCCGCCGGCCTATGCAAGCATTCCGTTGGCTTCCATCATGCTCGTGCCTGTGAAGGTTTCAAGGAGCTGAGGATGGGTGGCAGCAGCAAGCGCAGGCTTGCCGATGGCTCACACGAGCGGGGCGTCTGCGCGTCAAAACAGGCCGGCGAATCGGTGGTCACAATTCCGCTGTCGAGCTGGGCTACTTGCTGCCTGCTTCATCGCAGCCGATGTCGGGGCGTCCGCCGAGAATTCGCGGCTGGCCGTCCATGTCGATCGGGACCAAATCGGCTGTGAACGCGGGATCGCCGGCATCGATGCAGGGCGAGCCATCGCCCAGATGATAGTCCCCGCCGATCCAGACGGCTGTCTTGTCACCCGGTGTGGCGGGCAGCGTCGGATTGGTTGGGTTGGCCCAATAGCCAGGCATCGCGAATTTCGGGTCAGCGTCGATGTTGCCCTCGCCCGGGAAGCCGCCTTGGACGTCGCAATAGCGAACGGTCGGCTCATCGGCTGCAATCTGCGCGCCCCCGCCGCCGACACCGTTGGAGTAGATGATGGAGTTGACGATGATGAGTCTGCCTTCCCTGACGCCCTCACTGGCATTGCCGACGATCACGCAATGCGCGATGGTGGCATAGTTGTACTTGATGAATCGTCCGGCTTTCGCGGCCGTCATATCGAGGCCGGGTCCGCCGTTGCCTTCGATGATGCAATTAGCCATCGCCGGATTGCCGCTTTCGGCAATCTTGATCCCGGCCTGCGCGTTATCCGAGATCCGGCAGTTGAGAATGGTTGGCGAGGCAACACTGCAATAGATGCCCTGCGTCGCCCCGGTAATCGTGAAGCCCGCGAGGATGCAGTTGGCGTCCTCGCCGCCGGAGAAGGCGACTGCCTGTGCGCCGCCGTCGATGATCGTGGCTGCGACGGCCGCAGGATTGTTGGGGTCTTCGGAGCAGAGGATCACATTCTTCCCCCCGAAGGTCACGGTCTCCCGGTACGTGCCTGGCGCAGCGACGATGGTATCGCCCTCATTGGCGTCCTGCACGGCCTGACAGATGTAGTCGTATCGCGTGCCTTTCCTGAGGTTCTGCACGGGCCCGTCGTCGCTCGTCAGGGCGGGGACCACCAGCTCGATCCCTTCACCTGTCCCGAGATTCCGCGAGTACTTCTTGTCCGTTGGATTGTTCCAGTGCTCGTGGACGCCGAGGCTCTCGAGCCGCTTGCCGTCGCCGTCGGGGTCGTAGACAGACCGCGAGGGCGGATCGTTCGCCAGGGCCGCCTCGTGCAGGTAGTTGTCCACGCCCCGGCCCGTACAGTCAGTCGCCTTCGATTCATTCCGCACGAAGTCCAGCGCCACCGAATCGATGGCCACCGGGTCCTGCGAGATAAAGATGCTCGACGTCCACTTATTGTCGAACGATGCGAACTGCATGACCTCCGCGCTCTGATTTCGGGCGCCATACACCGCGTCGATCATGTACAGCAGGGTCTTGCCGCCCAGGTGCGGATGGCCCATCAGATCGACGAGGCAGTTGTAGGAGCCCATCGCCAGATCCCGGCTGCCGAAGCTGTGCAGCGGTGACGGCGTCCAACCGCCGTTGCTCGGCCAGTAGATGGAGCCAAAATGGTTCTTCCAGCAGAAGGTGACGCCGAACAGAGAGTGTGCCCGCAGCAGGGCCATGTTGATGAGGTACTTGGCCTCCGTCACGGCGCGGGGAGGGTATGCCCTTGCGTTGCCCGGTACGCTCGGATTGGCGAAGCGGATGGGGTTGGCCTGGTCATGGGTCGCAGCGATGCGCCCACTTCGCGTCGTGTTGCAGATGAACCGGACACTCTGAAAGTTCGGGTCAGGATTGCTTCGCATCTTATCGTACAGGGGATCGCCGATATAGCGTGCGGCATCATAGATCGTGATGTCGCCGCCCGACACGCCGACGACGTTGATGAGTTGATCGACGACGGTATACAGCATCTGCGGACTGGGCATGCCGGCGTTGGCGCTCCACGTGTTGCCGCTGTCCTGGTTCATATTGATCTTGATGGCGATCTTCTCGCCCTTGCTGTAGCCGACGTCGCCCAGGCTGCGGGTCCGGTTGAAATACCTGAACAATGCGTCCCACGCGGCGGCATCGTTCGGCTCGCCCGTGAACGTTCGAAGGGACTTCGAGACCATGTAGTCCACAGCGCCCTGATCAGTACTTGTTTCATCCCACCAGCGGCCGGTCTTGCCGTCCCACAGGGCGGCGCGGGGCTCGTACATCCAGACGACCCGGCCGGGATAGATCCCCTTGCCGACGCCTATCGGGGAGTTCGCAGGGTCGCTCGGCGCGAAGGCGGCCCCGGCTCTCTCCTCCTGCGTGGCACTGAGTGACATCCAGATCGCGCCTACCGCGATACCCAGCACCACCGCGGCCGCAAGGTAACGGGTCTGGCCGAGCAATTGTCTCGCCCGGCGATAGGCCAGCAACGAGGCGAGGATTCCCATCAGCCAAACGACGAAGCCGCCGGCCAGCGGCGCCGCCATTCGCTGGCAGGGATATGTCGCCCGCGACGGCTTGGGAATCACCCGGACCAAGAACCAGGCCAGCGAGAGCAGCCCCGTAAGCGGCAGGACCCAGTGAACCCAGCGGCACTTCCCAGCCGTGACAATAGGACGGCCGGTTTTCGGACATACGCGCAGGTGAGCTGCTTCTCCTTTGCGTGCCATCGTCAATCTCCTCAGATTCCCCCGTTGACTGTACTTGAGAATGAGTCCCAACCGGCCGGCACGTCAGGACGTGCTCCTCCCTTGTGCGAGCAAGGCCGATCGGCTAGTCACTCACCATTGTACCGAAAGGCGGATCCATGCGCAGAAAAAAAGCGAGGCCGCCCTCCTCCAGAACGACCCCGCAACCGAAAGAAACCAAAATCCGCTCTGGCCTTGGCCATCACAGATTCCGGCTCTTTTCCAAAAATAGGGCGGGCATGCTCCTCCTCCGTACGATGTGGGTTTAGGACGCTCCCGCCCTGAGTCGCAAGAATCCATATACAAAAGAACTGACAGACTCATGCTACCGAGAGTCACTCACCTGGCAAGAAAAAAATTCCTGGATTTGCTAAATAGCCCATTCTCCCGTGGCGATCCTGTGCCACGTCCCCATTTTTATGTCATTTCACCGAAATGCGAATGTCAGGTCAGGGACACAAGTGGTGCAGAGAGCCTGGTGTCCTCCGCGTGACTCAGGAACCGCCGACTGGCACGGGACCGGCCTGCCCCTCCGTACTGCTCTGCTGCCTGTCTGATGTGCCCAGGACGGGATCGGCATCACGCGGGACCGGCTCTATGTACCTGACCGAGGAGTCACGGTTACGTTTGCTCCACTTGCAGGCCCAAGAGCCGAAGAGCGTGCTGTGCCCGGCCTCTTCCTGGTCGAGCCGGAAGATCGTGCTCCTTCGCCATTGCGCGATCTGCTGACTCAATTGCTGCGCCTGCTCCTGCGGCAGGTCCATGGCGGACAGCTCCAACGGATCCGTGCTCAAGTGATAAAGGGAGACTTCGTTGTGCGCGGGGTCATACACGAATTTGCGGTCCTGCTGCACGAAGCCGGCCGGGCCCTCCTGCATCCAGCCCGAGAAATACGTCCTGCGATCCGCGGGCAACGGGTCCAAGGCGTTGACCCCATCGAAGTGCATCCGGTCGAGGTCAAATCCGAGCAGACTCAGGATCGTCGGGGTCAGGTCCATCGAGGTCACCGGCCCCGTGATCCGCGTCCCCGGCTCGATCAGATGCGGCGCCCGCATGCACATGGCGATCCGCAGGACCTCCTCGTAGGCCAGACGCTCGTGACCGCTGATGCCGTGCTCCCCGAATCCTTCCCCATGGTCGCCGACGACACAGAAGATCGTGTCGTCCGTCAGGTGGAGGTTCGCCAGCTCGGCATCCAGCGCCCCCAGAAACCGATCCGTATAGGCGATCGTCTGCTGATAGCGATCCGGCAGCTCGTCGGCCTTCTGCCCGAACCACGCGGGCACCTGGTACGGGTCGTGTGTGACGGAGCACAAGACGACCAGCAGGAACGGCTTGTCGTCGGCCTTGATCCACTCGGTGACCGGCTCGAGCATCGCGAACTCGTCACTGCCGAGATAACCGACGAACCGGTTCGGGTCATTCAGATTCTCACGCGACCAGAACTTGTCGAATCCAAGGTTATGGACGAGCCCCGGCCGGGACTCGAACGTGCCCATCGCCGACTGGAAGAACGCCGTGCGAAAGCCCATACCCTTCCTGAGAATCGTCGCCAGACTGGCATAGGGTGAATCCATCGGCACCGCTTCCGCAATGTCCTGCGAGGCCGACGGCACCCGGCCGGTCAGCAGCGCGAACAGCGCCTTGGTCGTATGCGTCACCACGGAGCGGGCATTGGTGAACGCAACCCCCTGGCGCGCCAGCGAAGCCAGGCAGGGCGTCGGCCCGCCCGCCCCCAAGCCCGCCTGCGGCGCGATTCCGCCCTGCTCGGCCGCCAGAGACGTGCAGTCGTACTGGATGCCTTCGAGCACGACGATTACGACGTTATGATTGACCCATCGCGGCTTGAGCTGCACTTCGACCGCGTCGTAGCGAGGCAGCACGCGGGTGGCGTTGTCGAAGTCATCCCGGGCGAGATGGCGGTATTCCGGCAGCAGAAAGGCGAGAACGGCCCGCGACTGGCAGTTGAACCGCAGCCCGGCCGTATCCCTGCGCGGGACCCAGCCATTTGACAGCGGCATTGGCCATGACCGCCGCCACGCTGATGGCAAGCAACGCGGCGATCCGGACGCAGAACCGCCGGCGGTCATATCGCGGCAGAGGCGGATTGGCCACGACTGAAAAGAAAAACGCCAGGGCAATCGCGCTGGGCACGAGCAGGACCGCCGCCGCGCCCGGCATGCTCAGCAGGTTGTGCAGCACGATCATGGTGATGTTGATCGGGTCGCGCACCAGCGGACGCAGCTCCATCGGCAGGATCTGCGTACCCGTGCGAATCATCCAGCCGGCATTCATCACCGACCACGTGCAGATGACCGCCGCGAAGATTATGGCGCCCCGGACGACGCGTTTCGTCGGCCAGCGGTAGCAGATCAACGACAGAATCACCTGGATCGTCAAGAGCATGGCGATATCGGTCAGAATCCAACTGGGGTACTTGAGAAGCTGGCCGTAGCGGATGGCGTGGAAGAATTTCACTGCCAGATTACAGAACAACGCCCCAAACACGATCGCACTGCACGCGCGCGGCGCCAGAGCATCGCGCACCTGCCGCAGAACCCCCGGCCTCCTCCGGTCAGATTGTGAGGATTGTGTACTCATGGACAGAACATACCCCAGGCCGCCGGAAATAGCAACCCGCTTGCCTTTTCCTCTCAACGCTCGCGCCATCCGGCGCCGGTTCATGTGCCGCGCGTTCCCTGCGCGGTAAGACCCCACATCGGCGATCCATCCGCCGTCATCCTTATTATACCCGCCGCATGTGCGGGCGTCCCCGGAAAAACAGCCGCGTCCAGCACCTGGACCCACGCCGCGATTGTGGCAGAGCAGGCATGAGGTGGCACGGGGGCGCTGAGCGGGCGCGACGCCAAAGAGGCTGTGGAGCAGCGAGCCGACGGCGTAGGCGAGCGCGGCGGCGACACTTCCGATCAGCAACGTCTGCAATCCCGATCGGACGGGCGGACGATTCAGCATCACACCTTTCCCTATGCCCAGGGCGGCAAAGGCCGCTGCAGAGAGCCCGGCGCTCACCAGGAACAGGTGCTCGCGTGGAAAGGCGGGGAAAATAAATGGAATCAGCGGAATGAAGCCGAACAGGCCGAAGGCGATGAAGGTGACCGCGGCGGTGCGCCACGGGCTCTCGGTGACCCTCTGCAGGTTCAGCTCCTCCTCGAGCATGGTATCGATCCACACATCCCGATTTCGGATGATCACGTCGACGACCCGATCGAGCGTGGCGCCGCGAAATCCCTTGCGGGCGAAGATCTCCCGCACCTCTCGATACTCGCCGAGCGGATAGTTGTCGATCTGCCACGACTCGTCCTGCTTGGCTTCATCGACCTCTTCCTGTCTGCTCCTGGTGCCGAGGAAATTGCTCACGGCCATGCTGAATCCATCGGCGATCAGGTTGGCCAGGCCGAGAACGATGACGACGTCGGTCGAGAGTTGGCCTCCCGCGCTGCCGGCAACTACTGCGAAGGTCGTAACAATGCCGTCCGCTCCTCCCAGGACGGCATCCCCGAGAGGGCTCTCGCCTCCCCCATAGGCAATGCGCTCGCGGATTTTTTCCGGCCGATGCTCCTCCCACAGGTTCTCGGTTTCTCGTATGCCGCCACATAGTAAACGACGCCTTCGCACATTCCGTTGCGTGTCGAGCAGAGCACGAACGCAAAACCGAAGCAACAGCATGCGCCGGATGTTTTGCGCACACCCGCGCCGGCATGATTCCTGCCCGGCGGACAGCCCGTTCCGCGTAAGCGCGGACATGCCGCGCTCCCATGTGTAGGCTCTGATTGGCTGCCCAGTTCGTCGAGACCTGTCAGGCACGCACTCATTCCCTATGAGCGAATCCCTGATTCACACGCTCAGCGATATCGCCTCGTGCGGCCTGTGGTCGATTGGCTGTCCTGTCCGGTTGTCCCGCGCGTGCCCCGCGTGCCGGTCGCCGGATACATGCCGGGCTGCGTGCCCATCCGTTCCTGGCGTTTCTGCTCGCGCTCGTCATCGAGCTTCCATTGTGCGGTGACCTTGTCCACGCGCAACTGGCGGGCGAGCATGAAGCCCCGGATCGCCGCCGCGGTCTTCTTCGCCGTCTCCTCCTCCGCGATTTCCCGCAGACCCTCCAGTTCGGCCAGGTCCAGCTTGTGCACGGCGTCGAGCAAACCATCCTTGCTCTCCGGCTTGCCGTTCACCCACGCCTGTACCTGCGCCTGCGTATCCCCGTCCACCGGCGGTTTGTTTGGCTCCGCCCGTGCCGCATTTCTGGACATTCTACCGCCAGCACCTCCATATGGGTTGGTCCCGTTCTCCGTCGCCGCTCCGCCCGTCCTCCCGCGGGTCGTGCGTGCAGCGCCCCTTGTCCGCCCCATCCCCACGGTATCCGTATTCTGCTCCATCGCAGTCCGCCGTTCCTCCAGCAGGGCCTGCGAGATCGCCACATTCCGCAGCTTGCGCTTGGCGAGGAGCTCATCGACGGCCGGAACCGTCTTCGCGGCCTTCTCCTCCGTTGCGACTTTCTTGATGAACCCGAGCTCCTCGGTGAACTGCTTGTCCACCAGCCGCACCAGCGCCGCGCGGTTGTCCGTTCTCCGCTGGATCCATCCCTTTTGCTCGACATCATTCTTGTCGTCGATCGCCTTGATCGCCACGGCCAGCCCCGCGAATCCCTTCACTTCCTCCCGGATTGCGTTCGGGTCGATCGTCACTTCCCGGGTCGTCGCGGGCCTCGTGACGCCCTGCCCTGCATTCATCGCCTGCTGATCGCCCGCCCCGTCGCCGTAGAGCATGTCCGGCCGCAGGACCACCGGCTCCTTGGCGCCATTCTGGACCAATAACTCCGAGATGTCGGCCCGATTGCTCCTGCGAGCGAGCATCAGCGGCGTCTGGTTCAGCCGGTCCTCCGCGTTGACGTCCGCCCCCGCCTTAATCAGGACCTCGACAACCTCCTTCTGGCCCATGGCCGCTGCCACGTGCATCGCGGTCGTCTTCGACTCATCCTTGACCTTGGCATCGGCCCCGGCGGCCAGGAGTGCGTCGACGACTTCCTTGTAGCCGCCTTGTGCCGCGCCGATGATGGCGGTCCTGCCGTCGGGGGCCTTGGCATTGGCCTGGGCGCCCGCCTCGATCAGGAGCTTCACGGCGTCGAGCGCGCCACTGTTGGCGGCATAGATCAGCGGCGGATAGCCGCGCTCGTCCGCCTTATTCACATTCGTCTTCCTCGCGATGTGCAGCTTGAGCTGTTCGATGTCCGGCTCCCCCGCGGCCGCGTACAGGGATTTGGTGGGCAGCGCGGCATCTTGTGCGAGGACCGGCCCGGCGCCGGCGACGAATAACGATACGCTGAGTATGGTGACGATTGCGCTTTTCACAAAACACCCTTTTCAATGCGGTTGTCCGTACTTGCACGGGCCGCGCCTACGCGGCAGCCCCGGCCCATCCCCCGTATTATACCCGATTGACGCCGCAAGTGAAGGCAAGCGCACGCCGCGAATCGCACCGTTCGCTCACAGGCCCTCACCGCAGGCCAGGCCCAAGGCTTCCGTGATGCGGTCGAATTCATCGAGCGAATCGAATTCGATGACGATTTTCCCTCTCTGTCCGTTCCTGCGCGCGTCGATCTGCACGCGCGTGCCGAGGTGCCGGCAGAGTTTGTCCTCTAGATCCACGATATGGGCAGCCTTTGTTCGGGCCTTTGCCTGGCCGTTCCCGTCCTCACTGAGGTACTTCCGGACGAGCCGCTCGACCTCGCGGACACTGAGCCGCCCTGTCATTGCCCGGTTGGCAAGCTTGCGCCGCAACTCGTCATTCGGCAGCGACAGGATCGCCCGTGCGTGGCCTGTGGTGATCTGACCGTTCACAAGCATCTGACGCAGATCTTCCGGTAAGTCCAGCAACCGCAAGTGGTTAGCGATTACGGACCGGTCCTCGCCGAGCCGCTGCGAGGCCTCCGCCTGAGTCAGGGAGAACGCGCTGAGATACCGCTGGTAAGCCTTTGCTCTCTCGATGGGATTGAGGTCCCGGCGATGGATATTCTCGACCAGCGACCATTCGAAGAGCTGCTCCTCAGTAACGGGCCGGACAAGCGCGGGGATTTTCCCCAAGCCTGCCATCTGGGCAGCCCGAAACCGTCTTTCACCGGCAATGAGCTGGTAAGCGCCCTGGAACGGCCGGACAATGATCGGCTGGATGACCCCATTGGCCTTGATCGAATCGGCCAGCTCGATCAGGTCCTGCTCGTTCCAGACCGTACGGGCCTGGTACGGGTTCGCAGAGACCTGATCCAGGGCCAGCTCCCGGAACGAATCACTTAACTCCTTGTCTGGTGGGAACTTAAGGACACTCGCAGGGGCTGGCGGAAGATCAGTATTCACCGCGACCTCTGCCATTATAGGACCTAACAATGACTCAAGCCCCCTGCCCAGGTGCCGTGGCTTGTCGCCCCTGCCAGTACTCATTGCATCGCCCCTTAAAAAATGGTGTTGTCCAAGTTGCGCAGGTGCACGATCTTAGAGGACACGCGCCCCGCTGTTCAACTGTATTTTCGTCCTGGCGCGCTGAAATTCTGCAAATTTAGCCCTGGCAACCCAGCGAGCCGCCCCACTGTGGCACGTGGAACCGCCGACCGTTTGGCCGAGCACCTGCCGGCCGTGCATTCAGCCAAGCTCCCCATCAGGCCTCCGGACGAACACCGGCCGATCAGCGATGACCGGCTGCCAAAGGGCATCTTACGTATAGTACCGGGCTTGGCGGGTGCCCGGGGTTCCTCTCCCCTGCGGATGCCGCTGGATCCAGGTCAAGCTCAGTGGTATGCCTGTGGCACGTGAAACAACGAATCCGTCAAATGCCCAACACGCCCTCAGGTCCGCACGCTCCTGCCCGCTCGCCAGGGTCCGCACATGCCGCCTGCGAACCTGCCGACGACTTTCGAACCTCCTGCATTCCCCCCACGCGCCGGAAGGCACCAACGGGCTCTTGGAGGCATCAAGCCCGAACGCCTTCCACGGCCAGCCAGCAAACCGTCCCTCACTACTGCGCGCGCCCACAAACAAGCCACCGCCTTGCGATGCCCCCAACTCGCACGCCCGCCTCAGCGCGTCAGGATAGACCCCCGTAAGCCTACCGCGAATGAGTCCGTCGTTCCCGCCCTTTGCGGTGGTCGGCCGACCCAAACAGGCAGGGCCGCCCACGGTAGCCGTTTGCTGCGATGCGACCAGCCCGCCGACTCTGATGCACCACGAGCGCAGCAGCCCTACCGGCGGAACTTCGGACGTCGTCAACGCCTCAACAGCGCATGTTCCACGTGGAACATAGGCGTCGGTCGCCCGCTAAGACCACCCTGCTTGCAGTGTTTCTCGGTGCGCTCGGCCCACGACATACCCGCCGACGCTGGTCGGCAGCATCGCGGTCCACAGTGCTCAAAGTCATATCCATAGAGACGCACGTCCCGTCGTAACTGCAGATTGTGCCCAAAGACGCAGATAGAGGACCCGGCGTTGGTCGCCGACAGCCCATTTCCTCGTGAAAGATCGATTTCTCGCCAATTACTGATCTTGTCTTAGCGCCACCGCTCCTGTCGTACCCCGCTGCCCAGGCCTCCTGCGTCTCCCGCAGGACCTCTCGTTAAGCGTCAGCCCGCCCCATGGGTGGCGGCCAGCCGGACTATCTGGAGCTGCTGCCGGTCGGCACCAATGCGCATCCTGTAAGCCAGCCACGTCAACCAGGGCACGCAGCCAGACCACGACGTCAGGCTAACGATCAGCATCGTTTGGCCCAACCCGGCAGCGCCGTCGCCCACAAGGCCAGGAATGTTACCGACCGGCTGGAGCCATATTGATAGGGCAGCGATTATAGGACGCCCGCGACGGCACAGGTCTACGGGCTGGGGCGAAGCCCTGTGGGTAGGTGCGGGCAAGATAGGCGGTATAGGCAAGCCGGGCGTCCTGCGATGCGAGGTGGCGTTCATTGTAAGTCGTTACGTTTAGCCCGATGGCGGCGGCGCCTGAAAGATGTTGCGCGTCAGCGGCGGCGCCGGCGGATGGCAATTGCCCCCAAGGCGAGCAGGGCGATAGTGGCTGGCTCCGGCGTGTGGACGGGCACAATGGTCGGGATGACCTTGGTATCGCCCTTGGCAGCGCCACCGGGGCTCCACCCCGAGCCGGTGAAATCGGTCGCCGTGAGCGCCAGCGTGTCAGAGCCGCCGCCGGCGCCGCCAAGGCGGAGCTGCTCCTCGATGCGCTTCTCGGTCTCGGAGTGAAAAACCGCAATGACGATCTTCGGCTCATCGACGACGACGGTCGTGCACTCAGCAGCCGGGTCCGACACGTCGCCCAGCCAATACGCGAATCGGTAGCCCGGCTGGGGGCTAGCCGTGAGGGTCACGGTCGAGTTGGCCGAGATGCGGTGGGCCCCCGTGTTCGGCGTCACGTCACCCGCCTCGAGCGGGCTGCGTTGGATCAGGAGGTCATATGCCGCCGTGTCGGCGCAGGCCCGGAGCGTCAGGCCGCCGACCGCAATGGTCAGGGCCGCCGCCAAGGACAACCTGCGACGCATGATCCCACCGCGTTTCATTGGAGCGTACTCACCTCCCGTACAGGGTGAACCGCAGGGCCCAGGCGAAGGTATGTCGCGACGTGCAGCACAGCGATGAACCATGCGCTCGTGACGCACCCCCAGCTCCATGAATCGGACCCCCAGTTCGACTTGCCTATAGCATACCGCATCAGGCCGCGCCAGTCAAGCACGGCAGGGGGGTGACGCCTCAATGTCCCGGGCGTCGCATAACAACCACGGTACCGGGGCGATGGCCCTGCTTTTTTGCGGACCCACGGTCGGCGTCGGCTCGCCGGCGAGAACATTTTTCCTGTTGATGGCCGCGCCTGCGAACAGCGGCGAATGAGACGCGGCCGCTAAGGCCCCAGGCAGTGACGTGTCACCACAGCCCGTTTGGAGTCCATCAACGGTCCTGATGCCTCGGAATCCCGGATTCCAATCTGAATAGGTCCGAATCGGCACTCAGTCCGCGAAGACGCGTCAGCTATTCATCTCGCCGGAGTCCTTGCAGGCTCTTGTGTGGAGATGGGGAAGCTGCCTGTGGATTCCTGCGGTCAAATCAGGAAAAACTGTTGAAATCTCCGGGGATGGAGGGTACGATACGGCCAAGACAAGCCCACGTGACGGATGTCACGGCGGTGAGGTGGCAGCTTATGGTGGACCCGGTGCAAACGAGCAACAACAGCGCGGGCGAGAAGGGCGATGGGGCTGTGGTTGCGTATGTTGATGGCCTCAGCCAGGAACATCGGATGCTCGTGGTCCTCAAGGCCCAGTTGTACGGCGGCTCGTGGGAGCCGATGCTCGACGACCTGCGAAATCGCCTGTCGGGAAAGCCGTACATCTTCAAGCTCGTCCACCGGATTCAGGATGATATCGAGCGCATCGAGCAGATGCGCAAGTTCGAAGCTGAGCATGGCGTCGATCTGACCGACTACGTCGATCTGGCGTGAGAAGTCGGCAGTCAATGGAAGGAGTCCCGAAAAGGGGAGACCTGGTTGGATCTCCGCTTTTCGAATTCCACTCAAAACTCGGTACTGGCAGGGTAGGGCACATGGGAAAATCATCACGACGGGAGGGTCTGTTGTTTCTGGCCGGATGTCTGCTGTGGTTCGGGTCTACGACCGTCCGCGCCCAGGACACCTTCGATTGCTTCATCTCCAAGGATCTGCTCGATCACGCGGGTCTCTCGCTTGTCTGGCAGAACGCGCTGCCGGTCAAGGAGGGCGAGAAGCTCGAGACGATGCAGTTGCTCAACGAGCGGCTGTATATCCGCTCGGACCGCAACTACACGTGGTCGCTCGGCCGCAACGACGGCAAGATCATATTCAGCAGGGCCATCGCGCCTGCCGGGTTCGTGATCCCTGGATGGACCGCCTACGAGGACCGGCTGATCGGCGTCATCGATAACCGGCTCGTGCAACTCGATCTCGAGACCGGAATCCAGAAGCAGGCCGATGACCTCGGGCTGAGTATTGCCGCTCCCCCGGTGCGCAACAGTAAATTCTTCTACATCAGCGCCACGGACCGGCGCCTGCACGCGTTGCGAGAGAAGGACTTGGTCCAGCTCTTTGAGGTGGCCGCCGAAAACGATTCGCTCATCACCACGGTCCTTGCCGACGACCAGATGGTCGTCTTCGGCACCGATGCCGGCAATCTCATGGCCGTGGCGGCCGACCGGCCCAGGAAGCTCTGGGAATTCAAGGCGCCCGACGCCATCGCCGGACCCGTCGTTCAAGATGCCAATTCGTACTTCTTTGCCGACAAGGACATGAGCGTCTACAGGGTGGACGCGAGCCCATCATCGGGGGTGAGCCTTGTGTGGAAGTACCATACCGAAGGGGTGCTGGATCGTCCCCCGCAGGTCACGAAAGACGTCGTCTATCAGTACGCTCCCGCCCGGGGCCTGACCGCCATCCACAAGCAGTCCGGCCAGACGATCTGGGCGTTGCGGGAGGGCATCGATCTGCTGGCGGAGGCCGCCGGCAGGGCATACGTCATCACGAAGGAAAAGACGCTGACCGTCATGGATAATGCCACGGGCCGAAAGCTGTATTGGGTGAATTTAGCTCCCGTTTTCCATTACGCGGTCAACACGGCCGACGCGAAAATCTATGTGGCCGACGCGCAGGGACACATCGTGTGCCTCGCGCCGACACGGTAGGAGCAGGTGCAGGATTCGAAAAGGAGTTGATATGGACGTCACAATCAGGACCGCTCTGATCAGTGTTTCGGACAAGACCGGGGTCATCGGTTTCGCCAACGCCCTGGCGCAGATGGGGGTCAAGATCATCAGCACCGGAGGCACGGCCAAGAAGCTCGCGGAGGCGGGAATCCACGTCGTGAGCATCGACTCCGTCACCGGCTTTCCCGAGATGATGGACGGCCGGGTCAAGACTCTGCACCCGAAGATCCACGGCGCGTTGCTCGGCCTGAGGGACAAGAAGGAACACGTCGAGGCCATGCGCGAGCACGGCATCGAGCCGATCGACCTGGTTTGCGTCAACCTCTATCCGTTCGAGCAGACGATCTCGAAACCGGAGTGCACGCTCGAAGAGGCGATCGAGAACATCGATATCGGCGGGCCCAGCATGATCCGCTCGGCCGCAAAGAACCACAAGTTCGTCACCGTCGTCACCGCCTCCGACCACTACCCGCGCGTGATCGAGCAGATGCGCAGCAACAATGGCGCCGTCGAGCGCCAAGCTGCGCGAAGAGCTGGCGCGGGCGGCCTTCAGTCTGACGGCTACGTACGACGCCACCATTTCGAGATACCTCAATGCGCGGGCGGGCGTGGAATTCCCCAACCGCATGACCATCGGGCTGACGAGGGAGATGGCGTTGCGCTACGGGGAGAACCCGCACCAGGCGGCGGCCCTGTACAAGCTGCCCCGCAGCCAGGAGGCCTGCGTCAGCAACGGGCGCGTCCTGCAGAGCGAGACCGAGATCAGCTTCAACAATCTGCTCGACGCCGACGCCGCGTTCGAGCTCGCCAAAGAATTTGAGGAGCCCGCCGCCGTGGTGGTCAAGCACCTCAACCCGTGCGGCTGCGCCATGGACGACGATATCTCTGTCGCCTATCGAAAGGCGTATGAAGGGGACGTCGTCAGTGCGTTCGGCGGCATCATCGCCGTGAACAGGCCCGTCGATGTCGAGCTGGCCCGAACCATCATGGAGTCCTATGGCCGCTTTGGAAAGGCCCTCGGGGCTGAGGGCTTCTTCGCCGAGGTCATCGTCGCTCCGAAGTTCTATGAGGACGCCATCGAGATCGTCCGGACCCTCAAAGTCTGGGGCAGCCGGGTCCGCCTCGTCGAGACCGGCCCCATCGACCGGACCAGGATCGATACGAACGAGTATGACGTACGCCACATCGTGGGCGGCCTGCTACTGCAGAAGAGAGATCTGGTCGGCTGGGAGCCTGATGTGCTGACGTTCCCGACCAAGGCCAGGCCGACGCCGGAGCAGCTCGCCGATTTGCGGCTTGCCTGGCTCGTCGCCAAGCACACCAAGAGCAACACGATCATCATCGCCAAGAACAGGAAGGTCCTCGGCGTAGGGGCCGGGCAAATGAACCGCGTGGAGTCCGGCCTGCTCGCGGCCAAGCGTGCCGGCGACGAGGCCCGCGGCGCCGTCATCGCCTCCGATGCCTTCTTCCCGTTCCCCGACAATGTCGAGAACGCCGCGGCGATTGGCATCACCGCCATCGTCCAACCGGGCGGGTCCAAGAAGGATGACGAGGTCATCGCCGCCGCCGACAAGCACGGAATCGCCATGGTCTTCACCGGCAAACGGCACTTCAAGCATTGAGCCATCGCACCCAGGGCGACTCTTGGTTCTCACATAGGCCGGGTAGACGCAACAAGGGGCCACGCGCAAACTCGTTTGCTTGCGGGGCTTCGGATGATCGCGCCTGAGCGAATCAGCACCGTCAAACGAGTTTGGCGGTGCCACCCGGCAAGCACAGGGACCTGGCCCTACTGTGCTTGGCGTACTCAGCGAAACCCTGAATGCTGCTACGGAGAATCACTACAGACTCCGCTCCTGTCCGGCGGTATCAAGGCAGCTATGGGCAAAGTACGGGTAAAGACGACCTGGGATTATGAGATTTCTCTCGACGATCGTGCTGTCGATCAGTTCAAGGCGTCCCTGTGCGGGAAGGTGATTCTGGCCAACGATCCGGCGTATGAGTCGGCCCGGCGGGTGTACAATGGGATGATCGACAAGCATCCCTGCATGATCGCCCGTTGCGTGGACGTGGCCGATGTCGTCTGCACGGTGAACTTCGCCCGCGAAAACGGACTGCTTCTGGCGGTGCGCGGTGGCGGACACAACGGCGCGGGGCTGGGGACGTGCGAAAATGGCATCGTGCTCGACCTGTCGTCGATGAACGGAGTCCGGGTGGACCCGGACTCGCACACCGTGCGTGCCGAGGGTGGTTGCACACAAGGAGAAGTGGACCACGCCGCTTCCGCATTCGGCTTGGCAGTGCCGGCCGGCGTTGTCTCGACCACCGGCATCGGCGGCCTGACTCTGGGCGGCGGTCACGGCTATCTCACGCGCAAGTACGGCCTGACGATCGACAATCTCCTGGAAGCGGATGTCGTTCTCGCCGACGGCCGGCTTGTCGTCGCGTCGGCTGACAGGAACGAAGACCTTTTCTGGGCGATCCGGGGCGGCGGAGGCAACTTCGGCGTCGTCACCAGCTTTCTGTATCAAGCCCATCCGGTCAGCATGGTCACGGCAGGCCCGATGTTCTGGGATATGCGCCAGGCGGCGGACATCATGTGCTGGTACCGCGAGTTCCTGCCCGCGGCGCCGGAGGACCTCTATGGTTTCTTTGCGTTCATGAACATCCTGCCGGTGCCGCTATTTCCCACCCACCTGCACGGCAGATGCGTCTGCGCCGTCGTCTGGTGCCATCTGGGCTCCGCCGAACAAGCGACGAAAGACCTGGATGAGGTGCGACGGTCCCATCCGCCGCTGTTCGAGCACGTCGGGTGCATGCCGTTCGCCGCCTTGCAGCAGATGTTCGATCCGCTCCTGCCGCCCGGCCTGCAATGGTACTGGAACGGCGATTTCGTCAGGGAGCTGAGCGACGAGGCCATTGAGCAGCACATCCAGTACGCCTCGCATCTGCCGAACCTGCTGTCCGCGATGCACCTGTACCCGATCGACGGGCAGGTCAACCGGGTCGCCCAGGACGCGACGGCCTTCAGCTATCGCGATGCCAAGTGGTCCATGGTCATCACCGGGATCGACCCGGACCCCGCCAATCGTGAGAAGATCACGAAGTGGGCGAGGGAATACTGGGATGCGGTACACCCGTACTGCGCCGGCGGGGCCTATGTGAATTTCATGATGGAGGAAGGCGCCGATCGTGTCCAGGCCACCTATCGGGACAACTACGATCGCCTTGCGAGCGTCAAGGCCAGGTACGACCCGGGCAACCTCTTCCGTGTGAATCAGAACATCACGCCTCAACACTGAGGCGGTTCTCTTCCAAAGCGGTGCGCAATCGAGGGTCAAATCATGGAAGCGCTACACATTCAGACGAACACATTGCAGCAAGCCACGCTCGATGAAGATGCGGTTGAACGACTCGATCAGTCTCTCACGGGCGAGCTGATCCGTCCGACGGATGAGATGTACGACGAGGCCCGCAAAGTGTGGAACGGGCTGATTGACAAACGCCCCGCGTTGATTGCCCGATGTGCCAATGCGGAGGATGTGGTGACAGCAGTCAATTTCGCGAGGGAGCACGATGTGCTTCTGTCCGTCCGCAGCGGCGGGCACAATGTCGCCGGCCGGGCGCTCTGCGACGATGGGCTTGTGGTGGATTTGTCGCCGATGCGGGGCGTTCGCGTAGATCCGATCCGTCGGACCGTGCAGGTGCAGGGCGGCGCAACGCTGGGCGACATCGACCGTGCGACACAACCCTTCGGTTTGGCCGTCCCGATTGGGCTGGTCTCTGCCACCGGCATCGGCGGTTTGACCCTTCACGGCGGCATCGGCTGGCTGATGCGCGAGCACGGCTTGACCATCGACAATCTCCTCTCGGTTGACATCGTCACCGCTGATGGCCAGTTGCGCAAGGCCAGTGAAACGGAATACGCCGACCTGTTCTGGGCCATTCGCGGCGGCGGGGGCAATTTCGGGATCGTCACCTCGTTCGAGTTCCGCGCCTATCCGGTCGGGCCGCAGGTCTGGTTTCTCGCGACCGTCTATCCGATTTCACAGGCCCGCCGGGTTCTGCAGTTTACGAGAGATTTCGCGGCCGATGCGCCGGAGGACCTGGGTCTGTTGACGACGCTGTGGAGCGCCCCGGATGCCGAGCCGGTCCCGAGAGAGTACCGCGGGACGCCGGTGATCATCGTGGCCGGCTGCTACAGCGGGCCGCTGGAAACGGGCGAGCGAGTCATCCAGCCGCTACGGGAAATCACAGAGCCTATTGCGGACCTCAGCGGTCCCATGCCCTTCCAGGGCGTCCAGACTTTTCTCGACGCGGATTATCCCGACGGCTGGTTGTACTACTGGAAATCAGCCTTTCTGCAAGACCTGAGTGATCCGTCGATCGATCTCCTGATCAGCCATGCCGCCGGGCGGCCCTCGCCCCTGAGCTCCATCGACATCGTCTTTCTCGAAGGCGCCGTAACTCGGGTTCCTGCCGCGGCAACCGCTTTTGCGCGCCGCGACGTGTCCTGGTTCATCGGCATCGAGGCCAATTGGACGGACGCGGATCAATCCGACGCCAATATAGTCTGGGCGAGACAGGCCTTCGAAGACATGCAGCAATTCGCGCACGGCACATATCTGAATTTCCCGGGCTTCCTGGAGGACAGCGACAAACTCCTGCAGGGCGCCTACGAAGTCAATTACGAGCGATTGCGGACTATCAAGGGCAGGTATGACCCGGACAACCTGTTCCACGGCGTCTTGAACATCGTCCCCATATGAGCGTAACCCGAAGTCTGTCGTGCGCCGTGTGCTCTATCGATTCTTGAGGAGCTCCCGGATGGCTTGGAGTTCCAACAGGATTTGCTGCAGGACCGGCTGCTCTACTTTTTCGGCGGACGGCTCCGCTGCCTGCCGCTCGACCCTGGTTCTGTCGTGTGCCCTGATCCTCTCGCGGATCGTCTCCTTGATCGGTTCGAGCTGACGGATGCCCACGAGCCGCAGCTCGGCATGGGTGCTTTGCCCGCCGCTGGCGCCGGCGGTTTGAACATGGATTGTCCCGATGTTGAAGGCTCGTTCGAGCGGGCCTTGAGTAATGTCGATGTTCGTGATCTTCACGAACGGCACAGTGACATACCGCTTCCAGAACACGCCGGCCTGCCCCCGCACTGCGTCATCCTCGATGGCGTAGCTGATGGAATTGTAGTAGGCCGGTATCCACAGCAGGAGCAGCACCATTACGAGCAGCCAGACCATCAGGACCAGCCCGAACACCACGGGGTTCGCCAGGAGCAGGAGGAGCAGCACGGGCGTGCCGATGGCGGAGACGATGATCCAGTTCACGTACCACAGCGTCCGCTGTCCCTTCTCCGGTTGAAGCGTCAATGTATCCATGTTCTTCTCTCCCAATTCACGCCGATTTGTCTGTCTGCTCGCTATCAACGGTGCACATCGACGCGGCGGTCGAGCAGGCCGTATTTCGTGCCTTGCATGTAGTGCAGCGTGTGGAACTTCTCCGGAATCCACGCGCCGTCGAAGAATTCCTCCTCGGCCGAGGCGTACACGACCTCGCAGATGAGCAGGTCGTGCGTCGTCACCGTGAACGTCTGCACGACCTGGCATTCGAGGTGCCCGGCACACTCGGCGATCAGCGGCGGCTTGACGAGATTGGCGGGCACGGGGGTCAGACCGGCCTCCTTGAACTTATCCACCTTGCGACCACCTACGGTGCCGCAGAGATGCGTCTGTTCGAGCAGCTCCTCGCCGGGCACGTTGATCACCAGCTCGTTGTTCTGCCGGATCAGCTCGTACGTATACCGCACGCGGTTCATCACGAGCAGCACCAGGCAGGGGTCGGCCGTCTGGACCGGTGTTTGCCAACTGAGCGCCATTACGTTCGCTTTGGTCATCGTCCCGCCGGTGACCAGGACCACGCAGCCGGGCTCGATGAGCCACTTGGCCTGATTCAAAGGCACGCCTCGCTTCATAGGCTTGTCCTCTCGTGCACCTGCCCAGGCAGCATCGGTCAGGCTTCAATCAGCTTCCACAGGCGGTTGAGCGAATCGATCGTCGTCTGCAATATCGCGGCCTGGTCCATTTTTCGCAGCTCCTGGTCGAATGGCTCGCACTCCACCGGGCCGTCGTAGCCGATCTTGACCAGCGTGTTGATGAACCCCTTGAGATCGATCACGCCGGTAGTCACGGGGAGTTTGCGCCGGTTGTCGATCTGCTGATCGATCTCTACGCCGGCGGGGGCGTCGTTGACGTGGACGTGGACGATGTCCCGGGCCGAGAGCTTCTGCATCTCCTCGATTGTCCCATGCGAGGTGTACCAGTGCCAGCTATCGAACAGCAGGCCCACGTTGCCCGTCCCGATCGCCTGCGCCAATTCCATCATCTCCGCCTGCGTGGAGGCGAAGGGGAAGCGGAACCGCTCCCGGGACGTGTGCGGCCCGACGAACTCCAGGCCCAGTCGAATATCGTTGTCCTTGAACACCTTGGCCACCTCGCGCAGCCGGGTTCTCGTGCTGCTTGAAGTTCTGCAGGTACGTCAGCTCGTTGTGTCCGGGCGTCAGCCACGTCGCGACACGAGTCACGCCCATTTGCTTCAAGACACCCGCCCGTTTCGGCAGGGCGGCGAGGTCCTTCTGAAACTGCTCCTCGCCTCGGCGAAACTCGACAGGCAGCCCGGCGGCGCCGTAGCGAATTCCCTTTTCCTTCATCGCCGCGACCCACTCGCCAATCTCGGCCGCGGACCTGTTCTCAAACTCGCCCTGGCTGGGACTGATTCCCCCGAATCCATACTTGATCGCAAACTCCAGCGCCTGCTTCTGATTCGCATTGACGCCGATATGTCCCGGCGCCAGATTCTTGAAGAACTTGACCCCACCCCTATCCTGCCCCGCTCGTCCGGCCGACCCGACCAACGGAATCGCCGCTGCCGCGACCACTGATTGACAAAACGCGCGTCTCGACAGGCTTTCGGATTGCCTCAATGTCTCACGACTCATTGCCATATCTCCTTTTGCAGTTGTGCGATGCAGCCTCAATGAGCCTGAGTGTAACGCAGGGCGCACCCGGCGTCAAACTATCAGGCGTCACCGTTGCCGGTCTTTCCAGTTCCACCATTTGAGTCGCTCGGGGTCGGGGTCCTCCGTGGAGGCGTAGTACACGGCACAGCGAAGCACGTACAACATGCACCGGTCCACGGGCGAGGCCTTAAAGTTGCAGAGTCTGCGGTACAGCTTCTCCGCGTCCTTGCCTTTGAGCTGGCCCACACGCGTGATGCCGAGGCGGCGCAGATCTTCGGCGATGGATTTGCCGACGCCGGGGATCAGTTCGAGATCGTCTTGTGCTGTCATGCTACAGGCTCCTTGGGACTGCCGGCGAGCGTCAGCACGTAGCCGTTACAGTCACGGATATAGAATTCCTCTGTGCCGTAGAATGTCGTGTGCAGGTCCTTGAGGATTGTAACCTTCCGGTGAATGCTTTCATAGAGCTTGCGGGCATCGGCGACGCGGATATAGAGGGAGATGGACCCGCCAATGGCTTGCCGGTGCAAGGCGGGCAAATCCTGGGACAGGCTCGCCCGGGACTGGAGCATGAGCTCCACGTCGTCGCGCTTGATGATGGCGAAAGCCAAGGGTACGTCGCCACTGCGGCTGGTGACAACCTCCTGACTGCCGGCGGGCACACCCATCACAAGGCCAAAGCCGAGCACCTGCTCATAGAAATCGAGTGTGTCATTGACGCTTGTGACCACGAGATTCGTTGTGATCTTGCTGAACATGGCGTTCTCCTTTTTTCAGTCAGCATAGGCCATGCTCAGCGTCGTGTATTGTAAGAAACGGACATGACAGTCGAGGGACTTGCCCCGTAGAAGGCATTGAACTCGTGGATGAAATGGGCCTGATCGTAATAGCCGGCATCGAGGGCGATTTGCAGCAGGTCCACCTGCGGCCGGCGGCGCAGGGCACGCAGAGCGGTTTTGAAACGGACGATTCGGCAGTAGGTCTTGGGACCAACGCCGACCGATTCGCGGAAGACTCGCAGCAGTTGGCGCGGGCTGCAACCTGCCGCTTGAGCAAGTTGTGTTACCGTGACCTTGCCCCGGCAGGCGACTATGGTTTCGAGAGCCTCCCACAGAACCGGGCAAGGCCGAGTCCGGAGGAGCCGTTGAGTAAGCCAATCCTGGAGTATATTGAAGGAGGCTTCAGTTCCGGGGCTCTCGGCGATCCGGTCGGCGGATACAAAAGGCAGTGGCAGACTATCGAGGGGGACAGTCCGATCGGTGAATTCATGGGCGGGACAGCCGAAGAGGTGCGTGAAACCGCCGGCGGCGAACCGGATTCCCAGGTACTGTGCTCCGGCAGCTATGTCCTCGAAGATCGGCCGGGTCATCGTGCCGACGACATGGCCTTTGTAGGTCTCCGTCGGGCCGTTGCGAGTGAAGATAATGTCGATGCATCCATCCGGTACGATGCGCTGTCGTCTGCGCTCGCCCGATTGCCCCATGGACTGGCTCGCCCAGAAGTTGCGGACGAACGGACGCAGGCGCTCGTCCGGACACCCGCGGTGAAACTGCAAAGGCTCCGGCTGCGGAACAAGACTCTGCCGATCCTGTCTCATGCCGGCCATTGTACCATATTCCGCGTATCTCACTCGACTTCCTGCGTGACGATATGGAGGATTCTCTTTTCCCGGCTCTGCAGCAGGCGGCCGAGATGCGGCAGGCTGAGCGAGTAGAGGGTGGCCACGAGTGCGAGCTCAACAGCCGAGAAGAGCAGATTCGTCGGCGCCGCCGGCAGCCAGCCGGCGGTCGAGACCAGCCAGCCCGCCACGGGGGGCAGAAATATCGGAGTCAGCGCCACCGAAAAGGACATATGACAGAGCATAAGCAAGAGAGTGGTCGACGTGGGCAGCTTTGTCGGCCGCAGGGACCCGGGCGAGATTCGGCACGGAAGCAGCGGCGAGATGAGATTGCCCAGCATGCTCAGCAGCAGGAAGGCCGTCCCGAATTGCAGACAGGCCGCCAGAACGATGAGCCACGGGATATGCAGAGCCAGTTTGGCGACAAGCAGAAGAATCGATCCGATCCCCATCGCGAACGGCAGCAGGGCGAGGTTCTTGCCCAGCAGGATCTGCCACCGCGGCACGGGGGACAGCACCAGGGCCCGAAACCCCGCGCGATCGAAGCCGAAATGGTTCAGCAGGAGTTGCGCCATTCCGAAGAACGGGAGCACCACGGCGGCCGTGGCGGCGAACGGCTGAGCGCCCGCGCTGGACGGCCCCGAGTGCCGGACGACGAACATGCCGCCGAAGATCACCAGCCACAGGAGACTGGCGGCCATCGCCATCTTCACTTCCGTTGCGCGGGTCATCGAGCGAAAGAAGGTCAGGGCCAGCGCTGCCGCTTCATCGGGAACGCCCGGCAGCGTCCTTTCCAGGAGCGTGCGGCGAGTCACGACGGCCCGCTCCTTTTTGCGCCGTGTCTTTGTCTTGATGGACCGGCCTTCATAGAATCGCCGGGTCGATCTGTAGGCACGACCCAGGCCCAGGCCCGCCAGGCCCAACGTGCCCGCCAGACCGAGGGCCGCCGGCCAGACACTACCGCCCGCCAGGTGCATCGCGCCATTGCCCACCCACAGCACCGGCACCGTCCTGTGCAGCCACAGCAACGTCGGCGAACTCTCCGGTTTGCCGTAACGTTCTATCGGGGGCTCCCTTCGTGTTTCCGGCTGCACCTGTTGGGTGTGCGGCCGTCCATGGTCGTGCGTAGCGTTCATCAGAAGATTTGGAAGCTGCGACAGGAAAATGAATACCAGTGTGATTCCGCCGACAATCGCGCGGTATCGTCGCGGGTTCTGCATGAGCGTGATGAGCCAGCCGCGAAGATGGTACGTCCAGGCGGTGATCATGAAGATGAAGCCGAGTGACAGCGGCAGCATCCAGAGCATGGCCCGCCCGCGGCCCGCGGCCAGACCGATCGACAGGCCCAGCATCCACGGCACGAATACGATGATGCTCGCGGTGACATGCGACGCGACGTAGTTCACGACGAAGATGCCTCTCATGGAGACCGGCAGGTGAAGCATCTTGCTGATGTCGATGGCCTCGGATCGCTGGATTTCTGAGACGATTCCGACGACCCACAATATCAGGAATGCGCCGATGGTGCCGTCCCAGACGCCGAGAATGATCCCGGGGGAGACTTCATCCAGCGCAAAGAGGCCGACCAGCAGGCCGGCGAGGCCTCCTATGGCCCCGATGATGCACATGAGCGCGGTGACGATCACGGTAATGATGACATTGAGCCGCCCGCCGCGGGACCACTGATTGCGGGTCAGCCGCCAGCGCAGCCAGAGAATCGTGCACAACTGGCTCCAGTACATTCAGCCCTCCAGCCAACTGAGTGTCTGGCGCTCGATCTGGCCGTGACCGACGACCTGAAGGAACCGGTCCTCCAGCGAGCCGCTCTGGCGGACCTCGTCCATCGTCCCCTGGTACATGAGTCTGCCCTCGGCGATGATCCCGACAGCGGTGCAGAGTTTCTCCACGATCTCCAGGATGTGGGATGTCAGGAACACCGTCGCCCCGCGCTGCACGGCTCGCCTGAGGACATCCCGCAGCACGCTGGACGAGACGGCGTCGATGCCCTCGAAAGGCTCATCGAGAAAAAGCACATCCGGATTTGGGATCAGTGCCGCCGCCAGGGCCAGCTTCTTCTTCATCCCGTGCGAGTATTCCAGCGTGAGTTTCTTCTCCTCGTTGTCCAGATTCATCATGGCCAGCAGCTCGCGGCAGCGGTCGCGCACCGTATCCACGGGCAGCCGGTACATGCGGCCGACGAATGTCAGGTATTCGCGCGCGGTGAGATTGTCGAACAGAGCGAGCTGTTCCGGCACGACGCCGATCCGCCGGCGGACCTCGATAGCTCCTTTGGCGTCGGAGATGTCCTGATCGAGGATGCGGATGACGCCGCCGTCCGCACCGAGCAAGCCGGTGAGCATCTTGATGGTCGTGGATTTGCCCGCGCCGTTGGGGCCGAGGAAACCGTAAAACGTTCCGCGTTCCACATGCAGATCGAGGCCGTTGACGGCGACCAGGTCGCCGAACCGGCGGGTCAGGCCCTGAGTTTCGATAGCAAGAGTCATAGTAGCCCGAGTCTATTGGCCCCGCACTCAAATCGCAAGCGGCTATTGGTACTCAGCGGCAAATCAGTGGCGCCGGGTGGCCGCAGCAAGCTTGGGTGCCATGTTTACGCTCGCGTAAGCATGCCGTGCCTGTCGAATGGAACATGTCTACGCAAGCGTAGACATGGCACCCGGCCTTCGGCCTTGCCGTTGCCGCCCGAGCTGCACAGGCAAGGAGTTTGAATGCCTCGTTGTTTCGACTCCACGCTCACCTGTCAGGAATACCCCTATATGCGAATTATGGGTGCGGCAAGTATGCTGGGGTGTTGCTTCGAGATGATTCATATTCGGTTGACAGCGATAGTTTGGTATATTAGGGGGGTTCACATGACGATGCTTTGTCTTCCGAGGCAGATAAACATGAGCATTACGGCTGCAATAGGCAATACTCCGCTGGTGGAGTTGAGCAATCTCAATAGCAAGAGCCCCGCTGTCCGGGTTTTCGGCAAGCTCGAAGGCGCGAACCCCGGCGGCTCCATCAAGGACCGTCCGGCCTACTACATGATCAAAAAGGCGGAGGAGTCCGGCGAGCTATCGCCGGGAAAGACCATCCTGGAGGCCACGTCCGGTAATACTGGAATCGCCGTGGCTATGATTGGCGCCGCCAAGGGATACAAGGTCAAGCTCTGCATGCCGGAGTGCGTCAGCATGGAGCGGCAGCACACCTTGCGGGCCCTGAACGCCGAGGTGGTTTTGACGCCCGCCAAAGAGGGCACCGACGGCGCCATCCGCAAGGCCCACCAGCTCCTAAAGACCGAGCCGGACGCCTATTACATGCCCGATCAGTTCAGCAACCCGAACAACATCCTGGCCCACTACGAGACCACAGGGCCGGAGATCTTTTCCCAGACGGACGGCCGGATCGACGTCTTCGTGGCGGGCATGGGGACCACCGGGACCCTCATGGGCGTACGGAATTACCTCAAGGAGAGGAAGCCCCAAGTGAGGATTGTCGGCGTCGAGCCGCCGGAGGGGCACACAATCCAGGGGCTCAAGAACATGTCCGAATCCATGGTCCCCGGGATTTATGACCCAGACCTGCTGGATGAGAAGATCACGATCAATGACGACGATGCGTTCGAGACGACCCGGCTGCTGGCCGCCCGGGAGGGGGTCTTCGTCGGCATGTCCAGCGGCGCCGCCGTGGCCGGAGCCCTGCGCATGGCGCGCCAGATGCAGTCCGGCGTCGTCGTCGCCATCCTGCCCGACCGTGGCGACCGCTACCTGAGCACCACCCTCTTCCGCTCCATCTGCGCCAAATGCCCGCCGTAGTAGTACCCTGACTGTCTCAAGACTGTAGATTGCGGGTGCCATGCCCACGCTCGCGTGGGCATGCTCCACAGACGGGACAAGACATGCTTACGCAAGCCTACGCATGGCACCCGACTCAACGGCCGAGCATCCGCCTGCCAAATTGGGAGGTCGAGGTGATAGGGTGCGGCTTACCCCGCCAATTCGCTGGTGTTTTCCGCCTGTTGCGGCCGATAAATGGATAGGTTGGGTTGTTGTCTTCCCGGCCGCATAGGGATGGTATGTCTATGATGCAGCAGGCAAATCCGATTCCTGTACCGCAGATGCCGCAGAGCCGGCATCGCACCAAGCCGTGCCCGTACTGCGCCGAGACCATCCGCTACGCCGCGGTCAAGTGCCGATTCTGTGGCGAATTCCTCTCCGGCGACCGCAAGGGCGAGGCAAAAGCTGCACCCGAGGGACAGCCCGACGAACCACAGCAGGGCGAAGAGGGCCAGGGAAGCAGCGTCCTCTGGGCGGGCCGGCCGAGCGTGTTTGCGTTGACCAGGACATTCCTCAAGATCGCCTGCTTCACGGCCGTTTGCTGGGCGGTGTACACGTACCCCGTGACGCTTGTGGCCACTTACGTGCCGAATGCCAATGTGAAGGTCGCGCAGTTGGTGCCGGTGGAGGCCTGGATCGACCTGTCCGTGCTGGCGCTGGGCTTGGGGGCGGTGTTCGCCCTGTTCTGGAAGGCGCTGGCGCTCAAGAGCATCCGCTACGAGGTCACGCCGGACCGCATCGAATGGTCCCGCGGCATCTTCGACCGCAAGGTGGACAACATCGACATGTTCCGCGTGGTGGACTTGAAGCTGCGCCGCTCGCTCCTCGAAGCCTGCCTCGGCATCGGTACCGTGATTCTCCTGACCAACGACGAATCCGACCCGCAGTTCGAGTTCAAGAAGGTCCATCGCTGCCGCCGCCTCTACGACACCCTCAAAGAAGCCGGCCTCAACGCCGACAAAAAACGAAACGTCATCCACGTAGAATAGACCCGCCTTGCCTTAGGCCTCGCCGTTGCACTCGATCTTCGTGACCGATCTGGTCTCCGCGTTGAAAATGATTCTGAGCACAGCGCTCCCGCCGTCGGCTACTATGGCAAACCTGGCGTTCGGAGGTGGCCGGTAGAAGCTGTGGGACAAGACCATGCTGCAGATCAGGTACTTGACACCATTGTCAATGAAACCGCCGAACTCTTGATTGTATCGCCGGTAGTTGCGCAGAACGTACTCACGGTCGAGCCAAGAGCTTGCGATGACTGATGAATCCTCCTCCAAAGAAGCTTTCACAACGGAATCAAGACCCTGGATATCCGCTTGGCTGGGTGTCCACACGTCATCGAAAGGTATGACGTGGCCTTTCAGGAATGAGCGGACCTCGTGGCGGTCTGTCACAATGATCGTGTAAGGAGCATAGGCCTCAATGAGAAGGCGGGCAGTCTCCGCCACACTCTGACGGTGCGGGTCCGGCAAGACAATACCGGCATCTTCTTCCCCGGCGATGATCTGCGCTCCCCGGGTCAAGAGGATCTCCACAACACCGGCGTGGCCGCGCAGGGCCGCTTCGCGAAGCGCTGTGCTTTTCCAGGCGGCGCGTGCATTGACCTCCACGCCTTTGTCAATGAGCAGTTCCACGGTTTCTCTATGACCTTGTCGCGCAGCTTCGTGCAAAGGTGTATAATCTTCGAGTGTTCCCGGGTGGATATTCGCGCCGTGGCGAATGAGCAGCTTGACCATACCCGTCTGCCCGCGCTCCGCCGCCGCATACAAAGGAGTGGGTAACCAGGAATCTTCCTTGCCCCGGTCAACCTCAGCGCCTCTGGCAATCAGAAGTTCCGCGACAGCCATGTTGCCTTCCCCAGCGGCGAGACTTAGAGCGGTTCGGCCGTGCTCATCCATGGCATTGATATCGGCGCCGCGGCTGAGAAGGTGTTGCACGGCATTAGAATCGCCGATATACGCGGCGGCATGGATCGTGAGATCAGCACCATGGGCAGCAAGCAGCTTGACGATCTCGCGGTGATCCCACTCCATGGCAAGGTCGATGGCCGACTCACCCCAATCATTCACTGCATCGACATCCGCACCTTTTGCGATGAGAAGTTGAACGATATCCTCATGTCCCTGCGCGGCAGCACACTGCAAAGCCGTCCACCTGACTCCGCCGATTGCTTTACTGACATTGGCGCCTTTAGCAAGGAACAACTCGACCATGTCTCTGCGGCCACTCTCAGCAGCACTCAGCAGTGCCTGATTAACGGCGTCACTGCCTGGCTTACCCAAAGCCCCTTTGCTGATGAGCAATTCAACCAGATCCCTTAAGCCTTTGGAGATGGCCATCTCCAAGGGAGTCGTCATCCCGTACTCGTCCGAGGTCCCATTCAGTGCTGCACCGTTCATCACGAGCAGAGCGGCTATATCGTTGTGCCCTCGTCGCATCGCGGCAAGCAGAGGCACGCCGTTGCTGCTCTTGCCGTTTATGTCAGCACCATGAGTCAACAGCAGTCGCACCACATCTTCGTGGCCCTCTTGAGCAGCCCAACGGAGAGCGGTCCAGCCGTACACATCCTGTGCATCCACTTGAACGCCGCCGGCAAGGATCTCGCGGGCCTTGTCAATCTGACCAAGATATGCGGCTTGATGGATTGTGACCTCAGCCCCTCGCTCGGCAAGCAGGCGAACGATTTTACTGTGGCCCATCTTCATGGCTACCTGCACGGGTGTTTGGCCGGGTCCAGGCGGCACGCCCGGAGAACCCCGCTTTCTCGACCTTGCCGTGGGCCTCGGAGTCGGGCCCCACGGGTCATCGATCCCAATAGCACCTGCGGCGTTCAGGGGAGCCCCGGCGGCAATCAGCAATTCGGCCACCGGCTTCCAACCGTAATAGGCGGCAATGTGCAGGGGTGTGTACTGGCTCTTGCGGCGTCTGACGTTTACACTGGCGCCCTGCGAAATCAGGAACTTGACCAGATCCGGCTCGCCATACGCGACCGCCTCAGTCAAGGGGGTCTCGCCTTGCTTGTTTGCCACATTGACGCTGGCCCCCTCGGCTACCAGCCTCCTGACAATATCGAGATGCCCGTATCTTGCGGCGTACAGCACAGGAGTATCACCCGGCCTGTCAACGGCATTCACATCCGCGCCTCCTGCGATCAGGTTGGCCACGATATCGTCATAGCCTATCTTCGCCGCTACGTGGAGCAACGTCTCGCCATCATGGGTTTGCGTCCTGGCGTCAGCACCCCTGGCAAGCAGAAGTCGGGCTATATCGGGATCGACGTCGCGGGCTCGAAGTGCCTTATGTAACGCCGTGAAACCCCACGTATCGGCCGCGTTGATCTCCGCGCCGGCCGCAAGCAGCGACTCTATGATTTCTTTCTGACCGTACTCGGCCGCCAATTGCAGGGGCGTCGAGGACGCAGGAGCGAGCTTTGCGTTCACGTCGGCGCCGCGCGCGATTAGCAACTCCACCAGGCTGGTGTCGCGTAATTGAATTGCCTTACTCAAGGGTGTTTTTCCGGACACATTCACTGTCCGGACAGTAGCCCCGTGAGCAAGGAGCAGTCTGGTTATGCTGGACTTCTCGGAGTCAATTGCGCAGAACAGTGGCGTATTGCCGTCCACGTCAACCGCGTTGACATCGGCGCCGGCCGATATCAGGAGCTCGACAATAGCTTCCTGTCCGGAGTTGATGGCCACGTGCAGCGCTGTTCGGCTATAACGATCCTTCGCCCCCAGGTCTGCGCCACCTGCGATCAGGGCTTGCACACGGGCCGCGTCACCCGCCTCGGCTGCCTCATGCAGGGCAGGTGTAATGATGGTGGCCAGCGGAGTTGTGGTTGCCACCGGCTTCTTCTTGCACCCGAGGCACAAGACCAACGGGATCAAGGCCGCAGCGAACAATCTGAATGCTCTCATGTCGCCAATCTCCCTTCAAGAGACAACCTGCTAACTGCCCTTATGATAAGGCACAAAAGCCGTCAATGGTAACCGGTTTTCAACACAAGAATAGCGGCGTAGGCACCATCGTGGTCGAACGGTTGTGCGGAGGGGAGCGTGAGGTGCTCCTGTGTGAGCTGGAATTGGTCGTGGGCCTTGAGGAAGGCTTGGATTACGTCCTGGTTTTCGGTTTTTTGGATGCTGCAGGTGCTGTAGCAGATTCGGCCGGCGGGCTTGAGGAAGGTGGCGGCTCTTTCGAGGAGGGTCCGCTGGGTGGCGGCGAGGTCGTGGATCGTCTCGGGGCGGAGTCTGTAGCGGGCCTCGATTCGACGGGCGAGGACGCCGGTGTTGGAGCAGGGGACATCGAGCAGAATTGCGTCGAAGGGGCCCACTGCGCCGTGTTCGAGTTGGGCGTAGGGGATGATGGTGATGCTCTTGAGGCCCAGGCGGGTGATGTTTTCCTGGACGCGCTCCAGCCGCTTGGGGTCGATGTCGGTGGCGAGGATCGTTGCCGAGTCTTGCGTCAGCTCGGCAATCTGCGTGGTCTTGGTCCCCGGCGCCGAGCACATGTCGAGAATGGTCCATCCCGGCTGGGGTTGCAGCGCGCGAACAGCCTGCGAGGCCGAAAGGTCCTGCACGGTGAACAGGCCCTCGGAGAAGCCGGGGAGTTCCGTCACGGCGTGCGGGCCGGTGACACGAAGCATGTCTGATGTCACGTCCGCGATGGTAGGGTGGGCTATGCCCACCGATTCCCCTGGATACGAATGAGAGACGGTGGGCAGAGCCCACCCTACCGGCTCCGCCTTGACGCCGGCCTGCTCGAAGCGCGCCAGCAAATCCTGGGCGGTCGTTCGCAGGGGGTTGATGCGGATGTAGAGACTGGGTCTGCGGTTAGAGCCGAGACAGATTCGTCGAGTCTGATCGGGGCCGAACGTGTCGAGCCATTCATGCACGAGCCACGGCGGCAGCGAGAAACAGGTGCTCAGGTACTCGGCAAAAGAGGCGGCGGGGTCGGGCAGGAAGTCCGTGTCGAATTCGCAGCCTGCGTCGGGCTCGCGGATGAGCGTGCGTCTGGAACCAGACGCGGCAAGCGGGGCCTCGCGATTGGCGATGTGCCGCACGATTTCGCGCAGGACGGCGTTGACGAATCCTGTCTGCTTTTTGCCGCCGGCCTTGCGGGCGTTGTTGACCGCCTCATTGACGATGGAATAGACCGGCGTGGCGGGACTGTACGCAAGCTCATAGATCGCAACCCGAATGATGCTCAACAAGGCTGGAGCGATTCTGTCGGGCCGGCGGCCGGAGAAGCGGCCGATCACGGCGTCGATGGCGAGGAGGTTGCGGATCGTGCCGTAGACGAGATCGGTGGCCCGCTGTCGCTCGTCTGTCTGCGAGAGCAAAGGGTCCAAGATCGTCCCGGCGTAGTCGCGCGCGGGATCGAACCGCTGCAGCGTTTCCGCGGCCACCGCACGAGCGGATTTAAGCTCCCGAGCGGACATATCATTCTTGCATCTTGACCAGTCGGTCGCCGGGCTGGACTCGCCAGCCGTTGATGAAGGCTTTGAAGTCCATCAGCCCCGAGCCAGCGGGCTTGAGCTGGATGATCCTGAGCCGGCCCTGGCCGCAGATCACGTTGAGGTCTTCGGCGAACGTGCCCGGAGCGCGTTGCACTGTGTCGGTTGCGGACACGGCCTCGGCGAGGGCAATCACGACACGCGTTGTCTTCTGCGTCTGCTGAGAAACGAAGCCTGCAAAAGCTCCCGGCCAGGGCCAGAAGCCGCGGATCTTGCGGGCCAGCGATTCGGCGGGCTCGGCGAAATCCAGCAGGCCGTCGCTCTTGTGCAGTTTCGGGGCGAATGTGACCTGGGCCGGGTCTTGTTTGATGTGCGCAGCCGTGCCGGACTCGATCTTGTCGAGCGTGTCGAGCAGCAGCGGGGCGGCCAGTCGCGCAAGCCTGTCGTGCAACTCGCCGGCCGTCTCCAGCGGACCGATGGCGGTCCGGGACTGGGCCAGGATGTCGCCTGCGTCGATTTTCTCGGCAAGTGTGATGATGCTGTTGCCCGTGTGGGTTTCGCCGCGGAGGATGGCCCAGTTGATCGGGGCGGCCCCGCGATACTTCGGCAGCAGCGAAGCGTGAACGTTGATCGCGCCCTTGGGGGCGAGTGCCACCAGTTCCCGGCCGATCTTCTGGCCGAACGCGATGACCACGAGGATCTCGGGCCGGCATTCGGCGATTCGCGCCAGCATCTCCGGCGTGTTGACATTGTCAGTCTCGACAACGGGCACTTCGTGCGCGGCGGCCCACTGGGCAACGGGCGTAGGCTGCGGCTTGCGGCCCCGGCCCGCCGGGTTCGCCGGCTGAGTCACCACCAGCGCGAGCCTGTGGCTCGACGCATCCAATGCATCCAGAGACGGAACACCGAACTCTCCACTGCCGAGATAGACAACGCTCATGGGATTTTCGATCTATGATTTCTGATTTATGAGTGGAGTTCTGCAAAATGGAAGTTGGGCTTATTATTCAAGGAAATCCGCTTTCAGGGATTTCCTTGAATCGAGACGTTGTCCGTGCGTATCGCACAGCGCGCGAGGGTCTGTTTGTCGTGTGCGGCAAGGCAATCCCCCGTCGCTTCACGAAGTGCGTATCGTGCCCATTGGCGTCCATCGTTGGGGAAGGAAAAATGAAATACGCATTTTTCCTTCCCCAAGTAAGCCCAACTTCCATTTTGCAAAACTCCACTTATGATTGCCGAAGAGGCCGCAAGGCAACAATCAAACATCAACAATCATTCTTTACTTGCCTTCCTGTTCTTCGGCCAGTTTCTTGAGTTGCCGGCGGTGGGCGATCTTGGCCGCCGAGCCCATGCGATTGACGATCGTCATGCCCTCGATGTGATCGTACTCGTGCTGCAGGCAGCGGGCGTACATGCCCTCGGCCTCCTCGGTGAACTGGTGCCCGTCGAGGTCGGTGGCCGTGACGGTCGCGTTCTTGTATCGCCGGATCTTTGTCCACACGCCCGGCACGGACAGGCAGCCTTCCTCCAGCTCCTCGAGCTCGCCGCTCGGCGTCACCGTCGGGTTGATGTAGACTCGCACGTTCTCCCGCGACACGTCGAGCGACACGATGAACAATCGCAGCGGCACGCCCGCCTGCGGCGCCGCCAGCCCGATCCCCCGGTGCTCGATCATGATGTCCGTCATCCGCTCCACGAGTCGGCGGATACTGTCATCGATCTTCTCCACCCGCTTGGCCGCCCCCCGCAACACCGGCGCCGGGTAGTACGTGATCTTGCATTTACTGACATCAATCATAACACGGTCTCGCAGTCTGAAATCCCTTTGGCTCCATTCTCATTGTTCGTCGAATTCGTCGCCGGAGAAGGTGTTGCCGAGATAACTCTTTCGGACGAGCTCGTCGCGGATGATGCTCGGCGGGCGGGCCGGAGGCGATCACCTTGCCGTGGTCGATGATGTAGGCCTTGTCCGCCACTTCCAGCGTCCGCTCGACGTTGTGGTCGGTGATCAGGATGCTCACGCCGGAGGCGACCAGCCGGCGGATTTCCCGCTGCAGGTCCTCGACGGCGATCGGATCGACGCCGCTGAACGGCTCATCGAGCAGGATCAGCGACGGGTCGGTCACCATCGCCCGGGCGATCTCCAGCTTGCGCCGCTCGCCGCCGGAGAGGAACCGGCCCTGGCTCTTGGCCACCTCGCGCAGGCCGAACTGCTCCATGAGCAGATCCGCCTTTCGCATCCGCTCGGACCGCGTCAGCGACATCGTTTCGAGGATCGCCAGGAGGTTGTCGCGGACGCTGAGCCGCTGGAAGATGCTCGGCTCCTGGGAGAGATAGCCGATCCCCAGCCGTGCCCGCTTGATACATGGGCAGTCGGGTGATATCCCGGCCGTCGAAGACGACGCTGCCCTTGTCCGGCGTGATCATGCCCATGATCATGCGGAAGGTCGTCGTCTTGCCCGCCCCGTTGCGGCCGAGCAGACCGACGATGCTGCGCTGGTCGATCGTGACGCGAGACCTCGTTGACGACGGCCCGGCCGGAATAGCGCTTAATCAAATCATGCGTTTCAAGAAGGGTGATCCCTGCCAATGCGCACCTCTACATCAGTATCTTTCAGACATCCACATTATATCAGTAGCAGACAACCGGGCAACCGGCATTTGTCGGCAAGGCTGCAATGGGGGAGCGGTCGGCATTCGGCGGTGGGCGGCAGCGACAAGCGGAGGACCTGTTTAGCCTGGAAAGGCTCGATCTTGGGTGGCACGGGCAAACTCGTTTGCCCGTGGGGCTTCGAGCGGCAAGCCCCATCGAATGAGCACCGTCAAACAAGTTTGGCGGTGCCACCCATCCCCAATGCCGTGAAATCTTAACAGATACTGCACAAGCGATATGAGAAATCTTCTGGCAATTCGATGCTGTTTCTGCTATTGAGTAGCGTTTCGGCGTAAATGGAGCACTGATCTTACGTTATGCAGTCAAAGTGTCTATGTTTGCGATTCTGAGCGATATACACTCGAACATTGAAGCCCTGAGCACGGTCCTGGCGGATATCGAGCAGCGGGGCATCAAGACGATCTATTGCCTGGGCGACGTGGTCGGCTACGGCCCGAACCCCCGGGAGTGCCTGGATTTGATCATCGAGAAGAGCGAGTGGTGCGTCCTGGGCAACCACGATTACGCCGTGTTTTACGAGCCGACGAACTTCAATTACGGCGCGGAACAGGCGAGCTTCTGGACCCGCGAGGTGCTGGAAACCGACGATGACAAGGTCAAGAGCGATAAGCGATGGCGCTTTCTGGGCGATCTGCCGATGCGGCATTCGGTGCAGGCCCAGTTGGGCCCGACGAAGACGACGATGGACTTCGTCCATGCCTCGCCACGGCGGCCAATCAACGAGTATATTTTCCCGGACGACGTATATACCAACCCGGCCAAGGTCCGGGCGCTATTCGAGCGGATCACCCACCTGTGCTTCGTGGGCCATACGCACATGCCGGGCGTCTTCCTCGATGAGCCGGATTTCTACCTGCCCGACGAACTCGGCGGAGTCTACCCCATTATTGAGGAAGAAAAGGCCATCATCAATATCGGCTCGGTCGGCCAGCCCAGGGATAAGGACAATCGCGCCAGTTACGTGTACGTCGAGGAAAACAAGGTGCACTTCGTCCGGCTGGAATATGATTTCGAGACGACGATGAAGAAGATTCTGGCCATCGACCGTCTGGACAATTTCCACGCCGAGCGGCTACGCGATGGAAGATAGCCGCAAGGCGTCTGTATTACTGTAGGGTCCGTGCTCAGTCGTAGTGGGGCTTGCCCCACCATGAACGACATGCCCGGCAGCAGAACGGTGGGGCAAGCCCCACCCTACAGGACTACGGGACAGGAACGGTCGGGTGGCAGCAGCGAGCGGCAGCGTGCCGATGGTTTAACCCGCCATTATTTGAAAGAGAATATGAGTCTTAGAACGATCTTCATCCTGGTCATTGCTGGTTTTTGCCTGCTCTGCGGCGGGCTCGTTTTGGAATCCGGCGTCCTGCAGGTTTTCCGATCTCCGACCGCCGATGCAGGCGTCGCGCCACCGCAGCAGACTACCGATGTTCAGGTCCCGGCGACCTCGCCCGAGCCGAATGCACCCGCTGTCAAGCCGACACCCGAGCAGATGCCGCAGCTTCGACCGGCAGGGGAGGACTTCGGCGCCGTTGGAGGCGCTGCCGCCGACGTCAACGTTCCCGTCGGCTCCGTGGACCCGGCCAGCGGCTTCAAATATCAGTTGGTGCTGGATTCCAAGGGCGCTGCTATCCGGACGGCCACGTTCAGCGAATTCGACGACCGCACGACTGAGACGCCCAAGCCGCTTACATTCCTGTCGCCCGTCAGCTCCAATGGACAGAAGGTCCTGTCGATGACCAACGGGGAGTTCACCCTCATCGATCAGAGCCGCCGGCTCAGACTGGATCGGTTGGACTGGAAATCGCTGGGCGTGCAGAAGCTTGATGATGGCGGCGAATCGGCCTCATTCGAGGCGACGATTGTCGATTCACGCGATCAACCCGCGCTGAAGCTGACCAAGACGTATCGCGTGCGTCCCGGCACGTATCTTCTCGACATCACCCTCAACGTCGAGAACCTGTCGGAAGAGGGGCGCAAGGTGCAGTATGTCATGACCGGTCCGGTCGGGTTGGAGCCGGAAGGCCCGCGATCCGAGATGCGAAAGGTCGTCGCCGGCTTTCGGCATCCGGACGGTCAGGTCGTGAGCACCCGGCTCGATATGGCAGCCTTGGCCAAGGCGACGACGTCCCAGGAGCGACTCTTGCAGCCCAGGAATGCGAACTCCGCCTTCTTGTGGGCCGCCGCAGTGAACAAGTACTTCGCCGCGATTGTGGTCCCGGTGCCCGCGGAGGGCCAGGAATCTGCGGATTGGATCGCCGCGAAATGGGGCACGTATTTCAACCCCGATCAGGATCGCAAAGGCAGGACCGGCGATGAGACCATCGGGCTTGCGATGTCGAGTGTGCCCGCCGCTCTGAGCCCGGCAGGCCAGGCGGACAGTTCCCGGAGCTATCAGTTCCAGCTCTACCTTGGGCCCAAAGACAAGAGCCAGTTCGCGGAGACTGAGAAGGGGATGGGCCGGAACCTGGGCTTCGTCCAGACGATCGATTTCCAGGGCTGCTGCTGCCCGGCGAGCATCATCAATCCGCTGGCCTTCGGCATCCTGGCGATCATGAAATGGGCGTACGGGTTCATCCCGAACTACGGCGTGGTGATCATCATCCTTGTGCTGCTGATGCGGCTGGTCCTGCACCCGATTCAGAAGTACAGCCAGGTCTCCATGAGCAGGATGAGCAAGCTGGCCCCACGAGCCGAGGAGATCAAGAAGAAGTACGCCTCCAACAAGGCCGAGATGAACAAGAAGCTCATGGAGCTTTACCGCGAGCAGGGGGCCTCGCCCATCATGGGCATGCTCCCCATGTTCATCCAAATGCCGATCTGGATCGCCCTTTGGAGTGCCATTTATACGAGCATCGACCTGCGAGGGGCGGCGTTCCTGCCGTTCTGGATCACCGACCTGTCGGCCCCGGACGCCCTGATAAGCTGGCCGCCGATCACGATCCCGCTGGTGGGCTGGACGCTCAGCTCGCTGAACCTGCTGCCGATCCTGATGGGCGTGGCGTTCTACCTGCAGCAGAAGCTCATGCCGGCACAGGCCGCAGCGCCGTCGAATCCGCAGATGGCGCAGCAGCAGAAGATGATGATGATCATGCTGCCGCTGATTATGCCGCTGGCCCTGTACAACGCACCGTCCGGCGTGAACCTCTACATCATGGCCAGCACGTTCGCCGGCGTGATTGAGGGCTACGTCATCAAGAAGCACATCAAGGAACGAGAAGAGCAGGAAGCCAAGGGCGTAGTCCCCGTGACGAGCAAGACGGGCGGCAAGTTCAAGAAGAAGAGGCCCAAGCCGTTCTTCCGATCCTAGGGGTTTTCAGGGTCCCCTTAGGTCTCTTGAGTCCTTTTGGTCCTTTCAAGGTCGTGCCATCCAAGGACCCAAGGGACCTAAAGGACCTAAGGGACGGCTGACCCATGTACAACCTCAGCGATACGATTGTTGCTGTCAGTTCGCCCAGTGGAGGCGTTCGATCCATCGTGCGCATCACCGGGCCGCAGACAATCTCCGCATGCGAGCAGCTTTTCGAGCCCTCGCTAAGTCCCCAAATCCGCGTTCCGCACTCCGCATTCCGCACTCGGATGCTCCTGTCCGGCTCCGTGCGGATTCACGAGGGCCTGGCCATCGATGCGATGCTCTACCTGTTCTTCGCCCCGCACTCGTATACCGGCGAGCCTCTGGCGGAGATTCATCTCCACGCCGGCCAGGTCATCGTCGAGGCACTGGTCGAACGCCTGTTGGCGATGGGCCTGCGGCCGGCGGGGCCGGGGGAATTCACGGCCCGGGCGTACCTCAACGGCAAGCTCGACCTCGCCCAGGCGGAGGCGGTCAACGAGATCATCAGCAGCTCAAACCGCCTCCAGTTGGATGCCGCCCAGAGGCTTTTGAGCGGACGGCTGACGACAGCAGCCGAAGAGATCCGCTCCGCACTGCTGGATGTTCTGAGCCTTATCGAAGCAGGCCTTGATTTCAGCGGAGAGGATATCGAGTTCATCAGCATCGAGCAGGCAGTGGAACGCCTCGGGAATATCCGGGGGAATCTCGAGCAGTTGCTCGCAGGCAGCATCCGGTATGAGACATTGATGGACCTGCCGGCCATAGGGATCGCCGGGGCGCCGAATGCGGGCAAGAGCAGCCTGCTCAACGCGCTGCTCGGCTGGGAACGCAGCATCGTCTCGGAGCAGGCCCGGACGACCCGGGACGTCCTCAGCGGCCTGCTGACCACGGACCGGTTTCAGTGCGTGCTCTTCGACTGCGCGGGCTTGATCCCTGTGGCACCCCCGCCCTCGGGGGTGAGCATTGAACCCAGCCGGGGGCGGCTGGGCTACATCGACGAGCTGGCGCAAGAAGCCGCCGTACAAGCTCTACAAAACTGTCACACAGTGTTGTTCTGCGTGGACCTGACCAAGCCGGATTGGAGTGACGACATCGCCGTCCGCACGTTGATCCGACCGAAAGACGTGATCTACATCGCCACAAAATCTGATCTGCTGCGATCGGATGAGTTGCCTGCGAGGCTGCACGCACTGACCAGCGCTTTCAATGCCGAGTTCCTGCCGGTATCGGCAAAGATGTCACGCGGCCTGGATGATCTGCTCGATTCCGTCGAGAGAAGCATCCTTGGGGAAATGGCGGGCACAGCCCACCCTACAGCCTCCAACGACGGGGTGCCATGCTTACGCTCGCGTAAGCCTGCGATAGATGCAGCCGGCGGCGCCGTGCTGCTCGCCCGGCACAAGCAGGCGATTGCGGAAGCGATGGACAACGTCCGCCAGGCAAGCGAGGAGGTTGCACGGGGCAACGACGAAGTCGCCGTGACGATGCTCCGCGCCGCCTGCCAAGCCATCTCCCAGATCGAGCAGCACCACATCGACGAGCAAGTCCTCGACCGCATCTTCAGCCGATTCTGCATCGGCAAATAGCCGCCGGCAGATTCACCCTGTCTTATTCTGATCCGCTTCCTTCGCTTGGGCTTGGAGGTACTCGGAGTGGACTTGGGCACGCCGCTCGGGGGGCCAGTCCCTGGGGAAATTCACACAGGCGAACTCGCCGAAGTGCTTGACGGCCGCATAGTCGTACGCCCGGGCTGCCTCGACCTCGTCGTCGAAATAGCCCAAGTGATGGAAGTGGCGCTTGACCGTGCATCCTGCCTTCCATTTGCCGGTCTTCTTCCAGTACGTGACGCCTTTGAAGCGGGAGAGGAAGTTGCGTCCCTTGGGCTTGTTGCGCTGGTTTTCCTCGCAGTTGCAGATACGCAGACTGGATCGGCGGGCATCCTGCTTGTTTCCGTCGACGTGGTCCACGAGCCTGTCCGCGGGCGCCTGCATGATCTCGCGGTGCATGGAAATCTGTCGGCCCTTTTCCCATCGGCAGGGATACCCATTCGTCATGCGCCAGTTGTACCGGCTGAGCCGCTCGTAGTCGGCGGCGTCCACCCAGGCGTAGCCGCCCCCGGCCAGGGGGATAAAGCGGACGGCGTCGCCCTCTGGCAATGCGGGCTTGCACCGATAGTTCGGACAGGCCACCCCCGGCACGTCGTGCAGCACGCCCGGCCACTGGGGATGGTTCGCGCATCTCGGCACGATCGGCTCACCCCGCCGAAGCGACCGATCCCAATGCTCCGGGTCACAGATCGAATACACGCAATTGTCACAGCACGGTCCAGACATGATTTCTCCCTTCCAAAATGATTGTTGCCCGCTTGCCCCTACCGTACCATATGTCTCGTGTCGCCAACTCTTGATTTGGCGCTCATCCGGCTTTTACGCACTTGCTTTTGCGCTGGGGGCTCTGCCCCCACACCCCCGGCATTTTTCGCTTTGGGCCAATAGCATGGTGATCATTGATGCGTCCGCCTCGCCCCTTGCCGAGGACAGGCGTTGCCGGTAATCTGAAGTTGCTCCTGTGGAGGATAGAGCCTGCCCCCGCGAAGGCCGGGGGCTCTGCCAGCAAGCACCCCGAGCGCCGCGGCAGTCCAGTGGCATGGGCGATGCCGTCGTTGCGGAGGCATCGCCTTGTTCTCGAACCATGCTGCTGGCACAAAGCGCCAAATGCCAGGGGTCCGGGGACAGCGTCCCCGGCCTTCGGCTGTTTCTGTCCGTCTTCACACTCCTGTTTGCCTGTCAATTCGACACAAACTGTCGGAATCCCTCACGACACCAAAATCCAAAGCCCGACCCCTTCTTTCCCCTCTCAGTGAGTGCATGTCCATCCTCCCACGACCTCAACGAAATCCTCGCATTCTCTCAACACTCGGCGCAGGTAACTCCTGAATTGCTTCGCCCTCGTCTGATATCCAGTCGCCAACAGCCTTCGCTCGATTTCATCGAGTGACATTGGTCGTCGCTGGGTAACACACACAGCACGTGCCAAGACACGGAGTGGAATGCTCCTTTTTGGCAACTGTCTCTCCACCTTCGATAGGGCCTCGTGCGCGTGCTGCGTTTGGAGTGCGGCCTGAGCTCCCAGTTGAACCAACACCTCACCCGTCTCAGTTGCAGCCACACGGAGAGAACCGCCGATTGTCTGAGCGTTCTTGACCAGCCATGCTCTCGAACGCGGATGGGCAATCAAGGCTACCGCGCTCGCAAGGAGCAGGCATTTAACCCAGGCAGGCGAGGATCGAATGAACTCTGCCATTCCTGCGAGCATCCGCAGAGATGCTACAAGCACGTGCCAACTCGCACCCACCGCAATTAGGCTGCCATACTGGACTGTGTACTGCCAACTCGCGGCTCGCGAATAGTCCCTGAGTGTGATGATCACGTTGCGGTCTATCGTAGAAGCCCCCATCCTGGAGATGTGGCGGTCACTGGAACACACCGCATGCGCGCCAAGCTCCTCATATATTGACACATACGCATCATCATCCGGATCAATGTCAGAAGGCTTCTTGTTGCCCTTGGATTCAACAAAGATGATAGAGCCCCGATAGGCTTCCCATGCGAGGAGGTAGCGATGGACAGACACCCCGGCCTCAGCGGCCATCGCCTCAGCATGTTCACGGACCTCTTCATCCAGCCAAGTTGGCGCGAACACAAGCAGAGTCCTAGAAGCCACCAATTCCTGGAGGGGAGTCCGCGCAGCGGGATTCTTTCTCCTTCCCGTCAGCCAGATGAGTTCACTGAAGACGACGTTGGCATCAAGAACCACTCGGAACTGCGCTGGGAGGCCCATGCCTCGGATCAATGGGATGAAGGTGGCAAACTCTCGGAGGGGCTGAAGGAGGTCAGACCGAATAAGTTCGGCTGGCGTCGCGTCCTCTGGAAGGCCCATTCGCTTGGCGATATCCATTCATCTCCTCCCAACACCCTTCATAGACTCATGGGCACCCTATAATGGCTGCCTTCTACTCCTTCCGTTCCGTCTTTGACTCATTTGACTCCTTGTTCCTCACCATCGATTGTTGACGGTGTTCCTCCCACTCATCCCTCTCCTGTTCCCTGTCCTGCCTATTATATGTATCGATCCCGATGCGCTTGAAACCAGTGGCCACGTTATGGAGATCACGTTCGATACCCTCAAGGTGCTTCGCAATTGCATACAAGTGCGGCCTTCCAATCTGCGTCTGGCCCTCGAATTCTGAGAAATCGAGCCTGAATTTCTCCTCGTACCATTTGGTATTTGCGTTCCGATAGCGCACATCAAACACGAGAACGGATGCGATTTTCTGGTCGAATTTGTCCGTCAACTGCGAGTAGGCGGACTCTTGATACTGGCTTGGTCCAAGATACTTGAGAACCCGTATTGAAGAAGGACGCTCTTGTGAAGTCATCAATCAGGGCCTGGGCTCCATCTGCTCCCGCTTCGGCATGTATCTTAAAGGTGATGTCATAGGCGGGACCGAGTCCAATGTTGCGCACACAGAGACGGACTATGTTTATCCACCCCTCCCAAGGCTTGATCATGATCTCGATCTTGGGCTCTGTCTGAGCTTGGCGCATTCGTCTTGTTTCAGCAACCAAGATGCCCGTGAGAAGGGCATAGACGACAGTCGACAACGTCACGATTGGCGTGAAGAGGACTGTCAGTGAACCAGCGTTCTGATCAAGGAAATCAAGCATCGCAGGTACTCTCCCCTTCTGAGAGCCTCAATAGTCCCAACCTACCGAAGCAGCATGCCGCAGGGCGTCTATCGTCATTCGCTCCAGCGAAAAACCATTCGGGCGAAAGCGCCTCTTTCGCCGCCGTCGTCCGGATTGCGTTATGTGTTATTACGCCAATGATTGGCGTTATTATTGGTCTTTGGCTTCGAATTCGGCGTCGATGACGTCATCGCCAGGGCCTTTGCGTCGGACCTCGGATTCCGGGGGCGGAGTCTGCCTGGCCTGTCCTGCAGAGGCCGCCTGCTTTTTGGCCGCCTCCTCGTACAGGGCCTTGCCGAGCTCCTGCGTGGCGTCGTTGAGGTTGTCGATGGCCCTTCGTATCGCGGCGGGGTCCTCGCCCTTGGAGACTTCCTTGAGGTTGTTGACCGCGCTTTCGATCTTTCCTCGTGTCTCCGCGGAGACCTTGCCGCCGTGCTCTTTCAGGGTCTTTTCAGTCGAGTAAATCAATTGATCCGCCTGGTTCTTCAGATCGACTACCTGCCGTCGCTTCTTGTCTTCCTCGGCGTGGGACTCGGCGTCGCGGGTCATCTTCTTGATTTCCTCGTCGCTGAGTCCGGAGCTCGACTTGATCTCGATGGACTGCTGCTTGCCCGTGCCGAGGTCCTTGGCGGAGACGTGCAGGATGCCGTTGGCGTCGATATCCAGCGCGACCTCGATCTGCGGAATGCCGCGGGGCGCCGGCGGGATATCGGTCAACTGGAACCGGCCGAGCGTGCGGTTGTCCCGGGCAAACTCTCGCTCGCCCTGGAGGATGTGAATGTCCACGGTCGTCTGGCCGTCGGCCGCGGTGGAGAAGATCTCCTTCTTGCTCGTCGGGATCGTGGTGTTGCGGTCGATCAGCTTGGTTGTCACGCCGCCCAGAGTCTCGACGCCGATCGACAGTGGTGTCACGTCCAGAAGCAGAATGTCCTTGACGCCCACGTCGCCCATCAGCACGGCCCCCTGAATCGCCGCACCCAGCGCGACGACCTCGTCGGGGTTGAGGCTCTTATTGGGCTCTTTGCCGAAGCTTTCCTTGGCGATCCGCTGGACCTTCGGGATTCTCGTGGAGCCGCCGACGAGCAGGACTTCGGCGATTTCGTCCGGGCGCAGCCTGGCGTCCTCGATGGCCTTGTGGCACGGCGACTTGAGCCGCTCGAACACGTGATCGCACAGGCTCTCGAATCTGCTTCGCGTGAGCGAGATCTGCAGGTGCTTGGGCCCGGATTGATCGGCGGTGATGAACGGCAGGTTCACCGTCGTCTCCAGTTGCGAGCTCAGCTCGATCTTGGCCTTCTCCGACGCCTCGACCAGCCGCTGATGGGCCATCGGGTCCTGCAGCAGATCGATCCCCTCTTTCTTTCGGAACTCCTCGGCGAGATAGTTGACCAGCACGGCGTCCAGATCGTCCCCGCCCAGGTGCGTGTCACCATTGGTGCTGAGCACCTCGAAGACGTTATCGCCGATATCGAGGATCGAGATATCGAACGTGCCGCCGCCGAAGTCGAAGACGGCGACCTTCTCATTGCGTTTCTTTTCCAGGCCGTACGCCAGCGCCGCCGCCGTCGGCTCGTTGATGATTCGCTCGACCTTGAGGCCGGCAATCGTCCCGGCGTCCTTCGTCGCCTGACGCTGAGCGTCGTTGAAGTACGCAGGCACCGTGATGACCGCCCGCTCGACCTTCTCACCCAGGTAGGTCTCCGCAGTCTTCTTCAGATCCTGCAGAATCATGGCGGAGATTTCCGGCGGCGTGTACATCTTGCCGCGGACCTCGACCTTGACCAGCTCATCGGGCCCACCGACGACCTTGTACGGTACGAGCTTCTCTTCCTCGGCCACCTCGCTGCTGCGTCGGCCCATGAACCGCTTGATCGAGTAAACGGTGTTCTGCGGGTTGGTCACCTGCTGGTGTTTGGCAAGCTGGCCGACCAGGATTTCGCCCTTATCCGTGAATCCGACCACCGACGGCGTCAGTCGCGAGCCGGACGCGTTGATCAGTACCTTGGGAGCCGAACCCTCCATCACGGCTACAACGGACAACGTTGTGCCCAGGTCGATTCCGATGATCTTATTACTGGCCATGAGTAACGTCCTTTCCTTGCCCTCTGACGATTGGTACAGCACTCTTCGCTCAGCCAATTGCACAAAGAAACACTTCGTACTCGTGAGAATGTGCAAAATGCGTGCCAGTCAGAGGGCGAGTGCGACCCATGGTGCTAATTCCTTGCCAGCAATGGACTTAGCTGCTTTTCCCGCTCCGGCGGCGGGCGCAATAGGCCGGTCCATACCCATTTCCTTGCCACCTCGCCGTGCCATTTTGGCAGGATGGATGAGGAAGGTGTGGTCGGAATGTGATACCGATTCATGCTGCTTCCTGCAGGGCGAGCACGGGAGCTTGTGCTACGCTACGGCTTGAATCCGCCCCCGAAGGCCGACTGCACCCATCGCTGAAAGATCTCGGACGAACAAAAGTATCACACAGGTCGTGTAGGTGGAAGGACTAGCTGGACCCACAATACTCAGGACAACAGATTGTGCGGCGAAAGCCTGCGTATTGGTCGAGCTGCGAGCAGTCCTCATACTATTGAGACTTGCACAACGACAAAGGACTTGAGAGTTCGAGGCAAGGCGGATGCGGAACACCTCCAAGCGCGGTCTGAAGGAAGTAGTCGAGGGAGCAGTGCGAGGCATGCAGGCGCTTCCGGTGCGGGTACATCGCTCGGGATATTACGGGTTGGCCCTGCTGTTCGTGGCAGCAGCGGCAATGCTGCGCTGGGAACTGCGGGACGTGCTGAGCCCCGCGCCGACTCTGGTATTCTATCTGGCATGGGTCGGGGCCGCGGCGTTCGGCGGACTGGGGCCGGGGCTGCTGGCGACGGTGGCCTCATGGCTGTGCATCGACCTTCTATTCGATCCCACCCCCGGACTGATCGGCTTCGCCGACCCCACGTCAATGGCCAGGCTGTGGGTTCTCCTGGCCGGCGGACTGGTCGTCAGCGTTGTGGGCGAGAAGATGCGGCAGACCCGAACCCGCGAGCGCCGGCAGGAGCAGGTGCTGCGCAAGAGCGAGGAGCGCTGCGCCAGCGGGCGGAGGAAGTGGAAACCCTGATAGACATGGTTCCGGTGGGCATTTGGGTGTCTCAGGACCCGCAGTGCAACCATATCGTGGGCAACCAGGCGGCCAACAGGCTCTATGAGGCGCTTGACCACGAGAATGTCTCGGCCAGTGTCTCCCCGAAGCGTCGGTTCTTCCGCGACGGACAGGAACTCAAGCCCGAGGAACTGCCCATGCAGGAAGCAGTGGCCAAGAACATCGACATTCGCGACGCCCAGGTGGACGTGCTGCTCCCGAGCGGCACATGGCGGAACATGTTCGGGTCGGCCAGCCCGCTATACGACGCCAAGGGACGCGTGCGCGGCTGCATCGGTGCGTTTATGGACATCACCGCCCGCAAGCAGGCGGAGGAGGCCCTGCGGGAGAGCAAGGAGCGCTACCACCGGTTTTTCGAGGACGACCTGACGGGGGATTACATCAGCACGCCTGAGGGGCGGATTCTCCTGTGCAATCCGGCCTTCGCAGAGATGTTTGGCTTCTCCTCGGCCCAAGAGGCGATCGGGACAAGCATCCTGGATCTGTACCCTGACCCGGGAGAGCGTGAGTCGCTATTGGAGAGGCTCAAGCAGGAAGGGAAGATCGGCCGCCTTGAGGTTTGGCGCAAACGCCGCGATGGTGAGCCTATCCACATTGTTGAAAATCTCGTCGGCCATTTCAACGACCAAGGGCAGTTGTACGAGATCAAAGGGTATCTTTTCGAGGATACCGACCGCAAGCGGGCGGAGGAAGCCTTGCGAGAGGCCCGGGATGAACTGGAGATCCGGGTCCAGGAACGCACGGTGGAACTGCGGAAAGCCATGGACCTCGTACAGGCCGAGCGCCAGCGCTTCCAGAACCTGCTGGACCAGTTGCCGGCTTACCTGGTGCTGCTGTCGCCGGATTTTCGTGTGCCATTCGCCAACCGCTTTTTCGAGCAACGGTTCGGCAAGTGCGAGGGCCGGCGCTGTTATGAGTATCTGTTCCAGCGCCCCGAGCCTTGCGAGAACTGCAAAGCCTACAACGTGCTGGAGACTAACGTGCCTCAGCACTGGGAGTGGATCGGCCCGGACGGGCGCGATTACGAGATCTATGATTTTCCGTTCACCGACGCGGACGGCTCGCCGCTCATCATGGAGGTCGGCCTTGACATCACTGAGCGCAAGCAGGCCGAGAAGGCACTGCGGGAGAGCGAGCAGCGGCTGAAGCTGGCGCAGCAGATCGCCCGCGTCGGCACCTTCGACTGGGACATCCGCACGGGCGTGAACGTCTGGACACCGGAACTGGAAGCCATGTACGGTCTGCCCCCCGGTGGGTTTGCCAAGACTGAGGCGGCTTGGGAGCAGTTGGTCCATCCGGAAGACCGGGCGGAAACTCTGCGCCTCGTCGAGCAGGCCTTCGAGACGGGCGAGCCTATGGAGGGCCAGTGGCGCGTCATCTGGCCCGACGCCGGCGTTCATTGGTTGGCCGGACGTTGGCAGGTACTCAAGGACGAGTCGGGAAAGCCCTTCCGTATGACCGGCGTCAACATCGACATCACCGAGCGCAAGAATGCCGAGGCCGAACTTCAGCGGTTCAACGACGAACTGAAGCAGCGTACGGTGGAGTTGAAGCACCGGGCCCGACAGCTCCAGAAGCTGACGCTGGACATGTCCGAGGCCGAGGACCGCGAGCGCAAGCGCCTGGCGGAGATTCTGCACGACGACTTGCAGCAGGTGCTTGCGTCGGCGAAGTTCCACCTGAGCCTGATGAGGAACGGGGTGAGGGATGACCCGGCCTTGCACGACATCGGCGATCAGATCGACCAGATGCTTAGAGACGCGATAGCGAAATCCCGCAGCTTGTCCCACGAGCTGAGCCCGGCCGTGCTGTATCATGGCAATTTCGGAGAAACCCTCGAATGGCTGGCCAACCACGTGCAGGCCAAGCATGGCTTGCTCGTCCACGTGCACACGCATGACCAGGTCAGTGTGGAATCGGAGACGACCAAAGCCTTCCTGTACAAAGTGACGCAGGAGTTGCTGTTCAATGTTGTCAAGCACGCCCGGGTCAACGAGGCCAGAATCCAGGTCCGGCGATTGGGCCGATGCATCTACCTGTCCATCTCTGATCAAGGACGCGGCTTTGACCCCGAAGAACTCGGGCAAACCGCCGGATTCGGATTGCTGAGTATCCACGAGCGCATCAAGTTGCTTGGCGGATGCATGAAGATCAAGAGCGCCAAAGACAAGGGCAGCATGTTCCTGATTGCCGTGCCCGATGGCGAAGTCGAGCCGGAACTGACCGGGCGCGCACCGAGTGCGGACACCGACCGATTGCGTGTGCTCCTGGCCGACGATCATGAGATCGTGCGGGAGGGGTTGGCATTGCTGCTGAACGAAGAGTCCTCCGTCGAGGTGATCGGCGGAGCGTCAAACGGCCTTGAGGCGGTGGACCTGGCCGACCGGCTGAAGCCGGACGTGGTGATCATGGACGTATCCATGCCTCTGATGAGCGGAGATGAAGCCACCCGCCGGATCAAACGGCACCTGCCCAGCACACGGGTGGTCGCGCTTTCGATGTCCGAGGACCCCGACACAGTCAAGAGAATGCACGCCGCCGGCGCCGAGGCGTACGTGCTCAAGACCGCCCCCTCCGAAGAGCTGCTCGCCGCCATCCGGGGAGACTGAACCGGCAAAGGCCGCCAAGGGCCGCAGAGGGTTCCAGCGAACAACCGCTTATCAACCACAGATAAACCCAGCCCGGCCTCCGGCCGGAACCAAGATTACCTCTCGCCAAGCACGCCAAGACCGCAAAGGTTTCGAACGAACAACGAACAACCATCAACAAGCAACCGCTTCTCAACCGCCGATGAACGCAGATAAAGAGCCGGGACACGGCAATGGCGACAGCCGGTAGGGTGTGCTTCGCACACCGATTCTTCTGTCTTTTCAGCCGCGAAGGACACGAACCACCGAAATGAACCCCCGATCCGCAATCGCACGGCATCCAGCCGCTCCTCCCTACTCCGCAATCCGCACTCCGAAATCCGCAATTCGGCGTCCCGCCGTCCGTCCCCGACCCCTGATCCCTGATCCCCGCCCTGACCCCCCTGCGCATTTTGTTTCCTTTTTGTCTTGACCTATTGACCATACGCGATTAGACTGTGGGAAACGTCGCACAGTGCGGCAGATCGGGAGTGGATGCGTGTCACAGGAAGGGAGAAACACATGGCCAAGCCAACCTGTCACAGTTGCGTGTACGCGTATTGGGATCGGAGTCTGTGGATGCGGAGCCTGGCGTCGGGCTTTCCGGCCCGGCCGTTCTGCGCCAACCACCCGGACTCGCCCGGCCGGGAGCGGGAAACCCCGTGCGGCGAGGTCTGCCGCAACTACCGCCTCCGGCCCAAGACCCCGGACCTCGCCGACGGCACGGTCAAGCGAATCCCCATCGCGGGCGGCCTGTACGCCTACGTCGATGCGGCCGATTATCCGGAGATCAGCCGCCACAAGTGGCGCTTAGTTGGCACCGGCTACGCCGGCCGCCACGAAAAAGGCAAGCTCATCTTCATGCATCGCGAGATCATGAAGCCCCCCAAGGGAAAGGTCGTGGACCATATCAGTGGCCACCGCATGGACAATACCCGCGCCAACATGCACATCTGCACGCCCGCGGAAAACAACCGCAATCGGGGCAAGCACCACGGCACCTCCTCGCAGTACCTCGGCGTGTTCTACCACAAACCGACACGGAAATGGCTCGCCTCGATCGGCATCGGCGGCAAACGCAGGAACATCGGCCGCTTCGACGACGAGGTCGAAGCCGCCCGCGCCTACGACCGCGCCGCCGTCGAGCAGTCAGGCGAGTTCGTCCGCCTGAACTTCCCCGACGAATGGCCGCCCGAACGCCGCCGCCAAGTCCACGCCGAAGCCCAAAGGACGGCGAAGGAGCACAAGCCCGCCGAAAGAAAGAAAAGCAAGAGCCGTCCCGCCCGGACAAAGACAGCCAAACGCAAAAAGCCTCCTGTGTCAGTCCCGCGAAAGGCGGTAGGGGCGAATCATCATTCGCCCGCACATCGTCACCGCGCAGAGACACGGGGACGCAGAGCACCCAGACGTAAGTAGGGTGGGTTCTCAACCCACGCGGACGGACTGAAAACTACCAACCGAGAACGGACAACTGATTGTCTTCCGCAAATTGCACGGATTTTCGCAGATTCACAACGGGCAACTGATCGTCTCGCGCAGAGACGCCACGACGCAGAGGATAGAAGGAGACGGGAGGAGCGTGGGAAGGGAGGAACTGCCCAATCCGAAATCCGCAATCCGCACTCCGCAATCGGGTTGCCTCGCCCGGCCTGCGCCCCAATCGCAAATTGCAGATCGTAGATCATAAATCCAAAGGGCGTCCCGCCGTCCGCCCTGCGGCCCCGGACCCTGTTAATTCCCAGGTCCCAGTTTTCTATAGACGAAGATGCCAACCACGGTCAGAGCGATGACGATAATCAAAGTCCAGTAGGAAGCGATTGCCAACATAATGCACCTCGGTATGTGTGAACCTCGGGAGACGATCAGGCATCACGGTCCGCCCAGGGATTTCAGGCGGAACGTACGCTGCCGATAGAGATATATTAGGCTTCCCTTGTCGGGTCGTCTATGGGGTGTAACCCTACCCGGCCCTATCCTGCCCGGCTGTGGACCAGACCAGGCCCTCCACCCCCACGTGCTCTGCCGGACAGTCACGCCTCTTCATTCCGCACTCTGCAATCAACAATCCGCAATCCCCCCTTCTCCCCGAAGAAGTACCGTACCCCTTTAATTCCCCGGGCTAAGCGATGGGTTGGCGGCACGTGCGGAGGCGAGAGAGTTCCGGGTCAACGTACAGGGTCTGTTGAGAAGACTCTATCTGCGCCCTTTCGAAGATGAGTTCTGAGGAACCAAACAGGCCTGCGTTCTCCGCTTTCAGTCTCCGGGCGGTCATACGGCAGTACTCCCGGTCGATCTCGATGCCAAGACTGTTGCGGCCATTCTTGAGGGCGGCAACCATCGTGGTCCCCGAGCCGCAGAAGGGATCGAGCACTGTATCACCTGTGAAGGAGAACATGCAAACCAGTCGCGTGGCAAGCTCCAAGGGGAATGGGGCCGGATGATTCCGGGTGGACGCGCCGGGAATGTTCCATATCTGCTGGAACCAGTCGTCGAAGTTCTTCTTGTCGATCTTGCTCTGGCGGCGTTGTTCCTCCGTAGGCTGACGGTAGCCGCCGGCCTTTCTCTGCATCAGGATGAACTCAATGTCATTCTTGATGATCGCGTTCGGCTCATACGGCTTGCCGAGGAACTTGGAGCCGTTCGAGACTTCGTATGAGGCGTTGGCGATCTTGTGCCATATGATGGGGTTGAGATTGTCGAATCCGATCTTACGGCAGCGCACGGCGATATCGGCATGGAGCGGAAACACAAGATGGCGACCGAATTCGCGTCTGGATACGCAAACGTCGCCTACTACACAGACGAGACGACCGCCTGGCGCAAGGACCCGAAAGACGTGTCGCCACACCTTTTCCAACTCATCCAGGAATCGCTCGTAGTCATCGATGTGGCCGAGCTGGTCATCATGCTCATTGTACCGTTTGAGGTTCCAGTACGGTGGTGACGTGACCACAAGATGCACGCTCTCCGTCGGGAGAAAAGACAAATCCCTTGCATCGCCATTTATAAGTCTGTGCGTAGTCGCATTCATGTTCATCATGCGGATATAACCAGATGCCCAATGAGAGCTCTGGCAAACCTTTCCATGGATAAGTCCTGTGCGGGCGTAACATAATCACCGTTCTCGCCGGTCGAAGGTTCAGACATAAGGAAGGCAGCGGACGTGTAGTGCCTCTCCAGGACAAGTTTGCGGCAGAAAAGCTCGTACCGCCGTGCGTAGGACGAACCGACGAACTCAGGGAACACCTTGAAGTGAGGCTCGTTCACGCGTACCGCGTGAGTTGAAGAGGGGCTGTCCTCGAGCATGAAGAAGTAGCCGAGAAACGGCTGCGGGCTCGCCGCATAGGCCCCTTCTCTGTACGCGGTCCACAAGTCCAATGCACTGCCCATCGCCTCCTCGGTTCTGTTATTGAAGTTATTGCCAAAGGACGGTCCCACCTGCGACTTCGCCTCAATGGCAGCGACGAGCGTACCGTCCTTGACCACGACCAGATCCCACTCCTTGGTAGGTCGGAAGAACCCGGGCAACTCAAGGGCTCGTTCGCAGAAGAGGCACTCTCGTGCGACCCCTGCGTCACAGATCAGGCTGGTGAACAAGTGGATAAAACCATCCATCTGTGCGCCACCCGTGACGGCACCTCTCAGGCCCTGATCAAGCTTGCCCGTCTTCTGTTGCTTCTTGCGTTGAGCCGACCGGGTCTGCCAGTAATGAGCGACTGCCTCTCGTGTATGCCTCTCGATATTCAGTAGGGTCCTGTTGTCCTGCATGGGGCGAATTATATCAGGTTCTCCGCGTTCATCCAGTCTTCACGGGTGAATTATCGCCTGTCAGGCATGAGAGTGGCAAGGGACTGCGCAGCGAGGGATGGTTATCGGGGGAATTAAAGGTGTCAGGTATTTTCTCCAGATGCCAATGACGGAAAGGCCGTGGCTGGCTTAGCCCGTTTCGAATTTCCGGCCCTGATTATTCGCGTTGGTCTCGGATTTCGATATTCGAATTTGACCCGATGCCGGAGTTTCGCGAGGTGGGTGTGTTTTCTTCGCTCGTACAACGGGCGGCGTTAGACCCCCGCAGCGGCCGTCGCGGCCGAGGAATCGTTCTGCATCATGATCATCAGGTACCATCCGAGCATCACCATCCACGGCAATTCCGGTAGCTCTTGCGCTCCGGGCAGAATGGTCACGTCGGCGGACATGCTCAGGAGGCCGCGATTGCGATAGTGAATCAGCGACTCCCCCGTCTGCGTCTTGAACTCGTACTGCGTCTGCCAGAAGTTGGTGTTCGCCGGATATTGGCGCCCGTCGGGAAGCAGGAGCGTTCCACCGCCGCTCCAGGTGTTATTCCTGAACGTGGCAATCTCCTCGTCAAAGTCGCAGACACAGCTGGGGGTCACACCTACACATTTCACATTCTTGGGGGAATTAGAAGTGCCAAGGACTCTTTTGGCCTGAGTCGCCGTAAGTGTCAGTCTGGCAAAGGGGGACTTCGGAGCGCGGAGTGAGCAGTGCGGAATGAAGAGACAGGTGTCAGGGATCGGCGATCAGGGGTCGGGGACGGACGGCGGGACGCCGGATTTCGGATTGCGGAGTAGGGAGGAGCGGCTGGATGCCGTGCGATTGCGGATCGGGGGTTCATTTCGGTGGTTCGTGTCCTTCGCGGCTGAAAAAGACAGAAGAATCGGTGTGTGAAACACACCCTGCCGGCTGTCGCCATTGCCGTGTCCCGGCTCTTTATCTGCGTTCATCGGCGGTTGAGAAGCGGTTGCTTGTTGATGGTTGTTCGTTGTTCGTTCGAAACCTTTGCGGTCTTGGCGTGCTTGGCGAGAGGCGATCTTTTCTTGTGAAGAGTCCGCATGGGCTGAAGCCCATCCTACCCTCCGCGGTTCAGAAAAGGATTGGATTCCCGGCCCGGGGCGGAAAGACAGATTGGTTGTGCGAACATACGTAGTTCACCCCATTGACGCGCCGACTGTTTTGAGGTGTAATGGCCGCGTTACGAGTGCAATAATGATACTAACTCAGATCTTTGAAAGACTGAACTCAAGGCACTCCGTAACAGGGAGATAGATGGAACGGAGAACGCTACGGATAGCGCCACGGATGGCGCTTGTCTCCCCTCTTCGCCGGCAGAGTCCTTACCCCCCCCCACAGTGGTCTGACGTCCTCTCTCGCTCTATTGGCCCGGACGGCGGCCCGAGTGATTGCGGAGTGCGGAATGAGGAGCAGTAATCGGTAGCCGGTAGTCGGTAGTCGGTTGGAAACCTGGATTCCCACCCCCGATCAGGTCGAGGGCAGGCTCTTCGCGGGAATGATATAGAAGGGCGGCGGGGCGGGTCAGGAGTTGGTGGTGAGGGCGTGCCGATTGCGGATTGAGACCGGTTGTCAGTCCCCGGTTGGCGGTTAGACGGGGACTTTGGCTTTGTCGTAGAGGAATTCGGGCGCGAAGTCAGCTCCGTTGGGCCAGGTAATGGTGTGCAGATCGGGGTTGATGACAAAGGTCTTGAAGTAGGCCGGGTCTTTGAGCGGCTCGAAGACCTCGCCGTCCAATTCGTTGCGAAGATCGACATCGCCCTCGGCGCCGTCGGCGAACCGGACGTGAATCACGTAGTCGCGGACATGCTCGGCTTCGATCACTCTCGGTATCATTTTACTACTCCAGCGGCTCGATCTTTTGCAGTGGGCGTCTGGCCTTGGCCCGTTGCCAGTTGTCGAGCAGGTCGTCCTTGTGCAGGTCCAGCCATTCCAACACCAGCCGCAAGGCGCGCTTGGGGAACCAACCGTCAACAATGCCTGTTTCGATGTCTACGGTGACTTCATAGTCCGCGTATGTCGCGTGAAAATGCGGCGGCGCGTGGTCACGGTAGAACATGCCGATCACGATCCCAAGAAACCTGGATATCTCTGGCATAACTCAATTTTACACAAGAGTTTAGGTCGATGCAAGCTCCGGCGGGCGGATTGCGGATCGAGGAGGCAGGGGTCGGGGGTCAGGGGCGGGCGGCGGGACGCCGAATGCGGATTTCGGATTTCGGAATGCGGAGTGAAAAGGCAGCAAGAAGGTGTGCGGTGCACACCCTACACAGTCTGATCGGCGTTCATCTGCGGCTAAAAGAGACTGGATTCTCGATCAGGTCGGGAATGACATCGGAGGGGCGGCGGGGCGGGTCAGGAGTTGGTGGTTAGGGCTTCGCGGATGATCTTGGCACGGAGGGCGTCGCGGTGGGCGGCGTCGAGGGACTGGCCGTAGTTGAGTTGCAGGTGGGCCGGCAGGGTGAGCATGAAGAGTCGGTTGATCGTGCGGATGGACAAGCCGTGCTGGTCGTTGGCCTCGGTGCCGTTACGCAGGGCGCAGAGACGCTGGATCGCGGGGGTGGAGGCGCCCATGTGGGCGTGCATGTTCAGGCCCAGGCGGAGGTGGCTCAGGAGAAAGAGCGCTTCCTGCGAGCTGATCAGGTGGGCGTTTTGGAGCAGGGCCATCGCCCGGGAGATTTTGTCGTCGAGGGCGTCGACCTGGCTGGTCAGGAGCTGGCGGCGGGCTTCCTTTTCGTACTCGACGACTTCGGGGATGATCTCGCCCTCGAAGCGCGAGACGATGGCTTTTTCGCTGATGCCGAGGGTGACCTGGTTGGAGAGCTGGTAGAGGTCGCTGACGGCTTCGCTGCCCTCGCCGAAGAGGCCGCGGACCGCCAGGCCCATGTCCTTGGCGGCGTTGAGGAACTTTTCGATTTGGCCGGTCAGTTTCAACGCCGGCATGTGCAGCATCACCGACACGCGGATCCCCGTGCCCAGGTTCGTCGGGCACGCGGTCAGGTACCCGAACCGCGAGCTGAACGCATAATCAACCTTCTCCTCGATCAGGTCATCGATGCGGTCGATCTGCTCCGCGCACGCCGCAAGCTGGCACCCCGCCTTGAGCACTTGGATGCGCAGGGCATCCTCTTCGCAGATCATGGCGGTGAAGGATTCGTGCTTGGCGATGATGGCGCCGCGTGGGCCTTTGGCTTGGGCGAGATGGCGACTGATGAGGTGGCGCTCGACGAGCAGGTCGCGATGGAGGCTGGAGGCCCTCTCGACATTCACGTAGAAGACCTCGTCGCCGAGGTCCAGCGACATCAGGACGCCCTTGAGCTGGCTGAGGATTTTGGCCTTCTCCTCGTCCGAGCAGTTGCCCAGGAATCTATGCCCCGCAAGGTTCCTGGCCAGGCGAATCCGCGAGGATACGACGATGTCGGCCAGCGGCCCGCTGCCACTGAACCATTCGTTGATGTCGGTGCTGATATCGCTCAATCTCATCGTAATCGCCTATGACTACCCCCGGCGTCGCGCCCGGTCTATTCCATCTTCTTGATCTCGTCGCGGAGCTTGGCCGCAAGCTCGTAATCCTCGTTCCGCACCGCCACGTCCAACTGCCGCCGCAGGTTCGTCAGTTCCACGAGCCGCCTGGTCGCCTGGGGCGTCTTCGACGGCACCTTGCCCGTATGCGTCGTATTGCCCCCATGGGCCCGCTCGATCAGCGGCAGCAACGCCGCCTCGAACACCTCATAATCATCCGGGCACCCCAGCATCCCCTCCTTGCGGAGCCGCGCCAGGCTGAACCCGCAGTTCGGGCACACCGTCTGCTGGTCCGACGGCCCGAAGATCTCGTCATCCCCCGGCTGCGACGCCAGCAGATGGCTCAGCAGCTCATTGATCGACATCTGGCTCTGTGCGGCGATCCCCTGATCCGCGGCACATTGCTCGCAGATATGCATCTCCGTCCGCACCCCCTCGCTGATCTCCGTCAGATGGATTGTCGCTGTCCGCTTATTGCATATCTGGCACTGCATAAATCCCGTCGAATTCGCTCCTGCGTTCACACTATCTCGATCCGGCGGTTTCCCGGACCACAACGGATACGTCCCGGCCCGCCCTGCGTTCGGCATTATACCACGCCCACACGTCCTTCATCGGCAAATTCCCCCCCGGCAATCAACCCCCGTCGGAGGAAATCACCTTCCCTGCCATCCCCGCCCGTGGATACAGGCGAATGATCATTCGCCCCTACATCCATTTACCTGCCCATTATACGCCCCGCCCCGCAATCCGCAACCCGCAATCGGCCCGATCCCTGATCCCCGACCCTGACCCCTGCCTCTTCATTCCGCAATCAGGTCATTGCGAGCGAAGCGCGGCAATCTCCATCTTCCGACCGGAGATTTCGCAGGTTCAAGTAGGCTCTCAACCGGGAAACTACCAACCGAGAATCGCCAACTGGTCTTATTCCGCACTCCGAAATCCGCATTCCGCATTCCAACGGTCCTGCCGCCCCCCAAATCATCAATCGTACATCATCAATCATCCATCCCTTGGCCCCTGACACCTGCTCCTCATTCCGCAATCCGGTGCCCCCGCCGTCGTGCCTCGAAAGCCGAAATTGCCCAATCCGCCGTCTCATTAGACGCGGACGGCACCGATTCTTGCAGGGTGTGCACGGCACACCGACGCCTCTATCAACACCTGTCCTGCCACAGAGACCACCGAGGACACCGAGAACCTGAGAGAGCATGTAGGATGGGCTTTAGCCCATGCGGACTCTTGTTCGACGCGGATTCCACGGATTCACACGCATTCTCGTAGGGTGGGGCTCGCCCCACCGTCCTCCCATGCCATTTCCGCGAACGCGGTAGGGGCGAATCATCATTCGCCCGCACATCTTCACCACGAAGAGCCTGCCCTCGACCTGATCGGGGGACACGAAGAGCCCAGCGCGGCCTTCAGCCGCAACCAAAAAATGTGCTCGCACAAAGGCACCAGGACACGAAGAAGGACAGATGTGGGAATGGCTGCTGGGATGAGCAGTAGAGATGTGGCTGCGGCTGCGTGTCAGCCGTGCTCAATGCAGATGCATCCGGCCAACTCAGACGGAGGCTGCATCGTCAACGTCTTCCACCAACATGCAGGGCAGGGGATCTTCTCCCGTCTGCTTTCGCCACTCCACGATCGTGTGGAGTACAATAGATGCGGCTCTGACTCTTCTGTCCGTATCGTGTTCTCCCGCCAGCGCAAAACGCCCCAGTTCCATTTCCAACTGTGACCCGTCTTCTCTCGACCCAATGTCCTTGGCCATCCTGTAGCGGTCCACCAACAACTCAAGGAAAGCCGAAATGGCCTCCGGCTTGATGTCGCCGTTCATGTTGTGCTGATAGATCCCAACGTACAAACGCAATACCTCCGTTAAGCCGAGCCGGTTCTCAGAGTGCTCCGCCCAGGGCAGAAAAGGCAGGCAGGCGAAATGCAACCAGAAGGCTTCCATCTTGGTGTATCCGACCGCCTGAAGTTGCGCACTGTGAGATCGGTAGAGCAGATACAGCGAGCTTAACGTTTGAACTTGTTGCTCTCGGCTCATGTTCTCACGCCAAACAGCATGTCTTTCGGTTGCCAACCGGTGATGCGCTTGCCCCGTATGGCACTATGGTCCTTCTCCCTTCAAGTGCCTTCATGGCCTTCCCATGTAACGCGGTTTCTGAGGTTCTCGGAAGAAAATCTGCGCCCCGGCCGGACGCCATCCTGGGTAGCCACGGTTGGCGGTTCGCCTGTCCCTTCGCCCCATGCTTTAGCAGGAGGTCGGCGACAGAGCGGCGTAGATGCATTGGAGTGGACGTATATCGATGTCCGCCCGGGACGAGCGGCTGAGCCATGGCCGAGGCTGGGATTCACCTATTCCTTTGCCACGGACGTGTGTAGCAACCGGAGGACCGTTGGGTGGTTGTAGATGTGAACACAGGGATGGTCCTCCCGGTCGTCCCTTAACATAGTCAGCGACAGTCACCGACTACTTGCGCCAATAATAGGTGACTGTCCCTAGTATCCGTTCGACAAAGGCCCCGAAGTCCTTCAACCGCACGCCCACGTGGGAGAGATAACTCATCATGCCTCCGACATTGGCCAGGATGCGCTGCATGCCCCGAATCCGCACGCGATCCCAGCCGCTGAGAACCCCCCGTGACATCCTTGTGATACTTCTGTATAGAAGCCTCCATGGCGTTGCTCCTTTGGAACGATACTGTTCGGCAAAAGCAATACCGTACCCCAAAGCGCAACGCCTTTCACCTATTTTGGTTGCGGCCGAGCGTAGCAAGGCCGCGCTGGGTCCTTCGTGCCCTTCGTGGTTAAAGAATTCGGGACAGGTCAAGGGCCGAACGCCATGCACGCTCCGGCATTTTGCAGATTCATGCATATTCGGCCCTCGGAAATGCAGGACTTGCCTGCACAATTAGGTGTTTCCACGAATAGATATGTGCGACCGGGGCGTGGTAGAATTCTCCCGGCTTTTCGGTCGAGCACGGAGGTTCGGCCTGTGTCACGGAGGATGGGTCACGCTCTAGTGTCGGTACGGAGAGGGTCTTTCGATAACAAATAGTGGTCGGCCGGACCTTGTCGGTCCCTTTGCGCCCGCCGTCATGGCTTCATCGTTTGATGTCCGTCGGTCATGAGCAGAAACGGTCTATCATCCAGGGAAAGGAGAACAGAGATGAACACTCGAATGGTGATAATTGCATTGGCGCTTGCCATAACAGGAGCGCCTGTGGCTGTGCCGGCCTATGGGGCCGTGACGGTGGTCTCGCAGTACTACAGGGCGTGGGGCGGGGCCTACGGCGGAATATGGGACGACACCTCCCCTTTCCGTACGCCGCTGGCTTCTTTCCAGCAAAGCTACTCCAGTGAATCTCATGCACTACCTGTGTCCGGCTACTGTGAAGTGCCTTGGACTTTGGGCGACCTCAATGGCTATATCGGCGCCGGCAGCGAAGCAGGCATGTTTCGCGTCAGATCATATACCACGGGGGACGGTTCGTACCGGCAGGACGGCATCGCGTCACATTCACACGCTGAGTCCCGGGTGGCCTTCCAACCAGACGCGCGTGAATTGGAACTCGTACTGACGGCGCTTCCTGTGGACGCATGGGTCTGGTGGCTCAACCCGCCCTTCGAGGGTTTTGGCTTCGTCCTAACCGATCTCACCACGAATGTGCCGATCGCATCAGAAGCGTGGGTCGAGGCGAGGAACATGTTGCTCTGGGAAGAATGGATGGGCGACGACTTCACGCAAGGGTTCAAAGGCAGATACGCGGTTGACGTGAGCCATACGTATGAGTTGCTGCTCTGGGCCGGGGTCGTGGACTCGATGGACGATGATTGTGGTTACGATGTCACGCTACTGGCCGAGATGCATTGCATCCCCGCCCCAGGCGGCCTCTTGCTCGCCACCATCGGCGCCGGGTTTGTGGGCTGGTTGCGGAGACGATGAGTCTCGCACGTGGAGGACGGCCACGGCCTAGGTCGTAGCCAACAGAAAGGAGAAGGTGTATGAGAAGAATGGTCATTGTTTTTGGCATTGCATTGTCCACGGCCTTGGCAGTTGCCAGGCCGTCGCTGGCCGCGGTCACCATCCTCAGCGGAGAACAACACATCTGGGGCGCGGCGGAATGCACCTACTACGTCGGGGATCCGCCGGGCGTGCCTGTCACAGAGCACGATTCGTACGATTCCGGGGTAGTCCCCTGGGACGGTTCATTCCTGTCGGACATAGCGCACGTTGACCCGCACGTCTACGGCCACAGTTGTATCGGCGGCCTCTATGCGTATGTGGAAAGCGATGCCTGGTCGCCGGACCTGGACTACGCCGGGGCCAGGGCGACCGCCGAGGGCACCTGGACCTTCCGGCCGGGTGGAGACAGGCTCATCCTGGCGACGGAGTTCTTCCTGTGGAATTACCAGTTGGATCACTTGCTCATCGCTGTGACGGATCTGACGTCCGCCGATCAACTCTATTATCTTCGGGATCAGCCTCCGATGAACTCGATCGATGGCCAGCGACTCGAAGAGGTGCTCTCGGTCGACCCCACGCATGAGTACCGCCTGGATGTGTACCTGCATTCGGGCGCCAACGACGATGGGCCGTGGTACGGCTTGATCCAAGTGCTGGACCCCGTTCCCGCCCCCGGCGCCGGGCTGCTCGGGATGCTCGGCATGGGCCTTCTTGGCTGGCTCCGCAGACGCAAAACCCTGTAGCCGAATCACGCCAACATGGCAGTGGTGAAAAGGGGTCAGGGAAAAGGGAAAAGGGGTCAGGCTTTGGGTATTGGCGCGGAAGAATAGGGTCGGCACCTACATCCAAAGCCTGACCCCTTTTCTCTTTCTGTTCCGGCGACTCTTCAAGGACCACTTGAATGGCACCTAGCCTTCACCTCTGTCAAGTTAGCAGAACGCCCCTCTGAGATTGCTGACTACAACGGGTTGAAACGCCTCATAGACATTTCACACGATGCTCACTACATGATCACTCTCACTTTCAAGGAGGGTTTCATGAAAGGATTCGCATGTGAGAAGAATGTCGCAGAAAGGTCTATTGTCTGGGCAATGATCAGGGGGGTCTCTTTGGTGAGTGAGCAAGCGGTGACTGAAGATCAGGTCGAGCACGTGGTTGATTCAATAGTCACTGATGAGGATGCAAAGAGCTTCCATGCCCTGAGGGCTGCCACGTTTCTCCATTATGTCGCTGAGTCCCTGCCGAAGCCCATTGTGATTGATGGATGGGATGACGCTTCCTTGCGAATAGGACTTGGATGGTTGGGTAGGTCACGAGATGCTGGTTCGGATATCGTCGGGATTGATGACTGTACCACGTATATCAAGCAACTGCTGGATCGTCTGTGGGCTGACATCAAGAAGCTCCTTTCTACACTCGACCGGGAGAAACTCGTCGAGAAGCTGATTCTGAATATAGAGGCAGCACGTGTCGAACGAAACCAGTGGAAGAATACGATCAGGGCTTGCCTTGCTCAACATGTTGACAAAGAAGACGTATTCCAGGCGGCGACAACCAAGCAGTATTCTCTAAATGCGGCGATGCTTGGATCCCGGATTGTGATTGAAATGGCACTATGCGAGTGTCCGCTGACTGACGGGGCAAGTCCTGGAGAGATTGAAGTTGCCCGGCTCCTCGCATACGCCTCTCTCATGTATCATATGGGTGGATATTCTGACGCAATCAGATATGAGGCCATGCCGGCAAAGATCAGGGTATCTCATTTCGGCGATGTCATGATGGACCACTCATTCACAGACACGGTACTCCATAGGTTTGGCACCGAGATCCAGAAACGGACACTGCGATCTGCGGCGCAGAAATATGGCGACTTGTTTCGGGAGCCGGAAGGCGTGGCATGCGTCGGCGACCTGTTTGTGACCGAATTCAATGACGCATGGTTGGATGAGTATGGGTTTACCATTGATCAGTGCAGGGCGTATATTGATCATCTTGAAGATTTAGCCTTGAAAGAGAATACCCCTGTCGTGCGCCTTCATTCCCATGATCTCCTGGACCTGGGGAGTGACGACATTGGTCTATCGCGTGAGACGATGAAAGCGATAGTGGATGCGCTTAGGCTCTGGCCGAGAGACACGTGGCCGTCCGCACCGGATGGCTTTTCAGACAGAGATTGGCAGCCCTGGAAATTTCGACGGCGACTGTCTGTGGTGGAAAGACCCTTCGTACAATTGGATAATGGGGATGATCCATTGTTCCTTGTAGCCCCGGACTTGATCAGGGAGGGATTTGCCTATGTACTCCGATGTTCGTATGAGGCTACTTACGAGGAGAGGCGATTCAAATCTCACAAGATGCGGAAATGGATTGGCACTCGAAGAAACGCCGCCGGCCATGATTTCAACGAGAAAGTGGCAGAGCGTCTCCGTACGTTGGGCTGGATGGCACGATCAAACGTCAAGTTGACTGAAATACTGAACACCAAATTAGATCGGAACTACGGCGATGTCGATGTGCTGGCGTGGAACAAGAAGCTCAATCGTGTCATGGCCATCGAATGTAAAGACCTGGGATCAGCAAAAACGCATGGAGAGATTGCCTCACAACTCCAACAGTTTCGGGGACGCGACACCGACAAAGGCAAACCAGACAGACTGAAGAAGCATCTCGATAGACTGGAGGTGCTTCAATCCAAGCGAGAAGCAGTCGCTAGGTATGTTGGATGGGGACGGCTCTTGAGCATCGAAGGGCACCTCGTATTTGAGAACTTGGTCCCGGTCATTTTCTCCCTGGATGACACTCTGGCGAAAGTAAAGATCACCGAATACGACTTCCTGGACTCAATCTGAGGGAAGAGGAGAGTCAGGTCAGGGGGTGGGGACGGGGCCGCATCTTTGATTATATAATTATTTGGGGAGAAGCGGCCGCGTAGTAAGAGGGCCAGCCCTCAAATTAACAATTAAGGCCTTGCGGAGCCAGTCGCGGGCGGGGAATGATGGGGACATTCTACTTCTCTCGGAGCCGGATGGCTTGAATTCGGAACGAGGAACCGAGAAGCGATACGTGACAAGGGACAAAGGGGGAGGACGGCGGAGCCCTCGGGAATACGGAGTGCGGATCGGTAGTCGGTTGCCGGTTGAAGCCCTGGATTCCCGCTTTCGCGGGAATGACATTGAACCCGCATGGGCTGAAGCCCATCCTACATCCTGGTTGTTCGTTGGAACCCTCTGCGGCCCTTGGCGGCCTCTGCGGTTAAACGATAGACTGCCGCGCTGCGCTCGCAATGACATGCATAATGCAGTTTTCGCGTGGTTCGCGTCCCCGGATCAGAGCCTGCCCTCGACTTGATCGAGGGTCGAGGGCAAGATTTCGCGGTTTCCATATCGGCGTTCATCTGCGGTTGCATCTTCTCCGTGTCCTCTGCGTCTCCGTGGTGAAAGAACCTGGATTCCCGCCTTCGCGGGAATGACATGAGGGGACCGTGGTTTGGCGAAACCTGGATTGCCGTGCAATCGTAGAATACGTTGCCACTTGGCACCAGGAAAAGGGCCGGCGGACGATGAAGTCTGCCGGCCCTTGTGTGTCTGGTGATTCGGTTGGGACACCTGTTGCGGCTACTGCGAAAGCGGATGGCCGTAGCCGATGTCGTCGATGAACAGTATGCCGGCGCTGCCTGCCTTCGGACTACTCCGGTCGCCAATCCCGATGGTCATCTTCTTGATGGCGGCGGTGTTTATGCCCGTGAGGTCCTTCAGCGGAATACGCCACTCGGTCCAGTCAACCACGCACGTGGCCTTCGGATCGGGATGAACGATCGTCTTCGACTTGCCGGTGTTGTCCTGGACGATGACATACAACGAGTCGGGTTTGTTCGCGGGCTGAGCGACGCCGACGTCGGCCGTCTGCCATGCACCCGTGACGGCGCCGGTGGTCTTGATCTGGGAGAAGTCCGCCACGGCAAGGTTGCCTGCCGAGTTGCTGCAGACCACCATACCCACATAGACGCTGGCGGGCATGGTGATCGTCGCCGAGGACGGCGAGCCATCGGTCGCTGCCAGCTTCGTCCAGGTCGTTCCGTTCGCCGAGTACTCGCCGGTGAACACGTTGCCCACGCGCGTGACCCGCAGCCAGACCGGCAGCGGATTGGCATTGGCCGCCGTGTTGAACCCCACGGTGGTCGTGCTGTTCGTCATGTTGCGGTACATCCACTCGACGAGGCTCTGCTGTGCGGCACTGATCATATGGACCTGCATGGCCAGCGGATCGAGGCTCTCACGAATCATCACGCCGGACTTCGTCCAATTGGCCGCGGTTTGAACGCTGTCCACGCGGACGGTCATCGAGCCGTCGCCGCTGAGCTTCTTGTAGGCGAAGCGGAACTCGTCCGTGCCCATGTAGATGTCCGCGCCCTCGCCGCTCAGGGTGATGCCCGAAGCGGTTTCCACAAGGGCCGCCGGCCTGCCCCGGAACCACAGGCTCAGATCGGTGGCGCCGTTGGCCATCCAGTTCTGGGTCGCGTCGAAGGTGCGTTCGGCCTCGGAGTAGTAGGGAGTGTTCACGTTGTTGTATTCCACGGGCATGGCCTGTCTGCCGCCATGAACGATCGAGGTCTCCACGATGGTGCCCGCCGTGGGGTCATAGCCGACAAACGAGCCCGAGCTGTTGCCCGGATTGCCCTGCGGGAAGAACTCGTCCTTGGAGAAGCCCGCGCCGTCGATCCACGCCTGGAAGAGGCGGTTGGGCGAGTCATTGGTATAGCTCTCGAAGTCATCCAGGATGACGTACTCGAGGGTGGAGAAGCTCCAGAGGTCGCCCGGCCAGGTGACGGTGTTGACCTCATCGACCTTCCAGTAGTAGGTCGTGCCGAAGTTCAGACTGCCGGGGTCATAGCTGTGCTCGGTCGCCGTTCTGGCGGGAACGGTTCCGCCGGCCACAGCGGCCTGATCGGCGCCGAAGAACACCTGATGCGAGGTGGCAAAGCGACCCGGTCGCCAATTCAGGCCGGCATCCAGGCTGACGCCCGTCGCGCCGGCGGCCGGCTGCGGCATAAAGGCCTGCGTCGGGATGTACGAGAAGCGGACCTCGGCCAAGCCGGTTATCGAAGTGACGCCCCAGTTGCTGCTGATCGTCAGGCGGACGAACTTCGCCTGCACGTCATGCAAATCGACAGTGGACCCGGCGTAGGTGTCGGAGCCGCTGGCCTGCGGAAACTCCACGGTATCCAACGGCGTCCACGTTGCGCCGTCCAGGGAGTATTCGATCAGGACGCCCTTGGCACCAAAGCCAAGGGGCCCCTCGAGGCTCCGGTTCGAGTTCCACACCTTCATCTGCCGAATGATGTAGGGCTTATCGAAAGCGTAGCTGATCCAGGCCGGCAGCTTGAGGGTCAGGCTGCTGAGCCACATATCCGTGTCCGCCGTCGAGTGTTCACCGCCGGCTTTGAGGCCTGACCCGTCGGTGGTCTTCCCCGGCCCCATATCTTTGGCCGACGAGCTGGCGGTGGCTGTCACAGACTGGATCGTATACGTGTAGGGTTCCGTGGTGAAGTTCCAGACGTAACCCTTGTAGATCCCGGAATCCGGCGCAGCGTTGACCTCATCGACTCGCCAGTAATAGGTCGTGCCGAAGGCGAGATTCGCCGGATCGAATTCCGTAGCCGTCCGGCCCTGGCCCACCAGCACGCTCATGGGATTGTCTCGCGAGGCATCGTTGACAGCATCGAACGCCGTGCCGAGATAGACATCGTGGCTCACCGCGTAGTTGCCCGGGCTCCATGAGAGCATCGTGTCCACCGGCACATCCTCAGCACGGTTTGCCGGACTCGGACCACGGCTGAGTCCCTTCGGCAGTGCCGGGTCGGACGAGAGAATCAGATGCCCGAATCCCAGACTCTGGTCGTGCGCTTCCCGGCTGGTCCAGGTCATCTGGATTTCCCGGTCCGCGGCCTCCGTGTCATCGATCACGGGGTGAAAACCGATGACATTGCCTGCGGTAAACTGCAATGCGCTCATTCGTCCGTATTCGATAGAGAACCTCGCAGACGTACCCATCGGCAGTGGTCTTGGCGGCCGCCTGCATGTAATCCGGCAGGACCTGACCGGCGCTGTCCATGTTGTCCCAGTTCCATTTCTGAGCATTGGCATTGAAACCGTACTGGTAATGGATACTGGCTGTATGTGTTGCCACTGCGTCTGTCGTGGAGAAGAGCACTTCTATACAGTCGGCATTCCAGATATTGCCGTCGGTCTTATTCATGGATAGCTTGTCGTCTTTCACCACCACGGCGAGGTAGATCTTCGTGCTATCCCACAGCAGATAGAATTTTCCGCTGCAGTCCGCCGGGTCGGTCCAGCTCGCCTGTCCCGTGTTAATTTGCCCGGCCACATCCAGAACGGCCGGGGTCATCGCTTCCAGATTCCAGTCGCTCAGGTCTCCGTCGATGGCATCCGGAGTGCCCTTGAGACATGTTATCACCAGTGGTTCCTTAGTCACTGGGTGCACGGCAGGGTCGGCCGCCATCGCCAGACTTGAGCCAAGCAGAGTGAATACCCCCACACAAAGCCACGTCTTCGCTAACATTGTTGGTCCTCCCTTCGATTGAGCCTACTGAATTGTGTTGTTATGGCATTCACCGGGACCGACTCAGTACGGTCCCACAGGGCGAAATATATGCAGGGTCACCTTCCTTCCGAAAAGATGATGTGCAGAGCTATCATGGAACAAACCTGGACGCGAGACAGGTGTGGATTCAGCACATCTACCCTTGAAGCACGTGTATAACAGTCCACATTGCATGAGGGCCTCCGAATCCGATTCGCCGCACGGTCGCCCACTCCAAACCGTTGTGACACCGTTAAGAACCCACACGTCCGTAAGCTCTTATATCAAATCCCGCCCCCTAACGCAATAGGATTTCAGTCCAGGCTCTGTCCGAAGACAGCGAGTTGAGATATCGCTGCGGAATGGCGGGGACAGCCGGGAAGGGCGGTGCTTTAAGGAGATGGGTGAGCTCAGAACCCTCATTTCTGAGCCAGGAATGCACATTTGCAGTACTCACGGCACCTTCCGGAACCGCCATTCGGGACAGAAGTCTATTAAAGACCCAGATAATCGGTGACTGTCAATAGTCCGTGCACAGGCAGTTCCCCGGCCGGGACAGGTCCACCCTCGGGATGGCGTCGGCCGCGATCAGACCTGCAAGTCATCCGCCGCTGGGCGTCGGGTCAGTTTGCTGAAGCGTTTCTCCAAGCGTTTCTGCACGCTCGGCGGGATCAGGTTGGACAGGTCGCCGCCCAGGGAGGCGATCTCGCGAATCAGCGTGGAGCTGGTAAAGCCGTACTGCTCGCTGGTCATGATGAAGACCGTCTCGATCCCCGCCACCGCCCGGTTGGTCATCGCGAGCTGAAACTCATACTGGACGTCGGTCAGGCTGCGGAGGCCGCGAAGGATGACGTCGGCCTTCCGCTTGGCGGCGTACTCGACCGTCAGGCCCTCGAAACTCTCCACGCGGACGCCCGGCAGGTCGGTGATCAGCTCCGCGATCATCTCGACCCGTTCCTCGGGTGTGAAAAGCTGGTTCTTGACGGGACTTCGCCCGACGGCGATGATCAGCTCGTCGAACAGCCGCATCGCACGCTTGACCACGTCCAGATGCCCGTTCGTGATCGGGTCGAACGAACCGGGAAAAATCGCTCTGACAAATCTATGCTCCATCCCGGACATTATAAGCCACTACACTCCGCCCCGAAAGCCAAAATTGCCCAATCAGCCGCCCCCGCTCGGTGTGCACGACAGGATTGTGGAAGACCAAGCATGAGGTTGTGGCTGGCAGCGTAGCTTGTCCAGGCCCAATCTCAAGAATGTGGGACGTTGCCAACGAGTTGGGCGGTGCCACCCGGCGAGCGGGAGACTCTACGCTAAACACGTATGGACGTGGATACACCCTTGTGATACAGGGATTTATAGCTGACAATCCTCGACGGAGGACCGGCAACCGCTCTTTCAACCACAGATGGACAGCCGTGGGCATAAATGAACCCCTGACACCTTGATTCCCCCCTGAGTTGCCGACCCGAGCTGCTGAAATCGGATGCAGTACCCGGGTATCACGGGACATCTGCCGTGCAGGAGCACAGTCTATGAGGTCAAATGGGAAATCCCCGGCCAAAAGAGCTTGCTTAATGCCAAATTCCGGATATTGTTTATGGGTCGAAGGAATGAAGGATCTTCTATGAATGTCTTCCTGATTTATGTTCGAGATGAGAACTTCTGCGGGTTACTTCCTGCAGAGTTGGATCAGTCACGGCCGGACGATGGGCGGGTCAAGGTGATGGCGTTTCCCCCCCTGGGGATTCAGACCCTCGCTCCGGTCCTGCGCCAGCGTGGACACCAGGTGCGGATGTTCGACACGTGTCACCCGCAGATGAAGGCGGAGCACATCGCCCAGGCGGTAGCGGCAGAACGGCCCGACGTCATTGCACTCTCCTTCCTCTCGACGACCACCTACCCGGCGGCCAAGCTGATGGCCAGGCGACTCAAGGCGGAAGCTGCGAAGATCCCGATCATCGCGGGGGGAGCGTTTGCCACCGGGAATTCGGACCGCATCCTGAGGGACTGCCCTGACATCGACTGCGTGGGTGTCGGCGAGGGCGAAGAGCTTCTGCCGGACTACTTGAATCACCTCGGCGATCCCGGCTCAGTGGCCGGTCTGGTCTGGCGTCATGAGGAGGAGATCATTCGGAATGCCCCACGTCCGTTGCTCCAGGACCTGGATCGGTATCCTTACCCCGACCGGACCAGTCTGCCCATCGATTACATTGAGTCGATGCCCCTGGACGTTCCCGCCGTCCTGTCCCTGGACAAGTTCTGCACCATGCAGACTTCGAGAGGCTGCCCCTATGGCTGTATCTACTGCGATATCCCGTCTCTCTCGCAGGGCAAGTGGCGATGCCGGTCCGCGGAGCATGTCCTGGGAGAGATGCAGCAACTGAACGACATGGGCTATCGCTCGATTTACCTTACCGATGACCACTTTTTACTGAAGCGTGAGCGCATCAACGCCATCTGCAACGGCATCCTTGAACGTGGACTGGAATTTCGCTGGGGCTGCGAAGGGCGGGTCGATTCCGTGGCGATCGATCAACTGCCGATCATGCGCAAGGCCCATTGCACCTTCCTGGCTTTTGGGGTGGAGGCGGGCACACAGAAAGTGCTGGACCGGCTGAAGAAGCATCAGACCCTGGAGCAGGTGAAGAACGCGATCAGGAAAGCGAAGCAACATGGCATCGCCATGGTTCACGGGTTCTTTGTCATCGGCTCTCCCGGCGAGACCGCGGCGGACATTATGGAAAGCTTCCGCTTTGCCGCCCGGCTGGAACTGGACACCTTCGGCTTCAATCGCCTGTGCGTCTACCGGGGCACCCCGTTATGGAAGGAGTACGTCACCCGCGGCATCATCGACGACGAGCGGGATTGGCACAAATGGTTCAAGTGCTCGGATATCGACCCAACCGTCCTGCCAAGTGCGGAGGTGAACCGTCTGCGCATGAAAGGCTACGGATGGCTTTTCGCTCACCGCATTTTCGGGCGTCCGATCCGAACCTTGAGGCTCCTGCGCACGTTCGGGCGATACATGAAGACCTCTGATATGATCAAATTGCTTTTCAGTCCTTTTCGCCGGCGGACTTTGACCCGCCAGCCCGAGCTCCCGGCCAGGATGATCGATGGGGACTCGAAGACCCCGCCTGGTCCGTGACACGCTCGCAGTGGCAACTGCATCCCAATCCGGCGTGGGAAGCCATCGTCTTCACGATGGGCAACGGCGGCTTGGGCCCCATTGCAGTTTCCACTTAGTTCCGGCAATTCCAGGCACGTCTTGCTTCGTTCGGTGTGCAGAGCACACCCTGCTATTCCGACTATTCTAATCTGGTGGATATCGGGTGGCAGCGGCAAGCGGAGTCTTCGGAGCTTGCCGATGGCGTGCAGGCGCAGACACGAGCCATCGGCAAGCTGGCGCTTGCCGCTGCCACCCATCGTAACCGGTATTCTCTAAACACCATTTTAGAGTAGCCGGAGCACTACCCGCTGTCGCCGCATCTGTGAGGGGTGGCGGAAAAACAGGTCGGGGTAGGGACAGCGCGGTGAGTCGCGCGGGCCCTACCCCGAGTGAGACGGACGAGTCGTCCGCCTTTGTGTCGTTCTTCATGCGGCGAATCATGTTCTGCGTGATTCACCTGAAAGCGGCCTGGCGTGCGGTTGAGACTTACGGCAGGCTGTTGCAGTCGAGGGCGTTGCACTCCAGCCAGTGGGCTTGGAGGAGGGTCAGGTCCTCATCGTTGACCCTGCAGTCGCCGTTGATATCGCCGGGCAGCGGCTGATAGTCCGGCACCGATTTCGCCGCCTCACAACTGCTGCTGAAGACGCTGATGGTCACAGTATCCGAACCGGCATACTCGCCGTCGTTGGCTTCAAGCTTCAGTTGGTAGGTGCCCAGCGCACTGAGCGTCACGGTTGCCGCTGTCTTATCCGCATTGGCAATCACCGCCGGTATAGAGCCCTTGAAATCAGCCGCAGGGATCAGTTCATTGGGATCGTTGGGGTCATTGGGATCGAATGCACTGACGGTCCAACGTGTCGTAGTAGGATCGGCGTCCGTTACCGTACCTGCGATCGCCACGTTCACACTGCCGTTGTTCAGCCAAGCCCTTGCATTGTCACCGGCCTCGACCACGGGCGGCAGGTTGTCCACGTAGAAGTCAAAGATCGGTCCATAATTCGGGTCTTTCGCACCGGCAGCGTAGGTATCTACGGCCCAGTAGTACCGCTTCTTGCGATCCACCTTCACTGTAGCAGAGGTCGCGGCTTTCTTCGTGACAATCAATTCGGCTGCACTGAGGTCCGCACTGGTGCCGAACCACACATCCACAAGCGTGCCCGCGGCCAGGGTCCAGTTCAGAGTGAGGTCACCCGCCGTGATGTTGTCGCCGTCGCCCGGCACCGGATTCAGGGGATGCAGCCCCTTGACGACGAGATTGTCCTTCACCTTCTCCACGATCACGGTTCCCTCGCCGTCGTAGGCTATGATGGTGCCGTTGGCGATGTTCGTGTTGATCATATTGGCACGAGCGTCAGAGTACGCCTGCGTCATCACGCCGCCGTGGAAATTCATGCTGGCCTTGGAGTTGCGCCGGCCCGGAAACGCAGCGGAAGTCCTGAAGTTGACAAAAGATTCAAGGCGCCGCCGCGGATCTCCACAGTCCCATCGCCGCCCGCTTCCTCGCCGATGCCGAGCTCCTGGGCGTTGAGATTGACAACGCCCGCGTAGTCAATCACCAACATGGCGCGTCCCTGAAATCCTATGAACATGCGGGCATTGGCATTATACACGCCGCCCAGGACTTCCAGCAGATGAGGCTCTTCCGGGGCGCCCGCGTAGCCAATGATGCTCCAGTCACGGACAGCCAGTTTCGCGCCGTCGACCAGGCGCAGGCGGCCGGCTCCGCCACCTTCTATCGCCACGTTCGTGATCGTACCCGCATCGTAATCAAGAATGCAGAATCCACCATCCACGACTTGGGCCTTGTCATTCACGCCTGGAACAACCCCTAGGGTCCAGTTACCAGGGTCGCTCCACAGTTGGCTGACGGCCCCGCTAAAGCGGTCTTGCGCCGCGGACGCCATACCCGTAAGCAATAGGCCAATACACACCCCCAACATAATGCGCGATCTCATGACAGATCCTCCTTCGAACAAAGATGAAACAACCTGACATTGACACATCGTCAATGATCACCGACAGATTCACCCGCTGGCTCAAGCTCCAGCGCCGCGTCACCATAGAAACTCAAATCGCCGACATTTTCTTCTCCGGCCAGACAGGCCAGAGTCAAGAACCGATCATCTGAATTCAAGAGAATCCGGACTTCAGGAATTGGCAGTGTGTGCATGGTAATGTCACGATGAAACTGCAGCTCACCATCCACGAGGACATAAAACTCAGAGGCCGGATCCTCGGAAAACCCGGAGACAGTCAGGTATTTCCGCCTTCTCTGGTCTCACATATTCCTCGGCCTTCGCACCTCCACGGCCATCCCACACATTTCGGCCTCGTCACATCTATCCGGCCCACGAAGGGCCGCAACGCTCGTTTGTCGCAGCAGCACCAGGGCGTCTCCGGGGACTATTATGACCGATACGGGCGCAAGAGGCAAGAGAAAAGAAAACGGTTGTTGATTGTTAGCTGCCGGTTGTCAGCCCAAGTTACGCGTTTCCAACCGTGAATTGGCCTTCTTGATAGCGATAAGCGCGTTTTCTGCCGGAAGTCTTCACTCCATTTGTGGGAGCTCGTCGATCCGCCGGAGCCGCTGCGGCAAGGTCAGGCCCAAGCAGTGGAGCAACACTTTCTGGGCCTCATCCGCTGCCACCCGTAAACACGATATTCTCAATCATAATCCATGTCACCCGGCCTCACACGACGGGGCCGTAGCGGGGGCCGAGGGTGGGAGCGAGTTTCTGGCCATAGGCGAGCAACTCCGTCCGCTCGGCGTCGGTCAGGGGCTTGTAGCGGCGCGCCAGCTCCACGTTCTGGATCGCCTGCTCCATGGTGAACGGGCCGACGTTGGCGACGCTGACGCCCTCCAGGTCCAGGACGTACGCCAGGGCCTTGGGCAGCAGCTCGGCAGGGGTGTTGCAGCCGACCCAGCCCTTGCTGTGGTTGGGGAATCCGCCGCGGATGCCGGCGTAGACTTTCATCGCCACGACGCCGACGTTGCGCTTGCGGCACTCCGGCAGCACCTTGCCTTCGAAGTCGTAAATGTTGCGGTCTGCGTAGTTCATCACGGCCATGAGCACGTCGATCTGGTCCGTTTCGAGCATGCGCACAAAGAGCCTCGGCCGGGCATGGCCGGAAATGCCGATAAAGCGGGTCTTCCCGGACTCCTTTTGCTTGAGCAGGTACTCCAGGATGCCGTCCCTGGCCAGCATTCGGGGGACTTCCTTGCCGCCGACGTGGTGGATGTGGACGAGGTCCACGTGGTCGGTCTTGAGTGTCCGCAAAGAGGTTCTCGAAGCTCTTCTGCGCCTGCTCGCCGGAATCGGTCCAGCACTTGGTGACGAGGAAGATCTTGTCCCGGCGGGCCGGCACGACCTGGCTGAGGGCCTCCTCCGCGATCCCGTAGCCCCGCGCCGTATCGACGTAGGTGACGCCGCGGTCGATCACCTCAGCGAATATCTTGGCCGCCTCAGACACGTTGCCGCGAGCCTCGCCGAGCGGCGCGGTCCCCAGCCCCAGGATCGTAACCTTGGCCCCGGTGCGCCCCAGCACGCGCGTAGGCAGGCCGTCGTTAGCGGCCTCCGTGGCTTGGGCTTGCACGACAGGGCACGCGACGGCCAGTCCGGCGCTCGTCAGGATTCCTTTCCGAAGAAACTCGCGACGGCTCAAGTCGGATAGAGACATGGCTTGTCCTCCTGTATCAGCGTGATGTTGATCCTTTCTCGACAGATGCGGTGCGAAGGTACTCTTCGGCCTTGAGGATTTCGGTATTCAGTCCCCGCTGCAGGTCTTCCGGGACCGCTTCGACCTCCACATGCGGCTGGACTCCACGGAATTCAATCAGTTGCCCATCCAAACCCCAGCGGCTGCGCACCGAGCACACCACCGTGGCGACTCCACTGGGGAAGGTCCAATCTCGCTTGGCGCTGGACGCTCCGGCCGTCGTGGACCCAAACAGGCGGGCCCCGCTGCGCCCAACGAGGTCCCGGGCCATCGTCTCGCCGGCGGAGATACATCCGGCATCGATGATGGCGGCGACCGGCCGGGGGAGGCTCCCGAGTACGTCAAGCAGATCTTGACCATAACCGCCTCCGCCGTTGCCCCGCAGATCGACAATCCAGCCCTTGGCGTCGGCATGCGTTGCGAGGGCCTCCTTGAGACCAGACACCGTGGTGGCATCGATCTCTCGAAGATAGATATAGCCTGCTCCGCCGGCAAGCCCGGCATAAGCATATGAACCTGCCTGCTTGAGAACCCTCGGGCCGATTGTACGAGTGAGGGAATCCGGAGCGGGCGTCGTAGTCACACGCGAGTTCCACGCGACGTTCGCCCTCATCAGTGAGAATCGACAGGGCGTGCTTCCGGCCTCTCAGTTCTGTCTGCAGCGGCAGACGATAGGCAAGCAACCTGGCCCTTTGCCGACCGGACATGCCCCCTTCGGCCCAGATCTTCTTCGCCTCTTCCTCAAGACAAGTGCGGGCGTCCTGATCGTCGATCCTCGTGACGATGACGCCCGTCTTCAGAGCAGGATCGAGGCCGTCCCGGCACCACATGACGACGACCCGCCCCTCCGTCGCCGGCAGAAGGCTGATCCCCGGGTAGTATCTGGCCGGCCACGGCGGCGGCGACACACGCGTCTTGGTGAATCCCATGTGCGAGTCGTGCAGGCACAGGATCGCGTCCTGCACGATCCCAAGGAACTGCTCGTCCGACCGGCAGTCCTTGACCTTGGCCTGCAGCCGGTCTTTCATGCCGACCCAATCCGTCTGAATCCCTTTGAGCTCAAAGAAGGGATACGTTCGGTCCATCTCATCGAAGAACGCCGTCAGGTCGCGCTCATAGATGTTCGATGCGAGAGGTTCGGCCGCCTCATGGGCCTGCAGGATCACCTCGTAAGGCTCGAGATGCCGGTAGACGCGAAGGAGAATACCGTCATCGTCCACCCAGTACTCGGTCTTGTTGCCGGGACCTTTCTTGAACCATGTATTGCTCTCGGTCCGCTGAATCTGCAGGAAATGCTTTGCTTTGCACTTGCCGTTGGGCAGCAACACGCCGTCCTCATCCACCAGATCGAGCGTGATCTCGTAGTGGTTGATTCCCTTGCCCTTGGGGTCCGCGTCATAGGCAGTGAACGTTTGCTCCCCGCGTTTGTCGAGGTTGTAGGCTTGGAGCAGGACATACTGAATCAGGTAGGGATCAGGCCGGGAGTTGAAGTCCGGCAGGGCCCCGCCTTTCACCTCCCAGTCGAACTGCTCTTTGGAACCCCAGGTGACATGAACGGCGTTCTCTCCGGCGAATTGGAGACTGTCCGTGTACCCCTTCGCAATGGACCGGTACTTGTAGCTCACAGGCCGGCCCTGACCATCCACGCAAAGCAGGTAGTCCCTGTCCGACAGGCCGGTGAGCTCAAAGTAGGCCGTCTTGTCGGGACCAACGTATTTCGCCATCTTCACCCGCGGGGAATCGCGCTCTCCTATGCGATGGACATACTCGCCTTCGAAGACCTTTTTGGCGTCCGCCGGGATGAACCACTCCTCCGGCTTCGCCTGCGACGACTCCGAGGAAGCCACCTCCGCAAGAGCCACCGCCAGCCCAATCCCCGTCAAGACGGTCTTATGCAGCAACCCCCGCCGGCTGAATCGTGAGCCACATGCGCGTTCTCTACTGGTACAGGCTCCATTCGCCCCCATGGCTGCAACCTCCCTATCCCTTCGCACGCAGTCCATGCCCAAATACTCTTCCAACGCGTTCTGCAAATGGTCTGAATCCGGAAGGACATCGCGAGGACAAGATGTCGAGATTGAGTCGAAGGGCTATTTCTGCGTACATCTCGCGTTGAGCCATCTGGTTCACACCGTTGTCGAGTAGGTTCTGGCAGACCTTTTTGGGCTTGCGAATGGTCTCGGGATTGCGTTGTCTCGCAATGGTGCATCCAAGAACGTCCGTCAATGCCTTTTCGTCCGCGAGCATCCACGCATCAAACATCTTGATCGCGACCCCCATAGCGCGAGGCAGATTAGACGCAGGTTCATCCGGATCCCAGTACTCCTGTGCCTTCCGAATCTGCTCGCTTCTCTTTTCTTCAGGACGATCTTGATCGATGAGCAGAATCAGTGCGTCGTAGTTCTCCTGCAGTGCCCACTCCAGCCATCCCAAGGCCCGCTTGGTGTGTCCATCCCCCGTGCCATGGAAGGCATGGACACGATCGTCAGACACGCGAGCAGGAGTGAATTTCGCTTCGCCTCCTCCCAGCCTCTTGACCAAATTCTCCAATGCTCCAGATCGTTCGTGCTCCCCCTCCGCCACCAGCAACACATGCATGGGCCTCTCAGTCATTGACCACTCCCCTCCGTCGCCTTCTGAGACACGGCAATCTTCTCATCACCCTGGGACGTCCAGATTTCTCCAAGCGTGAACACATCGACTTGCTTCCTCACGGCCGGGCTCTCCGATAGTCGAGTGGTCTTCACCTCGCCATCGGCCTGCATGGTGCAGAGAGTGGCCTCCTCCGGACTGAACAGGTCCAGGACATAAGGGGAGTGTGTTGTGAGGATCACTTGCGTATGCGACTGTTCATGGATGAGTTCCCGCAGGACCCCGAGCACATCACGAAGACGTTTTGGGTGCACGCCATTCTCCGGCTCTTCAACAAGCAACACACGTGGCCGTTTCTCCTGTGGCAGGTAGAGGATTGTGAGATAGGCAAGGACCAGGAGTACTCCATCAGAAACTTGGGACGCCGGCACCCATTGGTCTGCGTCCCTCAGCTTGAAGTACAGTCCCTTGCCATCGGCTTCTTGGAGCATCGTGACCCGGTCCGGATCATCTACCGCTGCGCGATAGGCGCTTTCCGGACTCAGCCTCATAGACGTGATGTGCGGGAATATCTCAGTGAAACGTTTCTGCAACTGAATGAACCGGTCTGGATTGTCGCCCAGTATATTGTCCAAGCATAGGGCCAAGCCGAAGCCGTTTGACTCCATCCTGAAACCACGCTTGGTGTCGGGTGCAACCGGCAAGGCCAGAAATCTGGGATCCCACCGGTAGTAATGCACGCCCTCTAACAGACTCTTTATGGTGTGCCATTTGTCGCTATGAATATCCGGATAGCCTGGACCCTCTGACTGGTACCTCACCCTCGTGCTACCGACAAAGATGTCTGATGCTGGTGGGTCATGGAAGACAGGGCCTGCACGTCCTTTTTTGAAACCCTCCTCTGTAATCTTGGCTTGTCTGCCACGGCGTGCGAAAAGAACGTCAATCCTATATGCGGTAATCACATCACTGTCGAAATCCACCGCGATGCTCACAGACAGATCAGGCTGTCCGTTCCGGACCAGTTCGGTGCCCTTCCAAGCTCCTAGAAAAGCATCGGCCAGATCATGGTCTACGCTTCGACAGAGAGCGGCGAGGGCATCGAGGATGCTTGTTTTACCGGAATCATTCGGTCCGATGAGAACGTGGACTGGGGTAAGCTTGATGTCAACGTCTCGCAGAGCTTTGAAGTTCCTGACTCTCAGTCTCTTGATCATTTCGCTTACCCTCGGAAATCCAAATCGCATCTGCTGAGTCCATCAGCGGGTGCTTCTCAACTGTTTCGCAAGAGCAAGTATGATGGATATGCCAACAGATGTCAAACCCCATGTGGGCCTATGCAAGCCAGCGCGTTGAGTCTATATACTTTAGACTTCAACCTGTTTCGGGTTTTCCATTGAAAGGCTGCTCGAAATCTCCTGTAGTTTCCTGAGGCTGGTTTCGCAGTCGTCGGGGGTGTAGAACTTGGGACCCATGCCGCAGGGCAGGGTCAACAGGTCGCCGTCCTGGAAGTCTCTCACATCCTGCCGGTTCTGGACGCCCCAGGCGATTTGCCTGCCATTGCGGTAGGCGGGGTACTTCGTGATGTCGTACTCGGACGCATCGTGACTGATGATCTCGATCTCGGAGCGGAACAGGTCGTCCCAGTTCATGCTGCCACATACGTGGACGCCTCGCGTGACATCGAAGCTCTCGAACAGGGGCGACCACAGGCGCTGATAGTCGAACCCCACCTGGCCGAGGGCCGGCTCGTCGAGAAAGAGAATGACCTTGCCGACGCGCAGGCCGTCGAGGATGGCGGCGATGTGCTGGCAGGCTATGGTGATGGCGTCATCCTCGGAGTAGCCGCTGAGGATCAGGGTCGCCGGACCGATGCACTGGACCTTGACCACGTCGCGGCCGGCGGTCCGCTCCTGAAACGCCCGCAGGCAGCTCAACTGCCCGGGGCGCTTGACGTACTCCAGCATCGCGTCCCCCAGCTTCGGCAACTCCGGCAGGAAGGGGATATCATGGCGAAGGCTGTACTCGACCGCCGCATCGACATCGTCATACGGCAACGACCCGATCTGGGTCACAATCCTTTGCTTACGCGTTGAACTCATTCCTTTGATGTACCTCTGTGTTCCTTGTGACTGATGAGCCTCAGCTAAGCGCTCCATAAGCTCCGGGTGGCAGCGTCAAGCGCAGCTTGGCGATGGCCTTCCTGGAATTCGGTGCAGTCATCGCCAAGGCTTGCGGCCTTGACGCTGCCACCCATCTGTTTGTCGTTGTTGTCCTATACTTTGGCCAGGTCGAATCCGGGGCGGTAGGGCTCCTGGATGAAGACCTGGGCTTCGGGGGCGTTGGTCGCCTTCATGTTCTCGCCGTCCCAAAGAATCTTCTTCCGGGCGCGGATGGCGAGGTCGCCGAGCAGGACGAATTCGGTCAGGCGAGCACCGTAGCTGAAATCGCTGCAGGCCTTCGGTCCGCCCTTGCAGGCGTTGAGCCAGTCGCGATGGTGGCCGGGACTTCGCGGCAGCTTCTGCGGCGGCCGGCCGTACTCGCGCATCTTCGATTCCGGGATCAGCCGGGGCGAACTGCTCCAGCCGCCACCCATGATCGTACCCTTGCTGCCGAGAATCAGGATGCCGTTGCCGCCCTCGCCGACGCGCCGGCCCTGCTCCAATTCCGGCGGTCGCGGCGGCTGCAAGGAGCCGTCGTACCAGTGGACGCTAACGGGACCCATGCCTTCGCGCGGGCCGAACTCCCACACCACGTGGTTGTTGCCGCCGATGACCTCGGGATCGACGAAATCGGTCTTGACCGCCTCGACGCTGATCGGGTGGCCGAGCTTCAGGGCAGCGAACGCCGGGTCGAGGTTATGAACGGCCATATCGCCGACGCAGCCGGTGCCGAACTCCCACCAGCCCCGCCAGTTGTAGGGTGCGTACGCCGGATGATACGGTCGGTCGGGCTTGGGCCCGAGCCACAGTTGCCAGTCGAAGCCCTTGGGGACTTCCGGCGTGTCCTTCGGTCGGCCGCGATTGCTCGTCCAGCCGCCCGCCTGGCTCCAGGCGTGCACCTCGCGGACCTCGCCGATCGCGCCGTCCCAGACCAGCTCGCACGTGATGCGGTTGCCCTCGTCGCTTCGGCCCTGGTTGCCCAACTGCGTCGCGACGCCCGCCTCCGCCGCCGCCTTGGCCACCATGCGGGCTTCATAGATGTTGTGCGTCAGCGGCTTTTCGCAGTAGACGTGCTTGCCCCGGTGAATCGCCGAGAGCGTCACGTATGCATGGCAGTGGTCCGGCGTCGCGCACAGGATCGCGTCGATGTTCTTCTCCTTGTCGAGCAATTGGCGAAAATCGACGTAGTCGTTGCACTTGAAGGTCGGGTTCTTCTGCGAATAGTGCTTCTCGACCTCCGCCTTGACCGGCAGCCGGCCGGCGACGCCCTTGTAGTAGTAGGCGCTGTAGTCCGCCTCGTCCCTCGGATCGGCGATAGCGACGATCTGTGCGTCATCCTGTCCGAACAAGCCGCGGGCGTTGGTCCGGCCCTGCCCGCCGCAGCCGATGACCGCGATGTACACCTTCTCGCTGGGCGCGACGAATTTCGGCCCGCCCAGAACGTGTCGCGGCACGATGGTGAATGCCGCCGCGGCCCCTGCCGCCGTACCGATGAACTGCCTTCGCGTAAACCTGCAACTGCCTGTGCTCATATACGCCCTCTCATCTCAAAAACCAACAACTGAACCATAGGCCCCAAAAAGGCCGTCCCCATGTTACCATATTCCCCGCCCCCCGCGAAAGGAAAGACATCCTGCGGGACGGCCATGTGTGACTACGTTTTGTGGGGGAATAACTCCCATTTGTCATGCTGAACGAAGTCAAGCATCTGGGCAACGAATGCAATCAATGCTTGTTCCCATGCTCAGGCCAGATCCTTCGCTACGCTCGGGATGACAGAGTCGGTGCAAGGGATTAGCGTCGATCATGGTACGATGCCGACCCACAAAAATCAGTCGCACACGGTGCCCGGTATGCCACGGCGTTTTGCGCCGGAACTGACCCCACCTGGCTCATCGGATCATCGCGCGAGGGTCCGAAGCACGGGGACGAAGATGAAGGTGGACAGAGTGGCCGAGAGGAGGCCGCCGATGACGGTGATGGCGAACGGCTGGAAAATCCGCGAGCCGACGGCGGGATTGACCGCGACTGGGATCAGTGCGATCATCGTGGTCGCGGCGGTCATCAGGATCGGTCGCAGACGCACGGAGACGGCGGATTGCAGGGCGTCGCGGATGGGCAGCCCGGAAGCGACGCGACGATTCGCGTATTCCACAAGGACGATCGCGTTATTGACGGCGATGCCGACGAGGGTCAGCACCCCCATGCCGACGGAGATGTCCAGCCCGACCTGCGTGATCACGAGCAGCAGGATCGCTCCGACCAGGCCCATGGGGATCGTCAGCAGGATGATCAGCGGTTGCAGCCACGAGCGGAACTGCACGGCCATGATCAAATAGATCAGCAGTACGGCGGCCACGGCGACGAGCACGAAGTCCCGGATCGTCCGCGCCATCACCTGGTACTGGCCGGTGAAAGCGATGCTGTAGCCGCTGGGCAGGTTGATGGCGGAGAACTTCCCGCGCAGACGGTCCACGGCGGCGGAGATGCTGCCGCGGACCTCCGCCAGGATCGTGACCTGTCGCTGCCCGTTGAGGCGAGTGACGGCGGAGGGGACCTGGGCGATGCGGACATCGGCGACCCGGCTCAGGGGCACCGGCTGGCCCGCCGGCGTGGCGATCGCAAGGTGCACAAGCCAGTCGAGCGTCGCCTCGGCGGGCGGCTCGGTCTTGACGAGCACACGTACCTGCTGCTTCTGTCGAACGATCGTCGTGGCCACGACCCCGAATCGGCCGGCCTGAATCGTCTGAAAGACATCCTCGGGCGACAGGCCGCAGTGCGCCAGCTCGACCGGGTCCGGCCGGACAATAATCTGCGGGCTCTTGATCTTCGTGTTGTTGATGATGTTCCTCAATGCGGGGTCCGCGGCCATGATGGCTTCAACCCGGGCGGCTGATGACACCAACTCGTCGAGGTCGGGCCCGAAGATCGTCACGCCAAACATCGCCGGCAGTCCGGACAGGCTCTCATCCATCTTCTCCTGCGTCGGCTGATGGTATAGGAAGACCACGCCGGGAATCCGGTCGTATTCCTGACGCAGGCTGTCCATCACCTGGCTGAGCGTGCGGCGGCGCTGCGAGCGGGACGTCAGTTTCATGGTCAGCTCGCCGCGATCGACGCCCTCAACTCCCAACCCCTGCTGCGCCGAGCCGGTGCGACGGTACACGGTCTCGATTTCCGGCTGTGCCATCGCCCAACGGTCCAGAAGAGCGCCGATGCGATTGCTCTCCTGCAGCGACGTGCCCGGCGGCATGATGTACTCGATCAGGATCGCACCTTCATCGATGGGAGGCAGAACGCTGACGGGCCCAAGCAGCCCGGCCAGAGCGCCCAGGCACAGCACCAGCACGCCCAGGACAATCGTCGCCGGGCGGTGGGCAAGAGTCATGTCCAGGACTTGGTGCAATCCCCGCTCCAGTCGCGAGAGCAGTGCCGCCCCGATCGGCGCAGCCGGTGAAAAGCCGTGCTCATGCCGCCGAACATCGCGGGCACAAACGTCAGGGAGACGACCAGAGATGCCAGCAGCGCGACGCTGACGACCAACCCGAACGGCCGGACAAAGAGCCCGGCGATCCCTCCGATGAACAGCAACGGCACGAACGCTGCAACGGTCGTGAACGTGCCGGAGGCATCGGGCCCGGCGATCTCGGCCGCCCCCGCCAGGCTGGCCGCCTGTCGCGGCTCGCCCAACTGCAGACGCCGGATAATGCTCTCGCTGACCACGATGGCGTCGTCGACTACCATGCCGATGGCCAGCGTCAGACCGGAAAGCGTGATCACGTTCAGCGTCTGGCCGAAGACTTGCATCATCGCCAGCGTCGCCAGCAGCGTGATCGGGATCGTCACGGCGACAATCAGTGTGGCTCGAAGCGCGCCCACAAAAAGGAACAGCACCGCCACGACCAGGGCCGCCCCGACGATCAGATCGTGAAACAGCGAGTTGCGGGCTTCGGAGACGATGTCGGCCTGGTCGTAGAACTTGCGGATGGATGCGCCGAGCGGCAGGAGCGTCCTGACGCGCGCAAGCTCCTCGTCAACGCCCCGGACTACGCCGATGGTGCTGGCGGCGGGCTGTTTGCTGATGGCGAAAGCGACGGCGGGCACACCATTGGCCTGCACCTCATAGTGCCGTGGGGCCCGGCCCGACCGCACCGTAGCGATGTCCCGCAACAGCACGACCCGCGTGCCGTCATTGACCACGGGCACGGCTTCCACCTGCTCGACCGTCTGCAGCCGGCTGTCGCCCCGGATGGAGTACTCGCGCGACCCCCGCTCGATGAAGTCCGCCGCTACGGCCAGGTTGTTGCGGGCCAACGCTGCCGTGACAGTCCCGACCGTCAAACGCGCTCGTAGCAAGGCCTCGGATCGAAGCTGCACAATGAACGCGGGCTCGTCCCCGCCGAGCACGTCGATCCGGGCCACTCCCTCCACGCCCATCAGCCGATTGGCCAGGTCCGTCTGCACTGCGGTGCGCAGCTCGATCGGGTCGGCGCCGCCATAGACCACGTAGCCGGCCACTTCCTGCAGCGTCGTGCCGATGTTCTCGATGCGGGGGACGAGCCCGGCGGGCAAAACACCCTCCAGGGCCGAGACCTGCGCCTGGACGAGCTGGCGGGCGTCGGTCAGGCGCGTGCCCCACTCGAATTCGGCGGTGACCAGGGAGATGCCCTCGATGGAGGTGGAAGACACGCGTCGGACGGCCGGGATCGTGCGAAGGCGGTCCTCAATCGGCCGTGTGATGAGCAACTCCATATCCTCCGAGGCCGCACCGGGATAGTGCGTGATCACGTTCACCACGGGCACATCCAGGCCGGGAAACAGCCCCACCGGCAGATGAAGCAGCGCGAAAGCTCCGGCCCAGACAGTCATCGCCACCAGCAGCACGACGGCGATGGGATTGGCGATGATCAACTGAAGAAGCCTCTGCATGAGCTCAGTCCTCTACTTTGAACTGCTCGTTGAACCGCCGGTAGAACAACTCGTACGCGCCTTGCGTGACGACGGGCTGCCCTGGTTCGAGCCCGGAGAGAACCTCGACCCAGCCGTCCTGCGTCAGTCCCAGACGTACGGGGCGGGACTCGTACGTGGTGTCTTTCTCGACGAAGACCAGCGGCTGCTCGTTCGCGTCGTACACGATTGCAGATTGCGGTATGGTCAACGCCGCCTGCCGGACTGCGATTATCACTTCGCCGCTCACGGTTTGCCCGGGACGCAATCGCTCGCTGATCTGCGGACCTTCGATCCACACGACGGTCGCCCCGGTGCTGCCGGCCTGGGACAGCACGCGGCGGATCGTGCCCGCCAGGGACTGGGTCGCATCGATTCGGACCGTCGCCTCGCGGCCCTCCATCGCCACGGCCCCGCGAACAAACACCGAGGCAACAACACGAAGATTATTTGAGTCTATTACTTCTCCAACCAGGTCGCCGACACTGACCGTCTGGCCCAGGCTGACCCGGCGGTTTGTGAAAACGCCCGCCACCGGCGCGGCAATCCGAACCTGCTGCTCGAACGATTGCAGGGCCAGTTGGGCATTGCGCAGCTCGCCTGCACGCTTGATCTGTGCCTCCTGGGCCGTCGCCAACTGCTCCGCCGTGGCCAACTGAGCGCCCAGGCTCTGCTTCAGCCGCTCCACCGTCTGCCCGGCGAGAGCCAGTTGCGATTGCAGCGACTCCGCATCCGCCTGCAGCCGGGCCCGCTGCATCTCGATCTGCGGCCCGCCCAATTGGACGACTGCCCCCCGCTGCTTGACAGGCGCTTCGTCCCGGGCTTCGATGGTCTCCACGCGGCCCGCCTCCAGGGCCTTCAATTGCACCAGCGCCTGGCTCTCCACGACGCCGACCCACGGGACCACTTGCGAGAGTGTGCGTGTCACCGGCTGGGAGGTGGCGATGAAAGCCATCGCAATGGAAGATTGTCCCGCGGGTGGAGACTCGCCGGTCGAGGGCCTGTTCTGCACGTGCCGGTACCAAAGTCCGATGCCCGCCATAATGACCACAACGAGAACAACGACAATCCACCGCCTGATTCTCACGGCTGTGTCTCCTTATGCTCGGTCCGCTCGGGGATCTGGTACAGGCCCGTTGCCAGCTCCATCGCCACGACGGCCTCGGCCAGTTGTTCTCTCAGCGTCAGTACCTTCATGCGGCTGGCGGCCATGTCGTTCCAGGCGGCGTAATAGGTCAGGATATCCACCCGCCCGGCGGTCAGGGCGGCGCGGTAGCTCTCCTCCGTCTTCGTCAGCGCCCCTGGGCCTGCTGGGCGGCGGCAATCTCCTCGTTCAGGAACTGAATCCGGGACAGAAGCATCGCGACATCGGAGCGGGTCTCAAACAGCCGGTTCACGTACTCGTCGTAAAGCTTCTGTCGCGTCGCCTGCTCGACGGCGATATTGGCCTGGTTGCGGTTGAAGAGGGGCAGGGTCACAGCGATCCCGAAGCCGACGGTGTTGACGTTCTCGATGTCCCGACCGACGGTCGGCCCGAGGTTGAGCCGGGGGAACTGGTTGAGGACCGCCGCACGGACCGCCGCCTCCTGGCTGTCGTACCCGCGACGCAACGCGAGCAGGTCCAGCCGCCTCTGCTCCAGATCGGCGAGCAGCTCCTCTGCGGCCGGCGGCTTGAACGAGGAGGGCAGCTCAATTTCGTCACTGAGACGAACCGCCGATCTCGGCGGCAGGCCCAACAGCCGATTCAGTTGAAGGCGCTGTTGCTCAGCCTGTTTCTTCAGATCGAGTAACGTGGCATATGCCTGCCTGCTTGCCGATTCAGCGGCGGAGCGCTCCCTGGCCGTCAGGGTTCCGCCGGCGACCGCTTGGTGGACAAGCTCGGCGTTGCGAGCCAGATGCTGTCGAGCCTCCTCCTGCACGGCAATCCGCTCTTGCCAACCGACCAGTGCAAGCACGGCCGTCTTGGCGGCCTGGGCCGTCTGCCATTCCTGCCAGGCGATATCCGCCTCAACGGCTGCCTCGTGGGCTTCGGCTCCCTGCATGGTCGCCGAGCGGGCGACCAGCGAAGTCACATCCCAGCTCAGACCCAGGCCAAACCCGTTCACCGTTCCTTCCGTGTCGCCGCCCGTCGGGCCCTCGAAATCGTACGATAATTCAGGATTGGGAAGCAGCCCCGCCCGCAGTAACTGGGCGCCGGCCAGAGCTCTCTCGTCCCGGATCGCACGCAGAGATGGATTGAGCAAGACCGCCAGCACGCCGGCGGCCTCCGGCGAGAGACCTTCATTGGGATCGAGCCGGATGGGGCGGAGAATCGGATGCCTGATCTCGGCGGCAAGCACCTGTATCCGCGTCATATCCGGGCCCGCCAGAGCCTCCAGCTCCGAAGCCTTTGGAAGCGGCTTGGAACGATAGGCCGCGCAGCCGCCAATGAACCACGCCGCCAGGATGGAAAGGCAGACTGCCCGACCAGTACCGGCTCGTGCTGTCGCCGCGCAGCGCCTTTCCATGACGTTCACGCCTTGCCGTCGCATTCCGTGTCGAGGCCTTTCTTCCTTTCGGCTGATTCAGGTCGTACAAGCGGCTATTGTAGCACGTTACTTGGGATTTACGATTCACGATTAATGATGTACAATGGGGCACCTCGCCGCGGGCGAGACCAGGCAACAGTGTATGGGGAATCGTGGAATTCCATGCATCCGATCCTCATCAGGATACCGTGGATTCATCTGACCATCTGGAGCTTCGGCGCGATGGCGGTGCTCGGGTTCATCGTGGCGATCCTGGTGACGCGGCGGATGTGCCGCAGCGTGGGGCTCGACGCCGAAGTGATCGCCAACGCGGCCATGTACTCACTGATCATCGGCATGGTCGGCGCGAGGGCGTTCTTCGTGGTCCACTACTACGACCAGTTCCGGGGGGACTTCGCCGGCGTGTTCGCCGTGTGGCGGGGCGGCTTGGAGTTCCTCGGCGGCGTGGTCCCGGCCATCGTGTTCATGCTACTCTACCTGCGTCATCGCAAACTGCCCGTCCGCCGGTACTTCGACATCCTGGCTGTCGGCCTCATGATCGGCCTGTCGTTCGGGCGGATCGGATGCTTTATGAACGGCTGCTGCTTCGGCAGGCCGACGGACCTGCCCTGGGCCGTGCGCTTCCCGTACCGGTCCTATGCCTACCTGAGTCAGATCAACGCCGACCCCAAGAGGCACAGGGCGCATCCCTACCTGGATCTGCCCCGCGCCGAGTACCAGAGCTTCACCGACGCGGAAGGCCGATGGTACCCGAAGCCGTTGGCGGAGCTGACGCCGCAACAGCAGCATGAAGTCACCCACGGAAAGCTTCGTTGCCTGCCCATCCATCCAACGCAGCTTTACTCCTGGGCCGCGGCCCTGCTGATGTCCGCCATTCTGTACGGCTTCTGGCGCAAAAGCCGCAGCGAGCCCGACCCCGGCACGCCCTATTGGCGCTTCTGGCGTCCCGGCCTTACGGTTTCCATGGCGTTCATCATCTACGGCATCACGCGACCCATCCTGGAATCCATCCGCGACGACAATCCCTTCGAGTTCGCATCCCTGACCATCTCCCAACTCGCCGGCATATTCCTATTCGTCATCGGCGTACTCCTGCTTGCAGCGCACGTGTTCGCGAAGCCGTATGGACCAGCCAAGCTCAATACAGTCTTGCCGTGAGGACGAAGGTATGCGGTATGTAACAGCCATTCTGGCCAGTGCTTTCATGTTTGTGGCTGTCGGGTTCCTCTGTGCCCTGGCTCTTTTGTTTATACTTCCCTCAGGCTGGGCGCAGGCAGAGATGAGAATCGGTATTGTGGGCGGAAATTCGGCAAGTGTGGCCGGAGCCATTGTCGGCGCGCTTGCTGCCGCGTATACATTTAAGGCCTCGCTAAACGCCAAAACCGGCCGGCTTTACAGGAAGAACAAGGCGGCTGATGGATAAAGACATGCCTCGTGTCGAAATCTGCGACTGTCGCCGGATCCGTGTCCATCCGTGTAAATTCGTGTCTGCATCATCCATTCATTGCATTGGAGCGCTGGGTGCTTGATCAGCGGGGGACTCGTCGAGGCAGGGGGCTTGCTGGAGTTGGGTGAGTTGGAGGCCGAGACGGTCGAGTCGCTTTTGGGCGTCGTCGTATTTGGTCCAGGCGTTGCGCAGGTGGGTGCCGAGGGTGTCCCAGGCGCAGAGGAACTCGGCGAAGCTGCTGTTGAGCTGCGTCAAGTTGCGGCGGATCTCGGCGGCTTGGCGCTCGATCTGCAGGCCGTGCAGGCCCATCGCGACCGTCATCAGGTACGCGTAGAGCAGGTTCGGCGAAACGGGGATCACCTTGCGGTCGAGGCAGTAGTGCAGCATGTCCTCGCCGTCGGCGCACTGGATGACCGTCTCGTAATAAACGTTCTCGGCGGGGATATACATCAGGGCGAAGTCGAGCGTCCCTTCCACCGGCCGGATATAGGCGGAGGCGATCTTGTCCACGTGGGCGGACACGTCGCGCAGGAACTGGCGGCGCAATCGTGGCCGCTCGTCCTCGCTCGGGCTGTTCATCGCCCGCTCGAAGCTCGGCAGCGGGAATTTCGCGTCGATCCCCACCGAGAAGTCCGTCATCTGCACGAGGGCATCGACGATGCGGCCGTCCTTGAACGCGTGCTGGAGCGTGTAGCTGCCCTTGGGCAGGGCCTGGCTGAGCAGGTTTTCGAGCGACCATTCGCCGATCTGGCCGCGAAGCTTCGGGCTGCTGAGGATGTCCTGCAACCGCCGGACGTCGGTGCCGAGCTGGAGCATCTGTTTGTTCGCGCCCTGGAGTTCGCCGATCTGTCGGTTGAGCTGCGAGAGGACCTGCTGGCTCGATTGCAGGTTCTGCGTGAGCGCGTTCTGGCCCGCCTGCAGAGAGCCGGCCAACGTCTGCGTCGTCCTGTCCTGAGCTGTCTTGAGGGCCTCAAGCTGCTGCTGGAGCAGCCCAACCCCCGCGGCCTGGCCCGCCATATCCCGCCGTGTCGCCAGAGCGGACGCAATCAGCCAGGCCAGTAGAACGAGCATGGCCAGAACCAGGATCACCCCCGCCGCCGCCAACACGTGTACCATAAAGCACTCCTGATAACCGCAGGGGATTATAGAAAGTCCGCTCCGCCTCGTCAAACCGCGGCCGGCGTGAGCCAGAGATTAAATGGATCGCGGCACAGGAAGGAATGGAGAGGCCACAAAGCGCCAAACTCCCGCCGCAAAGCGACGGAATAGGCGTATCCGAGAGGAGACATCCCCATGCACCCAGTGCCCCAGTCTCAAGAGGATGGGACGAAGCCAACGACTCTGGCGGTGCCACCCGGCACAGCACCCAAGAACCTGCACAGACACGGGGGATCATATGGGATTTTTCGCTGTTGACAAGGGCGGGATTGAGTCCTATAATAGTTGGTCGACAAAGGGAGCGTACGTGGTCACGGATCGGCCTATCACTAATGCGGCTGTCGGTATGCCTTTCCGAGGGCCGGGGGCACTTTTCGAGGAGGTGGGATCATGCGAATTGGGACATTTTGTGTAGCAGCACTGGCGCTGATGGTTCCGGTGGGGACCGTCTGCGGGGGCTTGATCGTCAACGGGGACTTCGAGCTCGGCAACACCGGGTTCACGACCCAGTACACGTACACGACGGACCTGTCGGAGTCGCGTACGATTGTGGTGGGCGTCGATCCCCAGCGGTACAACCCGCGGGCCGTGTCTTACGGCGACCACACGCTGGGTTTCGGCAAGATGCTCATCGTCAACGGGGCCGAGGAAGACGATGTCGTCATCTGGCAGCAGACCGTGTCGGTCACGCCGAACACGCAGTACGTGTTCGGCTACTGGCTGTCGAACTGGACCGACAACGACATCCGGCTGGCCCAGATCAAGTGCATCATCAATGGCGTCGAGCTCGGCCTCGGCTGGGCCCCGGCGGCAACGGGCCAATGGATCTTCGTATTCCACAGGTGGAACTCCGGCTCCAATACCCAGGCGACAATCAAGCTCATCAATAAGATCCGCGCACAGGTCAGCAACGACTTTGCCATCGACGACATCGACCTGTTCGACATTGGGGACAACTACCTTCTGGTGGCGTACTCGACGCCGGGGGGCTCCGTAGCGACCCCGGGCCACGGGGTGTTCATTTATCCGCCGGACGAGAGCGTCGAGCTGGAAGCCAATTGCGACAGCGGCTATGAGTTCGCGGGCTGGGGCGGCAACTTCTCCGATCCCGGCCACCTCCTGTGGATCGACATGAGTACGGACCGCACGGCGATTGCCCAGTTCAAGAAGCTCGACTACAGCGTGACGGTCCAGGCGTCGGGCTCGGCGCCGGACGAGTTCGCCACGTGTGCGGAGTCGGCCGACCGGCTGGCCGTCTTCCAGGGTGCCCTCGACTCGCTCTATCCAGGCGGATTGATCGTCGGCCAGCGAAAAGGGGTGTGCGATGCGACGTACCTGTTCCCGATTCTGATCCCCAAGGCCGGAATCAGAGACATCACGAAGATCGCCGTCAACATCTACGGCACCGCGCTCTCGGGCGCTCCGCTGGTGAAGGTGGCAGACAGCGGGTTCTACAAACCGCACATGGGCGACCTGCATCTGGCCTTCACGGGCAAGGGCATTGTGGATCTCCTGGGTAGTCCTGAAGGACCCGTGTGCTGGCTGCCCGTGGAGGTCAATGCCGTCACGACGGCCTGGGACGTGGCGGACGTCTATGTCTCCTACGACTGCTCGAGCATCTCCAGGAATCTGCTGCGCAGGTTCCACGATCACCTCAGCATCTCCCAGGCGCTGGAGGGCTATGCCCGCGCCGGGGACATCCGCGACCTGTTCAGCCTCAGGGCCAACCGAGAGTCTGCCTGGGAGGCCGTCGTGCAGACATCCGCACTGGCCGAGGACCTCGGCGGCTACAGTGACGCGCTTCCGAGCGCCATCGGCGCCTGCATCGAGGGGCTGGATGGTTTCCTCGCGCGTTGGCAATCGCTCGCGGATTCCGCCGACCTGAGCCTTCTCGCGCGGTGCAATTCCGAGACGATCATGACCTGTCTCGATGCCGCCGTCTTGAGCGGCGGGTCTTACATCGCCACGTATGCGGATGCCATCGCCGATGGGCGCGTCGTTGCGGACGAGGCTTCACAGTTGAATCGAAGCGTCGCCCAATGGAAGGCCGACATGACCGCCCTGAACGCGACGATGAGCGAGGTGTTCCGCACGCTGGGCGAGATCTATCTCAATGCCTCTGCCCCGAAGGAAAAGGTGCTCCGTGACACCGCGGAGAAGATGATCCGCGCGATGGCGCCCTGGCGCACGGGAGAGGTCGACGACTACGGCTACTGGACGCCGTCGAGCTCGATTTACCTGGAGGAGGTCATTGGGACCCTGCAGGACTTCCCGGCGGAAGACATAGCCGTTCCGTAAGCTCGGCGTGAGGAATAAGCTTCACTATGTCACCCCCGCGCAGGCGGGGGTCCAGGATCGTTCGAAAGGTGGCTGGATTCCCGCCTTCGCGGGAATGACATGTGGGGCGCCGGGTGCCATGTCTACGCTTGCGTAGACATGTCTGACTCGATGGACAGGACATGCTTACGCGAGCGTAAGCATGGCGCCCGGCGCACAAATCAATCACGATCCATACGAGGACGGCGAACCGATCCTTTCCTGAGTTCTTCACCGACATGAGCATATTCCTGAGCCGGAAAATGGTTGAAGCGAGTGCGCTGTCGCTGTATCGTCCTGATTCGTAGTTTACGGGCGGTTGTGAATAAGGAGCAGCGGTGCAGGACATACGGGCGGTTCTGTTCGACTGGGGCGGCGTGCTGATCGACAATCCGGCGTCGCCGCTGATGGACTATTGTGCGCGGGCGCTGGGGGTCTCCGTGGAGGATTATACGCGGGTGCATCATACACACGGTGAGGCGTTCCAGAGAGGGCGGATTCCCGAGGCGACATTCTGGCAGCGGGTGTGCGGCGCACTCGGCCGGCCATTACCGCAGACATCCTCGCTCTGGGGCGACGCGTTCCGGGCGGTCTATTCTCCTCGCAACGACGTGTTCGCATTGGCGGACCGGCTGCACGCGAGCGGGTACAGGATCGCTCTGCTGTCGAACACGGAAGGTCCGGCGATGGAGTTCTTCCTGGAACTGCGCTACAAGGTTTTCGACGCCCCGATCTTCTCCTGCGCCGAGGGCGCGTGCAAGCCGGAGAGGGAAATCTACGAGATCGCCGCACGCAAGCTCGCGACGCCGGCAGGGCGGTGCGTCCTGATCGACGACAAGCCGGCGTTCGTAGAGGGCGCGCGGAACGCGGGCATGGAAGGCATCGTGTACGAGAGTCTCGAACAGATAAAAAGAGAACTGACAGAACTTGATGTGCGAGTGAAATAGGCCGCTGATTCCGGGTGGCAGCGTCAAGGCCGAAGGCCTTGGCGATGGCTCTAACGTCGTGAACTATCATTTGGTCATTTCGGCCTGCTCGATAGGGCAGGCATATGAATAGGAGACAACCGATGCGAGTGACCCCCAAGAGAGAGCTGTCTTTGTTCGACTCCACATCCATCATCGTCGGCATCATCATCGGAGCGGGCATCTACCTGATGGCGCCGGATATCGCCAGGGGGGCTCAAACGTGGTGGGGCGTCTTTGCCATCTGGATTGTCGGCGGACTGCTCTCGCTGGCGGGGGCCCTGAGCTACGCGGAGTTGGCGACGGCCTATCCGCGGGAGGGCGGCGATTACGTGTACCTGAGCAAGGCCTACGGACGATGGGCCGGATTCCTGTTCGGCTGGGCCCAGCTCACCGTCGTTCGGCCGGGTGACATCGCGATCATGGCCTTTGCCTTCGCCACCTTCGGCCGGGAGATCTACGATCCCCTGGCGGCTTATCCCGGCGTCAGCCAGCGGGTCTTCGCGGGCGCCGCCGTGCTCGTGCTGACCCTCATCAACATCCTCGGCGTCAAGCAGGGCAAGTGGACCCAGAACCTCCTGACGACGGCCAAGGCACTGGGCTTGCTGGCCATTGTGGGCGTGGCCGTGGCAGCGCCTCGCGGGGCCGGGACGCCCGTCTCCTACGACGGCCTGATGCCGATGACCTGGTGGCTGGCCTTGATCTTTGTTCTCTTTACCTATGGCGGTTGGAACGAGATGGCCTACGTAGCCGCCGAGGTCAAGGACCCCCGGCGCAACATCGTTCGAGCCCTCGTGACGGGCACCGCCGCGGTCATCACCTTGTACCTGCTGGTCAACGTCGCGTTCCTTTACACACTGGGCTACAATGGGCTGGCGACCTCGAAGGCGGTGGCCGGCGATGCCATCGGGACGGTCTTTCCCGTCGTGGGCTCACGGCTGATCAGCGCCCTGGTGTGCATCTCCGCCCTGGGCGCAGTCAACGGCCTGATCTTCACCGGCGCCCGGATCTCCTACGCGATGGGTGAGGACCACCGCCTGTTCCGCGCCCTGGGCCATTGGGACCCGCGCACAGGCACGCCGGTCTGGGCGCTGGCGGTACAGGGGCTGATCGCCCTTGCCCTGATCCTGGCCTTCGGCGGCTACATCGACGCGGTCCTCTACACAGCCGCCGCCGTTTACACCTTCTACCTGGGCACGTCCCTGTCCGTGCTCGTGCTGCGCTTCAAGGAGCCGGACGTCGAGCGGCCGTACAAGGTGACCGGGTACCCGGTCACGCCCCTGATTTTTAGCGGCGTCTGCCTGCTCCTGATCTACAACTCCATCATCTACGCCAAGAACTTCAAACCGGTCAGCCTGATCGTTCTGGCCGCCGCATTGGGGCTGGGGGTCGTAATCTATGTAATCACGGCGGCCATTGGCTGGAATCGAAGCAGCAATCAACCTGCGGCAGAGCCGCCGGGAGTTTTTTCCTCGGACGTGCAATAACGCTCACAAGAACGGCGTCTATTCAGGTGGATACTGGATACGAAACCTTACGCCCGGTAACACTCTGCAACCAGACGCCCATGCGTCGTTCTTAGATGAGCGGTCGTTCGCGGCCGCTCATCGCATTTTGACACATTCCCGGAATGAAGAACCATAATCATAGGTGGCACGGGTGCGGTTGGAATCCGGTGGCGATTGGTGCCGCTCTTCGTAGGGTGAGCGTCCCCGCTCGCCCGTTTTGTCGCATGGCCTCGCACCACATCCTGTCGGTTGCAGATCCCTGCAATGGACGAGCGGGGACGCTCGTCCTACGCGGAGACCCGAATCCGCCACCAAAGGCCGACCACACCCGGTGGCACGGGCAAACTCGTTTGCATCGTCCCAAGTTGTTGAGATTGGGCTGTCGGCAATGAACGCCACGAACGCAGGTTCTGACAGTTCCCCTGAGGGGCGCTGCCCCCAGACCCCCGGCATTTTCCGCTTTGAGCCGGCAACATGGAACGCAGAGCGAGCTTCTCCCGCCGCCGGGGCTGAACGATCCGGCTGTACGAAGACCCTGGAGTTCTTGGTGCCATCGCCTCGGCGGACTGCCGGCAGGGAGTTTACCGCTTTGGGGCCACCAGCATGATATATCGTATGCGCTGGCTGCAACAGTGCCCTGGAAAGAGCGATAGCCTGAACCATGCTGGAGGCCACAACGCGGCAAACTCACGCCGCGAAGCGGCGGAATCGGTTCGTCCGACAGAGACATTGCTGTGCATGCAGTGGCCCAACCTCAAGAAGATGGGGCGCTGCCAACAAATTTGGCGGTGCCACCCCCACACAGAGGGACTCTCGGGGCGGATGAACATGATTCCAGTCGTGGTCAGTTCAGTCGATGGAGATATGGACGGTCTGTGGCGGTTGTATGGACGGACCGATGGGGGGAGGGAATCGTTGCGAGAGCGGAGAGGTCTGGGCGGCTATTCGCAGTCCAGGGGCAGGTAGACGTTCTCGGTGGGGATGTGGAACTTGCGGCACAGGGCTTCCAGGAGCATCTCCAGACGCTTCAACTGGTAGTTCGTGGGTGTCACGGCAACGCCATCACCGACCAGACATATGCGGATGGTCCGCTCCGAGCCCTGCCACGTGGCGCTGGGCCGGCTCGACCACTGTCTCTGCCACTTTTCCGTCGCCTGGATCTCGCCGTCGTCGGCGCCGTTGCCATTGCAGATGACGAAATGGCAATTCAGCTCCGCCGCACCGGCCGAACCGTGCACGGCCGCCAATTGGGTGAGGCTGCCGCTCTTGGTGCCGCTGAAGAAGATCTGAATGCTGTTCCATCGATCCGGGGCCTGGCACTCACGCGAGCGCATCACGTGGTCCACGGAGTTCAGTCGGTAGTAAGCGGACAGACAGAAGGGACCGGCGGACGGGGGATTACTGCCCAATACCATCAGGACAATTGCCCCGGCGGTCATGGAGACTAACAGTGCGGCTAAGACTTTCGCTACCCTCGGCTGGTTCGACATATGCCTTCGACCACTTCACCCTTGCTCACGAACCCCGCGCCCGCACCGCCACGAACTGATTTCTTCACCAGGGCGCAACAGTTATATATTCGTACATCGGCACTGACCAGCGTCTTGCTACAGAATTTATGCAAAATCCCGTCCTGCAATGCAAATTTCTGTGCATTTTCGAGATCGCTAGACCAGAGCCGGAACATCTTATAGGTCCACAGTTCCTTGACAAGCCGCGAGTCCGTACTCTATACTGCGCTTCCTTAATAGTTGTGGTTGGTGTGTCGGCTGGGCACACGGGGGTCGCCAACAGGATGTTGTGCGAGGAAGCCGTGTCGCACGGGGCAGATGACCCGCCGATAGAAAGGAGACTCACGGTGTCACAGGGGCGAGCATTATCACCGCAGGAGATTTCACGCCTGACGGAGCAGGGATGCACCTGCGCGGACTGGTCGCAAGTCCAGGTGGCTGAGGGCTTCCGCCCGGAGCGCGTGAGAACGACGCACTTTTGCGGACCGGTCAAGCTCGGCGTGTTCGAGAAAGAGGTGTCCTTTTACGGCGGGGTAACCAAGCCCGCCGGCATCAGCCACGCCACGATCCACAACTGCACCATCGGCAACAACGTCTATATCAGCCAGGTCCGAAATTATATCGCCAATTACGTCATCGAGGACGACGCGGTCATCGACAACATCGACCTGCTGGCGGTTGATGGGCGAAAGCTCGTTCGGCAACGGCACGAAGGTCACGGCGGTCAACGAGGCCGGCGGCAGGGAGATCCCGATTTACGACCATCTCTCGGCACATACCGCGTACGTGATTGCGTTCTACCGGCATCGGCCGAAAGTGATCCAGAAGCTTCGCGACGATGATCGATGGGTACACCGCCTCCGTGCGATCGCCCATGGGATTCGTGGGCAAAGGCGCGCGGATCATCAACTCCCGGCTGCTCAAGAACGTCCGGATCGGGCCGGCCGCCATCATCGAAGGCGTCAATCGGCTCGAGAACGGATCGGTCAACAGTTGCCCCGAGGACCCGATCTACATCGGCCCGGGCGTCTACGCCGAGCGATTTCATCGTCGCCAGCGGCTCGAAGATCACCGATGGCACGATCATCTGCCATTGCTTCATCGGCCAGGGCTGCGTGCTGGCCAAGCAGTACTCCGCGGAGAACTCCGTCTTTTTCGCCAATTGCGGCGGGTTCCACGGGGAGGCCTGCTCCATCTTCGCCGGACCCTATACCGTCACCCATCACAAATCCACGCTGCTGATCGCGGGGCTCTTCTCGTTCCTCAACGCCGGCAGCGGTACCAACCAGAGCAACCACATGTACAAGCTCGGCCCGGTCCACCAGGGCGTCGTCGAGCGGGGCTCCAAGACCGGCAGCGATTCCTACATGCTCTGGCCGGCCAAGGTCGGGGCCTTCACCGTCGTCATGGGCCGGCACTATCGCAACTCCGACACCTCGGACCTGCCTTTCTCGTACCTGATCGAGCACGACGACGAGAGCGTGCTGGCGCCGGGCGTGAACCTGCGGAGCGTGGGCACGGTCCGCGACGCCCGCAAATGGCCACAGCGCGACCGCCGCAAGGACCCAAAGAAGCTCGACCACATCAATTTCAAACTGCTCAGCCCGTACACGATCCAGAAGATGATCAACGGCCGGGACCTGCTGTGCAAGCTCAAGGCCGCCGCCGGACCAACGTCCGATTATTTCGTCTATAACAGCGTCAAGATCCCCAACGGACCGCTCGAACGCGGCATCGAGCTCTATCAGCTCGGCATCGACAAGTTCATCGGCAACTGCCTGATCAAGCGACTGGAGGGCAAGCAGTTCGGCAATATTAAGGAGTTGCGGGCGGCGCTGCGGCCCGACACCGGCGCAGGGCCGGGAAAATGGATCGACCTGGCCGGCATGCTCGCCCCGGAAGAACTCGTCCGGCAACTACTGAACGATATCGAAGGCGGGGCGGTCAACACACTGGAAGATCTCGATGCCCGATTTGCCGCGATGCACGAGAACTACCCCGCGTACGAATGGGCGTGGGCTGTGGAAGTCCTGCAGACGCAATTGGGCAAGAGAATCGATGAGATCACGTTCGAGGACATTGTCGAGCTGACGCTGCGATGGAAGGAGGCGGTGCTGGAGCTGGACCAGCGGCTCTACGATGATACGAAGAAGGAATTTGCCGCTACGGCCCAGATCGGGTTCGGGCTCGACGGCGACAACGAGACCAGGCAGAACGATTTCGCGGCCGTCCGAGGCACGTTCGAGGCCGACGGGTTCGTTGCCCAGATTGAAAAACATATCGCCGCCAAGAGCAAGCTCGCGGACGAGCTGCTGTGCCGGATCGAGCCCTTGTGCAAGGCACGCGGCGGAAAGTGATATAGCTGTCACCCATTTTTCCCTATGAAAGGAGGGGATTCATGAGAGTGATCATTCAGCCGGATTATGAGCAGGCGTCCCAGTGGGTCGCCAATTACATGGCCGCGAGAATCCTCGCGTTTCGCCCGACGGCGAAAAAGCCGTTCGTCCTCGGCCTGCCCACCGGCTCCTCGCCCGTCGGGGCGTACGAGGCTTTGGTGAAGCTCTACGAGCAGGGCCGACTGTCCTTCAAGGACGTCGTGACGTTCAACATGGACGAGTACGTCGGCCTGCCCCAGGACCATCCCGAGAGCTACCACTCGTTCATGTGGCGCAACTTGTTCAGCCACATCGACATCGCCAAGGCCAATGTCAACATCCTCAACGGCAACGCGCCCGACCTCGACGCCGAGTGCGCCTCGTATGAAGATAGGATCAAGAAGGCCGGCGGCATCCGCCTGTTCCTCGGCGGCGTCGGTGTGGACGGCCACCTGGCGTTCAACGAGCCCGGATCCTCGCTGACCTCGCGTACGCGCGTCGTCCGGCTGACCACCGATACCCGCATCGTCAACTCCCGCTTCTTCGGCAACGATCCGAACAAGGTGCCCGAGACCGCCCTGAGCGTCGGCGTCGGGACCGTCATGGACGCCCAGGAAGTGCTCATCATCGTCAACGGCCACAACAAGGCCCGCGCCCTGCGGCAGCTCGTCGAAGAGGGCGTCAACCACATGTGGACCGGCAGCGCCCTGCAGTTACACCCGAACGGCATCATCGTCTGCGACGAGGCCGCCACGCTGGAGCTGCGGGTCGGCACGGTGAAATACTTCAAGGACGTCGAGGCCGCCAGCCTCGACCCCGCCACCCTGCTGAAGTAAGCTCGCTCTCCAATCGACAACGCCACGTCCCGGGTGGCAGCGTCAAGGCCGAAAGCCTTGGCGATGGCGCTTGCCTTGATGAGTCGGCCATCGCCAAGCTGCGCTTGACGCTGCCACCCGGCTGCTTTTCCTCGCGGGGTCAGCCAAGAGCTGGGTGCCATGCTTACGCTTGCGTAAGCATGTCTTGCCTATCGAATGGAACATGTCTACGCAAGCGTAGACATGGCACCCGGCGAAGCCTGTTTGTAGTGTGCCCGTAAGAGCATTGAAAGAAACGCCTCACGGCGTCACTACGAGCAAAGCCTTCGGCCTGGATGATGCCCAGCCGGGATCGTACCTTTCCAGCCCGGGCACTTGCAGAAAAACAAAGCAGGGGAGCGCCGTGTTGGCGATCCCCTGCTTGGATATCGGGAACAAGTAAACTCGTGGTCGGGGCTTACTGTTTGGCTGCGTTTGGCTCCGGCGCGGGTGTTGTTGCGGGTTGGGTCGCCGGTGCGGTGGTTGCTGCAGGACTTGGCGCCGGCTGACTTGGAGCGACTGGTTTCGGCGCCGGTGCGATGGCCGCCGGGCCTTCGCCTTCGGCGTAGACGATCTTCGCCTTCTCCCTGAGCGACTGAACGAACTGGCGAACGGCGGTCTGTCTCTTCTCTTTGGACAGTCCGTCGATGAGCGCGGTCTTGGCCTCCTCGAACGGGGTCGTCCCGGCGTCCTTGCGGTCGGTCACCTTGATGATGTGGTAGCCGAACTGGGTCTCGACGATGTCGCTGACGTCGCCGACCTTCAAGGCAAACGCCGCATCTTCAAACGGCTTGACCCACCCGCCGCGAGGATTCAACCCGAGGTCGCCGCCGTTGGCTGCGGACGGACAGTCCGAGTTCTCCTTGGCGATGGCCGCGAAGTCCCCGCCGTCCTTGACCTGCTTGTACAGCTTCTCGATCTTCTCTTTGGCCGCGGCTTTCACCTGGTTCGGATCGGCGTTCGGGTCCTTGGGCTGGGTCAGGATCAGGATATGGCTGGCCCGGACCTGCTCCGGAATCGCAAAGTCGTTCGGATGCGTATCGTAGTACTGCTTGGCTTCCTCGTCGCCGACTTTCACCGTATCGCCCCACTTGGTCTCCATGAGCTTCATATAGCCCATGCCTCTGCCAAAGTCCTTTTTGACCTCCTCGAAGTTGCCGCCCTGGGCTTCGATGGTGGTTTTGAACTGCTCCAGGGTGACTGGCGGCTGCTGCTGGGCCCCGGTCTTGGTCATCTCGGCCAGGATGTCCGCATCGGTGATCTTGATTCCGGCGGCGACGACCTGCTCATCGAGCAATCGCTCCACGACGAGATTCTCGAGCACCTGCTGCCTCGCCTGCTTTTTCACCTGCTCGGCATACTGGGGCGGCAGACTCGCCAGCCTGCTGCTGGCCTGTTTCATAGCCAAGGCGACCCGCTTGCTCAGTTCCAGCTCGGTAATAGCTTGGCCGTTCACCGTAACGACGGTCTTGTCCATCTGGGGCTCGACCGCGACCGGCTCGGGGGCGGTCGGCTCGGGCTTCACGCTGTTGGTATCCGCCGTCGGCGCCTTCTTCTGGCAGGCCAAACCGCTGATTACGATCAGGATCAACACACACGATCCCAGGAACGACATCAGGCGGCCTGGTCCACCGGTAACTCGCATCATGGAGTGCTCCCTATTCATGCAACAACAACTTCCACTATCTTCGGCTCACCAGGGTAAACGCTTACCCCGCGCGGGCACGAAAGAGCCCATTCTGGCAAAACCAAGCCCCGCCGTCAAGGAATTCGCAGTTTTGTGAAAAAGGCGGGCGCCACCGGCATACGGCGACGCCCCCCTCGCCAACCAACCCCCGTCAGGCCACATAGGCTTTGTTCTCGCCGACGCAGGTGTACACGAGGTCCACACGTATTCGATGACAGGCGGCTAGGATACTAGCGGGTCGAACAATTCTCGTTGCCCGGAATCATCTGCCGCTTCCCTCAACCTCACTGAGGTCGGAATAAGGATGAAATGGCCATCCGGGTGAACGGACACTTCGACCTCAATCCTCTCAAGATCTTGCCCTGCCCGGATTCCATACCGGTATCGGATGGCTTCTCCAATGGACTGGCTGCCGCCCATGCCGCGTTCCGATACGAGCCTGTGAAAGGACCATGCCTGTGAATTGTGAACGAGGCCGGGTCGGTTGGAAGGACCAGTTTGGGGTGAGGGCGCCCGTAGGTCGTCGGGTGTGGTCGGAATACGGTGGCGGCGTGTAGCCGCCGTGTGCGGACTGCGCCTCTTTCGTCCCTTATGGGACTGGCTTTTGTCCCCGGCCCCGGTTCCCCAGCGATCAATCGCTGGGCTATTCTCTATCGCCCTGCGGGCTTGGACTTCGCTTCAGTCCTCTTGCGTCGGCCCGTCCGCCCCACGGGGGCGATCGACACTAGCCCACCGTTTCAACGGTGGGTACGATAGTCAATCCTATCTCAAAGCCCCGCAGGGGCGAAAGAAGACTGGGCTACGCTCTTGTGTCGGCTGGAATCCGAAGCCGCCACCGAAGGCCGACCGCACCCGAGGTCGTCGGGGGTCACGACTTTGGGTTGACCTGGGTGGGGGAGTTTGGTAGACTGAAGGGTCGGCCGGGTGTCTTTGGGCATGTGTGCGAAAACCCGGCGTCTTCCGGGAGGATACATGTGGAGGCATGGACTATGGAGGACGGACATTCTGCAGTAGCAATTCACGCCGCAAGAGGGACTTGCCACTTCTTCGAAAGGAGGACTGTCATGTGCAGAGTATGGGTGTATGTGCTTTGTGGCGTCCTGGCGCTCGGGTGGTCCGGGGCGATCGTCCGGGGTGCGGAGAACCAGATCAAAAACGGCGAGTTTGACAACGACCTTGATTCCTGGAATCGCTATGGGACCAGCGGCTACACGCGGATCGTGGTGCAGGACGCCGGTCTTTCCGGGGACAACGCGCTGTTGATCGACGTCACCGACGCGGCCGGAACCACGGCCATCGGGACGGCCCAGTCGGGCTTGCGAATCGAGCCGGGGGTCACCTATCCCATCGGTCTTACGGCCATGGCCGACCAGGACCGGGAAATGGTCGTGCTGCTGCAGGCCAGCATCGCCGGCACTTACCCAACCTACCTGACCAGGACGATTCAACTGACGACCCAGCCGCAGACCTTCACCATCGAGTATACCCACAGCGGCTCGGTGATTGGCGACGAGCCCGGCGAGACGCTGACGCTCTACCTGATGCTGAAGGGGGCCTGGTGGACCATGAAGGGCAGCGACCTGAACAAGCGGGTCTGGATCGATCGGGTCTACTTCGGCGCCGTGCCGCCTCCGCCGCCTCGTGACCTTGCGACGAAGCCGAGCCCGGCCACTGGAGCCACTGACGTGCCGCGGGACGTGGTCCTGAGCTGGACGGCGGGTGCGTTCGCGGACACACATGACGTCTACTTCGGCACGTCCTCCGCCGATGTCAACACGGCCGGCCGGACCGATCCCCGGGGCGTGCTGGCCAGTCAGGGCCAGGCCGATAGCTCCTACGATCCACCCGGGCGGCTCCAGTTCGGCCAGACCTATTACTGGCGCGTCGACGAGGTCAATGCGCCGCCGGATTCCACGATTACCAAGGGCAAAGTCTGGAGTCTCACCGTCGAGCCGTTCGTCTACCCTGTTCAGAACATCATCGCCACGGCCTCCAGCTCCGACACAAACATAAGTCCTCAGAGTACCGTCGATGGCTCCGGGCTGACCGGCGACCTGCACTCGACCCTGACTACGGCCATGTGGGTCACACGCATGGGCGCAGCGCCGCCCATCTGGATCCGATACGAGTTCGACAGGGCCTACAAGCTGCACGAGATGTGGGTCTGGAACTACAATTCGGACTACGAGGTGTTCTTTGGCTGCGGGTTCAAGGATGTCACCGTCGAGTACTCCTCCAACGGCACGGACTGGACCGCGCTGGGTCGGTTCGAGTTTGCCCGGGCGCCGGGAGTGAAGGATTATGAGCACGGCACGACCGTGGATTTCCAGGGTGTGATGGCCAAATACGTCCGCCTCACCGCCGGCAGCAAATGGGGTGAGATGTTGCCGCAGTACGGGTTGAGCGAAGTGCGGTTCCTCTATCTGCCCGTCCATCCGAGGGAATCCAGCCCGCCTCCCGGGCAGACCGGGGTGCCGGTTGATGTCGTGCTGAGCTGGCGGCCGGGACGGGAAGCGGCCTCGCACGAGGTCTACTTCAGCGCCGACAAGCAGGCCGTGACCGATGGAACGGCACTCGTCGATACGGTGGCCGAAAGCCTCTATGATCCCGGCGCGCTCGGCCTTCTCTATGGTCAGACCTACTACTGGAAGGTCAACGAGGTCAACGCCGCCGCGAGCCCCCCTTCCTGGCCGGGCGACGTATGGGATTTCACGCTGATCGATCATCTCGTCATTGATGACTTCGAAAGCTACACCGACGACTCGCCCAACCGGATTTTCCAGACCTGGTTGGACGGCTATGGCTATACGGACCCCGAGCCCGTCAAGGGCAACGGCACCGGCTCGATCATCGGCAACACCGATGCGCCGTTCGCCGAGCGCGCCGTGGTCCACGGCGGCCGCCAGGCGATGCCGATGGACTACAACAACATGATCCAGCCCTACTACTCCGAGGCCCAGCGCACGTGGGACACGCCCCAGGACTGGACCGGCAACGGCGCGGATATGCTGCAACTGTACTTCCACGGCTGGCCGGCCAAGTTCCACGAGCCGCAGCCGGGCACCTATCTCGTCGGCTCGACGAGCGGTGACATCTCGGGCACCGCCGACCATATGCGCTTCGTGTACAAGCGGCTCACCGGTGACGCCACCATCGTGGCGAAGGTCCACAGCGTGACGAACACGTGGCCCTGGGCCAAGGCCGGCGTGACGATCCGCGAGGGGCTGACCCCGGACGCGACGCATGCGATCATGTTCATGACGCCGCCGGGCCGGCCCGCCTTTGAGAACCGCAGGACCACCGGCGGGGTCTCGTACTCGGCCTACGGCAATACCGGGGAAGCGACCTTCCCGCAGTGGATCAAGCTCGAGCGCAAGGGCAATCAGTTCACCGGGTACCGGTCCAACGATGGAGTGACCTGGACCCCACAGATGAATAACGGCGGCGGCGATTCCCCGAACCCGCAGGCCATCGTCATGATGGAGAGCAGCGTTTATGTCGGGATGTTCGTCACCAGCAACAACCTGACCCAACCTTGCATCGGCGAGTTCTCGGATGTGACGATCACGGGCAATGTCTCCGGCGACTGGCAGATTGGCGACGTCGGCCCCAGCATCCCCGGCAACACGGCCGACACGCTCTATCTCGTCGTCAAGGACAGTGCCGGGCACGTCGCGACCATCAAGCATCCTGCTTCCGACGCGCTTCTGGGCGTCGATTGGCAGCAGTGGAACGTGCCGCTGAGCGATCTCACGTCCGCCGGGGTGAATCCGGCCCGCGTGGTCAAGCTGTCCATCGGCGCCGGCAATCCGGCCGACCCGGCCTCCGGCGGCGCCGGCAAGCTCTACATCGACGATATCCGGGTCACCCGGCAGGCCCTGCACGAAGACCCCAACGCTGCCGCCGCAAAGTGACCTCAGCAGAGACCGAAGGATGACCACAGAAGGGGCTGCCTCCTCGCAGCCCCTTCTCTTGCTCAGAGCGAAACACAAGCCGGCAGCCCTACGCACAAACGCAAAGCCGTTCCAGAAATGGGTGGCAGCGGCAAGCGGAGCTTGCCGATGGTTTGCCCATTCGCCATCGGCAAAGCCTTCGGCCTTGCCGCTGCCACCCGTCTGGGTAGCTTGCATCGGACCCATCACAAGGAAATGGGACGAACCCAACTCGTTTGGCGGTGCTCATTCGATGGCGTTTGCCCATGGGATTTCGAATGGTCAGGCTCACTCGAATGAGCCTGTAGGGTGGGTCCTTGACCCACGCGGTCGTTCGAGTGAAGCATTCCCCAACGCGTGGGTTGAGAACCCATCCTACCTGTTGCCGCCATGCCTCGTCGGAGGAACGGAACAATCTGATGGTCACATGATTTGTGAAACGCGACGGGTGGCCGCAGCAGGCGCAGTATCCCCCCTGAATCTGTCAAAGACGAGCAGACTTGCAGGCCAGTCACGAACAGAGCCTGACGCCAAGCTCCGCCGTGCGCTGATCAGCGGAGTCGGCGCGAGGCGGTGCAGACCAGGCCGATGCCGAGCAGCAGCAGAGCGCCAGGCGCCGGAATGCAAGCGGGACCGCTGTTATCGATATAGGTGCGAAAGCCAAGGTCCGAACCGGTCTGGGGGCTGTACGCGCTGGAGATGACGATCGGGCTGCCCGTGTAGACTGTCGTATAGAACTCGCCGTCGGCGTAGTGGTTGCCATGGCTCGAGCCTGTCCACCAGGCCGCGGAAGAGTCCGATCCCTGTCCCGCGTCAACGATCGCCAGCACGTCGCCGGGGCTCACGAGGATGCCGAACGAGCCGATGTTCGCTCCATAGAACGTGGGGTCCTCGTCGCCGCCATAGGTGACCACGGCAGAGGCCAGCGCCGTAGAGCCGAAGACAGGCACGCCCGCCACCGTGGGATGGATCTCAAAGAGCCGCGAATCGCGGTCGCTCGCGCTGACCAGAACCTCGAACCGGGAGAGCAGGCCCTCCATGCCCACGGTGAAGGTCTGGGCACGGGTCAGGGGACCGAGCACAGCGTACCCGTCGGGATCAGCCGGCGCGAAGTCCTGGTCGAGAATGGGCGCCGCCTCCGCGGAAAGACCGAAAAGACTCAACAGCAGGATACTCAGGAAAAGTGGCTTTCTCATAGGCCCTCCTTGGCACGTCCACCAACCATCATCCATATCCATTACGGCTGCCGCTGCGGCCACGCCGTGCGGCTCAGACATTCCGGTGCAACGTCACCATCCTCCATCCTGATGCACATGAATCCTACTCCGGTCCGGTCGCACGCCGCAAATGAAAAACCTCCCAAAACCGGAAAAAGTGTCTGGGCAGATTTTAGAGCCCGGTGCTTTGAATACCGGAGAGTCAACAGACCGGCAATGATGACGCGGCCGGGTGGGACGCAAAGGGGCTGCGCAAAGACAGGACGCAGCCCCGAAGAAGTCTGCGGGTATCGAGGTTCAGTTACAGCGTCCTGCGTCTTCGCAGCCAGGCGACCAGACCGGTGCCGAGACTGCTGAGAAGGATGGCTCCGGGGGCCGGGACCACAGGCTCAACAATGATGGTAGTCGCGTCGATGTCACCGATGAGGTTGATGGAATCGTTGCCGCACCAGACGGTGAAGTGGGTGCCCACAAGCTCACCGATGTCACCGCCATCCCCGGGGAAGATGTTCCGTGGCACGGCGGCTTCGAGAATATACGTGCCGGACTCCAGCGCCGGGTAAGACCCGACAGCCACGGAGGCGGAACCTACCACCGTCCCTCCGCTGGCTTGATAGGGAGACCCTTGCCAGCCATCCGGCCACTCCACGAGCGTGGTCTGCGACCAGGTGGGATTGTAGACGACCTGACCCAGCTCGGCGCCCTGCAATTGCACGGCGTACTCCAATCCCGTCACCACCCCATGCACCGAGATGGTCATATCCTCATTGAGGTCGAGGCCGAGGTCTGCATTGCCAATGGGGTACGACGTGACGACGGCAAAGTAGAAATTCTGCACATCATCATCGAAGTACATGGCTTCGATGTCATAGCCCTCGTCGTAAGCCGCGGCGCCATAGAAATTTACATTGTCGGTCTCGGTGTAGTTGGCGGGCGGGTTCGGCGCCCAGTCCGAGAACGGAGTCACGCCCCAGTCGGAGAGACTCCCATCGATGGTGTAAGCCGCCCGGCCCGTACCTGTCAGTGCCCACCCCAGGAATGCCAAAATGACCACTTCTCTCTTCATCACTTTCTCCTTCCGGTTCCCGTACAGGAATACTCTCCGCCGTCATCCCTGACTTGTGCCCTTTGGAGAAATGTCAAAAGTGGCCGTGTCGCCCAGCCTGAGGCCTTGTGTCACAGGCGGAGCAGACAACAACGTCCTTGGCCGATATTTCCTATACGTGTCAGGGTACCAGCCGGCCCATGCTTTTGTCAAGAAAAATACCGTTGTCAAAGGAGACTGGGTGCGGTCGGCGTTCGGTGGCGGATTCGGATTCCAGCCGACACAAGAGCGCAGCCCAGTCTTCTTTCGCCCCTACGGGGCTTCGAGATAGGATTGACTATCGTACCCACCGTTGAAACGGTGGGCTAGTGTCGATCGCCCCCGTGGGGCGGACGGGCCGACGCAAGAGGACTGGAGCGAAGTCCAAGCCCGGAGGGCGATAGAGAATAGCCCAGCGATTGATCGCTGGGCAACCGGGGCCGAGGACAAAAGCCAGTCCCGTAAGGGACGAAAGAGGCGCAGTCCGCACACGGCGGCTACACGCCGCCACCGAATTCCGACCACACCCAGGAAACTGTGGTGGTCCCGGGGTGATTAATTCGCGTTTGCGAACAGGGGGCTGGGCGGTCAGAATGACCCTTTCAGGGTGGGGCCGGCCCGGAGCTCTTCGTCGTCTTCGTTGATCATGGGGACGGCCACCAATGATAGACGAGAGAAACAGGCGCCTGCCCTGGTACCAGGGACAATAGGCGTTCCGACCGATAGGAATTCAGCCCGCTTTACCCGACTAATTGAGGACCCGCCAGGGCGATGAACCTGTCTTCTGCAAACTCGAACAGATCATCAAGCCGAGCGATTGTAAAGACGCCCCGGGTCGCCGGAGCGACACTGCAGAGAGTCAGCTTGTGTCCGCATTCATTTACCAGCCTCTGGATCTCCAGGAGTTTGGCAAGGCACACGCCGCCCACCACATCAACGCGGGAGAAATCAATCACGACGTCACAGTTGTCCCCATCGCGCAGCATTCCTATGACCCGCTGCAGCTCGTTATGTTTCTCCAACTCCCCAGGCAGATCCACAAGGATCACGTCTTTCGACCAACAGTAAACGCTCATTCCATGCCTCTCTTTTCGGCACCGCCCGTGGCTTTCCTGCGATTCCGAGGATCGCCCGCCACATGGGCTTCTGTCCTTCGATACACCTGTACAGTACTACGGTTTTCCTGTCGAGAAGACCTGCCTGTACCCTTGTGAAAATACTACGTGACGTAAATTCGTCAGTGCGAGAATCGTGGAGAATCTGTCACCCGAGATGTCATCGGCGATGAGGCCACAGGATGCAAGACAGGCACAAGAAGGCGCAGATACCCTGCGGATGAATTGGGGGCAGTGGTTAATCGCAGATTGCGGATTTCGGCGCCAAACTCCCAGCAACAAATCCAAATCCCATCCGCAATCTGCGATTCCACCACGGGACCCCAAAGGCGATCCTTGCCACTTGGGGTCCTCCTCAAGCGCCCGCGCGGGCGTCGATTCCGCCACCTGGAGTCCATTCCGGGGGCCGGCCGTCAGTTGACGGTCTCGTACATCATGACCGCATTCCAATCTTCCGCAAATCGGCTTACCGCCGCGTGAAGCCGGCTCTTGACCGTGCCGACCGGAATCCCGAGAATCCCGCCAATCTCCGCATAGGAGAACTTGTGGAAATAGGCCAGGATCAGGATTTCGCGGAGCTTTGCCGGCATCCGTGCGATGACCCGCTTCACCCCCGCGGCCGTCTCATCCCTGATCAGGTCGTCATAGGGCATGTGCTCGTCATGATCCAGCGTGTTCAGCACGTCATCGATGGAATTCTCCTCGCTGTCGAACAGGCTCCCCAGGTTGGTGGAGTCCGTTCGCTGGATGCGGCGCAGGGCATCCTTCGCCTTGTTGGCCGCGATCGTGAACAGCCAGGGACGCAACGGCTTGGACAGGTCGAATGTGTCGCGGCTGATGTACAGTTGCATGAAGGTTTCCTGGAACACGTCGTCCACGAGGTCCCGGTCGTGCAGATACCTGCGGAGAAATGCATATAGGCCGTCCTTGTACCGGCTGACCAGCTCCTGGAACGCTTCTTCTTCACCGGCCGCATAACGCTTTAACAGTTGCACGTCGTTCATGGCAATCTCCTTTAATCCAACCGTCAACTACTGGGCACAAGGATAACCGCGACGCGATTTTCGTAAAGTCGGGCGGTGGCTGGTTCTTCCATCCGGCGGGATGCCCGTTTCCCTATCGGGGAATCCCCGTATGCGTGACTCAAGACAGGCCCCGACACGGATGAGCGCCGACGAACGCAGATAAGGAGCCGGGACACGGCAACGGCGACAGCCGGTAGAGTGTGCTCTGCCCGCCGATTCTCCTGCTAATCCACCGCAAAGGATGCAAAGGGCCGCAGAGAATCCATGGAGGGTGGGTTTTCAACCCACGCGTTGAAGGGTCCTCTTTTCCAACCGCGAAATCTCGCCCTCGACCCTCGATCGAGTCGAGGCCAGGCTCTGATCGACAGTCCAGGTCTTGAACCGACAACCGACTACTGGCTACCGACTACCGCTCATCATCCGCAGATTTCGCAGATGTCCGCAGATTCAATCATCAATCGAAAGGGCTTCCCGCCGGCGACCTTCCCAATCATCAAGCAAACATCATCAATCATCAATCCCGGCGTCCCGCCGCTGCCCTCTTCCCACTTCATACATCAAACATCAAGAATCAAACCTCACTCCGCTCCCTCCTCTGCGGAAAAGGACCGGACAGATTCAGTTCCTCTACTCCCTGCTAACCGCATCACGAATCTGCGCCTCGTAGTCGGATTTGCCTACGAGACGAAACAGGCAACGACCTTTACTCCGAGCCTCATATATTTGGCCGATGATCGTCTTTTCCTCCGTGTCCGGGGTCTCCAGCCGATCTGCACCTTTGTACTCGACTACCAGAACACGCCCGTCTTTCAGGAGAACAACGAAGTCGGGGTAAAATCGGTCTGTGGATGTGGGTAGCCAGAAGGAGTAATCACTACGCACCAGGTTGCGAACCCAGCAATCCACCTCTGGCAGGCCGTCTATGAAGGCAGCGCATTTCGCTTCCTCTAAGTCCATATGGGCGGGACGCAGATAATAGTGCTTCCTGAATTCCATCCGACCGTCATAGTAGCGCGTTGCGGGATAATTTGCCGAATCATACGTGAAGCAGAACGTTGGGTCGGCCTCAAGGGGACTCTCAAAATCGGCTGATAGCATCCGCTGATAAGCCTGCGTCACAAGATGCCGACGATGGTGCGAAATCTTAGCCTCGGCGGCATCGCGCAATCGCCACCGCTGGCTGTTTAGTTCACCGAAGGAAAACGCCCGGCGCTCGATCAAAAAGCGGACCATTTTGCTCAGGAACAGTCCGGTTTCGTACTGCGTTATGTCTGCGTGTGGAATATTCTGGTCTAACCAGTTCCTCAGGTCGCTCTCATTCTGGGGCCCATGAATCTCAAGCAAGGCAAGTTGCTTCTGAAGGTCCGACATGAACGAGTAACTGATTCTGCCTTCGCTGTCTACGTCGATGTTAGCAACCTTCTCCGTGTCTTGGGGCAGAGAGAAGTCTTGCTCGGATAGTGAGGCGTCGCACTCGCTCAGCTTCCATGGCACCTCGCGAAACTGATCCTCAAACAATTCGAGTTGCCCATCGACGCGCATAGCAAGTTGCGGGACACTCAATCGGTCCCCCATGGTCGATGGCGAAGCATCCTGACCCCATGATTTCTTCGACAGTCGCTCAATCGCCCTTTTGTCCTCCTTGCTCGTGACTGTTGCCTTGAGGGCCTCTGCATCTTCGGGGGCTATTGGTGGCCCCGTGTAGACGATCTCGACGCCACCCTCCTTTTTATTGAGAGTCAAACGCTCACGAAGGCGACCGGGGACGCTCGATAAGTTCACCGTCGTGGAAATCGTCTCCGAGACTGTCTCATTGAACAGTGGAAGATATTCATCGCCCTTCCGCTCACCCGCTTGAACCATTGTCTTGGCTTCAAACCGCTCGAACCCGCTCTCAACGAGGGCCTCTGTCAGCGCGTTGGCCGATTCAACGAAGTCAGAAGAAGTGGCATACGCATAGGCATGATTCAACTCCTCGTGCTGCCGGCGCGTCACATATGGCATTCGCAGGATTCGACCGAGGATTTGTTCAACGGCGGTGCTGCTGCTGAGATTGGACACTGTGCAGAGGATGTACGCAAACGGACAGTCCCAGCCCTCACGCAGCTTGTCCACAGTGATGATATAGCGTATCTTCTGATCCTCCTTGAGCACATCCACGCCCTCAAGATCATTCTCAGTACCGGTTGATACGGCAATTTCCTCCGGGGGGACGTGGAACTCCTCGATGAGTGCCTTCTTGAGAACATCGTATGTGACGTTATTCGCACCGGCCACATTGCGCTGCGCCTGAAACAACACGATAGGCCGGATATACTGACCGGAACTCCTCTGTTCCTCGTTGGCAAACTCCTGCAGTTGGCTTTGCTTGTTCAGAGCTTCCTGCACAGCCTCGACCCACTGTGCTTTCGACTTGAGCAGGATAGGCAGCTTGATCATGTGCTCCGCCTTCAGCTCGGCGGCTGAAACGTGGGTGAGCACGTTGCTTGGCTCGTTGCCGCTTTCAAGCGTCTGGCTCGGCGTCGCGGAAAACTCCAAAATACAGGACGGATTGAATCTCGCCAGAGATTCGAAGGACAGCGTTGTGCGTGCGTTATGAGCCTCATCCACGATGACAACCGGACGCCGCAGCCTCAACAGGTTCGCCAAGCTGCGCACGATGCTATTGTCCCCATTGCGGATCAACTGCTCCTGCTCTTGCGTCAGCCCTTCAAAGTTGGACATCAACGCGCCATTATCTTCGTATATCTTGCGTCCCTCCGTGTTCTCCACGCGCATTGCAGCCATGGTCGAGATGATCACAACCGTATCTGAGTTGAGGGTTCCACGTTGGAGACTCAGGGCCGACTTGAGGTCCATGATGCTGACGCAACCGCCGAATGATTCATCTAGTGCCTTGCGGTATGCGTGGGCCTTATCCTGCAAGGCTTTGAAGGTCTGTTCGACAATTTGCGTGGTTGGCGCGAGCCAAAGCACTAAGGCCCTCTCGACCCGGAGCAAACTCGTTGCAGCGATGCTAATTGCATGCGCCGCGAGGACGGTCTTACCGCCGCCTGTCGGCACGCGAATGCATACGTAGGGAAGGCCTCTCAACGTCTCTACGTGATGATACGGCCTGCGAGTCTGCTCATAGAAAGCTGTGTCGCCATCCTGCAATTCCCACGTCCGGCGCAGATACTTCGCCAGTTCATCCAGACACCGCTGCTGATAGGTCTTCAGAACGAATGCCATTAGCACACCTTGATCTCATAAGGCAATTGCTTGAAGGTAATCCGCTCACGCTTCAGTCTTGCGTCCGAGAGCCGGCATCCTTCGCCGAAAACGACTTTCGGCCCATCGTGTGCGGGCAGACTCCCCAACACCTTACTTGTCAACACATTGCCGCCATCCGGCGTCTTGTCACCGAGCACTCCGTTGAACAGGAGGTAGTAGGCCGTGCCGTTGGCGACACCCAGGAACGCGCTTCTTACACTCGCCTGCTTGGGAATGGGTGATCCCGTTTCAGTGAAGAAGACATGTGCCGCCAAATCCGTGAACTTGACCTCCGGACCAATCTGACCATGCTCATCGAAGAGGGGCTTGTCCAGCCTGCAATAGCGAAATCCGCCACCCAAGCCGGACACGGATTTTCCCTTGGAGTTAGTGTAACCTTGTGCCACACGCTTGATTCGCTCGGCAGTAATTCCGCGCGCAATCTCCGGCTCCATCTCCACAAGGATGAATCGACGGGTGCCGCCATTGGTATTCACCCTCAGAACCGCATGTCCCGTCGTTCCCGAGCCAACAAAGGAATCCAAAACTAAGTCCCCAGGCTTGGTGGCTTGCTCGATCAGCGTCGCGATTAGCTCAGAAGGTTTCGGAAAGGCAAATGCCTTTGGTCCCATGATCTCGCTAAGCTCCTTGGTTGCCTCAACGTTCCCCGGTGCATCGAGAACGGTTGACAGTCCGGTTGTGGTGGCTTGCATATCTGAGATGTAACGCTTTAGTCTGGGCCGACCACCTATCTTCTTGGGCCAGAGAATCCGATTCTCGGCGATCAATGCTTGCATTCGCTCGCGACCGTAGATCCACCCACGGGAGGCGTGAGGCGGATAATGTTGCCCGGTTTCTGGGTGGATTATATCGTAATGGAGATTTGGACGTTCGGCCGCATTTGCCAGACCTGTCAGATTGTCACTCATCCATGGGCCGCGTGGATCATTGTCTGGGTTCGAGTATTTCGTCAAATCCTTTGCTTGTCCTCTAACACGGAAGCCCGCGCTACGCTGATAGGCGAGTATGTACTCGTGATCCCCAGATACACCATTGAGATTCCGGCTATCGGGCGTGGTCCGACGTTTCCAGATGAAAGTGGCTATATGATTGGTTTCTCCAAAAATCTCATTCATCAGGAGCTTCAGACGCTCGAATTCGTTGTCATCGATGCTCACAAAGATTGCCCCATCTGGTCGGAGGAAATCTCGCAAGAGCGACACTCTCGGATACATCATGCAGAGCCACTTATCGTGGCGTGACAGATCCTCGGCCTCTCCTCCGACGGTCTTTCCAAGCCACTTTCGTATTTCGGGGCTGTTGACATTGTCATTGTATGCCCATTTCTCGTTCCCGGTGTTGTAGGGCGGGTCGATGTAGATGCATTTGACCTGTCCAGCGTAGTAAGGGAGGAGGGCTTTCAAGGCCAAGAGGTTATCCCCCTCGACCAGCAGATTTCCGGCGTCGGGGTCGCCGCACGAAAGATCCTTATCGCAGCGCAACAAGTGGTAAGGCACTTGGCGGTGGTGTCCGACGACCGCTTCCTTCCCAATCCAATTCAGTGAGGGCACGAAACGCTTCTCCTTCTACTTCCCAACACGTATCCACAAGGCCTTTCCCATGATATCCCGCTGGCCGGCCAGTTCAAGGTATTCTCCGTGGAAGGAAGAAGGGTCTTCGAGAAAGGGGAAGATGTCGCGTACTTTTTCCAGACGAGTCGGCATAAGTGTCACTCTGGCAAAGGGTTAGGGGAGGAGTGTGAAGCATCAAGTGTGAAGTTTGATGTTTGAAGTTTGAAGTGTGAAGCCGGAGGCTGGGTTTTCTCTGCGGCTTGGCGTCTCTGCGTGAGGTAATGTTGGTTCCGGCTGACAGCCGGGCTGGGTTGATCGGCGGTGGCATTTCCTCCGTGGTCTCTGTGGTGAAGAAATCTGGCTTCCCAATCAAGTCGGGAATGACAGGCGCGGGCCGTGGCTCTCAGGTTCTTGCCTTCCGGAGTCGGCGCTGGTATGATTTACGGTATGAAGTCACTGATCCAGAGCAATCGGTACTTAGCCGATCCGGCGAATCGCAAGGCGATGGTCCGGGACAATGCCCGACAGTCCTCCGTCTTTGAGGGCGCCCACGGCCTCTCCGCTCAGCCCTTGCGCACGCGCCGTTCCAGGGCCTCTACAAAGAAAGCCGTCAAGGGCTCGTAGTCCTGGACGTACCCCTTCCTGACAGCTTCCAGATACGCCGCCTGCCTTTTCTTGGCATTTCGCCCGATGAAGCCGTAATCGGGTGCGGATTGGGGGTGGTTGTCAGTTCTCGGTTGGCGGTTGTCAGTCAGTGGAGGCCTCAGGTTCGGACTCGGATCCGATCTCGTTCGACAATCCACAACTGGCCGGCACAATCGTTTGTCTTGAGCACTTCCAGCAGCCGTTGCACGAGCCGGGCGACCTCCGGAACACTCTGCCTCGCCAGGCGCAGGACGAGCAGGCCGGGGTAGTCGGCGGGGCGATAGGTTCGGATGTCTGAGAAGTCAGTGTCGAGCGTGATAAGGGTCCGGCCTTCCTGCTTGCAGACGGATGCGATTCGGCGATCCGGCCGCCCACTCAGCGATTGATCGAAAACCGTGAGCGCATCATGGCCGGCGGCACGCAAGAGGTCCACGGCTTCTAAGGGGAAGTTCTCATCCGCTTTGAACTTCATGGTCGGGTCCCTATGCCGGCAGGCCGAGAATGCGCTCGTGCGAGAGCTCGGCCGCGTAGGCGATGGCCGCACGCACGGCGTCAGGCGTCAGGCCAGGATAGTTCGCCACGATTTGCTCGATGCTCAGTCCATCGGCCAGATTGTCGAGAATCACCGAGACCATGATCCGCGTGCCCTTGATGCATGCCTTGCCGTGGCATACCTCCGGGTCCACCGAAATATGCTCTGACCAGTTCATATCCATAGTGTACAGGAGAGCCCGACACAAGTAAAGCCGATGGTCCACAGCACAACTACCGAGCCGCGGACAGGCCTTTGGGGTGATTATTGATGATCGGGGGCGGGGCGGTTAGAAGGACCACTTCAGGGTCAGGCTGGCCCAGAGCTCTTGGTCGTCCTCGTTGATCGAGTTGTTCAGCGTGAGCTGGTAGAAGACTCCGGGTGTGAAGACGATGCCGGAGCCGAAATCGAAGTCGGTGGCGAGGCCGAAGACGGCGTGGGACCAGTCGTGGTCGGGATCGCGGTACAGGGCCCGCCAGTCGTTGCCCGGCCGGGTCGGGGTCGGCGAGAACCCGTCGTTGTAGGTGACCTCGGAGTGCAGCTTGACGAGCTGGTCCTTCGATCGGCCGGGGACCAGGGCGGGGATCGAGAAGCCGTAGTCGAGCATCAGGATGTGCAGCCAGCCGTTGCCGTCCGCGAGGCGGGAGTTGCTCTCCGCCTGCCACATTTTGACCGAGGCGATCGTGGGGCACAGGCCTTTCACGGGCAGAAGGCTGGGCCAGGAGAGCATCAGGTGGGCTTCCTGGAGGTCGAGCGATTCGCTCTCATCGAGCTCCGGGTAGGCGTAGTAGACCCAGCCGGCCCGGAATTGGGTGACGTACGGCTGGTCCTTGAAGAGGCTGTTCTGATAGTACGGGGCGAAGTCCCAGCGTTCCTTGTCCTCGAACCCGCCCGACGCGGCGCGATGGCCGGTGACGGAGACGCCGAAGCCTGTATCGAACAGGCTCAGGTCGGTCTGCAGGTGCAGGGCAGCCTTGTCCTCGTAGAAGTCGAAGCCGTACCAGAGGTACTTGCTGTCCCACGCCAGGCTGATGGATCCGTGGAGATCGCCCGTGACTGCCGGCCGATCCCCTTTCTGCAGATCCCCTTTCCAGTTCTGCGCCGTGACCGGCGCCGCTACGCCAAGGATGGCTGCCAGGACCACTACCTGTCTCATAACCGACCCCTTCCAGCACACAATCAATGCCGCTGCGAACGGTCTGTGCGCAGCGTCGTGTCCTGGTGGAATATCGGCAGTTTACCAGCGGCCGCTTTTCCTCATTTCGGCCTTGGGCAGTTTTTCCAGGTCCTTGGTGTACTTTTTCAGCTCCTCTTCGGGCAATTCGTAGTCGGTGAGCCGGCCGGACATGAAGGCGTCGTAGCCGCTCAGGTCCATCAGGCCGTGCCCGCTGTAGTTGAAGAGAATCACTTTCTCTTTGCCTTCCTTGCGGGCCTTTTCCGCCTCGTCGATTGCGCAAGCGATGGCGTGGCTGGTCTCCGGGGCACAGATGCTGCCTTCGGTCTTGGCCCAGGTCATCGCCGCCTCGTAGCAGCGGCTCTGGACATAAGCCCGCGGCTTGAATAGACCTTCGACGATACACTGACAAACCAGCGGAGCCATACCGTGATAGCGTAAGCCCCCTGCGTGGATTGGCGGCGGGACGAATGCGTGGCCCAGCGTGTGCATCGCCAGCAGCGGGGTCATGCAGGCGGTGTCGCCGTGATCGTAGTGCGAACGGGGCGCGGGTCATCTTCGGGCAGGCCGCCGGCTCGACGGGAATGATCTCGATGTTGGCGCCGTTGATCTTGTCGGCCGTGAACGGGAAGGCGAGTCCGGCGAAGTTGCTTCCGCCGCCGGCACAACCGATGACGATGTCCGGCAGTTTCTCCCCGGCCGCCTTCAACTGCTTCTTGGCCTCCAGGCCGATGATCGTCTGATGCAGCAGCACGTGGTTGAGCACGCTGCCCAGGGAGTAGCGGGTCTTGCCGGACGGGTCGGTGACGGCCGCCTCGATGGCCTCGCTGATCGCGATGCCCAGGCTGCCCGGCGTATCCGGGCATCTCGGCTCGAGGATCTTGCGGCCCGCGTTGGTCTCCGTGCTCGGACTGGCGACGCAATTGCGCGCCCCAGACCTGCATCATCAGCTTGCGGAAGGGCTTCTGGTCGAAGCTGATCCGCACCATGAACACCTTGCACTCCAGCCCGAACAGCTTGCAGGCGAACGCCAGGGCGCTGCCCCACTGGCCGGCCCCGGTCTCCGTGGTCAGCCGCTTGATGCCCGAACTGCTTATTGTAGTACGCCTGGGCCACGGCCGTGTTCGGCTTGTGGCTGCCCGGCGGGCTGACGCTCTCATCCTTGTAATAGATGCGCGCCGGCGTCTTCAGGTACTTCTCCAGCCGCACGGCCCGCCGCAGCGGCGTCGGACGCCACTGGTACAGGATGTCCAGCACCTCCTCCGGGATGTCGAATCCACCGCTGCGTGCTGACCTCCTGCTCGATGATGTTCATCGGGAACACCGGCGCCAGCATGTCCGGCGTGATCGGCTTGCCGTCCGGACCCAGCGGCGGCAGCGGCGGCGTCGGCAGATCGGCCGCCATATTGTACCACTCTCTCGGCATGTCCCCCTCACGAAGCAGGATCTTGTGCTCCATTGTCTGTTCTCCAACCAAAGTCTTTCTTCAGCGCGAATTTTGTCCACCAGAGCCACACAGGCGAAAGACAATATGTTACTCCATTCACAACCCCCTGTCAAACCAAAATCCCCCAATTCCCCAGGCCAATCCCAAGTCCCCGGCAGGGCCGCCCCGAAAGCCAAAATTGCCCAAGCAGCCCTGCCTTTGAATTGAAGATCGCCATAGCGCAGGTCAAGTTGGCTTCCCGGGTGGTCGATAGCAGCAGGGGATCGAGCCATAGGAGGGTAACTGATGTAAGGCACGGACTGCCAGAGCAAGAAAGCGAGCTATTACACAGGGATACGAGACCGTGCCGCGCATCTTCGACAACATCAAGAATAGTCTCTTGCCAGCACTCCAAGAGACGCTGGCCTTATCGGACCGCGCGGACTTCTGCGTGGGCTACTTCAACCTGCGGGGATGGAAGGCATTGGATTCGCATATCGAGCGATGGTCGGGTGCCGAAGGCCATTGTTGTCGGTTGCTCGTTGGCATGCAGACGACCCCGAATGACGAACTTCGCGAACTGTTTGGTCTCATAAAGGGCGATGACGGCATAGATCAGGCAACAGCGTTACGCGAGAAGAAGAACCTTGTCGAGAAGTTCAAAGAACAATTGACAGTCGGGGCACCCACGAACGAGGATGAGGTAGGACTCCGGCGTCTCGCGAGCCAGATCAGAGCAAAGAAGGTCGTTGTCAAGCTATTCCTGCGTCACCCGCTCCACGCGAAACTCTATCTGCTGTTTCGGCCCGACCCAATCAACCCCACCATCGGCTACTTGGGAAGCAGTAACCTCACATTGGCCGGGCTCTGCCATCAGGGGGAGTTGAACATCGACGTACTCGATCACGACGCCTGCAACAAGCTGGCAAGATGGTTCGAGGAACGATGGAACGACCGTTGGTGCATCGACATTTCGACAGACCTTGTAGAGGTCATTGAGCGTAGCTGGGCGAGAGACGAACTCATTCCGCCCTATCACATCTACGTGAAGATGGCTTATCACCTGTGCCGTGAAGCGAGGGAGGGCATATCAGATTTCCACCTGCCGCAGGAGTTGAAGAACAAACTGTTCGCCTTTCAGGAAGCGGCGGTGAAGATCGCAGCGCATCACATCAATAAGCGAGGCGCGGTATTGATTGGGGATGTCGTTGGCCTTGGCAAGACGCTCATGGCTACCGCTTTGGCGCGCATATTCGAGGATGACTACGACCTCGAAACGCTCATCATCTGTCCCAAGAACCTCCTGCCCATGTGGAACGACTATCGGGAGCGCTATCATCTGCGGGGGAAGGTAGTCTCCTTGAGCCGTGTCATCCGGGAGTTGCCGGAAATGCGGCGATACCGCCTCTTGATCATCGACGAGAGTCATAATCTTCGCAACCGGGACGGAAGGCGTTACGGTGCCATCCGTGACTACATCAAGAAGAACGACTGTAAATGCATTCTGCTTTCGGCCACCCCATACAACAAGACATATCTCGATTTGGCTAACCAGTTGCGTTTATTCCTGCCAGATGATCACGAGCTATCCATACGCCCGGAACGCCTCCTCAACGACATGGGTGAGACGGACTTCATTCGATGCCACCAGTGCTCCCCGCGGTCCCTGGGTGCATTTGAGAAGAGCGGATACGCGGATGACTGGCGTGAGCTCATGCGCTTATTTCTGGTCCGACGGACGCGGAGTTTCATCATGGAGAACTACGCCAAGACCGATCCGTCCAACGGGCGCAAATATCTACCGCTTGAGGATGGACAGCCCTACTACTTCCCCGCGCGTGTCCCAAGGACAGCCGCATTCACTATCGATGAAAGGTGCAAGAACGATCAGTATGCAGAGCTTTACTCGCAGGACGTTGTGAACAGAATCAACGACCTCTATCTGGCACGCTATGGGTTGGGGAACTACGTCTTGCCCTCCCATGAGATACCACCGACCCAGGATGAGGCCAGGGTTCTACAGAACCTCTCCCGCGCAGGGAAGCGTCTGATGGGTTTCTGTCGCACAAACCTCTTCAAGCGTTTGGAATCCAGTGGGCAGGCGTTCATCCAGTCGATTGAACGCCACATCTTGCGTAACTTTGTCTACCTGCATGCCATACAAGCGCGGAAGCCTTTGCCCATTGGAACACAAGACGCTGACTTGCTCGATGCCCGCCTCTGGGACGAGGACACCGCCGGTGGGTTGCTTGAAGACGATGAGCAACGTGACCAGGGCACGGAGGATACCTCCGCCTTAAGAACGCAAGATGACTTCAGACGCCGCGCGGCCGAAATATACGAACAGTATGCGACGCGTGGCAAGAGGCGCTTTGACTGGCTTCGGCCCAACCTCTTTGACAAGGTCCTCGCTGACGATCTCCGGACTGACGCAGAATCGCTCATGAAGGTGCTTGAGAAGTGCGGCGAATGGGATGCCAGCTTGGACGCCAAACTGAACGCGCTATGCGCCTTGCTGCTTGAGAACCATCCTACGGACAAGGTCATCGTCTTTTCGCAATTTGCCGACACCGTACGTTGCCTCGAGAAGGAGCTCAGCGCGCGCGGGATAACCAACCTTGGCACAGCCACAGGCGACTCCACCGATCCGACCGACATCGCCTGGAGGTTCAGTCCGGACAGCAATGAGAAGCGTGACCGAATTGCGCCGGAAGATGAGCTTCGCGTCCTCATTGCGACTGATGTCCTAAGTGAAGGTCAGAACCTTCAAGACTGCGCTATCGTCGTAAACTACGACCTCCCTTGGGCTATCATCCGCCTGGTTCAGCGCATCGGGCGGGTTGACCGCATCGGCCAGCGTGCCGAGAAGATACTCTGCTATTCTTTCCTGCCGGCAGATGGTGTCGAACGCATCATTCACCTTCGTGCTCGCGTGCGCCAGCGGTTGCACGAAAACGCGGAAGTCGTTGGCACAGATGAGGCATTCTTTGAGGACGACCGTAACAACCAGACGTTATTCGACCTCTACAACGAGAAATCGTCCGTCTTGGATGGGGACGCAGATAGCGAAGTCGATCTCGCATCATATGCCTACCAGATTTGGAGCAATGCCATCACGGCCGATCCTAAGCTGGAGAAGATCATTCTCGAAATCCCGTCAGTCGTCTACTCCACAAAGTCGCACCAGCCTACCGCCACCACGCCGGAAGGTGTGCTTGTCTACCTGCGCACGCCAGAGGACAACGACGCTCTGGTCTGGGTGGACAAGAATAGGCACGTGGTCACGGAATCTCAGAAGACCATCCTGGACTCCGCGAAATGCTCACCGGCTACGGCCGCTCTCCCACGACTCGAAAATCACCATGACCTTGTGCATCACGCCGTGGAGCAGGTTCTGAAAGAGGAGAAATCCGTCGGTGGTCAGCTTGGGCGACCTTCGGGTGCGCGCTTCCGTGCCTATGATCGCCTTAAGCAGTTCGCGGACGAAGTCAAGACTACGCTCTTTAACCGACAGGAACTGCACCGCGCCATCGAAGAAATCTACCGCTACCCGCTTCAAGAGGCTGCCAAGGACGCCATCAACCGGTTGCTTCGGTCACACGCATCAAGCGAGGACCTAGCCCAAAAGGTTCTGTCTCTGCGTGACGCCGATGCCCTTTGCATCAAGGACGATGAAGTCCAATCGCACGAGCCGCGCATCATCTGTTCGATGGGATTGTCCAACTTGCAGAGGGGGAAATAACCGATGCTACTCGATGTCGCAAAGATCAGAAAACGCCTTTCTGCCTTTGAATTTAAGCAACTCTTTGTCGAAGAGCTTGGCTGGGACCGGTACACAACTGATCTCACAGTGCCAGTCGACGGCCACACCCTCACACTCTCATCAGTCGCCGAGAAACGAGGGATGCCTGTCTTCGTCTGTGAGCCGGATAGCAACGGCGGGATTCCAGACGGGTCTACCCGTCGGAAGATCGAACGCCGGGTCACCAAGAGTGTCCACGAGCACCTAATCGTGTTCGTCGACGGCAGGCACACCACACAGATTTGGCATTGGGTCCGTCGCGAGCGTGGCAAGCGCCTGGCGGCTCGTGAACATTGTTACCATACCGGGCAGTCAGGTGAGTCGCTCATCCAAAAGCTGGGAAACCTGGCCGTCAGTCTCAAAGAGGAAGAGCACGTCACATTGCCTGACGTGATGATCAAAGCAAAGGTGTTCGATGTCGAGCGTGCCACCAAGGCATTCTACGATCGATTCAAGGAGGAGCGTAAGAGATTCCTTGGATTCCTCACCGGTATCCCCGATAAAGAGATGCAGGCATGGTACGTATGCATCATGCTCAACCGCCTTATGTTCATCTACTTTCTGCAGAAGAAGAGATTCCTTGATGACGACCCGCACTATCTCAGGAACAAGTTCGCCAAGTTTAGGGAGGGCCATCAGCGGGATCGCTTTTATCGGGATTTTCTCTGCCCCCTTTTCTTCGAGGGTTTTGCCAGATGGGAGGACGAACGATCACCGAGAGCACGCGACGTTCTTGGCAGAGTACCCTATCTGAACGGCGGCATCTTCCAGAAGCATCGAATAGAAAGGCTCCACGGACACACCATCAACATCCCAGACAAGCCATTCGAGAGCCTCTTTGAATTCTTTGATGCATTCCACTGGCATCTGGATGACCGTCATACAGCCAACGATAACGAGATCTGTCCTGATATCCTCGGGTACGTATTCGAGAAGTACATCAACCAAAAGGAGATGGGCGCCTATTATACGAAAGAGGATATCACAGAGTACATTTGCAGGAACACGATAATTCCATTTCTTCTTGGCGCTACTGAAAGAAATGCGGGAGGACGCATTTGAAGGTGAAATGTCTGTTTGTGCACTCCTTCAGGATGCCCCCGACCGATATATCGACAGCTCGATCAAGCATGGAACTAGCAACACATTGCCGCCAGTTATTGCGAATGGGCTTGATCCAGATAAGCCGAATGTCATTGAGCGGCGTAGGAACTGGAACGAGCGAGCGCCTAGTGAATACGCATTGGACGGCGAAACCTGGCGAGATGTTGTCGCGCGCCGACATCGCTACGCAGAAATGCGAGACAGACTCATTGCAGGCGAAATCCAATCAATTGATGACCTTGTCGCCTGCAATCTTGATATCTATCGATTTGCGATTGATGTCATTAAGACCTGCAAGAGCCCAGATCTCCTCTCGGCGCTCTGGGAGGCAATCGAGCAGATTTCCGTATTAGACCCGACATGTGGATCAGGTGCCTTCTTGTTCGCTGCACTCAAGGTCCTCGCGGGTTTGCAGGAAGCATCCCTCGATCGGATGGCTCGCTATCTTGATGAATGGCGTTTGGGTCGAAAGAAGAACTCGAGCGACTACTCCGATGTGTTTAGCCAGATACTGAATCGAATGGGTGACCCGTCTAAACGAGACTTATCGATAGTTAAGTCAATCCTGACCCGTAACCTCTATGGCGTGGACATCTTGGATGAAGGCGTGGAGATCTGCCGGTTGAGACTATTCCTTGCGCTTGCCTCGCTATTGGAATTAGATCAGTCCAAACCAAATCTGGGCATAAAGCCATTGCCGGACTTGGACTTCAACATCCGCACAGGGAACACGCTTGTTGGTTTCGCATCTCTCGATCAAGTAAGGAACAGCTTTGCGGGAAAGCTCCCCTTTCCAGAGGTGAGAAAGCATGTCGCATTGATCGAGAAGCAAGCGGATGCCGCCGACCATACGCTCTCCAAGTTTCAGAAAATGCAGATGGACCAGCAAGTATCCAATCACGAAGCAATCATTGAGGCCAAAGACAGCTTGAAAACCTGTCTCAACGACCTCAGCAACGAATTGGACGAGTTCCTGGCTGGTGACTACGGCGTCAATATTGCCGACAGAAGCTGCTTTGAGAAGTGGCGAGGCTCCCACAAGCCCTTCCACTGGTTAAGTGAGTTCCACGGCATTATGAGGAAGGGCGGGTTTGATGTCGTCATAGGGAACCCCCCGTTTGTTGGGTACAGCGACGCGTCGAGCAGCTACAGAGTCCAAGGGTATAGCACACTTGATAGCCGTAATCTCTACGCCTATGTTGTGGAGCGAAGCATGGCTTTGCTCCAGCGAAACGGTGGAATCGGCATGACGGTGCCGGTTTCCCTCACGTTCAGCCGAGATTTCCCATCCCTTCGAAGACTCCTCCTTGAGCGTAAGGGTCTGCTCATGCTCTCCTCATATGACAACATCCCTGACCGCCTGTTTACCGGTGCAAAGGAGAGCGAGAACACCAGCAAGGCAAATCAGCAGCGAATAACAATCTTCCTATCGATCCCGGCGCAGAGGGCGCACTTACGATGACCACACCGCTCCTGCGCTGGCGTTCAAGTGAGCGAGAGAGGCTCTTTGCAAAGCTGCCATATGTGGATGCAACTGCACTCTGTGGCACCGAATCGTTCCCCAAGCTCGGCTCGCGCAAATTGCGTGACTTCCTAATATTGTGGAAGGCTCTCCCCAAGAGACTTGTCCAGTACATGGACAAGCACGGCAAGCACCACTTGGTTGTGCCGCGAACAGCAGGTTATTACATCGCAGCGTACCCCGATGAAATGGCGCGAACGAAGCAGATGGTACTGCGATTCCCGTGTAGAGAGCATCGTGATCTGGCGTTTGTCTTGCTCAACAGTAACGTCTTCTTCTGGCTCTGGCGTGTCATAGGTGACGGTTTTGACGTGACAACCAACCAGATTGAGCAGTGCCCGACCTTCGGGGCCCTGGATGAGGAATGTACTAAGATTGCGGCTGACTTGGAGGCTGCGCTTCCGGAATGCACAGTGTACAAAGGCTATCGCGGTGTCCAGGTTCCGAACGTCAATTTCAACAAACGCATGGACCTCCTGTGGCGCGCTGACGAGTGGATTATCAAGCACGTCGCGCCAAGTCTAAGCGTCACCCCGGAGGATTTCTTGTGGGCAAAGTCGAGTTCATTCCTGAAGCTATCTGTAGCTAAATCTGCTAATCTCCCACCTGGCTTTGACTTTGTGGCGGGGGAGAATTGAACGAGGGAACTGCCAGTATCCGGTCCTCTTTCGGGGTGGATGGCCGGAAATGGGAGGGGGACGGAAGATCTGATTGCGGATTTGGGAGTGCGGAATGCCGAGGACGGAAGGGAGACGCGATAGGTGATCTGTGATAAGAAAGAGGGCGGCGGGACAATGAGAATGCGGAATTGGGAATGCGGAGTGCGGAATGCCGGCCTTTGGCCGGTTGTCAGTTGAGAATCTTCGGCTGTATTTCTCTGTGTCCTCGGTGGCCTCTGTGGCCCAGTGAATTTACGATTTACGAATTACGATTTGCGATTGGGAAAGGAAGTTTGAAGTGTGAAGTAAGCGAGCGGCAGGGCCGGGTCGCTCCAACTTCTCCGCGCACTGCTGACAGTGGAACGCCACGATATCGGTCAATCCCTCCTCGGCCAACTCCATGGCGTGCTCGGCCGCCCTGAAGTCGTGTTCCGCTTTCTCCGTCCAGCGGGCGACCTGCTGCATCAATTCAGGCGGCTCGCTCATACAACACCTTTCCCTCCCTCACTGCCTCGCGGATGATTGTGCCTATGGTGTCGCGATACTTCTCCACCTCCTCCGGCGTGACTACGATAAGATCAATCGGAATCGGAATGCCTTCCAAGGCCAAGTCGATCTCCACGGCCTGTTGCCGTTTGGACCCGTCCACCGGCATAACGACCAGCAAATCGGCGTCGCTATCCGGCCCGCCCCGGCCCCGTGCCAGCGAGCCGAACAGGATGATCCGGTCCGGGTGAAACCGCGACACAATGCGGTCCACCGCCTCTTGAAGAGCCGACTCACTTGTCTCCGGTCGAATGGCCATAGTACGCTCCTGACTGCAACAGACGATCCGATGCTATTCTACGCCCTCCGCCCCTCCCAGGCAAGCGCCTCCGCGCCTCTCATTCCGCAATCCGCATTCGAAACGTCCCGCCGCCCCCCCTTTTTCAAATCAAACATCAAAAATCAAACATCAAACTTCACACTCCCTCCGCTCCCTCCTCTCCGAAAAACGACCGGACAGATTAAGTTGCGCCGGGCCACCGTTCTCCTGGTGACCTCGGAACTGACTGGCCAATAACGCTGACCCTCAAGCAACGGCAGACGGCGGCTGTTCGAGATCGCCGAGTCCCTTCCGTCGTGAGATTGCGCGCTGTGTTGCAGACCGCCATGTATTATTTTGAAGATGGCGATGGGTCAAGTGTATAATCACACGCCGAAGACGTCACGAGAGCAGGCTTGTCACTAGCCGTTAGAAGGCGTAAATCGTTACTCCCAGAGGCGAGGTTACAGAATGGCTACCATGAAGTGTGATCTGCAAGCGATGAATTGGCTGGCTCGCGTATTGGACCCAACGGCTTCATTTGCAAGGCTGGGAGACCCCAATCAGGAGGTTGACATTTTGCGAGGACTTGTAGAAAGATCCAGCGAGATGTCTCGACTGCGGCCTCTTGCCACAATCGCAGGAATTGGCGGAACGTCTGAATACATGGCCGGGCCCAAACCCACAGCTTCTACTGCAAACAAGATATCGTCTGCATCGGATTTCATGACAGCGGTGCGAGATCGCTTGGCACAAAGATCATGGACTGCCCTCATAGTCCCTTCATACGATGAAGAGGCACTTGACTCCTTTCTCTGTTCGGAGGGTTTCAAAGCATCGCTTGTACGCCAGAGTGGGAACAAAAACGGGCTCATTCTCCAACCGCACTGTAAATCGGAAAGAGCTTTCGATCTGACTGACGTGTTCCCTAGTTTTCTAGCGGCACTTGGTGAAGCCACTAAGTGGCCTGGCTTGCTGGTGTGGACTCAGAGCAGTGAATCGGTCTTTCTGGCGCTACCTCAGGCAGGCGAAGAGATGATTCAAGCTTGCGCAACGTGGATAATAGCGCGGCTTGTGGCCATGTCTCCCGTCAACTTGAAGTCCCTCAAGGAGGATTATCTGAAGCAGTTTCCGGCGATTAAAAGACGCTACTCGCGCGTGTTACACCTGTTACAGATAAGCGATGTCCATCTTGGCTCAAGGATAGCTCGCCAACGACTACCGCGAGTACAAGCTCTGATCGAAAAAGAAGTCGAACAGTTGAGACAGTCGGGTAGCGTGCGACCTATCATCACAGGTGATCTTCTAAACAGCCCAAACGATAGTAATGTGGATGATGCGGAGAGCTTTCTGTATTTCCTCCATAGTCTGAAACTAGACGACCCTGCGATCGTTCTGGGTAACCATGATGTTAGGAAAAGCGGTATCATAGGTGAGGACTTCAAAGCAGCATTGAATCTACCCACCAGTCCAGTCGTCTGGATACCGGATTACATGGTAGGGCTGGTGTGTTTCAATTCAGTCATAAGGGGTAGGTTGGCTCGTGGATTCATAGGCGAAAAGCAGTTCATGAGACTGGGTACCTGCATTGAGAACCAGAAGGACTCAAGCGAGTATGCTCTCATAGGTCTTCTTCATCATCATCCAATGCCCGTGCGCAACCCTGGTTGGTTGAAGATCCCCTTTTATGCAAGATGGCTTGGGCGTTTCTTCGAGCGCACCGTCGAATTGAAGGATGCACGTCAGTTTCGCCAATTTGTGACAGAAAGATCGATGAGAGCTGTCTTGCACGGACACAAGCATGTTCCACGTGAGGGGTTGCTGTCAAAGGAGAGCGCTATCCCTGTGTTTGGTTGTGGGAGCTCCGTCGGAAAAATCAAGACCAGGGATGGTGGCCCGTACATCTCGATTAATGTGGTCACCATCGATCCCGCAGCCAACAAGCTGGTCGGTAGGCTTCTAATCGAGAAGTTCGCTGGTGCCGGGTTTGAAGAAGAACGCCACGAACGCATACTGCGCATGGATTTGGTCCGCCACAATTAATTTCAACCATTCTCATGCCTCGCCAGAGAAGCCCCCTATTCTGTAACCGATTCGCACAGAAGTCATGGTCAAGAAGGTTTGGACTGGCTCACCACTCTGGACCAAAGGACACGGCATGGGGGGTTCTCTGGATAGAAATGTAACTAGTCAATGGCCAAGAATGAGGGGTCTGCCGCCGTCCCCAAATGGCGACCCCAGGCAACCAGAGAAACTTGACGGCTTTGAAGTCTTTTCGTGAGCCCTCGTACTCAAAATCCACAGAGGTGACGACATCGCCGAGCTTTGCGCGGTTGCCACATACAAGGTCGGGTAGGCTTATCTCAGTGTTCCACACCAAGTGGGGTAAGGATCGCCTTATTCTCTGCAGCGTTTGGTCGTCAACGGTGTTTTCGTCCCTATCGTGGTGCGAACCCAAGTGAGCCATCAAGTCATTCGCACTTACCAAGAATGTGCGGCAGGCCAGTGTCTTTCGACCTTCGATCAACGCTCTCATCCACTTGTGTCGAGCAAGAGACGGCACGAAATTGTCGATAAGATCAAGGATGCCCTTGAGGACAGCAAAAGACACGTGTTCCGCATCCATGCCCCTAGTCCTGACTCCCTTGGGGACAAACGTAATCGCCATGCTTGGGTGAATGTTCGCGTTGACGGCGGGCAAAATAACATGATGAAGATCATCTGTGTTCAGGGTGCGGTACATCCCAAAGTTATCATCGTTGATCAGGAAGTGACATACCCATGCGGAGGTTGGAATATACTCTTTCGATGCAAGTTCCCGGTAGCTGATTCCGGCTTCAGGTCCCCACCTATCAGTGTTGCGAGTATGGCCTAACACCGTCACAACGTGAAGCAACTGCTCGAGTTCTCCAAGTTGTGGACGTTGTATGCCTAGTATTGTCGGGCAGCAGGATTCAACATATGGATAGATCGATGCCGCAGCATCAACGTCAGGCTGCTTGACGAAATCCTCCTGCAAGACGCGCAGCCCCAATCGCTTTGCTACCGTGACAATCTGTTCCACCGTCAGACCTCGGGGTCGCTGGCCAGGCGGATCGACCGGAGAGCGACCAAGCCGTCGGGCTTGGGTCCGATGGTCGATGCCAAGAATCTCGTTAATTCGTTCGCTCGTTAGTTTCTTCCTCTGTCGCCCTGCTTTCCGTTTAGACAAATTGTTGACGGCCATTTGGGCGGCGGCGTGGGCGCATACACTGGTTAACGAATTCTGCTGTGCGAAATAGCATCCGGCGATGCGGAACTCTTCGTGACGATTCGGAGTGCCTATGATTGTGACAAACTCATTCCAGCAGTGGTAGTAGTAGTTCATCACCTTGTTTTCGCACAGGCTGCCGTTATCTGCGCATTTGTACTCTCCCGGGAACGTCACGACAGCCTCGTAAATATAGGTCATGGGCGCGACGGCCGGGGAATGATGTCGAAGGAATGAGATGGTTATGAGAACAACATAGCCAAGTATACCCTTCTGAGCCTCTGGCGTATGCCAATCTCCCCTGGGTATATTTGCGAAGAAAGTAAGGCGTTTCGCCTTGCATGATGTGATTCCCCCAGAACGTCGTCCAATAGCGGAAAACTCCGTGAGAAGCTCGTCGTTTGGGGCGAGTTCCTCCTCAACGAGCCATTTAGCTTTCATCTTTCGCATGAGCGTACATACTCTATGGAGGGGCATCCGGTTAGGCCCCTCGCACATGTTTCGGATGTACTCATAGAAAGATATTTGCGTGACATCGGTTGGGGGTGCTGGCAGGCGTACAGCGTAGACGTCGTTCATGATTCCTCTCCCCCCCCGGCCAATCTGAAGGTATTTTTTTCAGGATACAGGAAGCCGGTTCGCCGGTGGTCACCCCTTTAGGTACTCACCGATAACCCATTTAGTCCTATCCGACCTTCGGTGCCAATCGACGAGCTTGGAGAGGATCTGAAGCTGGGAAGCTGCGGCGTCGGTCGCTGCAATCTTCGACATTTTCAGATGAGCACGCGCCGCCTGACTAAGGCGGCTGACAGTTTTTCTCTGCTTCTTAGCCATCTCTCCACCCTTCGAGCAAAATGGACATTCCCCTACCTTAATTTCTGTTCAAACTACGACGACCGGACCGCGCTGTTCATAGCGGTTTCTCCGGCTATACCTAGCGTAAAACGCGGGCGTCCCGCAGCCAAAACCTATATGGTAGGAGCTTTGCACGCCCGTGAACAGAAAAAAATCCTCCTCTGTGCCGGATGCACGCCAGCCAAAGCGATCCGTCAACCAAGGTTGCAGATATCCTCATTCAGCACACACCCGCTACATATAGGTGGTCAACCTAGTCGCACTTCTATAACCTGTATGTCGGCCTTCTGCAATAGGTCAAGCAGTTTTTTCCCATTTTTTTGAAAAGTTTTTTTGTGTCTAAAGGAAACCTCCTCCGACCACCATGGATCTAAGCGGGTCAACATGACAAAGAAAGGCGACTCCCGAGCCAGTTTCTATCCGTCTCTACCTAAATGATACGCGGACACGGACGCAAAGTCAAGAGCATACCACCAGCATACATCTGGTTCGCGCCAAGCCCTCCCGATGCACACTCGGAGGGCTCGTCGAGTCCATCCCCAATCTCCAGGGGAGCAGCGTCCAAGTGTAAGTTATCGGTTAACAATTGTGAGTAGGCGCCTACGGGCCGACGAAGGTGTTGTTGTCGAAGGCGGGGCGTTCGATGCCGCGGACTCTTTGGCCGGTGGACATGGCCGGTTGGAGTGCGGAGTGCGGAATGAAGAGGCAGGGGGTCAGGGCTCGGGGATCAGGGGGCAGGTTGGCAGATTCCTTCTCCGTGGCGAGAGAATCAGTTGTCGGTTCCCGGCTGCTAGTTGTCAGTCGGTGGTCGCTTCGGCGGGCTCTTGTTTGCGGATGTCGTCAAACTGGTTGATCTCGACGTCGCCCTGTGGAAAGTGCGCGATGATGCGCAGTTCCCCGCCCATGGCGGCGATGAATCGTCGAAGCGTGCTGACGTACATGTCGGACTGATGCTCCAGCTTGGAGATGGCGGCCTGGTTCATCTTCAGCACTTCAGCCAGCTCCTGTTGCGTCAGGTGCATCGCCTGGCGCAACTCCTGGAGGGCCATTTCCGAGTACATCTCGGCGGTGCGTTTGCGAATTCGCTCCCGGCTCTGGGGCGACATCTTATCAACAAGATTCTTAAACGGCTTTGCCATCAGCATAACCTATCAGTTATATAACTTATGAGTTATGTCTTGTCAAGTGGTTTTTTGCTCATTTTGTCTACAGCCGTTGCTCCAGGATCTTGGTAAACACGCCGCACGCACGAATACCCGGTATTATGAGCAGCCCGTGGGGCGGCGACAAGGGCAAAGGGCCAGGATTTCGCGGGCACTATGCGGCAGAGTGTCTGCCGGTGGACATGGCCGGTTGGAGTGCGGAGTGAGAAAGGCGAGTGTGAAGTTTGATGTTTGAAGTTTGAAGTAAGCGAGCGGCAGGGCCGGGTCTTCTCTGCGGCCTTCTGAATCTCTGACTTACGAATTACGATCTATGATTCGTTCTGGAAATCTGCGTTGCTAACTCGCAACAACTGAAAAAGATTTCCAGATCTTCATGCGGCGGCTTTGTTAAGTTGTTCTGTGGTGGCCTTTTGCGTTAGCGAGATGGTAGCGATGATTTTGGCTCCGTTCGCGGTCAGGCGATACTTGCGAGTCTTGGGCAGACGGCGGATGATCTTGTGCTCTCGCAATAGCCGCAGCAGATACGTCACCTTCGCCGAGACCTCCTTGGCAGGACGGTTTGGATAGAGACGGCCGGCAATATCCCGATTGCGGAAATCCCCGACCAGTCCACAGGTCGCCACCGCCGCCAGCAGTTGCTGGTCCGCCTCGGACCAGGGTCGCAGCGCCCGGATCGATTTGCCCCTGCGGATGTGACGCCGGCAGATGGGCGAGAACCACTTCTTCCACTCGCTCACTGGTGTCGAGCTTGGCCAGGGCTTCGAGGTAGCGGTCATTGACTTGTTGCGAGACTTGACTGCGGGCGTATAAGTCCACGATGCCCTTGCTCATGGGCAGCATCCTCTTGGAACCCTGGGGATCGCGTTCGGACCGGCGGTAGACACGAAAGGCCCGAGCGTTGTTGATCGTGCACTCCGTACGCAGGATCGAGCCGGCCTTGTCATAGACCTTGACGGAGTTGGCGTGTGCCTGGTGCTTGACCCGAATTCCTTCGGGACGATCCCGGTAACTGCTGATCACCTCCTCCTGGCAGTTGGGATACAGACGCTTGCCGAGGAACCGCAGCACATCCTTGCTGCCAAAGGCGATCATGGAGCCACGCACCAGTTGGGGATAGATACGGCCCAACGCCTTGGGATCATCAAAGGCGATATCCGTCGCCCATTCGGTTCTCATGACTGGTCCAGTAGTAGTGCAAAGGAAAACCGGCAAACATCGTCTCGTGGGCCGGATTGAGGAATCGTGCGATGCGGCCGAACTGCCGGCACCAATCGGTGCGGTGCAGTTGGTCCATCAATGCCTGAGCCCGTGGAAAATCAGCCATCCAGGGAAAGCAGTTGTCACACCGCCGGTACGCCAGATGCTCTTGATCCATCCTCTTGGCCAGCCATTCGCGGCCGTTCATCCACATCTGAATGGCAAAGGGAAACCACGTTTGGATGCGGGCGCCCATGAACCCGAAGTAGGCATCGTACCAGTAATGGTACAGGTGCATGCACTTGCCTTGAAACAGCTCCAAATCCAGCGTCTTGGCCTGGCGATTCTTATGAAGCTTGTAGGTCATGCATGGCTCAATCGTACGCAGAATGCAAATCAGTCCCTCCCGGATGCCATCGCGGGCAGCGATGTCCAAAGCGACTTGTTCCTTATTGGTTCGGCTGGAGTGCAGGTACACATTGGGTCGGCCGGCCTGTTCGGCCTTGGCCACAGAGGCCTGGATCAGTTGCGCCGTCTTGTCCAGGGCGTACTGCTTGAAGTCCTTCATGAGAATGCTGCGATACGCCAGGTAGGAACACATCCCCGCCAGGTTGGCCACCAGGCGAAGGGTCCCACGAAAAACGATGCGGTCCCAGCCGCTCAAAACCCCTATAATGTGCTTCTTGTGCTTCTCCATGAACGATTGCATGGCATCCTCCTTGAAAAAACAGGTTGTCAGGTACAGCAACCAGCATAGCAGGGATGGATGCCTTTTTCATTCCAGAGGCTTGTGATCATCCTTTTCCTTTTTGCCCTCGATAGGCTTGGGGCAAAAAGGAAAAGGGTGACCATCGTGGACAACAAGCGGGGCCAGCAGCGTCCACGGAGTGTGAGCAAGAAAAATGACAGGCGAGTCACGAGGGCGGATTCAACATCGCCGAGGATCGCGACTCTCGCTGGCGGCCCAGACTCGTGACCGAGACCACGCCTGGCATGTTCTTGCCACACGCAGTAGCTGCGGTCGAACGAGAACGCACATGCGATACGCCTTTGGTTGCGGCCGAAGGCCGCGCCAAGTCCATCTGCGTTCATCTGCGGATGATGATCGGTAGTCGGTAGCCGGTTGGCGGTTGTCGGTTGAAACCCCTTGGTGTTTTTCTCCGTGGTCTCGGTGTCCTCCGTGGTTAAGAAAGCCTGGATTCCCGCGTTCGCGGGAATGACATTGTTGAAATCCGTGGTCATCCGCGTCAATCCGTGTCCAGGAACAAGCGGTGTGCGAAGCACACCCTACCGGCTGTCGCCATTGCCGTGTCCTGACCCCTTATCGGCGTTCATCAGCGTTTATCAGCGGTTCCGTTTTCTCGGTGTCCTCTGTGGCAATTTATTCGTCTTGCGTCTTGTCTTTGCCTTCTTACCTTTGGCCTTTTGCAGGGCGGCCGGTGTGCGGGCGAATGATGATTCGCCCCTACGCGGGTGTTGGACTCTTTTCCTGCCGGTGGATGTGCCTTTCTTATCTTCTTTCCTTCCTGCCTTCTTCCGTTCTTCCTCGCCGCCGGCGTAGACCTCCTTGCGGCGGTCGGGGGGCCATTCTTCGGGGAAGTTGAGATTGGCGAACTCGCCGAATAATTCCACCGCTTTGCGGTCGTAGGCGCGGGCGGCCTCGATCTCATCCTTGTAATAGCCGAGCCAGATGTCCTTGCCCATGATCTTGATCTGGGCGTACCACTTGTGGCGGTCCTTCGAGTAGCCGACGCCTTTGTATTTGGATAGCGAGCCGCGCTTTTTGCGCTGGTTGCGCTGGTTCTCGTGGCGCAAACAGAGGCGCAGGTTCGGGCGGGTGTCGTCGAGCTTGTTGTGGTTGAAGTGGTCGACGATCTTGCCGGGCGGGGCCTGCAGGATCTGGCGATGCATGTAGACGATCTTTCCCTTCTCATTGCGTGCGGCGTATCCGTTCACCGAGGACCAGGTCCACCGGCTGAGCCAGTCGTAGTCGGCGGCGTCCACGTAGGCGTACAGGCCGTCGCCCAGCGGGATTCGCCGGGCGTCGCCTTCGGGCTCGGGCGGCCTGGGGCGATAGTTGCGGCAGGGGCCGCCGGAGGGTACGGGCCTCATCCGGCCGAGCGACTCCGGGTGGTTCGCACACGCCGGACGGCTCGCAAAACCCGTGACAAAGCCCTGCATCGTCTGGCATCGGTCCCAATACGCGTACACGCAATTGTGACAGTTCTCAGTCGCCATGATCTCTCCCTTTCCATTGGTCCGCAACGTCACTCGTCGGGCGCCCTTCGGCCCAACGTGACTATGGTATAATCACCATAGGCGGTTGTCAACCCAAAATCCGGCAGAAAATACTGTCACCGGAAGAATCGGTGGGCAGAGCCCACCCTACCGGCTCCCGCCGCTGCCATGTCCCGGCTCCTTATCGGCGTTGATCGGCGTTCATCTGCGGTTTCATTGTTCTCGTGGTGAAGAGGTCCGCATGGGCTGAAGCCCATCCTACGCGCTCTATGCAGGAATGACATGTACAGGGGAGTTTTCGCGTGGTTCGCGGTTGCCCGGTCAGAATACGATGGCGGCGTAGCCCACGGCGTCGCGACTTGTGGTGCCCATCCTGCTTTGCATGACTTCGTTGCTGGTCGTGTAGGCCAGAAGCCGGCCCTTGGCGGCGCCGAGCTTTCGGGCGGCGGCAATCGCGGCGGCGGCGGCGCCGGGCCCGCAGGCGTTGGCCTTCTCGATGGCCTCGGACAGCAGCCGCTCGGCGTCCAGGGATAGCGCCAGGTCGATGAACTGGCGGTCGTTGACGTTCGCCGCCCATTGCAGGCCGTCCGGGCCCCGGCCCATCGGGGTGAAGCCGTAGCGGGGGCCGTAATGGGTCAAATCCGTGGAGCCGATGCAGACCGCCATGCGGCCCTGGGCGGCGATCACTTCGGCGACGGCTTCGCCCAGCGCGATCGCCGTATCCACCGGAGGCGTGACAATCGGCACGAGCTTCGCCCCGGGGAACAGGTGCTGCACGAACGGGACCTGCACCTCCAGGCTGTGCTCATAGGTGTGGGCGTCGGCGTCTTTGACCACCACGTTTTTAGCGAGCAAGGCGTCGCGAAATTCGCGGTCGATGCCGATCTCGCCAAGCGGCGTGCGCCAGGAGTCGCTGTCATCGACGGCGGGCAGCGAGCCGAAGTAGCTGTGCGCGGTGCCGAAGATGATGAAGGTATCGACTGTCTCTCGCTGCTTTTTGACGGCCGCGAAGACCATGGCGGCCAGGTCCCCGCTGAAGGTCCAGCCGGCGTGCGGCACGATCCCGCCGACGATTCGCTCCGGCAGCGGCTCGACCACGGGACGCGACGCCAGGGCTTCCCGGATCTCCTCCAGGCAGCCTTCGCGACTGCCGGGGTAAAACTGCCCCGCAACCACCGGGTTTCGTGTCCGCATATCGTCACCTGTTCCCTTGCATCCGCGGCCCCGTGCCGCTATCATCCTGAAAGCCTCTGACGGAATGAGAGCGGCAGCCGCCCGCTGATATGTCGGTCCCGCAAGGGCGGGAATCCAGCACGTGCCGGATTCTCCCGGCCCCCGGCCGGCGCGGCGCGACATGGTGAAGCTCATTCGGTCGGAGCCGGTCAGCACCCGCATATATTGTACTTCACAGGGCAGGAAAGACAAATGGCAAGTGAGAAAACGCCGCAAGTGGCCGTCGTGATGGGCTCCGACAGCGACCTGAAAGTGATGGAAAGCTGCATCGAGCAGTTGCGCGAGTTCGGCCTGACGCCGGAGGTGCGGATCCTCTCGGCCCATCGCACGCCGCGAATCGCCGCCGAGTTTGCCGAGACCGCCGAGGGCCGCGGCATCCAGGTCATCATCGCCGCCGCCGGCATGGCCGCCCATCTTGCCGGCGCGATGGCCGCCTGGAGCATCCTGCCCATCATCGGCGTCCCCCTGGCCGCCGAGCCCGGCATAGGCGGACTCGACGCCCTGCTGAGCACGGTCCAAATGCCCCCCGGCGTCCCCGTCGCCACCGTCGCCATCGGCAAGCCCGGCGCCAAAAACGCCGCGATCTTAGCCGTCCAGATCCTGGCCCGCCGAGACCCCGCCCTCCGCGAAAAGCTCGTCGAATTCAAAGCCAACCAGGCCAAAGCCGTCCAACAAAAGGACGCCGCCCTGGGCTGAGGACTCCTATCGACCCGGATTTCGCGGATTCACACAGATTTCAACTGACAACTGTCAACCAGGAACCGACAACTGGCGTCATCAAACCACGAAGGACGCGAGGAGCATGAGGTCACGGCACAGGCGACAGCCGGTCGGCTGGGCGCTGCCCACTGTTTTCTCGCACCGCCCAGAATGTGAAATGTGCAGGTCTGGTCCCCTCATCCGCTCCGGCTCATTCCGATCGCGGTCGTCACGCTCCTCACTGCCTCGCGGCTATCGAGTCGCTCTGCCCCTGGGTCCCTCATTCGGATACCTGTACCCATAAGCCGGGCGGTCATAGTTATAGTTGTAGTAGGGATAGGTGTAGCTCGGGTTGTAGTCCTGGGCGTAATAACCGTCGCGGGTGTCCGGGTTGTAGTGGTAACCCGTGTTGGGGTTGAAGTAGTATCCGGTCCTTGGATTGTACTGGCCGTAGCCGGGATTGTAGTACGGACGGCCCTCGTAATCGTTGTATCTATTGTACGGATAGCCAAACGGCCACTTGGGCGAATAGTATTCGCCCCACCGGGATCCTTGATCCGGATAGGAGTATCCATACTCTACACCTACAAGGGATAAGGGAAAGTATTCCTGCTCGCCGGATTCCTCGATCCACGATTCCTCCGCCTCATCGCTGCCTCTGTCTCCCTTGGCGATCAACGCGGCACCGAGGGTACCCGTGGCGGACGGCTGTGCCTCTTTGAGCACCTGCCGGCACATCGGGCACTGTGCCGGCCACGTCGCCTGGATCTGCGGATGGCTCGGGCAGGCGTAGGAACCGATCTTTCCCACCTCTGTCGGTGAATCCCACTGGCCCTGTGCATAGACCAGACATGCTCCTGAAACAAGTGCGAAGCTGGTGATTGTGATCAACATTCTCATATTGCTGCCCCTTGCCTGGCGTTACGGCGACTCTGTCTCGCCGAAATCCTGCTGTGTCGGCAAAGACTATTCGTCTAAGTACCCTACGATGCGGACTATTATCTTCACCGGTAGGTAAAATGCGTGCTCGCCGACGGCAGATTGCCTACCGGCCCGGGCCGCGAGCGTCGAGTGCGGCAGATCGCGTAGATCAAAATGGGGGGGTCAAAGGCGCCGAGTACTTTCCTGGTTGAATCGTCCATCCTATGGGAACTGTGGGCCTCTTACCGTCTTTCGTTCTTCCGTCGCATCTTTGCCCTCTGTATCCTCCGCCTTCGCGGAGGCAGGCACTCCGGGGGGTGTGGTCGGAATTCGGTGGCGGCGTGTAGCCACCGTGTGCGGACTGCGCCTCTTTCGTCCCTTACGGGACTGGCTTTTGTCCTCGGCCCCGGTTCCCCAGCGATCAATCGCTGGGCTATTCTCTGTCGCCCTGCGGGCTTGGACTGCGTCATGGCTGAGCTTCGTGATACTGCCAAATTGAAGGCTATCCTCTATTGCCCTTCGGGCTTGGACTTCGCTTCAGTCCTCTTGCGTCGGCCCGTCCGCCCCACGGGGGCGATCGACACTAGCCCACCGTTTCAACGGTGGGTACGATAGTCAATCCTATCTCAAAGCCCCGTAGGGGCGAAAGAAGACTGGGCTGCGCTCTTGTGTCGGCTGGAATCCGAATCCGCCACCGAATGCCGACCGCAGGCACTCCGGGGGTATTCATTTTCGTCTATTGGCTCTCGTTGTCGGCCGATAGTATATGTAGTTGGCGTGCACAGAGATACGAAGACGTAGGAAGTTTGAGGGCCGGTATGAACGTAGACCTTCATTATGGAACGGGGGTTGTCTCGCTGCGGGTGCCGGATCGGAATGTTCAGGAGATCATCCGGCCTTGGCAGGGGGAACAGACCCAGGATGCGGCGGCGGGGCTGCGGGAAACCGTGGGCGGGCAGGCCGGAGCGTTTCGGGAAGCAGTCGCGGGCAAGCGCGTGTGCGTCCTTGTCGATGATGGGACGCGCGACGAGCCGCTGGCGGATGTGCTGCCGCACCTGTGCGGCGTGCTGCGCGGGAGCGCCTCGGTGCAATTCCTGATCTGCACGGGGACACACACGGCCGATACGTCGAAGAATCGTCAGATCCGCGGCGAGATCGAGAAGACTAGCCGGGACGCGGGTCTGACCCTCACGCGAATCCACGCTCATGACTGCAAGGCCGACAAAGTCATCGACGTCGGGCGCACGTCGCGGGGGACGCAAGTGCTCGTGAATACATTCGCCGAGGAGGCAGATGTTTTTCTCGCGGTGTCGGATGTGAAGGTCCATTACTTCGCGGGGTACTCGAATCCCGTGAAGAACTTTGTGCCGGGCATCAGTGCCTTTCGCACGGTCGAGCAGAACCACAGCCTGGCCCTGCTCGAGGAATCCACGCACGGGCGCACCCGTGGCATCCCGATCCCGCTCGAAGAGACAATCCTCTGGCCGCGGATCAGGTGGAGGGCATGGAGTTGATCGCCAGGGGTCGGCCGATCTGGGCGCTGGTGATGCTCAGCGCCGGCACACGGCTGATCTGGGCGCGGTTCGGGCCGGTCCGCGACGTGAGTGCCGAATCCTTCGCCGTGACCGACGAGCGGAATATCCGGGCGGTCACTCCGGCGTCGCGGCTGATCGTGTCGCCCGGCGGGCTTTCCAACGACGAAGATCTGTACATCGCCCAACGGGCCCTGGAATTGACCCGGGCCGCGGTGACGGATGGCGGAGAGGTCCTGTTCCTGGCCGCGTGTCCCAACGGCATCGGCGAGCCGCAGACTCTGGCGAACTTCTACAACCGTCTGACGGCCCCCCTCGATGAGGTTATTCAGTCGATCCGGCAGGACTACGTCCTGTACAGTCACAAACCCTACAAATTCGCCGTGATGATCCGGCGGCTGCGGCGGATCTGGATGCACACGCAGATTCCCGATCCCCTCGTCGAGGCGGCCCATCTTCATCCCGCGCATGATCCCCAGGCGGTGGTGGACGGTTGGCTCGCCGAGCAGCCCGAGGCCGGAATCATCTTCGTCGACGGCGCCAACAAGGTGGCCCTATGGGCCGTTCCAGGGTAAGGGTGTGCGACTGCGTTTCGTGGGGAGGGAACAGCCCGTATCTGTCACCCTGAGCGGGGTGACGCATCTGGGTCACGAACGTAGCCAGCGCTCGTTCGCATGCCTGGCCTGGATTCTTTGGCGCTCTGAAAAGAGCGGCGTTGACGTGCAGGGTGGGTTCTCAACCCATGCGTTAAGGAACGCTTCGCTCGAAAAACCGCGTGGGTCAAGGACCCACCCTACAAACTCAATCCACTCTCGCACGACTTCGTTCATAGAGTACCCGTCCCTGGTCCAGTGCCTCTCGAATCAGCGGGTCGCCCTGGGCGTACCGCCGTTGCGTGTCGTCCGGGCGCCGAGCCAGCACATCCACGGCAAAGGGGGGATTCACGCGATTGGTAATCTCAAGCGATTTCCAGAATGACTTACCCTCAAACGGCAGGATCACCAGCAGATCGACATCCGAGTCACTCGTGGCCGTACCCCGGGCATACGATCCAAAGAGCACCACGCACTCCGGGTCGTACGCCTCGGCGATGCGGTCCACCACGGCCTGAATGTCGGTCATCGCTACCATAAAACGTCCTTCAGCATTCCGATGCCTCTCTCATACACTATCGGATTTCCTGACGTATGGCAAGCAAAGAGCGGTGGCGAGAGGAACTTGGATTCCCACCGTTGCGGGAATGACATTCTCGGAATCCGTGTTCATCCGTGTGAATCCGCGTCGGACGAACGGGCGGGTCTGCGGGGTGTGGTCGGAATTCGGTGGCGGCGTGTAGCCACCGTGTGCGGACTGCGCCTCTTTCGTCCCTTACGGGACTGGCTTTTGTCCTCGGCCCCGGTTCCCCAGCGATCAATCGCTGGGCTATTCTCTATCGCCCTGCGGGCTTGGACTGCACCCGGACCGATCGATCACTATCCCGCAGGTGTTGCAGCTATTCTCTGTCGCCCTGCGGGCTTGGACTGCGTCATGGCTGAGCTTCGTGATACTGCCAAATTGAAGGCTATCCTCTATTGCCCTTCGGGCTTGGACTTCGCTTCAGTCCTCTTGCGTCGGCCCGTCCGCCCCACGGGGGCGATCGACACTAGCCCACCGTTTCAACGGTGGGTACGATAGCCAATCCTATCTCAAAGCCCCGTAGGGGCGAAAGAAGACTGGGCTGCGCTCTTGTGTCGGGTGCAAACCGAATCCGCCACCGAATGCCGACCGCATCCGCTTCCGCCGCGGGCGTTGGAAATGGGGGTGACAGGGTGGGGGGGAGTTGGTATAATGGTCCGGCGCCGGCTGGGGTCACGGACGGGCCCGGCCGGCCGTGAATCGGGGATTGTCAGGGACCGGGCTGGATTCGTGACATATCCAAGGTATTCCGCTGTCAAGAGTTGCTCCCATCGCAAGGATCGTAAGGAAAGGACAGGCTATGAGTGCCCAGTGCGCAAATATGAAGGCCGGGCGACGATGGTCGGGTCTGGTGCCCGGGATCGCGTTGGTTGTCACGGTGTTTCTGGCCGGCGCCGGCCGGGCGCAGACACCGCCGGCGGAGAGCAAGGCCGTCAAGCTCGTCTCCATCAAGCCGACGGTCCTGTTCACCGCGAGCGGGCAGGAGCTCCGGCAGCTCATGGACGTGGTCATTGAGAATCCGGGAGCGGCGGTGCAGGCGAATCTGGATGTGCGGATCGGATCGTTCAGTCAGTCCGTATCGATAGAAACGCTTGGGCCGGGCAAATCGACGTTCCACGTGTCCGTGCCGGACATCCGCCAGCCGATGCCGGCGCAGTTCGTGCTCAAGGTGGACAGCAAGCCCGTGGACACGCGGGAGATGGAATGGCAGCCGCGGAAGCACTGGACGATTTACCTCGTGCCGATCACGCATCACGATCTGGGGTACACGGACACGATCGAGAACGTGATGAATCGCTACGCTGGCTTCTATGACGACGTGCTTCGCTTCTGCGACCAGACGAGCGACTTTCCCGAGGAGGCGAAGTATCGATATACAATCGAAGGGGCCTGGTCGCTGCAGCACTTCATCGCGACCCGGCCAAAGGAGGCTGTGGATAAGCTGGGCGGGTATGTCAAGCAAGGCAGGATCGAGGTCGGGGCGCTGTTCGGCAACGAGATCGACAGCCTCTGCGGACACGAGGAGCTGATCCGCCTGATGTACCCGTCGTTTCGCTTCAAGCGTCAGTACGGCGGCGAGATCGACGTCGGCTCGATCACGGATGTGCCGGGCCTGAGCTGGGGCCTGCCGACGGTGCTGGCGGGGGCGGGGGTGAGGTACTTCTTCGCCGGGCTGCCGACGTACTTCGAGTGGGGCCGCAACGATATTCACACGTTCTGGGACGAGGCGGCGGTCCTGCGTCACGGCCGGCCCGACGCGTTCAAGTGGCAGGGGCCCGACGGGCAGACCGTGCTCGTTTACTACCAGAGCAGCTACGGGTTCTTCAAGCGAGTCATCGGCCCGGACACGTATGAGGAGGTCATGGAGGCGCTGCCGGGCATGCTCGACGAAATGGATGCACAGGGCTCGCCCTTCGACGTGATGCGCTACATCCACAACGGCGTCGATAATTACCCGCCGGAGATAAGGATCAGCACCGTGGTCCGGCAGTGGAACGAGAAATGGGCGTATCCGAAGCTCGTCGTCGCCACCAATTCGATGTTCTTCAGCGCCCTGGAGAAGCAGTGCGGGGACGTGCGGACGTTCCGGGGCGATCTGCCGCATACGGATTATGTCGTCGGAGCCATCTCGACGGCCAAGGAGACCACCGTCAATCGGTTGACGCATGACAAACTGCTCTCGGCGGAGAAGGCCGCGACCATCGCATCGCTGACCAGCGACTACGCCTATCCGGCCGACAAGATCGCCCAGGCCTACGACAATATGCTCCTCTATGACGAGCACACGTGGGGCAAGGACTACCCGGCGGGCGAGATTCAGGACTGGGGCTGGAACGAGAAAAGCCACTTCGCGTACAAGGCCGCAGGATTGACCCAGGGCGTGCTGGCCGAGAGCATCGAAAAGATCGCCGGCAAGGTCCGGCTCGAACAGCCGCAACGACACGTCATCGTTTTCAACCCGCTCGCCTTCGACCGGACAGACGTCGTCCGCGTGACACGCTTCCCGCAGGACAAGCCCTTTGATCTCATCGATAACGAGACCGGCGCGAAAGTCGCGTACCAGATTGTCGAGATAGACAGCCCGCTGGCCGCCTTGCCGTATGCCCCGCAGCGATGGGCGCGCGGGCAATTCGAAAAGCATGAGCTGTACGATCTCGTCTTCGTCGCCGCGAACGTGCCGTCGATGGGGTACAAGACGTATCGGCTCGTGCCGCGCGAGGATAAGCCGGCCGGCGAGAGCGGGACAAAGGCGGCGCAGAACACTCTGGAGAACCGCTTCTTCAAAGTCACGCTCGACGCGAAGACCGGCGCGATCGCCAGCCTCTATGACAAGGACCTGTCGGCCGAGCTGGTCGATGCACAGGCCCCGGACAAGCTGAACCAGTTCGTGGCCAAGTGGGTCCAGACAGGAAAGCAGGAGGGCCCGTCGGCAGCGACGATTCGCGTTGGGCAGAACGGCCCCGTATGCGCCAGCCTGATCTCGCAGAGTTTCGGCGCCGGGTGCCCGCAGATCGTCCAGGAGGTCGTGCTCTATGAGGGCATCAAGCGGATCGATCTGTTCAACCGGGTCCTGAAGGATTCGACGCCGCAGTTGGAGGTCTATTTCGCGTTCCCGTTCAAGGTGGACGAGCCGAAGTTCCGCTTCGAGGGCACCAACTCGGTGATTGAGCCATTCAAGGACCAGTTCCCCGGCTCCAATACGAACTACTACACCGTGCAACATTGGGCGAGCGTGTCGAACCCGAGCGTCGGGATCACGCTGTCGCCCGTGGAGTCACACCTGCTGGAGTTCGGCGGCCTGTGGCCCTGCTATGTCTCGCAGGCCCATCACGGGGCGACGCCCGCGGGCTTCGGCCAGCCGTTCGTCAAGCCGGAGCAAATGACGAAGGGCCACATATACGCCTTCGTCCTCGACAGCAACTTCCGCACGAATTTCCAGCCCGTCCAGCAGGCGGACATCTTGTTCCGCTACTCGCTGACGAGCAACAAGGGGCCGCAGGCAAACAGCGACAACCGCAATTTCGGCTGGTCCGTTCACAACCCGCTCATGGGCGTGGTCGCCAACGGCGGCAGGACCGGGCCATTCGAGGACCGGATGAGCTTCTGCCGGCTGGATCAGGCCAATGTGTTGCTCGTGACGATGAAACGGGCGGAAGATGGGCAGGGCGTCATCGTCCGCCTGATCGAGACCGACGGCAAGCAGGGGACTGTAACGCTGACGCTGCCGGTGCTGGCCGTCGGCAAGGCCTGGCAGACCAACGTTGTGGAAGAGAACCAGGCGGAGTTGCAATCCACGGATCACAGCGTCACCGTGCCCGTCCGGCCCTTCGGCATCAGCACGGTCCGCGTGCAGTTGCGTTGATGTGACGTCTATGAGGGTGTTGCTGACAACCAGTGAAGCCATCGGCAAGCTGCCGCTTGCCGCTGCCACCCGGCACGGGAATGACAAAAAGGGTACCCGGGCCGGAACAAGGGCCCAGCCCGGACTCTGTCCCCCTGCGCAAGCAGGGGTCCACGAAGCTTCGGTACTCAGGTGGATTCCTGCTTTCGCAGGAATGACAAAGATCGACGTTATGTGTGCGCCGGGTGCCATGTCCACGCTAGCGTGGACATGCCTCATGTGTACAGGGACACATGCTTACGCACGCGTAAGCATGGCACCCGGGGTTTCTACAACCCATCGCAGAAAGGTGCAACAATCACCTTTGAGAAGTTGGTGTTTTGCGGTTGACCGCCGTGACTTGGGTTTTTAGAATCTCGTTCGCCTCGCCGGGCGAGGACCTGGGCCGGCCGGCATCCGTGGAAATGGTAAGTACAGGAAGGGGAATGCATGCGATTGATCATCGTCGATAGAGCAACCGAGGAGAGACGTCATTTCTGGCCGCTGGTGCTGAGCCGGCCTATCTGGGACCTGCGCTGCGGGTTCACTTCGCTCGGCGACAAGCTTCAAAAGAAGATTGGCACGAACGATCTGGCCTATTTCCTGCCCGCCTACCTGGCAGACGTATATCGGGATAGAACCGGCCACCGGGTCAACGACAATACCGCCCTCAAGGGCGAGGACCTCCTGATCGTCGATGCCCGCGTGAAAGCGGACAGCCTGGATATTTCGACCGGCGGCCGCAGCCAGGTCGAGCTTGACGCCAATGGCGAAGTCCTGTACGCGCGCATCACCAGGGCCGATGGGGAGAAACTGCAGGGCGGCGACATCGAGAGCTTCCTGGCGTCGGCCAAAGCGAGTTTGCCCGCCGTGCCGAGCCATCTGGCCGTCTGGGAGTACACCTGGGACCTGGTCCTGGCAAACCCGGACCAGATCAAGGCCGATTTCGCCGCGGCGGGAAAGCACGGAATCGAGGGGACCATCGAGCAGCCCAACGCTATCCGCGGCAGTGCGAAGGATGTCTATATCGCCCCCGGCGTCAAGATTCACCCCATGGTGGTCATCGACGCCGAGCACGGGCCGATCTATATCGACGAAGGCGCCGAGATCCATCCGTTCACGCGGATCGAGGGGCCGTGCTATATCGGAAGGAAATCGATCCTGCTGGGCGCCAAATGCCGCGAGGGCAACTCCATCGGGCCCTTGTGCCGCGTGGGCGGTGAGGTCGAGGAGTCCATCATTCACGGCTTCTCCAACAAGTACCACGACGGCTTTCTCGGCCACAGCTACGTCGGCGAGTGGGTCAACCTCGGGGCCTTGACGACCAACAGCGATCTCAAGAACGACTACTCGAACGTTTCCGTCATGCTCGACGGCAAGCGCTCCACCGACACGGGTTCGACGAAGGTCGGGTCGCTCATCGGCGACCACACGAAGACGTCCATCGGCACGCTGTTGAACACCGGCTCCTACGTCGGGGCGATGGCGATCATCATGGCCACCGGCAAGCCGCTGCCGAAGTTCATTCCGTCCTTCGCCTGGTTTATCGAGGGCGTCGTGACGAAAGGTTTCGGCCGGCGCAGCCTGTACGAGACGGCCGGAATCGCGATGGGCCGCCGCGGCTGCCGCTGGAATCAAGCCCAGGAGGCCATGTGGGAGGCGATCTTCGAGCTGACCGCCCGGACCCGCGACGAAGCCGTCAAGAAGGGCCGAAAGGCCATGATGAGGTCACAAGGTGCTTGAGTGAACAGTGCACGTGTGCGGCCCGATCCGGGTGGCAGCGTCAAGCGCAGCTTGGCGATGGCCTTCCCGGGACGCGGTGGAGCCATCGCCAAGGCCTGCGGCCTTGACGCTGCCACCCATCACATGCGTCAGCAGTCGAGGCGAAACACGTACCGGAGAACAAGTTAGTAACGGGAGGTAACAAATGGCAACAGTGGAAGAACGTGTCAAGGCGGTGACGGCCAGAGTGCTGGGGCTCGACCCCAAGAAGATCCGCCCGGAGGACAACTTCACGGAGGACTTCGGCGCCGAGAGCGTCCAGTCGATCGAGCTGGTGGCGATGTTCGAAGAGGAGTTCGGCATCGAGATGGACGAGGACGCGGCCCTGTCGGTAACGACGGTCGGCAGCGCGGTGGACTTCATCGCCAACGTATGCAAAGAACAGGGCGTGGACGTGGAGCAGTAGCGTCCCGCATCGAAAGGGTCACACATGAGCACGAGCAAGAAGCGTCACGCGCTGGTGGATGCGGTCCGGCCGAACTTTCTGGAAGACGTCTTTCCGTATGATTTGCCTCCGCTGATCCGGCTGAAAGGGCCGGTTGTGGAGCACATCGACGGCCAGCCCGTCCAGTTCGATTTCGCCACGGTCCGCAATCGACCGATCGTCATCACCGACACGACATTCCGCGACGGCCAGCAGTCCCGGCCGCCCTACACCATCGACCAGATGGTCCACATCTACGACCTGCTCAGCCGCCTCGGCGGGCCCAACGGCGTCATCCGACAGACGGAGTTCTTCCTCTATACGAAGAACGACCGCGAGACGCTCGACCGCTGCCGGGCCCTGGGCCACAAGTACCCCGAGTGCACCGGCTGGATTCGGGCGGTCAAAGGGGACTTCCGCCTGGTGAAAGAGGCGGGCCTCAAAGAGTCGGGCCTGCTGACGAGCTGCTCCGACTACCACATTTTCCAGAAGCTCAAGTTCCGCAGCCGCCAGGAGTGCATGGATTCCTATTGCGAGGTGGTGCAGGCGGCGTTCGATGCGGGCGTGCGGCCGCGATGCCACCTGGAGGACGTGACACGGTCGGACATCGAAGGCTTCGTCCTGCCCTTCGTGGATCGGCTCATGGAGATGAGCGCGAAGATGCCGGAGGAGCTGAGCGTTAAGATTCGCCTGTGCGACACGATGGGCTTCGGCATCAGCTACCCCGGGGCCGAGCTGCCCAGGAGCATCCCCAAGCTGATCTACAAGATCAATCATGAGTGCGGCGTGCCGAGCAGCCGAATCGAGTGGCACGGCCACAACGATTTCCACAAGGTCCACGTCAACGGCGCCACCGCCTGGCTCTACGGCTGCGACGCTCTCAATAGCACGCTATTTGGCTTCGGAGAGCGCACGGGCAACCCGCCGCTGGAAGGCGCGATCATGGAGTACATCGCCCTCAAGGGCGGCCTGTGCGGCATCGACACGCTGGTCATCACCGAGCTGGCCAACTACATGCGATCCATCGGCCTGCCGATCCCGGACAACTATCCGTTCGCCGGCCGCGCGTTCAACGTCACCAGCGCCGGCATCCACGCGGGCGGGCTGCGCTCGGACGAGCGCATCTACAACATGTTCGACACCGGCAAGCTCCTCGGCAAACCTCCGCGGGTGGCCATCACCGACAAGAGCGGCGCCGACGGTGTCGTCCACTGGATCAACGAGTTCTTCGGCCTCAAGGAAGACGACCGCATCAACAAGATCAAGGTGCACAAGCTGGCCCGTTGGGTGATCGACCAGTACGAGCAGCACGGGCGACTGACCGCCATCAGCGACCAGGAGCTCGAGACCAAGGCCAGGGAGTTCTACCCCGATTACTGGGCCAAGTATAAAGCAGGCAAATGATAGTAGTTGTAGTAGGGGTCGGTCGATGGTCGTTTCGGACGGGAGCGCGTCGCCAAAAGGCTAACGACTGTCGACCGACCCGAGAGGTTGTGCCATGGATGTCAAATCTCGCCTCACGTGTTCCGCCGTTATCGCATCGATCCTAATGCTGAGCGCGCCGCTGTTTGCTTCCGACGCCCCGCAGGCCCGCAAGGAACCTGGCGTCACGGCGTCGGTGTTCGGCAAGATGCCGGACGGCCGGGATGTGACGATCTTCGAGCTGACCAACGCCAACGGGCTTCGGGCGAGGGTGATGGAATACGGGGCGATCCTGGTCTCGCTGGAGGTGCCGGACCGCGAGGGCAAGCTGGGCGACATCGCGCTGGGTTTCGATGACCTCGAATCCTATCTGAAGCGCAATCCCATGTTTGGCTCGACCGTCGGCCGCTACGCCAACCGCATTGCCAACGCCAGTTTCAGGCTTGACGGGGTCGAGTATCAGATCACCAGGAACTCCGGCAAGAACCACATCCACGGCGGCAACGAGAAACGATTCGACCGCGTCCTCTGGACGGGCTATCCGTACAAGACCGACGCGGAGGCGGGCGTGCGATTCACGCACCTGAGCCTCGACGGCGAGGAGGGCTTCCCGGGCAATCTCGATTGCGTCGTGACGTACGCCCTGACGAACAGGAACGAGCTGCGGATCACGTACTCGGCCACGACGGATAAACCCACCATTGTCAATCTCACGAATCACAGCTACTTCAATCTCGCCGGCGCGGGCAACGGCGACGTGCTCAATCACGAGATCACGATGACCGCCCCGTGGTACACGCCTGCCGGTGAGGGCCTGATTCCGACGGGCGAGATCCGGGTCGTAGCGGGCACGCCGCTCGATTTCACCACCCCGCACACGATCGGCGAGCGCATCGCCGAGCTGACCGACACCCGCGGGTACGACCACAACTATGTGCTCAAGGCTTTCTACGGCGAGCCCGCCCTGGCCGCCCGCGTGTATGAGCCGACGAGCGGCCGGGTCATGGAGGTCACCACCACCGAGCCCGGCGTCCAGCTCTACACCGCCAACGGCATGAAAAACGTCAAAGGGAAAGCCGGCAAGACCTACGACAACCACGCCGGCTTCTGCCTTGAAACGCAGCATTTCCCCGACTCGCCCAACAAGCCGCACTTCCCCTCCACAGTCCTGCGTCCCGGCCAGACCTATCTCACCACGACTGCATTCGCATTCACGACGAAAGCGCCGTGAAGACGGGACGATAAGGAAGTGGGAAGATAGATAGCCCGCCGCTGTGCCTCACATGTGATTGCAGGTCACTCACCGAAAATGCGCTTCGCGGAAAGAAAGAGGCAACTTCCCTTTTTGTCTTGCGTACTTCTCGCAGGGCCGACAGAATGGCCCTCGTACCAGCGCCGTGATGGAGTTGCGGCGAACAGGTCCAGGCCCCGTGTGGGCCGGACGCATGCGGCGAACTCGTGGTGTGGTGGAAGGCTCGCCGCGTTGCGGGAGATAAAAGGGGGACTCCCGCAGGCAAGGAGGAAACTATGGTTGTCCTCAGTATGCGGGAATCCCTGAGAATCCGACTGTCTTCATGGTAGGGGACAGAGTCTGCGCTTGAGGCACGTCTCTTGAACGCAGACAGAAGCTTCAAGGAAGAACCAATTTCTCGGAAAGGGTAGAACGATGATGGGGAGAATAACAACTGCTGTCGTAGTAACCGCGTTTCTCTGTGGGCCTGTATGCGCTGCGAGCGTGACCTGGATCGATGGTATGGGCGTCGCGGCTCCGTCCGGATGGTCGATCAGTCCATCAAACCCATCCACGACGAATGCCATTACCTTCAAGGGGCCTACCGACAGATCGTATGGAAATAGCTGCAATGCCGAACAAACCTTCGGTGGCACGCCCTATCTGTCGATCAACAATTCCACGAAAACGATCGAGCTGAAGTTTCAAGGCCCGGCGCCCGCCATGTGCGTTTTGATTCTCAAGCCCGCCGTGGGTCTTCAAGGCGATTTCGGCCCCCTTACTGCCGGCGCCTGGACGTTCAAATGCACGCATACCCGCATTCCATTCCAGCTCAACTTCACAGTCGGCGGGGCAGGTGGCGGACATATCCTTCGTGTGGACAGGAATGCCCCGTTGACGATCTGGACGCCGGACGGCACTAGCTGGACAAGGGCTTTTCCGAACCTGCACGACGGACTGGCAGCGGCGCAACCCGGGGACACGATCCGTGTGGCGGATGGCATCTACGTGCCGGACGACGGATCGGGTGTCACCGCCGGCGATCGCGCGGCTTCCTTTGCAGTTCCCGACAATGTGACGGTCTTGTGCGGCTATGCCGGTTATGGCGCCTCCAATCCGGATGCACGGGATGTCGATACATATCCCACGATCTTGAGCGGTGATTTGAAGAGCGACGATCTCTGGGGAATCCTGAACACCTCGGAAAACAGTTACCACGTGGTTTCCTCCTCCGGCGCAGGCACGCTCGATGGTGCGATCGTTACCGCCGGCAACGCCGACGGCTCGGGAGACGACGGTTGCGGCGGCGGTGTCTTCCTGAAGGCCTCGAGTCTCAGGATCAATGCCTGCAAGATTCGGGGCAACAAAGCGGATTTCGGCGCTGGCGTGGCATGCCTGGAAGGCATCGCGCCCGTCCTGATCAATACGGAAATCACAGGCAACTGGGCGTGGATCTTCGGCGGCTGCCTGTACAACGATGACGCCAACATCGAATTGACCAACTGCCTGATCACCGGCAACACCGCCGGCAGCGCAGACATCCTCGGCGGCGATGCCATTCTCAACGCCATGGGCAGTCTCGACATCACCAACTGCACCATCACGGACAATCGGCCCGGTCACGGCGCTCCTGCCAATGGGAGAGCCATCGTCAGTCTTGTCTGGGGTCCGGGTTTTGTGGACACGATTTCCATCAAAAACAGCATCGTCAGAAACGGCGGCAGTGAGGTATGGTGCACCGAGCCGGGCATCGTCACTCTCTACTACAACAACCTCGAAGGGGGCAAGGGCAGCTTCAGCGGTGTCGGAAATATAGATAAGGATCCCCTCTTCAAGAATCCCGGAACCTTCGGCATAGAAGGTGGGTGGTTCTTTGACGATGACGGATACACCTTGCTGGCAGGCTCGCCCAGCATCAATGCCGGGAATCAAGCCTACTTGCCCGCGGGCCTTTCGGTGGACCTCAACGGGAATGCCCGCGTTCAGGGCGGCCAGGTCGATCAAGGCGCTTACGAGGGGGTCGGACTGCCCCCGGCCGTGGTCCTGGTTCCCAATGTGTACAACCAAACACAGAGCACGGCACAATCCATGATCACGAGTGCCGGACTGGTGGTAGGGACGATCACCCAGGCATATAGCGACACCGTTGCTGCCGGACGAGTCATCAGCCAGAACCCCGCCGGCGGCTCAACCGCCAACGTCGGCTCCGCTGTGAATCTGACGATCTCGAAGGGACCGGCCCCCGGAGGGTCATGGGTGCTGGAGGAGACCTCGACTATCACGGCGACAATACCGAACCCACCTCCCAGTCACCCGATCAGCGTCGCCGGTGAAGGCTCATGGACGTTCTACGCCAGCGGGACCAAGGACTGGAAGATCGAGATTACCAGCGTCGCCGGCGTAGGCGGCACCTGGACCGTGAACCCGTCCACCGGCACAGTTCCTTCCGGCTCGCATACCATCAACTTCACGATGGACGGTACGAACCTCGACATCAGTTGGATGTCCCCGGGAGACCGGAAGATCGCGGACATCAAGTTCTATACCCGGTGAGAGGGTAAGTCGAGTTCTGCAAAATGCAAGTCGGGCTCACTTCAGGAAGGAAGAATCGTCCCTTTCGATGCTTCCTTCCTGAAGTCCATTGAGAACCTGCCGCCTGCCAAGCCGGAAAAAGTGAGAAAAAGTCACTTTTTTATGGAACACTTGGGCCGCAAAGTAGACCTATTATCGTACACGCAGGGTACATCGTGTGCGCACGGCCTGCTTTGGCTCGATAGTCGCCGGCGAAAGGAGGTGATCGGACGACAGGTGGCGGAGGCGATTCGAAGCGGGCCGGGTGCGGTGCGTGAGTGTCTGGAATGAGCGAGAAATTGGGAAAAATGGAGGTGAAAAATGACACGCAAGTATTCCTGGTCCATCATTCTATCGTGCGGCATCGTTCTCATGGCATTCCTATTGATGGGGCAAGCCCGGCTCCTGGGCCAGAAAGCGGCTGCCGGGGTGGTTTCCTTCGCCGCTTCCGATTCCTACGTCTATCGGCTGGAGATCGACGGCCTGCCGCCGGAAGTGTACGGCGAGTGCTCGGGCCTGGGCTCCAGCAGCGACGTCGAGGAGCAGAAGACCCTCAACGGTCAGAGCGGCGTCGTCTGGCGCACGACTCCCGGGGCCCTGCGATGGGATCACATCACGCTCAAGCGCGATTCTGTCATCAGCATGCAGATCTGGGATTGGCGCAGGAGCATCGAGCAGGGTCAGTTTCCCATGGCCTTCCGGAGCGGCTCGATCGTCATGATCGGGTCGAATTCGTCGCAGGAGTACGCCCGATGGACCTTCCACAACGGCTGGCCCGCCCGGCTGAACTTCAATGAGGGCGTGGAAGAGCTGGTCATCGTCCACGACGGCCTGACGCTCGTCACTGCTCCCAGCACCAGCGGCGGCACGATCGGGACCAAGAAACGCTAGCTATCGGCTCCGGGCCCAGGCGTCGAGACTGAAGACGAAGAAATCGGCACTGCCGACGGGCGGGAACGTCTGGCCGACCATGTGGACGAGATTGCCCACGAAGGTGAGCGTCAGCTCGACATCGCTGCCGTCGGCCATCTTGCCGGTGAACTCGATGGATTGATCTTCGCCGACGGTCCCGGCCAGAGCGGTCATGTTGAACACCTCGTTCGGATCCAGCGTCCGCGGGGACAGACCATCATCCGCGGCCACGGCGTCCACGTGCGAGAGCAAGGCCGCGCCGCCATTGAAGTCGATGGTCAGTTGGAATTGTCCCTCGATGCGATAGGGCCAGTGGACGCCCGCGAAGCCGCCGGTCTGAAGGATCGTGCTCTGCTCGGGCAGGAACGTGTATTGGCCCGTGCCGGAGGCGGGGCCGGACTCCGACTTGCCGGCCTCCGGTGTGTTGCCGAAGGCGCCCATATTGACCCGCCCGCCATTGGGGAATGGCTCGAAGAACACGGGGCTGTTCGGATCGCCCGCGTCGATGCACGGACTGGTCGTGCTGTCGTTCATCCATTTGCCGGCTGTCGGGTTCCAGCGGCCGAATTGCGACTTGAGGTGGAAGTCGAATTTCTTCGCATCGGCGAAGAGTGGGTCGGCGACGAGATTGCCTTGGCCCCAGGTGACGGTGGAGTACTTGCCGGAGACGGAAATACCAGTCTGGCCGCCCTGGATGTCGCAGTAGTTGATCGTCACGTGGGAGCCGCGGTCCTTGACCGTCGTGTTCGAGGTGTCGGCCAGCGTGATGGACTGCGTGCAGCCCCAGATGATGCAGTTGGTGATCGTGGCGGTGCCTCCGCCCGGATTGAGGCGGTAGGGGGCGTCCCAGCGTCCCAAGTCAAACAGCCGGATGCCCCGGCCGCAATTGACGATCGTGTTATTGATCAGCGTCGCGCTGCATGAGTTTTCCACGGCGATGCCGCCGGCGGAGCAGCCGATGATCAGGTTGTTCATCACCACCGGCGAGCCCTTGTCCCGCAGGACCATGCCGTGGTCGTTGCTGCCCATGATCACGTTGTCCGTGATGATCGCCGAGCAGCGGGTGGGATTGATCCGGTCGTCGTATTCGGGCAGATCGAACAGGTTGCGGCGGATGACGCAGGGCGGCGTGCTCTCGCCCCACAGGTCGATGTCGTCATTGTCGCCCCGCTTATCCTGAAAGTAGCAGTCCTCGACGAGCATGTAGGCGAAACGCGCGTGAATGCTCTGGCCGACGCCGAGGAAACGGCAGCCGGCGATGTAAGCGCTGGCCTCACCCGGATGGTCCTGATCGTCGGAGAAGATCGCGATGGCGTCGCCCTCGGCGTGCGCATCGTCACTCGGCATTTTCTGGAAGGTGCAGTTCTTGAAGTCAAGGTGACAGGCCAAGGCGACGATGGCCTCATGGTAGTTCCGGGGCCCGGGCTCGTAGTAGTCCTGGTGGTCGCCCTCGCTATCGGCGTACTCGAAGGTGCACCAGACGAAATTGCTGTCGGCGGCCTCGACGAACTTGATCTGCTTCCAGGTGTTCCCGGCGGCGAACCGGGTGAAGCGGATCGGCAGCTCTTCGGTCCCCTCGGCCAGGAGCTGTCCGGCGACGATGATGGAGACGCCTTTGTTCATCTGCAGGGTCGCCCCCGGCAGGATCTTCAAGACGCGGCCGGCCGGCACGGTGACGGTGCTCTCGACGATATAACGACCCGCGAGGGTCACATCCTTCTTCAGCTCGCCCCCGATGCGGTTCTCCTCCGGCTCGGCAGGAGGAGGATTCTGAATGGTGCCGATATAGACGATCTTGATCGAGCCGTAATCGACTTCCGTTCCGCCGACATTGAAGGCGTGCGCGGCGATGCTGTTCTCGCCGGGCATCAATGCGACGGTTTTCGACCAGGAACCGGTAACGGGGTCGAAGTCCGCGGGTTCGCCATCGACCATTACCGTCGCGGCCCCGGACCCGGAGGTGCGGCCGGTGATCGTGACCATCATCGTGGTCACGTAGTACGTCTGGCCCGAGTAGCCGGCGGCCGGCATCATGCGGAGAGCCGGGATCAGCGTGAAGTCGCTGCTGCCAGGATCGACGTTATGCCCCTCGATGGCGAGGACATTCCTACCCTCGATGAGCAGATCGCTGGCGGCGCCCAGGGCAAAGGTCTCCGGCAGGGCGGCCTCGTGGGAGGGAGACGCCGAGGTCTCATAGGTGACAGCGCCCGAGGGCATGGCGGCCCGCGCCACCTCCTTGCCGTTCAGGTACGCGATGAAGCCATCATCGTACTCCACGATCAGTTCCACGTTCCTGTCGTCCGGTGCCGAGTCTACGTTAAACGCCTTGCGGATGTACACGGTCTTGTAGCTGCCCTTCATGTCCGACAGGATCGTGGCATCATCGTTGTCGTCATAGCCGAAGCCGCTGGGCCCGCTCTCCCATTTGGAATCGTCAAAGTCCATCGCCTTCCAGGCGTCGGCCGGGGTGCTCGGCGCGGTCTTGCCCCGGAAGAAGGCCCAGGAATCGCCGGGAGCGATAAACTCCGTGGTCTCGTCGCCCAATTGGATCGTCATCGACCAGGCGGAGCCGCAAAGGATCGCCGACAGAATGGAACAGACGAGTACGAGCCTCGTGCAGGAACGTGCCATAGGAGTGTCCTCCGATAATCCAGTTCACCCGAAAAACGGCAACAATCCGTATTATACCACAAATGACGGCCCCCGCGATGACAAAAATGCCTCTGGCTGCCGGTGGGGGTGCGGTCGGCATTCGGTGGCGGATTCGGGGCTCCGCGTAGGACGAGCGTCCTCGCTCGTCCTCTTTCGGCTGTGGCCTTGTACAGTATCCAGTCCGTTGCAAGGGCCCAGACTGGTCGTGCGGGGACGCACGACCTACGAAGAGGCTCGCCGACTGCCACCGTATTCCGACCACACCCTGCCGGTGGGAGGCAAAGGAAAGGCCCCGGACGGGGCTGCTTTACCCGGTCCGGGGCCTTCTGTATCTCGATCGATGGTTGGATCACTGACCCTGGTTTCTCGCTCGTCGCAGGAGGGCCCTGGCCCGGTTGCTGAGTTCATCGTTTCCTGCCATCTGGGTCACTTTCTCCAGCGGCTCGATGAGGGCAGTGGTGTCCTTCTGGCCGCGTCCCCGGAGAAACTTCTCGGCGATGCCGACAATGGCCAGGGCCGCTTCCTGCCGCACGGCGACGTCATCGAGGTAAGGAGTGATCAGTGGCACCGCCTGGGGCGAGCCGGTGCCGCTCAGCGTGCTGAGCAGCAGCCGCTTTTCACCCTCATTCTGGACGATGCCGGCGGCCTGACGGGCCATGTCCAGCCGCTGCTCGATAGGGACATCGCCGCGGGCGGCCAGACCCAGGTAGCCGCGAAGGAACAGCGTTCGGTCGCTCGGACTCTTCGCCTCCCTGGCCAGGGCCAGCAGGTGCGGGGCAGCATCAACGCTCTTCCACGTGCTCAGCGCGCGGATGGCGGCGGCACGAACGTCGGCGTCGCTGCTGTCGACTGACGCGTGTACAGCCTTCAGCGCCTCCGGCCCTCCGACGACAGCGAGCACACGAAGCAGGATCGCCTTCTGAGGCGGCCTGGCCTTATCCAGACTGGCGATGAGCTTGCCGGCCACGGCCTGCGAGTCCGCGGCCTTCGTGCACGCGGTCATCAGGGCCTGTTCGACGGCGGCCAAGTCCTCCTGTTTCTCAGACTGTGCCAGCAGCTCAAGCAGGGCGGGTACTTGCTCAGCGCCGGCCATCTCGCCGGCCATTCGCGTGGCGGCCTGCCGGACCTTCGGATCGTTATCGCGAGTCGCTTTGAGCAGTGCAGGCACGCTCGACACCATGCGCCGTCGCCCGATCATGTCGAGAGCCGTGAGCCGCTTCTCCGTATTGTCGCTGTTGAACATCGCCATAATGGCGGCGTCGGCCTCTTTACCGGGCAGGGCGGCGAGACTCTCCTGCGCGATCGCGGCCATCTCCTTGTCCGGATCGTCGAGCAACTGGACCAGCACGGGCACGGCGGAGGCATCGCCGATCTCGGTCGCTGCACGTACCGCCGCCACGCGAACGGGCATCAGTCCGCTCCGGGCTGCCGCCAACAGTGGGGGCATCGCCCCTTTGTCGCCGCGCAGTCCCAGGGCCTGGATCACGAGGATCTGATTGTCCGCGGGCAGACCCTTCATTGCATCGAGCAGCGCCTTCGTGGCTTCGGCGCCAGGGATCGCCTGCGAGGTCTGCACAGCGGTGGAGAACAGGATGTAGTCGTTGTTGCGCAGGTGCTCCTCCAGCAGCGCCAGACCCTCATTGTCGCGGGCGAGGATCGCGCCTCGCAAAGCGCCGGCGCGGACCTGGTGGGGACCGTCGAGCTTACGCAACTCGTCGTAGATGGTGACGGCCTGTCCCTTCTGCCCGTCGGCGGCGAGTCTTTCGGCGCAGCGGAGCAGTCCTTCGCAGACATCGAGCCGTCTGTCAGCGGCGGCACTGGGCAGCACCTGCTGCAGGGCCTTGGCGGCCTCAGCGTTTCCGATGCTGCCTGTGGCTCTTGCCGCGGCTCGGGCGACCACGGCGTCGGAGTCGCTCAGCAACTTGGCCAGAGCGGGAACGGCTTTCGCGTCACGGCGGACGCCGACGCTGGTGATGACGCCGACGAGCGGCCGGCCCTTGAGCTTGCCCAGCGCGTCGCGCAGGGCCTCATCGACCGCCGGGTCCGGGTTGCGCTCCAGGGCGTAGCGGGCGTTGTGGGAGAGTCTCTCATCGCCGAGCAGGGCGGCCAGCGGCGCGATCGAATCCTTGCCGCCGATGATGGCCAGTTGCCGACAAGCGTCGACCTTATCTTTCAGAGGCGCATCCTGCGCCTTCAACACGGCGATCAGCTTCGGCTCATCCTGCTTCGGCGCGACGGTTTGTGCGAATGTCTGCACCGCGCAGGCGAGCAGCAATACGACAATCGGGATCGTGTATAATCTTGACTTCAACATGGCAAACTCCTCAAACGAGTTCGCAGTCCCCAGTGGTCGGTTCCCGGTGGGCCATTTCTCCCACAAGCTCCGACAACTGACAACCGCCAACTGACAACTGGTTAGATGGTCCACGGCTCGCGCATGGCGCGGGCACGGAATCGGTTGGCCTGCTCGTCGTTGACGAACTCCTCCTTGACCGGGTCGAACTTCATGTCCCGCTTGAGCCACATGCAGACGTTGGCCGCGTGCACGGTGGACATGGAGCGGTGCATCATGACGGGGTTGGCCACGGTCTCCCGCCGCGACTTGACACAGTCGAGGAAGTTGCGGACGTGGCTCATCGGCCGCTGCGTGCGGGCCATGTAGTCGTCGACCAGCTTCTTGAAGTCGGCCATCCATGCGGGGTTGGACACTTCGCATTTCGAGTAGCCGTCGGCGATGGCGACCCAGCCCTCGGGACCCTCGTAGCGGACGCCGCACGAGCCGTGCCAGATCTTGGCGTCCATGTCCCGCTCAAGGACCATCTTCACGCCGTTGGCGAAGGTCGTCACCATGCCGTCGCCGCTGTCATTGTTGACGTACCTGTACTCCACGGGCGACGTTCTCCACAGGTCGAGCGCGACCTGGCATTGAGCGAACGTGTGCGCACCCACTCGCCGATGCAGCTCGTGTGGAAGTCGTAGTGGTTTCGCCACTGGCCCTGGGTATAAGCGACATTGTAGGGCCGCCAGGGACATGGGCCGAGCCAGGCGTCCCAGTCGGTCTCTTCTTTCGGCGGCAGCGGCTGCTCCGGCAGCCAGTCGTGGCGCATCTCGGCGGCGTCCCACGGGGCGATGTGCGCCCGGACGGTGTGGACCTTGCCGAGATAGCCGAGCCGCAGCAGTTCGTTGGCGAACGTGAAGTTGCCTTCACTGAGCCGCTGGATGCCGGACTGGTAGATCCGCCGGTAGCGCCGGGCGGTTTCCACGACGCCCTGACCCTCCGCGATCGTCATGGCCGAGGGCTTCTCCGAGTACACGTCTTTGCCCGCCCGCATGGCCATGATGGCCGCCAGCGCATGCCAGCGATCGCCCGTAGTGCTCAGGACCGCGTCGATATCCGTGCGGGCCGCCAGGAACTCGCGGATGTCGGCGTACACGGCGCAGTCCTTGTTGCCGTAGCGAGTGTCCACGAGCCTCTTGACGGCCTCGCGTCTGGCCTTCTGCGGGTCGCAGGTGGCCACGAACTGGACATCCTTTTCCGGCAGCATCCAGTTCAGATCGTGCGTGCCGCGGTTGCCGATCCCGATGCCCCCGAGCACGATGCGCTCGCTGGGCGGGACGGCGCCGTTGCGGGCGAACACGGAGGCCGGCACGATGCAGGGTATCGCCGCCAGCGCCGCCGTGCGTCCCAGGAATGCCCGCCGCGAAAGATTCGTCTTCTTGTCTGACATGGCAGTCTCCTCATTACGATTGATTAAGGATTATTGATGAAGGATGATTGTCACCCAGTCACACCTTCGGTTGCCGTCGTCGCCACAGTAGCTCGCGACATCCTCGCGGGTCGCCGCGCGTGACTCACGCACAAGGTTGGAAGTCCAATTCGTCACGGCCAAGATTCTACCGCCGGGTCCCCGCCGCGCCCACCACAAAGGAATCGCCAGGCCGGCATAAACCTGTCACCCGGAGTCAGGTAGGAGATCAGCAGCACCGGGTGGCACCGCCAAACTCGTTGAGAACGTCCCATGTTCTTGAGATTGCTCCGTTGGAGCCTGGGGATGCCCGCTCAGCGACGGATCCATTCCGCCGCTGAGCGGCGGGAGTTTGCCGCTTTTTGGCCTCCAGCATGATTCCGGCTACTGCCCCATTCAGGCGATTGCTCACAGATAGTGCGTACGACCAACCATGCCGGCGGCTCTAAAGCGATAAACTCCCTGCCGGCGGCCGCCGGCAGGTTCCCACAGGTCCCCAAGCAGATCCTGTGACTGGGGGCGAACAGGCTTGGCGCAGAGACTCAAGGATTTGGGACGATGCCAACTCGTTTGACGGTGCTCGTTCGACTGAGCCTGACCATTCGAAGCCCCACGGGCAAACGAGTTGGGTTCGTCCCAAGTTGTTGAGTTTTGGGTGGCAGCGTCAAGCGCAGCTTGCACAGGCTCGATCTCAAGGATTTGGGACGAACCCAACGAGTTTACCCGTGCTACCCAAGCCTGTGCCTTTGCAAGCCAATCGCGCTCGGCTATTGGAACTCCATGTCTGTGGACTCCGGGTGGCGGCGGCCGGGTGCCATGTCTACGCTTGCGTAGACATGGTCCATTCGATGGGCAAGACATGCTTACGCAAGCGTAAGCATGGCACCCAAGAATATCTGGAGAGAGCGGCATGGGCTGAAGCCCATCCTGCATGATTCGGGCCGGGGCACAGGTGAGGAACTCCTCTGTGGCAAGTCCGGTAAGAATCGTTGCTGTGAATCTGGGCAGGGGTGAATTAGCTGCGGTGAACAGGAGTTTTGCGTTGACAGTAATAGGAGAAGAGAAGAGGATACTGTAGGCAGGCAGACACACGGGGATCATCAATTTCAATGATTGCAGAGGTGTCCGTCGCTCAATTAGGATGGAGGCCGGCGGGCATAGTGTTGGAAGCGGTGGTAAGGAGAGAAATGGCTAAGCAGGGATCGAAAACACATCGCCCTCCCAGTGAACCGCCGAGTCTGACGAAGGTTGCCACCGGCATAGCCGGACTGGATGATATCTTGGAGGGCGGCTTTCCGGCCGGTCGAACCACGCTCATCAGCGCCGGTCCCGGCACGGGCAAGACCATGCTGGGCCTGGAGTTTCTGTACAAGTCGGCGCTGGCCGGCAAGGCGGGAATTCTCTTGCTGTTCGAGGAGCGAGCCGATGCCACCCGGCGCAACGTCCGCTCGCTCGGGTGGGATCTGGCTGCGATGGAGAAGGCCGGCAAGCTGTTCATCCTCGAAGCCCGCCTGCCGCGCGACGCGGTCCTGTCCGGCGATTTCAACATCACGACCCTGATGACCAACCAGCTCGCCGGCAACTTCGAGCGGATCGATTTCAGCGGCATCGGGTTCTCCTCGCTCATCGACACGATCATCCTGCTGCGCTTCGTCGAGATCTATAATAAGATCACGCGGAGTCTGCTGGTTCTCAAGAGCCGCGGCACCAAACACTCGAACAGCTATCACCGGTTCGTGATTACGGATCATGGCATCGAAATGACCACGATCCCCAGCGGAGCGAGATTGAGCGAAACGTACGGTCAGCCCTTGACGGAGCGATCCCACGCGGAGGCGGGAACGCGGAAGGGAGGCGAGCGATAATGACAATAGCCAAGAAGAGACGGGCCAGGGCCGGGCCGCCGAATGTGATGAAGTATTGCATGCGATTGTTCGTGGCCGGCGGCGAGCCGAATTCGGCCATCGCCAGGGAGTCGCTGGACAAAATCTGCTCGACCTATCTGAACGGCAATTGCCAGGTCGAGACGATCGACGTGTTGAAGGACTTCCGGCCGGCGCTGGAAGAGCGGGTGCTGGTGACGCCGGCCCTGGTGATCCTTGAGCCCGGGCCGCGGACCGTCATCTTTGGAAACCTCACCGACACGGGGAAGGTGTTGACGGCACTGAAAGTGGTGGTGTAATCATGGCAGCCGCAGGAAAAATGACCTATGAGGAGCTGGAGGCCAGGCTTCACGAAACCCAGGACATTCTGACGGCCCTGCGCAGCCATGAGGTGGACGCCGGCGCCGGCGACACCGACGCGGCGATGGTTCGCCTCAAGGAGGTCGAAGAGGCCCTGCAGGCGGCCAAGGAGGAGCTGGGGCTGCGCGTGGGCGAGCGCACCGCCGAGCTGGACAGGGTCAACCAGGAGCTGCACGATACGATCGAGGAGCAGGAGCGGATTCGCCGGCGGCTCGAAGACAGCGAGCGCAAGTATCGTGAGCTGGTGGAGAACCTGAGAGGGAGCGAGAAACGCCTGCTCAAGGCGCAGCAGATCGCACATATCGGCACCTGGGAGGTGGACCTGGAAAATCACACCGCCTGGTGGTCCGACGAGACGTACCGCGTGCTGGGCCTTCAGCCCGGGCAGATCGAGCCCGGTTGGGAGGCGATGATGTCCTCCACGCATCCGGAGGACCGCGATGCAGCCGCCCAACTGCTGAACGACGCCCTGGAGAACAAGCGTCCGTTCAACGTGGATCATCGCATCGTCCATCCGAGCGGCGAAGTGCGATTCGTGCACAACGAGGCGGAGATCGAGGTCGGCCCCGAGGGCAAGCCCGTCCGGATCATGGGAATCCTCGAGTGCATCACCGATCGCAAGAGAGCGCAGTTGAAGCTGGAGGAGTACACGTCGCAATTGGAGGATCAGGCGGAGTTGCTGGACCTGGCGTACGACATGATCTTCGTGCATGATATGCAGGGCAAGATCGTGTTCTGGAACCGCGGCGCCGAGCAGGCCTATGGCTGGACGAGGGAGGAGGCGCACGGGCAACTGAGCCACCGGCTGCTCCAGACGGAGTACTCCGAGCCGCTGATCCGCATCACCGCGAGGATCATCCGGGAGGGTCGCTGGGAGGGCGAACTGATGCACACGACTCGCGACGGGCGCCAGATCACCGTCGCCAGCCGCTGGGCCCTTCGCCGTGGGCCGGACGGGCGGCCCATCGCCATCCTCGAGATCGATAACGATATTACGGACCGTAAATGCGCCGAGCAGGAGACGACCGACGCAAAGCGGTTCGCCGAGAGTATCATCCACACGATCGACGAATGCCTGGTGGTGCTCGATGCACAGCTCCGGGTCGTCTCGGCGAACCGCTCGTTCTACGAGACCTTCAAGACAACGGCCGAGCAAGTGGAAGGCCAACCGTTCCATATGTTCAACAAGGGCCGCTGGGACATTCCGGAGCTGCGGGACAAGCTCAGGCGGGTCCTGTCCGACAACGCCGGCTTCAAAGGCCATGAGCTGGAGTGTGAAGCCCCCGATGCAGAACACAAGACGCTGATGCTCAGCGCCCAGCCGATCAGCGGGCCGGCCGACCAGCCCCGCATGGTCCTGGTAGTGCTCCAGGATATCAGCCTGCAGAAGCAGCATGAGAAGGAGACCCAGGCCGACAAGGAGCAATTGTCGGCCCTGACCGAGGAATTGCTGCTGACCGAGGAGCGTCAGCGCCAGCGCATCGCGGCGGCCCTGCACGATTCTATCAGCCAGTCGCTGGCCTTCGCCAAGCGCGAGCTCGGCGTCCTGGAGCGGCAGACCCAAGGCGACATGCACAAATCGCTCGAGGAGGTCTGCGAGCAGATCAGTCAGGCCATCGACCAGGTGCGCGACCTGACGCTGGAGCTGGCGCCTTCGGCGCTGTATACGCTGGGGCTGGAGGCGGCCATCGAGGACTTGGCCGACCAGTTCAGCGACGGCGATGGTTTCCTCTGCGAGGTGCATGGCAGCGAGGAGCCCAAGCCGCTCACCGATGAGGTGAAATCGCTCTTGTATCGATCCGTTCGCGAGCTGCTGGTCAACGTGAGCAAGCACGCCCGGGCGAAGAACGTCGTCATCGACGTCCAACGAGAGGAATCCACCATTCGGATCACCGTGGATGACGACGGCAGAGGGTTCAGCCCGGCGCAGGTCAAAGGCGTTGCGGGCGGGGGATTTGGACTGTTCAGTATTCAGCAAAGACTGACATACGTGGGGGGAAAACTCGTGATTGAGTCAGGAGAAGGTAAAGGAACAAGAGTCACGCTGATCGCCCCACTGGATTTAGGGTAGGGGCGGGCAAACGCGATGTAGGGAGTTTTCAACACCATGAGTATTCGCATCCTATTGGCGGACGACCACACGATTGTTCTTCAGGGGTTGAGCCGATTTCTCCAGACGCAGGAAGGTCTGGAGGTCGTGGGCCAGGCAAAGGACGGGCAAACGACAGTAGAGCTGGCGCGCGATCTGACTCCTGACGTGGTCGTTATGGATATCAGTATGCCGGGCCTTAACGGCATCGAGGCCACGCGGCTGATCCATCAGGAGGACCCTAATGTGAAGATCATCGGGCTGTCGATGCATTCTTCGAAGCGATTTGTCAAGGAAATGCGCGAGGTGGGCGCCAGCGGCTATCTGCTCAAGGACTGCGACTTCGACGAGCTGATCGAAGCCATCCAGACCGTCGCCGGCGGGGGGATGTACTTCGACTCACGCATCGCCGACGTCGCCTGAAACAGCCGGTCGCATATATCGCGATTGACGGTTCCAGCCAGTCCCGCGCATTCTCCGCCCCTTCTCGGTCGTGCTACGGCCATTGGCGCAGGATCGCCTGCTTGGCCTTCCAGTATCGGCCCATGTGACCGCGATTCTCAAAGGAGTCTTTCAGACATTCCGTCCGGTACAGCAGAGGGTCCTGTCCGCTGATGCGCTTGAGATCGTCCAAACCCTCGAAGCAATCGAGATAGAGAGGTTCCACCAGATGGTAATAGGGCAGCATCCAGCGCAGCTCCGCATCCAGCCCGTTCGTTCCGGCCAACTCGTCGGCCACTGCGAGGACCTGGCGAATCGCCTCCTCGTCGAGGTCCTTGACGCCGCTGAGCCGCGAGTCCTGCGAGCGTTGCGTCCAGCACAGGTAGATCGCGCGCTTGAGAGCCTCCAGATCGTGCTCGGCAAGCCGGACGTACTGTAGGAAGATATCGCGCCAGGCGGCATAGACGCCGGTTCTCTTCGTACACAACGGCTCTGTCCTTCTTGATACGGTGCTGCTTCCGGAGCCACTGCTGTTCCAGAGCGGTGAGTTGTTCGATACTGCTTGCCACCCTCAGTCCTCCCAGTTATCTCACCATAGCGAACGTAGGAAATATAGCATCTTTGGGAAAGCCTGGACAATGGGCAAAACCCTTAGGAGGTATAAGGAAGCTGCTTAGGGCCGTCCGGCAGGGATTTGGCCTGCGTGTGATGAGCTCTGTGCTGTACGTTTAAGATACTTCTTTTTGTGATAGCGACCTATGCGTTCCAGGAGTGGCTTGGACAAGCGCTTGGCCCAGGGGAACAGATAGCCCGCGTTGGCCGCCCAGCCGGCATACCAGGGGATCACCCGCTCCCGCTTGCCATCGTGTGCACAGGCCAGGATCAGCCCGGCGATCTGGTCGGCGGAGCGCATGGGCGGCAGGAGCATCATGTCGGGAATACCATCAAAGCCACCTGAGAAGAAGTCGGTATCCACCGGGCCGGGCGAGACTGCCGAAACGGTGATGCCGCTGCCCCCCAGCTCCTCGGCCAGCGAGAAGCTGAACGCTCGCAGGCCGAATTTCGTGGCGGAATAAGCCGCGGCGCCGGCCAGGGGAATCCGGCCGGCCAGCGACGACACGTTGATGATTGCCCCGCCACCCGCTTGGCGCAAGTACGGCAGGACCAGCCGGCATAGCGCCATCGCAGATCGCAGGTTGATGTCCACCGTCCTGAGCAGATCGTCCATGTCGTTCTCCTCGACCCGCCCCCGTCCATAGTAGCCTGCGTTGTTCACGAGGATGTCGATCCTGCCGAAGTGCTGCTGCGTCCGTTCCAGCAGAGCCGCCAGCGCGTCGAGGTCCGTAACATCGGTGGGCACGGCCAGCGCTTGGTCGGAGCCGATAGAATCGGCGATCGCCTCCAATGCGTCAGCGTTGCGTGCCGCGAGCACGACGCGGGCCCCCTCCGCCGCAAAACGCCGTGCCGTCGCTTCCCCGATACCCGCCGAGGCGCCCGTGATGATCGCCGTTCGATTGACAAATCGTCTTTCCATGCGAATTCCCCAACTAATAGCACCATCCGTAAGAATCTACGTGTGCTCTGCTCCCGGGATGGCGAGGAAAAGGATTCATTTGCCCTACGCCCGCACCGCCTGCACGAACAGGCCGATGCCAACAGCAGATCGTAGAGACGCAACATCTTGCGTCTCTACAGGGTCCGGGTCTGATGACTGGCCGGGTGGCATGTCTACGCTTGCGTAGACATGGTTGACTCGATGGACAAGACATGCTTACGCGAGCGTAAGCATGGCACCCGGCCGATCGTGAAGGGGCGATTCTCTCAGCGGAGGCATAGGCAAAATGATGATATCTCAACTCCGATTCCTGCTTGCCCAGACAGGGACCCAGGCTTATGCTGCGGATGATGCGGCCGGATCGGCAGGTGGCTTCCGCCGGGACGGAGCGTTCGACTGGCAAATGGACGATCATGGTGCGAGCGACAGCAGCGATGCCCGATGGTGAAACGGTGACGGCCGAGAGGACCCGTGGCGAGGCAAAGCAGTACTCCAGGAGAAAGCTGGGTGTCGGGCTCTTGAAGCTGTTTGTGTCACTGGTGTTTCTCCTGGTCTTTCTGCTGTCGGGGGCGTCCTCACGGCTGCACGGCCTCGTCAGCACTTTAACCGACAACTATTATCTGCAATTGAGCGGCTACCTGCTGGCGTTCATGGCAATGTACTGGGCGGTCCTGCTGGGGCTCGATTTCTATTCCGGCGTGGTGCTCGAACACCGCTACGGGCTGTCCAACCAGACGACGGTGCGCTGGTTCCTGCGAGACGCGCTGCAGTGGCTGCTTTCGACGCTGATGGCGATCGGGGCCTTCAGCCTTTTGTATCGCGCGATGGAGGGGCTGCCGGACCGGTGGTGGCTCGCCGCCGCGGTCGGCTGGTTCATCATGCTCGTCCTCATCGGCAAAATCACGCCGGCGATTGTGGTCCCGCTCTTCTATAGGCTGGGTCCGCTGACCGACCGCGATCTGTCGGACCGGCTGTTCGCTCTGGCGGCGCGGTGCGGCGTCCCCATCAAACGCGTGCTCGAAATCCGCCTGAGCAAAGAGACGAAGAAGGCCAACGCCGCCGTCGTCGGCCTCGGCCGTGACCGCAGAATCCTCATCGGCGACACGCTGCTCGACCTGTGCTCGCACGACGAGATCGAGGCTGTCTTCGCGCACGAGCTGGGCCACGTGGCGCTGCATCACAGTTGGAAGCTGCTCGGAGCGGCCGCGGTTCTCTCCACGGCCGGCTTCTACCTTCTCCACCTCGTCCTCGGGCCCAGCGCAACGCACCTGGGCTTTGCCGGCCAGGATGACATCGCCGCCTTTCCGCTGCTGCTGCTATGGCTGACGCTCTTCGCCCTGGCCGTCCGCCCGTTGCAGGCCGCTGGCTCGCGAGCCTTCGAAAGACAGGCCGACCTGTTCATCGTCGGCCGCGTCCGCAACCCCGAGGCCCTGATCTCCGCGCTGGACAAGCTCACCGAGCGCAACCTCGCCGACCCCCAGCCCAGCCGCCTCGTCGAAGTCCTCTTCTACGATCATCCCCCCATCGCAAAACGGATCGCCTACCTCCGCAAAGCCGCACCCGCGGCACCGCCGTGATGAACCCCCTGAACGCATGCGTATTCCCCACGGCTGCCCGCATGTCATTCCGGCGAAGCCGTTCATGGCCCTTCGGCCCGCTCCGAGAGAATGAGAAATGGCTCAGGGGCCGCTCGTACGGTGGGTCCTTGACCCACGCGGTTACCCAAGCGAAACGTTCTTGACGCGTGGGTTGAGAACCCACCCTACAGGTTGATACCACGCTTTTCTCTGAGGAAGCGGGAATCCAGCCACGTATTGAACGATCCCCCGCCTGCGCGGGGGTGACATGACAAGGGTCAGTCCGATAGAGCTTCCGAGAAGCAAAGGGCATGTCTGGGTGGCAGCGGCAAGCGCAGCTTGCCAATGGGAATCAGCGGAGGCTACACCGGGACACCTGCGACGGACATGTAGACGACGCTTTCGTCCGTGCCGTCCACCTCGAGCAGCTTGTTGACCTCGTCGTCGAACAGGGCGCCGATCGGGCAGGCGCCCAGGCCCAGGCTCACCGCCGCCAGCGCCAGGTTCTCGGCGATATGGCCCGCGTCGAGGTAGATGTAGCGGTATGCCCGCTGGGCGTATTTCCACTTGGCGCGCGCGAAGATGGCCGTCCAGACGAACACGGCGGCGGCCTCCGCGCACATCTCCTGACCCAGCGCCGCCGCCACGATCGGGCGGCGCATGTCCCCGGAGCGGACCCGTTCGAGTTCATGGTTGCGAATCCCGTAGTGGTACGCGCCGGGCTCCAGGTCGCGCACGTGGTGAGCGATGATGTAGGTCTCGATGGGGTATAATGCCCCCGCGGAGGGTGCGGTGCGGAACTCATAGCCCTGCTCCGTGCGCTGGATGCCCGTGGAGGCCCAGATCAGGTGGCTCAGTTGCCCCAGGCTGATCAGCTCCGGGCGGAACCGGCGGACGCTCTTTCGCTGGTTGAGCGCCTCATCGAGCGTCATGGAGTTGTCCGCCTCCAGCGACGGCAGCACCACCTTGGCGCTATCCGGATACGTCTTATACGGCTCCGGCCGGGCCGTCCAGCGTGCCCCGCCGCGTTCCATCTTGTCCGGCCGGTATTTGGTCTCCTGCTGAAACCGGTCTCCTATCCCTGTCATCATATCCGCCTTTATGAAAAAACCGTCGGCTCAGCATGTCCGACGGTAATGGTCGTTCATCGTCTACAGTGCTCCACAGGCGTCCATCATCCCACAGATTCGCCCTCGTGCAAGCCCAAACCGGGTAAACGGCGTGCGCTTGCGATTGCCACGCGGCTCTGCTAAGTAGGTAGCCAAAAGTCTTCACACAAAAGCCTTGAGCCAGAAATCCGCCGACAAGACACCGGCTTTGCGGAGGCCCTGGGTCGCAGTTAGTCCCAAGAGCCACTGTTCCGCGTAGGCCGCCTCATCATCAATCGTTTGGAACTGGCGATTGGCCGCAATCAACCGTTTCAACTCCTTCCAGAGATGATCCTGAGAGTTCAGTTCCGGGCACTGCTTCGGCAACCACAAGAGGGTCACCTCCAAGTGGGTGGCCAGTCGTTGGCTTTTGATCGCCTGATGAAAAGAGGCCTTGTCCAGCAACAGCCAAATCGGGCGTCCGGGATACCGTCGCCGCAACTCCCGCAGGAAGGCTTGAAAGTCCTCTTGCCGCTGGCGGGGCCGACGCAGGACCACCCGGTGTCCGGTTCGTGGATTGATCGTGCCGAACAGAACCCGTTTGTCGTTTTGACCCGTGATCTTGACCTGCGCCTGTTCGCCGCGAAACGCCCACACATAGCGCAAGGGCGGAAACCAGCGGAGGATGGTCGCATCCGAAAACAACAGCACCGCCAGCGCCGGCATCCGTTTCAGGCGGCGAACCAGGCCCCCTTTTTCTGGGCTCGGTTCGGGTCCTTGGTCGCATAGACATACCGGGGACGTTTCCACCGCAGATCCAAGTCCCGCATCCGCCGCCGCAGGGTACGAGGCGAGATTGCACACCCGTACCTTTGCTGGAGGTGATCTGCCAGCAAGGACACCGTCCAACCCGTGGCGCGATAGCCCAAACGCATCGGGTCCCGGCGGAACTCGCGTACCAGACGGGCGTCCGTGATCGGCGTGGCGACCGGAGGCCGTCCGGAACGCGGTGCGTCCTGCAGGCGGTCTGGACAATGGGTGTGCAGATAGGCCCGCACCCAGCGATAGACGCTCCACGGCCGGGTCCCGGTGATCTGCGCTGCTTCCGGAACCGTCCGACCCTGGGCCACCAACAGGATCGCTCCGATACGCCGGTAGGTGCGAATGTCAGCGACCCCCTGTAAGGCCCGCGTAAGACGATGTTTATCATATCGATCGAAACCACGTTCTGAGGCGCTCTTCGTTCTTCGCATGTACCCCATCATACACGCGAAGAGAATCGTTCCTGTGAAAACTTTTGGCTACCTACTTAGACCAGCGACTTCATGTCATCGGGCAGAGCGTCGCGGATTCGTTCCACCGATTCCTCGGGCATGACCTGCTTAGTCATTTCATCGTATTGCATAACGTGCCTCTCACAATTCCTGGCGCAGGACGGCCTTCTGCTCGGCCCGCACGCGTTCGCCAAGGTCAGCCGCCTCCTCGTCTGCGGTGAATTCCCGAAGCACCGGCATGATCTCGTGTCGCTCCCAGCTCGTCATCGAATCGATATCGTCGTACAGGATCTCCGCGGAGTTGTGGAACTCCTCCTTTGCGTCCTTGGGAAGATCCTGAAGCTCCTGGAGCCGGCTGCGCACGGTCTCGACCCTCGCATGGTACTGGCCCACGATCTCCTCCCGGTCGGCACTGATGCGGAGAATAGGGAATATGTGGCTTTCCCTGACGGCCTCCTGGGCATCGAGATGGGCGGCGATCTCATGGAGCAGGTTCTCGCGGACGTGGGGCTGAGCCGAGATCGAATCGACCAGCTTCCGGGCCGCCCTTTGCAGGCTCTTGTTTTCTGCGGTCATCGCTTCATAGAGATCCATAGTACGCGTCCCTGGCCGCTCCTCATTGCCCCGACTGCCGATTCATTGCGTGCAGCCGGTCGCAATCGCTCTGCATATGGTTCACCCTGCTCGAATTGCCGCGAGCCGCCAATAGGCTTTTCCCTCTTTGCACCTGAGAGAATCGCACATGCGTCGCAAGAGACGGCTACCTCGAAGTCTGGGCCAAGAGAATGGAGGACGGCTCGACCGCCCGGGGCTGTTCAACTGCGACGAAGTCGAGAAGACCATCACGGCGAAGTAGTCCGACCTGAACCTCAAGGGCAAGGTCCGCATCCGCGACCTCTGGCGGCAGAAGGACCTGGGTGCATTCGAGACCCCACGGGCAAACGAGTCTGCCCGTGCCACCCGGCGATACGCAGCATAGAAAGGGAATCCTCAGCGGACCATGGGTAGTCGCTGAGTGGTGATTCGATTCCACTGGTCACCCAGGATCGCGAGGTCTTTGACGTCCACGATGGAGTCGTGATTGAGATCAGCATCCGGGCTGTTTGGATCGGCGCGCGTCAGCCAATTCTCGCACAGGGCGAACAGGTCGCCCGCGTCCACGTCGCCATCGCTGTCTATGTCCCCTTCGATGGCGTCGCTGTGCAGGAGGATCATCTCGATGCCCTCGCCGGTCTTCAGGTTCCTGGAGTACTGTCTGTCCACAGAGTTGTTCCAGTGCTCGTGGACACCCAGGCTCTCGAGGCGGCGCACTTGGCCGGCGTGGTCGGGATCGTAGAACGTGCCGGAGCACGGGTCGTTCGCCAGGGCCGCCTCGTGAAGGTAGTCTTCCGCCCCACCCTGCAGGTCGTATTTCGGGCTCGGCGCGTGGCCATAGCGGACTACGTCGGGCCACTCGGCATTCACGAGATCGTAGCCCACGGAATCGATGGCCACCGGGTCCTGGGAGGCGAGGACACTCGAAGGCCAGTCGCCATTGAACGGCGGCGAATTCCACTTGTACGGATGCGAGTCGGCGTAGTAGCCGCCGAAGAGTCCGTCGATCAGGTACAGCAGCGTCTTGCCGCCAAGCTCGTGGTGACCCATCAGGTCCACGAGGGCACGGTACTGGGCCGTGCCGGGACTCCAGCCGGCGTTCGGCAGGCTCAGGTGCATGTCGTAGTAGCCGGGGTATCCCCCCTGCGTGGGAAGGCGTGGGAGGTCCGGCCGCAAGTAGCCGCTCGGCATCCGGATCAGCGAGCCGTAATGGTTCTTTGCACACAGCGTCACGCCGGAAGAATGGCCCTTGAGGATGGCGAAGTTGATGATGTAGCGGGCCTCGGCGAACGCCGTGGGCAGATAGTCCTGCCGCTTTCCGGCGGCCTGCGCCGTGCTCCAGTACAGCGGGATGTTCGAGAACTCCGCCCTGGTCCGGCCGGACCCGCCGTAGTTGTCCAGATAATGCACGTTCGGGAATTCCGGATGCAGCATGTCCCAGTAAAAACTCGGGATCATGCCCGTCGGATCGCCGATGGTGATGTCTTTTTGCTCGACGCCCACTATGCCGACCAATTGGCGCAGCAGGGCGAGGATCATCTGCGGCGAGTTGTCGGTCGTGTTTGCGACGCCGGCCTTCTTCACATAGTTGGTTGGACTGACACCGGTCCCGGCTGCATTGCAGGTGGTCAGATTGATTTTGACGGCGATTTTCTCACCAGGTTGATAGCCCGCGTCATCGTTGCCCCGGCCGGCATTGAAGTATCTGAAAATGGCGTCCCAAGCCGGCGCGTCATCGTTGCAGCCCGCCACGCCCCGAACTGCCTGCGACATCATCTTCTCCACGACGGCCGCATTGGTGCAGTTGTCCTGCCACCAATGCTCGGGTGAATTGAAGCCGGCCCAGTCCGTCGCGTCCGGATCGTGGACCCAGACCACCCGCCCGGGGTGAATCCCTTTCGCTTCGCCGATCGGGCCGTGGGGACCCCAGGGTCCGCTAGCCTGCGGCGTCACCGGATCGCCGAGCGACGCTACGCCAATGACGGCAATCGTGACCCCTCCCAGGCATACCAGCACAGCAGGAGACTGCCTCAGCAGCCGCCTCACTCTCTGCGATACGGCAATCGAGCCAGCCAGGCCCACAAGCCAGATGACGAAGCCGGACGCCAGCGGCATGGCCACTCGCTGACAGGGATAACCGGCCCGCGATGGCTTCGGCACCACCCGAATCAGAAACCAGACCAGCGCCGACAGTCCCGCCGCCGGCAAGACCCACCTCGCCCAGGGGTATTTTGGCCGATATCCCGGGCATTCGCCCCCGCGATGTGATGTGGTCCCCTTTTCCCGCATGGTCGATTCCTCCTGGAAGTCCGACTATATCGGGCAGCCGGTACCCCGATTATACACCCACCGCCACAAGGATCATGAACCAATCGGCTGAAATAGCTCATTTCTTTCCCAGGTCCCGGTGCCGGTTTCCAGGGAATTGTCCTTGCAGGGACGCGGAGGAGGTGGTAGGATGGTGCCTGATAAACGTGCAGCGTATGCCTTGACATCCCGGCGAGCTTTTTTCACGGTTTCACGCGGCGGGAATTACTATGTCGGGTCCAAGCTGCGGTAAGGCTCTCGCACCTCATTCATCTTGTCACACCGTAAGAAGCACGTGCAGGGCCTGGGAACAAGGGCGACGTGTACGGGCGGGTTTCAAACCCGCTCCTCCGTGAGGGGAGGCTCTTGTGGATTATCGCACACGGAATCATCTAGGGGCGGACGCAACGGGTCGTGGTGGGGGTCCGCCCGCTTCGCAGGCACCTCGTGTAGCAAGCATCACAACGCAATTCTTGAAAAGGAGGAACGTATGACTAAGAGACTCGTGCTGGTGTTGTCCCTGGTCGTGCTGATGGGGGCCGGGGACGCCCTGGGGGAACTCGTGGGCTGGTGGAAACTGGATGAGGGCGGGGGCACCAAGGCCCTGGACTCCTCCGGCAAGGGCAACGACGGGACGATTGTGAACAAGCCCACCTGGATTGACGGCGTCAACGGGGGGGCCCTGGAGTTCCATGGCTTAGGCCGCTCCGGTGGCGGCGGGGACTACATCAATTGCGGCACGAAGGCCATCCTGGACGTGCGCGGTCCGATCTCCATCGCCATCTGGTTAAAACCCGGCGCAGATGATCCGGAGGGAAAGGCCACTGAGACGGCGCCGATGGCCAAGGCAGATTCCGTCGCCGGCTGGAGCTGGCAGCTTCGGTACGGGTGGGGCGCCTCCAAGCCCTTCATGGGATTCCAATTCGAGGCGTCGCCCTCCACGGTCTGGGTCTTCGTCAACCAGAAGCTGGTGCGCGACGAGTGGTGCCATGTCGCGTGCTCCCACGACGGCAAGACAGTGAAATGCTTCCTCAACGGAACGCAAACCGACTCGGCGGCGATGACCACCATCCTTGGCGAGACGGGCTCGCCCATACTGATCGGCTCGGACGGTTGGGGGTGCGACTGGATTGGTGCGATTGATGATGCCAGGCTTTACAATCACGGGCTCTCGGAGGCCGAGATCCAGGCCGCGATGTCCGTCGAGCCGATCCTGACGGCGTATTCTCCGTCCCCCCGGAACGGCGAGATGCTGATCGTGACGAAGACGACGCTCAAGTGGCAGCCGGGCGACAAAGCCACCGCCCATGAAGTCTACTTTGGGGAGAGCTTCGAGCAGGTCAGTGCGGCCACGACGGCGGATACGGCGGTATTCCTTGGCAGGCAGACGACAGCGGAGTTGGCCATCGGCGCCGCCGGCAATCTCATCCCCACGGCTCTGGTTCCTGGAAAGACCTACTATTGGCGCATCGATGAGATCAACGGCGAACAGGTCTTGAAAGGAAACGTCTGGAGCTTCTGGATTCAGCCCGTGACCGCGTGGAAACCCTTCCCCGCGGATGGCATGAAGTACGTCGATCCGAACCAGGACCTGAGCTGGGAACTCGGCATGGGCGCGGTCTACCACACGATTTACTTCGGTCGAACTTTCGACGAGGTCAGTGCCGCCACCGCAGGCGGCGCACCAAGTATAGCGGCTTCCTTTGACCCCGACACGCTCGCGCTGGACACGACGTACTACTGGCGAGTCGACGAATTCCAGTATGTACTGCCCACGCCTATCACGCATAAGGGCCCGGTCTGGAGCTTCACCACGCGCGGCGCCGGCGGCGGCGCCAAGGCGCAGTACTTCAAGAGCATGGATCTCTCGGGCGCGCCGGTGCTGACCCGGATCGAGGGCACGATCAACGTCGACGCGACAGGCGAAGTCGTTGCCGGCCTCAGCGACAACCTCTCGGCCCGCTGGACCGCTAACCTGGAGGTCCCGTTCACGGAGACGTACAGGCTCATCACCACCACCGATGACGGTGTCAAACTCTGGCTTGACGGCCGCCTGATCATCGACAACTGGACCGACCATGGCACTACCGACGATTCGGCCTTGGTCAGTCTCGCGGCGGGACAGGTTTACTCCCTCCGCATGGAATGGTATGAGAACACCGTCGGCGCGGTGGCGCAGTTGTCTTGGGAGAGTGCCACCCTGCCACGTGCGATTCTCCCGCAAGGCTGGCTGCAGTTGCCGGTCCGGGCCGCCGGTCCGTACCCGGCCAATGCGGCTGTGGATGCGCCTCAGACGCCGATGCTTCGCTGGATCGCCGGGGAAAAGGCTGCCTCACAGGAGCTCTACTTCGGCGAGGACAAGGACGCCGTGACCACCGGGACCACCCCGACTGCCCGCCTCGGAGCGGCCGACACGACCTACGATCCGGGCGCTCTGCAGTGGGGCAAGACCTACTACTGGCGGGTGGATGAGGTCAACGCGGCCGACGCCGAGAGTCCATGGAAGGGCGTCACGTGGAGCTTCACGACCGCCGACTTCCTCCTCGTCGATGACTTTGAGAGCTACACCAACGAGGTCGGCGAGAGGGTCTTCCAGACGTGGCTGGATGGCTATGGATACACCGAGCCCAAGGAGGTCCAAGGCAACGGCACGAATGCTCTTGTCGGCTATGACCCGTCGGCAGGCGATATCATGGAAACCACGATCGTCCACGGCGGCGGACAGTCCATGCCGATGGACTACAATAACGTGATCTCGCCATACAAGTCGGAGGCCGAGCGCACCTGGTCGACTCCACAGAACTGGACGGTGAACGGCATGAATACGCTCGTGCTGTTCGTCCGCGGCACAGGAGGCAACGGCGTGGATCAGTTGTACGTCGCAGTTCAGGATAATGCCAACCATGTCGGCGTGATCAACCATCCTGATGCCGCCGCCGTGAAGGCGACGAAGTGGCTGGAGTGGAAGATTCCGCTCAGCCAGCTCACGTCCGCCGGCGTCAGCGTCACGACCGTCAAGACGATGTATATCGGCGTCGGCGACCGCACCAGCCCCAAGGCGGGTGGCGCCGGGACCCTTTACATCGACGACATCCGGGTGATCAAGTCCCCGTGACGCAGTAGGTAGAAGACCCAGGAATGGAACAGGCCGCCTGGACAAAGCCTCCAAGCGGCCTGTTCGTTTCCACGAACCAGCAAGATCGCAGGATAGTCCATTCTTGACCTTCACCGCTCTGCTTTTCTCAGCTCTGGTAGCAAATCCGTAGCGCCGGGTGGCCGCGGCAAGCGCCGCTTACCGGTGGTTTGCCCCCTTCGCCATCGGCAAAGCCTTCGGCCTTGCCGCTGCCACCCAATGTCCGGAGCCATGGGTTTGAATACCTGCGTGCCATGATCACGCGTGGCAAAGGACGCGTCAGAATCAGTGAGGCGCAAATCCCTGAATTTCCGCAAGGAAAAGCCGGTACTTCGGCCGGCGCACGCCATTTTCGCTGTCGAAATGACACTCTCCCGACTCCACCGGAAGACACCCCCTCCCGGGCCCGTTGTCGCAGGCCCGGGGATTGGATACACTAACGTGCTTCGCAGGAGCGCTTGCCCAAAGGAAGGGGTGAGAATATGACGGAAACGCATCATGCACTGCGGCTGGACGGGATTCGCGAGACGGTCCGGGCCCCGCTGAGGCTGCTGGTTGACCAGCTTCACGGGGGCCTGCACGACAACCTGCGCAGCGTGACGGTCGTCGGCAGCAGCCTGACGGAGGACTTCAAGCCCGGCGTCAGCGACATCAACACGATTATCGTCCTGGACAGGCACAGCACGCCGGCGCTGGCGCTCGTCGCCTCGCTGGCCAAGCCGCTGCGCAGGCAGGGGCTCGCGGCCCCGCTGCTGGTGACCGCCTCCTACATCGAGCGGTCGCGCGACGTCTTCGGCGTCGAATTCCTCGATTTTCAACTGGTCCACGAGACGATCTTCGGCGACGACCCGTTCGCGGCGCTGAGCTTCGAGAAGGACAACGTCCGGCTCCAGTGCGAGCGCGAGCTCAAGTCGATGCTCGTGAAGATGCAGCAGGGCTACCTCGTCGCCGGCGGCGAGCCGCGACTCGTGCGCGAGGAGGTGATCGCCGGGGCCAAAGAGCTGGCGCCGCTGCTGCGAGCCATGCTGTGGCTCAAGGATATCGAGCGACCCAGGACGATGACCGCATCGCTGCGCAAGGCGGCGGAGCAGTTCAACGTCGAGCTGGATGCGGCGATTGAAGCAGACCGGTGGCGGCAGGAGAGACGACGGCTGACGGCCGCCGAGGTGGAGGCCGGCTTCGAGGACGTGTTCGCCGCCGTGGAGAACCTGAGCCAGGTTATTGATGATTTCGAGTTGTAGGCATGCGCCGGAACCTGCTGATACTATCGGTCGCCACGATGTTGCTGGCCGCACTGGCCGCCGCGAAGCTCGCCGTGCCGGACCTGCCGATGCCCCAGGAGTATGTGGACGATCTCGCCAACGTCATCAACCCCGAGCACAAGCAGGCCCTCCTGGGCATCCTGCAAGAGCTGGAGCAGAAGACCGGCGTCCAATACATCATCCTGACCGTCGAGACCACCGGCGGCCTGCCCATCCAGGACTTCTCGATCGAGCTGGCTCACAATCGATGGAAGCTCGGCCAGAAGGATAAGGATAACGGGCTGCTGTTCACCCTGGCCCTTAAAGATCGGGCCTACTGGTTTGCCATCGGTTACGGCCTGGAAGGCGTCGTTACCGACGCATTCGCGGGGCAGGTCGGGCGAGACGTGCTCGTGCCTTACCTCAAGAAAGGGCAGTACAGCCAGGGCATTTACGAGGCAAATCTGCGGGTCATACAGCGGATTGCCCGGGAGACAGGCGTGCAACTGAGCGGCATGCCGACGCTGCCGCCCGAGCCGACAGCGTACAATAGTTCCGTGCTCGGGCAACGCAGAGGGCCAACGTGCTGCGTGTGCCCGTGCTGCGGCCTCCTGGTTCTGCTGATTCTGTTCATGATGTTCTTTGGCGGCCGAGGCGGGCGCGGGGGCAGAGGCTGGTGGTGGTTGTTCCTGCTGCCATTCCTGTTCAACCGCTCCCGCGGCTATGGTCGCAGGCGGCCTTATGGTCCCTTCGGGGGCGGCTACGGCGGGTTCGGCGGGGGCATGCGGGGCGGGTTCGGACGCTTCGGCGGGGGCGGAGGGGGAGGATTCGGCGGCGGTGGCGCCGGCGGACGATGGTAACTGCACATTGGGGGGTCGGCAATGTTCCAGGCAAAAGCAAAGGCGAATGGCGCCGGGCAGGCGGCCATGCTGGCCGTCATGATCATCGCAATCGTCGCGGTTCTGGTTGTGATAGGCTTCATCTTCTTTGGCGTATACATCCGCGGCTACAATCACGCCATCCGACTCGACCAGGCAGCCAACGAGGCTTGGGGAAATGTGGAGGCGCAGCTCCAGCGGCGCTTCGATCTCGTGGGCAACCTCGTCGAGACCGTCCGGGGATACGCCACGCAGGAGAAGGAGATCTTCGAGACTGTCGCTCAGGCGCGCACGAAGTACTTCCAGGCGGAGAAGGCCGGCAACATCGCGGGGCAGATCGACGCATCCAACCAGTTGGGCGCGGTGCTGTCGCGGCTTCTCGTGCTCCGCGAGGCCTATCCCGAGCTCAAATCCAACCAGAACTTCCTGGCCCTGCAAGACCAGCTTGAGGGCACGGAGAATCGCATCGCCGTCGCTCGCACGAGGTACAACGAAGCCGTCCGGGAGCTGAACACCTACGTCAAGTCCTTCTGGGGCTCCTTCTTTGCCGCCCGGGCCGGGGTCAAGACCAAGCCGCCTTTTGAAGCCGCTGAGGGCGCCCAGACCGCCCCAAAGGTGGACTTCTCCCCCAAGGCCCCTGCCCCCGTCCCGGCGCCACAACCCGCCCCGTAGGGGTGTGCGCGTTCAGCTTGAGAAGGTACCATTATGGGTGGCTGGGCAGACGGGTTTGCCCATGCCACCCTGCCTTGTGTTTGCCCAGGCTGACCAGGGACAGGCCGCAAGCCTTGGCGATGTGTTTCTCCTGGATGGAAAGGAGCTGACATGCCGGAGCCGGCAGATACGCCGAACGTGTATGAGGCCATGCCGGGGGTGTTCACTCGCCTGCCGGCACAGCTCGGGGTGCAAGTCGAGCTCTATTATGCCCGCTTCGCCGACGCCGGCCACGCCCAAGTGACCTTCGAGCGCATCGCCGTCTGAGCAGGCAGCAGTACAGGTACGGAGAACCTGTTCCGTCTCCATGATCAGCCTGGAGGGGTGCTTCATGCCGAATGGAGACGTGCCAAGATGTCCTCAGAAATGATGATCCTGAACCCTTATTGACGCGGCCCGAGGAAACGCTAGCGTTGGTGATATACGGAGACTGCATCTGTAACCCGCTTGTTCCTGACGGAGCAATTACTGGGGGGACGAATCGCTTGCAAGCAGAGCTATTTTGACGGTGAAAAGCACGGCCGTCACCGATGTCTGACGATTGGTTCTGAAAGGAGACTGTTTCCAGGTCTCGGGAAGCTGCTCGCTACTGTCCCGTGATGCCTTCATTTGCAGAGTGTCGGCATGGTTCAGTGGCAGTGGGTGCGGGAATGCTCTGCGCGTACATGCTCCACTGCCGTGGATTATTGCCGTTGTTTGGTGCAGTGCTGAGAACATCTGGAGAAAGGAGCAGAGACATGAAGTGTACATGGATTGCCATCGCCCTGGCATGTGTCTTGAGCAGCCCGTTGTTTGCGCAAGAGCCGATGCCCTGCGTGGACGTGGTGCTCATCGTCGACGAAACCTGCAGCATGCAGCCCCAGGAGGCGTACTACAACTGGCTGGCGACCACGGTCGCGGCGCTCCAGTCGGACTACCAGGCTGCCGGTGTGGGCAACAGCCCGGGTTATCCTAACAGGTACATTCTGGTGGGGTTTGGATCCTCCATTCATGGGGCCGGGCCGTGGGCTCATTTTCATGGCGGCTGGATGGATGCTCCATCCATGGTGACGAACATCAACACGACGCTCGCCGCTTGCGGGTGCAACGGGGATGGCTACCAGGCCATCGAGAACGCCTTGACCCAGCTCACCTTCCGCAGGGGCGCGTTCAGGGCCATCATCCTCCTGACCAAGGAGGATCGGTACGTTCTCGATCCCGTGACCCGGCAGGACATTCTCAAGATGCTCGGGGGCAAGGCCAACGCTGCCAGGAGCCAGGAGGCCACCCTTAACGGAGTGGTCAACGCCTTCTTTGAGACAGGCAAACCAGACCAGGATCTGGCCGACGTGCTGGGTGTCAACTGGGACGGCACCGCCTATATCCCCGCCGGCGGGGACAAGTACTATGTGGTTCCCGGCGGCTACTTCGACTTCGGCGACGGGAACACCAAGATGGACTATGTGGAGCTGTGCTGGCTGGATCGGGGCTCGGCCTGGAATATCTGGCAGATCTGGTGGAATGGCCCTGCACTGACGGATGCCCTTACCGACGTGAAGGTCGGGGAGCTCAAGCCGGTCGTCGAGACGAACGGTGCTGAGCCCCATGCGACCTGGTTTCGGGGTTTGGCAAACTGCCAGTACGATGGCGGTCAACTCTGCTGGTTCTGGTTCGAGTACCGCGAGGCCGGCTCTCTGAGCTGGAAGAGGTCCGTCGAATGGTTCCCCACGTTTACGGGGGACTGGTTTACAGACGAGATCAGAGACCTGAAGCCGGACACCGATTATCTCATCCGTGCCTGGGTGAGGAATTCGGTGATGTCTGCCGTGGGCGCGGCTTGGACAGTCCGGACCCTGCCCGCAGGCACTCCCGATCCTGCCCCACGGAAGAACGGCTGGAACAACGGGTAGAGTCCGGCGGTCCGCACTTTCCGCTTGAAACGGGTGCGGTCGGCCTTCGGTGGCGGATTCGGATTCCAGCCGACACAAGAGCGCAGCCCAGTCTTCTTTCGCCCCTACAGGGCTTTGAGATAGGATTGACTATCGTACCCACCGTTGAAACGGTGGGCTAAGTAGGTAGCCAAAAGTTTTCACAGGAACGATTCTCTTCGCGTGTATGATGGGGTACATGCGAAGAACGAAGAGCGCCTCAGAACGTGGTTTCGATCGATATGATAAACATCGTCTTACGCGGGCCTTACAGGGGGTCGCTGACATTCGCACCTACCGGCGTATCGGAGCGATCCTGTTGGTGGCCCAGGGTCGGACGGTTCCGGAAGCAGCGCAGATCACCGGGACCCGGCCGTGGAGCGTCTATCGCTGGGTGCGGGCCTATCTGCACACCCATTGTCCAGACCGCCTGCAGGACGCACCGCGTTCCGGACGGCCTCCGGTCGCCACGCCGATCACGGACGCCCGTCTGGTACGCGAGTTCCGCCGGGACCCGATGCGTTTGGGCTATCGCGCCACGGGTTGGACGGTGTCCTTGCTGGCAGATCACCTCCAGCAAAGGTACGGGTGTGCAATCTCGCCTCGTACCCTGCGGCGGCGGATGCGGGACTTGGATCTGCGGTGGAAACGTCCCCGGTATGTCTATGCGACCAAGGACCCGAACCGAGCCCAGAAAAAGGGGGCCTGGTTCGCCGCCTGAAACGGATGCCGGCGCGGGCGGTGCTGTTGTTTTCGGATGCGACCATCCTCCGCTGGTTTCCGCCCTTGCGCTATGTGTGGGCGTTTCGCGGCGAACAGGCGCAGGTCAAGATCACGGGGCAAAACGACAAACGGGTTCTGTTCGGCACGATCAATCCACGAACCGGACACCGGGTGGTCCTGCGTCGGCCCCGCCAGCGGCAAGAGGACTTTCAAGCCTTCCTGCGGGAGTTGCGGCGACGGTATCCCGGACGCCCGATTTGGCTGTTGCTGGACAAGGCCTCTTTTCATCAGGCGATCAAAAGCCAACGACTGGCCACCCACTTGGAGGTGACCCTCTTGTGGTTGCCGAAGCAGTGCCCGGAACTGAACTCTCAGGATCATCTCTGGAAGGAGTTGAAACGGTTGATTGCGGCCAATCGCCAGTTCCAAACGATTGATGATGAGGCGGCCTACGCGGAACAGTGGCTCTTGGGACTAACTGCGACCCAGGGCCTCCGCAAAGCCGGTGTCTTGTCGGCGGATTTCTGGCTCAAGGCTTTTGTGTGAAGACTTTTGGCTACCTACTTAGTGTCGATCGCCCCCGTGGGGCGGACGGGCCGACGCAAGAGCACTGGGGCGCAGTCCAGGCTCGAAGGGCGATAGAGAATAGCTGCAACGCCTGCGGGATGGTCATCGACCCGTCCGGGCGCAGTTCAAGCCCGCAGGGCGATAGAGAATAGCCCAGCGATTGATCGCTGGGGAACCGGGGCCGAGGACAAAAGCCAATCCCGTAAGGGACGAAAGAGGCACAGTCCGCACACGGCGGCTACACGCCGCCACCGAATTCCGACCACACCCCTTGAAACTGGCGGAGGGAATGGAAGGGTTGGAAGCTCGGCTTCCAGCCCTTCCTTACGGATGACACCGAAGATCTGAGCTCGCGCACTGATTCCCTCGTCCGCGCCCGGGTGATGAACTCAGTCATATCCGCCGTGGATGCGGCCTGGACAGTCCGGACCCTCCCCAATCCTGCCGTGCGTCCCGCGTCGAATTTTCCGCAGGCAGGTGGTTGACGTGGGGGCAGCAGCGGGACACTATGGCCGGCATGACGAATGAGAAGGGCAAAACGCCCAGTGAAAGTGCCGTGGAGACGCGGTACCTCGTGATGCCGCAGCAGGCGAATCCGCAGGGGACTGCCTTCGGCGGGGCCATCGTCGGGTGGATCGACATGGTGGCGGCGATGGCCGGACAGCGCCATTGCGGCACCGAGGTCGTGACGGCGGGCATTGACTCGCTGGTCTTTCGCCACCCCATCCGCATCGGCGACCACGTCGTCCTCAAGGCGGCCGTCACCTACGTCAGCCGGTCCTCCATGGAGGTCGCCGTCCAGGTCATCCGCGACGACCCCTACAGCGGCGAGCAGATCGTCGCCACGACGGCCCACCTGACCCTCGTCGCCCTCGATGAGCACAAAAAACCCATCCCCGCTCCGCCCCTGCTGCCACAAACACCCCAGGAGAAGGCCCGCTACGAGAGCGCGCGTCTGCGCATGCAGGCCCGCAAGGAGCGCCTCCAAGCCGCTGACCAAGAGCCGCAAATGTGACAACACGGGAGATCACGATGAGAAGTCCCATGGTGTTATTGCTGTTTATGATGCTGCCGGGCGGGGAACCGGCCGGGGCGAAGCAGTACTTCGTTTCGATCCCGCCGGCGGGAGGAGCCAAGTACAAGGAGGCCAACTACGCGATCTGGATTCCGGACGGGGCGGCGAAGCTGCGGGGCGTGATCATGCACCAGCACGGCTGCGGCGAGCCGGCGGAGCTGGCGGGCGCGACAGCCACCTTCGACCTGCAGTGGCAGGCCTTGGCCGGAAAGTGGGATTGCGCGTTGATGGGCGCGAGCCTGCGGGCCAACACCGCCTGCCAGGACTGGTCCGAGCCGAACAACGGCTCGGGCGATGCGTTTCCGCGAGCACTTGAGCAGTTCGCACAGCAAAGCGGGCACGCGGAACTGACAAGCGTGCCGTGGGTCCTCTGGGGCCATTCCGGCGGGGCGAACTGGGTCTATCGCATGTTCATGCGTCACCCACAGCGAGTCCTCGTGCTGGTGCTGCGCTCGGGCCCGGTGTTCAGCGACGACGTGTTCACAGGCTCGCTGGACACGCCCGTGCTCCACAACCTCGGCGTGAAAGAGAAGGGGGACAAGCAGTTCGGACGGATCTGGGACAAGGCCCGACAGTTGTTCGAAGTACGCAGAGCAAAAGGCGGTTTGGACACGTGGGCCCCCGACCCGGAGTCTTCGCACGATTGCCGCTTTGGAAGGCTGTTCGTGATCCCGTACATCGACGCCTGCCTGGCCCAGCGCTTGGGCAAGGCGGAGGCGGCCCAACCATGGGTCGGCAACATCGGGACCTTCGCCGTCAGTCCGGCCGAGCAGTATGGCGGCGACCGCACCAAAACTGCCTGGCTGCCCAATGAGCAGATCGCGTCCTGCTGGACCGAGTTTATGACGACCGGCTGGGTCACGGACAGGACCCCGCCGCCGCCGCCGAGCTTCATTGCAGGGTCGCTGACTGACGCAGGGGACATCCTGCTGCAATGGCGCGCCGAGGCCGATCTCGAAAGCGGGATCAAGACCTTCCGTATCTACAGGAACGGCCAACTGCTCCCACCATACAAGTGCGCAGCTGGGGAACTCTTCCAGAAACCCAACTATCATGACACACTGGACAAACCCCTGAACGAAATGACCTACACCGACCCTAATGTCCCTCGAGGCGCCAGGTATTACTACCACGTGACCACAGTGAACTGGTCCAACCTGGAATCATCAAAGCATGCTCTCTCGGTGATGGACTTCGGCGGTGATCCGTGAGCAGGCCGCCGGCGCAACGTTCACCATCGGCACGCCTGCGCTCGCCGCTGCCACCCAGCATTTATCGTTGACCGCACAGCGGGTACCGGGTGCCATGCTTACGCTTGCGTAAGCATGTGGCCACAATATGAGAAGGCATGTCTACGCGAGCGTAGACATGGCACCCCGCATCATGAGGTCTGCCTTATCGGTCCGCGTGGGTATGCGCGTCGCTGTGCTTGTGGGCGGACGCAACGTCGCGGATCTCCGGCCCGTGCGCAGCGGCGTGCTTCTGGCGAAGCAGGTCTCGCTTCTGATAGCATTGCTCTCGGAAGACAGCGATCTCAGCGGCGAGGTTCGCGTTGGGCGAGTCCCCGAAGAACGCATGCACGATTGGGAAGACCAGGTCGGGTTTGGTCTTTCGGAACTCCTTGACCATAGCCTCGATCTTGGCCGTCGCGACGCCTTCCTGCATACAGGTGAACGGCCCGACGTGGAAGATGCCGGAGATGCAGGCGTCGCCGTGCGGGTGAATCATGTCGTGCATGAGGTAATACGCGATGCCCGTGCTCAGCGGCGATTCGCCCTCGATGTTGCCGTGCGTCTCATGGTTGCGTTCGAGGGTCTCGATGATCTCCATCGGGTGCGGCAGCACGTGGCGGCCGGCAAGAACCTCGTGGAACGGCTCCGCGATCTTCTCGGCGACGCTCGCCATGTACTTGCGCTTGATCATCGAGCGGATCACCTTGCCCGTGCAGCGCAGGGCCCGCCCCCAATTCCGCTCCTGCAGGCCCAGGCTCGTGTCGCGCTTCGCGTTGCGCAGGTTCATCCGGTTCACGTAGAGCAGCCAGTCGGTAATCGTATCGCGGACGACCTCCAGTCCCCGGTCCTCGAGTTGGCGGATCACGTGGTCCGTGTAAGGGTCGTGCTGGCGCATGTAGATTTCGCCGATGTAGAGCACCAGCGGGAATCGCTCCTGCCGGCGGAGCTTGGCGGCCTTGAATTGTGCGACCGTCTCGCGGCCCCAGCGAATCAACTCGTCCATTTTGGCGCCGGCGGCGGTGATGTGGCCGAGGAGCTCCAGCCGGGCCTGCTTGAGGGTGTCCATCGCGGCCTTATCCTCGGCGTACGGCCGGAACCGGCGCAGCGTGTCCTCCAGCAGGTCCGCCGCATTGATCCCTTTGAACAGCAACTGCTGCATCTTGACCTTGGCCGACGCCCGTGACCCGCTGGGCAGCGGAATGTCGACGTAATCCGTCTCTGAGGACGGTCCCACCACCGGGATCTTTTCCAGCCCTTCGAGCTTCATGAAGTGCTGCACGACCTCCGAGTACTTCCCGAACCGGCACGGGCCGCTGGTCGTGGGCAGCATGACAAGGTAATTGTCCTCGACGAACTGGCGGCCGGCCTTCTCGATCTGCTCCTGGAGAAAACCGATGGCGTCGCCGACCACGCCCTTGAGGGGGTAGCAGACCTCGGTGTACACGTGCTTGCGTGCGACCTCGTAGCCTCGCGGCGTGTTGGTCGGCAGCACCTGGCCGTTGATGCCGAAGTACCGCAGGCCCGCGGCCGCCACGTGGCTGGCGTCGCCCATGTACGGGATCAACCACACACGTTTGTCGTACGTGTCCGCCGAGTGGATCTTGAGCTTCTCGATATCCAGCGGCACGGGTTTCGTCTGGTTGACGACCCGCTCATGCGCCTCGGTCCGCGTCACGAACGGGGCGTTGTTCGTCTGGGCGTCGGTGAGCAGGACGAGCAGGGGCTTGTTCGCCGCCTGCTGAATCTGCTCTTCCATGTAGATCTTCAGGCTGTCCGGCCCGCAGGCGAAGTTCACCATGCGGATCCCGAAGAGATTCGGATGGTTGGCGACGAACATGCCCGCCTGGAGAATCCGGACGCTCTCGACCCAGAACTCATTCTCCACGAACTCGCCGAGGGGCAGTCCCATGAACCGGTGCTCCAGGAAGACCTGGGGCAGATAGTCGAGCCCGCGGACCTGGGAGAACATGGCCCCGGAGCTGGAGCTGGCCTCCGGATCGAGCACGACGTAGTCCCTCCCGATCCCGACGTAGGCGGGCGCGCCGTCACGCTCGACGCGTTCGAGGAACCTGTCACCCTCGGCGTAGAGCTCCGCCTGGAACTGCTTCTCCGCCTCGTCCGCGTGCGCGATCGCCTCGCGCATCTGTTTATCGGAGTACTGGAAGCCGACCCTGGCGAACTCGCGGCGGATCTCGCGGACCATCAGGGGCAGATCCCCGAAGTGGATGACCGGGTTGAACTGGCGGTTCTTGTCCAGCGAGAGCACGTCGTTGAGGACGTAGCCTTCCGACTCCGTATAGATGCAGTACTTCAGGTCGGGCGGCTCGGGCTTTCGCTGCTCGATGAAGCTCGGATTGAACAGGTACTGGACGGCCGGATGATTGTTCAGGACCGCCGCGTGGCCCGTGGCAAGCTTGCGGGCGATGCAGAACTCGGTCCGCGAGTTGTCCACGCCGATCTTGGCAATGTCCTTGTCACTGCGAGGTGACACGACGGGGAAGAACCCGAGCTTGCGGAACAGGGCCGCGCTCCAGATGCCCTTATGGCCAAGCGTCGTCATGCTGCGTTTGATCCCGACCGTCGGGCCATCGGCCTGGACCGACTCGACCTCGCTGAGCAGGCAGCCCTGCTTCTTGAAGTGCTCCTCGTAGATCTTGTGGTAGCGGTCCACGTAGTTGATCCGAGGCCGGCGGGCCGACTCGGAGTTGCCGCGCGGACAGAATCCGCCGGTGATGATCTCGTCGCTCTCGATTTTGAAAACTTCGAGCTGGCAGTCGCGAATGCCGCAGGAATTCTCACCGAACAGCTCGCGGCAGAGGACCTTTCGTTTCTGGAAGGGCATGTCCACGATCTCCCAGCCGCGAAAGGCGGTTCCCACCGTCTTGCCCTGCTTCTCAAGCTGTTGGATGTGCTCGATGATATCGAGTCCCTGGCCCCAGGCGCCGAACATTTCGCGATGCGGATAGGCCTCGATCTCCCTCTCCGTGACCTGGGCAAGCGCGGCGAGGAAGGCCTTGCCCAGCGCCGGGCCGCCCTGCGCGGAGCACTTATTGCCGACGTGCTGGGCGCCGCCGACGAATTTGTAGTAGTAGCTGGCCGCGGTGCCGCGGAGGATGGCGGCGGCGATCTCGTCGCGGCTGAAGCCCTCGGCGATGAGCCGGTTCTCGTCCATCTCCATGAACACGCCGCAGGTCGAGTCGATGATCGGGACGCGCTGCGCCCGCAGTGCCGCCTCCTGGAGGGTGTTCTCGACGTCCAGGTTGATCACGTCGGCCATGTTTTCCAGGGTCTGGCCCGAGCCGGCCTGGCAGCTATAGTTCATCTTCGCTTCTTTGACGGTGCCGTCGCGGCCGAAGCTCGTGAACTTCATGTCCTGCCCGCCGATCTCGAAGATCGTGTCGATGCCCGGATTGTTGTGCTTGACGCCGAGGGCGTGACAGGTGATCTCGTCGGTGATTCGATCGCACAGCGTCACACCCTGCTCGCCGAGCTGTTTGGCCTTGCTCTTGCTGAGCAGGACCTTCTCATAGAGCTTTCGGGCTGAGCCGGTGGCGCCGACGCCCCGGATGATGACGTTGTCCTTATGCCTGGCAAGGTACCGCAGGACGCGCTTGAGGGATTCCTCCGGGTTGCCGTGGGTCTTGATGTAGAGCTTGTCGAGGAGCCGGCCGGTCTTGATGTCGACGAGCGCGCCTTTGGTCGTGGTGCTGCCGCCGTCGATGCCGAGGACGACCTCGGTCCCGGGTGGGATCGTCTCGTGCAGGGCCTCGCTGCTCTCGCGGACGGTCTTGAGACTCGCGGACAGGGGCGGGGCGAAGGAGCGTTTCTCCCGGCTGTACTGGGCAACGTGCTGGAGCTGGGCGAGATCGAAGACGAACGTGTTGTTCTCCTCGATGGCCTTGAGCGCCGCGCCGACGGCGGCGATATTGTGGTACTGCTCCGGCCGCGTCACGGGAATCTTCAGAAGCTGCGAAAGGTTCTCGCGGACAAGGTCATTGGAGAACACCCCGCCCGTGGCGATGGCCTGCTCGCCCTGGCCCAGGGTCGATGCGAGGTCACGCGCGCCGAGCACATCGATGATGTAGTTGCGGGGGACCGTGCGAAACAGGCCCGCCAGGTTATCGACACGTGTCGCGCCCTCGTTCTGCTTGTGGATGAGGTCGGACTGGACGACGACGCCGCAACGGGCGAGGAACTCGCTTGGTTCGCGGGACCGCACGGCTTCCTCCTCGGCCCGCCGGAACATCTCTTCCACCCGCTCCTGAAGCCTCGCGCAGTTGCGCATGGCGATCACGTCTCTCTCCTGCTCGCTGGTCGTCGCACCCGTGTCGTCGAGCTCGGGGCTGGGAACGTCGCCCTGAAAGAGCCGTCGGCACTGCTTCTCGACGAGCATGCCGGAGCCGCCGCCGCACTTGGTGCCCGTGCGCCATTCGCGAATGATCTTCTTGCCCTCGACCACGGCCAGGCTGAAGAAGTAGGAGTCCTTGGCGCCGATATGGAAGATGTATTGGGCTTCCGGAGCGACGATCTCGGCTCCTCGGGGCACGGCAACGCTGTCAAAGACAAAGATGGCGCCCGTCATGACACGTGGGAACGGCTGGGCGGCGCTGCCGGTGAACGCCGTGCTGCGGATCGCGTCACGGCCGAACCGCTCCACGAGGTCCCGCCAGACCTCTGTCAACACCCCAAGCGGATTCGCAAAGTGCATGATCGGCGCCGGCGAATACGCGATGGATTTGTCCGCGTGCAGCGCTACACAATGCACGAAGCTGCTGCCGATGTCGATCCCTACATACAGGTGTGATTTGGCCTTCTGAGGCCCCGGTTGTTTATTTGCTGCCATGTCTCAAAACCCGTCCGAACTCTGACTGCGCATGCCGGCCGGCGAGCCCCCTTCTGGCGGCCGCGCCGCAATGCGCATAACCTGTTACTTGTGCTCCACGTTGCTGTGAGAAACCAAGTGACAGACCATCGTTCATACAGAACCGGCGTTACATTGTCAAGGATCGTCACAGCGCCCCGCACAAGTTTTCCACAGCGGCCGGCTCGCCATCCTGCGCGTATCATCTTGTCTGTTCTGGAGTTAGACAACGCAGGCGCTCAGAGCTAACAGTTTCACGCTGCATAATACCAATACTACTACCTTTGAAAGCCTGAGTATTATAGAATCCATCTGCGATCTATCACAGGCATGACGCCGGCTGTCTCTCGGGTGACAGAGAGGGGTTGGCCGCCACGAAAGATAGTGGCAGACAGAGTGCCCCTTTGAGTGGTTTTTTCGTGGAAAGGGGTTGTCTTGCGGGCCATCGGTGTGTAGACTTGCCAAGTGGTCCGCAGTCTGGTAAGGCGGCAAGGATGAAATGGTGGGGCATAAGAAAATAGAGGTACAGGATGAGAGTCAGTTTTAACCGTTCTGCGCTGGCCGAGGCGCTGAGCCTGGTGTTGTCGGTGGTTCCGAGCCGGACGCCGAAACCTGTTCTCAAGTGCGTGCGGATCACCGCCTCGGGCAAAGAAGTGAGAATCTGTGCGACTGACCTTGAGGTGGGCCTGAACCACCTGATCTCGGAGGTGGAGGTCGAGCGCGAGGGCGAGGCGGTCGTCGAGGCGGACCGTCTGTCGGCGATTGTCCGCGAGAGCGCTGAGGATGTCCTGGTGTTCGACGTGGAGGGCACGACGTGCCAGATTCGCGGCGCGGACAGCCGCTTCACGATCTATGGCCAGGATCCGAAGCAATACCCGACGGTGCGCACGCTGGCCGAGGGCGAGGCGGACCTCCAAATGAGCCTCCAGCAGTTGCAGTTAGGCATTCAGCAGTCGCTGTTCGCCACGGCCAAGGAGAGCAGCCGCTACGCCATCAACGGCGTCCTCTGGGAGGTCAAGGGCAAGAAGCTCATGTTCGTCGCCACGGACGGCAGACGGTTGGCACGCTGCCGGGTGGACCTCGAAAAAGCACCCGCCAAAGACATGGCCGAGCGCAAGATGATCGTGCCCGCCAAGACGATGGCCTTGCTCGAAAAGATTGGCTCGCACGACAAAGAGAGCGTCGCGGTCAAGCTGATCGAGAACCAGGTGCTCATCAAGTACGCCAACGTCGTGGTCAGCTCCAACCTCGTCGAGGGCAACTTCCCGAAGTACGAGGACATCATCCCGAGCGACTATGATAAGAAGTTGTCGTTGTCCACGGAAGCGGTGTTCAGCGCGGTCCGACGGGCGGCGCTGCTGACCAGTGAAGAATCAAAGGGCATCAAGTTCTCCGTGGGGAAAGATGCGCTGGTGTTTTCCGGGAGTTCGCCGGAGGCCGGCGCCGCGGAGGTCAGCATGCCCATCGAGTATAAAGGGCAGCCCATTGAGATTGGGTTCAACCCGCAGTTTTTGACGGATGTGCTTCGGGTGATTCAGACGCCCGAATTTGACTTGGAACTGGGCCAGTCGGATCGTCCCGGCGTGCTGAAAAGCGGCACCGATTTTCTCTACGTGCTGATGCCGATCAACATCGGCTGACCAGTGCCGCCGTGGTGATGAAAAGCGAAAGTGGGCCGTGATGGCCGCGCGATTGGAGTTCGGGAACCAGGGATGGGCGTGGAGAAAAAGAAGGACGCGTGCAGGCTTGGCGACCTGCTGCCCGAGTTCGTGCGGGCCTTGGGGCCCGTTCACGATCGGTTCGATTCTGTGGCCGAGGCTTGGGACGACCTGTTGCCGGACAATCTGCGCAGCCATTGCCGGCTCGGGAGCTTCTCCGATGGCTGTGTGAAAGTCCTGGCCGACGGCTCCAGTTATATCTATGAGCTGCAGCTATGCAAAGCGGTTCTGCTGCGGGAATTGCAGCGATTGTGCCCGGGGGCAAGGGTCCGGCGGATTGAGGTCGCCATGACCCGCTGACCGAACGATTTGGGGACGCCGAACGTATAAAATAGATTGGATCTCTGCAGGCAGGAGAGGGCTTTTTACGATAAAAAAGAGGAGTCGCTCTGCGGCGATCCGGTAGTGTTTAGAGTAGCAATATTCCTGTTTGAGGGCCGGTATGGAGGTTCATAAATACGACGCAAGTAACATCAAGATTCTCGGTGGCGTGGAGGCCGTTCGCAAGCGGCCGGACATGTACATCGGCGACCGCGGCGTCGGCGGTCTTCACCACCTCGTCTACGAAGTCCTGGACAACTCGATCGATGAAGCGTTGGCCGGCTTTTGCGACACGATCACCATCCGCATTCAGCCCGACGGAAGCTGCAGCGTGGAAGATAATGGCCGCGGCATCCCCGTCGAGAAGCACAAAGAGGCAAAAGTCAGCGCCCTCGAAGTCGTGCTCACAACCCTGCACGCCGGCGGCAAGTTCGACTCCGACAGCTACAAGTGCGCCGGCGGTCTGCACGGCGTCGGCGTCAGCGTGGTAAACGCCCTGAGCGAATGGCTCGAAGTGGACGTCTATCGCGACGGCCAGCACCATCACTTCGAATGCCGACGGGGCAAACGCATTGCGCCCGTCGAGCTCATCGGCGAGAGCACCAAGAGGGGAACGAAAGTCACTTTCAAGGCGGATGATGAGATTTTCGGTGACCTCGAATTCAACTATGACACCCTGCTCAAGCGAATCCGCGAGTTGGCCTACCTCAATGCCGGCCTCAAGATCACCTTCCGCGACGACAGGACGGACAAGAAGGAAACCTTCCAGTTCAACGAGGGCGTCAAGGCCTTCATCAAGCACCTTAACGAGGGCAAGACCCTCCTGCATGACGACATCGTCTATATGAAGAAGGACGACCCCGAGAGCATGATGAGCTGCGAGGTCGCCCTGCAGTACAACGACAGCTACACCGACAACGTGCTCGTCTTCGCCAACAACATTCGCAACATCGACGGCGGCACGCACCTGTCGGGCTTCAAGACGGCGCTGACGCGAACGATGAACTTCTACGCCAAGGCCAACAACTTGCTCAAGGAGGGCCAGGCGACCACCGGCGACGACTTACGTGAGGGCCTAACCGCCATCGTGGCAGTCAAGCTGGCCAACCCGCACTTTGAGGCCCAGACGAAGGTCCGGCTGACCAACCCCGAGGTCGGCAGCTTCGTCGAGACCGTCGTCAACGAGCAGCTCGGCCACTACCTTGAGGAGCATCCGCCGGAAGCGAAGCGTATCCTGAACAAGGCCATCCAGGCGGCGGCCGCCCGTGAGGCGGCGCGCAAGGCCCGCGAGCTCACCCGGCGCAAGGGCGCCCTCGGCAGCGCGAACCTGCCCGGCAAGCTCTGGGATTGCGCCAGCAAGGAGAAGATCACGACCGAGATCTTCATCGTCGAGGGCGATTCCGCAGGCGGGTCCGCCAAGGCGGGGCGCGACCGGAACATCCAGGCGATCCTGCCTCTCAAGGGCAAAATCCTCAACGTGGAGAAGGCCCGCCTGGAGAAGATGCTCGCCCACGAAGAGATTCGCACGATGATCAGCGCCCTGGGCACGGGCATCGGGACCGACGAGTTCGACGTGGAGAAATGCCGCTACGGCAAGATCATCCTGATGACCGATGCCGACGTGGACGGCGCGCACATCCGCACACTGCTGCTGACGTTCCTGTTCCGGCAGATGCCGATTCTCCTCGATAAGAAGATGGTGTACATCGCGCAGCCGCCGCTGTATGAGGTCCGCACCAAGGGCCGCAAGAACTCGGAGTACGTCCTGACCGAGCGGGAGATGCGCCGGCGCATGATCTCTCGCGGCCTGGAGGGCACCGAGCTGGTGATCCGCAACGGGCACTCCGGCAAGACAGGCGCCAAGGCCAAAAAGCCCGATAGCGAGCGCAAGATCACGCTCCAGAAACTCGAGGAGCTGGTCAAGGCCCTCGCCGACGTCGAGCACACCATTGGCGTGCTCAACCATCGGGGCATCCACTTCGACGAGTTCGTCAAAGACCATTACGACGGCGACAGGCTCCCCCGCTACCTGATCCGCAACCAGGGCAAGGAGGAAGTGTTCTACGATACGGCCGCCTATGAGCGACGGCTCGACGAGCTGGGCGGCTCCAAGAACGGCGGCAATGGCGGCAAGACCAACGGCGATGAGGAACCGGTCGTGACCGGCGAGGAGCTGCACGAGGTCGCCCGCATCGAGCAGATCAATAAGAAGCTCAAGGCCGACTTCTCGCTCGACCTCAATGACTTCCTGCTCAAGGCGGAGAAGACCGACTCCGGCGAGTCCCTCCCGACAAAGTTCGTGCTCACGCATGGCAACGACGTCTATGAGGTCGCGTCGCTGGGCGACATCTGTCCGGCGGTCCGCCAGATCGGCGGCAAGGGCATCGACATCAAGCGCTTCAAGGGCCTCGGCGAGATGAACGCCGAGCAGCTCTGGGAGACTACGATGAACCCGCAGACGCGAACCCTGCTCCACGTCCGCCTGGATGACGCCGGCGAGGCCGACAGGCTCTTCAGCGTCCTGATGGGTGACGACGTCGAAGGACGCCGACGCTACATCCAGGACCACGCCCTCGAGGTCCAGAACCTCGACATCTAAGTGGGCGTCAGAGAACGAAAAATGATCGGGCCGGCTCCTGGTGGGCCGGCCCGCTGTGTTTTCACTTCGAGTTGCCTGTACCGGTTACGGTTGAGTATGTCGTGTCTGCGGGTGGCAGCGGCAAGCGCGAGCTTGCCGATGGTTTGGTCTATTCGCCATCGGCAAAGCCTTCGGCCTTGCCGATGCCACCCGGGACATGGACTACGCAAACTGCAAAGCTCAGGCCAAATCCGGATCAGCGCGAGATGGAGGCCGGTGGTTGAGTCGCAGGCGGCTCGGCGATTTGCGGCTGGGCGGCGGACCAGAGGGCCTGAACCTTGGGGGCGAATTGCTCGAGTGTCAGTTTGCCGGCGGCGAGGGCGTCCACATCCGCCTTGCTGATGCGCAGGACGAGGGTGGCCGCCGGGTCGGCCGCCGGGTTGTCGGCTCGCCTGGCGCCCATCGGCGCTGGGCCGGTCGAGCGAGGCCCTGAAGCGTAGAACTCCCTCATAAGTCTCTGGTGCGATGTGCCCGTGGAGCTTCCGGCATAGGTGCCGACCACCAGCGTGATCTGGTCGTCGGGGCGGACCCGCAGATTGGCCGCGTGGCGCAGCGTCTTGATCAGCGTCGCCTTGAGGTTCTCCACTCTCTGTCCGTCGTAGGCCGGGCCGGTCTTCTCGGCATCTCGCTTCTCTTCCTGTCCCCGAAGCTCGTTCATCGTCTGCGACCAGACGCGGTCGGCGGATTCGTCCGGCTTGGGCTCTTCCTTCTGTTGCGGTGGCGGCACCAGCGGGAAATCCACCTGCACGAAGAACACGACGCCGTATCCGTCCAGGTAAAGGCCCTGGCTGCGCCCGGTCTGCTGCATGAGAAGGCGGCCGAGCGAACTGCCCTTGCCCATATAAATGGAAGCGCCGGTTGAGCGTTTGCCCGGATAGAGCGTCTTATCGAGGATCCGGCACATCACGGTCAGGTCCTCGGTGATGGCGGTGAGGGCCTCGGGCTTGAGGTCCGGCCCGGGCACCACGAGCACCATCTCGCGGGCCTGGTCCTCCAAGTCACCGATCCGCAGAGGCTGATTGCCTGCAATCACAACCGACCTCGCGCCCGGCTCTTTTGTAGCCAGAACCGCAGTCGCCGGCGCCACGCCTGATGAGGCGGCGCCGGGCTGCTGTTGGACAAGAGACGGCCACACCACGGAAGTGCCGGCCGAGGACTGAGCCATGGCGTTGGTCAGAGAGATAAGCAGGATCGTGACGGTTACAAGCGTCTTCATAGGTATTCTCCCGGGAAGGTTAATAGGTGACGGTCTGCACGCGCTGTTCGAATTGCTTCTGGTCGAGCTGGCCTTTCGCGTACTGGTCCACGTCGGCTTTGGTCGCCCGCAACATCAGCACGGTTCTGCCGGCCGGTGCCGCGACCAGGGGCAGTCCTGTGGGTACAGGCGACGAGCCTTGTGCCGCCGCCGGCGCGACTCCTTGAACGACAATGGTGACCCATTCCCCAGGTTCGAGGACACGGATATTCGTCGCGTGCTTGAGTGTGGCGATCAGGGCATTGCGGAGGGTATCCACCTGCTCGCGGCTGTAGGGTTCCGGGGTCTCGCCCTCCTCCTGCGGCAGCATCGGCCGTGCCTGAGGATCCAGGACGGACCGCTTCGCGTCGGCCCACACAGGATCTTCCTGCTGGCCGGCAGGCTGTTCCTGCGGCGTCTCGGGCGGAGGCAACAACGGGTAATCGACCTGAATGAAGAACAGCGCGCCATAGCCGCCGACGTACATGGGCTTGGCTCGACCGACGGCGGGGAACAGCGTCACCGGGCCCATGCCGGTCCACACTGACATGTTGTAACTCTTATACTCGATCATCCCCCAAAGGCCTCCAGCGGTGGAATACTCGCCGAGTGCGTTCTTCTCGATGATCCGGCTCATGACGCTGAGGTCCTCGACGGCTTGGCCGAGCGCCTGCTCATCCAGCGGCTTGCCCGGAACGACCAGAACCGGCTCCGTCAAAGACCCGACGCCGGCTGCCTCGCTGAGCAACGAGTTGTAGAGTTTAAGCGACTGCTGTTGGGCAGCGGACACGCCACTAGTCGGAGCATTCGTAGCGACGGTTGGTTGAACTGCACCGGCGCGTGGCGCCGTGACCGGCGCAGTTGTGGCCTCCTGCATTGCGGCGGCGCAGGGCGTGATGCCAGCGGCGAATACGAGGAGGAACATCTGGCGACGGTAGGTTCGATGTGAAAAGCTCATTCTTCGATCCTTTCATTGGGAGTATCTGCGGGCGAGCGCTGGGGCAGTTCAACCTTTTGCGGTGGCTCCTCGATGACGAACCGCGCCAGCACCTTCTTCGTTCGTGCAAACTCATCTTCCGTCCGGTAGGCGAGCGTCTGCAGGCCGGCGGCGAGTTGCGTCTTGTCCTGCATGCGTTTGGCCTCGATCTGCGCCAGCGCCAGCGCGATCCTCCGCTGGTCTGTGGCTTGGGTGGTGTCGATGGTCTGAAGCAGATCGGCCAGGAGTGCGTTCGTGGTTGCGTTGGAAGCGGCCAGCGTCTGGATGGCAAAGCGGTTCAAATCGTCGCGGTACTGCTGCGTAAGTTCCTCTTTCAGCCGGACATACGTGCCGGCCAGCGCCAGTTGATAATCGTCCTTTATCTCCTGCCCGAGCTTCTGCCGCAGCGCAGGCTCCAGGGATGCTGCGATCGACGGCGTCAGTGCCTCCCGAAGCTGTCCCGCGTCCGGTGCAGCGAGCCGCCCGGCGAGGTAGCCCACCAGGAGGAACACCGCCGCCGCGGCCGCGAACTTCAGGCCGATGTGAGTGCGGAGTGGAAGCAGGCTTGTGCCCGATTCCGCATTCCGCATTCCGCATTCCGCAATTCGCTTGGCCGTCTCATCAAGCACCTGCTGGGGCAGGGGATTTGCCCGTCCCTGCTTTCGCAACTGCTCGATGGCGTCGGCGAGAATATCTTTCTCATGTCTCTTTCGCATTGGACACCTCGTGAGTCTCAGCTCTTGACCCAACCGGAGCGGGTGATGGGTCGCAGCGGCAAGCGCAGCTTGCCGATGGTTTGCCCATCCGCCATCGGCAAAGCCTTCGGCCTTGCCGATGCCACCCGATGCTTGCAGCACGCCACACGGCTCTACTCGTCATTAGTACTACCACCTTCGCTCTGCGTTGCCGTCAGGGCGGCGCGGAGCCTGGCCTTGGCGCGGTAGAGTGACACGCCGACGACGTTGATCGCGATATTCAGCTCCCGGGCGATCTGCCGGTAACTCATGTCATTCAAATATCTTAGGCAAAACACCCTCGCCTCCTGCGGGGGCAATCTGGCGATCTGCTCTCTCAATTGCGACGCCAACTCGTTCACATGCGCCTGATCGAGCGGGTCCGGCTGGCTGCTGGTCGGCTCGTGATCGCTCGAATCCGTCCGGCGTTGCTCCTGGCGGCTTCTCTGGCGGAGCCTGTCGATGGCCCGGGTCGTGGCCAGCCGCACCAGAAGGCCCGGCACGTTCCGCACCGGCTCGCGGCAGGCAATCTCGAACGCCGCGAGGAACGTCTCCTGGAAGCAATCCGCGGCGTCGCTGTGGTTGGCCAACAGCCTGTAGGCGGTCTGCCACACGGCCGGACCGTGATCCCGCACAATGGCCTGCCAGTCATGTCCTTGCAAGGAACGTCCTCGTCAGCAACTCACTATCTGCTTGTTCACGTCTGTGCGCATATATGTCGCCCGGCACGATGGTTTTATTACATCCGCGACTACTTGGCATCAGACCACGCAAGAAAACTGCAACATTCTTGGCCCTTCGCGATTTTTTCGCTTGCTTTTTTTCGCGGACCTTAGCAGAATACGTCCCGTCGATCCTACGACGCTGGCAGCTTGGAGGCGCAAACGTAGGGATGCTTTGGAGGCGTTCAATGACGCTTGGATATACGGATATAACGCAGGTGGCGAGGAAGTTTCTGGTGTACGGTCTGCCGGCGTATGTCCTGATTATTTTGGGGGGTTGTGCGGGAACGGCAGCGCCGGCGCCGCCGGTCGATACCACCGGCAACGTGGCGGTTGACCAGACCGAGGCGCAGTTGCTTGCCGAGCTCAACAAGAAGTTCGAGAACCCCCAGGTGCACTACGAGCTGGCCCGTCTGTACCACAAGTCACAGAACTGGAACAAGGCGGAGTACCACTACATCCGGGCGATCAGCTTCGATCCGGGCAATAAGGCAGCTCAGGCAGGCTTGGTCAAGATGTTCGCCGACTCCGGGGACAAGCCCAAGGCGGAGCAATTCGCCAACGGGTACATTCGTCAGGCGGCCCTTTCCGTCGCGGAGACGTTGAAGCTCGGCTGGGAGTTCGAGCAGCTCGGGATGGACGATTATGCGTTGCGGTGCTACAAGCAGGCGGTCGCCGCCGGTCCGGATTCCGACGCGGCCAATAAGCAGATTGGAATGTATTACCTCCACAAGGGCGACAAGACCAGCGCCAAGCAGTACCTGATGAAGAGCTTTGAGTTGAATCCGAGACAGCCGGATGTCGCCGGGGAGCTCGGCCGGCTCGGCGTCGTTGTCCAGACGCCGGGGATACCCGAGGGGCCCCTGGAGGAGAAGAAAAAGTAAAGCAAGGAGCCAGTGCTCAGTTGTTGGTGGCCACTGGAGGGCTCAAACTGGCAACTGTAGTATACAGGCTTTTTCATTGCCCCGTGGCGAACGGATGCGCTGCGGGGTTTTTTATTTTCACAGGTGCTTACGGGGAGAAGTACGATGAGGTGGATGACGTCGTTGCTTGTCCTGTGGATCGGAGCCGTCTGCAGCGCCGGCAGCGCGCCGACGGCCGAGACACTCTATGATATTCGCGCCCACGGCGCCATTGCTGACGGCCGCACGCTGGCTACGGAGGCTATCCAGAAGGCGATCGATCGCTGTGCGGGTGCGGGCGGCGGCACAGTGTACTTCCCGCCCGGGCGATTCCTCTCCGGCACGATCTACCTCAAGAGCGGCGTGACCCTGCGGCTCGACGCCGGCTGCACGTTGCTGGGCAGCACCAGCCTGAGGGATTACCCCCAAACCGTGCCGGCATTCCGGTCGTACACGGACAGCTACACCGACAAGAGCCTCATCTACGGCGAGAAACTCGAGCGGATCGCCATCACCGGCCGCGGCGTCATCGACGGGCAGGGTGCGTCGTTCAAAGGCCCGTACAAGGTCCGGCCGTACATGATCCGCCTCATCGAATGCCGCGATATAATCGTTGAGGGCGTCACGATCAAGGATTCGCCGATGTGGGTGCAACACTACCTCGCCTGCGACGATGTCCGCATCAGCGGTATCACGGTCAAAAGCCACGTCAATGCCAACAACGACGGCATCGATATCGACTCCTGCCGCAGGGTGATTGTCACCGGCTGCAACATCGATTCCGGCGACGATGCGATCGTGCTCAAGAGCACCTCCGCAAGGCCGTGCACGGAGGTCGTCGTCAGCGACTGCGTCCTGCGGAGCACGTGCAACGCTCTGAAGATGGGGACCGAATCGAACGGCGGGTTCCAGAACATTGTACTCACCGGCTGCACGATCTACGACACGCACCTGGCGGGTGTCGCCCTGGAGATCGTCGATGGCGGGACGATGGACCGCATCGTCGTTTCCAATATTACGATGAGCGGCGTCGGCGCCCCGCTGTTCCTGCGGCTTGGCAATCGCGCTCGGCCCTTCAAAGAGGACATGGACAAGCCCGGCCTGGGCAGCATGCGCAATATCACAATCAGCAACATCGAGGCGACCGGGGCCAACCCGACCGGCTGTGCCTTGGCGGGGCTGCCCGAGGCGAAGATCGAGAACGTCACCTTGAGCAATATCCGCCTGTCGTTCGCAGGCGGCGGCACGACGGAACAGGCGTCCCGTGTCGTCCCGGAGGAGCCGGAGAAGTATCCCGAGTACGCGATGTTCGGCCGATTGCCCGCTTACGGATTGTATGCCCGCCACATCAAGGGATTGAGACTGACGAACGTGCAACTGCAACTCGCGGGCGAGGACAAGCGTCACGCTGTCGTTTTCGAAGGTGTGAAGGACGCAACAGTCGATGGTCTGGATGCCCCGTATTCCGACGGAGCCGCCTCGCTGCTTCGACTGGCCGATGTGCAGGATATCTTCGTTCGCAACTGCAGGCCGCCCGCGAACACACAGACGTTCCTGAGCCTGCAGGGCGCGCAAACCAGCGGCGTAACCCTCACAAGCAACGACTTTCGCGGCGTCAAGAAGGTGGTCGAGGCGGGTGAAGGGGTCCCCCAGACCGCCGTCGCCCAACTCGCGAATCGAACGGACTGACACGCAGATAGTATATGATGGGTGGCACGGGCAAACTCGTTTGCCCGTGGGTCTCGGGTGATTGAGCCCGACCAAATCGGCACCGTCAAACGAGTTGGGCGGCGCCACCCAGTGATTAGGGAGTAGGAGTATGGTTCTGGGCAAGTACTCGTTTGGGATCGGGGATCGGTTCGGGCATCAGGGCAAGGCGCAACTGGCGGCTCTGATCGAGGCGAACAAGCGCGGCGTCGAGATCACGCCGGTGTGGAACAAGTCGAATCGCGAGCACAGTATCATCGGCACCAAGCCGGCGCATGTTCGTCGCGAGGCGGATGCCGCCGTCGCCGCATGGAGCTGGAAGGGGCCTTACTTCGTCGATGCGGACCATATCGGTCTGTCCAATGTCGATGGGTTTCTCGAAGCAAGCGACTTCTTCACGCTCGATGTGGCCGAGTTCATTGGTCGGTCGGCCCCGTCGGCGGACGTTGATGCCTTCGTGGAGAAGCACAAGCATCTTCTCGGTTCCCATCGGATCGAGGGGATGGATGCGCCCATGGAGATCGACACCGTCCGACTGAAGATTATCGCGTCGAAGTATCTCGCCGCCATGCGGCAGGCGGGTGTCATCTATCGCCATATCGAGGCGGTCAAAGGTCCCGGCACCTTCATCACGGAGGTTCTCGATGGATGAGAACCGACACGCCGCAGACACCCATTGAGATGTTCGTCATTCTCGCTGCCATTGCTGAGGAGTGGATTCCCGCCGAGACTATCGCCCCGAAGTTCAGCGGCCGATTCAATAAAGGCGTCGATTACGTCGGCGACGTGGAGCAGTTCGCCCGCGAGTTCGAGCAGGACCTGGCCGTGATCCGGTACGCGGTCCGTGAGTTCGGCCTGCCGGAGGGCCTCAAGCTCAGCGTGCACTCCGGCAGCGACAAGTTCTCCATCTACGCGCCGATTCGAAAAGCGCTCGGCAAATTCAATGCCGGCCTGCACCTCAAGACCGCGGGCACTACCTGGCTGGAGGAGCTGATCGGCCTGGCCCTGGCCGGCGGCGAGGGCCTGGCCATCGCGAAGGAAATCTACACCAAGGCCCTGGCTCGCATGGACGAGTTGTGTGGTCCCTATGTCACAGTGATCGATATAGATCGAGGCAAGCTGCCTGTGCCCGACGCGGTCGCCAAATGGGATGGCGAGCGATTCGCCGCGGCACTGCGACACAATCCCTCATGCCCACAGTACAACCCCCACTTTCGCCAGCTCCTGCACGTCGGGTACAAGATCGCCGCCGAGCTGGGCCCCCGTTTCACCGACGCGCTCGAAAAATACGAGCCCACAATCGCGCAGCAGGTCACGACCAATATTTACGAAAGGCACATCCGCCCGCTGTTTCTGAAGGCATAGGACCAATAGGCCCTATGCTCTATAGGAGTTCGACCAGGGCGACGGGTGGCAGCGGCAAGCGGAGTCTTCGGAGCTTGCCGATGGCGTTGGCGCATATCTCACGAGCCATCGGCAAGCTTGCGCTTGCCGCTGCCACCCATCATAAGTCTTGAATGCAGGAGGCGTGCACCCACCTTGACAGGGCTGGATGCATGGAACCGATGGGAGCTGTGCTCTAGAGAAGCTCAACCAGGGCGGCGAAGGCGGTGAAACCGGCGCCGAAGGATAGGAGCAGGGCGCGGTCGTTCTTCTTGGGGCTGGCTTCTTCGAGGATCTTCTTGAGGACGAACATAACTGTCGGGGAGGACATGTTGCCGTAGTTGCGGAATGTCTCGTAGGAGAACCGTAGTGTCTCCTCGGTCAATCCGAGATGTTTCTGGACGGCCATGAGGACCTGCGTCCCGCCCGGGTGAACCGCCCACCATTGAATGTCGTCGGTGGTCAGGCCGTGGCGCTCCAGCAAGCGGCCCGTCGCCTGGGCGACGGCCTTGGCCCCGATCACCGGCACATTTCGCGTCAGCACGTTCCGCAGTCTTCCGCCCTGCGTCGTGTAGCGCAGTTGCTCGCGGTACCGCGGCAGTGTCACCGACTCGAAATCGATGAACTCCAGGAGCCCGCGTGTCTGGGCGGGTTTGAAACCCGCCCCTACGGGTCCGCGCACACTATTGGCAAAGGCCTTGAGGAGGCCACCCGTGGTGTCACCGTTCAAGTCCGCTTGCAGAATCGCCGCCGCGGCGCCGTCGGAGAAAATACTGTTGCTCACGATCAGGTCCGGGTCGGGCCCGAGGAAGAAGGTCGCCGAGCAGATTTCCACGGACAGGCACAGTACCGTCTTTCTCGCGCCGGATTGGATCATTCGGCAGCCGGTTTCGAGATTCGGGATCGCACCGCCGCAGCCCATGCCCATGAGGTCCAGTACGGCTGTATACGCGGGCAGGCCCAAGTCCTCGACGAGATAGGAGGACAGGCCCGGGCACAGGTAGCCCGTGCACGTGTTCACGATCAGGGCTTCGATCTGGGAGGCATCGAGGCCTGTCTGTTTTATGGCTGCCTCGGCGGCCTGGGCCGCGATGCGCCGACTGTGCCGGGCGAATCGCGAGATCAGGAAATCCGCATCCTGTGAGCAGATCTCCTCATCCTCGTCTACGGAGATATACCGCCCGCGAATGGGTCCGTCCAGGAGCAACTGCCTGTACAGCTCCCGTTCGCTCTGCTCCATGGGGAAGTGCGCCGCCATGAAATGGTAAATCTCCTCCTGCGTGGCGTATCGCCTGGGATTTGCCGTTGCCAGTGCGGACAGGATAGCTTTCATCGCCCCTCCTTGCGGTCAAAACGAACGACGCCTGCGACGCGACAGAACCACGCTCGCCGGACTACGGGCGCCGGATCGTGCTTGCTCAGCATCCCGGCCAGCTCCGCCGGTTTGAAACCCCGCCGGATCGACAGCAGGGCATCGTGCCGCAGCTCAGGGTCGACACGCAGGGTCAGAATCGCCGCGACCACATAGTTCAGCCCACAACGATGAAGATCGTTGATCAGCAGCGCGTGTCGCACGAAGCCGCGCAGGTGCGTGATAAGCCGGTCGGTTCTCCTCGGCCGTGAAGTGGTGAAAAACCATGGAGCCGAGTGCGTAGTCGAACTCCTCGGGCGGCTGATACGTGAAAATGTCCGTCTGCTCCAGACGGATCGCCTTGCAGTGCGCGCGGGCAAGGGACTCTTTTGCCATCGCGAGCACCTGGGGATTGTGGTCGGCACACGTGAATTCCACGCTATGGCCCTGGTTGGTCGCCCACTGTGTAATGGCCAGCGGGATATCGCAGTCTCCGCCGCCGAGGTCCAGGATCTTAACTGTCCGCCCGGCAGGGAAATTGGGCAGCTCGCGTTCGAGGAATTTGCGGACGACGCGAATACCGCCGCCGACGTGATTGACGAATTTGATGAATCGAAAGCTCTCCTGTGTCAGCCGCGGGTCGCTGTCGGGTCGGTCCATGAATTCTTCGCCGCGCGCTCGCTGTTTAAGCATCCCACAGCCCTCCATCGACGAGAGTCTGTGCGGCGTGTCTCATCCGACTCAACTGCTGCTCGCGAAACGCCGGATCGATTGTCACTGCCTTCGCCGCGATGTCGTCACAATAGCGGCAGTCCTCGCAGGAAAGGTGCGAGCATCGGCGCTGCTCGAATCCGTGGATGAAGTCCGCCGGAATCCGGCTCGTGTCGATGCGAAAGGGGTTTCTGTCCAAAGCGAATAACATGCCTTGCTCCCTGAGCATGGCGTAGAACGGCCTGAGCTTCCAGGGCCCGATCTGGCCCGGCCGCAAGAAATGGCGCAGCAGCCAGAAGCGTTGTTTCTCCGGCGCCTTTGTGAACCCGTACGGCAGAATCAGCTCGGCCAGGTTCTCGCCTGAAGTCCGGCTGCTGTAGGCTTTCACCCGCCTGAGCAACTCCGCAGAGGGTATGCCCCTCTCCAGGAGCTTGAAGTGCTCATAACCCAGTTCCTCGTAAAAGCGTACATCTTCCGGCCGAATCCAGCCGGCCTTGATGAGCATGGAAGGATCTTCGAGGCGTTTCATGGTGCAATTCAGGAAACAGTAGTCGATGAACAGCTCGCGCGAGCCGTCGGAGCTGTGTGCGAAGCCATTCTGGTGGTACGGCTGCATCGCGCAGTTCGGCAGGCACGGATGATTCGCGATCAGTTGCAGTTCACCGTCAACGGCTTGGCGGATCGCCCGTAGCGTGGTGAAGTCCCGGTTGATCGAGAAGCTCTCCAGCGTCAGTGCGTCAGCACCGAGGTTTCGCCAGAACCGTGCCCGCCGGGGCGTGTCGATCTGAGCGTAAATCCCGACCTTGACGTAAAACTCGGGGAACGCTGCCTTTATGCGCTCCAGCAGGTAGGGCGTGGAGATCGTGAATCGCCGAATCCCCATGCCGGCCAGCCGGTCGAGCAGACGCATGAGCTTTTTCTGCCAACCCCGGCTCCATTCGCGATTGCCTGAGCACGAGCTGTTGAGCAGGTAGTTGAAACTGATGTCATGACGTTCGAGCTCGGCCACGTAGGCAGCCAAGTCCCTCTTCGTCAGCGGCGTGCCCATATAGCTGGGCCGCCCGCCCCCGACGAGATCGGCCGGGAACTTGCCGTACACCTCCGCGACCGGAAAGCCGGCCAGCTCCGCAGCCAACTCGCCATCGTAATTGGCCGCTACCGAAAGCTTCACATTTCCCTCCATCTATCACCGGCGATACCCGAAAAGACGTGAACCATCCCTCGGGCCGCACGGCTGTGTCATTCTAAGCAGCGATGGTCGCGTCAAGCGCAAGCCTGCCGACGCCCCACCCGCTCTATATACAGGCGGATTGCCTGCCGGGCTGTAAGAATGGCGCGCCATTGGACAATTGGCAACTCAGGCTTTTCCTACACCGTCTCGTAAACTGGCGACACCATACTCAATCCAGGACCGAAGATCGAAATAAGTAGGGTCTCTCCGGAATTCAACGTGGAAGGCTCACGGTGCCAAGGAGTTAGAGCCATGAAACGCAAAGCCTTATGCTGCAGCATGTCGTTGTTGGTTATCGCCTTGGGATCAGGGTGCCGGATGGCCGGGCTGATTCGAGAGAATACCGAAGAAATCAAGGCCACGAACCAGGCAGTTTCCAGAAACACGACAGCGGTCGTCGCCACAACGCAGACCATGCAAGACCTCGAATCGGCCTTGCAGCCGGTGAGTTCACTGAAAGAGCCCATGCAGGACCTGGCGGCGCTGGGTCCGACGTTCAATAAGGTGGCCGATCTCGACGGCCCCATGAAGGAATTGGCCGGCCTGCGGGACCCGATGGTGCAGCTCAGCCGGCCCGTGTCGGTCCTCACCCGTCTGACTCCCGTGCAGCTCGCCGCATCGGTGATTCTCACCATGCTTGCCTTCTTCGTGCTCCTCTTTCTAACGATCTGGGCCGCCGTCCGCCTGGCTTTACGCCATCGTCCTGCTTGAAGCGGCTGTTCCCGTTATTCCCCCGTTATTCCTAATCGCGCCGCCCGGAGCGAGTAATTCCTGATTCAGGACCCCGTCTATTACTCCCCGTCTACCCTTCGGTTACAGAAATACAGCATTTCTCTTCACAGAATACAGTATCCACCTTGTTTGTATGTTGGAATGCCGACGGTACCGTGAAGTTTCGAGATGTTCCGAAGCTCTAATGGCCGGGGAAAGGAAGTGGTCGGCATGCATTGAGAGAAGAAAGCCTGAGGCAAATGTGACAGCTTACTAACCAAACAAACCATGTATATTCAACCCATCTCAACTCGAAAGGGGAATGCCATGAAGAAGTATATGCTTTTGACAGTCGTAGCCGCCTTTGGCCTGCTGTCGGTTACGGTGTCAGTCCCAGTTCTCCAGGCGACTGCGGGGGGCAACACATCAAAGGACTCATCAAAGGACTTCGTTCCGCCGATCGTATTCCAGGCAGCCGGGCCGACCGTAGCGTCAATTCAGGGCACGGTCGATGCGTTCCGCGCTGCTCTAGGGAACCCCAACAACGGCAACGCGCCGGGGCCGCTCGCCGGCGGTCGCCGCGAGATCAACTGGGACGGCGGGGGCAACAACCAGACCACGGCGGTCGCCGGGAACCCATTCGCGGGCTTTCAGGCCATACGCGGCGCACTGTTCACGACGCCGGACGGGACCGGTTTCGTGCAAGCTCCTCCTACCGCCGATCCGGCTCTGTTCCCGCCGGGGGGGCTGGCCGGCCTGTTTGACAACCCGACGTACGGGATCATCTTCACCGCGTTCAGCCCGCTGCGGCTGTTCAGCGCCATCGATAGCACCATCACGGAAGTGGACTTCTTCGTGCCCGGCCCCGACGCCGACAAAAAACCAGCGACAACCACCGCGTTCGGCGCTGTCTTCACAGATGTTGACCAGCCGGATGGGAGCGGGCCTGGCAAGAAGCACGAAGACCATAGCACCGACACGCTGAGCGAGTACTCGGGTGCCGACACCGGGTTCGACGCTGCCTCCACAGAGGTTGACCAGGCGGGTGGGAGCGAGCATGGCAAGAAGCATGGAAACCGTAGCGCCGGCACGCTGATCGAGTACTTCGATGCCGACGGCGAGTTGCTGTTCAGCAGCGTCGTCCCGGCCTCGCCGGGCGATGGGAGCCTTTCCTTCTTCGGCATCCTGTTTGACGACGCGTGCATCGCCCGGGTGCGGATCACGAGCGGCAACGCGGCCCCGGGGCCGGATGATGATGGGAAACGAGACATCGTCATGATGGATGACTTCATCTACGGCGAACCACAGGCCTGCGGCTGCGACTCATTGGTGACACTCACCGATAAATAGTAGTCCATAATAGGTGGCTGTCCCGAAGCTGGGGTCAGGGGTCATCCATATAGGGGGGGCAGAGGTGTGCGTCAGGGGTCAGGGTCAGTGGGCGTCAGGGGTCAGGCTTTGGATTTTGGTGTCCGCAGGGCCTGCCATAGTTTGGCGTTCCGCCGTGTCTTGTTTTCTTGAGCGACGGCCTTGCTGACGCCATAGATGTTGCCCATGTGCATGGCTTCACTGAACCAGCGATTTGTGACGGCACAGTGCCGCTTGATCCAGCCGGCAAGGACCACCTTCCATGGAGCCAGCTTTCGGTCTGACGACAGGTCCGCCCCCTTCTTGCCGAGACGCCGCAGACCCTCCTCCAGAAGCGTCTCGGCTCGTTCCTCCCCATAGCCGGTCCGACCCGCCCCTTCGCCACAAGCAAGATGGCCTTTGTCCAGTTCTTTCACCAGGGCTCTCTTGCCCTCGCGAGTCCCGATGTACCAGCCCCGGCACAACTGCTGATGCAGCACCGACCGGCGACGGGGATTCCCTTCCTCCGCCATGGCCAGATAGCGATGGTAGCACCGCATCCCCGCCGCTGTGGGCCTCAGGTCCCCGGCCACGTACAGCCAGTCCGCATTCTCCAGACACACCGGACGCACGCGCTGGAAGAACTTTGGAAAGCTGCTCAGCTCATGGTCTTTAAGGGTCTCGACGCTTTGGAGGCCCGCCCGCACGGGATTGAGGTGAATATAGTTGACCACCCGCAGAAGCGACTCGCCGCGCTCGATCAATAAGGCCTTGTATCGCCCCTGGAACACATGGCCGCGCTCCCTCACGAGCCGGTTGAACCGATTCGCAAACGTGCTTTGCAGCCACTGCATCCCGGACGCCAGACGGCCGTCGGGCGTCTCCACGCACAGGTGATAGTGATTCGACATGAGCACGTACGCATGCAGACGCCAGCCAAAACGCTCGCACGTGTCAAACAGCGTCCGCTCAAAGCAGACGCCGGAGTCCTCGACCGTGAACAGGTCCCGTCGGTAGTTGCCGCGATTTAGAACGTGGTACACGGCTCCGGCATATTCAATTCTCGATTGGCGAGGCATGACCAGAGACTACCGCTCATCGTCCCTCATAGCAACACCTAAATCCAAAGCCTGACCCCCCCTGCCCCCCCCGGACGCACGCGCTGGAAGAACTTCGGAAAGCTGCTCAGCTCATGGTCCTTAAGGGTCTCGACGCTTTGGAGGCCCGCCCGCACGGGATTGAGGTGAATATAGTTGACCACCCGCAAAAGCGACTCGCCCCGCTCGATCAATAAGGCCTTGTATCGCCCCTGGAACACATGGCCGCGCTCCCTCACGAGCCGGTTGAACCGATTCGCAAACGTGCTTTGCAGCCACTGCATCCCGCACGCCAGGCGTCCGTCGGGCGTCTCCACGCACAGATGATAGTGATTCGACATGAGCACGTACGCGTGCAGACGCCAGCCAAAACGCTCGCACGTGTCAAACAGCGTCCGCTCAAAGCAGACGCCGGAGTCCTCGACCGTGAACAGGTCCCTTCGGTAGTTCCCGCGATTCAGAACGTGGTACACGGCTCCGGCATATTCAATTCTCGATTGGCGAGGCATGACCAGAGACTACCGCTCCCCGTCCCTCATAGCAACACCTAAATCCAAAGCCTGACCCCTTTTCCCCCTTTTCCCCTTTTCCCTTTCCTTTTCCCCCCTCCTCCTCCTTTTCCCCTCCCCCGGAGCGCCCTGAATTGAGTATGGTGTCCCCCGGCAGAATTCAACTCCGGGTGGCAGCGTCAAGCGCAGCTTGGCGATGGTCTTCGCCGTCCGGGACCAGGCCAAGACCGTTTGTGAAATGTGTAGGTTTGACCCCCGGCTAGGCCTAGAAATCTGTATCCATCTGCTGGGAACTGGGAACAGGGTCAACTCTTGACATCTGACGCGATCATCATCGATTGAGAATTCGCCCGTTACTCCGTCTGTCAAGTGTCAGGAGTTGACCCCAATCCCCCACCCGTTATTCCCGCCGGGTCATTCGTACCGCAGCATGCAGAAGCGGTTGCCGCATCCTTTGCAGCAGGTGAAATGGGTCAGGACCAGATTCCCGGCAAATAAGACCAGGAAAGCAACGAGCAACAGCGGTTGTCTGACAAGCCAGTACAGCGGAAACAGTGCGACAAAGCCGAAGAACACAGCTACGGCCAGCAGTTCCCCTCCGGTATACGCCCCGGCGGCGCGCTTTGGCATCATGCCGGCCACAAGGCCCATGACGACGCGATTACACTGGTCATGGACCGGGCATTTCGCACAGAACGCATAAACGAACACCAGCCATACGATGATGCCTCCGACCAGATAGATGCCCGCCGCGGCCGCTGAGTACCGAGAGATGCCGTACAGTCCGGCAATGACCGAACCGGCAAGCAGGCACAATGCGCTAACACCAGGGAGTCTTCCGGCCATGATCTATATTCTCCTTTCTATCATGCGCCATGCCGCAGGAACGAAAACGGGATCTGTCCCTAGCCATCCCGACCGTGAACAGGTCCCTTCGGTAGTTCCCGCGATTCAGCACGTGGTACACGGCTCCGGCATATTCAATTCTCGATTGGCGAGGCATGACAGAAGACTACCACTCCTCGTCCCTCATAGCAACACCTAAATCCAAAGCCTCAAAGCCTGACCCCTTTTCCCGACACAAATGAATAGGCGACCGGATCGCTCGTGATCGCTGAGCCGTGTTGCACTTCGAGTGTTAATGCGCCTCTAGCCCTAGCCGCCTCTAATGGGTGTATTTTTCCGGCTCACGTGGTCGGAAGTACAACCTATCTGTGTCGGTACTTATCCTCAAGGGAACGTGACTTGTTGGCAACCTCCCTACGCTCAATGGGACGGATGTACAACTCCTTCATAACGTGCTCCAGTATCTTATATGCGTCGAGCAAATCCTCCTGCTTTATGGTGGAATGATGGCTTGCTTGATTTCCTATGAACCTAATCCCGTGGAGTAGCTTGGCATCAGGGAACTTCTTCTCAAAGAGGCGTATGCGATCAACCAATTTGAGGAGAACCGAACCATCGCTGCCAGACTCCTTCGTAGACTCAACTTTTTGGTCGTCAAGCAATGCCTCTACACTATGCCGAATCGCGTTACCGCAGGACGCAGGGTCAGAGAAGAATGTAGAAAAGGAACGCGTGATTTCATTCCGCAGACTCTTGGGATACCGGTCACCTAATCGAATCATCGGCAAAGGTGGTGTGAAGTACTCTGGCAAAATCCGAGTGCGTACGGGAAAGCCTCGTTCTTTCGCCAGTTTTGAAGGAATGATCGCTTTGCCCACCACAATTGCAGTCTCGTGGCATGACTTGCATCTCAGAAAAGCAGAGAACTTCGCCTGCACTTCGTTCATGGACTTCACAACCTTCCCGAGAACCAGGAATGCACTGAGAAGGAGATGGGACTCGAAGTCGATATCCTCGAAGTCCTTTTCGTCGTACTGTTTCTGCAACTCTCTGAAGCGAACATCGTTCTTTTTAAGTCGCAATACTCCATCGGAACAGTAAGGGCACGGCAGTTCGGGGAATGTATCAATGCCACAGAAGGACTTGATCTGGTTCACGATCTCTTGATTCATATGAGTTCTCTCCGGCCAACAGGGCCCTCATGCTCCCATCGTCGCACATTCGCCACGCGTGTGTCCCTGGAGACAATTATCCCGCGTACGCGCGGGAGAGGCAAGAGAAAAGTGAATGGGAGGGACTGATTCGGACAGGATGTGTGTGAGGGAAGATTCTAGCTTCGGGGGGGCAGACCCCAGTTTCCCCGAACCCACTTGCCGGGGAATCTGGGGACACCATATAATGGCACTAAGTTAAGGGAATCATGGCTAAGAATGCGTTTTCTCTGCTAGCGAAATCACCGAGATTTCCCATCAAACGAGGGTCTTGCTGGGACTCGAAAGCGGTCAATTACGCTTAACTTAGTGCCATTAGGGACGCCATACTCAATGCGGAGCCGAAATAAGTAACATGTCCCCGGAATTCCTTTGTGGGATGTTATGCTCAATTTGGGTTGAAGTGAGTGAGGTGTCCCGCGATGCTCGGGAGCTCATTCTAAGGACTGCCCTTCGAAATCGCCATAAGTCCGGACTCTCGAAGTACCTCGGACTTCCCGTCGTCCCTTCTTATAGCGTCGGACTATTCCCCTAACAGTAATTCTGGAATTCTGGGGACACAATACTTATTCCCTCGTCCCATCGACGCTTTGATTGGGCTCTCCAACTCGTTCACTCATCGCACTCATTTCGACTTCTCAACATTCATATGACCCGCCTTGGGCTCCAACTTATTCGTCGCAGGTTGATCCGGGGCGTCTTCCTGAGAGTATTATGGCAGTCAAGGGCGGGAAGGCAAGGGAAAAGCGACAATGGAAAAGTGATATGTGATAAGTGATAGGGAAGCAGGGACAATGCTGGGGCAAGCCGTGCCCTACAGGCCGAAGTAATTCCGGAGATATCACACTTATTTCCTCGTTCTCATCGGTGGTTCCGGCGGGGTTTGCGCTTCTGCGGCTTATTCTCCTATGACAAAGAGGCCGAATATCATGAGGCCCAGAGATGTAAAACCGCCGGCCAGGGAGCTGAGGATCCACTCGGCGCCGGGGCTCTTTGGGGCCAGGGCTACCAGAAGGCGGCGTAACCGGTCGGTGAATGCCGGTGGCGGGTATACCCTGTTGATCAGGCATTCGGCGGCGCCGAGCATCAGGATGCAGGCCGTGATGAGGGACGCGATGGCTGTGTACAGCATCCATTTGTGGCCGGAGGTCGTGTAGAGGGTGTTCAATAGCGTGACTTCGCCGCCCGTCATGGCCAGAAGAAAGGTGACCCATGTCTTGAGAAAATCGAGACGCAACTGGACTCTTGTTTCATCGCTGAGGGTCATACGCGTCCTCTCGGGAACAATAGAACAACAGGGACCATTGCTTGTTCGACTCCTATTCTATCGCGCTCTCCTCTCGGCTCTCCAACTGCCGCACCTATCGTACGCATCCGGACCTCTCCACATCCATACAACTCGCCTCGGGCTCGAATTCATCAATCACGGGTTGATCCGGGGCGACTTCCTGGGAATATTATGGCGGGGGCAAGGGCGGGAAGACAAGGGAAAAGCCCTTGGATTGATGATCGATGATTGGGAAGGGAAGTGGGAAGTTTGATGTTTGAGGTTTGAAGTAAGAGGGTCGGGCGGCGGGGTGCCGGGATTGCGGATGTGCGATTGATGACCGGGGACGCTGTCCCCGGACCCCTGGCATTTTTCGCTTTCTGCCAGCAGCATGATAGGAGAGCAATGTGAGGCGATGAGTCCATGGCTTCCGGCTGACATGCTATTGGCCCAAGGCGGCAAATGCCGGGGGTTTGGGGGCAGCGCCCCCGGAAAGCCACCGTGTGCAAGGCCCGCAGGCCCGCAGGCGTTGGTTACGGCGAGAGGTCGCGTCGGAGTCACTCGGATGATCACAGCCGAGGGCGGCTGTGCTACATGTCTCCGCCTGGCTTCCTTAGTCCTTGGGGGACAAGAGTTTAGGAAATATGCAACAAATCGCGATTTTGCGGATATTTGTGTTGACCCAAGAGTATGGGGGATATACCATAGGCCTGAGACCCATCTGAATATCGAAATTCGAAGTAAGCCCAGAGGCTCGCGCCATATGCCGCCGGCTCGTGCCGGGGCGGCAACTGAGAACCGACAACTGTCAACTGGGATCTGTTGAGGAGGCATCATGGCGAAGATCGCGTGTTGTCACAACTGCGCGTACTCGTACTGCGACCACGAGCATGCGCTGTGGAGCATGTCGGTCGGGGTGCTGACCTGGCCGGCGTGCGCGAACCATCCGGAGTCGTACGGGGTGATGCGGCGTGTGCCGCAGCGCGGGATCTGCTCGAACTACCGGGCGAAGGCCGGCAAGCCGGAAGGCGATGTCAAACAGATTCCCCTGGGCGACGGGTTCTACGCCTACGTGGACGCCGCGGACTATGAGTGGCTCAGCCGGTGGACCTGGCACCTGGGTAGCGGATACGCCTATCGGGTGGAGAAGAGAAAGGTGGTGATCTACATGCACCGCCAGATCATGCAGCCGCCCAAGGGGATGGTCGTCCACCACAAGAACCGCAACAAGCTGGACAATACGCGGGGGAACATGGAGAACGTGACGCCGGCGGAGAACACGCGCCAGCGAGCCAAGAAAAGGAATGCCTCCTCCCGGTTCTGGGGCGTCAGCTACACCAAGAGCCGCGCCAAGTACCATGTTTCCGTCCACCACGAAGGGAGACTCTTCGCCTGTGGCTACTTCGCGGACGAGATCGAAGCGGCCCGGGCGCACGACTACAAGGCGGTCGCGCTCAAGGGCGAGGCTGCCCGGCTGAACTTTCCCAAGGAATGGCCGCCGGAACGACGGGCGCAGGTCTATGCCGAATTCCAGGCGCGCCTCAAGAGAGAGGGGAAGAATGTAGGGAGGAAGGGAGGTAAGACAGGCAGGCGATCCCGGCCTGGGGACACGGGTCGTAAACAGCGAGCTATGTCCGCCAGGCCACGAGTGACCGGCGACGGGGGACGCGACAAGGTAAGACGAAGAAGGCAGAAGGCGAAAGGCAGGACTGAGGGGCCCGACGCAAGACGCACAAAGCACGAGGCTGGACGAGGTGGGGTAAAGGCAAGAGCGCAAAAGGTCAAAGGAAACAAGTGAGAGAATTGGGGGCTGACGGCAAAGGGCCCGGGCGGCAGGCATTGCGAGTCCTTCCCGCGCCGGGTCGGTGAAATGGCTGCAGGCGGGTGCGGCTGGTATTCGGTGGCGGCGTATAGCCGCCGTGTGCGGACTGCGCCTCTTTCGTCCCTTACGGGACTGGCTTTTGTCCTTGGCCCCGGTTTCCCAGCGATGAATCGCTGGGCTATTCTCTGTCGCCCTTCGGGCTTGAACTGCGCCCGGACGGGTCGATCACCATCCCGCAGGTGTTGCGGCTATTCTCTATCGCCCTGCGGGCTTGGACTGCACCTCTTTCGTCCCTTACGGGACTGGCTTTTGTCCTCGCCCCCGGGTTCCCCAGCGATGAATCGCTGGGCTATTCTCTATCGCCCTTCGGGCTTGGACAGCACCCGGACGGGTCGATCACCATCCCGCAGGTGTTGCAGCTATTCTCTGTCGCCCTGCGGGCTTGGACTGCGTCATGGCTGAGCTTCGTGATACTGCCAAATTGAAGGCTATCCTCTATTGCCCTGCGGGCTTGGACTTCGCTCCAGTCCTCTTGCGTCGGCCCATCCGCCCCACAGGGGCGATCGACAATAGCCCACCGTTTCAACGGTGGGTACCGGTAGCCTATCACATCCCAAAGCCCCGCAGGGGCGAAAGAAGACTGCGGTGCGCTCTTGTGTCGGGTGCAATCCGAATCCGCCACCAAATGCCGACCGCACCCGCTTGGGGGCGGAATTGGCGGCATTGGCTTGCCCCGCACTGTCTAATAATGTAGAAGAGCAGGTCGGAGTGCCGATAGTAACCTCTGTGAGGCCCTGGATGGACAGGGTGTTGGCCTTTTGAAGGCAGCTATTATAGGACGTATCACGGGAGTAGCGTTGTGAAGAGGACGAAACGATCGCGCGAGCGGCGGCTGGGGAAAGAGGCATTTGGGGCGGGGGCGAAGGCGGCGTTGCTGTGCCTGGGCATGGGCGTTTGCCTGTTCCTGCTGTTCAGTTGCCTGAGCTTTCATATTGCCGACTGGCCGAGCCGGTACGTGCAGCCGCACAATGAGCCGCCGGCGAACTGGTGCGGCTCGATGGGTGCGTTCTCCGCTTACTACCTGATTTACTACATCGGCCCCGGCGCGTATATCCTCCTGATCGCGACCATTGGTTACTGCTTTGCCAAGCTGGCCCGCCGGCCGGTCGGCCAGCCGATATTCCGCATCATCGGTCTGGTCCTGCTGACTGCGGCGGCCTCCTGCACGTTCTACTGTTTCTGGCCGCATAAGAGGTATCCGTTCCCCATGGGCTCGGGCGGAGTGCTCGGCGTCTGTTTGGCGGGCCTCCTCCGGGCCAACTTCGCCACGCTCGGCACGTTCATCCTCGTCACCGCGACGTGGGTGGTCGGCTTGGCCCTGCTGGCCGACAGCCTGATTGTCAGTATGTTCGCCGCCGGTGGGATCGCCATACGGAAGCTTGTGGGCGTGCTGGTGCCCGCCTGGGCGGTCGCCAAGGAGAACTCCGAAGCCCTCGGCAGCATTTGGCAAAGGCTCAGTGCCCGGCAGAAAGGGCTCGCGACAGAACGTCGCCGGGAACCAGTGCCTGCCCCGGCGTCGGGTCCTGTCCAGTATGTCTCGCCGCAGATCGAGGAGTCACAGGAAGAACCCGAGCCCGTGGAGGCTGCAGAGCCTGTGGAAACGCCGGTGCCTGTCCCCGCCAGGCGGCCGGAGATCGCCGAAGTCAAGCGTCCTCCGGAGAGGCGCGAGCAGCCGGCGTATGTCCAGCCGGCTTATGACGACTACACAATGCCGCCGCTGGACCTGCTGGCCGAAGGCGAATATGGGTATGCGTCTCTCCAGGAACAAGTGGTTAAGGCCAAGGCGGCGGACTTGGAAAAACTACTGAGCGAGTTCAACGTGAACGCTCGCGTGGTCGCTTCCGAGACCGGGCCGGTCGTGACTATGTTCGAGCTGGAGCTGGCGGCCGGCGTCAAGGTCAGCCACATCTCCAGTCTCTCCAACGACATCGCCCGGGCCCTGGGCGCCGGCGCGGTCCGCGTCGTGGCCCCGATCCCCGGCAAGCACACGATCGGCATCGAGGTGCCCAACAACGAGAAGGAAAAAGTCCGAATGCGCAATATGATGGAACTCGCGGGCGACCGGCCGCGGCAAGATGCAGATCCCGCTGTTCCTGGGCAAGGACTCCTCCGGCGAGGCCCTGGTGTCGGACCTGACGAAGATGCCGCACCTGCTGATCGCCGGCACCACTGGCAGCGGCAAAAGTGTCTGCATCAATACCATCATTGTCGGTATTTTGATGACCAAGCGGCCGGACGAGGTCAAACTGATCCTGGTCGACCCAAAAATGGTCGAAATGACAGCTTTCAATACCGTGCCGCACCTGATGTGCCCGATCGTGACGGAGACGCAGACGGCGGTGCAGATTCTCGAATGGGCCACCGTCAAGATGGACGAGCGTTACGCCCTGCTGGCCGAAGCGAAGGTGAAGAATATCGCCGAGTTCAACAAGCTCGGCACGGAAGAGATTATCGCCCGTTTCAATCCGAGCACGCCGGACGAAGAGGCGAAGATCCCCAAGAAGCTGCCGTACATCGTGATCGTCATCGACGAGCTGGCCGACCTGATGATGACGGCCTCCAAGGAAATCGAGGCCTACATCGTGCGACTGGCCCAGAAGAGCCGGGCGATCGGCATCCACATCATCCTGGCCACGCAGCGCCCGCAGGCGACGGTCGTGACGGGCCTGATCAAATCGAACATGCCGTGCCGCGTCGCGTTTCCGCGTGGCCGCCCGCATGGACAGCCGCATCATCCTCGACCAGAACGGCGCCGAAACCCTCCTCGGCGAGGGCGACATGCTCTTCCTCAAGCCCGGCACGAGCGATCTTATCCGGGCCCAGGGCACATTCCTCGACGACGCGGAAATCAAGCCGGATCATCAAGCACCTCAAGGAGGTGGCCGAGCCGCAGTTCCATCCGGAGCTGACGCAACTGCGCAAGGTCGATGCCGCCGATATGCCGAAGGACGATTTGTTCGACGAGGCGGTCCGAGTCGTGCTCGAGAGCAAACGCGGCAGCGTGTCGCTGCTCCAGCGAAAGCTGAGCGTCGGCTACGCCCGCGCCTCGCGGATTATCGAGATGATGGCCGCCGCCGGCATTCTCGGCGAGTACAAGGGCAGCCAGGCCCGCGAGGTCCTCATGACGCTCGAGGAATACGAAGCCGTTCGCGACCAGATGAACAAAGACGCCGAAGCGGGTTTTGCCGACCTGGCCGAAGAGCCCGGCGAACAGGATGCCGCACCTGCCGAGCCGACCGAGAAAGCCTACGCCACCGAAGGCCAGCAAGGCTACGTCTCCACCGACATCGAGGAAGAAGAGGACGAGTAGCAGGTTTTTCAGACACGGATGAACGCGGATTGACACGGATTTTGTAGGGTGTGCACCGCACACCGATTCCCTCACAGGGGACGTGTGACATGCGCGGTCACGTAGGATGGGCTTCAGCCCATGCGGATCATTGTTTCTTCTTTCGTGCTACGAGCCAGGAACATCGGGCCCAGCGAGCCAGCTCGTCCGGGTTTTCCAGGACATCGCCAGGGATTTCATAATAGGTCCGAATCGTGGTCTTGATCTTCTCCGGATAGGGCTCGAAGGGAGCCGAGCCCGCCCGCACGAAGTCCTCGCGATTCGAGTCGTCCACCTTCAGGTAGGCGGCATCCTCGGCGAGGACCGCGAACATCGTCCCCTCACGATACAGTCCGGCCCCGCCGAACATCCGGCGCACGGACACCTCGCCCCAGCCCGAGAGCTGCTCAACGACGTAATCCACGAATTCATCCGACACGCCCATCAGTCCTGCCTCCCCTGCTTCTCCATCACCGATGGAACAAAGTGGCCCTCATAGAAGGATGGCAGCCCCCGGAAGATATCCAGCAACTGCTCCACCGCAACCACGCTCGCGTCATGTTCTACGACGACTCCATGCCCCTCCCTGTAGAACTTGCTCACACCTCGCATCCGGCCAAAGATGGATGCCATCTCCTCAATGCATCGGTCGCACTTGCACCCGCACTCCGCAATGATGGAGGTACAATCCAAATGAAACGCCGTACGACTGGTCATAGTTCTCTCCTTCTATGCTCCTGTCATTTCATCGAGTCACGAAGCTGCTCCCTTACCTTGTCCTGTGGCACGCCAGTCCCATCCAGCGACACCACAATCGGCATCGAATAGGTTCCCCCATCGTAGATGACCGTAAGCATCTTGTCATCGACCGACTCCCAGGAGTATTTGCCCCAGTCCGATGCGTGGCAGGGCAAACCAGAACTCGAACAGAAATCACGGAAGTCCTCTTTCGATGCCGGGGGATGTCCCTTGGTTTCCATGTACCTGCGAAGTCCTGCCGCGAATCTGGTGATCTCAGTGATCGGTTCTGCTTCTTGGGTTTGCTCTGGGCCAATGCGGGTAGACGACCTGCACCCCGACACCGATGCGGCAATCACCACCGCAATCAGAAAGCCCACTATTGAGAAACGCCTTCTACTCATGTGTTCCGCATGCCTTGAGGAGCCCATCGCGTGTCTCCACCTGACCCCTCGCGTCCCGCCAAAGACCGCCTTCATCTCCCCAATGCACCTGCCGCCGTTGACTCCACACGCCGGAATGATCGGCGTACAGTCCAAATGAAACGCCGTACGACTGGTCATGGCCCTTTCCTCAATCAGCTACTATGGTAGCCTCCCCGTGCGCAGGTTCACCGTGAACTCATAGCCTCTGGCCCATTCAAAATCAGGCCAACCCAGTATGGTGGAGCTGATTCCGTTTCGTATTTCTGCCTTCAGGGTGTCAAAGACCGCTTCCACCTCCTCAAAGTCTTTCTGATCAACATGGACGGTCACCATGATATCTCTCGCGGATATGGTCGCATAGGCCTCAAATTTGAGTGTCACGAAGTTTTGTTTGACCTTGTTCCTGTGAAAGTAGTCGTGAATGATGCCCTCCAAAATCAACTCATCCTTTCTCGTCACCTTTGTCCCATCGGAACTGACCAGTGGGATACTTAGGGACAGGCAAACCAATGAGCACATGACGACCGCACTCCTGCGGGCTCCCATAGAAGACGCTCCTCATAAATTGGTCTTGGTCATTTTGAATTCCACGGACAGCTTACCGGTTCTGGTTCTGTAATGAGTATGGCGTCCCCCGTTCAGATTCCCCTAGATTCTCATGTCCAGATTCCTGCGTTCAGATATCAGCATGTGATCACGCGGTGCTCCCATTGTTTTCAGCTAAGGACGGTTCCAGATTATCTAGCAATTCTTGGCATTGGCCGCAGTAGTAGTATCCGGTTTCGATCATCTTGCAACGGTACGGATACTTTGCCGGTCGTCGTTTCGCAAAGTCAAATCGCAGCCGCAGAGAATGATAGAGTTGTTCATCTATATAGAGCTCGGCAAATGCATGCCTCTTGTTCTTCGCATGTTCCTTAGCGGTATTGTCAATGGCCCAGACTTGAGCGAAAGGTAACCCCAGGGTATTCAGGCACACGTGATTACCGGAGTCTGATATATGAGAAAGGGGGTCGTTGTAGTATTCATTGCTGCCTTGCGACAAGACGGCATGCGTTCTCAAGCCGAGGATGTCCTCATATACATTCTGGATGCGCCGAAAGACCTGAAGGAAGACTTCTGGTTTGTAGGTATTCTTGATATCGCTCCGATAATGCCCCACTGTCCAGTTGCTCTTCAGGAGAAGAGAGTCAGCAAATGAAATGAATAGTATGTCGGGATAAGCCGCCGCGAGCCCATCAACTGCCATACGCAAGGCGAGTAACTTCTCCCTGGAGATACTGCCAGACCGAAGTGCATCCGCGAAATCGTCTGCGTCCACAAGGCAGAAGATAGAATATGATCTAAGATAGAGAAGGTCAAGCCAAGCTGTCTTTACAAATATATGGGGCTTCTCGTCACACTGCCAACACCCGACGCATGTAATGAACTGGTCCTTGGGAAGCGAGATGGCAACTTCATGGTATCTGGTAGATATGTTTGGATACCAATCCAGCTCCATTGAGACGCTGTTGATTTCCCTGACAGTAGCAAAGCCAACATACCCAACGCTTCGGTCAGGACCACCGGCAAAGAAATCAAGCTGTGCACGCTCCCACTCGAGCATGTATTCCTCCCCGATGAGGTAGCAATCCCTATCGAGGGGAACTCTCTCATAAGTGTAGACGTCAAACTTCTCGTGATCGAACATTCTCTTCACTGATTCCCGATGTGCCAACGACGATCAGGTAGTTTCTTCATCGCACTTCTCGACCATGGAAAAGACTCAAATCCGTACGTTTTACATTTCTGGGCGGCCGAGTTCTTTGGCTGGTTGAATCCACTCGTCGATGACTTTCTCCGCGTTGGCGACCGCCTCGGCATAGGTAGGGCCATCCGCCATGCAGCCCGGCAGTTCGGGGACCTCTACCACAAACGACTGATCCTCCTCACTCCAATAGATGATCATCTCGTATCTACTCATTTTCGTCTGCTCCGCAGATCAACGAGCTCCGTCGCTAATCCGGGATCTCCAGCGCGACGCGTAACGCCTGGGTCAGCATTTCCATCTTCTCAGGCGGGAGTGCGCCAATGTAGTTCGTGAGCACCGATTTTGGCAAGCTGACCAACTCGTCGCAGTGGATGCTGCTCTCGTGCTTCAAACCCTCATCCGGGCCGACGGGCACTTGCGTTGCCAGCCCGTCATAGACGGTGTAGACCGGCGCACAGACCACTGTGGAGAAGCGGGAGTCGATCAGCACCTGACGACCGACGACCACAAACACCCGATATCTCTTTGGATCGCGCGCCGAGGGGTGGGCTACCCGGTAAAGCTCGCCACGCTTCATGGGAGCACCTGATACTCCAGCACATCGCTGGCTTCCTGGTTCAGGGAATCCGCGTTTCGGTTGATAATCTCAAGATCGCGGGCGTTCTGTTCGTCGCGGGTCAGTTGCTGGATAAAGGCCCAGACAGCAGTTTCGATGAAATCAGAGCGTGTCTTCTTCTGCTGCTTGGTCCGTTTATCGACAGCCTTCAGCAGCTCCTCCGAAAGTGTGATAGATGTCTTGACTTTCATACTACCAATATACTTGCATCGTCCTGCACTGTCAATGCTTTGGATTCTCTTTATTAGCTTGCGGTTTCGGCGCTGTAGCGGGCGATGAGGCCGGTGCGGATGGCGTAGTGGTGGATGCGCGTGAAGAACCAGGCGGTGAGCAGGATGTAGAGGACCGCCAGGGAGGCGGCCCAGAGGAGCAGGGCGGGGTGAGCGGGCCGGCCGGCGAGGATCGTCCGCATGCTCTCGAAGACGTAGGCCGGCGGGAGCAGGTGCGAGACGTACTGCATCCAGTGGGGCAGGACCGAAAGCGGATAGAAGACCGCGGCAAACGGGGAGAGGAACGCCGGGATGGGCCAGACGAACCACTCCGCCGCCGGGCCGTACCGCAGCACCAGGGCATTGGCGAGAATCGCCCAGCGCGATGCCGAACAGAAACAGCACGAGCAGGTAGGGGATGAGCATGAGGCCGTAGCCGAAGAAGGACAGGCCGAACACGGCGGTCGCCAGGATGAGCATCACGATCAGCCCGACCGCGCTGGTCGCGACGCTCGACAGCACCAGGCCGCGCGAGGTATTCCGAGATCGTCAGCGGCGTCGCGAACAGGTTCAGGAAATTGCGGGACCAGACGTCCTCGAGGAACGTCGTCGTCACGCCGTACATCACACGGGTGAAGAAGTCCCAGAACAGCACCGCCCCGAGCAGCATGGGGACGAAGTTGGGCCCGGCAGTGGTGATGGCGTTCAGGTACCGCGTGATGAATCCCCACAGCACGATGTCGATGGCCGCCCACACGAACACCGGCAGCAGGCGCGCGGGGCTGCCGCGCATGAGGTAGAACTGACGAAGCAGAATGGCGGCGATGCGGCGGACGTGGATCATGGCCCGTTGCCCCCAAGAGTCAACGGCTCGCGCGCGACGGCGATGAACAGGTCTTCGAGCGTCTCCTTTCCGTACTCGCGCGGCAGGGTCTTGGGGTTGCCTTCGAGCAGGATTTTGCCGTGCGAGAGGAACAGCACGCGGTCGCACACCTTCTCGACCTCGGCCATGTTGTGCGAGGTCCACAGGACACCGACGGCCTCCTGATTGGAGAACTCGCAGATCTTGGTGCGGATGTCGCGGGCGGTGGCGGGGTCGAGCGAGGCGGTGGGCTCGTCGAGCAGCAGCAGGTGCGGCTGGTTGAGCATCGCCTTGGCCAGTCCCGCGCGGGTCTGCTCGCCGGAGGACAGGACGCCGCACTTGGTATTTCGGAACTGCTCGAGGTCGAACTCCTTCAGCACTTCCGTAATCCGCTCGGCCATACCCTCGACGCCATACAGCAATCCGAAGAACCGCAGATTCTGATGCACTGTCAGGTTCCCTGGCAGCGGCGCGTAGACGGCCGCGAAGTTCGTCCGTTCCAGGGCCCGGCGACGATGTACAGCGATGTCCATGCCTTCAATGTGGATCGATCCTGCGGTCGGCTCCAGAATGCCCAGGACCATGTTGATGATCGTCGTCTTGCCCGCGCCATTGGGCCCGAGTAGCCCGACGATCTCGTTGCGACCCACGTCGAACGAAACGCCATCCACCGCCACGGTCCGGCCAAAGGCCTTATGCAGATCCGTGGTCGATAGCACCTTCGGTGCCGGGGGCGCCTCGGAAGCCTGCGACTGCTCTGCTGTCATGCCTGGTTGCATATAGGCGACGATGATAGGCCCGCCCGCCCACGCAGACAAGAGCGGGTTTTGCCTAACGCCGGGCTTCCTCGGGTTGGACCTGCTCGACGTGCGAGAGATCGCTGTTGGCATGCGTCGTTGACCGCCCGCACGGCGTTTGGTATACTGCATGGCGTCGGGCGGAGAGCCGGTTCTGCGGCGCTGCGTGGCATGCGGGGAACAGGCTCATGGATTCAGACGAGTGCCTCAGGGTCCAGGGCGCGAGATGGAGGACGAGAAATGCCGGTTCTACGGGCGATCTTCATCCTGACGGCAGTCGGTCTTGTCAGTTTCCCGGCGCAGGCGAAATACAGCGGCGGCAGCGGGACCGCGAAAGATCCCTGGCGCATCGCCACAAAGAAAGACCTGATCACCCTGGCGGGCAGTCCGGCGGACTTCGCCTCGCATTTCCGTGTCATCGCCGATATCGACCTGTCGGGGCAGGCGTACACCATGGCCCTGATCGCCCCCGCCACGAAGACCGGTCCGAACTGGACGTTTGAGGCGGTCCCGTTCACCGGCGTGTTCGATGGCAACGGTCACAAGATCACAGCTCTGGCGATCAACGACGGCAAGCGCGGGCCAGGCTATTTCGGACTGTTCGGCTGTATCGGCCGAGGCGGCTTGGTCACGAATCTGCGCCTCGAGCGAGTGAACATTACCGCCGGCGCTGTCGCACAGTACGTTGGCGGCCTTGCCGGGCTGAACGACAGCGGTACCATCACCGATTGCAGCATCGCCGGCGACATTACGGGTGCCCACAGCACGAAAGTCGGTGCGTTGGCAGGAGAGAACGGCACGGCCGGCACGATCGCTCGTTGCCATGTCCTCTCAGGCACGGTTCGCGGGGGTGTGGAAGCCGGCGGCCTCGTGGGAAGAAATGTCTCCGGCGCGCGGATCACAGACTGCGATGCTGCTGACAACGTTGTCGCGGAAGGATTCCATGTCGGCGGGCTGGTTGGATTGAACCAGGGCACCATAGCTCGCTGCCAGGCCACAGGCAGCATTACCCACAGCGTCCTTATGGCATGGGGGCTCGGCGGCTTGGTGGGCCATAACGACGGGATGATCATCCATTGCCGGGCAACCGGCAGTGTCACGGGTGAGCGCTCGACACAACTGCTTGGCGGGTTAGTTGGTGAGAATGGGCGACGAGCGGCGATCATCGATTGTAGTGCCACCGGCAAGGTGACCAGCGAACAAGGACCGGGAGTCGGTGGACTCGTAGGTACCAACGCGGGGCTTGTCACTCATTGTTGTGCGACGGGAGGCGTGGCAGGCGCATTATTGTCGGGCGGGTTGGCAGGTGGGAATGGCGGAGCAATTACCAACTGCTATGCTACCGGGAGTGCCACCGGCAGCGGCGGGGGAGTCGCGGGTGGCGGATTGGCAGGCAGCAACGATATCGCTGGAACGATTGTCAACTGCTATGCCACCGGCAGCGTAACCGGCTTCTCCGGCGCCGGGGGACTGGCAGGGTCCAACGGTGGCGCGATCACCAACTCCTACGCAGTGGGAAGGGTAACCGGCGCGGGTACGTGGCTTGGCGGACTGGTTGGCCTCCTGCCGCCCGATACAGCGGCGCAGACGGCCAACTGCTTTTGGGATACTCAGACGAGCGGGCAGACCAAGAGCAAGGGTGGCACCGGTGAGAACCACGGTCCAGATGCAGACGGCGAAGACCTTTCTCGACGGCTCGTGGGATTTCAACTGCGTGTGGGACATCGTGGAGAAGAAGACGTATCCATTCCTGCGATTCAACCCTGCCGCCGATTTGAATTGCGACGCCAGGGTGAATCTCAAGGACTTTGCCAGGCTCGCGCTCAATTGGTCGAAGACCTGCGGCGTCTCGACCAATCCCCCGCTGCCCAAATGCCCGCTCGCGGGCGACTTGAATTATGACAAGACGGTGGATGCGACGGACCTGACCGTAATGGCCGTTCAATGGCTGGACACCCGCAAGCCGGCCGCCGATCAGCAGAACGCTGACTGACCTGTCGCCACGCATCTGGTAGAATGGGGGCATGAGCAAGGATTTGAAAGATAAGACGCTGGACGAGCTTGAGGCGGTTGTGACCGGGCTGGGGCAGAAGAAGTACCTGGCGGGCTACATCTTCAAGTTCATCCATGTGCACGTGAGGCAGGGGGGGCACACCGGATACCGCGGTCACGTCCGCTTTCCGTTACACGCGTGGAACCGCCCGGCTGCAGGACGACGCATCCATTGTAAAATGTGAATGTGCAGGTGTGATCCCAAGTCCCCCCGCTAACGTATATCATGCGTATATCATGTCTGTTTTGCAGCATCTACTTTGAAGGGGGACGGTATGAGAAACGAAGACCGCATGAGAGAGCCGCGCAACCGGGTTGTTCAAGTCAGGCGCTTCGGCGGTCCCGACGAGCTGGAGGTGGTCGACGCTCCCCTGCCGACGGCCGGCCGGGGCGAGGTGCGGGTCCGCGTGCTCGCCTCGAGCGTGGAGTACACCGACGTGGTGATCCGGCGCCACCTCTACCCGCAAACGATGCGCCGCCGGCCGCCGTTCGTGCTGGGCTATGACGTCGTCGGGGAAATCGATCAGCTCGGCGATGGCGTGCGCGGCTTTCAGGTTGGCGACCGCGTGGCCGATATGACGGTACTCGGGTCGAACGCCGCCTATCGCACGCTCCGGGCCGACCGCCTGACCCGCGTGCCGGCGGGCGTCGACGCGGCGGAGGCGGCCGCGCTGATCTTGAGCTGGACGACCGCATACCAGCTCCTTCACCGCGCGGCCCGGGTGCAGCGAGGACAGCGCGTGCTCGTGCAGGGAGCCGCCGGCGCCGTCGGTCAGGCGCTGCTCGTGCTCGGCAGGCTGGCCGGCCTCGAGCTGTGGGGCACCGCGCGCGGCGCGCACGCGGCGCTGGTCCGCGAGCTCGGCGCCACGCCGATCGACTACCAACGCGAAGACTTCACGCGCGTCCTGCCGGGCGGGTTCGACGTCGTCTTCGACGGCGTCGGCGAGGACGGCTATCGCCGCTCGTTCGCGGCGCTCAAGCGCGGCGGCCTGCTCTGCGCCTACGGCTACACGGCGGGCGTGCAGGCGCAGCGTCGCCTGCTCACCATCCTGATGTGGATTGCGCGCGTGTATCTATGGAGGCGGCTGCTGAGTTGGTTGCCTGGCGGCAAGCGCGTCCGCGTCTACTCGATCAACGCGATGCGGGCGCGACATCCCGCCTGGTTCCGGGAGGACCTGGAGCGGCTCTTCGGCCTGTTGGCAACTGGCGCCATCCGGCCGCGCGTCGCCGAGCGGATCTCCTTCGACGAGGTCGCCGAGGCACACCGCCGTCTCGAGGCGGGCGGTCTCGAGGGCAAGCTCGTCCTGTGCCCGGACCTGCCGTCGCGACGCGACCGGGTGCCGCCTCAGGGCGAGCCGGGCGCCCCTGCCGTCCAGGCCCCGCCTGCGACCTGAGGCCTGCGAGCATGCTTTGTCCATCGAGTCGAACATGTCTACGCAAGCGTAGACATGGCACCCGGCCAGTTAGTTTCTTAGGAGCGCAGCGAGGCAATCTCCCACCTCCGGGACTGAGATTGCTTCGTCGCTGCGCTCCGCGCAATGACATCCACTGCCTTGAGATGGTTTCCAAGGACTCGGCTTGGCCGGCGCACATCAGACATTCTCGCGCCGATTTCGACCCGGTGCACAGGATTTGATACAATGGGGGCATGAGCAAGGATTTGAAAGATAAGACGCTGGACGAGCTTGAGGCGGTTGTGACCGAGCTGGGGCAGAAGAAGTACCTGGCCGGCTACATCTTCAAGTTCATCCATGTGCAGAACGGGCACGATATTTCCGCGCTGAGCACACTGAGCAAGGCGTTTCGGGCGCAGCTCGTCGAGCAGGGGTACTTCATCTCGCAACTCAAGGTCATCCAGAGCCTGAGCGACCCGGACGGCTCGATGAAATTCCTGTTCGAGCTTCCCGACGGCGAGCGGATCGAGTCGGTGCTTCTGCCGGAGGACAAGCGAAGGACGCTGTGCGTATCCACGCAGGTCGGCTGCGCGATGGGCTGCAGTTTCTGTGCGACGGCGAAGATTCGTCTGCGGCGGAGCCTGACGGCGGGCGAGATCGTCGATCAGGTCAATACGGCACAAGAGCATGCGGGCGAGATCACCGGCGTTGTCTATATGGGCATGGGCGAGCCGTTCCAGAATTATGACGCCGTGCTCAAGAGCATCCGGATCCTGAACCATCCGGCCGGCAAGAACATCGGCATCCGGCACATCACGATCAGTACGTGCGGCGTTGTGCCGGGGATCGAGCGGCTCGCCAACGAGGATATCCACCCCCGGCTGGCCATCTCCCTCAACGCGCCCACGGATACGCTCCGCAGCAAGTTGATGCCGATCAATGACAAGTACTCGCTGGCCGAGCTGCTCGAGGCGGTGCGGACCTATCAGGCCAGGACCGGCCAGCGCGTGACGTTTGAGTACGTCCTGATGGACGAGGTGAATGATTCGGTCGTGCACGCCCGCATGCTGGTCAAGCTGCTTCGCGGCATCATGTACAACATCAATCTCATCGAGCACAACCCGTACCAGGGCTTCGAGCACGCCGCCAGCAGCCGGCAGCACATCCAGCGATTCGCGTCGGTCCTCAAGGACGCCGGCGTCGAGACGACGATCCGGTTCCGCATGGGCCGGGGCATCAAGGCCGCCTGTGGCCAGCTCCAGGCCGGATACTAGGGAAAATCAAATATCAAAAGTCAAAGATCAAGATTGCAGGTCAAAAACCGAGGCGCATCGCCGGAGGCGATTCCACACTTTTGATCTTTGATTTTTGGTGTTTGATATTGGTCTAGGCGGCGAGGATTTCGTCTTTGAGTTGGGGCCCGGCGGAGGTCCAATCGAGGAGTTCGACTTCGCCGAGCGGGGAGATGATCAGGAAGTCGTTGGTCCGGCCGGTCCAGGAGCCGCTGTTGAAGAACCAGTCGCCGAATGTTGCGGCGTGGTGCGTGTGGCCGACGATTGCGACGTCATACAAGTCGTCAACTCTATCCTCGTAGTAGTGAGTGATCATGTGCTGCGTGCGAATTTGCCGGGTCAGCAGGCGGACTTTTTCCGCCGACGTTCGGACGCGGCCTTCGCGCAGGGCCTTGTTCACGCCGTGTCGCAGCCGGCCCCGAAGCCGCACAATGGGGTCGTCAATCGCCAGCGAACCGCGTTCGAGCATGCCCTTCGCCGCGCGGATCTCATCGCGCAGCTCGTAACGATGCGTCATCGCCCCGATCATCCGGCCGAGGTTCTTCCAGCCTGCGTTGACGAACGGATCGATCTCATGGCCGTGCATGAAGCGGAACCGCCGGCCCCCGATGGATTGTGTGAAGGCCTCCGTGATCCGGGTGAAGAACGGGTGGAGCGGGCAGTACGGATCGACCACGGAGAACACGTCCTCGTCGTGGTTGCCCGGCACGTACACGGCTCGCATGGCGGCCAGATGGTCCAGCAGATCGCGCCGCCGCACGAGGATGCTCTCGATCGGGTAGCGAAGCAACTCGAAGAAATCGCCGAGGATGACCAGTTGCCCGTTCTGCTTTTCGACGTAGTTGAGGAAGCTGTTGAAGAGCAGCTCGCGGCCGGCACGATGCAGATTATCCATCCGCGACCGATCCCCCATGTGCAGGTCGCTGACGACAAAGACCGACTTACCTTGATTGAGAACTATGTGGACACCCTTTCCTGAGCTTGGTACAACCACTAACGTAGTTTATATCGGCTGGGTTCGCCCGTTTCCACAGACAAATGCGCGGATTTTACGCAATTGCAGGATAGGGCGGTTAGCAAGGTGTTTTCGTGGCAGCCAAGGGCAGAATCATCACGATCGGATTATCGCCGGCGTGGGACATCAGTTGTCGCGGCGCGGGGCTCGACTGGGGCCGGCATGTCGAGATCGACGAGCAGGTAGTCCGGCCGGCGGGCAAGGCACTGAACGTCTCCTATGCGCTGGCGTGGCTGGGCCGGGAGAGCATTGCCGCGGGATTATGGGGCCGTGAGGACTATAGCCAGATGAACAGCGCCGTGCGGCGGCTCGGCGGGGGGATACGAACCAGCATGACGACCGGCCCGGGCAGCACCCGGCGCAATATCACAGTTGTCGACACACTCCGCCACCGCGAGATGCACCTGCGGCTCAGAAGCGAGCTGGCATCGCAGCGGTCCCTGCGACGGCTCAACGCGGACCTGGAGCAACTCGTCCGCAAAGGCGATACATGCGTCTTCGCCGGCGCGATGCCCGGCGGTGATCTTCCGGAGCGGGTCGTCGATCTCGTGCACACCTGCCATCGTGCCGGCGCCCGCATCGTCGTCGACACCTACGGTCCCGCCCTCGCGAGGATCGTGGACGCGGGCCTGGCCTGGGCGATCTCCCCCAATGTCGAGGAGTTGCGCGGGCTGCTGGGTCGCGAGGTTGCGAACACCCCGGCGAGACTGGCCACGGCGGCCCGGCCGCTGCTGGAGAAGGTGAGTACGATCCTGATCAGCCGCGGCGCCGAGGGCGCAGTGGTTATCACGAATGGTGGAACGTGGACCGGCCGGTCCAGAGGCCGGCGCAAAGCGTTATCCACTGTCGGCTGCGGCGATTACCTGCTGGCCGGCTTCCTCGCGGGCCTGCAGGATGCCGCCGATCCCGGAGCCGCTCTGGCAACAGGCTTGAAGGTGGCCGCCGCCCGTGCCTGGGGCTGGACGGAAACCAAGCCCTGGCCGCAGGCCGACAACGAGATCCAGGTGAGCATCAAGCCTCTTTGAGACGAGCATCCTCGCAATATGAATTGCTGACTGGACATTCATCGCAGGCTGGCATATGATCTGGGCCGCCTTAATCATTTACCCTTACTTGGAGGATCAGAGACCATGGCGAACATGAGATTTCGGGCAATCATTCCGGCGGTCAGTTCCATCGTCCTTATCATCCTGTGCGGCAGCGCCGCGGCGGCCACGCAACTGCAATGGAAGCTGGCCAAGGGCAAAATGTATTACCAGAGAACTGTAATCGAGCAGCAGATCACCCAGACTGTGATGGGACAGGAGCAGAAGATCGAGCAGAGCATCGGAATCGGGCATAAGCTTCAGGTGCTTGATGTCGATCCTCAAGGGAACATGCGGATCCAGTACACCTATCTGTGGTCGAAGCTCAAGCAGATCAATCCGATGGTCCAGATCGATTACGACTCTTCACAAAAGTCGCCGGTTCCCGCAGGAGCGGAAGGCTTCGCCGCCCTCGTCGGCCAGAGCTACACGGTCAAAATGACTCCACAGGGCAAGATTCTCGACGTCAACGGCGTGGAGCAATTGCGGGATGCGGTTCTCAAGAAGCTCCCTCCGGGGATGGACGCGACGGTGGGGATGAACCCGGTGGCAGGGTACATCGATAAGGAGAGCCTCAAGCAGATGACTGAGGCCGGTACGGCCATCTATCCGGACAAGCCCGTAAACCCGGGTGACTCGTGGAACAAAGAGAACCACCATGGTGGTAGGCTTCAAGACGATTATTCAGTCCAAATGGACGCTGCAGAAAGAGCTGGATGGCGTTGCCACGATTGGTGTGGTAGCCACGATGCGGACCGATCCCAGCGGGCCGGCTATGGAGACCCAGGGCATGAAGATGCGGTTTGCTCTATCAGGCCCCCAGGAGGGCACGATCCAGGTGGCGGAGGCGACCGGTCTGGTCACGACCGGCAAAGTGCGCACGCAGCTCAAAGGGGATATCCAGGTAGGCCAGGCAGGAGCTGCGGCGGACGCACCACCTATGATGACCATACCCATGCTCATCGACACGCGGACCACCAGCGAAATGAGCGAGCAGATGTGGAAAACCAGCCCATAGGGTCGGTCGCACCGGCATGCAGGGCTTCTGTTTTTTCTGCAAAATAAAGGGTTGACTCCGCACACCGGGTCGTATATAGTCTGTGGTTTAAGACTGCCTTGTCGCACGGGGTAGACGTTTGGATTTTCGATTTACGAATTTTGAGTTACGATTTGGGCCTGCTTGAGAAGCGGGTCAGTTCCGACTGTTCCGCCTTCAAATCGCAAATCATAGATCGTAAATCATAGATCCATAGGGGTCAGCAGAATCACGGCATGGCTGACTCAAGCCTCCGACAGGGTCTTACCGGACCGCTCCAAAGCGGTTTCCGTGACAAGCGTTTGGATTTGCGAATTACGATTCTTGATTCATGATTTGGCGTGGCCGCAGCGGTGCGATGTGCTCTGGGCGTCCTGCCTTCAAATCGTAAATCAAGAATCGTAAATCATAAATCTTCGATCGGATTACCCGGTGGTGTAATCGGCAACACAGGAGGTTTTGGTCCTCCTATTCCAGGTTCGAGTCCTGGCCGGGTAGCTTTGGAAAGTACGAATTACGATTTATGATTGACGATTTGGCCTCGCTCGCGGGTTGGAGAAGGTCTCGAGGTCCAGTCTTCAAATCGTAAATCGTAAAGGATAAATCGTAAATCGGAATGGTTTGATGGCAGAACGAGTTGCGATACTGCTGGCGGCCGGGGTGAGCAGCCGGATGAATACCAAGCTGCCGAAGGTGCTGCACGAAGTGACCGGCCGGCCCATGCTGGCGTACGTGCTCGATGCGTGCCGAAGTGTCGGCGTAGACAAGATTTACGTCGTCGTCGGCTTCGGCGCCGAGCAGGTCAAGGAGCGGTTCGCCGCCGAGTCGAGGGACATCGTCTGGGTACATCAGCCCAAGCAGTTGGGAACGGCCCATGCGGTCATGTGCTGCAAGGAGCATCTGCAGAATTTCGACGGGCCAGACGCTCGTGCTGTGCGGCGATGGACCGCTGATCCGGGCCAAGACCCTCCAGACGCTGATCGAGAAGCACGAGGCCGAGCAATCCGCGGCGACGCTGGCCACGGCGGTCCTGGACGACCCGACCGGCTACGGCCGCATCGTCCGCGACGCCTACGGCAATATGCAGGGCATCGTGGAGGACAGCGACTGCACGCCGGCGCAGCGGGCCGTCAGGGAAGTGAACCCGAGCTACTACCTGTTCAACAACCAGGTGCTGTTCGGGGCGTTGGAGCAGGTCAAGCCGAACAACGTCAAGAAGGAATACTACCTGACGGATGCCTTGTCGCTGATCATCGCGACGGGCCACAAGGTCGTGGCGGTCACGGCGGTTCGGCCGGAAGAGGCCATGGGCGTCAACAGCCGGGCCCAGCTGCAGCGTGGCCAGCAAGATCATGCAGCACCGCGTCCAGCAGGAGCTGATGGAGAACGGCGTGACGATCGTGGATCCGGACAACACCTGGATCGACGCCCGCGCGCAAGATCGGGCAGGACACGGTGATCGAGCCGTTCGTATATATTCACGGGCGAGGTGAAGATCGGCCGCGACTGCCGGATCGGGCCGTTTGCCTTCCTGCGGGATGGAACCGTGATCGGCGACGACGTCGTGCTCGGCGTGTTCACCGAGGTCAAGAACACCACGCTGGCCGACGGCGTCCGGGCCCGGCATCACAGCTATCTGGGCGACGCCGATATCGGACGGCAACGTGAACGTCGGGGCCGGATCGATCACCGCCAATTTCGACGGCGAGAACGATGCAACCGGACGGCCGTCGGGCGACGACTGCTACATCGGCTCCGGCGCCGTTCTGATCGCGCCGCTGGTCCTCAAGACCGGCGCACGAATCGGTGCGGGGACGGTCGTTTCGCAGGATGACGTCGACAAGCTCGGCGCGAAAGGATAGTCGCAACACGGCAGGCAAGGGGCGACCAGATGTTTCTGAATGACAACCTGAAAATATTCTCCGGGAGCAGCAATCCGGCACTGACCGTCGAGGTCTGCAAGTACCTGGGCATCCCGGTCGGCGGCGCCAAGATCAGCACGTTCCCGGACGGCGAGAAGCTGATCCGGATCGAGGACGACGTGCGCGGCCGCGACTGCTTCGTCGTCCAGTCCACGTGCAGGCCGGTGGATGAGCACCTGATGGAGCTGTTGATCTACCTGGATTGCCTGCGCCGGGCCAGCGCCAAGCGGATCACGGCGGTGATCCCGTACTTCGGGTATGCCCGCCAGGACCGCAAGGACGAGGGCCGCGTGCCGATCACGGCCAAGCTGGTGGCGAATCTCATCACCACGGCCGGGGCCGACCGCGTGCTGGCGATCGATCTGCACGCCCACCAGTTGCAGGGGTTCTTCGACATCCCGGTGGATCATCTGACGGGCGAGCTGGTGCTGAGCCGGTATTTCCGGGACAAGAAGATCGCGGACCTGAGCGGTGGTGTCGCCGGACGTGGGCAACATCAAGACGGCGGCCCGCTACGCCGCCCATCTCAACGGCGATCTGGCGATCGTCCACAAGAAGCGGCATCAGCGGCTCGCAGGTCCAGGCGGGCGAGCTGATCGGCTCGGTGGAAGGCTGCAACGTGCTGATGTGCGACGACATCATCGCGACCGCCGGAACGATCTGCAGGCGGCCGAGCTGGTGAAGCAGCGCGGGGCCAAGAACGTATGCGTGGGCGTCACGCATGGCGTGTTCGCCGGCCCGGCGCTGGAGCGGCTGGAGAAGGCGCCCGATCGACGAGGTCGTCGTGACCAACACGATCCCGCTGACCGAAGAGGCGAAGAAGATCAAGAAGATCAAGGTTCTGAGCGTGGCCGCCATGCTTGGCGAGGCGATCAAGCGGATTCACAGGGACGAATCGGTGAGCAGTCTGTTCGCCGTCATGTAAGACAGAACGCGTTTGTAATGCATGAGCACAAACTGGGTTTGCATAGATAAGTTGATCAGGTGAGAGACTTATGGCAAAGACAGTATCGTTAGAGGCACAGATTCGACAGAACATCGGCTCGAAGGCGGCTTCGGCGGCCCGCAAACAAGGCCGCATCCCCGCCGTCGTGTACGGTCACCAGGAGCAAGCCGTGGCGATCTCGCTGAACGCCCATGATTTTCTCGAAGGGCTTCATCACGGGCAGCGGCTGATGGATCATCACGATCGACGGGAACACGCGAAAAGATGCTCATCAAGGAGCTGCAGTACGACCATCTCGGCCGCGAGGTCGTCCACGTCGACCTGATGCGCGTCGATGTGACGGAAATGATCACGGTGAGCGTGCCGCTCGAGCTCAAGGGCATGGCCAAGGGCGTGGCAGGAAGGCGGCGTCATCGAGTCGCACACGAACCACCTCGAGGTGGAGTGCCTGGCGATCAACATTCCTGAGATGATCGTCGTGTCGGTCAAGGAGCTGGATGTGGACCAGTCGATCCACGCCGGCGACGTTCAAGCTGCCCGAGGGTGTGACGCTCGTCACTCCGGCCGAGGTCCTTGTCGTCGTCTGCCGCGTGCTGCCAGGAGACCAAGACCACCGAGCAGGTAGAGGCGGAAGCCCCGGCGGCTCCTGAGGTCATCACGGAGAAGAAGCCTGAAGAGGGCGCTGCGGAAGAAGAGAAGAAGTGATTTGGCCGTGCTGAGCGGAGACCGGAACCGATGGCTGACGTCAGGCTTGTTGTCGGTCTGGGAAATCCGGGTCCGGAGTACGCCGAGACGCGGCACAACCTGGGCTTCAAGGTGATCGAGACCCTGGAGGATGCGTCTGGGAATCGAGGTCAAGCAGCGGAAGTTCAACGCCCGGATCGGCGAAGGCGTCTATGCGGGCACGCGGCTGATCCTGATGAAGCCGTGGAAGTTCATGAACCGCAGCGGGGAGTCCGTGGCCACGGCCGTGGGCTTCTACAAGCTGGACCTGCGCGACCTGATCGTGGTCACGGACGACATGGCCCTGGAGATCGGTCGGATCCGCGTGCGGGCCCAGGGCTCGGCCGGCGGGCACAACGGGTTGGCCGACATCATTGAGAAGCTCGGGTCCAACGAGTTTGCCCGCTGCCGCGTCGGGATCGGCCAGTGCGCCGGGCGCCGAGGCGGTCGGCTACGTGCTGGGCCGGCCGCGAGCCGCAGGAAAAGCCGCTGCTGAACCAGGCGATTCTCAGGGCCCGCGACGCCGTGCTGTGCTGGCTGCGGTTTGGCATCGAGAAAACGATGAATGAGTTCAACAGGGTGCAGGAGCAATGACCGCGCTGGATTGGTTGAGCGTGAGTGGCATTACTCACAATCGGGAGGTCATAGGTTCACAAATGGCTGCAAAGCGATTGTACGAAGGGATGTTTCTGGTGGATTCGGCCCTGGCGACCGCCGACTGGGATGGCACGCTGGCCATGGTCGACAATATCCTGAAACGGGCGGATGCGGAAATCGTCGCGCTCCGCAAGTGGGGCGAGCGCAAACTCGCCTACGACATCGAGCACAAGACGCGCGGGACGTACATCCTGGCGTACTTCAAGGCCGACGACGCAGCGGATCGGAGGCATCGAGAAGGACGTGCAGCTCTCCGAGAAGATCATGCGTGTTTTGATCCTCACGACGGAAGGCCGGCCGCCGGACCTGATCGACCGGGATATCGCCGGTCTGCCCAAGCCGGAGCCGGTGCCTGAGCCTGAGCCCGCAGGGCCGGCTCGCCGCCCGGCGCCCGTTGGCGTGGGCGACGAGGGCCCCGCGATCGGGGAAGAGGAAGGCGCCGAGCCGGAGATGGCGTCGGAGCCCGGGCCCGAGGAGCCGTAACCCCCGGCGGATCGGCCGACGCAGGGAAGTCGGAAATGATATCCGCTGCGCCCGTCGCTGGAGTGAACGGGCGTGCAGCGGGTGGTGGCAGTTAGTTTTACAGGAGCAGTCTTATGGCTGGCTTTAACAAGGTTCTGCTGATGGGCAATCTGACGCGCGACCCACAGCTTTCGTACACGCCGAACCAGACCGCGGTCGTGGACTTCGGCGTCGCGACGAATCGACGTGGACCGGCCAGGACGGAACGCAGCGCGACGAGACGTGTTTTGTGGACTGCCGGGCCTTCGGGCGCACGGCGGAGAATATCAACAAATTCTTCAAAAAGGGCAAGCCGATCTTCCTCGAAGGCCGGCTGACGTTTGACAGTTGGACGGCCCAGGACGGATCCAAAAAGAGCAAGCTCCGGGTGACGGTCGAGAACTTCCAGTTCCTGCCGGGCACCGGAGGCGGACCGAGTGGGCCCGAGCAGGAGCCCGGACCCGATTCCGATGCCCCGCCGCAGGGACGCCCCGCCGGCCAGATACCCGATTCGGACATACCATTTTAGTTGTGAGGTGATACATGGCAATGCGACAACAGAGAACCAAAACACCCAGACGAAGAACCGGCTTCAGCGGCCCGCGCGATCAGACGCAGTGCCGGTTCTGCCGGGGCGGCGTCAGAGTACATCGATTACAAGGATGTCGAGACCCTGCAGAAGCTGCTGACCAACCGGGGCAAGATCTATTCGCGCAAGCGCAGCGGCAATTGTGCCGGCTGCCAGAGGAAAGCCAAGGCCGCCATCAAGCGGGCCCGGTTCATGGCCCTGCTGCCGTATACCACGTAAGCGCGGGTTATTGAGGATTCGTAGGGTGGGGCTTGCCCCACCGTCTATCTACCAGGATTGTTCATGGTGGGGCGCACCCACCCTACAACGAGGTATTGACGATGAAAGTACTACTTTGCGAGGATGTGAAGAAACTCGGCTGGCTCGGTGACGTTGTGGACGTTCCCGAAGGCTACGCCCGGAACTACCTGCTGCCGCAGAGGCTGGCGAAAGTGGCGACGGAGGGCAACATCAAGTCCATCGCCCAGGAGAAGGCCAAGCGGTCCGAGCAGCGGCTCCAGGAGCGCCGGCGGTCTGGAGAAGGCCGCGCAGGCTGTCAACGGCGCCGAGGCCGTCGTGGCCGCCAAGGCCAACGAGCAGGGGATTCTGTTCGGTTCCATCAGCGAGTCGATGATCGCCGCCAATCTGCGGGCCCAGAGCTTCGAGGTGGCCGACGAGATCGTGAAGCTGCCCGAGCACATCAAGCAGCTCGGCACGCACGAGGTGACTCTGAAGTTCGCCGACGATGTCACTGCGACGATCCGCGTCGTGGTCGTTCCGGAGCAGGTTGAGGCCCCGGAGGGGGCTGCCCCCGCCGCGGAGGCACAACCAGAAGAGCAGGAATAGGATCCGCCCGAGGCACTGTCTTACGACGATCCGAGCCGGTGCAGGCGGCGTCAAGTCGGCCATGTACCTGTTCGCCTCGCGATGAGATGTCGTCGCTCTTGATGAATTGAAGCGGCCCATATGCATGTTATCATGCTGTGGGCCGCTTGCGTTTTCAGACGGCTCACATGGCCTGGAACCACGTACGAGAGGGGTCAAAATGGCTGTCCGAGTCGTCCGAAAAAATCTTCAAAGAAAATTGGATTTTGTGAACCGGGGCTGTGGGGGCCCGTACGGGTACATGATTTTGGGGGGCCGTAGGAGAGAAGGACGCCTCGAAACGGTCCACGAGTGAGTGAACGATAGAGAGACCCAGAGGAACGGTGAATTATTCGGGCTTTGAGGCTATGGCGGTAAACGGAATAATAACCTGTCAAACCCTACCCTTGGATCCGGCTTGCATTCCAAAGTAACACTCTCCTTCTGAGATATGCTGCCGCTGCGATCCGCTCCGGCGGCAGTGACTAAGCCATCCACAGGGCCTCCAACCAAAAGGCCGCGAGCTACACACGCTCGCGGCCTTTTATCGTTCGTGCGCGGCCTTTCATTGGCTTCGTTCCAGTTCCTTGAGGTCTGGGTGGCAGCGTCAAGCGCAGCTTGGCGATGGTTTGCCTATTCGCCATCGCCAAGGCCTTCGGCCTTGACGCTGCCACCCGGCTACATAGCTTGCACAGGCCCAATCTCAAGAATGGGGGACGTTGCCCCTTCGTTTGACTACGCCTTGCTCAAAGCCTGTTCGATATCCGCGATGATATCCCGAACGTTCTCAATCCCCACGGACAGCCGGATGAAGTCCGGGGTTACCCCCGTCGCCAGTTGCTCCTCAGAGGATAGTTGCTGATGCGTCGTGCTCGCGGGGTGGATCGCCAGGGTCTTTGCGTCGCCGATATTGGCCAGATGCGAGACCAGTTCGAGCGAGTCGATGAATCTTTTTCCTGCCTCCAGGCCTCCTTTGACTCCAAAGCCTATGATCGCCCCGGCGCCCTTTGGCAGGTACTTGCGGACTCGTTCCTTTTCCGGGCTGGAATCCAGCCCCGGGTAATTCACCCAGGAAACCTTCGGATGCTTGCTGAGGAATCCGGCCACGGCCAGCGCGTTCTCCGAATGTCGCGGCATTCTCAGGTGCAGCGTTTCCAATCCCTGCAGGAAGAGGAACGCGTTGAAGGGCGACATGGCCGTGCCGATATCGCGCAAGAGGGTCACGCGGGCCTTGATGATGTAAGCGATGTTCCCGAGCGGTTTCAGGGCTTCCACGAAGTTCAGGCCGTGGTAGCTCGGATCGGGCCCGGCGATCAGGGGGAATTTGCCGTTCGTCCAGTCGAACTTCCCCGAATCCACGATCAGGCCGCCGATGGAGGTGCCGTGCCCGCCGATGAACTTGGTCGTGGAATACACGGTGATGTCCACGCCGAAATCGAATGGACGCAGCAGGTACGGCGAAACGGTGTTGTCCAGGATCAGAGGAATCCCGTTCTTGTGTGCCACGCGGGACAGGCCCTCGAGGTCAGCCACGTCCAGTTTCGGGTTGCCGATGGACTCGGCGTAGATGGCTTTCGTACGCGGCGTGATGGCCTTCTGGGCCGCCGCCAGGTCATTGGATTTGACGAAGTGGACCTGCACCCCCATGCGGGGCAGCGTGTAATGGAACAGATTATAGGTCCCGCCGTAGAGATTGTCACAGGAGACAATGTCATCGCCGGCCTGGGCGATGTTCAGGATTGCCAGGGTCGTAGCCGCCTGGCCGCTGGAGACCGCCAGGGCCCCTACGCCGCCGTCGAGCAGGGCCATGCGCTTCTCCAGCACATCCGTCGTCGGGTTCATGATCCGCGTGTAGATGTTGCCGAATTCCTTGAGCGCGAAGAGATTCGCCGCGTGCTCGGTGCTCTTGAACTGATACGAAGTGGTTTGGTAGATGGGGACGGCACGAGCCCCTGTGGTGGGGTCGGGCTCCTGGCCGCCATGAAGGGCTAATGTCTCCACGCTCAGTTTCTGGTCGATCCTGCTCATAAGTACACTCCGAATATGATGTTACACTCAGTCAAGATGTCCCTGCTCCGCTGCCCGCCGAGGGCGTCACGGGGATGAACGTCATCCAGCGCTCGATCTACACGCTTTGCGTACGCACATCTGCCCAATTTGTTTCCCAAAGGTCCCCGGATGCCATTCCGCCTGGACATTGTACGATCACAGGAGGACAGCCAATTTCCCACGGTTCCCGTAGTGGTGCTCTGATATACCCAGGCTCAATTCCTGTCAAGGACAATCGCAGCAAGCAGATCCTCTGGCTTTGTTCGGCCGGGCCGGTCCAGTGCGTGGCGAGGCCATTCCCCGCCTGCGCGGGGACAGGCTCTGGCCTCGCCTGGCAGGCCAAATTGGCTTTGTTTCGCAGACCACGCCCGCCCCCGGCGGGGAGGGGCGGCCCCGGCAATGGGCTTTGTTTCGCGCGGTAGGCCGAGCGTCGCCACTCGCCCCGGTCGGGCAGGCCGAATTGGCTTTGTTTCACAAGATCATCCACGCGCTCCCCTCCAGCCTGCCGCCTTCCCTCAGCCAATTGGCTTTGTTTCGCGCCGGCCTGCCGCACTAGTCTTCTCCAGGTGCCCCATCCCGCCCAAGTTTGGCTTTGTTTCGCAGACCACGCCCGCCCTCGGCGGGGAGGGACGACCCCGGTAATTGGCTTTGTTTCGCAGAATAGCCCTGGCTCGTAGTGCCGCAAGGCGTTCGTGGCGAGGGCGTCCCACCCTTGTCTTCCGCCCCGAATTGGCTTTGTTTCATACAATTGGCCATGTGGCTCCCTCGTCCCGGCCGCGGGTCCCGGGGCATATTGGGTTTGTTTCGCATCGCCATCCTCCCCCCATGTCGGTCCCCGGAATTGGCTTTGTTTCGAAGAATCGTTCATCCGTCCTCATTCCGTATTCCGCAGTTCCCGGCCCCCCCAACCTCCCGGGACTTACGATTCTTGATCTTTGATTTTTGAAGTGTGATTTGATAGTTGGTCATAGGCCCATATACTAGAGACGCTCGCCGAGCCGGATTGTTGCAACAAGTTTCTGTTAGCTGGTGAAAATAATTACAACCTGTTGTAGCCCGGTGCCATACAGTGCTGTGTTGTCGTGCATCGACCTGGAAGACCCGCCCCTGCCCCGCCCTACCCCGTGGCAGCCCCCCCGCATGGCGGCGCCGTTCGTAGTGACGCCGTAAGGCGTTCCCGTAGCATGGGCGTCCCGCCCATGAATCTCAAATCACGGGCAAAATGCCCGTGCTACCATGCCCTTACGGGCACACTACAAACGAGCCGATCCGTCTGCTGCAAACGCCGGTTTTCCTTCACAGACACGCCCCGGCCTTCGGCCGCAATCAAGACCGCGATAGCCGAAAGAAGCGAAAAGGAGCGAAAAGATCATGTAGGCCGGCCGTCCCCAACTGGGGCAACCGCCAGACGCAGCCGCTTGAAGGCTGGGCTACAAGGCATACCGTTTTCTTTGCGTCTTCCTTCGCTCTTGTCGGCTCTCCGTTTCATTCCTTCCTCCTGTTCGTCCTTTCGGCTGCCCTTGTTGAGCCCGCCCGCAGGATGGGCCCGTGACCGACGCCGCTATCTTCCCGAAATTCTCGCCCGCCCGCTTGACCCGCCCGGGCGGACAAGTTACAATCACGGATGACAGTTGGAGCGAATCGCATGGTGGCAGTGCTGGAGACGGACAATCTCAGGGACTCGCTCGGTACACATGGGGCAATCGTTGGTCCACGCGTCGCGGGACGGAGTTACAACGGCCCTCTTCAACCTAAACGCGTAACTTAAGGGCCGACCCCCAAAAGTCCCTGGGCGGTAAGAGAAGGGAGATACACATGGCGAAACGGAAGGTCGGAGAGTTGCTTCGGATCAACCTGACGGTTCCACTCTGGTTCATCATCGGTGCGGGTGTGCTCGCCTTTCTTATCAGCTATCTCTGCGCAGCACAACACCGAGACCAGATCAAGTTTGCAGCCGTTCTCCTCGGTGCCGCCGCCGGGATCTACAGCGCGTACTATGTCGGTGCTGCCCTGCGTTTGCAGCTTTCAAGAGAGCGCCAGAAGGCAAGCTTCGAGCTGCTCGGCCTGCTGAATCGACCTGAATTCGTCAAAGTGAGAAACTTCCTGGAAAGGGAAGTTGAAGGGCACGAGAAACTCTCCGCTGAAGAGCTCTACGCCAAGGTCGATGGGAACGATGAACTGGATAACGCTGTAACAGTGGTGATGGACATTCTGGAGGACATGTCGATAGCGATCCAGAACGACTACGCTGAGGAAGAGATTCTCCGTCTATCTCTGGTGTGTATCGTCGAGCGGAATTGGAATGGTCTGCGTGGCTGGGTCGAGCAACTTCGCAAGAAGCATGGCGATCAAAGACTGTTTTCGGAACTCCAGAAGCTCGCGACAAGCTGGGAGTCGGGAAAGCGCCTATGCGATGGGCGGGAACTCCCAGTGCTTCCCAAGTGATTGACGTTAGGGCGGGCCCTACCGCGACACTTAATTCAGACTCGCAATGAGTATTGTGCCCCCGGAATCTCCCGTAACTTCGCGACGGACTAAGGGCTCCCCCACGTCCCGTTGGCTTTCCTTTTAAACTCGCGCCTCACGTTCGGTGGAATTTGGTATGGTGTCACGGCAATTCACCGCAATTCCCATAAAGCTTGCCATGCGTGGTCACCATCCTTGGACGTTTCCGCGTGGGGTAGTTACTTGCCCTTCTTCCCGCCACGCCCCGTGTCACCGTGTCCGGGGAGCGGGATGTTTTCCTTTTGCGTCGTCGCCGGCCGCTTGTCGGCTTCTTTCAGCGGAATGAACTTCCCAGTGCGTGAGTCACGCGCGCCTCGTCGTGCTTGCCGGTCTTTGGCCATCTGATAGCTCCTTTCTGTTCAATGCAATCCTTACAAGACTCGAATAGACTACCCGATCAGAATGGTCGCCGCAAGGCAAGACGACGCCATTATCCGGTTTCAACGGGTCTTCGAGGGTCGGGTATCCATATAGGATTCTTGTCAAGTACAAGAATATTCTCTCTGAACCGAAATCTTTACGGGGTCAGGGGCCAGCCCTTAAGTCAAGCGTTAAGGGTGGCGGGGGGTCTTTGAGTTTGGCGGCGATGGTGGCTACCGTGACTTGCAGGCGTTTGTTTGATTCAAGGGCCTGGGCGAGCTTGCGCAGTTGGAGACTGACGGCCGCCCCGGTGGCGATGCCCAGTATGTGGGCCGCCTGCCGTTAGGCTTGTGCAGCGTTTTGAATATCAGTTATGAGACAGGCGGATATTGACTAAGGTGCGGGGGTGCGGTATTCTGGGTGGTTTGCCCGGCGCTTGTGCTGCGCGCTAAGGGGCCACTGAAATCAACTATTGTCGAAAGCGTCAGAATGCTGAAAAGAACACACAACTGCGGCGAGCTTCGCCTGGAAGACACGGGCAAGAAGGTCATACTATCCGGCTGGGTCCAGTCCTATCGGGACCACGGCAACCTGGTGTTTTTCGATTTACGAGACCGGGAGGGGCTGACGCAACTGGTGTTTGACCCCGAGATCCAGGCGGAGCCACACCGAATGGCCCGCACGGTCCGCTGCGAGTGGGTCGTCGCCGCCAGCGGCACGGTTCGGCCGAGGAGCGAGGGCATGGAGAACCCCAAGCTGGTCACCGGGCAGATCGAAGTGATCGTGGACCGGCTGGAGATCCTCAATATGGCCAGGACCCCGCCGTTCGACATCGACGACGAGATCCGCACCAACGAGGAAACCCGGCTGGAGTACCGCTACATCGATCTTCGCCGGCCTTCGATGCAGCAAAAGCTGCGGACCCGCCATCGCGTCACGTCGCTCGTGCGCAAGTACTTTGACGAGAAGGGTTTCTGGGAGATCGAGACTCCCATGCTGGCCAAGAGCACGCCGGAGGGGGCCAGGGACTTCCTCGTGCCCAGCCGCCTGGTGCGAGGCTCCTTCTACGCCTTGCCCCAGTCGCCCCAGTTGTTCAAGCAGATCCTGATGATGAGCGGCATGGACAAGTACTTCCAGATCGTCCGCTGCTTCCGCGATGAGGACCCGCGGGCCGACCGCCAGGCGGAGTTCACGCAGATCGACGTGGAGATGAGCTTCGTCGAGTCCGATGACGTCATTCGGATGCATGAGCCGCTGATCGCCCGGATCTGGAAGGAGATCGCGGGGATCGACGTGCCGCTGCCCATCCGCAGAATGCCATACTCCGAGGCGATGCGGGATTACGGCATCGACCGGCCCGACCTGCGGTTCGACATGAAGCTCAAGGATATCTCCGACCTTGCCCGCCAGAGCACCTTCAAAGTGTTCGTCTCGACCATCGAGAATGGGGGCGTGGTCAAAGGTTTGTGCGCCCGGCCGGCGACAAGTACTCGCGAAGCGATATCGACAAGACGCTCACGGGCCTTGTGATGGACTATGGCGCCAAAGGCCTGTCCTGGGGCAAGCTGAAAATGGAGGGCGGAACGCCCTCGTTCGTCGGCGGGCTCGGCAAGTTCTTCACTCCCGAGCAGCAGAAGCAGTTGGTCGAGCGCTTCGGGGCCAAAGACGGCGATATATTGCTGGTCGTGGCCGACAAAGAGGCCGCGGCGAACAAGGCGCTGGCGCCGCTTCGATGCCGGGTGGCCAGGGACCTGAAAATGTACGATCCGAGCAAGTTCGAATTTGTTTGGGTCGTAGACTTCCCGCTGTTCGAATGGAACGAGGATGACAAGCGGTTCGATTCCGTCCATCATCCGTTTACAGCCCCGGTAGCCGAGGACCTGCTCAAGCTCGAAACCGATCCGGGCCACATCCGCTCCCAGGCGTATGACATCGTCGTCAACGGCAGCGAGGTCGGCGGCGGAAGCATTCGTATCCACAGGCCCGAGGTCCAGCAGAAAGTCTTCGATCTGCTCAACATCACGCGGGAGCAGGCGGAAGTACGGTTCGGTTTCTTCCTCAAGGCTCTGGACTACGGTGCCCCGCCCCACGGCGGCATCGCCCTTGGACTGGACAGGCTCATCATGATGCTGACCGGCACGGACAACATCCGCGACGTGATCGCGTTCCCCAAGACGCAGAGGGGCCAGTGCCTCATGACCGGCGCTCCCAGCGAGGTCGATCAGAAGCAGCTCGATGAGCTTAACCTGCGGACGCAAAAGCACTTACACGCGGACGAGGAGAAGCCCAAGCAACCGTAGGACGGCTGGATTGATGACTGACAATTGATGATTTTGAGTTGTCCGGCGCAGCGAAACACTTAGAATGGCCTTCACGGCAACGGTCCGGCAATGATCAATAATCAGTGGTCAATTACGAGCTATGCGTATCGATCTGGGCAAGGTCCTGCAACGGGTTCTGCGGTTTCTGCATCTGACGCCGCTTTCGCTTGCGGAGAAGTGCCGGATCATGTTCGGCGCGGCCGTGCTGTTCAGTCTGGTCATCGCGCTGCTGATTCCCTACATCTGGATGCGCCAGCTCACCAAGGGGACGCTACTGGAGACCAACAAAGCCAGGGCGGAATCGCTGTTGCTCCACCTCCACTTCAAACTGAAATCCTCGGGCGAGATCACCCTGCCGGAGTTGAACGAGCAGGGAGCGGCAAAGGAACCGAACCAGCCCGACATCGTCTGGGTGCGCTTCCAGCGGGAGAAGGATAAGAGCGATTTCTCAAAGCTGAGCAGCGTACAGAGGCAGCTCCTGGATGAGTTGGTGGCCGGCGGGACGCAGGATGAGACCATCGCGCTGAGCCGGGTCAATGGCGTGCTGCAAAGCGATTATGTGCGCGTGTTCCGCGCCACGGACAACTGCGTGAGTTGCCACAGTGCACAAAGCATCGCCGCGCCGTTCACCCCAAAGGAGATCATCGGGGCGGCGGTCGTCCAGACTCGCAACATCGGAGGCGAGTTGAGGTGGATGACCCTCATGAACGGCGTCTGGATCCTCGTGGCCGGCATCATCGGCGGCACCGGCGCCATCGTGGCCTTCTACTGGATCACCCAGCGGGTCATCCTTCGCCCGATCCGCCAGTTGCGGGCCTTGGCCAACAATGTCGCCGAAGGCAACCTGGACATCCGAAGCTCCATCGCCACGGCCGACGAGTATGAGAAGCTCGCCCAGGCCTTCAACCACATGCTCGACAACTTGCAGGCCGCCCAGGAGGAGCTGCGCCAGGCGAACCGCCAGCTCGACGCGAAAATCGGCGAGCTGTCCGAGCGCAATATCGAGCTGTTCCGAGCCAACCAGCTCAAGAGCGAATTCCTGGCGAACATGTCGCACGAATTTCGCACGCCGCTCAACGCGATCCTCGGTTTCGCCCAGGTGCTCCGCGAGAAGCCGGGGCTGCTCAGGCGGGACAAGGGGCAGCGGTACATCGAGAACATCATCACCAGCGGCAACGGCCTGTTGAGCATGATCAACGACCTGCTCGACCTGGCCAAGGCGCAGGCCGGCAAGATGGAGCTGCACGTCGAGCAGACCTCGCTGGTGCAGTTGTGCGAAGTTGTCGTGTCGTCGTTTTCGCTGCTCGCGAAGAAGAAGAGACTGAAAATCCAAATGGAAGTGGACAAGAATGTTCCGCTGCTTGTGACGGACGCGGGCAAGGTGCAGCAGGTGCTGTACAACTTCCTGAGCAACGCGGTGAAGTTCACGCCCCTTCGCGGCCGGATCGACATTCACGCCTCCATGCTCGATGAGAAGATGGTGCGCATCGCCGTGACGGACACCGGCTGCGGCATCGCGGAGGCCGACCGGGAGATCATCTTCGACAAGTTCCGCCAGGCCGACGGCTCGCTGACGCGCGAATCGGCGGGCAGCGGGCTGGGCCTGTCCATCTGCAAGGAGTTGGCCGCCATGCTGGCCGGGTCCATCGGCCTGGCAAGCGAGGTCGGCCGGGGCTCCTGCTTCTGGCTCGACATTCCCGTCCAGTTGCGCCGGGCGGCGCCTCCCATCCGCAAGCCGAACTAGCAAATCTCAAATCGTGAAAAAAAGGATTCTGCAAAATGGAGATTGGGCTTATATTGTTCAAGGAAATCGGCTTTGAGAGTTCCTTGAGCAATCCATATGATCATTTCTGCGTCCAACACTTGCTATTTCTGAAGGAAAAATGAAAGACGATTTTTCCTTCAGAAAGTAAACCCAATCTCCATTTTGCAGAGTTCATATTCTAAGAAGGAACTGTTCATGCGTAACACGGTTGTTCTCATTTGCATCAGTGTCGTTGTTTCCATTCCGAGCGTTTGTGTGGTCGCCGCCGACTCCGATCGGGCGCATCCGTTGGGTTTGTCCCGGATTCTTGAGATGGATCCTGTGTGGATGGGTGGCAGCGTCAAGGCCGAAGGCCTTGGCGATGGCGAACGGGCAAACCATCGCCAAGCTGCGCTTGACGCTGCCACCCAAAGCTCAAGAACTTGGGACGAACCCCATCCGTTCGGCGTTCGCGACATGCTGGCGATGGACCGGATTTCCGACCCGCAGGTTTCGCCGGATGGCAAGTGGGTGGCGTTCGCCGTGCGCCGGACGGACCTGGAGGCGAACTGCGGGCGCAACGACCTGTGGCTTGTCTCCACGGACGGCACGGGTCTTCGCCGGCTCACCTCGCACGTGCAGTCCGACACGAATCCGCGCTGGGTCCCGACAGCCGGACGATCTGGTTCCTCTCGGACCGCGCGGGCTCATCCCAGGTGTGGCACATCGCCCTCGACGGCGGCGAAGCGGAGCAGATCACCCGCGAGCCGCTGGACGTCGGCAACCTCGTGATTTCGCCGGACGGCCAACAGATCGCCTACACGATGGAGGTCTTCCCCAACTGCTCGACGGTGCAGGCTACGAAGGATCGGCTCGACGAACGGGAAAAGAGCAAGGCCACCGGCAAGGTCTATGAGCGGTTGTTCGTGCGGCACTGGGACACGTGGGAGGACGGGCGGCGGTCGCATCTGTTCGTGCGGCCCGCGGCGGGGGGCGAGGCGGTCGATGTGATGCGCGGGATGGACGCCGATACGCCCTCGCAGCCATTTGGCGGGCCGGAGGAGATCGCGTTCACGCCGGACAGCAAGGGGATTGTCTTTTCGGCCAAGGACGTGGGCCGCAGCGAAGCCTGGTCCACGGATTTCGATCTGTACCTGGCTCCCATCGATGGCTCGCAGCCGCCGAAGTGTCTGACGCAGGAGAACGAGGCCTGGGACACGCAGCCGGTCTTCTCGCCCGACGGCAAGACGCTGGCGTACCTGGCGATGACCCGGCCGGGATATGAGGCCGATCAGTTCCACGTCGTGCTGCGCGAATGGCCCGAGCGGCCGCAAACGCCTGCTGACGGAAGGGTGGGACCACAGCGCCTCGTCCATGGCCTGGTCCTCCGACGGCAGGAGACCTCTATGCCATCGCGGCCGAATACGGGACAGGATTCGCTGTTCGCCATCGATGTCAAGGAGCGGCAAGATTCGCACCATCGTCAAGGATGGGACGGTCCACGCCTTCGACGTGGCGGACGACCGCATCGTCTACAGCCTCAGCCACCTGCGCTCGCCGGCGGAATTGTACAGCGTGCCAGCCAGATGGCGACGACTGTAACGAAAGCTGACGGACATCAACGCGGATAAGGTGGCTGTCGCTCGCATGGGCGATTACGAGCAGTTCAGCGTTCCGCGGCTGGAACGATGAGACGGTGTACGCCTACGTGGTCAAGCCGGTGGATTTCGATCCCGCGAAGAAGTACCCGGTGGCGTTCCTGATCCACGGCGGGCCGCAGGGCTCGTTCGGCAACGTCTTCCACTACCGCTGGAATCCGCAGGCCTACGCCGGCGCGGGCTACGCGGTCGTGATGGTGGACTTCCACGGCTCGACCGGCTACGGGCAGGCGTTCTGCGACTCCATCCGCGGCGACTGGGGCGGCAAGCCGCTCGTGGACCTGCAGAAGGGCCTGGCCGCCGCGCTGGAACGCTATCCCTGGATGGATGGTGACCGCGTCGGGGCCCTGGGCGCCTCCTACGGCGGCTACATGGTCAACTGGATCGCCGGTCAGTGGCCTGACCGCTTCCGCTGCCTGGTCAATCACGACGGCAGTCTCGACGAGCGCATGGCCTACTTCGATACCGAAGAGCTGTGGTTCCCCGAGTGGGACCATCAGGGCACGCCCTGGGACAACCCGGACGGCTACGAAGAGCCAGAATCCGCTTCGCTTCGTCGGGCAGTGGAAGACGCCCATGCTGGTCATTCACGGCGGGCAGGATTTCCGCGTTCCCGCTGACGCAGGGCCTGGGCACGTTCAACGCCCTGCAGCGCCGCGACATCCCCAGCAAGCTGCTGTACTTCCCGGATGAGAACCACTGGGTCCTCAAGCCGCACAACTCGATCCTCTGGCACGAAACAGTCATCGGCTGGCTCGACCAGTGGCTCAAAAAGTAATGACGACTCGGTTGCTGCAGAGCACAATGGGTCTTCGTTGGTCCACGTCGTCCACTGTGTCCATCACGTCCACAGTAGTCTCGTGGACATGGTGGACGAAGTGGACGTTATGGACGAACAGGACCACTCGGACCGCCGCCGACCCAGGCTTCACTGCCCGGCCCCCGGAGGCGACACTTGGCGAAAAAGCCCGGCAAAAAGCCTGTCGTGCGGGCGGTCAGTCTGCCGATGCCTTGAATCGGGGCGCCTGATGTCGCGGCGGCACAACGGCTTGTGATGGGTGGCAGCGTCAAGGCCGAAGGCCTTGGCGATGGCTGCACCGCATCCCAAGAACGCCATCGCCAAGCTGCGCTTGACGCTGCCACCCAGGTGTCCCGGACGGATCGTGAAAACTTGCGGCAATCGGCGTCAACTTCCGCTTCGCCGTTTGACCGTCAGCGAACGTGGCGGTACAATGCTGGCCTGTTGTCGGTGAAAGCCAAAATACAGGGACGAGTCGATTCCGTATTTCGGGCGTGTTAGTTGGACAGGATGCTCTGGTGGCAGCAAAAGGCAATCATAAGAAGACGGGGGACAAGCCGGGACCGAACGGCGAATCGAACGGGACTGCCGGGGCGGGTCCGGCACGCAACGGCGCCGCTTCCACCCGCTTGAAAGCCAATGGGGCGTCGCCGGTCCTTCGCAGCATGCCACAGTCTCTGCCGGCGGAGGCCGCCGTGCTCGGCTCGATGATCGTGGACCCGCGCTGCGTCGGCGAGGTGGTCGAGCTGCTCAGTCGCGACGCATTCTACCACACCGAGCATCAACTGATCTTTGACGCAATCGTCGCCCTGTTTGAGAAGAACCGCGGCGAAGGCATCGACGGGTTCCTCGTGCGTGACGAACTCGAACGGCGCAACCACCTGGCGACGATCGGCGGCATGGAGTACCTCCAGCGGGTCATCGAGACAGTCCCCTCCTCCGCCAACGTCGCGTACTACGCCGAGATCGTCCGGGAAAAGATGCTGCTGCGCGAGACCATCTCGGCGGCGACGGACATCCTCAACTCGATGCCTACGACGAGAGCGGCGACACCGGCGAGAAGCTCGACGACGCCGAGCGGCGGATCTTCGCCGTGGCGGACAAGCGAATCACCAACTCGGCGGAGCCCCTCAAGGACCTGGTGATGCAGGCCTACGAGCTGATCGAGAAGCGCGAGGGGACGCACGTCACGGGTCTGCCGACCGGTTACTACGAGCTGGACGACCTGACCTGCGGCCTGCAGAACGGCGAGATGATCATCATCGCCGGCAGACCCAGCATGGGCAAAACGGCCCTGGCGCTGAATATCGCCGAGCATGTCGGAATCGTCGAAAAGATTCCGCTGGCGATCTTCTCGCTGGAAATGGGCCAGCCAGCAGTTGGCCGAGCGGTTCCTGTGCAGCTACAGCGGCGTAGACTCCCAGCTCGTCCGCAAGGGGATGCTCAGCACGGAGCACTATCAAAAGCTGGTGGAGGCCTGCGGGATCATCTCGGAGGCCCCGATCTTCATCGACGACACGTCGGCCCTGACGCCGCTGGAGCTGCGGGCCAAGGCCCGGCGACTCAAGAGCATGCACGACATCCAGGCCATCGTCGTCGACTATCTCCAGTTGATGGGCCTGGGGATGGGCAAGATCGAATCCCGCCAGCAGGAAATCACCGCGATCTCGCGGTACATGAAGTCACTGGCTCGCGAGCTCAACGTCCCGGTGATCGTGCTCAGCCAGCTCAACCGTTCCCCGGAAGGCCGGGAAGGACCACCGCCCGCGAATGAGCGACCTGCGCGAATCCGGGAGTATCGAACAGGACGCAGACGTGGTGATGCTGTTGCACCGGGAGGACTATTATCACCGGGGCGAGCCCGATTACCAGGCGGACAATACGGCGGAAGTGATCATCGCCAAGCAGCGCAACGGTCCCACGGACATCGTCAAGCTGTCATTCCGGGAGAAATGCACGCGGTTCGAAAACCTGGCACAGGTTCAGCAGGAAGCAGTGCCTTTCTAATTGATAATGGATGATTGATAATCGATATGCAGGATGCTGTTCTCATCTCCACATTGTTCAGCCTCATAGGATTCTTGAGTCCGTGCGTCGCGGCCGAGGCCGGGGATCCAAATCAACAATCAACAATCAACAATCAACAATCGACATCGATCGTCAAGTCCATCGAGTTCAAGGGCAACCGCAAGTACAAAGATCACGTCCTGCGGGAGCGGCTCGGATTCGAGCTGGGCGACCGCCTGGACCCGTTCCTGGCCGAAGGCGGGCGGGTCACCATCTCCGAGGTCTACCGCAAGATCGGCTATCCGTTCGTCAAAGTCTCGCTCGATAAGGAGCGCCTGGCCGACGGCCACCTGCTGTACATCATCGACGAAGGGCCCCGCGTGCGGATCGACAAAATCGATTTCGTCGGCAACGACTCGTTCGGCGACGGCACGCTCAGGCAGGTCATCAAGACGAAACAGAGAAAGTTGTTGCTGTGGCCGTCTCACTTTACGGAGGATGCCATCGACGAGGACCTGGATCGGCTGCGGGACTTCTACTACAACCACGGGTTCCTCGACTACCACATCTCCGCGGAGAAGGAATTCACCATCGACGGCAGTGGCGTGCAGCTGGTCTTCACGATCGACGAAGGCCCGGTGTACCGGGTCGGGGAGATCCTCTTCGTGGGGAATACGCGCTACACCGATGAGCAGTTGCGCGAGCGGATGGAACTGCGCGAGGAGCAGGTATACCTCAAGCCCGTGGCTCGAGCGCGACGCCCGGACGATCGCTCAACTGTACCGCGAGCAGGGTTTCGTGGACGCCGGCGTCGCGCAGACGCCCCGCTTTACCACGCGGGAGGGGGACAACCTGGTCACCGTGGAGTTCGACGTCACCGAGGGCAAGCAGTTCCGCATCGGCCGGATCGAGGTGACGGGCAACGAGATGACGAAGGACAAAGTGGTCCGGCGGGTGCTCGACGAGTACGAGTTCACCCCAGGCGACCTGTATAACGCCAAAATGGCGCCCAAGGAAGGCAGCGGGTTGCTCGAAAAGTACGTGCAGCGCTCCGCCGCCGCCCAGGAGGTCATGATCCGGCCCGTGAACCCGCCCGACGGAGATCCCAACCAAAAGGACGTCCGCGTGAATATCGAGGAAGGCATGACCGGCGTGATCATCCCGGGCGTTGGCTTCAGCACCGATCACGGCGTGGTCGGCCGGCTCATCTATCGGCAACAGAACTTCGACATCACGGACTGGCCCGAGAGCCTCCGCGAGTTTTTCTCCATGAAGGCATTTCACGGGGGCGGCCAGACCCTGAGCCTTGTCCTTCAGCCGGGAACGCAGTACAGCACGTACTGCGTCGATTTCGTGGACCCCTATTGGCGCGACAAGCCCGTCGACGCTCGATGTCGGCGGTCGAAGCTGGGAGCGCTTCCGGGAAAGCTACGACGAGAGCCGGCTCAAGGGCACCGTCGGATTCGAGAAACGCCTGGAGGACTATTGGCGCCAGAGCATCGGCTTCCGTGCGGAGAACGTGGGGGTACATCACCTGGATTACGATGCACCCGTGGAGATTCGCGAGTTCGAGGGCGACACCCAACTCTTCGGCGCGCGATTCGGGCTTGGCCGCTCGGCCGTGGACGACCTGTACAACCCCTCGCAGGGCCACAGGTTCAATGCGTGGTATGAACAGGTCACCGGCGACGATGCATTCGGGTTGCTCGAAGGCTCTTATAACAACTACTTCACGCTCTACACGGACGTCCTCGATCGAAAGACGGTGCTATCCACGAAGATTCTGGCCGGCACAGTGGTCGGCGAAGCTCCGCCGTTCGAGAAGTATTATGCGGGCGGCTCGGGCCGCTACGGGGTGCGGGGTTTCGAATATCGCGGCATCAGCCCCCGCGGGCTGCAGACCAATGTCGGTCCCTTCGCGGAACGCAAAGACCCGATCGGCAGCGATTGGATCTTCCTGGCGAACGCCGAGGTTGTGTTCCCGCTCATCGGTGAGAACTTCGGGGGTCTGCTCTTCGTAGACAGCGGCACCGTGGAAATGGGCAAGTACCGCCTGTCCGTCGGCACCGGTATCCAGATCCTGATCCCGCAGCTTTTCGGGAACATCCCGATGCGATTCGAGATTTCCGTGCCCCTGCTCAAGGATGAAGAGGACGAGACGCAGGTCTTCAGCTTCTCTCAGCCGGAAATGTATTTCCAATAAGGGGTGGAGTTCTGCCAGGTACAGATGGGCTTGAGACTCCACACAGCAGAAAGGGTTTGATATGAAAATTGGAGCAAAGACGGTGGGAATTCTCCTGGGCGTGGTCGCCTTGTTGGCGACGTTCCAGTACAGCTATGCGGCGTCCGAGTCGGCGCCTGCGGCGTCAAAGATCGGCATCGTGAGTGTCCGAACCGTGTTCAATACGTCCACGCGGCACGGTTTGTACCGCTCCCAAGTCCTCCAGACTCAGACCCGGGCCAGGGCCCAGTTGGATGGCATGGCCAAGGAGATCGAGGCCGAGGAAGCCGGACTCAAGGCCCTCAAGGAAGGTACCGCCGACTACATGAAGCAGCTCCAGGCGATCCTCAAGAAACGCGCCGATCTGGAAAGCCAGCGCGAATACCTCAAGCAGCAGCGATCCCTGGAAGATAAGAACTGGATGGAGGCCCTGTACCAGGAGACCCTGAAGATCGTCCAGACGGTCGCCAAGGAGAAGGGCTTGAACCTCGTGTTCGAGCGGACCGAGCCGGAGTTTCCGGTTCCCAGCGAGGAGCTGATGATGACGTTCAGCACGCACAAGGTGCTCTACGCCGAGGGATGTGTGGATCTGACGCAGGAAGTGACCGCCCGGCTGGATGCCGCCGGCGGCGCACAGTCTCAAAAGTGACGATGCACGGACCCGATAGAGAACCTCTTTCGAGATTACGATGGGAATGACGGTTCGAGAACTGGCCGAAAGGCTTGGCGCAAGGTTGATCGGCGAGTCTGCTGATGGCGACAGGCAAGTAGGCGCGGTCATGCCGGCCGATGTCGCCGGAACGAGCGATGTGACCTTCGTGGCCGATGCAAAGTACGAGGCCGCAGCGCTTCAATCCAAGGCCGCCGCGGCGATTGTCTCCCGGCCGATCGAAGGCCTGGCCAAGCCGCAACTGCTGGTGCAGGATGTCAATGCCGCTCTGATTCAAGCCCTTACGCAGTTCGCCCCGGAACGAAAGCCCCCCGTGGAGGGTGTGGATCCCTCCGCACGCCGGGAGAGAATGTGCGTCTGGGCCGGGGTGCAGCATCGGACCGAACGTCGTCATCGATGACGACGTGCAGATCGGCCCGAATACGGTCATTGCCGGCGGGTGCAAAATCGGCGAAAACTCCATCATCGGGGAGAATTGCCGCCTTGACAGCAACGTCGTGGTCTACCACGGCTGCCGACTGGGCAACCACGTCATCGTCCAGGCCAATAGCACGATCGGTTCCGTCGGCTTCGGATACGTCTTTATCGACGGGCGCCCACACGCTGGTCCCCCACAACGGCGGCGTCGTGATCGAGGACTTCGTCGAGATTGGGGCCAACTGCTGCGTTGACAGGGCGAAATTTGGCAATACTATAATTGGGATGGGCACGAAGATCGACAACCTGGTGCAGATTGCGCACAACGTCGTCATCGGCAAGTGCTGCCTGATCGCCGCCCAGGTGGGGGTCGCAGGCAGTTGCCGACTGGGCGACGGGGTCGTGCTTGCAGGACAGGTCGGTCTGGCCGACAATATCGAGATCGGAGCCGGCACGATGGTCGGGGCGCAGGCCGGCGTCATGAGCAGCGTTGCACCCGGAGAGAAGCTGGCCTGGTCGCCGGCCCTGGACGTCAGAGAAGCGGCCAGGGTGGTCGCACATGTCCTGCGCCTGCCGAAATTATCGCAACAGGTGAAGCAGTTGACGGCGAAGGTGGAGAAACTTGAAGCTGCAAAAGACGATAAAGGATGAGGTGAAACTCAGCGGCAAAGGATTGTTCGGCGGCGAGGAGCCACGGTTATATTCCGCCCTGCGCCGGAGGACGCGGGCATCGTCTTCGTGCGGACCGACGTGCCAGCGACCGTCCGCATCCCGGCGATTGCCCCGAACATTGCCGAGCGCAGCCGCCGCACGAGCGTCAAAAAGGGCGACGTCAGCATCGAGACCGTCGAGCATTGCCTGGCGGCGATCCGCGCGCTGGAAATCGACAACATCATCGTGGAGGTGGAGGGGCCCGAGCTGCCCGCCCCCGATTGCAGCAGCGCCGAGTACGTCAACGTCCTCAAGCAGGCCGAGATCGTCGAGCAGCAGAGCCCGCAGAAGGAGTTCATCATCAAGAAGCCGATCAGCGTCAGCGCCGGCGACGCCACGATCTACGCGCTGCCCTATGCCGACGGCGGCTTGAACATCACGTACGATCTGGACTACAGCAGTCATCCGGCGATCGGCCGGCAGATCTACAGCTATCACCTCACGCCGGACAGCTTCGAGAGCGAGCATGGCGGCCGCCCGCAGCTTCCTGCTCGAAGGCGAAGCCCGGCAGTTCCAGGCCCGCGGGCATCGGCACGCACATCGGTCCGAACGACATCCTCGTGATCGATTCGGACGGGCCGATCAAGAACGCCTACCGTTTCCCCAACGAGTGCGTCCGTCACAAGATCGTGGATCTGATCGGCGACCTGACGCTGGTCGGCCGGCCCATGCGTCGGGCGGATCGTGGCCTACAAGAGCGGCCACGCCCTGAACCAGCAGCTCGTCCGCAAGCTCTACGAGACGGTCCAACAACAGGACCGCCTCGACAAGTTCGGGACCGACGCGGTGCTCGACATCCGGCGGATTCAGAAGATCCTGCCGCATCGCTATCCTTTCCTGCTCGTGGATAAGATCATCGAGGTGGAAGGCGATACGCGGATCAAGGGCATCAAGAACGTGACCATTCAACGAGCAGCTTCTTCCAGGGTCACTTTCCCGCGTACGCCGATCATGCCCGGCGTGCTGATCGTCGAGGCGATGGCCCAGGTCTCGGGACTGCTGTTTGCCCAGCGGCTCGAACATACCGGCAAGCTCGCCGTGCTCCTGAGCATGGACAGGGTGAAACTGCGCAAGGCTGTCGTGCCGGGCGACCAGTTGATTCTGATGGCCGAGACCGTCCGGCTGCGACGCAGGACCGCCCATTGCCGGTGCCAGGCGATGGTCGGCGATGCTATCGTGGCCGCGAGGCGGAGATCAAGTTCATGCTTCTCGACGACGATGAGAAGCTGTGATATGGGGTTCTGCAAAATGGAGGTTAGGCTTATGAGGTGCAGGAACCACTAACATGGCGACAGTACATCCCACGGCGATTCTGGAAAAGAACGTGCAGTTGGCTGACGACGTGGTCGTCGGGCCCTATTGCGTGATTGGCAGACAGTGTCTCGATCGGCGCCGGGCACGATTCTCGTACGCCCGGGTGGTGATTGCCGACCGCGTACGCATCGGCGCGGCAGAACCACTCTGTACCCGAATTCCGCGATCGGCTGCTGTCCCCAGGTTCTCGGCCTGACGCCGAATGCCCACGATGGGCGGCCTGGTGATCGGCGATCGCAACATGATCCGCGAAGAACGTGACGATCCATCCGAGCAGACACGAGGGCACCGCGACCCAGATCGGCAGCGACAACCTCCTGATGGTCGGGTCCCACATCGGTCACGATTGCGATCCGTCGAGCGACAAGGTCGTCCTGAGCAACTATGTGCAGATCGCCGGACACGTGCAGATCGGCATGGGCGCCTGGTTCAGCGGGCATGGCGGCGTCGCACCAGTTCGTCACCATCGGGCGCTGGTCCTTCATCGCCGGGCTGGCCGGGCTCACCCACGACATACCGCCGTTCCTGATCGTCAGCGGGCACTATCCGGTCAAGGTTCGCGGCGTGAACAAACGCGGGCTGCTTCGCGCGGGCCTGAGCGGAGAGCAGCAGTTGCACATCTTCGAGGCCTACAGGAAGCTTTATCGCCAGGGCAGCACGCTGCTGGCCAATGCGCAGGAGCTGGCCGAGCAGGACGGCCTGGACGAGAATGTTCGAGATATAATCGAGTCGATCTTCAATAGTCATCAGCACCGGTTCGGCCGCTATCGCGAAAGCCTCAGGACGGAGTCAGCCAGATTCCTATGAGCAACGGGAAGATTCGCACGGCGATCGTCGGCGCCGGGAAGATGGGGGGGATCCACGCCAAGGTGTACAGCACGTTGCCCGACAGCGAGCTGGTCGCGGTGGTCGATACGGACGCCAACAAGGCCGCTGATCTGGCCGACAAGTACGGCTGCCTCGCCTACACTGATTGCGAGCGAGATCCTCGACAAGGTCGATGCGGTCACAATCTCCACCCCGACGATGACGCACCTGAAGCTGGCCAAGCTCTTCCTGCGACAGCGGATCCCGGTCCTGATCGAGAAGCCGCTGGCCTCGAGCGTGCGGGAGGGACGCAAGATCGTCTCGCTGGCCCGCCGGTACGATACGGTCGTCGCGGTCGGCCATTCCGAGCGCTGCAACCCGGTGGTGCAGGCGATGAAACGGCTGGAGATCGAGCCGAAGTTCATCGAGGCCCATCGCGTCAGCCCCTATCCGTTCCGCTCGACCGACGTCGGCGTCGTCCTGGATATCATGATCCACGACATCGACATCGTTCTGTCCCTGGCGGCCAGCAAGATCAAGCGAGTGGACGCCGTCGGCGTCAGCGTCATCGAAGGTCAGCGAGGACATCTGTAACGCGAGGCTCGTGTTCGAAAACGGCTGCATCGCCAATCTGACGGCGTCGCGCCTCGCTCTCAAGACGGAGCGCCGCGTCCACGTCTTCTCCCGCCAGGCGTACCTGAGCGTCGATTACCTCAAGAAGAGCGGCATCATCGTCAAGACCGACCCGAACGACAACGTCGTCGAGTGGATCAAGCAGCAGCGGGAAAGCGGCGAGCTGGACCTGACGAGTGTCAACTGGCCCGACCTGCTGCACATCGAGCAGCTCCAGATCGACGACAAGGAGCCTATCCGGCTTGAGCAGGAAGCGTTCCTCCGGGCCGTCCGGGACCGGTCCTTCAGGCCGGAGGTCAGCGCCGAGGAAGGCTTCGCCGCCCTCAAGTGCGCCCAGAAGATCATCGCCTGCGTCAAGCGCCACAAGTGGGACTGACGTGATTGTTGATTGCGGACTGCGGATTCCGCATGGCGTCCGCCCTCGGCCCCATGACTCGTCTGCGGCGTGTGTCACATTTTCCGTGACTACCCTCCACAATCCTGCCTTTTCTCTATGAGCGATTCATCGTTGTTCAAAAGGCGAGTTTGAAAGGGTACGCACATGTTCGCAAGAGGCAAAGGAGTCCTGATCGTTGTCTGTGTGTTGCTGTTCACACTCACGCTGATGGGGCAGCGGTCCAACGTGCGGCCGGGTCAGCGCCCCGTCGTCTCGACTGAGCCGCTGGCGGCACTGGTCGAGGCCTTCATCGTCGAGGTGAACCTGCCGGCCCTGGCCAAGCTGGGCATCAGCCCCATTGGCGAGGAGCCGCACGCCGTGACTGTCCCGGATATCCTCAAGTGCCTCGGCACCGGCCAGGCGCGGGTGGTCGCCGGAGCCAAGGCGGCCTCCCAGCAGGGAAACACCGAAGTCCGGGCGACAAAGACAACCTACATCGTGCGAGAGACATCCACGCCGGGCCAGAAGGACTACAGTCCATACGAATCGGGCAGGCGGTTCTCCGTCTCCACCGGTGTGGCTCCGGACAATGCCCCGGCTACGGCCATCCTCGTGCAGTTCAGCTTGGAGGAGAGCCGGTTTATCGAGAAGAGGCAGACCCCGGACGCTCCGTCGGACCGGGCGATGTGGGACTGGTCCGGGTCCGTGCTCCTTCAGCCCGGCCGGCCCGAGATCGTCGCCGCCAGCCAGAATGCCGAGAGGGCCATCTTCCTGCTCCTTACAGCCCACGCACAGGGCCAATAGCCCGGATGGACCTGTGCGACGTCGCTCGCGCCGGGTGGCGGCCCCGTGTGCACGAAATTGTTTTGCAAAAGGTTCGTGCGGGGCCCATCATGGGCGCCATGTTGACGCCCAGTGAGGACAATCACCTGGAATCTACCCGCCGGCTGATGCTGCAGGAACACCTGCGTGGACGCGGCATCACGGACCCCGATATTCTGGCCGTCATGGCTGAGGTCCCCCGCGAGCGGTTCGTCCCGCCGGAGCATCGCTTTCGAGCGTATGCGGATGGCCCGCTGCCCATTGGCGAGGGCCAGACGATTTCACAGCCTTATATCGTGGCCTTGATGACCCAGCTTCTGCGGGTGCATCGCGAATGCGAGGTCCTGGAGGTCGGCACCGGAAGCGGGTACCAGACGGCTGTTCTCGCCCGGCTGGCAAAGCGCATTTACACCATCGAGCGATTCCCGGAGCTGTCGGCAACCGCCCGCGATACCCTGGGCGAGCTGGGCATCGGCAACGTCGAGTTTCGAGTCGGAGATGGCAGTTGTGGCTGGCCTGAGGACAGGACCTTCGACCGGATCATCATCACGGCGGCGGTCCCGGACTTCCCTGCGCCCCTGACGGCTCAACTGGCCGAGGCCGGCGTCATGATCGCTCCCGTCGGCCAGCGTGCCGTGCAGCAGCTTGCCGTCGCCGAGAACTTCCACGGCAAGCGGGTCGAAAAGCACACCAGCAGTTGCCGCTTCGTAAGACTCATTGGCAAATACGGTTTCCCCGAGTGAAAACGCTGGTCAATAGACCATAAACCGGGTAGAATGGCCGGGTGTAGTTGGTACAGGTTGGATGCAGTTGTGGAATCGAAAGCTGTCAGGGATATGCAAGGTGCAGTTTCCAAAGACGTTCAGGGCAAGGAGAGCATAACACTCACGATGCCCGTGCAGTACGTCAAGGGGGTCGGCCCGGCGCGGGCGGCGATCTTTGAGAAGCTCGGCGTGCAGACCGTCGGCGACCTCCTGGAGTACTTCCCTCGCGACTGGGTCTTTGCGCCGGGTCCGATCAAGATCGGCGCAGATGCAGCCCGAACGAGCCGGCCACCATCGTCGGCCTGGTCGAGTCCATCGACTTTCAACAGCACCGCCGTGTGCCGCTGCTGGAGGTGATGGTCAGCGACGACACGGGCGTCTGCCGGGTCATCTGGTTCCACGGCGGCTATTTGCGTAGTCAGATTCAACTGGGCCAGGTGCTCATGGCCTCGGGCAAACCGGCGATCTACAAGCACCAGATCCAGATGACCAACCCCAAGTTCATGGTCCTCGATGAAAAGCACGCCGAATCCGACAAGTACTTCTCCGGCGGCGTTTACGCTGCGACCGCCCGGCTGAGCAGCCGGCAGATCAAGGGGATCATCGTGCCGGTGCTCGATCACGTCAATGAGTTGATCGGCGAGTTCTACGATGCGAGCTTTCTCAAAGACAACCTGATCGTCAGCCGCAAGGAGGCGTTCGCCTGGATTCACATGCCGCCGGACGAGGAAAAGCTCGCCGCCGCCACGCGACGGCTCAAGTATGACGAGCTGTTCCTCATGCAGCTCGGGCTGGCCCTGCGCCGTTATCGAACGCAGCACTATTGCATGTGCCACGGCGTGCACCCTCACCGACGAGATCGACAGCCGGATTCGCAAGCGTTTCCCCTTCCTGCTCACGGACGACCAGAACGCCTGCATCGCCGAGATCGCCGAGGACATGAGCCGCACGACGCCGATGAATCGCCTGCTGCAAGGCGACGTCGGCTCCGGCAAGACCGTGCGTGGCGCTCTACGCGGCGCTGCTGGCCATCGCCAACAAGACCCAGGCCGCCATCATGGCCCCTACGGAAATCCTCGCCTCGCAGCACTTTCTGAGCATCGAGCGGTATCTCAAGGACAGCCAGGTCCGCCGCGTCCTCATCACCGGCGGCCTGACCGGCAAGAAACGCGAAGAGATCCTCACGCAAATCAAGCAGGGCGAGATCGATATCGTCGTCGGCACCGTCGCGCTGCTGCAGAAGGATATCGAGTTCCACAACCTGGGCCTGGTCGTGATCGACGAGCAGCACAAGTTCGGCGTGCACCAGCGGGCCGAGCTGCGCAAGGACTGCGCCCCGCATTGCCTGGTGATGACCGCCACGCCCATCCCGCGAACGCTGGCGATGACGGCGTTCGGCGACCTCGACGTCTCCGTGATCAAGCAGTGCCCTCCCGGCCGTGGCGCGGTCGTCACCCGCTGGGTGGACCCGCAGCGACCGCCGGAAGGCCTACGACTTCATTCGCGAACGGCTGCAAGGCCAAGAAGCAGGCGTACTTCGTCTTCCCGCGCATCTCCGCCGTCGAGGAGACCGGGCAAGGAAATCAAGGCCGCCACCGACGCGCTGGAAGGAGCTTTCCGAGCGGGTCTTCCCCGAGCTTCAGCGTCGCCCTGCTGCACGGCCAGATGTCCTCCGCCGAGAAGCAGCGGATCATGGCCGACTTCCGCAAGGGCACAGATCGACGTCCTTGTCTCGACCGTCGTGATCGAGGTCGGCGTCGATGTGCCCAACGCAACGATCATGGTGATCGAGGCGGCCGACCGCTTCGGCCTGGCCCAGCTGCACCAGCTTCGCGGCCGCATCGGCCGGGGCGAGTCCAAGTCCTACTGCCTGCTCTTCGCCGAGACCGACAACGAGGTCGCCAAGAGCCGGCTCGAAGTGATGACGCGAACGAACGACGGCTTCGAGATCGCCGAGCAGGACCTGCGCATCCGCGGCCCGGGCGAGCTGTTCAGCGCCCGCCAGCACGGCCTGCCCGACCTCAAGATCGCCAACATCATCGACGACTACGACCTGCTCGTCATGGCGAGAAGACACGCCTTCGAGCTGGTCTACAAAGACCCCACCCTGACCCAGCCCGAGCACTACAACATCCGCCGAGCCCTCCTGGCCAAATTCGGCAGGCTCCCTCGGCCTGGCCGACGTGGCGTGAGGCATGGATGATCGATTATTGATGATGGATGATTCGCCCCCGCAGCATCGTCCGTGCCGTTGCAAGTCCCACAGGGTGTGCCATGCGCACCTTCTCCATCTGACATCCGATGGTTCCTGGATTCCTGCTTGCGCAGGAATGGACTGGCAAATCGGTGTCAACAGTCCTTCAACCGCTGCATCCACGACGGTCGGGGTCAGTGACTACGCGCCGCCAGCTTTCGTCTGCGGAGCTTCCGTGACGGCTGTTTCGTTGCTCGCTTCGAGACTCGCGGGGGACGTTTGCGGCCTTTGCGCGCGGGGGCCTTGGGCCGGGCTGCCGTCCGCTTGCCTTTCGTCTTGGCCTTCCTGGCCTTTTGCCTGGCCATTTTCCGCTTCCACGCGGCATGCACTTTTCGCCGTCGTTCGGGCGGCCACTCGTCGGGCAGGTTCACCCAGGCGAACTCGCCGCCGCACTCGACGGCCCTGTAATCATAGGCTCGGGCCGCCTCGATCTCTTCACCGAACGACCCAAGCTGGAATTCTTCACCCTTGAAACTGAATCTTGCATACCACCTGCGGCTATTTCGAGCGCGCATGACACCCTTGAACCTCGAAACGCCACCCATGCGTTTGGGGCTATTGTGCGCATTCTCCCCGCGTGGGTGCGGTCGGCATTCGGTGGCGGCTTCGGATTCCAGCCGACACAAGAGCGCAACCCAGTCTTCTTTCGCCCCTACGGGGCTTTGGGATGTGATTGGCTATCGGTACCCACCGTTGAAACGGTGGGCTAGTGTCGATCGCCCCCGTGGGGCGGACGGGCCGACGCAAGAGGACTGAAGCGAAGTCCAAGCCCGCAGGGCGATAGAGAATAGCCCAGCGATTTATCGCTGGGGAACCGGGGCCGAGGACAAAAGCCAGTCCCGTAAGGGACGAAAGAGGCGCAGTCCGCACACGGCGGCTGCACGCCGCCACCGAATTCCGACCACCCCCCCCGCGTGTGCAAGCGCGCAGGTTACGCGCGCAGTTGTCCAGGCGATTACCGTTCCTGTGATCGACGACCATTCCCTTCGGGGGCTGTATGATTTGGTGGTACATGAAGATGGCTCTTCCCTTCTCGTACCGAGCGGCATATCCGGCACACACTCTCCACTTGTACCGGCTCAGCCGCTCGTAGTCGGCGGCGTCCACATAGGCGTACGGGCCGCCGGATAGGGGGATTCGCTTGACCGTCTCGTCGGCCGGGTCCGGGGACGGAGGCCTGACCCGATAGTTGCGGCAGACCGTGCCGGGCGGGATCTCCCGCATCAGGCCCGGCGTGTCCGGGTGGTTGGCACAGACCGGGCGGGCCGGAAAACCTGACGATAGGCTGCGCGTCTATAGACCCCGGTCCCAAAACGCAAAAACGCAGGTGTGACAGCTTGGCTTTACCATGTTCTTCTCCCTTCCTGTGACTCTCGTTTGTTCCGGGCCGACAATGTCGTCGCACCATGTGCTGTTCCATGTATGGTACATTCGCCATATATTCTGCCAATAGAAAACCATCAAAAAACTCTCCATCTTGTAAGTCCCTGTCCCTAAACGACTAACAGCGACTGGAATGGAGAATCTTGTCTTTTCGAGTGGCAGCAGCAAGCAGAGAGCAGCGGTGCTTACCGATGGTGCCATGCGTCTTACGAGCCATCGGCAAGCTGGCGCTTGCCGCTGCCACGCGAATCGCAGTCCGTGATACACACGAGGGCGATTCATCGTGCTTTCGGGGTTTGCAAAGCGGCGCCGTGGTTGTATGATGGCGGGCTTTGGCGGCGAGGGTGATGTTTGGAGTCGTTCGGGCAAGGCAGTGAAGATATGAATGAGCAGAATGCAGTCCAGGGACCGGTGCCGGCGGAGCGGATTCAGTTCGGCGAGCCGCGGCGGTACCTGGTGAATATCGATTCGATCTCGACAAACCAGCTTTTCGCCGATTGCGTGATCGTCGGCGCCGGGGTCGCCGGCCTGCGAGCGGCCATCGAAGCGGCCGACCAACGCAACGTCATTGTCGTCTGCAAGGCGGGCCTCGAAGACAGCAACACCTGGAAGGCCCAGGGCGGCATCGCCTCGGTGCTGCGCAAGGACGACTCCTTCGAGTCGCACGTCGCCGACACCCTGCGGACCGGCTGCGGGCTCAGCGAGCCGGACATGGTCGAGCAGGTCGTCCACCAGGGACCCGAGCTGGTCAGGCAACTGCAGGAGTGGGGGGCGGGGTTCGACCGCGTGAACGGCGAGATCGACACGACCCTCGAAGGCGGCCACTCCCATGCCCGCATCATCCACGGCCACGGCGACGAGACCGGCCGGGCCATCGCCGAGACGCTGATCGCCAAAGTCAGGAGCAAGCCGAATATCCGCGTCATCGAGCACTTCTTCACGATCGACCTGCTCACCGATGCGGACAATCGCTGCATCGGCATCATCGGTCGCGGACAAGGACCGCGGCTTGCAGATCATCTGGGCGGCCAACACGATCCTCGCCACCGGCGGCGACGGGCAGCTCTACCGCGAAACCACGAACCCGCCGGTCGCCACCGCCGACGGCCTGGCGATGGCCTATCGGGCCGGCGCGGTCCTGCGCGACATGGAGTTCGTGCAGTTCCACCCGACGACGCTCTACATCGCCGGGGCATCCCGCGCCCTGATCACGGAGACGCTTCGCGGCGAAGGGCGCCTATCTGCTCGACACCAAGGGCCGGCGGTTCATGAAGGACTACAGCGAGGCCGGCGAGCTGGCCCCGCGCGACGTGGTCAGCCGGGCCATCCTCGCCCAGATGCGAAAGACCGACGCGACGCACGTCTACCTCGACGTGCGGCATCTGGACAAGGAGTATTTCGCCAAACGCTTCCCGCTGATCAGCGACCTGTGCGAGAGCTTCGACATCGACGTGAGCCACGATCTGATCCCGGTCCGGCCGAGCGCCCACTACATGGTCGGCGGCGTCAAGACCGACGCCTCAGCCCGGACGAACATCGAGAATCTCTACGCCTGCGGCGAGGTCGCCTCGACGGGTCTGCACGGCGCCAACCGGCTCGGCAGCAACTCGCTGCTCGAAGGGCTGGTCTTCGGCAAGATCGCCGGCCAGGCGGTGGCTCGGCGCGCGAGCCGAACGGACGTCACGTGCGCTCAAGCACCCGGCGATCCAGTACGACATTCCGCACTCGGACCGCAGCCGGCTGGACACCGCGGACGTCCGCAACTCGCTGCGGTCGCTGATGTGGCGCAACGTCGGCATCACGCGCAAGGCCCAGCCTCTGGCCGAGGCCCAGGAGATCATCCGCTTCTGGCATCGCTACGTGATGGACAAGGTCTTCGACGCCCCGGAAGGCTGGGAATGCCAGAACATGCTCACGGCCTCGCTGCTGATCGCCCATGCGGCGGAGCCTGCGCAAGGAGAGCCGCGGCGTTCACTACCGCATGGACGACACCAGACCGACGACAAGCACTTCCGCAAGCACATCGAGATCGTTCGCGCGGACTGATAGGTCCTATTGGTCCCATGAGTCCTATAGGTCCTGTCGCCGGCAGGCCACCTACGCCGCCGGCAAATGGCCGGCGTCGATGCTGAAGTGCGCCAGATGCTCCGGCCGGGCGGGCAGGTCTTTGCGGACAATCCGGCTCGGATTATCGCTATTCACCACGTTGCGCAGGTTCTGCGAATGGACCACCTGCAGCCAGTAGGGCTTGTCCTTGATATAGCACCTCTGGACCTCGGTGGGGATCCGGCTGTGGTCCCACTGGCAGATTGTGTGCGGGTCCCGGGCGTCTTCGATCAGGGTGGGGCAGTTGTTGGACCAGTACTCCATGAGCCATGCCTGCCGGGTGGGAAGGTCCAGGATCAGGCCGAAGGGGAAAACGATCAGCCAGGGCTCTGAGCGATGCTCGCGCTCGGCTCGCCACGTCTCCTGGATGGTCTGCACCGTGTCCCTGTGGAAGGCGTCGTCGTTGTCGATTCGGCTGGTGATGAGATCGTATTCGCCGAAGGGGATGTCCTGCAGCCACAAGGGCTTGCCGGGCGCAGGATAAATGAGCCTCATGTTCGGATAACCGACGTTCTCCAGCGTCCGGATGTCGCGCTCGGGGGTCCGCTTGTCCATCAGGACATGCCACGTGAACTCCTGGCAGCTTTGGCCCATGATTGAGGGCAGCGTCAGCGTAGTGAACAGGCGCAGGCGATGCTCCATCCACTCCTGCGGCGAGACCGGCAACTCCGCCGCCCGCCGGTACAGCCCCGCGTTGAATCGCGTCAAAATGTAATGCTTGAATTCCGCCATTCGTCTGGACTAACTCTGTTGCAGCACGGCCATGAGCCACATCGTGTAGGAGACCATCGGCGTCCAATACTCAGAGACATTGTAGACGCCGTCGCCGATCAAGGGCTGATCGTCCATCGTGCCGCCCAGGCCGTTCATCACGGCACCGGGCAGGAGCGGCGTGGCCGGCTGAAACTCGCTGCCGTTGACGAACCGGGGCGGGTGGTTGTGCCCGATGCCGATCCACTGTGCTGGCGTCGAACGGATTGCAGCCGAGGATCCAGTCGAGCTGCCGCTGGGCCACCGCTCGCAACTGCGGCTCGTCGAGAACCTTTGCGGCCCGAACCAACCCGACGCCCGCGGAGGCGAGGTTGGCGTTGATACCCACCCACCAGTTCTCCGGCCGCATGAAATAGCGATACCAGTAGTTGGCGATCTTGCGATTGCCCGCGTCCTCCTTCGATTGAAAGCCATAAGGGACGATGCCGAAGCTGTTGCGTGCGGACATCGCCGCCAGGTAGTCGTGGGTGTAGAGGCGGATGGCGTTGCGCCAGCTTTTGGCGTCGGGATGGTCGGGGAACAGCTCCACGAGATCGCACAAGCCGAAGAGATGCCAGCAGCCGTGATAGATATCACGATACGGCTCGGAATTGTTCGTCCCCGCGCGATAGAAGCCGCGGATGGCGTCCTTCGAGTCCAGGGGCTCTGTCACTTGAAGCTGCATGAGACGCGAGGCACAATCAATCGCCGTCCTTCTTGTACTGCTCCTGCTCGCCGCTCTTGTAGAGTTGTATGGCCGCCGCCATCGCGCCGCCGAGGCGCTCGGTGGCGTTCTCCGGACGGTCCTTGGTGCACCAGTCATAGCATCGCTTCGCCGCCTCCAGGCAGCGGGTGGAGTACGCCGGGTCACTGGTTTTCGTCAGGCGGGCCATCATGGCCTCGGCGATCACGAACTTGTACTGACCAAGACGGTCCAGCGGCTTGGCCTGGATGACGCGGTCGTCCTTGTCGCCGACGATCGTGATCTTGCTGCGGGACCCGCCCGGCGTCGGATCGATCGTGGCGGGCTCGCCGCCTTCCAGGCCGACGGTGTTGTCCGTCCAGCGGTTGCCGTCCCCGTGCCGCAGGGCATCGCCGCCGACATGGCTCATCACGTAGCCGGCGGACTCCTGCATGTTGAGGAAGTACCGGTTGCCCCAACGAAGCTCATCCATGATCCGCCGGCGCATCGGCTCGGACGCCGTGAGCTCATAGACCTGTGCCAGGCCGATCATGCCGTGGATCGTAGCCCCGACCCACTTGCGCAGGTCCGACGCATCATGCCAGCCGCCTGTGGTGTCCTGATGCTTTCCGTTGTCGAGCCGCACGGCGTCATCACAATGGCACGGGGCCAGATACCCCGTCTCGCTCGGTCCGCACCGCTGCAGCGAGAAGTACCCGACGATCATATCAATCGCGTCCTCGTAAACCCCGGGACCGATCCGGAACGGATAGGATCGCGACTGCCCGGCCCGGATGTAGTATGTGCCCGCGCCTTTGACTACGCTGAAATCACCCGTATAGAACGTGCCGAAGTCGCCCTTCGATTCCACCAGCGGGCCGGAGAACAGCGACGCTCTGGTCCGTCGTCCGGATCACCTCGAATTGCTCTGCCGTGCGGTCCTTGAGCACGCACCTCTTTGACGCCCCCGGCACAAAGCCAACCTGGTTCATCGTAACATCGACCCGCAAATCCCGCGAAAACATCTGGCCGAATGTTGGACTGGCGATGCAGAGCACCGCAAGCGACAGAAAGCGACCCGGCATCAAAGAAGCTGGTCTATGCATGAGATTCCCCTTCAGGATTTGGCTCCGCAGGTCGGTCCTGTTTGCCCGCGCGATAGAAGTGAATATTGACATCTTCCAGCGTGGCGATGCCTTCGTCAACGACGGCATCGATCATCTCCAGGAAGCCGGCGATCTTCTCCTTCGTATCGACGATTTCGATCACGATGGGCAGGTCCTGCGAAAGTCGGAGAATCTTGGCCGTGTGCATCCGGCTGTGCGCGCCGAAGCCTTGCAGGCCGCGAACCACGGTCGCGCCGGCCATGTGCTGCTCGCGGGCCTTGCGCACGATCCACTCATACAGCGGCAAGCCCCCATGCTTGTCGCTTTCGCCAATGAAGATCCTCAGCAACTGTCCTTCTTTCGGCAGCATGGCTCATCACCTCAGATTCGATAACCCGTACCCCAGCGCCACGGCGGCAAAGCCAACAATCACATGCCCGCCCACGTACAGAAACGCGTAGAGCAGCTCTTTATCCCGCAACATCGCCATCGCCTCATAGCCGAACGTGGAGAACGTCGTGAAGCCGCCGAGCAGCCCAATGAGCAGGAATAGACGCATGGAGGGACTGAACAACTCCGCGTTATCCGCCCACCCGCCCAGCAGACCAATCGCCAGGCAGCCCAGAACATTGACGCTCAGTGTCCCGTATGGAAATGAGGCTTCGTCCGACAATCGTTGCACCCAACCCGCCATGAGATATCGCAGGATCGACCCTGCGAAGCCCCCGATCCCGACTATAATGATTTGACGCATGCAGTGCCCTCTATTGTTGCCTGTTGCGGGCGTAGTGTAGATGGCGCGGGGCGTGGCGTCAAGCCGAATGACGGCCGGGCCATCGGCAAGGCTGCGGGTGCCATGTCTACGCTTGCGTAGACATGTTTTCATCCCAGGCGAAGGCATGCTTACGCGAGCGTAAGCATGGCACCCGAACCGTGGTGGAAGAGAGCGTCGGAGTATGCTACAATGACTGCGCGCTCATTCGTAGATTGTAAATGGTAAATCGTAAATCCCAAGGGTCGGTCGGGCGGTCGCTGGCTCGCGCGAGCGGCCGGAGGAAAGTCCGAGCAGGGCAGGGCACGGTGATGGCTAACAGCCATCGGGGGCAACCCCAGGGACAGTGCCACAGAAAACACACGGCCGATGGCCCCTCGGGGCTCAGGCAAAGGTGAAATGGTGCGGTAAGAGCGCACCGCGGCGGCGGCGACGTCGCCGGCAGGGAAAACCCCACCGCCTGCAAGACCAAGCAGCCGGTCAGCGAAAGCTGCACTCGGCCCGGGTGGCGAGCGGCTACGGCCGCTCGGCCGGCGGGTAGGTTGCTTCCCGCATCGCGGGAGAATCAGTCGGCAACGGCTGGTCCAGATAAATGATCGCCGCCCACCCTCAAGGTGGGAACAGAACTCGGCTTATAGACCGGCCCTTGGGATTTACGATTTACCATTTACGATTTACGATTTGCAGGGCGGCATTCGTGCATCGATTCCGGATCTGGGCCGCCAGGTCTGTTCGTAGTGACGCCGTAAGGCGTTCTCCAGGGGGTGCGGTCGGCATACGGTGGCGGATTCGGATTGCAGCCGACACAAGAGCGCAGCCCAGTCTTCTTTCGCCCCTACGGGGCTTTGAGATAGGATTGACTATCGTACCCACCGTTGAAACGGTGGGCTAGTGTCGATCGCCCCCGTGGGGCGGACGGGCCGACGCAAGAGGACTGAAGCGCAGTCCAAGCCCGGAGGGCGATAGAGAATAGCCCAGCGATTTATCGCTGGGGAACCGGGGCCGAGGACAAAAGCCAGTCCCGTAAGGGACGAAAGAGGCGCAGTCCGCACACGGCGGCTACACGCCGCCACCGAATTCCGACCACACCCTTCTCCAGGTTTGTCAGCACACTGTGCGTCGCAGCAGCGGGATGTTCATCAGGATCGAGGTGATCAGGTAGCACACGGCGAAGGTCGCCAGCGGCACGAGAATGACAGCGAGCAGAAATGAGCCGTCCCCTGCGTGCTTGCCCAGCCGATCCCCTATGTATTTGAGCACGAGCGGGTGCAGCACGTAGATGCCCAGCGTGGTGGAGGCGACCCATTCGAGGGCCGTCTTGCAGAACCCCTCGGGCGGCCTGGCTGTCTTGTCGCGCAGGTACGCCGCCCAGAAGATCGAGATGGACAGGAACACCATCGGCAGGCTGAAGAAGTCGAAGAGGTATCGCACGCCGATGCCGCCTTGCCTGGCAAGGAACGCAGGGGCAAACGCCGTCAGGTAGATTGCCGAGACGATCACGGTCAACGATGGGAATCCCGTGGGTATCTTCTCCGGGTCGATCCGCGGCAGTTCGTAGCCGCACAGGTAGTATCCGATGAATGGGATGAACATCGTGAAGATGGACCGGCGGTTGTTCCAGAGCAGCACGTCGGTCTGGAAGTAGGCGTTCGCAAGGATCAGAATGAGGATGATGGCGAAGATCCGGTCCCGCTGGGGCGCACATCGCACGAACGTCCGCAGCACCGGCGTGACCAGATACAGCCCGGCGATCATGTAGAGAAACCACAGATGGTAGTACGCGTCGCCCGTGAGGATCAACCGGGCGATGGAGCCGGCGGTAAGCCGCTCACCATCCACCACCTGCCGGACGATGAGATAGATAACCGTCCAGAACACGAGCGGAATGCCCACGCGATACAGCCGCTTCTTATAGAAAGCAAGAGCGGATTCCTCTCGCTCATTGCCGAGCAGCAGCACTCCGCTGATCATGACGAAGACGGGAATCGCGAAATGCGCCAGGTAAAAGAGTGAGCCGCCCAGCCACCAGTTGGCGGTGAACGGCCGCATCGGCATCGTGAGTCCAATGGCCACGTGCCCGGTAACCACCGCGTAAATACCGAGAATCCTCAGCCGGTTGATGTACTGAATGCTTCGAGCCTTCTCAGCCGGCACGTTTACGCTCCACGGGCAAGCTGACTCAGCACAAACGACTTGAGTTGCGGCAGGTTGCTGCGACATGTATCCCAGACTACCTTCAGATCTACGCCGAAGTACTGATGAATCAAGACATTCCGCATTGCTTTGATCCTGCGCCACGGTATCTCTGGATGTTCCTCGATGAAGGGAGCGGACAGATTCCTTGCGGCCTCACCGATGATTTCCGGTTCCCTGACCACGGCATCGATCATCATGTCGTTTGCCGCGAATGCCTCATAATCCATGCCCGTGAGGTAGCGATCGATCTTCTCGATGGCCGCGAGCATGTGACGCAGGTACACAGGATCATTTTGCATAGACCGGTTGGGCCTCTCTCAGTACGTCATCGCGGAAATACTGGCTGAGAGCTTGGGGCGTCAGGAGATCCACCTTTTTGCCGAGCGCCTCCGAGAACTGCTCCTGAATCTCGATGAACTCGAACAAGCCTATGGTAGCGCGTGGGTCAAACTCGATCAGCACATCGACGTCGCTGTCTTCCCCGGCCGTACCGTGTATCTGAGAGCCGAAGAGGGCCAGGAATCTGATGGCGTCGCGGTAAGGGCTCTCTTGAACGGCCTTGCCCAGTCGTCCTGTCAATTCTCCTTTGTTCATGATCGGAGTGTACGATTTCCGGGCTCAATCTGTCAAAGCCAATCCATCGTGATAGGGCTACTTCTTCGGTGCCTCCAGCTTGTGGTCGGCGGGGGTGAGGCCTTTCTTGAATCCGCCGAAGCCGATGGGGAAGGGGTCGTACTGGCCGAGGATGTCCACCTTGCCCTGCGCCGGGATCTTGTCCTCCATACCAAGGCCCCAATAGCAGGCGTTGACGAGCAGCCGGCGGAAGTTGGCGTCCTTGAGGTCGCCCGCGTGGCCCATCGTAGTCGTGAAGACCCGGGCGGCCTTGCCGGTCTCGCCCGTATAACTCTTGATCCAGGCGACCGGCAGAGGCTTCTTATTCGTATTCTCCTTGTCGTCCGGATTCATGCCGGCCAGCACATGGCCCATGATCACCGGCTTGCAGTCGCCGTGCAGTGTGGTCAGGCCATAAACATCGGACGGTCCCCAGATCGTGCCGACGCCGCGAACGATCGGCTGATTCTCCATTCCCTCGGCCACGATGCCGCGAGTGCTCTCCTTCTGGTGGTCGCCGTAGTGGCTGACCCACGTCTCGCCGAGCACTTGCCGGCCGTAGCCGCCCTTGAACGCCTCGTCCTTGTTCTGCCAGCTCCATTTCGCGTACAGGCTGTCCTTGCGCTTGTTGTAGTTGAAGGGATGGGTCGCCGTGCGCAGCGCGACAATCGGCCTGCCTGAATTCGTGTAGTCGATGATATGTTTCATCTGCTCGTCCGGCAGCTCTCGGAACCGGGTGAACAGCACCATCAGGTCCGCCTTGTCGAGAGCTTCGAGCCCCGGGATGTTGTCGAGCGTTAACGGGTCGATCTGGCCGGTCTCCTTGTTGATCGCAAACAGCACGGTGCACTTGAACCCGTGATGCGCAGCCAGGATTTTCGCCAGCATCGGCATCGACTCCTCGGAGCGGTACTCCTCATCGCCCGTGACGAACACGATATGTTTTCCCTGCCCCGGTCCCGCCCCGCCCTCATACACCACCCAGGGCGTTTCCGCTGACCTCGCCGGTGCTGATACGATGATCATCAACATCCCCGTAAACAGGCTCAGTGCTGCGTTCCTCATACTCGTCAACCCCGTCCTTTCTGCAGTATGACATTGCCCGAAGCAATCTGTTGCAGCCATTGTTTCTCCATAGCGGCCTGGCGTCAAGCACGAACCCGGACGAGAAGCCTACGAGGTGCGGCCGGCATACGGTGGTGGATTCCGACCACACCCGACGCAAGGACGCGTCCCCGCTGCCCGTCTTCTGTCGCCCCTGCGGGGCTTGGGATAGGATGGGCTATCGGCACCCACCGTTGAAACGGTGGGCTATTGTCGATCGCCCCCGTGGGGCGGATGGGCCGACGCAAGAGGACTGGGGCGCAGTCCAAGCCCGCAGGGCGATAGAGAATAGCCCAGCGATTCATCGCTGGGGAATCTGAGCCAAGGATAAAAGCCAGTCCCGTAAGGGACGAAAGAGGGGTGGTCGGCACACGGCGGCTATGCGCTGCCGACACATTCCGACCGCGCCCGCCAAGGGTGGCAGCGGCAAGCGCCAGCTTGCGACGGCTCTCTCGCGGCGAGGAATGCTGGCTGAGCACTACTGGCTGTGGGCCATGGCTTCGAGGAATTCCTTGTTGGTGGGGTACTTCTTGAGCAGCCTGTGCAGGGCGTCCATGGCGCCTTGCGGCTCGTAGCTGGACAGGACCCGTCGAAGTGTGGTCAGGCCGCGGCTCTCCTGAGGCGAGTAGAGCTTGGCTTCCTTGCGCGTGCCGCTGGCCGGCAGGTTGATCGCGGGCCAGATTCGTGCCTCGGCGAGCTTCCGGTCGAGGATGAGCTCACTGTTGCCGGTGCCCTTGAACTCCTCGAAGATCAACTGGTCCATCCGCGAGCCGGTGTCCACCAGGCACGTGGCGACGATCGTGACGGACCCGCCTTCCTCAGCCCGGCGTGCCAGTCCGAACACGCGGCGGGGCACTTCGAGGATGCCCGCCTCCAGGCCGCCGCTCATCGTTGGCCGCGAGCCGCCGCTGCGCCGCGTTCGGTTGTTGAAAGCCCGGCCCATCCGCGTGAGACTGTCGATCATGAGGACGACCTCATGGCCGCATTCGAGCTCGATCTGGACGTGGGCGAGGATCAGCTCGGCCAGCTCGACATGCTCGTCGGCCGTGCGGTCGCTCGTGCTGGCGGCGATTTCCGCGCCCTCGGTGGCCCTGCGAAACTGGGTGACTTCCTCCGGCCGCTCATCCAACAGCAACACGATGATCCGGCTCTGCGGGGAGCATTTGCGAATCGCCTGAACCATCTGTTCCAGCATCACCGTCTTGCCTGCCTTCGGCGGCGAGACGATCAACTGACGCGAGCCCTTGCCGATCGGCGCGATGAGATCGACGATCCGCATGCTCTCGTGGCCGCTGATGCCGAGGTCAAACCGCTCGAACGGATCGACGGCCACCAGGTCGGAATAGCGAGGCCGCTTGGCAAATGCCTGCGGGTCCAGTCCGCCGAGCGTCTCGATGGAGACCAGCTTGGGCTTGCCCTTCCTCTGCTCGACCTTGCCGGTAACGCTTGCGCCTTCCACGAGCGGATAGCGGCGCATCAGCTCCGGCAGCACCAGCACCTCGGGATGCTTGGCCCGATAGGATCGGTCGGCCATGCGGACCGCGAACTGCTGTTTGTCGATTCGTTTCAGTACTCCGCGAACTACCTCAGTCTCAGCCATTCAACCGTTCCATGGGAATTGCATCAGAGATCCTTATGATTACAAAACAGTCCCTATCATACCATGTTGTCATGTATTGGCAACCCTGCCATCTGACGCATTCGTCGTTAATTCTTACGGATTGTTGCGTGGGGCGATCCGGGGTAACATGGTTGCCGCATGAATCTGCTGTCTTTGACAGGATTATCGAGGAGCCGGACCGTTTCATGACCAGATCGTATGATTCCCCGCTTGCCTGTGTCCTGCTGGTCTGTTGCACGGCGCTGAGCGTCTTGGCCGGGCCAATGCAGGAGTTGAACCCGCCCGTGCAGAGCTGGTTTCCGGCGGCGCCGCCGCTGCCAAAGCCGGAGGGCAAGATTGTCGAGGCCGCAACCGTTGAGGAGCTGATCAAAGCCATTGAACAGGCCCGGACGGGCCAGACCATCCTTGTTGCGGATGGCCATTACCTGATGCCTCGCTATGTGGAGATTCGAGCGGACGGCGTCACATTGCGAAGCGCATCGGGGCATCGGCAGCACGTCGTTCTGGATGGCGCTCACAGCCGCCATGGCGAGTTGCTGGGCGTGCGGGCCTGTTCCGGCGTGACGGTCGCGGATCTGACGATTCAGAACGTCCGGACGAACGGGTTCAAGATCAACTCCGAGACGAACGTGCAGAAGCTGACCCTCTACAACTGCATAATCCACAACGTGTGGCAGCGCGGGGTCAAGGGCGTAAAGGTGCCGGCGGAGAACCGCGAAGCGATCCGGCCGAAGGATTGCCGCATCCGGTACTGCCTGTTCTACAACGACCGGCCAAAGCGACTCAGCGACGATCCCGCCGACATCGCCAACGGCAATTACGTCGCCGGCATCGACGTGATGTACGCGAAGGATTGGACGATCAGCGACAACGTCTTCGTCGGAATTCAGGGCAGCACGTACGAGGGCCGCGGCGCTATCTTCCTCTGGTTCGATGCGACGAATTGCAGCGTCGAGCGCAACATCATTATCGATTGCGATGTCGGGCTGCAGCTTGGCAATCCGCACCGCGCGGACAACATCGAGTATCACTGTGTCGGCTGCGTGGCCCGCAACAACTTCATCACGCGGGCCCCGGAGGCGGGCATCGTGGCCGTGTACACGAAAGATTGCAGGGTGCTTCACAATACGATTCACGACCCGCAGACTCGCAAGGGCCGCCTGATCCGCACGGTCTTCACGAACGACGGACTGGTCATCGCCAATAATCTGCTCAGTGGCCCGGCCGTAAGCAATGAGTCCGACAGCGAGATCCGATGGCTCGGCAACCTCATGGAAGACATGACCGGGTCGTTTGCCGATCCGGCTCGCGGCGATTTGCATCTGACGGACTCCGCGACGAAGGCCCTCGATGCCGCCGTGCTCCTGCCGGACGTGGCCAGGGATATCGACAACCAGCGCCGCGACAAGCCGGACATTGGCGCCGATGAGCTGAGTTCTGAGGACGTGAGATGATGCAACATACTACTGGGTACAGGGCGGAGGAGCAGCGACTGAAACGGGTGGCATCGGCAAGGCCGGAGGCTTTGCCGATGGCGAATGGGCAAACCATCGGCAAGCTGGCGCCTGCCGCTGCCACCCATGAACCACACGCCTACTGTGCCGAAACTGTGTCGCGCCCTCGTACAATTCTACTCGCATGTTTCCTGTTGGTATGCGCCTTGTCATTGGTGAGAGCCGCCGAAATCCAGGTCGCGGATTCAGGGCAATTGCGTGCGGCGATCGCGCAGCTCGCGCCAGGGACGACGGTCCTGCTGGCGCCGGGGGTCTATGAAGGCGGGCTGTATCTGGAGAAAGTGGTGGGAGCGGAGAATGCTCCTGTCATCATCGCGGGGCAGGATGCGAATAATCCACCCGTATTCCGGGGCGGCGGCCAGGCTATGCATCTCGCCGATTGCAGTTACGTGACGCTCAGGAATCTGCAGGTCGAAGGCTTTCCCGGCAACGGGATCAACATCGATGACGGCGGGTCGTTTGAAACGCCCGCGCACCATATCGTTCTGGAGAACGTGACGATCCTGAAGACCGGGCCGACGGGCAATCACGACGCGTTGAAAATGTCCGGCGTGGACCAGTTCACCGTACGCAAGTGCCACTTCGAGGCCTGGGGCAGCTCGGCGATCGACATGGTTGGCTGTCATCGCGGCGTCGTGGAGGACTGCACGTTCGTCGGCCGAGAGGGATTCGGACAGGACAACGCCGTGCAGCTCAAGGGCGGCACCAGCGACGTCCTCGTCCAGTGCTGCTCGTTCACCAACGCGGGCCAGCGGGCGATCAACCTCGGCGGCAGCACCGGCCTGCCGTACTTCCGTCCCAGCGTCGGTGATTACGAGGCGAAGGACATCACCATCGCGGGCAACCGCTTCACGGGCAGTCTCGCCCCGGTCGCCTGGGTCACCGCCGATGGCGGCCACGTCCATCACAACACGATCATCCTGCCCGACAAGTGGGTATTGCGAGTTCTCCAAGAGACGCGCGACCCTCAGTTCAAGCCCTGTCACAGCGGCCTGTTCGAGCACAACCTGGTGATCTACGACTCCCGCGTGCAGATCTTCGTGAACGTTGGCACCGGCACGGCCCCGGAGACGTTTCGGTTCCGCCGGAATGCCTGGTGCGACGTGGAAGCCTGCCGCAAGCCCCAGTTGCCCACGCCTGAGGAGGACGGCACATACCTCTGTGACATCGGAGCCGAAGCCTACACACGAGCGCGGTAGATAAGCGCGTGCTTTGCCCCCAGGGACATGATAGACTTGTGGCATGGCAGTCCGTAGGGTGGGTTCTTAACCCACGCGGTTGTCCCATTGAAGCTAACGACGCGTGGGTTGAGAACCCACCCTACACCGTTGCGATAGCCTTTTCAAAGGAGCACGTATGGAACGACAGAACGATCAGAATACGTCGCGTCGGGAATTTCTGACACAAGGGTCCAGAATTGTGGCGGGCTCCGTGCTGGCCGGGGCCGTGATGTCCCGGGCCTACGCGCGCGAGGACAATACGATCCGTATCGCGCTGGTCGGCTGCGGCGGGCGGGGCAGCGGAGCCGCCGGCAATGCCCTGTCCTCCAAGACCGGCCCGACGAAGCTGGTCGCCATGGCGGACCTGTATGAGAATCGGCTGGCGAAATCGTACAAGGCTCTGAAGGAGCAGTTTGGCGAACAGATCGACGTGCCTCCGGAGCGACAATTCGTCGGTTTCGACGCTTATCGCAACGTTGTCGATTCGCTGCGCCCGGGCGACGTGATGATTCAGGCGACGCACGCCGCCTTTCGGCCCACCCATGTCGCGTACGCCGTGGATAAGGGCATCAACGTATTCATGGAAAAGTCGTTCGCGCCTGACCCGGGTGGGACAAAGGACATTCTCCGCATCGCTGAGATCGCCAAGAAAAAGAACCTCAAGATCGGCTGCGGCTTGATGTGCCGGCATTCCGCCTCGCGCCAGGCGCTGGTCAACAAGATCCGCGACGGGGCGATGGGCCAGATCCAACTGATCCGCGCCTACCGCATGGATCCGGCGCGCGGATGGGCCCGTTCAAGGGCGGCCAGAGCGAGCTGCTCTGGCAGATTCGCCAGCCGTACTATTTCCTGTGGGTCTCCTCCGCCTGGTTCATCGAGATGATGATCCACCAGGTCGATGAATGCTGCTGGATCAAGGACGCCTGGCCGGTCTCGGCGCAAGGCTCTCGGCGGCTGCGAGCCGCGAAGCACCGATTGCAGCCAGAACCTGCATACCTACGCCATCGAGTACACGTTCCCCGACGGGACCAAGGCGATGGTCAACAGCCGCAACGAGTCGAATTGCCACAACGAGTTCGCCACGTGGGTCCACGGCACCAAGTGCGCCGCCCAGTTCTCGGGCAACGTCCACGCCCCGACCGTGCACACGTACAAGGACCAGCGATGCGATAAGGGCAACATCACCTGGCAGCCGGAGAACGAAAAGGTGAGCCCGTACCAGGCGGAGTGGGACGAGCTGCTGACCGCGATCCGCAAGGACCAGTCGTACAACGAGGCCGAGCGGGCCGCCTACGCGAACATGACCTCGATCATGGGCCGTGCCGCCATCCACATGGGCCGCATCATCACCTGGGACGAAATGATGGCCTCGAATTTCCGCTTCTGCTCGACCGTGGCCGACTTCATTAAAGACAGCCCCGCCCCTGTCCAGGCCGACGCCGAAGGCCGCTACCCCGTCCCCCTCCCCGGCCCCTGGACGGAAGTCTAAGAGTACGCGGCAGCGGGCGAGCGCAACTAAGATCATCTCGCGCAGAGACGCCGAGGTGCAGAGAACAGCAAGATGCCATCGCCCTCTCAGCTCTGCATCCCCGCGTCCCTGCGCAACACAGTCCGTGGAACGGGCTTCAGCCCATGTTGGACTCTGGCTCGGCTGCGGTGGGAGGGGGTGCAGTGCGGAGAATAGGGGGATTTCAGATCAGAGATTTCGGATTCCAGATTTCAGACCGCTCCCTGGCATTTTCCTGTTGCAATCGGTCTGGGCGGTGGTACAATATGGCTGGCGTGGGCGGACCATGAGAACGCTATCATAATTGTATATCCGCCATCATACTTCAACGCTTCGATCATACCGGTCCCGCCTCCGCTGGGGTTCATATACGAGTCAGGAGCAGGCCCTTCAAGGCCCGGTCTTGATTGCGCCGCGGGCGGCCGGGGCGTGCATGAGCCTCCAGACATATCACCGCGTCACGGGAATAAAGGCATGCGGTGTGCCTTTGTGTGTTTTCATATTGTTTTCCTATATTTGGAGGGACCGAACATGGCATCATCAAAGAGTCACCAGCCAGTGCACGCCGCTCTCGCAATCATTTTAGTCTTGGGTTCCTGCGTGGCAGCATGGGCCGTCGAGTTCGCCGGCGGGACGGGCGAGCCGAACGATCCCTACCAGATCGCCACGGCCGAGCAGCTCATCGCCATCAGCTCGGACCGGATGCTGTTCGACAGGCATTTCGTCCTGGTGGCGGACATCGACTTGGACCCCTGCCTGCCCGGCCGGAAGGTGTTTCAAGGGCCCCTCATGCAATGGACTGCGGGGAGACTCCGAGTAGCCCAGGACAGTGCGTTTCACGGGTCTTTCAACGGCGGCGGACATGTGATCCGCAACGGCGTGTTCTACAGCGCGAGCGCCCCGTCATACGCAGGGTTCTTTTACAGTATCGCCCCGGAGGGCATCGTCCGCGACCTGCATTTTGAAGACATAGTGATCGAGAGCCTGGCTGGTTTTGCTTCCAAAGCCTCCTGTGTCGGCATTCTTGCGGTGAACAACGAGGGAACCGTAGTCGGCTGTTCGGCCACGGGTACGCTCACGGCTTATGCAGGAGGGGGCTTGATCGGCCGCAACGCTGGGCTTGTCTCAGGATGTCACAGCCGCTGTGACATGTTCGGCGAAGATATCGGCGGGTTGATAGGAATCAACGAAGCAACAGGTCGAGTGGTATTGTGCGAGTCGGATGGGGCTCTGTACGGCGGTGCGCAGGCAGGCGGCCTCGTCGCGACGAACAAGGGCACGATCCAATATTGCACAACCGACGGCTACATGTTCGGCACTCGGGCCGGGGGACTGGTGGGCGACAACAGCGGCCAAGTCCGCGAGAGCTTCGCCATTGCCACGATGGTTATGAGCCCGTACGCCGGCGGCATCGCGTCCACCAATTCCGGCACGATTGTCAATTGCCATGCGGCGGGGCCCGTTTCCAATGCGTATTCCGACGGCCTAGTCGCCACCAATCGTGGCACCATCCTGTCGAGCTACAGCACGACAGCTTCTCAGTCCAACCCCAAGCTGGACCCCCCGCATCTCAGGTCGCTCGGCCTGACCGGTCAGTCAGGCAGCGGTGACGCTGATTCGGCAGAACTGGCGGCTCTGAGCGACGTGACAGTCGCTGCTGTCGCCCAGGGGACCGTTCGATGCGTGTATTACCTGGACCCCCAGAAACCGCCGGGTCAGATGGCCAGTCCGTACTCCGGCTACGGAGTCGCCCTGTCCCCGGAGGAGATGAAGCAGGCGTCCAGTCTCATGGGCTTTGACTTCTACGGCGACGCCAACGATGGCCCGGCGGGCCATTGGTTCATGCCCCCGGATGGCTACCCGGTCCTCACGTGGCAGACGCAGGTCACGGGCCTGGTCGGCGTGCCTGACTTGTCGGGTCTGAGCCCTGAGCAGGCCAGAATCGTGCTGGAGACAATGGGTCTTGAGATGAACGGTGTGACTTACGACTACGCCCGGCCCCCGGACGGCGGGACCACTTGGGACGTGGACATCAGGGGTCAGGTCGTCACAGCCGTGCCGGTCGGCTACCATCCCGCGGGCAGTCGGATTGGGGTCGTCGTCAGCTTGGGCAAATACGATTTCAGCAAGAACGCCGGTGACGGCAGCGAAGCGAATCCCTACCAGATCGAGACCCCCGGCCAGCTTGACAGCCTCTACAACCAGACCATTCCCGCCGGCCGGCACTACATTCTGACGGCCGACATCGATATGAGCCGCTACGCTTATGCAGGCTCCCTGATCCGTGAGTTCTCAGGCGAATTCAACGGCAATGGCCGCACGATCCGCGCCATACAGACCGGCGCTGCCTCTATTGTCTACGGCAACGCCTTTGCGCCCTTTGGGCTATTCGGAAAGATAGCATCATCTGGCTTTGTACACGACCTCACGGTGTATGAGGCGCGCGCCGCTGGAGGGATTCTGGCTGGTGAGAATCTCGGGCAAGTGCTCCGGTGCAAAGCTGCCGGTCAGATCACCGGCGGCTATTCATCTGTCGGTGGACTGGTGGGCTACAACAACGCCAGCGGGCAGTTGACGGACTGCAGGTTCAGCGGCCGAATCCGGCCGGGCGGCAATAGCACCGACATCGGCGGACTCGTCGGCAACAACATGGGTGCCATCGTCCGGTGTTGCGCCTGCGATGTGGATATCTCAGGCGGCAGCTACGTGGGTGGGATGGTTGGTGAAAACGGCTATGCAACTGGTCTTATCGAAGCGTCTTACGCGATAGGCACAGTGCAAGGCGTCGATTCCGTTGGAGGCCTTGTCGGACGAAACGGCATTCCTCCCGTGGTGATGAAGCGTCGCGCGATCCTGGCACAGGCGGAGACGACCATTCCAGTCGGCCCTTCGCCTAATGGCGTGGTCCGTGGTTGTTACGCCGCCTGCTCCGTGACAGGCCAGCAGAACATGGGCGGCCTCGTCGGGTCGGCTCCTGTCCCGGAGGCGATCCAAGAGTCGTCCTTCTTCCTCGATCCCAAAGATGGTGGCGGCCCGGACAATGGCCTCGGCACCGCGTTGACAGCTTCGCAGATGAAACAGCAGGCCAGCTTCACCGCCTGGGATTTCGTCGACACTTGGACGATCTGCGAAGGGATAGACTACCCTCGACTCAAATGGGAGAAGGCCGAATGCACCCAATAGGCTCAAATAGATGAATTTGGCCTGAAACGAACGCGAGAATCATGCGTCACCATGAACAAAGGAGCGGAGCATCGTGGAAGAGTCATTGAGTCCTTTAGAGACAACATGCACGTTGATTGCCACAGTCGCATGGGCGCTATCGGCGACGGCGTCGCAGCATACATTTGCGGGGGGACCGATGCAGACCGCCGCGCCTTTCCTCGCCGCCGGCTGGGACTTTGACACGATCTGGACGATCTGCGAGGGCAAGGACTATCCCCGGCTGCGGTGGGAAGGTGTCGAGTGTGGCGAGTAACGGTTTGCTTGAATGCGTTCGAATTCTTGGAGGGCACGGAAATGGCACTGTCGAACAGGCATGCATGCGTGAGCATCGTTTGGATCGTTGCGATCCTGGGATTCTGCACGGCGGCGTCGGCCGTCGAGTTCGCCGGCGGGGACGGCACGATGGGTAATCCATATCAGATCACGACCGCCAAACAGCTCATGGACATCGGAATGAACGCGCAGCTTCTCAAGCAGTGCTTCGTCTTGAACAATGACATTGACTTCAACAGTCATTACGGCCCCGAAGGTTACACCCGCCAGTCAGTGATCGCCCCACATCTGTTCGCGCCTGCCTTTGAGGGCTGGCTGGACGGCCGCGGGCACGTGATTCGCCATCTGCGCATCACCGCGGAGTACGGCAAAATCTTCGGCCTCTTTGGACAGGTGGGCGCCAAGGGGACGATTCTATCGCTGGGCGTCGAAGACAGCGCCATCGACGGGGCGGCAGATGGTGTCGGACTGCTGGCCGGGTCCAGCTCCGGCACGATCATCGGCTGCTGGGCCAAGGGACAAATCAAGGGCAGGGCTGATGTCGGCCTGCTGGTCGGCCTGCAGCAAGGCGGCACGATCTCCTATGGGCACTCGGAGGGGAGCATAGACGGGCGGCAGGCCGTCGGCGGGCTCATCGGACGGGTGGCGGCGGGGGAGGTCCTGGAGTGCTCCTCAGACTGCCGCTATGAAAACGCGAAGGGACAGGTTTATGACTGCGGGGGATTGGTGGGCCGACTCGGGGCGGGCACGATTGAGAACAGCTTTGCCCGCGTGAGCTTGGCAGGGCCGCAAAGCAGCAAGGTGGGCGGGCTGGTCAGCCTCAACGAGGCGGGAGCGATTCGAGGGTGCCTCACGCTCGGAACGGTCCTGGGCTCGTCGTCGGCAGGTTTGGTCGAGACAAATAATGGCACGATCCGCTCCTGTTACTCGCTGTGCCGGGTGGAAGCGGACTATTCCGCCGCAGGGCTGGTCTGCAGCAATGGCGGGACGGTCATGATGTGCTATGCCGTCGGGGTGGTCAAGGCGCCCAGGGCGGGTGGCCTGATCGCGCAGGGCCACGGGGCCTTCCTGAGTTATTGGGATGCCGAGAAGAGCGGCGTGTCCACCAGCGCCGGGGGTTTCGGACGCACTACCGCGCAGATGCGCCAGGCGGCGACGTTCAGGGGTTGGGGACATGAGAGCGAATGGTTCCTGCCCGAGGGCGACACGCCTTGCCTGTGGTGGGAGCCATCCTGGGGCGCTGCACTGGTAGATTCGCCCACGCAGTTCTCCGGGGGCAATGGCACGGAGGACGATCCGTACCAGATTCAAACGGCCGCGGAGTTTGCCTCGCTGGCCTGGGACGCCGACCTGCTGGACAAGCACTTCGTGCTGACCCAGGACGTCAATCTCACAGGGCTTGGTTCCGACGAGTTGCTGCCGATCGGGGCGCGGGGCCTGTCGTTCTGCGGGGCTTTGGATGGGCGGGGCCATGTACTTTCCGGTCTTGTCTGCGATCTTTCCGTCAACTACGCAGGCCTGTTCGGTTGTGTGGGTACATCCCTGGAAGACCCAAATCGGGCTGGCCGCGTGACGCACCTGGTCCTGCGGGACGCTCAGGTCACCGGCGGCGACATAACGGGGGCCTTGGCCGCCTGCCTCGACGGCGGGCGCGTCGAGCGGTGTTCTGTCACAGGCAAGGTCCAGGGCTTCAGCACGGTTGGCGGGACGATCGGCGAGGTGACCTCCGGGGAGATTGTGGAGAACGCTTTTGAAGGTCGTGTCAGCGGGAACGACGGAGTGGGGGGATTGGTCGGCTCACATCAGGGAATCCTCAGGTCCTGTTATAGTGCCGGCGAGGTCACAGGCCACTCCGGGGTCGGAGGCCTGGTGGGCAGCTTGGGGAAGGCATCCGCCGGTCCATCCTGGCCGCTGATTGCCTTCTGCTATTCCGAAGCCCGGGTCCAAGGAGATTACAGCACCGGGGGTCTGCTGGGTTCTGCGGACCAGGCCGAGGTCTTTGCCTGTTATGCGTCGGGCAATGTTCACGGGCGCATGCCGGCCGGGGGACTGGCCGGCCGGGCCGATTGCATGGTGACCTGGGGCAACATCTGGGATCGCCAGAACGCCGGGATCAGCGACAGCGCATTCGGCGAATCGCAGACGACCGCGTCCATGAAGGACCCCAAGACCTATATGGGATGGGAGTACGGCGGGCAGTGGACGCTCAAGCCGGGCACGGACTACCCGCGCCTGGCTTGGGAGGATCGGGCCGGCGCGCCATTGGTTGATCCGGCACGTTCTTATGGCGGCGGTGAGGGCACGCGCTCCAATCCATACCTGATCAGTCAGGGCGAACACCTGGTGACCCTCAGCCGCCACCCGCAGGACTTCGACAGGCATTTCCGCCTGACGAAAGATATCAACCTGCAAGAGACCGACGCGATTCTACCGCCCATCGGCACACTGTCGGCGCCCTTCACCGGCTCATTCGACGGCAACTATCACACGCTGAAGAATCTCACGTATACGGACAGCACGGTCGCCTACGCCGGGTTGTTCCGATCCATTCAGCGAGCCCCGGACGCCGGCGCCACGTCCGGCCTGGTCAGCAATCTGCATCTGAAGAGTGCCTCGATCACGGCGGCGCAGTACGTCGGGGCGCTGGCGGCCCGCAATGACGGAGAAGTCCTTTTCTGCACGGTGTCCGAATCGACTATCACGGCTAACGAATATGCCGGCGGGCTGGTCGGGCACAACGGCGCGGACGGCGTCCTGCTGGCCTGTGAATCGGGGGCCACCGTCATGCTAAGTAGGTAGCCAAAAGTCTTCACACAAAAGCCTTGAGCCAGAAATCCGCCGACAAGACACCGGCTTTGCGGAGGCCCTGGGTCGCAGTTAGTCCCAAGAGCCACTGTTCCGCGTAGGCCGCCTCATCATCAATCGTTTGGAACTGGCGATTGGCCGCAATCAACCGTTTCAACTCCTTCCAGAGATGATCCTGAGAGTTCAGTTCCGGGCACTGCTTCGGCAACCACAAGAGGGTCACCTCCAAGTGGGTGGCCAGTCGTTGGCTTTTGATCGCCTGATGAAAAGAGGCCTTGTCCAGCAACAGCCAAATCGGGCGTCCGGGATACCGTCGCCGCAACTCCCGCAGGAAGGCTTGAAAGTCCTCTTGCCGCTGGCGGGGCCGACGCAGGACCACCCGGTGTCCGGTTCGTGGATTGATCGTGCCGAACAGAACCCGTTTGTCGTTTTGGCCCGTGATCTTGACCTGCGCCTGTTCGCCGCGAAACGCCCACACATAGCGCAAGGGCGGAAACCAGCGGAGGATGGTCGCATCCGAAAACAACAGCACCGCCAGCGCCGGCATCCGTTTCAGGCGGCGAACCAGGCCCCCTTTTTCTGGGCTCGGTTCGGGTCCTTGGTCGCATAGACATACCGGGGACGTTTCCACCGCAGATCCAAGTCCCGCATCCGCCGCCGCAGGGTACGAGGCGAGATTGCACACCCGTACCTTTGCTGGAGGTGATCTGCCAGCAAGGACACCGTCCAACCCGTGGCGCGATAGCCCAAACGCATCGGGTCCCGGCGGAACTCGCGTACCAGACGGGCGTCCGTGATCGGCGTGGCGACCGGAGGCCGTCCGGAACGCGGTGCGTCCTGCAGGCGGTCTGGACAATGGGTGTGCAGATAGGCCCGCACCCAGCGATAGACGCTCCACGGCCGGGTCCCGGTGATCTGCGCTGCTTCCGGAACCGTCCGACCCTGGGCCACCAACAGGATCGCTCCGATACGCCGGTAGGTGCGAATGTCAGCGACCCCCTGTAAGGCCCGCGTAAGACGATGTTTATCATATCGATCGAAACCACGTTCTGAGGCGCTCTTCGTTCTTCGCATGTACCCCATCATACACGCGAAGAGAATCGTTCCTGTGAAAACTTTTGGCTACCTACTTAGGTGGGGCAGTGCAATCAGATGGACATTTCCAGAATGCCGGCGGCCTGGTGGCCCTCAACGAGGGCGAACTCCTGCTGTGCTCGTCCTCGGGACAGGTCCGCGGCGGCAGGGACACTACGTCGAGCATGAAGCCAATGAGATCCTCGGTGAATCTGGGCGGCCTGGTGGGAGTCAACCGGGGCGCGGTCACCGGGTGCATGTCGACATCGGCGGTTTCGGGCTCCTCGAACGTCGGGGGCCTGGTGGGCTTCAACGAGGGCGGCCGGCTCTATCGCTGTGGCGCGGTCACGAACGTGGACACGATCGACTGGGCCGGCGCCTTCGTGGCCGAGAGCGTGGGAGGAACGATCACAGGCTGTTTTGCACGGGGCAAAGTGAAAGGCACCAGCTTGGGCGGATTCATCGGGTCCAGCCGGGACGACGCTATCGAGTCCTGCTACTTCGAGGGGTCCGTCTCCGGTCGCAACCTGGCCGGATTCATAGGCGAGGCATACGGCCAGACCCGGCTGCGCGACTGCTATTGTGCAACCGAGATTCTTGGTGTGCCCTACTCCTACGCATTCGGCCGCTCCGTTATGCCGTCGGTGCAGGCATCGAACTGCTTCTGGGATAACACCGTCTTTCCGGACAGCCGCAATATGCAGAGCCTCCCCATGCCCGCAAAAGCAGGCGTAACCGGCCTGGACACGGAGTCCCTCCAGACCGGCCAGAAGCTCCGCGACGCCGGCTGGGATTTCGTCGGCACCTGGGTGCAGTGCGCCGGAGACCATCCCCGACTCTGGTGGGAAGAGATCGAGTGCGGCCAATAGACTGAGACCATTTACGGCGGATTTTCCTTTGCAGGGCGAAACCGTCATGGTATAGTGACCTCTGCGAAGGTGGGCCACGGAAGTACCATCATAATTCATACGATTCGCTATCATACGCGCATACACCATGTCATCATCGGCCGCCTTCGTGAGAGGGTTGGGTCGGCGCGTTGAGGGCACGGACGGGCCTTCGTCGGTTGTTGTTGTCTCATTCGGAGTTCGAGGGGATAGACGTGGCATTACGGCGAAAAGACCATCCAGGCGAGGATCTTGCGATCACACGACTTGTTCTCTTTCTGCTCCTGGCTCTATGGAGCCCGGCCTCGGCTGTCGAATTCGGCGGCGGTACCGGCGAGCCGAACGACCCCTACCAGATCGCCACGGCCGACCAGCTCATCGCCGTCGGTTTGGACCCGAACCTGCCGCGAAAGCATTTCGTGCTGATCGCCGACATCGATCTGTCTGGAGTGACGCTGTCCGCCCCAGTCATTGCGGCCTTCTACGGCACATTCGACGGGAACAACCACGCGATACGAAACCTGAGCATGACAGGCATAGACAACCAGGGCTTGTTCGGCGCTATCGTGGATGGCCGGGTTAAGAACCTCGGCCTGGTGAACGTGGATGTGGTGAGCGTGGGCAGCGCCGGCGCGCTGACCGCACGGAACAACGGCACGGTGCACAACTGCTACAGCGCTGGAAGCGTCGTCGGCATGGAATATGCCGTTGGCGGGCTCGTAGGCTACAATGAGGGAACCGTGGCTGACTCCTACAGCGTGGCCCGTGTCATCGGCAGTCAGTGTGTCGGCGGCGTGGTGGGAGTCAATTATCGCATCGTGGCCGCCTGTCGCGGCACGGGCAGTGTCACAGGCAATACGACGGTTGGAGGGCTGGTGGGTGAGAACCGCTGCGCCATATCCGCCTGCTATTCAACCGCTGATGTAACGGGAGCGTCCGAAGTCGGCGGATTGGTGGGTTGGAACAGGAACCGCATCTCCGGCAGCTATTCAACCGGCAATGTCGAAGGAACCACCCGCGTTGGCGGGTTAGCGGGATACAACGTGGGCCGAATGGTTCCGTGCTACTCCACGGCAACCGTGACGGGACATTCCCACGAGTCGACCGTGGGTAGCCTCGTCGGTGGAGGCTCCGGCCTCGCGGGACTCGAGAACTGCTACTTCCCTGCCCCCGCCGACGGCAGGTCGAACAATTGGATCGGCACGCCCCTGACGACCGGGCAGATGATGCGTCAGAGCAGCTACATCGGCTGGACCTTCTGGCAGACCGGCCTGGACCGCAAGGATCTCTGGTGGATGCCGGCCGACGCCTTTCCAGTGCTCGCCTGGCAGACGGAGATCACCGGCTTGCGTCCGGTTCCGGATGTGGCGGGGCTGTCTGCCGATCAGGCCCGTGCGGTACTGGCGGCAGCCGGGTTTGTTCCGGGGGACACGACCTACGATTTCTGTCAGGCCCTTCCTGCCGGCTGCGTCATCCGTGCCGAGCCCCACTCCATCGCTCCCACGGGCCGGACCATCGGCCTGGTCCTGAGCTCCGGCGGAACATACGATTGGACCACGAACCCCGGCGACGGAACCGCCGCCAATCCGTACCAGGTGCAGACCGCCGGGCAACTCGAGTCTCTGGCCGACCACCCAGAGCTTTGGGACAAGTGCTTCGTTCTGACGACCGATCTCGAGATGGCGGGCAGAACCTACTCGCAGGCCCTGATCGCACCGGATATGGACGACATGAAGAGCGACTTTCAGGGCCCGGCCTTCACCGGCACATTCGACGGCCGGGGCCATGCGATCCGCAACCTGACGATCCGCGCCGGCGGACGCGATTACATGGGTTTGTTCGGCATGATAGGATGGGCGGGCCGGGTCAGCAACCTCCACGGAGTGGACGCCGAGATAGCGGCAAGTGGACGGAGGAAATACCACGGCGTCCTGGCCGGCTATAGCAATGGAACTCTCACCGATTGCTCCGCTATGGGTGTCCTCGTCACAACATCCCTGAACGACGGCAACGGCCTGACAGGCTCCGGTTTCGGCCGGCAGATCAACTGCCGTGCGGATATCGCCGTCTTGAAGTACTATGTCGGCCCTTGAGCGACAGGACGTCTCGTGAGGAGCGAGGGTGAATAGACCGGGACAATTTCGCGCGGATTTCCTTGAACAAGGTGGCGCGGTTGTGGTATAGTAATTTACGGCGAAGGTCGGCCACGAGAAGACCATTATACTTACACGATTCGTTATCATACTTGCATAAGCCATGTCATAACCGGCCGCCTTCGCGAGAGAGTTAGGTAGACGCGTTGAAGGCACACAGGTGCCTGCGTCGGCTATTATCGTCTCGGTCGGAATCTGCGAGGACGGACATGGCATTACGGCGGAAAAACCATCCGGGCGAATGCTCCACAGTCACACTCCCTGCCCTCATTCTGCTCCTGACCCTGTGCACGGTGACCTCCGCCGTCGAATTCGCCGGCGGCACCGGCGACCCGAACGACCCATACCAAATCGCCACCGCCGACCAGCTCATCGCCATCGGCTCCGACCCCAACCTGCTCGACAAGCACTTTGTGCTCGTTGCAGATATCGATTTGGGAGCATATTTGTTCTCTTCGTCCCCGATCGTGCCCGTATTAGATACTCAGACTGCTATGCTTCAGAATGGGGCTTTTCAAGGGGTTCTTGACGGCAACTGCCATGTCATACGCAACCTCACTATCAATGGCTCCACCGCATCGTACATGGGGCTTTTCGGAAGTGTCGGGTGGGCGGGACAAGTCAGAAGGGTGGGACTGGAAGGCGTGACAATCTCCGTGGCGACAGGAGCGGCGGGCAGTCTGGTCGGACTCAACGGAGGTCGGATCATCGAATGTTATGCCACAGGCTCACTCCGTGGACCCCAGTCGGATTGCCTCGGGGGACTCGTGGGCAACAACATCGGCGGTATGATCATGCGCTGCTACACAGACGTGTCCATTACGGGGCAAGGGCGTCTCGGCGGACTCGTGGGAGACCTGCTGAGTGGAACCGTCGCGGAATGTTTTGCCGCCGGCTTGCTCGCCGACTATGTTGCCGGTCCGTTATCCAGTCCGGAAGATCAACACGCAACCCGCTGGTGCGGAGGTTTGATCGGTATCGCGCGAACCGCTGCCGCTCGGGTGCGATCCTGTTACTACCTTCGAGGACTGGAACGCCATCCAAGCGCCGCCGACGTCGGAACGATGCTTACCGACTCTCAGATGAGCGAGAAGGCCAGCTACAGGGACTGGGACTTCGTCCATGAGGACCAGGATGGTTTGATGAATCACTGGTTCATGCAAGAGGCGGCCCGTCCTGTCTTGACTTGGCAGACGAACGTGACGCAGCACGTCATCGTGCCACCCGCAGTCGGTCTTTCATTGGATCAGGCTCAATCCATATTGCAGTCCTGTGGCCTTTCCCTAGGCAGCGTGGAATATGACTACCACGAAACCCTCGCGGAGGACCAGGTGGCGTTCACACGACCGATCATATATGCTCCGGTAGGTGGGATCGTAGATGTGACAATCAGTCATGGCCCCTACGATTGGTCAACTAATCCGGGGGACGGAACCGAAGCTCATCCGTACGAAATCGAAACCCCCGGACAAATGCGATGCCTTGGGCGTTCTGCGTCGCTATATGACAGACATTTCGTGCTTATCGGTAACCTCGACATGCGCGGCCAAGCGTGCGAGACGGCCTTGGTCGCACCAGATCCGACAGATCCACGCATAAACTATGATAGAGGAGCACCAACCACCCCGCCGATGTTCTCGGGCTTATTTGACGGGGGAGGGCATACGATCTCCAATCTTCACGTACAAGGAATAGGCAAGGGTTGTGGTGTCTTTGGCGCGGTCGATCGTCACGGGAGAATCCAGGACCTATGCGTCCAAGGCATCTATGTCTGTGGAGAGGCCATGGTTCGTGTCGGAGGGCTGGTGGGGCACAACGGCGGAGAAATCATCAATTGCAGGGCGGATGCCCATGTCAGCGGCCTATCGCAGGTCGGCGCGCTCGTCGGGGCTAACTATGGTCAGGTGACCGCAAGCTGTGCGGCTGGATTGGTGTCTTTTGGCGATCTTATGGGGGGATTAGCTGGTGTCAATCTGGATACGATTGCCGACTGCTACGCAAGTTCGTCAGTCGATGGGCGAGATGTGGTCGGTGGGCTTGTAGGCGACAATTACTTCGCAAGAATCACGACGAGCTATTCGTCAGGCCAAGTGAACGGTACACGGTTCGGCGGATTAGTGGGACGAAGCAACCATGCCGTGGTTGAATCGAGCTTCTGGAATGTAGAAGCCAGTGGCGTCGCCCGGAGCGACGGCGGTACGGGGCTGGCCACTACCAATATGCAGGCATCGGGGACCTTCATTGGAGCCAGCTGGGACTTTGAGAGTGTTTGGATGATCTGCGAGGGGCGGGACTATCCGCGGCTGCGGTGGGAGGGGGTTGAGTGTGAGGCGGGACATTGATTTGGCGTTATCATTCTTATAGAATAGGTCGATAATGGAATTGGCGAGGAAACCGTTTTAGGGGAGGTTTCAACATGAAACGGACAGGAATCCTGATCGGTGTCATCATCACAATCATGGTCGGCGTGTGTGCGGCCGGGCCGCGGGACGACCTGTGGAACCAGGTGACCCGTGCGATCAACCAGGGCCTGCCCAAGACGGCCGTCGAACTGCTGGAGCAGATCGTTCCCGGGGCCGTGGCGGACCAGGCGTACGCCGAGGCCACCAAGGCCATCTGCATCAAGATCGTGCAGGAAACCCGCATCCAGGGGAACAAGGCGGAGGAAGGGATCGTCCGGCTGCAAGCGGAGATCGCCAAGGCCCCGGAGCCTATGAAGCCGGTGATGGAGGCGGTGCTCGCTCACTGGTATTGGCTGTACTTCCAGCAGAATCGCTGGCGATTCGTGCAGCGGACGGCGACGGCCGAGCCGCCGGGCGAGGACTTCACGACCTGGGACCTGTCCCGCATCCTGGCGGAGATCGACAAGCACTTCACGCTGGCCCTGTGTAGCACCCCCGCCCCCGGGGGTGATTCCTCGAATTCCACAGCCGAGGGCGGCTGTGCCACATTGCTCAAGACCACGCCCATCGGCGACTGGGACGACCTGCTGGAAAAGGGGAGCGTCCCGGATACGTACCGGCCCACGCTTTACGATTTCCTGGCGCACGATGCCCTTTCGTTCTACAACTCCGGCGAGCAGGCGGGCGCCTCGCCGCAGGACAGCTTCCACATCATGGCCGACAGCCCCATCTTCGCTCCCGTGGACGGGTTCCTCGCATGGCAGCCGCAGACCTCGGACATGCAATCGGCCAGGCTCAAGGCTGTCCGGCTCTATCAATCCCTCCTGGACTTCCACCAGAACGACAAGGACAAGACCGCGTTCATCGACGCCGATCTTTATCGCCTGGAGTTTGGCTACAACCAGGCTCTCGGACCCGACAAGGCCGACCTGTACATGGGCGCCCTGGAGGATTTCACGGACCAGTGGAAGAGTCACGAGCTCAGCGCCCGCGCGTTCTACGCCTGGGCCGGCGTCGAGTACGCGCAGAGGAATTACGTTCACGCGCGCGAGCTGGCTGCGGAGGGATGGGACACCTGGCCCGCGAGTATCGGAGGCATCAGGTGCTACAACCTGATCCTGCAGATCGAGGGCCGGTCCGCCTCGATTGTGACGGAGCGGGTGTGGAACGATCCCCTGCCGGACATCGCTGTCACCTACCGCAACGTCACGCAAGTCTTTTTCAGAGCGGTGCCGGTCGGATACCAGCAGCTCATCGAGCGGAATTCGACCTATGTGAGCGATCAACAGCTCGACGCCTTGCTCGCAGCCGCCCCTGCACTCGAATGGAACGCGGAACTACCGCCCACGAAGGATTACCAATCGCGGACCGAGAAGCTGCCTGCGCCCAAGGGCCTGGCCCCCGGCTGCTACTACATCCTGGCCAGCCACGACCCTTCGTTCAAGCTGACCGACAATAAGATCAGCATCGCGGTGGTCTGGGTCAGCGATCTGGCGCTGGTCATGCGGAGTATCAGCCGGGACGGCGTGGTCGAGGGATTCGTGCTCGACGCACGCACCGGGCAGCCCATCGCCAATGCGACGGCGACGCGATGGATCTGGGGAGACTACAATTCCACGTGGCAGTGGCAATACCGGCCGGCGGACCAGGCGAAATCCGACGAGAACGGCCTGTTCCGCTTCACCGCTCGGGACAACAAGCAGGAGCAGTTCCTGATCGTGGTCGAATCGGGCAACCAGAGACTGGCCAGTCAGGACACCTACACCACTCATGACGGGTACGGCTCGCCGAGCCCGACGCAGCAGACCATCTTCTTCACGGACCGCTCGCTCTATCGCCCCGGCCAGACCATCCATTACAAGGGCATCTGCATCCACATGGATACCGTGGGCGACAACTACCAGACGCTGGCCGGCAGGCACCTGCTCGTGTTGTTCCTCGATGCCAACGGGCAGGAGATCACCCGCCAACAGCACCTGTCCAACGACTACGGCGCGTTCAGTGGCAGTTTCATCGCCCCGCGGGATCGCCTGATGGGGCGAATGGCCCTGCGCGTCAGCAGCGGTCCCTCGGGCTACACGTCTTTCAACATCGAGGAGTACAAGCGACCCAAGTTCCAGGTCCGGTTCGACCCGCCCGCCGACGCGCCTAGGCTCGATACCGAGGTCGTCGTGCCGGGCACGGCGACGGCCTACACCGGCGCCTCCATCGGGGGAGCCAAGGTCGCCTGGCACGTCGTGCGCCAGGTGCGCTTCGCCCCCTGGCGATGGTGGGTCCGCTGGACGCCTTCTTCATCGCAGGCCCAGGTTATCGCCCTCGGTGAATCGGTGACGGCGTCCGACGGGTCGTTCCAGGTCCCGTTTGTCGCCAGTCCCGATCTGACCGTGCCGGAGGAGGATGAGCCGGTCTTCGAGTTTCAGGTCCATGCCGACGTGACGGACACCACCGGCGAGACCCGCTCGGCCGACCACACGGTGCGTGTGGGCCATACTGCCCTGCAGGCCACGGTCTCGGCCAACGCATGGCAGACGCTGGATAAGCCGGTGGAGTTGACCGTCAGGACGCAGACCCTCAACGGCCAGGGTGAAGCGGCGGAAGGCACCCTCCGCGTGCATGCTCTGAAGCAGCCGGATAAGGTCGTACGTAGCGCCGCCCCGCTGTACTACGCCTATTATGCGTCCCCGACCGAATCCGATCTGTCCAATCCTGATACCTGGGAACCGGCCGAGTTGATCAGTGAGCAACCTTTCAAGACCGACGCCCAGGGCCAAGTCACCATTGCTGTTCCGCTGGAGGCGGGTATCTATCGCGCCACGGTGCAAACCCGGGACCGTTTCGCAAAGCCGGTCAACGCCCAGTGCACCATTCACGTAGTGGACCCGCAGGCGACGCATTTCGGCGTGCGCATCGCCAACCACTTCGCCGCCCCGAGTTGGTCCGTCCAGCCGGGCGAATCCTTCACGGCCCTGTGGGGCACGGGTTATGACACCGGCCGGGCCTACGTGGAGCTGGAATGCCGCGGACAGGTCCTGCGCGCCTGGTGGACCGACCCGAGCCGGACCCAGGAACTGATCGCGCAGGAGGTCACGGAGGACATGCGCGGCGGATTTACCCTGCGCGTCACGTATGTGCGGGAGAACCGCGCGTATCTGAATCAGCAGATCATCAGCGTACCCTGGACGAACAAGGAACTGACCCTTGCGTGGGAGCGCTTCCGCTCGTTGCTGGAGCCGGGACAGAAGGAGACGTGGACCGCGGTCATCACCGGCCCGGACGCGAGGAAGGCCGTCGCCGAGATGGTGGCCGCCATGTACGACGCGTCGCTGGACCAGTACCTCAAGCACGACTGGCTTCACAGCTTCAGCGGCTTCCGCAGCGAGGGCAGTCGCTTGAGCAGCCGGTTCGAGAACAGCACGCTGACATTCGGCAGCACTCGCGTCATCTGGTACATACAGTACAAACCCGTGGCACTCTCCTATCGCTACTACCTGAGCGAGATCATGCTCCAGGTGTACTCCAGCGGGGGCATTGCCTACCGCGGCGGTCCCGGCGGGCCGGCCAAATCCGGAGGCGACGACCTCGGTTACTCGGAACCGGCACCGGGCGGCGCGCCTCCCACGGAGGGCACATCGGACAATAACCAGACCGGGGCTGAATCCGGGCCGGACCTGAGCCAGGTCTCCGCGAGAACGAATCTCGATGAAACCGCGTTCTTCTTCCCGCATCTTGTCTCCAGTGCCGACGGCGTGGTGCGCATGGAGTTCACGATGCCCGAGGCGCTGACGCAATGGAAGTTTCTCGGCTTTGCTCACGACAAACAGATGCGCAGCGGCTACCTGACGGACACGACCGTGACGGCCAAGGACCTGATGGTCGAGCCGAACCCGCCGCGATTCATGCGCGAAGGCGACGTCATCGAGTTCACCGTCAAAGTCACGAACAGCTCGGCCGCCCGGCAGACGGGCAAGGTCATGCTGACGCTCTCGGACGCCCGCACGCTGGAAGTCCGCGACGAGGCCCTGGGCAACACGGCGCCCGAGCAGGATTTCGACGTGCCCAGCGGGGAGTCGCGCACGTGCTCGTGGCGGCTGACTGTGCCCGACGGCTGCGAGATGCTCATCTACAAGGCCGTCGGCGCGACGACCCGACTCAGCGACGGCGAACAAGGCTATCTGCCCGTGCTCAGCCGCAGGATTCTGGTCATCGAGTCCCTGCCCCTGCCCATTCGCGGGCCGCAGACGAAGGAATTCGAGTTCACCAAGCTGCTCAACTCCGGCCAGTCGGATACCCTCGTCCACCAGAGTCTCACCGTGCAGATGGTGTCCCAGCCCGCGTGGTACGCGGTGATGGCGCTGCCCTATCTGATGGAACACCCCTACGAGTCCAGTGATCAGATCTTCAACCGCCTGTACGCCAACTCGCTGGCGGCGGACATCGCCAACTCCGACCCGAAGATCCGGCGGATCTTCGACCAGTGGAAGGCCACGCCGGCCCTCGACAGCCCGCTGGAGAAGAACGAGGACCTCAAGGGCATCGCCCTGGAGGAGACTCCGTGGGTTGTGGAGGCCATGGCCGAATCGCAGGCCCGCAGGAACGTCGGCATCCTCTTCGATCAGAACCGGCTCAGCGACGAGACGGCCCGCGCCCTGTTCGAGCTCAAGCAGAGGCAGTACGCGGACGGCCTGTGGCCGTGGTTCCCCGGCTGTCGCGGCAACGAGTACATCACGCTCTACATTGTCACGGGCTTCGGCCGCCTGCGCCACCTTAGTGGTCAGCAACTCGACGGCAATACCACGGGTTCTGGCCGCGTGCGCCACCTCGGCGTCGCGCAGCTCGACGTCAGTTGCGCCGTCAATGCCCTCAGTGCCTTGGACAGGTGGATGGACGAGCAGTACCGCTGGATCCTCGCACACGGCGATAAGGAACAGAACCACCTGAATCCGACCGTGGCTTACTACCTGTACGGCCGCAGCTTCTTCCTGGCCGATCAGCCCATCGCCGCCGAGTACCAGGAGGCGCGCGACTACTGGCTCGGCCAGGCCCGCCAATACTGGCTGTCCCTCTGGCGGCAGTCCCAGGCCCACCTCGCCATCGGCCTCAAACGCTTCGGCGACAAAGACACGCCCGCGGCGATCATGAAGTCGATCAAGGAGTTCAGCGTCACGAGCGAGGAGCTCGGCATGTACTGGCGCGACACGGAGCGAAGCTGGTGGTGGTATCACGCGCCCATTGAGACGCAGGCGATGATGATCGAAGCGTTCGATGAAGTCATGGGCGACGCCCGGGCCGTCGAGGATTGCCGCGTCTGGCTGCTCAAGCAAAAGCAGACTCGCGACTGGAAGACGACCAAGGCCACCGCCGACGCGGTCTATGCCCTGCTCCTGCGCGGCGCAGACATGCTGGCGTCCGACGCCGTCGTCGAGGTGGCGCTGGGCGGCGAATGGATCGAGCCCGAACAAATCGAGGCGGGCACAGGGTTCTATGAGGAGCGATTCGTGCGCGGCGAGATCGAGCCCGAGATGGGCCACATCACGGTCAAAAAGGTCGACCAGGGCGTCAGTTGGGGCGGCGTGCACTGGCAGTACCTCGAAGACATGAGCAAGGTCACGCCCTACGAGGGCACGCCGTTACAGCTTCACAAGACCATCTACGTCAAGAAGACGACCGCGTCGGGCCAGGTCCTGTTGCCTGTAGCCCAGCCGCCCTCGGCTGGGGAACCCGAAGGATCACCGCCGGGGGCGGCGGTGCTACATGTCGGCGACGAGCTGGTCGTCCGCATCGAGCTGCGGGTGGATCGTGACATGGAGTACATCCACATGAAAGATCAACGCGGCAGCGGCACCGAGCCGGTGAACGTCCTGAGCCGGTACCGCTACCAGGACGGCCTGGCCTACTACGAATCCACGCGCGACACCGCCACGCACTTCTTCATGGACTACCTGCCCAAAGGCGTCTATGTCTTCGAGTACTCGACGCGGATTCAGCACAGGGGCAACTACCAGACGGGCATCGCGAGCATCCAGTGCATGTACGCCCCCGAGTTCAACAGCCACTCCGAGAGTTTCAACCTGGAGGTGAAGTAGCTTCGCCACATCTGAAGACTCCATAATCCGGGTAGCCGTGGCAAGTGCAGGCGTGTTCGTAGTGTGCCCGTAAGGGCATACAGAAGTAACGCCTTACGGCGTCACTACGAACGAGGCCTTCGCCCTTGCCGCCACCCGCCGAAGGGATGGCAGAATCGCTGCAGCGCAAGGATCTCTCCGACCTGCACGCGAGGGGCTAAGCGATTCTGCCAAACAAACCGAATTTCCCGTATGTCCGCCGGGAACTGAGGCTCTGTATCTATGTCAATAAGGATGAGCGTATATACGGACCAAAGCCGACGGCCGATGGACCGCGGTACGAAACAAACCCAATGTGTCGGGCCCGGGCCACCTCCGTGGGCGGGATTTGCCGCTTGCGGCGTGAGGGCGGGCTCGGCTATATAGGGGGGACGTGGCCGGGCCGTTCCCGGCGGAGAACCAGGTACCCCCGAGGCAGGGGGGGCGATATAGGGAGACCTTTCTCAGGAGATCGAACATGCAACGACGAGAATTCTTAGCGACATCATGTGCGGCGGGATTGGCTTCGCTGGCCGGCAGTGCGGCAATGGCTCAGGACCCGCCGGCGCGTCTTCCGGGCGAATCGGAGGCGCAGTATCGCGCCCGGCTGGTTCGGACCAAAGCCGCGCAGGAGGCGGCAGCGAAAAACGAGGCAGGCGTGCAGGCCTCCGGACGTCTTCCCAATGAATCGGAGGCGGCGTATCGCGCCCGGCTGGTTCGCTCGACGGCACGTGACTGTTACGAGCTGCGGCGGTACGAGATCGAGACGCCGGAGCAGAAGGCGGGCTTCGACAAGTTTGCCGCCGGCGCGCTGATCCCTGCCCTCAACCGGCTCGGCATTGAGTCCGTCGGCGTATTCTATCCCGAGAAGGACCTCAGCCCGATCTATGTCCTGATTCCGCACAAGTCACTCATCTCCTTCGCCACGCTCACGCAGAGACTGTTTGAGGACCAGGAGTTCCAGCAGGCGGGGGCCGAGTTCGTGGACGCCCCGGCGGACAAGCCCGCGTACAAGGTTTTGGAAACCCAGGTCATGGTCGCCTTCAAGGGCATGCCGCACCTGGAGGCGCCGATCCGCGACGACGGCCGCATCTTCCAGCTTCGCACCTATGAGAGCCCCAGCGAGAAAACCGGCCTCAAGAAGATCGAAATGTTCAACACGGGCGAGCTGGACATCTTCCGCAAGGTCGGCCTGCACCCCGTCTTCTTCGGCCAGACCCTCGCCGGCGCCAAGATGCCCAACCTCACCTACATGCTTGTCTTCAAGGACGCCGAGGAGCAGCAGGCTAACTGGAAGAAGTTCGGCGCCGATCCCGACTGGCAGAAGCTCCGCGCGATGCCCGAGTACATGGACAAGGCCATCCTCCGCCAGAAGGGCATCACCAACCTGATCCTCAAACCCGCCCCTTACTCGCAGATCTAACCCCGCACCCCGCGGCAATTGACCAATCCAAAGGGCCGACGGCTCCAAACCCGTCGGCCCTGTTCTTTTCGACTTGCCCGCGTGGCCGATCCTCGTGTGCTCCTGTTACCTTGATAGGCGAGCGGGGACGCTCGCCCTACGCTGAGGTCTTACTCTTCCGTAGGTCGTGCGTCCCCGCACGACGCTCTCCGCCGAGCCAATACCAGCCATTTGCACGGACTCTGTCATCCTGAGCGCAGCGAAGGATCTGGCCCGAGCATGAGAACAAGCACGGGGCACGTTCATTACCCGGCCGCTTCACTCCGTTCAGCATGACAAGCCGGTCCGGCTTATCGTCGCATCACAATATCTAATAATTCCCAGCCCCTTGCGGGACAAGGACTTACGCGCGAAACGCGCGTCCGCCGCAGAATTGTATGGATAAACTCACATACATAGTTTATAATGTAGTAAACATACTGGAGAGACCGTGATTTGACAACCAAGTCATGAAAGGGCGAGAAGATGAAGAGCCAGCGGACGTTCAAAATGGGAACCCCGAGGCGGACGCAGAATACGGTCCGCGCCTGCCCCGGGGTCTGTGCCCGCCACAAGACCCCCGCGGACCCAAATGCTGCAACAGTCACCTGCTACGACTGTGTCTACGCCGTATGGGACCGCAACCAGTGGATGCGGAGCATTGGCCTGAGCTGGGCCGTCCGCCCCACCTGCGCCAACCACCCCGATTCCCTGGGCGCGATGCGGGAGATCCCGTGCGAAGGTCCCTGCCGCAACTTCCGATGGAAGAAGGAAACCCGGGGCCGGGTGACCCCGCCGAAGCCCTCCAGCCCCGACATCGCCTACATCCCCCTGACCAAGCGCAAGTTCGCCATTGTCGACAAGGCCGATTACGAGCGGCTGAGCCAGTACAAGTGGTTCGTCCTGGACGGCCGCAACGGCGCCTTCTACGCCGGACGCAAAGAAGGGTATCGCATCATCCCCATGCATCGCGACATCATGCAGCCCCCGCCCGGCATGGTCGTCCACCACATCAACGGCAACGGCCTCGACAACCGCCGGTGCAATCTGCAAATCTGCAGGGCCGAGGAGAACCAGCGTTACAGGCAACTCGGCACCACGGCCTCCGGCTTCGTCGGCGTCTATCCCTACGGCAAGCGCTGGCGCGCCCTGGTTCAGAACAAGGACGGCATCCTGTACCAGCAGGTCTTCGCCGACAAAATCGAAGCCGCCAAGGCCCGCGACGACGCGGCCGCCGCCCACTTCGGCGAATCCGCCCGCGTGAACTTCCCCCGACCGATCTCGCCGCCACAGCCCCCCACCCCGCCCCCAGACCAGCCGCAGCCAAAATCAGTCTTGGCCCGGCAGGCCACAGGTACCAAGGAGGAAACCTGACAACCGATCTTCAACCACGAAGCACGCAAAGAAAGGGAGGGCCATAAACCACTGAAAACTGGGTACTTGCCACGATTCCTCTGGCCTACAGTCTCTGGTCTCCGGACCTTCTTCCAGATTCCCACCCATGTTCGCCGGGTGACAATCGCCACATGCACAGGAGAACGGTGGGATGTGTGGAATGTGTGTGCGCGTCGAGCGTCCGGCTTTACACTTGACACTTGCCGCCATTCTGCAATCCGGAATTGAGCACAGCTTTGCCGTAGATATCCTGCCGGCCCGCAAACTCGCGTGGCTCTCTCACTTTTTCTTGATCTTCCACCCAACTTCCGCCATAATACCGTTATCTACGAGACGAGCATCTGTGATGCGGTTGTGACGAATCGTTTGAGGCCTGAGATGGCGCGTTAAACTCGGTGGCTGCGCAAATCGGAAGAGGCGCCGGACATCCTTGTGAGAAGCCAATGGATTACCGTAGTGCCGATGAAGCGGTTTTCTCTGTGGTGCAGAATAGCTTGGAGGCGATGACAGCTTCTGTCAAAAGCACCAAATATCCAAAGACATATTCCGCAATGTTATCCATGATTGTCAGGATCGCATCGCTTAAGCTCTCGCTGTTTGATTTGGCCGAGGCAGGGAATCCATATGCCTTCCAAGTTGTCTACCGCAGCTTCTGCGAACATTACCTGAGGTTTATGTACATATGGTTTCGGTTTTGTCAGGAGAAGACCGACGCGGTTGGAGAAGACTTCTACGACTATTGTGGTGCCGCAGAAGTCGCGAACTTGACACGCTCCTTAAAAGCGGCTGAGAGTATTGTTGGAGCAGAGGTCACCAGCAAGTACGAGGAGGTTGTTGGTATACTGTTTCCGAAAGCAAAGGGAATGAGTCGGAAGGAGATCCCCGCGAAATCAGATCAGTTCCATTACCGTACTATCGTGCGCTACATTGCCGGAAAGGCACCAGCGATTGTCTCTGTAGAGAGCCGCTTCCTTGTTGATGTCATTCGGAAGTATGCTGAACTGTGCGTTTTTGTACATGGCGGCCCCTCGACCGACCAGTGGGCGATGACGGTTGTAGATGGTGAGGCATTCGAAGACTGCAAAAAAGCCGCCGACGTAGTCTGCATGATGAGCGCCAGCGTGTATATGTTCACTGCCGCTGCAATGTCCAGAGAGTTCCCCAAGCTCTCACAGGTGGCAGGCCTTGTGAATTCAATTCTACATACTGAATGTGAATAATGAATGTAGGGTTTCATGTAAGGTTTCGGGGACGCCTTACTTATTTGAGCTGCAGATTGAACATGCTGTCGGCAGATATGGTGCAGGTCTGTAATACGGAAGGTGGGAGAAAGCGATAAAGGTGCTGAGCTTGTTCAATAATCGAGAAGTCGCTACCGCAATTTGGGCCGCTGTAGCTCTCGTGTTTGTCTTGTCGAAGGCAACCGTCCGCCAATCAGTCCTCAAGCTCACCAGGGCATTCCTCCACCCTATTGATCTTTGAATAGTTAAAGTAAATCGCCGTGACGGATCGATATCTTCATGCATGAGAACCCCAGGAAAACCCGAAGAGGCTCGAATGTCACCGGCTTCAGGCCTTCGCGTTGCTCGAAGCCGGTCACGGTCCCAGCGAAGTGGCCCGGAGACTCGGCGTCTCGCCGGCGGCTGTATCCCGGTGGAAGAAGATTTCTCAGCAGGCGGGACGGGACGGCTTGAAGGCCAAGCCGCATCCCGGCCGCCGGCCCAAGTTGACGGTCCGGCAACGCCAGAAGCTGGAACGGTTGCTGTTAAAAGGTCCTCTCGCCCACGGATATATGACCGACCTGTGGACGCTGAAGCGGATCGCCGAAGTGATCGAGAGGCGTTTCGGCGTCCGCTACGACCCTTCCGGGGTCTGGCACGTGCTGCGTGGCATCGGCTGGAGTTGCCAGAAACCCGAAGGCCGGGCGCGAACGCGACGAAGAGGCCATTGCCCGTTGGCGTCAACAAGACTGGCCGCGTATAAAAAAAAGCTCGGCATAGCGGTCGAAACATCGTTTTTCTCGATGAAACCGGCTTTATGCTCCAGCCGGTGGTCCGCCGGACCTGGGGTCCCCATGGGGATACGCCGCTCCTGTACCGTTGGGAGCGTCACGACCGCCTCTCCGGAATGTCGGTGGTCACGGTTCCGCCGCAGCGTCGGCATCTGGACCTGTACTTCGCGCTCCAAGAGCACAACATCCGTACTCCCGACATTGAGACCCTCGTGGCGGAACTTCTTGAACATTTTCCCCACGGGATCATCCTGGTCCTGGATCGTTGGCCCGTTCATCTGTCCGCCGTGGAGCAACTCCGGCGTCGGTTCCCTCGTCGAGTACAAATCGAATGGCTGCCGTCCTACGCCCCGCAACTCAATCCTGATGAACAGGTCTGGACGCGGACGAAGTACATGGACTTGGCCAACTTCTGCCCGGAGAATCTCACTGACCTCACGCAGGCGGTGCGACATTCGCTGGAGCAGACAAAAACTCACCAGTCTCTCTTGCGTTCGTTCTTCAAGCATGCTGGGCTTAGACTGTGACATCGTGTCACTTTTACTTTAACTATTCAAAGATCAATAAGATACTCCTGTCATTTGGACTCATGGCGCTCTACGTCATCGCCATCGTTGTGGGCCTCAGAGCCATTCACGTGTGGAAAGGCACATTTTTGAAGGATACCGTCTTCTGGTTCTGTTTCACAGGCATAGGCATATTCTTCGGCTCAGTCACTTCTGACAACAAGGAGAATATCTTCAGGAGAACCGTCGCTGATAGTGTGAAGGTTGTCGTTCTCATTGAATTCCTCGTGAACATGTACACCTTTCCTCTCGTTTATGAACTGGCTGTTGTACCGGTTGTCGTTGTGATCGCGATGATGGATGCTGTCGCGCAAACGGATAAGAAGTATGCCAGCGTCACGAAGCTGACAGCCGGAATACTGTCCGTGGTGGGTCTACTTGCTGTGGGTTTCGCCGTGTTCAAGGCCATCTTGAACTATGACAATCTTCGAAGCGCCGATACTGTGAGGGACCTTCTCCTACCACCCTTGTTATCTGTTTTGTTTTTGCCGTTTGTCTACTCGATGCTGGTGTTCACCAAGTATGAACTCATCTTCGTGCGACTTGGTTTTGGATCAGAGAATGATCCCACACTGAAGCGATATGCCAAGCGCAGGATTATTATGCACTGCCGTTTGAACTTGAAAAGGGTCAATGCTTGTCTAAGGCACCATGCATCGGGTCTGATGCAGGTTCGAAACAAAGAGGATGTAGATAGGATCTTGACAACGATGAAACGACACGATTCGGGCGACGCCATCTAAGAAAAGGTGCTGTTACCATTACCTTAAACTCTTGTCATCGGGACTTCTTATGGGTGAATTTGCGAGTATTTTCGCCGGTGTAGTCGGCTACGCGCTGGGGGTTTCTGGTGTCGGCGGGGAGGGGCGGGGGTATAATGGCGGGGGTATGGAGAGAGCCGGGTATAGGATACTTGATGCGAATTTCAATCGGGCCCGCGAGGCGTTCCGGATCGAGGAGGTGGAGTACGTGCCGGAAATGGCCCGGCGGATTGCGGCGTTGATCCTGATGCAGTCGGACCTCGACGCCAACTACGAAGCCATCAAAGCCGACACCTGGCCCTGGCCGCACGATGAACAGGGAGCCAGGTAGGCAGATGAAGAAGCCTCTTGACGTTGAGAATCATTTCTTCGTGGATGAATCGGGCGACCCGACGTTCTTCGATAAGCTCGGCAACCTTATCGTCGGCCAAGGGGGCTGCTCCCCTGTTCTGATCCTTGGTTTCATCGAGACGAGCTGCCCTGCGCATATCCGACAAGAACTGGCCAAGCTGCACAAGGAAGTCGCGGCGGACAAGTACCTTGAATCTGTGCCCTCCATCAAGAAGACCAACGTCGCTTTCCATGCCAAGGATGATGTGCCCGAAGTGCGTCAGGCGATGTACAAGTGTATCGCGGGCATGGATTTCAAGGCCCAGTTCGTCGTGGCCAGGAAAATCGAGCGTGTTTTCCGGAACACGTGTCACAGCAACGAGTCCAGATTCTACGACCGGTTGGTGACACAGCTTTTTGAGAACGTTCTGCATCGCCACGCCGCTAATCGGATCTATATTTCCAGGCGAGGCACGAGTGATCGACAAGAGCCGCTGGAGGCGGCCGTGAAGCTCGGGATCGGCAATTTCGAGGCCAAGTGGCAGACAGAGGTGAAGACGCAGATCAAGCTCCTGACACAGACGCCTGTGGGAGAACCCTGCCTGCAGGTCATCGACTATATGAACTGGGCGGTCTATCGTGCCTTCGTCAGGAGCGAGATGCGATACTACAAGTTCGTGGAGGCCAAAGTAAGCTTGCTTGTGGACCTGTATGACAGCACGAAGTACCCGAAGAACTGGTACAAACGAGGCAATCCTTTCGATATGAAAAAAGCCAGCCCTCTGTAGGCTAGGCCTGGTTTCCCAGACGCACGGCATGAAGCCGACATTCACCTACAGCCGACTGACTCTACATATAGTACGGCAAATCTATAGCAATGGTCAAGGCTTTTATAGAAAAAAGATAGGAATCTATAGAAAACCTATGACACGGATACCCATGATGCCTTGAAATCGGCCTGAAGAGCTGGACTTGCGTGGGCAAACGGGGGTCAGGCCGCCTGCGGGTTTTCGCTGTCCGTGGGGTGTGGGCGGGCTTATAATTGGCGGGGTATGGAGAGAGCTGGGTACAGGATACTTGATGCGAATTTCAATCGGGCCCGCGAGGCGCTGCGGGTCGTGGAGGAGTACTGCCGGTTCGTGCTGAACTCGGGGGCGCTGAGCGAGCGGGCCAAGAGACTCCGGCATGAGCTTTGTGCGGCGGTTGGGCGGCTGGACGCGGGAAGGCTGATTGCGGGGCGGGACACACTGGGCGATGTCGGGGTCGGGGCGAGGGTCGAGGGACAGCTTGAGCGGGGGACGCTCAAGGACTGCTTCACGGCCGGGGCCAAGCGACTTACCGAGGCGCTGCGCGTGCTGGCGGAGGTGGCACAGGCCGAGGACAGGGGCGTCGCGGAGGCTGTGGAGAGGCTGCGGTACGAGGCGTACACGCTGGAGAAGGATATTGTGCTGTTCAGCGAGCCCGTGGAGAAGTTCAATCGCGTGCGGCTGTATGTGATCCTCACGAGCAACCTGCCGGCGGAGATCCTGGCCCTGGCGAGCCAGTGCGCCGCGGGCGGGGCCGACTGCATCCAGTTGCGGGCGAAGGACATTCCCGACGACCGCTTTTTCGCGGTGGCGGTGGAGTTCGTGGAGATCTGCCGGGAGATGGGGGCGCTGAGCATCATCAACGACCGGGCGGATATCGCGGCGGCGGCGGGGGCTGACGGCGTGCATATGGGGCAGAATGACCTGCCCGTGGAGCAGGTGCGGCGGCTGCAATTGAGCCCGCTGGTCATCGGCAAGAGTACGCATTCGGCCGGGGAGCTCGATGCGGCCTGTCCGTCGCTGCCGAGCTACGTGAGCCTTGGGCCGGCGTTTGCGACGCCGACCAAGCCGGACATCAAGCCGGCCGGGCTGGAGTACGTGCGGCTGGGCCTGGCGCGACTCGCGGAGACCGGCATCAGCCACGTCGCCATCGGCGGGATCACGCTGGATAACGTCGAGCAGGTCATCGAGGCCGGGGCCCAGCGCGTCGCCGCGTGCTCGGCGGTCACGAAAACCGCCGACCCGACGCAGGCCTGCCGCAGGTTGAAAGAGAGAATCGTCGAGCTGATCAAGGAGCGTCCGCCGGAGGAGCGCCCCGCGAAATGAACGTGACACGAAATAGCATACCCCGGAGTCGCTTGTCCACCGGGCAGCGTCGCCGGGCTTATTCGACCGTCCTGTAACGAAATTGGGAAGTCTAAGGAATCAGGGCAACAACAATGAAACAGACACGCCTTATTGAGTGCGCAGCAGTCGTAATCCTTTTTCTGGTCGTGTCCGGCGTCCAGGCCCAATCGCTGTGGGACCTCGCCAGGCAGAACAAGGACACACTGCGGATTTCCACGCTGCTGACGGCGCAGGACGTGCGCGACCGGCTCTCCAGCGATCAGGGCATCGATCAGGCCATCGATTGGTGCAAAAAGACCGGCGTGACGCACGTGTTCATCGAGTCCTTCCGCGATGGCTACACAGCGGAGAAGAAGGCCCTGGAGCACGCTCGGGACCGGTTCCGCGAGGCCGGCTTCGATGTGTCCGGCTGCGTCACGCCCACCAAGGTCGGCAAGGCCTCCACTGGCTGGCAAGGCATCGGCTGCTACACCGACGAGCCGACGCAAAAGCGGGTCCAGGAAATCTTCGAGTATGCGGCGTCCATGTTCGACGAGATCATGATCGACGATTTCTGGTTCACCGACTGCCAGTGCAGCGACTGCCAGAAAGCCCGCGGCGACAAGAGTTGGGTGGACTATCACTGTGACCTGATGACCAAAGTCAGCCAAGACCGGATTCTCAAACCCGCCCTCACCGTCAATAAAGAAGTAAAAATCATTATAAAATATCCACAATGGTACGAGGATTTCCACAATCGCGGATATGAGGTTGTGCGGGAGACGGCGGAGTTCGACAGGATCTGGGTGGGGACGGAGACCCGCGACCCGGACAACGAACGATGGGGCAAGAAATGTCAATATGAAGCGTACTATATTATGCGGTGGCTGGGCGAGATCGGCGGGGCCAAGTGCGGCGGCGGGTGGTTCGACCCGTACGGCACGCACGAGGACACGTACGTCGAGCAGGCCCGCCAGACGGTGCTGGCCGACGCGAAGGAGATGTTGCTGTTCTGCTATGGCTCACTGCTGCGGGACACCGGCCCGGCCAATGTGGAAAAGCTGCGCACGGAGATCCCCGGCCTGTTCAAGCTCGCCGGCCTCGTGCGGGGCAAGCCGCTCAAGGGCATCGCCGCGCCCAAGCCGCCCAACAGCGACGCCTTCGACGAGCAGTACGTCTACGACTTCGTCGGCATGCTCGGCCTGCCCCTCGTGCCCACGGCGGAGATTCGGACGGACGTGAAAGCCGCCTTCCTGCCCGTGCACGCAATGAAGGACCCGCAGCTTGCCGACAAGCTCAAGGCCATGCTCGCCGCCAAGACGCCTGTGCTCGTCACCGACGGCCTGGCGAAGAAGTTGCCCGCGTCTGTCGCCGGCGACGAGAACCTGCTCGTTCTGAAAGTCAACGGCAAGCCCGGCAGCCTCCTCGATCTGACACGCGAGCAGCTCAAGCCAATTCGCGATAAGCTGCTGGCACCGCTCGGTGTGCGCTTCGATGCGCCAAATAAAGTCGCCCTGTACCTGATTGGCGACCACTGTGTCGCCGTCGAGAACTTCAATGACCAGACGATCACCGCGGCCCTGGGATTTGCGGCATCACCTGCGCCAACGCTCAAACAAGCGTTGGTGTTGCCGGTCAATGGATCGATAGGAGTTCTCTCCGACAAAGTCGGCCAATTCGAGCTGAAGATGACACCGCGCACGCTGGTGGTCTTCGAGTATTGATATCTTTGATGCTAATGGAGGCAGGCATGGTGCGCAATATAGTTTTGGCGTTGTCTGTTGCTGGGATGCTCTTTTCTGCAATGGCGCGAGGCCAAGCTGCCACCGAGCCACCACAGGTGGAGCGGCGGGTGCTGGCGTTTTATTACCCGTGGTACGGGATTGCGAGCGGTCCCGGCGGGGCGGGCCGGACGGTGCACTGGGGCAAGATCGATGCAGCCAACAAAGACATTGCCGCCAGCACGCATTACCCCACGCTCGGGGCGTACGACTCGCACGACCCCGCTGTCATCGATCAGCATTGCCGGTGGGCCAAGGCCGCGCACATCGACACACTCATCGTGAGCTGGTGGGGTCACGGCGACTACACGGATCGTGCCATGCCCGCGATTCTCGACGGCTGCAAGCAGCACGGCCTGAAGGCGTGCATCTACTATGAACGAGTGCCGAACCCGCAGACCGCCCAGACTGCCGCACAGGACATCATCAAGGTCCTCGATAAGTACGGCAGCCACGAGGCCCATCTCAAGGTCAATGGCAAGCCGGTCGTGTTCATCTACGGCCGGGCGGTCGGCGAGCTGGGCTTGACCGGCTGGCTGGAGGCGGTCAAGCTCATCAAAGCGGGCCACAAAGCCGGCGCGACGATCCTCGGCGATCAGTTCAGCTACGGCTCCGCCCGCGTCTTCGACGGCGTGCACACGTACAACACCGCCGGCTCGCTCGACGGCCTGTCCCTCGACGCCCTGGAGAAGTGGGCCCCGGCGACGTACGGGTCCTGGGTCCAGTTGGCCGACGGGGCGGGCAAGCTCAGCACGATCACCGTAATCCCCGGCTACGACGACACGAAGATCCGCAAGCCCGGCCTGGCCGTGGACCGCTTCGATGGCGACCTGTACCGCGCCCAGTGGCGCCACGCCGTCGAGGCTGACCCGCACTGGATCCTCATCACCAGCTTCAACGAGTGGCATGAGGGAAGCGAGATCGAGCCCTCGGCCGAGTTCGGACAGAAGTACCTCGACCTGACGGCCGAGTTCGCGGAGCGATTCAAGGCCACGCCGCGCAGCCCGCACACGGTCACGTCGCAGGGCGGAATCACGCAGGACGAAAAGGACCGCCTCCGCGACCGCCTGAAGAAGACGCGAATCGCCGTACTTCCGGGCGCTGAGTCGATGGCCTTCTGGTGGCTGCTGGATATCGGCGTCGAGCCGCTGTCTCTGACTTGGGAGCAGGTCGTCGGCACCGACCTGACGCCCGCGAACTATCCTATCCTGCTCAACTGCGCCGGCGAGGGCTACCGCCGCACCGTGCGCGAGCCAAACGATGTTGACGCGGCCCTGATCGCCTACCTCAAAGCCGGCGGCTGCCTCGCCGCTCTGCCCTCAGGGCCCTGGCCGTTCTACCGCGACGAGAACGGGCAAGCCGTGAACCAGAGCCATCGCTTCGGCCTGACCCTTCGCGGAGGCTGGGAGCGCCCACCCGAGGGCACGGACCTGTGGTTTGTCCAGCGCGACACCAAGCTGGCGCACGTAGCCGCGCGCTTCCCCTTCCCCACCTCCGGCGACCTCCGCTGGCGCCCGTTCCAGGCAGCGGACCACACCGACTACGTTCCCCTGCTCCAACTGCGTGACCGCAGCGACAATCTCGGCGACGCCGTCGTCTACGCCCGCCCGCAGTCCGGCGGCCACGTCGCCTACGCCTGGTTCGGCCTCCTGAACACCCCCCAGGCCGAGCCCCTCCTCTACGACCTCTTCACCTACCTGGCCAACCGCCTCAGCCCTAAGGGACGATGACGGAGGACAGATTGTGCGTAAAAAAAGAGTGAAGCCGCCGCCACTGAGAGCTGTAACTCTATTTGGCTATGATCCTCGGAGTGCCGTGAGTCGGGCTCACTGTTGTCGACGCATGACGGCAGCAGTCAACTACAGATGTGAGCAGCATCCCAATCCCTTCGACTGTCCTGATTGCTTGATCTACTATGAATCCAGATTCGACGAATATGGCCTCATCGTGCATGACGAAGAAAGCGTCGAGAGTCTCGGCGACGGCGTCCTTTCTGCGGAAGCAGCACCATGACACGACATGAACAAGGCAGGCAGCGGAAGCAGCATCGATCGCCCGGCAGTCAGCATTGACAGGCTTGGGCTTGTTTGTGTATAATTGTAGACAGATATCTGTAGGTGTGGACGTTTATACACAAGCTGAGGCCAAGATTATGGACGCGAAAGAAAAGACCCTCGCCATTGCAGGCAGGAAAGGCATTCTGCGGGTCAAGGATCTGCGCGATGCAGGGATTCACCCTGAGCATCTGCGTCGGCTCTGCAAAGCGGGCGCACTCGTGCGGGTGGGGCGCGGCCTCTATATGCCGGCGGATGCAGAGTATTCCACAGATGTCGGTCTTGCACTGGCGTCCAAGCGGGTGCCTCACGGGGTCATCTGCCTGCTGTCGGCGCTGCGGTTCCATGAGATCGGCACGGCGAATCCATTTGAAGTCTGGATCGCTCTGCGGCGGGACGTGCGCCGTCCGCACGTCGATTATCCACCGCTGCATGTCGTTCGGTTCTCCGGCGATGCCTTCAGCGCCGGTGTGGAGCATCATCGAATTGAGTCCGTCCCCATAAGCGTGTACAACCCCGCAAAGACGGTGGCCGACTGTTTCAAGTATCGAAACAAGATCGGCCTCGATGTGGCTGTTGAGGCACTGAGAGACTGTCTGCACAATGGCAAATGCACGCGGACCGAGCTCTGGCAGTATGCCAGGATATGCCGGGTGGCCAACGTGATGCGACCATACATGGAGGCCCTGTCATGACGGCCGAGCCGTCCCGTAGTCTCGCTCAATCGATTCATCAGCGGCTGCTGAATACGGCCAGAGAGCGGAAGGAAGATCCAAACCTTGTCCTGATCCGCTATGCTCTGGAGAGATTCCTGTATCGCCTGGGGTGCTCGGTACATCGCGACCGGTTCATTCTGAAAGGAGCCATGCTTTTCGCCGCTTGGGGCGGTGAACCACACCGGCCGACACGTGATCTTGATCTTCTTGGAATCGGCGACGCTTCCGACGCAGCGCTGGCCGCGGCATTTGTTGAGATCACACGCACCCAAGTAGAGCCGGACGGTCTGACGTTCGACAGCGCCAACATCAGCATCTCCGAGATCCGCGAGGCCCAGGACTATCCGGGTAAGCGGATCAAGCTTCCCGCTCGACTTGGCAATACCCGGCTAAACCTTCAGATCGATGTGGGCTTCGGGGATGCTGTCACGCCTGAGCCGGTCGAGATCGACTATCCTGCTTTGCTTGACCTGCCCGCTCCCCGCGTGAATGCGTACCCCTGTGAGACTGTCGTTGCCGAGAAGCTTCAGGTGCTCGTGGCGTTCGATATGGCCATCAGCAGGATGAAGGACTTCTACGATCTCTGGGTGATATCGAAGCAGTTCCGTTTCAAGGGAGCACTGCTGTCGCAAGCCTTGGAAGCGACATTCGAGCGCCGAGGCACCACCATCCCGACCGGTACGCCAACGGCTCTGACAGATGAGTTCGCCGCCGATCGCGCCAAACAGACGCAGTGGACGACGTTTTTGAAGCGCAGCGGCCTCACCGACGCGCCCGCCCGACTGTCCACCATAGTCCAAGAGTTGCGGAAGTTCCTCCTTGAGCCCCTGCAGGCCGCCGCCCGGAAAGGGACTTTCCCGAAGTCCTGGGATCATGGCGGCCCTTGGAGATGACGAACGAAACTCATAGCAGGGGCGTGTCGTTCCGGATATGATTCCGGAATGAAACCAGGAAATCTGGCAGGATGGTGAACGTCGCATATCTTCAGAAGAACGAGTGGGACGGCAAGAATCACAAATTTCATGAATGGACATTGAAACTCAAATAGGGAAGGGCTGTATGCAGATGATGTGTGTTGTGTTGGTGTCGGTGTTGTGCTGGGCGGCGGGGGGACAGTCGAAGGAATTGCCGGCGAAGCCGTCGGGGGAGTTTTTTCCCGTGAAGGCGCAGGCGCATCGGGGGGCCGGGTCGTTCAAGCGCGGGGAGCCGGTGGTGGGGACGTCGTATTTCTATTGGTATGACATCGACAGTAGGGCGCATATCGTCAATCATGATGGCACGGACGCGTTGACGACGCATCCGGCGGATATGGCGGGGATCAGCTATAAGAGCGTGGATTGGCATAAGCGGCAACTGCGGGACATCATGGATGCGGGGGTTGATTTCCTGATGCCGGTGTACTGGGGCGTGCCGGGACGCTATGACGGGTGGAGCTTTGTGGGGTTGCCGCCGCTGGTCGAGGCGCACACGGGCTTGGAGAAGGAGGGACTCAAGCCGCCGGCCATTGGCATGTTCTATGATACCTCGATCCTGCAGCACAACGGGTACAACGCCGACGGGAGCAGTTATCACGTCGATACGACCACGGAGTTCGGCCGGGAGTGGTTCTACACGGCGATTCGCGACTTCTGGAGTCTGATTCCGCCGGCGAAGTGGGCCCGCGTGGACGGTCGGCCGATCATCTTTCTGTATGAGGCGGCGTTCGTGAAGCAGCAGGACCCGGAGCGGCAGTTCACGCACGTCAAGAAGCGGTTCCAGGAGGATTTCGGCGTCGAGCCGTTCCTCGTCAAGTCCAGCGGCTGGAGGGGCGAGGCCGACGCAACCTACTCCTGGGGCGGCGCGGTCAATGGGCCGATCATCTTCCGGGACGTGATCGCGCTGGGGCCGGGTTATGACCACAGCGCTGTGCCCGGCCGACAACCGCTGATTGTCGATCGCAGGGACGGCGGGACCTACATTGACCGCTGGACGAAGGTCCTGCAACTCGATCCGAAGCGGCGGCCGTGGATGGTACACGTCGAGACGTGGAACGAGTGGCACGAGGGAACGGATACCGCGAACTCGCGCGAATACGGGCGAGCGTATATTGTGCTGACGAAGCTCTTCTCGGAGATGTGGCACGGCGGGACGCACCTGCGATTTGCGTCGAGCTACGTGAACGCGGACCGGGTGAGTTGGGAGCCGGGCAAGGCCGCGGGGCTGGACCTTGCGCCGAACGGCGGCGACGGGTACTGGCAGTTGCGGACGCTCGATGGCGTGCGGGCTGCCGTATCCACGGCGAATCCGCACTCGCCGACAAGCCGGTACCTCTACTTCAATGTTGACGATGCCTTCGCCTACAGCCTGCTTGACACGGCGGTCGTCCTGAGCGTCACATATCGGGACGCCGGTTGCTCCGAGTTCCGTGTCGAGTACGACAGCACCGTCAATGAGGGTCCGCTCGACGGCGCCTTCCGCCCGGCGGGCAACGTCACCATCGCCGGCACGGGGCAGTGGAAGACAGTCGAGTTCAAGCTCTCCGAGCCTCGTTTTATGAACCGCGCCAACGGATCGGACTTTCGTCTGGCCGTGGTCGGCGGTGACATGGAGCTGGCCGTGCGCCGAGCTGAGCTGCGAAAAGCCGAATAGCATCAATTACGACTGAGTATTCTATATCTCCGGGTGGCAGCGGCAAGGCCGAAGGCTTTGCCGATGGCGAATGGGCAAACCATCGGCAAGCTGCGCTTGACGCTGCCACCCGAAACGCAAAGAGTTGGGATGCTGCAAACGAGTTTGCCCGTGCCGCCCTTTGTTGTGCTTCTACCGTTTGGAACGGGCTGGTGATTCGGCGAGGGCAGTGACTTCGATTCCTGTGGGGTTGCTGACGACCTCGACGCCCTCAAACACAAAGGCCACCTGGATAGTGTGGCGGCCGGTGGGCAAGGGGCCGCAGATCGCCTGGGGCAATGTCACGGACAGATCCGGGAACTCGACCTTGGGCGCGAGCGGCCACACCCGACACGGCGCGGGTGCAGGAGTCGGCCAGCGGTACCAGTGGCCATCTACGGAGAAGCCGTGCAGCGGGACATCGGGGCTGCGGGTGAAGGCGAAGATACGCGTTCCGTGGTTTCGCAGGTCGAGCTTGAACGCAGGTGGCTCGCCGGCCTGCCAGATACGTTTCACGGGTCGCAGCCGGCACTGCAATCCCTCGGCTTGCGCACCCCATGTCGGTGCGGCCCAAGCCAGGCTCTCAGCCTGCCCGGTCGAGAGGACAGTGTGCGAGCCACAACCTGGGCAAAGCACACTAAATGAGCCCACCATCAACACGGCGACGCATCTCACGTTTATCATAAGTACCGGCCCCTGACCATGAACCCCTGTGACGGCAAGCCATTATACGCAAAGGAGATACCGACGCCAGCCCTTCGCGCCCGTACTGCCCGAAATCATGTGGGCGCACCTCGTGAGAAGACAGCAAAACCAACTCCGGGGCCACTCCGCACCGGTTATCCACTATGCGTCCTCAAGCGTGCCGGGGACATCGAAAGCATGGGTAAGATGGGGGAATTCAACAATCCCGCTGCAATCCATTCCACAGCGTTGTCTGCACATATGGCAATGTCGTAAAGGCTTTGCCAGGAGGCATTTACGAATGCGGCGAGAACGTCCGTGCCGCCGTATGCCGGAACCCGCCGGCTTGTGTGGACAGCCACAATGCCCCGGGTGCCGCCCAAGGCCGGCATATCGCAAGTTCTTAACATGTTATGCACATCGCATGATGCCGGCTTCGGGGCTGCTCCCGGGCGGGATGCGGTCGGAATGCGGTGGCGGCGTGTAGCCGACGTGTGCGGACCGACCCTCTTTCGTCCCTTACGGGACTGACTTTTATCCCTGGCCCCGGTTCCCCAGCGATGAATCGCTGGGCTATTCTCTATCGCCCTGCGGGCTTGTACTGCGCCATGGCTGAGCTTGGTGGTCCTGTCAAATTGAAGGCTATTCTCTATCGCCCTTCGAGCCTGGACTGCGCCCCAGTGCTCTTGCGTCGGCCCATCCGCCCCACAGGGGCGATCGACACTAGCCCACCGTTTCAACGGGTGGGTACCGATAGCCAATCCTATCCCAAAGCCCCGCAGGGGCGACAGAGGACCGGGGTGCGCTCTTTTGTCGGGGGAATCGGAATCCGCCACCGTACGCCAGCCGCACCCCACGGGCGGGTGCGCAGGAAATTCTTTTTGCCTTGCCGCCGGGATTGTCGTCGTAGAGCCGATAATCAACGGCGTCTCGTGGGCACAAGTGGCGTTCTCCGAAACGTTGCGTCGACAAGCTGTCCATTCGCCCAAATCTCTTGACTTTCTCTCGCCAATCGAATACACTTACTTTTGTAAATCGTGCCATGTGCGACGATTTCAAATGGGGGGTGCTGAGGATTCACTTCTTCGGGCACTCAAAAGTAGAGTAGGTTGGTGGCTTGGTGGTTCAGCCTTTGGGGGGCGTTTCATCGCAAGTCATCCATGGGGGGTGCAGAGTCGGCGAGGGCCGGCGAATCTGACACCAAAGCCGGTGCTGCCGGCGTATCTCGATCTGGCGTAGCGTGCAGGGTTGCCACACAGACAGTACACTCGGACGGAGCCTCGCCGGGACGAACGACAGCCGCACCACATGAACTGATCCACCGCGTACGGACACACCTGAACAGGTATTGAAGACGGCAATGCTCGTCGTGCAGCCTCACGGCGCCGGCGGGGAATTTCCGGAGGTGTGATGATCATGAGAAGACGAAGAACAGCAATCCTTCTTACAGCCCTGGCCATCGCCGGCTTGTCCCTGGGAACTCAGGCGGCCCGCGCCAACACGGTGGACATCGTCCATGACGGCCACGGCGCCGGCGGCACCCTCTTGTTCACGGGCGCCGGATATGACTTCTTTGACTTCGCGGAAGCCAACGCCGGCGTGTACATGCTGAACAAGACCGCGGATAGCGGAATTGGAAACACCTGGCCCAACGCCCTCATCCCCGGCTTCTGCATCGAGTTGCAGGAGCCCGCTCCGACGAGCACGTACACCTACCAGGTGATGATGCCGGAGGACGCGTACAACAGCGTCACCGGGCAGACCCTGGGGACGACCAGGGCGAACTATGTCCGGGAATTGTGGGCCAAGTACTACGACAATTCATGGGGTACCAGCGGCGCGCACACCGCCGGGCAGAATGCGGCGGCGGAGGCCTTCGCGGCGGCGATCTGGGAGATCGTCTACGAGGACCTGCCCGCCTCGCCCCTGGGCTGGGACATCAGTGTCGACGGCACGCTGGGCAGCGGGGGATTCCGTGCCGAGGAACTGGACACGACCACGGCCAACACGTGGCTCCATAGCCTGGTGGGCAGCGGCCCCAAGGCCGACTTGCGGATCTTCGTCAACCAGGGGCAGCAGGACTACCTCGTCGCAGTGCCGGAGCCGGCCACCGTGTTGCTGCTCGGACTCGGCGGACTGCTGAGCCTCATGGGGGGCCGGCGCAGCCGAGCGTCAAGACTCATAGAGAGATAGTTCAGAGGCAGGCAAACGAAACTCGTTGACATAGGAGAGAGAACATGAACAGGTCCATCAGCTTCGCAGCAGCACTGATCGCCGTACTCGCGGCTCCAATATTCGCCGACACGGTGCCTCAGCGGGTCGTCGAGTTCAGCCCGCCCTCGGACACCGCCGGACAGTGGCACTATAACGGGGCAGGCATCCTCAGCTTCGATCAGAACATCACCATCGACAGCGGGCTGAACAGCAACTACGACGCCCTGGTCGGGGCCCACGTCTACCTGCCGACGTTCCAGATCGGCGGGATTCCGAATGCCCCGTACACACTGACGCCGCTGGGCAATTCGACGATCGCGATCAAGAGCGCCGACGAGAGCGTGACGTACATGACGGGCACGCTGGGTATGGGCGACCTGGGCACGATCGGCACGGTAGCGGGCGGCTACACGGCGTTCCAGGCCGACATTCAGAACCTGTTCATCACTCACGAGGGCACGATGCTGGGCTCGGCGGCGCTGGCCCTTCTGACCCAGATGCAAAACCCCTCGCTCGATTTTGAGCTGTCACTGCAAGGCGGCAGTGGGCCGGGCTACTTCACCTTCGCCCAGATGCTGGACGGCGGTCATGGTGGCAGCGGCGGATTCAGTGGAGCGATGTCCGTGCCCGAACCGGCCACGGTTGCTCTGCTCGCACTCGGCGGCCTTGCCTTACTCCGCAAGCGCCGTATCCAATAGAACTTAAGCCCCCCCTTACCTTGGAAGACGGGCCGCGGACCTTTCCGCGGCCCGTACGCCTTTTCCGCACACCGCACCAGCGCAACCACTCCCCTTCGCCCGCGCATCGTCATCCCCATAGCCGATCGTCTGTTCCGTGGCGATCTTGAACGCGCGATTACGCCGCTTCCCGGCGAACAGAGGGGGCTCGCGGATCGTGTATATGTTGAGGCAGCTTACCGGAGACTTCTTAATCCAATGGGGTTCAGCAGAAGGACGAGAACGTGAGCACATCTGGACGGGATGCCTCGGTTCTATAGAGGCTTGCAATATGCGGAAGAGCCCGAGCACCAGGAAAAGCGAATTGGCTCGCGGCCGGGCACAATCAAATTGCGAGGCTGAAGGGCACGCAATTTCATTTCAGGCCCTGATCGAGAGCTTCACGGACGGCTTTATCGTCCTTGACAATGACTATCGCTGCACGTACGCCAACGTTGCGGCGGCGACATTCCTGAGAACCACACCCGACGAACTTATCGGCCGGATCTTCTGGGATGCGATTGCACCATGGCGGTCTTCGCAGCTTCATGAGCAGATTACCCGCGCCGCCGAGCAAAAGGTGTCCGTGAAGTTCGAGGAGTACTGCGAGGTATGCGGGCACTGGTACGAATGGCGCTGCTATCCGACCGACAACGGCATGACCATCTTCTTTGACGATGCCACCGAACATAAACAAGTCGAGGAGCAGGTCGTCCAATCCGAACAGCAGTACCGTCTTCTCTTTGAGACCATGCCTCAGGGCGTGGTTTACCAGGATAACGAGGGGAAGATCATCTCCATGAACCCCGCGGCCGAGCGAATTCTGGGCAGGGCACCGGCCGAGTTGCTGGGCCGAACGTCCGCCGACGAGGAATTCCACACGATTCATGAAGACGGCTCCCCTTTCCTCAGTGTGGAGTATCCCACGACGGTCGCGCTGCAGACGGGGCAGGAAGTGCGGAACGTGGTCATGGGGATATACAACCCGCGGGAACAGGCATACCGCTGGATCAGCATCACCGCCGTACCCCTGATCCGGCCGGGAGAGGAAAAGCCTTACCAGGTGTATGAACACTTCCGCGACATCACGGAGCTGCGGCAGACCGAGAAAGCCTTGCGGCACAGCGAGCGCCGCTTTCGCAAGCTCTTTGAGGGAGAGTTGATGGGGATCTTCATCACCACACCGGATGGGACGTTCCTCGACTGCAATGATGCGCTGGTGAAGATGCTGGGGTACGATTCGCGGGAGGAGGTCTTGTCCCACCGGTCCTCGGACTTCTACGTGGATCTGGAGTTTCGCCAGGAGGCGGTCCACATGCTGCAAACGGAGGGAATCTACCTGGGCAAGGAAGGACGTGTCTGGCGAAAGGATGGGTCGATCGCGCATCTGCTCGGGGCCGCCGTTCTTCTCAAGGATGAGGAGACGGGCGAGCCGTATATTCAGGGAATCGCAGTCGATATCACCGAGCGCAGGCGCGCCGAGGACGCTCTGCGGGATAGCGAGGAGCGGTACAGGAAGCTATTTGAATCGAATCTCGCCGGCGTCTACCTCACCAAGCTCGATGGAACGATTCTTGATTTCAATGATGCGATGATGAGGATGCTGGGGTATGACACGCGCGAAGAGGTGTTTCAGCACAAATCAACGGATTTCTACGCCGACCCCGAGTTCCGCAAGGAGCTGATCTATCTGCTGCACAGAGACGGCATCGTCCCCGGCAAGGAAGCCCGCCTGCAGAGGAAGGACGGGACACTGTTGTACACCATCGGGGCCGGCACTCTGCTCATCAACGAACGAACCGGGGAGCGATACATCCAGGGAGTGGCGGTCGATATCACAGATCGCAGGCGGGCGGAGGAGGCACTGCGGCAGTTGAACAACCGTCTGGAGGAGGAAGTTCAGGCGAGGACCGAAGAGTTGAGCAGCGCGGTCGAACGACTGCAGGATGAGGCCGCCCGTCGCATGCTGGCGGAAGGCCAGGTCCGCGAGCACTCGGAGATGCTGGAGGATCGGACCCGGCAGCTCCAGAGACTCATGCTGGAGTTGACGCAGGCGGAGGACCGGGAGCGAAAGCGCGTGGCGGAGATCCTCCACGACGATCTGCAGCAGGTCCTGGCGGCGGCGAAGTTCCACCTGGGCCTCCTGGACAGCGAGTTCCGAAGCCCCGAGGAATCGCGGCAGATCACCCGGCAGGTGAAACAGATGCTCAAGGACGCCATTGAGAAATCGCGGAGTCTGTCGCACGAGCTCAGTCCGGCCGTGCTCTACCAGAGCGATCTGGACGATACATTCACCTGGCTGGCCCGTCAGATCCACGACAAGTACGGCCTGGCGGTCCATCTGGATATCCGTGGTCCCGTCGCTCTGCAATCGGAGCCGTTGAGGGCCTTACTGTACAAGGCGACCCAGGAGCTGCTGTTCAACGTGGTCAAGCATGCGCGGGCCAACGAGGCGTGGATTCGCCTGCGGCGCCTGGGGGGATACATCTGCCTGTCGGTTTCCGACAAGGGGCGCGGGTTCGATCCGGAGCAACTGCGGGAAGTCGTCGGCTTCGGCTTGTTGAGTATTCGAGAGCGAGTCGGGCTGCTCGGCGGCCGGATGAAGATCAAAAGCACGAAAGGCAAGGGCAGCACATTCCATATCGTGGTGCCTTGCGGCGAGTTGGCCGCCAAAGGCATGGAGATCGGGCAGCCGCCGGAGGACCGTGCGGAGGCGGAGGGCCGGGCGCAAGGTGAGGGCGATGGTCGGCTGCGAGTGTTGCTGGTGGACGATCACGAGATCGTGCGGCAGGGTATGGCATCGCTGCTCAGCGAGCAGTCCAACATCGAGATCGTCGGACAGGCGTCCAACGGCCGCGAAGCGGTCAATCTCACGTTTGAGCTTCGGCCGAACGTGGTGATCATGGATGTGTCCATGCCCCTGATGAATGGAGACGAAGCCACGCGTCAGATCAAACGGAATGTGCCCGGAACGCGAGTCGTCGCGCTTTCCATGTATGATGAGGCCGAGACGATTGAGAGGATGCACGAAGCTGGAGCCGAGAGTTACGTCCTCAAAACCGCCCCCTCCGAGGAGCTGCTCGCCGCCATCCGGGGCAAGTAGTCAAGCGGATAGAGGGGATTCGGCACCGATATTATCGGACATGTCGTGCGCAATCATCTCTCGAGGTGAACAAAGGCGGCTCGCAAGTCGTGTCCTAGGAAGAGAGGCTAGCTTGACGTGCATTCTTCGATGGGATAATCTCATGGAAGGAGTACACGAGGCTGGCAGCGTATTGAGGCAGAGTACCTATTCAGGGTGCGGGGATGTGTGCGATGGCAGGGAAGACGAGCAATACGGATAGTGCCGAGGCGGCGGGATCAAGAGGTACGCGCAAACGACGGAGCCTCGAAAAGCTGCGGGACTCTACAGGACGCACTGAAGAACGTGGGCTTAGGGCCGTGCGCGAGATCGCCATGGGCGGCCTGGCTGCGACCTGGAATGCTTCCCAGGCAAGCGTGGAGCGAGGTGCGGCACTGCTTCCGGGGTGGCTGCGCCGCTTGGGATACTACGCCCTGGCCCTGCTCTTCGTGGCGGTGGCGGCAGCGCTGCGCTGGGCACTACCGGATGCACTGAGCCTCACACCATTTCTGGTATTCTACCTGGCATGGGTAGGTGCCGCAGCGTTTGGCGGGCTGGGACCGGGGCTGCTGGCGACGGTGGCCTCATGGTTGTGTGTTGAGCTTCTGTTCGATTTCACCCCCGGACAGGTCGGCTTCACCGACCCGGCGTCAGTAGGCAGGCTGATAGTTCTGCTGGCCGGCGGACTGGCCGTCAGCCTCATCGGCGAGAAGATGCGCCGGGCCCGAATCCGCGAGCGCCGGCAGGTGCGGAAGTTGGCAGAGCTGGCCCAATTGACGAATCTGGGCCCTTTGCTGATTCTCGACTCGCAGGATCGAATCATCAGTTGGAGCGACGGCTGCACCAGGCTTTATGGCTTTACCCCCGAGCAGGCCATCGGCCGCGTCGGCCACGAATTGCTCCGGACTCAATTCCCCCAGCCCCTGGAAGCAATCCACGCTATCCTGCACGAAACAGGGCGGTGGGAAGGCGAGCTGATTCACCGCCGCTCTGATGGGACGAATGTGAACGTTGCCAGCCTGTGGGTCTTGCGCGACGGCACTTCCAATCCGGCGGTCCTGGAAATCGACAACGATATTACCGACCGCAAGCGGGCGGAGGAGGCGCTGCGCGCCAAGCAGGCCGAGCTCGAACTGATCCTCAACCGAACGCCGTTCATGCTCACCCGCTGCACTCGCGACCTGCACTACCGATACGTCAGTCGCGCTTACGCCGAAATGATCGGGCGCACTCCCGACCAGGTTGCCGGCAAGCCGATCCTCGAAATCATGGGCGAAAAGGGCTTCGAGACTATCCGTCCGCACGTGGAAGCCGTCCTGCGGGGGCAGCCGGTCGAATACGAGGCCCCGGTTCACTACCAAGGCATCGGCCCGCGTTTCGTGCATGTTGTTTACGCGCCGGATGAGGACGAACAGGGCCACGTGATCGGTTGGATCGCCTCGATCATCGATATTACCGAGCGCAAGCAGGCCGAGCAGGCGCTGCGGGAGAGGATGAAGGAATTGGCCTGCCTCTACGCGGTGGACCGTGACATACAGGAAGACTTGTCCATCGATGAACTTTGCCGGCGCGCTGTCGAGCACCTGGTTCCAGCCCTGCGGTTTCCGGAGATTACCGTGCCGGTGATTGAACTGAATGGCAAGCGATTCACCTCGGAGAACTATGCCGAGGGGCTGTCGCACGGCCTCCATGCGGCGATCAGAGTGGAGGGCGAGGTCCTTGGGCGCTTGACGGTCTATTATGCCCAGGAGAGGCCTTTCATACTTCCCGAGGAGCAGAACCTGATCGACGGTGTCGCTGAGGCCCTGAGCATGTGGCTGGAGCGCACGCGGATCGAGGAGGCGCTGCGGGAGAGCGAGGAGAAGTACCGTGGCATCGTGGAGACCACGACGGAAGGGATCGCGATGGCCGATGCCAATGCCCGGATTGTCTTCGCCAACGACCGCTGGTCGGAGGTTTTCGGCTACAGGCTGGAAGAAGCCGGACCCGTAACCCTCTTTGATCTGGTCTTCCCGGAGGACCTGGCCCAGATGACCGACCGGTGGGAATCGCGAAAACGCGGCCGGACGGAGAGTTACGAGTTCCGCTTCCGACGAAAAGACGGCAGCGCCGTCTGGACCTTGATTGGCGTGGCCCCGAGGCTCGATCCGGAGGGGAAATTTCTTGGCACGCTGGTCATGGTCACCGATATCACCCAGCGCAAGCGAGCGGAAGAGGCGCTTCGCCGGAGTGAGCGCCAATTCAGGAGCACGTTTGAGAACGCGGCCGTTGGGATTGCCCATGTCGCGCTGGATGGACGGATCCTGCAATGCAACAGCCGATTCTGCGAGATCGCCGGTTATTACTGCGATGACATTCTCGGCAAGACCTGTGAGGAGATCACGTTTGCCGACGATTGGCAGGCCGAGCGGACCCAGATGCAGCGTCTTTTGGATGGGCGGGTCGATCATTACTCGATTGAGAAGCGATACATTCGCATGGACGGCAGTCCTGTCTGGGTCAATCTGACCCGATCGATTCAACGGGATGATGCAGGCCGGTCGGAGTATTTCATCGTCCTCGTCGAGGATATCTCAGAGCGTAAGAGAGCAGAGGAGGCCTTACACGAGTTGACCGCGACGCTGGAGAGCAAGGTGGCTCAGCGAACAGTGGAGCTCAAGGATCGGGCGAAGCAGCTCCAAAAACTGACACTTGACCTGTCGGAGGCGGAGAGCCGCGAGCGTAAACGTCTGGCGGGAATCCTGCATGACGATCTGCAGCAGATGCTGGCGGCGGCGAAGTTCCACCTGGGTTTGGTAAGCAGCCGGTGCAAGGATGACGTGACGTTGCAGGAGATGACCGGGAAGGTCGAGGAGTTGCTCGTAGAGGCGATTGACAAGTCTCGCAGCCTGTCCCGCGAGCTGAGCCCGCCGGGGCTGGCTCGCAGCGACCTGCGAGAGACCTTCGAGTGGCTGGCGGGCCAGGTGCAGGTGAAGCACGGCCTGACGGTCCACGTGGATGTCCGCGACCAGATCGAGCTGCAGTCCGAGCCGCTCAAGGCCCTGCTCTACAAGGCGGCGCAGGAAATGCTGTTCAACGTGGTCAAGCACGCCCAGGTCCGGGAGGCCCGGCTTCGCCTGCGGCGCCGGCGCGGGAACATATGCCTGACCGTGTCCGACAAGGGTCAAGGATTCGACCCGCAGGAACCCAGCAGCACGGCCGGGTTCGGGCTGCTGAACATCCGCGAGCGTGTCAACCTGCTCGGCGGCCGCATGAAGGTCAGGAGCGCCAAAGGAAAAGGGAGCACCTTCCTCATCGTTGTGCCCGACTCGGCGCAGCAGGCAAACCAGATCGATCGCGCCTGAGAATTTCGTATTTCCGGGTGGCAGCGGCAAGGCTGTTTGTAGTGACGCCGTAAGGCGTTGTCTTGTATGCCCTTACGGGCACTTTGGTGGCGGATTCCGGTTTCCGCGTAGGACGAGCGTCCCCGCTCGTCCATTGCAGGGATCTGCAATCGACAGGATGTGGTGCGAGGCCATGCGACAAAAGGGGCGAGCGGGGACGCTCACCCTACGAAGAGCGGCACCAATCGCCACCGTATGTGGACTGCGCCTCTTTCGTCCCTTACGGGACTGGCTTTTGTCCTCGGCCCCGGTTCCCCAGCGATAAATCGCTGGGCTATTCTCTATCGCCCTGCGGGCTTGGACTTCGCTCCAGTCCTCTTGCGTCGGGTGGAATCCGAATCCGCCACCGTATGCGGCCTGCGCCTCTTTCGTCTCTTACGGGACTGGCTTTTGTCCTCGGCCCCGGTTCCCCAGCGATGAATCGCTGGGCTATTCTCTATCGCCCTTCGGGCTTGAACTGCGCCCGGACGGGTCGATGACCATCCCGCAGGCGTTGCGGCTATTCTCTATCACCCCGCGGGCTTGGACTGCGTCATGGCTGAGCTTCGTGATACTGCAAAATTGAAGGCTATCCTCTATTGCCCTGCGGGCTTGGACTTCGCTCCAGTCCTCTTGCGTCGGCTCGTCCGCCCCACAGGGGCGATCGACACTAGCCCACCGTTTCAACGGTGGGTACGATAGTCAATCCTATCTCAAAGCCCCGTAGGGGCGAAAGAAGATTGGGCTGCGCTCTTGTGTCGGGTGGAATCCGAATCCGCCACCGTATGCGGATCGCCCCTCTTTCGTCCCTTACGGGACTGGTTTTTATCCTCGGCCTCGGTTCCCCAGCGATAAATCGCTGGGCTATTCTCTATCGCCCTGCGGGCTTGAACTGCGCCCGGACGGGTTGATCACTATCCCACAGGCGTTGCGGCTATTGGCTATCGCCCTGCGGGCTTGGACTTCGCTCCAGTCCTCTTGCGTCGGCCCGTCCGCCCCACGGGGGCGATCGACACTAGCCCACCGTTTCAACGGTGGGTACGATAGTCAATCCTATCTCAAAGCCCCGCAGGGGCGAAAGAAGACTGGGCTGCGCTCTTGTGTCGGGTGGAATCCGAATCCGCCACCGAATGCCGACCGCACCCCCGGACGCCACCTTATACCGATTACGATTGAGTATTTCGTAGCTCCGGGTGCAGCGGCAAGGCCGAAGGCTTTGCCGATGGCGAATGGGACAAACCATCGGCAAGCTGCGCTTGCCGATGCCACCCAAGGCTTAATGACTTGCTATGAGAAACTCAGGTGTAATCGGTATTATCCTTAACGAAGGGAGGCAAGTCATGGGGCTTGCCTCCCTTGATAGGGCTATCGCATCTAAATTGAGCCTTTGTAGGTGTGGTTTCGTATTCTTCTCAGAAGCAAGACACTCAGATTAGAGAGGAATACGTTCTTGATGAGCAAGTCGATTTGGGATCATTTTGCCGCGGTTCCTGATCCTCGCGTGGAGCGGACGAAACGGCATGAATTACAGGATATTCTGGTCATTGGCGTCTGTGCCGTGATCTGCGGGGCTGAGCACTGGACGGACGTAGAGATGTTCGGCAACGTCAACGAGGAATGGTTTGGCACGTTTCTGGACCTGCCCAATGGCATTCCATCGCATGATACCTTTGGTCGGGTCTTTGCCGCCCTGGACCCGGATGCGTTTGAAGCGGTCATGCAGGCGTTTGTGGCGGATCTGGCCGGCAGCAGCCGGGGCAAGCACATCGCCATCGACGGCAAGACCCTGCGAAACAGCTTTGATCGGGTCCGTGCCAAAGGCCCGTTGCACATGGTCAGTGCCTGGGTCCACGAGAACTGCGTGGCTTTCGGCCAACGGGCGGTCGATGCCAAGAGCAATGAGATCACCGCGATCCCGGAGTTGCTCAAGCTGCTCGACGTGGAGGAGGCAACCATCACGATTGACGCCATGGGTTGTCAAAAGGAGATCGCCGAGCAGATCGTCGATCAGGGCGGCGACTATGTGCTGGCCCTCAAGGCTAACCAAGGGACTCTGTACGAGGATGCCCGGATGTACATGGAGGACGGCATCGCCCACGGGTTTGCCGGCGAGCAGGACTTCTGGGAAACCGTGGAAAAAGGCCATGGACGACTGGAAACCCGCCGGGTGTGGACTACCAGCGATGTGGGATGGCTGCAAGGGCGTCACGACTGGCCGGGTCTGGGCAGCCTCACGGCCATCGAGCGAGAGCGTCAGGTCAACGGCCAGTGCGAACGAAAGCGACACTACTTCATCAGCTCCCATCCGGGACACTGTGCCCAGCGTCTGGGGACATTGATTCGCCATCACTGGTCCGTGGAGGTCCAGTTGCACTGGTCGCTGGACGTGAGTTTCCATGAGGACGCCAGTCGAGTCCGAGTGGCCAACGCCGCCGAGAACTTCTCGCGATTGCGTCGAATCGCCCTGATGCTGCTCAAGCAGGAGAAGACGGCCAAGGGCGGCATCGCCGCCAAACGCCTCCGAGCCGGCTGGGACCAAGACTACCTGCTTAAGGTCCTTGGCATTTAGATGCGATAGCCCTGCCTCCCTTGATGAACGTATTGCGCTCCGCTGTTACGGCAACGGGGGCGTGCCCAGCGTCTGGGGCTGCTGGAACAGAACAAACGACATGTCCTCGCTGGCCCCGGTCTGGTCTTCCAGGGGCTCCCAGCGGACGCCGCCGGCGCCTGTCACGTAGGAGCCGGCCACGGCATCGTCGTTGAAGTAGTGCTTATGGTTGGTCCAGCCCCACGGATAGGGTACTGCGGTCGGGCTGCTGTATACGGCCACCACGCTGAACCAGTAGACATTGACGCCTTCTTTCTGATGGAACCATTGATCCACGGGCAGCGTGACGGAGTACCGGAAGACCGGCTCGCGTCCCTTGGCCGCGGTGGGCTGTTCCGGGTGCTTGTCAAAGCCCACCAGGACCTCGTCGAAGTCAACGGCTCGGTACTCCCAGAGCTTCACACCCGGATGACTGAAGCTGGTGGGATCGTTGGGATTGGAGTTCGGCACATCCGACCAGATGGACAGGAGGAAGTAGTCCGGCTTGACCGGCGGCGTCTGGTCGTTGCATCCACACGCCTGATAGTCATATCCGATGTACGACCCCCACCACACGGCCGCAACCACCGGCCTGGGCGTGGTGCACAGCCAATCGTCGGCCACCTGCCGAGTGACTGTCGACGAGTTCTGGCTCGACGTGATGATGTCAAAGGCCAGGGCGGTGTGCCGACCCTGCAGGGGATGCTGCGCAGGGTAGGCGAGTGGCTTCCAAGTGCCGTTGTACGGCTCGTCGGCCTGGGCCCAGACCGCGTCGTCGTTCCAGGTCTGGAGCGAGGTCTTCCATCCGAGTCGGGTCGCCGTACTGCGGGGGGGATGGATCAACTGCGCCTGGACGCTCAACCAGTAGACCACGGGTCTGTCCCGCGTCCCTTCCTGCATGAAGGCCTTGGCCGGATCGATGGTGAAGGTGTACTGGTACACGGCCTGATGGTTGTTCGCCTCGTACGAGGACTCACACGGGATCGCAAAGCCCTGGACGTCGGAGGCGATCTTCTCCACACTGAATTGACCCTTGGCGAAGACCTTGCTCCAAAGGACCGCGCCGGGCATGCTATACCCGGCGGCACTGGCGGTGGCCGGGACATCCTTGCGGATGCTCAGGGTAAAGGTCACATCGTTGGCGTCGTTGCCGATCAGGATGTCCTGATACCAGGACCCCCAGATGTCGATCTGGGTGACGGGCCCGGGGATCGTGCACTGGTAGTCGTCGGCCAGGATCTCCGGACAGGCCAGCGGCGGAATGTCGGTGGTGGCATCCATGTCGACGCCGGTCCTCGACAGGTCCGGCTCTTGCAGCCACTTGAGGGCGATGGCCCCGGTCTGGGCCAGGCCGCTCATGGACTGCTCGTCTTCGTAGTGGGGCCAATCCCGAAGGCCCGTGAAGGGCTGTTGCCACTTGACGTAGTCGGGGTCCGTGTCCAGGGCAAAGGCCATGTCGAATTTGGCCCTCCGGCCGCAGGCGTCGGGTTCCTCTATCGGTTGGATCTGAATGGCGCTGATGGGCAGTCCCGTGGGAGTCACGGTCAGTGAGCTGACAAATCGCACCGCTCCATCCATCCACCACCACGGGCGGGTCTTCCAACCCCACACATGGTCCGGCCTCTGGGTCTTGTACAAGGCCGTGATGGCGATCCAGAAGATGTCGCCGTCATACCGTTGCTGCCAGAAGTACTCCTTAGGATCAAGCGTCAGCGAATATGTGAAACAACTGTCCGACGGTTGATTGGGGAAGCGGTCTAATCCCGCCGGCCTGGCGTTGACGCGGTCCGGCCCAACCTCGAACTGCCAGAGCATCTTGCCGGGACGACTGTACGGATTGGTTTGATCGGCCGGGGTATTGTCCCAGAAAGTGATCCGCCATCCGTCCGGTCCGATGGCCGGCGGCGCCTGCTCCTGCCATCCTTGGTACGACCCCCACCAATGGATACTGGTAACGGGCATAGGACCCAGACAGCGGAAATCGTCGGCCGGGTAGCTCGATGAACTCGTCGTCGCACCGGGTATCGCCTCGGCGTAGGATGGCTCGTCCCAGCCGCAGAAGGTCACGCTCGCAGCCAGCGGGTTCCACTCGATCGCGGGTTGCTCCCACTTCAGGGGTTCCGGCGTGGCGGCGGGTTGGCTGCCGGTGATCACGAAGGCCAGGTCGATCGACTCCCGGGTCTGGGGATCGCGCAGCTCCATCCATCGACCGCTGGACTTGGAGTACCAGACGGCGTCGTCGTTGAAGTGGGCGCTGCCCGACTGCTTCCATCCGATGGCGGGCAATTGCGCAAAGTCCACGGCCAGCCAATATACTGTGCCCTCCTGTTGGATGAAGGGATCCGGGATGCGGCAGATGTCGATCTGCTGCCAGGACGTGTGGTCGTCCCGTCTCCACTGGCCGGTGGCCGGATCAAACCAGCCCTGCCCGTCTCTCGGCATGTCACGGATCACGAAGTCCCCCGGACCGAAGAACCTCGCCCACAGGGCCTGGCCCGGCTCGCTGTACAGCGGGCCCTTGCCGTCCGGGTCCGGGACATCGGAATAGACCGTGACCCAGAATCCGGGGATCTGGACCATCCTATCCTGGCTCCAGGAGACCCAGAAATGCAGATCATCGACCGGCCCGGTCCGGGAGCACCTCCAGTCATCGGCGAGCACCAACGAGTTGAAGGCTATGTCCAGGCCGCCTGCCTTGGGCGTCTGGGCCCAGTGCATCTTGTGATCGTCGCCTTCCTTCCACTGGCAGGAGCAAGGCGCCTGGCTGCAGTCTATGCCCGGCCCCTGGGGGATGCCGTTTCTTGCGAGGCATTCCGCTGCCGTGGCGCTCACGCAGGTCCCGTCCGGCAGACAGCAGGCCTGCCGGGGCTCCGGGCTCACACACACATGCTCGATACTGCCGTCTTCGATCGCGACATTCGTGCCGCGGATGTCGATGGACACCCACTCCGGGCACAAGTCACCGATTTCAGTGGCGAAGCCATAAGCCTTCGAGTCGGTGACCTGTTCGTTAAGAAGGGTCTTTCGCACGATGAACTGCTCGTCGGAGGCCTTGATCGGGGGGTTGCCGGTCGTCCCTGTGGACCACTGGCTATTGGACCAGTTGAGGGCCAGCTCGATCCTGGATGGCGCCGTCGGCTGCAAAGGCCGGATCGTCAGTGAGATATTGACGGTCTTCCTGCCGGCGGGGTCCAGGGGACCGTTGTAGAACCACTGATTCCACCACCCGCTGTTTGGATAGAAGAACCAGTGTCCCTCCTGATAGCCGCTCCCGCCTCCCTGGACGACGGCCCCTTGGGTGTCCACCGTGGCAAAGAAGGTATCTTGTGCCGCCTGAACCGTCCCGCACAACAGCATCAACATCAATAGAGCATCCCTGTTTCTTCGCATGTCTGTACCCTTTCAAAATGAGACCTCCATGGGATGGGATCCATATGGATGGACACTGTGTCTATCCTGGAAACCCCCCGGTACGTACCCGATGCACATTGGCTTCGTTTGCACGGCGAGCTCTCCTCCGCGAACGGATGAACGGGAGTGTATGTGCTGTGAAACAGGATTGGATTCGCGGAATCATCCTGACCTCACCTTCCGATGAAATGTGGACTGCAATTGGCCGGCGCATCCGCGCAACAGCCAGCACGATCCTGGAGGGACATGTTAAACTCCGGGCGGCTGGTGTCTATGGGACGAGACCTTAGTTTCGCGTCGGGGCGGCCCTGTTTCCTGCATCGGGCAGGACACTACTGGCTTCGCTCAGGCAGGCCTTGCGTGGGAATGGCGCGGCCAATGACGTTTTGGGCGTATCCGGCCTTGTTCGTGGTTGACGGTGGCGAGGAAACCGGACCGTCGCGAGTTCGGTCGAGCCAGGACTGGATCTGACGTGCGGCGCTTGGCCTGGACCCATTTGGGCGAATGGCCCTGTCCGGCGCAAAAAAAGAGGGAGACAGCGACCCCCCTTGAGAACCTTGGTCAGCCATCCCCCACTGGAAAAGAAGGAAGGAGTATTATGAGCAAGTTGTTCACAAGCTTATCGTCTTGGTTACCCCTTACATCTAAAGTATAGGCAACATTCCGCCCGAGGCAAAACGGGGAGAGCGAATTTCTGTGGGGCCTGTTCAGGGTCGTTTCCAGGGGTGCCGCAGGACGAACATCCGGGGCCAAAATCGACTATAATAAGAGTGGGAAACAAGGCGGTGGACGAATGGCCGGCGATGGTGGCTCAAGGCGGTTTTTTCCGTGAAATTGCACCCCTCAGGAGGCTTGACTTTTTGCGCGATTGCCGGTACTCTGGCGGCCTTGGAGCAAGCTCTGACTACGGATGGTGACCGGTGTTCCATTGAGTCGCGTCACTCCCCGATTTGCTGCAATCTTGCGTGGTCGCAGCGCTCCGTTTTGTGAAAGAAAAGACAGAGGAAATGAAAGACAAAGAAGTCGAACAACTGAGAGATCACTCGGAAGAGATGCCGATTCTCGATGAGTTGAAGAACTCGTATCTGAACTATGCGATGAGCGTGATCGTTTCGCGGGCCCTGCCGGATGTCCGGGATGGCCTCAAGCCCTCGCAACGGCGCATTCTCGTCGCGATGAACGACCTGAACCTCGGGCCCCGCAGCGCCCACCGCAAATGCGCCAAGATCGTCGGCGATACCGGCGGCAACTACCACCCGCATGGCGACCAGGCCACGTACGGAACCCTCGTTCGCATGGGCCAGTCGTGGAGCATGCGGTACATGCTGGTGGATCCGCAGGGCAACTTCGGCAGCATCGACGCCGACCCGCCCGCGGCGATGCGGTACACGGAGGCGAGGCTGACCGCCCCAGCCACGGAAATGCTCGCGGACCTCGACTACGACACCGTCGATTTCGTCCCGAACTACGATGAGACGCGGACCGAGCCCGTGGTGCTGCCCTCGCGGTTTCCGAACCTGCTGGTCAACGGCTCGACCGGCATCGCCGTCGGCATGGCGACGAATATGGCGCCCCACAACCTTCGCGAAGTCTGTGATGCCCTGTTGCTTGTGATCAACGATCCGAAGTGCGGGTTCAAGGACATCATGAAGGTGCTGCCCGGGCCGGACTTCCCCACGGGCGGCGTCATCTGCGGCCGCAAGGGCATCGTCGATGCCTACACGACCGGCCGCGGCCATCTGACCGTCCGCGCCAAGGCGGAAGTCGAGTCCAACAAACGCGGCAAGGACCAGATCGTCATCACTGAGATTCCCTACACCGTTATCAAGACGACCATCGTCTCGAAGATCGCCGAGTGCGTCCACAACAACACGATGGCGGAGGTGGCGGATGTCCGCGACGAGTCGGACCGCCACGGCCTGCGAATCGTGGTGGAGGTGAAGAAGGATTGCGATCCGGAGATCGTGCTCAATAAGCTGTGGCGATACACGCCCCTGCAGACGACCTTCGCGATTGCCAACATCGCGCTGGTGAACAGCCGGCCCGAGACGCTCACCATCCGCGAGATGCTCGACCTGTTCATCGAGCATCGCAAGGAAGTGATCCGGCGTCGCAGCCGGTTCCTCATGAGACGGTGCCGCAACCGGGCCCACATCCTCGAAGGCCTGATCCTGGCGGTCAGCGACATTGACGAGATCATCGAGATCATCAAGAAGTCGCCCGATGTACCGACGGCCAAGCTGAACTTGATGAAGAAGCCGCTCCGCCTGGCCGAGAGCGAGACGCTCCGCAAGCTGCTGCCCAAGGAGTTCGTCCGGGAGAAGAGCAAGAGCGAACATTTCCTCACCGGTCCGCAGACCGACGCGATCCTCGGCATGCAGTTGCAGCGGTTGACCGGCCTGGAAATCGAGAAGCTCGCCAAGGAGTACGCGGACCTCGTCGAGGAGATCAAGGGATATGAAGCCATCCTGGCCGACGAGGAGATCCTGCTTGGAATCATTCGCAAGGACATCGAGGAGATCAAGGACAAGTACGGCGACAAACGCCAGACCCAGATCACCAGCAAGGCCGAGATGCTCGATGTCGAGGACCTGATCGCCGACGAGGACGTGATCGTCACGGTCAGCCACGCCGGCTATATCAAGCGGATGCCCATCGACACGTACAGGCGCCAGGGTCGCGGCGGCCGGGGCGTCATCGGCTCCGACATCCGCGAAGGCGACTTCATCAAGCACCTGTTCGTCGCCTCCACGCACGATTACCTGCTGATCTTCACGAATCGCGGCCGATGCTACTGGCTGCGCGTGTACGACGTGCCGGCCATGTCCCGCCAGAGCAAGGGACGCAGCATCGCCAACCTGCTGAACCTGGCCAACCAGCAGATCGCCTCGATCATTGCCGTCAACAGCTTCGAGGAGGAGGAAGGCAAACCGATCCGCGAGCTGGTGATGGCCACCAAGAACGGGCTCGTGAAGAAAACCAAACTGAGCCAGTACAGCAATCCGCGCAGCTCCGGCGTCATCGCGATCAACCTCGATCCGAACGATGCCGTGATCGGCGTCGTTCTGACGCTGGATAAGGACCACATCATCCTTGGCACCCGGGACGGCATGACGATCCAGTTCAAAGGCAAGGAAGTCCGATCGATGGGCCGGGCGTCCCGGGGCGTTCGCGGCATCAAGCTGCGACCGGGCGACGAAGTCGTCGGCATGGTCATCCCCGATGAAAAGGCCGCCCTGTTCACCGTGTGCGAGAACGGCTACGGCAAGCGAACGGGCGTCGAGAACTATCGCTCGCAGACGCGAGGCGGCGTCGGGCTCAAGAATATCAAGACCAGCGCCCGCAACGGCAAGGTGGTTGCCCTGAAGTCCGTGCAGACCGGCGACGATCTCATGCTCATCACGGCCAACGGGATGATCATTCGCACCGGCTTGGACGAGATTCGCTCCATCGGCCGCAATACCCAGGGCGTACGCCTGATCAAACTCAAGGAAGAAGATAAGCTCGTGGCCGCCGAGAAGATCGCCGCCGAAGACCTCGAAGGCGACGAAGGCGAAGCCGAAGAAAAGAGCTAAGAAACTGTTTCAAAACGACGAATGTCATTGCGAGTCGCTGAGCCGCTTTGCGGCTGGTGCCGGGAAGAATCCGGAGGGTGTGGGTGCCATGCTTACGCTCGCGTAAGCATGCCTTGCCCGCCCAGTGGAACATGTCTACGCAAGCGTAGACATGGCACCCGGCCCCTCTGAAAATACGCCGGACAGATCTCCGCGTAGGGCGAGCGCCCCCGCTCGCCCAAGGTCGTGCGAGGACGCACGACCTACGAAGAGCATGGCATTTCCATCCTCTTCGGGCGCGCCAAAGGCCCATGAATGGCTACGCTCGCAATGACAAACTGAAGTCGGTTTTGAGATGGTTTGTGAGACTGTTAAATTGGTCCTATTCGTCCTGTGGGGCCACGAAGTCCATAGGACGAATAGGACTCATAGGACTTCCCGCCACGACCATGGCTGATCGCATCTATGTCATCGCAGGCAAGGACGAATCGCTCGTCGGCGCCAAGTGCCAGGAGCTTCTGGACAAGCTGCTTGATTCCCAGCAGCGAATGACGGCGCTGCTGTCCGTAAGTGGCGAGGAGGCGTCCATTTCCGATGTGCTCGACGAGTTGCGGACCCTTCCGTTCCTGGCGGACAAGCGCGTGGTAGCCGTGAAGGGGGCCGATGAGTTCATCTCGAAGCACCGGCCCATCCTCGAGAAGTACTTCGAGAAGCCCGCGCCGACCGGCATCCTGGTCCTGACCGTCTCGAGCTGGGCCGGCAATACGAAGTTGGCGAAGAAGCTGCCCAACGTTGGAAAGCTCATCGAGATCACCCAGCCGAAGCGGGCGATGCTGCCGGGCCTGCTGACGCAGTATGCCGCCGAAAAGCATAAGGTCAAAATCAATCGGGATGCGGTGGAGGTGCTGATTGATTTGGCTGGAGAGGAGCTGACGCAGCTTTATAACGAGATCGACAAGCTGACTCTTTTCGCCCGCGGCGAGAACGTGATTACCCTGCAGCATGTGGAGTCGCTCGTCGGCCATCACCGCGTGTACGACGCGTTCGAGGTCATCGACGCAATGGCCGCGGGCGATCCGGGACAGGCCGTGAAACGCCTTCGCAACATGTTCGAAGAGGGCAAGGACGCGGAGTACTCGGTCGTCGGCGCCTTCGCCTTTCACGTCCGCCGCATGTTCCAGGCCAAGGCCATGCTCGAAAAACGCATGAATCCCGGCGAGATCGTCAGCCGCCTGCGCATCTGGTCCAACAAGGACCGATTCTTCGCCCAGCTCCAGCGCATGTCCCTCACCCAGGTCGCTGGCCTCCTCGATGAGCTGGCCGCCATCGACTACGCCACCAAGACCGGCCAGGCCCAGGCCCCCGTCGCCATCGAACAACTGGTCCTCAAACTCGCCGGCGCCACGGCTTCCCCGCCCCGCGCAATTCCACCCCAGCGATAAATCGCTGAGACCACTTTCTCTCCGCCTGCCGCTGCCACCCGCCTCAGTGCTCTAAAAAGCCGAGGAAGAGGTCAAGCAAGTGGTTCTTGTGCTACAGCCTATGTAAAGGATTCCATCTTTGTCCGTTTGGAATAGGCGTTTGATGTGGATAGGGCGAGCCACCTTACCTTTTCCTTTCACGACGCGAATTTTATATACCCCACACGCCGATGCTGGGATACACGGCTCCGCCCTCTCAACCGGATACCATCCGTACGCCATGATCTTGCCTCCATAACCATACCGATAGTAAACTGTGACACCAGACGGTGCTGGTCATTCCAAGGCAGGGCCACAGCGCGGACAAGGGGTAGCTGTGATTAGCCCAGTATATTGTTGCCCTATGTTTCATGGACCCGAATGGTTTCGCAGGGCGGGCGAGGACGCCCACCCCACGGGGAGAACCGCCGCGCTCTTCGTAGGTCGTGCGTCCCCGCACGACCCTTTGGACGAGCGGGGACGCTCGTCCTACGCTGAGAGCCTGGGGCATCGTCTGTAGAGCATCCTCAGCGAACTGGCACTGTCGCCGGGCACTTGCATTGTGACGGATCGACTGTGACAATGATGAGTATGGCAGACGACGAGATCCTATTCTATGACCCAGAGGCAGCCAAGGAAATCTACAGGCGTCACCTGCCTCACTGGAGTCAGCGCGGACGGATGTATTTCGTCACATTTCGCCTGGCGGACTCCATACCGGCCGCACGGGCTGCGGAACTGCGGCGAGAGCGTGACGCGTGGTGCAAAGCCCATTCAGGGCCACGAACCCCCGCGGAATGGGAGGAGTATCACAAGCTGTTCTCAGTTCGAGTCGAGCAGTGGTCGGACCAGTGCTCCGGTTCCTGTCTGCTGGCTGATCCGTCATGCGCCCAGATTGTTGTGGATGCGATGGGCTTCTTCGAGGGCCAGCGCTACGAGCTCGACCAGTGGGTGATTATGCCCAATCATGTTCATGCCCTCGTGACGATGAAGGAGGGTTTCGCCTTGGAAGGAAGAAACACATGGACAAGCCAACCTGTTACACGTGCGTTTTTGCGTATTGGGACCGGGGTCTGTGGCTGCGGAGCCTGACGTCGGGTTTTCCGATCCGCCCGCTCTGCGCCAATCAGCCCGACGCGCCGGGCCACGAGCGCGAGACCCCCTTTGGCCGGGTCTGCCGCAACTACCGGCTCAGGCCCGCCACCCCGGACCTGGCCGACGGCACAGTCAAGCGAATCCCCATCACCGGCGGCCTGTACGCCTACGTCGATGCCGCCGATTACGAGGCCATCAGTCGCCACCACTGGCGCTTAGTCGGCGGCGGCTACGCGGGCCGGTATGAGAAGGGCAAGTGCATCCTCATGCACCGCCAGATCATGAACCCGCCCGAGGGCATGGTCGTCGACCATCTCAGCGGCAATCGCATGGACAACACGCGCAGCAACCTTCACGTCTGCACGTCCGCCGAGAACTGTCGCAACCGGCCCAAGCGCCGGGGCAGCTCCTCGAACTACTTCGGCGTGTACTGGGTCAAACAGAGGAACAAATGGATGGCTGTGATCTGCCTCGGTGGCAAGCACAATCGCACGATAGGCTATTTCGACGACGAGAACCGATGCCGCCCGCGAGTCCATGCCCATGCCCAGCGCACCGCGAAACAACAGAAGACCACCCCGAGAAAGACGGGACGAAAGAAGACCCGTAGGGGCGAATCATCATTCGCCCGCGCATCCGCCACCCTGCAAGGACCCGGAGGCCGCAAGCCAGGAAAGTCCAAAGGCAAGAAACGAACGTAGGGGCGAATCATCATTCGCCCGTCCATCATTCGTCCGCGCCGATGCGAATTCACCCGAGCGTTATCCGCCTGGACCGTATCTGTCGCGGGCCCAGGATGCTGGATTGTCGGCAATGTATTGCCGGATTAGGTTCAGCGATTTCTCATTGCGAATGATGTGCTCGTGATAATTGCGCTGCCAGACATCGTCAAGCCCGACGTTTTCCCGCATCCATTTCGTGACGCCGATCTTGAAACCACGAAGGATCGATCCAACGGTCTGCGAAGTCCCCCGCGGGCGTGACGGCGCGGGCGGATGATGGACGGGCGGATAATCATGTGGAGGGTCGGGCGAATGATTATCCGCCCCTACGAGGTTCCCCGTTGGCGTAACCAGATCATCCTTCGCCCGGATGAACAATATTCCGTGGATGTGGTTCGGCATGACGGTGAATTCATCCACCTCGACCTGCGGGAAATGCGTGGGAATCTCGCGCCAACATTTCTCGACCGTGCGTCCGGCGTCGTTCAATTCCATGGCATCGCCGACGATGCGCCCGAACAGACACCGATGGTCCCGGGTGCACACGGTCACGAAATACGCTCCGGCCTGTGAATAGTCATAATCCGCCAACCGAACCGACCGGCGCTTTGGCAAATCACGTTCCATAGTGTCCCCGCCTTCGTGCGCACGAATGATGATTCACAATAACGGGCGAATGGTACTCGCACAAGGGACGGGCGAATAATGATTCGCCCCTACAGTTCTGTTTACACGACACGCGCAAACCTCGGTCCGCCCGTCCGTCGTTCGCGCATGGCCCGTTCGCCTGCGCCCGCTATCGGCCAAGTCATCATCCATCCGCATCCGGCGTACCCCGTAGGGGCGAATCATCATTCGCCCGTTCCCGCGAATCATTATTCGCCCGCCGTTGTTCGCCCGTCACAGAAGAGGCTTGTCGGAGTTCCGCGATCCAGGTGTCGGATTGGGCTTTGCTATAGCCGAGGAAGGCGGAATCGGGATCATGGCTGGCGAAGGACCGGCCGGCGATGGTTTTGTTGGCGTTGGCGTAGCAGTAGATGCAGCCGTGAGGGCAGGTGTCGTAGGTTCCGATGTCCACGCTTTCCGTGCAGCCGCACTCCTTTCGCGTTGGCTTGTCCTTGTATTCGCACCCGTCGGGCGGGAACAACTGCTGGATGATCGTGCCGTCGATGCAGTGGGCCTTTTGGATGGACGGGCTGAGAAGGTACTCGCCGCAGCAGGAGTACATGCGGATGCCGTACCGCTCGGCGATGGAGGCGAGCCTGTCGGCTAGCGCAATCTTCTCCTCCGGATGCCGGTCGATCACGTGAACACCGGCGTGCTCCTGCATTTGCTGAAAGTTGCGTTTGACCTTGCTGTACTGCGTGACGAAGCTGAAGTAACACCGCTCAACACGGCCCGCCAGTCTCGCGGCCAGACGCGTGAAGGCGTCGAGATAGAAAGCGTCGTCGGTGATGTCGGAGAGCACGATCGGGTCGAATCGCCAGTTGATGTGCCTTGGCGAATAGCGCTCGCTCAGGTACAGGAGCGTTTTGAGAGCAGCATCCTTATCCACGTGGCTCTCGAAGACGGCGGGCAGGGCCGTGAGCGTGTAGTTGAAATAGAACCTGTAGCCGAGCTGGTCCAGCGTCTCCAGAGGCTCGATGAACGGCGTAAAATCCTTCGACCAGAAGACAAAGCAGCTCACATCCTCCGGCTTGAGCGAGACCAGGTAGCGCTTGCCCCCGAACGGATTCACCGCGCCCGCATACCCCTCGCGCAGCCGGCGCATGAACCAGTCCCCATAGAACGCCGACACATCCGTCCGCCGAGATACCGAGATGATCCGCTTCATCGCATCTGACCTTATCAGCATGAGCACATCCCAACCCACCGCTTTCATCGTACCCGCGGACCCGCAATGTGGCAAGGTGCATTTGCCCTTGTCGCTCGTTGTATCACGTGCTTGACGGGGTTCGTGCGGCGCTATACACTCTCCTCCCGGCCATGTGAATTGGCGACCTGAAGGACCTGGAACCTGCATTGGAAAGGAGAGATCATGATGGGAACGACGCTTGCACGGACGCTGTGGTATCTGCCGGTGGTTCTTCTGGCATTGGCTGCCGCCTCATGCCAGCCTGGACCGGGAACGGGAGATCTGATCAGCGAGCCTTACCGGCTCGACACGGGGCTGGTGTCGCGGTCGATCTGTTTTGAGAACCCGACCGGGGCGCCGGGCGAGGGGGGCAAGACGGCGAGCAACCTGGGTGTCGGGCGCAAGGGCTCGCCGGCCATCACGCTCACCCCGGGCCAGCAGGTCCAGCTCTGCGACATCCAGGGCCCCGGCACGATTCGCCACATCTGGATGACGACTTCGAACAACCCGATGAACCTGCGCAGCCTTGTGATCCGCGGCTGGTGGGACGACCAGGCGCATCCGAGCATCGAATGTCCCATCGGGGACTTCATGGGCTTCGCGCACGGCAAGGTCCAGCCCTACGTTTCCGCCGTGCACTCTCTCGGCGGCAACGCCGGCATGAACATCTGGCTGCCCATGCCATTCGCCACGAGGGCCGGGTTCACGCTCACCAACGAGGGCAAGGAGAGCGTCCCGCTGTTCTACCAGATCGATTACACGATCAACGACAAGCATCCGGTGGACGTGGGCCGGCTGCACGTGCTGTTCCGCCGCGAGAACCCGACGACGGAAAAGAAAGACTTCGAGCTGCTGCCCAAGCGGACCGGCAAGGGCCGATACGTCGGCGCCCTGATTGGCATCCGTAACATGCATCCGGACCTGTGGTGGGGCGAGGGCGAGATCAAGATCTATATGGACGGCGACAAGGATTTCCCGACGATCGTCGGCACGGGCAGCGAGGACTACGTCGGGCTGTCCTACGGCATGCAGCAGACGCCGTACCTCTACAACGGCTGCAATCTCGACCAGAACAACTTCGTCTCCATGTACCGCTGGCACCTGCCCGACCCGATCTACTGGAAAAAGGAGGTCCGCATCACGATCCAGCAGATTGCCTGGCAGAAGGGCCTGGCCGAGGTCCAGGACGACTGGTCCACGGCCACGTTCTGGTACGAACCTGTTCCCAGTGCCCCTTTGCCGCCGATGCCCAACCAGGAGGCCCGGACCACCGACATGTGGCAAGACAAGAAGTGACGCGCAACTAGAGAAAGGAAGACAGATGGTTAGCAAGAGATGTTTGATTGTATTGACGGTAGCAGCGTTAGTGCTCACGGGTTGTCACAAGCCGGCGGAGAACGCCGCACCGAGTGCCGGTGTGACAAAGACGGGATCCGCGAAGCTCTTCAATGGCAAGGACCTGACCGGCTGGCAGGCCGAGGGCAATGCCCGCTGGGTGGTTGAAAATGGCTTGCTCGTCGGAACCCAGGGCGCCAACAACGCCCCCGGCGACCTGTTCACGACAGAGAGTTTCCGCGACTTCGAGGCGAGCGTCACGTACCGCACGGAGTGGCCCTGCAACAGCGGCGTGTGGTTCCGCTACCAGACACCGGACAAGGCGTATCAGGCCGACATCCTCGAATACAAGAACCCTGAGGCCTACTCGGGGACCCTGTATTGTCCCGGCAAGCTGTTCCTGGCCATCAACAAGGATAAGACACTCGTCAACCGCGACGGTTGGAACACGATCAAGATCCGGGCGGAAGGCGACCATCTGCAAATCTGGCTCAACGACCGGCAGGTGGCCGATGTACACGACGCGACGACCGATTCCGGCAGGATCGGTTTCCAGGTCCATCCCGGCGCCGAGTTCGGCCCGATGAAAATCGTCGTCCGCGAGGTCCTGCTCAAGAGGCTGTGACCCGGATCAGGAGTGATCTGCGGGTTATGTGGTTCTGTCATCCTGAGCGTCAGCGAAGGATCTGGCCCGAGCATGAGAGGTTCCCCTCATATGCGTGCCGGATCCTTCACTTCGCTTCGTTACGTTCAGGATGACACACGCGCATCGTACGGCGGTGGAACCAGCGAGTTGAGATACTCCTCCAGGTTCGTGTAGCCGTCACCGTCGCGGTCTTGAGGTCCATCCGCAGAGTCATTGGAATTGAGGTTGTGTGAGCGCTCCCACTCGTCGGGCATGCCGTCGTGATCGGAATCGGCTGGCGGAGGCGTGGACTTCAGAGTCGGCCAGCCGCCCACGGCCTTCTGCGAGTCGATGATCCCTTTTCCGCCGCCGCCCCAGGTTTCACCGTACGTGGCGGTTCCCGTGCGGATCTCCTCGATAATGCGGGCGTCCACCGCATCGCGGGCGAGCGAGGCGCCCGCATGCTTCAGCACGAGTTCAAAGGCTTCCTCCGCCGTCTGCGTTCGCACGGGTGCGACGACGAATGGGTCATTCACACGCAGGGTCGCCTGCGAAGCGCCCTGGTCCGGCTGGAAGTCGATGCCGCCGGCCCAGTTATCTGTGGAGATTGCGGGGAAACCCCAGACGAAATTGCCCTGGGTGAACGCCTTGCTGCGCGGATCGCTCTGGATGAAGATCCTGCGGCGGACGTCCTTGTCGGTGGCGGGGCCGTACTTGTAGTAATTATTGATCCAGTTACGAGGCCAGCCCTCGCCGCCATAGGAACTGTTGAAGCCCCAGTTGTAGATCACATTGTTGCGGAAGTCCATCAGGCCGGATTCCTTGTTGCCCGAGGCGCGGGGGTTACGGCTGGCGTGGTGTGCGAGAATGTTGTGGTGCCAGGAGCCGCCGGGCCCGCCCCAGAGTCCGCCGTAGCCGTGCTTGCCTTTCTTGTGAATCGAGCCGTGCAGGCTCTCCGTGACCATGCACCACTGCGCCGTCAGATTGGAGGCCTTGTTGATGGAGAAGGTTCTCATCGACGCTCCAACTGGCGGAGCAGTGATCGATCATGACGTACTGGCCGTTGCCGCCAAAGCTGTCGGATTCCTGCCGGCACTCATCGCCCAGACGAAACCGCATATAGCGGATCGTTACATGGTCGGCCTCGAAACTCGTCTTGTAGTTCTTCACACAAATCCCATCGCCCGGCGCCGTCTGGCCGGCAATGGTGATGTATGGATTCTTGATTTTGAGCGGAGACTGCAGCGGGATCGTGCCGGAGACGCGAAATACGACTGTGCGTGGTCCCTTGGCCTCGCAGGCCTCGCGGAGACTGCCCGGACCCATATCGTGGAGATTGGTCACCTCAAAGACCCGTCCGCCCCGTCCCCCGAGCGTGTACTTGCCAAAGCCTTCAGCGCCGGGAAACGCCGGCGCACGATCCGGCGCATTCTTCTCAGAATCACCTTGCCGCTCACCTCGCCATAGTCTATCTGGCACCGCCAGCCCGCCGGCAGGACCACGCGGTCGAACCGGCCCTCCAATCTCTTCACACCCTCAAACAGGGCAAATACGCTCGCCTGGTGTGGCTCGTACCGGCCGGCAAACTGCACTTCCAGCGTGCCGCCCAGCCGCCACTGCCCGCCGGTGACAGGCTGCAGAACATGGTCGCCGGAAATGACAAACGTCATCACAGAATCCGGACCGAGCGAATACTTCTCGCTTTCCGCGATTTCTCCACGGATGCGACGCGGTACGGCTGAGGAGGTCTCTCGCAGCGTGGTGCCCCGCAACAGGACGTTCGGGTCGGCAACGAAGCCGGCGCGTTTCGCTAACGGCCAGACAACTCGCTCGTCGTCGCCGGCCCGCGGGCCGATTTGCTCGAAGGGGACTCGCTGGAAGCCTTGCAGCGAGTAGGCGGGCGAATCGTCGCGCAGGGCCAGGTTCAGGTTCTGCTCATCGACGAACCGCGGGTCCTGGTCCTCGATGTTATTCTCGATGGCGTAGAAGTCGAACCCGCCGCAGGCCCCGAGGCAGTTCTTCTCCAGCCATCGCTTGTTCTGCCGGCCGATGTTGGCGCGGATGACACAGCCTTCCGGCTCCTTCGCCTGCTCGTAGCCATTGTCGAGGATATGAGCCAGGCGCGGGTATCGCGTGCTCCACGGCGGCTCCGTGTAGTTGTATCGCTTGATCTTGTCGAGCAGTTTCCAGCTCTCGTCCTTGTCGATCCAGACCTTGCCGCGGCGGTCGGTGAAATGGGCCGAGCCGCACTTGGCGATCACATTGTTCTCGATGGCGTTGTCGCGTCCGCCGCCGCACATGATCGCCCGCCCGCTGATCTGATAGAAGGTATTGCCAAAGACCGTGATGCCGCTGGCGCAGTCGTCGAGATAGACCGCGTGGACGCCATTCGAGCCGGGCAGGTTGCTCTTGATATCGTGGAAAAAGTTGTGGCGGATGATGTTGCCGCGCAGGCCCCAGTCCCGGCCGCAGTAGATCGAGCCGGCGTCGTCCACCTCGTAGCAGACGCTGTGGATTTCATTCAGCTCGATCAGATGCTCGTTCCCACCGAAGAGGATTGCCGAGTGCGGCCCGTCGTAGAGCAGGTTGTTGCCGGCGATGCAGCCGACGCCGTTGATCTGAATCGCCGGGGCGTAGGTCCGCTCCCACCGGCCGAAATCATGGATGCGGCAATCACGCGCGAAATTCCCGCATGAGATCAACTGTCGTCGATCCCCGCCCGACAGCGACACGCCCGTCTCGCCAATCCCGTGAATCTCGCAGTGCGTGACGCCGTTGTTCTCCCCCGACAACGTGATCCCATCCTTTCGAATGTTGCGGATCGTGCAATTGGCGACGAGATTGTCGCGCCCGCCGGAGATTTCGACGCCGTTGCCGGCGCCCATTTCAACAGTGAGCCCCTCAACATGGACGTACGATACATCTTTCATGGAGATGAGGGCCTGGGCCAAGGTGGAGATTTGAATCTCGGCTCCCTGCAGCTCCGAAGGCGGCCAGAAGTACAGGATATGCTGCTCGCGATCAAGGTACCACTCGCCGGGCCGGTCGATCTCCTCGAGCAGGTTGAGGACGTAATAAGGCTTGTTCGCCTGAATCCCGTAGCTCGGGGACTTGGCCAGCGTGATTTTCTTGTTTGTCGTATCGATTGACGCGATCTTCTCGATGCGATTGGCCCAGCCATGTCGCCAATAGCCGGCGGCGTAGGCGTCGGGAGCCTTGAGCCACCGCTCGGGCCGGGGATCATCGTAGCCGAACGTGATGTCATTCTCCGCCGAGCGGGTACTCACGAATCCCTCGTCGGGCCAGCGCGCCAACGGCATCAATTCGCCGTTGAGGCTCAGCTCTGTTCGCAGGGGCTCGCCGTATTCGGTAACGCCATTCGACGCCAGATCGATCTTGAGGCATTGGCCGCGAGCTGCCGGATCGAGGCGCGACCAGACTGGATCCGCCTCTGTGACTGGAGAGAGCCAGTCCGGCTGAAGCTCGCGGCCGCCGATGAGGCAGACCTCTTCACCCGGATAGGCGCGGTAGGTGATCGGCTTGTTCGGCTCGCCGGAATCCTGGCCGATGAGAGCGAAGGACTGCGTGCGGAAGTACTTGCCTTCGCGGAGCCAGACCTTGATGCCGCCGACGGGCAGGCCCGGCGTTCTCTGCTGCCGGATGGTGTCCCGGGCCTTCTCCAGCGTGGCGAATGGCTTCTCCACCGTACCGGCATTCGTATCGTTGCCATCCGTCGCGACGTAGAGGAAGCGCGGGCGGATCGCTTCGCGTATGGCAATGAGCTGTCTGAGATGAGGCTCATAAATCCTGCCGTCGGGCGAGCAATGGATGTCCATCGTGACAGCGCCCTCCTGGGCGTTGACCTTGCGGAGGTATTCGATCATCCAGTCGTCGCTCTTGCGAGGCCCGTCGGCCCTGCCCCACTGGGTGCCGAGGTAGGACAGCAGGTGCCATTGCAGGCCGCCCTGGGCCTGGTTGGATTGCGGGGTCGCGCCGAACTCGTTCTGCTCGCCGGCGGTGTAGTCCTGCTGGTCCGTGAGCTTGTTGAAGGCGTGCCCGATGTCGGCGCCGGGATTGAAGGCGATGATACTGTCGGGATTGCCGGCGCGCACGGCTGCCGCCCAGGTGTTCCAGTTGAAGGGCTTCGACAGATCGTCCCACCCGTCCCTGTTGTAGGAGCCGTCGAACCACCAGCCGCAGACCTTCCGCCCATAGCGCTCAGACCACTCGCGAATCACCTCGGACCACTTGCGGGTGAATTCCTGCGGGGCCGGCTGCTGTTCATTGACATCGTTGAGATTCGCCATCGCCTGCGCGTCCTGCTGCGGGCTGCGCGAGGGCAGATAGAGCATCAGGCGGATGCCTTTCTTGCTGAGGGCGTCGGCGATCTCCATGGGCAGGTCCCGCCTGGAGCAGCGTTGTCCGCTCGGGTAGCCCGCGTATTTCTCATACGTAGCGTTGGGACTGCAATAGTAGCCGGAGTTCTGCCCAAGCGTAAAGACCAGATAGGCGGCGCCGGTCTGCGCGACCTGGTCGGCGAATCGTCCCACGTCGAACGAGTTGACTCTGTCATTCCAGTCGGGCCCGCCACCGAGATAGTGAACGAAAACCCCGTATCCGGCGTCTGCGAGCCAATCTTTACTGTTGTCCTTGTTCTGGGCGGGGTCGGAAGCGGCCGCGTGCGCCGTGGCCCACAGGAGCGTCACAAGCATCACCGTGACGTGCTTCATGGAATCTCCTCTATCTATGCGTTAGATCTTCTCCGGCACCACGAAAGGTTCGCGGTAATTGCGTGACACGAGCATGTTGGCCGACTCGCTGAATGGACCGGTGAACCTCTCCTGCTGCGGATCGAAGGTGAGCAGGGGACCCATGTGGATCGGCGTCTTCTTCAGGTCGATCTCGTTGGCGTCCAGGTGAGCGAGGAAGCGGTCGAAGGTCTCGGCCAGGGGCTTCCCGCCTTTGATGGCCTCCCGGGCCTCGTCACCGGGAACTTCCTTTCCCAGGCGATAGGAGATGTTGCCCAGGTGGACCAGGGCGGCCGAGAGATGGCCCTGCAGGACCGGGCAGACAAGATCGCTCTCGCGCCGGCTGCGGATCGCATCGAGGAAGTTCGTGCGCAGGTCCGGCGTTGTCGGCTCGAACTTCTTGATGAGCTTGCCGCTGTTATCACAGGCGGTGGTGCCCCGCCCTGAGTCGCAGGCGATGTAGCCGCTCTCGCAGCGGATGATCGTGCCAATCTGCGAGCCGCTGTATTCGTCCATGTCGGACGCTCGCCAGTCGCTCTTGCGCAGTGCCTTGCTCTTCGGCAGGCCGCGGACCTCGAAGAGAATCGGTGCGGGCTCGTAGTCGAGGAAGATAATCTGCGTGTTTGGCGTCTGGCCGTCGTCCTCGTAACCGAACCGGCCGCCCAGGCTCATCACGTGCGCGGGCAGCGTGTTCTGGCCCAGGCCCCAGCGGCAGCCGTCCATGTAGTGGATGCCCATATTGCCGAGGTCGCCGTTGCCGGTGTTCCAGTCCCAATGCCAGTCGTAGTGCAGTTGCTCGCGCATCAGCGGACGCTTGTCCGCCGGGCCACACCAGAGGTCGTAATTCAAGGACTCCGGGATCGGCTGCGGGCCGGCGACTTTCCCGATGCTTGGCCGGGGCTTGTAGTTGAGGCCGTGCGCGTAGAGAACCTTGCCGAGATTGCCCTGGCGGACATACTCCAGGGCCTCCGCAAATCCTGTCCGCTCGCGCGGGCCGTGCGGGGCCTGCACGATCCGATTGTACTTGCGGGCCGCCTCGACCATCCGCCGGCCCTCGAAGATCGTGTGCGCCGTCGGCTTCTGCACGTACACGTCCTTGCCGGCCTGGCACGCCCGGATCGTCGCCAGCGCGTGCCAATGATTGGGCGTCGTGATGATGACGGCGTCCACGTTCTTGTCGTCGAGCAACTCGCGCATGTCGGCGTACGCCTTGACGTTCGGGTCCTTCTCGCGGAGCTTGTTGACCTGCGGCATGAGGTTGGCGCTGTCACAGTCGCACAGGGCCGTGATGCGGACGCCGGGCTTGGGCAGAAACGCGGCGATTTCCTTCTTGCCCATGCCGCCGATCTTCACGCTGGACCCGACGCCGATGACCCCCAGGCGGATCGCATCGTTGGCCCCAAGCGCCTTCGAGAGGGGCGAGCCCAGCACCGCGCCGGCCACCAGAGAACGGCGAATGAACTGTCTGCGATTCAAGGCGTGCATTTCAATTCTCCAAACATATCCTGTGTTCTCTTTTGGGTGGCAGCGGCAAGCGCCAGCTTGCCGATGGCGCCTGTGTATGCCCCAAGACCATCGGCAAGCTCCGCAGGCTCCGCTTGCCGCTGCCACCCATTATTCTTTTACCTTGAGAAGGGTGGCTCATGCAGCGCACGATCAAACCGCGTCCTGCAGAGCGAGAAAGAGCGTGCGGTAATACTTCATCAGGCGAATGGGCTCGGGGCTTTCGGGAATCTCCGCGTCACAGTAGCCCTGGTAGCCGGACTGCTTGAGCAGTTGGAACAGCTTTCGGTATGGATAGTCTTCGCTGAGCTCGTGCATGTGGACGTTGCGGATGCGGTCCTTGACGCTTTCGTAGTTGGCTTCCAGGCCGGGGCCTTTCACGTCGTTCGGGTCGCAGTTCCAGTTCACGTACACGTACGGGCTCTCGGAGTAATCGACCATCTTCTTGACCTTGCCTACGATGTTCGTCCCGCTGCCATGGACTTCGACGCGGATGTCCACGCCGTGCTCGTGGCCGAACTGGCCGACCTCCGCGAGCGACTTGCCGATCTGGCGGAGCGTCTGCTCCTCCGGGATGCCTTTGTTCACGAGCAGGGCGTTGGGAAAGACGCGGATGCCGATGGCGCCGAGGTCCTGCGCGAGGATCGTGTACTCCTTCGTGCCGTCGATGTTCTTTCGCAACTCCGCGGGGTCGGGATAATGGTAGCCGAACCCGCTGGCGAGGCTGATCTTCAGCCCGGCGTCCTCGAAGCGTTTGCGGACCTCGCGGCGCTGGTCCTTGCTCAAGGCCACCTCGACATGATGAGCGTGGGTCGTGCGAAGCTCGATGTGCTCGAACCGCGTCGCTGTACAGTTCTTGATGATCGTCGGAATATCCCAGTCCTTGGCCAGGTTGTAGCTCATCAGGCCCAGCCGCAACGGGGCCTTCGACTGCGGATTGGGGATTGCGGATTGCGGATTCGCAGCGTGTGCTGAGCCCGCAACCAGGGCCGAGGCGGCCAGCGCGGAAGACTTCAAGAGGCCTCGTCGGGTAAATTCGTGTGACATGTCAATTCCTCCAAACATAGTATGGAGACGCAACATCCTGCGTCCATGCACATGGTAGCAACGAATCGTGGGCCGTCAACGCCGTTCCTGGCTGAACTGGTGGCTTGTGTGTGCCGAAAACAAGGACAGGACCGTTACGTTTTGGCCGCTGGTGGCACTTATATATACTGGGCGAGGGGAAATCGTTGGGTCAAGGTGATGAGGGATATGGCTGTATCGAGAATGACGGTTGTGATAATTGCGGTAGTTGCGCTGGGGTTCTGCCCCATTGTCTGGGCACAGGACAAGGAGAAACCGCCATTGCCGCCTTCGTTCGATCCCAATGCCGTGTGGCGAGAGCAAATCGCACTGCCCGAGGACGCCTTCCTCGTACATGGGACCGCACAGGATGAGCCGGCATGGGTGAAGTTCACGATTGTGCAGCAATCTGACGGCCCGGATCAAGTGTACTTCCAGGATGGAAACCGGTACTTGTTCCACTACCAGTTTGCAGTGGAGCACTTGTCGCCTTTCGCGGGAATGACGCCGGAGCAGTTCGACCAGGTTACCCTCTATTGCGAGGGCCGCAAAGCGGTGCTCGGCGCCGTTGTTGCCCCTGCACCTGGCATCCTGTCCTCCCAGCCGCGCGAGTATGGCATTCAACTCGTTGGCCGCGATCCATATACGAAGGAAGAAGTGGCGAAGTGGTGCAGTCTAATCAGCCGGTGTGTCGTGACGCACGAGCCATTCAAGGTGTTCTACTTCCCTACCTATGAGCAGCGGGCTACGGCGGAAGCCGACCGCGCGTGGCTCGAAGCGCAGGGTTTTCCCGTCAGCTCGTCCGACCGCTGGGCTCAGAGCGACACATGCTACTCTCCCGGCTGGACCATCGGCACGCTGAGGAATATCAAAGGCAGTGACATCCGGCAGGCCTATCTCGATGGCTCTCTTAAGCCCACCGATATTCTCTTGACCGACGGCGTGCCCGCGGAGACCCCGTCCGTGGCGGGGATCATCACGCTGTCGCCGTCCACGCCCAATTCACATGTCGCGATTCTCGCCAAGACGTTTGGCATGCCCTTCGTTCACCTGGCCACCGCGGAGACGCAGAAGCTTGCGTCGTCACTGGTTGGCCACAGGATTTGTCTGCGTGCTTACGACACCTACGGCCGGACCGAGATCCGGCTTATCGACGCTGAGGGCATCCTCGACGATGCGACGGTACAGGAGATCCTCGGCTTGAAGAAAGCGCCGCCGCTGGCGATCTCAGTCATGACGCCACTCGGGTCATACGCAGCCGGCACCGATGGGCTTATCCCCTCGGACATCAAGCACTTCGGGGGCAAGGCAGCCAATTATGGGATTCTCCGTCGGGCCATCCCCGATGATTGCCCTGTTGCCGCCGCATTTTCGTTTGACCTGTGGAGCGATTTTCTCGGTCAGACGCTCGCCGATGGGCGCAGTCTTCGCGAGACCATCGCCGGCCGGCTCGCCGCATTTACCTATCCTCCCTCGGATGTGGCGGCGCTGTCTTCGACGCTGAATGATATCCGCGACATGTTCACCGATGCCGATGTGACCGGCTTCACCGACCTACAGATGCAGACGGTCCTGTCCATTCTGCAGGACCCACAGTACGGCTTCGACCCTCTGCAGAACCTGCGGTTTCGCAGCTCGACGAATGTGGAGGACAGCCTGGAGTTCACCGGGGCGGGCCTGTACGACAGCTACAGCGGCTGCCTGGGCGACGACCTCGATGGCGACGACGCCGGGCCGTGCCTGTGCGATCCGGAGCGCAAACGCGAGCGAAGCGTCTTCACCGCGATACGCAAAGTCTTTGCCAGCTTTTACAGTGAGAATGCCTATCTCGAACGCCTGCGACACGGGATCGACGAGGCCGATGTCGGCATGGCGATGCTGGTCCATCATTCGTTCCCGGATGAGATCGAGCTGGCCAACGGCGTGGCCGAGGTGAACCGCGACGCCTGGTCAAACTGGCAGATCGAGCTCGTCACGCAGAAAGGGGCGACCTCCGTGACCAACCCCGAGGACAGCAGCATCCCGGAGGAGGTAGACATCTTTGCGTCCCCGCTCGGTCTGTCCGGCGATGTGACCCCGGAAGAGGCCGCCGGCTCATCGTCGGGGTACGGCATGTACATCGGTCGCGGCCGGCAGTCCAATCTCGTGCCGCTCGGGGCGACCATCATGCTATGGGAAGATGACTATGCAGCGCTGGCCGAGCTGCTCATGAAGATCGGCGACGAGTTCGCTGCTGTGACCGGCCGGGGCGAGTTCACCCTGGAGATGGAGTACAAGAAGATCGCCCCGGATGGCAGGCTCATCATTAAGCAGGTCCGCGAGATTCCGCAGCCGGACAGTACGCCGTCCATTACGCCGTTCCTCGTGAACGAGCCCACCCGATATTGCGTCCTGCAGGGCGAGTTCGGCGACGTCTTCGCCAATCACCGGCTCAAGTCGTTCTGGCGGATCGAGACAGGCAATCTCTGGCTCACGGAGAAGAACCTGAGTAGTTGTCTTTACGGGCAGGTGTCTCTCGAATACGAGGCGGAGGGAAAGGTCGGCACGCTGACCGGCCGGATTTCCGATTGGCCCAAGGCCGCTCACAGCAACGATGAATCGAGCACGACAGATACGTGGCGGATTGGCGAGTTGGAGAACCCGCGCCTCTACAGGCTGCAGACGAATAACATACCTGCTCTCGTAAGCGCCGCTGAGAGTGCGGTTCTGACCGTGCGAGACTTGGGGTATCTTACGCTCGAAGTCGAGTACGAGAAACCTGTGATGAGTTGGCAGTGGCCGGGCCTGGCGCAGAACACAACAGACCAGGTCCGGCTCTGCCCGTACTTCGAGCCCTCGCCGCAGGACCTGTTGCAGCAGCGGCGGCTTGAAGACTCCAACGGTGTGACCATCGAGACATCCTTCTACTGGCCGCCTTATCCCAAGGGTCCGACAGCCGGTTACACCGCGCCGCTAGCCCGCTGGGTCGAGACTCGAATCGCCGGATACACCAGCGAGCCCATCGTGCTTCGCGGCTGGTACTCGCAGACGTACAAACCCGAGCACCACAACTTCAGCGAGCACTTCCTGTTCGAGCCGGAGCTGGAGCCGGGCCTGTCGCCCGCCGTCCTGGCGGAGCTTCGCGAAAAGGACATCCGCTTGATCCATGTCTACACCAGCTTCGACGAGCCGACCATCACCACGTACGGGTTCGACCCCCAATTGCCCCCGCCAATCACACCGTGAACTTGACTGTGTGGGTAGACTCCACCCCGGTGGCCAACCTTCGGACTCTAGCGGTTGCCGTGTGTTTGCCTGGGGCGGGATCAGCCATGTGGTAGAAGTGGTAGTAGTCCTGGTGCGCGCCCGCTTTGTTCTTAGGAGCCGCCAAGGTCGGGGTGACTTTCTGGCCATCGATGGCGAGATCGGTCAGCTCCGCTCGCGGAGTTTTCGGCAAGCCTTGGGCTGTGCAGTCCCAGCGGCATCGCACGCGGATGGTCACGCCCCGCTCGGGCCGGGCAGCTTCCCATTTGTCATCGGGCCTTGCCACTACGATGGACACGATTGGCGGTTGGATCGATGGATCATCCCACCACCGCCATTGCGGCTCGCGTCGGCGGATGAATTCGAGCACCTTGGGCGGGCCGCCGTGCATCCATGTCTGGCTGCTGCTTACGCGATCATGCCGGACGGCGACGACCCAATTGTTCTTCAGAGCCGTCAGCCACCCTTTCCATGTCGCCTCCGTCGCAAGGAACAGGGTCCGGAAGCCCTCCAGTTGATCGAACCACCACCAGGGCTCCTCTCCGTGTGCATCTTGGAGCGCGACAAACGGGATCTGCTGCCAGTAATGCTTCAGGAACGGCTCGCTGTTGGTGAAATCGGGGTTGCCAAAGTGAAACGTGCTGATGGCGGCGTACCCGCCCCGCTGAAGCGAGTCGTCGAGGTATAACCGCGTAAGCTCCTCGTTCTCGCCGAATTGCCAGATCAGCCGGCCATCGGCCTTCTGTAAGGGAGTCAACCTCCTCTGGCGGAACTCCTCCCACGAGACCACGTCTTTGCCGGCCAGCGATGCGCCGAAATCCGCGCCGGCCGGCGCGATGATGTCACTCGTGTGGCTGTACGTCCCCAGTCCCGGCACATCGACGAAGGTGCCGTATTCTTCGTTGGCGACAAAGAACGTCACGGGGACTTTGCGTTCCTCGGCGATGGCCTTGCGCGGGCGATCCAGCCGGCCGGCGCATTCTTGGCGCCCCACAGGTCGATGTGCAGTGAGCGGGCCAACTCGACCGCCTCGACGCAACTGCCCCTGCCGTGGGCCTCGATCTGGATGGTAAAGACCTTGAGATTCTCCGGCAGTTGTTCCCGCTCCTTCACGCTGACCGGAGTCGCGGGAGGGGACGCGAATGAATCGAGAGCGTCGAGAGCGTACATGGCGTCGAGCGCACGGTAGGTTGCTTCTGGATTGCCTGGCCAGCCGGGCCGATCAGCGAATCCACCGTCAGGATTGCGAAGCGAACGCAGATAGTCGATACAGGCTGGCCGGCGAGCCAGGGAGGCGCCCAGATGCTTGAGGGCACGCACCGCCGCCCAAGTGTAAGTGACATCCTCGACCCCGGCAAAGGAAGGCTCGGGCTGCCAGGTGAATCCGCCGCCGGGCCGCTGGCATCTCTGCACCCATTCGATGGTCTCCTGTTGCTTCCCGTACGGCCGGCCAAGTGCTGCTAACGCTTGGACCGCCCACCAGGTGTTCATCACGTGCCCACCGCCACCATCGGCGGCCGGAGTGTTATTGAAGCTGCCGTTCGGCCGCTGACGTGCTTCAAAGTACTCCGCAAATGCCGGCGCGACTTCATCCGTCGAAATACCTGACAGACGTCGGCACAGCACCGACATCGCCTCAAACTGCAAGACCGGGTAACGGTGTCGTTCGTAGACAGCAGGGTAGATCGACGGCTTTGTCCAGCCCCGGACCTGCTCGTGAAATGAGCTGACATCCTGACCGAGCCACAGCAGGCTCTGAATCTGCTGAAACTCGAACACCCGCAAGTCCCGCTCGAGTCTCTTGATGGCGAACGGATGATGCGTCCGCAGGAACTCGACCAAGGCAGTCTTGTCGGGCGGTTCTCGGCCGAGCAGGTGATAGCATCCGACAGCAGCGAAGCTCGGCGTCAAGTGCGACCACGGCTGATCCGCCCACGCATACCCGCCATCCGTCCGCCGCAGGCTCTCCAAATAGTCACACACTTCCTGCATCCATGCACGGGGCCTGCTATCGGCGCGAGTAATGTCACCCACTCCCGTGGCAGCCAGTGACACTGCCCCCAGAGCGGTCTTGAGGAAATCCCGGCGCGGCATTTCGGCCTTAACGTGGCCCTCAGCGAGCGGCAGCTTGGATATTGTCATTCTGCTTTCCTTCAGATGCGGTATGGAACCTCTTCAAGAATAGACTGCTCTTTCAGTATTTGGGAGTCAGTATTCCGTCGTCTGCATGCCTTGTCAAGGCATCGGGCGACGGAGTCGGGCAAGGAATTCCCTTGAACGGACGCTTTCCCTGCACCGCATACGTGGACTGCCGTATGCGCATTCAGAGGGGTCGTTGTTCGAGGCTCGGCAGCACCGGTTGCTTCGGCCTCGATGACTTGGCATTGAGGATATCTTGGAATTGACTCTGAGGGAGCAAGCCATGAAGAAGAGCAATGTGAAACCCATCCCGGAAAGCTACCACACGCTGACGTCGCACCTGACTGTGCGCGATGCCGCCCGGGTGATCGAGTTCTACAAGGAGGCGTTCGGCGCCGAAGAGCGATCTCGCATGCTCATGCCGGACGGCAAGTTGATTGCCCATGCGGAGATGACGATCGGGGATTCGATCTTCATGCTGTCCGATGAGATCCCGGGGTGGGAGTCTGTCTCGCCGCAATCTCTCGGCGGCACGTCCGTCGGCTTCTACGTGTACGTCGAGGACGTCGATAGCGCCTTCGAGCAAGCCGTCGCCGCCGGGGCTACGGTCAAGATGCCGGTGCAGGACATGTTCTGGGGCGACCGGACGGGTGCGGTGGTCGATCCCTCCGGCCACCACTGGACCCTGGCAACGCACGTCGAGGACCTCAGTCCTGAGGAAATGGCAGAGCGCGGGCGGGAAGCGTTCGAGAAGATGATGCAAGGAGCGGGCCAGCCCTGAGCCGGCATAGACGTGCTCGATTCGACGGGCATGGCATGCTTACCCAAGCGTACGCATGGCATCCACGCCGTCGGCCTGACCATGTGCGTCACGATCCTGATCGTGACGGTATTGGAGAAGTTCCGTGAGGGCGGGTGGCTGACGCTCGCCATCACCGGCGTCGTCGTTGCCCTGTGCTTTCCCCTTGCCTGTTGCGGGCGGTTCGGGCACAATACCACCAAGCCGGGCGGGACTGGTTTTTCCCGTCGCTTTCGGAACGTGGCGACTCAGCAAGGGAATCGATCTATGCTTCAGCATTTCTTCAAGCGAAAGCCGCTCAGCATGGTGCACGAGGAGATGAAGGGTGAGAACCGCCTGCGCAGAGTGCTCGGCCCGTGGTCTCTGACCAGTCTCGGCGTCGGGTGCATCATCGGCGCGGGCATCTTCGTGATCACCGGATTCGCGGCGCACTACAAGGCCGGACCATCCTTAGTGCTCTCCTTTGTCACGGCCGGGATGGCCTGCATCTTCTCCGCCCTGTGCTACGCAGAGTTCGCCTCGATGGCGCCTATCGCCGGCTCGGCGTACACCTACGCTTACGTCACGCTGGGCGAGATGCTCGCCTGGATCATTGGCTGGGACCTCATCCTCGAATACACCGTCGCCTCCGCCACCGTCGCGCACGGCTGGTCGAAATACTTCCAGAACTTCATCGGGATCTTTCACCTCCAGATTCCGCACGTGATCTCCAACGCGCCCTTTGAGTTCGACCCGATCAAAGGGGCCTTCATGGGCACCGGCACCTGGTTCGACCTGCCGGCGCTGGCTATCGTCACGATCCTGACGATTGTCCTCGTGGTCGGCATTCGGGAGAGCGCTCGCTTCAACAACGTGATGGTAGCCATCAAAGTGGCCATCGTGTTGCTGGTTATCGGAGTCGGTGTGTTCTACATCGACCCCGCCAACTGGAAACCGTTCGCGCCATTCGGCTGGGCGGGCTTGAGTCTCTTCGGCAAACCGATCTGGGGACAGACCGGCGCAGACGGCACGCCGATCGGCATGGTTGCAGGAGCCGCAATCATCTTCTTCGCATATATCGGATTCGACTCCGTCTCGACCCATGCTGAGGAGGCCCGCCGGCCGCAACGCGATGTCCCCTTCGGCATCATCGCCTCGCTGCTCATCTGCACGGTCCTGTACATTGCGGTGACTCTCGTGCTCACCGGCATGGTGCCCTCTGATCAGATCGATGTGGATGCCCCCATTGCTGCAGCGTTCGAGCGAGTGGGGTTGAGCTGGGCGAGATTCATCATCTCCCTGGGCGCAGTGGCCGGCATCACATCGGTCATGCTGGTGCTGATGCTCAGCCAGCCTCGTGTGCTGCTGGCGATGGCTCGGGACGGCCTGCTGCCGGAAAGCTTCTTTGGTGATATTCACCCGCGTTTTCGCACGCCCTGGAAGTCAACCATCGTCACGGGCATCATGGTCGGGACGATGGCCTCGTTCATCCCGCTGGGCATCCTGGCGGAGCTGGTGAATATCGGCACGTTGCTGGCCTTCATCATCGTCTGCATCGCAGTGCTCGTGATGCGTTACATCCACCCGCATACAGAGCGGCCGTTCCGTTGCCCGTGGGTGCCGGTCGTTCCAATCCTGGGCGTGTTGCTCTGTCTGGGCCTGATGCTGTCACTGCCCTTTGGGAACTGGTTGCGGCTTCTGGTCTGGATGGCCGCCGGCATGTTCATCTACGTCTTCTATGGCCGCCACCGAAGCGTCATGGCTCGTCAGAGGCTCAACGAGCAGGCCGCCAACGCCGGCTGCGAGCCCCTGGCGCCATAGGGGCAACCCCCTGTGGTTGCCCTCATGGGCAGGTCAAACAGGAAGTATTCGACGACCCGGCGAAGATGCGTGACATCATCAACCGGGTCAAGAACGATCCATACGAGGCAGTACGGGGCGCCTCGGCCCAGATTTGGAGCGAGGGTAATTGAGGACGACTATGACTAGGCACACATTCATCGCTCTCTCCGCTTTCCTGATGGCAGTGCCGCAGATCGGTGCAGCGGATTTCGCGCCTGCGCGATGGAGACACGGTGGTCTTCCTGGGCGACAGCATCACGGCGGCGCGCGGCTACGGCAAGGTGATCGAGAACTACACGCTTCTTCGCTATCCGCAGCGCAAGGTCCGGTTCATCAACGCGGGCCATGGCGGCGACACGGCCGAAGGGGGCTTGAAAAGACTGGAGCGCGACGTCTTCGGCCGGGGAGCAACCGTGCTGACGGTGGCCTACGGCATCAACGACATCGGCTGGGGCATGAAGGCGGACGCCGAGCACAAGCAGAGATACCTCGACGCCGTCCGCGGCATTGTCGAGCAGTGCCGCCAGCGCGGTGTGCGGGTGTTCATCTGCTCGCCGGCGATCACGGCCGAGGACCCCAATCGCTCCGAGGAAGGCTTCCTCCAGAAGATGGCCGACGAGGGCATGGCCCTGGCGAAATCGCTTGGCGAAGGAGCCATCGACATCCAGCGTGGCATGAGGGACATTCAACGCCGCATCTGGGCGGCAAACGCCCGCGAAACCGACCCGAAGAAAAAGACCTCACTGCACGTGGAGGACGGCATCCATCTCAATGATCTCGGCCAATTGGCAATGGCGTACGCGATGCTCAAAGGGCTGGGAGCACCGGCGGAAGTCTCCTCTGTTACCCTGGATGCGCGCGAGCCGGACCAGGTGCGAGCTGAAGGCTGCCGTGTCACCGACGTGCAGTGGCGTGACGGCGGCCTTGCGTTCGTTCGCCTGGACGAAGGGCTGCCACTCAATCTCGGCATTCTCGGCGTCCTGCAATTCCGCTTCATCCCGATTCCGGACCAGTTGAACCGCTACATGCTCACTGTCCGGAACCTCCCTGCCGGCCGCTACGAGATCCGCGTCGAGGGCAGGTTGGTCGGAACAGTCACTGAACGGCAACTCCGCGACGGCATGAACATCTCCTCAATGACCGCCGACGCCTGGGAGCCCGGCGGACCCTGGGACGCGCAGGCCGGTGCCGTCAAGGAGCTGACGGAGGCGCGGGACCGGGTCACGATGGGCAACCTCCTGCGAAATCAGTTTCTCCCCGAGCACCCGCAGCGCGACGCCCTGAGCTCGCAATTCACGGAAACGGATGAGCGATTGATCGCCCTGCAAAGAAACGTAGCCCGGCCATTTCCCTACCGCTTCGAAATTCACGCGCAGCCTTCTGAGCCGCAGCGTTGACATCGATGGATCTGCCGGGGCAATACCGGCTACGATTGGGTATCTCGAATCTCCGGGTGGCAGCGGCAAGGTCGAAGGCTTTGCCGATGGCGAATGGGCAAACCATTGGCAAGCTGGCGATTGCCGCTGCCACCCAAGGCCTGATAATCTGCTGTGAGCAACTTATGCGTGATCGGTATGAACCCCGTCCTGCGGATTGGGAATCGACTGGTGAATGTCGGTCGCGTTCCGCCTACGCGGACGGCAGGGTGATCGTCACGGTGGTGCCGTGGTCGGGGTGGCTCTCGATGGCCATGGCGCCCTGGTTGAGCTGGATCAGACGGGCGGTATAGGCGAGGCCCATGCCTCGCTTGCGGCCGGCGGGCCTGGCGGAGAAGAACGGATAGGTCGCCTTGCGGACTGTCTCGGCATCCATGCCGTAGCCGAGATCGCTGATTTGCAGGCGGACGGCGCCTTCGGCGGGCTTGGCGGTGATCTTCACGGGACCCAGCGCATCCGCGTAGGATTCGACGGAGTTGGCGATCACGTTCGCGAGCGCGGAGACGACCTGGGCGGAATCCACGAGGACCTCGCCGACGCCCTCGGCCACCCGGACCTGGACGTTGATCGGCTCGCCCCCGGCCTTGTGGGTGGCGAATTCCACTGCTTCATCGAGCACCTGGCGGATGTTGACCTTTGCACGTCTCGGCGGGTCAGGCTGAGCGAAGCTCATCAGGTCATCGACAATGCTCGAAGCCTCGCGGGCGTTCTCCCTGATCAGGTCGAGGACGTGCCGCTTCTGCCCGTCGCTTTCGGCCTGGGCGAGCAACTGGGCCCGTCCGGCGATGACCGACAGCGGATTATTCAGCTCGTGCGCCACGCCGGCAGCCAACTCGGCCAGTGCCTCCACGGCCGAGGCGGGCAGGAGCGGTTGCGGATTCGAAGCGGCGCCGGCCTCAGATTGCGATTCTCCGGTCTGTGGGCGCGGGCTTTCGGACTTGTTGTTTGTTTTGATCTGGGCGAAACGTTCGAGGAGGCGCTCGTCGTGCTGCTTCGTCAAGGCAAGGCCCAGAACTGCACCGGCCATCGACGCGGCCGTCTCGAATTTCTCCGCGAAGAACTCCACGTCGCCCGGGTGGTTCAACTCGAACGCGACGACGGCGACAGCCTGACCATCGCAGCGCAACGGCGCCAGCTTGGTCCGGCCGGCATCGAAATCGACCTCCAACTGCTCCAGCAGCCAGTCGATATGGTCTCGCGCATCGGTCACGGCGAAGCGGCCTGCAATGGGCGGAGGGATCAACGAGCCGTGGTCCGGGGCCTCCAGGACGATCTTGGACGCGTGCCCCAGGGCCTCCACCACGACGGCCTCGACCACGCCTTCCTGGGCCTGGCCGGGCCAGAAGATACAGACGCTGCCCGTCTGGAAGAACCGCTGCCATCGCTTGGCGAAATCTTCGGCGATATAGATGGCGCCGCCGCTGACGCCTGTGCTGCGGAAGAAGTCATCCGCGAAGTGGAGGCAGCCGGAGGTCATCTCCAGATTGCGGCTCTCAATCGCCAGTTGCGTGTGCATTTTAGACAGTTGTGCCGCAGAGGCTTGGATCAGCTCGCAGTACCTCGCCATCGGCTGGGGCATATCGAAACCGAGGGCCTTCACTTTCTGCTCGACCTGCTCGGGCAGCTCGTCCCGGATCTCCTGCAGCGTTTCGGCGGCGATGCCGAGCGTCAGGGCGATACTGTCGAGCGATTCGGGTGTAGCGTATGTGCCGGAGTGGCCGATCCCTGCCTGGCGGGCGATGTGATCGGCCGCCCAGACCGGCAAGGCCGCCCTGGCTTTTGGGGTGCTTTCCAGGATGACTGCGGGGTCGCTGTGATGGAGCCAGATCGCCAGGACGATAGGTTCGGGCAGCCGCCATCGCTGGGCCAATTGCTTGCCCAGCAGGGCGTGATTTGTGCCCAGGTGCCTCTGTTCGACCTCATGCAGGCTTGAGCGTGCGGCTTCCGCCTCCTTGGCGATCGCCGCCAGGCTCCGCGGCATGATATCCTGCAGGGTGAGCTTGCCGATATCGTGGAGAAGACCTGCTGAGTAGGCGAGGTCGGGCTCGACCTGCAACGGCATTGCTTCGGCGATTCGGCGGGCACAGCAGGCGACGGCGAGACTGTGGAGTGTCAGGTCCCTGCGGGCGGGCACAGCGGGGTGCTCACTGGCGAACTCGATCTCGAAACCGGCGGTAACCTTCGTTTTGAGGAGGATGTCGCGGACCTCGCTTGCATCCAGGCGGTCCAGGATCAGGCGGACAGCGTGCCGCTGGGACGCGGGGCCGCTGCCGAGACGCTGCGCCAGGGAGATCAACTCGGCGGCGAGGACAGGCTCGCATTCTGCAATCTCTGTGATGGAGGCCGGGGAGAATTGGCCTTGGAGCATCTTCGAGAGGTACTGCACGGCAACGCACGGCGGCACCGACAGGGCATCAAGCTCCCCAATGGCCAGTTCCACTTTTCGGGAGGCTGTTGCGTCCAAGTTCTTCTGTGCCATGCTATCCCTGTTGCGCAATGGAACCGCTACGCTGCTTGCGAACCGGCTTATTCCATCCGACCTTCCGGCCCCATACCAAGCCCGCCGGTATCAAGCTTGCGTCATGCCATCTGCAGTGCGGCGTTGACTTTGTCCAGGAGATCAGAGATGTTGAACGGCTTCTTCAGGAATTCCTGAGCCCCAGCCCTGAGGAGCTGATCGATCTCGTCCTGCTTGATCACGCCGCTGATGATGATGATGCGGGTGTTCTCGAACTCCGGATTCTTGCGAATGGTCTGGCAGACGACGTTGCCGTTGACGTCGGGCAGCATGTAGTCGAGCAGGATGAGGTCCGGCCGGAACTGCTGCGTGATCATCCCGGCTTCGTATCCGCTGGAAGCCGTGCGAATCTCGAAGCCCCCCTCGCGCGACAGGATGTCGCTGATCAACTCCACGATCTCGGCGTCGTCATCGACGATGAGCACCTTGCGCTTGCCCGAGTCGAGGTTGTCCAGAGGGATGTCGTTATCCCGCATGAACCGGATCAGACTGGCACGCGGAATGCGGCGGAACTTGGAGCCTGGGACGCGGAATCCTTTGAGCCGGCCCGAATCGAAGCAGCGGATAATCGTTTGCTGACTGACCCTGCAGATATCGGCCGCCTCGCCCGTAGTAAATAAGTCCTTCATCTTCCTTAACCCTTCCTTCTTCGCTAACTCCATTCAACGAAGGCCCATCCAGGTTGCCTTGCGTGCCCACATTACCGAGCAACATTTCAGTTGTCAAGCTTAAAAATGGAGAAAACCCCATTTTTGACTATAGCACCCAATTTCTTATCGGCAGCAGAGCCAGGCACTGCTCCGCGTCGAATCCTGGCATGGACGGAATGGACTTATAGGACGAATAGGACCTATGAGCCTGCTGTGTGCAGAGCAACATAGGTCCTATTGGTCCCATTCGTCCCATAGGTCCACAATGTCCACTGCGTCCATCGCAATTCCAGCCTTTGCCGCCGCTTTTTTGTAACTTGCCCGGCTTCGTTGCGTCTTACACGTGGATAAGTGTGGTTCTTCGCTTGCGAAAGGTGGTCCAACTCATGACTGTAGCCGACAGAATCCACAAAGAGGGTGGTCCCGATGCAACTACCGACAACCGCCAGTCCGCGGGGCCGGGCCAGGCGAGCCTGGGCGACGATCAACTGATCGCCCGGCTGCACGAGGGCTACGGCAGGCTCAAACGCCAGGTGCATCAGGTGATCGTCGGGCAGGATGAGGTGATTGATTCTGTGCTCTGCTGCATGCTCGGCGGTGGCCATTGCATCGTCCAGGGCGTTCCCGGCCTGGCCAAGACCCTCCTGGTGCACTCCATCGCCGATGCCATGAAGCTCAGGTTCAACCGGATTCAGTTCACGCCGGACCTGATGCCCTCCGACATCACCGGGGCCGATATCATCCAGAGAGACGCGCAGTCCAATCAGAGGAAGTTCGAATTCATCAAGGGCCCGATCTTCGCCAACATCGTGCTGGCCGACGAGATCAACCGCACACCGCCCAAGACGCAGGCCGCCCTGTTGCAGGCAATGCAGGAACGCGAAGTGACCATCTCCGGCAAAACGCACAAGCTCGCAGAGCCGTTCTTCGTCCTGGCCACGCAGAACCCGATTGAGCAGGAGGGCACGTATCCGCTGCCGGAGGCCGCCCTCGACCGATTCATGTTCATGGTCTACATCGACTATCCGACGGCCAAGGAAGAGCACCTGATGGTCAAGCAGACCACCACGGGCAAGAAACACACCATTGAGAGCGTGCTCGACGGCAATGATATGGCCTTATTCCAGGAGATCGTCCGAACGGCGCCGGTCAGCGACGTAGTGATCGCCTACTGCATCCGGCTGGCCCGTGCGACCCGGCCGACGGACCCACTGGCCACGGCATGGTGAAGAAATATCTGAAATGGGGCGCCGGCCCCCGTTCCGGGCAGTTCATGACGCTCGGCGCCAAGGCGCTGGCGCTGACGAAGGGCCGCATCACGCCGAGCTTCGACGACGTGAAGGCAATCAGTAAGTTGGTTCTGCGGCACCGGATCATTCCGAACTTCAACGCCGAGGCCGACGGCATCAGCATTGAAGCGGTGCTCGATGATCTGGTAGAGAGGGTGTCAGTGCCGAAATGATCGCGCATTCGCGATAAGACCTATAGGACGAATGGGACCCATAGGACCTGTACTGCGGCGCAGCGCGCCGATAGGTCCTATGCATCCTATCCAAGCGGCAGCTCAAAACAATGGCAAGCTCGACCCGCGAATATCTCGATCCGATCTTTCTGAGCAAGCTGGCCAACATGGAGCTGGTGGCCCGGTGCGCCGTGGAGGGCTTTTTCTCCGGCCTGCATCCCAGCCCCTTCCAGGGCTTCAGCGTCGAGTACAGCGACCATCGCGAGTACCACGAGGGCGACGAGGTGAAGTTCGTCGATTGGAAGGTCTTCGCCCGCAGTGACCGGCTCTACATCAAGCGATTCCACCAGGAGACGAACACGACCGTCTATCTGCTGCTCGACACGAGCAGAAGCATGGCCTTTGCCGGCGGCAAAGCCGTCCGCAAGATCGATTACGCCTCGTTTCTCGCCGCCGCCCTGAGCTATCTCATGCTCAAGCAGTGCGACAGCACGGCGTTGGTGCTATTCGCGGAGAAGATCAAAGCGCAGGTCCCGCCGGCCTCCAGGCGCACGCATCTCACCGCCATCCTGCGCACGCTCGGAGATGCGACCGTCGCAGGCCGGACAAACCTCGCCGCCGTCCTGCACGCGATGGCCGAGACGACGAAACGCCGCGGCCTGATCGTCCTGATCTCCGATCTGCTCGACGACGAGGGCGACATCTTCAAAGGCCTGGCGCACCTGAAGTTCCTCAAGCACGACGTCATCGTCTTTCACGTGATGGATCGCCAGGAATTGCACCTCGACTACGAGGGTCTCATCCAGTTCGAGGACCTCGAATCGAAGGACAGGCTGCGCACGTTCCCGCAATCCATCCGGGCCGAGTACCAGCGGCAGGTGAGCGAATTCCTCGACGAGATAAAGAAGACCTGCGGCAAGAACAATATCGACTACTGCCTGCTCAACACCTCCGAGCCGCTCGACAGGGCCCTGATCGCCTACCTCGTCAGGCGAAGGAGGATGATGTGAGTTTCCTGGCGTGGACATTCCTGTTCGGGGCACTGGCGGTCATCGGGCCGATCGTGGCCCACCTGCTGAGCAAGCCCCGCTTTCGGCGCGTGCCCTTCACGATGCTTCGCTTCCTGCGTGCGGGACAGAGCCACAGCCACTCTCGGCGCAGGCTTCGCGACCTGCTGATCCTGCTTCTTCGCTGCGCGATCGTCGTGCTGATCGCGATCCTGTTCGCCCAGCCGGTGCTGCATGTCAAAGCGACCCCGAAGGTGCAAAAGGCCGTCATTCATCTAGCTCTGGATGATTCGATGTCCATGGCCTATCGCGATGGCAGCCGAACTTTGTTCGAGCGGATGATCGAGAAGGCCCTCGATCACGTCAGGCAGGCGCCGGAGGATGCCGCCTTCAACATCTGCGGCCTGGCGTCGGGCCGCTCAAGCCAGGGCCTGACGAAAAGCGAGGCGATCACGGCGATCAAGCAACTCACAGTTGTTTCGGCCGGCGTCCGACTTGCTGACTTCTTCTCAGCCCTGGGTCAAGCCGGCCGAGCGGCCGGCCCGGACGCCATGATTTCCGCCGTCCTCCTGAGCGATTTCACGCCGAGTATTCTGCGGGAGTTCGAGCAGATTCAGACGCCCGCGACTGTCGAGGAGATTTACTGCGAGCCTATCATGCCTGACAAGCCGGCGGAGAATACCGCGATTGTCGCCGCGCGAGTGGCCGGCCTCATCGGTGACACGCTGAACCTCGATGTCACCGTCGCCCACTATGGACCGACGCAGCGGGAGTGCACCGTCACGGCAGGACTCCCCGACCACAGGTCCTTGTGCAAACAGGAGTTGAGCCTTGCCCCCGGGCAGCACAGGGCCGTGCGATTACAGATGGGCCTGAGTACCGGGTTACACAGGCCCGACCAGCCGTGCCTGCCCATTGAGTTGAGCGTGTCACAGGAGGACGGCCTGGCTGAGGATGACACATTTCGTATCGCGGTCTATGTCCCTCGCGCCACACAGACAAACGTCGTCCTCGTCCACCGCGCTGAGGAGACTTTTCTGTTTGAGACGGCGATCCAGGCCCTCTCCAACTCGGGCTCCCTCGAACGGCTGAGCCTGACCAAGGTCCCGCAGGGCCGGCTTACCACCCGCGACCTCGATGGAGCTAGTATCGCGGTCTTCTCATCCTTGCCCGCAGGCCCGTCCGTACGTGCAGGCGACCTGAAAGCCTTCGCACAGAGGGGCGGCAGGCTCATCTTCTTTACGGCGGGCACGCAGGATTTGGAGACCGCAAAGCTGTTGTCGCGCGAGGGGCTTCTGGCGGTCCAGCCACAGCGGTGGGTCCAGGCCATCACATATCCCGAGCCCCGGCCCTGCACCGGCGTATCTCTCGACCTGGACGAGCAGGCGGCAAGGTCCCTGTCCAACTATCGCCTCGATCAGGTCGCCCTGAAGGGGTACTGGCTGTGCCAGCCGGCCGCACAGGCGCAGTGCCTCTGGCGCCTGAGCGGCGGCGAAGGGCTCATCTACGGCATGCCCTGCGGGCACGGGCTCTCCATCTTCGTCAATACGAGCATCGACGATTCCCTCGGATTGCTCGCCAAGTCCGCCGCATGGGTCGCCTTCTGCCGCTGCCTCATCGGTGAGACTGAGCAGGTCCAGCAGTTCTGCTTCTCCACCGGCGAGCAGCCCGTTCTTCGAATTGCGGATCGCGGATCCTGGAATGCGGATTCCGGAGGGCGTGGCGAGCGTACGGCCCTCTCGGTGGAAAACTGTGACGGAAGCAGGGGCAGGGCGGCAGCCCAAGGCAACGTGCTTCTGCTGCCCACGCCTGCGGGCACGGGGTGGATGAAGACAACGGATGGGCCAATCCTGTACGCAGGCATCAACCTGCCTGCCGGGGAGACCGACCTGACGGCCCCGACGCAGGAGAAGATTGCCGATATAGCAGGCCGTATATTTGTGCGGACGGAGGCCCGGAGGCCGGAGACGGCCGGAGTCCCTGTATCCGCGAACCTTGAGCAAAAGCCTGTTTGGCCGTTCTTCGCCTGGGCGGCGATGCTTCTGCTTGTGCTCGAATCGGCGGTCGCGAACAGGCTCAAGAGGTAGAATGGCTGCGAAAGCAGAGAACATCTTGCATGACCTGATCAGTCGGATCGCACGGGTGCGACGGTGGCTCGTCGCGCTGGGGGTGTTGAAGACGGCTGCGATTGGGCTTGCCTGTGTCTGCCTCTATGTCGGCCTCTACGCCTGGCTCGACCACCACGCGCATTTCGGTCACGCAGGCAGGCTCTTGGCGTTGCTCGTACTGATCGGACTGCTGGCCGTGCTCTCATACTTCCTCGTCCGGGCACTCAAGCGCAGCATGACCTACGCCTACGCGGCTAACTACGTCGAGAACAGGCGCAGCTTCGATCAGCAGCTTGTGGCCGCCGTCGAGTACTTTGAAAGAGGACAGGATTACCCCTATTCCCGGGCGCTCGCTGAGCAGTTGGTGCTGCAGGTGGACGAGGCCGCACGCGGATTCCGCTTCGATTCCACGGTCAACAAGTGGCAGGGCTACGTGCTGGCAGGCCTCATCGCGCTCGGCCTGTTCGTGGTCGGCCTGTTCGTCCAGCAGAACGTGCTGTACTTCTCGTCCTATCTGTCCCGGCTGTTCCGCCCGCTGGCAAAGATCGAGCCTGTGCCTGCGACCGTGCTGGAGTCTGTGACAGAGGATATTGTCGTCGCCCGCGACACTCCGGTCACGCTCACCGCCGCTGTTCAAGGCCGCACGCCGGAGTCTGCTTCGCTCGTCCTGACCCGGCACGACCCATGCGATGCCAATACAGTTTCCGAGAGATTGGAGGTCGGCCCAGCCGTGGATGCGCAGGGCAATACGACCCTCACGGCAACCAGGACGCTCGGCACGCTTGGACATTTCAGCTATCGGTTCGAAGCAGGCGGTGTCTCGTCTGAGGTGCACACAGTGAAGGTGTGCGAGCCGCCTTCGATCAAGAGCATGACAGCCACAGTATCCTTGCCCCAGGACAAGGGGCAAGGCGCCGCGACTTACACTCAGCAGGTCAAAGACGGAACGCTGGAAGTGCTGCCGCACAGCACGGTCGAGCTGCAGGTCGAGTGTACCGCGCCTCTGCGCGAGGCAAGTGTCGCCATGCCGGGCGGGCAACCGGCCGTGCGGACCCCCGATGGGGCCAACTCCTTCAGTGTCCAATTCCCGGTGGATGCCGCCGCCGCCATGGAGTTCACGCTCACGAGCGCCGATGGCATTGCCAATCGGGAGCCGCAGCAGCTTCGCCTCGTGCTCAAAGGCGATGAGCCTCCGCAGTTCAAGCTGCTTTGCCCCGACGGCGACTGCCTCGCCACGGATGTCGCCAGTATTCCTATCACATTCGAGGTCACAGATGACTTCGGCCTGGACGCTGTGCAACTCTTCTGCGAGTTGCCCCGCCGTGATCCGTCTCTGATCGAGTCCAAAGTGGGCGAGGGTGCCAAGAGCATGACATTAACGCATACGCTCGAACTAGAGCAACACGACGTACGGGTCGGCGACAGTATTCTGTTCTATGCTCGGGCGACGGATGTCAGCACGGGACAACGGACTGCGGACGCCAATTCCTGCAGCGAGGTCTATTTCATTGAGATCCGGCCCTATCAGCAGTACTGGCATCCGGAGGAGGGCGGCCAGCCGAGCTCCATCCCTGGCCCTGTCCCCGAGGACCTCATCGCAATCCTCGAATACACCCGGGCGATTCTCAAGAAGACTTGGGCACTCGCCAATGCGTCACTGCCCGCGAGCGAAAGCGCGTCGCGCCTCGACGCCCTTCGCGGGGATGTGGAGTACTGTACCCGGACGCTCGCGAGCACTCGCGATGACCCGGAGAACGCCTTTAGCGAATCCGACAAGGCAGCACTGCGTAAGATTGGCGAACGCTACGAGGACGCCGGGGATAAGCTCAGGCGTGGCGATGCCGACGCCGCGCTGCCTGCCGTGCGGGACGCCTACCGCCTGCTGCGGCAGTTCATCGACGAGTTACACCTGAAGTGGACGCCACCTCAGAGCGGCCAAAGCGTCCCCGAGGAAAAGCCCGAGCGCGTCAAGCTCCAGGAGGAGCCGCAAAGCCCGGAGATGGACAAGCAGCGCGTCGAGAACCAGCTTGAAAAACTGCAGCGCAAGATCGATTCTCTGACCCGCGAGCAGAAGTCCCTCAGCACCGACCTGAACAAGGCCCTGCAACAGGAGCAGGCGGCAAGCAGCGGCCAGCCGGATAGCGCATCCTCCTCAAGTGCCGGCAGCAGCGGACAATCATCACCGAGTCCGGCCCAGGACTCGCAGCGTCAATCGACACAGGACCCACAGGGTGCAGATAAGAAGATGCCTCAGCAAACGCGCGAGGACAAACAGACCGCGGGCGACGCGGGTTCCTCTGAGGGCCAGAAAGACAACGAGCAGAAAGACTCCGCGAAGGATCAGGCGACTCAGGGCCAATCGACCTCCGCACACGCGCAGTCGCAGGACGGCAGCCAGTCGAGCGCGCAACAGGGCTCCTCACCCGGTAGTTCAGGCTCACCGCAGCAAAACTCGGCAAGCCAACCCGGCTCCACACAGGCGAACTCGCAAGACGGCAAGGAATCGAGTACGCCGCAAGGCTCGTCACCGGGCAGTCCCGGTGCCGCACAGAACAGCCAGACTGGCCAAGCCCGCTCGGCCGGCTCACAGAGCGAGGGGAGCCCTTCCGCGGCGACGGATGCACGGCTTCGCATGCTGGAGGCGAAGCAGAAGGCCATCCGCGAGCAGGCGTCGCAGGTGCAGGCGGAGTTGCAGCAGGTGCGCACGACGGAGGTGACTGCCCAGGGCCGTGCGCGGGATGAGGCGCAAAAGCGCGTGGGGCAGGCCGTGGAGGAGATGAAGGAGTTCGAGGAAAAGCTCGCGGATGCGCGGTATGAGGCGGCGCCATCGCAGGACAAAGCCGGCCTGTCCGAGTCGGCCGAATCCGCACGTCGGCAGCTTGCCGAGGCGGGCCGGGCCATCCGCCAAGGGCTGTCCGGCGATAAGCCCAAGACGGCTGCCGAGCAGGCCCGGGAGATGGCCGAGCAGCTTGCCGCCGATGCCGACGCGCTCGATGAGTCTCTCAGCCCCGCCGACCGCCAGCGAATGCTGGAGCGGCTCGAGGCGGCCAAACGCCTGCTCCAGGACAATCCCGACGTGCAGTGGGGCACGGTCTCCGGCCGCGGCACGTCCACCGGCGGCCTGGTCTATACGCAGGGCGGAGCCACGACGCCCGCGGAGACGGCGCGGATGCTGGCGAAGCAGTTCTGGTCCATCGCCATCGAGGCAAGGCAGAAGGAACTCCAGCCGTTTGTGGAGCAGCCGTCCGACGTCGAGTTCTTCCAGGCGGAGAAGGAGTTCTTTGAGAGAGCGGCCCAATTCAAACCGTCGGGTACGGAAAAATGACGCTCACGCACTATCCGGGACATCTCGTTGTCGTGACTGCCGCAGTGGCGCTGGCCGTGCTGACGTTTACCGCGTTCTATTGCGCCGAGACGCGAGCCCCCCAGCGCGGGCGATACCGCTGGCTCCTGATGCTGCTGCAATATGCGGCAATCCTCGTGCTGTTTATCATCACGTGGGACCCGTCCACGCTGCAGACACACGAGGTCTTCCAGCGCAACGCCGTCGTGACGCTGTTCGACACGAGTGAGAGCATGTCCATCGCCGATGAGCGGAAGCTCGCCCGCTTGGACAAAGCCGTGGAGAAGTTCGCAGCATCCTTCCATCCGGATGATTCCACCGGTCCCGAGTACCGGCTCTACGGCTTCGACCGCCAGGCGTATCATTGCAGCTCGGCCGACCTGCTGCGCCGCTGGGGTTCCGAGACAAATCTGCACGCCGCGATGTCACTGCTGACCCAGTCCGGCCGAGGTGCAGACCGAAGTCCGGCCGGCGCGATGGTGTTCACGGATGGCCGGGCAGGGGATAGGAACGTCCGGAGTTATCTGCCGCCGCTGGAGAAGGGCACGCAGATGTTTGTCATAGGCGTCGGCTCCAAAACTCCACGGATGGGTGCCGCGATCAAATCGATTTCCGCTCCCGCGCGGGCTTGGATCGATACGGCGTATCCCGCAGTCGTCACGGTCACAGGCACGAACCTCTCGAATGAGCCGCTCACCGTCGAGCTGCTCCACGACGGCCAGGTCACAGACTCGCGCCGCATTGCACGAGACCAATTGAAGCGTTCCACCGACCGGCCGACCGCGGGAGAGGCCACCCTGGAGTTCAGAGTCCCCGCGCAGCAACTCGGCACGCACGTCCTCACGGCCCGCGTCGTGCCTCACGGGAACGAGGCGAACACGGCCAACAACACCCGCAGTACGGCCGTCGAGGTCACCCAGGAACAAACGCTTCGGCTCCTGCTGTACGCACAGCAGGCGAGCTTCGATGTGGGCAAGATCCGCCAGGCGCTGGCCTGGGACAAACGAATCGAGCTCGACCTTCGGCTGGACATGATCCGCGACCCGGTCCTCGCGCAGCGCGCTTCTATCAACTCCGCGTCCGTGAAGTTCCCCGAGGGCAGGGAGCAACTCAATGACTTCGATGTGATCGTCCTGGGCCCGTGTGATCTGGGCCGATTCACGTCCGTGCAGCGCGACGCCTTGTACAGTTTCGTCGCGGATCGCGGGGGCGGGCTGCTGCTCCTGCCCGGTCCCAGCGTGGCCTCTCTGGCCGCCTGGCAGAGCGAGCAAGCCGATGTGTTGCTGCCTGTGATCCTTGACGCTCGGAATCCTCGTGTCATGCCGCCGGACCCAAACACGATCAAGTTGTCCTTCGAGGCTCAGGTTGGCCGCCTCTTCAATCCGGCGGACCTTGCAGATCCGAACAAATCCATCTCCCCGTATTATCATGTGGCTCGGACCAAGCCTGCGGCCACCACGTTGGCCACGGTGGGGGGCACGCCGATCATCTCGGCCCATCGGCTCGGCCGGGGACGCGTCTGCCTCCTCAATGCCGCCAAGCTGTTCACGCTCTATCGCGAGGACGAGAAGGGCGGTCTACTGGGCGACTTGATCTGCGGCCTTGCCGCCTACCTGGGCGCTGCGCTTCCGGGGGGACCGGCATCGAGTTGTTCGTCGAGCGCGAGGTGGACGATCCAAGGCGTGCGGCGTTCAACGCCTATGTCACCGACAAGGATTTCAAGCCGGTCAGCGAGGCGAGTGTGCTCCTGAGCGTCGGTGACCAGGCGGTGACCATGGAGCCGGCGGGCGAGGGACGCTACACAGCCGAACTCGACCTCGGATCGGCTGAATCCGTCGTAGCTACTGCCCAGGCGGAGCAGAACGGCACGTTCCTTGGTGAGAGGACGATCGCTGCCAATCTCCCGCCAGTCCGTAATGAAATGTCCGAGACTGATCTCGACGAGCCGTTCCTCAAGGCCCTCGCCCAGCGCCTCGGCGCCAAATACCTCCACATCGACGACGTTGACAACAAAATCGCGGGGACTTTCACAGCGAAGCAGCAGATCGGCACCACGCAGGAAATCACCAGCGCCTGGCCGCGCTGGCCCCTGCTGCTCCTGCTATGCCTGCTGCTGTCCATCAAGTGGTTCCTCCGGCGATCTATAGGACTGGTCTGATGCGAAGAATAGCTCCACAAATCGCGACACTTGTCTTGCTGCTCTCGTGCATGACCTGCCCCGAGGCTGCCGATTGCGGCGTGCCGACCAATCATCGGCCAGAGACAACGCTGCTCATTGTCAGCGGGATCAGCAGGGACCCGAACGATCAGGCGACCCGCGACCAGGCTATGATCGCCCTGCGAGAGCATCTGCTCAAACGGATGAATGTCGATCCACAGAGGCTGGTGGTTCTTACGGCCGACGCGTCTCCCGCCTCCAGCCTGCAGTCTACAGTCTCCCAGATTTCTCGCGTGATGGACACGTTCGTATCCGCCGTTCGCCCCACGGACAGGTTCATCTTCTACTATATCGGCCAGGCCAATGTGGCCGGTGGGGAGTTGCGGTTCAATCTGCCCGGGCCGGATATGACGCAGAAGGAACTGGCGGGACGGCTTGGCAGGATCAAGGCGGGCGCTCAGCTTATCGTGCTCGATTGCCCCTGTGCGGCTCTGGCCGCCAAAACTCTGACCTCAGCCAATCGAATCACCGTATGCGCCTCAGCGGCAACACAGGTTTACGGCACGCGGTTCACCCCGCACTTCGTGCACGCGCTCGCCCAGCCGCAAACCGATGCGAACAATGACGCCAAGGTCTCGGTCCTGGAGGCCTTTACAGAGACCGCCAAAGAAATCGAGCAGTGGTATCGACAAAAGGGAATCTTGTCCACGGAAACCCCTTGCCTGGAAGACGACGGCGATGGCACACCGAGCGAGCGGCCGTGGAAGCATGCGACTGAAGGTGGCGACGGTCTGAAAGCCTCCGCATTCCTGTTGGCGGAGGGACGCTGAGATGCAACGGCGAGATTTCCTGAGACTGGCGGCTGGACTGACGCTTGGCGTCGGGCAGTCATATGCTTGTGCAGGCTCGGCGCCGCGCACACGGCGACAGGCGGACCCGCAGTTTGAATCCTTCATGCGGGACATGCAGGCGAGGATGCGCAACATGCAGCAGTCGATGCCGCCGTTTGGCATCCCGCCCTCGCAGCCGCCGTTCGGCTTTCCGCCGTCACGGTCGCCGCTCGGACCCGACCCCAACCAGCCGTCATATATGGCTTCGGCCGCAACCTACGATGACTACGACTTTGTCCTGACGCGGGTGCAGTTCAAAGAGCAGGGGACACCCGGGTACGGCAAGGGCCCCGATGTCTGGAACGTCCGCCCGGGTGCCGACGCCAATCTCCTGCGCGAACTCTCTGCGGCGATCCGCTGCAAGGTCAAACCGGTCGATCTGGGCTTCGACTGGGACCCGCAGTACGCCCAGCCGGGCCAACTCAACGCAGTCGTCACCTTCGACGACCGGCAGCGCCTGCGCGAGTACCCCTTCCTCTTCATGACCGGCGAGAACGGCTACGTGTTCACCGACGAGCAGAAACAGAACCTGCAGGACTACATCAAGGCCGGCGGCTTTCTGCTCATGGACGACTGCGTCGTCAGCGACGGCGGTGATTTCTTCTATCGCAGCTCCTTCGAGCTGCTGGAGAACCTCTTCGGCAAGGGGGCCGTGCGCCAGATCCCGCGCGAGCACGAGGTTTGCCACAACATCTACGACCTGCGCGAGGTGGGCCTTCCGACGCTGGAGTACATCCAGCGCCGCCCGTACCGCCACATGCGTCAGACACACGGCCAGAACCACGGCCCCCGCGGCGTCTTCATCGGCGACCGGCTCGCGGTCTTCCTCAGCTCCACCGACCTGCATTGCGGCTGGTGCGACAGCCACGGCATCGAATGGGGACTCGACGCCTACCGAAGAACCATCCAGTGGGGCATCAACATCATTATGTACGCCATGACGCATTGACAGGTCAGTCGGCGGTTATTGGCATCCTGTATTTAGGCGCAACGCGAGCCCATTTGGCTTTTGGTTGACCGATGCTCAAGGCCGCATCGCTTGTTAGTTCACCTCGCGAAGAAGCGGACTACCAGGACATAACGTCGGCGGTCACAGCAAGCATGCGCAATATTAGCTAATCTCCAGTAGATTCCCGGCAGAGGTGAAGCATCGTCACGACCATACTCCATTCATCGACCTGCCGACAGGTCACTGTCGCCAATTGCTCTTTCCGGAGTCATTGCACCAGTTTGGCGACCTATCCTCCATTGTTGGATGGAGGCGTGGACTCATTTGTGTTGGAACCTGGCGTGGAGCATGCATTCTTCTTCCATTCAGGCCAACTCTCGACAATTCTCCGAGCCTCAGCAAAGTGCGCAGGCTGCGATTGTTGGCTGGAGGCGGTTGTCCGGTTCCAAGCGAGCCCACCTTCCCTATTGCTTTCCTGCGGCTTGTCCATTTCCACTCTCCAGTCCTTCCCGATATTCGGCGAATCTCTTTGTTGCCTCAGTCTCCTGCTCCAAGTAGGAGCAAGGGAGCATCTGTATTCTCACACAACTCTGGTCGCGCTGCCAGCGTAAAATATGACCATCGTTGTTTTTACGCACAAGGTCGAATCCAGTGCTCAATCTCATCGAGAATAAGTCAAAGAACTTTCTAGGACCTATCCCGACGAATGGCTCGAACTTGACAAAGGTCGCATTAGAGCTTTTCCCGTCGGCAATTGCGTCGTCGTGAAATTCCATTGCTTTGCTCTTGGGATAGGGCTCTACGTACACAACCCGTGCAATTCCGGCGGCTATTATGTGCTTTGCGCAGTTATGACATGGGAATGTCGTTGTATATAACGTCGCCCTGCGAGCACCCACAGTGTTCCGTGCACAGAAGAGTAGTGCCTCCATTTCAGCGTGTACCACACGTCCATATTCAGTAAGGTCTCCTATCCTGCTCTTCAGCAGCGCGGCATCGACCTTCGATTTATCGACGCTTTTGTCCAGTCGTCCCAGGATTTCCTCTACTATCTTCTGCTGCTCCTTCTTGTTTGAATCTTCACCTCTCTTGTAGTCTCGCCCGTTCTTAGCATCTTCGTATTCGTGTGTGTCCGGGTTCCATTTAGACCAATACAAGCCGCCTCCAGGTTTGGGGCAGTCATTAGCCCCTGTAGCAATAATCTCTTCGTTATTAGCTATTACAGCTCCTATTTGTCGTGACAGGTCCGCCGACCTCAGGGAAGAAGCGAACGCCATGAACATCGCGTATTCGTCAAAGGTAGGAGTGATGTACGGATTCCCGAAAATAAGGTCCAATATTCGCCACAAGCTGCTTTTCCAGCAACGGTCGTCATCATCCAGATTGATGAAGAAGTCCGCCAAGTGAAATGTGTCACGCGTGTGTTGACCGTGCCCCTCCACCTCATCCTCATCCCTTGTGATTAGCTCTTCCGCCTTAGCCGGATCTACATTCTTCTCCCCTGTCAGGTAGTCTCGACGGCTCTGCTTGCCGGAGTATACTCCGATAAGATAGAAGCCGTCTGTGTAGACGCGTCGGAGACGCCTCACCTCCTCGGGATGCTTCAATGAATCCACTATATAAGCAATGCGGGGTCGAGGCTTAACATTCTCCTGTTCGTCATGATCTCTCTCACGGAATACTTCTGAACAGATTCCTAGAGCAAGAATGGAGTTGTCGCCTGAAGACTTACGCGCTTGATTGCCTCGATCGATATATGTACTTACACGATCGAACTCCGACGAGAATTCCGGAGGGATATCGCTGTAAAGGGTTCCAATCACATGTTGAGACACACGGATTTCCCTAACATGGTAGTTGAAGACACGAAGCCTATCAGTGATGGCCTCAACCACTCGCTTTTGTTGAGTACCCACCGCACCTACGAGGCCAATCACAAGTTCCGTATCTGTGTACCTACCCTCGAACGATTTGTGAATATGGTCGTCTGAAGTACGAATGGTGCTCGCATTCTCACACAAGATAGATCCCTCCAATCAACGCACCTCTAATGACCACAGGTTCTGTCAACCCAAACGCAAGGCCACGAAAGTCACTGTTACCAGTAAGAATATACCCAGAATTGCGCGACAATACAAGTGTGAAATTGGGTTGTGAACAGAAGCTGTGGTGGCACAATCTGCGCGCTAATGGCGAAGGAACAGGCGGAGGAGGGCCATGATCACGGCGAGGCCTACCTCAACGTAGTAGGTGATGTCCGCGTTCTGGTCGTTCGTGCCCACATCCGTCATTGAGCTGGTCCGCATCTGAGCCAAGGCGATTTGCTGATCGATGTCCGTGGGTTGGACCTTCTTTACCCTGGGAAAGATCTCCAGCTCGCCGGGGTCGAACCACATCATCTGACACTGCCGGCACAGGTCCAGGCGCAGCGATTGGTCCTCGTGGCGGGCGACAAACTCCCTGAGCGCACGCGAACATGACGGGCACTTATGAGGGGAAGGCTCGCTGGCGTCCATGGCCTTGCGCCAGAAATCCCGGACCACATCTTCCGCCAGTTGCCTGCGAAGAACCGTGAGATTAGCCGCGACGCCGGAACACTGGGGACATCGCCACAAGCCGCCGTGAAGATGCTTCTCCAGGTTGAGCGGCTTGCCGCACCGCGGACACAACATGGGCTGCAGTTGCATCATCTCCTGTCCTCGATACCAATGACAAGCCCATTCTGCCGGTATCGGCTCAGCCTGTCAAGCCGCGCGGTCTTGAACTCACAGCAGGTTGCCGTCGGCGTCGACGTAGCGGATTTCGCCCATGCCCAAAGCTCTGATGGACTCCTCGATCTTCGCCTTGTCGCCAACGATTACCCAGACGAGCGAGCCCGGCTTGATCACGCGTTTGGCGGCGTCCTGGACAGCATCCACTTTCATGCCCTGGATTTTCGCGGGGTACTCCTGGTAGTAGGTGTCCGGCAAGCCGTATTGCACGATCTGCTCGACCGATCCGGCGACCTGGCCGATGGTCTCCCAGGAGCCGGGCAGACCAAGCACGACATTGGACTGCGTTTTGGTGAATTCCTCCGGCGTGGGCGGCTTGTCACCGGCGATCGCTTGCAGCTCGTTCCGGATCTCCCGCATGGAGTCCGCCGTCTTGTCGCCTTGGACGGAGCTGAGCACGATGTACATCCGCTGTCCCTTGGCGTCCACGATGAGGCTCGTGGCGCCGTACGACCAGTGCTTGCCCTCGCGCAGGTTCATGTTCACGCGCGACGTGAAGTCGCCGCCGAGGATGTTGTTCATCAGTTGGATGGGCTCTTCATAGGGGTTGCGCGCGGCAGGGTGAGGAAGCCGGCGAAGATGATGGACTGCTGCGAGCCCGGCCGGTCCACGATGTAGACCTCCGGCTTCGGCTTATCCGCCACCTCCGCAAGGTTCTTCGCGGGGACCTCGCCCCTCGTCCAGTTCTTGAACAGTCTCTCCAGCCGGGGCTTGATTTCCGCCAATGTAATGTCGCCCGTAATGACCAGCGTCGCGTTGTTAGGCTTGAACCATATCTTGTGGAAATTCGCCAGTTGTTCCCGCGTCATCGCGGACACAGTTTTCTCAGTGCCCGAGCCCGTCAGGGGACAGCCGTAAGCGTGGTCACGGCCGTACAACAGCCCGGGAAATACGCGCAACGCCATCGCCACCGGCATCACCTTCTCCCGCTGAATCCGCGCCAACGTTTGCTGCTGGAGCCGCTTGAACTCCTGCTCCGGGAACGACGGATTCAGCACGACGTCCGCAAGCAGCTCCAGCGAGGGGTCCAGCTTCTCCTTCAGCGTGTTCAGGTTGATGATGCAGACATCGAGTTGGGCGCCCGTGTCCAGCGAGGAGCCGAGCATTTGGAGCTGCTCGCTGATCTGCAGCGAGGTCCGCGTTTTGGTGCCCTCATCGAGCATATCCATGGCCAGGCTTGCAGCGCCCGCGGCGGCAGAACTGTCGGCGGCGTAACCGGCATCCACCAGCAGGCGAAGATCGACGACCGGGACGCTGTGCCGCTGGGCCAGGACCAGTTTCAGGCCGTTCGACAGCTCAGCGCGTTCGATATCCGGAAACTGCGCCTGCGGCGGGGTCCCCGGTGACGGCAGCTTCGAGCGGTCAACGTTTGAAGCCGTGGCGCTCGTCGGCGGGTATGGTGTGATGCTCAGAACATAGTCGCCGTCGCCGAGCCACTTGACGGCCGTGTTCTTCAGATCGGCGGCGGTCGCCTTCTGTATCCGGTCAAGGGTGGTCTTGTAGTAGTCAGGCGAGCCGCCATAAACCATATTGGTCGCGAGGATATCCGATTTGCCGCCGAAGCCGCCGATACGCTCGATGCCTCGGATGAACGAGGCCCGGTATTGGTTCTTGATCCTCGTCAGCTCCGCGGCGGTCGGGCCGCCGGTGAGGAACTTCTGCAGCTCTTCATCCACAGCTTTTTCCACGCGGCTCAGCTCGACGCCGGGTTTGGCCGTGGCGGTGATCTCGAACAGCCCCGCGATCTCATAGAGCCCGGCGTCCGCGCTGACATCCGTGGCGATCTGGTCTTCATAGACCAGCCGCTTGTAGAGGCGCGAGTTCTTGCCGGAGGCCAGCACATCGGCGACGAGGCTCAGGTAATCACCCTCCGCGGAGCCCCACTGCGGGATATTCCAAACCCGGTAGATGCGGGCCTGGGGCACGCGGTCCTGCGCCGTCTGGCGATGGGTGCCGGTGCGCTTGGCGATCCACACTTGGTGCTCGGAGGTCGGCGGCCCGGCGGGGATGTCGCCGAAGTATTGCTTCACCTTGTCCAGCGCCGCCTGGGCGGTGATGTCGCCGGCCACCGCCAGCACAGCATTATTAGGACCGTAATGGGTCTTAAACCATTCCTTTACGTCCGGCAGCGAGGCGTTGTTCAGGTCCTCCATGGAGCCGATCACCGTCCAGGAATAGGGATGGCCTTTGGGAAAGCACGCCGTCTGGATCATCTCGTCCGAGATGGCGTAGGGCTGGTTCTCCTTCTGGCGTTTCTCGTTCTGGACGACCCCGCGCTGCTCGTCGAGTTTCTCCTGCTTGATCGCCCCAAGCAAGTGCCCCATCCGGTCCGACTCCAGCCACATCGCGATGTCCAGCGCGGAGGTTGGCACGTTCTGGAAGTAGTTCGTGCGGTCGTACGCTGTAGTGCCGTTAAGGTCGGTGGCGCCGATCCGCTCCATTGCCTGGAAGTAATCGTCGTCGTAATTCTCCGAACCGTTGAACATCAGGTGCTCGAAAAGATGGGCGAACCCGGTCTTGCCCGGCTTCTCGTTCTTCGAGCCGACGTGATACCAGATATTGACGGCAACGATCGGCGCCTTGTGGTCTTCGTGCACCAGCAGCGTCAGGCCGTTGTCGAGCACGAATTTCTCGTAGGGAATGTCGATTTCGGCTGCCCTTGCGGCCAGTGCCGACGCCATCGACAGGACCACCACGCACGCAAGGAGCCTCGCAACGGATTGTCGTGTATGCATACGCTTCTCCAAACCCAAATACCCCGTACTCCGGACGGGGTTTTCCAGACTCCGCTTGGGACTCATGCGTCCCAAGCTCGCGCGGCCGGCCCCAAAGCCGGTCGCCACGTATCTTAGCCCAACGTATCCTATAAATGCAACCCCTTATTTGAGCTAAGTTTACATCGCACGCACAGCACACATGCCGGCTGGAGGGTGGCAGCAGCAGGCGCAGCCCCCCTCCTGAGCTTGTCGCAGGATTGCCGATGGTCGTTCTTACATACGCTACGGCTGCCCGGATATTTCGTCACGCACCCGGAATTTGCGAACCGGTGACACGCAGGCTCAGTATATCCAAACGGCCGAAGGCTGAAGAGTCACGGCCAGTGTCACCGGCAGTTCATTGAAAGGGAAACTCGACGTGAATGACCATGACGAACGCGGGCTGCTGGGCCTTGACTTCCACCCTGGATTCGCCAAACCCGGCAGCCCCGCCTCTGGCCGCGGGGACACATATTGATCAAAGGGACAGGACAAGACCATGAGGGCGAGGCCCATGTACGGGCGACCTCGGCTCTGGGACCTTATGGCGCCGTCCTCAAGAGGGTCCACCTGTCCGACAATCGATGATGCACGAGCGTAACGTCAGATCAACACTCGTTGCACGCGAAGGCTGCGACTTCGCTCGCAGCCTTCTTCTATTGATAGGGTGCCATGCAGACCTTCGCCACCTGTCCCGGCTGGGTGGCAGCGGCAAGCGCCGGCTTGCCCATGGCGTCTGTGTATGGCCCGAAACCATCGGCAAGCTCCGCAGACTCCGCTTGCCGCTGCCACCCGAACTTGATGCTTGCTTGGCCTTTATTCTGTCGTGCATCTGCGGGCTTTTCGCGCGCGGATTTTTCTACAGTCATGACCCCGGCGTGGACGATGGTAGTCAGGCACAACACCGTCGTGTCGATGCCAGAGAAATGAACATCGCATGGGGGTTAGAAAGATGTTGTCCCGAACGTTTGCCGCAGCGCTCCTGCCTGCTGTGGTTTCGGTCTTTTTGCTCATCGCCGGTTGCGGCACACTGGAGAACGGCAGGGGGTGGGGGCAGGATGCTCCTTGGCCGATAGACGGGCAGCGGGTCGCTCAAGCTGCATACGATGCGTTCTTGAGTCCCGGCACCCTCGTACCGCTGACCGGGGCGCTGGCCATCAGGATCGATAACGTCGATCAGCGGCTCTCCGATTGGGCGGTGGATCACACCCCGGTTTTCGGGTCCCCGTCTCACGCCGGCATCATGAGCGATTACCTGCGCGATGCGCTGATCCTGGAGGCGATCGGCCTGCCCCTGGTGACTCCGAGCGGCGACACCCTGGAAGAATGGGCGCCGGCGAAATTGCAGGGCTATGCAGTGGAACTCGGCGCGATCGGTGCGACGGGCGCCGCGACGGAAGCGCTCAAAATCGGGATGCACCGGCATCGCCCGGACGGAGCCGATGACATGAGCTTCCCATCGGGCCATACCTCTGCGGCATTCTCCTGTGCGACTCTGGCCAACCGCAATCTTGAATCCATCGATGCCTTGGAAGATGTCCGGCCCGCGCTCGAGGTCGCCAATACGGTCCTGGCGGCCGGCGTCGGCTGGGCCCGCGTGGAGGCGGGAAAGCATTATCCCTCGGACGTGCTCTTCGGCGCCGCCCTCGGACACTTCCTCACCGCCTTCATCCACGATGCCTTCATGAACCTGCCCACAGACAGTAAGATTGATTTCGACTTCTTCCCCGTCGAGAACGGGGCCGGCATCGAGCTGGCCTTCCGCTTCTGATCCAGCCTCCGCTGCAACTCGCTCAGTGACCACGCGCCACCAGCCCTCGCCGCAGAATCTTCTCATCGCCCGGTCTTCGACGGGAGCCGGAGGCCATGTCTTTCCCACGCAGAACCTTGAGCCCCGATACCGCGCTCGGCCATGTCATTCCCACGCAGGTGGGAATCCACGTGCGCCGCGGCGTTCCTGGACCCCTGCTTTCGCAGGGGTGACAACAGAGAGACCCACAACCGCCATTCTGTTAGAGGCTCTGAGGCAGGAGGGGAGGTCTTATGCTCCTACCTTCTTACGTTCTCACCTTCTTCGCATCTCTGCGTCCCTGCGTCTCTGCACGAGATGATTCTTCCGTTGGCTGGGGCGGCGGTACAGGGTTTTCCTGGTTGGGAAATCTGGTATGCTGGCGGAGAATACGATGGATTGTGTACGGTAAGGGGATTTGACTTATGGCGCGACTTCGGCTCAGGACGGCAGAGGGTGTGCGGCTGGCGGGCATGTTGGGGGTGGCGATTCTGTTGTGCGGGTCGTGCGTGCCCGGCGGGTCGAACAAGGACTATGCGGGGCCTGAGGAACGGTCCTGTGCGCTACTGGCCTACTACAGCTATCCGCAGCGGGCCATGGAGCCCGTGATTCAGGTAAAGAAGCAGAAGAAGGGCTACGACATCCTGCGGATTACATTTGCCTCGATCATCAACGTGTTCGGGAACGAGAACATCCGCGTGGACTACTACGTCGGCAAGGGGCCGGGACGGCGGCCGACGGTGCTCATGCTGCCGATCTCGGGCGGCGTGGACATCTCCGTCACGAGCTTCGCGGACTACTTCACGCCGCGGGGCATCAACTGCGCCATCGTGTACAATCGCGAGGTGGAGATCGAGGACACGAACAGCGCCGAGCAGGTCGAGGCGTACTTCCGTCAGACCGTGCTCGACAATCGGCAAGTGCTCGATTACCTGGTCACCCGGCCCGACGTCGATCCCAATCGGCTCGGCTGCATGGGCCTGAGCCTCGGCGGCATCAAGGCCAGCCTCCTGGCGGGCGTCGATAAACGGGTCAAGTGCGCCGTGCTCGGGCTGGCCGGCGGGAGCATGGCCGACATCGCGATGAACTCCAAAGAGAAGCGGCTTGAGGACTACGTCAAGTACCTGCAGAAAATCGGGGCTCCCGCGGAGATGATTCACTCGGAGCTGCAAGAGAAGGTCCGGACCGATCCGCTGCAACTGGGGCCGTACGTGGACGCGCGGGACACCTTGATGTTCGTCGCCGCCTTCGATCAGGTGGTGCCCACCTGGACGGGCAACCAACTGCGCCAGACCATCGGCGGGCCAAAGACGGTCTATCTGCTCGCGGGCCACTACACGTCGTTTCTCTTTCTGCCCTATGCGCATCGGGAATCACTGTCCTTCGTCAAGAAGAAATTCAGCATGGAGTGACCGGCGTGCACGATACGATTGTGGCAGAGCAGACACGAAGTTCCGGGTGGCGGCGGCAAGCGCCGGCTTGCCGATGGTTTGTCCATCCGCCATCGGCAAAGCCTTCGGCCTTGCCAGTGCCACCCGGATGATGCCAACAGACATGGCCTGCAAGGCTTGGCGATAGCCGGCGAGAGTCGAAGAGGAGAATGTGTGATGTTCAATCGGGTGCTCATTCTGACGGTCGATATCGGCGGCGGGCATACGCGGGCGGCCCGGGCGCTGGAGGCCGCCTTTGGCCGGCTCGGCGCCGCGCGCGAAGTCCGCGTCGTCGATACGCTCGAGTACATCAACAAGCTCTTCCGCAAGCTCTTTCTAAAGGCGTACTTCGACATAATCAAGAGCGCGCCGGAGCTCTACGGCTGGTTCTATGAGCACTTCAACAAGCCGTGGCAGAACCAGCGCCTGCGCAACATCTTCGACAAGCTCAACACCCGGTCCATCCTCAAACTGCTGGAGCAGACGCGGCCGGACTTGATCATCTGCACCCACGTGCTGCCCGCCGGAATCATTTCGTGGCTGACGGAGAAGCAACGTGTCGCCATGCCGCAGGTCATCGTCACTACCGACTTCGACGTGCACTCCATGTGGCTGGTGGAGCACTGCGAGCACTACTTCGTTGCCATCGACGAGACGAAGCTGCACCTGGAGGCGATTGGCGTACCGGCGAGCAAAGTCACGGCTACCGGCATTCCCATCGACCCGGTCTTCGCCGAGGATCAGGACAAGGCGGAGGCACGAAGGGAACTTGGTCTTGACCCGGACCTCACGACGATCCTGGTCACAGGGGGCAGCCTGGGCTTAGGCCCCATCGAGCAGCTCGTCCAATCGTTGCAGAACCTGAAGGTCCCCGTGCAGATCGTTGTCATCTGCGGCTATAATGAGTCGCTAACGACTGGCCTGGAAAAGGTCGTCTGCGCCGGTTCGCCGGCCGGCCGGGTGAAGACAGCCTGCATTGGCTGGACCGATCGCATGCACATATACATGTCTGCCGCGGACCTCATCGTCGGCAAGACCGGCGGCCTGACCACATCCGAGGCTTTGGCCAAGGGCCTGCCCTTTCTGGTGGTCAACCCTATCCAGGGTCAGGAGCAGCGAAACGCCGACCATCTGCTCGAAGAATGTGCGGCGATCCGGTGCAACAGCTTTCCCGTCCTGGCCTATAAGGTGGAGCAACTGCTGGCCGACAAGGATCGCCTGGCCCGCATGCGGGCAAACGCCCGGCGTTTGGCCCGGCCCCACGCCGCGTTGGATACCGTCCGCAAGCTCCTGGCGATCCAGGCCGACCGACTTGCCCTCGCGCCGTCTCCAGCGGGAGCAGCGCCGGAGCCGGTCTGAGGCGCGCTGTCAGGGACCAACACAAATGATGGCTTGCATTGCCGCCCTACCCGACCGATAATGGCGGCGTACGAGAGTAGCCGCGTGGATGCGGCTGCAATGAGTCCTGATGCTTAGGGGGGAAGACATATGTACGAATTCCTGCTGCGAACTGAAACGCTCTTGATCGGCCTGCGACCGCCGGTGTTGCTGGGCGTTGGGGCCGTCGCCCTTGCGATCGGTCTGGTCTTCTGGCTTGCGGGCACGCGGTATAGCACCGCCATTATGGCCTTGTTCGGCGCCGTTATTGGCGCCGCCATCGGCTTGATGGCCGGCAATCGCTTTGACGTACACCCGTGGCTGAGCATCCTGATCGGGGCCGTGGTGGTGGCCGTGCTGGCCATCCTGCTCAAGAAAGTCCTGGTTCTCGTTCTGGCGGTGCTGATTCTCTCGGCCGTCAGCGGCGTCGGGTACGTCTCCGTGGTCCTCGATTACACCGCGCCTCCGCCTCCATCCGACACCGAGACGGAGCAGATCACGGTTTATCACCCCTTCCTGCAAATGGCGCCGGAAGCCCGCATGGAGTACGTCGACCGGATCAGCAATGAGTCGCCGACCTTCCTGGACCGGCTCAAAGCCCTGTTCGCCGACACCTGGGCCGCCATCAAGCCGCATACAACGCCGGCTCTTATCGCCATCGTCGTTGGCGCGGTCGTGGCCCTGGTGCTCGTCTGGCTCATCGCGAAAATCATCATCCCTTTGGCGTACAGCATCATCGGGGTGGCGGCCATCTTCATCGGCCTGCAGGCGGCCCTGCTGTCCGTCAATGTTCGCGCCACCTCCGACCTGAACCCGCGTCCGTGGCTTTTGCCTGTCATCTTCCTCGTTCTGGTCGTCATCGGCTGGATGTGGCAGCTCTTCTTCTACCGCCCGGTAAGAGTTGTGCACGAGGAGCCCGAAGAGGTGCACGAGGTATCCCACAGGCGATAAGGGGTGCACGAAAGAAAAGTGCCAATGGAAGTGGGTGGCAGCGTCATGCCTGCCCCATCGCAACTTCATCCTGCGCCCATGCGAACGACATACGTCTAATTCTCTTGATCGTTTCCACGGGGAAAGTACAATGATTTGGGAGCGGGCGAAAGGGGACCGGGTGGTGGAGATCGATTGCAGGTTCGACGGGTTTGTTCACGTGGGGGCACGTACCGCAGATGATCAGAAATCTCGAATCCAACGCTTCGGATTGCGATTTGGCCGACGCGCTGCAGAAAATCAAGGGCAGCTTGCATGGCAAAATGGCCCATGCGAACCTATTCCTTCTGCCGAAGGACGGGGCCGGCCCGGCGTCCACATCCATCGCGGCATTCCTTTATGAGAGCCTTCGGCGCGAGTTCTCCGTGTCCATTTTTGGGGCGAGCCTGCCTGGGCACAACGGTAATGACAGCCCGACAGGGTATCTCTGCATCGCTATCGACTGCTCACAGCCGGAGAGGGTAAGGGATACCATCAAGAAGCGATTGTGGCTCACGCGGGGCGAATCCGTCGCGGGGACGACGTTGAACGATATCCTTTGCGGCCGACACGAGAAGCCAGTCCGAGAATTCCGCCTGGAAGAATACGGCCTCTTCGTCCCCTGCAGAACGAGGAAATTCGCGGACATCCGGACGCATTCCTTCGCTCACAGTCCGGCCTACTACCGCTACCGGCTCGCCCTGGCTCGCACGGAACATCTGCCCGGGCCCATGGCCGACTTTCTGCACGCCCTGTTCGCCGACTGTCCGAATCATCTGTTCGGCCAGACGATGTGCCGGGCGTCGCGCATAGCCCGCAGCGGGCTCGACGTCGAGATTGCCCTGACGAGACTGAAGGACCACGCCATCATCGCCCTGGCCGATAAAAGCCGCAGGTTCGACGAGGTCAGCAGCCGCCACGAGAATCTCCAGAAGTTCTTCCTCGATCCCAATCCGAACACGATTGCCTGCGAAGTGCCCGTCTGGGCGGAGGCGTGGGAGTTCGAGGACTATCCCCGGCTGCTGGGGACCCGCGATACCCTCACCGGCCACATCGACGTCCTGCGCCATGAAGATGACGGCCTGCTCGGCGTCTGGGACTACAAGCCCCGCGCTGCTGCCGAGCGCAAGGCCCACATCCAAGTCTTCCTCTACGCTCTGATGCTGGCCCTGCGAACGGGTCTGCCCATGAGCGCCTTCCTCTGCGGCTACTTCGACGAGAAAGACGCCTACATCTTCCACCCATCCCAGGTCAGAGTCGTTCATGAGCCCTGATAACGCGGAATTCGTGCGCCGAGCTTGTCATCCTGAGCGCAGCGAAGGATCTGGGCTGCGAACGGGAGAGACCTCCTATTCGATGGCCAGATCCTTCGACTTCGCCTCAGGATGACAGAGAATTTGCGCGTCCTCACTCCTCGATGATCTGCTTCATGGCGAAGGGCTCGAAGAGGCCGTAATCGACGGTGTGATAGCTGTTGCCGGCCGGGGGACCGGTCTCGGGGGCTTTCTGGAAGCTGCCGGGCCAGGCACTGCCGAGGCCTGTGCCGGCGTGATGCGGGCCGAGCGTGTTCTTCAACGTACCGATCACGTGGACCTCGATTGTGTTTGCACCCGGCTTGATGAGCTTCGTCACGTCGCATTGCCATGGCTGAAACGCGATGTGACCTGCCGATTTGCCGTTGACGAGCACTTCCGCGACGCTGCCGTACCATTTGCCCGGCTCGACGATGTACCGCCCCGCGGGCTTCTGGATATCGAACTTGCGAGTGTACGAGACGCCGGTGGCGTACATCGGGTATCCCTGACCCTTCCAACTGCCGAGAGCCAGCGTCGGCTTTGAGCCGCCCACAACGACAAACCCGGATTCAGTGGGCTTGAGCGTGAACGTGCCGAGCAGGTAGGCCGACTCCAGCTCATGGTAGATCGTGAATGGCGACGCCTTAATCGTCACGGTGTTTTCGCCGACTTTGGCTGCTTTCGCAACATCGATTCTGCCGAATGATTTGTCGAGCCACCAGGCGTCTTTCTCCGCCGAGATCGCCTGACCGTTGCAGGTGATCGTGTACAGGTCCGGCCGCTCGATAACGATGGAGAGCCGCTCAGGTACTCGCTGCTCGATGGCGAATCGGTACGTGGCCTCGAATCCGCTGCCGGCGTCGAATGTTTTCTTGATCAGCTCATCGCGGAATTGCACGGAGCTGTCCCACGGGTTGCGGGGCATGCCATTTTTCGCAAATGCGAACTGTGACGCCCTATAGAAGTACAGGTTCTTCTTCGTCTCGCCCTGGGCCGTGACATCGACGTAATCGAGGGTCAGCACGTTGTCTTCCAGCGGCGCGATCTCAAGTTCGCTCACCGGCTCGACCGCCTTGACAGTCCGCACGGGCTGTTTTGCGGGAACTGCGGCTTTCCTGGATAGGAACAACAGCAGACTGCCGCAGGGCGGAAGCTCGAATCGGGCCTTCACGCCGGCATCGGCCTTCTGGAAAGGATACGGGGACGTCTGTGCGGCAGCCAGATCCCACTGCTCGATCCCTTGAGCCGAGGATGTGATGGACCCAGCCGAAGGAGCGTCGATGCTCGTATTCACAAGCAGAAGGAACTCGCCATCGTCGATTACCCGCCTGTGATGAAACAGATTGCCCTTATCGCCATTGTCCCGCCCGATGGCAAACCCATCCTTCGTGCGGGCCAGGAGCATGGCCGGTGCCTCGGAGGCCTCGATCCGTTTCCACCCTGAGCCTTTTGCCGCTGCCTCCCCTCGGTCGGAGACGCCGCCGTCCACATGAGACGGAGCTTCACCGCAACAGAGCACTACGCCGCCCGCCTTTGCGTACGCGGCCAATAGGTCCATGGTCTGCCTGTTGAGGTTCTCCGTCAGTGGCGGCAGGACTATGGTTTCATATGTGCCTTGCCCAATCTTGAACTGTACGCCATCCACCGACGCGTGGCGAGCGATAATGTCCTCGCAGCCGATGTCGTATTCCACCTGTGCCCGCTCCAGGGCGATCAGCATTTGCTGGAAGCGGTTGCCGACCTCGTTGAGGTGCGCCGCGTCACCCTGGTACATCCACGCGGTCGTTGTCGGCTCCAGGACGAGGATGCGATTGAGCTGCCGGCCCTGGGACATGATCATCGACAGTCTCGTGAAGTACTCCGCCATCACGTGATACGCCTTCCACCAGGGCTCATGATAGGAGAACGATTGCGGATGATCGCGTTTGCGGGCGCCGCGGATCGTGATGTAGGAGAGGTGCTCGTCGAGCGTGTTGACGCCGAGGACGTAAATCCAGTCGCCGATTCGCTTCATGTCCTCGAAGCGCAGGTCCCATCCGCCCGCGCCGTACGCCTCGCACAGGGTGCGTGGCTGGCCAAGCTGATTGACGACGCTCGACAGCTCCTTGACGACCCGGGCGTTTCCAAACTGGGCGTGCGTGCCCTCATCGTACTGGTTCATCAGGATGTCGATCGAGGGCCTCTGGTGCCACGCGTACATGGCCATGTTGTCGGGCGACATGAGGCAGTTGGGCCACTCGTGCTCCCAGTAGTGGCCTGTGAACTCGATGCCGTGCCTTTGGCAGTATTCATAGTACGGCTTGGCCCAGCGCTCGATGAACAGATCGAGCAGGACCTGCTCGTAGTTGTGTCGCACGCGTCTCCAGTCGCCGACCGGCCGGACGAGACTTGGCAGGTTGTCCATCAGGTCGTAGCCCCAGCGTTTCTGGAACACCTGCGGCAGATCATCCGCCCACGGCAGGCCGCCCGCCGGCAGGATCTCCGGCTCATCGGTGAAAACGCCCGGCACGCGCTTGCCGTACTGCTCGCCGATGTTGCGCGTGTACGGGTCCATCGTGACCTCCAGGAACTTCTGCGTGACGCCCGGAGTGAGGAGATTGACGTAGAACTTGCCGCCATGCCAGGGCGAGGTGCCCGCCCAGCGCAGGGACGCGACGAGGTATTTCCCTTGTGGAAGTTGTCCCTCGGCCTTTGCCTGTTTGGTGACGTTTTCATAGCCATCCTGCACCGGCCGATACACGGCCACGCAGTTCTCGTCGATCTTGATCGGCGACTCCTGCTCCCGGAGCTCGATACCCTTGCCGCGGGACTCCGGCATTGCGTCCGGGACAAACCCGCCGGCGAAGCCGGATGGATACGAGTTCTCATCGTAGATCCAGATGTTCATGTCGAGCCGCTCGGCTTCGCCCAAGGCCGCTTTCCACAGTCGGAACCAGTCCTCCGACAGGTACGGCGTCATCAGTCCCGGCCGAGGATGCACGAACGCCTGTTTCACTTTCTGGCCGGCCAGATCGCGGAGCGTGCCGACGATCTGCTCCTCGGTCAGCATGTCGTTCCAGACCCACAGCGGGGCGGAACTGTACTCCCGCGGCGGCGCCGCAAACGAATTCTTCAGCTTGGCGGAGTCCACGGCCTGGCCGGGCGCAGCCAGACTCGCACAGAAAACCGCCGCCAGTGCGAATAACGCAGTGAGTGAACCACGAGACGTGACAACCGTTGTGAATGGAGCGCGCTCGATCATAGCCAGTCACCTCAATTCCATGTGCCAGTCAGCTTGTCGCCGGGACAACGATATGCCCGGCATCAACTCGCCTGTGCATGATAAGCGAGCGGATTCTCCTTGCACAACAGGAATCCCGGCGCTCCATTGCGCCGTGGGCTGGATGGCACGGGCAAACTCGTTTGCCCGTGGGGTTCCGGAGGATTAAGCCTGGCTAAAGGAGCATCGTCAAACGAGTTGGCAACCCAACGAGTTTGGCGGTGCCACCCGTCTCTGGCGTGATGTCCTCTCTCACTTGCTGTGTAAAGTGCCGCTACCCAAGACTCAAGGAGTTGGGACGCTGCCAACGAGTTTGGCGGCGCCAGTCGCCTCCACCGCGACCTCTTCTCGGGTCTGCTGCGTGACGCGCTGGCGGTAGCATTGCCAGATGGCTTCGAGGGCGGGGGCGGCACGCATGGGCAGGCGGAGATCGACGAGGTCGGAGACCTCGCTGGATTGAGGATTGATCTCGATGGTGGGCCTGCCGAGGGTGGCGGCCATGCGGACCGGCTCGGCGACATAGGGGAACATGCTGCTGGTGCCGATGGTGAAGACCGTGTCGAACCCGCGATCCAGTTCCAGGAACAGCGGCATGAGCTTCTCCAGGGGGAGGGTTTCGCCGAACAGGACGACGTCCGGCCTCAGGATCGTGCCGCAGTTGGGGCATCGCGGCGGCACACTCAGGCCGCAGTAATCGGGCACCGTCCGGCGGTACCGGCAGCGCGTGCAGCGCAGATTGTGCAGGTCACCGTGGATGTCGATGACGTTCTTCGCCCCGGCAGCACGATGAAAGCCGGTGATGTTCTGTGTCAGCGTCCAGACGCGCTCGAAGTGCCGCTCCATCTCCGCAATCACTTCATGTGCTCGATTGTGCCGGGCGCCGCGACAGGTGCGCTCGATCAAGGCCAGGTACTTCCACGTCAGTTCCGGGAAGTCCCGCATGATGTCGCCGGCCAGGGCCCGCTCGACGGGCAGGCCGTCTTCCGCCGTGTCGATGTCAAACAGTCCGCCCGAGCCGCAATAGGTCGGCAGGCCGGAGTCCGCGGAGATGCCGGCGCCGGTGATAAACAGGATGCTGCGGCTGTGTGCGAGCGTGTCCGCGATCTGGTCGATGATGGTTTGGTTGTCGGTCATAGTTTCCATAAGTGTCACGGACCTCCGGAGTACTCTATGAGCCAAATGGCTGCAAGTCCCGCAAGAAAGTCTGTCACCCGCCCAAATCTCTCGTGGTTGGGCATCACAAAATTGCCAAGACTACATAGCCGGGAAGCAGGAGAGTTTGATCGTAAGCGATACCCTCAAAAGCCCGCAGGAGATTCCGCAATACCGAGCGCGAGCCGCCTGCCGGGTCGATGAAGGGCTATTCGCTACCCTCTATTTGAGACTGTTCCGGCCGCCAGTGCCGCAGGAGGCGGCGAAATCTCGCGCAGAGGGTACAACCAGAAGCCCGCGAGAGCGGCGGTCCCGCCGTACAGCTCACGCAAAGTCAGACCGCGCGGGTAGGGCTCCCTGCGGCGCAACTGCGGCCAGAGCCGTCGCCTCGCCTGGTAGGAAAACCAGTTACGGATGTCCGCAATAGCCGCTTTGCGGTACGCCGTGTCGGTCGCCGCGATGTGGAGCAGATAGCCGACGTACCCCCGGCCCCAATCGTACATCCTGTCCTGCAGGTTGGCATATTCCTCGGGGTGGTCGTGCCGGACGGCCGCTGCGGGCTCGTACACGACCTTGTGGCCGTGACGCATCACGCGGAAGAAGATGTCGATGTCCTCCGCCGTCGGGAGTGTCTCGTCGAATCGGCCGACCCGGTCGAGCACGGACTTGCGAAAGGCCATGTTCGCCCCCGAGCCACGCAGGCAGGAATGCAGCGGCAGGCACAGAGCCTCGGCGTCGCGGCAGTCCGCGCAGAAGACGTGCCTTTCGAGCCCGCGGTTGAATCCGCCGCCGGTTTCGAGCGGCCACTGGGCCGGCGTTCGCAACCGCAGAGGCAGGATCGGACCCGTGCAGCAGCCGACCTGTGGATCGCGGAACCCGCAGGCGATGCTTGCCAGCCAGCGAGGGTGCGGGACACAGTCATCGTCGATAAATGCGACGATCTCACCGCGCGCTGCGTGTGCTCCGGCGTTGCGCGCGTAGCGGATGCCGCGCCTCGGCTCGGGGACGTACCTTGCCCGGCCGAAGCGCGCGACAATCTCGCTCGTACCTGGCTCCTGCGGCGCATTGTCCACGACTATGATCTCGAAGTCACCGTATCGCTGCTGCTCCAGCATCATGAGAATCCCCTCCAGGGCCGAATCGCGCTGAAAGGTGCACACGACTACGCTGGCGAACGACCGGCAATCGAGCTTCGGCGTCTCCATCCGGCTGAGCGCACTTCGATACTTCCACACCAACTCCTGCAGCCTCTCCCTCTCGATTCGCCCATCGACCGGCTCCAGTCTCTCGACACCAATCGGCCGGTATGCCGCCCACAGGATCACGTAGACTGCCGTGTCCTCACCGAGGTGCAGATCGTCGGGCATTCGACGAAGAACATCAATGTCGGCAAGCTCCCAGTGCATAATTTCACCAACTCTCTATACCCATTTTCTTGCTTGTCCAGCGGCGTGCACAATCGGCAAAGGGATTCATTCGCCGGCGGATATGTCGGCATGCTGCCTGCGGATATCTCGCGAGGCAGTAAGCCCCCGGCGGAAAGCTCGAATCCGGGGGGATGAGGGATGTATATTGAAAACCACGAAAAATCGGGCGAAGGATTTTCGCGCGTTCGGCTGTATAAGTAAGGAAAGCCGTAGTGTTGTTTTCGAGCGTGTCCATGGACCAAGCAGAAGAGAAGGCCCTTATCCGGGGGCTGGTCAGGATGGATGAAGGGGCATGGGAGGTATTCTGCAGCGAGTACTCCTTGTCCTTGCTGGCATACGTTCAGTTGCAGTTCGCCTGCAGTCGTGAGCTGGCGGAGGAAATTGTGCAGATGTCATTCGTCCGATGCGTGAAATCGATCAAGAGCTTCGATCCGTCTCATGGGCGCCTGTTCACCTGGCTCAAGGCCGTCGCCAGAAACGAAGCACACACAGCGCTGTCTGCGTATCCGGCACGGTCGGCAGCCGAGTCCGAGATTACATGCGAGGCTATCGAAGGGCTGGATGATGCGGTCCTGCCCGACGAGGTCCTTGCCCGCAAGGAGGCACAATTACTGGTCCACGAGGCCTTGATGGAGCTGCCCAGTCGGCACAGGAAGGTGCTGACCCTGAAATATCTGGACAACTGCCGGGTCACCGAGATCGCCAGGGTGCTCGGGCAGTCGGAAAAGGCGGTCGAGTCGCTGCTGTCCCGGTCCAGAAATGCCTTCAAAGCCATGTTTCTGAAAAAGGCCAACGGCAACAAGGTAACTGAGAGTGAGCGCACCGATGGAATCTGAATCTCACCGCGACATTTTTGACGAGAATCTCAAGAGGCTGCTGGAAGCCTCCCGGCAGGAGGATTCCGGCTTCCAGGCGCATCTTCTGGACGTCGTGCGCAAGGAGGTCCGCAAGGAGCGTTCCGCCATTCGCAAGAGGTGGATTTTCAGAAGTCTGATCACTGTCACCAGCGCAGCGGCGGTCATCGCGATTGCCTGGTCGGCTGTGGGTCTTCAGCCGCAGAACGTAGGCCAGTTCCAGTCCATTTATGGAATGGCCGAGCTGGTCAATAGGGGGAAATCGAAAGCGATCTCCAGCGGCGAGCCGATTCGCGCCGGCAGCCTGGTCAGTACCCTGTCGGGCAGCAAGGCCGCGATCCTGCTCAGCGACGGAAGCAGACTCACCTTGGCGCCTCGCACAACTGTGAAGATGGGCGATGGAAGGCAAGGCCCGCTCGTAGAGCTGAAGATAGGAGCCGTAGGCGTCGAGGCGGCCAAGCAGCGGGCTGGCAGAAAGCTGATGATCAAGACCCCTGGCTCGCGGATCACTACGCTGGGTACTGTCTTTACCGTGCAACTGAGCACAAAAGCCGATGGGACGCGGAAAACGAGAGTGGGCGTCGCGTCCGGCCTGGTCGAGTTCGAGTCCGGCGGCCAGAAAGTGCAGTTGCCGGCCCGCACGGAAGGGATCGCCGAGGAAGGACAGTCTCCTGAGAAGCGTCTGGTAAGGTTTGAGCTCAACGAGATGCTCCGACTGATCCGCGGGACCAGCGAGCTGGCCTCAGAGCTGAACAAGAAGGCGGGATCGCCCGCCATTATCCAGTGCAGGGACGGCAGCACCGCGGCAATCTGGACGGTCATCCGCCTCAATGCCTTCCGCGAAACGGCGGGAGGAGCGCGCACATTGCAGTTGAAGTCGCCTGCTACCGGGGCAAAGCTGTTCACCTTGGACGGCCGGGAGATACTCACTGAGGCTGAAGGACGCAACCTGCTGGTCAAGGCATCCGCGCTGGGCTCCGGCGCATCGCAGGAAACGCAACTGATTCTGGAGTTGCGGGATGTGAAGGGGGTGTTTCAAACCGACGAGGGCGGCACAACCCGGCTCAGCCTGCCGGCCGGCCCATCCGACGCTGTGACGCTGCTTCAGTTCCACCTGCCTACCGAGGCGAAGATCGAGCATATCTGGCCCGAGCCGGTGGAGAGAACGAGAGTGTTGAATCGGCTGGCGATTACGGTGGCCGCCGAGATCAAAGGGCTTGAGGTTTCCGAGTAGAACTTCTTATGAGGAAAGGCGAGGTGAGCATTATGTGGCGCAGAGAGTCTGTGAGCATTTTGACGTGTATTTTGATGGCTTGTCCGGCGGTCGTCCACGCGGGGGGCGCTGGTGGTGGAAATGGAGTGGACCTGCAGTTCTCCCTGAACGCGGATCCGGTTACCGTCACGGTCTCGGGGAAGGTGACCAGTAAAAGGACCGGCCAGCCCATCCCCGATGCGCTCGTGCGGGGGCACGTTCTCCTCTGGAAGCACCAAGGTCCGGAGCTGTACGAGAAGGCTCACTACCTGGAGACAAGGACGGATGCGCAAGGGCTGTACACGCTGGAGTTCGTCACGGCGTTGACTACGTCCGGTGGGATGAAGGGAAAGGACAGTCTGTGTGTAGATGTCGCAGCGCCCGGGTATGAGACCCTGCCGGAATACGCAAAGCCCTACGTGACTCCTGAGAACGCCAGGTACGACAACTTCGATTTTGCCCTGGACGAGGGCCAGCGGATCTCCGGTGTCGTGGTGGACCAGGACGGCCATCTCGTCGAGGGCGCTGTCGTTAAGCTCCAGGGCGGCGAGAATGGAGACTGGGATTTCTTCGGTGCGACAGGGCAGACGAGGACCGACGCCACGGGCAAGTTCGAGCTGTGGATCAGCAAGGCCCGCGGCCGCTGGCTGAACGTCACCAAACAGGGCTACGGCACCTCCTTCTTCTGGGATTACCTGGAGAAGGGCGACATGGGAACCTTGACCCTCATGCGTGGCGGCAGCATCAAGGGCAGGGTCCTTGGTCGGGATGGCAAAGGGCTGGCCAACTGCGAGGTGTCCGTGCGGGGATACCCCTGCGGGCTGATCGACACGGTCCTCACGGACAGCGAAGGCAATTACGTCCTTCAGGGCGTGCCGGGCGATCCAAGCCTTGTCGAGTTCTATAAGATGAAGAATGGGCCGAGGGACGCGGAGGAGTACGCCCAATGCGAGGTCCACGTGCGTCTCGATCCGGATGCACCGCTGACGAGCTTTCCGACGTACAAGATCCTGGCGAAGGATGGCGAGACTATCATAGGCCCGGGTCTGACCGGCGGCGCCAATACGACGGTCTCCGGCGGCCTGATCGCTTCGAATCATACCTATGGCCTTGGCGGATTGCTTGTTCGGCTGGACGGTGACTGGGGCAACATGGTCGAGGCCGACGCCGATGGTAACTTTCAATTCCCGTTCGTCTCGCCGGGCCAGCATCGCCTGACCGCCTACCTCCCGCATAACCTGCGGTATGACCGCGGGATCGGACATGTAGACGTCGAGGTCGAGCCGGGCAAAGCACTTGCCGGCGTGCAAATCCAGTTGGCCGATCTTGCCGAGGTGCGGGTGCAATATCTCGATGCCGACGGCAATCCGCTGGAGGGCATCGCGGCAGGCGCCACGTGGTCGCAAGACGGCTCCGGCCTCTGGACTGAAGGGACAACTTCGGGCAAAGACGGTTGGGCCGTCCTCTACCTGTACCCTGATGAGACCCAATATGTCCGCGGCTTTGATTTCGGTACGGGGACGCTCGTCGCCGAGGCATCGGAGAAGGTTGATCCGAAAGCGGGACAGATTCTCGACAGCCTGCGGATCACCATGCTCCCCTGTGCCAATGTTCACGGCAAGCTCGTGGAGGGTCACGGCATGCCTCTGGCTGAGAAGATCGCCCTGTGCACGCTGACCTTCGCGGACGGTACGCAACGGAGGGACAGTGTCAGAACCGACACGGAGGGCCGCTTCAATCTACGCAGGCTCACGCCGGGGTTCGCGACACTGTCTGTGGAGATGGATTCCATCTTCTTCCAGGATGTGATCGCTGAGCCGTTCGAGCTCAAACCCGGTCAAACGCGGGATTTGGGCGTCATCACGCTCAAGGGCGGCCGGCCAGGAGCAGGATCGGGCGGAAGCGGAAGTGGCATCAGATCTCCGTGATCATGAGGATGCCGTCGAGGCCGCGGCCGTAGTAGTTAGGCAGCTTGCGGACTTCGCGGAACCCGCGGCTCTTGAAGAAGGCGATGCCGGCGTCGTTGGGAGTGGCGACCTCAAGAGCGAGCGTGCTGCAGCCGTGCTGCCGGGCCACCTGGACCAGGGCATCGAGAAGCTGATGACCGATTCCCTGACTGCGGTGCTCCGGCAGCACGGCGATGCTGTCGATGTGCAGGACCGCCCCGGCTCGCGGGCGGCGCACCACGGCGGCCGTGTAACCCACGACGTGCTCGTTGGGAGTCGCCACAAAGAGGATACAGTTGGGGCCGTACAGATAGTAGAGGAACTCCTCTACGCCGAACTTGTACTGGCCATAGTAATAGATACTGAAGCACTCGTCCTCAATCACGAGCAGGTCGTCGATATCGGCCTCATCGCCCCGGCGAATCTGCGTCATTGTCTCATCTCAATAGGGCGAGGCTCTCATCGTTTGAATACGAGTCGGCCGTTGAGGTAGGTTCGCAGGACCTGGGTATCCTTGATCGCGTCCTCGGGACACGTGAGCAGATCGGTATCCAGGACGATCAAGTCGGCGAATTTGCCGGGTTCGAGCGAGCCGGCGTATTCCTCCTGGAACAGGGCCTGGGCACAGCAGATCGTGTAGAATCGGATGGCCTGTTCGCGGCTGATCGCCTCTTCCGGGTGCAGTTGCCCGTCGTACCACTTGGCCTGGCGGGTGACAGCGGTCCCCATGGCGAGGAATGGATTGTACGGATTGTTGGAGCGGAGGGAGCCGACTTTCTGCATGTGATCGGACCCACCGGCCGCAATTCCGCCGGCAAGGAAAATACTACGCAGTGGCTGGAAGTAGCGCAGCCGGTCATAACCGAAGTGCATTTTCAGGGTCCGGGCATCGAGGTACAGCCACGCCGGCTGAATCAGCGGGATCACGCCGAGGCTTGAGACCTTGTCGATGGACTCGGGGCTCATGAAATTCGAGTGCGTGATGCAGTGGCGCACCTCCCGGATCGGCGTCGTTCGGTTGATCTCCTCATAGACATCGAGCAGGGCATTGACGGCCCCGTCGCCAACCGTATGGGCCGTATATTGCAGCCCGCACTCGGTGGCCGTCCGCACAATGGGCAGGAGCCGGTCCTTCGGGATGAACAGGACGCCCCGATAGTTCGGGTCGTCGATAGCGTAGATCTTGCTGACGCCCCAGGGCTCTCTCATGTAGGCGCTGCCGGTGAGCATGCCGCCGTCCAGGAAGTTTTTGACTCCGATAATGCGGAGCATGGGCCCGCCCTTGCGCAGGGGGTGCTGGGCAACCTTCCGGATATTGTCCTGGATATGATTTATCGGACCGATCGTATCGATGTAATACTGGGCTGCTACGCGGACCGGCAGATCGTCGCTTTCGAGCATCTTCTTGTATAGTTGCAGATTCCCCTCGCTGGCCGCACCCTCGCAGATGCCGGTGATGCCGGCGGAACTGTAGTCCTTCAACAGGGTGAGCAACCTGTCATAGCGGTCTTGCTCGGTGGCCGTTTTGCCTGATGAGTGGCTCTCGATATAGCGATTGCAGCCGCGCAGGATGCCCGTGGGCTCGCCCGTCTTCGGGTCTTTTTCCGCATAACCCGGGCCGCCGTCGGTGACGCGGAAGTCCTTGTCGATGTGGCTGAGCTTCAGCGCCAGTGTGCTGAGCGAGGCGTCGGGCCCGGTGCGAAAAACGGCCGGGTTCTGCGGGGCCACCGCGTCCAACTCCTGTCGCGTCGGGTAGCGCTGCTCGCGGAGGCGCGTAATGAAGACTTGCTGCAGGACGATCCACTGCCCATCTTCCAGGACCTTGGCCCGGCCCTTGAAATAGTTCAGGACATCCGTGACGGAGTCCATCTGCGGGATGGGATGATCGAACTCGGTCATGGCAGCGTCGCAGGCGTGGACGTGGGTATCGATCAGGCCGGGCAGGACCATCCTGCCTTTCAGGTCCAGCAGCTCCGTTCCGGCTGTCTTCATGCGCAGGATTTCCTCGTTGCCGCCGACCGCCACGATGCGGCTGCCCCTGACCGCTATCGCCTGGACGACGGAGAAGCCGGGATCGACCGTGACGATCCTGCCGTTATGAAGAATCAAGGTAATATCGGACTCACCGGCAAAGGCTACCGACGCGAGGACCATCGACAACAGTGCCACCCTGACGCACGAGCGGCCAATGAACGCATTTTTCATACTTTGGCTCCCGAACCAATTGGGTGCTATGCTTACGCTCGCATAAGCATGTCTTGCCCATCGAATCGAACATGTCTACGCAAGCGTAGACATGGCACCCGGCGCGGTGCCCGCAGGACATTGCACACCATGCACCGGGCCATGTCAATCCTGCAATCTGTGCCAAGTCCGTTATAGGTCCACACGTCGCGTTCCACCAATCCCCCCTTGACATTGGGGGGATGAATGGTCCCGAAATGCCTAAAGTCGCGTCCGGAACGGCCGAAAGAAGGGGAACGGGTCCGTTGTCTCGTCATGCGCGATGCCTGGGTGTCACGCACCGCGCACGGCGACCGGACAAGTATTAGGAGTGCCTGATGCAAGCGAATGGGCCTGTAATGGGACGGCTGTCGGCCGCACGTAGAGACCTTCTGCGCGGCGACTCCTGGTTTGCCGTGCTTATCTTCGCCGTGGTCGGCGTGTTCATGTTCAGCCTCTTCGCGTCGGTCTGGAACAGCATCACGTTCCAGCGGGACGTGCGCAAGAAGGCCGGCGTGCAGCACCTTAAGGCGGTGGGGACCGTGCTGGCCAAAGCGTCGGAGGCGTTGATGACCGTCAATGAGCTCTCGATGCTTCGGCGGGTGCTCGTCGAGGCCGGCACAGAGCACAAGCTGAGATTCTGCCGGATCGTGCTGCCCGACGGCGGGGTGCTGGCCGACGCGGACCCCACGGGCATTACCGTGCTTCAGTTGCCTGCATCCTGGGCGGATGAGGTCTCGCGGCCGACGGAGGACGTCAAGAAGAAGGTCGCGACTCTTACGTTTCCCTTGATTGTCACCAACCGTGGAAGCGCCACGCTGGAGCTTTCGGGGTCACTCGATAGACAGGTGGAGGGCTCTCTGACGCCTCAGACGGCCCAGATGGCCATTGCGTGCCTGGCGCTGGCCAGCATGCTGCTGGTCCACCGTCACGCGCGGTTCCGGCTGAAGGCCATCGGGGCCATTCAGGAGATCCTGCTGGCCGCCAAGGACGAGAGCTCGGACCTCTCGACGCTGGAGTTGGATCCGAAACTGGGTGTCGAGGCGGTGGCCTGGAACCGGCTGCTGGGTGAGCGGCAGAACGTGCAGGTCAGCACGGCGATCCAGCAGGTGCGCGATATGGTGCACGAGAAGTCCGGCACGGCGGGAGAACTGACGGCCGCCTTTGACGCCGTCCCGTACGGGCTGGTCTTTGTGAACGACCGGATGCAGGTGGAGCACGCCAACGGCGGCGCCGCGGTGCTCCTGCAGAAGGAGCGGGCCCAAATGGTGCGCGCGGATATCTCCAGCGTGATCAGCGACGAGGGTGTGCTTGCGGGCGTGCGCGACATCCTGGCCAGTTCCACATCGAAGCGCCTGGTCATTGCCGCCGAGCAGGGCGGGTCCATGGCCAAGGGCGTGCTGAAGTACACCATCTGCCCGGTCCGGCGCGACGACTCGCGTTTCGGACTGATCGCCATCGAGGACATTACGCAGCAGAGGGTGGCGGAGGCGGCGATGAATAGCTTCCTGGCCAAGGCGGCACACGAGCTGCGCACGCCGCTGACGAACGTCCGGCTGCTCGTCGAGGACGCCCTGGAGCGGTGCCAGGAGGACCCGACCTCCACGGGCAAGACCCTCAACGTGATCAACGAGGAGACGCAGCGCCTGGAGCGTACGGTGAACGAGATTCTCTCCGCTTCGCAGATCGAGGCGGGCTGCTTCGAGCTGCGCAACGACGACGTGCACATAGACCAGTTGCTCCAGCAGCTCAAGGCCGATCATGACCCGCAGGCGAAGGAACGCAAGATCACCCTGGAGTTCGAGCTGCCGCCCAAGCTCCCCGTTCTCCAGGCGGACCGTGACAAGATTTCCCTGGTGCTGCACAACCTGCTGGGCAACGCCCTGAAGTACACGCTGGAGGGCGGCCGCACCGTCGTTACCGCGACCGTGGAGAAGGGCCGGCTGAACGTCGCCGTTGCCGATACGGGCATCGGGATCGGCGCCGACGAGCACGAGCGGGTCTTCGAAAAGTTCTATCGGTGCAAGAACCCGCTGGCCGCCGATGTTAAGGGATCGGGCCTGGGTCTGGCGATCGCACGCGACGTGGCCAGGCTTCATGGCGGCGACATCACCCTGGAATCGGAGCTGGGCAAGGGCAGCACGTTCACCCTGACGCTGCCGATTGTCGAGGAGACCGCGTGACATGGAGCTACTGACGCAACAGCGAGGGGCCGTCGTGATCGTGCGGCCGATGGGCCCGCTGACCAGCGCGGACGCGGAACCATTCAAGACGAAGGTTCGCGAGCTGATCCGGGAGAACCTGGGCCGTGTCGTGATCGACGCCTCGGCCCTGCCCTACGTGGACAGTGGCGGCCTGGAATCGCTGGCGGACGTGGCGGCCGAGCTGGCCCAGGGCGGCAAGGGACTGAAGGTCTGTGCCGCCAATCCGACGATCCGGCAGGTGATCGAGCTGACCGGGCTGGCCCCCCAGTTCGAGCACTTTGACGACGCAAACTCGGCGGTGAGGAGCTTCCTGTGACCGTACGCGTGGCCGAATCCCGCTTTGGAGAGACACTCGTCGCGCAGGGCATCATTACCCAGGAGCAGCTCGACGGCATTCTGCTCGAGCAGAGGGCCAACGGCGGGCTCATCGGCGAGATGCTCGTCGCGCAGGGCATCGTGGATAGCTCCCGCATGCTCCAGCACCTGGCGGACCAGCTTGGCGTGCCGTTCTGCCAGTTGCGTCACGGGCTCGTGGATTTCTCCCTGCTCTCGTTGGTCAGTCCGGAGGAAGCGGAACGGCTTGAAGCTATTCCGATGTTCAAGGTCCACGACACGCTGACCGTCGCCATGGCGGAGCCGCAGTCGCTGCCGAGGATCGACAGGCTGCGCCAGTTGACCCACTGCAAAATCCGCCCCGTCCTGGCGTCACGCGCGAACATCCTTGAATACATTCGCAAATACGCCTCCGGCAACACCGACGTGCACACGTTCCTCGCCTCGCTGAGCGAGAGCGAGGTGCAGGTTGTGGAGAGAGAGTCGGTGGACGACGGGCCGGCGACGGACCTGGACAAGATGGTCGAGGGCAGCCCGATCATCAACCTGGTGAACGTGGCGCTGCTGACGGCGATCAAGGACGGGGCCAGCGACATTCATATCGAGCCGGACAAGCAGGGGACACGCGTTCGCTACCGTATCGATGGCGTGCTGCGCGACCTGATGAAACCGCCGACGGGCCTTCACGCCGCCATCGTCTCGCGCGTCAAGGTCATCGGCCGGATGGACATCGCGGAGAAGCGGCTCCCGCAGGAGGGCCGCGTGCGGATCGTGGCGGAGGGCCGGGACATCGACCTTCGCGTCTCCAGCATGCCGACGCTGCTCGGCGAGAAGATCGTCCTCCGAATTCTCGACAAGGCCAACCTGAAGATCCGCATGGAGGACCTGGGCTTTCGGCGCGACACGCTGCAGGGCTTCGAGCGGATGCTGAGGCAGCCCTACGGCCTGGTCCTCGTGACGGGCCCGACCGGCAGCGGCAAGACCACGACCTTGTACTCGGCGCTGGACCTGATCCGCGGTCCCGAGGTCAATGTGATGACCGTCGAGGACCCGGTGGAGTACCAGCTCGACCTGGTCAACCAGATCCAGGTCCACGAGGCGATCGGGATGACGTTCGCCCGCGCGTTGCGAAGCATTCTGAGGCAGGACCCGGACATCATCATGGTGGGCGAGATCCGCGATGAGGAGACGGCGCGCGTGGCGGTGCAGGCGGCCCTGACCGGGCACGTGGTGCTGGCGACGCTGCATACGAACGACGCGCCCGGGGCGGTGGCCCGGCTATTGGATATGGGCATCGAGCCGTACCTGCTTTCCAGCGCCCTCAACGGCGTGGTCGCGCAGCGGCTGGCCCGAACGATCTGCCCGAACTGCGCCGCCAAGTACATCCCGGCGATGACCGTGCTGCGGGACGCGGGGCTGGCGGACAAGCCGGGACGGCCCTTCCGCAAGGGCGCCGGCTGCAAGGAATGCCACAACTCGGGCTTCCGCGGCCGCGCCGGCATTTACGCGGTCATGGAAGTGACTACCGAGCTGCGAAAGCTGATTCACCGGGCGGCCCCCACGCACGAGCTTCGCGACGTGCTTCGAAAGAGCGGCGTGCTGACGCTCCGGGAGGAGGGAGTCTTGCTGGCCCTGGACGGCAAGACATGCCTGGAGGAGGTCCTCGCCACCACGCACAGCGAGGACACGAACGTCGATGAGCCCAAGCCGGCGGCGGCCGTGACTGTGCCTTCGGAGGCCGTATGAAACTGGCCTACAAAGCCTTCGATGGAACCGGAAAGACTGCCACGGGCATCATCGAGGCGGATGACTCCATGACGGCGACGGAGACGCTGCGCCGCAGGGGCCTGTACGTCGCCGAGGTGATCGAGCAGAAAATGACGGTGGCCAGGCGGCAGTCGGGCCGGCGGCAGCGGCACATCTCCCGCAGCCAGAAGCTCAAGAGCATCGCCATGTTCTCCCGCCAGCTTAACGTGCTGATCTCCTCGGGAACGCAGATCGTCGATGCGCTGCGTGCGGTGGAACGCCAGGCCCGGCCCGGACCATGGCGAGACGTCATCGACAGCCTGCGAACACGCGTGGAGGAGGGAGCCTCGCTGTCCGAGGCGATGCAGGATCACCACAACTATTTCGACGCGATCTACTGCAACCTGGTCGCCGCCGGAGAGTCCAGCGGACACCTGCGCGAGATGTTCGACCGCCTGGCGCTGCTCAAGCAGAAGCAACTGAAGATCCGCAACTCGATCCTCGGGGCGATGATCTATCCCTGCATGCTCGTGACACTCGGGTTGTCCATCTTCGTCGGGCTGCTGCTCTTCGTCATTCCCCGGTTCTCGACCTTGTTCGAGACGATGGGTGTGCCGTTGCCCTCGAGCACCGCGGCGCTGTTGCACATCAGCACGGCGTTTCGCCACTTCTGGTGGGCGATCCTCCTGCTGCTCGGTGGAACGGTTTTCGGTGTGCGCTACTATCTGCGAACGCCCCGGGGCCGACGGTTCCGCGACGTGCTGGTCCTTCGCCTGCCATACCTCGGCCGCGTCGCCAGGAGTCTGTCGAGCGCCCAGACCATCTCTCTTCTGGGCGCGCTGCTGGACGCGAAGATTCCCGTGCTGGAAGCCCTGCGCCTGGTGCGGGGCACCGCGAGAAACGTCCTGTACCAGGAGCTGATCATGCAGGCGGAGGAATACGTGTCCAGAGGCGAGCCGATGAGCCAGGCCTTCGCGGACACTCCGCTGTTCACTCCGTCGATCTACGAGGCCATACGCAGCGGCGAGCACAGCGGCGAGATTGACCAGTTGCTGCTCCATGTCTCGAGCTTTCTGGATGAGGAGAACGAGACCATCCTCCGCTCGCTGACCAGCATCATCGAGCCGGTGATTCTGATCGTCATGGGCATCCTCGTCGGGCTGATCGCCGTCTGCATGTTCCTGCCCCTGTTCGATCTGACGGCAATGACACAAGGACAAACATAGGCGTACTGACTATGCGGATAGCTCGTCCATCGCGAACGGTCATCGGCCTGGACATCGGCCGGCGGACCATCAAGGCGGCGCAGTTGGCGCCGTCCGAAGGCGGATACCAGGTGTCCGCCCTGTCGCTGCTGCCGCGCCCGGAGCCGGAGAAGGGACTGTCCCGGGCCGACGCTGCGGCATTCCGAAAGGTCCTCGCCCGGCAGGGGTTCAGCGGCAAAAAGATTGTGGTCGCCGCGCCGGAGGAGCGCCTCGTGCGGGCCGCCCTGGAGCTGCCTTCCAAGGTCGCCGGCGCTCCCGTCGGGCAGATCGTGCGAATGGAGCTGTCACGCCTGCACAACATCGCGCCGGATTCCTTTGAAATGACCTACTGGGAATGGCGGACTCCGGACGGGGCTAAGCCGATCACCCGGACCCTGGCGATTGGATGTCCCCACGACGCGGCCAACGGGATCCTGGATCTCTTTGAGGTGGAGGGGTTCGACGTGGTCGCGCTGGACGCGCGAAGCGCAGCGACGGGGCGGGCCTGCGAGCCGCTCCTGTTGCCTGCCCCGCAGATCACGGCGATCGCGGATCTGGGCTGGTGCTCGACCAGCGTGCTGTTCGTATGCGGCCGCTCGCTCCTCTACGAGAGGGTCCTGGAGGGGATCTCCATGGCCGAGCTGACGGGCAAGCTGACGGAAGTGTTCGGCATCACGTTGGAGGCCGCACAGCAGGTCGCCAATTCCGTCGGCCTCACCACGGACCAGCCGACTGGCGGCATCGACCGCGAGACGCTGGATGCCGTCGGCAAGCATCTTCGAAGCCACTTCGATAAGCTGCTCGATGAGCTGAAGGCGCCGTTCTCGTACGTGAACCATCAGTTCCCCGGGGAGGGGGTGAAGCGGCTGTTGTTGATCGGAGGCGGAGCAGCGGTCCCTCAGCTTTCCTCCTACATGCAGGGCCGGCTCAAGATTGACGTCCGGACCGCGGGACCGAGCGATCTGGCGAGCAGCCCGGTCGGACTGTTGGCCAAGGCGGGCAATCCGGCCATGACGATTGCGGTAGGCCTGGCGCGATTTGGAGGAGCCGGGGAATGAACGATGTGAATCTTATACCCGCCGAACGGCTGGCCGCCAAGCGCCGCAAGGCGAGAATCTACTTGTGGGCGGTGACGTGCACAGCGTACATCGTTCTGCTGGCGGCAGGTTCGCTGGCCGCTTGTGTGTTCTGCCCCGGCCGGGATAGCGATCTGGCGGACCAGCTTGCCGCGGCCGCAGAGCAGATCAAGCAGGACAACAAGGCCATGCTGGAGCTGCGCAGGACACTGGCGGAAACGACCGCCGCAATGGAAACTACACGGGCCATCCGCGAGCAGCCCGACTGGAGCAGGTTGCTGGCCGGACTGTCGCACGAGCTCGGCCAGGAGCTTGTCCTCACGCGCTGGCAGCTCGTGGCCACGAGGGAGGACGGCAAGGCTCTCACGGAACCCTGGACTGAGGCCCTTCTGGCCAAGCCGCTGCTCTCGCTGGTGACCACGCACCGATACCAGTTGGTGCTCCAGGGTTTCGGCCAGACCCAGGAGTCGGTTTCCCGGTTTGCCCTGGGTCTGGAAGGGATCGGATTGTTCGAGCGGGTCCGGCTTATCAATAGTTGCCGCCAGACATTTCTCAGCGGCCAGGCGGTGGCGTTTACGATCGAGTGTGGTTTTTAGAGGACATGCATCGTGCGTCGGATGTTTCCAGAGCGCTATAGCCGTTTGAAGATCGATGCAGCCGGAGTCGGCCTGTGTGCGGCGGCGTCGCTGCTGTTCTACTGGCTGACCATCCAGCCGTTTCTCCAGGGGCAGTCTCTCGCGGCCGAGCAGCGAAACGAGCTGAAAGCCCGCCAGGGCAAGACGGCCGAGTTCAAAGCGGCTATCGCCGACGTCCGGGCGCGGGTGACCGCCGTGCAGACGGACCTGGCGGCAAGCTCCATCCAGCTCGAGCCGGCGGCGCACATCAACAGACGCGTGGCCGGCCTGACGCAATTGTTCTCCGATTGCGAGCTGGACGTGGATGACGTGCAGACGGGACGTCTTTACAACGGCGTGCAGTATGATCTGGTTCCGATAACTGTTCTGGGGCGCGGGCCGTATGGACAGTGCGTCAAATTCTTCCGTGGGCTTCGCTCGCAGTTCCCGGATATGAGCATAGCTCGAATCGAGCTTTCCGGCAACGTCGCGAAGAAGGCGGAGGAAGGGACATTCCAGTTCGACTTACTCTGGTATGCCGCCCCGGACTCCGTCGCGCAGAAGGTCACGAGCGGTACATAAGACGCAACGCTGGAGAAATGACGGCAATGGCTTTGACAAAACGTCAAAAGACACTCATAGCGGTTTTCTTCCTGGGCCTCATCGGCCTGGGGGTGGATCGCGTTTTCCTTCGTCCACAGGGCGGCCCTGATGCGGCGTCCGCCGATTCGTCCGATAATTATGCCGTGCCCCTCTCGCCGGCCCGGGAGGCTCCCTCCCCGGCTGCGGAGGCGCAGGACCCGGGCGTGGGCGAGCGGTTGGAACAGATCTGGCCGGACCGCGAACTGAACACTGTGGAGGCAAGGGACCCCTTCTCTCTGGCCGGCTCATGGTCTGACGGCAAGGCGACCGGGCCCTCCGCCACGCCGGAGTCCGCGGAAGCGTTCGCCAGGGCCCATCCGCTTGCGGCGGTTGTCGTCTCCGGCCGGCAGTCCTATATCTCGATCGACGACCGCATCCTGAAACTGGGAGAGCAGATCGAAGGGTACACACTCGTCTCGGTAGGGACAAAGTCCGCGGTCTTCGAGCGGCAGGGAGAACGCATCGTCCTGGAGTTGCTGAGTAAGTAGATTTACTTAAGTGCCTTTGCGATTGTGTCGATACCTGGGAAGTCGAGGAGAGTTCCAACAAAGTAGACGTGCTTAGGAGAAATACGCATGAGAGAGCGCAGACGCACAATGAGAGATGGATTCAGCTTGCTTGAGGTAGTCATCGTGGTTGCCATCATCGCGATTCTGGCGGCGATCGGCATTCCGCGCATGAGCCGGGGCTCCAAGGGCGCCAACGATTCCGCGCTGAGCGGGGACCTGGCGGTGCTCCGTAATGCGATCGACCTTTACGCGGCCGAGCACGGCGGCGCCATGCCGGACGCGGCCACCATCGCGGATCAACTGATCAAGTACACGAATGCAAGCGGCGGCACCAGTGACACCAAGGACGCTGCGCACATCTATGGCCCCTACATTCGAAAGATTCCGCCGCTGCCCGTGGGAGCCAAGAAGACCAAGAGCGGCATTTCCGACGTCACCGGCGCCGAGATCGGGTGGATCTATACTGCCAGTACCGGGAACATCAAGGCCAATACGACGGCCACCGAGTTGGATGACGCGAGCGTCCTGTACAGCGATTATTGAGCCGGCATAGAACCCTTCGCGCGGATGGATGCCAGGGTTTCACGGCTCCTGAAGCTTGTGCCCGGTTGATATCAGCTTGAGTCGGGCTGCTGCCGAAGTCATCGGCAGCGGCCCGATCCTCATTCTCGGACAGGGTATCCTCCACGTTCACGGGCAGGCCCGTACCCCTCCAAAGATCCGCCAATACGCAGGAACCCAATGACGAAATTCGAAGTTCGAAATTCGAAATTCGGAATTGCAGCCGGCAGCGGCTTCAGCTTGCTGGAGCTCGTTCTCGTGGCGGGGATTATCGCCGTTGCAGCGGCGATGGCCATCCCGCGCTACGGTGCAGCCGCCGGTCGCCACAAGGCCGATCTGGCCGCCAGGCGCGTGGCGGCGGACCTGCGCCAGGCGCAGTTGTACGCCAGGACGATCAGCAACTCCTGCACCGTCGTCTTCACCCCGGCGACGAGCACGTACCAGCTCACGGATGTTCCCGCGCTCGATGACCGCGAGGGTACATACATCGTGGATCTGAGACGGCCGCCGTATGAGGCGAGTATCGTTTCTGCAAGTTTCGGTGACACGGCCGCTCAGCAGGTTGTCTTCAGCGGATGGGGACTGCCCGACGTGGCGGGTACGGTTGTCGTAGCCGTCGGCTCCGAGCAAAGGACGATTTCTTTGGACGGCCGGACGGGGCAGGTGAGCATTCAATGAACAGTCCAAATGGCCATCCAGATCTCGGATTGCGGATTTCGGATTGCGGATTTGCGCCGATCGCTGCTCCTGATCATCAATCATCAATCATCAATCATCAATCCCTTGGGTACACTCTGGTCGAGATGGTTGTGAGCATGGGAATCATGGCTGTGCTCATGCTGGCAATCGGCTCGGCCATGCTCCTCGCCGCCCGCGCGATGCCCGACGCCCGCACGGTCACAGGGGCCATCGTCGATGCCGGCGCGGCCCTCGAGCAGTTCATGACCGAGTTGCAGTACGCCGTCAGCGTCGAAAACAGCTCGGCCACGATGATCGAGTTCACGGTGGCGGACCGTGACGGCAATGACATTCCCGAGGTGATCCGTTACGAGTGGTCGGGCACGGCCGGCGCCTCGTTGACCCGGCGGTACAATGGAGGCGCTGCGGTCCGGGTCCTTGACGACGTCCGGGAGTTCGCCCTCTCCTACGATTTGGAGGCGATGGACGCCGGGACTCCCCAGAACAACGAGAGTGCGGAGATGGCGCTAGCCGGCTTCGACGCGCTGCAGCACACGGACGGTCTTCCCATCAAGAGCAGTGAATGGTACGGGCAGTATTTTCTCCCGGCTCTGCCTGCCGACGCCGTGAGTTGGAAGGTGACACGCATCAGGATCCACGGCCGGACGGACGGATCTTCATCCGGCGAGAGTCGGGTCCAGCTCCGACTGCCGACCGCCGGGAGACTGCCGAGCGGCACCGTCCTGGAGGAGAAAACGCTGATGGAATCGAGCTTTCTGGCGGGATACTCGGAGCAGGAGTTCAGCTTCCTTACCGTCACGGGGCTTTCACCGACGCAGGGGCTCTGTATCGTCGTCAAGTGGATCTCCGATCTCATCGCATGCCAGTTGCGCGGTTATCATGAGGGCGCGAGTGCGACGGACAGTTTCCTGGTCAAAACGACCGACGGCGGTGCGACCTGGTCGGCGCCGGCAGGCTGCGGCCTGAAATACACCGTCTATGGCACCGTGACCACCGTGGGGATGCCTCCGGTGCAAAACGCGTGTTGTCTCCACCGGATAAGCATCCGCCTGCGCACGGGCACGGACAGCCAGGCGACGGTGCAATGCGGCGTGCGGATGCTCAACAACGTGGAGATGGACCCATGAGCGTCTATAACGCAGCTTATGCAGGGGCAACCCCCTGTGGTTGCCGCCGGCGGGGGATTGGGCAGGCGCAGAGGCCTGCCCCTGCGGCGCTCCAGGACGGCGGGTTCACTATCGTGGAGGCGGTGATCTCGATGGTCATCGTCGGCGTCATGTTCGTCGCGGCGTTGAATACGGTCGGCGCTTCACGCCTGACGCAGCACCGAGCGGCGTCGATCAGCCGGGGCCGCCTGTTCACCGCGGGGCTCTTGTCGGAGGTCCGGGAGCAGAGCTACAAAGACTCCGGCGCCAGTCCGGTCTTCGGCCCCGAAGCGGACGAATCGACGGCTACGAGGGCGGATTTCGACGACGTGGACGACTACAATGGCTGGTCGGGTCCTCCGACGAACAAGGATGGGACCGCCCTGGCGAACTCCGCCGGCTGGATGCAGAGCGTCACCGTAGAATGGATCGACCCTCTCAGGCCGGACAAGACCGCGTCCAGTGAAATGAATGCCAAGCGTATCACTGTGACCACGACGTTCAACAGTGTGCCGCAAGTGACGCTGGTGGCGATCAGAACGGCGGAGGCAGCGGAATGATCTCAAATATCAAAAATCAAAATGACCATCGCCGAAAGCGATCCCATATTTTTGATTCTTGCCTTTTGATTTTTGCAGTGTCCCGGCGAGACAGGGGCAGCATATACCTGCACGTGCTTGCCAGTTCGCTGCTGATCAGCGTCCTCGGCTTGGGCGCGATGCATGCGGTCCGCATCCAGATGCGCTCGTGCCGGCTGGTGCGGGACTCCGCGGAGGCAAGGAGCTGCGCGACGTCGGCCATCGAGCTGGGTATGTTGCACATCAGGACCGACAGCGCATGGCGCACCACCTGGCCCAGTGGGACGTGGATGGAGGACCAGCCGCTCGGCTCAGGCACGTTCACCCTCCAGGGCACCGACCCGGCCGACAACGACCTGGCCGACTCGCCGTATGATGCGGTCGTCCTCACCGGCATCGGCGCCGGCGGGCAGGCCCGCCATATTGCACAAGTGGTGCTTGCGCCGGTCGTCGAGCCCATTGAGGCGCTGACTTCCTGCCTGCAGGGGTCGGGTTCCCTCAGGGTCACCGGCGGCAGGAAGATCACTGCCGGCGGCGCCCCGGTCTGCACCAACGACAGGTTGGACAACGACGGCACAATCGAGGGCAGCGCCGAGGCCCAGAGCCGCGAGCATGCCGGCACGATCACAGGGAGTCTGACCGTGCCTGGCGCTGTCAAGCGCATGCCGGATGCCGATGTGATCTCCAAGTACGCGGCCAAGGGCACCGTCGTCGCCTATGCGGCCACTTGCGAGAAATTCGTCCTGGGGCCCGGATACAGTTCCTTCGGCACGGCGGACCCGAATGGGCTCTACGTCATCAACACCAGCAACGCCAATCTGACGATCCGAAAGTGCCGGATCTACGGCACGCTGGTCGTCCTGGCAGGCAGCGGGACCGTGACAGTGGACGATCCTGTGTTGCTTCACAACTTCCGGTCTGACTTTCCCGTGCTGCTGGTGTCCGGCAATGTGATCATCAAAAACACCAGCGCCACCACGCAGCTCTCGGAAGCGACCCATACGATGAACTTCAACCCGGCCGGCGCGCCATATAACGGCAGCACGGACACGGACAAAGCCGATACCTACCCGAACGAAATCCGTGGGCTCGTCCATGTTGAGGGCTCTTTGCGGCTGCAACAGACCGCCGCCATCATCGGCGCAGTCATCTGCAATGGCCCGATAGAGTGCGACGGGACGAACACGATCACCTATACGCCCAGCCTCTACGCCTGCCCGCCCAAGTGGTACACCTACGTGGACGGCATGAAAGTGTCCCCCGCGAGCTGGAAGCAGGTGGTCGAGTGAGAAGGCATGTAGATGCTGGCTCGTTCTCCCTGGTCACCGTCCGGCGCCTCTTCGGACGGCACCTGTTCGACTACCGGCAAGTCAAACATTGTACACGGGGCAACGCAGTGAAGGATCTGGCCCGCGGAGCGGAGAAACCTCTCATTCGCCGACCAGATCCTTCGCACACGCTCCTGAGAAACTGACTAGCCGGGTGCCATGCCTACGCTTGCGTAGACATGTCCCACTCGATAGGCAAGGCATGCTTACGCGAGCGTAAGCATGGCACCCAAACCATCCCATTTCCTCCCGACACCAGCCGCGAAGCGACGCAGTGACTCGGGATGACAAACCGTGCCACCTGCCTTGTTTGTAGTGTGCCCGTAAGGGCATCAAGAGAAACGCCTCACGGCGTCACTACGAACGAAGCCTTCGGCCTTGCCGCTGCCACCCGAAGATACGGAGCTTTCAATCGTAATCGGTATCAGACACCGCACGCGAACGTCATCGACCATGTCGGACGGGAGGCGCAACGGTGCCGTCGCCCTGGTCCGTGGTCCTCGGGTCCACCGGCTGATACTGCTCCTCGACTTCCGCCGGAATGTCGATCAGCAGGATCTCTCCGTCGAGCAACAGCAGGATGTCCTGGGCGAAGGCCAGCGCGCCCTGGCGGTTCTGGCCGGCCAATTGGGCGGCGATGTCGAAGAATTCGTCGGACCCGAACACGACGGTTCTGTGCGGCGTGACAATCGCCTGGATCTCCGCCAGCCGGCTGTCGATCCAGCGCCCGTCCTTGAAGTAGAACGTCAGGTCGTTCGCCTGCTGGGCGTTGACGATCCGTGTCCGCTCCATCTGCGAGTTCAGGTAGCTGCTGTCCCTGTTGAGCACGTCCTGGGCCCTCTGCATGGCCATGTTCATGCTCTGGCTCACGGCCCCTGTGCCGTCGCGGGTGGCGGCGCCCGTGTTGTAGAGGCTGTTCGTCGCCTGGCCGAGGAGCTGGGCGGCGTTGCTCAGGTCGGTGCCTTCGCGGGCGAGGAACGCCGTGTATTCCGTGATGATGCCGAACTCAGTCGAGAGCGTGATGATCGTCTCGGCCAGCTCCTTGATCTTGGCGTTGTTCGCGGTGACGGTCGGGTCGGCGCCCATCTGCCGGATGATCTCGATCAGCTCCGCGATCTTGCGGCTGGCCCACAGGCGGGGAATGAAGCCGTTGTCCTTGTCCGGCTTGTCGAACGCGAAGGTATGGGCGAACGTCCGGGGCCGGCCGAGGAAGTTGCCGCTGAATTCGAAGGTCAGAGGCGCCGCCCCGATGTACCGGCCCAGCAGGACGAGCCGGTCGCCGTCGAACAGATCGGGCAGCACGGCGGGCAGAACGTCCTGTGTGCGGCCGACGGCTTCGTTGCCATCGGCGCTGAGCACGCGAAGTGCAGCATCCGCGAAAATCGGGCCGGTGAGGCTCTTGAACACGTTCGTCACAGCTACCTCGACGTTCTCGCCGGGCAGCACGAAGAAGGATCGAGCCCGGGATAGTTGCGCCAGCCCGTCCAGCAGCGGCGCGTTCAGATCGACGCCGACGCCGAACGTGAAGACCCGCCGGTCAAACGGATTCGAGGTGAGCACCAGGTCCCGGATTGCCGTTTCGGCGGTGATCCCCGATGTGGGCAGGCCGTCAGTCAGGAAGAGCACGATCGGCAGCATCCCCGCCGTGGGTGCCTGGGCCAGCGCCGTCTGCAGGGCGCCATGCAGGTTGGTCATGCCCTGGGCGCTCGTCGCCCGGATGTAGCTGTGGGCCTGCGTCTCGGTGTCGGAGGACTTGATGACCGGCTGCTTTGCGAAGAGCTGGATGGCGTTGTTGTAAATGACCAGGTTGAAGGCCTCGCCGTTGTCGAGCCCGGAGACGACCTGGACCGCGGCTTCCTGGGCCTGCTTGATCTTCTCGCCGGCCATGCTGCCGGAGCGGTCGAGCACGAGCGTCAGCTCCCGTTTGATCGCGTTGACGTCTTCGGGGCGTTTGGCGGGCGTGCCGGCCAGCAGCAGGAAATAGCCGGTGTCGGCTGCGTCTTCATCGGGATACGCCAGCAGCGAGGCGTTGATGCCCTCGCCCTCCGGCAGGTAGGACAGCAGAAACGGTCCCGGCGTGAATTCCGCGTCGGGGTCGGTGATCGCGGTGACCTGGGTGGGACCGGTCCGGTGGGTGTAGATCAGGTGCGTCGGCGAATACACCGCCGAGATCGGCTGGCTGCTCTCGATACTCGCCGTGATCTTCCAGGGCACCTCGTACTGCAGGGACTCGGTGCGAGGCAGGCAGTAGTCCACGCGATTGCCGTCGGTGCGCAGCACGTGCTCGTAGGTCAGGCGGACCTTCTGCAGGCCCTTCGGCTCGATGGGAAAGACGCTCGTGCCGATCAGGTTGTAGCCGATGAACTCGGCCAGGGCGGGGTCGCGAATCTTCGAGACCAACTGGTTGTAGATGCGCTTGGCCTCGTCTTTCGGCAGGACCTCGGCGGTGAACTGGCTGCTGGGGCCGTCGTAGGCAAAACCGCTGACCACCGCCTCATCGGCGATCGGGATGATCAACTTGGCCTCCTGCCGGGTGCTCGTGGTGTTCTGCAGGGAGATTTCGAGTGTGGTCTGTGCCGTCGCTTCGAGGATGCGGATCGTGGCGTCCACCCGCGTGATCCTGACGGCTCCCTGCTGCTGCGTCGTGTAGGCGTACGTCCGGCTGTGCGGAATTACGACGTTGGCCGGCAGCTCGGCCTCCGTCGGATTCTGCTGCGCCTCCGCCGGCCCGGCCAGTCCCGCCAGCAGCGCGACGACACAGGCCAGTACCGACACGATCTCCAATGGCTTGCGTGTTCTCCTTTGCGTTCTCATTTCTCCGCCCTTTCCAAATGAATGACCGTATGATGACACCCGGGTTCACACACCCGCGGCGAAAACATCACGCCGGCAGAATGCCTCTACAGCCGGGTGGCAGCGGCAAGCGCAGCCTGCCGATGGCTTCACCAGGCCTGTCGGAGCCATAGAGGGACTTTAAGGAAAGAAATGGAAACTCATGCCGAAACCCTTCCAAACGATTCCGCTCCGCCGCCGCACAGCATAGACCGCTTGCGTCTTTGCTGCCGGGCGACAAGAGCAACCCGTACATCGAAGGGCCGGGCCGGTAGGATATGAAGAAAAACACACTTATGATGGCAAACCCGAATTATGAAAGACAAACACCGGCCTGCCTTTCACTCGCACTGCTATTTTACCCCCCTCATACGCCGGACCGCAACTTTTGTTTTGGCCTTTTTGGGCATTCTCGCCTGCATGTTGCTTGATGGCACGAGAGGGACTTTTCATTGCCGTCCGGGGACTCCGCATATATGATGGGCTGCCAACCGGTGGTGTGACCGGCGACTGATTGCCAGGGACATACGGAGCGTGGCCAGTGCTGCACGGAATTGACTATTTCGTTGTCATCGCCTACCTCGTGGGCATCATGGTGCTGGGGCTGTACTTCGCAAGATTCGTGCGGTCGGCGGACGACTTTTTCCTGTCGGGCAAGACGCTGCCGTTCTGGGCCGTAGGCATGTCCATCGTCGCCACCGACATCAGCGCCATGGATTTCGTGGGCGTCTCGGGGCAATCCTACCGCTTCGGGGTCGCCGTGGGCAACTTCGACTGGCTGGGCTCGATGCCGGCCATGCTCCTGGCGGCGTTCATCTTCATCCCGTACTTCTGGAAGGCCGGCCTGTACACGATCCCCGAATACCTGGGCCGCCGGTATAACGACGGCGTCCGTGCCGTGGCGTCTATGACGTGGATCGTCTTCTTCGCCCTCGATCTGGGTGTGTTGTTCTGGGCGGCGGCGGTCATGTTCGAGCCGCTGATGGGCTGGCCGCCGTGGTTCTCGATCGTTGCGACAGCCCTTGTCGTCGGCCTCTACACCTTCTTCGGCGGCCTGACCGCTGTGGTGATGACTGACGTCGTGCAGATGATCATCATGTTCGTGGGCGGGGCGACGGTCCTTGTTGTCGGCCTCTACCATGCCGGCGGCTGGAGCGGCCTGACGGACAAGATCGCCGCCATGGGTGACGCCTATCAGAATCACTTCGAGCTGGTCCAACCCATCGACACGCAAACCCCGTTTCCATGGACGGGCATCCTCTTTGGACTGACCCTCGTCATGTCCAATGCGTACATGATCGGCAACCAGGCCATCGTGCAGCGCTGCCTGGCGACCAAGAGCGTCTGGCACGCCAAAGCGAGCATGCTTACCGGCGCGTTCTTCAAGATGTTCATCCCCATGCTGGTCATGTTCCCGGGACTGATCGCAATGGCCATGTACCCCGGGATGGAGGATGGGGACCAGGCGTTTCCTACGTTGGTGAAGAACTTGTTGCCGCCGGGACTGCGCGGGTTGCTGTTCGCCGGTTTTCTGGCCGGCCTGATGTCCACCATCGACTCGATCCTGAACTCCACGGCGACCCTCTGGACCAAGGACATTTACCAGAGGTGGCTGAAGAAGGATGCAAGCGATCGCCACTACATGGCCGTAGGGCAGATAGCCACAGTGCTCCTGCTGATCTTCGGCGTGATCACTTCGCCACTGAGCAAGCAATTCCCGGGCATTTACGTTGCCATTCAGACGTTCCTGTCGTTCTTCCAGGGCCCGGCGTTCTCCGTCCTGCTGCTGGGGATGTTCTGGCGCCGTGCCACACAGTGGGGCGGCCTGGTCGGACTGGTCGGCGGCATATCCACCTCGGCCCTGCTCTATATATTCAAAGGCAGCCTGTTCACGATCCAGGACCCGTTCCTGTACGTCTCATGGTGGTCCTTCGTGGCAGGCGTGCTGCTCAACGTGGCGGTGAGCCTGGCGACGCGGCCGCACCCGCAGGGGCGACTGGCCGGGCTCGTGTTCGGGTTGCCAAAGGAACCCAAGGGCAGTTGTGAGGCGGCGGTATGTTGAACTTCGACTGGCTCAAATGGGTGCCGATGCCGGCGGCCAAGGCCGTGTTTCTGGCCCTGTTCGTATTCTCCGGCCTGCTCGTGCTGACGATCCCGAAGACCTCGATCCTTGAGGGCGTTGAGAGCCCGCGGTGGTGGCACAACCTCAAGCTCTGGGCCCTCGGCGTGCTGGCCATCATCTTCACGATCTATCTCATCTTCTGACAGAGGGCAGCAATGGCAGAGGCTCCAAACCACGATGATCCGCGAGTGCTCCATGACGTGCAGATCAACAACGCGCTCGGCATCTTCCTGGTCTTCTTCGGCCTGGTGGTCCTTGTGTCGATCTTCTTCACCGACACGGGAATCGGCAAACTCACAAATCTTGGGGCCGGAGCCATCATCGGCGGTATCGGCGCCACCATGATGTACAAGGCCCGCCGTCTCAAAGAGCGCCGGTGACGCCGATCAGGGATTCGCGTTCTTTCCTGATGACTTCTGACAAGCGACGCCACCAATGACCGGGTGCCATGCTTACACTTGCGTAAGCATGCTTCGTCCATCGAATCAGACATGTCTACGCAAGCGTAGACATGGCACCCGACCTTGACGACACCAGCCGCTGATAGTTCGTCACGTGCGCTTCAGCTCGTCGGCGTTGTCGTGGATCTTCTGGATCGCTTCGAGGATCGTGTCCATGTCGGCCTTGGTGCCCATCAGGGCGGTGAAGTGGAGGCACACGGACTGCTTATCGTGAATCCGGTCGCAGACGGGCAGCTTGAATCGCTTCGGGTCGATCCGTTTCCAGTGCCGCTCCGTCAGCTTGTACCGCCAGGGCTTGGTGTGCGGGGCGTACAGGGAGCACGCATTGAGCGGCTGGTAGCTGGCCTCGACGCTGCGCCCGATCTCGGCAGCCAGGGCTTTGCGGAACTGAGTCACGGGGACGTTCCTGAATGGCTTTTGGTTGTACCGGAAGGAGAAGTTGTAGAAGGCTTGGGCGGTTTCGCGGTCGTCCCGGCGCATCGGCTGCACGCCGGGAATCCCGGAAAGCTGCGCGTTGAAGTAGGTGGCGTTCTTCTCGCGTACCTTGTTGTCCCGGGACAGCCGGTGCAGGGATTCGGTGAGCAACGCGGCTTGGAACTCCGTGATCCGGTAGTTGCCCGATTGGATGAAGTTGCCCTCGTCGCCGTAAATGCCCGCGCCTTTGTCTGCCGCCCCTTTCTGCTCGGGGCGCCGACCGCAATTGCGAAGGGCATCGAGCTTCTCCCAGAGCTCGGGGTCGCTGGTGGTCAGGGCCCCGCCTTCGCCGGCGGTCATGAGCTTGGACAGCTGGAAGCTGAAGCTGCCGATGTCGCCGATGCTGCCGGCCTTCATGCCGTTCCACTCGCCGCCGTGCTTGTGAGCGCAGTCCTCGATGACGCGCAGGCCATGGCGCTCGGCGATCTGCAGGATGGCGTCCATGTCGGCCATGCAGCCGTAGAGGTGGACGGGGATAATCGCCCTGGTCGCCGGGGTGATCGCCGCCTCGATTGCCGCCGGGTCGATGCACCAGGTGTCCTCGGTGACATCGACGATGACCGGGACGGCGTTGATATCGAGGGCCGCGGCTGCCGTTGCCTGCCAGGTCAGCCCCGGCACGATGACTTCATCGCCGTACCCGATCCCGCAGGCCTCCAGGGCCAGTTGCAGCGTGACGGTCCCGTTCGCCAGCGACAGCGCATTCCGGCTGCCGATATACCCGGCGAAGGCCTTGTTGAACCGCTTCTCGGCAGGCCCGTTGTACGACCAGACGCCGCTGCGCAGCACGCCGAGCAGCGCCTTCTCGTCCCGCTTGTCCCAGACCGGCCACTTCGGCCACGGATTGCGTTTGACATTTCGTACCGGCGTCCCGCCGTTGATCGCTAATCGGCCCATGATCGTGTCCTTCTCTGACCAGTTCTGATGAATACGTCGGCAACGTCCGGGGTGCCATGCTTACGCTCGCGTAAGCATGCCTTGCTTATCGACTCGAACATGTCTACGCAAGCGTAGACATGGCACCCGGCATTACGTTCTTTGGCACACCACACTACCCGATGGGCCCACATCTTTCAATCATCGCCACTCATCCTTGCGTAGTTTCCGGGAATCCGATAGGATTTCAGGCATGGACGAGTACGGACGAGAGCTCTCTGAAGCGTGGCGGATTCGGGCTTGCAGTGAGGTTGGCGTCCCTGGTGACAGGGTGTCTCTGTCCAGCTTTGATACCCACGACTGGGTGCCGGCGGCCGTTCCCGGCACGATCCTGGCGGCACTGGTTGCGGCGGGCAGGTACGAAGACCCGTACTTCGGGATGAACCTCAGGAACATACCACGCGAGCCATTCGAGCGATCGTGGTGGTACAGGACGGAAATCCGTCTCTCGGAGGCCCAGGCGCACGAGACGGTCCTCCTGGAATTCGATGGGATCAACTATGCAGCCAACATTTGGCTGAACGGCCGACAGGTCGCCGCAGCGGAAGACAGGAGAGGCGCATTCCGCCGATTCCAATACGATGTCTCGAATCTGGTCAGGCACAACGTCAATGTCCTTGCGGTCGAGGTGATCCCTCCGAAGCCGGGGGACTTCACGATCGGCTTCGTGGACTGGAACCCGCCGGCCCCGGATCGCAACATGGGCCTCTTCCGGCCGGTTCGGCTTCGCTTCTGCAACGGCGTGTCCATCGAGAATCTCTTCGTGCAGACCGGCCTGGATCTCGCTACACTCGCCGAGGCCGATCTGACAGTCACCGCCGACCTTGTAAATCACAGTAATGAAGCCATCAGGGGCATTCTGGAGGGCTGCATCGAAGGAATCCGTTTCTCGCTCAACGTGCGCCTGCAGGCGCACGAGAATAGGACAGTGACCTTCACCGCAGATGAGTACCCGCAGCTTCGCGTCACCAAACCACGCCTATGGTGGCCGCATGACCTCGGCACGCCGGAGCTGTATCCGTTGGAGCTGAGATTTGTCGTTGGCTCGCAGGTTCTCGGATGCCGCGTCGGTCCGCTTCGGCATCCGCGAGGTGGCGGACTACCGGACGCCGGAAGGCCATCGCGGGTTCAAGGTCAACGGCCGGGAGGTGCTCATCAAGGGCGCGGGCTGGACGGATGATCTGCTGCTGGCGGACACGCCGGAGACTATTGATGCCGAGCTGCGCTACGTGCGCCATATGAATCTCAACTGCATCCGCTGCGAGAACATCTGGGGCAAGGACGGGACGCTGTACGACCTGTGCGACCAGTACGGCATCCTCATGATGGTCGGCTGGAGCTGCCAGTGGGAGCACGAGCAGTACCTCGGCAAGCCCGTCGATGAGCGCTACGGCGGGGTCGTCTCGCCCGAAGACATCGAGCTCGTGAGCCAGTGCTGGCAGGACCAGCTCCTGTGGCTGCGCAACCATCCGAGCATCTATGTCTGGGCCGTCGCCAGCGATAAGACCTGCGCACCCGATCTCGAAAAGCGGTACATGGAGATCTTCCGTAAATACGACCGGAGGCGTCCCCATCTGGCCTCCACCGGAGGCGTGGGCAGCGAGCAAGCCATCGTGACGTGTGAGCGGATCGTCAGCGAGATCAGCGGCTGCTCCGGCATGAAAATGCTCGGGCCTTATGAGTACACGCCGCCAGTCTACTGGTACACGGATACCCGCCGGGGCGGCGCATACGGTTTCAACACAGAGACCTCGCCGGGAGCGGTAGTGCCTACGCTCGAAAGCCTGAAGAAGATGCTGTCGCCGGAGCACCTGTGGCCCATCGACGAGTACTGGCACTTCCATTGCGGCCTGAACGAATTCACCACGCTGGACCAGTATCGCGGCGCACTGGCGAGGCGATACGGTGAGGCGAAGACGGTCGAGGAGTTCGCCCGCAAGGCGCAGACGCTGAACTACGAGCTGATGCGACCAATGTTCGAGGCCTTCCGCGTCAACCGCCGCCGGGCCACCGGCGTCATCCAATGGATGCTCAACGCCGCCTGGCCCAAGATGTGGTGGCAGCTCTACGACTGGTACCTTATGCCCACCGGCGCGTTTTACGGGGCGAAGAAGGCCTGCCAGCCGCTACAGCTCATCTACAACTACGGCGATAGAAGCATCTACTTAGCGGATGATCCGTCTGCAACTGTAGGGTGGGTTCTCAACCCACGCAGTCACGCAGCCGGTGCGTTCCTGACGCGTGGGTTGAGAACCCACCCTACGGGTCTCACGGCCGAGATACGCGTCTACGATATCGAGTCGAGGCTCTTCCTGGCGGCGCACCTGGCGATAGAGGCGGGGCACGATCCATCAAAAAGCATGTTCACGCTACCCCGTTTTGAGACCATCAGTACAACGTACTTTCTTTCCCTGCGGCTGCTGGATCCGGCGGACGCGCAGATCGCCGACAATTTCTATTGGCTCTCCACGCAAGCTGATGTGCTGGACTACGAGGCCAAGGTCACGCCCTGGGAGTACTTCACGCCGAGCAAGGGCTACGCCGATCTGACGATGCTCAACTCTCTGCCGCCTGCGGAGGTGGATGTCGCGCATCACCTTGAGACTGTCGGCGACAAGGGCAGGATCACGGTCGAGCTGGCAAATCACGGCGACAGGATCGCGTTCTTCATCGAGCTGCTGCTGACCGACGCAGTTACGCGCGAGCCCATCGTCCCGATCTTCTGGCAGGACAACTACGTGACTCTCCTGCCGAACGAGACGAAGACACTGACAGCCACGTTTCCGTCGATAGAGCCACAGCCCATTCTTACGGTCCGTGGCTGGAATGTCAGCGGATGACGCCGAGGTGGCGGCCGAGCCAGTAGGGCAGGAGGTAGATGTCGGGGGCGAATTCTTCGCGGCCGGCGTCGCCGCCGTCGAGGTTGAAGGCGTTGCCGTTGTGCTTGCTCATCGGCCGCTCGTCGGGCGGCAGGACCCCCTTCGTAGTCCACCCGCGGAAATTGGGACCCAGGAATTCGAGGTCCTTGCGGCCGCTGTTGCGCACGGTCCAACTGATCGTGTCGAGCGGAAATTCTTTCAGGGTCCAGATCGATTCTTCGAGATCGAATTCCTTGGCCCCGGTGTCGGCGTAGATGAAATTCCACAGCGGATTCCTCTCCGGGCGCTCGATCTCCCAGTGCTCCCGGATTGCCCGGCGATATTTCTCGCGCAGCTCGTCTGTGAATGCGTAGCGGTACAGGTTCCAGTAGGTCAGAAACGCCAGCTCATCATCGCTGTGGTTCCACTCCGTCGTCAGGTCGATGCCGGGGACGCGGCCGAGTTCCGTTATCGGGATCACGATGTTGTCGAGATAACCGTACTTCTCGAATAGCTCGTAGGCTTTCTGCTTGTACAGCTCTTTGCCTGTGAAGTGATACGCCGCCTGCAGGAAGGAGATGATCTCGGCGGAATTGAGCCGCCGGTCGCCCACCTGGCGCGGGAAGCGATTGACGTACTCGGGATTCCACCGGCCCCACTGGGTGGGCTTGCCGTCGTAGTCGATGAGGTACCAGTTGTTGCGGACGATGTGGGCCATGATGGCGTCCATGAGTGTGACGGCCCGGTCTCGCCACGCTTTGTCCGGAACGATCTCCGCAAAAATCGTGTAGGCGAAGAAATGTCCTACGATCTCATCACTGCTGGTCGTCGCCTTCCAGACCCAGTGCCTGTCCTCGGCGGGCTGCCAGCGGGATTTGTCCGAGACCTGGTACCCCGCCCGGTCGAAGGATCGAGCCGGAAAGCCTTCCATCGGCGTAATCTCGCTGAGTCGCTCCATCGCCTCGAAGGACTCATAGCAGTTCCGCAGCGCCGCGTCCGACTTCGTGACGGCGTATCGGAACAACTCACCGGCCAGATACATCGCCGTCCACAGGCCGTCATTATCCGTGTCGATCAACGTGCCGGTCGATAAATCGCCGGCCTCACTCATCACCAGCGCGCTGTTGAATCCGTACCGGATGTGGCGCTGCCGCATGGCCCTGTCGAAATGATCTGCCTTCTCCGCGAGTGTCATCTCCTTGAAGCGGATGACATTAAGCCCCTTCTCCGTCAGCACGAGCACGGAGTCCCTGAGTCCCGGCGCAATATCAATGGCCATATCATCCACGAGCCATCGCTTCGACGCGTAACAATCGATTCGCCCATCGGGGTGCAGAGAGAACGCTCCCTCAGGCGTTCCGAACCAGATCGTATCGCCAATGGCCCTGATGGTTCGTATGTCCGTGCACGGCAGCTTGTTCAGGAGGTCCCCCAGTGGCCGGAGGGAATTCGGATCCCACTGGCTGTACCCATAGGCTGTCCCCACCAGGAGGGTCCGGCCGTCCCTTGAGAAGTCAAAACAGTTCACCTGCATCATCTCGAAGAAGAGCGTTCTGTTCATATTCCGCCCGAGCTCTTCAATCGTGCCGCGCGTCAGCATCAGGTATCGCTCTCGCTCGCCGTAGAATACCCCCTGCTTTACGTCAGATGCCCGCTGCTTCCAGTCCTGAACCGGCTTGCCGTTGTGAAAGAGAACGCTTTGCTTGTCGCCTACAACGAGGAAATCGGAGTCCTTACCCATGACCAGCCGGTGGGCGCCGGACACCTGATGCTCTACGAGGAGCTTCCCGGCCCAGGCGTTGCTCAGAACGAACTCGTCCGTCAGATAGACGAACTGCCCGTCGTGCGTCTCCATGTCCACGATGTGCATGTCTGCAAGCGGTCGGTGAAGACGATCCGGCACAAGCCGGCCCTCATGGACTTGCAGCAGCCCTTTGTCCGATAGCACGCTGATGCGGCCGTTGCGGTCGGCGCGGACCTTCAGCAGCTTCGCGTCACCCACGCCCGGGCCCAGTGGCACCTTTTCACTGAAGTCCTGACGAAAAGGTTGGTCAACGTAGGCGTTCTGCGCGCCGGCGCTCATGGCGAATACACAGCCAAGGAATATAGTGAGAACCATTGAGTTTTGCCTGCGTTTCATAGTCTGACGCTCCTTACGGCCGAAATCCCGGTACGCTTCAGTTCTGCCCAGAGCATGGAAACACTCTTATCTACCACACTCAGGAACGCCGTCAAGATGCTTCATCTTGTCGCGGTCAGAACAGCAGCTTGATGGCGGCGGCGGCGGCGAGGATCTGGACGACGCTGTTGAAGGCCTTCTGGGGAATTCGCCGGAGAAAGAGAATACCGGCGACGGAGCCGGCGGCGATCAGCGGCAGCATCATGAGGTCGAGCCGGACGGATTCGCGCGTGATGAGGTCCAGGTTCGCGCTGAAGGGGACCTTGAGCCAGTTGACGGCGAAGAAGAACCAGGCGCTGGTGCCGACGAAGGCGAGCTTGGGCAGGCGCATGGCGAGCAGGTAGATGACCATGACCGGTCCGGCGGCGTTGGCCATCATCGTGGTCACTCCCGCGACGAAGCCGAGCGCCATGGCGAACCACCATTGCGTCGGGACAGGGGCGTCCTCGCCCCGCAGGCGGGTGCGCCAATAATTGACGCCGAGCATGACCAGCACGATGACGCCCATGATCGGCTGGAGCATCTCGTTCGTGACGAAGCGCATGGCCTGCCAGCCCGCCATGATGCCCGCGAATGCCGAGGGCAGCAGCCGGATCACGTGCCCCCATTCCGCCGCTTGGCGGTAGTACGCCGCCGCGAAGAGGTCGCCCAGGATGAGAATGCCCAGCAGGATCCCGGTGGACTCGCGCGTGTGGCTGGAAAAGACCATCGCCATCAGCGGGATGGGGAGGATGCCAAGTCCCGGCAGGCCGGTCTTGCTCACGCCGACCAGGAAGGCGCACAGGCCCACGATAAACCAACTCGATGAGTTCAGATCAAACACACACTACCCCGACCATTCACTGACACAACGGCCACGCCCGCACTTGCGGGTCGTGCACTGTAGCCGTTTTGACGCCGCCCCGCAATCGCTTTTGTGCTGAGCCTGACTCGTATCTCTGAAAAGTAGATATGGGTGGCAGCGGCAAGCGCGAGCTTGCCGATGGCTCTTGGGGTCCGAGGAACACCATCGGCAAGCTGCGCAGGCTCCGCTTGCCGCTGCCACCCGGATGTGCATGTCCATTGCTGTGACCGGCGTGCTTGACGGCATGGAGGCCGCTGATAGAATGGCGGGTGATTGGGACCGGTGTCGAGAATGGAAAGGGCAGGGACATGGTGAATGGACTCTCCGGCCGCATGGTTGCGGCTGTCACGTTGCTTGTCGTCGCGGCGATGCTTGCAGGATGTCAACAGCCGCAAACCCCGGATGAGAAACAGGCCAGACTCCTGGCGGCAGAGAATATCCAGCTCAAGGAGCGTCTGACCAGTCAGCAGGCACGGGTGGAAACGGCGCAGAAACAGCAAGGCCAGAAGCTCCAGCAGCAGGAGCAGGAATTGTCGAAATGCCGGGCCCGCGCGGAGCAGTTGCAGAAGGACCTCGAAAAGGGCATCGCCGAGCGCGTTCAAGACGTCACGACAAAAGTGATGGACGAGAACGTTCGGCTGCGCAAAGAGATCGAGCGACTTCAGTCGGAAATCGAAAAGCTCAAAGCCGATCCGAATCGATCATAGGTCCCATAGGTCCTGTTCGTCCTATCGGTCCTATCCCGCCCTATACTTCCGCGTAAGCACAGACTCTGCGAACCGCCTCGACGCAACTGGGGAGGTTGCCCTGCAAGTGGTGTCGCTGCATGGCGGCGGCGACGAGTCCGACGAACATGGGCTGCGGCCGCAAGGGTCGCGACGTCAGGCACGGATGGGCCTGGGTCCCCATGAAGAACGGATGGGTGGGCAGTTCCAGGATTTGCATGATGGGCTGGTCGGGGGCCCTGCCGGAGAAGACCAGGCCGCCGCCCTCGAGCGTCTCGATGTAGCGGGGATCGACCTCGTAGCGGTGGCGGAATCGCATGCGGACCGCGTCCTTCTGGCCGAAGAGGTCCCACGCCAGAGTCTGCGGCGTGATCTTGATGTCCCTGCCGCCGAGGCGCATGTTGCCGCCCAGGCCCTCGATCTTCTTCTGCTCGGGCAGCGTGTCGATCACCGGCTCAGGGGTCTTTGCGTCCAGCTCCGTGCTGTTGGCGTCCTTCAGGCCGCAGACGTTGCGGGCGAACTCGATCACCGCCATCTGGAACCCGAAGCACAGGCCCAGGTAGGGCAGGTCGTTCTCGCGGGCGTGCCTGACGCAGGCGATCTTGCCCTCGGCGCCGCGGGAGCCGAAGCCGCCGGGGACAATGATGCCGTCCACTTCGGCCAGGTGCCGCCGGGCGTTTTCATCCGTGATGGACGTGGTCTCGATCCACTTGATCTTCACGTCGCAGCCCAGAGCGATGCCCGCGTGCTCCAGCGCGTGGATGATCGAGGCGTAGCTGTCGCGGACGGAGGTGTACTTGCCGGTGATGCCGATGGTGGTTTCGTATTTAGCCGTGCCGATCTTGTCGGTGAAATCGCACCACTTGGCCCAGGCCTTTCGCTCGTGGCGCAGGTTGATGCGGTCCTCGATCTTGAGCAGTCGCAGGACCTCGAAATCGAGGCCATTTTCGCGGAGCATGGCGGGGATCATGTAAATGCTCGCCGAATCGTGCAGGCTGATCACCCGCTCCAGGGGCACGTTGCTGTACACGCTGATCTTCTGGCGGGCCTTCTCGTTGACGGGGTTGGTGGCCCGGCAGACGATGATGTCCGGTTGGATGCCGAGTTGCATGACCTGCTTGATGCCGAGCTGGGCGGCCTTGGATTTCTGCTCGCCGAGCGCCGGCGGCTCCATGATGTAGGTCAGGGCGACGCAACAACTGCTTCCCGGCCCTTCCTCGTAGGTGAGCTCTCGCATGGCCTCGATGAAGTAGGCGTTTTCGAGGTCGCCGACGGTGCCGCCGATCTCGACGAAGACGACGTCGGCCTTGCTGTCGGCGGCGAGCTGCCGCAATCGCAGTTTCACTTCGCCGGTCACGTGCGGGATCATCTGCACGTCCCGGCCGAGGTAATCGCCGTGGCGCTCCTTGTGGAGCACGGAGCTGAAGATCTGGCCGCTGGTGGCGAAATTGGCCCGGCTCAGGTCCTGGTCGAGAATCCGCTCGTACGTGCCCAGGTCCATGTCCGTCTCCATGCCGTCGTCGAGGACGAAGACCTCGCCGTGGCGGAAGGGATTGAGCGTGCCGGAGTCGATGTTGAGGTAGCCTTCGAGTTTGATGGGCGCGACCTTGAGGCCCTTGTCCTGCAGCAGCTTGGCCAGGCATGAGGAGAAAATCCCCTTGCCCAGCCCGCTCATCACCGTGCCCATGACGAACACATAGCGGGTCTTGCCCTTCTTGTAGTTCGCCGGCATCGGCGCGAAGAACTCGCTCTCCGTTGACGTGTCGCTGATCTTCGTAAACAGTTCCCTGCTATCCACCATCTGAGTTCCAACCTCAAAAAGCTCCATGCTTCTCGGCTCTATCATCCTTGATTCGCCCCAAATATCTCTTTACAAATGCAGCGTACTGCTCGGGGGTATCGATGCCCTCGCAGGTGTGCTCGACCTTGCCGACGAGAATCGTGAAGCCGTTCTCGATGGCCCGGAGTTGCTCCAACTTCTCCAGCTTCTCCAACAGCGTCTGCGGCAGCGCGGTGATCCTCAATAGAAAATCCCTGCGATAGGCGTAGATTCCAATATGACGCAGATAATGACTCACATCGCCCACGCCCGCATGCTCCCGGTCATAGGGAATGGGACTTCGGGAGAAATAGATCGCTTTTCCTCTCGCGTCCACTATTACCTTTACCACGTTGGGGTCGGCGATTTGTTCACGAGTCGTAAAGGCGGCCGCTAATGTGGCCATCGGGGCATCGGGGTTGTCGAGCAACAGCCGGGTTAAGTAATCGATGTGCTCGGGATTGATCTGGGGCTCATCGCCCTGGACGTTGATCACGATCTCGGCGTCGCTCTCGCCGACGGCCTCGGCGATACGGTCTGTGCCGCTCTGGTGATTCGGCGAGGTCAGGATGCACTCGGCGCCGAACGTGCGGGCGGCCTGCACGATCTTTTCATCGTCGGCGGCGATCACCACGCGTTGCGGCAGCTTCGCCTTGCGGGCCTGCTCCCACGTGTGCTGGATGAGGTACTTGCCCGTATCTTGGGCGAGAACTTTCGCGGGGAATCTGGTGGACGCGTAGCGAGCCGGAATACAGACTACAATTTTCACAGTGCCCTACATCCGAACGCCAACCCTCTTGCACGACGATTCGGTAACGCATTCAACTCGGAAAGGACCTTCCCGTTGTGGCGACATGCCCCAACACGTACAGCCGCTATGATAAGCGTTGGGCCCAGCCGTGTCAACGGCTGGACCGATTGATTATTGATGATGGATGATTGGTGTACACGGTGGCCTGACCATGCGCAGGGAGGCCTCTCACCCCCAGCCGGATTCCCCGGCCATGCTCTGAATGACAAGGAAAGCTGCACTCGCCTCCACAATAATCCATCATTAATCATCCATCATCCATGCGTCGCGGGGCTTGCAGTCTGCGGAGGGGGGAGTATACTGCATCGACGGTTGGTTTGGGGCATTCAGCAGAATTAAGGGGATTTTGCATGACGGCAGGTATTCTCGCCGCGGGTCGCATGGCCATCGGGACCGCCGATCTGGCCGTAATCGTTCTCTATCTCGTGGTCATTGTGGGCTTGGGCTGCTGGGTGGGCCTGCGCCGCCGCAAGGGCGAAGTGGGCCGAAGCTACTTCCTCGCCGGCGGCACGCTGACCTGGCCGATCATCGGCCTGGCCCTGTTCTCCACGAACATCTCGACCATCCACCTGGTCAGCCAGGCCCAGGAAGGCTACATGAACGGCTTGGCCTACGGCAACTTCGAGTGGATGGCGCCGTTTCTGCTGATTACCCTGTCGCTGTTCTTTGCCCCGTTCTACTTCCGGTCGAAGGTCGCGACGTTGCCGGACTTCCTGGAGCAAAGGTACAGCCGGGGCGCTCGGGACTGGCTGGCCGTGCTGTCTATCGTCTCGGCCATCGTGATTCACATTGGATTCACGCTCTACACCGGCGCTGTCGTGCTGGAGGGCCTGTTCGGCGTTCCCATCATGTACAGCATCGTGATTGCCGCCGTACTGACGGGCCTGTACACGATCGTTGGCGGCCTCCTGGCGGTGGTGCTTACGGAGTCGCTGCAGACGATCATCCTGCTGGCCGGCGCGATTACGATCACGGCGGTGGCGTACGTCAAGGCAGGCGGCTGGTCGGGGATTACGGCGAACGTCGATCCGGTGAAGCTGACGATGCTTCGCCCGAAGGGCGATCCCGCGAACCTGCCTTGGCTGTCGGTCTTCCTGGGTTATCCGGTGATCGGGCTGTGGTACTGGTGCGCCGACCAGACGATTGTCCAGCGTGTGCTTGGGGCCAAGGACGAGAACCACGCCCGGGTCGGACCGCTCTTTGCCGGGTTCATCAAGATCCTGCCCGTATTCATCTTCGTCTTCCCCGGGACGATTGCCTTGGCGCTGATCAAACAGGGCAAGCTGCCGCCGCTGGAGGACTCGAAGGATGTCTATGCGTTCATGATCACGAATCTTCTGCCGTCTGGCCTGAAGGGCCTGATGGCGGCGGCCCTGCTGGCGGCCCTGATGAGCACGGTCTCCGGAGCGCTGAACTCCATCGCGACGCTGTTCAGCTACGACCTGTATCGGCGGTGGCGGCCGAATACGCCGGACCGTCAACTGGTCATCATCGGCCGGATCGCCACCTTTGTCGCGATGGTTCTCGCCATCCTGTGGTCGCCGTTCATCGCCAAGTTCGAGAGCATCTACCAGGGCTCGAATACGGTGATCTGCTACATCGCGCCGCCGATTACGACGGTATTCATCTGGGGCGTGTTCTGGCGTCGGGCGTCGAGCCGGGGGGCCCTGGCCACGTTGACCATAGGATCGTTCCTTGGCCTAGTGGTGTTCCTGCTGGATTGGTTCAAGGACAAAACGCCAGCCTTTGTCGCGAGGCCTGCTGAGTGGATAGCAGGTCGCTTCGGATGGGAGTTGTCTGAGCGGTTTTATGCGGGTACCGGTTGGCCGGTTCAGTTCATGTACGCGGCGTTCGGCCTGTTCGTGATTTGCTCGGCCGTTCTGGTGGTCACCTCCCTGATCTGGCCGCACAAGCACACGCCGCAGAGCGAGAAGCTCGTCTGGAAGCACCCCTGGGAGGCCCTGAGCAGTCCCGGCTGGAAAGGAGTGCTCAATTACAAGCTCCTGGCGGGTGTGCTCTTTGTCGTGATGGTCACGCTCTATATCGTTTTCGCGTAGGCGTGAGTGGAATCGGCCCGAAGAGGCTTCGACGGAACGGGCCTTTCCGTATGTCACCCCCGCGCAGGCGGGGGTCCGGAATGGTGCCGAACGTAGCTGGATTCCCGATCCTCTGAAGAAAGCGGGGGATCGATATGTAGGGTGGGTTCTCAACCCACGCGTCAAGAACGTTTCGCTCCGATAACCGCGTGGGTCAAGGACCCACCCTACAAGCGGCGCTCAAGTTAGATGTATGTGATTGAGTCATTCACTTTTCAGGAGGTTGTCCCATGGGACTTAGGAGAAGTCCGAGTTTGACGGTTCTGATGGTTGCCCTGGCGGCGATCCTTCTGGCGGGGTGCTGCTCGAAGTGTTCGAGGTGCCCGTTTGCCAAGCCGCAGGTCCAGCGGCATGGGGCCGTGATCGCCATCCCCGCCGAGAGCATCCCGGAGTACAAGCGGCTGCACGCGGACACCTGGCCCGGCGTCCTCAAGGCCATCGACAAGGCCAATATCCACAACTACTCGATCTACCTCGGCGAGGTCGCTCCCGGTGAGCACTACCTGTTCAGCTACTCCGAGTACACCGGCCGGAACTACAAGGCGGACACGGCCAAGATCGCCAAAGACAAGACCACGCAGGAGTGGTGGAAGCACACCGACCCCCTGCAAAAGCCCCTGCCGACGAAGAAGGAGGGCGAGTGGTGGGCGGCGTGGGAAGAGGTTTTCCATCATACCGGCCCGGCGTATAAGAAGAGCGACATCAAGTCGCGACATGGCTCGATCATCGGCATGCCCGAGAAGAACATCCTCGCCTACACGCAGTTGCACGCGGCGGTCTGGCCCGGCGTGCTCGCGGCCATCGACAAGGCCAACATCCGCAACTACTCCATCTACCTCGGCCAGGTCAAGCCCGGCGAGTACCTGCTCTTCAGCTACTTCGAGTACGTCGGGGACGACTTCAAAGCCGACATGGCGGGCATCGCCGACAAGGTGACCAAGACCTGGTGGAGCTACACCGATCCGCTGCAGATCCGCCTGCCCGGCACGCCCGAGGGCGAGCAGTGGAAAGGCACGGAAGAGGTTTTCCACACGAACTGAAGAAGAATGAGTCCTATAGGTCCTATTCGTCCTATACGTCCTATGCTCTTTTGAGGGCCCAAGCCATGCTTAAGAACGTCCCCCCGATCCTGTCGCCGGAACTGATGAAGACTCTGATGGAGATGGGCCACGGCGACGAGATTGTGCTGGCCGACGGCAATTTTCCGGCCGCCAGTGTCGCGCGCCGTCTGGTCCGCTGTGACGGTCACGGCGTGCCCGAGCTGCTGGAAGCCGTCCTGAAGCTCTTGCCCCTGGATATCTACGTGGACCGGCCGGTCGGCTTGATGGCCGTCGTACCGGGCGACAAAACAAAGCCAACCATCTGGGAACAGTACCGGACGATCCTCAAAAACAGCGGCGAGAAGTTCTCCGACTTCGAATTCATCGAGCGGTTCGCCTTCTACGAGCGGGCCAGACAGGCCTACGCCGTCGTCGCGACCAGCGAAAAGGCCCTCTACGCCAACGTCATCCTGAAAAAAGGAGTCCTCTGAAGAGCGTTGAACTGCCTGACAGTAGGCGAGTGGTCTCAGACTGTGGGCGCTGGGCCATGATCGGGGGACAGGGCGCACACGCCTTTGCTGGCTTATCTGAGCCAGTCCTATCTGTGGCACCAGAGAGCGGTATCCGGAGACGCAACATTATCCTGCAAAAAATAGAAAAGATCCTTGACACTGCGGGCGAATGTCCCACAATGGCAATCGTTGCGTTGCGCGAGGCAACCGGGCTGCGGAGAACGAGCCCAACTGATGAGACTATCTTGGTGCGCAGGTGAATTGAGCAGTTCTCATACAGATGCTTTGAGGGAACATCTCCTACCATAGCGCGATAGAATCCAGAGGTGCCTTAGGCGAAAGCCAACGCGGATCCCTCCGCGAATGGGTGGTGCATGGGGACTTCTCAGAATGTGCGCATCCATTTCGTGCGCGTTCCGTATCGTTCCGTATGGGTGAAAGGTGGTGGTGTCTTATGAAATAACACAATTGTGCGCGTACAAAAGAATTTGGTCGGAGAAAGTGCAACTTTTTGTAGGGAGGCGAATCATGAAGGTCGAAGTCTACAAACTGATTCTCGGGTTGGTCTTAGTCAGCCTTATGGGATTGTTGTACAGCGACGATTGCTTCGGTTACGAGTATGAGTATACGTGGAGTTGGGATATCAGCAACCCTGAACCAGAAAGCTGGAGCGTCGCTCAGATGGGCTCTGGGTGGAAGTATTACGTAGCGCGGGGCCATTCGGGAGATGCGACGGCCGATCCAGCCCCAGAAGATCCCGAACAAGACCCACCTCCCGCACAAATTGATTTTTCGTGCCTCGCCAGTGCATATGCCAACGCGGACGTCTTGAATCTATCTTCCGGCAGCCTAAGCGCGAGCCATCAGTCGGGGTCGGGTGTCCGCGAGTGGTGGGATTGGACTGGTCCCGCCGGTAGCGAGCCCAACGTAAGATTCGTGATTAGCTACGAGTACGGTGGAGACAGTGGTGCTTCAGCTGAGGTGCATGGGGAAGGCGTTTCCAGCGATCAACTAGGACCGGGGTGCGCAGGATGCTCGTACGCTGAGACAAACGCCGGTGGAGGCATGGCGGGCAATGATTATGAGTATCCCATCGTGGATTTCGCGGCACGTGGCCAAGGAGGGGGATATCTGGGCGGGACAGCATTCGCGTGGGGTTCCGCGTACATTGACCCAGAGCTATCGGGCGATTGGACATCCATTGGGGACTCAGACCCCGGTGACTACATTTACGGTGGTGGGGCAAGCGTTGGCGTCGCTCGCCATGTCGGATCGTTTGGGACAACGTACAACATGCATCGTCTGAAGGTTTCACGAGGCGTTAGCTGCGACGCTCTTGCCGGCGCATGGGCCTCATCGACGGGAGGCAGTGAAACATGGATTGCTGCTGGCCCAGCGGAGCCCGTCCACAGTGGTGCTGTGCTATATACAGACGTCGGCGTGGGGTGGGAGCCGTAACTTCTGCCCAAGTAGCCCCTGATCTGATGGCTATACGGGAAAAGGTCTTCTTTGAGAGAGGTCTGATCGATGAGACATGTGTGCCGGGAACAAGCAGGACGATGATTGCTCGCGTTCCCGGCACATCCTCAATCCTCTCAGAGGATTCATCTGAATTGCGCTGTTGAGCGATTCGTTGAAACGCGGATAGCTAACACATAGGAGGACTTAAGATGCAGAGGTTTCAACCACAGTGGAAGCGATGTTTGTCAATTTGGCTTATTGCCGGTGTTCTCGCGAGCCTCAATCTGTTGATTTATTGCAGTACCAAGTCGAATGCTGGTGACACGACGAAGTATGTGCTCCAACAAGAGGGTGCCATATCCAGGCCTGCTGAGCAACAGGTTCCGCAGGCTAGGCCCCAGGCTGATGTTGGTGGAGTCTATGAAGCATCGCTCGAAATGAAGGAGAATGTGGATTTTCTTCTTACCCCAGCAATGGTGATGCAAGAAGTGGTGTCCTATGAGTCTGTGATTACTTATACCTCGGAGTAGACAAACGCTATGAAAGTGGGTATGAATCATTCGTCAGTCACGCTCCCTGTCTCGGGTCCATTGATAGTCATGACCCTGGTTCTGAGTGGATTGACAAATGCCCAGGTGGTGGCCCCAACCGGCAAGGCGCTGGGTGTCCTTCGATTCGACGCGATCCTCGAACTTAATGCTCCCATCATGGAGACCCATGTGGTTTTCTTTGCACGGTATTGGGTTGGTCGGGATCATTATAGCGTTGGAGTAGTCTGGGCGGAGCCACATGAGGGAAACATCAACTTCCCATGTTACCCTGTGACTCTGGCGATAGAAAGCGACCGGGAGAAGTTCAGTCTCTCGCATCAAGTGCACCAAGGTCCAAATGCGCCATTTCCAAAGCCTGTTGGAAGACGGGGCCTCTTTCAGCACAGATTCAACGCATACGACCTGAATGAAATCAGGTTTGCTGAGGCCGATGCCACAGCTTCCCGGCTTTACACCCCCGATTTGGATCTCTCTTCCCTCCCCCAGGACGGCTGGACAGAGCGTGAACTATCGAATCGTGGCGAGGGTGTCGGAGATATAGGAGATATCCGGAAAATCAAGATCTTGACGCGTAGTGGACGATTGGAGGAAATGACGCTACTGGACAAAGACAACGAGGTTCTTAAGACGGTTGACTACGAGTGGCGCGAGACGGAGTCCGGGTGGGCTGTTCAGTCTGAGAGAATTGCGCTTCCCTCAAGGCTGCTCGCAGCGGGTGGCGAGGGGACTACGGTGACAGTCAAGATGCACGGCAAGGAGCGTGTGCTCAATGAATTCGCCATTCGCCATCACGCAGGCGGACGCAGTGCAACGGTCCAGTACGAATCCACGAAATTGGGCAGCGAGACGATCACAGTACCCGTTCGCATCGTCGTCAAAAGGACTGCTGACGGCTTGCTGTTACGTTCTGTGCGCATGTTCAACTTTGCGCGCGTGAACCAAGGTGCGACTGAATGTGCCCAGGCGGCCCGGCGCTTTGCCGCCCTCAGCGGCGGCGAAGAGCGCTGTCGGCAGATGCTTCTTAAATACTGGTTGAAGGATCCGTCCGATGTCAATCAGGCGGATGCGGAGGTCCTTAAGTCACTGCATCTTGACTTCACGCGCCAAGCTACCGAGGAAATAGAACCCGCTATGGCTCTAAAGCGCATCAACAAGTGCTTTGAAGTGGATTGGATGCTTGGAGATGGGACCACCCTGAAGACCGACTATTCGCACTACCTATCCATCTTGAAAGAATCGGACTTGAGCAAGACCATGTTGTTCGGGGGGTGGAGTGTGATCGAAACTAGTGTAAGGTGGGGTTTCCTTCGCCCGGCGAACGAGATGCTGCGCACCTGGGTCGATGCAGTAGTCCCGATGCAGAATGTGGATTCTCTCCTCGAATTTGCACATTCGCAGTGTGAGCGTTCCCGTCTGTGGAGCACTGTTGTCCTGGCAGAGAGGTTACGTCAGAGCCCCTGTAGCACGGAACAGCGCTTTGAGATAGAGGCTTTGCGCTGTGAAGCGATCATAAAGTTGGTGACATCAATCGAGCGTGCTGAGGCTGTCAAAAGCGATTTCGTTGTTATGCAAGCGGGGTGGGTGGCATCGCAAATTGACTTGGCGACGCTTCGCAAGATGGGACGTGAAAGCTTGGCCGAGAGTAAGCTTCTCTATGCCCGGCTCACTGAACCATCGAACAGGTGCAACGCTCTTAAAAGCCGGATCGAAATGACGGCTCAACGCGTTTTAGAGAAGAACGCCTCCCAGGAGGACCAGTAGCGACCTCGCCCTCCCGCTCCAATGCCGAGAGGTTATTCCTTACCGATGGCACGCCATTTCGCGGGGAAACGGCCATGAACATACTCTCTCGTTGGAAGTCATAGCCCAAGAGTCCATAAGAAACTGCCGGGATCAGTCCAATCCGCGATCGCAAATCCGCAATCTGGCCGTCCCATAATCTGCAACTGGGCCCTTGACACGCGGGCGGGGCGGGGGTAGAATTGATGGTTCGGTGAAGGACTGTCTCAATCGTGGGCCGGCACCGGGTGGAGTGGTTTAATCCGGCACGGCGGACAGCCTTTTGCATCTCATTGCGGCAGAAAAGGGTAAAAACATCGCACGGGAAGTGCCGAAGAAGGGAACAGTTATCGAGGCACGCGCATCTGTGCTTGGTACTGCGGCGGAATCGTGGGTGCAGCAGATCCATGGCAGGGCCAATGATGCATCCGGAGACTGCCGGTGGTGGGTAGAATCGCCCATGTGGCGATAGAAGCTGATAAGGAGCCGCACAATGGGTAAGCGTAAAGCGTTCACGCTGATCGAGTTGCTGGTTGTCATCGCGATCATCGCACTGCTGATGTCCATCCTCATGCCGGCCCTCGGCCGCGTGAGGAGGCAGGCCCGAGCAACAGCCTGCCTGGCGCAGCTCAAACAGTGGGGTTTGGCGTTTTCCCTGTATTGCCAGGACAACGACGGGTATTTCTTTAGCGGGGAGGTCCAGGGAGGCACCGCCAGCGTCGCCGCCACCATCGACGGAGTGACGAAATCGTGGAATATAGGATCCGGCGGATTCTGGCGAATCACCATGGCGCCGTACTCCAAGGACCCGAAGATGTGGTGCTGCCCCCAGGCCCTCAAACCACTACCGGCCAACAGTGCCACTATACCAGCAGGCGGCTGGACGTACGTGGCATGGAAGGTGGACGGCACCGTAGGCAGCTACGGCCTCAACGGCTGGGTCCTGAATTGCAAAGCCGCGAAGCAACCGGGCAACCGCACGACTGTATGGGGGCGGGCGGACAATGGTCGGCATTGGGGCGCCCCTCCGTCCCAGTACAGCAACGACGTGCCCGTATTTTCAGAGGGTTGGTGGGTGGACTTCTGGCCGCTTGACATTGACAACCCGCCGGCAGTCGAAGGGGGCCCGCAGGATATTGTCGGTCGCGACGAGATGATCCGCGCTTGTGTCAATCGGCACGACGGCTTTGCGAACTCCGTATTCTGCGACTGGAGCGTAAGGAAGGTCGGCCTCAAGGAGCTGTGGACCCTCAAGTGGCACAAGACCTACAACACCCGCGGGCACTATACGAAGGGCGGCGGGATAATTGAGTCGGAATGGCCGCAGTGGATGAGGCACTTCAAGGAATACTGACAAATGATTGCCGATCCGGGCCTTCATGCGATGGCTGGGCGGTGTTTTTGACGATAGTGGGTGCTGACGCAGAATCGTGTAAGGAGCCGTACTATGGACAAGAGCAGAAAAGGCTTTACGTTGATCGAATTGCTGGTCGTAATCGCCATCATTGCGTTGTTGATGGCCATCCTGATGCCTGCGCTGCAGCGGGCCAAAGAGCAGGGCCAGCGAGCGGTCTGCATGGGTACTCTCAAGCAGTTGACGCTCTGCTGGATCATGTACTCGGACGCCAACGACGATAGGCTGGTGAACGGCGAGGCCGGATTCCAACCCAATACCACGACCCACGTGAAGGAAATCGCCTGGGTCGGCAGGTGCTGGAAGGAGCCGTACAATTCGCCGACCGGCAAGCAATGGGCTATCGAGGGCACCAACGGCCAGAAAGCCAATATCATGAACGGCTCCATGTGGAGCTACACACAGGAACTCGACATGTATGCCTGTCCAACCGGTATCCGTGGCGAGTTGCTCACATACAACCTCATGGACGGCGTCAACGGCATGCCAAGGAACGGGACGCACACCAACGGCGTGGCCACGATTGGACCCAACGGCAAGAAAATGTGGGTCAAGAAGCGCGCCGAAATCGACCAGCCGACCTATAGATTGGTTTTCATCGACGAAGGCGCATCGACACCCGACAGCTTTGCCGTGAACTGGAACAGCAGCGTCACCACGTGGTGGGATGACCCGCCGGTCCGCCATGGGGACGGCACCGTCGTGTCATTTGCCGACGGCCACGTCGAGCACAAGAAGTGGAAGGCCGCGCAGACAATCAGCTTTGGCAGGCAGTATGCCAACTACAAGAGCCCCAACGGGTTCACTGCGTCAACCCCGGAGGAATTGAGCGATATCGAGTTCATTCACAAGGGCTGCTGGGGTCAGTCACATTCCAGTTTCCCCAAGTATTGAGCGATTGGACCCTGGCGCAGCGAATGGGTGACCTGTTCGATCATCGCCTTGATAACCTGCTCGTGAATCGCAAACACACAGGCACAGTCCGATGGATTGTGCCTGTTTCATTTGTGCCGGCTGGTCAATCGGGGGGTCTGCAGGTGAGTACGACGGCCAGGAGGATGTGCCGCAGGCGGTCCAGGCTGACCGCATCGAGGTAGTCGTCCGTGAAGTCGAGCTTGAGGGCGTCCTGGAAGCCCTTGATCTGCATCTTCAGCTCCTCCCTGCTGAGAGTAGCGATGGCGACCACACTGTGTTCGAAGTAGCTGCGAGCGTCCACTTGTCCAAGCCTTACAATGGTTTGTCATTGCGGCTTGCGCTGTCCCGTCTTGCCGCCGCACAAGAGCTATCGGCCGCCCCGGCACGCGCGCTTCTGCGAAACCTGAGGCACGCTCGGCAATCCCCTCCAACAGCCAATTATTGGGCACAGAATTTTTTGTCGCCGGCGCGGCCGTCTGATAATCTGATACGATGGTTTTGGGAATCTTCGCGGCCTGGTGTCAGCACTTGGGTGGCAGCGGCAAGCGCCGGCTTGCCGATGGTTTGCCCATCCGCCATCGGCAAAGCCTTCGACCTTGCCGCTGCCACCCGGAGACGTACTGTTTGCTGCAAGACTCACTCATAATCGTCTTGATGCCATGAATATAGATCAGCTTGATTACGAGCTGCCGTCCGAGTTGATCGCGCAGGAGCCCGCTGCGGTGCGCAGCGAGTCCCGGCTGCTGGTGCTGGATCGGGCGACAGGGGGGCTGACGGACACGCGGTTCAGCCGGGTGGGCGACTTTCTGCGCCCGGGCGACTGCCTCGTCCTCAACGATACCCGCGTGCTGCCGGCGCGGTTTTTCGCCCGCCGCCGGACGGGGGGCAGGCTGGAAGGCCTGTTCCTGCGCACGACCGACATGCCTGAAGTCTGGGAGGTGATGCTCAAAGGCCAGCGCCGGCTCAAGTCGAGGGAGCACATCCAGCTCCAGAGCCGCGATGGATGGGATTACTGCCCGGCGGAAGTGCTCGCGAAAAAGTCTGATGGCGTCTGCCTGCTGGCCGTACCGGGAAAACCAACTCCGGAGGCGGTGCTTGCAGAGATCGGTTTTCCTCCGCTGCCGCCCTACATCCGCCGGGACCGCGACTTGGACAAAGCCCTCATTGACCGCGAGCGGTATCAGACCGTGTACGCCCGCCATCCGGGAGCCATAGCCGCCCCGACCGCCGGCCTGCACTTCACGCAGGAGCTGATTCAGCATCTGCAGGAGCAACAGGTGCGCTTCGCCCGCGTCACCCTGCACGTCGGCGCCGGCACGTTCAAGCCGATCGCGACCGAGCGCGTCGAAGATCATCCCATCCATCAGGAGTGGTACCGGATCGATGAGGAAAACGCGGCCGTCATCAACGCTGCCCGCGACGGCGGCGGACGCATCATCGCCATCGGCACGACCGCCGTGCGGACCCTGGAAACCGTCGCCGATGCCGGCCGGGTGAGCCCCGGCGCAGGCACGACGGACATTTTCATCACGCCCGGCTACACCTTCAAAATCATCGATGCGATGATCACGAACTTTCACCTGCCCAGGTCCACGCTGCTCGCCCTGGTCGCCGCGTTCGCCGGCCTGGAGGAAATCCACAAGGCCTATCGCCACGCGATCGAGCAACGCTACCGCTTCTACTCCTATGGCGACGCCATGCTGATCATCTGACGAACTGCGAGAGTGGCATCGTCAATCGCTGTTCGTAGTGACGCCGAGAGGCGTTCCTGCGTATGCCCTTACGGGCACACTACAAACAAAGCCCGCGGCTTTGGCGAAGGCCTGCTTGAATGCGCCAACGACCATCGGCACGCTGCGCTTGCCGCTGCCACACGGAGAACACGCTGCTTTTCACGGGCCTTTGGAGATTCTCCTGCCGCGCTTTAAGGAAATGCCTTACGACTCATCGCACAGTGCCGCACCGTATGTATGCACAGGTACGGCTCGTGCTGAAGGAGTGGGTGCGATTTCGTTACGCCATGGGGGTGGATATGACGGAAGCCGGATCAAGGTCAGTTGCCGACACTCAATCGTTCGTGGAAACGGATGTTGATGTCTGAGTAGCTCCGCCGGCAAGAGTATTGTGCAGTGCCGGTCGCTGCGATGCAGTCAACAGGAATTGCCTCCGAGAGCATCGTCCGGCCGGCGGAGGGGCGCCTCCTGGGAGAGGCGCCCCATATTTGAACTGGAATTGAAGAAACATGGTAACACAGAAGTTCACAGGCGAAACCGTCTCCCCCGGGGCGGCCAAAGGACGCCTGGTATTCTTTCAGGATGAGTATGACTATGGCTTCTCTGGATTGGAAGAGGCGGCCACAGGCGATGTGCAGCGGCAAATCGCCCGGTTCGAGGACCATGTGGAGTTTCTTGTCAAGGAGTTGACGGAAGCGGTCTATGTTCTGGAGCACGAGTCGGCGATCGAAGAGGCGGAGATCCTCAGGACTCATATCTATCTGGTCAAGGACCCCAAGTTCCATCAGGACGTGCGCCAGGAGATCATCGAGCATGGGCGGGCGGCGGAAACCGCTATCGAGGCTACGCTGCGCAAGATGATCGTCGCCTTCGAGCGCTCGGAGAATGATCTGATTTCCGAGCGGGCCGGCGATATCCGCGACATCCTCAGCCGGTTGAGCCGGCGGGTGAACCAGCAGAGCCGTCAGGCCTTCGAGGCGCTGCGGGGATCGGGAGCGATCGTTCTGGCGACAAGGGAGCTGTTGCCCTCGATCGTGCTGGAAGCACGGCATAGCAGCGTCGTGGGTTTCGTGGTCGAGCGGGGCAGCGGCTTATCTCACGCCGCTATCCTGGCCAAGTCGCTCGGCTTTCCAATGATCCGCGTGGATGACCTGCGGGCGCTGGAGACGGCGGCGAACCAGGAGGTGCTCATCGATGCGACGAACGGCAGCATTGTCGTAGCGCCAGGCATACAGGAGGTCGTGCAGAGCCTGGACCCGGCCTCCTCACTGGGCAGGCTGGACCGCGCCACACTGCCGGCTCGATTATGGGTGAACGTTGCCGATCCCGGCCAAGTGTCGTCGGGACTGCTCGAGAGGGTCGAGGGCGTCGGGCTCTATCGCACCGAGGTCCTGTTCATGGAGCAGACGGATGATTTCCCGAGCGAGCAGCAGCAGTACGAGGTGTATAAGTCGCTCTTTGAGACGTGCCGGCCGGACCATCCTGTGACCATTCGCACGGCCGACATCGGCGGCGACAAGACGCTGCCCTATTTCTCGTTCGGTTCCAGGGAAAATCCCTATCTGAGCATACGGGCCTTGCGGGTCTACCGCGAGCACCCGGAGATCTTCATCATCCAGATGCGGGCCATCCTGCGGGCGGCGGTCAATGCTTCGGGGCTGCGCGTGATGTACCCCATGGTCGCAAGCGTGGAGGACCTTGCCTTCCTCCGCAAGCTGATCACCGAAGTGATTCGCAGCCTGGAGGCCCGCGGCGAGACGTACCAGAGCAATTTCCAGCAGGGGATCATGATCGAGGTCCCCTCGGCGGTCTGGAACTGCAAAGAGCTTCTCGACGTGGTCGATTTTGCCAGCGTGGGCACGAACGATCTGCTCCAGTACTTCTTCGCAGTCAATCGCGACGACATCGACGCCACCCAGGGCTACCGGGTGCAGAACCCCGTGGCGTTGCAGATGCTCAAGCACATCGTCGATTGTGCGGGCAAGGCGGGCAAGCCGTTGAGCATCTGCGGCGAGATCGCCTCGGACCCGCAATTGGTGCCCCTGCTGATCGGGCTCGGCTTTCACGACCTGAGCGTCGATGTTCACTTCGTTTCGCAGATCGAGCAGATCATATCGGGCCTGGACCTTGCCGCGTGCGAGCGGCTGGCGGACCAGTGCCTCAAGGCGCACAGCTCCCAGGAAGTGAGAAAGCTGTTGAGCGACTCCGTCGTCACGCGAAAGTCCACGGGCAATGGCGGCACACCCGGCCACGGCCGCGCGATCGATCCGGTGTGCGAGATCCTGATGGACATCGCCGACAGCAGCCTGGCCATCACGCGCGAGGGTCGAACGCTGTATTTCTGCTCCGCACGATGCCGGGATGAGTACTTCCGCCGGGAGTTGTACAACGTTGAACGTGCGGTGAATCCGTCCGGCAAGCTGTACACTATCGCAGTCGCTCCGGAGGGCTGGGCGGCAGCCTGGCGAGGTGGGAAAAGTCTCCAATGAAATCGCAGAGCGATTCAAACGATAACAAGGCGTCGCACGAGCACGTCACGGAGCACGTGGAACACGTCCGGCACGGCGAACGATACGAGCGCGTGCATCGCCATCCGAAGCCCGAGCACCATGAAGCCGCCGGGCGCAAGAGCACATAGCGCACGAGAAGGACCAGTTGGCGGCCCATGCTCTGCACGGTCCTCACGCAGGCGGCCACGCGGCTCATCACTCCCACATGGTGGAGGACTTCCGCAGGCGATTCTGGATCTCCCTCGCGGCGACGGTGCCCATCGTGGTTCTCTCGCCGATGGTTCAGGAGATGCTTGGCTTTCGGCTCGCCTTTCCGGGCGACGTGTGGGTCCTGTTCGCCCTCTCCACGTTCGTCTTCTTCTACGGCGGCCGGCCCTTCCTGAAAGGGCTTGTCGATGAGCTGCGGGACCGGCTGCCGGGCATGATGACGCTGATCGGCCTGGCTATCACCGTCGCGTATGCGTACAGCAGCCTGGTCGTCTTCGGCCTGCGCGGGCAGCTCTTCTTCTGGGAGCTGGCCACGCTGATCGACATCATGTTGCTGGGCCACTGGATCGAGATGCGCTCCGTGATGGGCGCGTCGAGGGCGCTGGAGGATTTGGCCAGGTTGCTGCCGGCCGAGGCGCATCGGCTCGAGGCGGACGGCTCTGTTCGGGACGTCCCGCTGGGTCAACTGCAGCAAGGGGACAACGTGCTGGTCCGCCCCGGCGAGAGGATTCCCGCCGACGGCCGGATCGTCTATGGTGAAAGCGAAATTGACGAGTCCATGATTACCGGCGAGTCCCGGCCGGTCGCCAGGAAACAGGACGACCAGGTGATCGGCGGCTCCGTCAACGGCACCGGCTCGCTGACCATCGACGTGACCCGGACGGGTGAGGATTCCTACCTGTCGCAAGTGGTCAAGCTCGTCGAGCAGGCCTCCGCCGGCAAGTCTCGGCGCAGGGCTTGGCGGACAAGGCCGCGTTCGCGCTCACCGTGATCGCCCTGGCGGTCGGCACAATCACACTCGTCGTGTGGCTGGTTCTCGGCCAGCGGTTCGCCTTCGCCCTGGAGCGGATGGTCACCGTGATGGTCATCACGTGTCCGCACGCCCTCGGACTGGCGGTGCCGCTGGTGGTCGCGATGATCACCGCGGTGTCGGCCCGTAACGGCCTGCTGATCCGCAATAGAATCCAGTTCGAAAACGCCCGTAACCTCGACACGGTCGTCTTCGACAAGACGGGAACGCTGACGAAAGGGCAGTTCGGCGTCAGCGACGTGGTCAGCTTCGGCGGCTGGAGCCGGGACGACCTGCTGCGAAAGGCCGCCTCCATCGAGCAGAACTCGGAACACTCCATCGCCCGGGGCATCGTGCGCCAGGCACAGGAGAAGGGCTTGCCGCTCGCGAGCGTCACCAACTTCGACTCCATCCCCGGACAAGGCGCGAAAGCGGCCGTGGATGGGGAGGAGATTTACATCGGCAATATGCGAATCCTCGCGAGCGCCCGCGCCGATGCAAGTCGGGTGCTGACGAAAGTCGATGAGATCGCCTCGCAGGGCAAGACGATCGTGCTCGTCGCCGCCGGCGGCAAGGTCCATGGGCTGATCGCCCTGGCGGACATCATCCGCGAGGAGTCCCGGCAGGCTGTCGCGATGCTCAGGCAGCAGAACCTGCAGGTCGCCATGATTACCGGCGACAACGAAGCCACCGCCCGCTATGTGGCCGGGGAACTCGGGCTCGATACGTACTTTGCCGAGGTCCTGCCCGACCGGAAATCGCAGAAGATCAAGGAGCTTCAGGAGCAGGGCAGGCGAGTGGCCATGGTCGGCGACGGCGTGAACGACGCCCCGGCGCTGGCGCAGGCCGACGTGGGCATCGCGATCGGGGCGGGAACGGACGTGGCCATCGAGACGGCCGACGTCATTCTCGTCGAGAACGATCCGCGGGACGTGGCCGACGTGATTTCGCTCTCGCGGCTGGCGAATCGCAAGATGATGCAGAACCTCGTCTGGGCGACGGGCTACAACGTGATCGCCATTCCGCTGGCAGCCGGCGTGCTGTATGGGTACGGCATCATCCTGCCGCCTGCCGTCGGGGCCCTGGTCATGTCCCTGAGCACCGTCATCGTAGCCATCAACGCCCGGCTCATCCGCTACGGCAAACGCGGCAACAGGATGGCCGGGGGAGAATATCGATGAAACCCGGCGGGCCGTTGAGCATCGAGCACAGGCTGATCGAGCGGATGGTCAGGCTGCTCGCCGACGAGCTGCGGGCGATGATCCACGAGAAATACCGGAGACTCGTGGAAGAGAACGAAAAGGCGCTGGCGCGTTGAGAATTTTCGGGTGCAGGGAAAACCGGGGACTGAAAATGGATACCAGTCATATACTTTCTGCGAGCGATCTGTACCGCTGGGTCGATGACCTCGTCGGCCGGTTCCGCGTGTTCGGGCCGGTCCTTCAGAAGAGAAACCAGACCACGTTCGAGCCGATCCACGACAGCGGACAACTGAACCTCGACTACTGCAGCACGATGCTCGGCCCGCGGTCATTCATCTACCCGTCCGTACAGAAGCTCCTCGAGATCGACCACAAGACAAACGCGTACAAGGTCGTCGATCCTGGGCCGGAGCAGACGCAACTGATTTTCGCCATCCACCCGTGCGATATGCACGCGATCACTGTGCTTGACAGGACTTTCCTCGGCTATTTTCAAGATTATTACTACTCCAAGCTGCGGGAGGAAACGTTTACAGTGGTGCTGAACTGTAATCGGGCCTGTGACAAGGGATTCTGTCCGTCGATGGGCACGGGCCCGTTCCTGCGGATTCAGGAAGGGTACGATGTCGAGATGACCTCTCTGGGTGACGAGTTTCTGCTGGAGAGTGGCTCCGAGCGAGGCCGCGAGCTGATCGAGGCCGCCCCGGGCGTCAGGACCGCGAGTGAGGAACACCTGCAAAGGAAGGCGGCGATCGAGGAGCAGGCGACGGCCTCTTTCAAAAAGAGTATCGATACAGACGGTCTACCCGAGCTATTGATGCAAACTCTCGATCACCCGGTATACAAGGAGGTCGCCGACGAGCGCTGCCTCGGGTGCACGAATTGCACGATGGTCTGCCCGACGTGCTACTGCTACAACGTCGTGGATCGCTCGGACTTCGGCCCCGAGCCGATTGAGCGGAGGCGGCAGTGGGATTCGTGCCAGGACCTGTACTTCGCACAGGTCCACACGGGCAATTTCCGCGCGCCGCAACAGGCCCGCCTGCGGCAGTTTCTCACCCACAAGCTGGGCACATGGCTCGAGCAATACGGGTGCTTCGGTTGTATTGGCTGCGGCCGCTGCATGACCTGGTGTCCCACGGAGATCGACATCACGGAAATGGCCAAGGAGATTCAACGCGCCCCGGCGAGGGGATTGGAGCAGGAGTAGATGACGATGAGCAGACTGGCTGTCAATCCGTTAGTCGCCGAGCTGGCTCGCGTCGAGGGAAAAGTCGAGGAAACCGCCGACACGATTTCGCTGCGGTTTTCGCACATCAGTTCTGAGCCGCTGGCTTATAAGCCCGGCCAATTCAATATGATCGGCTTCCCGGGATTTGGCGAGGCGCCATTCTCGTTCAGCTCCCTGGATGCCGGCGATGGGACATTCGTTCACACGATCCGTGCGGCGGGAAATGTGGTCTCCGCCTTGCAGCGGCTTGAGCGGGGCGATCAGTTGGCATTCCGCGGCCCGTTCGGCACCGGCTGGCCACTCAAGGGCGCCCGGGGCAAAAACCTGCTCATCGTGGCCGGCGGGATCGGCATGGCCCCCCTGCGCCCGGTCGTGTACTACGTGCTGAAGAACCGGGACAGCTTTCGCGATGTCTATCTGCTCTACGGGGCGAAGAAATCCGATGATCTGCTGTACGAGCGAGAGTTTGCCCGTTGGAGCGAGGAGATGACCGTGCTGCTGGCCGCCGAGCAGAGCCTGCCCTCGACCAGATCGAGGGTGCAGGGCGAGTTTAATCTGCCGGTCCACGAGGGTCTTGTGACGAAGCTGTTCAAGTCTGTGCATGTACCGCTGCCCGAGACGATCACGTTCACGTGCGGGCCTCAGGTCATGATCAAATTCGTCGCCGGCTTGCTGATCCTCGACGGGCAGCGGCCGGACGATATCTACCTCTCTCTCGAACGCAGAATGAAGTGCGGCATCGGGCATTGCGGCCATTGCCAGATCGGCGCCAGGTACGTCTGCCAGGACGGCCCGGTCTTCCCTCTGGCCGATATCACCCGGTTTCAGGACACTCTGCTTTAGGAGCAGTCTGTAGGGTGGGTCCTTGACCCACGCGTTTGCCATCGAGGGTTCCTGCCGCGTGGGTTAAGAACCCACCCTACATGTTGGCGTGACATCTTTTCGGAAGATCGAGTTATGAGCGACGGCAAACCCAGGATCGGGGTGTTCAAATACAGTTGCTGTGCGGGCTGTGAGTTCCAGTTGATCTTCTTTCAGAAGTACGTACTGGAGACGTTCGAGACCGCCGAGATCATTTATTGCCCGATGCTGCAATCCGGCGGCGTGGAGGACGGTCCCTTCGACGTGGCGCTGATCGAAGGGACGGTCACGGAGGACTGGCAGGCGGAGCAGTTGAGGAAGGTCCGGAGCATCAGCAAGTGGGTGATCCCCATCGGCTCCTGCGCCGTCTGCGGCGGTGTGCCGGCGATCAAGAACACACAGGAGGAATACCTCGTTCAGAATCGAGTCTACGCGGACACGTCCAAGGTGCATTCGGTCCGGGCGCACTCCATCGACCAATATGTCCCCGTGGACGGCTATATCAAGGGCTGCCCGATGGGCGATCGCGACCTGACGGAATTCGTGACCTCGCTGCTGCTGGGCAAGCGGCCGGATTTCCTGTGCTCGGCCGTCTGCGTCGAATGCAAGCTCAAGGGCAACATCTGCGTGCTGGTCGCGTACGGCTGGCCCTGCATGGGGCCGGTGACCAACTCCGGCTGCGGCGCCCTGTGCCCCTCCCATGACCGAGCCTGCTACGGCTGTTGGGGGCCCATGGCCTCCGCCAATTCCAGGGCGCTGGCCAACCGGTTCTCGCGGCTGGGACTCACGCCTGAGGACGTGTACAGGAAGTTTACGGAATTCGGGGAACCCACCAGGGAATGGAAAGCCGGACAGGTGAGAAAGTGGGAAGTCGCACAAAAATAGAAGTGAATTACATAGCGAGGGTGGAAGGCGAGGCGGCGCTGGCTGTGGAGCTCGATGGCGAGACGTTCCTGCAATTGAAGATTTTCGAGCCCCCGCGGTTTTTCGAGGGCTTTCTCGTCGGCCGCAAGTATGACGAGGTCGGGGACATCGTCTCGCGGATCTGCGGGATCTGCCCGGTGTCCCACATGATCACGGCGATCCAGGCCGTTGAGAGAGCCACGGGGATCGAGGTCAGCGAGCAGACACTGACGCTGCGGCGGCTCATGTGCCTCAGCCAGATCGTCGCCAGCCACCTGGTGCACTTGTACGTGCTGGCAATGCCGGACTATTACGGCTTTCCCGGAATCGTCGGTATGCAGGAGCGATTCGGCGACCGGCTCCTGCGGCTGATGCGGATGAAGGACGTGGTGAACAAGCTGACCGGTATCATCGGCGGCCGGGCGCTGCACCCGGTGACCGCGTTGCCCGGCGGCTTTACGGCAATCCCGAAGCAACGGGATTTTGCCGACGTTCTGGAGGAACTGAAAGCGATCCGGCAGGACGCCGCGCAGGTGGTCCACGACGTCGCCGATTTCAAGATGCCCGACTTCCACGCGGATTGTGAGCACCTGGCCCTTAATGTCGAGCAGCGGTACGCGATCAACGGTGGCACGATCGTCTCCGACAAGGGGCTGGCCATCGAGATCGAGCAGTACGGCGAGTATTTCCATGAGACCGAAGTCCCGTATGCGTTCACCAAGAAATCCACGATTGGGGACCAGACCACGATCCGGGTCGGTGCCCTGGCAAGGATGAACAACAAATTCGACAAACTCCAGGAAGGTACGAAATCGCTCGCGCGGGAGATCGGCTTCTCGCCGCCGGATGATAATCCGTTTCATAACAACCTGGCGCAGAGCCTTGAGGTGGTGGACGGGGTCGAGCAGTGCATCCAGATCCTTGAGAACCGCCTCATTCGAGGACGAGGAGATTTACGCAAGCCCGGAGGCGGGCGAGGGCGGCGCGATGACCGAGGCGCCTTCGCGGCCTGCTGTACCACTGGTACAGGATCGACAGGCAGGGAGTCGTCGAGGAGGCCAACATCGTTACGCCCACCTCTCACAACTTCCGGGTCATCGAGAGGGACCTGAAGGAGTTGGTCACCCGGCACCGGGACCTGGAGTCATCCACGCTGCGGCTTCTGTGCGAACAGCTCGTGCGGGCCTACGACCCGTGTTTCTCCTGTTCCGTGCATTGAATCATAAATAGATAATCGTGAACCCCAGGGGTGTAACATGATCGAGTATGGATTCGTCAAAGAGCTGGATATGGATTTTGAATCGGCCCTGGAAACGGTGAAAAACTCGCTGAGAGAGGAAGGCTTCAACATCCTGACGGCCATCGACGTCCGGGAGAAACTACAGGAGAAGCTCGGCGTCGATTTCCCGAAGTACGTGATCCTCGGCGCATGCGACGCCACCAGTGCGCACAAGGCGCTGATGGTGGAAGAGAATATTGGGTTGATGCTGCCCTGCAATGTGGTCGTGCACGAGAGCGACGGCAAGACCGTCGTGGCGGCGATCCGGCCGACCGTCGCCATGCAGATGATCGATAATCTCGATCTGCGGCGCATCGCCAAAGATGTCGAGCGCAGGCTCAAGCACGTCATCGACTCCCTCCAGCCGGTGGAGGCACTGACATAGGTCACAGACTGCCCGCCGGCAAATAACGGCGGGTGGCAGCGGCAAGCAGAGAGAGGCGGAGCTTGCCGATGCCACCCAGCACAGTGCCCTAAAACTCGCACAGACGCGCGCGGACCGCCGGATTTTTTGTGCTGGACTTGTGACCACCCATCGGGTATCAGCGAAGTCAGCTTTGATAACTGGGGCGCCCCCCTGATGGAGGACAAGGCCATGCAGGAGTCTGACCGTGCGGCAATTGTGCGTTGGTGGTTGTGTGCAGGACTCGTGGCTCTTGCGCTGCGGCCCGGGAGCGCTCTGGCGGAGGAGACCGACAGCACCATCCCTTGGCCGCGTCAGTACAAGATCAAGCCCCATGAGAAAGACCGTTTGACTGCGGCCGACGTTGTCGGACCGGATGGAATCGTGTACCCCAACTGGACCCGGTGCGGCGTGCAGGGGGGTATCCCGACAGTGGAGGTCGTGGCGAACGTCGAAGACTTCGGGGCTGTGGCCGATGACGATCTGGACGACTCGAAGGCCCTCCAGGAGGCCTGTGACCGCGCGGGCCGCACGGGTGGCGCTGTCCTGATTGGCGAAGGGACGTACCGCCTGGATCGGCCCGTGACCGTTCGGCATGACAAGGTGGTCATCAGAGGCAAAGGTCCGTCACGGACTCGCCTGATCTTCCGGTATGCGATCCCCAAAGAAGGAGTGACCTTCTTCAGCCCTCCTGCCGACTCGCGCATAGGCGGGGATACGCGGATCGAGTTGCACTGCCTGCCCGCGGGCCTTGCGAAGATGACGCTGATGATTGACGGCACCACGATTGGCGCCTGGGCCTCAGGCCAGCACTCGGGGAACACCTTCAGTTTTGCCGTGTACGCAAGAGCAATCCCTAAAGAGGTGCCCGATGGCCGACACACGCTCAAAGGCATCGCGGAATACCGGGACGGCTCCAGGCGAGTCGCTGAGATCCCCATCGTCCTCGATCGTACGTTCAAGGACAGGCGATTCGTCCCCGACTCGCGGGCGGCCATAACGTTCGCGGGACAAGGGACGGTTGGCGAGAAGCTGGAGCTCGCAAGCGATGGCAAACGGGGGGATGCCGAGCTGCACTTGCAGAGCACGGGAGACTTGAAAACCGGCGATTGCATCTTCATCGATGGCCCGGCGACGAGCCGATGGAAGAAGCTGACCCGAAATGCGTGCGAGTGGGGCATGTACCGCAACTATGAAGCTGTCGTTACAGGCATCGCCGGCGGGTCTGTCTCCATCAGTCAGCCGCTGCGCATTGAGTTTCCGGTGATCGACGGTTCGTACGTGCAGAAGGTCGTCCCGATCCAACGCTGCGGAATCGAGGACCTCTACCTGGAGCAGACCGAGAATCTGTGGATCACGGGCGTGCTGTTCGCCCACGGGTGGAACTGCTGGGCGCGCGGCGTGACGGTGAAGAAATGCGGGCGGTTTCCCGTCTACGGCTCGATGGCCAAGTGGTGCGAGATCCGGGACTGCACCTTCGATGACGCCTGGTTCAAAGGCGGTGGGGGGACGGCGTACACGGGCTGGGATCGCTGCTGGGATTGTCTGATGGAAAACGTCGAAACCTTCCAAATGCGACACGCGCCTTTGTTTCAGTGGGCGGCCAGCGGATGCGTCATCCGCAAGAGCACGTTTCATGAGAGTGATGCTCAGTGGCACGCCGGCTGGACGAATGAGAATCTGATCGAGCAATGCGTCGTGGAATCCGTCCAGGGTCACGGCGGGTACGGCTATGGCATGTGGGCCTCGCCGCCGGAAGATACGGCACACGGGCCGAATGGACCCCGGAACGTCGTCTACAACTGCGATATCCGCTCGCAAAAAGCCGGGGTCTGGATGGGCGGCATGAACGAGAATTGGTTGATCCTGCACAACCGGTTCACCATCGACGGCGGCCCCGGCGTCTTTGCCAAGGCGACCAGCTTCGATCACATCGTCAAGGGAAACGTTTTCGTATTGAAAGATGGCAAGTCGCCGATGATCCAACTGGCCGCTGCGGATTGCATAGGCGTTGAGGTGGTCGGCAACAGTCTCTATGGAGGCAACGGTCACTTCGTGTCAGGCCAGGCACAGCCGGTTTTGTCCGAAGAGAACCAGGCATTTCCGCTCTCGCCCGCCTCCCGGCCGCAACCCCAGGTGCCATCAATCTATGAGTGGCAGCGCCGGAATCAAGACCATTGAGTCGGATGGGTGCCTGGATTGTCGTAACTTCAAGCGTGGGTAGACGTTGCAGTCCGCCACGAAAACGGGTATCCTGACACGGCCGTTGTGCAGGCGGCATTTTGGGTCCGCCGGGCCTATGGTAGTTGACTAGGAGTGCAGATCATGAAAAATGCGCTGTGGATTGTTCTGTTTGTCGTTGTGGCCGGCTTGCTGGTGGCTGTGGGAGTGCTCCGCAAGGGCGGCGGTGAGACGCCCAGGCGAATCGGGGTCGTGCCCAAGGAGACGGCATCGGTGTACTGGGAGGGCGTCCGGCAGGGGGCGCTGAAGGCGGGGCAAGAGGAGAAGTATGAGATTCTCTGGAACGGTCCGGAGATCGAGACGGACTGCGAGCGGCAGATTCAGATCGTCGAGGACATGATCGCCCAGAAGGTCGCCGGCATCGTCCTGGCCCCGAGCAATCGCAAGGCTCTTGTCCCGGCCGTCGAGAAGACCTACGGGAAGAACATCCCCTGCGTAATCGTCGATTCCGGCGTAGAGACCGACAAGTACCTCTCCTATATGGCCACGGACAACCGCAAGGGCGGCGTTCTGGCCGCCAAACGCATCGGCGAAATCCTCGGCGGCAAGGGCCGGATCATCGTCGTGGCGTGGACGCCCAACTCCGCCTCCACGGACGCGCGCCTCGAGGGCTTCCGCGAGACGCTGGCAAAGGAATTCCCCGGCATGGAGATCGTTGACACGCAATTCCCCAACCCGCCCACGATGGACAAGGCCCGCGACGTCACCCAGGACATGCTGACGCGGAACAATGATGTGGCGGGCATCTTCGCCTGCAACGCCACGACGGCCGGCGGCGCGCTGACGGCCCTGCGGGACTTCCAGAAGGGCGAGAAGAAGATCAAGATGGTCGGGTTTGACGCCTGGCCGCTGCTCGTGGACGGGCTGAAGGAGGGCGACCTCGACAGCCTGATCATTCAGAACCCCTTCAAAATGGGCTACGAGGGCGTCAAGGCGATTGTCCGCCAGATCAAGGGCGAGCAGGTCCCCAAAGAGGTGGATACGGGCGTCGAGCTGATCACGAAGGACGGGCTCAGCGACCCCAGGATCAAGGAGTTGCTCGAATCGCAGATATGACCGGCACAGGTGAGAAGTATGATTTTTGATGGTTGATTTTTGATTTTGGAGGTCCGCACACATCAACAATCACAAATCAGAAATCACACTTCCAACGGCCCTGCGCATGACGGGTATCTCCAAGCGGTTCGGCCCCGTGCAGGCGGTGCGGGATGTCCATCTGGCCGTCCGCAAGGGCACGGTGCACGCGCTGGTCGGCGAGAATGGCGCGGGCAAATCCACACTCATGAAAATCCTTGCCGGCGTGTATCAGCCCGACTCCGGCTCCATCGAGATTCACGGGCGGTCCGCGATCTTCACGAATCCCGCTCAGGCCATCGAGGCGGGTGTCTCGATGATCTATCAGGAGTTGGACCTGGCCGAGCATCTGACGGCGGCCGAGAATATTTACCTTGGCGCCGAGCCCAAAGGGTCCCTGCCGTTTACGATCAGTCACAAACAGATGCTCGCAAGGGCAAACGAGCTCGCCGGGCGATTTCACTTCGAGATCGATGCCGGCGCCAAGGTCGAGGACCTTCCCACCGGTGACTGCCAGATCGTCGAGATTCTCAAGGCCCTGCGCCGCAACGCCTCGATCATTGTCATGGACGAGCCCACGTCCTCGCTCTCGGAGCGCGAGGCGGAAAGGCTCTTCGAGGTCGTTCGCCGGCTCCGCAGCGAGGGGCTCTCGATCATCTACATCTCGCACCGGCTGGAAGAGATCGTCGATCTGGCCGACGAGGTCAGCGTCCTGCGCGACGGGGAACTCGTTACGTCCGAGGCCATGACGAGCCTGGACATTCCGAAGATCGTGCACCACATGGTGGGACGCGAGCTGACGGACTTCTTCCCGCAGCGCAGCATCAGCCTCGGCGAGGTCCTCGTTCAGGTCACGGACCTGTCCTCCGAGGCGGGCATTCGCGACATCGGGTTCGAGGTCCGCCGGGGCGAGATCGTCGGCATGGCCGGCCTGGTGGGCGCCGGCAGGACCGAGGTCGCCCGGGCCATCTTCGGCGTGGACAAGAAGACGACCGGCCGGGTCGTCCTCGACGGCCGGGAATTGAATATCGACTCGCCCGCCGAGGCTATCGCCAGCGGCATTGCTTTGCTCACGGAGGATCGCAAGCGGACTGGCCTGTGCCTGGAGCTGCCCTGCAGTTGGAATATCACGCTGCCGAACCTCGGCCAGATCGGTTTCAAGCCATTCATCAAGCCGGCGCAGGAGACCCGGATCGCGGCCGAAGTGGGCTCGCGCATCGCGGTCAAGTGGTCCTCGCCGCAAGCGCCCGCCAGCTCCCTGTCCGGCGGCAACCAGCAGAAGCTGCTCATCGCCCGCTGGCTTCTGGCCGACTCGAAATTCATGATCTTCGACGAGCCCACGCGGGGTATCGACGTCGGGGCCAAGATCGAGGTCTATACCCTGCTCAACAAACTCGCCGAGCAGGGCAAGGCGATCCTGTTCATCTCCTCCGAGTTGCCCGAGTTGTTCGGCGTCGCGGACCGAATCCTTGTGATGCGCCGGGGAAAGCTGGTCGGCAACCTTGTGACCGCGGAGACGACGCCTGAGGGAGTGATGCACCTGGCCGCTGTGGAGGAAAACTGAATGAACAAATTCACGCGACAATTGCTGCCCTTTGCAGGGTTGATTCTGCTCGTTGCCGTCCTGGCGGCTCTCAAGCCGAACACATTTGCGACGGCCGAGAACTTCTTCAACGTCCTGAGCCGCTCCAGCGTCAACGGCATCATCGCGATGGGCATGACGGCTGTCATCATCTCCGGCGGCATCGACCTGTCCGTCGGCTCGATGATGGCCCTGTGCGGTATGGTCGCGGGACTGATCATGACGAAACACGGCGAGATCGTCCCCACCATCGGACTGATGTGGATCGGGACGTTCGCCGGCGTCGGCACGGGGCTTCTCTGCGGCCTGCTCAACGGCGGCCTGATCACCAAGCTCAACCTGCCGCCCTTCATCGTCACGCTCGGCACGATGAGCGCCTTTCGCGGCATCTCCTACGTGATGAACAAGGGCATGATGTTCGACGTGCCTACCTACAAATTCCTCGGCCAGGCCACCCTGGGCGGCATCCCGGTCAACGTGCTGATCTTCCTTCTGATCGTTCTGCTCGCGTTCTTCCTTCTGCGGTACACGCCGCTGGGCCGGTACACCTACGCGATCGGCTCGAACCGCCAGGCCGCGTATCACGCCGGCGTGAACGTGGACCGCAACCTGCTGGCGATCTACACTCTCACCGGCCTGTTCGTCGGCATCGCCGCCATGATCGCCACCAGCCGAACCGTTTCCGCCCAGCCGACCGCGGGCATCAGCCTGGAGCTCGACATCATCGCCGCCGTCGTCATCGGAGGCGCCAGCCTCTCCGGCGGCCGGGGCACCATCATCGGCACGATTATCGGAACCCTGCTCATCAGCTTCCTTCGCAACGGCCTGACCCTGCTCGGCATCTCCACCAATATCCAGCTCGTCGTCATTGGCGCCATCATCATCACCGCCGTCGCCGTCGACCAGATGGCCCGAGCCAAAGCCGTCGAAAGCCGGTAGCACCGATTACAATCGGGTATCTCGGGTATCTCGTCCCTCCCGGGTGGCAGCGGCAGATGGAGTCTGACGATGGTGGGTGGGCTGCCATTCATTGCATCGAATGAATAGCGATGGGAGTGGTCCACGAAGAGCGTCCGAAAACATCGACTCCTTCGGTTCGCCAGTCCCTATTTGCGTCCATCGAAGCACGCCGGCGACTGGTCCGGAAAGACCCCATAGGTAATACGAGATTGTTTATGGGGCGACTGCTGCCGGTCGTCGGGATGGGCATTTGGGGTTAAAGCGGCATCGGTGCCCTGTCGAACTCTATCCCAGGGTTTCATACCCTGCAACGATAAGGTCCTTGTGAACGTGGAGACCTATGAGTCAGACTGAACGACAGAAACGGCTTCGCCTGCTGGTCAAGAAGCTCAACCGGGAACGCAAGCGGCAGGCGAACAAGGTGGATATCCTGTGCAATGACCTGATCGGCGCACAGCGGGAGTTCATGCACCGGCTGAACCAGATCGGCTTTGCCGCCCGTTTCTACAAGGGCCTGCTGGGCGCCGCGGACCTCAGGACTGTGGTCGTTCATGCCGGCCGGCTCCTCCGGGAGGAGCTGCACGGCGCTCGCGTCGTGTTCTTTCTGCGCCAGGGCGACGGCGGCGAGACGCGCCCCTGGGACGTGGACCCGGCGTGTGGCGACTGCGAAGACGTGAGGTTGGAGGACTACCTGACGCCGGGCCTGGCGGCGGGCATCTCCAAATCGAATCGCCTGTGCACGATGGACGATCTGTTCGGCATGGGCCTGGAGGGCAACCGCCAGGTGCTCAATGGGCTCTCGGCCGTCACGGTCCCGCTCAGCGATCTGGGGCGGTCTCTGGGCTTCGTGCTCCTGTGCCGGACGACGGATCACCCGCTTCACAACGACGAGGTAGAGAGGGTGACTCTCGTCGCCTGCGGCCTGTCCCAAGCCATCCGAACCTGCGGCGTGCCTTCACTGCCACGGGAATAACGGCTGAAACCGGCTCCCCCGATGGCGTCGGCCAGTAGGAAGTGTCCTTCCCAAGGCCGCGAATTCCCCATTTGCGGGCCCAACACCGCGTCCCGATCGTAGCGACATAATCGCGACCTGCCCAAGAATTTGCTTGCATTTTGGTCGGGTGGGCCTATAATCCTGCACAGCGTTCGCAGCGAGGCGGTGTCCCCCCGCCCGATCTCACGCCGGCCTGCTGCCATGACGCCGGGGGATGCGGTGCGTTCTCATCTCCGATAGACCAAACAGCCGTAATAGGGGATCCAGACATGAACGAGGGACCGGTAAGCCAGGGTGCGATGATCGAAACCACCGACTGCCTTGAGGCCGTGGGTGTCTTCCGAGGGTGGAAGAATCTGTTCTTTCTGATTATGGTGGTCTGTCTGCTGCTGGTGCAAGCGGCTTTCTGGCTTGTGGATCTGAAGATGGTTCCGGCAGGTGGAGATGGTTCAGCTCCCGTGGTCAGTACCGCGCCGGCCGATGCGAACGCCGTCGCAGGTGCGGCCGCCGAACCCAACCAGCCTTCCCGCCGCGTTGCCGATGTGGCCAAGCTGCCCGCCCAACTCCTTGGGAGGCTCGACGCCGGGCATCTGGCACGCGCCCTTGAGCTTATCAACGGCATCCTGATCGTCGCCGTCGTGCTCTACGTCCTGGCGATGTTCTTCAACCTGATCGTCTCGCTGGTCGGCAGGCTGGGCGGCATCCGGCACATCTCCCGCGCCTTCTTCCTGTCCGTGATCGTGCTCGTGCTCGTCATCCCGTGGCAGACAGTGGTCGGCTCGCGCGTGCCCGGCGTGCTGTACACCCTGCCCGAGCTGCTCGATTGGATGGCAGGCAAGAACGAGAGCCTGTTCAACACAGTCATGTACTACCTCCGCTTCAGCGGCTACTGGCTGGCCTTCCTGCTGCTGGCGCTCATCTGCCAGTTGCGAAGCGCCCGCTGGACCAAGTCCATCCTCCGCCGGCTGGAGATCATCTGACCTTCCGCTATGGCTGAGCAGGTCTTTTGTGCCGGTGACAGTAAGTCTGTCTGCGCAGACGTTCTGCGCCTCATAGCCGGGACTCACATCAGTACCACGACCATTCTGACAGTGTATGTAGAGAATAGCGATTACGATGGGTGGCAGCGGCAAGCTCCGAAGACTCCTGCCACCCGATACCCACAAGATTAGCGTAGCGGCAGTATCAGAATCGTTGTCTCATACTGTGCAGGCCGGAGGCGCCGGTGGGCTCGGGAGGGGCGGGGGTGACGATTTGGGGGGTGGAGCCGGCGTCGTAGCAGCGGACGGTGAAGGTGTGCTCGCCCGGCTCGAACGGCCAGTCGTAGCGCCAGAGCACCCAGGTCACCTCTGATAGTGGTGTGCGCAGGGCTGCCTGCTGCCAGGGGCCTTCATCGACCTGCACCTCGACCCGCGAGATTCCCCTGGCGCCGGCGTGGGCGATCCCGCCGATGGGCACGGGCGTCCCGCGATCCGCATAGACGATATTCATATTCATCCCGACCGTGTCGATGACGGATGTGGCTTTCATCCGGGCGACCTCGTCCCACCCGCGAACGACCCAGTAGCCCGGCTCCCAGCGGTCCGTCGCCTCGATGGTCTCGATCCACTTGGGCTGCTTCATGCCGTACACGTCGGGGATGTAGATCCGCAGTGGGAAGCCGTGCCCGACCGGCAGCGGCACGCCGTCCCACGCATAGGCCAGCATCACCCGCTCATCCGACCTGGCGATCTCCAGCGGGACGACCTCGTAGAACGCATCGGCCGAGCGAATCTTCAGGTGCGTGGCCTCGGGCTTGAGGCCGAGGTCCGCCAGCAGGCGCTGCAGGCTCACGCCGGTCCAGCGGGTCGTGCCGATCAGGTCGCCGCCGACGGGGTTGGAGATACACGACAGGGTAATGAACTGGTGCATCGGCTCGTAGTGCCGCAGCTCGTCAAGCGTCAATGCCAGTGGCTTCTCAACCAGTCCCTCAACCTTCAGCCGCCACTCTTGCTCGTCGATCCTCGGTGGGATTGTGTTGATGTCGATGCGGTAGTGCTGTTCGAGGTGCGTGTACTCCGCCCGCGTCCCCGGCGCAGGCTCGACGGCGGCGCCGGCGTTGGGCAGGGGGTGCGTGGCGGACCATCGCTCGCCGCCTGCCGCCGTGGCCTCTCTGCTCCGGCGGCTTTGCGACAGCGCGCCGACCACCGCCCCGGTCACTGTGATCGCTGCGGTCATGCCACCGAGCCGGATCAGGAACCGCCGCCGGCTGACCCGCTCCGCGAAAGGAGGCGCCGCCGAAGTGCTCTCCGCGGAAACGCTGGCTGCAAGGAGTTGTTGGTAAACCCAGCCGAAGGTCACGCCCCAGAGAATGAAAACGGCAAGGATCCAGATTGCGCTGATGGTCGGTGAGACCTCGGCCGTATGGCTGAGGGAGCGGCTGATGAGCATGACGGGAACACCCACGGCGATGCCCATGATGAGCCCCAAAGGATAGGCGAATCGGCCTCGAAGTGCGCAAGAGGGCGAAGAGCACTGCTCCGGCGACCACACCCGTGACGAACAGGCCGGTGATCCCCATCGCCTGCTCGGCCATCTTGGCGACAACGGACGTCGGACCCAGGTTTAGCGCCCGAATGACCGCCACCATCGATCCGATGCCGAAGGCGATGACCCTGCCGGGCAGGACGCGGGCGACCCAGTCGAACACGTCAAACGGGACAAACGGCAGCCCGGCGAGCTGCCAGCCGGCATAGAACACGGCGATCAGCGCCGCCGTCAGCATGGCTCCTACCAGTGCCCCCGCAAAAATCCCCGGCCGTCTCAGTGGCTTCATGGTCCACACCCCTTCTTAAGTCAGGAAGACGGGTGCCATGTTCGTGCTTGCGTGGACACGTTTCCGCGATCGCGATAAGACATGCTTGCGCAAGCATAAGCATGGCACCCGGCACGGTAATCATGGTTTCCACTCCACCATATCGGCGCGATTCGCTCAATGAGCCTTTTCCCTACACCCGACCGAGCGATGATCGCGAACTCTCCACGTAGAGCCTGCCCCTGACCCGATCAGGAGTCGTGCGTCCCCGCACGCGCCCCTGGGTGGAAGTAGTCGCACGCACAATGTAAGGGTGCGGTCGGCATGCGGTGGCGACGTGTGGCCGCCGTGTGCGGACCGTCCCTCTTTCGTCCCTTAGGGGACTGGCTTTTATCCTTGGCCCCGGTTCCCCAGCGATAAATCGCTGGGCTATTCTCTATCGCCCTGCGGGCTTGGACTGTGCCCCAGTCCTCTTGCCTCGGCCCATTCGCCCCACAGGGGCGAGCGATAATAGCCCACCGTTTCAACGGTGGGTACCGATAGCCAATTATATTCCAAAGCCCCGCAGGGGCGAAAGAAGACTGCGCTCTTGTGTCCGGTGGGATCGCAACCCGCCACCCAATGCCGGCCGCACACCAATGCAAAAATGCAAATATGTTAGTTGACAGAAAACGGCCATCATGTATGATTGTACATGCGTGCTACGCTGTGACGCCCCGGTGTGCCGGGACCATCGAACCGGAAGGGAGAACGCATGGCCGGACCGTGCTGTGACAATTGCGTGTATTCCGTCTGTGATCCGGAGCTGACGAAGCGACTGCTGTGGCTGGGCGAGCCGATCGTGCCGAGGTGCGCCAACCATCCTTTCTGGCCGGGCCGGTTGCACGACGTGCCGGGCGTCCCCTGCCCGAATTACCGCCGCAAGCCCGCCTTGCCCGCAGGCGACGTCCGCATGATCCCGCTGGGCGACGGCTTCTACGCCTACGTTGACGCCGCCGACTACGAATGGCTCAGCCAATGGAAGTGGCACCTGCACAGCGGCGGATACGCCGGGCGCAGCGAGAAGGGCAAGACGATCCTCATGCACCGCCAGATCATGCGCCCGCCAAAGGGGATGCTCGTAGACCACGCCGACGGCAGCAAGGCCAACAACTGCCGGTCCAATCTCCGCTTCTGCAACCGCTCTGAGAACCAGCGCAACTCGCGTAAGAAGACCGGCTCGGCCTCCCGATACAAAGGGGTCTTCTACGACAAGCGATGCAACAAGTGGTTCGCCAGGTATCGCCAGAACGGCAAATATCACGGGCTCGGCTATTTCGACCTGGAGGTCGATGCGGCCCGCGCGTACGACTATGCCGCCGTCCTGCACTACGGCCAGTTCGCCCGCCCGAACTTCCCCGAAGAATGGCCCCCCAACCGCCGAGCCCAGCTCCTTGCCCAGCACGACGGGGCGAAGAGCGAAAGCAAGAAGGGAGGAAGGTCAGAAGGTAAGAAGGCCGGAACGGCCAAAGCCAAGAAAGCAGAATCTCGTAGGGGCGAATCATCATTCGCCCGCAAATCTTCACCACGGAGGACACGGAGACCACGAAGAAAACGCAACCGCGGATGAACCAGATGAACGCTGCGAAGGAGCCGCGACACGGCAACGGCGAGAGCCGGTATGGTGGGCTCCGCCCACCGGTTCTTCTGACAACCGACAACTGACTACCGACTACTGGCCTTCCATCCGCAGATTTCGCCGATTGACGCAGATTTTGTAGGGTGTGCATCGCACACCGATTCCCTTTCGTGCCAGGCATGTCATTCCCGCCGAGTCGGGAATCCAGGTCTCTTCACCGCGAAGAACTGGAGGCCACGAAGGGGAACGCGCAGGCGGATCGGAATTCACAAGAAATATCTGACATCTTCAATTCTCCTGCGTGTCAGAATGTGAAATGTGTAGGTGTGACCCCCTATTTCTGCGTTGCAGGGCTGTATTAGGACGCAGTTGCTTGACACTTGGCCCCTAATAATGGTATGATGATCTGTGTGCCGTTATTGACCGTCGATGGAGAGAACCACCAATGAAAGCGAAGAAACGCGAGATCATGCTTATGGTCTTGGTAACCCTGATTCCCACTGTGTGGACTGTTGTGCAAGATGGGGACAAGCCAAGTGAAACCGTTCCACCATTCAAGTACACCGTAGTAGACGAAGGCGACACGCTTCGCGGCCTGCAAGAAGTAAAAGTTGCCACGGAGGACTTGAGACTGGGGGTGGAACGACTCGGCTTGACTAGGCAGACCGCTTATAGCCTTGCCAAGAAGTGTATGACTGTCGAGCTTGGCAGGGGCACTACGGCATAGTGTGAAGGTTTATTGCATGAGCATACGCAAGAGGTTCGGTGAAATCTTTGGTGTGGAGGACGGTCTTGAAGACGAAAGGAAGCGGTTCGTTGAAAGGGTAAATCAGGCCATCTTCCACCGCATAGATACGGAGAGACCAGTTAGTTGGGAGTTCAATTATCCCGAGTTGTTCAGAGCCGTATGTTTTGAATTGGGTATTAATGCTCATACCATTCCGCCAAGAAGAAGGATGCTCACAACTAATGAGCCTTTACCCGCCGAGATAAGGACTCTGACAGACGGCACTTTCACTGCAACGCTTGTGGTGCTATGTGCCATGTACCAACATCTGGCGGAAAAAGGTCCGTACGAAAGTCAAGAATGGTTGTCCCAAGAGATTGAAAAGGTGCTGTCCCGTTGCACCTGTGATATCGGAGTCCGATGGAAGGAAGGATTCTTCTATTTAGCCGGTGCGGAGGAGTTAGACAAACCTCTTATTGAGGATGCGCTGACCTGGTTAAGGGACTACCCGAGTGAAGAGAAGGACTACCGAGCTGCTTTACATCATTACACAGCGCGAGATTCCTTAGCTGATGTTGTCACGAACTGCTACTCGGCCGTAGAGGGACTGGCAAGGAGTGTGCTCGGGAACAGGAAAACGCTGGACAAGAACAAGGATGAGTTACTGGCCAAAATAGGTCTGTCAAACGGATGGAAGTCGTTGATGGCCAATTACATCAACTATGCTCATGACTACCGGCACTCGTCCGAGACAAGGCATACAATAACGAAGCAAGAGGCCGAAGCGTACTTGTACATGACGGGTTTGATAATCCGGCTGACCATTGAATCCGGTTTGGCCACATGACACATGAGGCGAATCTGGGGACGCCATACTCAATTCAGGACCAAAATAAGTAAGCTGTCCCCGGATTTCCCTTTGGGGACGAGGAGGGAGGTGGGGCCGCGTCTTTAATCATATAATTATCTGAGCAGTTCGAATGAAAAAGACAGTTGTCGGTTGCTGGTTGCTCGTTGTTGGTTGATAGCTGTAATCGGCGGAAGAGGAACGGGGGCGTTGGATTTTTGATTTATGATTTATGGTTGGGCAGGAGGCCCCGGTTGCGGATTTGGGATTTCGGATTGCGGAATGAGGCCGGTTGTTGGTTGCCGGTTGCCAGTTGTCGGTTTGAAATCCGTGTCGAGTAAGAGCCCTCAGTCCAAGGCGGGCTCGCGGCGGGATAGGATTTGGCGGTTGCTGCGTCCGGCCGGCGAGCTTATAATCGTTTCAGATACAGGTTAAGCCGGGCAGTCGTTCTTGAGGAGTATATGACGTTCACACGTATTACAATCGATCCGGAGAAGATGGGCGGGGTTCCATGCATTCGGGACCTGCGCATGCCGGTGGCGACTGTCGTGGCGATGGTCGCTGAGGGCATGACCGAGGAGGAGATCCTCGAGGCGCATCCCACCCTGGAGCAGGAGGATATCCGCGAAGCTCTGCGGTACGCCGCTGAGGCTGTCAAGGAGCGGGCCTTGCCCTTGACCAGTGCATGAGATTCCTTGTGGATAATCCGGTCTCGCCGCTGGTGGCTGCATCGCTTTGCCGAGACGGCCATGATGCCGTTCACGTCCTTGACTATGGGCTTCAGGCGGCATCGGATGCCGCCATCTTTGAGCGTGCGTCGCAGGAGGATCGAATCGTCGTGACGAGCGACACAGATTTCGGCCTCTTGGCGGCGCGGACCGGGGTACGCAAGCCTTCCATTATCCTGTTCCACCACAGCTTCTCTCACCGGCCGAGCGAACAGGCAAGAATCCTTGTCAGAAACCTTCCACCGCTTCGCGCCGCGCTGGAACAGGGAAGTTTAGTCGTGCTCGAAAGCCATCGTATTCGGATTCGTTCGCTCCCGATCATCGGCTAAGGGGCGGGACGGCGTTTGGATTGCGGATTGAAGAGGCAGGGATCGGGAGTTGGGGATCAGGGGCCTGTGCTTTGTGATTTACGATTTTTGATTTACGATTGCGGGGGCAACCCGAGTCGCGTGCCTTCTCCGTGATCTCCGTGCCTCGGTGGTGAAGAAAGTAGTTGTCGGTTTTCGGTTGTCATTTCTCAGAAGATGGATTCCTGCTTTTGCAGGGTACGTGTTTAGCGTGAAGCCGACCGTTCGCCGGGTGGCACCGCCAAACTCGTTTGACGGTGCTCATTCGACCGAGTCTGGTCAATCGGGACCCCCACGGGCAAACAAGTTTGCCCGTGCCACCCAGGACTGGGCGCATCCAGGCTAAACACGTACGTCGCAGGAATGACAGAATCGGAATCCCTGTTCATCGGTGTGAATTCGTGTCGAACAGGTGAGGGCGGGCGAATGTGATTCGCCCCTACGAGGGTGGCGTGGGTCGGGTTTGGGCCGTTTGGCCCGGCGGATGTGCGGCGGGAGGCTTTACAGGGCGGTTGGCGAAGCTATACTGGCTGAGTATGGTTGGAAATGAAGAAAATACTGTGGGGCTGGTGGAGACCCGGACGATTCGCGTTGTCGAGCAGGATAATCCGCTCCTGCTGGACTGTGGCAAGAAACTCGGGCCGATTGATGTCGCCTACGAGACCTACGGGCAACTCAATCAGGCGGGCGATAACGCTATCCTCATTTGCCACGCGTTGAGCGGCAACGCCCATGTGGCGGGCTACCATAACGCGGCCGACGAGAAGCCGGGGTGGTGGGAGAGCATGGTCGGGCCCGGCAAAGGAATCGACACGAACAAGTACTTCGTGATCTGCTCCAACTTCCTTGGCGGCTGTTCGGGCACGACCGGACCGTCGTGCATAAATCCTGAAACGGGCAGACCTTACGGCTTGGACTTCCCCATCATCACTATCGCCGACATGGTGCGCGTCCAGAAACTGCTGCTCGATGCACTGGGGATCAAGCACCTGCTGGCCGTGCTCGGCGGGTCCATTGGCGGCATGCAGGTCCTGCAGTGGGCAATCGCCTATCCCGACATGATGGCGGCCGCGATTCCTATCGCCACGACCACGCACCTCGGGGCGCAATCCATCGCGTTCGACGCCGTCGGCAGAAACGCCATCCTCGCCGACGCCAATTTCGCCGACGGGCAGTACCACGAAAAAGGGGTTCCCGCCCAGGGACTGGCCATCGCCCGGATGATCGGGCATATCACCTACCTGTCGGAGGAGGGCATGCGGCAGAAGTTCGGCCGACAGCTCCGAAGCGCCGACAGGTACAGCTACGAGTTCAACTCGGAGTTCGCTGTCGAGACGTACCTGGATCACCAGGGCCAGTCCTTCGTCGAGCGGTTCGACGCGAACAGCTACCTGTATATCACGAAGGCGTCGGACTATTTCGATCTGCCGCGAGATTACGGCTCGCTGGAGGAGGCGTTCGCCAGCGTCAAGGCGCGGTTTCTCGTTGTGAGCTTCAGCAGCGACTGGCTCTTTACGCCGGTCCAGTCCGAGGCCATGGTCGATGCCCTCGTCGCCAATGGCAAGGACGTGAGCTACTGCAATATCGCCTCGTCCTACGGCCACGACGCGTTCCTGCTGGAGAACCCGGACGCTTGGCGCGTTTCTGTCGAGCTTCCTGGAGGTGACGCACAAGCCGGGCGTAAAGACTGGCTCCATCGCGAACTGCTGCGGGTCGAGGCGGCCGCGGACGCGCTTCGAGCAGGCCCATCGCACCCGCGTCGATTACGAGCTGATCGAGTCGCTGATCGAGCCGGGCAGTACGGTCCTCGACGTCGGCTGTGGCGACGGCGAGCTGCTCGCGAGGCTGACCGCCGACAAGAAAATCCGGGGCAAAGGGGTGGAGCTGGATGAGCCCCAGGTGCTCGACTGCGTCTGCCGGGGGATTGCGATTATCCAGCGCGATATCGACCGCGGCCTGCAAAGCTACTCTGATAAGAGCTTCGATTACGTCATCCTCTCGCAGACCGTGCAGACGATCAAGGACCCCGAGCGGGTCTTTCTGGAGCTGCTTCGCGTGGGACGCAAGGTGATCGTCAGCTTCCCGAACTTCGGGCACTGGCGCTGCCGCTGCAACTGCTCTGGAGCGGCAAGGCCCCGGTGACCCGGCAACTGCCCTTCCGCTGGCACAATTCGCCGAATATCCACTGCCTGTCCCTGAAGGATTTCGAGGACTTCTGCGAGCGCCTCGGCGTGATCATCGAACACAGAATCCCCATCGTAAGAGCCCGCCGCAACCCCGTCCGCCTCACCCCCAACCTCTTCGCCGAGCAGGTCATTTACATGACAAGCAAGAAAATCTTGACAGCCCCCACGGCCATCAGTTCTAATACACCGACCTCGGGCGATTAGCTCAGTTGGCTAGAGCGCACGGATCACACCCGTGAGGTCACAGGTCCGAATCCTGTATCGCCCATTCACGTAACTTCTTTTCTTGCATGGCTTTACGGCGATCTCCGGTATTCCGATTCGCCTCTGAGGCCTCGGCATCTCTTGCCGCCGAACCGGCAGCGCGCGGGTTTTCCTCGTTTTTGATTCGGCCTTTCGCTGGCCTCGATTCTCAAACCGCAGGGATGCAAGACCTTGCACCTCCACGGAAAGGTCGAGTTCAGCCAAAAGACTAAATCGGAAGCAGGAGAATCCCGCTGGCCGCCAGGCCGCCGGCGATAGATATACAGGTACTGACTAAGGGTCCATAGGACAGTCAAAGTGCCTGAATTTGAAGTGCATTGTGCCCATCCGGCGAGACAAGAACCAGCAGGCCGAGATCATCGCGAGAACGGAAGAGCAGATGAGTTGAACGACTTGACTTGAACTTGTGCCGGGAACCGTGCCTTTCTAATTCAATCAAAAAGGGGAATATTGGTGCAAGAACCGGCCCAACCCATCCGTCACGAGCCTCGCTGGCCCGTCGCACTCGCGATCCTCGCGGTACTTTTGGTGCTCACGTTGTTGCCCGCTCGCACCAGGCTGTTCCCCTCCTGGTTTCCCTACGCCATCGGGATCGGCCTGCTCCTGCCGATGGTCGGCGTCTGGCTGAGTGGCGCCGATGCGCGGTGGCTGCGCGTCGAGCGGACGACCACGCTGGTGTTCTCCGTGCTTGCGGAGGCCGTGACCCTCACGACCGTGCTGTATCTGGTAGTCGAGATGCTGGACCGACCGACGGACTTCAGCGGCCGTCAACTGCTCACGTCAAGCATCGGGGCGTGGCTCACCAACGTGCTGGCGTTCTCGCTGGTGTATTGGCGGATCGATCGTGGCGGCCCCGAAGCCCGGGCGAACGACGCGGGCACGAAGCCGGACTGGCTCTTCCCGCAGACCGGGGTTCCCGAGGAGGCGCCGCCCGACTGGCGGCCGACGTACGTCGACTACCTGTTCCTCGCGTTCTCGACGGCGATGGCGTTTAGCCCCGCCGATGCCCTGCCGCTGACGTCCCGGGCGAAGATGCTGATGATGCTTGAGAGCGCGGTCTCGCTCCTGACGCTCGTCACCGTCGCGGCACGCGCGATTAACGTCCTCGGCAGTTGATGAAACGGAAGAATAGGATAGCAAGACAGAATCTTTCCAGCTCTCTAGCGTCGAATGGAGTATAATGTGGAACTCAAAGGTAAGACGGCACTCGTAACAGGGTCAGGAGGAGGAATCGGCAGTGTAATGCCCTCCGGGAGAGAACGATGGCGACAACTCCCTCGATAGCGATCTCAGCCGGAGAGATGCTGGCATTTTTCTTCCTTCTGCTCGGGCCGATCAAGATCCTCGGGCCATTCGTGAAGCTGACGCGAGGCGCCGAACCCCGCTTCCGCCGGCAGCTCGCGGTCCGGAGTGTCCTGCTGGCGGCCGGCGCTCTGGTGGCCGCCGCCATCATCGGCGAGAAGTTTCTGGACAACTTCCGCATTCGGGTGCCGGTGCTGGCCATTACCGGCGGCCTGATCCTCTTCCTGGCGGCGCTGGATACGGTTATGCAGCAATTCCGTGGACCGGTGGGCACCGACGCGGAGGACACGCCGCTCTCTCTGAGTCTGGCGGTCAGCCCGCTGGCCTTCCCGACTATTGTCACGCCCTCCGGCATTGCGGCGGTGATCATTTTTGTGACGCTCAGTCCGGATCTGGCGGGGAAATTGACGATCGGCCTGTTGCTGCTGGTGATCCTGATCCTGGATCTGGTCGCCATGCTGTACGCGCGGGCCATCCTGAAGTGGCTGACGCTGCCGCTGTACATCCTGGGGGTGGTGCTCGGTGTCATTCAGGTGGCTCTCGGCCTCAATATCATATTGGTGAACCTCAGTCGGATCGGGGTGTTCACCCTGACCCCCTAAGCCCTCCGGCAGGCGGTGGCGACGAACGGCTCGCCCCTGAATGTCGCAGAGCGATGAGCAGGAACAATGAGATCGTGGCCAAGATATCCCGTGATTTATGAAATCAACACCTGGGTCTGGCTTGACGAGCTGAGCCGGAAATACAACAGGTCCGTCGCGCTCTCGACCGTGCCGGCTGAGGAATGGGATTTCTTATCCTCCTTCGGCTTTGATGCCATATGGCTCATGGGTGTTTGGGAACGAAGCCCTGCGGGCATCGCCATTGCGAATCAGAACCAGGGTCTTTTGGAGGACTTCCGGCGGGCTCTTTCCGATTATCGGTCGGAGGATAACGTGGGGTCTCCTTATTGTGTGCGGCAATACGTGGTTGACGAACACCTGGGAGGTCCCGAAGGTCTGGCCGTTGCCCGGAGAGAACTCGCCAGGCGGGGGCTCAAGCTTATTCTCGATTTCGTCCCGAACCACGCGGCGCCGGACCATCCATGGGTCATCCATCATCCTGAATACTTCGTTCTGGGGGACACTGAGGATGCGAGGAACGATCCGGCGTCATTCATTGAGACGGCAGGAAAGGTGTTTGCCTGTGGCCGGGGCTCCTGCTTTCCTGCATGGTCGGATCTGCTGCAACTGAATGCCTTTCAGCCGGAACTCCGCCAGGCGGCGATCGAGACTCTTTCGGATATCGCCGGTCAGTGCGATGGTGTGCGCTGCGACATGGCGATGCTCCTCATCAACTCTATCTTCGAGCGTACCTGGGGTAGCCGTGCGGGTCAACGGCCGGCAACAGAGTACTGGGTGGATGTGATTTCCGCCATACGGAAAGCGCATCGGGATTTCCTTTTTGTGGCGGAGGCTTATTGGGACCGCGAGCGGGAACTCCAGCAGCAGGGGTTCAATTACAGTTACGACAAACGCCTGTACGATCATCTGGAACACGACAGCGCAGAGAGCGTGCGGCTCCATCTGCGCGCCGACCTTGCCTACCAGGGAAAGCTGGTCCGCTTTATAGAGAATCACGATGAGCCTCGCGCCCTTTCCGTGTTTTCGCCCCCCAAGGAGCGCGCTGCCGCCGTGACCATGGCCACGATTCCGGGAGCAAGACTCTTTCATGAAGGGCAGTTCGAAGGAAGAAAGGTCAGGCTTCCTGTCTTCCTCGGCCGCCGTCCGGTTGAACCCGTGGACTCTGACCTCCAGGCTTTTTACCGTACGCTGCTGAAAACCGCTTCCCTGGAGGGGCTGCGGAATGGTCGCTGGCAACTCTGTGATCGAACCGGCTGGCCGGACAATGCAAGTTACCAGAACCTCGTTGCCTGGTGCTGGCGCAGCGCCGGCGAGCATCACCTGATCGTTGTGAATCTCTCGGCCTCGGGTGCGCAAGGGCACGTCCTGCTGCCATGGGAGGAACTCAAAGGCAGGACATGGCAGATGACCGACCTCTTCAACGGAAAGGAGTACGAATGGAGCGGCGATGAGATGTACACCCGAGGATTGTACGTGGATCTTCTCCCCTGGGGATACCATGTCCTGACCCTGGTGAAGAAGAAACGGCAGGGCGCGCTCTCCTCGAAACAGAATGAATGACGAAAGGTCCGGCAGATGCGGTTCTCATTGTGCGGGGTATTCCGCCATCTCCTTGTCGTGTCATACGAATTATGATTAATTCGTGCGTCCTGCTTGTCATTCTGAGTGCAGCGAAGGATCTGGGCCGCGAGCGAGAGAGACCTCCTTTTCGGTGGCCAGATCCTTCGGCTTCGCCTCAGGATGACAACATCGGTAGTGCGCCACAACTTTTCCGAATCCGTACGGAATTATACCTTTGGCAAAGCACGTCCCGAATAAGTGAAGGTTGCTGTGTCTGTGGGCCGATAATACTCCAATGCCCAGACACGACCTGCTACGCAAATACGACAGGCTGAAAAGACAGTGCAAGACCGCATTGTACAGGCAGGAGAACACCCTACTCCTGGATGAGATATATGCTGAGTGTTTGCATATTCTCGGCGATGCATCAAGGATCGCCCTAACCTCAAAGGTCGAAGACAAGGAGTATTTCGCCTTCCGCAGCAAGGGAAGAATGTCGCGAGCAATTAATCAAAGCCTTTTCTATGAGTGCCAGCGGGATTGGGAAAGACTCAACGCTGCTATGGCACGTGGCACGCTTGGCACATTCACTGCGGAGCAGATTACCAAAGTCCTGTACAGCATGGCCGTTTCCTTTTGTGCCTGTGTTGACCTCCTAAAGAGCGGAGACCAGAAGACACCAGGAACGTTCTTTGAGTATTTCGTTGCGTACTTTTTTACGTGGCGGGTGGGGGTGGAGCCATGCAACTCGATTCAGATTCTCAATGTAGACAATGAGGACACAAGGCTGCGAACGGACTTCGTGTTTAACCTCGGCCCGCGCAAGCGCAAGTTCCACATGCCCATCAAGACCTCTAGCCGGGAACGCTCTATTATGTTATGGGCTCACCAACGCTTGTTAGACGGCGTTTATGGTGTCGAGCGATTCATGGGAACGCCGGTACTTCTTGCGGAAACCAAAACTGACAAGGCCAAGAGGGAGGTAGTCGAGATATGCTTGCCAGATCAATGGCGTGTGTACCAACTCTACATCGCGAAACTCAAACGAATCTACTACTTCGATGTACCGACTGCCTATGCCAAACTGAATGATGAGTCGCCCCCAATACGCGTCCGGCCGTTTGGGGACTTCTTCTTTGAATGGTCAGAGCTTTCGCCCTCGTAAACCAGCCTGCACACCGTTGCTGCCAGCCTTGCGGTAGACCATGAAGTAGGAGTGGTTCTTCCGTGCATGATACTGTCGCGTCATAAGGCGCGAAACGCCGGGCTTGTTTTCGCGGACAACGACAAATAGATCCTCAACGACGAACCCGTACCTCCCATACTCGTTTGTGATCTCTATGTGCGTGAGCCGCTGCCTGTTGGCGCACACCTCATCCTGGCACTTCACGATGAAGATTCCGCCCTTACGCAAAACACGCCAAGCCTCCCGTCCAGACCGGAAATAAAGATCAAGCACCGCCTCGTGGTACTTGGGCGGGATTCCGTTGTTATCCTCCCGTACCTGCTGAGTGACTTCCGGGTCCTCTTCGGCATTATTGGCGTAGTATGCTTCGTAGTTCTGGTGGCCGTTGTGAGCTGTACCTCCGGGCGTGTGCATGTATGGAGGGTCAAACACAACCACATCAAAACTCTCGTTCTCGTAGGGCAAACGCCGACTATCAATCCCGCCGCGACACCGCTTGGGCAGGTCGCCCACCTTTAGGTCGCTCGCCGAGAGGCGATAGTGCGAGGTGTTCACCTGTCGCCAGAAAACTCCTTTGCCGTAGGTGATATCTGCCACCTGTGAGCCATCTGGAACATAGAGTTCCAGTATCATGGGGAATACCACGTCGTTTGACGCTTGATAGGCGGAATGCACAAGATCGTTCGTTGCGTTCCCCCCATTGACTCTCACCGTCTTCTTGGGTTTTTTCCTCGGCAATTGGATTCCCTTACGAAAAGTGCGTGATGTAGGACCGCGCGATATTTTGTGTGCCATTGTCATGCTCTCCGGCGTCATCCTTTCCCCTCCCCTGATTTATGCTCCTTGATCTTCCTGGCCTCACGCAACAGCACCGACCTTGCCCACGACGAGGCGTCCAAACCTAATGAATGTGCTGCCTCAGTAAACGCCTTATGTTCATCCTCCAGCAGCCGAAGCTGGAACAGCTTTGTGCGCCTATCCCGGTCGGATTTCTTGGGTCGTACCATGCCTGAATTGTAACAGCCAGAACGGGGTAGTCAAAGAATTTGTTGTGATTTTTATAAAATTACACTTGACTGTCATGTTTGTGTGGGGGTCAGGAAGGGTCAGGCTTTGGATTTAGGCATTGCCAAAAGCATCGATGGGCGGCAGTCTCTTGTCATGCCTCGCAGATCGAGAATTGAGTATGGCGGAGCGTTGTACCAGGTGCACAATCGCGGCAACTACCGCCAGGACCTGTTCACGGTCGCGGATGCCGGGTCGTGGAATCTCCGTTGGGAGGGCGGCTTCCTGCTCCGACCCTATCGGCCTGCAGCGACATAATCGCGACCTATCCCGACTTCGTGGGTTCGGGCTAAAATATGAGGCCTGAGCCGGAAGGAGAATTCGGCCCAGGCCTCGTGTAGCTACATGCACTCTCTGATCATCACAGCGTGGTGGACCATCGCGGATGACCAGCGACTGATTTACCACTCACCGGCCAGATAGCGGACCTCGCCGGAGGACAACGCCTTGTCGTAGATGCGGAACTCCTGAACGGCCCCGATCCACTCGGGATCACCGGTGTAACCGCCCTTGGCCAGGTAGGCGAAATTCGGGCTGATGCCGCTGATCTTGTTGGCCGCCGACAGCGGAGTCGTTGCGATCAGAGCGCCATCGATGTACAAGGTGATGTTCGTGGCGTTGATCGTGCTGACCATCAGGTGCGGCAGGCCATCATCGTACTCCTTTCCATTGGCGCCGCTCTCTGCGGACCAGGGGGCGGACGTGTTGCCGATGGAGATGCCGGTACGGCTGACGTTATCGCCACGGGCCGAGCACAGGAAGTAACCGTTCGAGCCAAAACCGCCGACGGAGTCGCCGAAGTAGGCCAGCATGGTGTAGCCCGTGTTGGCGCCGGCCTTCGGGGTGAACCAGGCGGCGATACTCACCTCTTTGTACGTGTTCATGGCGATTGTCCCGCCGGGCATTTCCATCCATTGGTTCTGAACTGCAGTGACCATGGCGCCCTCGACAACCGCGGCGCCGCCGACCAGCGTGCCGTGGGCCTGGCCCACGCTGTCATTAGCCGTGCCGTCCTCAAAGGCATACTGGTGCTTCAGATTCTTTGTGCCCGGATCCTTGGGCATCGTGTTGGACAGGTACAGGACCTCGGCAGAGGACAACGCCTTGTCATAGATGCGGAACTCATGAATGGAGCCGATCCACTCCGGATCGTTGCTGTAACCGCCCTTGCCCAGGCAGGCCATCGTCTGGCTGATGCCACTGAGCTTGTTGGTCGCGGACAACTTGGTCGTCGAGATGAAAGCGCCGTCGATGTACAGCGTGATGTTCGTGGCATCGATCGTGCTGACCATGAAGTGCAGCTTGCCGTCGTCGTACTCCTTGCCGTTGGCGCCGCTCTCGGCGCTCCAGGGGGCGGAGGTATTGCCGACGGAGATGCCGGTACGGCTGATATTATCGCCGCGGGCGGTGGTCACGAAGTAGCCGTTGGCGCCCAGGCCGTTGACCGAGTCACCGAAGTAGCTCAGCATCGCGTAGCCGGTGTTGGCGCCGGCCTTCGGGGTGTACCAGGCGGCAACCGTCACCTCCTGGTAGGTGTTCATGGCGATTGTCTCGCCGGGCATTTCCATCCACTGATCCTGGGCCGCAGTGACCAGGGCGCCATCGACAACCGCAGCGCCGCCGATCAGCTTGCCGTGGGCCTGGCCCACGCTGTCGTTGGCCGTGCCGTCCTCAAACGTGTACTGGTGCTTCAGATTGCCCGTGCCGGGATCTTTGGGGAGTATCACGGTGGCGAAGCTCAGGACGCTGCTTTCCCAGGCGGGTGTGGCATCGGCCTCGTTGACTTCGACCACCTTCCAGAAGTAGGTCTTGTCCGGATCGACCGTCGCCGAGTAGCCGGGCTCAGTCACCGTGGCCACGAGGGGCAGGTTGTCCTTGTCGGTTCCCAGATAGACCTGGTGCGTCACGGCGTTGCGGCCGGGACGCCAGCTCAAGGCCACCGGGCTCTCCAGATTGAGCGTTCCGGAAACCGGGCTCGAGTTGGTCGCCTTGGCCGGGATGTACAGGAAGCGCACCTCACTCAGGCCAAACTGCGGGAATACCTCGCCCCAGTTGCTGTTGATCGTCAGCTTGACGAATTTGACGGGGGCGTCCTTGAAATCCACGAACGTATTCGCGGCGTAGTTGTCCTCGCCGGGAGCCTGGGCGAATTCCACGTTGCCCAAGCTGGTCCACGTGGCGCCGTCCACAGAGTACTCTACCGTGACATCCATGGCGCCGTAACCGACGACGGACTCCATCGCCGAGTTGGCGTTCCAGACCAGCATCTCGTTCAGGCAGTAGGTCTGGTCAAATTCATACTGAATCCAGGCGGGCTTTGGCCCGTCCTTGGCGCTGAGCCACATGTCCGTGTCCAGGGACGAGTGTCCATCGGTGGCGTTGAGGCCGGAGCCATCGACGGTCTTCTCGGGTCCCGTCTTGTCTGAATGCGAGCTGGACGCGGTGGCTTTGATGGCCGCTTTGCCGAGCGTGTAGGCGAAGGGCTCGACCGTGAACGTCCAGACGTTGCCCTTGTAGATCACGAAGTCGGGAGCGGGCCCCACTTCATCGACGCGCCAATAGTAGGTTGTGCCGAACTCCATACGGCCGGGGTCAAACGAGGTTCCTGACTGGCCCTTGCTCGCCGCCACGCCCTTGGGGTTGGCGCTGTCGGCCGTCAGGACGTCGTCGAGGACCGTCCCAAAGTAAACATCGTGCGTCTCGGCGACCGGTCCGGCGGTCCAGCTCAGCTTCTGGTTCGGCAGCACGAGAGTCGCCTTGTCGGCCACGACGGGCGTGTTGGCCACGCCGTAACCCAATCCGCCCTGCATGACATTCTTGATATCGTCCTGTGTCAGTGAACGGTCATAGATTCGAAGCTCATCCAGAGCGCCCATAAAGAGGGCATCCGGCCACTGGGACTTGCCCAGCCAGTTCTGGGTGGTGTTGCCCATGTCCTTTGGCAGCAACTCGGTGGCGCCACTGGCGACCACTTCGCCATCAACGTACAACTTCATGGTCATGGTTGCACTGTCGAGGGAGGCCGCCACGTTGTGCCAGCCGGAGGCCAGTGTCGCGGGGGAGTTCAGGATCTGCTCGCCCACCGTGGCGGTGCGGATGGCGAACCGCATCGGGCCGTTGGTTCCGCTGCGCGGGCACAGGAACATATAGGGGGAATTGCCGGAGCCCGAACCGAAGTCGAAGATTCGCTGCCAGGCTCCGCCGGCATTGGAGAAGTTGACCCAGATCGTGAACGTTGAATCGCTCAATGTGCTGATGAGCGGGCCGATGGGCAGGGTCACGAAGTCATCGGTGCCGTCGAACTGCAGACCGCCGCCGATCTGCCCGGCGATCCACGCCGGGTCGCCCGTCAGAACGCCGTTATTGCCTCCCACGGAGTCGGCGGCGGCGGTGCCGGACGTCTCATCCAGCTTCCACCAGCCGACCGGTCCCGAGCTGGACGCACCGGCCAGCGCCGGACCGATCAACAAAAGGATAGTCGTCAGACAAACCAGTCTCTTACACATAGCGATTCCTCCAAGTTCGAATTTTGGTACTTCAATTTCCAAAGCAGCGTCGCATCGGCGGCGCGGTTTATCGATCTCCCGCGAGGTAACGAACCTCAGAATCCGACAACGCACGGTTGTAGACGCGGAAGTCATCCAGAACACCGGCGAAGAACGGATCGGCGGTAAACTGCGATCGACCCAGCCAATTCTGGGTTGTGACGCCCAGATCCTTCGGCAGCGTCTTGGTTGCCGCGCTGGCAACGAACGCACCATCCTGGTACAGTCTCAGGGTCATGCTTGCGGAGTCGATGACGACGGCCAAGTGGTGCCAACCGGTTCCCAGTGCGACAGGCGCACGCACCAAGGACTCGGCTCCCGCGGCATAGCCGTTGGTGCTGATGGCAAACCTCGCGCTGGTCGTGGCAATGTCCTCTGCTGTCAGGAACATGTAGATGAGCGGGCCGGTGCCGAAGTCGAAGATTCGCTGCCAGGCAGCGCCGGTGTCGGCATAATTCACCCAGGTGGCGAAAGTCCCGCTGGTCATGGTGCTCAACAGTGTGCCGATGGGCAGATCCGCGTAATCGTTCGTCCCATCGAGGCTCAGTGCCTTACCATAGCCGGTCTGTCCGTCGACGAACGCCGGGTCGCCGGAGGCCGTGCCATGGTTGCCTTTGCCTGACGTGTCCTTCACATCGCCTTCCATCGCGTACAGCGCCACCAGGCCGGTATTGCCCGGATCGGCGGGAGTCACGATCTGCGGAGGCGCTGCGTATAGCAGGATATCATCGATGAAGAGGGTCCCGGTCCCGCCGGAAGAACCGTCGCCCACGCCGATGGCGAGCGTCTTGATGCTCTTGAGGTTCAGGCCGGCCACGGAAGCCAGATCGATGTTCCACTGCCTCCAGACGGGAAACGCCGTACTGGGAGCGCCGCCGTTATAAACCACCTTCGTGCCGTTGATCTTGGCATAGACCGGCGCGGAGGTATTGGTCATATCGCCCCGGAAGAACACCACCAGCGTCGTGATGCCGTGCTTGCTCCAGTCCTGCGGGGGCGTGAACGTGCATTCGGTTCTCGGAGTACCGGGGAGCCCCAGTGTTGTCATAGTACAGGGGCATCGATTGCGTGCCGCCATGGACGAGAACCGGTTTCCATGATGTCGCCGGCCTCAGGATCATAGCCGACCAGCGAGCCGCTGTTGTTGCCTGCACTGCCGTTCGGGAAGAAGTCATCGGGCGAGAAGCCTGCGCCATCGATCCAGGTCTGGAAGAGCCTCTTGGGGGAGTCATTGGTGTAGCTCTCAAAATCGTCTACCGCGACATACGGGGCGGTTGAGAAACTCCACGCATCACTCGACCACGTTGTCGGCTGTGCGCTTTCATTGACCTCGACGACCTGCCAGTAGTAGGTCTTGACCAAGTCGGCCGAGACTTCATAACTGGGTGTGGAAACGGTGGTCGCAAGGGCCAGGTTGTTGACGTCGGCGCCCAGGTACACCTGGTGCGTGACGGCCTCCCGGCCGGCCCGCCAGGTCAAATTCACCTGCGGATGGACGTCGTTCGCATCGTCCGCGGGGCTGGGCTCTCTGGCGGATACCGGGACATAGAGGAAGCGGACTTCGCTAAGACCGAATTGCTTCACCATATCGTACCAGTTGCTGTTGATCGTCAATCTGACGTACTTGGCGGGCACGCCGACGAAATCAACAACGGTATCGGCCGCGCAAGGGCCCTCTCCGGAGGCCTGAACGAACTCGAAGTCTCCCAGGGCCGTCCAGCTCTGCGCGTCACTGGAGTATTCAACCGTGACGTCCTTGGCTCCGACGCCGACTGTTCCCTCCATGGCCTGGTTGGAGTTCCAGACGAGCATCTTGTCCAGCTTGTACGTCCTCTCGAAATTGAACTGAATCCAGGCCGGCTCGGGCCCCTTGTTCTTGCTGAGCCACATGTCGGGCGAATTGGTTGAATGCATGTCGTTGGCATCGAGAACCGGAACCGTTGATCGCCTTCTCAGGTCCCGTTCCCGTGGCGTGGACGCTGGAGGCCGCGGCGGTGATGCCCGTGATCGCATAGGAATACGGCTCGACCGTGAAGCTCCAGACGTTGCCTTTGAAGATCGTGTAGTCAGGGGCCGCGTTGACCTCATCGATCCGCCAGTAGTAGGTTTGTCCCAGATCCAGGCGGGCGGGCGGGTCATACGAATTGGCATCCTGCCCCTGGCTGACGAGCACGCCCAGCGCGTTGGTCCGGCTGGCGTTGCTGACGCTTTCCTGGGACGTGCCGAAATAGACATCGTGCGTTGCCGCTGTGTCACCCGCCCTCCAATCGAGGTTCGTGCTGCGCAGCACGTCTGTGGCGGCATCCATTGGGATGGGACCGGCGGCTGTGCTGGCGCGGTATCCGTCGGGCCCAAGGTCATGCTGCTTCTCCCGTTCCGCCGCAGACAGTGCGCCCTGCCAGAAACGGACTTCGTTGAAAATGGCATTGGCGGTGTTGTCGCCCCATTGCGACCGTCCCAGCCAGCAGTTGGTGTCGTCCAGGGTGGACAGCCGGTTCAACGTCTGGAACGTGCCCTGGGCGGCTCCCAGATCGGCATCGCCGGCCGGCGCGGTGTACCAGGTCACCGTGGCTCCGTCAAACACAAAGACGATGTGGTATTCCGTCCCCAGCGTATAGGGGGCGTTGGTGTTGTCCGATGTGTTGTTGCCGGCCGGACCGAGCCATTCCACCCGATCCGCGGTGGCAGTGGTTCCCTGCGTCCAACTCATGAATACGTTGTGCGTCGTGCTGCTGCCGAAATCGAAGATGCGGGACCAGTTCTGCACGGAGACTTGCGTAGCCCAAATCTCGATCGTGGCGGAATCGCCGAGGCCGCTCAGGATCCGATCGGCCAGATCGATGTAGTCGGAGCCGTCCTTGCCGCCGCCGGCCAGGGTGACAGCGGTGTCGGACAGGGTGGCGTTGTTTGCCCCCTGGTCCACAATCACGGCATCCTGCCCTCCCACGGAATCCGTGAGATCGCCGTTGAAGCTCCAACGGTGCGCCAGGTCGGCCGCCCACCCGGTCGCGGCCGTGCCCAACAGCACGAAAGCCGAGATCAGACATATCCATCTCATGCGCATATCATCTCTCCTTTTCTGCAAGTTCGTATCACGTCCCTTCGCACAACAAAACTTGTCCTGTCCGACATGTTGCCGGGATCCCTCCGTGTTGCTCTGCAGTGTCCAGGCTGATTTGTCCCATGGGAATAAAAGGTCGCGTGATCACCTCCTTCCTGCCAGCGAGCGCCCGAGCCAAGAGAACAACAGGTCTGCGCGGAGCTGCCGCCCGAAAGCTGTACGGGCGGGTTTCAAACCCGCCCCTACTGTACCACCTGAAATCATCCAGCCCTGACCTCCAACACCTCGTTGAACCGCGTGATCCTGCGTCCAACCGTGCTGGGGCGAACACGGATTCGCCCGTACGACACCCGTCCCTGCCTTATGAAGAAGCCTTGGCGACCCACTTGCGCCATCATGCATTATCGGCCATACCACCTCTCGGGACAATGCAGTCTTGCGTTTTTCTTTCACCATTTTGCGAAGACATTCCCATGCCGCGTGAGCGGGCCCCGCTAATTGTAGATTGATGTAGTCTTGTTTGTTCGCGGGCGGGTGCGTGACCGTTCTTGCACACGTGTCGCGGGCCGGTGCCATTCTGAGGGTGCGTTTACCGCTTTGCGGGTACCGATGGGGAGCTTGCCCATCGGTACCACAGGAGGTACACTGGCAATGCCGGCTCGGAGGATAGGGCAACGCTGGCGAGCGACCTGAGCGCCGCAGCCGGTGGTATACGGTGGGGAGGGCCCGGCCTCTTGCCGGGCCTTCCACTCTCCCCATCGGTACCCAGAACGCGATAAACGCACCCCATCGAAGACGCCACCATAGTTGCTGTGCTGAAGCCGCAAAGACTGTCATGCACCCTGCGCGGTAGGGCTATCGCATCTAAATTGAGCCTTTGTAGGTGTGGTTTCGTATTCTTCTCAGAAGCAAGACACTCAGATTAGAGAGGAATACGTTCTTGATGAGCAAGTCGATTTGGGATCATTTTGCCGCGGTTCCTGATCCTCGCGTGGAGCGGACGAAACGGCATGAATTACAGGATATTCTGGTCATTGGCGTCTGTGCCGTGATCTGCGGGGCTGAGCACTGGACGGACGTAGAGATGTTCGGCAACGTCAACGAGGAATGGTTTGGCACGTTTCTGGACCTGCCCAATGGCATTCCATCGCATGATACCTTTGGTCGGGTCTTTGCCGCCCTGGACCCGGATGCGTTTGAAGCGGTCATGCAGGCGTTTGTGGCGGATCTGGCCGGCAGCAGCCGGGGCAAGCACATCGCCATCGACGGCAAGACCCTGCGAAACAGCTTTGATCGGGTCCGTGCCAAAGGCCCGTTGCACATGGTCAGTGCCTGGGTCCACGAGAACTGCGTGGCTTTCGGCCAACGGGCGGTCGATGCCAAGAGCAATGAGATCACCGCGATCCCGGAGTTGCTCAAGCTGCTCGACGTGGAGGAGGCAACCATCACGATTGACGCCATGGGTTGTCAAAAGGAGATCGCCGAGCAGATCGTCGATCAGGGCGGCGACTATGTGCTGGCCCTCAAGGCTAACCAAGGGACTCTGTACGAGGATGCCCGGATGTACATGGAGGACGGCATCGCCCACGGGTTTGCCGGCGAGCAGGACTTCTGGGAAACCGTGGAAAAAGGCCATGGACGACTGGAAACCCGCCGGGTGTGGACTACCAGCGATGTGGGATGGCTGCAAGGGCGTCACGACTGGCCGGGTCTGGGCAGCCTCACGGCCATCGAGCGAGAGCGTCAGGTCAACGGCCAGTGCGAACGAAAGCGACACTACTTCATCAGCTCCCATCCGGGACACTGTGCCCAGCGTCTGGGGACATTGATTCGCCATCACTGGTCCGTGGAGGTCCAGTTGCACTGGTCGCTGGACGTGAGTTTCCATGAGGACGCCAGTCGAGTCCGAGTGGCCAACGCCGCCGAGAACTTCTCGCGATTGCGTCGAATCGCCCTGATGCTGCTCAAGCAGGAGAAGACGGCCAAGGGCGGCATCGCCGCCAAACGCCTCCGAGCCGGCTGGGACCGAGACTACCTGCTTAAGGTCCTTGGCATTTAGATGCGATAGCCCTGCCCTGCGCGGGGTGCGGTCTTGACCCGGCATGGTGCTTCCTGCTATAATGGACAAGTGCGGGAACACATTTGGAGTTTGCTCCTGCAGTTCTTTTGCCGCCCAGGAGGTGTGAGTTTGTCTGCCATTCGGAAATGTGGGATATCCGGTCGTTCAAAAGTTCTGCGGATTCTGTGGGTGTTGTTGGCGTGCCTGCTGCAATGGGGACCGGGTCTTTGTCCGGCGGTGCGGGCGAATGATGGTTCGCCCCTGCGGATCAACGAGGTCCTGGCAGCCAACAACAGCGTTCTGGAAGACCCTCAGAAGGAGTACGACGACTGGATTGAGATTTACAATGCGGGCGCAGTGCCCGTGGATGTCGCGGGGATGTATGTCACCGATGACTTGGGCGAGCCGACCAAATGGCAATTCCCGTCGGGTCATCCGGAGCTCACGGTCATCCAACCCGGTGGATTCCTCCTGCTTTGGGCCGATGGTGATACTGCGGACCCGGGCCTCCACGCGGGCTTCAATCTCAGCGCCGATGGAGAGGAACTCGGTCTGTTCAACTCCGATGGGGTCACGCTGGTGGACAGCCTATCCTTCGGCCCCCAGTCTGTGGATGTCTCCTACGGCCGTTACCCGGATGGCTCGAGCGAGCTGCGGCCCATGGGCTGGCCCACCCCGGGCGACAAGAACATCAGCACCTATGCCGGGGCGGTCGCCCAGCCGCAATTGTCTCAGACCCGAGGGTTCTACGACCAGGCTTTCACTTTGGAGCTGACGACAGAAACCGAGGGCGCCACCATCTACTACACGCTCACCGGCGTCGATCCCCTTGTTGGAGCGGGGCGCGTGCCGGTAGGGACACGGTACACCGAGCCGATCCAGATCTCCCGAACGACCTGCGTGCCGCGCGGCGGCCACTAAGGCCGGCTGGATGCCGACGGCTACAGTCACCTCCACCTACATCTTCCTCGACACCGTCATCCGGCAGCCTGTGTTGCCATCGGGGTTTCCGTCAAATTGGGGGTCGACCCGGGTTGATTACGAGATGGACCCCGATGTCGTTAATAGCCCGGCCTACGCATCGACCATCAAGGATGACCTCAAGACAATCCCATCCGTGAGCGTCGTCCTGAGCAATGACGATTTCTTCGGCGCCCAGAAAGGCATCTACGCCAACACCCAGGCCCATGGAATCGAATGGGAGAAGCGGGCCTCGATCGAATGGATCGATCCGATGAAGGGGGACAACTTCCAGGTGAACGCAGGCCTGCGTGTGCACGGGAGCCAGTACGGCAGAACAGCCGGCGTGGCCAAGCATTCGCTGCGGGTTCTCTTCCGGAATGAATACGGTCCCTCCCGGTTGGAGTATCCGCTCTTTGAGGACAGTGACATTGACCGCTTTGACTGCCTGATCCTTCGCGGCATCTGGAACTACTCGTGGTTCGGCGACAGCGCGGCGTGCGGCGGCATTGGAACCAGCCATGCGGATTACCTGCGGGACCTCTACTCACGGGACACGGTCCGCGACCTGGGCCGGCTGAACCCGCGCGGCAGACCCGTTCACGTCTATATCAACGGTCTCTACTGGGGCCTCTACATTCTGTCCGAAAGGCCCGACGACGGTTTTGCTGCGGAGCATCTCGGGGGAAACAAAGAAGACTACGACGTCCTCTACGCCAATGGCTCGATGGAAGTAGTCGCAGGCGATCTGGCGGCGTGGAACACGATGCTGACTGCTGCGGCGGGCGATCTGAGCAGCCCGCAGGCATACGAGGCATTCCAGCGGCTCGTGGATGTCCCTTCCATGATCGATTACCTGCTGATGGTTTACTACGTGGGCAGCCGGGATGCGCCCGTGCTCCTGTGCAACAATCAGGTGCCCCGCAACTTCTACACGCTGCGCCGCCGCAATCCGGCAGGGCCTTTTGTATTCCTGCCGTGGGATGTAGAGTGGACTCTTGAATCGCCGACGGAAGACCGGGTGAGAGTCGTCGGGCAGGCCAACCCGCACTACCTGCTCAGCCGGCTGAATGCTAACGCGGATTTCCGCGTGCTGCTGGCCGACCACATCTATCGGCAACTCTTCAATGACGGAGCGCTGACCCCGTCCAACTCGGCTGGACGCTATATGGCGCGTGCGACTGAGATCGATCGCGCCATCGTCGGCGAGTCTGCCCGATGGGGCGACAGCATCAGATCCAATCAGCCTTATACGCGTGTGGACTGGATCGCCGAGCGCGACCGGTTGGTGAATCAGTATTTCTCCAGCCGTACCGACACCGTGATGAGTCAGCTCCGGCAAGCGGGTTTCTATCCATCTGTTTCGCCGCCCGACTTCCTCGTGAACGGCAAGCCGCAACGGGGAGGCAACATCGACGCCGGAGACGCGGTCACCCTGAGCGCTGTCACGGGGACAGTCTGGTACACCCTGGACGGCAGCGACCCGCGGGTACCGGGCGCGACGGCTTCCGGCGAGCAGCCGCTTACGTGGGTACCGGAGAACGCTCCCAAGAAAGTGCTCGTGCCGACTGGCTCGATCGGCGACGCCTGGCGGAGTGACGCCGATTTCGACGACTCCACATGGATCAGTGGCTCAGGTGGCGTCGGGCTCGAACGAAGCAGCGGTTACGAAGCGTACTTCAGCATCAACCTGATGAACTCGATGTACGGGAAAAATGCGACTTGTTATATTCGCATCCCGTTCGATCTCTCGGCACAGGATTATAAGGATATATCGGGGCTTCTCCTGCGGGTGCGCTACGATGACGGCTTTGTTGCCTGGCTCAACGGTGTAGAGGTCCAGCGGGCCTTGTTCAACGGCGCGCCTGCATGGAACTCGTCGGCAACCTCCAATCATGACGACAGGGACGCGGTCAACCTCGAGACGTTCGACATCTCCGCGCACATCGACAAACTCAGGAATGGTCGGAACGTCCTGGCGATTCAAGGTCTCAACGCGGGAGCGACCAGCTCCGACTTCCTGATCAGCGTGGAGTTGGCGGGGAGCAAAGGGGCGACAGGAGGGACTCCCAGCGGAGTATCCCCGACCGCCATCCGCTACCAGGGTTCGTTCACGCTCGATGCCAGCGCCCACATCAAGGCCCGGACTCTCAGCGGCAGCACCTGGAGCGCACTGAACGAGGCGGTCTTTGCCGTCGGGCCGGTGGCGGAGAGCCTGAGAATCAGCGAGATCATGTACCATCCGGCCGAGACAGGCGATCCCAACGATCCGAACACCGAGTACATCGAGCTGACCAACATCGGCAGCCAGGCCATCAACCTCAATCTGGCTCGATTCACCAACGGTGTGGATTTCACATTTGGGAACGATGAACTGGCTCCAGGCGGCTACTGCCTCGTCGTGAAGGACGCGGCGGCGTTCGAGGCCAAATACTCCTCCGGTCTGCCCGTGGTTGGGCAGTATACAGGCAGCTTGAGCAATGCCGGCGAGCGGATCGAATTGCAGGATGCGGCGGGCAACATCATCCATAGCTTCAGGTTCAATGATGGTTGGTTTGACGCCACTGATGGCCGCGGCTTCTCACTGACCGTCAAGGACCCGAGGACAGTGGATCCGAACGCTCTCAATGATAAAAGCGTCTGGCGGCCCAGCGCTCGGACAGGCGGTTCCCCCGGCTCGAACGACAGCCCTTGACGGGAGCGGGGGACGACGATCACTGCCTGTTTGCGCCGCCACCGGAATCGTTGCAGACCTCTATCGTATCTCCTGTGGCGATCCAGCCGGAATTGACGACCTTTGCGAAAATGCCCTCGCGGGGCATGATGCAGTCCCCGATCTGAGAGTAAATGGCGCATCGGCTGTGGCACTGCTTGCCGTGTTGGGTGATCTCCAGCACGGCCGCATCGCCGATTCTGAGTCTGCTGCCGACGATCAGCTTGCTCAGGTCGATGCCCTCGGTCGTAATATTCTCTGCAAAAGCGCCGGGCCTGACGCGGCCGCCCTGCGCCGCCATCTTCTCAATGGATTCGACGGCCAGAAGGCTGACTTGCCTGTGCCAGGAGCCGGCGTGGGCATCCCCGACGATGCCGTGATCGCACTCCAGTTGCGCCCCCGCAACGTTGGTCTTGGACACACCTTTGTGCTCGGAAACCGAGATGGCTTTCACCGAGCCCGTGATAGTCGCCATTTCTGCCTTTGGTCCTGCTTCACAATACGCGACGTTTCGCCCGCACCCCTCGCCGGGCGGCGGCAAACTCATCGCGCTTATCTTCGGTGGGAAGGCCTCGACCGTCAAGCCCGATTTGCGCACCGGCGCCGGGTGCGGCCGGCATTCGGTGGCGGGTTCGGAATCCGCCCGACACAAGAGCGCAGCGCAGTCTTCTTTCGCCCCTGCGGGGCTTTGAGATAGGATTGACTATCGTACCCACCGTTGAAACGGTGGGCTAGTGTCGATCGCCCCCGTGGGGCGGACGGGCCGACGCAAGAGGACTGGAGCGCAGTCCAGGCTCGAAGGGCGATAGAGAATAGCTGCAACACCTGCGGGATAGTGATCGATCGGTCCGGGTGCTGTCCAAGCCCGCAGGGCGATAGAGAATAGCCCAGCGATTCATCGCTGGGGAACCGAGGCCGAGGACAAAAGCCAGTCCCGTAAGGGACGAAAGAGGCGCAGTCCGCACACGGCGGCTGCACGCCGCCACCGAATTCCGACCACACCCGCCGGCAGTGTCTCTGCAGGTCTTGGGGCACCGTGTTGGGTGGCATCGGCAAGCTCCGTTTCTCTCCTCTTGCCGCTGGCACCCTACCACCAGACTGTCTTCACAGATACGATACCGCCGCCAGTTCACTGATGGATGTGCGCGGTCAACTCTTCTTGTCCTTGAACAGCAACTGAGCGACGAGGTACAGATCGTTCTTCCAGACCAGCCAGGTGTGCGCGCCGGAATCGACGTGCCAGACGTGCGGGACACCCATCTGCGTCAAGGCCTCGTGGAAGGGCTTGCTGATGTTCATCAGGCCGTCCTTGTCCCCGCAGGAGACCCACAGAAGGCGGAGCTTTTCCTTCACGACCGCCGGCTCGGAAATCAGCTCTCGCGCCGGCTGAGTGTTCGGGGCCGAGGAGAATCCGCCGACCCAGGCGAAGCTGTCCAGGTTCCGCAGGCCGAAGTTCAACGACTGGCCGCCGCCCATCGACAGGCCCGCCAATGCCCGATGCTCGCGGTCGGCCTGCACGGAGTAGTGCGATTCGATGTACGGGATCACATCGTTGAGCAAGTCCTTCTCGAAGGCCGCATAAGCTTCGAAGGGATTGCCCTCAAGCGGATTGGCGGGGGCCGGCTCGGCCGAGGCCCGGCCGTTGGGCATCACGACAAGCATCGGGACTGCCTTCTTTTCGGCGTAGAGGTTGTCCAGGATGATGTCGGCCTTGCCCGTCCGCGTCCAGTTCGACTCGTTGCCGCCGATACCGTGGAGCAGGTAGAGTACCGGGTACTTCTGATTCTTTGAATAGCCGGGCGGCATGTAAACCATCATCCTGCGTTTGATGCCGACTGTCTTTGAGTCGTATTCGGCCGCTTCCACCTTGCCTCGCTCGATGCCCTCGCGGCGAGTGTCGAAGCCGGAGGGAGCAGGGGGGAACGCGGCTTTGTCGTCCGGCCCGAGCGGGACAGGAGGGCCGAAGCCCGGACCGCCCCTGCGCTGCGGCTGAGCGGCTGCGCCCTCGGCAGGCCGGGCCGCTGATGAACCGCCGCGCCTGGCCACGAATGCCTCCGTGGCAAACTCGCCCACGTTGCGGGTGAACTTGATCTCATCTCCGGAAACCTTGCCCTTGTACGCGATCCGCAGTTCCGTGCCCTGAAAGTCGAAGACCTCGACAAACGTGATCGTGTCTGCGTCGAGCTTGCCCTCCCTCAACTCGACCTCGCGTTTCTCGCCTGAAATTTCCGAGTTGGCTTTGCCGGTCACTCTGTCCCCATCCTGCTTGAGTGTGTATGTATACTTCTGAACGCCGATCTGTGTATCGAGCTCGGCCGTCCACATGCCCGTGACATCGGCCGCTCTAACACCAGTCGCAGCCACCAGGCCAAGGACGATCATCAACAGGCATCTGGCTTTGACACTCATTGTCAACATGGTTTCTCCTTTGGTCAGGGGGCCTTGAATCACTTGTTGAACAGTTGCGGCGCGAACTCGTTCAAGTAGTTGCGCCAGTTGATCCACGTGTGGGCCCCGTCCGTCTCCTTGTAGACCACGTCAAATCCATGCTTCTTGAACAGCTCGACGGTGGCCCGGGAGGTCCCGACGAGAAAATCATCCTTGCCTGTCGCGAACCAGAACAGCTTGATCCCCTTCTTCAGATCGGCGTTGTCCAGGGTTTCCTTGTGCTGCTCATCCCAGCTTGGACCGGCAGGATTGCCGCCGGTGATGCCGAAGATGCCGGAGCTGTACACGCCGATATGGGCGAACTTGCACGGGTTGGCGATTGCGATATTCAAGGTCTGGCCTCCGCCCATGGACAGGCCCGCGATGGCGCGATTCTGCGGGTCGGTGTGGACGCGGTAATGGCTCTCCGCGTAAGGCATGATGTCGTTGAGGAAATCCTGCGCGAACTCATCGACGCGCGGCTGGCCGGAATCGCCGCGCGGGCGGAACGTGAACGGGCCCGTGTGGCCGGCCGGCATGACCACCACCATCGGCTTGGCCTTGCCCGCGGCGATCAGGTTGTCCAGGATGAATCCCGCCCGGCCGACCGACGTCCACGCATCGTCACAATCGGACGCCCCGTGCAACAGGTAGAAGACGGGGTATTTGCCCTGGCCGGATTCGTAGCCCGGAGGGGTGTACACGTGCATGCGGCGAAAACGCTTCAGGGACTTCGAGAAGTACGTCACCTCGGCGACGGCGCCATGGGGAACATCCTTCGTGTCCATGAAGTCCGATCCTGGAATCGCCACCAGGCTCCAGGTGTTGGTATTGGATTCGCTGGTGGCCGGATTGCGCGGATCGATGACCGACACGCCATCCACGTTGAAGTTGTACCGATACGCCCCGGCGTCAATCGGGCCGAGTACCACTTCCCAGACGCCGTTGGGATCCTTCTTCATTTCCGCGCCCTGGCCGATGCCCGGAATGTCGCTGCCGGTGAGCCGCACGGTTTCGGCCTTGGGGGCGAGGATGCGGAATGTGACCCGCCGGTCCGCGGCAACTTCGGGCGAGGTCACGCGGGGACCCTGCGGCCCGCGGGCTCGCGGGGCTTCAGCGGCAGGCTGCGCCGACGCGGATGACGCCGAAGCTAATACCGCTAAGATTGTGACGGTTGTGAGCGACACGATCGTTCTTCGAGCATTCATCGTCTTTCTCCTTTCAGCAGTTGTCGTGCTTCATAGATCGTTGCCGATAGCCGATGTCGCAGCCCGCGCCATCGTCTCAGAAATACGGTTCAGAAACTCGACCAGGGTATCTGCTTCGTCGGGCCGCAAGGCCGCCAGCAGGCGCTGCCGCACCGGCTCGCTGTCCGCCCACAGCCTATCATATACCTGCCGTCCCTTACGCGTCAGCGTGACGCTGCGCGCGCGGCGGTCGGTGGGATGTCCCTTGCGTGCCACCAGGCCGCGGCTCTCCATCCGCACGAGCATGGCGCGAACCGTATTGGCGTCGGATGAAGCCCGTCGGACGAGTTCCTGTTGAGTGATCCCATCCTGTTCCGCCAGGAGGGCCAGAAGGACGAATTGATCGGCCGTCACCCCGCCCCTGGCAAGCCGCGCCTGTGTCCGGCGGTGCATCCCCCAGTAGGCGGCTCGCAACCCCATCGCAATGTCATGCCCGGACGCCATCCCTTCACCCCGGCAAGAATATACGTATACGTATGAGTCTGGCGGAAAGTCTACGGCCGCATGACAGAAAGGTCAACCGGAAAATGCAAGCTTTGTGGGAGCAGTGTCTGTGCAGGTTTCTTGAGGATTATGCCACCCAAATCTCAACCATGTGGGACGAACCCGACGAGTTTGGCGGTGCCGCACGGGGACATGGAATACCTGGTCGCCGTCGGCTTAAAGCACGCGTGGGTTGCCGCCTGTACGGGCGAAACATTCTTCGCCCCTGCGGATCAGGCGACAACCCACGCGAAATCCTTATCCTTGCTCGGAGGATCGGCAAAGGAGCAAGCGATCCTCAACGTCACCGCAGGGCCACTTTCCGGCGGTCCACCTGCGTTTCTTCACCCATCGTCCGGTCAGAGCGGCTTGTACACGGGCGCCGTTCTGTCGGCCAGGCCGGCCACTTCCGCCCCGGTCAGCGGGCGGTTATAGATCCGCACGTCATCGACCGATCCGCGCATGGGCTCGGTGGGGTAGTCGATGCCGATTCGCAGATCCTCTCCGACGGCCATGAACAGCGGGGTGCCCGTGACCACCATGGTCCTGACCAGGATGCCATTGACGTACATCTCGACCGTGTCGGCGGGGTCATCAAGTACATAGCAGATGTGATACCACTCACCCGTCGAGAGAGCCGCCGGGACATCGATGGTCGTACTCAACCAGGCGGTTCCGTTGCCGATGTCGGCGTGAACGAGGGTGGCGCTGACCTTCAGATCGAACGTGTATTCACCGTTGAATCGCGTTCCTATGATTCCGCGATTGCCGGCGATGTCGGAGACGTTCACCCAGGCCGCTACGGTGAAGGTGTTGAGTGCCAGATCGGCCGCGTAGGGCACGTTGATGTACTGGTCGAGCGTAACGTTCAGCGCCTGACCGAACTTGCCGTCCACGAATGTCGGCACGTTGACCAGCGTGCCATTGTGTTTGCCGGTCGCATCCTTGCCATCCCCGTCGAGAAGATAGTGGGCCACCAGGCCGGCCGTACTCGGAGCAGCCGGCGCAGTCATTTCAACAGGCTTGGGGTACAACCGGATATCATCGATGAGCAGCGTGCCGGCTGCCCCGGCGCCCTCGATGCCGATCGTCAGCTTCGAGACGCTCTTCAGGTTGACGCCGGCCTTGGCCAGGTCGACGGCAAATGTCACCCACATGGGCTGCCGGAGATCACCCGCGGCACCCTCGTAGAACAACTTGGCGCCGTTGTTGACCTGGACATACAGTTGGGCGTCCTTGTTGTCCGCCATGCCGGTGAAATACAGGGCCAGCGACTGGATGCCATGTTTGGTCCAGTCCTGCGGCTCGTCGAACGTGCGTGTCGTCCCGGAGGTCGCCTTGCCCTCGTAGCCGTAATAGAACGGCGCGGACAGGCTGCCGCCGTGGATCCTCCTGGTCTCCATGATGTCGCCTGCCTGCGGGTCATAGCCGATCAGCGCGCCGGTCCCATTGCCGTCGTTGCCCTTCGGGAAGAAGTCGTCCGGCGAGAACCCCAGGCCGTCGATCCAGGTCTGGAAGACCCGCATCGGCGATTCGTTCGTATAGCTCTCAAAATCATCGAGCGCAATAAACGGTTCTGCGGTGAAGCTCCAGACATCGCTTTCCCAGACGGCCGGATCTTCGGCGGCATTAGCCTCGACCACCTGCCAGTAATAGGTCTTTCCGAGATCCACGTCGACCTCGCAGGTCGGCTCGGTCACTGTGGCGACCCTGGTGAGATTGTTCGGATCGACGCCCAGGTACACGTCGTGCGTTGCCGCTTCGCGCCCATAGCGCCAGCTCAGCATCGCCGCCGCAGCCACGTTGGAGGTGTTGTTCGCCGGCTGGGGCTGCCGCGCCCGCACCGGCACGAAGAAGAAGCGCACCTCGCTCAGGCTATACTGCTTGACCTTGCCGCCCCAGTTGCTCTTGATTGTCAACTTGACATACTTGGCGATGGCTCCGCCGAAATCCACGGGTTTGTCGCCCGCATACGCCGGCGTGCCGGACGCCCTGCCAATCACATAGTCGCCCAAGGCTTTCCAGGTGTTGGCGTCTGTGGAGTATTCGATGGTGACGTCTTTCGCCCCGACCCCGAAGAGGCTTTCGTAGGTCTGGTTGGAGTTCCAGACCACCATCTGGTCCAGTTTGTGGACCCGGTCAAACTCGTACTGAATCCACGGCTGCGGGTCGGAGGCTCTGCTGAGCCACATGTCCGCGGCCACGGTCGAGTGCTGCCCGGCGGGGTTCAGGCCGGAGCCATCAACCGTCTTTTGAGGCAGGCTGTTCTTGTCATAGGTACTCGAGGCCGTGACCTTGACATCCGTGACGGCATAGGAGCGAGGCTCGACCGCAAAGCTCCACACCCTGCCCGCATAGATTGTGTTGTCCGGCGGCGCATTGACTTCGTCGATGCGCCAATAGTAGGTCTGTCCGAAGGCAAGCCGGCCCGGATCAAACGTATTGGCATCCTGAGCCTGGCTGACGAGCACGCCTCTGGGATCGGTCCTGCCGGCCGCCGTGACATCCGCCAGCGATGTTCCAAGGTACACGTCGTGCTTGGCGGCCCAGGGGCCGGGGGTCCACGAAAGGACGACGCCATCGCGCAGCAGGTCGGTCTGGCCGTCGGCCGGACTGGGATGGGACGCCAACCCGGGTCCGAGAAGGACCTCATTGGTGATGCCGTAGAAGTGCATGCCGTAATTAGTGACGGTAACGGTGAACTGGAACGTGACGTCCGTGTCGTCGGCGGTAAACGTGTAGTCCAGGTAGTGAGCCCCGCCGGCATCCTCCCAGAAGCTCATCGTATCGACGAATGCGCCGTTCCTATCTCCATCCGCTTTGAGGTTGAAGACCCTCGATGCATCCGAAGGCTCCGTCCATGTGCGATAGTAGAAGCGGGTGGAATATGTCGTCCTGGGGACTAGATTCGACAGTGTCAGCCGCATGGCGTCGCCCACAGCCGGGGAGGCGTGATAGACCATGTCCCACAGTAATTCTACGCAACCTCCATCCGCCTGAGTGGACGGGTCGCTGCCCGCGTGGGTCGCTGAGATGTTCGTCGTGGCCCGCGTGTCTGAGATCGTATAGCCATACCCTTGGCTGCTGGTGCCGGTATACGCGGCGGTCAGGTTGGCGGTCGGTCCCCGTTCGAAAACGACCCCATTGATCGTAGTGGCGCACGGCTGCCGAAGTCGAAGGCGTGGGTGTACGTCTTACTGGTGCTGATGCCCGTGGCGGCGTCGGTGCCCTTCGCCGGCAGATCAACGATGGTGAATGTCCCGGCCTGGGCGGTCATGCCCACCGCCAGCAGACAACAGATGACGATGAAGAATCGTTTACACATGGCCTCGGCCCTCCAAAACAGCAAGGATACACATTGCCTGATGCTCCATGAATGCACGCACGATATCAGATAGGTCATGTTCCTGCACGCAGCCGAGGCCTGGACCCGTGGTTCGCACGGGTCCAGGCCCCGGAGATGCGCGTGTACTGCGCGTTTCTATCCTGCCGGTTCCCTGACCACCGATCAGAACGGTGTGTACACGGGGGCCGTTCTGTCGGCCAGGCCGGCCACTTCCGCCCCGGTCAATGGGCGGTTGTAGATGCGGACATCATCGATGCTGCCGCGGAAGACCTCGCCGGGATAGTCCACGCCGATCCGCAGGTCCTGCCCGGACTTCATCATCAACGGCACGCCGGTAACGGTCATCTTCCTGGCCAGCATGCCGTTGAGGTACATCTCGACCGTGTCGGCGGGGTCATCGAACACGTAGCAAATGTGGTACCACTCGCCTGTCGAGAGGGCCACCGGGATATCGACAGCCGTATTCAACCAGGCGGTCCCATTGCCGATGTCGGCGTGAACGAGGGCGGCGCTGACCTTCAGATCGAAGGTGGTATCGCCGTTGAAACGGGTCCCTATGATTCCGCGGTTGCCGGCGATGTCGGAGACGTTCACCCAGACTGCCACGCTGAAAGTGTTGAGTGACAGGTCGGCCGCGTAGGGCACGTTGACGTGCTGGTCGAGGGTGACGTTCAGCGCCTGGCCGAACTTGCCGTCCACGAATGTCGGTACATTGACCAGCGTGCCATTATGAGCACCGGTCGCATCCTTGCCGTCCCCATCGAGAAGATAATGGGCCACCAGGCCGGTCGTACCCGGGGCAGCCGCCGTAATCAACGCGACAGGTTTGGCGTACAGTCGGATGTTATCGATGAGCAGCGTACCGGTTGCACCGGCGCCCTCGACGCCGACCGTCAGCTTCGAAACGCTCTTCAGGTCGACACCGGCCGCGGCCAGATCGGCGGCGAATGTCACCCAGATGGGCTGCCGGAGATCATCTGCAGCGCCCTGGAAGGACAGCTTGGCGCCATTGTTGATTCGGACATATAGTTGGGCGCCCTTGTTAGCGTTCATGCCGGTGAAATACACAACCAGCGACTGGATGGCGTGCTTGGTCCAATCCTGTGGCTCATCGAACGTGCGTGTCGTTTCGGAGGTCGCCTTGCCGTCCGCGCCGTAATAGAACGGCATCGACAGGCTGCCACCGTGGACCCTCTTGGTCTCCATGACGTTGCCCGACAGCGGATCATAACCGACCAGCGCGCCGGTCCCATTGCCATCGTTGCCCTTCGGGAAGAACTCGTCCGGTGAGAAGCCTACGCCGTCGATCCAGGTCTGAAAGACCCGAGTGGGCGAGTCATTCGTATAGCTCTCAAAATTATCGAGCGTGATATACGACTGTGCGGTGAAGCTCCAGACATCGCTTTCCCAGACAGCCGGATCTTCGGCGGCATTGACTTCGACCACTTTCCAATAATACTTCTTGCCGAGATCCACTCCGACCTCACAGGACGGGTCGGTCACTGTGGCTGCCAGGGCCAGGGCGTTCGGATCGGTGCCGAGATAAACCTCGTGCGTTGCCGCCTGCCGCCCGTAACGCCAGCTCAGAGTGGCCATGGCGGCCACATTGGTGGCGTTATTCGCCGGCAGGGGCTGTCGTGCCTGCATCGGTACGGAGGAGAAGCGCACTTCGCTCAGGCTGTACATCGGCATAAGGCCGCCGCCCCAGTTGCTTTTGATCGTCAATTTGACGTACTTGGCGACCGCGCCGCCAAAGTCCACGGGCGTGTCGCCCGCATAGTCCTCCGTGCCCGGCGCCTGGCCGATCACATAGTCGCCCAGGACCTTCCAGGTGGTGGCGTCCGTGGAGTATTCGATAGTGACGTCCTTCGCCCCGAGCCCGAACAGGCTTTCCGCCGCCTGGTTGGAGTTCCAGACTATCATCTGGTCCAGGCTTTGGACTCGGTCAAATTCGTACTGGATCCACGGCTGCGGGTCGGCGGCGTTGCTGAGCCACATATCCTCAGGCTTAATCGAGTGCTGGCCCGTGGCGTTCAGGCCGGAGCCGTCGATCGTCTTTTCAGGCTGGCTGTTCGGATCGTTGAAACTCGAAGCGGTGACCTTGAGATTCGTGACGGTATAGGAGTGAGGCTCGACCGTGAAGCTCCAGATCTTGCCTGCATAGATCGTGTTGTCCGGTGCGGCATTGACCTCATCGACGCGCCAATAGTAGGTCTGTCCGAACACAAGCCGGCCTGGATCGAACGTATTGGCATTCTGAGCCTGGCTGACCAGCACGCCTCTGGGATCGGCCCTGCCGGCCGCCGCAACGTCCGCCTGTGACGTCCCAACGTACACGTCGTGCGTGGCGGCAAAGAGGCCCGAGGTCCACGAAAGAGCCGTGTCGCGCAGCACGTCGGTCTGGCCGGTCGCCGGACTTGGCTGTGAGGCACACGCGGGTTCGCGAACGACCTCATTGGTAAAGCCATAGATGTGCACGCCGTAGTTGGCGATGGTGGTGATGAACTGGAACATGACATCCGTATCGTCGGCGGTAAATGTATAATTGACGTAATGAGCCCCGCCGGCGTCAAGCCAGACGTTGATCACATCGGAGAAAGTGCCATTGCTCTCTCCATCCGCTTTGAAATCGAGTTTTCTCGACGCGTCCGGCCCCGTGAGGGACCAGTTGCGATAATAGAATCGCGTCGAATAGACCGTCCCGGGGACGAGGTTCGACAACGTCAGCTTGATGCCCTGGTTTATGACCGACGCACCGTGATAGATCATGTCCCACAACAACTCTTTGGAATTTCCATCCACCTGGGCGGACGGGTCGTTGCCCGCGTGGGTTGCTTGAATGTTCATAGTGGCCCGCGTGTCGGCGATTGTGTAGCCATACCCTTGGCGGCTGGTGCGGGTATAAGCGGCGGTCAGGTTGGCCGTCGGCCCCCGCTCAAAAACAACACCGTTGATCGTGACAGGCGCACGGCTGCCAAAGTCAAAGGCGTGGGTGTACGTCTTATTGCCGTTGATGCCGATGGCGGCATCTGTGCCCGTCGCGGGCAGATCGACGATGGTGAATGTTGCGGCCTGCGCCGTCAAGCCCGCCGTCAGCAGGCAACACAAGGAGATGCTGATTCGTTTCCACATGGTTTGATCCTCCGAAGGCAACACACACAGGGGATTCCACACGCTTGTCACGATGTACCAAGCATGAACAATTCTCCAAAGCCCTTCCTCATGCCTCCACCCGTACGGCCTCTCCGCACGTACACTCACACATTCTTAACACTATAGGCCATTTCCCGCCACAACTCCAGCAGGAAGCGCCCTTGTTTTGCGACATTCTCTCCCCCCGTGTCACTGCCCGGACGTCAGCGTAATGGCGACGGTCGCCAGCAGCTCGCCCCGGCCATCATATGCTCCCAGCGTATACGGGCCCGGGGCAAGGTCGGCTGGAAGCCGGGTCTCCCAGGACGTCAGATTGGACCAGTCCAGAGCCAGCGTCTGACTTGTTTCCACGATGCGGACCTCCTGTACATCGATCCACCCCCGCCCCCGGACCGGCGTGGAAAGCGACGGCAGGACCCTGTCGGCGGGCGTGGTGACGGCAAATGGAATGGGCGGGCCGGCCTTGGCCATGATCTGGCTCATCGCATTCTGACTGCGGCCGTCGATGTAATCCAGCCAGCCGGACCACCCCTGTTCCGGCAGCAACTGCCCGTAGTGCGACGCCCACGTGGACAGGTACGTCCGGTTGAAGCTGACCTGCAGGAACTGGTACACGTGTCCGTAGAAAGCGTGGGCCCAGGTGGGCGTCTGGAGGAGCTTGCGCAGCACGTCGTTACTCTCCAAGGCCTTGTTCTGCTGGAACGCAAAGTCCAGGTCGTGCAGGAAGTATAGAACTCTCTTATCGGTGGGCCGGAAATAGAACATGGCGTTGTGCTGCGAATTGCTGATCCAGTTGTCGCCGACGCCGGTGGTTGATCCCACGGCGAATGCGCAGAGCCACTGATCCACGTCGATCATCTCTGGGACGGCCTCGGCAAATGCACTGGAGCTGAGACTGAGCGTTCGCGTCAGATCGATCACGGGACCATAGTCGTCCATGTCCCGATTGTTCTTGATCAGGAAGTGCCAGCGGTATTTCTCCTTGTCGGTCCCGAGGTAGTCGGTGACATTCCGCCCATACACGCCGCCGCCTTCCTGGGGAATCTTGAGCCCCTCAGGATCGTTGCCGACGGTCTGGGCCAGGGTGTACACCAACTCGTATTCGAAGACCGTGCCGCTGCCGCCGTCATCGCCATAGGCTTCCTTGCAATAGACCGGGCCGTAGCGGGCCAATTGGACTTCGGCGCCGCTGCAATACTGCTCCCTCGGGGCGATCAGGTAGCCGAGGTCGTGGTACTTGGAGAACCCGCCGAAGCGGTTCATGGCCGTGTGGAAGAACATCTCCCGCTGGCCCGTCTCCTGGCCGTCGGACCGGTCGAAGCCGACGCTCTGATGCACGCCCCGGAACAGTTTCTCCGGGCTGAATTCGATCTGGAAGCCGATGCGCGCGTCCTTGGGCCGGCCGTGCTCGCTGCCTTTGAGTCGCACCCCGACGTCGTAGTACACGTCCTGCTCGTTCACGATCAACGTGGCCCCGATGTGCTCGTTGCTCATCAGGTTGGTGGGCTCGAACAGGAAATTGGTCTGCTCATCGCGCATGACAATGCGATAGTTGAACACCCCCGTGGTTCTCGGCGCAAATGGACCTGTGACTTGGCCCCATGGCGGCCGGGTCCAACCGGTGGAATCGGCGTCCAAGACGCGGTACTGGGCAAACGACGCTTTTCCGGCGGCAGGGCAGAAGGCGCGGGCGCCTCGTTCGTCCACGGCTTCCACGTAGAACTGAGCCAGAGTATGGCGCGGGTATCCGGGGACGACACCGACAAATGTAGGGGCGGGTTTCAAACCCGCCCGTAAAGACGCAACGTCTTGCGCCTCCACCATATTGGTGAATAGCCACTGTCCATTGTCCGGCCGGTACCACAAGATGACCCCAGCGATGCCATCGGGATCGCCGGCTTTGACCGACACCATCACCGGCTCATTTGACAAAGGCACTGCGCGGCTGTGCTGAAGCTCTGTCAGCGTCGGTCCGATGTTCGCCTGATAGCATGAGTTGCGGCGTCCGGGGGTGCCTGATTTGTCCGGCACGGGAAGGACCGTCGTCCGGGCCAGCCGGTTAAAGAACAGCCGTGTGTGCAGCAGGGGAGAGCCTGTGATCCACTTCGCACGGAAGCGGACCTCGACCTCCCGGCCGTTGCTGACCTGTGCGTTGCCGACGAAGGTGGTCTCCGCGTGGTTGTGCATGTGCTCGGTAGGCCCGGTGGCGACCAGATGCAGGACCGGATTGCCCGGATCGTTCGGGTCGGCCTGGATGTCGCTGAGGCGATGGCTGCCGATGATCCTCCAGCGGTCCAGCCCGCGCGAGAAGTCGCTGTTTTGCAGCAACTCTTGGGGCTGTCCCGCGGGATTTTCGATGACGTGGATGTCGTCTATGAGGATTTCACCTTCATCCAGAAGCCCCATGACGAATTCATGATAGATGTTGTCGTTGCCGATCGAACTGGCCTGCACGACGCCGCGATAGGAGAACGACTGCCAGGTCGAGCGGGCCGATTCGTCGCTGGGGCCCCAGGCCGAGGCGCAGTCATTGTCTGCACGCGGATCGCGCAATTCCAGGCTGCTGCCGCCGCCGTCCGCCGCTGCCGGCCAGGTCCCCCCGTCATAGTAGCGCACCTGATCGACCGGATTGCCCCTCGCGTCCAGGAGCTTCAGTTCCTCTCCATCGTTGGACAGTCGGCCCTCGAAATCGCCGAGAATCGGGACATCCGGAAACAGCCCGGCGAGGTACGCCCGGTCCTTGGCCACGATCAGGTACCCGCCCGCCGGCAGGGAGGTCCTTTGAGGAAATACATAGGAGATTCCCTTGTCGAACCTCCAGCCGGAAAGCTCCACCGCCTGCGTCCCTTTGTTGTAAAGCTCGACCCACGTTTTGGACTCGTCGTCTGTGCCGGTGGTCGATGCGGCCTGTGCCCCCGTGGCTTCCAGTGTGGTCTGAAACAGCAGGTCGGAGCTGGTGCTGCCGGCGTTGTGTCCCTCGATGGCCAGGATGTTAGTGCCGGGCTTCAGACGGGATAAGTGAGCCGACACGTTGAAGCTCTGGTAGACTATCGCGTCCATATCATCATGGCCCGCGGTGGCCGGGTCGTTCCAGGCCGGCGAGGCGGACAGGTTGGCGCCGGCAATGAGCGTGCCGTTGAGAAAGGCCAGAAAGCCGTCGTCGTACCGCATCTTCAGCGTCAATGTCGTCAGCCGGGCGGGATCCGTGACCTCGAAGGGGATGCGGATATACACGGCATTGGCGAGTCTCAGCATCGCGGCCTGGACATCCGTATTGATGTAGGGCTCATATCCTGAAGTGGTTCTCGTAGCCGACGCCGGTGCCCATGCCCTGAATCCAGGCGCGGTCGTCAAACGGCTCGGAGCCGCCGGTCCAGCGTCGTCCCAGGCTGTCATCCTGGGGGACCAGGACCTTTATCGCGGCCTTCTCGTCCACCAGGAACAAGGCTTGGACCGTGTCGGACTGAGGCGCCCGCAGGGGATGGTACATGATCTCATTGATCACGATATCCACACACAGCTCGACTTGATTGGGCTGCCCCGGGGTAGCCAGTGCTGGAGAGACCCATGGACCTGTCCCGGCGGGATGCCGGCCGGTCACCACGCCGGAGACCGGTACCGCGTCGGATATGCGTCCATCGCCCGAGCCCAGGAAAAGCCGGTCTCCCCGTGTCGGCACGAATCCCAGATCGCTTGACGTAACCACAACATACCCGCCGGGGGCCAGATTGCTATCTTCGAAGGTGTATACGGAATCGCGCGAGCCTTGCACCTCAATCCAGGCATCCGCCATCGCGACCGCTTCAGTTCCGGCGTTGACGATCTCCAGAAAGAAGGGGGACTGGCCGTCGGGACAGACTTCGTTGAAGCGCAACGGCCGCAGCGGCGGTGCGGCGTCTGCGAAGTTCGTGGCCCCGGGCGTGCCATTGGGCTCATCGCTCCAGGTCCAGTGGGACGCTGTCTCGCTCTCGCGCTCCGGATCGATTTTGGCCAGGCTGACGCCGCCGCCATCCGGCGCGAGGGGCCAATCGCCATCGTCATCGTAGCGGACCCGGTTCATTAGACGCCCGCTGTTATTCTCCAGGCGGATTTCTTCGCCTCCGTTGGAGAGCTGCCCTTGGAATGGTTCCAGGACCAGTCCCGGGATTCCCTGCAGGTTGCCCTCGATGGACGAGGCGACAACCGCGTAGGAATTGGCGGCAAGAATTGTCCCTTCGGGGAACACGTACTCGACGGCTCCGGTGAGTGACCAGCCGGATACGTCCACACGGGTCCCCATCTGGTTGTGAAGCTCGATCCATTCCGGCTCGCCGGCTCGCGGGTGGTACATGATCTCGTTGATCACAACCACGCTGTCCGCACTGAGCACGCCGGGCAGATAGAGTTGGACTGCCAGCGCCAGGAACAGGCCGACGCAGCCGTGACGGCCGGATGTACGGGCGGGTTTGAAACCCGCCCCTACGGAATGCACAATCGGCGGCAGATGCGAGATTCGAAACTCGGAATTCGATATTTGACTCATGGCTGCTTCAGCCGTCCTCCTTTACCCGTGCTGCGGAATCTGTCTGTCGCTCTATTGTAGACTATTTGCCTCGACGCTACAATAGGTGACAGCACTTGCTTTGCGACAGGCTGACAAGAAACGAGTCCGTGCACCGTGCCATGTAGGGGCGAATAATGATTCGCCCGTACTGCGACAGGAGCGGCCATGTGCGAGCTGTACGAGTTCTACCATTACCTGCCGGTCAGTGACGATGCGATGCACTGGGGCATTTATGTCACCGGCGCCGGCCGGGGCCGGATTCCTGCCGAGCAAACCTACCCGCCGGTAGGTCACCCTTCCTTGTATCAGTTCGACTGGCAACGGGGGCGCACGTTGCCCGAATTTCAGATCATTTTCGTCACGGAGGGTCGGGGGGTGTTCGAGTCCGAGCCCACGGGCGAAAGGACCATCGATCCCAATACGGTGATTCTCCTGTTCCCCGGCGTCTGGCATCGATATCGTCCTGATCCGGCCACCGGCTGGGTGGAGCGGTGGATATCCCTGAATGGCGAGATGGCTCATCGGCTGGCAGATCAACGACTGGTGTCGCCCGGCCGGGCCGTCCATGCACTGCCCGACCCGCTGCAACTCATGCATCAGTTCGACCGCTTGCTCGATCGCATTCACGGCAAGCCCACCCAGAACTCTATCGCATTGTCCCTTCGTTCCATGGATCTGCTTGCCGAGGTGATCGAGCAGACTGATGCAGGGGCAGGCTTGAAACCCTCGCGTGCGCAGCAGGTCCACATGGCTGAGGACCCCTTGGTTGCCCAGGTCCTCGACCTGATCTGGACCCATAGCCATCGTCCGTTGTCTGTGGAGCAACTTGTCAGCAACCTGGCGGTGACCCGGCGGACGTTGGAGCGGCGGTTCGCCCTGGAACGGAACCACTCCATGCGGGATGAGATCAACCTGTGCCGGGTCAATCGGGCAAAGCGCCTGCTGAGTGAGACGGACCTGCCCGTCAAAACCGTGGCCTACCTGGCCGGATTCACCTGCCAGGAACGGATGCGGGTTACTTTCCTGAACCACGAAGACTGTTCACCGGCTGAATACCGCCGGCGGTCCGGAAAACGATAGGAATGTCGCAAAACAAGGGTATGTTCGCTCCCCGCTGCGGATCATCCGAGGTATAATGATGGGAATTCAATGGGAGGACGGAGCTCGTATGGACAGAACAAGCAAGCTGTGGCGCGGTTTCACGCTCATCGAGCTGTTGGTGGTCATCGCCATCATCGCCATCCTCATGGCCATTCTCATGCCGTCCCTGACCCGGGCCAGGGAACAGGGCAAACGGATGGTCTGCATGAACAACACGAAGACCCTCGCCTTGGGGTGGATGATATATTGCGAGGAGCACGCCGGCAATATGCCGAAGGGCGATGCGAACGATACGACCGGCTGGATCCTCAACCTTGGCGCCAACAAGCCCGTGGAAGCACCGCGAGAGACCCAGTTGGAAGCGATCCGGCGCGGGCAACTCTTCAAGTACGTCCCGGATCTCAAGGTGTACCGCTGTCCGGTAGCGAAGAAGCATGAGATGCGAACGTACAGTTGTACCCATGCGATGAACGGCGCCAGGCGTGCCGACGGTCGCAGCTTTGATGGCGGCCCCTTGCTCAGGAACATGTACAAAATCAAGCAGCCGGCCATGCGGTTCGTCTTTATCGATGATTTCGGCGAGGACTGGGATGCGGCGTGGGCGGTTTGCTGGAGCCGGCCTTCGTGGTGGAATCCGGTTCCCGCTCGGCACGGCGCCGGCACGACCCTGGCGATGGCCGACGGGCACTCCGAGTGGTGGGCCTGGAAGGACCAGCGCACCATCGAGCTGATGGAGAAGTGGGATTGGGACCGCCTGGGGGACAATCTCCAGATTCAGCAGCAGGGGAATCCCGATTTGATGCTGATCCAGAAAGCGGCGTGGGGCGAATTGGGCTACACGTACCAGCCTTGATACTGAGCTATCCGCAACGGGTGGCGGCAGGGTGTGTCATTGACGGGGGTCAACTGTCTCCGGCGGGCGCGGGCTGCAGTTGGACATTGCCGCGGCCGAGCAGGGTGCCGGTGGCGAGAGCCACCTGCACTTGGGCGACTTCGTACTCGACGAACGCGCGAATCCGTCGCAACTGGGCATCGGCAAGTCGCGAGGCGGCGAACAGCACATCGGTGCTCGTGCGAAAACCGAGCTGGAATTGCTGTTGCTCGACCTGATAGTCGCGATAGGCTGTGACTGCCCCTTGCTCGGCGGCCAGGATGCGCCGCCAGTTCTGCTCCAGCCCGTCGACGCTCTCATAGACGTCCTGCCGCACCAGTTGCTCGATTCTCTCCCGATCCACCTGATTCCTGACTCGCGCAAGCCGGACCTGCCGCAGTCGAGCCTGGGCCGCACGGTTGCCCAGCGGCACGACCGCCGACACGCCAACCGAATGGTCCTCGGCGGGTCTGTCGAAAACATTGTCAAAGGCGCGGCGGGTCGTGCCTGCCTGTCCCGCTGCGGCGTACGTATAATCGAGGTCCAACCGGGGCAGCGTGTCGTTCCTGGCCAGTTCCACGTCAAGGTCATTGATGGCCAGACGCAGCTCCAATTGGATCATCTCCATCCGGTTGTTGAGGGCTTCCGCCGTCAACGTCTCCGCGTTCAGGTCCAGGCCCCTGGGATCGGGGTCCGTCAACGGGATAATCCCCGCCTCGGAATTCAGGGGCATGTCCTTGCGGTTCATGATTCGCCTGAGGTCCCGCTCGCGGTCGCGGACGGCCGTCTCGGCCGAGATCACATCCTCCATGCGGCCCGACAAGCCGGCTTCCGCCCGCACGATCTCGAACTTCGGCGCCGAGCCCGCCGCCACCTTGTTGCGGGCGTGGCGCAGTTGGTCCTGGGCCAACTTGTATTGCTCGCGCCGGACGTCCAGCTCCTTGCGCGCCGCGTAGAGTTGCCAGTAGGCGCCATCGACATTGGCCAGAATGTCTATCGCGGCCAGCTTCGTGCCGGCGTCCACGATTCCCTTCGCGTACGTGGCGATTCGAATGGACTGGGTATTCACCCGCGTTCCCGCCCCCCGCAGCAGCGACTGGATGACCGAGACGCTGACGGCGGCCTCGGACACACCGGAATCATCCTTGCCAAACGGCACGCGCGCTGTGATCAGTGTCCCCGTGGGCAGGGGCTTCGCGATGGCGGCTTCGTATTCCCGGTTGTAGGATCGATCGCCGCCGGGCGTAAGGTCGGCCTCGCTGTACCGTGCCGAGCCGAGGAAGACCGCCTCGAACTTCGCGCGTTCGATATCCACAGTCTGCTGGGCAATCGCCGGGTCCATCAGCTCGACCTTCAGGTCCAGGTTATTGGCCAGCGCCGCCGCGCGGACCTCCTCCAATGTCAGTTCCACGGTCGGCCGTGTCTGGTTGGGCTCGGTCACGTCCTTCGCCAATTGCTCAGTAGCCTCCTTGATGGTGACCGGCGCGGACTGCGACTGCTCCTCGAGCCGGACGGTCTCAATCCGGTTCAACTTCTCTGCCATCGCTTTCAGATCGGGCTCGCGCGCCCTCTGCGATTGCGAGCAACCCATGATGCCGAGCGTCAGGAGCAGCAAGGCGGCCCATGTCTCAAAGTCTTGGACTGTCGTACAGTCTTTCATAATGTCACCTATTCATATCTCAGCGCCGTCATAGGATCGATCCTTGCAGCCCGGTGCGCGGGAAGATAGCTGGCTACTATTGCCACGAGGAATGTGGTTGCCGCCGCGGCCGCGATAATCCATGGGTCATGCGGGCTGATCTCGTAAAGGAGACTCCGCAGGAACCGGCCTATCGCTAGTGCGCCTGCAACCCCCATGAACAGGCCGGCCGCGACCGGCGTCATCCCCTGCCGCAGAACCATGCCGTAGAGGTGCCGGGGCAGCGCTCCGAACGCCGCGCGAATGCCGATCTCTCTCGTCCGCCGCGTTACGGAGCAGGATACGACCCCGTAAATGCCCAGGCCGGAAAGCACAAGGGCGCACCCGGCAAATGTGGAAGCCAGGAGCGTCTGGAACCGTCGCGGTGACACGGATTCCGCCAGCAACTCGCTCACGGTGCGCATCCTCGCGATCGGCACATCGGGGTCTACGCTGTGAACGGCCTCACGAACGGAGCCGGTAATCGATAAGCCATCGCTCATGGGCCGGGCCACGACGACCATGGAAAGCACATTGAAGGCCGATGCCCCCTCCCAATAGGGGCGGTAGACCATAGTCACGAGTTGTTTGTCCACGTTCGCGCGCACATCCCCCACGACGCCGATCACTTCGAAGATCTCCTTTTCACTTCGCGCAAAGCTCCGTCCCAGCGGGTCCTGTCCCGGCCAGAGAGTCTGTGCGACTCGCTCGGAGATGACTGCGACCCGATGGGTCCGGTCGGTTCTCGTTGAACGTGCGGCCGGACAGGAGCGAGATGCCCATCGTGCGGAAATAATCGCTGCTGATGAACCGCACGTTGGCCATGGGACGCTCAAGAGGCGGACGGGAATCCCCGGGCAGAAATGCACCGTCGACACAGGTTTCGCCTTGGAGCGGCAGCGCGCTGACAATCGCCGCTGAATGGATTCCGGGCGAAGCGGACAGGGATTCGAGCAGCCGCTGATAGAACTGATAGACTTGCTCCACCTTGCCGTACCTGCCGGCGGGCAGCGTGATTTCGCTGGCGAGCACCGTCGGAGCGTGGAAACCCTTATCCGCCTGGATCACTCGCGAGAAGCTGCCCAACAGAAGTCCCGCCGCAATCAGGAGCATAACCCCGAGGGACACCTGGGTGGCGACAAATATGTTGCGCAGATGAACTGCACGGATCGTGGCAGTGGTGCGTCTGCCTGTCGTAAGCACATGCTCCCCCCGGCTTTGCGCCATGCGCCACGCAGGCAACACACCAAACAGCAGCGACGTGGTCACGGTCAAGGCCAGGGCGAAGAGCAGGACGCGCCCATCGATGCGGGCCTCATCCAGCCGGGGTGTATCCGCCGGCGAGAGGGCGATCAGGGTGTCCAATCCCATTGCGGCGATCGCCACTCCAAAGAGCGTGCCCAAAGCTGCCAAAAGCAGTGCTTCGACCAGAGCCTGGCGGAGCAGTTGCGCGCGGCTTGCTCCCAGTGCGATTCGGACTGCCGAGTCGAGGCTGCGGCGTTCCGCCCGCACAAGATTGAGGATCGCGAGGTTCAGGCAGGCGATGAGCAGCACCGAGCCGATCGCGCCCAACAGGATCGACAGGCCGCGCTCGGACCTTTCCACGATCGCCTCTTTCAGCGGCTTAACCGCGGCACGCAGGCCCACGTTCTCGCCCGCCATCTTCTCAAGCTGCGGCGCAATCCCGTTCAGCTCCGCCAGCGCTTGCTCGCTCGTGACGCCCTCCTTCAGACGCGCGATGACGCCATAGTTGAACATGCCCATCAACTCATTTTGCTCCGGACCCGAAAACACCTTGGGTGTGAATACCTGCGGCTCCGCGCCGGCGGCCACCCAGAGCACTCCGATCTCGTTCGCCGTTGGGAACCGGAATCGCGCCGGCAGCACGCCGATCACCGCATAGACTTCGTTGTCCAGCGTGACCGATGTGCCGATGATCGAAGGGTCGGCATGGAACCTTCGCCGCCACAGTCTGTCGCTGACAACCACCACATGGTGCTGCGCGTCAGTTTCCTCTTGGGCCGCGAAAGTCCGTCCCAGTGCCGGCCGCACCGCAAGCGTCTCGAACACATTGGCCGAGACTTGCAGCGATGCGAGGGACTCAGGCTCACCGTTTCCAGTCAGCGTCATGGGGCCCGATCCGAACAGAGAGATGACAGACAGGTTCTCAAAGGATGAGCATCTCTGCCGCCATTCCATGAAGTGCCGGGCATTGACCGGAAACAGGGGATACTTGTCCGCGAGGGCGGGAATGATTTCATGCAGACAGACGAGCCGACCCGGCTGTGGGTACGCCAGCGGCCGCAGCAGCACGGCGTTGACAATCGAGAACACCGCCGTGGTAGCGCCGATCCCGAGCGCCAGAGTCAATACAGCCACCGCCGTAAACCCGGGACTTCGCACCAGCATCCGAAAGCCGTACTTGATGTCTTGCCATAGAGTATCCATTTGGCTCTCCTACTCATATTCTCGTGCTGGACACCGTTGCAAAGGGTATGCCAGACGAGGTGCCCTTGTGATGCTCCGGAGGCGCTTTCCGGCACACCAGGTGCGGTCGGCATTGTCGCCGGTGTCCGATCTTGCGTCGGTGCGCCCGGATTTGGACAGTCGCGGGCGACCCGTCTATCCTTTCTATTCGCACCGAAGGGCGGTCATGGGATCGATCCTCGCCGCCCGTCGGGCGGGGAGATAACTGGCCAACAACGTCACAGCCGCCAACAGGGCCGAGACACCGACAAAAGTGGCCGGATCGGCGGGGCTGATGCCGAAGAGAAAGGAGGCCAGGATGCGACTGAGCGCGAAAGCTCCTGCCAGTCCGATCAACAGCCCGATCCCTATCAGGAGCAGACTTTGTCGGAGCATTTGACGGATGATATCCTTCTGACGCGCGCCCAGGACCAGACGGATTCCTGCTTCCTGGGTGCGTTGGCTGACGGAGTAGGCCACCACCCCATACGTCCCGCCTACCGCCAGTATCCCGGCCGCTGCGGCGAAGATGCCGAATATCCAGGAGTACATGCGCCGAAAGTGCAGGTCCTCATCCACCAGGGAAGACATCGTTGTGAAAGCAGGGACCGGCACAGTCGGGTCGGCCTCTTTGACGATCTGACGGATGAAATTCACAAGGCCAAGGGGGGGATTCGACGTGTATACGACCACGCTCATAATACTTCTGCCGCACGTTCGGGGGGCATAAGGCATATAGAGTTCCATGCAGGTTGTCTGATCCAGACCCTCATGCCTGACGTCCTGCGCCACCCCCACAACGTGGAACCACGTGTCCTTTTCATCCACGCGTCGAAGCCGCTTGCCGATCGGATCTGCCGTGGGCCAGTAGTACCTGGCCAGACTCTCGCTCACAATCACGGCTATGTCTCCGCGGGGCGGGACGTCCTGATCCGTGAAGGCCCGTCCCACCATGAGCCTTACTGCCATCGTCGCAAAGTAATCGGGAGAAACCGTGTGCCTGAGAATTCCGGGCTCCCGGCCCGGATCTACCTGGCGGCCGCCCTCGGCAATCATCCGTTCGCTTTCGCCTCCACCTTTCAGGGGCGGCGAGTAGATCAGGGCCACGTTCTTGACGCCGGGTAGTGCTCGGACTCTCTCGACGTGGTCCTGGAAGAAGGCGTGCCATTGTTCCCTGTCCTGGTGGCGGGACGCGGCGGTAAGGGTATATACGAGAATGTCCCGCGTACGAAAACCGGGGTCTACCCGCTGCACGGTGAGGAGCGTCCGCCCCAGCAGGCCGGCGCCGATCAAGAGAGTCAGGGCCAAGGAGATCTCCCCGGCGGCGAGGGCATGCAAAATTCTGCGTTGCGCGCGAGGCGCTGTGGTCCGCAAGCCGCCGGCTTGGAGCAAGCCGTGGAGATGTCTGTTCCCTCCCGCGTGCCAAGCCGGCAGCAGGCCGGACAGCACAGCCGTCCCCACGATAATGCCCACACAGAAGAGCAGGAATCTGGCATCCAAGGCAAAGGACACCCAGGCTGGGATCTGATCGGACAACAGGGCCAGCAGCGCGTCGAGGGTCCACTGGCTCAGCAGGAGCCCCGCAGCCGCACCGAGTACGGATAATACTAAGCTCTCGACCAGTACCTGCCACATGATCTGTGTCCGCGTGGCGCCCAGGGCGGCCCGAATCCCCATCTCCCGACCGCGCTGGACGCCCCGGGCCAGCAACAGGCCGCTCACGTTGCAGCAGGCGATGAGCAGCAGCACGCCTACGGCTCCCATGAAGATCGTGGTAATGGGGCGATACCGGCCGAGAAAGCAGGTATGAGCCGGGGTCACACTCAATTGGGCATCGTCCGCGTCAGGCCAAGCCCTCGTTGCGACATTATCCAGGCGGAGCAAATCCTGCCGGGCCTGTTCACGCGTGATCCCCGGCCTCAAGCGGCCTAGCACCAGCAAATGGAATTTCTCGGCATTGCCTGCCAGGGGGACCCATAAGTCGTGCTTGTCGGGAAAGGCGGCGTCTCGCGGCAGGACCCCGACGATGGTGTGCACCTTGTCGTTCAATTGCATGGCCTGCCCCACAACGTCGCGGGCGCCGCCCCACGAGCGTTGCCAGAAATCGAAACCCAGCATGGCCACCGGCGGCGCTCCGAGGCGGTCCTCCTCGGCGGTGAAGCATCGTCCCAGCACCGGCTGGATGCCGAACAGGTCAAAGGCATCATATGTGGTGTGGAACACGGCAATGCTCTCGGCCTGGCCATTCAGCAACAGAGTGTCGGGTCTGCCCCACATGAACGCCGCCATGACTTCGAAGGCCGAATTGTGCTCCCGCCAGAGAGTCAAGTCCGCATAGGTGATGGACAACTCGGCATTCTGCTGAGGAGCCCGCTGAGCCAACTGCACGACCCGCCGAGCGTGTGGGATCGGCAGCGGTCGTAATAGTAGAGCGTTGCACATGCTGAACACGGTGGCGCTGCCGGCAACGCCGATGGCCAGGATGCCTGCGGTCATGAGCGTGAGCAGTGGCTGCTTAGCCAACGTCCGGCATGCCTGTCTTATGCTGCTGCATAGTGTCATCATGGCGACGACTCCTACTCACATCGCAAAGCCACCATGGGATCGATCCGCGCGGCCCGTCGGGCGGGGACATAGCCGGCCAGGAGCGAGGCGGCGCCGAGCAGGGCCACGGTCACGATGATACTGACCGGATCGACGGGACGGACGCCGTAGAGCAAGCTGCCGATCAGACGCCCTGCGGCAAGGGATAGAAGAAGTCCGACGATCAATCCCGCCGCCGTCAATACCATTCCCTCCCGCAAGACCATGGCCATGACGCTCCCGTGCGTTGCCCCGAGGGCTTTGCGGATGCCGATCTCCGGGGTCCGGGAAGCGACCATGTAGCCCTTGACCGCGTAGATACCCAGAGACGCCAGGAACAGGGCCATGGCCCCGAAGGCAATGGCCAGCCGGGCGCCCAGCCTGGCGCCCCACACGGCGGGGCTATTATGGCGGCTCTCCGCCAGCGTGGCGACCGACAGGATCGGCAACTGTGGATCCACCTTGCGAATCTCCGCGACGATCCTTCTCAGCAGGGCCGTCTCAGACTCACCGTCCGCGACGCGCACGTGGATGTACGCCGGCAACTGGTCAGGCCCGATGGGTACATAGACTTGCGGGAAGTCATCCTGGTCCTGCGTGCCGGTTCGCGCATTGGGTACGATCCCGACCACACGGCAGGGCGATGACATGAATGAAAGTGCGGGCGAGCCGTACTGGATGAGACAGCCGAGGGCGATGCCGTCCGGCCGGAGTTTACGCGCCAGACCCTCATTGATGATCACGACTTTTTCTGAGTTCGGGGCACTGTCGAGACGCTCGAAGGACCGGCCCTGTAGCAGAGGGATTCCCATGGACTCGAAGAAATTCACGCCGACGCCATGCGAGACATACCCCAGCCTTGGACGCAACCCGGAGGGCCTATCGCCTTCATTTTCCTCAGCCCCAGGGACGTATTCCGTGGCGGACTCGCCGTAGTCACCGCCCTCGCCGAAGGGGAATGAGGTGGACAAAGCCGCCGCCTGGACGCCTGGCATGGACCTCAGGTGATCGGTCAGAGCCTCATAGACTTGAATGCCGCGGGCACGATTGTAGCCTGCCGCAATAGGATCGATCTGAATGAGCAGTTTGCCATCCAGGCTGAAACCGGGATTGACCCGTGCCGCGTGCAGGGCACTGCGGGTGAACAGCGCTGCCCCCATGACGAGCACGACAGACAGCGCAATCTGTCCGACCACGGAAAGCCCGCGCGGAAAGAACCGCCGCCTCCTGCGGATCGAGCGAGGTGCCTCGCCGCCGGATTCCTTGATGTTGGTGATGATGTCCCGGCTCGACAGACGCAGGGCCGGCTTGAGACCGAACAGCACGGTGGCGATCCCGCAGAAGCCCAGCGTTGCCCCCAGGACTCGGATATCCAGGCCCATTCGGAACGAGCCGGTCAGGTCGATGCCCAGGTGGGGCACGTCCACCCATGCATTCAGGATTCGATTACCACAGAAAGCAAAGATCAGTCCGAAGACTCCGCCGAGCATGGCCAGCAGCATAGACTCGAAGAGCAACTGCCGGATGATGCGCAGGCGGCCGCCGCCGATGGCCATGCGAATGGCGATCTCCCGGTGCCTTGCGGTCCCTTGCACGACGATCATATTCGCCAGGTTCAGGCAGGCGATGAGCAGGACGACGGCGGATACCCCCATCAGGAACAGGCTGACGCCGGACAACACCGGTGTCTCGTCTTGTTGATAATCGGTGGTGAGCCTTGGCAGTCGGTACAGATAAGCCGTCGTCTTTTCCCGCCACTGTCTCGGGTAGTTCTCCTTCAGACGCGGGACAAGCGATTGCAGTTGTGCCTGCGCCGCGGCCATGTCCAAGCCGGGTTTGAGCCGCCCGACCAGCGAGAGCATGGGATAGTTCCAGTGTTCCGCCTCCATCGAGGCCGGCTTCTCTTTGCCCTCGTGGCCGGCGATGCCGTGACAGCCCAGGGGCAGCCAAAGGTCCGGCCCGATGATCGCGGTGCCGGTGAATCTCTCCATCGCGACGCCGATGATCCTGAAGAACGTGCCACTGATGGCCACCTGTCTGCCCACGATATTCGGATCGGCCCCTTGTCTTTCCCAGGTGCGGTAGCTGAGCACGGCCACCGGCTCGGCGCCGTACCGTTCCTCGTCGGGCTCAAAGCCCCGCCCGCGTGCCGGGGCGACGCCCAGTGTGGAGAAGTAGTTGGCCGAGACGAACATCGCACTCACCTGTCTTGTGACGTTCCCCTGCACCAGGGTGGCAGTGCTGAAATCGCCGCCGTGAGCCGCCAAATCGCTGAACGCGGGGTTGTTGTCCCGCACGTCGACGTAAGCGGCGTAGGAGCACCACCCGTCCCGGATGCCCCAGCCCGCCAGTCGGTCCGGCTCCTTCACCTGCACCGGCCGAAAGACCAGCACGTTGACCACGCTGAACATGATCGTGTTGGCCCCGATGCCGATGGCCAGCGTGACCAGGGCGATGGCCGTAAAGCCGGGATTCTTCGCCAGCATCCGAAACCCATAACGCACGTCTTGCCATAGGGTTGTCATTGCATGACTCCGGTCTTCAGTTCCCAGTTGTCGGTTCCCAGTCGTCAGTTACGGGTCCCCCCGCCGTCCTGCTGACAACCGACAACTGTCAACTGACAACTCATTCCTTCTCCATCCAGCCGTCTTTGAGCCGGATGATTCGTTTGCTGTAGGCGGCGTACTTGTCGTTGTGCGTGACCTGGATGATGGTCGTGCCCTCGCGATTGAGCTTCTTGAACAGGTCCATGATGGCCTCGCCCTGGGTCGAATGGAGGTTGCCGGTGGGCTCATCCGCCAAGAGGAGTTTCGGGCTGGCGATCACGGCCCGCGCGACGCCGACGAGCTGCTGCTGGCCGCCGGAGAGCTGGCTGGGATACAGGTCCTTCTTGCCGACGATGCCGAAGCGGTCGAGCGAGTCGCAGACGATCGAGGCCCGCTCGGAGGCCTTGATGTTCCGGTAGGACAGCGGTACATCCAGGTTCTCGTACACTGTCAGGGTATCGAGCAGATTGAAGTTCTGAAACACAAAGCCGATGTACTGCTTGTTCAGGGCCAGTCGGTCCTTGGGCTTGAGCGTGTGGACGGCGTGCTCGAAGAGATAGTACTCGCCTCCCCAGTCGCCGTCCAGCATGCCGAGGATGTTCAGCAGCGTGGTCTTGCCCGCCGCCGAGGGCCCCATGAAGGTGACGAAGTCGCCCTCCGGGATCTCCAGGTTGATCTGCCGCAGGACGTAGTTCTTGCCCGCCCGCGTTTCGTAGCATTTCTCGATGTTGCGCAGTTGAATCATAGCATAGTTCTCAGTTCACAGTTGTCAGTTCTCAGTTCCCGTTGGAATGATGGAACAATGGAATACTGGATTGGTGGAAAGAGGGGCGAGGCCGTTTGTAGTGTGCCCGCAAGGGCATCAACTCGTGTCGCGGGCGTCCCGCCCACGATTTGAGGACGGGACGTCCTCGATACGAAAAGAAGAAAACGCCTTGCGGCGTCACTACGAACGCGTCTGGCGCATTACCTACGCCACCCATTATCCCAGCGTTCCAGCATTCCATTATTCCAATCCTATTCATACCTCAACGCTTCCATCGGATCGATCTGCGCCGCACGCCGGGCGGGTATCCAAGCGGCCAGAACAGCAACGGCAATTACGAGTAAAGAAGTTCCCACCAACACAATCGGATCTGCCGGATCCAATCCGAACAGCTCGCTCCTCAAAATATATCCCACACCCAAGACGACAGGCAATCCTATACACACACCAATCACGGCCAGAGTCAGACCTTGACGTAAGACAGTGATCAATATATCCCTAAAGCTTGCACCCACGGCCATACGTATGCCAATCTCATGCGTACGTCGGGCCACGGAATAAGAGACCAGACTGTACAACCCGGCTATCGCCATTATAAACGCCGAAAATCCGAGTACTCCTAACAACCAGGAAGCAATCCATTGCGGGAGCAATACAAAATGAACCTGCTGCTTTAGGGTAGTGACAACCAGAGGGAGAACGTCCCGGTTGACCGTCTGCATGACGCGACGAATCGGTTCGGCTGCCAGTTCCGCCTTACCCTGCGTTTCGACCAGGAGTGTCATTTCACTACGGGATTCTTGTCCAAAGGGTAAATACAGATAGGGTTCGGGCGGTGTGGTTAAATCCGCAATCCTGATGTCCCGAACAATACCCACGATCTGATACGCTCTGCCCTGCGCACCGCCAATGAACAACGACTCGCCGATAGGGTCTTTATCCGCCCAGAAGCGTCGAGCGGCCGTTTCACTGATCATTGCGACCTTAGCATCGGAAGTACAATCCCTTTCATTGAACACACGCCCTTGCCGGACAGGAATACCCATGGTCTTGAAGTAATCCGGGTGAATTACATTATAACGCCACTCGCTTCCCTGCTGAGAAACATCCGTACTATCACCCGGTACATATACCTGCTTGCTGGCACCACCGCCCGATAAACTGAAGGGGACGAAACTCGCCAGACTTACCTGTTTCACGGTCGGCACAGCCTCGACGTGCTCGATCAATTGTGTGTAATAGGCCTGCGCCTGATTCCGATTCAAACCGAAGGCGCCCGGGCTAAGCTGGATCAACAGCATCTCTTTATTCTGAAAACCAAAATCCATGGAAAGCCCCTTCCCGAATCCTCTTATGAAAAGGCCGGTCGTTGCCAAGAATATGAGTGATACGGCTAACTGACCAATGACCAGTGTGTTTCGTCCGAAGTATCGCCGCTTTCCATGCGAGGAACTCACATGCTCTTTGATATGCACTGCCGGATCGATTCTGGTGACACGTACGGCAGGGATGAAGCCAAAAAATAAGGTGGCTAAACCCATTAGCATGAATATCATCGTCAGGACCTGACGATCCAGACGCAGTTCCGGTAATTTGAGGCCTGCAATATCAGGCAACAGAGCGGGCAATAGGGAAGCGGCCCACCGTGCCAAGAGCACCGCGAGCACTGTACCAAGAAATGACAATAATAAACTCTCGGTCAATAATTGACGCAACAGTCGCAGGCGACTGCTTCCAAGCGCCCGTCGGATGGCGATCTCGTGTTGACGACTTTCATTCCGGGCCAACAACAACGCGGAGACATTGGCGCAAGCTACCAGCAGGACCAGTACCACCACCGACATAACCATAGAAACCAGGATGCCGTACCGCTTCCAGAGATCACGCTCCGCTTCGACCCTAGCCTTCAGAGATCGCCCGGTTCTGGGGATCGTGAGATTTATCCCCAAACGATTCACAATCGTATCCACCTCGGCCAGCGCTTCTTCAACGCCTACCCCGGGAGCCAAGCGTCCTATTAGAGAAAAACTGGAATTCACTCCCACATCGCCCAACATTTCGGCTGGAAACCAAATATCAACAGAACGTTCACGGTATACACCTGAAAAATTCTTGGGAGTCACGCCTAAAATCGTATAACTGCTGGCGGTTAGCCAGATCGTCTTACCACAAATCTGCGGATCACGTTCATAACAGCGTTGCCACAGACTGTAGCTGATAACCACGGTCGGCTCATCAACAGAGGGTTGTGACTCCGGAGAAAAAAACCGGCCCACATGAGGCTTAATACCTAAAACCTGGAAATAATTTGAGGATACTACGCTACTACTCAAAAGCTCCGTACGTCCTTCTCGGTTCAGCATAGCGCCTCCCCCGTTACGAGATACGGCAATTACCCCTGAAAGTGTACGGCTCTGCTCTTTCAATTCTAAATAGTGAGGGTATGAAAACAACGGCCAGAAGATGCGCACAATTTCATGATCGTTAGAAAACGAGAGAGGACGAAGAAATACCGCATTCAGAGCTGTGAACACGGTAGCATTCAGCCCAATACCAATGGCCAGCGACACAACCGCCACCGCCGTGAAACCTGGACTCTTTCGCATCTGACGAAACCCATAACGAATATCATGCCACAATGTCGTCATTGTACAACTCCAGTTCTCAGTTCTCGGTTGTCAGTTCCCAGTCGTCAGTTACGGGTCCCCCGCCGCCTTGCTGACAACCGACGACTGGCAACTCACTCCTTCACCATCCAGCCGTCCTTGAGGCGGACGATCCGCTTGCTGTAGGCGGCGTACTTGTCGTTGTGGGTGACCTGGATGATCGTCGTGCCCTCGGCGTTGAGCTTCTTGAACAGGTCCATGATCGCCTCGCCCTGGCTGGAGTGCAGATTGCCGGTCGGCTCATCCGCTAAGAGGAGCTTCGGATTGGCGATCACCGCCCGCGCGACGCCCACCAACTGCTGTTGCCCGCCCGAGAGCTGGCTGGGGAACAGGTCCTTTTTGCCCACGATGCCGAAACGGTCGAGCGTGTCGCAGACGATCGAGGCCCGCTCGGAGGCTTTGATATTCCGATAGGACAGAGGGATATCCAGGTTCTCGTACACCGTCAGGGTATCGAGCAGATTGAAGTTCTGAAACACAAAGCCGATGTACTGCTTGTTCAGGGCCAGCCGCTCTTTTGGCTTGAGACTGTGGACGGCGTGGTCGAAGAGGTAGTACTCGCCCTCCCAGGCGCCGTCCAGCATCCCGAGGATGTTGAGCAGCGTCGTCTTGCCCGCCGCCGAGGGCCCCATGATCGTGAGAAAGTCGCCGTCTTCAATGTCCAGGTTGATCTGCCGCAGGACGTAATTCTTCCCCGCCCGCGTCTCGTAGCATTTCTCGATGTTCTTCAGTCGGATCATAAAGTCTCCAGTTGTCGGTTCTCAGTTGTCGGTTATGGCCTCTCCTGCCGGCAACTGACAACTGTGGACTGGCTACTCATCTTACTCATACCTCAACGCCGCCATCGGATCGATCTTCGCCGCTCTGCGGGCGGGAAGGTAGCAGGCCAGCAGGGTGACGGCGGTCAGCAGCAGCGAGACGATTCCGTAGGTTGCCGGGTCCCATGCTCGGACGCCGTAAAGGTAATAGTCATTGTATTGACGCAGCTCGGGAAGCAGCGTGAACAGAAACCAGGCGGGAACGGCGCTGACGGCAAGGCCCAGCGCCAGGCCGATAACGGTCAGGACCATCCCCTGAAGCAGAACCAGCTTCAGCACATCACCACCTTGCGCGCCCAGGGCCACGCGGATTCCGATCTGCCGTGTCTGCCGGCTGACCTCATACGCCATCACGGCGGCGATTCCCGTCGCCGCGAGCAGCAGCCCCATGACACCCATAGCATTCAGGACCTGTCCGATCGTTCGCTGCGTCGAGAGCAGGTCCGAGATCCGCTCGGCGACGGTGCGAGTATCGTAGTCCGGCGGATTCAGGCCCAGGGGCGAGAGTGCCTGGCGTACGGCCGGGACCAGGACCTGCGGATCGCCGGCGGTCCGAATGAGCAGGACGGGTTTCGTTGCCGGCGATTGCGCGAGTGGCCGGTAAATGAATGGCCTGGAAGGTTCGCGGAGGGACCAGAGCCTGGTCGCCTTGACCACGCCAACCACCTCGCGCACGTCATCCAAGCCGCAGGTGATTCGCTTGCCGATGGGGTCCTGGCTCGGCCAGTACCGCTGCGCAAAAGCCTCGTCGACAATCACGACCGGGGTGGTGGCGGGACCGTCCTCGATGGAGAAGTGGCGGCCTTTCAGCAGGGGGACGCCAAGCATCGGGAAGTATCCCGGACTGACCACGTCAAAGTCCACGGAAAGCACCTCGTGATCCAGTGGGAACTGGAAGCCGTCGATGTGTCTCATGCCGGTCTTCTGGTTGCCGGTCGCCGACAGCGGCGCCCCGGAGGCGAGACTGACTGCCTCCACGCCCGGCCAGCCCGCAGCACGTGCCGCCAAGTCGTCAAGAAACGGGCGAACACCTGCGCCGAGCTTGTCAGTGTCTTTCGAACTCACCTCCACGGCAAGGATCTTCTCCGGATCGAAGCCGGCGCCGATGGTGTAGAACGCTTTAACACTGCGAATGCACAGCACGCCAAATACCAGCACGATCATGGAAATGGCCACCTGGCCAACCACCAGGAGGTTGCGGAGACTCCAGCGGCGCCTCAATATCTCGATGGCGCCGGGGCTATCCTTCAACATGGAGACGACGTTGGTCTGTGACGCCCGAAGGGCCGGGACCAGGCCGGAAGCCAGTGCCGCAGCCAGCGACACCAGAAGCGTGAATCCAAGAATACGTGCGTCGATACCTGCGGGCATGTCGATCCCACCGGCCACTGTCACAACGCTTCGCAAGAGGTTGCTGAGCCAATGGGCCAGAAGGGCGCCACACGCTCCGCTGAACAGGGCCAACCACAGGTTCTCGCACAGGAGTTGGCGTATCACGTCACGTCGGGTTGCGCCGATGCCGAGCCGGATGGCGATCTCCTTGCGTCGGGTCGTCGCCCGCGCCAGTACCATGTTTGCCACGTTCGCACATGCGATCAGGAGGATCAGCACGCTGGGCACCTGGAAAATCGCCAAAGCCAGCCACAGCCCTTCATCGCGCCAGACGCTGTATCCCTGGCTTCCATCCGAGAGAATCGTGTCGGGATGAATGTTCAGCGGGTCAATTCTCAGGAATTGCTCCGTCAGCACCCGCAGATTGGCCTCGGCTTGTTCACGGCTCACGCCGGGCCGGAGCCGACCCAACAGCATCCACCACGTGCGGTTATGTTCATCGGGTGAAAAATCGTTCATGTAGGCCCACGCATGCAGCGGCATGTACACGCCTGTGCCGAAGCCGGCGTACGTGCCGGTGAACTCGGGCGGGGTCACTCCCACGATCGTAACGGCGGAATCGTTCACCTGGACCATTTTGCCCAAGACGGCCGGGTCGCCCCCAAACTCCCGCTGCCAGAGTCTGTGGCTGATGACGGCGACCGGGGGAGCGGCCGGTGTGTCATCCTGCGGAATAAAGGTGCGACCCAGGGCGGGCTTGATCCCCAGCACGGAGAAGTAGTTGCCCGATACTCCCTCCCCGGCCACACGGTGCATGGACTGTCCGAGGGTCAGGGCCACGGAATCGCCTGCATAGGCAAGAAGCCCGGAGAAGACCTGGGATTCATCCCGGTAGTGAGCGTATAGCGGATAATGGAAATCGCCATAGGCTGTGACACTCCCGGTGTCCGTGGATCGGTATCCCACAGCGACCAGTTCGTGCGGCTTTGGCACCGGCAGCGGCCGAAACAGGGCATGGTCCAGGAAGCTGAACACCGCCGTATTCGTGCCCACGCCAAGGGCAAGCGTTAGTACCGCCAGAGCTGTAAAGCGTGGATTCTTCACGAGCGTTCGCAGACCAAATCGCAGATCTTGCAGCAGAATACGCATGATTCCTCCTACTCACATCTCAACGCCACCATCGGATCGATCTTCGCGGCCCGGCGGGCGGGGATGTAACACGCTACTCCTGCGGCCGCCACAAGCACGACTGTGGTCGTGACAAACGTGGTCAGGTCCGTGGGATTCACATTGTAGAGCGTACCGGCGAGCACTCGACTCAGACCCAGCGCCGCGATCAGGCCGAGGCCCAGACCGGCGCCGACCAGTCGAAGGCCTTCCCGGATCACCATGTTCACCACATCGGGCGCTCTGGCGCCGAGCGCCATGCGAATCCCGATCTCCTGGGTCCGCTGGCCCGCCCAATAGCTGGTGACGCCATAAATCCCCGCGAACGCCATGATGGCGGCGATCGCTCCATAGACGAGAAACATGGACGAGTACGTGAGGCGGAACAGCATCAGCGCCCGCATGCGGTCCGCCATCGTCTTGATATCGTGGACCGGCAGATCGGAATCCGCGGACCGCACGATCTCGCGGATTCTCGGGACCAGGGAGACAGGGTCGGCGCCGGTGCGGACGATGCCGAACATCGTTGAGCGGGGGAAGTGGCCGTAAGGCACATAGACACTCGCTCGTACCGGTTTCTCAGGACCATAGTGCTTCACGTCCCCTGTCACGCCAATGACGCGCATCCAGTCCTGGGAACCCGAGAATCGAATCCGCTTGTCTATGGCGTTCTGCCCCGGCCAGTAATGTCTCGCGAAACTCTCGTTGACGATCGCAGTTCTGGCACTGTCCGGGCGGTTGTCCGGCTCATCGAAGAACCGTCCCGAAAGCAGCTTGATGCCCATGGTCTCGAAGTAGCCCGGGGTGGTCGTGTGGAACAGCACGATTGGATCTTCCTCACCCGGCTGTTTGGCCGGTGCGCCTTCCGCGTCAAAAGATTGCCCATCATGCTGGCCGCTCATCGGCAGCACGCTGACAAGTCCGGCTCCGGCGACTCCCGGCAGCGTTCGTATCCTGCTAAGGTGCTGCTCGAAGAAGGTCCGCCTGGCCTCATCGGGGTATGCGCCAGAGGGCAGGCTGATCTGGTAGGTGACGATGCCGGACGGACGGAATCCGGGATCGATTTCCTGCACCTTTTGCAGGGCCCGCAGGACCAACCCGGCACAGATCAGCAGAATCAAGGCCAGCGCAACCTGGCCGACTACGATGGCGCTGAGCATTCTTCGGCCGCCACCCGAGGCGGCGTTGCGGATGCCGGAGGATTGCAGCACGCCGTGAAAGTCTTTCGTCCTCGCGGCGTGCAGACCCGGTATGAGCCCGGACAGAACAGTAGCCGCGCCGATGATGGACAGGCAGAACAGCGCGCAACGGATGTCCATATCGAATGTCATCCAGCGCGGGATGTTCATGAGCTCACGATACTGCGTGGTGATCAACGTAATCGCCACGTCCGCCAGAAGAATGCCGATGACCCCTCCGATGGCGGACAGCAAAATGCTTTCCGTCAAGATGTGGCGGATGATGCGCCAACCCGTGGCTCCCAGGGCCAGGCGCGTGGCGATCTCCCTGCCTCGATGCGACCCGCGAGCCAGCATGATGGCGGCGACGTTGCAGCAGGCAATCAACAACACGAGCCCCACTGCACCCAACAGGATCGTGAGACCCTGCCAGTACTCGCCGAGGTATCTTTGTCGCAGGGTGCTGACGGTCGGTGAGGTGATCTCATTGGCGGGGTGTCCCTCTGCGAGGCTCCGGTGGATGCGGAGCAGATCATCGCGGGCTTGCTCCACGGTCACGCCCTCTCTCATCCGGCCGATTGCGGATAAATACCAACTGTCTTTGCCCTGCTGGGGGTCGGCAGCGAGCGGCCTCAGCGCATCGATATCCGCGGGAAAACCGGCTTCAGGCGGCAGGACTCCGATAATGGTACAGGAGTTGTCGTCCAGTCGCAGCGTCTGGCCCAGGACGGCCGGGTTCCTGCCGGACATTCGTTTCCACAAGCCGTAGCTCAGCAGGACCACGCTGGGGCCGTTCGGCTGGTCCTCCTCTTGCGTGAAACGCCTCCCCAGCACGGGCTGAATCCCCAGGACATCGAAGTAGTCATGCGTCGCCACGAGCACGTTGGCTCGCTCCGCCTTGCCATCGATAGACAGATTCGCCCCCCACAGGGTCCAGGCATACATCGACTCGAAGCTCTTGTTGTGCTCACGCCAGGCGTGAAAATCCGGAAAGGCGATCGCCGTGTAGTCCAGACCCCACTTGGGCGCCGTCTCGTTGAGATCCATCAGCCGATCAGGGTTGGGCACGGGGAATGGACGCAGGTACAGGCCATTGAACAGACTGAACACTGTCGCCATACCCGCAATCCCGATTGCCAGGATTCCTGTGCTCAACAGTGAGAACGACCGCTGCTTGATGAGGCTGCGGCAGGCAAACCTCAGATCAGACCAGATACTGAGAACTCCCATTGTCCTCTATTCCTTCCTGTACTCTGTGCCGTCACACGAATTCTCTGTCTCCGTTCCCATTCACATCTCAATGCGGCCATGGGATCGATCCTCGCCGCCCGGCGGGCGGGCAAGACAGCTTTGGGCTGTGTTCCAGGCTCATCGCTTCTCCAGACGGTAATTGCACCATGTGGGCACCTCGCGAGTGAAATCGAGTGTTCCTCCGCCCTTGGTGATGAACACACCCGGCTTGACCTCCTGGAGGTTCTCATTCGACGAGTGCAGCCCGTTCACCATGTCAAAGAACTTCGATTCGGTCACGCACAGGGTGCCGTCCTTTTCAAAGACGGTGATGCGCGGCGTATATTCGTCGCGACCCATCACCAGAATCGCCACATGAGCCCACCATTCGAGCTTGTATTCACTGAATCGCAGACTGTGAGTCCCGCAGTATTGCCTCCATTCGGGCTTGTAAGGGGTCGGCTTGTGATCGGCCCAGCCCCACCATGTGCCGACGCAAGGATGATAGTCGGGCTCGTCCCGCGGGAAGCGCTTCTCCACAATCCTCCCTTTGACCAGCTTGTCTGTCAGCGCCAGGGCCAGGTTCCCCATGGCGGAATTCGGCAGCTTGTTGGTCAGGACGACAGCGCCCACGCCGTACTCGGGATACCAGTGCAGGAATGATAGAAAGCCAAATCCTGCACCGTCGTGCCAGAGCAGAGTCTCGGTCCGCTCGGGCGATCGCTTGTCAATAAGGATTCCCTGGCCATAGTACACGTTTGGGTCGGTGCGGATGATCCCCGCAGGTGCATGGATGGTCTCCATCAAGGACCGGTCGACAACACTGCGGCCGTCGAGCGTCCCTTGACTGATGTGCAATTGAACGAGGCGGGCGATGTCTCTGGCCGTGCTGTAAATGCTGCCTGCTCCGAGTGCCGGGTACACCACGGGCACCTTCGCTACGCCCATCATGTGCCCGATCGCGCGTTCGGAGTTGCCGAGGATCTCCTGCCGATCCGCCGTGGTGTTCGACATTCCCAGGGGAGTGAAGAGCCGCTCTTTGAGATAGTCCTTGAACGACTTGCCACTGGCCACCCGGATGGTGTACGCCGCCAGATCATACGATGCGTTGCCGAGATATACGCTGCTGCCCACCGGGCAGATGAGCCAACTGTCGTAGAGACTCTTGATATGATCTTCGAAGGAAGTCGTTGAAGCCGGCTCGAAATTATTGCCCAGGCTCATTTCCACAGGAATCCCGGCCGTGCAGTTGAGCAGCCGTCTCAGCGTGATCTTCTGTTCCGGATGGTCTTCGTACCGGCTGTTGACCTTGAAGTCCGGCAGGTAGGTCGTGATCGGCTCGTCCAGCTTCACCAGTCCATCCTGGACGGCGAGCATGACAGCCGTGGCCGTGATCAGCTTGGACATCCCGCAGATCATGAAAGGCGTATCCGGCGTCACGGCCTTCTTCTTGCCGCCCGTGTAGCCGTAGCCTTCCGTCCAAACGATTCCTTTATCATCGACCAGGGCGATTGCGGCGCCGGGGAGATCGCCCTTATCCAGGATCCCCGGCACCGATGCGCGGAATTCATCAATCACGGCTGTGATCTTCGGGTCCAGACCCTCTCTCTTGTAGCCGCCCGTCCCGGGAGCGGCCGCCCGCACTGGGCAGAGTGAGCCGGCCAGGAATTCCACTACAAGAATGGATAGGACAATGACTCGCATAACACTCTGTCTCCAGTTCTCAGTTGTCAGTTCCCGGTTGTCAGTCCTCAGTTGCCGGCAACTGACAACTGTCAACTGGGAACTGTGAACTCCTTCTATTCACACCTCAGCGCCACCATCGGATCGACTCTGGCTGCACGCCGGGCGGGGAGATAACACGCCACAAGGCCGATCAGACTGAGCAGCAGAGCTCCCGCCGCTAATGCAAGCGGATCCATTGGGCTGACGCCGTAAAGCATGCTGCGCAAGACTCGTGTCAAAGCGCACGCGCCGCCCAAGCCCAACCCGATCCCAATCGCCACAAGTGTCATCCCCTGGCGCAGCACCAGCCGCACCACGCCAAGTCGTGCGACGCCGAGCGCCATGCGGATTCCAATCTCGCGTTGGCGCAAGGCAACGGAATAAGCCAGGATGGCGTAAACGCCCACGCCGGCCAGCAGCAATCCCACCGCTCCGAAGACGCCGAGGTAGCACATGTAGGTCCGATGCGCTCGCGTGCTGTCGTAAAGAGTATCCTCAACCACCGACACAGAGGGTTTGTGCAGTCCAGGTCCCGCGGTTTTCACTTCTGCCAAGAGAGCTTTCACCAATCCTTCCGGTTCAGTACGCGTTCGTACAAAGAACTCGTAGTACCCAAAAATGAAGCCCACTCGCTGCGGCCGGTAGAACGTCGGGCTGATGGCGTCCCCCAAGCCCCAGGTCTGGAAATCGGCGACAACGCCCACGACCTCAAAGGTGCTGTGGTCGTTGGCGTCTGTCGGGCGGATGGTCTTGCCGATCGCGTTCTCCCCCGGCCAGCAACGCCGGGCGAGGGTCTCGTTGACCACGACCGCCGTGGCGTTGGCACCCGCGTCCTGGTCGTCGAAATACCGCCCGCGAAGCAGCGGCGTCCGCATGGCCTTGAAGGCATCAGCCGTCCCGATCCCAGAAGCGCCCGCACATAACTCCACTGACTCCTCTTGTCCGGTGATGGCATACTTTCGCAGTCCCGGGTAGCCGATGAAGATACCTACCGCCTCGACTCCGGGCACAGCGATGAGTCGCCGCTGAACCTCCGCCACCAGGAGGTTCTTCGCTTCAAGCTTCTGGTATTTCTTCACCAGGTCCGGCTCAATCACAACATTTACCAGGTTCCTCGGATCGAGGCCGGGGTCGCTCCGGAGCAGATGAGCCACGCTTTGGATCATCAGACCGGCTCCCGCGAGCAACACCATCGCCAGAGAGACTTCAAGAACGACCAGCCCTCGGCGATACAAGTTTCTCAAGGTGCCTGGCGTCGCCTGCACGCCGGTTTGCTTGAGCGCGTTCGCCACGGGTCGGGTCGCCCCGTACCATGCAGGGAAGGTCCCGGAGATCAGACCTGAGGTGACCGCAACCAACACGGAGTAGCTCAGCACCTGCCAATCGAGTTCCATCGCTCGCAAACGTGATAGATAAAGCGGCACCAGCCGCTCCATGAGGCCGAAGCTCCAGTAGGTCAGGCCTATGCCTACCGCCGCGCCGGCCAGGGCCGGCAGCAAACTTTCCAGCAATAGTTGCCACAGCAGCCGCAACCGACTGGCCCCCAGCGCACCCCGGATGGCCAATTCATGCTGGCGTGCTTCGGCCCGGGCCAAGTTCAGATTCGCTACGTTCGCACAGGCGATCAGCAAGACAAAGATCATCGCCCCCACAAAACCAGGAATGGTCTTCTGCACGTCGGCGCCGGCGAATACCTCCCGTACGGGTCGCAAGGGAAGAGAAGCGTAGCCGTACCCAGATTTGCGGTGCTCATCCTCGTACCTCTGCGCGAGCACATCCAGCACTGCCTGCGCCTGCTTCATGGACACGCCGCCAGCAAGTCTCGCAATGATTTCGGAGTCGAACGAGAATCGAGAGCCCTTCGGGTCTTTGTCCGCTGGCTTCACCTCCGGGTCACCCGCTGGAAGCCAAAAATCCGCATACTGGGGGTATCTGAAATTAGGCGGCATCACGCCGATGACCGTGTAATACTGATTCTGCACGCGGAGCGATTTCCCTATCCAACCACGGTCACCGCCCAATCGGTTCTTCCAGAACGTGTGACTGAGCACAATAACCGGAGGAGCGCCAGGCCGATCTTCATCTGGGGCGAACGGCCGCCCAAGCCAGGGCCTTTCGCTCCAAAACGAGAAGAAGTTCGGAGAGACGCGGGCACCATTGATAGTCTCACTCCACTCGCCATTCTGCCAACGCAGGTCGACCCAGGGGTTAGTTCTGATTAGATCAGCGAAGCAGTCCCGGTGGGCGCGTAACTCCTGGACGATCATGGGGGTGACACCATACATGTAGTCGTTCTTCTCCCTGTTGAAGGCGCGAATCTGGACGAGCCGATCCTGCTTGGCCACCGGCACGGGATTGAACCACAGCGCATTGACTCCACTGAAGATCGCCGTGCTTGCCCCGATGCCGAGTGCGAATGTAAGCACGGCCACGGCCGTGAAGCCCGGCGTATGGGCCAACATTCGAAGAGTATATTTGAGGTCTTGCCACAGTGTTCTCATCAGGCTACCTCGAAGCCGTGCTGCTTGAGCTCTGTGGTTTCCTGTTGTTTACGCGAGGCCTCTTCCTCTTCCACGATCCGGCCGTCGAACAGATGGACGGTCCGCTGGGCGCTGCGAGCGTAGCGCGGGTCGTGCGTCACCATGCAGATCGTCGCGCCCTCCCGGTGCAACTCGCTGAGCAAGCCCATGACCGCCTCGCCATTGTTGGAGTCGAGGTTTCCCGTGGGCTCGTCGGCCAGCAGGATGGACGGGCGCCCGACCACCGCACGGGCGACCGCCACCCTTTGCTGCTGACCCCCGGACAGTTGGGCCGGGTAATGTTTCATTCGGTGGGACATCCCCACACGTTCCAGCGCCTCCTGTGCCCGCTGTTTTCGCTCTGCCGAGGGCATGCCCCGGTACGTCAGGGGCAGCTCCACGTTCTCATAGACGGTCAGGTCGCCGATCAGGTTGAAGCTCTGGAAGATGAAGCCGACCTGGCGGTTGCGGATGCGGGCCCGCTGCGAAGCGGACAGGCTCGCCACCGGCTCACCATTGAGCCAATATTCGCCCTCGGTCGGCGAATCCAGCAGGCCGAGGATGGCCATGAACGTCGATTTCCCGCAGCCGGAAGGCCCGGCGATGGAGACGTACTCGCCCTGGGCGATGCTCAGGTGAATCCCCGCCAGCGCGTGGGTCTCCACTTCTTCGGTGATAAAGACCTTGTGCAGGTTCTCGACGCGGATGAGGGAATCGTTGGATTGAGCCATTTCTCAGCTCCCGGTTCTTCTTGGTTCTTAGTTGTCAGTTCACAGTTCTCAGTTCACAGTTGTCAGTCCGCAGACCTGCCTTTAGGCGGTCGGGGCTGGCGCAGCGATTTCCGCAGACCGTTGATCATTCTCCCGACCTCTTCCGTCTGGGCAAAGAAGCGATGGGCCACTTCCTCACCTATGTACCCGATTCGTTTTGCGATCTCTATATGAGTCTCCAATTCGGCCACGGAGCCATGAGCGATCGACAGGTGGTGGAGGAACTCTTTTCTGTGCTGGCGAGCCTGGCCTTCGGCAATATTGGCGGGGACCGACACGGCTGCCCTCTGGATCTGGCCCGTCAGACCATACTGCTCACTCGCTGGGAATCTCCGCGTAGTCTCGTAGCAGCGCACCACGACATCCATGCTCTTCCTCCAAACCTCCAAATCCCTATAGCTGTTTCCTCTCACAGCTTTTCTCCTTCTTCTGCCAACTGTCAACTGTCCACTGCCAACTACTTCAATCTGATCCTGTCACAGCTATCCCATTGGGACATGTCGCTCAATATGATCTCGTCACCCACTTGCAGGCCGTCGAGGACCTCGATTGTACTGACGGAGCTGCGGCCGAACTGTGCCCGGGTCCGCACCGCGTGCTTGCCGCCCTCGATGACCTTGAACAGCTCCGTGATGCCCTCGGAGGAGGCATAGACCGGCCGGCCGACGTTGAGGACATCGTCCAGTCGCTCGATCTCGATCGTGCCGACGACCGACAGGTCCGGCCGGGCCCCTTCCGGCAGCGTGCCCTTCAGCGAGACATCCACCGTGACGTTCCCATCCATAACAGTCGGGTCGAGCCGGGAAACCTTTCCTGAAACCGTCCCATGATGCGTATCGACGACAGCCGCCAGGCCGATTCGCACGTCTCTGGCCTGGGCCTCGGGGATCTTCAGTTGTGCCTTGAGCTGCCGGGGATTGGTGATCTTGGCCAGGATCGTGCCGGGGGAGATGGCTTGACCGGGCTCGATCTTGTTCGCGACCTGGGCCAGCACGCCGTTGGTGCCCGCCTTCACTTTCAGGGAGTCCATCTCATTGCACTTGAGCCTGTAGCGCGATTCCGCCTGCTCCACGGCCGCCTGGGCCTCGGCCAATTGCGCGGGCATCGTCTGCGTGCGGTACATGTCCAGACGCTTTTTCCTGATTTCAAGGAGCTGCGCCGATTGTGTGACGCGCGACTTCGAGAGCGTCAGTTGCAGGTCCGAGATCAGGTCGCTCTCGTACTGCTTCTGGTCCACTTCCGCCCGGAGCTTGTTCTCCTCATGATTGGCCTCCGTCAGGGCCAGGTCCGCCTGCATCCCCAGCAACTGATCGTCCAGTTGGGCCGTCTGCGAGATCAGTTTCGATTGCGCCGAGTTCCACTGGGATTTGGCGTCCAGCAGCTCCAGCTCCAGCTCGGGATTATTCAGCTCCAGGAGCAGGGTGTTGGGCTCAACGATGCTGCCCGGCTCGATGAGGATTCGTGTGACTCGCCCTTTGACCTCCGCGGGAATCCACAGAATGTCCTCCGAGACGAGGGTGCCGACGCCGCGAACCTCCCGAAGCATGGGCCCGCGTTTGACGGTGTCCAGCCACAGGGTCCGGCGGTCCACCCCCGGCGCCGCCGGCTCCAGACGGGACACGCCCACGGTGACAACAGCCACCACGATCAGGCCCGTCGTGCCGATCAGGCCCCGTCGAATCATCTTCATGCGTTTCGCTGATTTTCGTGGTATGTCCATGCTAAGCCACCGTGCAAACAGTATGCCAGACCGGATTGCCCTCTGTCATTTACGATTTATGATTCACGAATTACGATTTGTGGACTGGGAGCGGGCTCCTCGCCGGCGCCGGACCGCAAATCATCAATCATCCATCATAAATCGTAAATCAATCCGCTGTCCGATTCTGGCCCGGCGCGCCCGGATTCGGACACTCGCTGACATGCCGGGGCGCCGCAGCTCACAGCGACAATAAGAACGCTGTCAGATCCTTCAGCTCCGCTGTGCTGAGGGTTGAGGTCTTGCCGTGGCGGTCGCCCGGATTGAATTTGGTGAGCACTTCTTCGAGCGTGCCCGCCCGGCCATCGTGGAGGTAGGGGCGCTGCGCCAGAGTTCAACCAGGCTTGGGGCATCGAATGCCTCACCGGCCTCCCGACCGGTCCCGGTGCCGACGTCGCAGGCCTTGAGAGACGTGTAAAGGGGTGGTGCGTGACACTCCATGCAGCCGGCCTTCTCGAAGACGCGCTTTCCTCTTTCAGCCGTCTGCTTGTCGGCTGCATACGGGCTCGGCAGCGGCTCAAGAGACTTCAAGTAGGCGTCAATGGCAGCGGCGTCGGCCTCCGGGCGCAACACGAACTGGATGTGGCGCAGGCCCGCACGCACGGCGGTTTCCGCTGTCTCGCGGACGCCCAGGCTCATCACCGGCGGCGTGCGATGCGCCCACAACATGCTCCTGGTATTCTTGGGCGTGCCCAGGCCGTCGTTGAGCAGGTCCCAATTCAGGCCGTCCGCTCTCGCGTCGGGGTGACAACTGGCGCAGCTTTGCCATCGCTGGAAGCACAAGTCCGCATCATGGAAGAGCATTTCCCCGCGACGTACCTCGGTCGGCTCCGGCGTCCGTCCCAGTGAGACTGATCCGACCCTGTTCTTCTCTTCCGGCTTCAGTTGAACGGTGGCTACGGAATCAGAGAAGTACTCGGCGGCGTAGAGGATCTGCTCTGCGACCGCGATGCCCCGCGGTCCCTTGCCTTGCAGCCGAACGCGCCGGCGCAGATCACCGAGAAACGTCAGATCGCTCGATACGTTCTGCGAGTTCGCGCCGAGCTTTCGATGCAGCCCCGGCCGGTCGATGATGCTGACCTCGTGTGTGCCCGCGTGGCTCACGCACAGCCATTGGCCGTTACCGGTGCAGGCTATGTCCCACGGATTGGCGGCCCCCTGGTCCACGTCGTCGAGCAAGACCGTGTTAAGCCATTTGAGGCCGGCCACGTCGATGATGCTCAGGGCGCTGGTGTTCATCCAGCCCCGATCCACCTGCGTGGTGGGAAGCTGATAATGGGCCAGCGTGTGGGCAACATATGCATAGCGGCCGTCCGGCGACACACAGATTCCGCGGACGGAGGTGCTGCCGTTGGGCAGACCGATGCGGGCCGCGATTTTCAAGTCGGTGGTGCTGACGGCAGTGACTTCAGCGGCGACAACCGGGCCGGTAGCAGGTCCGGCGGGCAGGAGGCTTGCGACCAGCACAAATTGTCCGTCCGGCGTGCGCGCTACTGCGACAGGTTCCCGACCGACAGGCAACTCGCCTTTGATCTTTTGTGTCGTCAGATCGATCGCCAGCAGGCGCGAGCGGTATCGGTCACACACGAAGAGCGTAGTCCCGTCCTTGCTGAGCACCGGCGCCGTCGGACTGTGCCCGGCGGCAATCCGCGCACGTACGACGCCGGTCTGAGGATCGATGACCAGCACAACTCCCTGCGGCAGACCCCCCGTGACATAGAGACTCTTGCCGTCCGGGGAGATCGCAATACCCGACGGCGCTTCCGGCAGGGGGATTCTCCGAGATACGACGGAGATCGCCCGATCGATGACGAGTACTTGGCGTCCTGTGGCCGCGACGACGTAGAATTCGGTTCCCTCGTTGTTCGCTGCCAGCGCTGATGGTGAGAGGAAGGCAGGGCTCGCGTGCTTACCTTCTTCCCTTCCTACCTTCTTACCTTCATCACCGGCGTGTGCTGCCAGGCCTGCGGTCTGCGCGGGCCATTCGGCAAGGCTACGTCGCTCCAGCTCCTCCATGCGCCGGCGTTTTTCGAGGAAGTGCCTGTACTTCTGTAGGTCCTCGTCGTTCCACTGGCTTGCCTCTGTGTAGTCGCCGCAGAAGGGGACTTGAAGATCGATCCAGCAGGCGAGCTTCTCAATCTCCTCCGGCGCAAGTCGTGCGTCGTAGTGGCCATCCGCCAACAGGGACAACAACCGGCTGCGGGCCGCCCCGGCGGCGTACGGCGTAAGCAGCGGGGGCACTGATTGGGCCCCGACCCAATTCACCAGACCGTCCGTTGTGCCTGCGAGATAACGATTGCCTTCCAGCGTCTTCTCTGTCGCTTGAACGAGTGCCAGGTAGCTTGTGCTCCACTGCCTCTTGGCGAGGTCTTCGACCACGGGCGTGCCGAGCAGGCAGGGGGCGGCCTTCCCGGTCGCAGGGGCCTTGCCGTCGTGACAACGGATGCAATGGCGGTCGAGGACAGGCTGGATTTCGCGCGAGAAGCTGAAACCTCGCGGGGGACCATGAAAAGGAATCAGGTCCTGCGGGCCCGCCCGGAACGCCAGGCTCGGCGCGGGTTTGACGGCCGGTGTGTCGTTCTTCGACTCATGACACCCGATGCACGAGGCGTTCTCACCCGGCTGCAGGGTCATCCAGCTCCGCATCGTCTGCACCGCGTACCCGCGGGCGTCGATGGCCTGGAAGTAGAGAGGCATGGCGCGGGCACCGTGAAGAACGCCGAGCCGTCAGGGTGAACGGTGGCGTCGCCGAGCACGACCTTCACGTCCCAGCTCCCATTGCCTATAGCCACCGGCGTGCAAGCCAGCGCATCGCCCGCCGGGCCGGCGTTGTAGTTCCAGCCGACGCCGGCGGCGCGATACTCAAGGCCGATCACGCGGATCTTCTTCACTGTGCCGCGAGCGATACCGGTTAGTCCGGGGCCTGCGTAGATGTCTTGCAGATAGCAGGTGCCGGTGGTCTTCTCATAATTCACGACGCTGGGTCGGACGAGGGGGCGCGGCCGTGCCGTCAAAGGTATAGGCTGGCCGCAGGAGAAATCCGGATCAGCCGCCAGCAACTCCCGGCGGCCATTCGCGGCGATCCAGTACAGCTTGAAGAATGTGGGAGAGCGGGACCAGCCCAGGGGTGTATAGGCCACCACGAATTCAGATTCAGAGAGTGGATAGGGATACTGAAACAGATCGCCGTCCTGTCCGTAATAGTCGATGCGCTCGGCAGGCGTCTCGCGGACCGGGGCGATCAATTGGGTGCCGGCGTTTTCCTGCCGGCCCTTGGCAGGGTCCACGATTCCCAGCTTGCCGACCTGGCGCGTGTGGTGGCCTGAGAAGATGGCGACCACTTTCTGCGTGCCGGGAATGCCGCGGGCGTGCAGCAGCGAGGTGGGAAACCAGGAATTGTTCGCGTAAAACTCGGTCTGGCCCGTGCCGTCGGGATTCATCTGGAACAGGCCCTGGACAAAGAGCTGGCCGCGGTCCTGGTATTCCCAGCGGGTATAGACGACCCGCCCGTCCGGCATCACCATGGGGTAGTTGTCGTGGACTTGATCGAATGTCAGGCGGCGCATGTAGCGACCGTCACGGCTGCACGTGTACAGGTTGCTGACCTCCGTCCACCAGCAATCCACCGTCTGAACGCAGCGAGTGGAGTTGAACAGAATGTCGTCGTTCGGCAGGTAGACGCACTCATAATCCGCAAAGCCAAGCCCTTCGGTCAACTGCTTCACCGAGCCGTCCGCGACGCTCATCTCGTACAGATGGTAATCGTCCTCGCGGTCGGACTTCTTCCAGGCGAAGAGCACATGCCGTCCGTCCCACGACACGTCCGGGTCCCGGATGACGCCGTTGGAGTCCTCGATCAGTGTTCGTACGCGGGCCCCGGTTTCTTCGAGCTCAAGCCGGCACAGCGCTGCCCCCGGCTCGAACTGCCGCTCATGCTGGGCGTCGGATTGGCCCTCGGTATAGGCGTAGTGCGAGCCGCCCAGGATACAATGCTTCGTGAAGATCCATCGCGGATATTGCTGGCGCAGGTTTTGCAGTCGCCTGTCGCGGCGCAATTCCGCGGCGCGGAAGTAGAGTTCGAGCCATTGCTTCGGTTCGGCGGGTGTGGACCGACTCACGAGCCGGTCAAACTCAGCCTGCAAATCCCGGCCGGTCGCTCCCAGCGCCGCCAGCACGTTGGCCGTCGCCTTCTGCGCCACGACCGACACGGTGGACGCCGACAACCATGGGCCGAAGTCCGGCCCCGCATCCTGGAGGCACCAATCCCACGGCACCGGGAACTCCCGCTCGCCCCGGATGGAGAACTCCTCGGCCGCAGCGGTGAACGTCTCGCTGTTCGGGTCGAGCGGCGCCATCTCGGTCTGCGCTCCGAGCACAGCCGCCTGCCATGCCTTGGCCTGGTCGGACAGTGACGCCGCATCGGCTGCCGGGCTCGTGCCTGGACACCAGCAGAGCCAGAGAGCCCCGATTGCAGTAAGCAAGATGGACTTTGACCAGCCTCGTAAAGATGAGAGGCCTGGGTGGCAGCGGCAAGCGGAGTCTTCGGAGCTTGCCGATGGTGTTGACGCACATCCCGCGAGCCATCGGCAAGCTGCGCTTGCCGCTGCCACCCGCCATGAGTCTTGAATGCGGAACAGTGTACACGTACCTTGACGCGGGTGGATGGGCTTTAGTCCATGCGGACGCCTTGCAGCATCGTTCATTACTTTCTCACCTCATTGCCAAGGGGCCGCTCGAAGTACTCGCGCCATACCGCGTAGGCGGGGCGGGCATTGCCCTGCTCATCGACAAGCCCGCAATCGCGCCACGCCATGAACAGCTCCGGCGCGGTCGCTTTGATTTTGTCCCAGAGTGCATCGTAGTCGCGGTGGATGAACAGCACGACAAACTCGAAGCGGCGTTGCTCGGCCAGCGCCAGCAATGTCCGCACGTAGGCGGCCTGCTTTTCGGGCGTGCCGTTGATCACGATCTTGCTTTGTGGAAAGACCAGCCGGTCGCCGGCCTCGTTGGTCTCGACCATGGCGTAGGGCTTGTCAAACCGGTCGAACTTCTCCGTCATCCACGCCAGCGCCTTCTCGGCGGGTTCGCCCGCCAGGAAGGGATAATAACTGACCGCGACGAAATCGTTGAACGGCATCAACTCCTCCCAGGTGGCCAGCATCGGCCCGCGATCTTTGATCATATTGTGCAGTGTGAAGGACGCGAAGATCGGCAGATTCGGATGCTCCTTCTTCAGCTCGCCATAAACGTAGCGATGGAGCTCGACATACGCCCGCCACTTCTTGACGCCGGAGTTGAAGATCTCGTTCACTTCGATGCCGATAGCCAGGTAGTCAGGCTTGAAGAAGTCGATGCAACGACGGCAATAGGTCAGGAACGCCCGCTTGACGAGAGGATCGTCGTACGATTTGCCTTTCAGTTCCGGCGGCAGCGGCGTAGCGCCCTTGTCGGGCAGCTTGAGATCGCCGCGACCCGGTGACACGGCCAGATATACCTTCGCCCCCGGCGGTTTCATGGAGCGCTTGGACTCGTGCTCACTCACGAGTTCCTTCGGAAAAGGCACATCCTGCAACGCCTCGGCCCAAGGCACGCCTTCAATATGGTGGGCGATGAGATCAGCGTTGTCACGTACGAACTGCCGGGTCTGCTCGACCGCCTCGATGCTGATATCGTGCGGGAACGCCGTGAACCCCATGCGAAAGGGCCGTAACCGCTCCGCTTCCGCACTCAGGTCAATCGCCATGCCCAGGAGCAACACCAACACAGCCACGGCTAACCCGTAGTCGCTCCTCCGCATTCGGATACCACACGCGATGTTGTGTAGTGGCGTTCCCATCCGTCTTTCCTACTCCTATTTGCCTGTCGAATGTTGATCGACCCATCCCTATGGCGATAGAATAACGAATCATGGCTGACCCGGCAACCATAGAGACTGTGCGACGATACCTGCGAAACCTCGCACAGCAGGGCATTCTGGCTCGCATGGGGATCATCTTCGGCTCTCATGCCTCCGGGCATCCCGGTAAGTGGAGCGACATTGATTTGGTAGTGGTGTCCCCGATGTTTGACGGCCTGTTCTCACGAGAGACCGTCAACCGCCTATGGCGCGTAGCCGCACGCACGGACAGTCGGATCGAGCCCATCCCCTGCGGCGAGCGTCAATGGGCCGAGGATAACACAACGCCCATTATCGAGATTGCCCGCCGGGAGGGAGTACAGGTGGTACCAGATGGAAATGGAGCCGGTGAGACAACCTGAACGAGGTGTCATTTGCCAATGGTCTGATCTTGGCCCTGCGCCTCAGAACATTGCGTCCTGTTGCCGGTAATGGTATCTTGTTGGCCGACACATGGCCGCCTCACAGCGAATGACGGAATATATGTTCTGGCGAGAAAGGAGATCAGGAGATGGCACGGACCTTCAACGAAGCGATCACTCAAAACCCGAATAACGACGAGGTCAATCTATCCGCGATTAGGGCACTCCAAGCATGGCAATATCTCATTCCGAAGGCTAAGAACCGCCAGCTCGTGAAATACGATGAACTGGCGACGCTGATGGGCTATGCGAACAACCACCCTCTGCGGTTCATATTGGGTCACATTATGCATTATTGTCAACAGGAAGGCTTTCCCGCCCTGACTATCATTGTAGTCAACAACGATGGGACTCCAGGCGAAGGCTTCACGGCGGTGCCACGTGATCAGTTTGACGCTCAGCGTGAAAGGACCTTTGGTTTTGATTGGTTCTCCGTTTATCCTCCGACCCCTGCGGAATTCACACAGTCATGGGACGCGGCCCAGCGACAGCAGTAGTAGAAAGCACCTGTCTCCCGACTCTCGCGTCTGTTGGAGACTCAAGAACGACCAAAGACAGATGAAGGTGCGGGGAGACTTGTGGCGTGGGTAGACCTGGTGGGACAGGGCCTACCCTACGCGAGGGGCAGTCGCAGGCAGGCTCGGCAGCCGGGTTTGTCGGGGTGGTTGGCCAGGGTCAGCGAGCCGTTGTGCGCTTCGGCGATCTGGCGGCTGAGAGCCAGGCCGATTCCGGAGCCGTACTGCTTCGTCGTGTAGAACGGTACGAATGCGTTTGTGTCCTCCGCCAGACCGGGGCCGTCGTCATCCACGCGGACCTCAAGCTCATTGGCGTCGATCCGCCAGCCGATGCAGACTCGGCCGTCTCCCGCCGGGTGAGATTGCTGGCTTGCCTCCACGGCGTTCGAGATCACGTTGATCAGCAGTTGCTCCAGTTGATCGCGGTCGGCTCGGATTCGTACCGGCGGGCCTTCCTGGACCGTCGCCTCCATCCGGGTTTCAAGCTCCGCCACTCGGCGAAGCAATTGCGCCACGTCCACTTGAGAGAAGGTTGGGTGGGGCAGATGCATCAAGCGGGAGTACGCGCCGATGAACCGGGCGAGGGCCTCGGATCGCTCGGCGATCAGTTCCAGGCCACCCTTCAAATCCTCCTCCCAATCCAGCGGCAGCGGCCGTCGGGCGATGATCGCTCGCAGACTGTCGGCGACCGACTGGATGGGCGTCAGGGAGTTGTTCACCTCGTGACGGACCGTCCGGATCAACTGCGTCCAGGCGCGTCGTTCCTCCTCGTGCAGCGTGCGGGTCAGGTCGGAGAGGAACACGAGCTGATGCGACACGCCTTTTTCCCGATAGTCCCCGCGGCGCAGCTCCCAGCGTCCGGAGCCGCCCGGCAATGCGATGTCGAGCACGCGGGGGGTCTCGCCCTCCAGGCACTCGGCCAGGCCGAGCTCGCTCGCCCGGCAACCGAGCAGCTCCTCATCGGTCCTGCCCAGCAGGCGTTTGCCGCTGTCATTGACTAATTGGAGCCGCTGCCGGCTGTCGAAGCCGAACATCGCGACATCGATCTCCGCAAGGACCTTGCGAAGCAGGGCGGTCGCTTCCATCGCTCCCAGACGTTGCTCGCGCAGCGATTCCGCCAGGGCATTGACCTCCCAGATGACCTCGCCCAGCGCGTCATTGAGCCGAGCGCCCCGGGCCCGCAGGGAATAGTCGCCTTCCCGCAGCGCTCCCAGCAGATTGGACAACGTGCGAAGCGGAAAGACGACCTTGCTCTGGATAGTAAATGCGACCCCGACCCAGATGAGCGTGATCAGCACGCCCAGCGTCACTTGTGTCCGCAGGGCGTAGTTCGAGTCCCACAGCAGGAAGAAAGACGCTGTGGAACCCGCCAGTCCAGATAGCAGGCCAAGCGTCAGGATGCGATGTTCGTACTTCATGAGTTGCGATTTACCAGTTGCGATTTACGATTGTTGGGATTCGAGCCGTCACGAACAAGCCTGAAATCTCAAATCTCAAATCGCGATTCCCCTATCCAATCCCATACTTCTCCAACCGCCGGTACAAGGCGCCGCGGCTGAGGCCGAGGGCCTCCGCGGCCTTGCTGATGTCGCCCTGGGAACGCGCCAGCGCATTCTGGATCATCATCTGCTCGACCTGCTCCAGGGTCATGTTCTCGATCTTGCCGCCGGTCTCGGGCCTGGCCTCCAGGCCCAGATCGCTGGGCTGTACGGTGCCGCCGTGAGCCATCAGGACCGCCCGCTCGATGGTGTGATCGAGCTCTCGCACGTTCCCGGGCCAGGAGTAATCCAGCAGCGCCTGCATCGCCGCTGGGTCCAGACCGGCAAGCTCCTTGCGGTACCGTCCCGCGTGCCTGGTGAGGAAATGAGCGGCCAGTAAGGGGACATCTTCCTTTCGCTCTCGCAAGGGCGGGACGCGAATTTCCACCGTCTTCAGGCGGTACAGCAGGTCCTGCCGGAAGCGTGCCTCGGCGACCTCCTTGCCAACGTCGGCGTTGGTGGCCGACAGAATTCGAACGTCGACGCGGTGGGTTTTCGAAGACCCGACCGGCTCGAACTCGCCGCTTTCGAGCACGCGGAGCAGCTTCGATTGCAGGTTAGCCGGGATGCTGGCGATCTCGTCAAGGAACAGTGTCCCGCCGTCGGCCAGCTTGAACCGCCCGATCCGGTCCGATTTGGCGTCGGTGAAGGCGCCAGCGACGTGGCCGAACAACTCGCTCTCGAAAAGGCTGTCCGGGATGCTCGCGGTGTTCACGGTCACGAGGGATTTGTCCTTGCGGGTCGATGCGGCGTGCAGAGCCTGGGCGACAATCCCCTTGCCCGCCCCGTTTTCCCCAGTTATCAGCACGTTCGCCTGCGACGGCCCGATCCGAGCGATGGCTTCAAGCACCGGCCGCATCGCGCGGGCCTCGGCGATCAGTAGCGGCTGGGCCTCGCTTCGAAGCAGGAAATTTTCCTGCTCAAGTTGTCGCCCCTTGCGCAGGGCCCGGCCCAGCTCCACCTGCGTGCGCAAAACAGCGAGCAGCCGCTCATTCTTCCACGGCTTGGTCACGAAGTCGCGGGCCCCGCGTTGCATCGCCTCCACGGCCAGCTCCACGCTGCTCCAGGCCGTCATCACCACCACTGGAAGCGTGCTGTCGATTTGTTGGATCCGGGCCAGCACGTTAAGCCCCTCCTGCCCCGACGTATTGCCCCTCGCGTAGTTCATGTCCATCAGGACGACGTCCACGTCCTGCCGCCGGATCGCCTCGATGACCGCCTCCGCCGAGCCGACGGTCTCGATCTGGTAGCCCTCGCCCTTGAGGAGCAGCCGCAGCGCCTTCAGCACGCCCAACTGGTCGTCCGCCACGAGAATCCGCGGCGACACCGGCCCCGCCCGGCTCATCCCGACATCCACGCCACCCTGTTCATCTATCGCCATAACAACTCCCCAGCCACAAAGCCACTCATCCCGCCCATCTTACCCGACACGACCGTCACAGTCCATCCGCCACGTCCCCGACCGCGCACGGCGGCCCATAGGAGGGTAAGAAGGTAGGAACCAACCTGATCCCTGATCCCCGATGCCTGCTCGTCAATCCGCAATCACGGCGTCCCGCCGCTCCCCCGACCCCCCGTCTTCTTCAACCACAGAGAACACCGAGGGCACGGCGAAGGAATCTGCCAACTGAGAACCAGCAACCGTAACTGCTTGTTCACCGCAGAGAGCCTGCCCCCGCGAAGGCGGGGGACGCCGAGGGTCGCAAAGGAAATATGGAACCGCTGATAAATGCGGATGCACGCTGAATTGGCCGCAGGCCGCCACGACAATCATCAATCACAAATCATCAATCATCAATCCACCGGCAACCGCCCGCAGTCCGCACTCCGGTGGCCCGCCTCCCGGTCCCGGTCCTCACGCCGTTTCCCTGCACCTACACCGCTCTGCGTCTACGGAGCCGGCCGACCAGGCTCGCGCCGAGCAGCCCCAGCAGCGCCGCCCCGGGCGCGGGGACGGGGGCCCGCACCTCAATCAAGCCGTACCAGGGCCCATCGTCGTTGGCGCTCGAATGCAGGTACACATCCAGGCGGTACTCGTGCGTGGGATCGGCCGGGAGCACCTCCTCGAGTGGGCCTTCCAACGTGTAGTCGTGGTTCAGCCCATACTCATCCCGAAGATAATACAGTTGGTCGGCGGATGTCAGATCCGTCAGCTCAATGAGCAGGTGCTCGATCTCAATATTCCACAGATCGAAATCCGTCACCACGATGATCGTGTCTCCATCCGGCCGGAAGGTCCAGGTGCCCTCGGCCACGACACCCGCTCCAGACGATTGTACGTCCGGCGACCAGGCCTTGCTTTCCACAGATGCGTGGAGGCCGCCGATGTGAGCAAAATGCGGCCGGCGGATTCAGGATTGCGCTCACGGGAGTCAAGCCCTTTGCGGGGCCAAATCTCAGTATAATGGAGCACATCGTGATTGAATAGCGGCTGCCCGGCTCAAAGCGTTGTTGACGCAAAGGCCGGGAAGATACAAGCGACGGTCGAGAACTCGGGCTACCGCCGGATGAAACAAGCGCAGGAATCCCGATGAGAACCATCGTCGAGTTCCTGGAGACAACCACGACCGGCCGTCGAACATCAGCATAAGGAGCATAATCGTGCGAGGAGACAACATCACGTTTCGGACATTCGATACTGTCTTGCTGCAGGCGGGCTTGGCCGCGGGGTTGGCCATCCTCATGGCCGGATGTCAACAGAAATACTGGTACCAGGAAGGCAAGACGTTCGACGAGTGCAAGGCCGACCATGAGGATTGTTGGACCGAACTGCTCAAGCGGACGGACCTGCGCTATGCGAGCAGTTACAAAGACCGCTTCCTGGGGGACTACATGCAGCGGAGAGGCTACTGGCCCATTTCGGAGGAGGACTTGCCGCTCGACGTAAAGCGTGAGGACCCGGGTGTGCCGTCGGACGTGCCCTGGATTCGTTCCTACGGCGTGGCAGGAACCCTCAGCATGGCGTCCATCGGTCCGGCCGAACTACGCCCCCGCAGAATCCGCGATGCCGGCGTTCCGCAATCCGCAGGGAGTGTTACCGAGCCACTTACAACGTTCTCGTGGTAAGAAATTCGGGGGGGACAGCTTACTTATTTCGGTTTTGAAGTGAGTCCGGTATCCCCAGATTTAACCCACAACTGCCGTTTATCCGCAGATTGCGCAGAGTCTCGCAGATTCACGACTGACAACCGAGAACTGTCAAACGATTGTTCACCACAGAGAGCCTGCCCCCGCGAAGGCGGGGGACGCCGAGGGCCGCAAGGGAAATATGGAACCGCCGATAAACGCGGATGAACGCAGATTCTCAACCTGCAACTGCATTTTCATTCCGCATTCCGCAATCATCATTCCGCATTGCGCGTCCCGCGCCGGCTCCGCATTCCGCAATCCGAAATCCGCAATCGCCCGGCCCCGCCGTGCCCCCACCGACTACCGACTACCGGCTACCGACTACCGGCTACCGACTACCGCCTTTTCCCCTTGCAGGCTTCGCCTGCACTCGCCATAATACCGTCAGACATGCACCTCTGATGAAGCTGCGACAAGTTGGTTGGTGGCCCATACGGGCCGGACAGATGTGGTGAGGCCAAAGAAGACGCGGGGATTTGCGGAAAGTGAAATGTGTAGGTGCGACCCCCGGTCCTCCCGAGAAGTTGGTTGGCGGCCCCCATGGGCCGGACAGATGTAGTGAGGCTGAAAGATGACGCGGAGATTTGCAGAAAGTGAAATGTGTAGGTGTGACTCTCAACTTGCTCGGTGGCTTTTTTGTTGGTGCCGCCCCATTGTTTGAAGAAGAAGGGGGCTTTGGCGGCTATGCACTGGTCGCGGATGTCGATTACCCACTCGTGCGGCATGGGGCGAGCGCCGGGGCCGGACTCGCCGCCTAAGATGGCCCAGCCGATATCGGTGAGGTCGATGTTGGGGATGGGACTCAACACGGGTTCGAGCGAGAGGAACTTCACCGCCGCGCCGGTTTGTCTCAGGTGGTCGATGCGGTAGGTGTAGTCGCTGTTCTCGACGGTGACGCCCATCCAGACGTTGTCGGGCCATGTCAGGCGGGGGCTGAGCTCTTTCAGTCTCTCGGAGCGTTTTGTCAGGATCTGGAAACGGTGCTGGTGGGCGCGGCGCATCACGTCGAAGACCTGCTGGATGAAGTCGAAGGGTACGTCTTTGTGGAACAGGTCGCTCATCGAGTTGACGAAGATCGAGCGGGGCTGTCGCCAGTGCAGCGGCAATTCGAGCATGTGCGCGTGAAGGGTGAGGCGGAACCCGTTGCGGTAGTTCGGCTGGCCCATCGCCTGCAGCCGGCGGGCCATCCGCTTGGCGTAGCAGTTCTGGCAGCCGGGGCTGACCTTTGTGCAGCCGGTCACCGGGTTCCATGTACATTCGGTCCATTCGATTTTCGAGTTTGCAGCCATGCACCTGCCTTACATGAGTCTGTCCTATTGTACGCGCAAATGAGTGAGCAATCAACTATACGAAGAAAATCGGAGGCCAGGTCAGCCTCAGGTTAAGCTCCGGTGGACATCTTGTCTGCCGGAGGAACAGGACGGGATCGTTTGTTTCCGGGGTGAAGAAGGGCAGGCAATCAGTTGTCAGTTCACGGTTGTTAGTTCTCAGTTGACGGATTTCCTCTCCGTGACCTCAGTGCCCCCCGCCTGCGCGAGGGCAAGCCTCCGTGGTTAGAGACGCATTTCATTGTTCCTAACCTCTGTGCCACAAAGGCGTTACGGTATGGGCGGAAAAATTTGATGATTTTTGAACTATTGTATGGACAATGGATCATAGCAGGGCTATGATCATGGTTGATGTATGAGGGTTGATGGTTGCTGTGTCAAATGAGCGAGGACCTGTTCAACGGCATAAATCAAACATCAAACATCAAACATCAAAAATCAACCATCACACTTGATTTGAGAGGGGCGAATCATGGCCAAGCAGGCGACTTGTCACACGTGTGTTTATGCTCACTGGGACCGGGCGGCGTGGCTGCGGAGCCTGGGGTCGGGGTGGCCGGCACGGCCGACGTGCGGGAACCAGCCGGACTCGTACGGGCGATTGAAAGAGTGTCCCTGGGGCACGACCTGCCGGAACTACCGGGCCTGGCCGCCCGTGCCCACAGGCGACGGCGTCAAGACGATCCCGCTGGGCGGCGGGTTGTATGCCTATGTGGATGCCGAGGATTACGAGTGGCTCAATCAGTGGCGCTGGCGGGTGTACGGCAACGGGTACGCCGGGCGACGCGAGAACGGCAAGGGGATCTTCATGCACCGCGAAATCATGAAGCCCCCGAAGGGCAAGGTCGTGGACCACATCAGTGGCAATAAGCTCGACGACACCCGGGCCAATCTGCGCAACATCACGCAAGGACAGAACATTCGCAACAAAGCCAAGTGCTTTGGCAGCACCTCCATCTATAAAGGCGTCTACTACGACGAGAAGCGACACCGATGGGAGGCGCACATCTGCTTCGGTAACAGGAATCTCTTCCTTGGGCGCTTTGACAGCGAGGTGGAGGCGGCGCGCGCCTATGATCGCGCGGCGGTCGGGGCATTTGGGGAGTTCGCCCGGCTGAACTTCCCCGAGGGGTGGCCGGCCAAGAGGATACGGGAGGTTCACGCTCAATGGCTGCGGGAGCAGGCCCGGCAAAAACGCAAGGCAAGGGCCGCAACCGCGAAGGCCAGGACGCGGACCAAAGCGCCGCGCGCAGAGCGCCGAAGAAGGCCGCGGGAAAAGCGAAGCGCGTGACAGAACGATCTTCACGGCGCGGCCTCGCTTCGCCCAGCCGCAAGTAAAACGGTTTCGCGCAGAGACGCGGAGACGCAGAGATCGGAGAACACAAATGGTTTTCCCACCCAGCGTCCCCATTCGACTTCGCTCAGGGCAGGCTCTGCGTCTCTGCGCGAGACAAAATTCTTAGGGTTTGCACTACTTGTGTGCCGTGCCGGGTGTGCCGAACAGAGTCACGGCCCGCCAATTCTTGCCGAGATTGTTGTCGCTGGATACATCCATCAATTCAATGGTGTATCCGGTTCCCCGGGCCGTCTGCGGCCAGGGAGCGACCGATCTGTAATCAACCCGGTCGATGACCTTGTTCTTTGGGTCCAGGACACGAAGGGATTCCCCATCGCCGCTGAGTCCAAACCCAAGATTCCCCAGGCGGTCCTTGACATTGGGATGGATGGCTTTGAACTTGATTCTGTCCTCGCACAATACCAGATAGCTATTGGGCCAGAGTACGGTGTCTGCAGGAAATGGATACGCGTGTCCCGCGCCGTCGGTGAGCTGCCATCCCGTCAGGTCGATGGCGGTGGCGGTACGATTGTACATCTCAATCCAGTCGTCGCTGTCCGCCTCGGGGGCGGACGCGAAGTTGATTTCCGTGATGACGATCGGATCTGCGATGGTCGTGGCGGCCGCATTAAGAAAGGCGGTGAGTTGAACGTCGCCCGAAGGTGTGATCTTGATCTCGGGGGTATCGACCCGCTTCGTTTGAGCGACGGCAGAGGTTTCGCCGGACAGGGAACAGTCGAAGCTGATGTCGGAGCTGCCCCTGCCGCTCTGGTGGATCTCCACGGCCAGGGTGTTGACGCCGGACTTCAAGTGAGCGGGAGAGACTTGAAACTCGGCAAAGCTGTTTTCATTCCCCTGAGAGGCCGGTGTCGCGGAATAAATGCTTCCTGATGGCATGCCGAAGCGTGCGATTTCCCGGCCGTTCAGATAGGCCACGGCCCCGTCATCCACCAGTAGAAAAAGCGACAACGAATGAAAACGTGTGATGTCGGTCAGCTCGAACGACTTGCGAAAATAGGTGGTGATATACTTGCGGTTCGCATCCCCGCCGTAGCCGACCACCGTGGCTTCATCTCCATCGCCGTAGCCGAGTTGGGCCGGGCCGGAGGGCCATGCCGTGTCGTTATAACCTGTCTGCTGCCATGCGGCGCCAAGGTCCGCTCCGGTGTCCGAGTATTTCCAGACGGATCCCGTGGACACAAGTTTCTCTGATGAGACCACAGTGGATGCAGCTTCCCAATGCGAGAAGGTGTACCCCAACCCGGGTGTCGCACGTACGACGATGGGAATATCGTTGAAGTACATCCCCCGGAATCCGTCGCGGAGTCGCTTGCCGTTGATTTGAAGCACGGCGGAATCCGGGACGTGCAGATCGAGGCGGATCTCGGAAGTCCCGCTCAACCCGAAGTGGTCGAGAACATGGCGTGTGGTCCTGGCGGGCCGCTCCACGGCAAAGACTCGCATCTCGTCGACATTCTGTTCCCAGGCCGCCATGGAGTCGAATGTAGGATTGATCCAGGTCTCCAGTGCATCGGGATCTTTCTGTCCTCCCCATCGGGTGATATGTCGCGGCATCTCGGGCGCCAGCGCCCCTGGAATTGATCGACGAATCCCACCAGACGCTCCGGATTGAAGGTGGTATTCATGTGATAGGCATAACGCTGGACAAACTCATTGCGAAAGCCTTCATTCTTCAGCAGGTTTCTGAATAGGCGTGTGGACCACTCCGAATTGGGCCAGCCTGTGCCCAAGGCGGTAGTCGTTCTCTCGATCATGTCCTCTTCGACCCACCCCAGGTCGAAGGATTGATCCATGTCGTAGTTGATCCACCGCCACCGCGCATGAGGTCCCGAGTCTGCCCGCCAGTATTTGACGTTGTTGCTGGGCCAATCCCTCTCCGCCAGGTAGATGTGGCCGATCATGTAGTCGATATACTGGTCGATGTCCATCTGAGCTTTGACGACCTCGTAGTGCGCGGGATCGGCCATGTCATGGGTGTTGGCGTAGTTCACCATGGCCGCGTAGCCGGAATCGGTCCCTACGAGAACGACGCTGTTGCCTCCCAGCAGATTCACTTCCTCCGGGTCAATGCCGAAGTTCCCGGCGACGTAGTGCTCATTGGTCTTCTCGCGAATATTGTGGATGCCCCAGTATTGGCCGTTGATGAAAACGACCGCCGGGCGGTAGGCCTGAACGTCAACGTCCATGTATTCCACCAACACCATTTGTGATATGGCATCACGGAAAAAGGTGTGTACCTGATCATCTCCCGAACATCTCAGGATGAAGGATTCAAAACGGTCGATATCCTTGTCCGGGAAGAGTTGATACTGAAATGACCCTTTGCCATACGCCTGGCGTGCGAACAGGGCCAACGCTCTCTGAGGATATCGGTGACGCGAACAACCGCCATGGATTTTCACGCCGGCGGGCTGATTGAAGCCCAGGCTCCCGTCCATTTCATACAGCTCAATATTCACAGGTCGTTCCCAATCCTGCTTCACATTGCTGATGGTGCTGTCACAGTAGCTATCCTTTCCGTTAGTGCCGGTCACGTAAATCCCGCGTTCGTCGCTGAAGAAATTGTCCGGGTCCGTGACAATCGAGATGAAGGGAAGATGGACCGCCTCATCGATAAAATAGGTGTGCGTGACAACCGCACTGGGTGCAGCACCGTGTTTGTAGCCGATGGCGCGGACCGCCGTGGTGGCCTTCAGAGTGATCGGGGCCCGATAGGGTAAGGCGCTGTCATCCGGCGGTGTCCCGTCGAGGGAATAGTAGATATCGATCTGCCCGGAATTCTGGAAGCGGAGCGTCTGGGTTCCCTGGTAGAACCCTCCCGTGATTGAGAAAATCGGCTGTGGCGTCACCTGCACGCTATCTTGAGGGTCATTGGCTGCCCCGGGGCTGGGTGGACTGAAAAAGCTCCACTGATCCGCATCGTTTGCCAGACGCCCGTACGACATATCATCCTGCTGCGCGTCGAAGCTCAGCGTATCCACGGGAGCGCCACCCGGCGCATACAGGCCGAGTTGCTCCCCTTCTTTGTCCAGCTTGAAATTCGTGTGGAGTCCGGTATTGCGACCATCGGCCCACAGGAGAAGAAAGCCGGTTCCAGGAATCCGGGTTCCGTCCGGGATCCGCCACTTCAACGGCTCATCCAGGTCATCGGTCAGGTAGTAGCCGCCAAGGTCCACGGCTCCGGGGGTCGTGTTGTGCAGTTCGATCCAGTCGGAGAATTCCTTGTACTGGGGATCCGTGTTCACCGTTTGGTTGGACGTGAGAAACTCACTGATCACGATCTCGGGCGGTTGACCCCACGTTGTCGTATGAAGGACGAGAAGGACATGCAGGCTCAACGCGAATTGTGCACGTGTATTCAAGGCAAACGCTCCCTCTAAAATATCCATGAATGAACGACATCGCCGCAACGACGTCGCTCCAGATCAGGCCGCCGCATCACCGCGGCCAACTCAGCCGGACCTGAAAGTCCATTGAACTCATCTGAGAGCGAAAGACACAGGGGTTTCCAGCGTGTTTGTCGAGAGGATCAAACCTAGAAGGATTGTTGCCGGGGGAGGCTGAATGCAAGGCGATTGCTTAGTCGCGTTTGGGGCGGGTATCGGGGAAAATGCGGGAAATCGTTACCGATGGCTGCAAGGGGGATATAGATAAGGAGAGAACAATGGTTACTCAGATGCAATTGGAACGGCTGCCTTTGATCGGGGATAAGGCGCCGGCGTTCGTGGCGGACAGCACACGGGGGACGATCCATTTTCCGGACGACTTCAAGGGCAAGTGGGTGATTTTCTTCTCGCACCCGTCGGACTTCACGCCGGTGTGCACGACGGAGTTCATGGCGTTCGCGGCGATGGCGGAGGAGTTCCGGGAGCTTGATACCGAACTGATGGGGCTGTCGATCGACAGCACGTACAGTCACATCGCCTGGCTGCGGACGATCCAGGACAGGATCGAGTACAAGGGACTGAAGCACGTCGAGGTGACGTTCCCGGTGATCAGCGACGTGACGATGGAGATTTCGCGGCTGTACGGCATGCTCCAGCCGGGGGCAAGCACGACCCAGGCCGTCCGCGCAACCTTCATCATCGATCCCCGGACGACGGTCCGGGCCATCCTGTTTTACCCGCTGACCAACGGGCGCAACGTCGAGGAGATCAAACGCCTGCTGATCGCGATGCAGCACACCGATGAATACAAGATCGCCACGCCGGTGAACTGGCAGCCGGGCGAGGACGTTATCATCCCGCCTCCGGGCTCGTTCGACGCGGCAGAGGAACGCATAGAGAAAGCCGGGGACGAATACCAATGCCTGGACTGGTTCCTGTGCCTCAAGCAGGACCCGCACAAGTGACCGGGGACGGTCCGCTGGGCCGCCGTGACATGCAGGGCAATATCATTCTTTCTCTGATGCCTGCCTTTGAATGAAGCGCATCTCTATCAGAGCCCGTTGATCCTCTGGTACTGAGTCGCTTCGAAATTCCTTGCCATCGTCCACACGGCGGCCCTGCACTGTGTCACGCGAAAGACCGCAAGCAGGCCGTAGCCATGCTTCTCGATCCACGATTTCATGAAAGGCCGGGCCTCGACGATCTCCTTCTTGAGATCCATGTCCTCCACGATCTCGGCGACACCGGCAATCCGCACCTGGGTATCCTGGCTGTTGAAGCACACCTCCACCCGCCTGTTCGCGAGCAGTTGTCTGCAGACCGCCTTGGGCCGGCCCGTATGAAAGATCAGGCCCGACGCATCCGCGCGGTACAGCATCATGCCGCGCACTCGCGGCTGGCTCCCCTCACAAGTAGCCAGATGGCACACAGGATGAGCGTTCAGGAATTCCAGAATCTGCTCTCGATTCATCCTAGCTCTTTCGGGACGATGGCCGTTTCCACGAGGATTTGGGAACTGGCTCTCGAACAAATGGTTTCCCGCACTTCCTTCACAATTGGGTCAGGATTCATGGCTTGCTGTATCTCGCAGGACTGCCTCAATCCGTTGATGGATGACGTCTTGGTTTGCCCGTATTGACCGCGCATACGCCACGATGGTCTCAACCAAACGCTTCGGCGAAATGTTTCCCAATCGCTTCGACCGGTAGAAGAACACTCCGCTGTACTGGTTGAACTCTGCGTTTGTGGGATACTCTCCTGACCCATCGGGCAGCCGTCCAAAGTCGAACCAAAGCTTACCGCCGCCACCGTGTTGCCAGAGCGCTTTGGCGATTTCAATTGCCCTATTCTTGTGCTCGCCTGCAACTTCAACGACGAGCCGGAACTGATTCCCCTGCACTTGGATACCCAAGATCACCGGATTGCCGAGACGATGCTTGTCTATCACGAAATACTTGAGATCAAATAGCCCTACTCCACGCGTCAGATCAGTGCAAAGGAGCACCGAGCCTGCTTGTCCGTCATGTCCATCGCGCAGCTTCTCATGGAGAACGGCCGGAAATCCATCACCGCGAAGCGCATCTCCGACGCGTCGCTCCAACTGGGCGTAACGTATTTTGTCAATCAGGTCATGCAAACGGACGGCCTTGAGGCATTTGATGTCATTTCTGGCGAGGAAGAAGTCCTCCTGTTCGTTGTCCCAATCGATGGCGAATCGCATCTGGAGCGCATCGAGGTGAGTAATGAAGTCGATGTAGTCACGCAGCAATTGGCCGTGATAGCTGTCGACCCTCTCACTGTGCGGAAGAAGATCAAGGAGCTTGCCTGCCAACTCACGATAGGTGAGGTACTGCCACACAGTACCATCGGAAAGTCGGATGGCCGTTTCGTTGAGAGGCAAGAATGTGGGCCGGGTCAAGCTTAGAAGTAAGAAACCGGTCTGCTCCTTCTCCGGAAATCTCGCTGCGTACTCTTCCAACTGCTGCTTCGCGGGGAGGCTCTTCACCTTGTTCTCGATCACCAGTTGTGCGCCACCCGGATACGTCAACAGCAGATCGATGTTGTGTGATTCGCGACAGACGGTCAGATCTTCGCAGGTTAGAGGGGGGCGAGGAAGAAAGGCTGCAAAAAGGCGTCCGGCACGGTCGGAGTAAGCCTCGCACAACCATGCAAGGAGGTTGCTGTGAAAGAGTTCTTTGGAAGCAAGCGAGAGCTGGAACAACGGCGATTGCTTCAAGCCGCTGACGATCTGATCGAGTTTGTGGCTCATCAGGTCTCCATCGCCTGGTAGACTCTGCCGTGCTGTTGAAGCCATTCGATGTCTCCGCGTTCGGCGTGTTCTTCAACATCATGCAGCAGTTGCAAGATCTCGGCTTCATAGCAGGGCTCCCTCCCATCATCCTCCGGGATGACAGCCTCAACCTCCACCGCCACCACAAGACTATGCGTCCGAACCAGCCGCATGCGAGGCACTCGCTTACCGGGAATTCTCATGGGCACCACCTTCACAGCGCGGCCGCGTGGTTCTTGGCATTCTGGATGACGATCTTGGGGTCCGGGTTGTTCTCCGGCACAGGAAGGCCCTGCTCCCTCAGCAATTCGACGTGTTCTTTCATTCCCCACTTGGTTTTGTACAGGCAGTCCTCGATGGAGTGCCCGATGCCGGTGAAGCCTTCCAGGTCGGGGGAGTAGAAGCCAAAGTAGTCCGGCTCTTCCGTAGCTTCGATCACTAACGAGTATGGCAATTCAATCATTTCATCACCTCTCAGCGGCGACCACGCCAATAGAAGGGACGCCTCTTGTGATGCGCCACTGCCAATATCCTGATTTCATCTGGCCGGATCGAATAGACCAGCGAGTATGGGAACTTGGCGATAGACCTTTTTCTGACACGCCCTTGGACAAGCGGCGCCGCCTCCGGGAATTCAGAAATGCCCCGAATCGTGCGTTCGATCTCGCCGATGAATGCGGTGCCGAGACCCGAGCTCTGCATGTCGTAGAAATCCGCGGCCTCGTTGATCTCCACCTCGGCGGCCTCATGGATGACGAGCAATCGACTCATTTCCGCCGGGCCCGCGAGCGGTCGAGCACTTCGTCTGCTGGATGGGCACGCGCTGCACCGCTATCCAGTTCCTCATCGCGGCGAATGGCCTCGTCCAGCCATAGCTTCTCGATTTCAGCCTCGCTCAGGGTGTCCAGGCTGGCCAACAACTCGCGGGCGAGATAGGCACGCGTCTGGGGGTCCAGGCGAAGGGCCTCTGCCTTCAGTTCGTCAACGCTCATATGTACGGCTCCAAATTGCGACCGTGATCTTTCCCTAGCTTATGTCTTTGAGGATAGCACACCATGACGAGCAAAGCAACGGGCATGGCAGAAGACATGCAGAACCGGGTCCTTCAGTGGTGATTCCTTTTGATTTGACGGGGGGCGGGTGGCGGTTTAGACTCTGGGCGTGAGAAGGTCCGTTCGGATGGCTGATTTGGGTTTGTGAGGAGAAACGTCATGGTCCGGCATGGGAATGTCACGCGTCGCGGTTTTCTCAGGGGGACAACCGGTCTTGCGTTGGGGGCGGTCGGGCTTCCGTATGTCGTTCGCTCCACGGCCCTGGGTGGGTCGGGGGCTATCGTGCCGAGCGAGCGGATCACCGTTGGCTGCGTCGGCACCGGTCCGCAGGGGACGTATGTGATGCAGAACTTCCTCGGGCAGGGGGACTGCCGGGTCGTGGCGATCTGCGATCTCAAGGCCCCGGTCCGCGAGGCCACCAAGAAGCTGGTGGATGGGCACTACAAGAACAACGATTGTGTCACTTATACGGACTTTCGCGAGTTGATCGCTCGCCCTGATATTGACGTGGTCACGGTCGCGACGTGCGACCATTGGCATGTCCTGGTGGCGCTGGAGGCGGCGCGGGCGGGCAAGGACCTCTACGTCGAGAAGCCGATGGGCTTGAGCCTGGCCGAAGATCAGGCGTTGCGCCAGGCATGTCATCAGTACGGCACGCGGTTCCAGTTCGGCACCCAGCAGCGGTCGAGCCGAGACTTTCGATTCGCCTGCGAGCTGGTGCGGAACAAGCGGATCGGCGAGCTCAAGACGATCAACGTCTGGTCGCCCGGCAGCACAGGCGGCGGCCCGCGAAACGTGACGAAGCCGCCCGAATGGATCGACTACGACATGTGGCTGGGGCCCGCCCCGTATCACGCCTACACGCCAGGCCGGGAGTCCAACTCGTGGTGGTGGTTCATCTCGGACTACGCGCTCGGGTTCATCGCCGGCTGGGGCGTCCACCCGCTCGATATCGCCCTGTGGGGCCTTGGGGACAAGATTCCGCCATTGGAGATCGAGGGCAAGGGCCAGTGGCCCGACCCCAATGGCGTGGCCGATACGGCCCTCAACTGGGACGTCACCTGCAAGCTCGACAACGGGGTCACGATGAACTTCACCGGCTGGCCCATGCGCGACGAATGGGTGAAGCGATACGGGCAGCTTGAATCACACGGTACGGCGTTCGAGGGCACCGACGGCTGGGTCGTCGTGGATCGCGCCCGCATTCAGGCCCAGCCGAAGGAGTTGCTCGATACCCAGTGGGGCCCGAACGATACCCGGCTGTACGAGAGCAATCACCACGCGAGAAACCTGCTCGACTGCGTCCGCAGCCGCAAGGACACGATCTGCCCGATTGACGTGGCGGTCCAGGCGGATACACTGTGCCAGATCAGCGACATCGCCATTCGACAGGAACAGAAGCTGCGATGGGACCCGGCGAAGGAACGCTTCGTCAACAATGACGCTGCCAACCGCCGCCTGGTCCGCTCAATGCGAAGTCCCTGGCGGTTGTGAGGATATGTGATTCTGGGCGGCCCTGCACCATCGGCAAGCTGCGCTTGCCGCTGCCACCCGGTTCGTAGGGTGTGCTATGCACACCAGTTGCTCATCAATGGAGTGATTAAGGAGAAAAGAAGATGGCAAGGTACGGGGTTCTACTGCTGGTGTGTGCCTGCGTTCTGATGGCAGGCTGTCAAACGTGCCCGATATGCAGCAAGATGACAGGCTGGAAGCCGCTGTTCGACGGCAAATCGCTCGATGGCTGGCGGGCCAGCGAGAACAAGGACACGTTCACCGTCAAAGACGGCGAGATCATCGCGCACGGCCCGCGAAGTCACCTGTTCTATGTCGGCCCGGTCAACAATGCCAATTTCCAGAATTTCGAGATCAAGGCGGACGTCAAGACCACGATCGGCTCCAACTCCGGCATCTACTTCCATACGGAGTACCAGGAAACGGACTGGCCAGCCAAGGGCTTTGAGGTCCAGGTCAACAACACGCACACCGATGCGAAGAAGACCGGCGGCCTGTACAACGTGAAGGACTCGAATCACCAGTCGCGGGCCTTTGACTACGAGTGGTTCACCGAGCATATCATCGTTCGGGACAAGCATGTCACGATCAAGGTGAACGGGCACACCGTCGTGGAGTGGACGGAGCCGGAGGGCTGGCAGGGGCCGCAAGGCAACCCCGGCCGCAAGATATCCAATGGAACCTTCGCTCTCCAGGGACATGACCCCGACAGCATCGTCCATTTCAAGAACATCATGGTCAAGCCGCTGCCCTGAGCGGGAGTAATGTAGTCAGTATGCTCGGAGATGCATCAAATGAAGAAGTGGATACAGGTAGTAGTGTGGTTGGTAGTGCTGCTGTTCGTCGTGGGGCTCCTCAGTTCCTGTCATAGTTCTACTCAGGGCTGCTCAGGCTGCTGTCAGATGGCGGACAAGACCCGGGTCGTCGTCGTTACAGGCGGGCACGACTTCGATCATGACCCGTTCTTCGCCATGCTGAGGCAGTGCCCGAGGCTCGAAGTCACTGAGGCCGCCCAGAAGGACCACAGCGAGCTGTTCGAGGACATCAGCAACTGGAACTACGACGTGATCGTCCTGTACAACATGACGCAGAATATCTCCCCGAAGCGCCAGGCGAATTTCGTCACGCTGCTCAAAGACAAAGGCGTGGGACTGGTCGCCATGCACCATGCGGTGGGCGCGTTCCAGGAGTGGGACCAGTATCGCAAGATCATTGGCGCGAAGTACCCGCTCAAACCGCAGGACATCGATGGCGTCCATTTCGAGACAGCGACCTATCAGCACGACGTGGACCTCAGCGCAAAGGTGATCGACTCCAAGCAGGCGATCACACGCGGCGCGAAGGATTTCGAGATTCACGATGAGGGCTACAAGGGTTGCTGGTTCGCCAAGGACAACCACGTCCTGCTGACGGTGGACCATCCGGCCAGCGATAAGACTGTGGCCTGGACCCGGACATTCGGCAAGGCCCGCGTGTTCGGCATTATGCTCGGACATGATGCCAAGGCCTACGCCAATCCGAACCTGGGCCAGCTCATGATGCGAGGCATCTGCTGGTCCGCAGGCGAGCTCAAGTAGGACTCGGTCCGTTGTCATCCCGACAATAAAGGGTGAGCGGGTGCCATGTCTACGCTTGCGTAGACATGTTGAATCGGTACAGAGAACATGCTTATGCTTGCATAAGCATGGTACCCAGACTGATGGCTTGGTTTCTTTCAGGCATTGACCGCCGCCCCGAAGATTCTTGCTTTCGGGCGGCGGATTCCTTATAGTGATGGGCTGGCATGGCCCTCGGGCGTGACTGAGGGCGACGTGGTTATCGAGAAAAGGAGGACGAGCATGTCATCAGGTCTGAATCGTCGTGCGTTTCTGAGAGACTCCATCCTCGCATCAGCCGGCGGGGCCGTGGGCCTGGGCGCCGCTTCGGCTCGCGGGGCTGAAGGCAAGCTGCCCGCGATCAAGGTCGAGCCGAACTCGAAGGCCACGATGCCGGTGGGCAAGATCGGCAAGATGCAGGTCAGCCGCATGTTGCTGGGCGGCAACCTCCTGACCCACTACACCCACAGCCGCGACCTCAAATACGTCTACAACCTCTGTGCGCACTACAACACAGAGGACAAGATCCATGAGACAATGGCCATCGCCGAGGCCCACGGCATCAATACGCTCTCCATCCACAACCCGCCGGGGATCGTGCCGATGCTCAAGCGGTACCGCCAGCGCTACGGCGGCAAGATCCAGTGGATCATCTGCCCCATCGCCGAGATTACTCCCGACATGAAGGCCTACGCCGAGATGACCAAGGAGCTCGTCGATGACGGCTGCGAGGCCATCTACCTGTGGGGCGTTCGCTCCGATCCCCTCTGCGCCCAGGGCAAGATGGACCTGGTCCGCAAGGCGGTCGAGATTGCCAAGGATCTCGGCGTCCCCTCGGGCGTGGGTGCTCACGACCTGAACGTGATCGTCCAGTGCGAGAAGAACAACATCCCGGCCGACTTCTACATCAAGACGTTCCACCACCACAGATACCCCAGCGCCCCGAAGCCGAACGAGTTGAAGAACGCCTACAACGAGGTTCCCGGCTACTGGTGCAAGGACCCGCAGGGGACGATCGAGGTCATGAAGAACGTCAAGAAGCCCTGGATCTCCTTCAAGGTGATGGCCGCCGGCGCGATTCCGCCGAAGGACGCCTTCCGCTACGTCTTCGAGAACGGCGCCGACCACACGCTCGCCGGCATGTTCGACTTCGAGATCGCCGAGGACGTCCAGATCCTCAACGGCATCCTGCCCGATCTCAAGAACCGGGCGCGACCGTGGTGTAGTTGATCTGGGAGACAGGACAACGGTCGTGGGCATCATCAATATCCGAAGGCAAGTGACAGCGAACATCCTTTGGGTGGGCCTTGTGGTCTGTCTGACGTTCGGTGTTCTGTACGGCGCCTCGGATGCCGTTGCCCCGGCGGGGCCGCGGGCGGAGCCGGCGCTTCGCCACTCGGATGTGGTCTTCATGAATGCGGCCTCGGATGAGGCGTATCGGGCTTATGGCGCCACGTTCGTCGCCTGGGGTGGAGCCGACACGGCCGAGCAAGTCAAACGCCATCACGACATGGGCATTCGCTGCACGGGCTCGATGTGGTGCCTGACGGCGGGGGCGGAGAACATCCACAAAGATCCGAAACTGCGAGCCGCCTGTGCGGTGGACATCGAGGGCAATCCCGTTGAAGTGCCCTGGCTGTTCGACCACACGTATCAGGGGACCAAGACCTACTTTGGCTGCACGAACCATCCTGAGTTTCAGAAGCTCTGCCGCGAGCGGGTCCGCCAGGCCATGGCCGGCAGGGCGGATGGCCTGCACGTGGACGACCACCTGGGGACAGCGGGCGCGGCCTGGTGGCAAGGCGGCGGCTTCTGCGACTACTGCATGAGCGGCTTTCGGGAGTATCTGAAGAAGCACGCCACGAAGGAGCAGTTGCAGCAGGCCGGCATCGAGCGGATCGACGACTTCGACTATCGTACCCTGGTTCGCAAATACGCGACAACGCGCCAGCAATACAAGAAGGTGCAACATCAAATCCCCCTGATGGATCTGTTCCTGGTATTTCAGGCGGAGGCGGCCGCCGAGCACACGCGGCAGTTGGGGCAATTGGCCCAGGAGGTGGCCGGCCATCCGATGTTGCTCAGCGCCAACGCCGGCCTGCCCAACAAGGCGCACACGTACGTTGTGAAGTATCTCACGCACGTTGTATGCGAAGTGGGCCAGAACGCTTCAGCAGGGACACGCCAGATCGATCATGCCATTGAGGCGTATAAGCTGGCGGCAACACTCGGCAAGCCGCTGGCGGCCACGGCATCGGGACAGGACTGGGCCTTCGTAAAGCAGAACAACTGCGAAGAGCTGGTCCGCTTCTGGATTGCTCTGGCCTATGCGCACGGGCAGCGGTTCATGACGCCGCATCCTCAACGGCAATGGTGTTTCGATGACAAGCTGGGAACCCACTGGTACGCTGCACCCATCGAGGCATACGCGCCGCTGTATCGTTTCATCCGCGAAAATGCCGGCTGGTTCGACGGCTTTGAAGCTATCGAATCGAAGGACCGTATGCCCGCCGTGCCGGCGAACGTGCTCGTGACCGTTCGCAAAAACAGCGGGGCAAACCAGGTCGTCCTGCACCTGCTCAATCGCGACTACGATCCTGCGGCCAAGAGCACCAAGGCGATCTCGAATGTGGACGTATCGCTGGATAAGGCCTTGATCTCACCGACGAAGCCCTACGCCAGGCTCCTCTCGTACGGCGCACCCCCGCAGCAGGTCGATCTGGTGCAGGAGGCGGACGCTCTCAGACTGCGGCTGCCCGAATTGCGGTTGTGGACATTGGCCATACTGGAATAAGCTCGCTGACTGCTATCGCACCATGTGAAACTCATTCAGTACCATTGACATTCCAACGACGGCTCGGTACGCTGCCCACCTCTATGTGGATCAAATCACCAATCCTGGTTATTGTGGCGACACAGTTGCTCTTTACGACGGGCGACCTGATCGCGCGGGCGAATATGCGGCATAGCCCGTTCGCGCTTTCCACGTTCCTGAAGTGGTGGTTCCTCGTGTATTTCCTGATCCGGCAGGTGGCGATGTTCGGGCAACTCTATGTGTTCTCCGCCCTGCAACTCGGCAAGACGATGGCCCTATTTGGAGCCACTTCCATCGTGGTCGTCAACGTCCTGGGCATCCTGCTGCTGGGCGAAGTCCTCTCCACTCAAGCCTATCTCGCTATCGCCCTGGTCGTATTCGCGTTTATCCTGTTGTCGATGAGCCCGTAGCAGGGACAGGTGCCGACCGGGTGGCAGCGGCAAGCGGGCAGCTTGCCGATGGCCCTTTGTTGCGCGGTACTAATTCTTCATTGCTCCCTTTGGGACATCCTCTCGCACGACGACCGGCACAGCAGATTCAGGTCCCGCGGGCTGACGCTGGACATCGCGGATGACGGCGTTGCCGGCACCGTACACCGACAGGGTAGACCGCGGGTACTTGCTGAAGACCTCATCGGGAATGAAGACCCGCAGGCCGTCGATGGTCAGCCCATCGATATTGGCGAGCGTGACGTAGGAGGCTTTGCGGGCGTAAACTGTCTCGCGGCGGTCCTCCGTGTCGTACACTTTCCCGCCGACGTGCTTCTTTCTCGCGGCGTAATCGAACGGCCGATCCACTCGCATTGTGACGTTTCGCATGGAAAAATTTTCGATTCGGCCGGCGCTCATGCCCTGCACGAGGACACCGTTGTCGCTGACAATCGTGATGTCCGAGAAGTTCAGATCGCGGATTTTGCCGACCGGCGACTCGGGGCGGCGCTTCTCGATATCGACGAAGATCGGATAGATTGAGTTCTGGAGCGAGTCACTGGCGAGCTCCGGCTTGCGGATCGTCTCGACCGTGCAGTTGGAGAAGCTGATGCGCTCGGCCGTACCGCCATCTTTGATGTACAGGCCTATCCCAACTGTCGAATTGCGGATCACGCAATTACTCACGAGGATATTGCGAAAGTCGCTGGGCGACTCGGTCCCGATCTTGACCGCCGTGGCAATCGTCTCCAGCACGCAATTCGTTACGGTGATGTCCTCGCAGGGCGCGCCCTCCCGCGTCTTGCACACGATGCAGTCGTCGCCGGCGACGATGTGGCAGTTGGAGATCCGCACGCTTTTGCACGAGACCGGGTCGATCCCGTCGGCGTTGACCCGGTAGTAATTGTTCAGAATACTCACGCCGTCGATGACAACGTTCTCGCAGCGTTCCAGGTCGAACGTCCAACTGTCGCTGAATCGCACGGTGACATCGCGGATCGTGACGTCTCTGCACCGCACAAGCTCCAGGATGCCCACGCGAAATTCCGGCCGCTGCTCGGGCTTGTCTGTCTTCTTACGCGCCAGGTCCGCCTCGCCCGTGCCGTGAATGGTCCCTCGCCCCTCAATTGTGACATTGCCTTGGCCTTCGGCAAACAGGAACCGATTGCCTTTGCTGTAGTCCTCCTTTTTCGGGCTGACCCAGAGGGTGGCGCCTGCCTCGATGTGCAGCGTGACATTGCTCTTGAGAGCCAACTGTCCGCAGAGATAATTGCCGGCGGGCACGAAGACGGTCCCGCCTCCCGCCGCCGCACACTGATCGATAGCCGCCTGAATCGCCGGCCCGGAATTGGTCTGCTTGTCCCCCTTGGCGCCAAGCTCCGTTACATCCCATACTTTGGCGCTGCACGGAAGGACTGCGAACAGGAATATGGATAGACTTGTCAGGGTTCTTCTTGCAGCCATGCCTGTGATCCTCCTTTGCCTGCTGTCGCACGCGGCTATTCACCCCAGATCGGGATTCATCCGTTGCCGGGCGGATCATGACGTTATCGATTACGCGCCATCGTAACCGATTCGGCGTACGCGTCAACTATCCAACCGGCAGGTCCATGCCTGTGCGGATTTCAGGGTACTGTGCTATGTGGCATCGACAAACTGGGCTTGCCGATGCCACCCGACTACCGGATCATTTTCACAGACACGCAGGTCCCCATCGGTTTATCACCGACAGGGCTGCGGCTCGCTCACTGGATCGTGACGGCGGTGCCGCTGACGCTGACCATGAGCATTGCGCCCTGCCCGCCTACCGTTTCGATGTCCAGGTCGATTCCCACGACGGCATTGGCGCCGAGGTCCACGGCCTCCTGCTGCATCTCCTCGAAGGCGATCTCGCGGGCCTTTCGGAACGCGTTCTCGTATGCCCCTGAACGTCCGCCCACGATGTCGCGGACGCTTGCCATGATATCCCTGAAAATATTGGCGCCGAGAATGGCCTCGCCGATCACCACGCCGTGGTACTGCGTGATCTTCCTGCCCTCGATACTGGGAGTTGTGGATAGAATCATCGTCATGTCTCCTTATCGATACCTTCTTCCTGATAGACGCATGAGAGGGCCTTTTACTCACGAATCCGGAATCCGGGCTCACGGTGTCTGCGTCACGAAGGCCCTGCGATCGCGCTTGCAGAGGATCTGAATCACATTGCGACCCGACATTGCGGCGGTGGGCACGCCGCCACCCGGCTCGACCCATTGTCCCGCCATGTAGAAGTTCTTCAGGCCGGGGAGAGTCTTGCTCATGTGGAAGGGAGGGAACGTCTTTTGTGTGATCAGCCAGCCCTCGAAGCTGCCTCGCCAGTTGCCGGTGTAGCGTTCCCAGGTGATGGGCGTGGCCACATCGTGCATTTCGACCTGGCCGGCCAAACCGGGATAACGCTGATCGAGCAGGGCGATCACCTGGCCGGCGATTTTCCGCTTCTCCGCCTCGTATCGCTCGGGGTCCTGCCTCAACTCCTTCCAGTATTCATAATCGGAGGTGAGCATCACTTTCACGACCGTCTTGCCCGAGGGGGCCAGCGTTGGATCGAAGTTGTAGATCTCTACAGGGACATGCTTGTGTTCCCGCCCGCCGATTGCGATGGATTCATCGAGAGGATAGATGACGGTCGACGGCAGCCCCTCGAACGACCGGGCGACGCCCAACGCCACATGGATCAAGGGAGGAAACAGAGGCAGTTCATCATAGTAGCCCCGGACCTTGTCGTTGATGTACCTGCCGCCCAACATATCGAAGATGGTTGCGTGACCATCGGCAGCGGAGATGGTAATGTCGCTGCGGTGCTCTGTTCCATCCGCCAGCCGAACACCTGCGGCTTTACCGTTCTCCACCATGATTTCGCTGACCTGTGAGCGATAGTGAATCTCTCCTCCCAGGTCCAGGTAACGCCGTTCGATGCGACGGGAAAACGCGAGTGAACCCCCCTGCGGATAGCCGGCGGATTTCCGATGCATCCAGGCCAGGACCATAATCACGGCCGCCATCGGAAAACCGGGCAGGTCGCCGAGCAGGGGAAGAACTTCCCGCAGGAATGGATCCGAAAACCTCTGGGCGTAATCCCGGGGCGTGAGCTTCTTCCACTTGGACATGATTCTCAGGAAGGGAAACATTCGAATCAGGAATCTGATTCCATGAATCATCCCGTACAACTCGGGCGCCCTGTCAACCGGCAGGTCGTATCTTGCACAGGCGCGTGCGGCCCCGGTCAGCTCCTCGATCACACGCGAGTCTTGAGGAGCGAGTTCCTTCATGTGCCGCTCCAGCTTGTCGATGTCCCGATAGACAACGAAGGCCTTGCCTCCTTTGCCCTCGATGCGCAGGTATTCTTCATGATCGATTATGCGCTGCCCCTGCACCGCGCCTAACTCCTCCCAGATACGATAGAAACCGACGCCCGGCGAGGTACCCACCAGCCACGCTAAGCAGCCGTCGATGGTGTATCCCTTGCGTTTCCAGGAGGTGCATAATCCGCCGGGGCTGTCGTGCATCTCGAAGATCCGCGTTCGATAGCCGTTCATCTGCCCATAGCACCCGGTAGCCAGACCGGCGATGCCGGCCCCAACGACGGTGATCGATTTCTGCTCCATGGTTCTCGCCTCTCAGCATTCAGGCCGGGACACGCTGCACTCTACGGTTCCGTGGGCTTCTCGGGTTCCTTCTTGCTCATCTGGGTCTGGCTCAGGGCGGCCAGGCCGGTGATGGCGCCGAGGTTCATGGTGTCGAGGGCCGAGCTGGGGACGATGATCATCGAACCCTTCTCCTTGAGACCCTCGAACAGCATGTTCATACCGCGAAGGTGCATGGCCCCCGGATTCGACTCGTATTGCTTGGCGGCTTGAGCGAACTTCTCGGCGATTTCGGTCTCCGCCGTGCCGAGGATGATTCGCGCCTGGCGCTCGCGCTCCGCCTGGGCCTGCTTGGACATCGCCGCCTCCAGGTCCTTGGGGATGATGATGTCGCGAATTTCTACCGACTGCACGGTGATGCCCCAGGGGTTGGTCTTCTCATCGAGGATTTCGCGCAGCCGACGGCCGAGTTCCCCGCGGTGAGTGAGCATGTCGGCGAGCTCATGCGTGCCGATGATGTCCCGCAGGGCCGTCTGGGCCGACAGCACGATGGCCAGGTAGAAATTCTGGACTTCCAGGACCGCCTTTTTCGCGTCCCAGACCATCCAGAAGCAGATCGCGTCGACGTTCACGGGTACGGTGTCCTTCGTCAGGGTCGATTCCGAGCTGAAATCGGTCGAGCGGATACGCATATCGACGATCTGGGCGATGCTCTCGATAACGGGGATGATGAAGAACATGCCCGGGCCCTTGAGCCGGTGGAACTTGCCCAGCCGCAGGATCAGGACACGCTCCCACTGCCTGGCCACCTTCATGCTCAGTAGCATGAGGACTGCCACGAGGATCGTGACGGTCATAATACGGGCATCCAATGGCTCCAGACTGCCCTGCATCAGCCAGTGCACCCCTAACCCCGCGGCCACAATGATGGCCGCCGCCAGCCAGGCAACGAACGGGATGTGCACCCCGGGGTTCCATTGCTGCATTCCGCTGTAGAGCTGCGAAAGTGAACTAATCGCGTCTGCTGATGTTGTCTTCGCCTTGTTCTGTGCCATGGTTAAGTCTCCCTTGCAGATGCTCAACAATGTCTTTGAGCGTCAGGTTGTATTGATGTCCGCGAGCGACCAGCTCGTCACAAATCTGTTCCAACATGCGGCGTTGTTCCGCCTCGCCGATCTCGATCTGCTGGTCGCCGACGAAAGTGCCGGTGCCTTGCTCCGTATTGAGAATGCCGAGCAGCTCGAGGTCCGAGTAGGCCTTCCTCACCGTGTTGGGATTGACCTCGAGCTGGACAGCCAGCTCTCGTACCGTGGGCAACTGCTCGCCGGGGAGCAGTCGCCCCGAGGCAATCCCGTAGCGGATCTGATCGACAATCTGCCGGTGAAACGGCACGCCGCTCTTGAGATCCAGTTTGAAGTCAACCATTTGCTGTCTCCATTCACTTACGTTCACCAGAGCTTTAGAAGTACAGTGTACTATTATTCTATAACACTATACGCAGCGGTCAATAGTAAGTGCCGCTTTCTCTCAAGAATTGCCACTCTTTCCCCTCTCGGAGGTTTGTAAGTGCTTGTTATACAATTACTTAAGGCTGTGCAAGACGCGATGAAAAAAAATCAGGACTGGTCTCCAAATGGCGGGAGTAATCGCGTGGGAGCGTTTCTCATACATGCGTTAGAGACTATCTCAAGACCGCACTCCGGCTTGTCATTGCGAGCGTGGCGAAGCAATCTCCCACGCATAGGATTGAGATTGCCTCGTTGCTGCGCTCCTCCTAAGAAAACAGGTTGGGTTCGTCCCAAGTTGTTGAGTTTTGGGTGGCAGCGTCAAGCGCAGCTTGGCGATGGTCTTGCCCATTCGCCATCGCCAAGGCCTTCGGCCTTGACGCTGCCACCCGACTGCACAGCTTGCACAGGCTCGATCTCAAGGATTTGGGACGAACCCAACAGGTTTGGCCAAGAACGGGACGAGTTGGTGTAAATACCGGGTACATCTTGAGTTACAGGGGGACTCGTCACAGAGGCTGTTTCTTCCCGATACCAGCCGCCCAGCGGCGCAGGGACTCGCAATGACATTCACCGTTTTGAGACAGTCTCTTAAACGTTCCCCAGGTTCTTCAGGTCATCGTCACACGAGTGGTCACAAGCATCTGGCGGAATCAGCAAATTTCTTCTTGATAGCTTTACAACTGTAGAGTACTCTCGTAAGCGTTAGAGCGAAAGGAGGTTCTCATGGCTGCAAAACAATACGAGCTGACTGAGGCGGAATGGGACATCATCGAGGTGGTCTGGAAGCACGAGCCCTGCGCCGCCCCGACCGTCCAGGAGGAACTGGCCGCTCGCAAGAAGTGGACATATAGCACCGTGAAAACCCTGATGGACCGCATGGTCGCCAAGGGTTTTCTCACAACCGAGCGCATTCGCAACCTGATCCTGTACCGCTCGGCGATCAGTCAAGAGGATGCGCAGCGGGGCGAGCTCATGCGCACCGCCAAGCGTGCCTTCGGCGGGACTTTCACTCCCATGATGCAGTTCATGCTGGACGACAACACGCTCTCCGAGCGGGAGCTGGAGAACCTGGAGGAGATGATCCGCAAGAAACGCCGGCCGGAGAGAACGGGCACGAAGTGATAGTCCATGCAGCGAGACATTCCGATGGATGTGCTTAGAAGCGGAGATGCGATCATGAACGTGGTAGTGGAAACGATCAATGGAGCCGGCGGGGCATTCGTTGATTTCGCCTTGCCCATGCTCGTGCAGTCCAGTGTGCTCGTCGTGATTCTGCTGCTTGTCGATGCCGCACTGCGGAAGCGCGTGCGTGCGGTGTTTCGCTACTGGATCTGGATGCTGGTGCTCGCGAAACTCGTGCTCCCTGCGTCGCTGGGGTCGCCGGTGAGCATCGGCAGGTGGCTTGGCGATCCGCTGACGGCGCCGACAGTCGCTTTATACGAGCTGAGCGAGCGACAGCCGACAGCACCGACTGCAGAACCTCGCTCTGTAGCGGACAGTGTGCTCTCGCACGACCCTCCCACGTTCCTCGTGAAACCCGCATCGCCTACGGAAGATCGCTACTTGCCGGCCGCGCACCCTCAAGCTGCCGGCACGCAGGCCGGGATGGACCCCGAGCCGCTGTCCGGTTCGGTGGCGATCCCATCTACTCCGGCGCCGGCTCCCTCGTTGAGTTGGCAGGGTCTTGTGCTTCTGTCCTGGGCGGCGGTGGCGGCCGCTCTACTGCTGTTGCTGCTGTGGCGCAGTTTCTTCGTGCGAGGTCTCGTCGCACAAGCGGACGAGACAAGTGCCGCCATGGTGAGTGACCTGAACCAGTGCCGCAGGCGAATTGGCATGCGAAGAGAGGTGGCACTGAAGCTCTCCGCGATCGCGGGCAGCCCGGCCGCATGCGGGCTGATTCATCCCGTGATTCTGATCCCGCAGCATCTGGCGCCGAGGCTGGCAGCGCATGATCTGCAGGCGGTCCTGCTTCACGAGCTGGCGCATATCAAGCGGGGCGACTTGTGGATCAATCTTGCCCAGACGCTCCTGCAGATCGTGTATTTCTATAATCCGCTGCTGTGGCTGGCGAACGCGATCATCCGCCGGACGCGCGAGCAGGCCGTCGATGAAGCGGTCCTCGTCGCCATGGGCGAGGCCGCACCACGATACCCCGAAACCCTGGTCAACGTCGCAAAGCTGGCCTTTCGAAAGCGTCCGGGCCTGAGCCTGCGTCTGATCGGCGTGGTCGAATCCAAAAGCGCCCTGTCCGCCCGGATCAAGCACATTCTCACTCGCCCCATTCCGAAATCCGCCAAGCTCGGCCTGCTCGGACTGCTCGCCATCTTCATCATCGCGGTCGTGCTGCTGCCCATGGCCGAGATGCTCGAACCCCTCGCCACAGTCGTGAATGACGGCCCGCTGGATATCCGCTTCCTTGGCGTCTGTCCCGATCAAAGCAGCGACATCCTGGATGGCGACGGCGGGAAGATCGCGCCGGTAGCCTACCCGCGGACAGGCCGGGCAGCGTGGGAGCCGGACACCCTCCGGCGCGATTTCCTCTTCGAGCTGCCGGAAGCGAATGAGCCCATCTTGTTCTCCCATCACCGACTCGTCAGTGTGGCAGGCGAGGATATACGGCTTCATCAGTCAGATGCCAGCCCTCTCTATCCGGTAGTGGTTGATGGGCGAAAAGTCGCTGCCGTGGAAACCTACATACCGCGGGTCTATCGCAAGTTGATGCTGCGATTCTTCCGCCGCACGCTTGCGATTCAAAGGGTGGATGTGACGCTGAAGTACTTCTACGGACCGCCTCGGCAAACCCTCGTCAGTTTTCAAGGTCCATTTGCCGAAGGTCAGGTCCTTGCCGACGCGCAGATGCCGGGGGCCAAGCTGACAGTCCTGCCGGAACAAGCCTATAGCCGGTCGGTCGAACAGGGTGCGTCCTTCCGTCTGGATCTGCCGTTCGAGCTGGATTACGGCACGCCCGTCCTCGTGTACGACACGGAGGGCAAGCGGAGTCCGGCCTGGGCCTCAACCATGTCAACCGGCGGTAGGACAACGACATTGGAGTTTCACAACTATCCGCAGTACTTGTCCCTGTCGAATGTGGCCCGCGTCGCCGTTGAGAAGCCCTACGCATTCACAGTTCGGAACGTCCGCGTGAATTACCCGGACCGTCCGCCCCGGGCTTATGCGGCGTATGTGGATGCCATGGCGCAGCGCCTTGGCTGGACCGGCACGCCGGAGCAACTCGCAGAGCACCAGACCCTGGATCCTCAGCAGGCAATCAAGGTGATCGATGTTGTCGAGGGTGGGTACATCCCGGCGACCCTCCAGGCCCTGAAATACGGACCTCGACGCGTCAAGATATCCGGTCTGGATCGGGCGACGCGGGAGAGGATTCACCAGACCGCCGCCCGGTGGATCGAATCCGGTTACAGACCCTATGGGATTCAGTTGGGTCTGATGGGACAGTGGCCCGAGTTTCTCGACATGGCCATCGAGGAACTCGCAAACCGGAGGCCGACCGGCGAGTACTCTTACCAGGAACGTGCCCGAATCGATGAGAGTCGCTCCGTTGCCAGTGCCCTGCAGCAATCTGAGCTTGAACTGAATGCCTCTCAGGTGGAGAAGCTCAAGCAAATTGTCCTCAACACCGACGATGGTCGGATCCAGGTCATGCTGTTGTGGTGTCTTGCAAGTACCGACACGCCGGAGGCGATTGCTGCTTTGTGGGAGCTGGCCCAGGACGACAGGCCCTGGATATGGTGGAAGGCAACCGAGATGTGGCACTCCCGTACGGCGCGGACCCGCCGCGGGTATGACGATCTGCCTGGGAAGATGAGGCTGCGATTGTTCCTGACCAGCGGCATTCCAGTGGATGCGAAGCTGAAGGCCGAGGCCTCGGCGCTCCTGCCGCAGATCTTCACGCCGGAGCTGGGCCAAATGACCTCGGAGGTATGGCGCATCGTTCATGAGAAGATCGCCAGTGGATCCGACAGGAAAGCAGGCACGGAAGCTTTTCTCAATTACCTGCGTCAAATGCAGTCTGCCATGACCGAGCGCCTGTGGGTCGGCAATTATGGTTACGCGAACGATGCAACGTGGATGGTAGCCCATGTAATAAGAACGCTGAACGTCTGGTACGGCGTTGACATCGGTCATCTCGGGACCGTGGAGGCAAAGGAGTGGCACGAGACGAAACCGAATACCTTTTCCGACTTTCAGAATCTCATCGCTCAGGTCCTTCAATGGCATGAGGGCAATCGTGATGCTGAGCCTCTTGAGGTGACCTTTCGGGGCAAGGTGGTGGATACCGCCGGAAGGCCTATCGCGATGGCGGAGCTTGGCCTCACCCGAGCGGAGGATTACGTAGACGCGCGTGGGCAGTCCAGCCAACGCCAGGTTGATGCGGGGCAGTGCCGCACCGACACTGCCGGCGGCTTCGTGTTCAGCAAGCTGCGGAACACCAGCCACGCTCTGCGTGTCGCGGCGGAGGGCTTTGTCACACTGGAACACGTGTCTGTCACCCGGCTGCCGGATGGTCGGTTCCGGATCAGCGAGGGCACGGACAACACGATTGTCATGGAGAAACCGGCGTCGCTGTCCGGCAGGGTGACCGGGCCTGACGGCCGGCCGATGGCCAATGTCCGGGTGGAACTATGGCGCTGTCCCTCCGATCGCTACTTTCATCCGGACCCACCCGTGACGGACGCCGAGGGCCGCTTCACCGCCGGCTCGCTCATATCGGGCGACTACCTTGTGCAGCATCGTGGCATCGAACGGCCCCCCGACAGGGGAGAGTTTACGAGCGCCAAGGCGTTTCAACTTGTCGTCGTCGAGGAAGGCCAGGCCGTCGAGAACGTGATCCTCGACCTGCGTCACTCCACCTGCTCCCTCGAATTCGAGATCGTGGACCGCGACGATCAACCCATCCTCGGCGAGAGCGTGGCCTTACTGGTCCCGCTCCCCTCCGACAGTGGCTCCTTCGCGACGATCTCCGGCGCTCATCGTGTGCCGGCCAAGTCCGTTCACCGGCTCGACAGTCTCCCGCCGATGGATGGGTTTCTCAGCGTGTACACCGGCGGGCAGGGCCCCAAACGCGTCGAGGCGCGTCTTCGTCCGAATCAGACCACGCGCTGTCGGGTGAAGTTCAACCTGGCTGCGGCGGAAATGGAGATACCGGTCCCTCCGCGTGAGTCGCAGGCCCGGTACGAGGTGTCGCTGCCCAATGGCATCAAGGTGGCACTGCTCGGCTTGAAGGATGCTCGCGCGGCGGACAATGTGTGGTGGGCGCCTGACGGGTCACCGCTGCCGGAACCTGTACACACCCGGAATCTCGGCGTTTACGGCCCGCCCGGCGACGCCTTCCGCCTCGAGGACACAGTGGAGCGGGAGATCGCGTTCAGACTGACCGGCGCAACGGACCCGAACGTATCGCCTGTCTTTGAGCTCCACGTGTTGAGCTCAGGAGCGGGGCCGGTGCCGGTGAGCAGCTATCGCCATTCGCTGATTGCGCGCGCCGCGGGCACGCATCTTCGCAGCGAGAACATCATCGTGCCTCGGGAGGCGAAGGGGGGCGATCTCCGCATCGGCTTCGACGTGCGGGATGAGGATGAGTTATGGAAAGACCGGCCCCGGCGCATGTGGGCAAGCTTCATCCATGTCACGTTTCAGCCCGGCGTCAAGACGCACACTATGGCCGGCTATTCCATGCCTGCCCCAACCCGACGGCTGGAGCCGGCAGAGCTGGACAGAGTGCAGCGGTATGTCTCCGTGGCGGCGACTCCTCTGCAACAGGGTGGCTATTATGGATTGCCGAAGAACGCCCCCGTTACTCTGTTTGATGTTACCAATGCTGCTCGATTTGAGCCGAAGCGCACGGCTGACGCGTTCCTCGAAGTCGTGCGGCAAGTCGATCTGGGCGAAACCAGGGCTCGGCTGATCTACAGCCGCAACATCGAGGGCCTGTTCAACGGCAAAGAAGCGGATATCCGCCTCGAGCCCGGCGACACCATCCTCGGCAGCTACGCTGAGAGCCCGCGCGGCGAAAAGACTCCCGCGCAGTACCGGTTCGGCGACGTCATCACAGTCGCTCTGCCGGATGAGAACAATCGACCGGGCCCGTTCATCGATCTCGACACCGGCAAGCTCCATCATCCTCCTGCCGGCCTCGACACGCGCGACAGCGATGCATTCGGCGCGTGGATGGCGGCCAATTCGATCGACGCTCGCTTCGAACGCGCGCCGCCCGTCCAGGGTCTGGTTGGCCTCACCATGCTGGCCCTGGAGGTGGACGACCGATTGTGGTCCGGCGCCACCGGCATCCACGACCGACTCCTGACGAAAGCCGAGGTCCCCGTCCTGCTCAGCGGCGACGACTACCCGCCCACCACGTATCTGATCAAGACGGATCAACAGAGAACAGGCATCCTGCAAATCCTCGACCCCGCCGCTGGCCCGGACGGAACGAGCATCCGGTACAAATTCCTGCAGGACCCGCCCGGCACAAGCGATTCCCAGCCGTCCGACACACAGATCGTCCACGACATCGGTCCCAGCCAGAGCCACGCCCGCACCGGTAACTCCACCGATGCCGACGCCGCCGACCCACGGTGGATTGGCCTTGTGGGAGATGATCAGGCAGGATCGGGCGAGGCTTTGCGGGAAATCTTGGGCGTCGTGGTGGACCCGAATGGGCGGCCGATTGCGGACGCCTGGGTCACTGTGGAGAACAAGGACCTGCTGCTGGAGCCCGAGCCTAAGAAGTTTGGCTTGCTGATGCATCTGGTCGTGCGCGAGGACACGGCGCAATCAGATTCCACAGGCCGTTTCGTACTCACCGGTCTCCGCCCCGGTGCCACGGATATCCGCGTCTGGGCGGACGGGCACCGTACGGAGCTGGTGCAAGCCGTCCCCGCCGGGACGATGGACCTGCGGGTCGTCCTGGAAGAGCCGCGGCCGTACACGGTGTCGGGCGTCGTGGTGGACAGCCGGGGCATGCCGCTCGGCGAGGCAAGCGTCACGCTCGTGAGCGAGCTGTTCACTGCGCAGGATGCGGGCAAGGCCGTACCCCCGGTGACGGTCCGCACCGATGCGAACGGCACGTTCCGGTTCAGTGAGACGTTTCAATGAGGCGATGTCCGCTCGATCCAGCGCACGCTCATCGCGCACAAGCAGGATTATGGCCTCAGCGGCACACGAGTGGATGGCACGGGGGGAGTACCATCGGTGCGGATCACGCTGGGGCCGGAGGAGAAGGTTTCAGGCACAGTGCTGAACGAAGCCGGCGAGCCGATTGCCAATGCGAAGGTCGCCCTGCTCTCCGCCTTCTGGAAACGCAGTGGTGCCTCTGGACGATGGCCGACGCGAATAAGGCAGATCCCAGGAACCCCTGTCTGCATCACTTCTGCGTCTGGCAATCCGTGTTGGTCCGTGTGCGTCCGTGCAGGTCTGTGTTTTCACCCGAAGTTGTAATGCTTGCGCACGGCCTTCTCCACGCTCCAGATGCAGTCGAGGTCCTGCGGGAAGATGACCAGGTCGCCGGGACCGAAGCTGACGGATTCCTTGCCGTCCGAGATCGTAACCTTTCCCTCCAGAATAAAGCAGGTTTCCTTTTCCGTGTAGGACCAGTCGAACGTGCTCGGATCGCACGTCCAGATCGGCCAGCTCTTGCAGTGGGCGGCTTCTTCCTTCGTCGGCTTACGAACCACAATATCCCTGACGGTCGGCATCCTTGATACTCCTACCGATGCTATTGATAATCAAACATCCTTGGTCAACGGCTGTATTATATCGAGGCACGCGCGTTTGGGAACGATGCGATGATTTTTCTTGAAAGCGGCCGGTCGTTCTCAGTACACTCGTGGCCTTTCCGGCGATATGGTTGATTTTGAGACACGAGGCAGATGAAGCAGGAACAGGTGGAGCGATTCAGGCGTTGGTTTGAGGAATATACAGCGCGTTTTCTGGGCGATGACGAATACGTCAACATCCACATCCAACTGAAGCAGGAGCACACGAAGCGGACGTGCGAGGAGATTCTCTTCCTGGCGGAGCAGCTTGCCCTGGATGAGGGTCAGAAGTACGTGGCCGAGGTGGTTGCTTTGTTTCACGACATCGGCCGATTCCCGCAGTTCGCGAAGTATCGTACTTACAAGGATCACCGAAGCGTCGATCACTGCCGGCTGGGCGTCGAGGTGCTTGCTCAGGAGGGCGTTCTGGGCAGCCTGCGACGCGAGGAGAAGCAGTGGGTCGAGACGGCGGTCGAACATCATGGCCGCAAAGCCCTGCCGGCCGATCTGCGGGGCCAGGCCCTGCTGTTCGCCAAGTTGATCCGCGACGCGGACAAGCTCGACATCTACCGCATCGTGGTAAGCAGCTATCGGGCGTACCGCGAGAACCCCGCCAAGTTCTCGTTCGAGGTCGAGCTGCCTGACGAGCCGGGCTATTCGCCGCCCGTGCTCGATGCGATCATGAACGGAAGGGTCATCGATTACCACGACCTTCGCACGATGAACGACATGAAACTCTGCCAGCTCGGCTGGGTCTACGACATGAATTTCCCCGCCACCCTCGAACGGCTCCGGCAGCGGGGATTCGTCCAAGATCTGCTTGGCTGCCTGCCACCGGGTGATGAGGTGCAGCGCGTCCGGCGGAAGATTCTGGAACACATTGAGTCGCGGCTGACATCCGTCTCGTAGCCGGGCGGACAAGGACCTCCTCTGAAAATACGCCGGATAGATCTCCGCGTAGGGCGAGCGTCCCCGCTCGCCCAGGGTCGTGCGAGGGTACGTGTTTAGCGTGAAGCCTATCGTTCGCCGGGTGGCACCGCCAAACTCGTTTGACGGTGCTCATTCGACCGAGTCTGGTCAATCGGGACCCCCACGGGCAAACAAGTTTGCCCGTGCCACCCAGGACTGGGCGCATCCAGGCTAAACACGTACGTGCGAGGACGCACGACCTGCGAAGAGCATCGCATCTTCATCCTCTTCGGGTGCAAGGCCCATGGATGGCTCTGCTTAGAACAGCCAACTGTATCGCAACCAGATGCTGTGCTGCCGGGCGTCCGGGGAATAGTCCCCATCGTAGGCCAGCGACACGGCATGCCGGGTCCTGGTCAAGGTCAGAGAGCCCGACAGCGTCATCGCGGTCCGATCCTGTTCGGAGTGGACGAGCACCGGAATCGCCCCATTGATGGATTGCCAGACGCTCGTCTCGGCATCCGTCAGCAAATGACGAATGCCAACCGACACGGACGGCAAGACACGGATATCGCCGTGCAGGAAGCTGCTTAACCATCGCAGTGCCGCTACGGCTTGGACGTTGTGGTCGTCCGTGGCCGAGTAAGTGGTGTCCCAACTCGGATCGGTCGCCTCGGTGGTATATCGCTCGCGGTGGGCCCAGAGCCAGTCCAGCCCCGCCTCCGGGAGGAATACGTGTGCGCCCCGTCGGAAGATGTGCCCCGCCATGAGCGTGGCGGCCGTGCCGTAGCTGTCATAGGAAGCGGTTTCCCGTTCGTCCAGCGCCAGGCCGGTCAGCCCCTCGTAGTCATGTTGGCCATAGAATCCGGTGAGTCCGTAGCGCAGGGTCCATGGATCCCAGCGCGTCAGGGCACTGAAGCCGCCGGTCACGACGTCCTGGTCCTCGCTGTTGCCGCTACCGCGGCCGGTGTATTCGATGTCGGATTGCCCATAGCCCAGGTGCAGGCCCAGGAGGGTATTCTCGACGTATCGCTCGCATCCTGCAGAGAATCCCCACAGGCTCGCATCAAACCCTAACGGGTTGGCGTCCCTATCGATTCGAGAGTAGTAGGGCTCGACGAATACGCCGGAGGTCTTGCCGGGAGCCGCCTCCGCCAGGACCAGACTCTCAGCCGTCGAGCCGGCGTCGGCCAACAGGCCGGACGAGGGTGGAAAGAGAACGTTTTGCAGCAGGGTGGTTGTCATGTGGCGGTTGACGACCTCGCCGGCCTGAGAGATCACCTGCTTCGCCACCTCTATCGAAGCCAAAGTCGGCGAGGCGAGGGGGGTGTAGGCCAGCGCGACCGTGTCATCTGCGCTGCCGGCGGTACCTTGGTCATAGTAAGTGACGGTGGTATTGGGATTGGCGGCCTGCGCGTCGGCGAAATTGCCGTCCACGGCGCCGGTGCCCTCGGCTTCGAAGAGCTTGTATTCCGTGCTCCAAAGGGTCTGGCCCGAGACCGCAGTGACAGTCAACGTCGCGTCATTGAGAGCCAGCGTCGCTCCATCGGCGACGCCGAACGAGCCTCGGTTCGGGTCCCCGTCGAGGGCGACATTGTAGATGTCAACAAGGGTCGTCGTTCCGGAGGCGACGTAGACCTCGTAGGCCGTATCGGCGGCGGCGCGGATGATGCCGGTATTCGTGAGGCGCCCGCCGGAGTTCATGAAGATGCCGTAGGCGTGGGAGTCAAACCCCTCCTGGGCTGCGCCCGTGACAGTGACGGCGCCGCTGTTGTTCACATCTCCGTCGGTGGCGATGCCATAGGCCTCGGCGTCGGCTTGGGCATCAGCCGCGGCGGCTATCCCCCCGACGGCCGTGACGGAGATCGCGCCCGTGTTGTTCACATCTTCACCTGTCGCGATCCCCTCCGCGTAGCTGTGAGCGTCAGCGAAGTCGTCGGCGCCGGCGGTCCCGCCTATGGCGATGATGGTGAGATCGCCGCGATTATTCACAGCTCCGAAGGCCCTGATGCCGAAGGCTGCGCCGTCGGCGTCGGCGGTGTCGTTGGCGTCGGCGGTTCCGCCTGTGGCGATGGCCAGGATATTACCGCTATTGTTCACACTCCCTTGCGCGGAGATGCCATAGGTATAGGCGGCAGTGGAGGCCGTGGCGAAGTCGCCGTCAGACCCTGCCGACCCTCCGGCAGCCATAATGCGGAGTGTCCCCGTATTGGTGACGTCCTTCTCCGTGAAGAAACCCGTGGCATTACTGTAGGCGAAGGCGTCATTGGCGGCATTGGCGGTCCCGCCCGTGACGGCGATCGTGATATCTCCGGCGTTGTAGAGGTCTTCCCCGGCATAGATGCCAAGGGCGTCCCAAATGTCGGCGTACGCGCTGCCGTCGCTGGAATCGGCGGTTCCGGCGGTCGCGGTGATTGTGATGTTCCCTGTGTTGTGGACACCCGCCCAGGCATAGATGCCCCCTGGGAACTGGATGTTTGCATTAGCGCCGCTACTGCTGCTGTCGGCCGCCGTCCCGCCCGTGGCGGTGATTGTGATATCCCCGGCGTTGTTGGCGTCTCCAAAGGCGAAAATACCAAGGGCATCCCAAACGTAGGCGCGGGCGGAGCCGGCATCAGTGGCGGCATTGCCTCCGGTGGCATTGACGCCAATCGAACCGGTGTTGATCAGGTTTGGCTCGCTGGAGAGGCCGTAGGCGCTGAACGCGACGTTGGCATACAGGCTGGGGTCGGTTTCGCCCCAAGCCTGGACGGAGATGTTCTCTTCGTTAAGATAAGGGGGCTCCGCCATCAATACATCAACCCCGGAGACGCTGACGTCATCGTGCAGCCCGGTTTCATTGACATCGATCTGTGCCCCCGCGACCGCCCACATCGACTCCAGGATCGCCATCGCTGCCAGAATCTGTCCCAGTCCCCCACTCCGCCCCGCCGATCGACCCATCGTGCCGACGCCGTGCACCATCATGTCCCTCTCTGCCCAAAGCCATTCATATATCTGAGGAGGAAATGGGACAGTGACTCACCCATTCCCGCTCTACTCAGGATTGCGCGACATTGTAGTCCAAAGCCTGGCAGTGGTTGTACCTTCATTTCCATTCGCCACGTCCGGCAAATGACTCATAGTGAATCCCCGATCCTCTTCCCTTCATCTCACAGGGCACAAGGGCCGCCAAGTCCTGGTCCCATCATAGGGACAATCTTGCAGACAGTCAATTGCGAATGAGGTGAAGCAGGGGGGATACGTCGAGGAGCTTCTCAGCACCCTGCCTCGGCCGCCGGAGACCACCAAAGCAGGCGAGCAAATCCGCGCCTGCATAGCGGCCAAACTGAACCACGCCCCGCAGCCTAAGCTGCCATCCGAGGTATGACCATCACCGCCTTTCGCAATCGCCGCGACCGCGGTGACGTGCATCGCCCATTTCTGCGGGACAGCCGCCCATCCTCGACCGGATCGGGAGTACGGCCAGAAACTGGGCCGCCATGCTCGGGCCATCCCGGGGTTGGCACGAACTCAGTGACTGAGTGCAAGGCCCGGATTTCTGGTTGCATTCGGGTCGATGGCTGATAGAATGGTAGAACCAGTGGGCGTGACGGACCGCACCTGGAGGCTAGTGACTTTCATGGGATGGAGAATACAGACACGGACTTTTGACTTGGAGGTAAGTATCATGAAGCGCGCATGTCTCACCGTCATTCTGGGGTTGTTCCTTGCCAGCCCTGTCCTGGGGCTCACCTACCTGGGCTCGCCGACGACGATCCTGAAGACCGGCGAATGGGCCGCTGGGGCGAGTTACGCCCAGAGCGAGCAGGACCTGAACCTGAGTAAGGGAGCTGAGATGCCGGAGTTGGAAGAGGAATCCGTGCTTGGACGCGTGGCGGTGGGAATCGCCGATGAGCGGATGGAAATCTTCGGCCTGTTCGGCATCGTCGATCTGGAGCACGACCCCGCCGAGACGAATGGCGAATTCCTTATGGGCTTCGGTACTCGCATCACGACGAACCTGGGCGGCGATCTGGACTGGGGCGTTGTCGGGCAATTCACGTACCTCACAAGGGAGGACCAGAGCGTCATCAACGGCGTGTGGACACCGTTTGAGATGGATCTCATCGACGTCCAGATCGGCATGGGCCCCTGCTGGCGGCCGGGACCGTTCATCCTCTATGGCGGCCCCATGCTCCAGTTCATCGAGGGCGAGCTCGAAACGGACAACTTTGGGGATCTCGACGTCAACGAGGAATCCTGGTTCGGCGGCTACATTGGCGGCGGAATCGAGCTTGCCGAGCACCTGGGCCTTACCGGGGAAGTTCAGGGCACAGGAGACGCCTGGGCGCTGGCGGCCTCGCTGATGTGGAGATTCTGAGTCCTGGCGTTGACAGAGTCCGGCGGGTCCCGGGGACACCACAGGGAACCGGGCAGTGGGCGACATTCTCCTGACGCATCCAGCACCTGCGTACATTCAGGCGGCGGGGGTGGTCTGTTTGGATTGACGGGATGGGGGGATGACCTTAGCATAGAGGAAGCTCAATCAACCAGGCATGGAAAGGAATCTGATGGAAACGATCCTGCAGACGCAGATAGCAGGTATAGAGCCGAGCCGCGGCAAAGTCCGCGATATTTATGACTTGGGCGACAAGCTGCTGATCGTGGCTACCGACCGCCTCAGCGCGTTCGACGTCGTGATGACCACCCCGATTCCCTGCAAGGGAGCCGTCCTGACACAGATCTCGAAGTTCTGGTTCGAATTCCTCAGTGGCACGGTCGAGCACCACCTGATCTCGGACAAAGTCTCGGATTTCCCCAAGCCGTTTCCGAAGTATGCGAAGCAACTCGAAGGCCGCAGCATGCTGGTCCGCAAGGTTGAGGTGCTGCCTATCGAGTGCGTGGTTCGCGGCTACCTGGCCGGCTCCGGATGGAAGGAGTACCAGGAGAGCGGCACGGTCTGCGGCGTGAAGCTGCCGGCGGGGCTTAAGCAGTGCCAGAAACTGCCCCAGCCGATCTTCACCCCCGCCACGAAGGCCGAGCGCGGCCTGCACGATGAGAACATCAGCTTCGAGCAGTCTGCCGGGATCGTCGGCAAGGAGCACGCCACATACGTCCGCGATAAGAGTATCGAGATCTTCAACAAGGCCGGCAAGTACGCCGAGAGTAAGGGGATCATCCTTGCCGACACGAAATTCGAGTGGGGCCGGACCGCCGACGGCAAGATCATCCTGATCGACGAGGTGCTCACGCCCGATTCCTCGCGTTTCTGGCCGGCGGACAAATACGAGCCGGGCCGGGACCAGGAGAGCTTCGACAAGCAGTTCGTGCGAAACTGGCTTGAAAGCATCCACTTCAACAAGTCCGGCCCCGGCGTCGAGCTGCCGCCCGATATCGTCGAAAAGACCAGCCAAAAGTACATCGAAGCCTACGAGCGCCTCACCGGCAAACCCTTCGCCTGGAAAGCATAGACGGAGTTGCATGATTGCGTCGTCGCCGTTCCCCGTTTCGAGGCGACCCCACGCGTGTCATTCCCGTGCCGCCGGAAGGCTACGCGGCGCGGCTGTCAGAGCCCGGTCGGAATAGTCTCAGCGTTGGGCTCTTCTTCGTTTGAGCCTGCGGAGGAATTTGAGGTCTTCCTTGTCTTTGGGGCGGCCGGCGGCTTGCTTCATTTGGATCAGATCGTCAAGCGAGGCAAATCAGACGAATGGTCGGCATCTGCTTGCGTAACCGCCTGGCCGATGGTATACTCATGGCATGACGAGCAAAGACATGGCCATCAAGACAATCCAGGAACTCCCGGACTCGGCGACCTGGGAAGAGATTGAGGAGCGCGTCCGCTTCCTGGCCGGGATTGACAAGGGCCTTGCGGATATCAGGGCTGGCAAGGTCGTTCCCCACGAAGAGGTCAAGGAAAGCCTCAAGAAATGGCTTACCAAATAGTCTGGTCTCAGACGGCTGTTGAGGACCTCAAGCAGATCGTTCAGTTCATCGGCTTGGACGACGCCGGTGCTGCCGCCGGTCTCGCGGATCGCATCCTCAACCGCATCGAACAAGCAGCCGAGTTTCCCTTCTCCAACCGAGCCGTTCCTGAGAAAGGGGAGGATTCCATACGAGAGATCATCTTGCGGCCGTATCGGATCATCTACCAGGTAGATGACCGGCGAAATGCCATCCACATTCTCAGAGTCTGGCACGCTGCGCGCGGCGTCCCCGATCTCGAATGACGAACCGGACCTTATGCTCTTTTAATGATTTGAGTAGTCCTTCGACTTCCATGTCGTTTGCGCAGGCGGGCCATCTCGCGGCTCTTGCGGAGCATCATCTCAAATCGTTGCTGCGTGGTCAGAGTCGCCAGGTAGTCCAATTCGAACTCGATTTCTGCACGTTCATTGTCAGTTCGTGTTTTCAACACAGCCATTGAATTCGCCCTAATCGGCTCAAGCACGTGACCAGCAATCGTCAATCCTATTCTATCACGTTCAACTCACTCAGGCACGATGAATCCCGGGGATCGCTCACTCATTTGACGGTGAATTCGACGAGGTAATAAGGAGTCTCGTCACGGGCGGTGTCGAGAATGATGGCGCCGTTTGTGGCGGGGAGCGTTCTGGTTGTTCGCAGGCCGTCATGAGTCAGCAGGTACACCTTTAGATCGCCGGATTTGCGGATTGTGATGGTCGCCTTTACGGGCTCCATCAGGATGGGCGGCTTGCCGCGGTCGAGCAGGCCGTCGCCGGCGTCGTTGAACTGCATGCCGCTGTTGCGGGCGCGGGCGATGGCGGTGATCAACAGCTTGGCGGACGTGTCGATGGTCTTGTCGGACTCGCGGGCCGTCACATAGATCGCCGCGAAGGGACATTCGGGTGTGATCGTCACCTTGCCGAGTTGGATCTGTCGGCCTTCGGCGAAACCGACCACGGCTTTCGTGCCGGGCGTATCGATGGCGAAATGGCCGCCCAGCTTCTCCTCGCTTGCTTCTTTCCATTGGAGCTGGCGCGTGGATGAGGTAACAAAACCATCCTTCGCAAACGGGGTGAGATCAAAGGCGGGCGTGTCGCGGTACTGGTCGGTGAACTCGATCGCGCAGCGGGCGACGGCCAGCGCGCGGGCAGGGACCTTGTCGGTGTCGAAGCTCTTGACATCGTACTCTTGCATGGTCCGGTCGGTGAAGCCGAGTTTGTTTTGAGCCAGCGACGGCATGTGCACGTACAGCGGGGCGAGGAGCTCGGATTCCTTGACATCGCCTCGCAGGACCTGCCGGGCGACAGCGGGGAAGATGCCGAGCACTTGCGGAGCGGTCGCGTCCCACTGGTCCCGGCCGATGCGGTCGCTGAACGTCCCGGCGTCGCGGTTCTGGAACATATAGGAGACGTCCCAGCCCTGCAGGCCGTAGCCGTACGCCCCGAGGATCGCGGGACCTTCCACGCCCCATTCGCTCGGGAACACGTGAATCCACTCCGAGAGCATGAAGGGCCGGTCGCTCGCCTGCTGCAGGCCGACGCTGAGCGTGCCGGAGCCGGCGGTGTGCAGCATGGTGGCGTTGTTGAACTTCGCGCCGGCCTTGGCGCTGCCGCCGCCGAAGTAGTTGTGCCGGTCGATGGTCCCGACGCGCCAGTCGGAGTGCAGGTTGTAGTAGTGGCTGATCGCCCGGCCCGCCTGCCAGTTCGAGCCGAGAACTTCGCCCTGGTAGCCGACGCCGCGCATCGCCTGCACGTAGCGGTCGTAGAACCCGCACTGGAGCTCGTAGAGGAACTGCATCGTGTCCAGCAGCCGCTGCTTGCGGAAGGCCTGCGAGCCATTCAGTTGGTCCGGGTCCCAGTACCAGGGGTTGCCGATGGGCAGGATGTTGCGCTTGTCCAGATGCTCGCCGACGGCCGGAAAGCCCTCGTTCGCAAAGCCATCGAAGGCTTTGTCTCCCCAGGCCGCCACGAGCTTCTCGTGACCGCCGTACTTGGCGCGGAGCCAGTCGGAGAAATGCTCGGCCGTCATCTGTCGCAGCGTGGCGCTGGCCTTGAGCGGCGCCGTGGAGGAGTAGAAGAGGATGCTTTGCTCGTTGATGATCTCGATGAACGCGACGGCCGGGTCTTCGGCGTAAGTCAGGCCTGTATAGGGGTTCTTATGCCGGAGCAGATTGACCGTCTGGAGGATTTGCACATCCTGCAGTTGCGGCGAGTAGTGGAGGGCACTGTGCGGCGTCGTCACGCGGTCCTCAGCACCCGTGAATTTGCCGAACTCCTCCAGGTAGGGGACGAGCCGGCGGTCGGCGGGGCCGAGCTTCAACGCGCCGAAGTGGGCCGACAGCAACACGTAGATGCCGGCCTCCTTGAATTTGGCCACCTGATAATCCATTCGGTCGAGGGCCGCGGGGTCGAACTGCACGCAGCTATCCGTCGACTGGATGCCTGCCCAGCCGGGACCATCGATGTACTTGTGCAGGCGGACGGAGTTGATGCCGTACTTGGTGTAGAACGCCGCTCGCTTGTCGGCCAGCGCTTTCTCTGGGGAACACGCGCCGTAGCACAGGTTGATGCCCCAGAGCTTGACAGGCTTGGCGTTGTAGAGGAGCTTGTCCCCCTCGCGACTGATGCGGCCGTGCTTGCCCGCCGGCGTCTCGAACCAATCCTGCATCCCGATCTCGCCCGGCGCGGCCGTGCTGTTCGGCTCAAACACGTACCACGAGGACATGTCCGTCGCCCCCGCGACCAGGCCCGTCGCCGTCAGAAGGGTGATTATAGCGCAGACTCCGACACATGAACGAAATGTCATCTTCGACTCCTTGTTCCTGTTGCTGTAGGTCCTTATGCGCGCCAGGTGCGGTTGCGGGTCTTCAGCTCGTCGAGCGTCTTCCTGGCGATGATCGCGTCCTCGGCGACCTGGAAGTCGAACATGCCGACGCAGACGAAGTCGGCGCCGCCTTCGAAGGCGTATTTGAATCCGCTGCTGGGGTGAATGGCGCCGGCGGCGAGGACCTTGAACGCGATCCAGGGCTTCTTGACCGCCTTCATGACCTCGATGGTCTTCTCGGGGTTCTTGTCCCAGTAATTATCCGTTTTACTGTCCACGACGTCGTCATTCTGATCGGGCCGGCGGGTGGACCAGTAGTTCGTATGATGCAACGTCTTGACGTAGAAGTCCGGGTCGAATCCGCGGGCCTCGGAGTTCTCGATCACATCGATCATGTGGGCCCCGAGCCCGCCCGGGATGCCCTGTGCCTTGATGAATTCGACGCATTCGCCAAGCTGGTCCACGTGACCGGCCTTGAGCCAGCGGTCGCCGATGACGCCCTGGAGATAGACAGCCGAGGCGCCCCAGTCGATGGAGGCCTTGATGTTCGTGTGGAGGTCTTCCGGCGTGGGGTGTCCCTCCGCGATCCATTGGATCTTGCCGCCTCGGTTCCAGTGCTTCTTGAAGATCTCCATGGGCTTCTTGCGGGGGTCGGCGATGATCGTGTTGACGCCGTTCTCTTCCAGCAGGGCCAGGGTTTCGAGGACCTTCTCGGGCGTGTTGTAGTTGTCCATCAGATTATGCACGTAGGCCAGGTCCCGGGCGTGGGACCAGCCGCTGATCAGGTTGCCGCCGGAGATCAATCGGCTGATCTTGAGGTCCTTGATCTGTCCCATCGGCATGCCCTTGGCTCCGACCCCGGCGTCGGCGCGTCCCCGGCCCGGCTGGTCCGCGGCACCGGTTGGCTGGGCAAGACCCATTCCCATGGCGGCCCCGGCCGCAGCGGCCATTGATCCCTGGAGAAACTCGCGACGATTCACATGCTCTGCCATAGCTTTTACCCTTCCACGCTCTGTGACCCAGATGCCCTCTCCGGTTCTCCACAGGCATCTTACAATAACCTGCCCCGCAACGCCAGCGCGAATAGCGGCATTGGTGGCTCTGAACGGATGTCACGGAGAATCGCACGGCAATCGTAACACCAGGCACAACCGGCACTTGCGCTCGACACGCGAGCATGGGACGGAGTCAGCGAATCCTCGTAGCCACCGCTGCGGATTGTGGCGAGGTTATGAGACGATTGCGGGATTGTTGTGGAGACATGATCGATAGGCTTGGGGGGGGCGTAAGACAAGAGAGTGGCAGTCGGGCCGGGTGGCAGCGTCAAGCGCAGCTTGGCGATGGCCTGCTTGGGCTGCGGTGCAACCGTCGCCAAGGCAGGGCTATCGCATCTAAATTGTTCGACGCTGACTATTGGCGCGGAAACGCGGAAAGCTCGGATCACGGATCGGCCGGGCCACCGAACTTGTGAGCGTCCGATAGGCGTTTTCGCGGGCAAGAAGCCCGATTCCAATTTAGATGCGTAAGCCCTGGTCGCCAAGGCCTACGGCCTTGACGCTGCCACCCAGGACTTGGTACTTGCTCTGCCACAATCTTGTCGTGCACCCGCTTGGGCCAGAAAACGCTTGACTTTCCGGACGAGTAGAGGTACACTATAGACTCAGATTAGGGGGCCGTGCACCTTGGCACGCCGGGGGCAGTAGATCCGGTTTGGTGCGCGGAATCCTCCGCACTATGGGCGTGGATTTATGGCGGCGTTCGCCTGGCGAGCGTCGCGATACACACGGTATCAAGACCCCGGACGGACCCGAGGCTCCGTCGGGGTTTTTTTGTGGGTATGGTTGGCTGCCCGGCGTGCTCCTGCTTCGCCGGGTGAGATGGAACAACCGAACTACTGGAGGAGCCGGGGGATGAAGACGATACGAATGCCGGCACTGCTGGCCTGTGTTCTGCTGCTCGGTGGCTTGGCCGAGGCGCGCACAGTGACCGTACAAGACACGCTCGACTACACCGACATCTTCAACGGGAACTACTTCTGGGATCCCGATGTCATCCTGGATCATTCCCCCTTCTTCCGCACCTCGCTGGAGGACTGGGACTGGACCCACGACATGCAGAGCGTGGTTCCGGCCGATGCCAACGGCATCCAAAGCGCCAGCCTGTCCATCCTGGCATGGGATGTGGATACCGAGGAGGGCGAGATCGACATCGTCTACGCCAACGGGATCAAACTCGGCACGCTGAAGGGCATGGCGCCGGGCGAGGAGCGCACGTGGACCACGACGGTCTTCAACCTGCCGGCGAAGGTGCTGCAGGAGCTCTGGACCAGCCGCAAAGTCACGATCTTCCTCGATATCGACTGGGACACCGTCGGCGACCGCGTGACCCTGCGCAACTCGATTCTGTCGGTCAACTATACGGTCCCGGGGGGCAGCGCCGGGGCGCGGGACCCGATCCGAACGCCGCCCTGCATCGCTGCTGGTCGCCCGTGCTGTCCGGTCACTTCTATACGATCAGGGAGAAGGACAAGGACAAGCTGATCCGCGATAACCCGTTTGTTTGGAAGTATGATGGGATCGCCTATCACGTGTTCGGCGCGCTGGTGAACCCCAATTTGAAACCCGTGTACCGGTTCTGGTCGAGCCAGTGCAGCGCCTACTTCTACACGATCAGCGAACAGGACAAGGACAAGCTGATCCGCGAACCATCGCGCGGGTGGACCTACGAGGGCGTGGCGTTCTACGCCTATCCCGACGGCCGCCAGCCGGCGGGCGCGAAACCGGTGTACTGCTTCTGGTCCGACAAGCTGAGCAAGTATTTCTATACGATCAGCGAGCCGGAGAAGCAGTTGCTTGTCGCCAAGTACGCTCAACTCTGGCTTCCGCAAGGCGTGGCCTGGTACGCCTATGAATAGGGGGTGATGGCCCGCGTCGCCGGCGGCGGACGCAGGCCCTGATGATGCATGACGATTGTCACGGTCTCACTTGCACGGTGTGTGCTGTGTGGGGGGAAGACCTGTGTACATGATTCTGAGGAGAGAAGGAAGATGAAAGTTGTGAGAGTGATCACGCTGGCAGTTTGTCTGCTGGCGGGAGCCGGCGCTGCCAACGCCGAGATTGTCCAAGTCAGTGACACCCTGAACTACACTGACAATGGGCCCGTGCATGGTTTCTACTTCTGGGAACCGACCACCGTCGTGGATCATACGCCCTTCCATCGCCACGCGTGGGAGGACTGGGGATGGATGCACGATGTCAGCGCTCTCGTGCCGGACGGCGCCACCGGCATCAGCTCCGCGACCCTCAACGTTCTGGCCTGGGGTGTAAACGACAGCGTGGGCGAGGTGGATATCATCTCCGCCAACGGCACACAGCTCGGGACGCTTACGAGCATCTCCAGCGAGCCGGTGCCTCCGGTTCCGCCCGAAATGTACACGACACCCGGCCAGCCCTACGGAGCCCTTACCGACTGGTCCATCACGTCGTTCGCGCTGCCTTCGAACGTCCTGCAGGCGCTGTTCCTGAACGGCGACCTCAACGTCTTCATGAACATCGACGCAACCTTGAACGGCGATCGGGTCACGATCCGCAGCTCGACTCTCAAGGTGAACTACCTCACGGGCACGCCCGTTCCGGAGCCGGCGACGCTCGGTCTGCTCGGCCTGGGCGCCCTGGCCCTGCTGAAACGACGCCATGCGTAACAGGCGTTGAGCTCAGGAAATTGCCTGCCCTTCGGGTGCCATGTCTACGCTTGCGTAGACATGTTCCACTCGATGGGCAAGGCATGCTTACGCGAGCGTAAGCATGGCACCCGCATGGGCGTGACGTGCGCGAGAGCCGGGACGTTCATTTATGATCGGCCCGGCCCAGCCACGCCTCGGATTTGCATTGTTGCGTCCAGGCCCGCAGCGCCTGGAGCGATGCGGTCAGCGTGTCGATTCCGCCGCGCGCAGAAACTCCGACGGAGGGACTTCGAGAATGATCCGACCGTCAAAGTCATTGAGGATCAGAAGCCTGAGGAAGTCCTTCCAGGGGACAGTGTTATAGACGAGCGGCTGGTGGTCGTCGCCGCAGACGTCGTGGCAATGGACGTGCCCGATGCGCGGATCAGCGCCTGCGGCGGATGGAGCGGCCAGCCGTAGCGGCGAGCGTTCCAGTATGCATGCCCGAAGTCCCAGCACGCCACCGCGTCCGTCGCGATCGAGATCTCCAGCAACTCCTCGTATGTGTCGCCGATGCGCTGCCTCGGCTCATCGGCGTTCGGGCTGATCTGCAATTCCACCGCAACGGCGACATCGGGGACATTGTCGCGGCACCAATCGTGGGCCCACGTGAAGAATGAGATCGATTGGTCAAGGAGATACCGCCTGGGATCGGCGGATACGCCTGCCGCCGCGTGGATGTTGACGACCGTCGGGAATTGTTGCCGCCGGGCGGCCTCCGCAGCCAGAAGGAAGAATCGCTCGTGCAGGGCCCGGCAGGGATTCTCCTCCTCAGGCGAGAAGCACACCGGATTGAAGACGGTGCCCTCGGAGTAGGGATGCAGCGTCACCTTCAGCCCCGCATCGACGCACCGGGCGATGTGGTCCTGCAGTACCGCCGTCTCGGTTTCCGGCCCGACCGGCGTCTCCACCACCTCCACGCCCAGTTCCCTCAGGAACGGCAAAATCTCCCGGCTGCCAAACAGCCGCTGGTAAACCTCATCGTGCGAAAACCCAATATCGAATTTCAGTCCTATCAGCATCGGCCCATTATAGCGACCGTCCCCGCCAAACCAAGTGGCTGGCTCGTCCCCGCGACCCATCGCCGCAAATTGGCTTTGTTTCGCAGAACCGGCCCTGCCTGCTTCTGTCATTGCGAGCAGCACAGCGACGAAGCAATCTCAGGCGACTGCATGAATTGGCTTTGTTTTTCACACAGGCACTATCCGTGCTTTCTTTTATAACTCCTTTCCCCGTCAGCAGTTGCCCGTTGTCTGTACCTCCTGCAAATTGGCTTTGTTTCGCATTATCCTCTCTCGCTGCGCACGTGACATCGCCTCCCGTGACCCAGGTCTCCCATCTTCCCCACATTTGGCTTTGTTTCGCGCAGTAGGGTGAACGTCCCCGTTTGCTCCGGTGGTTGTGCAAGGCCACAGCCCGGAATTGGCTTTGTTTCGCGTCATCGTCTCTCCACGCGCATGGGACATTCGCGTTCCATGACCCAGATCCCCCATCTTGCCCAAGTTTGGCTTTGTTTCGCAAAGTCGGGTGAACGTCGCCGTTTGCTCCAGGTCCGCGTGCCGGGCCGCCGTCCGGAAATTGGCTTTGTCTCGCAGAATCGCCTGCTGAGTTCGCGGCGATCTCGTCTCGGCCATGTCTCCCATGCGCAATTGGCTTTGTTTCGCACAATTGATCCCTCGCCATCACGGCTCGTCGCCAGCGTGGCGACGAAGCCGTCTTGGCCGTCGAGATTGGCTTTGTTCCTGCGTCTGGGTGATTTGAGGTTGCCTTCATGTCTCACGCAGAGACGCAGGAATGGACAGTGTGAAATCCGGTTCGGTCCCGCCCTTGTCGGCGCCTCCGCGTCTCTGCGCCTGAATTGGGTTATGGTCCAAGGCTCCACTGCCCTCTCGGGATGGCGGTGGCGAGAAGCCCAGACGTGCCGCTTGCGATTCTCTATTCAGTTGTGCAGCAATCGTACAGGAACACCTGTTCTGTGTCAAGTGAAATACCAAGAATCTGGAACTTTATTTGGCTGCCCGGGGAAGAAGGAGCCGTCCTCAGGTGTTCTCCGGACACAACTACGATGATGGTCCGGTTGGGCCCCTGCCCAGAATCGCCTCAAGCCTCTTGTGGAGGAGATTTCGCAGTTCCGTGATATTCTTGTACTCAGGAACATTGTGTACAGAAAGATCGAAGTGCAATCTTGTACCATGCTTTCGATAGAGAATTGGCCGTTTCTGCATTGCATGGGCATAGCCAATTTCATAATAGACGTTCGGCCGCTCATAGGACAAATCTGCTATCAGCAATTCGCAGAGCGCTATTTCAGACAAGATCAGGTCGGTGATTCTATCTTGATGTTGAATCTCATCGGCTCGGTAGGCGCGTACGCCGAACGAGACACACACCCGCTTGATGGTTTCATAGACATCTTCCAGTTCGGCGTTCTCAGGGTCCATCGGCATTAGGACAAAAGCAGTACCCTTCTTTATCTCCTGACGAAGCGGCGGTGACGGATTGTAAGAGACATAGTGGGTTGGTTGCCACACTTGCCCGGAGAGAATCGTTCCAGGAAAATCCGTAGTATGCAGCGTGTAGGCCACGGAATTCTCTGCACGCCTTTCATAGTACTGTTGCATGAGTGGCTCTAAGCCTTCGAACGCAAGGTAAGCATCGTAGGCGTCGTCGCCATTAAGGGTAATAGACAAAAGTCCCGCTGACCCGGACCTTCCACTTCCCCCCGAGTAGAAACCCCCAAGACCAGATAGATTCTCTAACGCTATCTCAGCTTCTGTTTCTGGCAGTTGAACCATCTCAGACAGTCCCTTGGCGGTTATTGTCTCAATGCCAGGTTGTTCCACTATGAGATCGCGAATCTTGAAGATCACCCGTTCAAGGTTCTTGAGTACAGGGGAATCGGGATCTACTTTCCAGATCCCGAGTATTGTCAGTTTCTTCCCGTTGAGCAGAAATCTGCTGTCGACCTTCTTAGGATCAAAGCCCCTCGGTAATTTGTCGCATAGCGTGACTTTTGCTATCTTTGGGTCAAACTGGGTGTCCTGATAAACAGCCTTGAGCCATGTAATGTCAGCCTCAGATAGCGCGTGGTCTTTGAATGACGAACTCATGGTTTTTCACTTTCTTCTAAAGGGCCTTCATACAGACCTTAATCTTGACTCCCTTCAGGTCACTCTAACGCAGAGAACGCCCAAGGTCAATTTTCACCAGACGGATTGCGTGGACCTTCTAGGCCGGCAAATAAGGCAATGCGCGGAGCACGCCTTACCTGCTCTGGCCGATGCCGTATTCAGTCGCTGCCGGGGAGGAGGTCGATGTCTTCGCGTTGGAGTAGTTGGATGATCTCGGCTTTGGTGGGCAGGGCCTCGATCACGCCGAACTTCGTGCAGACCAAGGCGCCGGCGGCGGAGGCGAACTTGACCGCTTCGCGCAGGTCGTGCTTGACCGCGCAATAGGCGGCCAGTGCGCCGGCGAAGGCGTCGCCGCTGCCGGTCTTGTCCACCAGGTCCACCCCGAAGGCGGGCACGTGGTCGGCGCCGCCGCGGTCCACTACCACGCATCCTCGCCGGCCCATCGTGATGACCGCGCAGCGGGCGCCGCGGGCCACGAGGTCCGAGCCGATGGATTTGGCCATGCGGATGTCGGTGGCCAGCGTGTCGGTGATTTCCGCCGCCTCGCCGAGGTTCGGGATCAGGACGTTGGCGGAGAAGTACTCGGGCGGCAGATCGACGTTCTGCTGGCCCGCGTGTTCGAGCGGCCGGGCGGGATTGAGGATCACCGGCGTGCCGTGCAGCTCCGCGCAGCGAAGCGCCGCCACAATCGCCTCCTGCGGCAGGCACCCGTGAATCAGGCACACGTCCGCTTCGGCGATGCACTCCTCCGCCGTCTCGATGTCCGCCGGCTGCAGGGCGCTATTGGCCCCGATGTAGTGACAACTGGCGTTCTCGCCCTCGCAGTTGACCATCGTGACGATGACGCCCGTGCTCTTGGACTCGGCGAAGAACACGTACTCCGTGTCCACCTTGTACTCATTGAGGCTCTTGAGGGCCATCTGGGCGAACCCGTCGCCGCCGACCTTGCTGACCAGGTGCACTTCGCAGCGGCACAGGGCGGTCTGAATGGCCTGGATCGGGCCGGGACCGGCAATCGCGCAGGACAGGGCCGAGCCGCTGACCGCCTGCCCCGGGGCGGGAATCTGGCCGCACCGGAAGGCCATATCGACGTAGGTGCCGCCAATGACAACAACCTTCGGAATCCGTTCCGACATCTTCTATCCTCAGGCAATACCTTTTTCTCCTGATCGCCCCAGTATAGGCCCCTGTTCCAAGCGACACAACGATTTTCCGGACGAATCCGCCCAGCGGGCTGGCGCCTGGGGATGCCTGCTCAGCGACGGGTCAATTCCGCCGCTGACCGCCGACAGGTTCCCAAACAGATCCTGTGACTGGGCGGCGGACAAGGTTTGGTAGCTGATACTTAAGGATTTGGTGCACCGTCAAGTAAGTTGGCAACGTCCCAAATCCTTGAGATCGAGCCTGTGCAAGCTGCGCAGTCGGGTGGCAGCGTCAAGGCCGAAGGCCTTGGCGATGGCGAATGGGCAAGACCATCGCCAAGCTGCGCTTGACGCTGCCACCCAAAACTCAACAACTTGAGACGAACCCAACTCGTTTGACGGTGCTGTTTCGACTGAGCCGGTTCATTCGAGACTTCGCGGGCCAACGAGTTTGCCCGTGCCACCCATGACTTTGCCCTTCCACGCCGGGCAACTCATTGACTTGCCTGCTGCTCGAGCCAGCGTTTGATGACGCTCAGGATGTAGTCGATCTCGGCCGGGGAGAGGGGCCGGCCTTTGGGGATGGCGTGCCATTTTTCCAGGCAGCCGCGACAGCAGGTGGCGGTGGCGTGCTGGGCGATGAAGGCGGGGTGGTTGCGCATCGGGGTCTGGCGGCCGTCGTTGGCGGGCTCAGCCGGGGCCAGCCGGCTCTCGATGAAGTCCCTCGCGTGAACAAGGACCGTGTCCAGTCCCTTCTCCTTGAGGTACGCGGCTTCCCTGCCGCGAAGCCGGAACCGGCTGCGAAACTCCGACCGTCCCAACGCCGCGAACAGTTCATCCAGGTCACGCATCACTATGGGCCCTTCTTCTCCGCCAGCATCGTGTCGAAGAAGCCTGTTTTCTTGAGGTACTGGTACAGGTACGAGACCCCCACGAGGGCCAGGCCGGTCACCAGGAATCCGGCGATGCGGTATATGGTTTCGAGCTCGCGGGTGTCTACGAGGAAGATCTTGGCCAGCAGGAGCACGAAGATGCCGAGGGCCAGGTACCGCAAAGGCCGGACCCGACGCCAGAAACCCACCACCATCAGCACCGTTGCATACACCGCCCACAGGATCGAGATGTACATCTGCATCAGGAACCGCCACTGGGCGCTGGGACGCAGGCGGTCATAGTAGAGCCAGATCTCCTCCGTCAGCAGGATCCACAGCACGACGATCGTGCCGAGCACGACGAGTCCCGAGGCTACGAACTCGTCCGGCTCCCGGCGCTCCGTTTGCTGCAGCAGCCACGCCGACGCGAAGAGCACGGCAACCAGCAGGATCGCCCGGGCGAAGTCGCCGTTGACGAACATCGTGAACTTGGGTTCGTGGACGCCCGGGAGCGTCACCAGGATATGAACGGCGGCGGCCGCGGCCAACAGTGTCCCCGTGACCCTGCTGGCCAGCCCGCGCGGGCAGATCGGACGCGCGATGAGCAGGAGGATGAACACCGCGAAGACGAGCACCATCTGTTCCCAGAAGAACGCTACGCTGCCTTTGCTGGCCGGGATGTTGAACTCACGATGCCACCACAGTTCCATCACGACGGTCGCCATGAGCAATCCGAGAGCGGCCACGTAGAGCCCTTGCGTGCTCATCGATCGCAGGACAGGGTCTATGCGTCCGTCGAGCCGGTACAGGACATGGCAAACCATCACCGCCGCGGCGACGAAGCACCACGTGCCGAACGCAGTGTTGAAGACCGGCCGGAACGGATCAATGTGCAGGGGCAGACCGGTCACGAGGTCGCCAACCGCCAACGCCAGCACGATGGCCCCTGCAAGCTGCGTCGGGAGACTGCGGTAACGCAGACCAGTGATGACCAGGAGCAAGCCCTCGATGCCCCACAGCATCGCAACCGCGTACACCTCGAAATACAGCGGCACAGCGATCGTGATGAATGCCAGCCCGGCGATCAGCAGCACCTGCCACAGGTCCGAGTCTTCCCGGTACCGCACGATGACCGCGGCGGCTGCCGCGAGGTGAGCGGCGCCCATGCCGACGCTGCACCACGCCAGCGCCGCTCGATAGTCGTGGTTTAGGATAGTCCACAGGTAGTAGAACACGGCGGCGGCGTTGGCCAGGACCAGCACGATGTCCTGCGGGGCGGATTTGACCCGGCGGACCAGCGTGTGCAGGAGCGGGAGCATGAGGTAGATGAGGAAGAATATCGTCAGCCAGAACAGGGCGACGCCGAGCTGCTCGGGCGGCCCGTCGTGCGACATCGCGGGCCGGTAGAACCGCTCGAACCAGCCCGTGTACAACAGGTATGTGCCGATGAAGACGAGGATGTTGACGGGATTCCACTTTCGCCAATAGGCGCAGGCCACCGCGCCCGCGCTGAGGATCAGGACGTAGCTGAACAGCAGCATGGGCCGATTCTGTCCCGTGGACAGCACGACGGGCGTCAGGTATCCGCCGATCAGCGAGAGCATGGCGATGACGATCTCATCGAGCACGACGGCGTAGAGCATGGCTCCGGCAGTGACGCCGATGGCCAGGACAAAGGCCGTCGGTGAGTTGATCAGGCCGTACCAGCGATGGGCGGCGAACACCGTCGCGTAGAGAATCGCGAAGCCCAGGGCCGTCACGCCCTTGGCCACGATGTCATACCCGCGCCGACGAGTCACCTCGCCGATGGCCAGTGCGGCCAGTCCCGAAAATCCCGCGATCAGCACCCGGCCCAGCGGCCCAATCCACCGCTGATCGTACGCGTACTTCAGGAAGAACCCGACGGCGAACATGACCGTGATCACGCCCGCAATAAGTACCCATCGCGTCCCGATCCGCTGCTCCAGGCCGGCACCCGTATCTTGCGGCGCAGGCCCCGGCATCACACGGGCCTCTCTGTCCTTCTGGAAGAAGGCTTCGACTCTTGCCGGCTGGGGCGCAGGCCTCGGCGCCTCCTCTGTTTGCACAACAGGGGCTTGAGCGACCGTCTCACGCCGGACCTCTTCAATGCCCGATGCCGGCCAGATTGTCTTCATCGGCTCAGGCCTCGCCGGCACAGTCGTTGCGGAGGCCGCGACTGATCCGCGAGATGCGCGCGCCAACTCGTCCACGCGGCCCTGCAATTCTTTGAGCCTCTTGAGCGCGACAAAGCTGATAATCATCGCAATGGGTCCGCTCAGGACAATGAATAAGGCCAAGAGAAACAGCAATCCCTGCATACACGTCGCTCCCGATCCTGCGACCATCACAAAAGCCGAACCGTCACCACTTTATCCCCTTTCCACGCGGCCTGTCAAATCCTATCCCCACCGCCTGACAGCATCGTGCCATATGAAAGGTGTGCACGGCACACCCTGCCCTTTCAAGGTGAAAGACCACGGGCGCCATGTTTATGCTTGCATAGGCATGCCTTGCCCGTCGATGGAGCATGTCCACGCGAGCGTGGACATGGCACCCGCAACCCACAAGTTTAAGATAGTCGGGGTACTATGAAAGCCAAGGCCTCCTGCCTGGAGGGGTTCGGCCGGGTTTGACTGCTTTGAAAAAGTTGCGGAGGGCGGAGGGTTTTTATGTAATCTGGGGGGCTGGGGTGTGTCTTTATTGTGGAATCCAATGACGGAGCTCTGATTGGACGAACGCAGCGATAACGATCTGGTGATGGCGTCGAGCCGGGGGGATCGGACGGCGTATGCCGTGCTGGTCAGGCGGCACTATAACCAGACCTTTCTCGTCTGCCTCGGCGTTCTGGGCCACGTCCATGACGCCGAGGACGTCGCGCAGGACGCGATGATCAAGGGATTCGAGCGAATCCGCCAACTCCGCACGGGCTCGCAGTTCGGGGCCTGGGTCGGGGCCATCGCCAGGAACCTGAGCATCAACCTGCTCCGCAAGCAGAAGATGACGGAGAAGGCGCTGAATGCCGAGGAATCTTTGCGGCGGCGCGAGGGCCGGCCTGCCTGCGAGGACTTGCAGCAGGCGGTGGCCCAACTCCCCTGGGACCTTCGACTGCCGCTCGTGATGTATTACTTCGACGGCCAGAACGTCAAGACCGTGGCCGAGAAGCTGGAGATATCGACTTCGGGGGTCTATCAGAAACTCAGGACCGCCATCCAGGAGTTGCACGAGATTTTAACCACGCAAGGAGATACACCATGAACAGACCTTGCCCGAATATGCAGGACAAGATTGCGGATTACGTGCTCGGGGCGTTGGACGCCGCGCAGGCCGATGCTTTGCAGGAGCACGTCAGCGAGTGCTCCGGCTGCCGGCAGTACATGCAGAGTCTGAGGAGTCAGAGCGAATCGCTTGTTGAGCTGGGTCGCGAGATCGGCACCGGCATGACCACCCGTCAGGACAAGGTAATCGAGGCCCTGGAGAACGCCGAGCCGATTGCCCGCCGTGCGTTCCCGTTCGTCGGCGGATTCGCTAAGACTGCCGTCGCGGCGGTGCTGCTGCTCGGCGCCGGGATCACCATCGGCCGGTGGACGGCCCCGCGCCAGGTTGATGTCGAGAAGCTCCGGGCCGACCTGCAGGCATCCATCGCCGCTTCCATCAAGCCGGTCGTGGAAACGACGGTCCTGGCCCAGGTCGATCGGCGTCTGCAGGCCGAGGCCCAGCGGCAGGCTGAGCTGGCCATGCAGACGCAAAAGGACCTGTTCATGCTGGTTGAGCAGTGCACAGGCCTCGAGAATCTCATGAAAGGACGATTTGCCGAGTTAGTCGAGATCATCGAAGCCGGCCGCGAGACGGACCGCTGGCGCGTCGAGAAGGCGCTGCTGGAGATGAGGACACAGACGGGATTGGGCCTGCAAGCCCTCGCCGTTCGAGCCGGCGATCGCGCCACCACCGTCCATGACTGATACCGACTACCATTGAATATCTCATTCGTCCGGGTGGCAGCGGCAAGGCCGAAGGCTTTGCCGATGGCGGATGGGCAAACCATCGGCAAGCTGCGCTTGCCGCTGCCACCCAAAGCTGAATGACGTGTGATGCCGGAAGACGCAAGTAGCACCCATGAAAGGATAAACGTCATGATTCACATCCGCAGGACCGCTATCGCCCTGACCGTTCTCACTCTGCTTGCCCCGGGTCTCAACCGCGTTGCCCGTTCTCAGACCCCGGCATCCCCGGAGGTCTCAAAGAAGACCTTCATCATCACCGGATCGACCGGCGTGGGGGGCGTGACGTTCAAAAGTCTGCCGGGCGATCCCATATCGGACGAGCATGGCAACTTCGCCATTGAAGTCCCGAACGACCTCAATGGCTACGTGATGCCGATCAAGGAAGGCTATACCTTTAACCCGCCGTTCGTCGCCTTCGGCCCTGCGAACAGGGTCAACAACATCTCCTTCACGGCGCGCGTGGATACATTCACGATCTCCGGCAGCGTCGGGTTCGCTGGTGTCCGGATGACAGATCTGCCTAACACTCCGGTCACGGATGACAACGGCCGGTACAAAGCGGTTGTTCCATACGCATGGAAGGGGCAGGTCATACCCTCGAAGCTTGGCTATGAGTTCGAGCCTCCCGCGCGGCAGTATACCCGGGTCACGGAAGATCTGGCGAATGAGGACTATGTGGCCCGCGCGCGCACGATTACGATCTCCGGCAATGTCGGGGCTGCGGACGTGATTCTAGAGGGTTTGCCGGAAGAGGTCGTCTCCGGACAGGATGGGTCCTATTCCGTGGAAGTCCCCTATGGGTGGGCGGGAACCATCACCCCGATCAAAGACGGCTACAGCTTTTCGCCGGCAAAAAGATCGATTGCAGTTGTCACGCGGAATAAGACGGATGCAGACTTCACCGCTGAGGCGAAGATGCTGACGATCACGGACCAGATTCTGCTGGACGGCGATGAGCCCATTCAGGGCGTGTATGTCAAGGCCGTGCCGGGGGGCTCTTCCGCGGTCACCGACGCACGGGGAAGGTACGCGATCCAGGTTCCCTCCGGATGGAGTGGCGACTTATTCCTTGAGAAGAAGGGGTTCGAATTTGATCCACCAAGTGTCCACTATGACAATGTGACGGAGGATATTGACCTTACGGCGTCAAGGCGTCCCGTGCCGCCGTCCGGTGCAAAATACCCAAGAGCGCCAGCCCCTGATACCGCTGGCGATGTCCTGGTCATTCCTACGACCGGGGTTTCGACGGTGCAATTCACCGAGATCGCGGAGGACATGCGCGTGATGCTGAACATCCTGCGTGAGAAGCTCAGCGAGCCGCGGACGATTTCCGGCGTGTTGTACGATTACGGGGACTTCTTCGGAGACTCGAAGCGAGCGACCGAGGCGCTGTACCTGCAGGGCTACGCGGCCATCTTCATGCTGAAGGCGGACTTCCCGCTGTCCCCGCCGGCGCCGCAGGGTCAGGCGGAGCCGCCGAAGACCGAGCCGGCCGATCCGGTCTGGCAGCGGGCCAGGGACAGGCTCTATGCTCCGCAGAATGCCGGTGCGTATGGACCTCCCAGGGCCTCGTCCGAGGCACAGGAGAAGAGCTTCGACCAGCTCAAAGAGGACTTGATCAAGACGCTCAAGCACGCCGCCAATATCCGCAACATCGATCCCAACGAGTGGATCATCCTGACGGTCACAGGACGCAGTGGCGGGTCGTTTGGCGGCGGTTTCGGCGGGGGCATGTATGGCAGCATGGGCATGATGGGCGGCGTCGGCGGAGGTGGGGGCGGCGGTATGTATGGAGGCATGATGGGCGGCATGGGCGGCTACGGCGGCGGAGGGGCGGGCGGCGGCTCGTTCGGTTATGGCGGCGGGGGGCGCTTCCGCATGGACTCCGGCTCACAGGCGGCTGCACCCCGGAGCCGCGGCGCCGGCCGCACTCCGCGGACTCCGGCAGATCCGGCGTCCGCCACTGTCCTGACGATTCAAGCGAGCAAGGCTGACATTGACGCCCTCGCCGGGGGCAGCCTGAGCTTCGAACAATTCCAAGAGAAGGTGAAGGTCTTCACATACTAGTTCGGCAGGGAAAGGGTTCGTCCATGAAACGCACAACGTATTGCAGCGTCATCGTCGTGGTGCTCGTCGCTGTCTTAGTGACATCCGCCTATTCGCAGGTGCAAAGAGCGCCGGTCCGCGTCCGGCGTAGCGGCACACCGTCCACAGGCACACAGTCCATGGGGCCGTTGCGTGGGCCGATCGATCCTAATATGACGCCGCAACAGCGGATGGCCCAGCATCAGCAAGAGTTCCAGCAGCGAATGGCGGAAATGCAGCGCCAGTTGGAGCAGATGCAACGTCAGGCCGAGGAGAGCTGGAACAACGCCATGCGCCAGATGCTCAACGCTACCGACGAGCAGTGGCCGCGAATCAAGACGAAGCTGGACCTCATCGACAAACTGAAGAAGGAAGCCGATGTCGCGATAACCAATATTTCGCCGGACAGCGGCTCCTCCAGTGGTGTAAACACCTTCCGGAGCACTGGACAAACCTTCAGCGGCGGCGGGTTCTCGGGCGGCGTGAGCGGCGGCATCGGGGGATTCAGCATGGGTTCTTCGGGCACGCCGCAGACCTGGAGCAGGACCTGGGGCACCGGCTCGAACCGCCGCGACCCCGCGAATCCCAGCGACGGCGAAGCCCTCTGCGAGCAACTGCTCCGCGACCTGCAGACCCCCGGCACCCCGCCCGCCGACATCGCCCAGCGAGTGGCCGCCCTGCGCAAAATTCGCGCCCAGGCCCAGGGACAGCTCGCGCAGGCCCGCAAGGACCTCCGCAGCCTGATCACCCCCGCGCAGGAACCCGCCCTCGTCGCGATGGGCTATCTGGACTAAGATTTGGGAGTTCACCGGATTTTTCTTGCCGGGGACGCGCTCGCGTGTTACGATTTCCCGCGATTAGCGTCTCCATCATTATCGATGCGGAATGCTGGAGATTGCTCTCTCCAGAAGAGCGGCTGCGACGAGAAGTTATACGGCGGATGGCGGTGCAAGGCGGGATCGTCAAAACAGCAGTTGTGACGCTGTTTGGGTCTTTTTCATTATCATAACGATCATTTTTCAGGAGGGACGACAATGCAAGGCGGGATTCTCAGCAAATGGTTCGTGGTCATCGTTTGCGCATGCGCGGCGGCGGCAGTCGGCGCACCGGCGACCGTCATCTATGTGGACGCCGGGGCCACCGGGACCCAGACCGGGTCCTCCTGGGCGGACGCATGCAATCACCTTCAGGATGCTCTGACCTTGGCGGCGGCTGCGGAAAAGCCCGTTGAAATCCGGGTCGCTCAGGGCGTCTACAAGCCGGACCAGGGGGCCGGCATCACACCCGGCGACCGGGCAGCCACCTTCAAGCTGCTCAACGGCGTCAGCATCAAAGGCGGGTACGCCGGCGTGGCGGCATCCGATCCCAACGCCCGGGATATCAAGCTCTATGAGACGCTCCTCAGCGGCGATGTGGTCGGCGATGACGGCTCTAAAGACCCGGCCAGACACAACAACAGCCTGCGCGTTATCACCGGCAGTGGGACTGACAAGACAGCGGTGCTGGACGGCCTCACCGTCACGGCTGGTTTCTCTGCGTTCGATCCGGCTGGGGCGTCAGGTGACCGCGGGGCGGGCCTGATGGTCAATGCCGGCAGCCCCACAGTCCTCAATTGCCGGTTCATCGGCAATCACGCCTCGGGGCCCGGGGGAGCAGTGACGGCTCGCAACGGGAGCAATCCCATTTTGACCGGCTGCGAGTTCCTCAACAATCAGGGAGCCGGCTTCTACTGCCGGGAGAACAGCAATCCCGTCCTGACCCATTGCCGATTTGAAGGCAATATCTTTAGGGACATGGAGAGCCAGAACAGCAGTCCTGTCATTACCGGTTGTCAGTTCCTCAGCACCGGGGTCAACGCCATCCAAGCCGTGGACTGCAATTTTGTCCTGATGGATTGCGTGTTCACGGGCAGCGACGGCAGAATGCCCACACAGGGGATCGACTTCATGGGTGGCCGGGCCACGCTGACGGGCTGCACATTCACGGGTTTCACAGACGGGGCCATGGACGCTCCCGACGATCTGACCCTCGTGCGCTGCACGTTCAGAGACAACTCAGGATTCCTGGCCGGCGCCGTGCGGGGCTCTTTCAATCGTCACATTACGGCATTGGAATGCGTCTTTGCCGGGAATCACGGTTCGATAGCCGGGGCGATCTCGGGCGGAGATATGGAGCTTCACGATTGTGAATTCACAGGCAACTCAGGATCCGGGGTAGGCGCCGTAGAGGCCGGCCCTGAGGCGTTCATCGCTACCGGCTGCGTGTTCTCCGGGAATTCCGCCAACACGTATGGAGTGGGTGCAATCTCCGGCCACGCAGAGATCTTCAAGCTGTCTAACTGCACCTTCGTCGGCAATCGCGGCAGATACACCAGTCTCGATGGCAGGTTCTCCGGGATGTTGCCAATTCAGATCACGCAGTGCATCATCCGCGACGGACCGGAACCGTTCGGATCACGTCCCCCCGCGGGCACGCCGACGCGGATCGACGCCACCTTCAGCAATATTCAGGGCGGCTACCCGGGCGAGGGCAATATCGATGTGGACCCGTGCTTTGTCGATCCGGGTTACTGGGCCAGTCCGAGCGATCCGACCAAAGAGGTCGGGCCGGATGATCCTTGTGCCGTCTGGGTCGCGGGCGATTACCATTTGAAATCGCAGGGGGGCCATTGGGATCGGGCGACAGAGAACCTGGGTGCGCGATGAGGTCACCAGCGGGTGCATCGATGCGGGCGATCCAAACGGCCTGCTGGGTGTCGAGCCATTCCCGAACGGGGGATTTGTCAACCTTGGCGCCTATGGCGGCACCGCGGAAGCCAGCAAGTCATACTTCGGCGAGCCGATCTGCGAGGACCAGTTAGCCGGCGACATCAACGGCGATTGCAGGGTCGATCACGCGGATATAGACATTCTGTTGATGCATTGGCTCATGAAAGGAAACGGGCTCGCCAATCTCCCGCCGACCATCACCCTCCTCTGTCCCAAAGATGGCGACGAATTCACGTATCCGGCGCCCATCCTCGTTCAAGCCACGGCATCCGATCCTGACGGGGCCGTGCTGCGGGTCAAGTACACGTTCGAATACCGCACGGCGAATACCCGGAGCACGAGCGGCACGACGATCACTGACCCGACAAACAACTGGGCCAAGGAATGGTCATGGTCGAACCTTCGCCACGACGGGACTTATACGGTCTGGGCGGAGGTCATGGACAATGAGGGCGCCAAGACAGCCACGCCCAAGGTCAAGGTGACGTTGCATCCGCAGAAGTAATCGCGGAGGGAAACAGACTGCCAAGGCATGAAGGGGCGGGGAGCGGCATTGTCTCCCTGCTCTCCTGGTCATAGGCTTGCGCCGTAGAGTGCCTGTCAATCCCAGGCCAGTGCGACGAGGAAGGAGATCAGGCCGATGATGAAGAAGGCCAGGAAGTAGCCGAAGTGCTCCGTGGTCAGGGTGACGCCCGCCCCGGTGATCGTGGCGGCGAAGGTCACGGCCGGCGGCGTACCTGCCAGGCCGACGAACGCGGCGACCGGGCCCGTGTGCAGCGAGGCGGCGGTGATGGTTCCCGCCGCCGGGACACTTTCGGCGGGGGCGGTGAGCAGGCCGAACAGGCCTAGTGCCGTCAGCAGCAGTCCCTTGGCGAATCCCCGCTTGGTCAAGTGCCGGCTCAGCGACCGCTTGGCCCGGAAGAACAGCACCCGCGCCCGCAGCTCCTTGCAGCCCATCTGGTCGGCGATCTCGGCGTACGACATCTGCTCGTAGCAGCGAAGCAGCAGGACGTTGCGATACGTCAGCTTCAGTTGCCCGATCGCCATGACAATCGTCTCGGACAGCTCCTCGCGTATCGCGTGGTTCAGGCCGTCGTTGTGGTCGTCGGTCAAGTAGTCCGACAGCCGCTGCCGGCTCAGTGCTGAGAATTCGATAGCCTGTTCCCGGGCGAGGTCGCGATAGTAGTGCTGGACGGTGCCCAACGCCGTGCGGAACAGCCAGCACCAGAACCGCTCCGGCTGCTCCAGCTCTTTCATGTTCTCGACCATCTTCAGTAGCGTCTCCTGCAGAAGGTCCTGCGCCAGGTCGTGGTTGAGGGTGAGCCGGTAGATGTACGAATAGAGTCTCTGCCTGGCCACCGCCGCGAGGTAGTTGGCCGCCCCCTGGTCCCCATGCTGCGCCTGGCGGACCCACTGTGTAAAACCGGCTTCAGTTCCCATGTGTCTGACCCGTATAGTCCAGGATCTCCCGCCCGCGTTACACGAAAAATTGACGGACCTGGTGAAAAATATATCCGTTCGGCCGACCAACGACGAGTACCTTCCATTTTGAAATAAGTCCCTGAAAAGAGTGTAACATCGCCCGCCCTCGCTGGACTGAACGTCGCAGATGAGCAAACCTCGAATCGCACGGGATGCCACTTGGCTGAACACGAGGAGTAACCATGAGCACGAATACAGATCGCTTTTACGAAATCATCGTTGTTCTCTCCGTACTTGGGTCGGGCCTGGCCGCCCACGCTTACGAATTCGCCGGGGGCACGGGCGAGCCGAATGACCCGTACAGAATCGCCACGGCTGAGCAGCTCATCTCCATCAGTTCCGACCCGAATCTGCTCGACAAGCACTTTGTCCTGCTCAACGACATCGACCTGGACCCGAACCTGTCCGGCCGGCGTGTTTTCACAGTCGCCGTGATTGCACCCGGCTTGACCAACCGTGAACACGATTTCCAGGGGGGCGCCTTCATGGGCAGCTTCGATGGCGACGGCCACACAATCCGGAATCTCAAGATTGATGCTGGCTCCGATCCTGACGCTGGCGATTGCGTGGGTCTGTTTGGCAAAGTGGGCAGACAGGCCGTGGTGAAGAACCTTGGAATCGAGAACCGAAAGTGACGGGATAAATGGAGTCTATCGTGGTGCTTTGGCCGGATGGAATGACGGCCGCATTGTGGATTGCTATGCAAAGGGATTCATGGTCGCCGGCTTCGAAAGCGTCGGTGGGTTGGTGGGATACAACGGTGGCGAGATCATCCGCAGCCGCGCTGATTTCGGACGGATTGCGGGTCATGAGGAAGTGGGTGGCCTGGTGGGCCACAACAATGGCGGCGGCAGAATAATCGGGTGTTCTGCGGCGGCCTCCGATATCCCGGTCATTAGTGGTTACAGCGGTGGATTGGCCGGGATCAATGAAGGCAACATCACCCGCAGTTGCGCGACGGGGAACATATCCGTCCAAAGCCGCACAGGATTTGCAGGGGGGCTGGTGGGAAGGACAGACCCTTCCAGCAGGATCTCCAACAGCTACGCCACCGTCAACGTCTCCTCGCGGACAAGAGCTTCCCGCCTCGGTGGTCTCATTGGGTTTATGAGCGGCGGCGATATCAGCAACTGTCTTGCAGCAGGCGGTATTTCCGGCAGTGCCATGAGCGATTCACTTGGGGGCCTGGTGGGGTCGGTCGGGGATGGGAGCATCAGAAACTGCTATGCCGTCGGCCAGGTCCGCGCCGGCACGAACAGCACCAGGATCGGCGGCTTGATCGGAGATGGCGGCGACGACAAGGTCAAGGCATCGTTCTGGGACACCGAGGCGAGCGGATTATCCGAGAGCGCCGGTGGCACGGGGCTGACCACCGTCCAGATGCAGGACCTGCAGACGTTCGTGGGGTGCGGATGGGACTTTGTGGGTGAGCGGGCGAACGGCACGGCCGACGTGTGGCGGATGCCACAAGGGGGCGGTTATCCAGCGCTGACGCTTCCATCCGATGCATACGACCCGCCCGGACTCGCCGGCAGCGGTACACCCGATGATCCGTACAGAATTGGCACGCCGGAGGATCTGGGCGCGGTCTGGCGAGATCCGTTCGCCTGCTACCAACTGACGGCGGATGTCGATCTGGGGGATGTCACCTGGAGCGCCGCTCCGATGGACTACTTCAATGGCGAGTTTCACGGCGCTGGGTTTGTCATTTCCCACCTGAGCATCCGCGGCCGAGGCTGCCTGGGCCTGTTCGCCTCGCTGGGGCCGCAGGCCATCGTGACGGACCTGGGCATCGAGGACGCCAACATCACAGGTGAAGATGATGCCGAGCATCTTGGCATTCTGGCCGGGTACAACAAAGGGAATATCAGCAGGTGTTATGTCACCGGCCGTGTCTCGGCGGGCATGAGAACCTGGAGTGTTGGCGGCCTGGTTGGGGTCAATGGCGATTATCTTCAAACGTGGATGGAGAGCACATACCCTCTCAGCGAGGGCAGAATCGCCGACTGCTATGCTATCGCGACTGTCTCTGCCGGCCCCGATAGTGGTCCCATAGGCGGCCTTGTCGGGGACAGCCAACGGGGCACGCTGACCCACTGCTATGCGGCCGGCCCGGTCTCGGGCGGAAACAGAAATTGGAGCGTGGGTAACCTTGCGGGAGAAGAGACCGAGAACAGCACAGTTGTCGATTGTTATTTCCTGACTTCTCCCGAGGCCAACGGACCCCCTTACAACGGGATCGGTGTGCCCTTGACCGACGGACAGATGAAACAGCAAGCCAGCTTCACCGGCTGGGACTTTGGAACCATCTGGATGATCTGTGAAGGCAAGGACTACCCCCGGCTGTGGTGGGAACTGGTGCAGTGTGGGCCGTGATTTTTTTTCCGAAATCGCGTAACGCGGGCGGCGGGTCTTGGACTAAACGAGAGAACGACGCCGGGACGGCTGTCCGCGGCTGTGGAATTGGGTGAAAACCTGTGCCCAGTAGCATTTGGCTGGCCGGACAGGTCATGCGGGCAGTATGGGCCGCCGTGGAGGGGCGGCCCAGCTTCCTCCTTGCGGACTGTCTGTACGGTAGGGGAGCATGCACCAACACGACTGATGGCTATCCAGCAGGCGAGTTGGGCGATGAAAGGAGAGGAACATGAACAGGACCGGATACGGCAGATTGGCGGGATTTGCATTGGGTATCGTCCTCAGCTTGTGTTTCGCGTGCGAGGGGCGAATCCTCTACGTCGATGGCACGGGCCCCGGGGCGAACGACGGCTCATCCTGGGCGAACGCCTGCAAGCATCTTCAGGACGCGCTGACGAGGGCGAAGGCGGCGGATAAGCCCATGGAAATCCGCGTCGCCCAAGGCATCTACAAGCCGGACCAGGGGACCGGCATTACCCCCGGCGACCAAACGGCCAGCTTCCAACTGCTTAACGGCGTCACCCTCAAGGGCGGCTACGCCGGTGCCGCCGCACCCGACCCCAACACCCGCGACATCGAGCTCTACGAAACCATCCTCAGCGGCGACCTCAAAGCAGATGACAGTGCAGACCTCCGCCGCAGCCAGGACAATAGCTGTCGGGTTGTTGCCGCTTCGGCAACAGACGAAACGGCTGTGATCGACGGCTTCACCATTACCGCCGGCGGGGCGGGATGGGGCAAGTGCGGCGATGAATATGGTGGTGAGGCCGGGATTGTGATCGATGCCGGCAGCCCTGTGATTCGGGCCTGTCATTTCACCGCGACCCATGCAGGTGGTGTGTCCGCGCGCTGCAAGTAAGCCTTTCTTGGTCGGATGCATCTTTGATGGCCATAGCGTGCGGACTCTGGACAGCAGCCCCGTTGTGGCTGACTGCATCTTCATCAACGGCACAATGACCAATGACAAGGGCAGCATGTCGTTGACCAACTGCACGTTTGATCAGGCGCGCATCAGCAGCCTCAACAGTGGCAGCCTCGCCCTGACCAACTGCATTTTCAGAAATAGCCAGCATTCCGCGATCGAGATACGGAACGTCGACTCCATTTTCACGGGCTGCCTCTTCGAACAAAACGGTCGGCCTGGCTGGCTGGACCGCGTCATTGAGTCTTATGGCGGCGTTATGACTCTGGAGGACTGTCGGTTCGTTGAGAACAGCGGACTCTGCCTCGATGGCACCGAGGGCACCAAACTCAACCTGACCCGCTGCTCATTCACTGCGAACACGGCGATGGGCACCACGGCCATCTGGGCATCGGGAAGCCTGGTCCTTCATGATTGCGAGTTCATCGGCAATTCATCTCAGATTGGTGCAGGGGCCATCCATGCTAGTGGTGATCAACTGAAGGCCACAGGCTGCCTCTTCGCCGGCAACTCCACCGAGATGAAGATATTTGCGTCTGGCGCGGTCATGTGTAATACAGTGGTGACACAACTGTCGCATTGCACCTTCATCGGCAACCGCGGCCAACCCAGTGCGATAAAATGCACAGGCGGTCGCGCAGAGCTTTCGTACTGCATCATCTGGAATGGTCCCGATCCCTTTAGCAAGGACCCTTTGGACCAGCCCCGGGTCGACGTCACATACAGCGATATTCAGGGCGGTTATCCGGGTGAGGGCAATATCGATGTGGACCCGTGCTTTGTCGATGCAGGATACTGGGCGGAACCGAATGATCCGAATATAGAAGTCGGCCCGGACGATCCGAACGCGGTCTGGGTGAATGGCGACTATCATTTGAAGTCCCAGGCGGGTCGCTGGGACCGGAGTGCCGGGGCCTGGGTATGCGATGAGGTCACCAGCGCGTGCATCGACGCGGGGGACCCTGCCACACCCATCGGCTTGGAGCCTTTCCCGAACGGCGGCATTGTGAATCTGGGCGCGTACGGCGGCACGAGCGAGGCCAGCAAGTCGTACTTCGGCGAGCTCGTGTGCGAGACCCGGATCGCCGGCGATATCAATGGCGACTGCAAGGTCGATCAGACGGACATGGACATTCTGCTACTGCATTGGCTGACGGATGCGGCGGATCTGGTCAACATGCCGCCAACGGTCACACTCACATTACCCGAAGATGGCGAGGTATTCGATTATCCAGCGTGGGTGGCCCTTCGTGCCGATGCCGCTGATAGCGATGGATCGGTGATCAGTGTGAAGTTCATCATGGACTACAGTAACAACGGCAACCATGTCCGGGCAACTTCCACAGATACCGACCCATCGGACGGCTGGCGCTACGACTGGCAATGGTGGGGCACCACGGGAGTGCCATTCCAAGGCTCTTACACCATCTGGGCCGAGGCAATGGATAACGACGGTGGCATGGCCGTCTCGCCCAAGATCACGATCACTCTCCGTGTGACGAATTAACCTTTGGAACCGGGGTTTCCGGAGAATTTTCTCGTCTGAAGGCCCCTTGAGTGTTACGATTTCGTATGATTCGCGTCTACATAAGCACGAATGCGGAACCTTGAGATTGCTTCTTGCGAGAGATGAGCCGCAGCGGACGTATTGCACGGCGGGCTCAGGCTTCAACCAAAGCGGTTGAACAGCGGCTGTAACGCTGTCTGAGTTTTCAGTCGTTACGAACGGTTTCTCCAGGAGGTACGACAATGCGGAGCCGAATTTTCAGCCAATCACTCATGGTCGTTCTTTTTGCATGCGCGGCGGTAGCGACCGCGGAGCCAGTGCGAGTAATCTACGTAGACGCCGCGGCGGGAGGCGCAAAGACCGGCGTTTCCTGGGCGGCTGCGTACAATTGCCTTCAGGATGCCCTTGCGGCGGCGAAAGGACCAACCAGACCCGTCGAAATCCATGTCGCGCAGGGCCTCTACAAGCCGGACCAGGGGGCCGGCATCACCCCCGGCGACCGGGCAGCTACCTTCAAACTGCTCAACGGCGTCACTCTCAAAGGCGGCTACGCCGGAATAGTCGGCCCCGACCCGGATGCACGCGATGTCAATCGCCATGAGACAATCCTCAGCGGCGATCTGGCCGGCAACGATGGTACCGCCAAGGTCACCAGGGATCCCGGTGCTCCTGACTTCCCCATGAACGAGAATACCTGCAACGTCGTCACAGGCAGTGGCACGGATAACACGGCTGTGATCGACGGTCTCACGATTACCGCCGGTTCCATGACGTCTCTGCGCCCATCTGGAAGCCAGCCCCTTGTCGGCGGGGCAGGCATGCTGATCGAGGCTGGAAGCCCGACAGTCCTCAATTGCTGCTTTGTGGACAATTACGCGGCGTCAAAAGAGGCCCTGCTGGCCCGCAACGGGAGCAATCCGATCGTGACCAATTGCACATTCCTCAACAATCAGGGGACCGGCATGAGCAACGCATTCAACAGCAACGCTATCCTGACCAATTGCCGATTTGAGGGCAACGCCTGGATGGCGATGGACAACTCGTTTAGTAGTCCTGTCATCATCGGCTGTCAGTTCCTCGGCAACGGAAATGGCGCTATCCGTGTCTCGGATGGCAATTCCATCCTGACTGATTGCGTGTTTGCAGGCAATGACGGGAAGACGTTCGATCAGGGTATTAGTTTCTCCAGTGGCCGGGCCACGCTGACGGGCTGCACATTCACGGGTTTCAACGGCGCCGCCGTGGAAGCCCCGTACGATCTGACCCTCGTGCGCTGCACATTCAAAAACAACTCAGGATTTGCGGGCCGTGCCGTGCGCGGCACTTCCAGTAGCCGCATTATCGCATTCGAATGCTCCTTTGTCAGGAATGAAGGTTCCGGAGCGATCTCGGGCGGAGACTTGGAACTTCACGATTGTGAGTTCATCGGCAACTCGGGGCATCAAGCAGGTGCCATCGAGGGCGGCTCCGAAAGGCTCATCGCAACCAACTGCGTATTCTCGGGCAACTCCGGCAGGTCTGGAGCTGGCGCAATCTCCATCCACGGAAGGGTCGTCAGACTGTCCAACTGCACCTTCGCCGGTAATCGCGGCCCATGCAACTCTCTCGATTGGCTGGCCCCTGGGACTTTGCCAGCCCAGCTCACACAGTGCATTGTCCAGGACGGGCCGAGATCATTCCACACGCGTTCTGGGGACATAACTCAGATCAGCGTCACCTACAGCAATGTCCAGGGTGGTTATTCTGGCGAGGGCAATATCGACGTGGACCCATGCTTTGTCGATCCGGGTTACTGGGCCGACCCCAACGATCCGACGAAGGAGATCGGGCCGGAAGACCCGCGTGCAGTGTGGGTCGCGGGCGATTACCACTTGAAATCACAGGGCGGTCACTGGGATCGGGCCACGGAGACCTGGATGCGTGACGAAGTCACCAGCTCCTGCATTGACGCGGGTAATCCGAACGATCCGTTGGGTGCCGAGCCATTCCCCAATGGAGGATTCGTGAATCTCGGCGCCTATGGCGGCACGCCCGAAGCCAGCAAGTCCTACTTTGGCGAGCCGGTCTGCGAGGTCGAGTTAGCGGGCGATATCAATGGCGACTGCAGGGTCGATCACGCGGATATAGACATTCTGATGATGCACTGGCTCATGGAAGGGACGGAACTCATCAACGTCCCACCGACAGTCACCCTCATCAGCCCAGAGGACGGCGCCGAATTGACCTACCCGACGCCCATTTCCTGTCAATGCGTAGCAGCCGACCCCGATGGAACCGTGGTGTGGGTCAGGTACACGCTCGAGTACCGCACGCAGAACAGGCTGGCGATGCGCAGCACCACGGTCACTGATCCGGCAAACAATTGGAATCGCGAATGGGCGTGGTCCGATGTATACGAAGGTGAAGCCTGGACGATCTGGGCGGAGGCGATGGACAACGAGGGCGCCAAGACGGTCTCGCCCAAGATCACCGTGACGCTGCATCCGGCGAAGTAGGCACGGTTCTGACCGCGGAATCGGATCAAAGAGGGTTGTTTTCGACAGTAGCGTGGACCTAATGACGGCATCTTTAGGAGAGACGACCATGTGTGGCGATCTGTTCAGGAAATGGCTTGTGCTGGTTGTTTGCGTGTGCGGTGTGGCAGCGGCGGGGGAGCCGAACGAGCTAGTGGCGGAGGCAAACGAGCCCTGGATTGCGGCCGAACATCTGGCGCCGGGCTGGGAGTCCATGACGCTGGCGACGCGGCTCTTCAACCACGAGATCCCCATAGACAGGCCGATGCCGCCCAGGCGATCCCTGTCGTTCGGAGGCTGGATGTATGTGATCGATCCCAACGGGTTAATCGGCCTATCGGAGGTAGTGAAGAGTGCGAAGGTGTTCGATGAGGTCGGCTACCGGATTCAGGTGGAGTACACTCCGCAGGCGACGACCCGCTACGGGCCCCCGCTGCAGGGACCCTCCTATCAGCCGCTGGAATACCAAACAAAAGTGGATGCGGACACCAAGCTGCGGATTGCCAGCCCTGAGCCCTTCAATTTCACAATCGACATGTCGATGGGGTACAATGCCGCATTTCCACTGGCTCTCAGCCGACTTGAATGGTCGATGTCCGCACTGCGCAGCGACCATATAGGGGCAATCGACATCCCGTTTGCCCCCACCGGGAACTGGACCGAATTGGTGCCGGGATTGGAGGTCCTCGTGGAGCAGGCGACCGTAGAGGAAGGGAAGTACCGCTATCGGATGAAAACCAGGTACGACCCGAATAGAATCTCATATCTGGACGTCAGAGACAGTCCTCCCTGTTACACAGGACATGGGCCTGATGTGCCGTACTCATGGCCGTGGCACGCCTATCCGGAGATGATCGTCACCGCCATCGACATGCTGGATGCCGAAGGCAACTCTGTCACGACCCAGAGCACAGAATACCGTATAAGCGGCGGCACCACCTTCAAGGACTCCGGCGGCCAGAGAATTGTCACCCAGCAATACACCGGCACATGTTCCGAATGCGCCAAGGCTGCGTTCATCCGGCACGTTATTGCGTTCAAGCCCTACAATCAGGACTTGCAATTCGTCCTGGAGAACGTGCCCGTCCCAACCTTCTAGCCGTGACGAAGCAGGAGTTGCTGAACATCTGTGGCTGATGGAGAGTCTGGGCCGGCCCGGCTGTTAGTGGTGGCTGGCATTGTCAAGCGCGTAGCGCTCTGTAATGGCGGCCTGCAATCGCTCAACCGCCCCCGGCGCTGCTGAGATCGATGGGATTCGCGTTGAAATCGTACAGGATGATCCGCGATTGATTGGCCCCGACGTTGTCCTTGTCCAGAATCATGTGGATAAATCGGATTCCTTTATTCTGCAATTGGCTGACGATGACGGCGGAGATCCCCGGCTCGAGCCTCGGCTCGAAGAGGAAGTGCTCGGCGACATTGTGATGCTCAGGCCGGAACGTCTGGGAGTAATAGCCTTTCAACACGATCGGTTCCGTCGTGAGGCCCTCGATGACGGTTCGATCCCATCGCTTCAATGGGCCCGTATTGCCGCCGGCCTGTTCCCACATGGTGAATCCTCGGGGCAGCGGAGGATAGTAGAAGTACGATTTGACGGAAACGCCGTGATCCACGAGAGACCGCTCCTGGGGCATGTCGGCGCTGCTGGCGGGCGAGCAGGCCCACAGGTACACCTCGTTGCCTGTCACAGGGCGCATGCCCGCTGGATGCCAGGACACAACCGGAGCGCCATAGTCCACATTCAGCGGCAGGAACCGGTACGGGACGCGGTACCCGGAGCAGCCAAGATCCGACGGCGCGAAGATCGGCCGCAGGAATGGCGGAATGGCCGTCGGCACGTCGGGCGTCCAAAGATGGTAAGTTCGGGGGTTCACCAGATCGGGCAACTGCCAGCTATCGATGGTGTCGTCGTCGATGAGGCTGTGGTTGCCGGACGGCAGGAGGGCCATCTTCCCCGAGATCGTGCGAATCCGATCTTCATCGAGGTACTCGATCTGCACGTCGGTGTAGAGACTCTCGCCCAGAGCGTTGGCGTCCAGAACCGTATTGCGGGTCTGGATCGTCCAGCGGGACTTGAGGCGATGATCGGCGAACACATCGACTGTATCCTTTAACTCGACCTCGCCGGTGTAGACTTCGAATTCGGTAGGTTGGTTGACCAGGCAGGGGGTCTGCATGCGGTCGGAGGAGGGGACCTGGCGGACCTGCTTGATGACCAGTCCGCCGGCAGGCAGCACGCGCCCGCCGGGAGCGACCTTCTTGTATTCGAGGTCCAGGATGTATGGGAACTTGCCGGTCCTTCGTTCGAACTCACTGCTGACCTTCAACAGCAGGGCGGTGAGGTCCTTGTAGTCGCTCGATCCCTGGATGGATTTGCCCCGCAGCGTACCGGTCAGGACGATATCGCCCAGCCGGACGAGACTGGATGCCCGTTTAAGCTCAGGCCACGTGCTGCTGCCGGACGGGAGGATCATCACGGTGACTTCCTCCGGGATCGAGCCATCCTCGGGGTTGGTCACGGAGACCGTCCCCAACTGGGTGACCAGCGTGATGTACGTGTTGGCCTGCATTCCATCCCGTTCCACGGTGGCCACGCCGTTGGCCAACTCGATCTCGTCGGGGAAGGAATGGTGAACCACGACAGCCATGCCGACATTCGTCTCGTCCAGACCGTGACGCAGGCGCTCCAAATACGCATTGTCGTTATAGAAGCCGGCGAAGACCTGCCGAATCGCCTGGAAGACATCTCGCTCGGACCCGCGGTTCGGATCGCAGGCGCACGGGCCGTCGTCGTCGAGGTCAATCGCGTCGTCCAGACAGCCGCTGTAACTGTCGTAGAGACCCGCCCCGATGAAGTCCACGCTGTCCTCGACGTTGGTCGAGCTGCGGAACCGCAGGGGAACGTTGGGATCGAAACCGTACTTTGGATCGGTCAGCACGTCGATCGTCGCCGCTCGCAGTGCCGCGGTAAACGCGGTGACGCCGGAATTTGTGAACAGGTTGCGAATCGAGGCCACGTCCCGCGACAGCGTCAGCATGTCCGCGGGCGGGTACGCCGTGTACTTCGACAATCGCCGGGCGATCTCCTGTCGCAGCGTCGGACCCGTAACCTCAGGGCGGACCTGCCACCGGGTCGGCTCGTTTGCATCATCGGTCAGGTATATGCCGTTGAGAACGATGGTTTGATCCGAGGCGTTGTACAGCTCGATCCAGTCCGCGTATTCGCCGCTCTCGCAGGGGTCTTCGATGGTCCGTTTGTTGTTCGCCATGAGTTCGTTGATGACCAGGCCGCCCGTGTGCTCGCTCGGGGCGGCTGAGTTCGGCAGGCCGGGGGTGGGACGGTCAAACGCCTGCCATACGTCGCCGCCATCGACCGAGCGGCCGTAAGAGACATCCTTCGTCTGACGTCCGAAGTGAATCGAATCCAGCAGGGTGGCTCCATCGACATCGAACAGGCTGATGGTTTCACCGTCAGCGTTCAATCGAAAACTCGTATGCGTGGGGCCCTGCTGCTCGTCATCATCGGCCCAGAACAGCATGTGTTCCCGCGGCATCAGGGTGATGGCGGAGGCGGGCGTGAGCGGCTGGTCGAGAAACGCGTTCCACAGGTCGAACGTCAGTGTGATCGCCCGGGGAGAGTTGTCGGGCACTGCGGCCCGCAATAGGCTGAAGTTGGCCGCCTTGCCGCCAACGTACTGAATATCCGTGGCTTGCAGTCCCTCTACAGAGACGCCGAACGTCCCCAGCGACGCCATCGGGGAGATGTCCAGAGGCGCAGCCTGCTTGAGTTGCAGAATCTCTGCGGCGGCCGCGTCATCCAGAATGCCCTCGGTATCCATGATCCGCACGTCTACGCCGAACTCGTCCTCGTAGGCGCAGAAGACGATTCGGTGTCCGATCAACTGCTGGATGTGCTCGGCATCGGCCGCCAGGGCCAGGTAGACAAAGGGCACCATATACGTCTTGGCGAGGATGGCCACGTGCGAGTTGGGTGTGGAAGGAGCCAGGGAAATGATGCCCGCGACGAAGGGCACCTCGGCCGGCACCCCATCGGTGAGCAGGATGTCCCCGGGTTTGAGGACGCCGCTGTGGTAGGCACTGGCAATACTGCCCCCGGGGACGTAGTTGAGCCTGCCGAAGGCCCATCCGGGGGAATAGCAGGCATTGCCGCTGGCCCACCGTGCCGTGGACCCCAGCGGGACACCCTGGGATTCGAACCAGTCGCGATTGGCGGAAGCGGCCGCCTGCTGCTCATACGTCGGAAAGTAAAACACTTGCACATCAGCCGGGGCGCCGACATGGGCTTTGACGAGCTGGAACAGGTCGCGGATTTGTTCCCGCGTGAACGGGTCCTGGCGCACGAATTGAATGCCGTATTCACGGAACTGGGGCTCTGTCGGCCAGGCAACCGCCGGGGGCAGGATGACGGTGCCCAGGATGGCCTTTTGGTTCTTCTCGAACAGGGTGGCCGCGTTGAACTGCGGAGCCGTCATCCCGCGGAAGGGGTCGAGCACTTCCGTGGCGAAGCTGTAGTGGAACACGTACTTGCTGCTGTCCTGGAAGTAGACCACGTTGGGATCATACGGCGCCAGGAGAATTGTGAACTTGATCCACTTGACCTTGCCGTCCACGAAACGGCTGTTGCAGAACGTGTCGTATGGGTAGGCGATCTGGTTCTTCCAGTAAGGCGACGGACTGATAGTCGGGGGCTCGGCGTGAGCTGCTTGCAGCGTCGCGGCCAGCAGGATAAGGATCGCCCACGCTCGCGAGCTATTGTCTCGATGTTTACGATCGATGGATCGAAAATGGTCAATCATAAATAGTCAAGGTGAGTGGCTCAGACTCGCCTCGGCGGTGCCACCGTACGCGCCCATATTGACGATCCCGCCATTGGGAGCGGGCTCGTACCCGATCGGACTGGCCGGATCGCCGGCGTCGATGGCGGGACTGGTCACTTCATCTCGCCGCCACGATCCCGCAGCCGGATCCCAGCGGCCGGCCTGGGACTTCAGGTGGTAATCTCCGTTCATCCAGACGGCGCCAGGATTCTCCATCGTGACCACCATGTTTGGGTCGGCTGGATCCGCCCAATAGCCCGGGCGGGCCAGCAGCGGATCGCTGCGCGTATCACCGAGGGCCGGCCACGATCCGCGAACGTTGCAGTACCGAATGGAAGGATCGCTTGTGCCGCGAGCCCTGATCTCGGACGGGTAATTGTCCCAGAGAATTGAATCCACCACGTTGACGTCGCTGTCAACGAGGGCCAGACCTGCGCCGTTCTGGCCGGCATAGTTGTCCGCGACCGTGCAGTTGGTCATCACGGCCCGGCTCTGCTCGAAGTACACGGCGGCTCCATTAGGGTCGGTGCAGAGGTTGCCGACGATCAGGCAGTGGCTCAACTTGGGACTGGCTCCGGAGCAGTAGATCCCACCGGCCAAGCTGCCTCGCCCTCTGGTGATGACGAATCCGGACAGGCTGCAGTTCCAGCCGGCGCCTGGGTAAATCGCGACGACCGGATCGCCGCCCGTGCCTTCGATGGTGGCGCAGGGACCCGCGTTGGGTCGGCAAGGATCGATTGCCGTGACGTGGATCATCTTGCCCATCTTGATGTTCCCGCGATAGAGGCCCGGGGCCACGAAGATGGTCACGCCGTCGCGCGCGACTTCGATGGCATCCTGGATCCTCGATATCGGGTGCTCCGGGCTGCCGTCCTGATTGGGATCGGATGCGGCATCGTCGTCCACATAGAGCGTGTCCCGCAGGCTCAGGAAATGCGCCTGGATGTCACAGTCCCAGTCCATAAAGACATTAGTGGGATTGTCGGTGAAGAGGGAGGCACCGGTCCAGCGGTTGAACACGAAGCCCGGATCGGCTACGGCGTTGAGGTGGACGTGCGTGTGGTACGGGTACGGGAACTCCCCCTCTCCCGGCTCGACCACGGACCCGCCGAACGTGGAGGACAGCGTCAGCATTCGTTCGCCGTAATCGAGCTCGATTGTCATTGCCGGATTGTTCGCCCGGATCTGGGGCAGGTACACGTCATAGGCCTCATCGTTCAAAGGGCAGTCCCGAAGATCGACGTACCGCAGCGTCGTCAGGTTGGCCAGAGGTGAGATGTCGCTGACTGGCGTCCTCAAGAGCGACAATACCGCCAGGCGGGGCATGCTGGCCAGTGGGGAGAGGTCGCTGACCGGATTCTCACGCAGGGCCAGGAACCACACGTTGACCAGGTTGGACAGGGCCGAGATGTCGCTGATCTTGTTGTGGTGAAGGTCCAACTGGGTCAGGTTGGTCAGGCCGCTCAGGGGCGAGATATCGCTGATAAAATTGTCGTTCAGGAACAGCGTGTCCAGATTGCTCAACCCCCCGAGGGGAGTCACATCGCTGAGGTCGTTGGCTCGCAAGCGAAGGGTCTGAAGATTTGAGGCGTACTCCAAGCCTGTCAAGTCGGGCATCTTGACTGATAGCGCCGTAAGGTTGATCAGATCCAGCATGTCTGTCGGCGTGGGATCGGAAACCTGCAGATGGTTTTCAATGGCTGCCCTGAGATTCGGATCGGGGATATCGACCGGCAGCTCGGCCCATGAAGGGCCAGAGACCAATGGCAACAACAACACCAACATGGATAGTGCGCTTCTCACCTCGTCCTCCTGCCGCAAAGCAAATCACCTAGTATCCAAGCCCTGAGGGTTATCTCTCAACATAGTATAGCATCCGCACCCGGATATTTTCAAGACAAATCGCCGCAGTCTCCAGGTACACAGGACGGCATGGACCGCTGGCCCTTCGCACCGAGCGTGCCCTGGGCCGGCCTTGCGCTTGGGACGCCATCTGCATGTAAGTTATGATTGGGCCTATGGTTACATGCTGCTCGATGCATCAGGCGGGAGGAACGGGCCGTAGGGGGTGTACGAGCAACTCCGTCCACAAGCCAGCGGGGCGGCAAAAAAATTCTTGGAATTCCTGTAACATTTTGTTGTTTGCTTCGACATATGTAGTAGAATTGCTTCTACGATTGTAGAAGGGATAGTGAAATGAAGCTGACAGAAGCAGAATGGCAGATCATGAATGCGTTGTGGCAGAAGCACCCGGCTACGGCGCGGGAGATCATGGAGCGGCTGGATCGCCGGGTCAAATGGGCCTATACCACAATAAAGACTATGTTGACCCGACTGGTAGAGAAAGACGCCGTCAGCGAGGTCAAGCAGGGCAATACGAGCGTGTATGAGCCCCTGGTCTCGCAGCAAAAGGCCCGGCTCAGCGCCTTCCGGTCATTGCTGGATCAGGCCTTTGACGGGGCCGTCGGGCCGCTGGTGCATTTCCTGACGGAGGAAAAGCAGCTCACGGCCAAGGAGAAAAAGGAACTCAGGAAGATTCTGGAAAGCGAAGTGGAAGATAAGGGAGAGTAGTCATGGTGGAGCAACTGAATCAGATCGCCCGCCTGTGGTGGGATTGGTCGGTGGCCATGTTCTGGCAGGCCGGCCTGCTGATCATCCTCATTGGATGCGTCGATCTGCTCATTCGCCGGTGGGCATGGCCGCAGTTGCGATATGCGCTGTGGTCGCTCATTCTGGTCAAGTTGCTCCTGCCGCCCACCCTGTCTCTGCCGAGCGGCATCGTTCCGGAGCTTCGGCCGGTGGTCAGTCAGGCGTTTCGCCTGGTGAACAACGACAAACCGGCGGCCGCAGAGAGCAATGCGGCGATTTCGGATTTCGGATTGCAGATTGCGGATTTGACTCGTGATTCTGATGTGCAATACGAAATCGTGAATCTGCAATCGGCAGGCGCGGGGATTTCAGATGACAGATCTGAAATCTCAGATTCAGGATTCGCCGCTATTCCGCAATCCGCATTCCGCACTCCGCAATTCGCATGGCAAGTCTATGCCATGCTTACCTGGCTTGCAGGCACCTCGATTCTGGGAATATGGCTGTTTCTCAGGTTGCATTCGCTTTGTAGTCGCCATGGGTATCAGGCGGCAGCCGCTTCACTGCCGCAATCCTTCTACAATCAGATGGCTGACTGCGCGAATCGCCTGGGGCTGCGGCGTGTTCCCCGGGTCGTGGTGACAAAGCGGCTCGCCAGTCCCGCCGTGTTCGGGGCCGTTCGCCCCGTGCTGCTCATGCCGAAAGGCTACTTGAGCAAGCTCTCGCGACGGGACACCGAGCACATGCTCCTGCACGAGTTGGCGCACGTCAAGCGGGGCGATCTGGTCATGCACAGCCTCTACATGCTGTTACAGATCGCCTATTGGTACAACCCGCTGCTGTGGCTCGTGCGCCGGCAGATGCACCATCTGCGCGAGCTGTCCTGCGATGCCACGGTCGCCAACCTGCTTCGGGAGCGGACGACGGCGTATCGTCAGACGCTCCTGGAGACGGCCCGGCGACTGCTGAGCACCTCGGTCGAGCCGGGCCTCGGCCTGCTCGGCCTGTTTGAAGATTCGAACCGTTTACTAGTCCGTTTGAATTGGCTGACAAAGCCAACCTGGAGGTATAGAACCATGAAACGTGTTACCGTTATCGCCATCGCCGCCCTGATGGTCGCCTGCGTGCTCCCCATGGCGCAGGGACAGGAGTCGGCTTCGAATGAAATCAGACACCCCGTACAGAATGAAACCATCTCTGTGAGCATAGAAGAGCGCCGCCCGGAGACCCCGGACCCACAGTCCCGGGAACTCATCGCCCTCCAGAAGCATCTTGACCAGATGATGGTCCAGCAGAAGGAGTTGCAGAATCAACTCCGGGCCCTGGCCGAGAGGCGCCGCGAAATGTCGCCAAGCCGGGAGGCAGGCCAAGAGTACGACGATCAGGAGCTCGCTGCCCTGCAAGAGCATCTCCATGAGATGACGATCCAGCAGCGGGAACTGCAGAATCAGCTCCGGGCGCTGGCCCGCGAACGCCGGCCGCTGGCTGAAGGACGCCGTGAAGGACAGCGGGAGCCGGCTGAGGGACGTGGCGGTGGCGCGCCCCGGCGGGAGCGAGTGGAAGAGGACATCACCGTGACAATCCCGCCGCGGGATGGGCCCGCCGAGGTGGAGGTCCGGCGCGGTGGTGGACGGCCGGGTAGCCGCGAGGCTCCCGAGGTCCGAGACGAAGCCAGACGCGAGCGAGAAAGGGCTTTGACCGAGGCCTCAAGAGCTCTGGATGAGGTGAAACGGGCCGCCGGGGAGACTCGCGCCCGGGTGCAACGGAAGTATGCAGACCGGATGGAGGCCTGGGGCTCGGAGATGAAGCAGTGGCAACAGAGCGAGCAGATGCAGCAATGGCGCCGGGAAATGGAGAATTGGCAAAAGCAGATGCAGGAATGGGCCCACAATCTGGTGCACCGGCAGGGGGACGCGGAAGTCCCTTCACCGGACGCTGCCAGGCCGGCCCCGGCGCCCCCGATGCCGCCGATGCCTCAAATGCCGAAGATGCCCGCTCCCGTGCCCAGTCCGGCTCCCTTGGAAAAGGATTTGGATCTAGAGATGGACATGGGCGACTTGGACATTGCGGTGCAGGTGCCCGAGATCGAGTTGCCTCCCATCGAGGTGCCCCGGATCGAGCCGCCGGTGCCGCCGGTCCCACCGGAGATCCCGGCGGAGGCAGAGGGTCTGGAGGAGGCGGTGCATCACGGCGGATTTGGCCCCATTCCGGGGGACAGGTTCCTCGAAGTGGTGAATCACGTGGGTTCGATCACGGTTCGCAGCGGCGACGCGCCTGAGTATGTGATCCGCGCGACGATCAAAGGAAGAGCGGAAACCCAAGAGCGGGCACGCGAGATCGCGGAGCGGCTGGCGATCGAGGATACAGGGCCGCAGGATGATGGCGTGGAACGCATTCTCGTGAGCAAGCCTGAGGGCCTGAGGGACCGAGAAAGCTGCGTCGTCACGATAGAGGTGACCGCCCCTCGCAACGCACGGCTCAAGCTGCGCCAGGAAGTCGGCGACATCCGCCTGGTCGGTCTGCGTGGCTCCGTGGAGGCATTTGACCGGGTGGGCTCCATCCGGGCCACCGACGTTGCCGGGAAAGTCGCCCTGAACGTCGAGGTCGGCGGCATCGATTTCGCCGCCCCCAGGGACTTGTCAGCCAAGGTGAAGGCTAAGGCCGAGCTGGGCGGCATTCAGAGCAATCTGCCACTGGAATTTGCGAAAACCGACGGCCTCGCCATGGGCCATAGCGCCTCCGGCACAATCGGGCAGGGCGATGATAACATCTCTCTGAACACGAAGATGGGCTCGATCCACATCCGCTCGCAAGCCTCCGAGTTGGTGGGGACCGAAGGGCGCCGGCGCGAGCCTCGACCTGAGCCCAGGCCTGAACCGGAGGGCGAGGAGGTGTTTTGATAGATGATCCGCTCGCCGACTGGGCGGGCTTCCATATGAGGCAAATTGCAGGAGAAGGCCGGGACAGTTACCCGGCCTTTTCCATTGTGTCTCACAGACTGGCGGTCTCCAGGTGTCCCGTCAGCGCTTGTCGAAGTAGTGTAAATCCCACTGGTCGAGCCAGGGGATTGTGACAGTGTTGTCAGGGCCGATCGTGAGGGGCAGCCAGATGTAGCGGGAATCGGAGAGTCTTCGCGGCATCCAGCGGTCGGCCATGAAGATGAAACGGCCCGGCTTGCCTGATATCGGCAGCACGCACGTGCTCTGTGAACGGAAGGTGAGTTCCGCCTCGGGACCGGCGCATGGATTGCCTTTCGATTCCCATGGACCGAGGATGTTGTCGGCCACAGCGTACTCGGCGGCGTTGGGGTTCCAGCCCGTGCAGCCCGACGTGACCATGTAATAGCGGCTCCCGTATTTGAATGGGGCGGGGGCCTCCCGCATTCTGCGGACGAGGATTCGCGCCCAGGTCTTGTCCTGCACCATGGGAGTCTCGGGGCCTGTGTAGTCGTCATTCAGCCGCACGACGTACATGGTCCAGTTACCCTCAGAGGCGTAGAACGCGTAGGCCTTGCCGTCGTCGTCCACGAACAGGTTCATGTCGCGGTAAGTTCCGCCGAATTCCTTCTGGCGGTCGGGGTCGTCGTCCTTGGCGCCGAAGTCGAATTGGACGGGTCGCGCGTGATGCAGGAAGGTGAACGGTCCGGCCGGCTGATCGCTTACGGCGACGCCCGCCTGTGCAAAATGGTATCCTCGCTGCTCCAGATGCATCCACATGACGTACTTGCCGGTCTTGGCGTTAAAAATGACCTTGGGCCGCTCAAAGAAGGAGGTGTCGCGGATGTCCGCCGGGAGCGCATCATGCGAGAATACGACGCCTTCATGCTTCCAGGTGTACAAGTCTGTGGAACTGTAACAGGAGACGCCAGTCTGGCGGTTCGTGCGGTCCTCGCCATACCAGTAATAGGTATTGCCTCGAACGAGGACGCCGCCTCCGTGAGCTTGGATCGACTTGCCATTGGTGTCGAGCCAGACTTCCCCCGGGACAAACTGCCTGTTCTTGCTCTCCTGCTGTACAGATTCCTGAGCCCACAGAGAGTGGCAGATCGCAGCCACAAACGCCAGAGAGATGATCCGTTTCACGTCCTTACCCTTCCAATGACTACGATTCTGACATACAAGATCGTGAGCGATTCTACCCATCCTGATGGGCGGACTTACACACAAAAAAAGCGGATTGGTATACGAAAGCGCATGCCCGCGTTGTTATATATGCGGCAATCGATTGTTTTGTGAGAGCGGCCGTTCGATGCTGGAAGACACAGTACTTGTGCTGAGATTCAATCGCGGTGATCTACGCGTCCTTCACCGCATCTACGATAAGTATAAGGACGATCTGGTGACCCTGGCGGCGGCGCTGTTGATGGACATAAGCTCGGCCCAGGACGTTGTGCACGATGTGTTCATCTCGTTCCTCGATTCCGCCGGGCGGTTCAGGCTGACAGGCAGCTTGAGGGGTTACCTGGCGACCTGCGTCGCGAATCGGGCCCGCAACCTGAACAAGGCCGCCCGACGGCATCATGGGTCCGCATTGGAGGATGTCGCGGACCCGGCCTGTGATTCTCCGCCGCCGGAACAGAGGGCGATCTTTGGCGAGGAGTTGAGCCGCTTGAGCCGGGCTTTGCTGCAACTGCCGTACGAGCAGCGCGAGGTCCTGCTCCTACGCTCGCATAGCGGCATGCGGTTCGCCGCGATTGCCAAAGCTCAGGGCGTTTCGATCAACACCGTGCAGGGCCGCTATCGGTATGCCATGGACAAATTGCGATCCCTGCTCAATCCCGAGGCGAACGAATGAGATCAGCACACGACATTGACAATCGCATCAGGCAGCTACACCTGAGGGCCAGCGATGCTCTCGATGCCCGTGTTCATGCCGGCATCGACAGGGCACTGGCCGACAAAGAGAAAAACACGCATCCTGTGATAGGGAGAACGATTATGGCTCATCCAATCATGAAGTTGGCGGCAGTGGCGGCGGTGGTCATTGCCGGGCTGTTCGGCCTGAATATCATCAGTATGCCGCACGGCGGCGTGGCCTGGGCGGCGATACCCGGCCACATCGGCGAGATCGACACCCTCATGTTCCGTCTGACCATCGGCGTCGGCGGAGACGATACGGCCAAGACTATACCTACAGGCCAATGGACCTTCTACCTGTCAGAGCGCCACGGCTTTCGCATGGACATCGGCGCCGGCGAGGGGGCTGTCGCCTCGTGGTACGTCGCCCCCGGATCAGACACGCTGGTCACCGTGATTCCCGGCGAGAAGAAGTGGTCGAAGCGCCTGCTCTCGCCGGAGGAGCGAGCCAAAGCGCTCGAGGAATACGAAGACCCGGCAGACTACATCAATCGTTTTCTGGCTCATGGGTACACAGAGCTTGGCCGGTCGGTGATCGACGGCATTGAAGTCGAGGGAATCGAGGTGACTGACCCGCCCACGGATGGCGAGAAGCTCCAGAACGCCGTAGGCAGATTGTGGGTGGATGTCAGAACGGAACTGCCCATCCGAATCGAAATTGAAGGTATGGCCGGCGGTCAGGCGGTTCAACGGCTCATGGAATTCAAGTGGGCAGAGGCCGTGGACCCCGCCGCCTTCGAGCCCAATATCCCCAGCGATTACACGCCGTTGGGCGAGTGAGCTATTGCTCAAAGCACAGATGTTTGAACTCCGGGTGGCAGCGGCAAGCGGAGCGCAGTGGAGCTTGCCGATGGTGTTACGCATCTCAGGAGCCATCGGCAAGCTCGCGCTTGCCGCTGCCACCCGGCACAGTGCCCTAAAATCTGCCCAGACACCGCCCACTCGTCAGGCACTATATTCATCGAAGAGATCCTCTCCGTAAGGTAAAATCACCTCAACCAACGTCATACTGGTGACAATCGGTTGTCAAGCAATGCTTGGGCGGATCGCGGATGCTCGAAGACAGAAGACTCCTGTGGCGGCTGAAGCGCGGCGACAAGGACGCGCTGCGGCTGATCTATGAACAGCACGAGGGCGGTCTGTTGACTCTGGCTGCCAACCTCCTGCACGATCCTGCGACCGCGGAGGACGTGGTTCAGGATGTGTTTATCGCCCTGGTGCGTTCTGTGCCCCGGCTGCAGCTTCGCCGCACGCTCCGGGCCTATCTGGCCACCGCGGTGGCCAACCGCGTGCGGGATTGCTATCGCAAGAGGTCCCGGGAACGGCTGGTCCCCATCGAGGACGCCGGCCGGGTCGCCGCGGGCTCCGACGGGCCGGTGCAGATGGTAATCGACGACGAGCAGATGCGAAAGCTCAGATCGGCCCTGGAGGAACTGCCCTACGAGCAGCGCGAGGTCATCATGCTCCGCATGCACGCGGACATGAAGTTCAGAGAGATCGCAGAACACCAGAATGTGACAGTCAAGACCGCTCTGAGCCGGTACCAGTACGGATTGAACAAACTCCGTTCGATTCTGAACGGCGAGGTGTCAAAATGACCGTGAACGATCCTTTGGAAAACATGCTTCGGAAGTTGCGTTACCAGGCCGCCGCCGAGCGACGGCAGGAAACGCTTTCGAACATCTCCGATGTGATGGATGAGTTTCAGGAACAAGTCCCGACGGCAGGTCGGCCGCAGATATGGAGACTGACCGTGAACACCCGAGTCGGAAGGCTGGCCCTGGCGGCGGCTGTGATTCTGACCGTGCTGGGCGGCGTCACCTTCTGGCCTGGGGGCAGCGACACCAGCGGCAAATGGTGGCTTGGCTCACGCGCGGCGTGGGGCCAGGAACTGCTCAATTCCCTGGAGAAGATCGATGCCGTGATCTACCGCCAGCGGGTTGGCCGCGTCAGCGATTTCGGCTTGCCGGAGATGAGCCGTGGCTGGGAGCGGCGCTACAACGCAAAGGATCGGTACCGTCGGGACCGCTACGACGACGGGGTGAACATCATGAACACCCAATGGGTTTTCCCCGATGGAAACGATCTGCGGATGGTCGAAGTCTCGTACGAGTACGAGTGCTACTTCGAACGGAAGAACGAGGCCTACGGCTTTATCGAGGATTTCACCGAGAGGATGCGATCCTACGTCCGGCTTCTCGACAAGGCAGATCGCATTCTCGACACGCAAGTATTCAACGGCCGGGAATGCATCGGCTTTGAGATCAGCACCGCCAAGTATGGCAATAATCCACAGGGCCCATTCGACCGCATCTGGTTCGATGTGGAAACGAGGCTCCCCGCGAGGATCGAGAGGCACCGCCCGGATTCCGGCTTCGACGCGCACGTGGATTTCGGCTTCGATGCGGCGGAGACGATGATCATTATTCACGATCAATTCCAGTATCTCGCGAAGGTGCCTATGGATCTGTTCATACCGGCAATTCCCGCCGGCTATGTCAACGCCTTTCCGGACGATATCCGCACGGCAAGAGACAAAGAGAAGAAGGGCGAGATGATCGTTGCCCAGGTGCCCGAGGGCCTCCAAGAGCGGATCGTCGCCGCCTTGACAGCCGTGGACACCGGGGCCTATACCGAAGGGGACGCGCGTATCTGTTTCACGAAGAACGCCTGGCGTAACGATCGTCCTTATGGGGGCGAGACTCAGTATACCCTGTGGTATGTTCTGAAAGGGGCATTGCCTGAGGGACCGTTCGAGCTCACCGACGGCCTCGGCGTGACAGAAACCCTGGTGGATTTCACAGAGAAGACGTATCGGATCACCGATCACACGGGGCAGCAGCCGCCCCGTCATCCCATGACTCATATCTTCTTCCGCGCGGGCCTCATCGACAGGGCGGATCGATTCTACGAGTCTGCGGAGATCGATGGCATCAAATGCTTCGGCTTCGACGTCAGCGCCAAGAAGTACGGCAACAACCCGGATGGCGCATTCCATCGTGTCTGGTTCGATGCGGCGACGCATCTGCCCGTGCGGATGGAGACTCATTGGCCGGACGGCGACGGCACCGGCGTGAGCACCACTGTCCAGGAGCACTTTGACTGGGACCCCGAGCTGCCTGAGGGTTTCTTCACTGCCCAGGTTCCGGCGGGATTCACCTTAGACGCAAAGGAGTAATCTCATGTACCGCTACTTGACGAGCATTCTCATCATCACGTGTGGATTGTGCTGTGGCAGCCCTGTAAGCGGGGCGGCCTCGAATGCGGGTCCCCAGCCGGCCTGTGTCGATTCCGACTCGGATGGGTTGGAGGATTCCTTCGAGGCGAAGCTGGGGACTGATCCCGCACGCCCCGACTCCGACGGCGATGGATTCTGCGACTACGACGAACACTGCAAGTACCGGACGGACCCGACGCAGAAGGACACCGACGGCGACGGCACGCCGGACGCGGATTGGGGAGAACGCAGGGAGTATGCCTACACCATACGGGCTATCTGCGAGATCAGGCCGCCGAACACCGTGGAGGGGATGAATGACCTTTATCAGGATGTCCGTCCGGCAGGCAGACAGGCCCGGCTGGAGGACGGCACCGTCGTGGAAATCCTGCTCTTTCCCTTCTCCTCGCCGTACGTGTTTGCACAGCCCTATCCCCGTACCGCGATTCCTGAATCTCTGCAGAAGTACGTCGAGCGCGACCTGAGCATGAACTTCTCGGATGAGATGCAGAAGGAAATCAAGGAAAAGATCGTGCGCGGTGCGACGACAGATGTCGAGGCCACCGAGAAGATTCTTGCCTGGATGGCCGGCGGAGACCAGCCTGGCGAACCGTCTTCCTGAGTTTGCCTTTTTCAACGTGGTGGACAACAAGATCGTCTGGCGGCAATCGTTGGGCAGTCCGCAGCAGGATGAGCAGCTTTTACAGACGAATTTCTTCGGGGACTCGATGTTCAAAAGCCGCCTGCACGGGACCTGCAGCTCGACGGCTACCTTGCGGGCGACCATGCTGCGCGCCGCCGGCATCCCGACGCGCCTGATTCAGAACCTGCCCCTGATCAACCGGTACGAGAGAGATCCCGAACCTCTCTTGGAGGCGCTCCGCATGAGGGTCATGGCGGGAGGGTACGACTGGGGACAGGGTGGCGGGGGCGCCAACCACGTCTACAACGAGGTATTTCTGAACAATCGGTGGATTCGCGTGGACAACGTGATCAACCCCGGGCCATTCGTGGGCGATAAGCTGTTTGTCAGGGTCTACTCGCTGGCAAGCTGGAATGACCGCGCCGACTGGCGTACGCCGAGACCACAGGAAGAGGGCTGGAATGAGAATCGCGACCTCAGGACACTCGAAGTCTCAGACGCGTACCCGAAATACCCATCCTCTGCCGCGCTCGCCATCGACATGGCGGTGGAGGATGCGAGTCTTAGCGTAAAGGCGAACGCCGACGGGAGCTTCACCGCGACGATCCGCATCCGCAACAAGGGGGCCGCGCCGAGCACCGAGTTCGGAGTCCACTTCTTCGCGGGCGATCCTCAGAAGGGGGGAAGACTCTTGGCCACCCACAGTTCCGGACCGATCATGCCGGGAGGGACCTGGGGTGAGTATAACCCTGAACTTCGCCTGAAGCCCGACGAGGATACGATTGTCGTGATCATCGACCCGGAGGACAGAGTCAAGGAATTAGACGAGTCGAACAACAAAGCGTCACACAGGATCGAGGGACGCCTGCCCAAGGAGTCTTCCGCTGCTCAGAAAGCTGGGCCCGCTCGCCAACGCCATTTCGTGACCATCGTCCTCGGCGAGGACAAGATGACGTTCCAGGGGCAGGAGGTGACTTGGGAGCAGTTGCCCGCGCTGCTCGAACAGGTGCCGGATCGTCCGCAGACTGTTTTGCAGCTCGCCGTGACGTCACGAGACATTGAAAACCGTCAGGACTGGAAGGACACGATCGACCGTTTGGGCACCTTACATTCCAAGTACGGCTTCGAATACGATAGCTTGATTGGTGTGCATCCCCTGGGCACGAAAGGTGGGCCATCGCAGCTCTTGTCCTCCGAGGGATCTGCTGAGGCGCAACCATAACTCCGGGCTGGGTCTTTTCCGTTGCCGTTCCAAGCCCGAGCCGCTACCTTGTCCCGACAGCATGGACATCAGGGACAAGAACATCGTGTTGATCGGTATGCCGGGCGTGGGCAAGAGCACCGTGGGTGTGCTGCTGGCCAAGGCCCTCGGCCGGTACTTTCTCGATACCGACGTCTTCATCCAGGCAATTCAGGGCCGGTTCCTGCAGGAGATCATCGACAGCGATGGCCTGGCCGCCTTTTGCAGGATCGAAGAGGATTATGTCCTTTGCACCGACCTGACGAACGCCGTCATCGCCACCGGCGGCAGCGTCGTCTATAGTGAGAAGGCGATGCAGCACCTGTCCGCCCACGGCGTCATCGTCCATCTCGACCTGCCCGTAGACAAAATCGAGCAGCGCATCCGCAACCTCCCCACCCGTGGCGTGGTCATGGAGAAGGGCCAGACCATCCGCTCCCTCTACGACCAGCGCCAGCCCCTCTACCGCCACTACGCCCAAGTCACCATCGACTGCACCGGCAGGAATCACGAGCAGATCGTCTCGGAGATCATCGGAAAGCTCGCTGATTAGAATCCCCGCCTTCTTCTGACGGCACCGGATTTTTCGCGCCTACTTTTTCCGCTGAAGCCCGACAATAGAGTGACGACAGGACAATATGGCCTCAGTCAGGAGAACAGACAATCGAATCGGAACTGAGACTGGTACAGGCCGCTCAGGTGGGCGATCTCGACAGCTTCGGTAAGCTGTGTGAGCGGTATTATGCCCCGCTGGTCGCGATCGCGTACGGCGTGCTCAGGGACCATCAACTGGCGGAGGACGCCGCCCAGGAAGCGTTTGCCAGGGCCCTCGTCAGCCTGGGCAGATTGAAAGAGCCTGGCAAATTCGCTCCCTGGCTGGCGCAAATCTGCCGAAACGCTGCCGCCGACATAGCACGGGCACGAAAGCCACAGGGCAATCCGGAAGACTTTGCGCAGGCGCCGTGCCGCGGCACAGATGAATTCGCGAGTCAAGTCGTCAGGCAGGCCATTGACCGGCTGCCGGCGTCCCTGAGGGAGGTCGTCGTCCTGCGCTATCACAATAATTGTTCGTACGAGCAAATTTCCGCCGTGCTGGGCCTGTCGAAGATGGCCATCAACGGTCGGCTCACACGGGCCAAACGAAAACTTGCCAGGTACTTGCGCCGACAAGGCGTGCTGGAGGATATGCCATGAATACCGAGAAGCATGATGACAAGATCGATCAACTCATTCGCACCGCCATCGGCGGGGACTCTGCGCCCTTCGATTTCCAGCGGTGGAAGCAGGAGCACCAGTGTGAGGTCACTACGTTCCACTCTGAGGTACAGCACCTGGAACCACAGACGACTGTCTTGCCGGAAAGGAGGCGAACGATGATACGTACGCTCAAACTCGCGGCCGCCGCAGCGATCTTCGTCGGCGTGTGCCTGGGATTGCCCCGTCTCGGCCATAAGCAGGAGAGCAACACGGCGTTCGCGCAAATTCTTGAGCAGATTGAGCAAGCCAAGGCCATGACCTGGCGGCTCACCTTTTATAACCACGTCACCAGCAAGGACGGTCAGCGAATATGGGTGGAGACGGAGACGCGGGAGATGGCGTACAAGGCCCCCGGTCTGTATCGAGAGGTCCTGCATCCGACCGGTCACGGGCAGATCGAACACACGTGCATCACGGATGCCGCGAATCTCAAGAGCTTGAGTCTGGTCCCGGCGGACAAGAGGGCCTCCATCCGTGAGTTGGCGGTGACAACCCAGGATCCGCGCGGACCATTTACATCGGCCAGGGAGCACATGAACAACTCCGACCTTGAATGGGTGGGAAAGAAAACGACCGCCAATGGAGAGGTGAACGTCTTTCGAAGAGCATTCAAGCAGCCCGACGGCCGGGACTGGAGTTATGATTTCTGGGTCGATGCGAAAACGAAGCGACTCGTCGCCGTCCAAATACCCGGAGCGGATATCTATGATCCCGAAGCGGACCCCGCACGCAGGAACCCCATCGAGAAGGAATGGTCCACGATGACGCCCGCGTGCTGCCTGCAGTACGATATCGATTTCGATGCGGAGCTGGATGATTCACTGTTCAGTCTGGAACCGCCCCCGGGTTACACCATCCGGACCGAGCAGCGTGCCCAGGTGACGGAGAAGGAGATGGTGGATTACCTCGGCATCATGGCCGAGTACAACGACAAGACGTTTCCTGATCGGCCCTACTCGATTGACAGCGACCGGCTGAATGAGATCTACGACAAGGCAAAAGAGGACCGAACTGCGGCCGAGCAGAAGCTCCTGGAAACGGTGGACCACTACAAGATGGCGAGTCTGAACATGATGCCCACCGGTCATTTCATCGAGGATCACACGGTGAAGGGGAGTTTCCGGTACCTGGGCAAAGGCGTCAAGCTCGGCGACAAGGACCGCATCGTCTGCTGGTACAAGCTCAAGGACGCCGTCACTTACCGCGTCGTCTACGGCGATCTGAGCATCAAGGACGTGCCCGCGGAAGACCTGCCGTTGCCTGTAGAACCATAGCTCTCCCGGCACATAAACCACTGCATCTTACAGCGCCAGGCTCTGCACGAACGAGCCTGGCGTCTTCTTTTCACGGAAGCTGTTCCATGCTATAAGGTGGCAAGTGTCACGATACGAGCAGTGATTCGATACGGAGCAGCCGATGGGAGAAACACGACGCCTGTATTTTCTCGATAATCTGCGGATCGGGCTGACCATCCTGGTGATCGCTCATCATGTGGGCCAGGCGTATGGGCCAACCGGCGGTGCATGGCCGATCCAGGAGTCAGCGCGGGCGGCGGTGCTCGGGCCATTTTTCACCGTGAACCGGTCCTTCTTCATGAGCCTGTTCTTTCTGATCTCCGGCTACCTCATGGTGATGTCCTACGACCGCGGCCGACCCGGGACCTTCCTCAGGGGCCGGCTCCTGCGGTTGGGCGTGCCGCTGGTGGTCTTCTTCACCCTGGTCATCCCACTTCAGCAATATCTGTGTCACTGCTACGTCGGCGACCTCAAAGGCGTAGGCTTCCGGCAGTACTACACGTGGCACTACTTCGGGGCGGGGGAACCGCCCGCAGGCTGGCAGGGTCCACCTCGGCCCGAGATGAACTTCGGCCACCTGTGGTACGTCGAACACCTGCTGGTCTTCAGCCTGTGCTACGCCGGGCTGCGCCTGGTGTGGAGACGCCCGGTGGAGCAGAATTCGGTAACCGCCAGGCCGCTGGGGCATCTGGCCATCGTTCTCTTTGCGTTACTGCTGGCTGTGGCTTCGGCAACAGTCCGGATCTGGTATCCCATCGATAAGTGGATTGGGTTCCTCGGCTTCATTCAGGTGGCCTTTGCCGACGTTCCCCGCGATTTGAGCTTCTTCATCCTGGGTGCTGTTGCTTATCGCCGAGGATGGTTCCTTGGCCTTCCAAACAGACTGGGCACGGTCTGGTTGCTGATCGGCGTGACCCTTGCGATTCTGTGGTATGCCTTCTCCCTGGGAGGACTGTGGCCGGTCTTTCACATCACTCGTGAAGCCATGGGATTCATCTACCCCGTCTGGGAGGCGCTGTTGTGCTGCGGAATATGCATCGGCTCACTCGTCTTGTTTCGCGAGCGGCTCAATCATCAGGGCTGGCTGGGCAAGACGCTGGCCGAGAACCAGTACGCCGCGTATCTGTTCCATGTGCCCGTGGTGGTCTTCGTGCAATACCTGGTGGCTGGTTTCACCTTGCTGCCGTTCGCCAAGTTCGCCCTGGTAACGGCGGTAAGCGTGCCGCTGACGTTCCTGCTCAGCGCCGCTGTCAGAGCCCCCGTACTCGTCAGGAGAATCCTATAGCTTCCAGGCCTTGGCAAACGCCTTGAAGCTGCGGTCATAGGTCTTTTCGACGTCATCCGGGAAGCAACACGCCGGCAACTGCTGGGACGAGAGATGATAGCTCAGGCACTGGCAGCAGATGCCCTTGCGGTCGCAGCCGGGATAGGAGCAATTGCAGTCTTTTGAGTTCTTAGCCTTCTGACATTCCATAGGGTACTGATCTCCTCTTGGATCTCATTTTCTTCAGTGAATTGCTCATTGCGGTCGTCAGTGTACCGAGAGCCCCCGGCAATTGCAAACGATGACGAGAGCATGCGAAAACCGCAGGCGTTGGTGAACGTACCTTGTGGTGGAGCTATGTGCGGCCGGGCGCGACGGGAGATGAGCAAATCCCCGATGCGGGCACAGAAAGCCGGCATACCCGGCCGGCACGGAACCATCAGATTGAGGAGATGAGCGATGCAAGCGAAACTCAGCACCATGTTCGTGGCCGGCCTTTTCATGGCCGTCTGTACCACCGTAATGCTCTTGCCTGCGGGCTGCCAGCCGTCCAATCAGGTCGCCTCAAAGCCGGCGGAGCCCGCTGTTTGCCCCGTTTGCGGGCGGGAGACGCGGACTCAGCCGCTCACCGGACTGAAGTACACGACTTGCATATGCCCAACGTGCAAGCAGGTCTCGACCTTGGACCAAGCCACTGCTGATGCCATAGAGCGCGCCTTCGGGTACGAGCCCGGTTTCCTGGCCACCGTCTGCGAGGGGTGCGGGGCAGTCATGCAGGAATGTGCGGTCTGTCGGGAGGCTGCGCAGGATAGGGCGGCACGAGGCTCTTGACTTCGTCCTCCTGGCACGGTATTGCATGGGCGCGGTCCGGGCAGGCTGTGTGTTCGATCAGACCCGGCGCCGCTCGAAGGAATCTGAATTGGGAAAGGATGCCGCTCATGCAATACAGGCTCATCGTGCCCATGCTGCTTCTGGTACTGGCTCTCATGGGTTGTCAATCCGCGCAGGTCGCTCCAAAGGCAGAGAGCATCCGCGTCTCCGACGATGTTACGCTACAGCCCATCGCCCCGGGTGTATGGGTCCACACGACGTATTTTGACGTTCCTGATTATGGGCGGGTCGGGGCTAACGGGCTCGTGGTCGTCAGCGATAAGGAGGCCGTGCTGATCGACCTGCCATGGACCGATGAGCAGACGGCGGCGCTGTTCGACTGGATCGCGGAGAATTCAGGCGCAACCGTCAAGGTCGTCGTCCCGACTCACTTCCATCGGGACTGCATGGGCGGCCTGGCAGAGGCGCACCGCCGCGGGGCGACCTCCTACGGCCTGGACAAGACCATCGCGTTTGCCCGGGAAGACCATCTGCCGGTCCCAAAGTGTCCATTCAAATTGCGAACGGCGATCCACTGCGGCAAGGAGATTGTCCTTCTGGCGTACCTCGGCGCCGGCCACACCACCGACAACATCGTGGCCTGGCTGCCCAGACAGCGGGTGCTGTTCGGCGGCTGTCTCGTCAAGTCTCTGGATGAACAGTCGCTGGGCAATACGAGCGATGGCGACCTGACGGCCTACCCGATCACGCTGAGAAAGATGCAGACCGCCTACCGTAGTTCCAAGATTGTCGTTCCGGGCCATGGCGACTGGGGTGGACCCGAGCTGATCGATCACACACTGAAGCTTTGCAGCAAGAAGAGCCCTCAGTGACGCACGAGGTCGCCGGCCGCACTCAGGAGCCACACATGAAGCCTCCGGACATGGAATACAAGACGACGGTCGAAGATGAGCACTGGCGCAATGAGGAATTCCAGTGGGCCCGCATTTTGGCTCAAGGTAATGCCGCCCGGGGCATGGTCCTGCTGTACCTGCAGAAGGCCTGTACCGCCTTTCACGAATTTGAGCCCGCCTGCAAAGCCGGCGCCCTGCGGGAGGACCGGCTCAGTTTCTTTCGTCAGCGCCTGGCGAACCGGCTCCGGCAACTCCTGACAACGATGTGTAACAACAGCCTCGATACGCTCCCCGGTGCGGCGGAACTGGCCGAGATCCTCTGCGAGGTCGAATCTGCCAAAAGCATGCAGGCCCTTTCCGAGTTGACCGAGCGGCTCCACACGGTCGGCCACATCCTGCTCGACTCACTCGAACGAGCGTGAGTGTTTTGATCTCGTCAAATACCTGTTGACCTTCTGCTCGAAATCCCGATAATGCCGGCTTTCGCCCGCGATGCGGGATGGCAGATCGGATGAAGAAAGGGATGATTGCACGTCGGATGAGTAGCACATCGCACAGGCCGCTGACTCTGTTTTTTGATCTGGATGGCACGCTCAGCGATCCCAGCGAGGGGATCACGAGGTCGGTACAGCATGCGCTGGAGTGCCTCGGCCGGCCCTATCCGCCCAAGTCGGAGCTGACGCGATACATCGGGCCGCCCCTGCGATGGACGTTCCCCAAGCTGCTCGACACCGACGACAAGGAGCTTGTGGAGACCGCCGTCGATTATTATCGCGAGCGGTATGAGGACGTGGGGCTCTTCGAAAACGAAGTCTATCCGGGAATCCCGGAGCTGCTGTGCCGGCTGCGGGATGATGGCTATCCGCTGTACGTCGTCACCGCCAAGCCGAAGGTATACGCGGATCGAATCATCCGCCACTTCGGGCTCGACCGCTGTTTCATCGAGGTCTACGGCCCCGAGCTCGACGGCCGGTTCGACGAGAAGCGTGAGCTTGTCGGGTTCATCCTGCACCAGCGATCCCTCGATCCGAGGCGCACCGTGATGATCGGCGACCGGGCCAGCGACATCGAGTCGGGCAGGGCCTACGGCACGTGCGCCATCGGTGTGACCTACGGCTTCGGCACGCTCGAAGAGATCACCGCTGCCAAGCCCGACCACATCTGCCACAACCCCAATGAGATCTATCCCGCTGTGCAGCGGATTCCTGGCTGACAGGCGGCTCTCATCGCCCGGACCGAGACGCTGCACCGAAACGGATATCCTTTGTGTGCTCGCCGATCTTCACACGGCTGGAATCCTGCACGAGCTTCTCGCCGAGGATCGAGACATTCTCGAAAGTCACGTCTCGCACGTTGTGCTCGGCATCCGCGCCTTCGATCTGGATGAGGTACTCGCCGGGCTTGCCCTCCAGCGTCACGTTGCGGAACTGCACGTCCTGGATGAAGCCGGGGACCTTCTTGCGCATGTACTGGTTTACCACGGGGCGCAGGCGAATGAGCTCTCGCTGGCCCTCGCCGTAAATGCGGATGTCTTCAATGGTGACGTCCTCCAGATGCATATCCTCGCCAGGCTCCAGCAGGAACGCGGTCATGGTGAAGTGGATGATGTCCAGATTCCGCAGCGTCACGCTGCGCATGTACTCAGCACGGCTCTCGTGCCCGAGCAGGAAGATGCGCGCCCGGTCGCACCAGAGCGTCGAATTCTCGACTGTGATCGACTCGACGTTGCTGTTCGTCCCGCTGAAATCGAGCCCCTTAAGGGCGACACAATCGTCGTCGCTGCGGATGAAACAATCCGTGATCAATACATTCTGGGAATTGCACGGATTGATGCCATCGTCATTCTGGACGCGGGAGTTGCACAGTTTCACGTTGCGGATCGTCACATTCCGGCTGCCATTCGGCACGATGGTCCAGTGGGATGATCCGCGAAGCGTGATGCCGTTCACCTCGACATCGCTGCTGTTGCGAATCGCGATCAGGTTGCCGATGGGGCCCTTGCGCCATTCCCAATCGGAGCCGTCAAGAATGCCTCGCCCACAGATGCGGATATTCGAGCCTTCCGCGAGCACCTCCGCCTTCACGACAGCGCCGCCGGCCAAGTACAGGGTTTGGCCGCTCTTCAGCGTGATCTTCTCCGGCTTGTGCACGCCGGGACCGAAGTAGACGACATTCGGATCGCCTTCCTTCGGTGCATTCGTCTCCTGGGGATTGGCGAAGAGCAGCAGGGGACCTTTCTTTCCGTCCGGCTCGACGCTGACTTTGCGCGGCTGGTCCATCGCCAACGTCAGGGTATGCTCGTCCTCTACGGTCATGCGCACTCCGGCTGATTGTGGTCGGATCACCGTGCTGCGAAGCGATCGCGGCGAAGTGATCCGCACTGTAACCGGCCCCGACATATCGAAACTCGCGAACGAGTACGGACCGCCATAATCATATTCTTTGCCCGCAAAGGGCGGATCGAGGACCCGAGCCATATACACGTCCACCCTCTGGCCTGCCGCCTCCACCTTGTAGTCGGTTGAGAGGGCTTCCCCGGCAGGGGCGGGATAGGTGACGACTTTACCCGCGTTCTCCGCGGCCCAGCCATGACTTGACACTACGATTACCCCAACCACGACTCGAAGCGCCGCCAGTCTGGCGGCATCAGTTACCTTTGTTATGCTGTTCAAGACCGTCATCATGGTGCCTCCTGTTCTTATCCGGAACTTCGTGCGTTTCTTCTATCGGACACCATACCACGATTTCCCGGAATCTCCAGCTTTAATGGGAAATCAGACAATACTTGCGTTGCATGACCGATTTGATACTATGGTGTCGCCCGTGACAGGCACGGCTCAAGAGATAGAAAACGCTTTTTCTGGAGGGCAGAAATGGCAATGGTGAGTCACAGAAGATCTTTCATCAGTCTGGTGGTTCTATTGGTGGGCATATCCCTCTGCGGCGGCTGCACCGACTTGAAATATCATGAGATTTTCGGGGCCGGGCTTCTCGGCGCCGGGGTCGGAGCCATCGTCGGACACCAATCCGACGAGTGCGGCGCGGGCGCTGCCGTTGGAGCGGCAGTCTTCGCCACCGGCGATCTGCTGTGCCAGATCGACCACCTCAACGAACAGAAAAAAGTGGAAAAGACCGCGGAGGAGGTCGCCAGGGGAGACTCTCTGCTCGATCACATCCAGTGGGACCAATAGTGGCAACCGAAGTGCATCAGCTCGTGTACATCAGTGCGGGTGACCAGCAGGTTCGGCGGACTTTTCGCTCTCCACGTTATGGCCGGCTTGGCCGACGGCGTCGGCGTGAAGTCGCTCGACGTAGTGCGTAAACTCCACGTATGCGCTGATGAACTCACGTCCTGCGGCGACATTCTCGTCGGCGTGTTTCTTGTTTTCCATTGTTTCGACGAAGCGGCGATGGATGCCATCGCTGACAAGCTTCACAATCTCCTGCGTCAGCCCTTCCACGGATCCGGTTTCGAGGGCCTTGTCCGATGCAGCAATGACCGGCTCGACCTGTCCGGCGGGTTTCAGGCCTGTGTACGGCGCGCCTTCGCCCGCGCGATGCAATCGTACCAGCGTCTCAAAGAAGTACCTGTCCGCCAGGTCCTTCGCCTCCGGGCTCAACCCCCTGACCGCCAGGGTCTTCTTGAACGCCTCGCGAATTTCCGTCTCATGCTCTGCCTTGACCCACTTGAGGACAGGCGTCACGTCGCCCTTGCCCAGGGCCGCCTGCGCCGTCTTTACCACCGGCCCATCCATCGTGTCACAGTGCCCATATGCTCGGTCTTCCGGCCCCAGCCATCCCATGCCGGCCAGGAAGACTACAGCAGACACAATTCTCGTTGTTCGCTTTGCCGTCATGCCACAACTCCTTTGACATAGGGACTTGATGTATCCAGGACGCACAGATCGCCCCGTGCAATACAGCATACGATACGATCCATTCCATGCGGAGTTCCCGGTTCGCAAAATTTCTTCGATGTGCTTCCCCACGAGGGGAAGGACCCGCCCTGAGGATTCTCTCCTTTTCTCTTGACACACCTTCCACGGGCGCCGATAATTCCACGTACACCAGTGAGCGAAGACATCTTGTGCGATTGTGCGTTTCATTTGTGCTCTTTCAGTCGTTGGAGAATCCGAGCCGGCGAGGATCCCACGGGCGTTTTCTCACCTGACACACGTGTGCCACGGTGCACCCGTGGGGCATCGAGCGGCGCGAGGCCGAATCTCCGACTGATACAGATGGACAGGCCTGCGTACTACTTTTGAAAGGGGAGAACCATGAGTAAGAAGAGAGTCACGTTGCCGCAGACATCCGGGTCGGTATTCCAGGTCGCAGAGCATTTTCCGCTGGAGCGCATGGGAGATCCGGCGCCCTGGTTCCGGATCGAGGAGTTGATGAGGGACTTGACCCGAGCCCAAATCACGCAGATCAATCAAAAACAGATGGAGGCGTACTCACAGATCGTGCAGCTTCAAAGCCAGATCATGGACATCAGAGCGAGAGCCATCAGAGAGATCACCGAGATTCAAAGAGGAAGGTAGCCGGGGGCAGGACGAGTGCGAACACCCAACCGATTCAGACGAACGCAGGCCTGTCCGTCTGCATCGCCCCGGGATGTGCCTCGACAAGAGTCAGCTACTTGTGGGGAGAAGAACGCCATGTCGGACCGCTCCGTGGTCGTCGGCTACGCGGTGTCTCGGCGATGGCCGCGGCCGCCAAGCCGGGCCGTTGCATGCGAAGCTTCAGATCGAAGGAGAGGTTATGCGTGACCCGCGAGCGGCCATTGTGGCGTTTCTGGAGCAGGACAACCTCGGAGTCGGATATCTCGCGTCTATGCTGCTGCAGAACCACATCGATGTCGGTATCGTGGACTTCTGTCTCGGCAGGCAATCCATCCTGGAGTATATCCTGCGCACCAAGCCATCCATCGTGGGATTCTCCATCATATTCCAGTACCACATTCATGACTTCAGAGATCTGATGGCGTACCTGAGGACCCACGGTGTCCGTTGTCATTTCACCGCCGGGGGACACTATCCGAGCCTCAGATATGCCGACCTCCTGGAGCTGATCCCCGACCTGGATTCGGTCGTGCTCTTCGAGGGTGAACGTACGTTCCTGGAGCTGGTCCGCTCCAGCCGCCTGAAAGGGAAGTGGAAGTCCCTGGAGGGGATCGCCTACCGGCAACGCGGGCGCGCCGTCGCCAATCCGCTGCGTCCGTTGGAAAGCGACCTGGACCGGTTCCCGCCGCCGGTTCGTCAACCTCTGAAAGAATGCGCGTTCGGCAGGAAATATGCGACCATTCTGGCCGGGCGGGGCTGCTACCACAATTGTGCGTTTTGCAGCGTTCGCCGGTTTTACTCCGGACCTCCCGGGCCGGTGAAACGAGTCAGACGGCCCGAGATGGTGGTGGCCGAAATGGAACTGATGCATCGTGACCTCGGTTGCTCCATATTCCTGTTTCAGGACGATGACTTTCCCGTGGCCGGGCGCGCGGGAAAGCAATGGGTGGCGGAATTCTGCAACCTGCTGGTGCAGAAGGACCTTCACAGAACGGTCATGTGGAAAATCAGTTGCCGGTCTGACGAGGTTCAGGGCGACCTTTTCCGCAGGATGAAAGAAGCCGGCTTATTCTTCGTCTATATGGGCATTGAAGATGGGACAGAGGAGGGCCTTGCCCTCATGAACAAACGCGTCAGTGCCGACACACACTGCCGGGCGGTGGAGACCCTCAAGAAGCTCGGCATGGAGTATGATTTCGGTTTCATGCTCTTTCATCCTGACAGTACGTTCCGGTCTGTCTCGCAGAACCTCGGTTTTCTCAAACGCATTTGCGGCGACGGCTCCTCGCCCATCACGTTCGGCAAAATGCTGCCGTATGCGGAGACACAAATCGAGTACAGACTCAAGAACGAGGGAAGGCTGAAAGGTCCACCGGGTTTTGAGGACTACGATTTCGCGCATCCTTCCCTGGATTCCCTGTATCGTCTCATGTCAGAGTGCTTCCGCGAATGGGTCGGCCGGCCCGATGGGCTGCTCAATCTCGCCAGGTGGGCGCGCTATTCGCTGGGCACGTATCACAAGTACTATCGGAGGACCCGCAAGTCGGCGGCCCTGGAGCGGGCCATGAGAGGGTGTATCGCTCAGAGTAACCGGTACTTCATCAAGACCGCCAGGGAACTTGTGGCCCTGTTCGAGTCAGCGCGCAATGGCGCCGATGCGGCCGTCTTCGCGTCCATCAGGGATACCGTCACGGACAACCATGCCGAGTTCAAGCAGCGATTGATCCGGGTGATGGATGACATCCGAGCCCTCGCGGAGTAGAGGAAGCATCTCCGTCTCTTGCGCGAGCACAGGGTGCCTCTATCCAAAGTGCAGTTCGACGACGTCTTTATCGTGGAGGACGTGGGTGAGGTGGACGCTTTGGCCGGGGTAGACGTCGGTGCCCCAGATGCGGGCGGATTTGAGCTTTTCGGCCAATTCCCGGTGGATCACGGTGGCCATATCCTGGACGGTAGCCCCGGTAGGCAGCGTGAAAGGGGCCTCCATGTCCGCCGGCTTGCCGGGCGGCTTGGCGTACACGCGAATGATGTTCAACATGCGGAACAGCAGCTCAGCGAACTTGTCAAGGCCCTCGGCGGTCTGCGTGGAGACCTGGAGAAACTCCATCGGCTTGTCGAACGAGTTCCTGGCCAGCTCGAACGCCCCGGCCGGTGCGATGTCCGCCTTCGTGCAGATGCACACCGCCTTTCTGCCCAGTGCATTGCCCTGGCCATCCACGGCGGGGGTCTTCTCATCCAGCAACAGGTTGCGGGATTCGAGAAAGTCCATCAGCACCAGGGCCTGCTCCTCGATATCCTGCGACAGGTCGATCACCACGGCGATGATATCGCCGTTGCGGTAGGTGCCCACCTGGCCGGGCGCAACGAAGTCGGCGGTGATTGGCGGCATGTCCACGAGCTGAATCTGCACGTCCTCATACTTCACCATCCCCGGCACAGGGGCGTGGGTGGCGAATGGGAAATCGGCAACGACGACCTTGGCATTCGTCAACGTGGCCAGCAGACTGCTCTTGCCTGTATTGGGCAGGCCCAGCAGGACGACCTGTCCGGCCCCGGTTCGCGGCACATGGAATACATCCGCGTGCTTACCGCCCTTTTTCTGCTGGGTGGCGGCCTCCCTGAGGCTGCTAAGCTTGCGGCGAAGATCCGCCCTCAGGCCGTCAGTGCCCTTGTGCTTGGGCATTACCGACAGCATCTGCTCCAGCGCGAGGATCTTCTCCTCGTTGGTCTGGGCACTGCGGAACCATTCCTCCGCCTTCTTGTAGTCTGGTGGTAAGTTTGCAGGCACCGGTCAATCACACCCTGGTTTACGGTTCAAAGAACGCCGTGGACCTCGCAAGATCACGTTGGATAAACATGAGCTTCTCTTCTATATAGCGACAGCCAACAGGATCGTCAAGGATCGCAATCCAATCGGGCGGCGCCCATCCGCATTGAGGCAAGACTTCAGGGCCCCGCGCCCTGCGGGCTTTTATAAGCCTTTTGTTCCACGCAATCAGGAGAAAGCTACCGTTCGGACTTGGCATGTTCTCCGTATCTGTGTGCGTTAGAGGTGTCAGTTTCTATCTTGAGAAGGACATTAGAAGCGAAAGGAGCGAACCATGAGAAACATCGATCTGAATACCGCTTCAAAAGAGGACCTGCTGGAGGTTTCAGGCATTGATCCGTCTCTCGCTGATAGAATCATTCAATTCCGCGATGAGCGTGGCGGGATCGACAGTGTGGATGAATTGAGAGAGGTCGGCGGCATCAGTGAGTCAACGCTCGAGGAGCTCCGAGCCGCGGCCGGCGAGAGTGAAAGCGCGGATGTTGAGAGTGAAGGTATCGAAGAAAGCGAAGAAGAGGAAGAGTGGTAATCACAGGGCATGAAAGGGGCGCGCTGCAGCGCGCCCTGGCATTTCCAGGCACATCATTCCAGACAATTCAAGCTCTACACCCCCAGTCCCGAAAAGGACAGGGGTGGCTTTCAAACCTGCTCACATAGCTTCAGAAGCTCGACGTTATCCCTGATTTGCACTGCTTTTGTTCATTCATCCAGCGATTTTGCGCCGGTTTTTCCCTGCAGATGAGGACATAATAGTGAAAAACAGAGCAGCTCTGTAGTACTTGACGAGTGAGCATGACAAACGCTGAGGACCCCATCCTTGTCCGGCGAGCCCTGCAGGCCGATCCGGAGAGCTTCGGGCAGCTATGCAAGCGGTATTACCCCTTGCTGGTGGCTGTGGCGGATTCAATCCTGCTGGATCATCATCTGGCGGAGGACGCCGCTCAGGAAGCCCTCGCGGACGCCTGCCGGCAGCTCCCGCGGCTCAAGGAGCCAGAGCGTCTTCGGGCCCTGGGTGGCCGCGATCTGCCGAAACGTTGCGAAAGATATGCTCCGGGACCGGCGGAGGCAGCGAGTCCCCGTTGCCGACTGCGAACCGCAGGAGATAGACTGCCGGCAGGATGGGCAAGATGAAGCTCTGGCCGAAGCGTTACGCCATCTGCCGCAACCGTTGCGAGAGGTGGTCTACCTGCGCTTCTACAACGGGCTGAGCTATCAGCAAATCGCCGGGGTCCTCGGCGCATCACAGGAATCCATTGATGGCCGGCTCCGCCGGGCCAAGAAGAAGATCGCGGCGTTCATGAAGGCAAAGGGCTTTGAGCCCTGAGGTGTGATTGTCTATGGTTCGAAGAGACGACATCGACCGGCTGGACGAACTGCTGGCAAAGCACTTGCGGCGCGAGCCCGCTGCGTTTGATTTCGAGCGGTGGGCACACAGGTTTCCCACGGACGCAAAGCTCGTGCAATCCGGTTTCCCTCAGTCGGTCTCAAGGCGAAGAACTCAACTGGTGCAGATTGGGAGGTGTATTATGACAAGTCGATATACGAGACTCGCCGGCGTGGCGGCGGTGGTTCTGGTGACGCTTTCGTTCCTGTTCCCCGGCGGCAACGGAATCGTGCCGGAGAGCGTCGCGTGGGCCGATGTCCAGAAGGCCATGGAACAAGTGCACACCATCCGCGTCACCGGCACGCGGAACTGCTTCTTCGGGGACGACGAGACGCCGACGTACAAACTGGGCCTGGAGAAGCTGTTCTCCTTCTCACGCGGGTACGTTGACAGGACCTTCACGGAGGACGGACAGTTGATCATCGAATTCACCTACGATCTCCCAACCGGGACGATGACGGTCCTGTTTCCCACCCAGAAGAAGTACTACCGGATGCAGGCGCCGCAGGCGTTCCGCGAAGAGACAAGCCGGGTGACATTTGAGGAGTTCGGCCGACGGCTGTTTCTCTCCGGTGACTATCGCGTGGTCGGTCCCAACGACGTGCAGGGGATCCGGGCCATCGGCTTCGAGGTCTCCGATCTCTTCAGTCGTCTCAGCACAGGACTGGGGGCCGGTGGCAAACTGATGAATTTTTTCCTCTCTTTCGGCCAGTCGAGCGCGCGGATGTGGGTGAACCCGGAGACCCGGCTGCCCATCCAGTTGGAGGCCGAGGGCAAGATCAACCCCTGCTTAGTGACCGGCTATCGCGAGATGACGCTTCGCGAGATCGACGACCGGTGGGACTTTGGCGTGGAGCTCGACGGCGTCCAGTTCCTTCCCGCCATCCCCGAAGACTATGAGGCGTTGGCTGTGCCGGTGGCCTTGAAGGTCCAGGCCGGTCTATACGCCGGGGCGGGCGCGGTCGGGCCGGTCTGCCTGGCCGTAAGACGCTCGCGCCGTCGCACGCGCACAGTGCCTGTGACAGCAACCTGATTTTCCGTACGCATGATCCTAATTCAGGGTATCCTTGTGAAAGCCTGGCGGTGAACTGCCGGGCTTTCTCGTTTTTGCAGGATTCCTGCGCCCGGATTTCGTGGGCGGGAGAGACTTACTTGTAGAAATGTGACAGAGAATACGGATGCCATCCTGGTCGCGGCGGCCTTGCGGGGCGATGCCGAGAGCTTCAGCCGGCTGTGTGAGCAGTACTATCCGGCCTTGGTGGCGATTGCGTACTCCCGGTTGGCCGACCGGGGCTTGGCTGAGGATGCGGCTCAGGAGGCGCTTCTGGCCGCCTATCGCGACATCGGGAACCTGAAGAAGGCAGGACATTTTGCCGGATGGCTGGCGGTGATCTGCCGGAACATTGCCATCGACATGGCCAGGGCGCGAGCCCGGGAAAAGCATGCTGGAACTGAGGATTGCAGTCCCGTTTTGAGTCCCTCCTGCAATGAGGACGATACCATTGGCATCGTGCGAGAGATTATCCTGCGGCTGGAGCCGGATATGAGGGACATCATTTACCTCAGGTACTACAACCAAATGGGCTATGGCCAGATCGCGCAGATGCTCGGCATCACCGAAGAAGCGGTCAATGGCAAACTCAGGCGGGCCAGAGACACGATCCGCCGGGAACTGCAACGACGGGCATCGATGGAGACGGAACCATGAAACACAGGAATGATGAGGACCGGCTCGACGAAATCATCGCCCGGGCCGTCGATCTCGGCAAGGTCGAATTCGATCGAAAAGCGTGGCTGGACAGGCTGGCCGCACAAGGGCCAAGCCTCGACAGCCGCCAAATGCACCACACGAAATCTGAACCCCACAAGAAGATATGGAGAACCGTTATGGAAAGCAGAGTTACGAAATACTCCGTGGCTGCGACGATTCTTGTCGCCGCGTCACTTGTCTTGTTCGATCCGTTGGGTCTGTTTGGCGGCCGGCACGGCGTCGTTCTGGCCGAAGTGGTCGAGAGAATGAATGACGTCAAGACGATGATACTCAAGGAAAAGAGAGTGTACTACGAGATAGGCAAAGACGAGCCTTTGCTGAGCACAAATGTGGTCAAGTACCTGTCCTTCGATCGCGGCATCGTCGACGAGCAATACGGCGAAGATGGACGCCTTCAGGGCCGGGCCTACATCCTGAAGGACCCGCCGCAGATCACCATTGTGCTTGTCGAAGACAAGAAGTACGTGAAGCTGCCGCTGACGGATTCCGCGGCCCGCCTGGTGGAGCGCCTGACGCCCAAGGCCATCGTGGAGTACTTCAAAGCGGGGGACTGCAAGGACTTGGGCACGGCGACGATCGACGGGCATGAGGCGACGGGGTTTGAGACGAGAGATACGGGACTCTTTCCCATCTCCGGCCAGTACCGGTTCCTGTTCCCGATCAAAGACATCAGGTGGCAGTTCTGGATCAGTGAGGACCTGCCGTTTCCCGTGACGGCCGACCTGGAGGTCACGACCGGCCGAGGTCTTTTCACGGTCTTCAAAGAGCTCCGGATCACTTGTCACGACTACGACATGGAGTATGACCCGAATATTCCTTCGACGGTGTTCGATCCGAACATCCCCGCCGACTACACGCCGCTGAACCTGGAATCCACCGTGAAAGAGAGCGCCGCCTGGCTGGGCGTCGGGGGCCTGCCGGTCGTCGGAATCGTGGTTCGCCACCGTCGGAGGCGCACGCATCGTCGCGGGGTCCGTATGGCGACCTGAGATCAGGTCCTTTCCTACGGCTGTTATCGAACAAGCCCTGCCCCGATGGCAGGGCTTTTCTTTTGGCCTGAGGCGAGTGATTCTTCGTATCTATAAGACAGGGTGGCCGGTACAATCCTGCCTCCTGCCGGCGAGCCGGGCGATATCAGGGGAAAACTGTGATGGGGGAGTTTGCCTTTGGCGGCCGGCGCTGTACAATGGCGTGATACAGGTCGGCTGATGGCGATAAGACCTGAAACCGATTCTGGGGGTGTAGTTGAGAGACTGAATTCCATTCTGCGGAAGTTCAGTGCGAGAACGAAGCGATTTCACGTCATGGGGATGACGTATGGATAGAGTGAGCACGGAAGTATCAGACCAGACGCAGGAATCGCATCCGAGTGAGCCGCCCGAGATGATGCGGGCGGAGCTCAACGCGATTCTGGACCACGCCGGCACGGCTGTGGCCGTGTACCAGGCGGTGGACGACGGCAACGACTTCATCTTCGTGGATTTCAACCGGGCCGCCGAGGAAATCGAGCAAGTCAAGAGGGAGGAAGTGCTTGGCAAGAGCGTGCTGGAGGTGTTTCCCAGCGTGCGGGAGTTCGGGCTTTTTGAGGCGTTTCAACGGGTCTGGCGGACGGGCGAGCCGGTCGAGCATCCCATCTCCGTGTACAAGGACTGGCGCATCACCGGCTGGCGTCGCAACTATATCTGCAAGCTCCCCAACGGGCAAATCATGGCCATCTATGAAGACGTCGGCCGAACCAAACAGAGCGAACTGGCTACACGCATGAGCGAGCAGTGCTTCCGTGCCATTGCCGATTACACTTACGATTGGGAAATCTGGGTCGGCCCCGCCGGCCGCGTTCTGTGGACGAATCCGGCGGCCACACGCATCTCGGGCTTTTCCATCAAGGAGATCATCACGATGCCCGATTACCCCGGGCCGCTGGTCTATGAAGCGGACCGCGAGAAGATCATTCGGGCGTTTCGCACCGCCGTCGGCGGCAGCACGGGCAACGAGCAGTTCCGGCTCAAGCACAAGGAAGGCCGGGTCCTCTGGGCTGAGATCTCCTGGCAGCCCATCTACGATGAGAAAGGCAATTCCCTCGGACACCGCGAGAGCATCCGCGATGTGACCGCTCGCAAGCTGGCCGAGCAGGCGGTGCAGTTGGCCGAGCGGGAGAAGGAGGCCATCCTCGACAACATGGCCGAGCATATCATCCACCTCGACGCGGATTCGTCGATCCTCTGGGCGAACCGGGCGGCTTGTGAGTCCGCAGGTCTTACGCGGGAGCAGGTCATCGGGCGGTTCTGCTACGAGATGCCTGTCGAGTGGCATGAACTCTGGGGCACCTGCCCGGCCGCCCAGGCCATGGAGACGGGCAATCGCATCGAGGTCGAGAAATCCGCGCCCGACGGCCGGACCTGGTTTGTCCAGGCGGCGCCTGTGCGAGATCGCAAGGGCGGCATCATCGGCGGCGTCGAAATCGCCCTGGATGTCACCAAGTACAAGCGCACCGAAATCGCCCTGCAGGAACTGCGGCGCGAACGCCATGAACTGGAAGCCCAAGCCGCGGTAGAAGACCCCGCCGAACACGAAGTCTGAGCAGGTAGTCGGACTTCCCCGCCGTCTGCCGGTCAGAACGGCGAGGTTGAGCGACTATGGAATATAGTTAAGCCATTCCTCGGCGAAGAAGGGAAGGCTCGGCCATCCCACTGCTCCTGACCCTTTCATATCTGCGCCCTCCCACCATTTGTTGATCCGTCCGAAGTCCGAGTCGCGTGTCAGAGAGGCGAGTTTAGAAGGGTTAACGAGGCCACCGGCATCCAGAATGGACTGGGCCGCGCGAGAGAGGGAAACCAAATCGCATGTCCCGATGCAGCCGTCTCCATCGATGTCGGCCAGGGCACGATAGTTGGCATCCTGCCGGCACGAGCCCAGCGCCTCGGCGACGGCTTTGATATCCTCCACGTCGCAGTCTCCATCCCAGTCCATGTCGCAGAGCCGGACTGGTAAGTGACCCATGATCGTCGTCTGTCCCGGATTCAGAGGCATCGACGGAGACAGGGCCGTGAGCTGGTCGATGAGTGGTTGTCCGATTTGGTCTCCAAGAGCCAGGCCTGTGATAAGGGGTGTCACGCTGAGGATTCCGGCGGACGTGGGGAGACACTCTTTCTTCAGTTGTGTCAGGTCGCACCAACATGTTGAGGCTTCAACGGGAGCTGTGCACCCCGGTGGATACTCGTGAAGGAACTGGATCACCGAGAACCGATTCGTCAGCACGTCATATCTTTCCAGCCAATGGTCGAGATACCTTGGGACGCCGTGGTCCTGGCCGAAGTCCCAGTTGTGCCACGTCGTCAGACAGAAGCGGTCGGGTTTGCCGTTATTATTATCGTCGGGGGCGTAGTACTCTGCATAGTTGCATCCCTCTCCGAAGACCGCCTCACTGATCGGGTACCCCACCGGGTCGCCTGTCGGATAGTATCGCAATTCGTAGTGCGGGAATGGTTCGGCGACCCACCAAACTTCCATCTGTTCACCCGAATCGGCTTCGATGGTTTCCCCCAGCTTGCCGGGCGGGCACGCAGAAGGACAGTCACACGAGGGGAAGTCGATGGGGTGCCACGACCCATTGAGGCAGGGCGCCACAAGGTAGGCATTGGGATCGCACCGCGGAATGGTCGTGAATGGATCATAGTAAGCCCCCAAGTAGAGAGACATCTGGATAGGAGGGCCCATGTAGCTGCTGTACTCTTCGGACTCACTCGTCTTGCCGTTTGCGTCTGCGTCGATACCCACGGACAGCGTAACAGTATCACCGAATTTGGCATCCACCACCGTGATCTCAAGGGGATTGGGACGGTTCACACGTAGCCTGGGTGGGCAGGCGGAGTAGTTAAGCTCGTATGCGAACGCATTCTTGCCGATAGTCAATGTCACCGTGAATGTGACCTCGGAACTCGCGTTCGCGCACTCCTCCAAACCCTCGGGAAGGGGTACGATCTTGTACGGGAGGGCAAACAAGACAGTGATCCGCTGGCCCCGCAGTAGTGGGTGAAAGGGAGTGAGCTCCCAGTGGAGCGTCCAAGTCCCGTCCACAGTGCATGAGAAACTGCCCTCCTGATCATGGAGCTGCTCGGCACGACCCTGCAGAGCGACCCCCCACCTGAACAATTCCCCCCCAGAGAAGCATGGCATGCACAGATCAGTCCCGAGGGTAGCCTTGGCGGAATTGAGATAGTGGCCGTTAGCCTGCACTTCTCTTGCCACCAAGCCCGTCTCAATAGATGCCCACTCTTCCGCCTTCTCATCCGTCTTCGAAGCTTCAGAGACCTTTGCGGTTATCTTGCCTGAAGATGTGGAATTGCCGTAGTCAAACTCGAGTGGCACCCATATCACCAGTTGTGCCCTCAGAGAACCGGACCAGACAAGCAACAACCCACAAATCAGCACTTGCAGCGATGTCTTCATGCCGATGCCTCCTTCGGTTCCCCGGCGTTCTATGTCCTTCGTGATGAAAGTCTGGTCTGCTCGTGAATCCCTGCCGTGTAAAACAAGATTACTGTAACAGCCACGGCGTGTTGTTGTCAACGGCTTTTCGCATTGTGTCAGAGGTTGAGCGCTGCGGTAGGTAGAGAACCATTGCGGCGCAGGGCCCGGCCGATATACTCGCGGGGATGTTGAACAGCTTGTTGGCTTTTTACACGCGGTGGTTTGCCCTGTGGGTGGTGCTTGGGGGTCTTGCGGCGTATTTCTGGCCGGGGCCGTTGGCCTCCCTGGATCGCCGCTCGGTGAACGCTGTGTTTGCCTTGACGATGTTCGGCATCGGCGCCGTCCTGCAGGCGGAGGATTTCCGGCGAATCATCCAGCGTCCGGCTATCGTTCTGATCGGCACCATCACGCAGTACAGCCTGATGCCTTTGACGGCCTACGCTATCGCTACTGCCTTTAACCTCGATCCGCAGATCACCGTCGGCCTGATTCTGACGGCCTCTGCCCCCGGCGCTATGTCGAGCAGCGTCGTCAGCTACATTGCCAAGGCGGATCTTGCCTATTCGGTCTCTCTCACGACCGTCTCGACCCTGATCGCTCCACTGGCGACTCCCGGCCTGACGTACCTCCTTGCGAGATCGGTACTTGAAGTGCCGGTCCTCGACATGCTGATTGAGGTGGTATTGCTGGTGATCGTGCCGCTATTGGTCGGGTTCGCGGTACGGCACTTCTTCGCCACGAAGGTGGAGAAGATCTCCGCAGTTTTCCCGGCGATTTCGGTGACGTTCATCGTGCTGGTCTGTTCTCGCACGATTGCCGCCAACAGGGACAGCCTGCTGGGCGTGACCGGGATGCTTCTGGCGATCGGTGTGCTCATGAACGTCATCGGGCTGGTCGGCGGTTATCTGATCGCATGGGTCTCTCGCATGAATGTGGCGCAGAGACGGTCCCTGGCAATTGAAGGCGGCATGCAGAACGCCGGCCTCGGGGCGGTCCTGGCATCGGAGCATTTCAGCGACAGGGCCGCCATGCCCGCCGCGATCTTTGTATTCATCTGCATCATCACGGCCTCCCTCCTGGCCGCCTGGTGGCAGCGACACCTCCCCCAGCCGGCACTGGCAGCGGAAAATTAAATAACAGTTATTAGCGAACAGCTCTTGCATTTTGCCGATAAAACCGCTATTCTGCGGGATTCTATAAGTTCCGGCGGCAAAATCCCTGCACGGCAGCCATCGGTTTGGTTGCACCTGCATTTCGCCGGGTGTTGTGAGGAGTCACTGGATATGGCACCGAATGTAGCAGTTGTGGGAGTGACCGGCGCGGTCGGTCAGGAATTCTTATCCATTCTCGAAGAACGGAAGTTCCCGTTCAAGACGCTGCGAGTGCTGGCGAGCAGCCGGTCTGCGGGAAAGAAGGTCCCCTTCAAGGGCAAGGAATATACGATCGAGGAGCTGGCGCAGGACAGCTTCAAGGGCATCGATATCGCTCTGTTCAGCGCTGGCGCATCGCGGAGCCGCGAGTTCGCATCGGCGGCGGTGAAGGCCGGGGCGGTCGTCGTGGATAATTCCTCGGCGTTCCGCATGGACCCCCAGGTCCCGCTCGTCATCCCCGAGATCAACCCGCAGAAGATCAAGGAGCACAAGGGGATCATCGCCAACCCCAACTGCTCCACGATCATCGGCATCGTGCCGATCTGGCCGCTGCACAAGATCAATCCGGTCAAGAGGATGGTCGTGAGCACGTACCAGGCGGCCAGCGGGGCCGGTATGTCCGCGATGCTGGAGCTCGAAAGCCAGAGCCGCGAGATCCTCGCCGGAAAGCCGCCGACCAAGAATGTGTTCCCGCACCAGATCGCGTTCAACTGCTTCAGTCACAACTCCGCGCTGGGCCCCAACGGGTACAACGAGGAAGAGACGAAGCTGGTGAAAGAGACTCGCAAGATTTTCGATTGCCCGGAGATCGCGATCACGGCGACCTGCGTTCGTATCGCCGTGATGCGGGCGCATTGCGAGAGCATCAACCTCGAATTCACGAACCCGATTACGCCGGACCAGGTCCGCGAGATCCTCAAGAAGGCGCCGGGCGTCACGGTCCTCGACGACCGTGAGCACAACCGCTTCCCGATGCCGATCGACGCCACCGGCAAGGACGACGTCTTCGTCGGGCGAATTCGCCAGGACGAGTCTCTGCCGAACAATCGCGGAATCAACCTCTGGGTCTCCGGCGACCAGTTGCGCAAGGGCGCCGCCCTGAACGCGATCCAGATCGCCGAGCTGTTGTAGGCGGGCCGCGTGCGACGCAAATCCTTGCGTCATAGGTTTGTACTTTGGAGCCGCTCAGCGTATCATCCTGAGCGGCTCTGTTATTTGCAGGTTTCGTGGAATGGCTCTTCGCAATGTCAAACTGACGATCGCGTACGACGGCAGCGATTATCACGGCTGGCAAATCCAGCCGGACTGTCGGACCGTCCAGGAGGTGCTGAGGGATGCGCTGCGCAGCCTGCTGGGTCCGAGGGCCAGAATCTGCGGAGCCAGCCGCACCGATGCGGGCGTCAGTGCCCTCGGCCAGGTCGGCCTGATCCAGATCGATTCGCCCATCCCCACAGAGAACCTGGCCAAGGCAATCACCGACCGGCTGCCCGAGGACATGGCCATTGTCAAAGCGGAAGAGGTCCCGATGGGCTTCGACGTTATCGGGGACGTCACGAGCAAACAGTACCGCTACACGATCTTCTCCGGCCCCGTTCGCCCAGTGTTGCACATCAGGCATTGCTGGTATGTGCCCGCCGAGCTTGATGTGCCGGCGATGAATGAAGCCGCCGGGCTGCTGGTGGGTAGGAAGGATTTCAAATCGTTTGCCGCTGCCGCCGATCACAGGGAGGATTCTGTTCGTACAGTCTTCCGTTGCGATGTGACGGCCCAGCCGGCGGATGATGGACGCTGGATATACGTCCACGCCGAGGGCGACGGCTTCCTCTATAACATGGTCCGCAACATCGTCGGCACGCTCGTGGAAGTCGGCGTCGGCCGCTGGAAGCCCGACAAGATTCCGGAAATCCTGGAAGCCCGGGACCGTCGAGCCGCCGGTCCCATCGCTCCCCCCAACGGCCTGTGCCTGATGTGGATCAAATACTGATGCCGACCGGTCGGGCACGCATCCGGGTGGCAGCGTCAAGCGCAGCTTGGCGATGGTCTTCCTGGGGTGCGGTGCAGCCATTGCCAAGACCTTCGGTCTTGACGCTGCCACCCGGAGCCCAATGATCTGTGGTTGAAGGAGAATAGTACACGTGCTGGTTGAACGGGATCATATTGGCATCTTCGGCAAGATGAACTGCGGCAAGAGCAGCATTATGAATCTGCTGACGCAGCAGGAGACGTCCATTGTCGATCCGACGCCGGGGACGACGGCGGATACGAAGATCGCCCTGCAGGAAATCCACGGCATGGGACCGGTCAAGCTGTTCGATACCGCCGGACTCGATGAAGGCAGCGGCCTGGGACAGAAGAAGCGGGCGAAGGTTCTTGCTGATCTGAAGGAGTGCGACCTTGTCCTGCTGGTCATCGACCCGGACACGCAGGACTTCGCAGCAGAGAGTGAGATCCTTGCAAACGCCCGCGAGCTGGATAAGCAAATCCTGGTGATCTATAACCTGTTCACGCCGTCGAGCGGGCAGCGAATTTCGCTTGTCGAGCAGCGCATCCCGCTGCTGCGATTTCATAAGAAGATCAGCCTTGCCGCCGTCGATGCAAGCTATCGCCAGCCGCTGCTCGATTTCATACTCGCCAATCTCGTCTCGAAGAACTTCAAGATGGAGTTGCTGCCGTTCGTGCAGCCGGACGAGTTTTACGTGCTGAATATTCCGATGGACGCAGAGACTCCGCCGGGCAGATACCTGCGGCCGCAGGCGATGGCGGAGGAGTACATCTGCCGCCGGTGGGCGTATCCCGTCTCATACAGGATGGACCTGGGCAAGGCCCGTAGCGGCGACTCGGGCGAGCGCCGACGATTCGATATCTTCCTGGCTCAGTTCGGCCGGCGGCCCAAGGCGATCATTACCGATTCGCAGGCGATGGACCTGATGTACACGTGGACGCCGGAGGACATGATGCTGACCACGTTCTCCATCATGATGATCAACTATGGCAGCCGCGGCCGGCTCGCCGCCTTTGCCGAGGGGATCAGGGCCCTCGATACGCTCAAGGCCGGCGACAAAGTTCTGATCACGGAGGCGTGCAACCATTCGCGGATCGCCGAAGATATCGGCACGGTGCAGATTCCGAACTACATTCAGCGTCGCTGGCCCGGCGTGGCCATCGAGCACAACTTCGGCCGCGAATTCCAGGAGAATGATCGGCTTGCCTCCTACAAGCTCGTCATCCACTGCGGCGGCTGCATGATCAGCCCCCAGAAGCTGCTCGCCCGCCTCCGCGATCTCGACTCCACCGGCGTGCCCTACACCAACTATGGCATCTTCCTCGCTGCCATACAGGGCCCAGAAGCCCTTCGCCGGGTCCTGCGACCCTGGGGCATTGGAGATTGACGATTTACGATTTACGATTTACGATTTGTGCCAAGGCCCTGGGTCTGATAGGTCCTATGGGTCCCATTTGTCCTATAGGTCCATAATCCATGAAAATCGTCCACATCATAACGCGACTGATCCTGGGCGGGGCCCAGGAAAATACACTGATCACATGCAAGCTCCTGGCCGAGCGCGGTCATGAGGTCACGCTGATCACCGGCCCGGCCATCGGTCCTGAGGGCCAGCTTTTCGATCAGACCAAGGGCCAGAAGTACCAGACCGTCGTGGTTGACGAGATGTGCCGCGCCATCAATCCCGCGAAGGACTACGTCTGCTACGGCCGGCTCAAGGAATTGTTGCGCGAGCTCAAGCCGGACATCGTACACACGCACAGCGCCAAGGCCGGCATTCTCGGCCGATATGCCGCCTGGTCGCTCAAAGGCCAGTGGGCGCCGGATCGCCCGGGCGTCGTGCATACCCTGCATGGGCTGTCCTTCCATCCCTATCAGGGGCCCTGGGTCAATCGCCTCTACATCGCCGTTGAGAAGGCCGCCGGCAAGCGAACCGACTACTTCATCAGCGTCGCTGACGCGATGACGGAGCAGAACAAGGCCGAAGGCATCGGTGTGGACAAACCCTACGTCACCGCGTATTCCGCCATCGACGAGGAGCTGTTCCTCGCCCCCATTCCGGAGGAGAAGCGAAAGGGATTTCGTCACAAGCACGGCATCCCTGAGGACGCCATCGTCCTGGTGACGATCGCGCGCCTGTTCGAGCTCAAGGGCCACGAGTACGTCATCGAGTCGGCCCGGCGGCTCTCCAAGCGTTTCGGCAACGTGATCTGGCTGTTCGTCGGCGACGGCAATCGAGCGGATGACTACAAGGAGCAGATCCGCAATCTCGGGCTGACGGAGCGCTTTCGCTTCACGGGCCTGATGCCGCCCGACCAGATTCCGCTGGCGATCCAGTCTTCCGACATCCTCGTGCACTGTTCGCTTCGCGAGGGCCTGGCCCGCACGCTGCCGCAGGCGATGCTCTGCGGCCGGCCCGCCATCTCCTTCGACGTCGACGGCGCCTGCGAGGTGGTCAACGACAACACCGGCAGACTCGTCGAGCCGAAGGATGTCAACCAGCTCATCGATGCCTGCGCCGAGTTGATCCAGGACAAAGCCCTGCGTGAGAAGCTCGGCCACACCGCCCGCGAATCCGTCAAAACCAAATTCGCCCCCGACACCATGGTCGATGCCATCGAGGAAGTCTATAGGAAGCTGCTCGCCTGATTACTCGGCGGCCTATTCGATCACGTGAATGTTCTTCTTCCGGCACATGTCCTTGAGGACTTTGGGCCAGACTGTTGCGCTGACTTCGCCGAGATGGGCCTTCTTGAGAATCGACATGAAGGTGCGAGACTGGCCGATGCCGCCGCCGATGCTCAGCGGAATGTGGTCGTTGAGGATCGCCTGGTGATAGGGGAGCTTCAGGAAATCCAATTGCTTGCAGATCTCCAGTTGCTTCTTGAGGGAGTCGGCGGTGACACGGATACCCATGGAGGTGAGCTCGTGCCGGCGCTTTGTCACCGGGTTCCAGACGAGAATGTCGCCATTGAGCCCGTGCAGCATTTGGCCGTCATTGCGGGTTGTCTCCGTGACCCAATCGTCGTAGTCGGCGGCACGCATCTCGTGAGGATAGCCGTCGCGGAGCACCCAGCCGATGCCGATAATGAATACGGCCGGGAATTCCTGGACGATCTTCGTCTCCCGCTGCTTGCGGGGCAGGTCGGGGTACTTGTCGAGGATCTCTTCCGCGTGCAGGAATGTGAGCTCCTCCGGCAGGTCCGGGTATTTGTCTGTCTTCAACTGCGGGAAGAGCTGCTGGACGTGCGTTTCCGCGCCCTTGATCACCTTCCAGATCTTTCGCACGACCTCTTTGAGGAACGTGAGATTGCGCTGGTCCTTCGTGATGGCCAGCTCCCAGTCCCACTGGTCCACGTAGGCGCTGTGGTCGTGGTCGAGAAAGTAGTCCTTGCGGACGGCCCGCATGTCCGTGAGCAGGCCCTCGCCGGGTTGCATGCCGAACTGCCTCAGGGCCATGCGTTTCCACTTTGTGGCGGCCTGGACGACCTCGGCGTCGACGGGATTCTTGCCGCGGTCGTTGGTGATGTGGAACCGGACGGGCGTCCGCGAGCCGTCGCGGTCGAGGTAGTCATTGACGCCGCTGCTGATGTCCACGATCAGCGGGACGGTGACACGAATGAGATTCAGCGCCTTGCACAGGTTCTGTTCGATGTAGTCCTTGACGGCGTAGGTGGCAATCTGCGTCTCCCTGGGCGACAGGAGCGAGCGGTAGTCGTGAGGGAGGATGTTTTCGAGTTCGGCGTAGTCGCCGATTCCAGGACCCGCCAAGTCAGCTTTCTTGTCCAGCATTGGGCATCTCCTAAGACCTGTGACAGATTTCTGCAACGCGGCACACTCAGGGAAATCGTATCGCACGGGCGCACGATGTCAAGAATAGAATGGGGTTTGTCACGCGGTTCCGGACAGTCGCAGCCGACAGTCTATGCGAATTCCACCGGATAGGCCGAGGGATTCCGGACGGCTTTTACCGCGTCGGGCAGATGGGCCAGTTCGTTCGCGAGTCGCTGCTCGATCACAGGCGTCGGCTCGGCGGATTCGAAGGGTCTCAGCAGGTCGTCGGCGTTTGCTCGAAAAGGGAAGACGACATCTTTTTCGTAGACTCTGTCGCCGATTCGCGTGACGGTCTTGCGGCCGGGGAGGGTGGCTTTGTCGGGCGAAGTCTTGTGCAGTGGCCTGTCGCCATACTGGGCGATCTTGTACACGATGCCGATAGCGGGGGCGTGCTGGGAGACGGTGAAGCGCGTTCCGACCCCGAAGCCGTCGATCTCAGCGCCGGCGGCCAGCAGGTCGGCGATCCGGAATTCGTCGAGGTCGCCGCTGGCGAAGATCTTCAGGGACTCCAATCCCTCCTTTTTGAAGCGCTCTCGGGCGAATTTGCTCAGGTCGAGCAAGTCCCCGCTGTCAAGCCGGATACCGCGTATCTTGATGCCTCTGCCGGCGAAGTCCCTGGCCACGCGGGCGGCGGTCATGATTCCTTCGTGGCTGTCGTAGGTATCGACTAACAGGATGGTCCTTTCGCCGTAGATCCCGGCGAAGTCGCGGAAGGCCTGTTCCTCGGATTCGTGCGCCTCGATGAACGAGTGTGCCATCGTGCCGGACGGAGGCATCGAGAGGAGCCTGGCGGCAAAGAGGTTGCTCGTGGCGGAGAATCCTGCGATCTGGCCGCCGCGGGCGGCCCGAATTGCAGAGATCGGGCCCTGGCAGCGACGTAACCCGAAATCGATCACGGGCAGACCCCTGGCGGCAAGCATGAGCCTGGCGCCCAATGCCGCCTCGATGATGGAGAAGCCCAGGATGTTCAGGATGTAGGTTTCAAGCAGTTGCGCGTGAAGGATGGGACCGCTCACCTCCATGATCGGCTCGTTCGCGAAGAAGACCGTGCCCTCCGGCAGAGCCCGGACGTTCACATCCAGCTCGAGAGCCGAGAGGTATTCCAGGAAGTCGCTTGCGAATATCTCCGTGGAGCGCAGGTAGTCGATGTCCTCGGCGCCGAAGCGGAACTCTCGCAGATAGCTCTCCACCTCCGGCAGGCCGGCCATGACGAAGAATCCCCAATGCTCGGGAAGGTGCCGGACGAAGACCTCGAAGTACGCGGTCTCATTCATGGCCTTGCGGAAGTAGGCCTGCGCCATTGTCAACTCGTAGAGGTCTGTAAACAGCGCGGGCGTCGTTTTGATCAGCCACATGGCACCATCTCTCGCAACTGACTCGATTCGACGACGTCCACTCCCAGGCTCTGCAGGTCGTCGAGCACCTGTTCGTCCGGCCTGATGCCCATGCCTTTCGTGGCGTCTCTTACCACCAATAGTTCGACGCCGGGCCATCGCGCCAGCTTTCTCAAAGTGTCTTCGACGCAGACATCGAGCGCGACCCCAAACACAATGACCCGTCCCGGGTTGGCCGCCTCAAGGAGCCGGATCGTGTTTGGGCTGGAAAAGGCGCTGATTGCCTCCTTGCGGATCACAACGTGAAACTGATCCGGCTGCACCAACTCCTCCAACTCGCCGGGATTTCTCGGCTCCAGACCGACGTAGTCGATGGGCAACGTGCCCAGATAGCCCACCCTTGCCGCTCCAGGCGTGCCGGCCATGCAGTGCGGCGGAAATGTCTTCTCGAAATCAGGAGTTTCGGAGATTTCCGGATTGGTCATGCTGTGCCAGTCCTGTGAGGCGATGATGGAGCAGCCGTGGTCGAGCGCCATCGCGCGAACGTCGCTGACCGCGGGGATGATCTGGTCGGCCCCTTCCATGTAGAGCTTGCCGTCCGGCATCATGAAGTCATACTGCGTGTCGGCATCCCAGAATATTGTCCTCTTTTCCATGGTCTGTTACCCCTTAGAGATCGTGAGACCACTCACTCGCAATGGAGCGTAGAAGCGTGGAGGCATTAGTGCGTTGATGCGTTTTACAATCCCACGCTTCTACGCTCAGAGATTCCTACGCTCGCCAGGAGGATGGGTTTTCATTTACCCGGCCCATTTCACCTCCAGGCCAAAGATGCTACAATCCCACAGCAATGCGAAGTCTCGTTTCGTTACTCAGCGTGTGCAGGAAAGGTCAATCGTGAAGAGTTACAGGAAAGAGCTGTGGTTCGATATCCAGCAGAGACGGGAATTCGTCAATATCACGCCGCAGGTGCAGCAGTGCCTGCAGGAAAGCGGGATCAAGGAGGGCTTTGTGCTGTGCAATCACAAGCAGATTTAGTTACTGCACTGACAAGCTCCTTCTGCTTCGGCAGGGGCCAGCCAGCACCGTGCTCGTAGTCTTCTGCCATAGCGGATTTCAGCTTTTCGCCCCACCGGATCAGACCAGATTCCTCAATCAGGTGGCCATGTATGCTGAACGTCCAGTTTCCTTCCCCATCCCACCGGATATAGACGCCCATCCGCTCGCCGTCGGCCATCTTGCCGCTGAACACGGTCTCGACCAATGCCCGCCGCTCCTCATAGGTCATTTTGCTGAGGGGCTTGTGTGCGGCCAGCCGCTTCCCGGTGCTTATCCGGGCCATGAGGCGTTGGAACTCGGTGGCAACCTTCTTGGATGCCGCCTCGACCCGTTGCGGGCTCGGCAGGGTGCCGAGATAGTCTGTTAGGGTGATTTGCTCCTCGTGCAGCCGTTGTTCGCGGTCCTTCGTTTCTAACAGAAGCTTGTCAGCCATAGCCTCATCCAAGGTGCCCTTGAGAACGCGACGGCCAAGCGCCTCCTTGCCTTCCTCGATCTTCTTCAACTCAGCGTCGATGCGGTTAAGTTTCTGTCTGTAGGCTTTGACCTTTTCAACATCGCCGGATGCCGCCGAGATCGCACGTTGGATGGCGAGCGGATTGCCGAAGGTCCCGAACAGATGGAGTATCACCAGTTCCTCAACCTCGTCTGCCGGAATCCACGTCTTGTTAGGCTGGTCGCATGCCTTTACACGTCTTGTATGGGCGTGCCGATAGTATCGCTGTTCATGCTTGCGGTGGTTGGTCTGGCCGAACATGGCATACCCACAGTGCTCGCAGAAGATCATCCGCGACAACAAATAGGTGTGCTTGCTATGGCCATGTGTATAAGTCTTGTTGGCTTGTGTCTTTTGCCTGATCGCCTGTATGGTTGCCTCTGGAAGCAGGCGGGGGATTTGCGTCACTACGACTTCAGGCGGCCTGTTTACCGGTCGGAAGGTCTGGACCCATCCATCGCCACACCGCTGAGTCAGCGTCTTCCACAAGCTGGCGTTGTTCACCCCCAGTTCATCCGCCAATGCCTGCATCGACTCGCCAGCAAGGTACCGCTTTGCTATGCCCGCGATGATCGCCTGCTTGTCGTTGTCAATTCCCCATTGCTCCGTTTCCTTGTTCCACGTCCGCCCCCAAGGCCGCTTGCCGCACGCGGAGCATCCACGCTTCGCTCTCTTGATGCGAGAGGCAAGCGACCTCTGTTTTTGGCTGCGAGCCTGAAATGCCCCAAACACCGTGCCCATGTCGATAAACAGCCGGTGTTCAGGGCAGTTTAGATCGTATTCCGTGGCACCGATGAAGAACTTGATGCCATGCTCAACAAACAGGTCCAGACCTTGATGTGATTTGGCGTTGTCTCGGCTCCATCGGTCACCCTTGTCTACGATGACGGCATCGAACCGCCCTCTGCCTGCGTCAGCCAAGAGCCGGTCAATCTCCTTCTTTTCATAGCCTGCGGTCGCGTGCTCCTGCCCGCCATACCATTCGATGATCTGTCCGCCAAGCAATTCAACGGCTCCTTCGATCTGCTCCTTCTGGACATGTAGGCTCTCGCCCTTCTTGTCCTGCCCCTCGGTAGATACTCGCCGCAACGCACCGAATCTGCATGGTGCTGCTGCCTGCCCCTGCTGCTTGGCCATACGCCTGACCTTTCTGCTTGACCGTTCAAGAGTAGGGGGCGGCATGATTGCCGGTCAAGCGGAGCAATCCGGCTCAGGGGATCAATCCCAAGCCGCTTGCCGCCCCAACCTAATTGCACTATCTTGCTCACTGCTGTGGGACCCACACGCAGTTTTGTAGATATATTGGTTTCCTGTCGCCTGGGTGCAGAAGACAGTGACATTTCCCGCTTCTTAATGGCTCCTGAGTTGAAAGACCATGCATGACCATGTACTCAACTTTCCCCCTACTCTCTGGATGGCATTAAAGGCGGATTCTCGTATCCGTTCTCGCCAAAAGATTCCCTGAAAAACTCTGACAAAAATGTGCGGTGCCTTGCTGCTCCGCCCCGACCTTCCTGCAATCTGCGATTTCGGTTCTTGTTTTCACCCCTGCCCTCCATCGCCTGCACTATCCTCGTCGTCGTACAGTCCAGCCAGCGCCCCTGCATGTCCTCGAAGGCGACATCGGCGTACATATTGGCTGTCGTCACTGGACTGGCATGGCCCAACTGTTTCTGTACGAGCCGGAGGTTGCCGCACTTCCTGAGCAAATGCGTAGCCAGCGTGTGCCTCGCGCTGTGGATTGACAGGTCGTCCCGTAGGCCCGCAAGAGCAACAGCCCTCTTCCATGCCTGCTGTGCGCCTCGGTTTGTCAGCGGCCCCCTCTGGCCTACGAACAAAGGCCCATCTGCATCCGTCAGTCCCTTGTGGTTCGCCTTGTCCATACCCTTGAGCCTATCAGCACGCCATTGCAGATAGGCCCGCAAATGCTGCACGCACTGTTTGCCGTCGATAGCCACTGTCTCCACGTCCCTCGCCCTCTTCTTTAAGCGGACGACCCTCAAGGCCCCCATCCGCAAATCAACGTCCTGCACTTTCAGGGCGACGAGTTCGCTGACCCGTAGGCCCGTTGACATCGCCAAGTCCACGACCGCCCACGCCAACACGCCGTTGACGCGACCATATCGGAGGTCGGTTATGGCTCTGGCCTCTGTCATCGTTCGCAGCTTTCTGACTTCGTCCTTACCCATGTACTTGGCTCTATCAACACTCATCTGTGTTCTCCTGTGCGCTAAACTCAGTACCCTACATAGTATACACGGTATATTATACGGCTATGTTTGTTCTGTAGCAATAGAAAGTCGGCACAATATAGTAATTATGTGCTGAGATTTTTATAACCCCCCGAAAACAAGGGACTCACGTAAGCAAAAGCTATGACCCTTATGTTTTACACGCGTAGAGCGGTGCTATCGCTGGCGTGACCACAGTCTAACCCTGTGGCAAGTCCGGCTCGAGCACCACGCGTAGCTCTGGCAGTGCAGAGGCGTCATCGTCACGCACTGGCTTTCACATACCCATTATTATCGTGACGGTTTTAGGCCTATTTTGCGGCTCCGACCATTTTTCGGACAACAAACAAGGGGGTCGTGACATATGCCTGATGTAAGTTCCAATGGGGGCTGAACTTATGGTTGGCTGCCACGCGAAATATTTTTAGGATGTGCTGCGCGGGGGGGGGTGGACGAGTGGAGAGGCTACCCGGCTTTATGACGGCCCTCTACGCTTTGCGTTCCAGCCCAAGCGTCCTTGCCGGGCCCGTCATGCTGAAATCTGCCGCCCCTGTCCCCCCACAGGTTCTCAAAAAAATTCAGACGCAAATTTCTGGCGACCCTCTACACCGCCCCTCTCGTTTTGAATCTGCAATTCGACCCCTCCCGGTAGGGGTCCAGAGGCCCGGAGATGCTTCTGAGCTTGTGGATAACGTGAGGCGAGATTGTTCTCGGTGGCAGGAGGGTAGAGGTGCTGCGGACGGGTACGTGCTTAGCGGGGAAACTACCTGGTCAGGTGGGCCTCTGTTGTGGCTACGATCAGATTAGAGCTTCTTTTGATCTTCCTGCTCGCGAATCGAATGCTCCAAGGTTTCCATATCATCTCGTTTATACTCCATCCGGTGCGTTACTTTGAAGTTATCGCCGTGCAACAGGTGTGTGATCGTAACTTGCCCTGCTCTCCATTGCGAATGAACCATTAAGTGGCCAGCCTCGACCGCCCTACCCCACTTATCGGGGCGATCTTTGAAAAGATCCTCCTTCCACACTTTTTCAGTTGTGGCGGGTTTACCGTACTTCTTGGACAACAGGGCATCTATCTGATCGAAGTCCTCGAAAAAAAGGTTACTACTTACATGCTCCTCTGCAAACTGGTACTGACCGCGAACAAAGCGTCCTCCGACCAGCTTGAAAACACAATGAGCCTTCAGGCTACCCACTGTGTCTGCAAAGGCGACTAAGGCCTCCCCGTCAAAAAGAGGCTTTTCTTTGATCTGCCGTCTGACTTCGTCCGCTGTTGCTCCCCAGGGGACGCCACGGAAAAGGACCTCGTTGGGGTCCTTCGTTCTTTTGTATTCCCATGAACCATCTTTATAGAGCATGACACGTTGGCCGGATAAGGTAATCGCTTCTTCTGCCAATTCTTTGCGTGGTTGTGAGCCCATACCTCCTGCCACACAAACCATCACGCATACAAGCATCGCCATATGCCTCATCGTCATTCTCCTCTCTTCCACGTTCATGTCTTTCTCCCTTCCAATCATAGCCGTCTCGTACCACTGCCGGTCCTTCCTATTGCCTCTTGCACTCAGAAGTCCTTATCTGCTGCTTTCGCCCTTTCTGCATCAGCACTTTTCTTCTCGTTGTACATTGGTATGTAGCTCATCAATAGGAGGCCTACTTCACTGATCTCTTTGTATGTCAAAACCATCAAAACGTCTTCGGGACCACTAGCTAAACGCCTAGGTCCACCCCAGGCCCAATCCTCGATAAACGCATTTCGTTGAACCCCCGTGCCATAACGAGCAAACAAAGCATCCTTCAAATACCCATAATTCGATGATCCTTCTAATTCAACCCAGATGCCGCACAGACGACCCTGATAACAGACATAGGACAAGCTCATTAGTTGGGCATCGCCAATAGATAGCTTATCATTCATACGTGCATAGAATTGGTTCCTGGCGTCTTCGGTGGTCAAGACCATATCCTTCATGTCTGCGATATTTGTTCCCCACGGCAACCCTCTAAATCCAGCCCATTTGTCCAGTTCGGGTTGAGGCGGGGTTGGCGGAGCCTGCTCCGGAGGTGTCGTGACTATGGTCGGCGTTTCTTCTTTCTGTGAGACGGTTGAGGAAACAGATACTTGGTTATCCTCTTGCTGTTCCTGTTTCTCGGCAGCCGGAGCAGACTCAGGGCGACTCGCGACTGGTGCTGTCGGTTTGTCACTACAGCCAACAAGCACTAACGCCATCATCGTGGACAGTAGTGCCATTCTCATGTCCTTCTCCCTTCTCATTAGCGGTCATGCCGAAATCTTTGGGTACGGGCCTCTTCACGGTTTCTCCTGCCTCCTAACGTCCAGCCTGCCAACACACAGTATCAGTATAGCAAATGACGTCTCCGGACACAAGCCCATCCAGCAGTATGTCGCTCATTGGGTTTTGTCTGCTCTTTGTCGCGCGCGACAAGGCCGCTGTCCCACGCGACAATCGATCTTCTGCCGGGGACCCTACTGCCACAGGGGTCCACCCGCGTCTCGGCGGGTTTCGGGGCATCTCATCCAATTGTCCGATGTCTGACAAACTCAATAGCGATGTTGCGGGAAGAAAATGTTCTGTTCTCGCGAGTTCCTGCTCGGACCTCCCGGCGGCACACCGTTAGAGTCGCTGTCAGTAGCCGATTGCAGTTCGGCACGTACGATGAAACCTCTTTCAAGGAGTAAAGCAATGGCAGCGAAGAAGAACACGACGGCGGGCACCGGGAAGCAGAAGGCAGCCGCGAAGCTGGATGCGTTTGGCAGCCGGGTGGGCAGTAAGGCGGCGAAGGTAAATGCGATGCTGGGCAAGGAGCCTGTCACGATGAAGCAAATCAGGGAGAAGGTGGGTCATAACTATTACAATCACCTCGGCGACCTCATCAAGGCGGGGAAGGTCAAGAAGACCGACGATGGATACGTGATCGCTTAAACTCACCACAGTACACAAAGGCCGCAGTGTTGCGGCCTTTGTCATTCCATCCCCCCACCTGCTATCCACACACATAACTGTGCAATCACGCTGCCCAATACAGCCCCGTGTCGCACGTGACAAGGCCCCTGTCAGCCCCGACAAACGATTATTTCCCCCAACTCCTATCCCAGCAGGGGTCCCGCGCTTGTCGCCCGAATTTTCTTGCGGTCCCATTCCGAGAGTGGGATTATGTGGCACTAGCGGCTCGTGTTGTGATTGGAGACTCGATAACAGAAATCGAACACTGGGAAGGAGAGATTCATGCACATGGCAAGATTGTCTGTTCTGTTGGTGGCGGCTTTAATGCTTCTGTGTGGGTGTGCTTCTGTTTTGGTGAGATACAATTACTCCCCACAGCCGACAGAAACAAGTGAGCCGCCATTGAATACTGTTGTGACTGCGTATGTAGGGGACAATCTGGTTCGACAGGGGCAGTACACGGAACACGATGCAATCTATCTGCGGCAGGACGTGAGAGTAGGAATAATAGGAGAAGTCATGATCATGCGAGGGTACTATCTAAAGGTGGGAGAGGATGCCACATCGGAGTTCTATCGTACGGCCGGTGGTTCAGATTCAGGACAGATAGTCGTAGCTGCGGCCGCGGTACCGGTTTGTGCACTGCGTGTAGATAGGCGGGATGGCAGACTCTGTGCTGTGGCGGTAAAGGGGGGGGAAGACTGCACGGCTAAGGCAGACTATGAGAGGAAGAAATATCCGGTGACAGGTGCCGCTGACTTCCAGCAGACTCTTATTTACAGTGGAAAGGTGGGGGACAAGATCAACATCGGGTACCGAGAGTTCTCAGGTAGTCGGGCGAGACCTGCTTTCAACAATGAAGTGGAGTATGACCTATCGCAGTCAAAGACCATTGGGTACAAGGGAGCCCGGATTGAAGTCATTGAAGCCACTAACGAGTACATCAAGTACAAGGTTATTTCGAACTTCAACAAAGCACAGTATTAAGGACACATAGCCAGGATGGGGTCTGGCAGGGGTGAGCAGGTTTTCGGTAGGTGTCGCCGGTAGCTGTAAAGGTGTTGTGCCTACCGGTGATGCAGCGTTGTACGAGCGCGTGCATTGCTGGGAAACCCCTTGATTTACAGTGTTTCGGTACAACATGCGACTTGGGCCGCGAGGAAAAACTTTACACCCTCAACCGCACTCTTTCAGCCAGTTCGCAACTGTGGTGTGCGATATGCCGCAACCGTCCGGCGACATATCCCTCAGCCGGTCTCGGATTTCCCGGCAGCTCAGTCCCGCATCATGCAGCCGACATGCCTCTGGCTGCAATCTCGCCTTCCGCCGTTTGCACCGACCCGGTTTCCTATCCCCGCCGCCTTTCCGCCCCTTGAACTGCTGCGCCCAGCGTGTTCGATAACTCTGCACCTCTCGGGGCGTCAGATCAGGAAACAGGTATGTGAGCAAGGGTACACCGCCGGTCAGTTCCTTCAGCTTACAGAACTCGGCCTCCGTTGGCGTTGCATCCGGGTTCGTCTCGGAATTGTAGTCCGCGTTCCTGACGAACCGGTCGGTGCACGGTGCCAGCACAGCCGTATGTCTGCCGGTTTGGGCCTCGTGCTTTCTGGCACACTCAACGGCAGCTATCAGGCGGCCCCTGTTCTCATTGAGAACCCAGCCGGATATCACGTCGCGGAATACGGCAACGATCCGTATGCCCAGCTTTTTGCATGCCCTCCGTAGGACCCACTCGCAGACCGCCAGATTGCCCTTCCTCTCCTGCCAGCCGCTGCTGACCCGAACGTAGAGGACTACAGCCAAGTCAGGATGCTTCTTGTGGTAGCCTGCCAAACGGCGTACGAACCTGCCGATATCTTCGCAGGATTCCAGTTCGATTGGCTTGGGGCAAGGGCGTGCCCTTGCTATCCGTTCTGCCCGTCGGCGTCTTTCTCTGCTCCGCACTGCAATGTCCTTCACTCTCTGCTCATAGTTCAAGAAACAGGCAGGGCCAGTGGCCGAGCAGAGAGAAGCCACTATCGGTTGCGAACCGTGGCCCCGCCTATAGATTCACGTAGTTACACTGTCATTATCGTACGGCATCAGAGCCCTAAGACCGGGAATCGCATGTTTCTTGTATCAAGAAAAGGGCGACCCCGCCCAACTACCCTCTGAGGGGAAATAATCGATTCTGTGAGCTTAAACACGCGATTTCTCGCGGTGCACGGGCAAGGGTTTGGCCCTCTCAGACCCCTTCTGGAAGGGTCTGGCCGCGTAGAGCGGACAAGCGGGGTCGGTGCACAGCGTTACCTCCTGCCTGACCCATCCGCAGCACTCCAAGCACTGCGCTTTGATCGCCGCAGCTTTGCTCCCGTTGACGGCTCGCTCGTATGTCCTGCGGCACTTCGGCGGCATCTGGGCGAGGCGTTCCTCGATCTGCTGCTGGCGGTTAGGGCTTGTGGGCGCAGCCTGCTTTTTGACTTGCGTACTCTGCATGAATGTGTTCTCCTTTTCAGCTATGAAATCCCTGACAAAAGAAATCTGGATGAACGTGCCCCAACGCAGGGCAATCGTATCCATTCACAACGAGGTGGAGAGGCTGGTTGGCGAAAGCAGCGTCCGGGATGGTCTGGTACTGGTGAATGCGATGCACATCACGGCCAGTGTCTTCATCAACGATGACGAACCCGGCTTGCACCACGACTACGAGGTATGGTTGGAAAAGCTCGCCCCGGAGAAGCCATATAGCCAGTACGAGCACAATGGATCTGAAGATAACGCTGATGCCCACCTGAAACGACAGGTCATGGGCCGCGAGGTTGTAATCGCCATCACGGACGGCAAGCTGCACTTGGGGCCGTGGGAGCACATCTTCTACTTTGAGTTCGATGGCAACCGACGGAAACGCATCCTGGTCAAGATAATTGGCGAATAGCATCGATGTCTCTCGCTTCTCTTGTTCCGGACAGGGTAAAGTGCAATGAGTAACAATTTTGTACGTAGCAACGCCATGCACATCACGGCCAGCGTCTTTATCAACGATGATGAGCAGGGCCTGCACCAGGACTTTGAGACCTGGCTCGAAAAGCTCGCCCCGGAAAAACCTTACAGCCAGTACCGGCACAACACCTATGAGGACAACGCGGATGCTCACCTGAAGCGCACTGTCATGGGTCGGGAGGTGGTCGTCGCCGTGACCGGCGGCAAGCTCGACTTCGGTCCGTGGGAGCAGATCTTTTACGGCGAATTCGACGGCAAACGAAGCAAACGTGTCCTGGTCAAGATCATCGGTGAATAGGCGGTCGCTCGCATGGCATTACTCCTTTTTCTCCTGAAAGTCGTGGGGATATCCCTGTCCGGAGCGTTGGCTCCCGGCCCGGTCACCGCCGCCGCCATCGGCATGGGATCGGGCGATCGGTTTGCCGGCGCGCTCATGGCAGTTGGCCACGGCATCGTGGAGTTTCCGCTCATGGTGCTGCTTCTTGCAGGCGTCGGCCGGCTGCTGAAACTCTCTTACGTGAAGATTGTCATCGGTCTTGCCGGTGGCGGCTTTTTGATCTTCCTGGCAGTTCAAATGTTCCAAGGGCTTGGAAGCTCCGGCGCTGAGACAGCGCAGACGACAGGGGGCAACCCGCTTGCAGCCGGTATCCTCCTGTCGGCGGGCAATCCCTATTTTCTCGTGTGGTGGGCCACGGTGGGCTTGACCCTGATTACGACGTCCAAGAGTAATTTTGGGCCCGGGGCTTTCGGGCTCATGGCCGTGGCCCACTGGTCGTGCGATCTTGTCTGGCTCACCGCCCTGTCCTGGGCCAGTTTCAAGGGCTCGACGCTCCTGGGACCGGCGGGACAGCGTATCGTGCTCGCCATCTGTGCGGCGGCGATGCTCGGCTTTGGGCTGTACTTCATCCTGCTGCAGGGGATCACATTGAAACGCACGAACAGGACTCTCGCCAAGCCGCTCTCGGGGCAATAACAGACAGGAAGCTTACTCTGCAGGTGCATCTGGTGCCCGCTCGCGTGATGTCAGGTCTTGCAGGCCCGGCGGTGATACTTCGGTGGTTACTGCGGGCGTGTCCAGGAGTTGTTTGAGGGTATAGCGGGCGAGTGCCTGCCGTTGATCCTCGATGACCTGGTGCAATGCCTTTTCATCGGGTTTTGGCTGTCCAAAGGAGGCGGCCGCCACGGCATTCGCGATCTCCGACAGTCGAATGCGTTCGGGGTCTTTGGCGGGAACGAAACCCGGCTTCGGATCCGTGGTTTTCGCGAGCACCCCGCGATCGACAAGCTCATCGAGGAGTTTCTCCCCGAATTCGCCCGGGATATCGAGCCGGCTGCAGACGTCGTCGGTCGAGATCGGCCCGTGACCGCTCACGAACGCCGCGGCGATTTCCCGTGCGACGGCGATGGCGGTCATGTCGTTGGCGATGAACCGGCCCTCCGCCTCTTGGGCCTTCGGGATCTCCGCCATCTCCAGCGTCTCGAAGTGCTGGATCGTGAACGCCAGTTGCAGTCCGAACAGCACGATCAACCAGGTCACGTAGACCCAGAAGATGGCCAGTGGGATGAGCCCCAGCACACCGTAGATCGTGCTGTACGGAATCAGTTTCGTGACATAGACGCCGAAGCCCCAGCGGGCGATGCTCCATATCAAGGCCGCAAAGGCAGCACCTTTCAGGGCCGGGCCGGCCTGCACCTTCGCGTTCGGCATCACCAGATATAGCACGAAAAGAGCGGATGTCGACAAGATATAGGAGATCACCAGACCGATCACAGCCGGGGTGCCCATTTGGATGCTCTGGAGGATCGCGTACCTCGTCGTCACATACAGTCCGGCGCCGAGCAGCAGCGGCACGAGCGTCAGCAGGGCCCAGTAGTTGATCACCCGGTGCAGAAACCGGCGGCCTCGGGGGACATACCACATGTGATTGAACGCGCCCTCGACGATCGTAAGCAGGCGCAGCGCCGCCCACACCAGGAGCAGGATGCTGATCACTCCCAGGGAACTCTTGTCCATGTCCTCGAAGAAGCGGTTGATGATCGCATCGAGATAGTCCGTCAACATGACGTGCTTTTCGGGATTATCCGGGTCGGGATACTGGATGGTCGTCAGACGCAATTCACTATAAGCGATAGTCTTAAGCTGTTCCGCCATATCCCGGTACGCGGGAATGGAATGAAAGATCAGCACGACCACAATGACTAGGGGGACAATTCCGAAGATTGTGTAGTAGGACAGCGCCGCGGCCAATGGCTCCACGCGGTTCTTGCTCAGAAGTCTGAAACAGTGAGACCAGAGCCGGTACTGGCGGACGAGGAATCGGCCGGCCCGGCCAAGCTCGGCAGCAGGGGTGGTCAACATGTCCTTCAATACTTTCATCGGTTACCGTTTCTTCAGCAGGTCCTCCAGCCCCTTGAGAACCTGCTCCTGGAGCTGGGATTGAATCAAGCTCTTGAGGTTCAGCTCGGGCTTGGCGATCGTGCCCGTCAGGGGCACGGTGATTCGTGAGACCCCTTGTTCCTGCCCAACCCGGACCGTTCGCCCCTCTATCGTATACGGCAGAACGACAGTCATGTCCAACGCTCCATTCAGGCCCACAGAACCCCGGAAGTTGACCGGATTATCGCCGATGTCGATCTGCATGTCATCATATCGCACCACCCCTTTTTGGAGAACAAGCTTCGTCGGATGGACGGTCATCATCTGTCCGCGAATGGACTGACGGCCTATGCTGAGGATCTGATTGAGGATGTTCGAAGCCCCCAGTTGCATCTTGTCGATCCACAGGGTCCCGGTGAGCTCCATGGCCTTCGTATCGCCCCCGGCCAGAGGAATCGCCAACTGCTGCAGGTCGAAGTTGGCGACGCCGCTGACGCCGACCACATCGGCGAAGATGGGGTTGACGTATTTGAGCAGCCTCTCGGCGGTCTGGTCATTGATTTGAATGCCCTGTACGAAATGCACGGGGGTGGGGACCGTCAGGAGTATCGGCCGTTGCCGCAGGTTGGCTTGGCCGACGAAATCCACCTTGCCGCTATTGACTGTCGTAGAGAACGGCCCGATTCGCATCAAGCCATTCTCCACTTGAATAGGCATCTCAGCGGGTCCGAAATCGAAACCCACATATGCCGCCCGGTCGAAGCCGAGTGACGTCTTGCCATTCAGATTTGCCAGCAGGGCGTTCGGCTCATTCGTGGGATAGGTGCTCGTGAAGTTGAGCGAGACCGGCCTCTGTCCGGCCAGATCGAGCGTGCCCGGCACAAAACCAGAGGCTAGCTGGCCGACTGCCGCCATGTCCCATTGTCCTTCCAGCGACCCCTGGAACTTCGTGGTGTTGCCCTGGCTCGTCCGTGTGAACTGGCCCATGCGAATCCGGATCTGCGGGCTTTCCACCTGCACCCGCTCGATGTCGATCGTCTTCTGGTTCGGGTCGATGAAGGCATCGAATACCGCCGTCACCTGGTCCTGCTTGAACGCTTCCTTCTCAGGCGAAATCATCTGGAAATTCTGAATCCGTGTGGCCGTGGAGGAGACGTGATACACGCCGTTCTCCGCCGCCACATTGACCTGCGACTGCGCAATACCCTCGAGCGAAAGTCCTTTCGGGAACGTGGCAAAGAACTCGGCGTAGGGCTTGATCCGGGCGAGGTCCAGTTTATCGACGAACACTTGCAGGTTCAACGGGGCCGGCGAATCCGCCGCGAGCGGAATCGTGCCGTTTTTGACGTTGACGATCCCGAAACCGGTATCAGCGTTGAGCGTATTGACGGCCAGCACCTGGTCCTCCCGGTTCAGGCCCACGGCGAAATTGACATTGGCCTGGGGAGTGGAGACGCTGTTGCCGTCGGCTGCGATTACGAGCTGCCGGGCCGACAGCGAGCCGGTGACGTCCGTGGTTTTGTCGCCGATGGAGACTTGCCCGGCGCTTTGCACTTGTCCGGCGAGCTCGTAGGGGAGATTGATGAACGCGCCCAGCTCCGACTGGAGCCCTGCGAGGTTGACCTGGCCGTCGTACTTGATCTGCTTGAAGTTGCCGCTGGCATTGATCTTCGCGAAGGACGTCGAGACGTTCAGGCCTTCAAGTTGTGCGCCCTGTTCGCTGCTGGACAGCCTCGCCGTGGCCTGCATAGGCTGGCTGATGTTCAGCTTCTTGTCGTTAACGACTCCCGCCAGTCCGACGACCTGGGCCTTGGCCACGATGGTGGGACGACCCGCTTCGGTGACTGTATCGATGTTGCCCGTCGCCCGGCCGCCGGTGATTTCCATGCCTTCACGGACGCCGAGGGTGTTCGGCATCTGCGACAGCAGCGCCGCCAGATTCACATCGAAATTGCCGGTCACGTCGGTGCCGCTTTCCGTGAGCTGGGCCAGCGTTCTCGCGTTCTTGGGGAAGGTTCCGGCCGCCGAGACGGAGGCCCAGTCCGTCCGCACGTTCAACTGGTTGACGTCGATTACGCCCTGTGCCTGGGCCAGGTTGGCGCGGATGTCTAACTGGGCGGTCTGCAGCCGATCCCCTTTGAGGGCGGGCCCGGTGATATCGACATTCCGGCCGCGGATGTCTGCGTTGATGTTTTCGATCTGGCCGTCCTGGATGGCGCTGGTGATATTCCCGGTCAATTGTCCCTTCGCCTGGATCTCGACCCCTGCCATATCGAGCAGCGGTGCGATGGAGTCCAGGTTCAAGGCATTGACTTCGACGGTGACATCTCCCGTGGTGCCCCGGAGGCTCCAGCCCGTCTTCTGACTCGGCGTGACCTGCCCGGAGGCGCGTACCTCGGCGGGACCTTGTGTCTGGGCGACGGCCATACTGACGTTGAAGCGCGACGTGCGTCCCGGCCGACGCATGCTCAATTCCGAGTCCAGATCGTCGATTCTCATCGTCTGGCCGGTCGTGCTGGTGAGTTGCACGCTGCCATCGCGGACCACCAGGTCCCCGATTCGCGACAGGTCGTTCAAGTCCATCGAGGGGCCGGCCTTCGTCGACGGCGGACGCTCTCGCATATCGACGGCGATGTGCGGCTGATCGATCTCGGCGCGATCCACAGACAACGTGCCGCCCAAAAGGCTGCTGTAGCTGGGCTGTGCGGTGATTCGGTTAATATCGACTTCCGCCCAGCCGTTGGGCCCGCGGAAGCTGAAGTCGGCGATCTGCACGCCTCGGAACCATCCCACGGATAAATCGCCGATGTTTGCCTGACCTCCTGTGCTATTGCCGATCTTCGCCTGGACCCATCGCGTGAATCCGCCGGATGAGAGGATCACGGGGATCAATAGCAAAACTACAAGGATGAGAACAAGCACTCCCCCCACGATCCAAGGCCACTTTCTTGAGCGCCTTGCCTTCTGAACCTGCGGCTTTTCCTGTATTTGCTTTCCCATCTGTACACCTCCGAATCGATTCGTCGGAACGACCGTTCCTGCAAGCCATTGTAGTGCACGCGTACTGGGGAAATAAAGCCGGAAATCGCGGGTTTGCCGGCACTGAATCGCCCGGTTAGTGGTACGGCAGCCCCTGACGGCGGTTCAACGCGACAAAAAGGCATTGAGGGAGCCTGGTCAAGAGGTGCAGGACTTCATCTCGCGCGGAACAGCCTTCGTCTGTCATGCTGAGCGAAGCGAAGCATCTGGGCGTCGAATGCGATAGATGCTTGTTCCCGTGCTCAGCCCGGATCCTTCGCTTCGCTCAGGATGACAGGCTGTACACGAGAACGGACCGAAATCCGCATGATTCCGGATTTGGATCAGTCTTTCATGATCTCGTCGGATTTGTGTGCGACGATCTTATCCGCCTTATCGGCGAATTCCTTGGCGAGATCGTCCATCTGTTTCTTTGCCGAGTTCAGATCATCTTCGGTGATCTCCCCGTCCTTCTCCTGCTTTTCGAGGTGCTTGATGGCGTCCCGCCGGACGTTGCGGACGCTGATTTTGGTCTGCTCGCCGCTTTGCTTGGCCTGTTGCACGAGCTGTCTTCTCCGCTCCTCGCTCAGCGGCGGGATGTTCAGCCGTATGAACTTGCCTTCCACAATCGGTGCGATGCTCAGGTCACTGCTCTTGATGGCCTTCTCGATCTCTTTCACGGAGGCGGGGTCAAAAGGCTTGATGACAAGCATGTCCGCCTCAGGCGCCGAGATGGTCGCCAGCGATTTCAGCGGGGTGGGGCTGCCGTAATAGTCAACCCGAATGTGCTCCACGAGTGCGGGTGCGGCTCTGCCCCCTCGAAAGGCCTTCAGCTCATCCTGAAGCACGTCCACGGCCTTCTGCATTTTCGATTTGCTCTCTGAGATGACTGTTTGCGATGACATCGATCAAACCCCTCGGAATTTACCATTTATGATTGATGATTTACAATTTGAAGATCGAGCGTTCAGGTAACGGAACGAGGCAAATTGTAAATCGTAATTCGTAAATCGTAAATCAAAATGATACGTCATCCATTATCAATCAAAGTGCCCACCTGCTCGCCGCAGATCGCCTTCGTGATATTGCCCTTCTTGAAGATGTTCAAGACGATGATCGGGATGCTCTTGTTGCGGCACAAGCTGATCGCCGCGTGATCCATGATCCGCAGGCCTTGCTTAAGCACATCATCGTACGAGAGTCTCGTCAGGAGCGTCGCCTGCGGGTTCTTCTTGGGATCGTCGCTATAGACCCCTTCCACCTTCGTGGCCTTGATCAGTACATCGGCATCGAGTTCCGAGGCCCGCAAGGCGGCGCAGGTATCGGTGGTGAAGAACGGGTTGCCTGTCCCGCCGGCCAGAATCACGACGCGCCCGCGTTCGAGGTGGCGCATCGCTCTTCGCCGGATGAACGGCTCGCACATGGCGGAAACCTCGATGGCGCTCATGACCCGCGTTGGCAGGCTAAGCTTCTCCAGGGTCTCCTGCAGGGCGCAGGCATTGATGATCGTGGCCAGCATGCCCATGTAATCGGCCGTGGTGCGCGGGATATGGCTCTTCTGGGAAAATGTCTCGCCGCGGATGAAGTTGCCGGCGCCGACGACGATGGCTACCTGTGGGCCGAGCTTGCAGACATCCACGATCCGTTCCGCGATGGATTCCAGGGATGGACCGTCAATGCCAAAATCACCAGGCTTGCAGAAGCTTTCGCCCGAAAGCTTGAGCAGAACCCGGTTGTACCTGCATTCTGCCATTGAGTCCCTGAACCGTTAGCCGACTTCGAATCTGACAAACCGCTTGATGCTGGCCTTGCCGCCGGCCTGTTTGGCTGCCTCGTTCAGGACCTGCTCCACCGTCTTGGTGTCGTCCTTCACAAAAGGCTGCTGCATCAGGCAGTAATCGGCATAGAACTTCTTCATCTTGCCTTCGACGATGCGTTTGACGATCTCGGGAGGCTTATTCTGCACCTGTTCGGCGTAGATGACCTGCTCCCGCTCTACCAGTTGCGGGTCGAGGCTCTGGATATCCAGCGCCAGTGGTTTGCTTGCGGTGATGTGCATGGCGAAATCGGAGGCCGCCTGTTTGATGGACGCAGAGGCAGCGACCTTTTCATCGCTGGTGTCGATCTGGACCATGCTGCCGACCTTGTGGTTGAAGTGCACGTAGATACCGATGATCCCGGCGCCTTCGAGCTTGAACCGCACGTAATCGCCGACCTGCATCTTCTCGCCGGTCTTGCTGATGCCTTCCGTGACGATCTCCTGGAAGTCCCGTCCGCCGATCACCGTCTGCAGAAGGCCCTCAGGCCCCTGAGCGCTCCCGGCGGAGGCCATGTAATCGCGGATTGCATCGACCATGGCCAGGAAGCCGTCGCTCCTGGCGACGAAATCGGTTTCGCAGCACAGGGTTGCCAGCGCCGCCGACTTGCCATCCGGGCTCTGCCAGGACACGACCGCGCCTTCGGAAGTCTCGCGTTCGGCTCGCTTGGCCAGCGTGGCCAATCCCTTCTTGCGGAGAATCTCCATGGCTTTGTCCATGTCACCGTTGGCTTCCTCCAGGGCTTTCTTGCAATCCATCATGCCCTGTCCCGACATCTTTCGCAGTTTTACTACTGTTCCTGCTGAGATTTCCGCCATTTCATCAACTCCCGTTTCTGTGCTTCACAAGTTATCTGCCGTCTATCGCAGGTTATGTCAAGGTTGCTGCGCCCCGGCCGTCTGCTCCCCTTGTTGCGGAGGGGCGTTCTCTTCCGGCGGAAGGTGCTGTTCTTCGCTCTCTACCGTCTCTTCGCTGACCGTCGCGACCGCGGAGGGCTCTCTGCCGTCTGCACGCGCCATGGTGGGCCGTCTGGGCCTGACGCGTCGCGGAGGCCGCGGGCTGGTTTCCTGCTGGCGGGTGGAAACCATCGTCTTGCCGATCGCCACCGCATCCGCCAGCTCGTTAAGAATAATCTCCACGGCCCGGATCGAGTCATCATTGGCGGGAATGGCCACATCCACTGTATCGGGGTCCGAATCAGTATCCAGAATACCCACCGTCGGGATTCCCAGTTTGCCGGCCTCTCGCAGGGCCAGGTATTCCTTCTTGGCATCGACGACAATGACCGCCCCCGGCAGGCGAGTCATTTTTCGCACGCCGTCCAGGTTCGTCCGGATCTTGCGCATCTCTCGTTTGAGCCGGGAGGCCTGCTTCTTGCTCTCAGACTCCAGCGTTCCATCCTGCTCCATCGCTTCCAACTGCTCCAGACGCTGAAGACGCGAGCGGATGGTTCGGAAGTTTGTCAGCATGCCGCCAAGCCATCGCTCCGACACGAAGTGCATACCGCACCGATTCGCCGCTGCTTCCACGGCCTTCTGTGCCTGACGCTTCGTCCCGACGAAGACGACATCACTGCCCGACGAGACGACCTCGGCGAGCAACTTCTTGGCGATCAGTATGCCCCGGAGGGTCTGCTTCACATCGATGATGTGAATGTTGCCCCGCTTGGCAAAGATGAAAGGAGCCATCTTCGGATTCCACCGGCTGACGCCGTGTCCGAAGTGCACTCCCGCATTAATAAGTTCCCGCGCCAACTGTTTAGCCACAAATACCTCCAAATCACCTCTGAATACATTACCTGCGATATAGAGACGGCGAAATTTCAAGAAATTACCCGAAACGCCCAATACTGTCAAGCAGTATTTATAGCGATAATTTAGCGGCAGACAGTCCTCATGTCTACCCTATGCCGTCCGCTGGCGGACGGCAGGACAGGGGTACAAGCTTCTGGTGTTCACAGTACGGCTGTTCGTGTCCGTGTGTGCTTGTGAATTGCAGATTGCCCTATAAGAACGGGTTTTTGTGCGTAGAAACGGCCATTGGCGTAGCCGCGATGTGCCGGCAGGCATCCGAGTCCATTGTGGTGATTAGCTGCCCGCCTCACCACGGCATGTTCGGCTGCTGCCGGCGCCAAGCCTCAATACCATACGGTGATGAGGATACTCGGCTCAGTCTTCTTATCCACAATCTCACCGGTGACGGCATTGGTGCGTTTGATGACGACGCCCGGGTTATCCTTAAGCCAGGCCGTGATCTGATCGTCCATGAATTTGATGGCGCCCGGATGGAGCTTGGTAAAGAAGGTCTTACAGTTCGCAATCCGTGCGGCAGGTGCAGGGCCCGCCGCGACCGGTTTCCTGATGGGCATCTGCGGCGCCTGGGCCCTTGGCGCGGGCGTTGGCGCTACGGCATGCGCGGCCGGAGCCGCCGGGCTCACTGCCACGGGGCTTGCCACTGGTGTGCCTGTCCCACCCAGATTCAGGGGAGCACGAGAGATCGGCGGCGCATTGCCGGCCGGGTTTTCCTTCACAGCCGCAGGACTGCCGGGGCCATTCGGCACGGGGATGGGCTTGCCGGAATTGTCGCTGTGAGAGCTGTTATTGGCCAAGTTGTCCATAGGTCATGCCTCCAAACGGGGTAGCACGTACGTCAGACACGAAACGTTCACAGGGCCGCTCGGCGATCGGGAGGGATCTCAGCCCTGCTTCTGCTCTTTGGCCTTACGGGTATCCGCTCGGGACTCTTGAGCCTTCTACTCAGCCGGTTTCGGCTGTTCACTAATCTTGCTGTTGAAACGAAGCCTGCTCCCTGGGGGCGTCCGCCTTCGGCTGCGGAGGCTGCGCTTCGGGCGCCTCCGCCTTCGGTTGCGCCGGCTGCTCCTTGGGGGCATCCGCCTTCGGTTGCGGCGCTGGTGCCTTGGGCGCCTCCGGTTTCGGCTGCGGAGGCTGCTCTTTCGGAGCTTCGGCCTTCTGCGGCGCCGGCGGCTCCGTCTTTGGCGGATCGGTCTTTTCTTTATTCTCCGCCGGTATGACCTTGGGAGGCTCAGGCTGGCTCTTCGCTTGCGCAGCCTGATCCTTGGCTTGTTTGGCCTCGGTAGCCGCCTTCTGTGCCTCCGTCCTGGCTTCCTCGGCCTTCGAGGTCGCCGCTTCCACCTTTGTGCCCATTTCCTGCACTTTGACTTTCGCCCGCTCGAGCTCCGCCTGCAGGTCTTCGATCTGCTGGCCCGATTCCATGGACTCCAGGCGAGTCATCGTCACTTGGGACTCGTACTCCAGTCTCGCCTCGCGAGCGTTGTCGAGCTGACGCTGCTGCTCCTGCTCGCGGGCTTTGATGCCCAGCGGGTCCATCATCTTTTCCTGGAACGACTGATTCATCGGCGAGGAGTGGCGCTCGCGGAGGAACTGGACCATTTCCGCGTTCGGCTTGCCGCCCGAGGAGATCGTGGGCGTGAGAATGAAAATGACTTCCTTGGCCCGCTCTTCAAAGTCTCTGCCGGAGAATAGCAGGTTCAGGATTGGGATATCTTTCAGAATCGGCACGCCACGGACCACGTCGCGCTTCTCCGTCTTGCGGATGCCGCCGATGATGAGGCTCTCGCCGTGACGGATGCGGTTGTCGTCTGTGGTGATCTGCCGCTCGGTCACGATGGGCAACTGCTTGATACCTTCCGGCGTCAGGTACGCGCCGATCTGGGCCTCCGTCTTGAGGCTGATGGAGCCATCGGCAAAGGCATGGGGCGTGATCTTCAGCGCATCGATGATGTCGTAGTACTCGGTCCTTGTCTCGATGAAGGAACTGTCACCGTATCCGCCCCGGAGGAACACCTGCTGCAGGGGCACGTGCTCTTTGGCCGTGATTTCGGCCGATTGGCCGTTCACGACTGACAGCGTGGGGTTCATGAGGATTTTCAGGTAACCTCGCGAAACGAGGATATCGACGAGGGCTTCGACCCTGTGTCCCTCGTCGCCGCGGCTGACGCCGATCTTCAGGCCAAACTTCTCGCGGGCCGGATCGCGAAGGGCTGCCCCCGGAAATGCAGGCAGCACGGCGCCGGAGTCCGCGTCGATCTTGCCGCCTATCACCACCCCCTCGCCGAAGAGATTTTGGACGAGAAGCGTCGTCTCGCGGTCCATCGTCAGGTCGGCGTACAGCTCCGAGACCATGCACTCGATGCGGACCTGGATCGGCGGCACGTCCGCTATCTCGATCAACTCCAGAACGGCATCGATGTCGGCCTCGAACGGAGCCCGCACAATGATCTGATTCGTCTGCGGACTGGCGCTGATCGTGTAGTCCTGGACGGTTGTCGACTGGCCCTTCTCGTTGAACACTCTGGCCGCAAACTGCTCGCTGACAAGCATCTTGATCTGCTCGGCCTTGAGGTACTTGGCAAAGTAGAAGAGTTTCCATTCCTCGGCCCCGCCGACGATTTGTTTGACCTTCTTGGGAGGAACCTTATAGATGCTGGGAATGGCAAGATTGGCGTCGGGGACCTCTTCAATGGTGCTGAGGTTGCGCAGAATGTTCTGGGCTTCGATCGCTGTGGCTCGCTCATCCGGCCAGTCGTGGCAGCCGGACAGGCATAGCGATCCCAGAAAAAGAAAAGCCACAAACAGTCCCCGTGTGCGGCTGGTCATGTGGCTCTTGTTCCCCATAGGTGTTCCAGTCGGTTCTTTGACGACGCACAATCAGTGTTCTTCTACCCCTCGAACCTCCTTTCACGCAGGTAGACGGCAGTGTTATCTATTGTATTGCAGCTATTATTATCGTCAAGGCCGTTTTCTTTGGATTAGCGAAAATGAACCTTTTCACTTTACCCATCTTAAAGATGTTAGACACAATATCACTTTCTTGCTAAGATGGGCTTTCATGACACGGAAAACGCGAAGACCCCTGACTGTCGGGTTCATTGCCCTGGGCTGTCCGAAGAACCTCGTCGACAGCGAGAGAATGCTGGCGCAGATTGCGCAGGCGGGCTTGCTCATTGCCGCAGAGCCGGAGCAGGCGGATATCGTCATCATCAACACCTGCGGTTTCATCGCGCCGGCGAAGGAGGAATCCCTCGACGCCATCCGACAAGCCGTAAGGGCCAAGAGGAAGGGACGCGTCCACAAGGTGATTGTCGCGGGCTGTCTGTCCCAACGTGAGGGCGCCGAGTTGCTCAATGAGGTCCAGGGCATTGATGCGATCGTCGGCCTCGAGCAGCGTGACGCGATCGTGCAGATTATCCAGGATACGCTGAGCGCGGCGAAGCCGGCAGCCTATCTTGGGCCCGTGCCATGCACGGTGGCGGACGACCGGACCAGATTGCGCATCGGTCCTGCCCATTCCGCCTACCTGCGGGTCAGCGAAGGATGCAATCATCGGTGTTCCTTCTGCACGATCCCGGCGATTCGCGGGCCATACCGAAGCAAGCCCGTGCCACAGATTCTCGACGAGGCGCAGGAACTGGTCTCCTCCGGGACGGTAGAGCTGAATCTCATCGGGCAGGACACCACGGTGTATGGGCGGGACCTGGGGATGCAGGATGGACTCGTCTCTTTGCTCGCGCAAGTCGAGCAGATTCCTGATCTTACGTGGATTCGCATCCTCTACGCCTATCCTACCGGCATCACCGATGCTCTTATCGAGACCATCGCCCGGAGCCAAAAGATCGTTCATTACCTCGACATCCCCATCCAGCACGCCAGTGACGCGATTCTCAAGGCCATGCGGCGGCCCGACACCAATCTGCGGCTCAGAAAGCTCGTGGAGACCCTCCATGTGGCTATTCCGGACATTGTGCTGCGAACCACGCTGATTGTGGGATTCCCGGGGGAGACGCAAAAGGAGTTCGAGGAGCTTGTCGAGTTCGTCAAGTGTGCGCAGTTCGATGCCCTCGGGGTGTTCACGTTCTACCCGGAGCCCGGGACGCCGGCAGCTCAATTTCCGGATCAGGTGCCCGATGAGGTCAAGCAGGCCCGTCTGGAGGAGCTGATGTTGACACAGCAGGAGATTGCGTTCGCCAGGAACGAGCGGCGTATCGGCAGCGAGCTCCTGTGCCTGATCGACTCCGTGGAACGTCGCGACACCGCCCGCGGGCGGTTCTATGGCCAGGCGCCGGATGTTGACAGCGTTTGCCTTGTCAAAGGTTGCTCCCCGGCTCGACGCGGCTTACCCAAGTTGACGCCGGGACAATTTGCCCGGGTCAAGGTCACTGGGACACAGGATTACGATCTGCTCGTCGAGCAAATTTGATATTGAAGCGAGTCGCGGGCCTCAGTAAACTCTCGGCCATGTGGAAACATGTGCCGAACATCCTGACTTTCATACGCCTGGGCATGACCTTCGTTTTCCTGGGCATGATTCTCTATTCTCCGCACGTGGCGAACCACTCGTTCTTTCTGGATGTCGCCTTCGCCATCTTCGTCGTGGCCGGCCTGACGGACGTGATCGATGGGCACGTGGCCCGGCATTTCAACGCATCGAGCAAGTTCGGCCGGATAATCGATCCCCTCGTCGATAAAGTCCTGGTCTGCGGCGCTTTCATCTGTTTCGCGATCATCGGTATCCCCAAGCTCTTCAACTGGGGCCAGACGACGCTGGCCATCGTGCACTGGCTGGTCGCAGGGATTCTCATCCTGCGGGAGACCTATGTCACGGTTCTGCGTCAGATGGCCGAGGCGCGAGGCATCAACTTCGCCGCGGTGATATCCGGCAAGATCAAGATGTTCGTCCAGACCTTTGCGATCGGGACCGTGATCATCAAGACGGCGCACGTGCCGGACGCCCTGTGGGGGCAATGGTTTACCCTGATTACATTCGCGGCGATGATCGCCATCACCGTGTATTCCGGCCTGGACGCGACACGGCGGACCAAAGCCGTGCAGAGCTGACTGGTAGGAGTGATTATGAGAAGCCCCGCGCTTTCCCGAGCCGCACTGATTCTGTCCCTTCTCATCCCCTGTGTCACGGTTTCCCTGTGGGCGGCGCCTCAGGCGGATCAGGCCGCCGCAGGCGAGTTCCTGCCTCCGCTGCCCGAGGGCAAGAGCTGGCAACTGGCCTGGAGCGACGAATTTGACGGCAAGGCCGTGGACCAGGCCAAGTGGGAATTGTGCGGTGACTGGAAACGTCGCGACGGTTTCTGGGTCAAAGAGGATGCCTACACTGATGGCGAGGGCCACCTGATTCTTCGCACGAAGAAGGATGGAGATCGGTACACGTGCGGCTCGGTCCGCACGCGAGGCAAGTTCGAGCATCGCTACGGCTACTGGGTCTGCCGGTGCAAATTCCCCACGCAGCAGGGACACTGGCCCGCCTTCTGGCTCTATGCGAACAGCGTTGGCAAGGTCGGTGACGACGGGCGCGACGGCACCGAGATCGACATCATGGAAAAGCCCTGGCTCGACGATCGCACGACACAGAACCTGCACTGGGACGGCTATGGCAAGGAGCACAAGAGCGACGGTACCAAGTTCACGGTGCCGGGCCTGAGCGAGGGCTGGCACACGTTCGGCCTGCTCTGGACACCCGAGGAGTACGTGTTCTACGTCGATGGCAAAGAGAACCTGGCGCAGCAGCGCCGGCGGCGTCTCCCAGGTGCCGCAGTACGCCAAGCTTACCGAGGAAATCGGCACGTGGGCCGGCGACATCAAGCAAGCCGCTCTGCCCGATTACTTTGTCGTTGATTACGTGCGGGTCTATGATCCCGTCGATGGAGCGAAGCCTATAGCGGACGAGAAGAGAGACTTGATCCTTCGCGCGGCCAATGTCCGGCCGTCGCCGCAGCAGCTTGCCTGGCAGCAGTTGGAGTTCATCGGGTTCATCCATTACACGGTGAACGCCTTCACGGACAAGGAGTGGGGCGAGGGCACCGAGGACCCGAAAATCTTCAATCCCAGCCAGCTTGACGTTCGGCAGTGGGTCAAGACCTGCAAGGATGCGGGGATGAAGATGGTCATCCTCACAGCCAAGCATCACGACGGCTTTTGCCTGTGGCCCAGCAAGTACACGGAGCATTCGGTCAAGAACAGCCCGTACAAGAACGGCAAAGGGGACATTGTCGGCGAGTTGGCCCAAGCCTGCCGCGAGGTCGGCTTGAAGCTTGGACTGTATCTATCCCCGTGGGACCGCCACGAACCGACTTACGGCGACACGGAGGGCTACAACCGGTTCTATAAGAACCAGTTGCGGGAAATCCTCACGAACTACGGCGAGGTCACGGAGGTCTGGTTTGATGGCGCCAAGGGCGAGAATGCGAAGGACATGGAGTACGACTGGGCCGGCTACTATGCCATCGTCCGCGAGCTCCAGCCCAATGCCGTTATCTTCAACGGGCCCGACATCCGCTGGGTGGGCAACGAGCGAGGCTACGCCCGCGAGAGCGAGTGGAGCGTGGTCAACAGCAACGGCTCACTGTTCGGCATCGTCAACTGCACCGCCAAGGACATCGGCAGCCTCGACGCCCTGGGCAAGGGCGAACGCCTGGTCTGGTATCCCGCGGAGACGGATGTCTCCATCCGCCCGGGCTGGTTCTACCATGCCAGGGAGGATGACAAGGTCAAATCCGTCGAGCAACTGCTCGATATCTACTTCAGCTCCGTCGGCTATAACAGCGTGCTGCTGCTGAATCTGCCGCCGGACAGGCGTGGCCTGATCCACGAAAATGACGTGCAGCGGCTCCGCGAGTTCCGCAAAGTGCGCGACGCCATCTTCGATGAGAATCTGGCTGCCGGCGCGAAGGCGACAGCGTCAAATGTCCGAGCGAACGATCCCGCGTTCGCCGCCGACAGGATCACCGACGGCGACAGGGACACATATTGGACCACCGACGACTGGACCACGGCCGCAACGGTCGAGCTTGATCTAGGCAAATCCTGCACGTTTAACGTGGTGGAATTGGCCGAGTACATCAAGGCCGGGCAGCGCATTTCCGGATTCGCCCTCGACGCCTGGGACGGCGTCGCCTGGAAGGAATTCGCCCACGGCACGACGGTCGGCTACAAGCGGCTGGTCCGCTTCAACGACGTGACGACCCGGAAGGTCCGCCTGCGAATCCTGGACAGCCGGGTCTGCCCCACGCTCAGCGGCTTCGGCCTGTATCACGCCCCATCGACCAAAGAGATCCTTGGCCGTTGAGCGCGCGGGCCACGAAGCAATCCTTTCAGAGGACGGCCTCGATCATCTCGCGAGTGACGATGACCTTCCCCTCCTCGCACACGGCGCACCTGTGGACGATCCGCGCGGGCAGGTCCCGGCCGGCCGCGATCGGACCGCCGTAGATCACCACGTCCGATCCGATCACGTCCTCCAGATCGATCTCATTCTCATGCTGCCCCGGCCCCGTGCACAGGACCTTGATGATTTTCGCCATTTACGTGTTCCCAACAATATAGACTTATGACATTCCTCTTCGATTCGCACGTCATCTCGCATCGAAGGTGATGGATTCAGAACTCAGCAGATAAGCGATCACAGCCGCCAGCCGTCGCGGTAGGGCTCCTGGACGTACTTGTTGGCCTCTTCGTCGTTCGTGAATTTCATGCCGGCGGCGTCCCAGTGGAGCTTCCTGCCTCGCCGGATGGCGATGTTGCCGAGCAGGACGACCTCGGCGAGCAGGCCGCCGACATCGAAGTTGCAGCTTGGCCGTTCGCCCCCGCAGCAGGCGGCGATCCACTCGCCGGTGGCGATGTTCTTGTAATTCGACCGGGTCAGCGTCTTGGCCGGCGGGGTATAGCTCTGCATCTTCGAATCGGGAATGATTCGCCCGTTGTCCACGTAGCCGAGAATCTTGCCCTTGCTGCCGACGTACAGGTTGCCTTCCTCGGGCCAGTCGCGGTGGTCTTCGAGCTCGCTCGGCCGCGGCGGCTTGATACCTCCATCGCACCAGTAGAGCGTCACAGGCGGCATGCCTTGTCTCGCAGGGAACTCCCAGGTGACCGTCGAGGCCAGCGGCGTCGCCTCGCCCATCGCCTTGGTCGAGCTGGCCCAGACGCTCGTCGGATGCCCGAGCTTGAGTGCGCGAAACAGCGTGTTGAGGTGGTGGCAGCCCATGTCGCCGAGCGCGCCGGTCCCGAAATCCCACCAGCCGCGGAAGTTCCACGGGTGGTACACCGCATCGACCGGATAGTTGTACTTGGCCTGCTTCATGATCAGGCTGTCCCGGCCCCATTTCTCCTTGAACGGGCGCATTGGGGCCGGGCCGATCCACAGGTCCCAATCGAAGTGCGCGGGCACGGGATCGGAGCCTTGCGGCCGGTCCATGCCCTGCGGCCATAGCGGCCGATTCGACCAGCAATGCACCTCGCGGATCTCGCCGATCGCGCCGTCCCAGATCATCTCGCACAGCCGGCTGGCGCCCTCGTTCGTGGAAGAGGCGGCAGTCACCTGCGTCGCCACGCCGGCCTTGCGGGCGGCTTCGACGACCGTGCGGGCCTCGTGGATGGTCCGCGTCAGCGGCTTGACGCAGAGCACGTGCTTGCCCTTTCGCAGCGCCTCCATCGTGATGACGGCGTGCGTATGGTCCGGCGTGGCCACCAGGACCGCGTCGATGCCGGACTCCTTGTCGAGCATCTCACGGTAGTCACGATATTGCTTCGCCTCGGGGTACTCGTCAAACACCGGCTTGGCATAATGGGTGTCCACGTCGCACAGGAACGCGATCCTTGCCGCTTTCTCCGCCGCACAGCCCTGCAGAAAGGGCCTGCCCACGCCGCCGATGCCGACGCCGGCGATGTTGACCTTCTCACTGGGGGCCGTATGCGCCGCCCCGCCCAGGACGTGCCGGGGCACGATCGTAAACGCCGCCGCGGCCGCCGCTTGCTGCATGAATCTCCTGCGCGAGAGGGGCAGGTTCGAACGATCACCTGTATGGCTGTGCCTCATGACAGCATTCCTTTCAAGAAACCTCGACCTGTGTGACGAACATGAAGGAGTGGGAATCCGATATCGTGGTCCATCTGGTTCGTTCCACTTGTGCTCCGGGTTCTTGGCACCGGCACGACAGCATACCCGGTCCGCCGTCCGGGCTCAAGAACAAACACCCGTCGCATACGATCGAACGTGCGGACGGTGAACGTTGCGTGCGCTACATCGTAGTTAGTGGGCAGGGGAGCGTATGGTACAGACGCGTGAGAGCATGAGAAAGAGCATCCGATTCGCTATTCTTGCCGTGCTCGGTGCCGGGCTGATCGCATCGCTGCTGCTGCCTCCCGTCATCTCGTGTCTGGCGCATGCGCTCGGGTGTGTGGAGCGGTCGGGGGTCTGGGGGCCGGTTGTACTGGGCGTCTTCTACGTCGTGTGCTCCGTGTTCCTCGTTCCCGGCTCGATCCCGACGCTGACGGCGGGGTTTCTGTTCGGAGTACCGCTTGGCAGCCTCACGGCGATCCTCGGCAGCACGGTGGGGGCCTGTGCGGCGTTCCTGGTCGGACGGACCATGGCGCGCGATTGGATCGCCCGCCGGATCGCCCGAAGCCGCAGGTTCACGGCGATCGACCGCATGATCGGCCGGCACGGCTTCAAGGTCGTCCTGTTGAGCCGCCTGAGCCCAATTTCGCCTTTCGTAATCCTGAATTACCTGTTCAGTCTTACGAAAGTATCGTTCCGGGAATACGCGTTGGGCTCGCTGATCGGGATGATCCCGGGGACGGTGATGTTCGTCTATTTTGGAGCGGGCCTTCGCTCCCTGGCGGAAGTGACGGCGTACGCCAAGGGGCAGCTCCCGCCCACGCCGGCGGAGCGCGTGTTCTTCTGGGCGGGCCTGGCGGTGACCGTGATCATTACCGTTCTGTTGGCGCGCTGGCGCACAGATCGCTGCAGCGTGCGATAGACAAAGATCACCCCGGTACGGGAAACGACCGTGCGTGAGGGCGCAGGAAACCACGTCGTTGCTTTCCGCTCGGTGAGATGGTGATTATAATCAGGAGAGATGCTGGAACCCGGTGTTTGTCAGAGATGGATGTAAGGGGCCATGGTAGGAATCGTTTCCAAGCCGGACACGAATCGAAAGCTGGAGATCCTCAGCGATGACGCCAGGTACGACCTGGCCTGTGCGTGCGGCACGGACCAGGACGAAAGGCGTCGTCGCGGGGGCGACGGCCGATGGATCTATCCGGTCACGCTTCCAAACGGCGGCAAGAGCGTTCTGTTCAAGACGCTGATCTCCAACGTCTGCGCGAACGACTGCAAGTACTGCCCTCTGAGGCAGGAGCGGGACATCCGCCGGTGCACGCTGAACCCCGAGGAGACGGCCCGCGTATTCCTCGACTATTACAGTCAGCGGAAGGTCTTCGGCCTGTTCCTGAGCTCGGGCGTCGTCGGCTCGGCCGACGCGACGATGGACCGGCTCAACACGACGGCGCGCCTGCTGCGGCAACGGCACGGTTTCAAGGGCTACATCCATCTGAAGGTGATCCCCGGGGCCAGCCGCCCGGCGATTGAAGAAGCCGTCTCGCTCGCCAGCGCCGTCTCGCTCAATATCGAGACGCCCGGCGCCGCGCACCTTGCGAGGCTTTCGACCAGAAAGAGTTTTGTCCAGGATATCGTTGAGCCGATGAAGTACATCAGCCAACTGACGGCCCGCGGGTCCCGGTTCGCGAAGGTCAAGCAGACCACGCAGTTCATTGTCGGACCCGCCGGCGAGTCGGATGCCGAAATCGTCAAGTATATGTGGGGGCTCTACGAGAGACTCAGGATGCACCGGGTGTACTTCAGTGCGTACCAGCGGGGACTGGGGGATGCGTCGCTATCGGCTGAACAGGGCGGCGCGGACGGCGTATTTATGCGGGAGCACCGTCTGTATCAGGTGGACTTCCTGATGCGCAAGTACGGCTTCCGAGACGCCGATGTCCCATTTGATGTCCATGGCAACCTGTCCCTGGAAACCGACCCGAAGGAAGCCTGGGCGCAGGGTCATCCGGAGCATTTCCCGCTGAACGTGAATCGTGCGTCCCGGTTGGAGTTGCTGCGTGTGCCGGGGCTTGGCCCCATCACCGTGGACCGGATCCTCCGGCTGCGGCAAATGCAGCGGATCGGATCGCTGGCAGAGATCGGGCCTGTCGGCGCTCGGCTGGGCAAGGCCCGGCAGTACGTAACCTTTTGAAATTTTTATTGCGAAAAAGTGATCGATTTCTATAATTCGCTGGCTGAACCTGTGAAAACAGACCAGCAACAGTGTGCTTCAAGCCTAAGGAGGTGAAGATGCGAAATCTGGTTCCCGCGAAGGTCTTCCTGACGAAGGGCGTCGGTCGACACAAGTACCAGCTCAAGTCGTTTGAGGAAGCCTTGCGCAAAGCCGGTGTCGCACAACAGAACCTGGTTCAAGTGTCGTCGATTCTGCCGCCGCGATGCAAGCTGATCAGCCGGGAAAAAGGGCTGGCCGATCTGACGCCGGGCGGTATCTGCTACTGTGTCATGGCGCGGTCCGATACGGACGAGCACGGCCGCCTAGTGGCTTCCTCCGTGGGAATCGCTGTTCCTAAGGACGAGGCCAAGTGGGGATACCTCAGTGAAGTGCATGGCCATGGCATGAACGAGAAAGAAGCGTCCGACCTGGCGGAAGACCTTGCCGCCGGAATGCTCGGAACCACGCTGGGCCTGGAAGTGGATCCCAACAAGGCGTGGTCTGAAAAGGAACAAGTCTATCGCTCCAGTGGTCTGATCATTCGAACCTCGAACATCACGCAAACCGCCAGGGGCCAGAAGGACCTCTGGACCACGACCGTGGCCATTGCCATGTTCCTGTTCAACGATAACCCAAGCCTTTTTTCCCGTTGAACCCCTGAATCGCCGGTCGGCTGTCTGCCCACGGCTCGCGTAAGGCGGCGATTCTAAGAGACTGCGCACGCCGATGCAGGCGTGGGAAGCGGGCCGGCATTGGAGTCAGCACCATGATAGAAGCCACGAATTTCGGGGCCTTGCCCCCTGAGTACAGCCGCGCCGAGTTCGCGGAAATCGTTATCATCCCCGTGCCGTATGACGGAACGAGCACCTACGTCAAGGGCGCGGACAAGGGACCTGAGGCGATCATCCGGGCCTCGGGAAACATGGAGTTATACGATATCGAGACCGATTCGCAGGTGTACCTGCACGGGATCTTCACCGATGATCCGGTGGCGGATGGTCCTGAGCCTGAGAAGATGGTCCGGGCAGTGGAGCGGCGGGTCGGAAAGCATCTTGCGAACGATAAGTTCATCGTTGTCCTGGGAGGGGAGCATTCGGTCAGCGTCGGGGCGGTGCAGGCCCATGCCCGCAAGTACCCGGGCATGACGGTCCTGCAGCTCGATGCCCATTCGGACCTGCGCGACCAGTATGAGGGCTCCAGGTACAATCACGCCTGCGTGATGGCCCGGGTCAAGGAGATGTGCCCCATCGTTCAGGTCGGCATCCGGAGCATGGACGTGTCGGAGAAGCCTGCCATGGATCGCAAGCGTGTTTTTTTCGCCGAGGACATCCATCACGGCACGACTGGCGTAGATAATATTATCGGGATGTTGACGGATCAGGTGTACGTTACGATCGATCTGGATGTCTTTGACCCGTCGATCATGCCGTCCACGGGAACGCCCGAGCCGGGCGGTCTGTTATGGTACGATGTTCTGGACCTCCTGAAGAGGGTGTGTCGCCGAAGCACGGTCGTAGGCTTCGACGTCGTCGAGATGTGCCCGGCTGCGACCAACTGGGGTCCCGACTTCATGGCGGCAAAACTGATTTATAAGCTGCTGACTTACAAATTCCGAGGTTAACATGGACAAGAAGGATATTCTCAGAGAACCTATTGAGCACATCGACATCAAGGCGTTCGATTCGACCCGGATCATCGACTCGATGCGGGGGATGTCGTTCACGGCCAGGGATACCGCCCGCGCCGCCGATATCCTCAACAAGATGATTGAAGACAAGGATTGCACCATCATGCTGTGCATCGCGGGCAGCACGAGCGCCGGCGGGTGCATGCAAGTGTACGTCGATCTGGTGCGCCACAACATGGTGGATGCCATCGTGGCCACCGGCGCCACAATCGTGGATATGGACTTTTTTGAGGCCCTGGGCTTTCGCCACTATAGAGGCAGCTCCATAGCGGACGATAAAGAGCTTAGAGAGCTGTACATCGACCGGATTTATGACACCTACATCGATGAGGAGCAGCTCCAGACCTGTGACAGCGCGATTAAGGAGATCGCCGACAGCCTGGAGCCCCGGCCATACTCCTCCAGGGAGTTCATCCAGGAGATGGGCAAGTACCTGATGACCAACGGCAAGAAGAACGATTCACTCGTGCGGGTCGCCTATGAGCGCGATGTGCCGATCTTCTGCCCGGCGTTTTCCGATTCCAGCGCCGGCTTCGGTCTCGTCCGGCACCAGGTGGAGAATCCGGATAGTCATGTCTCCATCGACTCAGTGAAGGACTTCCGGGAGCTGACGGAGATCAAGATGCGATCGCCCGTTTCCGGCCTGTTCATGATCGGCGGCGGCGTGCCGAAGAACTTCGCACAGGATACCGTGGTCTGTGCCGAGGTCCTCGGCCGGCCCGTCGATATGCACAAGTACGCGGTCCAGATCACCGTCGCCGATGCCCGTGACGGCGCCTGTTCCAGCTCGACCCTCAAGGAGGCCTCCTCCTGGGGCAAGGTCGATACGACATACGAGCAAATGGTTTTCGCCGAGGCGACTGCGGTTCTGCCCTTGATCGCCAGCTATGCGTTCCATAGCCGGCACTGGGAGGACCGGGCCCAAAGGCGGTGGAGCAAGATTTTCGAGCCAGTGCCTGCAGGAGAACATAGATGAAGGCGACGTTGAGCCGAGCGGCAGAAGGATGGATGGCTGTGCCCGTGTGGTTTGGATTCCCCGGTTGGAACAAGTGGTTCGTCCTGCTGCTGCTTGGCTTGCTTCTACCGGCAGGTTGCAGAGATCGTGGTCTGACGCAAGCCCAGGAGGAAGCCCGCGAAGCCAAGGCGGCTGCGGCCAAACTGGAAGGGAGTCTGGGCGTGGCGCGGCGGGAGGTATCAGAAACAAAGGCAGAACTCAAGGCAGTCAAGCAGGCTCGCGACGAACTGCAGGAACAGATCGACACGTTCAGACAGGAACGCGACCAGGCGCTGGCTCTTTCTCAGCAGGCGAGGGAGCTGGTCACAAATGTGACCGCGAGGGCGGATGGTCAGGCGGGCGTCACGGCCGGCCTGGAGAAGCAGATCGCGGAGTTGAAAGGTGTCGTACAGGAGCAGCAGAAGATGATTGAGGAGCTGCAAAAGGGTGCGACGGTGCAGCCGGTCGGTGTGGAGACTCCGGCGGAGTCCGCCAAGGATAAGACGCCACCGCCCGCCGAGCCGAACGAAAAGCCGTAATGCTGTGAGGATACGCCAGGGAGGGCAATCCGGCCTCTTTGCAGGTCGTGCGTCCTCGCACGACTCCCTTCCCTTGGGTGGAACAGGCCTTGAAGGCTCAGGTTTCTCGTTCTGCCGGCAAAATCTCCCCCACGAAATGGAGTCGCACCCCGCTCCATGAATCGATCTTTTTTCCTTCGCTTTGGCGCTCCGGCCCCGGTATACTTCCCGCATTGTCCGGTCGTGGTTGGGGGAAGTGGGCAAGATAACGCCCGTGTCTCCCTGTGCGGATGCTGAGGAATGAACGTATGAAGAAAGCAAAACTGGCTACCGTTTTGATTCTCTCCATTCTGACCCTCGTTGTTGTGGTGCAGAACACAGGGATGATTCGGACACAGATCCTGTTCTGGCCCCTGGAGATGTCCCAGGCGCTGCTGTTGATCCTGACGTTTGTTCTGGGGTTCGTGATCGGCGTGCTGGTGGCCAGTGGTCTGCTGAGGAAGAAGCGCAAGGCGTAGGTAATGATCGCGTTCATATTCCCTCAGTCAGAGTTCTTCGCGTGGGTCATTCTGCCCATTCTGATCTTCCTGTCGAGAATCACGGATGTTTCGCTGGGCACGGTGCGCCTGATCTTCGTTTCCCGGGGCATGAAGTACCTGGCGCCCATCATCGGCTTCTTTGAGGTACTGATTTGGATCCTGGTCATCGGCCAGATCATGCAGAACCTGTCCAATCCCGTCTGTTATATAGCCTATGCCGGCGGATTCGCTACGGGCAACTTCGTCGGGCTCCTGATCGCCGAGAAGCTCTCTCTCGGCATGGTGCTGATTCGGGTCATTACCCCGAAGGAAATCGGCGGTCTCGTGGAATGCCTCAAGCAGAAGCGGTACGGGGTGACCTCTATCGACGGCCAGGGCGCCAACGGTCCGGTGGAGATCGTCTTTACGATCGTGCCACGCCGGGATGTCGGCGCCGTCGTCGAACTCGTCAAGAAGTTCAATTCCCAGGCCTTCTATACCATCGAGGAGGTAGATTTCGCGGAACGGGGCGTCTTTCCCATCCGCAAAGCCTGGCATCAGTTCTCTTTCCTGGAGTTCGTAAGGCCTTTCCGGAAGGGTTGGTAGCCAGGGCTATCGCATCTAAATGCCAAGGACCTTAAGCAGGTAGTCTCGGTCCCAGCCGGCTCGGAGGCGTTTGGCGGCGATGCCGCCCTTGGCCGTCTTCTCCTGCTTGAGCAGCATCAGGGCGATTCGACGCAATCGCGAGAAGTTCTCGGCGGCGTTGGCCACTCGGACTCGACTGGCGTCCTCATGGAAACTCACGTCCAGCGACCAGTGCAACTGGACCTCCACGGACCAGTGATGGCGAATCAATGTCCCCAGACGCTGGGCACAGTGTCCCGGATGGGAGCTGATGAAGTAGTGTCGCTTTCGTTCGCACTGGCCGTTGACCTGACGCTCTCGCTCGATGGCCGTGAGGCTGCCCAGACCCGGCCAGTCGTGACGCCCTTGCAGCCATCCCACATCGCTGGTAGTCCACACCCGGCGGGTTTCCAGTCGTCCATGGCCTTTTTCCACGGTTTCCCAGAAGTCCTGCTCGCCGGCAAACCCGTGGGCGATGCCGTCCTCCATGTACATCCGGGCATCCTCGTACAGAGTCCCTTGGTTAGCCTTGAGGGCCAGCACATAGTCGCCGCCCTGATCGACGATCTGCTCGGCGATCTCCTTTTGACAACCCATGGCGTCAATCGTGATGGTTGCCTCCTCCACGTCGAGCAGCTTGAGCAACTCCGGGATCGCGGTGATCTCATTGCTCTTGGCATCGACCGCCCGTTGGCCGAAAGCCACGCAGTTCTCGTGGACCCAGGCACTGACCATGTGCAACGGGCCTTTGGCACGGACCCGATCAAAGCTGTTTCGCAGGGTCTTGCCGTCGATGGCGATGTGCTTGCCCCGGCTGCTGCCGGCCAGATCCGCCACAAACGCCTGCATGACCGCTTCAAACGCATCCGGGTCCAGGGCGGCAAAGACCCGACCAAAGGTATCATGCGATGGAATGCCATTGGGCAGGTCCAGAAACGTGCCAAACCATTCCTCGTTGACGTTGCCGAACATCTCTACGTCCGTCCAGTGCTCAGCCCCGCAGATCACGGCACAGACGCCAATGACCAGAATATCCTGTAATTCATGCCGTTTCGTCCGCTCCACGCGAGGATCAGGAACCGCGGCAAAATGATCCCAAATCGACTTGCTCATCAAGAACGTATTCCTCTCTAATCTGAGTGTCTTGCTTCTGAGAAGAATACGAAACCACACCTACAAAGGCTCAATTTAGATGCGATAGCCCTAGGTTGGTAGCAGAATGCCCTGTTCGGACGTGATATCCGCGTGTACAATACCGGAATTCGTGGTGCGTACGGCTACTGTTCCGCGACGCGCGGCACGCACGGCGAAGGACGAGTAAAGGCTGTTGCATGAGGGCGGCTGAAAAGACAGGCTCGAAAGTACAACGATTGACCGAGTTGTTCGCAGGCAAGGCGTACCTGCTTGTCGTGATGCAGGATAACCCTGATCCGGACAGCCTTGCGGCGGCGATGGCGCTGCGCCGGCTGGCCAAGAGCCTGGCCAACCTCAATGTCTCCATCGCGTGCGGCGGGACGGTCGGCCGGGGCGAGAATCGGGCTCTTGTCAAATACCTGGGTATGAATCTGCGGGCCCCCGCTGAGGTGGACTATGAGAAGTTCGACCTCGTGGCCATGGTGGACACGCAGCCGGGCACGGGGAACAACTCTCTGCCCGTGTCCATCGAGCCGGACATTGTGATCGACCACCACCCGATTCGCCGTCTGACGCGGACCGTCACATTTACCGACATCCGCAGCAGTTACGGCGCCACCTCGACAATCCTCGTGGAGTATCTGATCGAAGCAGGGATCACGCCGGACACGCCCCTGGCCACGGCGCTGCTATATGGCATTCGATCCGATACGCAGGACCTCGGAAGGGAATCGTCGCGATTCGATATAGAAGCCATCGAATTCCTGTACCCGTACGCCAATAAGCGCATGCTCGGCGTCATCCAGCGGGGAAAGGTGCCCAGGGTGTACTATCAGATGCTGGCCGACGCCCTTCGCAATGCCCGTGTCCAGGGACCCGCGATCATCACCGACCTGGGCGAAATCGATAATCCGGACATGATAGCCGAGGTAGCCGATCTGCTGCTTCGGGAAGACGAGAACCACCTGGACGATGTGCACGGGCTTCTGGAACGATAAGTTGCTGATTTCGCTCCGTACGTCGGAGGAGAGCAACCTGGCCGAGAAAGTCATCCGGCATATCGTGGCCCGTCGCGGCACCGGCGGCGGACACTTGACCTACGCAGGCGGGCAAATCCCCATCCTGAATGGGACCAAGGCCAAACGCGAGGAACTGGTGCGCGACGTCCAGCAGAGGTTCCTCGCCGCCATCAGTGCGCAGGACACGGAAGGCGCCAGACTCGTCAAGACATAGAACCCGCGCCGCGGATTTTGTCGGGGGAGTTGCATTTACCCATGAGCGACGTTACCATAGCACACAAGAAGAGCGGCACCGCAGTCACAAGGCAGGGTGAACAACGACGCCGGAAGGAACGTCGGTGAGAGTCCAAAGTGAAGGTGCTCCAAATCGGATTGGAGCACGAGAATTAAAACGGAAAAGGAGAAAACACATGACAAGTCTCAGACGCAAACTGGTTGCATTGTTCTTCACCGTGCTGTTTGTGGCCGCCACCGTTGCGGTGACGGGCTGTTCGAAGGAGCCTGCCCCCACCAAGGCGCCTGCGAAGAAAGCCCCAAATACCGGCATAGAGTAGCAAGACAGCGGGTTCGGATGTCTCCGGCGTGTCAAGAGACGAGGGGGCGGAACACGATTTCGTGATCTGCGGCCAGGCCGGTCGGCCTGCCGGAGAGAGCCGGGACTGTTGTCGTTTGCCATTTCGACACAGAGATAATCAGGGAGTCCGCTCGTCGCAGAGCCATCTGCAGCGGACTCCTTTTGTTCTGGGCACAGGAGAAAGCAAAGATGGAATCGCCGGGCACATCGGCCGGCACGGCCAGGATGCCGCACACTTCTCTCAGGGGAGAAGTCGTTTATATCCGTGCGTTCGATCTGGCCTACGACATGAGACGTCAGCGGATTCCGCGCATTCTGGGCGAGCCGGTGCAGGAGTACGCGGTCGGGCCCAGCAAGCCGGCCCCGAAGCAAGGCTTCTTTTATCGGCCGCAGATGGTCATGCTGCCATCGAAAACGTACGAGACCTCCGAGGGCCCGCTGAAGGTTTCGCTGACGGTCAAGGTGTTCAGCGTTGGTGCAGCCAGCATCCAGGTCCGTGTGCCCTTTGAGGTGTCGTCCCTGGAGGAGCTTGTCCGGTACTACGGGTTAAGTCTTGCCGGCAAGAGCATTGAGGCGGAGATCGTCTCGGTGGCGGAACAGGTGCGCCAGGAGCTTGAGCCCTATCTGGTGCGGCCGGTTCCTGCCCTCGATGCGGGTGAGGACTACACCGTCTTCTGCATCTATCAGTTGCCTCCGGCGGAAGATGCCCGCAGTCGCCGGACGGAGGACTGGCTGATGGAAAACCGCCGGGCCGTGGCGGCATTGCTGACACAGGAGCAGGATGCGACAAAGTTGTCGAATCAAGAGGCGGCTGAATCTACCGAGCGGTACCTGACCTACTATGAAACCGATCTGGTGGTGACGGACTGGGATGCCGCGCTGGTTGTGGGGGAACAGGACGCCCTGGAGGAGATCGTCCACATCATGGAACTGGCCAATGTCCAGCTTGCCGAGCTGGCCGTATACGATCGCGTGCTGGATGGGGCGCTGGAGCGGGCCTATCGTGACCTTGCCCGCACGCGACATATCCGCAGGGAGGTCAGCCGCAATCTGCGGGAAATCCGCGTGGACATGGCCCGCCTGAATGACGAGCTGCGCAATATCACGAAGTTCTTCGGCGACTGGTATCTGGCGAAGATTTATCAGAACCTCTCCGACCGCTTTCACCTCAACGACTGGCACGGCATTATGAACGTCAAGCTCAGGACCCTCGCTGACCTCTACCAGATCCTCCACCAGGATTGGACCAACTCCTGGATGATGATCCTGGAGTCCGCGATCATCTTGCTTTTCATCATCGATGTATTATTATTACTCTTCGGATCATGATTTGTCGTGTGTGCAGGGTCAGGCCCGCAGGGGTGCCCTGACGGGAGACCGCAGGGGTCGTCTCCGCACGTGCGACGCAGGACGAATACGCGAGGAAAGAGATGACACCGGATCAGATTGCCCGACTGACGTATGAGCATGTCAACTGTGCCGTCGTGGTCGCCCATCCGGACGACGAGACTCTCTGGGCCGGCGGGACGATGCTGATGCATCCCGACAGCCGCTGGACTGTCGTGACGCTGACCCGCAAGAGCGATCCGGATCGGGCGCCGAAGTTCCACAAGGCCCTCGAACGGTTCAATGCCCGCGGTGTGATGGGCGATCTCGACGACGGCCCCGAGCAGAAGCCGTTGCGTTCGGTCGATGTCCAGGATGCGATCATGGACCTGCTCCCCTCAGACCGGCTGGACCTGGTTCTCACCCACGGGCCATGGGGGGAATACACCCGTCATAAGCGGCATGAGGAGGTCTCCAAGGCGGTCGTAGCCCTGCGCGAAAGCGAGAGACTTCGGGTCGGAGAGATCTGGATGTTCGCCTACGACGACAAGGGCGGCAAACGCCTTCCCCAGCCGCTGACGGATGCCGATGTATACGTGAGGCTGCCGCAGGATATCTGGAAGGAGAAACACCGGATCATCACCGAGGTGTACGGCTTCGCCCCGGACAGCTTCGAAGCCAGGGTGACGCCCAAGGACGAGGCCTTTTGGGTCCTGGGAAAGAAGGAATAGCACCCCGCCTATAGCCGCACATTTCTCACGCACGGCGCGCCACGCGCGACGTATGATTTCAGGTACGCGTGAAGCCCCGCCGCCTGCCATATCCATCTGGGTGGCAGCGGCAAGGCCGAAGGCTTTGCCGATGGCGGATGGACAGACCATCGGCAAGCTGCGCTTGCCACTGCCACCCGCACTGCGAGACTTCTAACCATAGTGTGTACGGCATCTTGGGGGGAACACATGAAGGTGCTGCTTCTATACGACTATCCGCCGTGTCCTTCCGGCTTGGCGACACAGGGAAGCCTTCTTCATCAGGGCCTGCAGGAGATGGGGGTAGACGTCCATTCCGTCCACCTGGAGTCGGCCCAGGAGAAGGAATGGTACTATCGCTGGTTCAAGCCCCAGGTGGTCCTCGGTGTCGGGTACTGGGGTCACACTCCCTGCCTCGTGCTGCACCCGCAACGCCACGGGGTCCAGGCCGTGGTGCCCTGGCTGGTTGCCGACGGCTATATGGCCGACTACCGGGAGGTCCTGGAAAGCCTGCGCCTGATCCTGGTCACCTCCCGATGGGTCAAGAGCGTGTACATGCGTGACGGCCTCAAGGGTGGCAATATCGAGGTCCTGCCGGTCGGCTGCGACACGGATGCATTTGCCCCCCGGGACGGGGATGATCCGAAGGTCGCCGCCGTTCGGGAGGCCCTCGGCGTGGCCCCGGATCAGATCATGATCCTGACGATCGGGGGCGATGCCACGAGCAAAGGCGCAGGAAGTGATGCAGGCATTGGCCCTGCTTGGTGACCGTGCACCGGCCTGGAAGTACGTGTGCAAAGTCTGGCCGCAGGCACGCACGAAGCATCAGAACTCCATCGATCTGCAGTTGGCCGCACAACTGGGGATTGAGAAGAATGTCATCTATACCACCAGCATCACCTCCCGGAATTTCATGCCGTACCTCATGGCCGCGTGCGACATCTACGCCGCCCCGTCACGCCTGGAGGGTTTCGGCATGACCCAGGTCGAGGCCAACGCCTGCGGCAAGCCGGTCGTCGGCATCCGGGCGATGGGACTGCTCGACACCATGGTACACGCCGAAACCGCCTACCTCGCCCGCGTGGAACAGGAAATCCACATCCGGGAGGCCATCGTCAGCGGCGAGTCCGGCGATCAGGCCGAGCGGCGGGTAGTCTTTGAAAGCCCTCGCATCGTGGACTATCGCGCCAGCGTGCAGGACATTGCCGAGTACCTGCTGCAACTGATGCAGAACGCGGACTTGCGCAGGAAAATGGGCGAGGCCGGCCGAAAACGCGCCATCGAGAACTACGACTACCGCATCGTCGCCGGGCAGTTCATCAAAACCATCTCCGACAAGCTCGGCATCTCCTGACGCGAAGAATCTACGTTTCTTCGAAGAATTGCATCTACATCGAGCGGGAGGGGAGCGGGCCAGCCCTTAGTTTAGAGTTTAGCGGGTATCTCATCATCACGGGGGCAGGACGGAAGGCAGGGGGCGCATTTTCAGTATTGGATGCATGGAGAAACGCGGGCGAGTCTTCCAGGTTGATGCATAGGGACACAGCGCTGTAAGTCACCGGGCCACAAGGGGTTGCGATATTTTCACTGGGTAACAGAAATTTCTGCAACAATCTGGCTCGGCGAACGTTTCTAGTATATGGGCGTATGCCCATATTCCAAATCAAACAGCAAAGATCAAAGATCAAAAATCAAGATCGGAAGTCCGTTGGGGGGGCGGGAGGCCCTTCGGAATGCGGATGGATGGGCGATTCTGCGAAACAAACCCAATCTGTCCTGCCGGGCTGGCGGTGGGCACAGCCACCCTACGCGAGGGCCGATGTGCGAAACAAAGCCAAATGTGAGGGGGGCGGGGAGCTTGGCCGGCTATCTGGGACCAGCGGGGACGCTCACCCTACCTTGTGAAACAAAGCCAATTTGCCGGGCGCAGTCCGGACACGGCCGGGCGGTGGATCCTGCGAAACAAAGCCAATTGGGAGGGGGTGGGGATTGGGAGTCAGGGGATCAGGTGACGGATTGTGCGAAACAAAGCCAAACCTGGGAGGAATAGGATATCCGGGGGAGGGTCATACGATATATAAGGCCGCCCTATCGCAGATGTGATTGTGCGAAACAAAGCCAATTTGTCTGGCGGGCGGATTCTGTCCAGCGGCGGAGGATCGGCCGCCGGGTGTGAACTGCATCTATTTGGTATCCGGCTGGCGGGGCAAGTTTTCTCTTTGCCGCAAGGCCACTGGTGCTTATAATACGGCGTCCGGAGTAACAGGGGGCAGTGCCTGAGTACCCAGGAAGTCTGGTATCCCACCGAAGTCCGGACAACCAGGGGCCGGAAGAGCGTCCCGGTCCGCATGTGTGGTCATTGGGTTTGGCCGAGTGGCGGAATGGCAGACGCTGGGGACTTAAAATCCCCTGCCCGCAAGGGCGTATGGGTTCGAGTCCCATCTCGGCTACTGGGTGGCTATAGGAAAGGTAGCACGGGTGTCCCGCCCGTGAAACGACGACGATGCGCAGGGCTGAAGCCTGTCTTCGTGAAGGCAGGGGACTCCCGTGCTGCGATGAATCCGGCCTTCAGATACGTTTTCAGGCGGCCGGTCGTCGCTTTGGAGATACGCTATGACAGATGGAAACATCCGACTCGAAGACGTACACGAGCCTAACCTCTATCGCGACGTCTTTCCCTACAGCAAGTTCCCTAAGATCGTATTCGACGGCCAGCGGGTCGATTGCGAGGTCCCGAAGGACATCTGGATCACGGACACGACGTTCCGGGACGGCCAGCAGGCCCGCCCGCCGTTCACGCCGGAGCAAATCCTGCGGATCTACGACCTCCTGCACGAAATCGATGGCGGCACCGGGCTGATCCGCCAGTGCGAGTTCTTCCTCTATTCCGACAAGGACCGCAAGGCCGTCGAGCTGTGCAAGGCGCGGGGATACAAGTACCCGGAGATCACCGGCTGGATCCGGGCGGTGGCGGCCGACTTCAAGCTTGTCGCGCAGATGGGCCTGCGCGAGACCGGCATTTTGACCTCCGCCAGTGACTATCATATCTTCCTGAAGCTTCGCTTGAGCCGTTCCCAGGCGTTGAACGGGTACCTGGGCATCGTCAAGGCCGCCCTGGACAGCGGTGTGCTGCCCCGGTGCCATTTCGAGGACATCACCCGGGCGGACTACGAGGGTTTCATCCTGCCTTTCGCCAACGAGCTGCTGAAAATTTCAGAGGAGTACAAGCAGCCGGTCAAGATTCGCCTGTGCGACACACTCGGTTTTGGACTGCCCTGGCCCGATGCGGCCCTGCCGCGCAGCGTGCCGAAGCTGATTCACGGCCTGCGCAAGATCGGTGTCCCCTCCGAGTGTCTCGAATGGCACGGGCACAACGATTTCCACAAGGTCCTTGTGGACGCCACGACCGCCTGGCTCTATGGATGCAGCTCCGTCAACGCGGCCATCTTCGGCTGCGGCGAGCGCACGGGCAACTCTCCGCTGGAGGCCCTGGTCATCGAGCACGCCCAACTGAAGGGCATGGTCCCCGGCGTCAATTATGCGGCGATTACGGACCTCGCCGAGTACGCCCACAAGGAGCTGGGCTTTGAGATCGCGAAGAACTACCCGCTGGTCGGCCAGGACTTCAACGTGACGCGGGCCGGCATCCACGCCGATGGCCTTCTCAAGAATGAGGAAATTTACAACTGCTTCGATACGCTGAAGCTGCTCAACCGTCCCGTAGGCGTGGCCATCGCCGACAAGACGGGCGCCGCCGGTATCAAGCACTGGGTCGAGAGTCATTACGACATCCAGATCCCCAAGCACGACCCGCGCATTACCTGGATCAAGGATCGGATCGACGCGGAGTACGCCGCCGACCGCATCTCTGTGATATCCGACGAGGAAATGCACCAGTGGGTGCATCAGGCCTTCAAGGGGCAGGTTCCGCCGCAAAGACCCGTGTGAGGGTGGAGAACTTACCATTTACGATTTACGAATTACGATTTATGATTCGAGCGATGCGTTAGCCACAATGGCGTCGCCACCGACACGAATGGTAAATCGTAAATGGTAAATCGTAAATCCAAAGGCGAGATTAGAGCCGTACTGTTCGACCTCGGCGACACCATTTTGGACTTCGGCCGGGTCAGTACGACGAGGGCTTTCTGGCTCGGTGCTCGGGCGACACACACCTTTTTGAGGGAGCAGGGCCAGCCGGTGGCCTCTTTCCCGTGGTACTTCATGCGAAACCTCGTGCGCCTTCGCATGAAGTACATGCTGTCCAACATCACGCGAAGGGATTTCGATTCCCTCGAACTGCTCCAAACGGTGGGCGTGCGCACCGGCGTGAGTCTTGCGCCGGAGCAGTGGGAGCAGTTTGCCTGGCTCTGGTATGAGCCGCTCGGCCGCTGTGCCCGGGTTGAGGACGACATCCGCCAGACGCTCGGCACGCTCAAGAGCATGGACCTGAAGCTCGGCATCGTGTCCAATACCTTCGTGAATCGCGCCTCGCTCGAGAGACACCTGAAAGTCATCAGCATCCTCGATTTCTTCCCGGTGCAACTCTACTCCTATGAATTCCACGTGCGTAAGCCCAGTCCGGTGCTCTTTCGCATCGCCGCGGAGAAGATCGGGGTGCCCGCGGAGAAGTGCCTGTTCGTGGGTGACCGGATCGATAACGACATTCTGCCGGCCATGGGAATCGGCATGAAAGCCGCCCTGAAAGAGGCCTACACCAACGCGGGCAAAAGGTTGCCGCAAGGAGCATACCGAATCCGCCGCCTCGCCGAGCTGCCGGAGCTGGTCCAAGAGATCAATCGGTAGCCTTTTGCTCATTACGCATGAGAGTCCCGCCAGGGGCGGAGAAAGCTCATTGACATGCAGGGTTGTGCCACGTACTATCGCACGTCGGCTTTTCTGGTTGGGCGTGCTGCATCGACTCATGCACGACGCGTGGAGCACAAGGAATCAAGGAGAACAGGGATGGCGGATGAACGATTGATCGAGGTGACGGACGACAGCTTCGAGAACGAGGTGCTGCAGTCGGACGTGCCCGTGCTGGTGGATTACTGGGCGCCGTGGTGCGGCCCGTGCAAAATGGCAGCGCCGGTGCTCGAAAGAATCGCCGGAGAATATGAAGGTCGGCTCAAGATCTGCAAGGTCAACGTGGACGAGGAGCGCGAGGTGGCCAGCAAGCACCGGATCATGAGCATCCCCACGATGTTCCTCTTCAAGGACGGCGAGGTGGTGGACCAGATTGTAGGCGTGACGCCGAACTTCGAGAGCGACCTGAAGCGAAGAATTGAACCTTATCTGGATTGATGGCGATTTTCGATTGCGGGTCGGCCCGCGGCCAATGAATCCGCTGGCTGCAATCGCCGGTCCGCAACTCAAGGTGGCAGGACTGTGGAATGACTGATACGGTCTATGATGTGATCATCATTGGCGCGGGCCCGGCCGGTCTGGGATGCGCCTTGTATACGGCCCGGGACCGGCTCAAAACGCTTGTCCTCGAGAAGATGATCCCCGGCGGGCAAATCTACAATACCGACAGGATCGAGAACTATCCCGGCATTATCCGCGTCGACGGACCCACCCTCATCGACCAGATGCAGAAACAGGTGGAAAGCTTCGGGGCCGTGGTCAGCCCGGGCTGCGAGGTGACGGGCCTGGAGAGACGCAAGGACGGCAATGTCGCGGTCCTCTGCGGCCATACCACCTTCACCGCGCGGACCGTGGTCCTCGCTCTCGGGAGTCACTATCGCAGACTGTGTGTCCCGGGCGAGGAGGAGTTCCGCAACGCCGGCGCCGGCGTCAGTTACTGCGGCACCTGTGATGCCCCGTTCTTCCGGGGCAAGGAGGTCATCTCCGTCGGCGGCGGCAACACCGCGATTGAGGAGACGCTCCATCTCACGAAGTACGCCAAAAAGGTGACGCTTGTCCACCGTCGCGACGAGTTCCGCGCCGACAAGGTTCTGGCCGAAGAGCTTCGGGCGGAGGCCGCCAAGCCGAACAGCAGTCTCATCATCAAGTGCGAGACCATCATCACGGCTATCAAGGGCGAGGGCCGCGTCCAATCCGTCAGACTGAAGAACGTCAAGACGGGCCAGGAGGAGGATTATCCCTGCGACGGCGTCTTCGTCTTCGTCGGTATGGTCCCCAACACAGGATTCCTCAAGGGCATCGTCCAGTTGACGGAGCACGGATTCATCCGGGTGGATTGCGCCTACCTGCGAACGAGCATGCCGGGGGTGTTCGCCGCCGGCGACTGCCGGATCGGGGCGGCCATGCAGCTCACCACGGCCATTGCCGACGGTGTCAACGCCGCCATCACGATGAAGCAGTACTTCCGTGACCCGCAGTGGTGGCACAAGCCCGTCACCGACGAAATCCAGCCCAGCGGCTGGTGATCAAGGCAAATCAGAAGCGGAGAAACCTTAACGATTTCCGGACGTTCTCCCGCTCACAATACCTTCCAAGTCCAGATGTCCCTCTGATGGCACCCGGCTGCCGGATTATTTTGTATGCTCTATGAGGGAGCCGGCATCCTTACTGTGGCTGCCTTTGCCAGGCGGCGAGTCGGATAAGGAAGGATGGGTGAACATGTCGGGCATCTGCCAGCAGAGGGTGAGCAGGCGTCAGTTTCTCAAGAGCGGCCTGGCCCTTGCCGCCGGGACGGTGACGTTTGGGTCCCGCTCGGTCCTCGGTGAATATCGCGACGAATGCACGCGATGGGCGTTCCTGTCCGATACGCACATCGCCGCCGATCCGGACCATCGCTACAGAGGCTTCTATCCCTACCGCAATCTCCAGGAAATCACGTCGCAACTGGCCTGTGACCTGCCGGAGGGCCTCGTCATCACGGGGGACCTGGCCAGGTTGAAGGGCCGGCCCGAGGCTTATGCGAATGTGAAGACGTTACTGGCTCCGGTTGCCGAGAAGCGGCCAGTCTATCTCGGCCTTGGCAACCACGACAATCGCGAGGACTTCTTTCGAACCTTTGGCGATTCCCGCGGCAGCGGCCAGGCGGTCGCCAACAAGCATGTCATCGTGGCCGATGAGGGCCCGGTCCGATTGATCATCCTGGACACGCTTCTTCACATCAACAGGATGCCCGGAATGCTCGGCTGGCCCCAGCGCACCTGGCTGGAGACCTACCTTCGCACATGCGACGACAGGCCCACGATCCTGTTCCTCCATCACACGCCGAAAGTGGATTTGCTCGATACCGGACGGCTGTTCCGCATCATCGGACCGATGGCCAAGGTCAAGGCCGTCGTGTACGGACACACTCACCACGTCAAGTTCTCCACCTACAAAGGGATTCATCTGATCAACGTGCCGGCGACAGGCTTCAACCTCGGTGACAGTCACCCGGTCGGCTGGATGGAAGCGAAGCTGACCAGCCAGGGCGGCGAATTCCTCCTGCACGCCATGGCCGGCAACAGGCGGCTGAACGGCCTCACCATGAAGCTGGCTTGGAGATCCTGAGAGTCACTCCCGACTGCACGATTCCGTTGCTGATGGGATTGCACCGTGCCCGCATTTCCTGTACAAGAACACCGTTGCAGGATCGTGATCCGACAATCGTGGAAAGGGTGTGGCGTATGTGCCAAGTCTCTGGCGATAGGATGAACAGGCGACAGGTTCTCAAGGCCGGATTGGCTCTCGCAGGCGGCCTGGCCGTTCTGCGGCCGTACCGTAGTTGCGGTCAGCCCCCGAAGGACGGTGCCTCGTGGGCTTTTCTGTCGGACACTCACATCGCGGCCGACCCTGAGAACAACCATCGGGGTCTCTATCCGTACCGGAACTTACAGAAAGCACTGTCGCAGGTCGTGTCCAGTCGGCCCGAAGGTCTCCGTCATCACAGGAGACATCGCCCGGCTGACAGGGCACATTGGCGACTACGAAAACATCAAGAAGCTGCTGACGCCCATAGCCGAGGAACGTCCGGTCTACCTGGCGATGGGCAATCACGATGACCGTGCCAACTTTCGTCGCGTCTTTGAGGCGCCTGCCGGTGAGCGGCACGAGCCGGGGGGCAGGCACGTGATCGCCGTTGACGCCGGGCCCGTCCGATTCCTGATTCTCGATTCGCTCATGCTGACCAACGAGACGCCAGGCTTGCTCGGCAAGGCTCAGCGCACCTGGCTGGAGAACCATCTGCGAACCTCCGACGACAGACCCGTGATCCTGTTTGTCCATCACACCGTTGGTGATGAGGACGACGCCCTGCTGGATGCCGCCCGGCTGTTCGCCCTTGTGAAGCCGGCAAACAAGGTCAAAGCCATCATCTACGGCCATTCACACGAGTACGCATTCTCCGAGCACGAAGGCATCCACCTGGTCAATCTCCCGGCGACGGGATACACCTTTGACGACGTGCAGCCGGCGGGCTGGGTGGAAGCCCGGCTGACTGCCCAGGATGGCGAATTCCGTCTGCATGCCGTCGCCGGCAATACTCAGATGGATGGACGGACAACGAAGCTGCGCTGGAGATGAGATCGCCACAAGCTGCGCATCATTCAGCCGGAATTGATATCACTTTTCAGTGTGGCACGCGTGGCGGGTGAATGTCTTGATGGCTGCGGACAGCTCCTGGTAGCAATAGGGCACCTCCTGCCGCTCGCATAGGGCTTTGAGCTTCTTGAGCACAGCTTCGCTGAGATCGCTCTGAAATGCGGAGTCGCCCCTGCAACAGAAGATCCGGCAGGCGGCGAAGCGATGCTCGTGAACCGTGCAGCTTGAGCCCTGCTGAGATGGACATCTTCCGGCGGGCATTGGCTTCAACTCAGTGGTATTGAGCTTCGCGGCCAGGTACATCAGCTCGGGTGGCGTGACGTAGAGCCGATGGTCGTACGCGGGGAAATCGCAGCAGGCCCCGCAGGCGTCGCATTGCCCTGCGCGGTCCGGGTCCTCTTTCAATCGCGCATCGATCCACTCATAGAGATCCGCCATCTCCGCGATCAGCCGCCGGTGTCTTTCGGGTGCTCCCACCATCGAGCGCTCTTTCGAATCCTCTCAATTTCCTCGCCGCTGTAGTATCGGCCGTAGTTGATGCCGGGGCACCGCACGCCGGCCGCACCCCAACCGTCCGGATCGGACAGGTTCTCCGGCCAGAACGGCCACGTCCGGCACTGGTTCGGCCGGACCGCGTAAATCGCACAACGCCGCTTGCCGTCCACCTCGCGCAGGAAGATGCAGTCCTTCGTGGTCCTGTGCTCGATGATCGTGGTCCGCACCCCCACGCGGCGCAGGTACCGGCGCCGAAGCTCGCCCGGCGTGATCTTCAGGTGTCTGGCGATCAGCTCGATCTCAGGCTCGATCACCCAGATATACCCCTCCGTCGGCCCCGCGCAGCATCCCCCGCACTCCCGGCACGCAAAGTGCAAACCGCACGCATACCATCTTGTCCCAACCGGTTCGTCAGTCACATTGACCACGATATCACAAACCACATCAAACATGAACGCTTTTCATTTTCCTCGCTTCTATCGAACTCTGAGAACATACGCCCACGCTCAGGACAGGTTCTCCGATGCTCGCGCAGAATCGCCGTTCAATGCACAGAGCATCTGAGAAACTCGGGTCCATCCGTTTCCTGCGACCTGGATGCTACCATTTCAGCACGGCGCCGGTGTCGGCGCTGGTGGCCATGGTGGCGTACTTGGCCAGGTAGCCGGTCTTGATTCTTGGCTCGGGAGGCTTCCAGGCTTTCTTTCGCTTGGCCAGCTCCTGGGCGGAGACCTTGACGTTCATCTTGTTGGCCGGGATGTCGATCTCGATGATATCGCCATTTTTCAGCAGGCCGATGGGCCCGCCGACGGCAGCCTCAGGACTGATATGGCCGATGCAGGCGCCGCGGGTACCGCCACTGAAGCGTCCGTCTGTGATCAGGGCGACCGACTCACCGAGCCCGGCGCCCATGATGTAGCTGGTCGGGCTGAGCATCTCCTGCATGCCGGGACCGCCCTTGGGACCTTCGTACCGGATGACCACGATGTCGCCCGCTTTCACCTTGCCGGCCAGAATGCCTTCGCAGGCGTCTTCCTGGCTCTCGAAAATGACGGCCGGGCCGGTGCGGGTCAGCATGTTCCTGGCGACGCCAGCGGTCTTGACGACGCTGCCGTCGGGGGCGAGGTTGCCGCGAAGGATGGTCAGGCCGCCGGTCTTCGAGTAGGGGTTCTCGATCGAGCGAATGACCTGCGGGTCCCTGATTCCGGCATTGGCGATGTTTGCGCCGAGCGTCTTGCCCGTCACGGTGGGACAATCGAGGTTCAGCAGATTTGGAATCTTGCTGATCTCGTTGAGGATTGCGCTGACCCCGCCCGCGGCGTCCACGTCCTCGACGTGCACGCTGCTCGACGGGGAAACCTTGCAGATGTTCGGACAGCGGGCGGAGATGCCGTTGATTCGGTCGAGGTCGTACTGAATGCCCGCCTCGCTGGCGATGGCGAGGGTGTGCAGGACGGTGTTCGTCGAGCCGCCCATGGCCATATCGAGCACCAGGGCGTTGTCCATCGACTTGAGGCTGATGATATCGAGCGGCTTCACGTCGTTCTTGATCAGCTCCACGATTTGCCGGCCGGCGGCCTTGTACAGGTCCTGGCGTTTCGGGTCCACGGCCAGGATCGTGCCATTGCCGGGCAGAGCCATGCCGATGGCTTCGGCCAGGCAATTCATCGAGTTGGCGGTGAACAGGCCGGAGCAGCTTCCCTGCGTCGGGCACGCGGTGCATTCGAGCTCGTCGAGATACTCCGCGGTGATCTTGCCGGCATTGAATTGGGCGACGCCCTCAAAGATGCTGATGAGATCGACGGTCTTGCCTCCTTTGGTCTTGCCGGCCTTCATGGGTCCGCCGGAGACGTAGATCGTCGGGATATTCAGGCGCACGGAGGCCATGAGCATGCCCGGGACGATCTTGTCGCAGTTGGCGATGCAGACCAGGCCGTCGAAGCAGTGCGCGAGGGCCATCGCCTCGACGGAATCGGCGACGATCTCTCGCGAGGCCAGCGAGTACTTCATGCCCGTGTGTCCCATGGCGACACCGTCACAGATGGCGATGGTGTTGAACTCGAAGGGCGTGCCGCCGGCCTGCCGGATGGCGTCCTTGACAACCTGGGCCACCTTGTTCAGGTGGACATGCCCCGGCACGACCTCGCAAAAGCTGTTGGCGACTCCAATGAACGGCTTGTCGATATCCGCGTCGCTCAGTCCGCATGCGTGAAGCAGGGCACGATGAGGCGCCCGCTGGAAACCCTTCTTGACTGTGTCACTTCTCATTGTCGAACTTCTCCGAAAAAACGCACCATGAATTCATAACATGGTAAGAATGCCACAGAAACCACCAACATGTCATTCCCGCGAAGGCGGGAATCCAGCCACGTACCGGAGTTTTCCTGGACCCCCGCCTGCGCGGGGGTGACATACAGAGACTCATTCAACAAAAACCTAAGTTTAGCTGTCGGACAGGGGTGAATAAAGAAAAATCATTGTTCGCAGGATGGCTGATCGTATAATTGCCGCGAGGTGGGGAGGGTACGCCACGGGAAATCAGGAATTGGCAGGAAGGCTACATGGCAGGAATGGCAAGAATCGGTATCATCGTCCGGGGGGGCCTCATTGGCTTGATGCTGGCGGCGTACGGCTGCCGGAACGAAAGCCGTTCGGCTTCGGGGGTTCAGACCGGGCCGCAAGCGACGGTTGTCAAGACGCCGGAAGACAAGACGGGCTCACAAAATATGCAGCCGCCCGTTGCGGAGGTCCATACCCGGCAGGACCAGAGCATTCAGAGCAAACCCGACGAATCGCAGCCGGTGGTGGATTTGACGTTACGATTCGCTCCAGGTGCGGCCGCCACATACAAAGTCGCGGTGGAGCAGGGAAAAAGCGTGGCTTGGCAAGGGGCTGCATCGACACGGCCCGCAGGATTCGAAGATGGACGCACCGACAGTCGGATCGAGATGACGTTCGGGCAGGAAGTCCAGACTGTCGATCCCGTCGGCGACGCGGTGGTCAAAATCACGATCCAGGCCCTGAAGTACTTCAACCGCGTGCACAACAAGGTGGGTTCTCGACTTCGACAGCACGAGACCGGCGGACCAGGAGAACCCCCTGGCCAAGCTCATCGGCCAGAGCTACAGGATCAAGCTTTCCCGCAGAGGCGATGTGCCGGCAATCGTGGAGGCCACTCAAGCTCGCTCCGCGGTCCCGGCGAGTTCCCCCGCATTTGCGATGGTGCAGAGACTACTGTCTGAAGATGGGATCAGAGAGCGGCACACGATCCCGGCGTTGGCGGCTCTCAGCGAAGGTCAGGTGCGTCCCGGACAGAGCTGGACAAATGAGAAGAGCTTCTCTTTTTCGTGGATGGGCTCGAAATCGTTTGAGCGGGTGTACACCCTCCGCAAAGTGTCTGAGGGCGACGGCGGGCGTCTGGCCATGGTCGAGATGAAGGCGATCCCGGCCGCTGGGCAGCCGCAGGGGCGCAGACAATGGGCGCGTTCGCGGGAATCGCCGACAACACGAGCAACTACGATGGCCGGTTTGTGTTCGACCTTGAGACCGGGCGGGTCCGCGAGTACAGCGAGCAGATGCGCACCGAATGGGTCGTGCCGGACCCCGAGGCCATCGAGGGCAGGGCCGACCCGGCGGCCGTGAAAATGGCGGCGAGCTGGCTTCGACAGGTCGAGCTCGTGAAGTGACCACGGATGAAAGGAGAGAACTTGAGGACCGGATGCGCAGTTGCAATTGCTGTCTTGATGCTGGCGAGCGGGTGCGGAACGCCTGGGAATACGCCGGGGAAAGTTGACGCGGGTAAGCCCGTGCTGTTCACGGTGGATTTCAAGCCGGGACAGACCCTTCGCTACAGGTTCGTCTCAAGCAGGAAGATTGCTCTGGACTGGGATCCCAATGCCCAATCGGGCGCCGGCAAGGTACAGGAGCAGTTGGAGCAACTGGAGTTGGTCGTCTCCTATACGCCGGTCGAGGTAAACCCATACGGGATCAGCACGATCCGTGCGGTATGCGAATCGGTGAAGGTGACGCGGGGCGGCGGGGCCGGCCGCCGGATGTTCGGCGCCGACGCGGTGGAAACCGCTCGGGGTAAGACCTTCACGATCAAGGTGGACCCTCGCGGCAAGATCGTAGATAATGCCGAGTTAAAATCACTGGTTCAAGAGATGGGCAAGAGCGCGTTCCAGGGCGATAGCGAGCCCCGACGGATCAAGCAGCCCGATATGATCGGCGATTTCGTCGCCAGTCAGTGGTTTCTCTGGGACGCCGTTTCCAGCGTGGAGCAGCCCGCCGGCGGCGTGTCGCCCGGGCAGACGTGGCCTTCGCAGCTTTCCGTGCCGACCCCGATGGTGATGCGCAAAGCCCGTGATGTGGTCTATCGACTGGAGGAGGTCCGCCAGACGGACACCGGGCGGGTGGCGGTCATCAAGAGCACGTACACGCTGGCGGAGAAGGCCCCTGCAAGCTGGCCGGTGCCCTATTCCGGCCGGTTCCAGATGGCCGGCACGTTCGGCTTCCTCGGCGGCTATCAGCCGTCGAGCCTGGCAGGCGAGGGGCAGGAACTGTTCAACGTCGATGCCGGCCGGGTGGAGAACTACCAGCAGAAATATACAGTAGAGATGAATGCGTCGCTGCCCCCGATGGGGATTCAGGCGAATCCGCACATCCGGATTGACCAGACTCTGACAATGGAGCTGGTGAACGCGGAAATCCAAAATCCGAATATCGAAGTCCGAAACAAGGTCGAATGAAGAAAACCGGAAACTCAAAACCGGGCAGCGACCGGCAACAGTGTTTCCGGCCTTTCAGTTTCGTGCTTCGGATCTGTTTCGGATTCCGATATTCGTGCTTCGCGCTTTTGTAATTTGGAGGTAACGGCACTTGGATCAGAACATCCTGTGGGCCCCGTGGAGAATACCGTATATCCAAGGCATCGAGAAGAACAACGACTGTTTTCTCTGCCACAATCTCGCGCATCCGGAAGAGGATGAGCAGAACCTGGTTCTCTGGCGGACAGACAGAAGCATCGTGGTGCTGAATCGGTTTCCGTACAATAACGGGCACCTGCTGATTGCACCTGCGCGGCATATCGCCGAGCTTGGCCAGACCTCGGAGGATGAGATGCTGGAGCTGGTCAAACTGGTCCGGGAGTCGCAGCGGGTGTTGTCGCTGGCCATTCATCCGCACGGCTTCAACGTGGGCCTGAACTTCGGCGCTGCGCGGGGGCGGGCCTGCCCGGCCATATGCACATCCACGTCGTGCCGCGATGGGATGGAGATACGAATTTCATGAGCGTTTGCAGCGATACGAAAGTCGTAAGCCAGTCGCTGCAGGAGTTGCTGAGCGAGTTGAAGAGGGTAAGCGCCGAGCACGGTTTGCCTGCGCTGTAGAACAGGATTGTGCGAGACGACATAGGATGTATGGGACCAACAGGACCTATGTTGTGGACCGGGTGCACTGATGTCTGATGGGCTGAAACCATATGCCGTGACGGAGGCCGTGAGCAAAGGCCGAGCCTTTCCCGAGCCGCCTCACCCGTACCGCTCCGACTTCGAGCGGGACCGCGACCGGATCATCCACAGCTCGGCGTTTCGACGTCTCGAAGGCAAGACCCAGGTGTTCTCGCCCGGACTCGACGACTACTATCGCTCCCGCCTGACGCACAGTATCGAGGTCGCCCAGATCGGCAGGACCATCGCCAAGGTGCTCGGCCTCAACGAGAGCCTTACGGAGGCGATCTGCCTGGCCCACGACCTGGGGCATCCGCCATTCGGGCACACGGGGGAGAAGACGCTCAATGAGTTGATGGCAGATCACGGCGGTTTCGAACACAATGCCCAGACGCTTCGCATCGTCACTTTGCTCGAACATCCCTACCCCGCGTTCATGGGCTTGAACCTGATGTACGAGACCCGGCTGGGCCTGGCGCGGAAATGCGTCGAGGCAGTAGAGCGTAGGGCCAAACTGGCTTCGATTGCGGAATGTGGAATGTGGAGTGTGGATTCGGTTCGCGGTGCTACTCCGCACTCCGCACTCCGCACTCCGCAATTCTCGGGGGAGATCAATTGCACGCTGGAGGGCCAAATCGCCGACGTGGCCGACCGCATCGCGTACAACTGCCACGATCTCGAGGACGGGCTGCGTGCCCGGCTGATCGAGGGCAACCAGATGCGGCACGTGCAGATCTATGTCGAAGCGACGCGAAAGGTGGGCGTCGAGCGAATCCCGGATTGGACGATCCGGCGGACCCGCACGGCCAAGACCATCACGGACCGGCTCGTCAGCGACTGCATCGACAACAGCCGCAGGCAGATCACCGACGCCGGCATCCGGACCGCCTACGACGCCTGCCATCGAGTGGAGGATCTGGTCTCGCTTTCGCCGGAAAGCGACCGGCAACTGGCGGAGCTCGAGCAATTCCTGTATGCCAACTTCTATCACCATGAGAGGCTGCTCGCCGCGGCGCAGAGGACGCGAGGCTGGCTGACCGAGCTCTTCGAGCAGCTCTGTCGGGAGCCCCACAGGATGCCCAGCTATTTCCGCGATTTCATCCCGGAGTACGGCCTGCAGCGGGCCGTCTGCGACTACATCGCCGGCATGACCGACCGCTACTGCCTCAGGCTACTTGGCGTGACTGAGCCGACTCCCGGCCGATGACTTTTGACTCTGCACAATTATTTCGCTATTCTCTCTTGCCTATGAAACGATGGATCGCAACGTGTTTTGGGTTGGGATGGCTGCCGGTGGCGCCGGGAACGTGGGGTTCGCTGCCGCCGGCGATTGTGTTTGGCGTTCTCATGTATTGCGGCGCGTCGGACGTTGCCGCAACCATCGTACTGGCTGTCATGACGGTGTTTGGCTGCGCCACCTGTCTTTGTTGTGCGCCGGCGTCGATCGCCGCGACGGGAAAGAACGATCCGGGGGAGGTGGTGATGGACGAGTTTGCGGCCCAGGCCCTGACGTTTCTGGCCACGCCGCTGCTGTTGCCGCGACCCTTGTCCGGCGGGGAGAGCTTCTTGTTTGCCCTGCTTGGATTCCTGCTGTTCCGGGCATTCGACATCTTCAAGCCCTGGCCAATACGGAAGCTTGAACGCTTGCCCAGCGGTTGGGGCATCCTGGCGGACGACCTCGTCGCCGGCATCGGCTCAGCGATTGTCCTGTATCTTGCGACATATCTAATGGTCCGCGCCTGATCCAACACAGCCTGAGGCAGTCACGGATTCTCATTGATTCGGCAGGCACCCGGATGATAAACTATAGCCATGAAAACAATCCGTTATATCTATTGGCAGGATGAGGAAATGTGGCTGGGGTATCTGGAGGAGTATCCTGACTACATGACGCAAGGCCAGACGGTTGACGAGCTTCAGGAGAACCTCAAAGATCTCTACGAAGAACTGACGAGCGGACGGATACCCGGAGTGCGACGGGTGGCGGAGCTGGAGATCGCATGAAGCGAACGGACCTGATCCGACGTCTGGAGAACGAAGGCTGTGTCTTGCTGCGTCATGGGGGTCGCCACGATTGGTACCAGAATCCGCGAACAGGGGCATGTCAGCCCGTCCCTCGACACCGTGAAATCAATGAGCGTCTGGCCCATCATATTCTTGCCAAGTTGAAAGACTGAGCCACCGATCAAGAAATATGTTTCCCGCATGATTTCGAGGGCCTCTTGCGTTACGCATCTGGGCGCACTTCGTCTGTTTTCCGTTGACCTGGAGTCGTCTTTACGGTAGTGTTTTAGCCTTGTCGTGAATGACGGGGGTTAGCAGAACCACGGGAAGACATGCATGGCGAATGAGTACAGTGTAGAGGTTTGCCGGGAGCTTCAGGATCGATTTCGCCGTGCGGGCGTGTATCGGCCGATGCGAGTCAGGCGATACGAGCCGGGCACCGAATTGGTGTATCAGGTCCGTGGTTTCGGCGACAACAACACTGTGAGCGTTTCTTTAGCCGTCGAGCGATTTGTGGGCGGCGGCTTTGCCGGCCAGGTATACCGGGTGAAGATTGTGCGGATTGACGGCGGGCGGATCGCCGGACTGGAGAAAGGCGGCGCCTGCGCGATGAAGATCCTGATTCCGCCGTCAGGCTTGTCATGCCTCTTCCGCGACGCGCTCTATTGGGTCGGCTTTCAGGGCCCATTCCAGCTTCAGGTGAATCCCGCGGCGGCCCGGGCCGGGGCCTTGTGGCAGAAGATCATTCGGCGGGGGGTGGCAATCAAGTTCGGCGATGAACGGGCGGTGGTGGATATCTACGGTACATTCGTGGACGAGCAGCTCGGCAGTTGCGGCGAGCTGAGCGAGTGGGTGGATGGGCGGACGTGGCGACTGGAAGTGGATGACCGGTTGGACCTGCTCAAGCTTTGGGGCAAGGGTAAGGCCATCGACGAAAGCCGGGTGGGCTCGCCCGAGTACCGTGCCAAAAAGGTTTTCATGCGCGAGTTCGTGGAACTGCTGCACGAGATGGGCGCGCACGAATTCGCCCGGCAATACGAATGGTCCACCTGCAAGAGCCAACCGAACTGCCTGAAGCGCCAGGGCCCGGATGAGGCTCCGGCGGCCGGATTGACGGCGGTGGATTTCCGGGCGGGGCTGGCGCTGCTGCCGTTCCTGCCGATGAGCCCGGGCGATGTGAAGCTGATTTTCAAAGGGTTTGGCCGAGGATCGCTCGTCCAGTTTGACCGGGGAAACCTCGACCGGTTGGAGCATTTCGTCGCGGCGCACAGCACCCAGTTCGCGGACATGCAGGGAATGCTGGCCGAACTGAAGGATGCGGAGTGCACTTATCGCAATTCGATTCCCGACATCACTCACAATCACGTCCGGCTGCTCTATAGCAGCAGGCTATGGGCCACGATGTTCGCCAGCGCTGTTACCGGCTGGAAGGTCAGGGGCCTCATCGAAGAAAAACGCGCAGAGACGCTGCGAAGAAATCGCCTTTTGGCGTTTCTGTTCTTCCTGGTCGGCTGTATCCCGTTGGCGGGCAGGATATTTCATCGCATGTGGGGCCGCCAGGATTGGCGCAGGCACTATGCCACGATGGTGAGCAGCTTTCGCTATTTCGGGCAGGCCTTTCGGGCCAGAGTGGCCGAGAAGCTGATTGGGTGGCATCACTCCGGGCGAGTCGATGAAGAACGTGCACTGAAGCTGGCGGATCAGCCGTGGAGGTTTCTGGGGCACTGGCCTCTGTCGGTCCTGCCGGCGGTGCTGCATCGCTCCTTGACCGATTGGCAGTTTGCCCGGGAGAAATTCGTCCATTTGTTCATTCAACCGGTGCGGCTGTACTTCAATGCCCAGCTCCGCGAGCAGTGGCTGCGCGACATGGTCGCGGAAGGACAGGGCAAGCACATGCTCAGCGATGACGACGCACGGACAATCCAGCGGCAGATCAACGAGCCATACATACAGAAGTACCTCAAATGTCTTGCCGTGCATCTCTGCACGCTGTTTGTGACCGAGGCCACGGCTCTGACGCTGGCCGTTATCTACGTAACGATGCACTCGGAAATGCCCTGGCAACAGGCTTGGGCGAGAGCTCTGACCATTATCGCCCTATTTCAGATCGTGCCCGTCTCGCCTGGATCGCTCGTGCGCGGATTCTATGTGCTCTATCTGGTGATACGCGAGCGCAATTTCAAGGACTACAACATCGCTCTTTTGGTAGGGTTCTTCCGATACGTCGGCTACCTTGCATTTCCGATCCAGATGACCTACCGTTATCCCGTTCTGGCTCGTTTTATGGCGGCTCACTGGGCGACAGAGGCAGTGCACACTGTTCCCGTGTTCGGCGAGCACGGGGCGTTGCTGGAGCACTGGGTGTTCAACCTGTTTTACAACTGGCCTTTGACGATCCGGCGACGAATGCGGCGGCGGGCGGAGATTCGGGCCTCGCTGCCGGCCCGATATTGGCATGTGGGCCCGTGTGTTCTCGTGGCGGCGGCTGTCTTCAGCCTGGTCGGCTACACTCATTTCAGCCACACCGGCCAATTGCCTGCTCTGAAGGAGTACTGGTGGCTTGTGATCGCGTTGCCCTTGCTGTGCGGGTCGCTGATTGCCCTGGGTAGCCGCGGGGCAACCCTCGGAAGACGCATCATAGTCGCGGCGATTGGTGGCGCGCTGACAGGCGTCGCGGCAACGCTCTTGTCGGTCATGATTGTGCGGACCGGTCAGGCCGGCGGGGCACATCCGGCTATCGTTCAGGGCGTATGGGAGGTGTTCATTTTCACGATCCTTTCTACCGTGGGGGCCGCCATGACAGAACTGGCTCTGCCCGAGCCGAGGCAAGATGGGGCGCAACCAGCAGCATCGGGTCAAGCGGTGCCTTCCGGCCTGAACCCTATGCCGTAGTTTCTGCACTTGGGAATCGCGTCTTCCAGGAATCTTATGAAATTCTTCGCAGGCTCATTTTCATCCAAGGCATGTGGAATCGTGCGGATGAGGCGAAAAAGGCCTCCCGACTGCGGGGATTTTGCAGAATTTTCAAAAACAGGGCAGCAGAATTGTGGCGTTCGCACGAAAAACATTGGCAAAATAGTTTTCGGTCGTATAATGATGAAGGATGGGTCGGCGGGGTTCTTTGTCTGAATGCTTGTACGGCTCATGGGATGTGTATGGAAGTTCTGTGGAGCGCTTTCCTTTCATGTCGGTCAATAGCTACAGCTCTCTATGCGATGATTTCTACATTGATATGTTCGTCAACACGGAGCTGGATCTGCCTGCCGAGCGGGATACCGTTCTGACGTTTTTCGACCGGATTCAAAGGCAGTATCCGCGTATGGGCCGCTTCGTGCGACGCGACAGCAATGAATACTACCTCGAAGAGGATCACGGGTCGGGGCAGTACCGCTGGGTGAGCCTGGAGGTGGACCGCATCGGCTCCGGCGTGGTCAATCCGGCGAGCTCCGAGGAGGCCTACCAGCAGGATAAGCTGATCCTGGAACTGGTCCCGTACATGCTCGGCGTGACCCCCCTGGATGTCGATTCGCTTGACGTTACCTTCTCCATGGACTTCGATTGCTCGGGCAACCACGACGAGATCATCGCCGAGGCGTTGTTCGGCAATAGCGCGTTCGGCGGTCTGCTGGATCTGCCGAATGGCAGACCCATTGTCTTCTCGCCGGCCATGGTGATTTCCCTGGCGGACAATGATCGGACCCAGGTCCGCCTCTGCGTCGAATCCAAGACGAGCATCTTTGAGCCCGGCGACAAAAATGATGGTCGCGACGAGTCGATCAGCCTGACCCTGACGGTCCGCCAGTATCCGCAGACGGATGAGCGATTCGATCCCGCGGCTTCATTCGAGCGGCAATGCCAGCTCGCAGAGGAGTTGATGACCGAGAGAATCATCCGCCATTTCGTGCAGCCGCTGACAGAGGTGATCGCGCAACGAAGATCGACGTGAGTGGAAGGGAGTCCCAATGACGCTTGAGGCGCCGCTGAGCCGATCCAAGCGAGTCAACTTCATCCTCTATATCGTCGCGTGCCTGGCGATGGCGCTGTGGTTTGCGTACGACGGCTATATCAGCAAGAGCTTCATCGCGAACCACACCGACGAGCAGGGCAAGGCCGACAGCACCCTCTTCATCAATCAAAAAGCCCCGCCGTTTCTGCTTGGCGGCGCAGTGCTGTTTGGGATCTGCCTCTTCGCCGTCAGAGGCAAAAAGGTGGTCGCCGAGGAGAGCGAGCTTGTCGTGGCGGGCAAAGAGAGAATTCCATACGATGCCATCGACAGGATCGACAAGACTCATTTTGAGAAGAAGGGCTTCTTCACGGTCGTGTACAAAGAAGCGGATGGCCGCGAGGTGCGCCGCAAGCTGAGCGACCGCAATTACGACAATCTCAAGCCGATCCTCGACCACCTGATCGCCAAAATCACATAGGATCGAGCCAAACAGATCGATCTTCATATGGGCAATGTGATTGGACTCAAAGCTCAGGGCACCAATCTCATCTACCTGCACCGCTGCGGTCGCGGCCATGCATTCGTCGTAGATCCCGGCAACGCCGCTGCCGTACTGCGGGCTCTCAAGGAGTATCAGCTCACTCTGACGGCAGCCCTCTTGACCCATCATCATTGGGACCACGTCGGCGGAGTGGCGGACCTGCAATCGAGAACAGGTTGCAGGGTGATCGGGGCCGATCGCACACTGATTCCTGTGCCTGACCGCATCACGACTGATGGCGACATTCTGGCGATTGGAGAAGTCACAATCCAGGTCGCTGCAACACCAGGACACACACGGGATTCGGTCTGTTACTATATTCCCGAACCGCATGGCGCCCAGGGGGTCGTGTACACGGGAGACACACTCTTCGTGGGCGGTTGCGGCCGGCTGCTCGAATGTGATGCTGCCACGATGTGGCACTCCCTGCAGAAGCTGGCCGCCTTGCCCGATGATACTCTCGTCTATTGCGGGCACGACTATACGCTGGAGAATTACGAGTTTGCCGTCTCCATCGACTCGAGCAACCGGCGAATCCGCGAGCGTCTCACGGAGGTGCAGAAGACCATCGAATACGAGCAGCCGACGGTCCCATCCACGATTGCCCAGGAGAAAGCGACCAACATCTTCCTCCAAGCCGACGATCCTCAAATCAAAGCGACATTGGGCATGACCGGCCTGCCCGCCGAGCAGGTCTTTGCCGACCTGCGACGCCGCAAAGACATGTTCGGCTGATCATCCCTCTCCTGAAAGCCGATGGCCGACAGCTTGTCTTCTCACGGCTGCCGGGCATTTCTTCTGAGCCATCGGCAAGCTGGCGCTTGCCGCTGCCACCCAACACGGCGCCCCAAGACCTGCAGAGACACTGCCGGCGGGTGTGGTCGGAATTCGGTGGCGGCGTGCAGCCACCGTGTGCGGACTGCGCCTCTTTCGTCCCTTACGGGACTGGCTTTTGTCCTCGGCCCCGGTTCCCCAGCGATCAATCGCTGGGCTATTCTCTATCGCCCTGCGGGTTTGGACTTTGCTCCAGTCCTCTTGCGTCGGCCCGTCCGCCCCACGGGGGCGATCGACACTAGCCCACCGTTTCAACGGTGGGTACGATAGTCAATCCTATCTCAAAGCCCCGTAGGGACGAAAGAAGACTGGGTTGCGCTCTTGTGTCGGGTGGAATCCGAATCCGCCACCGAAGGCCCCCGTAGCCCTTGGGGGGCAAAATGATTTGACCGCGGCGGGCGGCACGGGTAGGCTATTGTGGTTTTGTCTGGGAATCCTGGTTGGTGGTTTTGCAGAACGGCGACGGCATGAATATCTGTGTGGTTGGATTGCAGTGGGGCGATGAAGGCAAGGGCAAGATCGTCGATATTCTCGCCGAGAACAGCGACGTGGTCGTGCGATACGGCGGGGGCGCCAACGCGGGCCACACGGTGGTGATCGACAAGGAGCGGTTTGCTCTGCACCTTCTACCCAGCGGCTCGATCCGGCCGAACGTAGCCTGCGTGATCGCCAACGCCGTGGTGGTGGATCCCGAGGTTCTGATCCGCGAAATCGACGGCCTGGCACAGCGGGGAATCTCGCTCGACGGCCGGCTCTTCATCAGCGAAAACGCGCATGTCGTCCTGGACTACCACAAGCGGGAAGATCAACTCCGCGAGGAATCGCTGGGCAAGCAGAAGATCGGCACGACGATTCGCGGCATCGGCCCGTGCTATGCGGACAAGGTCGGGCGAAGCTACGCCATACGTATGAGCGATTTTCGCAACTTGGAGCAACTGAGCGAGAAGCTGCGGACGATCGTCGATTACAAGAATAAGCTTTTTACCGCGCTCTACGGGGCCCAGCCGATGAGTCTCGATGCCATCATGGCCAACTGTAGAACGTATGCCGAGCGGCTCGTGCCGTTTGTCACCGATACGACGGAGCTGCTGCATGAGGCGATTGGCGAGGGCAAGTCGGTGCTCTTTGAAGGGGCCCAGGGCTCGTTGCTGGACTTGGATCACGGAACGTTTCCGTATGTAACCAGCTCGAATTCGAGCTCGCTGGGTCTGCCCTCCGGCTGCGGCGTACCCGCGAGGATGGTGGACAAGTACATTGGCGTCGTCAAGGCCTACACGACGCGGGTGGGCGCAGGCCCGTTCCCGACGGAGCAGGATAACGAGACCGGCAACTACATTCGCGAGCGTGGCCACGAATACGGCACGACGACCGGCCGGCCCCGGCGGTGCGGCTGGTTTGACGGCGTGGCCGCGGCGTACAGCATCAAGATCGGCTCAGTCGATTCGGTGGCATTGCTGCACCTCGACACGCTGACCGGCCTGAAAGAGTTGAGCATCTGCAAAGCGTATGAAATTGACGGCAGGCAAACGACGTTCTTCCCGGCCAATATCGACAGGCTGGCCAAGGCTCGGCCAGTCTATGAACGCCTGCCGGGCTGGCAGGAGGAACTCGGAGAAGCAAAGACCTTTGAGAATCTGCCGGCCGCTGCACGGGACTATGTCCGGCGCATCGAGCAGATCGTTGGAAAGCCGGTCGAAATGATCGGCGTCGGTCCCAAGCGGACCCAGACCATCATGAAGGAGGGTTGATACTGTGCCGTCCCCATGAGGGGAGGCGCAGATCGTGCCTATGAATGTCATGGACCAAAAACTCGGGGAGACGGCCAAGCGCCTGGATCTTCAGGTCGATCAAATGCCGCGCAACATCGCCATTATCATGGATGGCAACGGCCGATGGGCCAAGCGCAAGAGCCTGCCCCGCTACGAGGGCCACCGCGAAGGGGCAAAGACCGCCGAGAGGGTCGCCCAGTGCTGTGTCGATCTCGGGATGCAGTCGCTGACGTTGTACTCGTTCAGCATGGAGAACTGGAAGCGGCCGAAGGCGGAAGTGAACGCCCTGATGCACCTGTATGCCGAGTACCTGGTGGGGATTCGGCCGAATCTCATGCGAAACAATGTCCGGCTGGTCCATCTCGGCCGGATGGCCGGCCTGCCGGAAATGGTCAGCAGCTCTCTTTGCGAGACGATGGATATGACCCGGGCCAACACCGGTATGGTGCTGGCTCTGGCGCTGAATTACAGCGGACGGGCGGAGATCGTCGATGCCGCCAGAGCCATCGCCAAAGCCCACAAGGAGGGCCGGCTGCCGCTCGAAAAGATCGACGAGACCTGCATCAGTCAGCACCTGTACACGGCCGAGATGGCTGATCCCGACCTGCTGATCCGAACGGCCAGCGAGCTTCGCGTCAGCAACTTCCTCCTGTGGCAGATCTCGTACAGCGAATTCTATGTGACCGACACCCTCTGGCCGGACTTCACGGAGCAGTCGCTGGAGAAGGCCATCCTCGCCTATGCTCACAGGGATCGGCGCTACGGCGCCATCGACCCCGCCGCACCGTCTCGCGGCCCGGTGGCCGATATCGTCAAGCCGTGACCGGCCAGGCTCTACGGAAAAGTTGGGCAAACATCGGAAGGAGCCATGCATGCTCAAACACAGGCTTCTCTTCGGAACCCTGATGACGCTGTTCTTCACGGCACTCGTCATTTTCGATGGCTGGCTGGATGGCTCACTGACCGCTTCCACCGCCGATGACAGGCAGGTCCGGGCGACCCTGCTGACGATCCTTGTGGCCGTCGTTATCGGCCTTGGAGGCATGGAGTTTTCGGCCTTGGCCGCCGCCAGGGGCCTTACTGTCCTCAATCCCACGGCTCTTATCGGACTTGTGTTGCTGGCGACAGGCTGGTACTGGCCCCAGGTCTTCCATGTCTCTCAGGGCACATATCTCCTGTCGGTAGCAGCATTTACGCTCGCTGGCGTGTTTCTTCAGCAGCACGCCCGGTCCGGAACGGACGGCGTACTGGCCAATTGCGGAATCAGTTGTTTCATGTTGATGTACCTGGGCATGCTCGCGGCGTTTGTGCTGGGCATCCGAATTGATAAGGGCATTTGGCCTACCCTGATGTTCTTTTTTGCCGTAAAGTCTGCTGATATAGGAGCTTACACGTTCGGCAGACTGTTTGGAAGGCACAAACTCGCCCCTCGCGTCAGTCCCGGAAAGACGTGGGAAGGCATGGCGGGGGCAGTGGTCTTTGCCGCGATCATAAGTCTCGCATTTGGCGTAGTTTTTGATATACTAAAGATATGGCCGGCGTTGGCCTTTGGTATAGGTACCGCAGTTATCGGACAGTTGAGCGATCTGACAGAGTCGATGTTGAAACGGGACGCCAGACAGAAGGATTCCTCGAACCGGGTGCCGGGGTTTGGAGGTATACTAGATGTCATCGATTCGCCGCTGTTTGCGGTGCCATTTGCGTACTTGTTTTTCACGCTCGTGATGCGGTAGGGGGTCATCGAGCGATACAGGAAGCGTTTTAGCGAGAGAGTATTTTGGAAGTCACTGTACAACTGGATCCGGATAAGCAGTTGGAGTTGTTTGGTCCGACCGACAGTCATCTGCGGCTGTTGCGTCGATGTCTTGGAGTGCAAATCACCGCCCGCGAATCGGACCTGCGTATCAGCGGGACCGAGAGCAATGTGAGCCGGGCGACCGAGGTCGTCGATCGCATGCAAAAGCACCTGCTCAAGCACCGGCATCTGACGGAAGATGACGTGACCGATTTCATTGAGGAAGGGGCGGCCCCGAGCGAGGCCGAGGGCGGAGAGACGATCAGCGTCTATTCCAACAAAGTGGTCGAGCCGTCCACCGAAGGCCAGTTGAAGTACATCGAAACGATGCTCAACAACGATGTTACCTTCTGCACCGGGCCGGCGGGCACGGGCAAGACCTACCTGGCGGTGGCGGTAGCCGTGTCGATGCTCAAGAAGCGGCAGATCCGCCGGCTCGTGCTGGCGCGGCCGGCCGTCGAAGCCGGTGAAAGGCTGGGCTTTCTGCCCGGCGATATCGCCGCCAAGGTCAATCCATATCTTCGCCCCCTCTTTGACGCGATCGAAGACATGATGGACTTCGCCCAGATGCGCAAGTTCATGGAGCTGGATATCATTGAAATCATCCCGCTGGCGTTCATGCGGGGCCGCACTCTGAACGAGGCCGCCATCATCTGCGATGAGGCTCAGAACACTTCCGGCTTGCAGATGCTGATGGTGCTGACCCGCCTCGGACACGGCTCGAAAATGATCATCACCGGCGATATCACGCAGGTGGACTTGGCCGAGAACCAGAGAAGCGGCATGGTCGAAGCCATGCAAATCCTTCAGAGGGTCAAAGGCATTGGCATGGTGGAGCTGAGCCAGCAGGATATTGTCCGGCATCGCCTGGTGCAGGACATCGTCGAGGCCTACAAGACCAGACCGGATACCCACAAGCGCCGGCGGCGAGAGGAGACGTCATGAGTCTCCTTGGACGGATGCCGGCCGATGGGCCGCGTGCAGGATGCAACGCGCCGAGTTTCTTTGCAGGGTTGGTGGTATGACGCTCTTTCGAAGGACGAACCCGCGGCGAGACCACGTGCGCCGGAACATTTCCGGCGATCGGCCTCAATGGATGGCACGGCTGGCGGACACGGACTTGCTCATCGCCCTGCTGCTGTGGCTGCTGTTCGTGGCCGGCTGCATTGGATCGCTGTCCATCGGGTTGATCGAGCAGGGAGGGTATCGGGCCCTGGCAGCGCTCTCAGTAATGGTGGTGCTTCTGACCACGGGGGCCAGCTTCTATGGGTTCCGCTGGCAGCCTCGTGCACTTCGCAGCCACATACGGGGGCTCGCATTGGTCTGCCTGTACGTCCTGTTGCTGGCGGGCGCACGGCTGGGGTCGCTCTCCAGCCAGGAGGCTGTGTGGGGGCCGAGCTGGGGCACAGGCACGGCGGTCCTTGTCGCCATTGTCCTGGCGATTGCGTACGATCAGCGGTTTGCCATGGGGATGAGCGCGCTCTATTGCATTCTCGCCGTCCTGGCGGTCGGGCCCAGGCCCGATCAGGGCCTTCCGTTGCAGGGCGTCGGGCTGTTCCTGACGATGTTCGCCGGGGCGGCGGTTTCCTGCTTTTCCCTGCAGGAGATTCGTACCCGGATGAAACTCCTGGAGGTCAGCGCGTTGACCGCGACGGCCGTCTTTGTGACGGCCTTGTCGGCTGTATATCTGAATTTCCGCGGTGAGCCTCCCACATGGATGATCGTGCTGGAGGGAGCCGGATATCATGCGGCGGCGGCGTTTTTGGCGGGGCTGTTGATCCAGAGTCTGCTGCCGCTGATCGAGCGGGTATTCCACATTGCCACGAGCATGACACTGCTGGATTACTCCGACGCCAACCAGCCGCTGCTGAAGAAAATGGCGATGGAAGCGCCCGGGACGTTCAGCCACAGCTTGCTCATCGGATCGATTGCCGAAGCAGCAGCGGATGCAATCGACTGCAACGGGCTGCTCTGCCGCGTCGGAGCGTACTACCACGATATCGGCAAGATCAACAAGCCCAAGTATTTCACGGAAAATGAGATGGGCTCGGCCAGTCGGCACAAGGAGCTGTCGCCGGCGATGAGCCTGCTGATCATCGTGGGCCACGTCAAGGACGGCGTGGAGATGGCCAAAGAACTCGGCCTGCCGAACGTCCTGCATCAGTTCATCGAGACACACCACGGCACTACCCTCGTCGAGCCGTTCTACCATGAGGCGAGGAAGAAATATGAGGAGCCGGGAGCGGTCGGCAAGAAGCCGATCGAGGCCCCTCCGACGGAGAGCGAATTTCGATACGCCGGGCCCAAGCCGAAGTCGAAAGAGGCGGCGATCATCATGCTCGCCGACGGCGTAGAAGGGGCCATTCGCTCGCTCACCGAAGTGACGCCGGCCAAGGTCGAAACGGTCGTGCACAACATCGCCATGAGGCGGCTGCAGGATGGACAGTTCGACGAGTGCGACCTGACGCTCCGCGAGCTCAGCCAGATTGAAGCGAGCATGTCGAAATCGCTTGCCGCCCATTATCACGGGCGCGTCGCCTATCCCACCGCGCCTGATGTGCCATCGAGTACGGAGCGCCCGTCGAAGTCGGGCTTTCCCAGAATGGTCGGAGCATAGGTCTTCACCGCGATGATTACCGTCGAGGTCAAGCAACACTTTCCAGGGGCGCCGGCAGACCCGTCAAAGCTGAGGAGACTGGTGCGTGCGGTCTGCAAGCGGCTGAAGGTCTCGCGGGCTGCGGTCAGCATAGGCATTGTCGATGACGCGGAGATGCGGCGGCTCAATGCGAAGTTCCTCCATCGCAGGGGCAATACCGATTGCCTGAGCTTTGACTTGTCCGATGCGACAGGCCCCAGGGAGCAGCGGGTGTTTGATGTGATCGTCAATGGCGAGTTGGCGGTCCGCGAGGCGGCCCGGCGCGGGCATGCCGCCGAGGCGGAGCTGGCGCTGTACGTTGCGCACGGCCTGCTCCATCAACTGGGCTTCGACGACGCCACCGCCGAACAGGCCGCGCGGATGCATCGAACGGAGGATGAGATTTTGCAGGATTTAGGCTACGGATTAGTGTATAATACGGACGCACGGAAGTATGGTAAGTGACGCTCTGTGCCGGGCGGCCCGTATTTGCAGCATAGTGAAAGGATAGTGGAACGTGGGCTTCATCGGTGGGGCAATATTGTTGATATGCCTGTTCGCCGGAGCGACCCTGTTCTTCTCCGTCAATGCGATTACGTTGCGGACGTACTCGCTGGTGCGGCTGCAGGAAGCATTCGAGAAGGCTCATGGAGAGGATTCCGGCGGGCGCGTCGAGCGCCTGGTGGAGAATGCCGATACACTGGCTCTTACATGTGCCTTTTATCGGCTGCTCTTCAATCTGGGCGGGCTGCTGCTGCTTTTGGCGCTGATCTCGCGGCTGCAGGAGCCGGCTCACACCATCGCGTACGTTCTCGCGTTCGCCCTTGCCCTGGCGATCTTTTCCATCTTCAGTCTGGCCATTCCGGACGCCCTGGCGAAATACGCCGGCGAGAGAGTGCTCAGCCGCACGTACGGCATCCTGATCGTCTGCTCCATCCTGGCGGTCCCCGTCGTCTACATACTGCGGCTTTACGATGGTTTCGTGCGCCGCCTGGTCGGCGTGCCGCAGGCCACGGAGCAGGAACAGCAGGAGGAGAAACAGGAGGAGTTCCTCGAAGACCTCGAGCAGCACCGCATGGAAGGGACCGTGGATGCGGAGGAACAGGAGATGATCGAGAACGTGCTGGAGCTGCGCGAGAGAATGGCGGACGAGATCATGACGCCGCGGACCGACCTGATTGCCGTGGACGTCAACGCTGATCTGCCGACGGTCCTGGAGACGATCAAGAAGGCCGGCCACTCTAGGCTGCCCGTTTACGAAGGCACCATCGACAACGTGGTCGGGCTCATCTACGCCAAGGACCTGCTGGAGGAGATCGGCAAGAGTCCGGAAGAGTTCCGGCTCCGCGGCCGGATGCGGGAAGCCTATTTCGTTCCCGAGACGAAGTCCCTGCGTGCGCTGCTTCACGAGTTCCAGGAGCAGAAGCTGCACATCGCCGTGGTGCTCGACGAGTACGGCGGCACGGCGGGAATCGTCACCCTCGAGGACATCCTTGAAGAGCTGGTCGGGGAGATCGCCGACGAGTATGAGAAGACCTCGCCCGAATCGGTCCGGAAGATCGATGAGAACACGATCGAGGTGGATGCCCGGATGTACGTGGAGGACCTCAACGACAAATACTCGCTGGACCTGCCGGACGATGAGGATTACGACACGGTGGGCGGGTTCGTCTTCTCTCGCCTCGGGTACGTTCCGAAGGCCGGGGAGGAGTTCGAGTATAAGGACCTCAAGTTTACCATCGCGTCCGCCGAGCCCCGGCGGGTCAAACGCGTCAGAATCCAGATACAGAAAGCAGTCGAACGATAGCCATGTTGACCAAGGATCGTGCGGTCTGTATCCGCACTGCCGATTATTCCGAAACCTCGCAGGTGGTGACCCTGTTTGCCCGCCGGTCGGGCAAAGTCCGGGCGATTGCCAAGGGTTCCAAGCGGGCGAAGTCCGCCTTTGACGGCCCTATCGAGGTATTATCGCTCGGCGATATCATGTTCTCAGGCGTTCACAAGGACGCGCTCGCCACATTGACGGAATTCGAGCAGCAGCCGGTTCGCGGGGGCCTGCGGCGGAATCTGTTCGCCCTGCACAGCGCCCTGTTCGCGGCCGAATTGCTGGATGCTCTGACCGATGAGTTTGATCCGCACCCGGTGCTCTTCGATCATTTCGCGCAATTCCTGCAGGACGTGGACGACTCGGAGCTGGTGAGTGATCGCCGCGATATAATCATCCGACTGATCCTGTTCCAGGTCGTCTTGCTGGGGGAGGCCGGCGTGCATCCGGTCCTGAAGGCATGCACAACTGCAAGCGTCCTCTGACGGCCGAGTGGCGCGAAAGCTACTTCAGCAGCGTCGCCAACGGGCTGATCTGCCGAGATTGTGAGATGAGCTTCTCGGATAAAATGCGGCTCAACGTGAAGGCTGCTCATGCCATGGCCGATTTGAAGCAGATGGCTCAGGCCGACGAGAAGCTGCTCGATGAAATCGAACGGTTGCTGATCCACCACTTTACCCACATCCTCGGCCGCCTCCCGAAGCTGGCCCGGCACATCCTTCCCGCCTGATCGACTCTCAGGTGGATGGTTCGAACAGTCCGGGCGCGTCGGCGGTGTGTTTCTTCTTCTGGAGCTTGAGGCCGAGGTGCTCGCAGGCCTGCTTGGTGATCTCTCTTCCTCGCTTGGTCCGCCGGAGGAAACCGATCTGGAGCAGGTAGGGCTCGACGACGTCTTCGAGGGTATCGCGTTCTTCGCCGAGCGTGGCGGCGATCGCCTCGATGCCGGCGGGACCGCCCTCATAGACATTCGCCAGCGCCCGCAGGACGGACCTGTCCAACTCGTCCAGGCCCAACGGGTCGATCTGCTCCATCTCCAGCGCATTGTCGACGATTCCCGTGCTGAGGATGCCGGAGCCTTTCACCTGGGCGTAGTCGCGGACTCGCTTGAGCAGCCGGTTGGCGATACGCGGTGTCCCCCGGGAACGAGCGGCGATTCTCTCCAATGTCCCGTCCTCGCATCGCAGCTTGAGCAGTCGCGCGGAGCGATGCAGGATCTGCGTCAGCTCATCGGCGCCGTAGAAGTCGAAATGGTAGAGCATGCCGAACCGGCTGCGAAGCGGGGCGCTGAGCAGGCCGGCTCGCGTGGTCGCGCCGATCAGGGTGAATCGCTTGAGCGGGAAGTTGATCGTCTTGGCGTGCAGGCCGCTATCGACCGTGTAATCGACGCGGAAGTCCTCCATCGCCGGGTAGATGAACTCCTCGACCGGCGTGCTGAGCCGGTGAATTTCGTCGATAAACAGGACATCGCCGATGCCGACATTGGTGAGCAGGCCCATGACGTCGCCGGCCTTGACCAGGGCCGGGCCCGAGGAGCAACGGATGCGTGCCCCCATCTCGTTGGCCACGACGTGTGCGAGCGTTGTCTTGCCCAGGCCGGGCGGGCCGTAGAACAGGATGTGCTCCAGCGGCTCGCCTCGCTTCTTGGCCGCCTCGATGGCGATGATGAGCTTGTCCCGCATGTTCTGCTGGCCGATGCACTCGTCCAGGCACTTCGGGCGCAGCGAGACGTTGAAGTTCTCCTCGGCCTCACTCAACGATTGTCCACTTATGACTCTACCGATTGGCATAGCACCAGATTATCCATTTCCCGCAAAACTGCAAGGCGAACCTACGACGGGCCACTTGCGCGTACAATGTAGTGCTGGGTGGCAGCGTCAAGCGCAGCTTGGCGATGGCGTTAGTCGTACACGGAGAAACCAATCGCCAAGGCCTTCAGCCTTGACAATGCCACCCGGCAAGTTCCATGATTACTGTACGACGGGCCTGCTACTGCGGGTTCGCGGTGTAACGCTCGTATTCGGCGCGGGTATCCACCAGTTCGAGGTCGCCGCCGCCCCAGGGGTTCTCGCCGGTGAAGTTGGTCGTGTTGTACGCGGGGCTGTCGATCCTGCCCTCGGTGCCCTGAATTCCCCAGGAATCCGTCTGGTAGACTCGCGCCCCTTCGTTTTCCGCGACCCAGGTGCCCTGGCCGAGCGTGGTCTGGCTCCACATCTGGCTGGTGTAGTCACGGCTGCGGCTGGCGTTCTGCAGGCTGTCCATGTAGCCGTCGAACGCCTGATTCGACTCGGAAATCGATCTCTGCAGATTGCGGTTCGCTTGTTGCTGGCGGACTGCACGACCCTGCATTTCCTGGCCCATCCATTGCTGGTTGATTTGCAGCGCCTTTTCGAGCCGCACATACAGGGGCAGCCACTCATCATACTCGTTCTCGGGCGCCCAACTGCCGGCTACGGAGACCGACCAGACCGGACTCATGGATATGCTTGTGCACTGGACGGAGAACAACCCGCGCAGCGTCGTTCCCGTGGGGACGTTCTTGAACTTGGCGTGGATCAGGCGTGTATCGACCTGACAGCCCTGGGCGCGCATTTGCTGGGCTGCCTGCGCGAGCTCCGGTGACATCTGCTCCGCCGGACACTCGCTGAGAACCTGCACCTCCCGGCTGGTTTGACCGGACTCCAGCACGAGACTCAGCGCCCTCGCCGGCGGCTGGTAGGGCGCATTGATGGCGCCCGGAACCGCAAACTGCGTCGGGATGATTGTATGCATCACGAAGGCCATGCCGTGCGTGCGGGTCTGGGGATTGTCAACGCAGATGAATTGCGTCTTCTGACCCTCGATATTCCACCCCTGCGGGATTTGCAGGGTCAGGGATTGGTCTGCCAGCGCGGCCGGCTGGAGCGGAACCTGCCTGCCGGGCCGCTGGGCGGCCTGCTGGATCATGGCCGCCGGTGAGAGAGTCGATCCACCGGCGACGGGCGTCTGGTTCGCAAGCTGACGGCTTTGCTGAATCACGTTCACCGCTCCTTGCGGCGCGTACGCCAGATTCGCCGCAATCGCTGTCAGCGTGGGACGAAGCTCGTTCCACATCTGGGCCTTGGCCAGCAGAAGGTAGATAGTCCCCATGTTCTGCGTGTAGAAGAAGTAGCTGCGCCCGATGCCCACCTCTCCATCTGCCATCAGTGTCACGTCCGCAATCGTGCGTCCCCGGTCGGGCGTCGAATTCACATTGGTCGCCTGCAGAGTCGGGAACTCTTCCTGCAAGGCCGCAAGGCACTTGGCTGCCAACACGACGGAGTCTTTGATCTCTTCGCTCACCTGAAGCGTCATGAACAGGGCGACGGCGTTCTCCTGCGGCTCCGTCACGACGACCGCGTAGGTGCCCTGGCCGAACATGCTGCCCTCGGTCACTTTCCAGTCTTTCGGCCTGAAGAGCAGTACCTTGCCGTCCGGAGACTGGTATTTCTCCAGGGCCGGCTGATCGGCGGCAACGGGTGCCACTGGTGGATTCTGTTCGGCCGCCGCAGGCGCTGCGATCTTCTCGCCGCACGCGGGACAGAATTTGGCGCCCGCCGGGAGTTTGGTGTTGCACTTGGGACAATTCGTCGGTGCTGTCAGTTCGGGGAGCTTGGCGCCGCATTGCGGGCAGAACTTCGCGCCTGCATCTGCCGGCGCGCCGCACTGGGGACAGCGGATCTTCCCGGCGGCGTTCGGTCCTGACGTAAGCGCCGGCTCCTGCGCCGGCGACCTCTGTGCAGGTCTGACATTCGTCGAGGCAAGTGTGGCGGTCAACTCCTGCCCACCCGCCTGCATTTGCTGACGCACCGGCCCGATTCCCTCCGCATAGCAGGTGATCGAGACCATCGGTGGTTGGCCGGGCATGGTGGTCGCCGTCGAACGGACCTTGATACAATCGAACGTGCCCGCGGGCGTCTCGATCCGTTCCTTGCCGGCCGACTCGAAGTTCGTGGTCACGGACATGCCGAACTGGTCCACCGTGGAGGTCCACGTGTCGCCCTCCCGGTAGGGCAGCTTGACGCGCATCACCGGCGGGTCGTAGCGGAATTCCTGCCCCTGCGCCTGGCCCATGTAGGTCTTGAGCCCTTGGGCATCGGCGGCAAGATACTCCCGGCTGATTTGTCCGCCCATGTTCGTCTCGGCAATCGCACAGCGGACCGCCCCGACGTCGGCGAACCCGGAGATCGTCGTGGTGATCTGCGCCATTGGACATGGTGTAGGTCCACTGATTCCCTTCCTGGAGCGGAAGCAAGTCCGCTGCCGCGGCCATCGAAATGGAGAGAATCGACAAAGCTGCCCCAATTCCCATCGTGCTCATGCTGCCCTCCAGATAAACCATGATAAGAGACGTCCGTTTGCCGAATTGTGTCACACTGCCACACGCATGATAGAAGGCGGGCGAATACCCGTCAAGACCAAACCACATCACATCTGGCCGCTGGCCGGGGTGTACGACAAGATTGTGGCAGAGCGAGGATGAGACTCTTGGGTGGCAGCGTCAAGCGCAGCTTGGCGATGGCCTGCCTCGGACGCAGCATAACCATCGCCAAGGCCTTCGGCCTTGACGCTGCCACCCGGATCGAGTGCCACTTTCTTGTCGTGCACCCTCTGGCCGAGGGCTCAGGGCAGGCAAAGTGCGGCTGCGGAAAGGTGCTCGCGGCACAGAGTGAAAAGTGTGGGAATTCAGGCTTCGACGCCTTGCTTGAGACGATAGACAAGCGGGACGAGGGCTTCGGCGGTCTGGACATCCGGGTGTTTGCGCTCGGCCAGCTCGATCAGCTCCATCGCCTCGTTGCGTTTCTCGCCCCAGGCGACGAGGATCTCCAGCGCCTCGGCCTGGTACGGTTTGAATCGCGTCTGAGCAGCCCGGGCCGGCTCGGCCCCGATGGCGAATCCCTGGAGCTTGCCCTTGAGCTCGGCGACGACCTGCTGAGCCATCCGCCGCCCGATGGACGGCAGCGTCATCAGCATTTTTTCGTCGCCCGCTTCCACGGCGGCGGCAATGTCCGCAATCGGGATACTCAACGCGCGCAAGCCCTTGCGGACGCCAAGGCCCTTGACACTGATGAACGTGGTGAAGAACTCCCGCTCGGCCGGACTGAGAAAGCCGACCATGCGAGGGACGAGGTTCCCTCCGCCCAGGCTGCCCTCGTAATACTCCATCGTGCACAGCGCGATATCCGAGCCGATCAGGCCCGACAAGGCACTGACGCAATAGCCGGGCAGCATGACTTCATAGGTGATTGCCCCGACTTGGATCAGGGCGGTTTCCGTATCTAGCTTAACGAGTTTTCCTTCGATTCCTGCAATCATCAGGCGTATCTCACCTTCTGGGTACTCCAGCATGTCCGGGAACGTTCGCCGTCGGGATCAGGTCGCTGCCAACTGGTAGGTGAATTCTGTGACGTTCATCTGCTCTTTGGCATGCTCGATCGTCATACTTACCAATCGGCCCTGTGCATCCAGCTCCACCAAGATGTTCTCGGTCAAGTCCCGCGTCTCGACGATCTTTCGGTCGCTGAAACTCACCAGAAGGGTATCGGTGTCCGGAAAGTACTTAATGTTCATCGTTCACCTCATGGAATGACCGGTCAAAGAATGCGTTATGAACGGTCTGGCCGTCTTCCAACAGTACGACGCGTAACACTCTGCCGCCCGCCTCAGGAATCCTGGCCCATCGCCGGATTCTCCCATCGGCTTGTACATACTCCTTGATCGGTCTGGCTACGGCGCACTCGATCCAATCCAATTGAATACCCTTGCGATCCTCGCGGCTGCGAACGTGCAGAAAATATTGTGTGAACTTCAGCGACATACGGTTACGTCGGCACAGCTCTCTGCATGGAATTCGCACAGCAAAGGGCGACGGCCATGGCGTCGGCCACGTCGGGCGGCTTGGGCAACTCGCTCATGCCGAGAAAGGTCTGCATGGTCCTTTGCATCTGTTCCTTCGAGGCCCTGCCGCTGCCCGTGATCGACTTCTTGATCCGGGTGGCGGCAAAGCTCTTCACTTCGACCCGCGCCCGGGCACACTTCTGAAGTATAACGCCGCGGGCGTGGCCCATCAAGATCGCCGTGCGCGGATGCGCGTAATGCGAGTACAACTCCTCGACCGCCACGACATCCGGGGAGAACCGGTCGAGGATCGTCTCAATGTCCTCGGCGATCTGGTTCAGCCGGGCTTCAAGGGGCAGGTCCTCCGTCGTCTTGAAGACGCCGGCTTCCACGATAACCTCCCGGTTGCCGTCGGTCTCCAAACAGGCATAGCCGCAGACTTGCAGACCCGGGTCAATACCGAGAACTCGCATGGAATTTGCGACGGACGATTTACGATTTACTGCTGAATCGGCCATCAACCGGCGACTCTCCCAAAATCATAAATCGTAAATCGCAAATCGTAGATGTCAATCACTTCCACCTCCATTTCGTGCCCTCGGGTGTGTCTTCGAGCACGATCCCGGCTTCCTCCAGCTTTGCCCGGACGGCGTCGGCCCTGGCGAAATCCTTGGCCTTTCGAGCCTCCGCCCGCTGGGCGATCAGGATGCCGACCAGCTTGTCGATCGCCGCCTCATCCACGCCGGCGGCTCTCGTATCCTCCTCGACCACGACGCCCAGGACCTCGCCGCCGAGCTGGGTGAACATCTGGTTGACGGCGGCAAGCGTCTCCCTCGCCGCTTTCCTGTTTTCGAGCAGACTGTTCGCCAGTCGCACCAGGTCAAACAGCACGGATAGAGCAATCGAGGTGTTCAGATCGTCGTTCATGGCCTGTTCGAATTTGGCCTTGGCCTGATCGAGCTGCGCGAGGACACCCTTGTCTGCATCGCCTTGCGGCGCTGAGTCGATCTGCTTTCGCAAGGCCCGGACGGCCTCGCTGATCTTCTGATGGCCGCTGTGGGCGGCGAACAGGGCGGCGTCGGAGAAGTCCAGCGGGCTGCGATAGTGGCTGTTCAGGACGAGCTGCCGGACCGCCAGCGGCTCGTATGCCCGCGTCAGTCGCTCGTGATCTCCCACGAAAACCTGCTTGAGCGTGATGAAGTTGCCCAGGCTCTTGCCCATCTTCTGGCCGTCCACGGTGACCATATTGTTGTGCACCCAGTAGCGGACGAATGACACGCCGTGGGCGGCCTCGGACTGGGCGATCTCGCACTCGTGGTGCGGGAATTTGTTCTCCATGCCGCCGCCGTGAATGTCGAAAGGCTGGCCCAGATACTTCGTGCTCATGGCCGAGCATTCGAGGTGCCAGCCGGGATAGCCCATCCCCCAGGGGCTGGGCCATTGCATGATGTGGTTTGGCTCGGCCTTCTTCCACAGCGCGAAATCGACAGGATTCCTCTTCTCCTGCGAGACCTCGACGCGAGCGCCGGCCATCATCTCCTCGGTGTTGCGGCCGGAGAGCTTGCCGTACCCGGGGAACTTCGAGACATCGAAGTACACGGAGCCGTTCACCTCGTAGGCGAAGCCCTTGGCCAGCAGGGTCTTGACCAGCTCGATCTGCTCGATGATGTGGCCGCTGGCCCGCGGGCTGATGTCCGGCCGGACGCAATTGAGCTTGTCCATGTCCTCGAAGTAGCTGCGCGTGTAGTACTCCGCCAGGGCCATCGGGTGCTTTCGCTCCTTCACGGCCGCCTTGGCGATCTTGTCCTCGCCCGCATCGGCGTCGTCGGTCAGGTGCCCCACGTCCGTGATATTCTGCACGTACGTGACGCTGTAGCCGAGGTACCGCAGATATCGCACGAGCACATCGAAGCTGACGTAGCTCTTGGCATGGCCCAGGTGCGCGTGCCCATACACCGTCGGTCCGCAGACATAGACCCCGATCCGCTTCTCCGCCAGCGGCACAAACTCCTCCGTCCGCCTGGTCAGACTATTATAAAGTTGTAGCCCCATATGGTCCTTTGACACATATCAATTGATCAGACACGGAAATCACTGGTTACTTTCACCGGCCAGGCTATGTCCTATCTGGTCATAAATACTCCTGGCAACTTCGAAGAACTCCCGTACATCCGCAAGCGTTGGTTTGCCGGCGGGAAGCAGACCCAATTCGCCGGGGTACCTGGCCTCGATGTAGAGATCATCCAGATCAGTCAGAACACTTATATCTACGGTCACTGAAGTCAACTCTTTGACCAAGCCGTACAGCCTTAGCGTCGAGTGGTCCTTCGGCACCTTCTTCAAATGTTCTTCGAGGACGGCCTTGAAACATTTCTCGACGCATTGTTGAGCGTGAAAGGCAGCGACGGGGGTCAGATGCTCCAGATCGATGATTTGGGCGATGTTGTCAAGGTCCATTTCCGCGGATTTCAGCCACTCAGCAGTTGCCTTCTTCATAGTAGTCGTGTCCCCTCGCTCATGATTTGGCGGGCAAAGCTGCTGCCTCTCTTGATGAACTCGCGGTGCATGGGACGGGTGTGCACCAGCAGATCGATAGGGAAGCGCATCCGCAGGTCAAGGATTCGATCAGAGACGTTCCGGACGATGTCGCGTTTCTGCCGCCACGTGGAGGGCACAAAATCGTCCTGCGTTACGACATAGAGATCGATATCACTGTCTTCCCCCGGATGCCCCCACGCATAGCTACCGAAGAGAATCACCGTTTCAGGGTGCAACGGCTTCAGCGCCTCGCTGATCTGAATTCGCAGTTCATCCGAGAGTTTTGTGGCGTCTCTGATCATGGATGTATCTTACCGATGAAATCGCGGTCGGTCAACCACCGTGCGGGCTGCGTCGGGTTCTCCGCCGGCGTGTGGACTATAACGTCCGGCGGGGCTTCTTGCGGAGCAGGGCGATGGCGGTGGCGGCCATGGCGTCGCCGGCGCCGATCTCGCCGAGACCCTCGTTGGTCTTGGCCTTGACATTGACCGCCTGAAAGTCCATGCCCAGCAGCCCCGCAATGCACCGGCGGATCTGGCCCTTCAGCGGGCCCAGCTTCGGGGCCTCCGCGTGGATCGTCAGGTCCACGTTCACCACCTCCCATTGCTTCTTGTCGAGTTGCTCCTTGACCGTGTACAGGAAGATCTTGCTGTCGGCGTCCTTCCACTGCACGTCGGTGTCGGGGAACAGGGTCCCAATATCGCCCATGCCCGCGGCCCCGAGCAGGGCATCGACGATGGCGTGGAGGGCCACGTCGCCGTCGCTGTGGCCGAGCAAGCCCGCCGGATACGGGATGTGGACGCCGCCCAGCATGAGCTTTCGGCCTTCGACCATCCGGTGGATGTCGTTGCCGATGCCGACCCGGTATTCCGCTGGCTTGAATTCCTCGATCACAACTGCCCCTTTGTGCTGGGGATCTCCGTTCCGACGATTCGCACGGCCGCCGCCATCGCTTGGCCGAGGGCCTTGAAAATCGCCTCGGCGATGTGATGGTTGTTCGTGCCGTATGGGACGTTCACGTGCAGGTTGAACTTGCCGCTGTTCGAGAACGCCCGCAGGAATTCCTCGATGCACTCGACATCGAAATCGCCGATCTTGCCCGAGCGGTACTCGACGTTATAAACGCACACCGGCCGGCCGGACAAATCCAGCGAGATATTGGCCAATGCGTCCTCCATCGGCACGGAGCTGTGACCGTAGCGGGCGATGCCCTTCTTATCGCCGACCGCCTCGACCAGGCAGTCGCCCAGGCAGATGCCGATGTCCTCGGTCGTGTGGTGCGCGTCGATGTGCAGGTCGCCTTTGGCCTTGACCACCAGGTCGATCTTGCCGTGCTTGCTCAGATGGGTGAGCATGTGGTCGAGGAACCCGACGCCGGTATCGATCTCGTACGTGCCCACGCCGTCGAGGTTGAGCTCGCAGCGAATGTCGGTTTCTTTCGTCTGCCTGTGCATTTCCGCTGTGCGATTTTCCATTTTCATGCGTCCAAGCCGTAGACTCTTTACTTTTCAGATCATCGATATCCATCCGGGTGGCAGCGTCAAGGCCGCAGGCCTTGGCGATGGGTCCGCCGCGAGTGCCTTCACTCTACTCATGATTTCTCCCCGCCACTCGACAGGATTTCCTTCAGGGCCTCGATCAACTTCTCATTCTGCTCTTTCGTGCCGACGCTGATTCGCAGCTTATCGCTGATCCCCGGGGCGTTCCAGTACCGGACAAAGATACTGCGCTGAGCCAGTAATTCCTGGATGCGTGCCGCCTGTACGGGCGAAACATCTTTCGTCCGCACCTGGGCAAAGACGAAGTTGGATTGGCTGTCGCCGACGACAAAGCCAAGCGCTCGCAGCCGTTCTGTGAGCACTCGGCGCTCCTGCTTGATCTTCTCCACGTTCTCGCGGAAATACGCCTGGTCCTTGATCGCGGCCGTGGCCAGGGCAATCGCGACGGCATCGACGTTGTACGAGTCCTTCACCTTGACGAGGCCGTCAATCAGGTCCTTGTGCGCGATTGCATAGCCGAACCGCAGCCCGGCCAGCGAATAGCCCTTGCTCAGCGACCGCAACACGATCACGTTATCAAAGTTCCGCGTGAGCGACACGCAATTGAACTCCGCGAAATCAGCATACGCCTCGTCGATGAGCAAGACCCCGCGAAGCTCCGCGGCCAGCGACGCCAGTTCCGCGGCAGGCACGCACGTCCCGGTCGGTGCGTTCGGATTGCACACGATGGTCAGCGCCGCCCCCGTCTGGGTGAGCGACGCCGGCAGATTGAACTCCTCGTCGAATTCGACCTCGATGGCATCGCAGTTCTCCAGCTTCGCCAGCACCGGATACAGCGAATACGTCGGCACAGGGTACGCCAGCGGCCGTTTCTCGTCGCAGAAGGCCCGCACGGCGATGGACAGCAGGTCGTCGCCGCCGTTGCAGCACATGATATTGTCCGGCGTCACGTCGTGCAGGTCGGCCGCCGCCTCGCGAAAGGAAGTCCCCAGCGGGTCCGGATACCGCCGAAGCTGTTCCGGCCGAATTGCGGCCAGCGCCTCCATCACCCGCGGCGACGGTGGATACGGGTTCTCATTCGTATTGAGCTTGACCACCTCCGCCGCCTTCGGCTGAAACCCCGGCGTATACCCCGCCGCCCGCTCCACATTGTCACGAAAATAACTCACGGATTTCTCCAACAAACCTGTTCGTGCGGTGATTATACGGGCAACCGGACGCAAATCAAAGCAGTATCGCCTTCGGCATGCCTTCCGGGTGGCGAGCCGGAACGATTGCCGACTGGATTGCCCACGCGTGGGCAACGTAGTATAATAGGGTTAAAGGGTAGCCTATGAAAATTGAGATCGAACGAGAAGACGATGGCCGGTGGATAGCCGAGGTGCCGGACCTGCCCGGCGTCTTGGTTTACGGCAAGAGCAAAGAGGAAGCGATTTCCAGAGTCAAGGCGCTGGCCTTGCGTGTCCTGGCGGACCGCCTTGACAATGGTGAGGAAATCCCGGAGCTCCGTGCCGTCTTCGCGATATCCGCATGAGTCAGTGGCCATCAACGAGAGCACGCTTGGTGCTTGCCGCCCTTCTGCACATCGGGTGGGTCGTCAAACGCCAGTCGGGTACGTCGCACCGAGTGCTTAGCCGCCCGGGCTGGCCTGACGTTGTTTTTGCATTTCATGATCGTGACGAGATCGGTCCACAGATGCTGTCACGAATAGCCAAACACACGGGTCTGAAGCCCGACGACCTGTGATAGCAGAGCCAGAGGCAGGACCTGACCTCAGCGTCTGTGAAAGCAGTGACATCTATGAACGCTACACTCAATTCCTGACCGAATAAGTAAGGCGTCCCGGAATTCCCCAGTTCCGCCCCCGGGACTCCCCGTTACCATGGCGGTACGACACCATAGGTAGCATTCAAGTGCAATTTGAGACCCATATCTGTCGTCTTGACCAAGTGATTGAAGAACGCTCGCATCCACGTCAAGGTTTCCGCCGTGAGGCGGGTCTCCCCAGACGGCGCTTGCGTCCAGGAGTACCCCGGCATGGTATAGCCGTGCGCAAGGCTGTGGCGGACCTTAAGGATTTCGTTGAGCCGTGTCCTAACGGTCAAGGCGTTCATGCCACGCGCGCGCCACTGCCAGTCTGTCCACGGATCATAGCCGGTGCAGGAGACAATCAAGGTCCGGGTGTTTTCCGCATTGGGTGTGTTGAAACGACCAAGGCAAGAGTTCGCCGCGGTGCTCGCCAGCGTGTGCATCGCATGAAAGGTCGGGACACGCGGATTGGCGACTTCCTGAAAGAAGCAGTCTATCAACCCTGCTATGTAGGCGTTCCATGCAGCAACCTGAGCCACGAAAGCAGCACCATAGACCACCTGCACTTCCTTGCGCAAGCGAGTTTCGATCGGTCTTGAGGATCACCGAGGCGTTTGCGGCCAGTGACTTGTATTTGATTGCAGCCGCCGATGGCATGGGGAGCACTCACATTAGTCGGTCCACAACCTCAGTCAGCTTCTTGCGGTAGTCATCGAGAGGTATTTGGTTGATCTGGACGCGTTCGCCACCAAAGTCCTTTGGCCCAGCGGTCAGCTTGTGTAGAGGTGTCCCGGTGCTGGCCGCTATGATGGAAGCACTGTGGTAGTCAGGAACAAACAGAAATGTCTCGCTCGGCTTCAAGGATGGCGAACTGAAAATCTCCCGATGCTTCTTGTGGATCTCATCAATCGTGATCTTCATTGACTTGATCATAGCGTTGAACGCTTTGCTCGGCTGACCTTCATATTTGGTGACGCGATTACTGACGAATGTGTGGAGCCGGGGAACCACAACGCCATCTTCTTTGGCCTTCTTGGCAAAGCTGATCTTGGTATATGGTGCGACGTCGACCGCTTCGGTAAAACCATACAGCAGTGTTACGACATTCTCAACCGCTCGCCGTGAACTATCGTCTGCCGTGAATGGCACAACCACATGGTCTGCCGCAACCAAGGCGAGCTGAGTGAAAATGGCGAAACTTGGATTGCAGTCAATGATGAAGACCGAGGGACGATCACTACTTCGGGCGGTGAGCGCGGTCGTCAAGTCGCGAATCCACAACAGCACCTGCTTCCAAGAGTCATAGGGTACAGCCAACTGAGAGGTCTGACGGATTGCTTCAGACTGGACCTCGAGGAGATTATCCCCACATATGAGGGAGAGATTCTTTGGGATAGCCTTGTTGTGTCTACTCGGCCGACAGACGTACGGGTCAACATCGTCGAGCGGCCTAAACGGTGAATTGAGGCGAGCATCCAGATAGCCAGCAATGGTAGCACGAGGCCTCTTTCCAAGCAGGGCAGTCATGACCTTTGAACCTTTGGGGAAGCCCCCAAGCAGCGTCTCAGAGACATTCGCCTGTGGGCACAGATCGAGAACGTAGACATCGCTACCGGGAAACTTATGGGCGTACTCACACGCCGCAATGAAGCAGAGAAAGCTCTTTCCGACACCGCCCTTGTTATTCCAGAAGGCATAGGAAGTCATGGTGCAAAAGTCCTTTCTGGGCTATGATTCGCCAAAGGAGTACGGATGTGCGCGGTGGATCTCGGGAAAACGTGGGACGCACCCTATCGTCCATGCTCGCTCTCCTGTTGCTTCCCCTCGGCTCATTCGAAATTCGCCGGCCATCCAACCCATTTCTGCCTCACCACATTTGTCCGCCCCACATAGGGCTCCAACTCATTCGTCGCAGTCTCATCCAGGGTGTCAATCTGGGGAGTATTATGGCGCGTGCACGCGGAGAAGGCAAGGGAAAAGCCGCAGTCGGCGGACTGATAGGGGGCGCAGTACACGTTTCACATTTTCTCCCAACACTTCCAGTCTTCGGACCGGAGGTTCTTTTGCATCTGACAGGGCCGCTTCATTCCGAAATCACGGCCTCATTGTAGAGCCACGGCGACAAAGATACAAAAAAGAACCCGGGAAACGGCGAATCACACCAAACACCCAGCGCGGCCCATTCGACTTCACTCAGGGCAGGCTCTTCGGCCGCGATCAGGATCATTTCACGCGGAGACGCGGAGGCGCAGAGAAAAACCCGACAAAGACATATTCTGAACTCTGCGTCTCTGCGTGAGACATAATTCTTTGGGTTTCAGCAAGGAGTCCGCATGGGCTAAAGCCCATCCTACAAATTCCTTTGTGTTCTCGGTGGCTGAAAGAGCCTGGATTCCCGCCTCCGCGGGAATGACATTGTCGGAATCCGTGTTCATCCGTGTCGTAAGAAGAAGGATCGGTGGGCGAAGCCCACCCTACCGGCCGGCTTGTGGCCCTTTCATTTTTGTTCGGGGTCTCTGTGTCCTCCGGGTTCTCGGTGGCGACTTACTCGTCTTGCGTCGTGCGGGATGGGGGGTGCGGGCGAATGATGATTCGCCCCTACGGGGGGCGTGTCTTGCCTTGGTCTTGTGCGTGTCCTTCTTACGTTCTTTCGTTCTGATCGTCCTAGCCTTGCGCGCGTTCCTCCGGGCTTCTTTCTTCAGGGCGGCCTGGTAGTCGGCGTGCACCTGGCGTCGGCGTTCCGGGGGCCATTCCCGGGGAAAGTTCACGCCGGCGAACTCGCCGCATTCTTGGACGGCTGCATAGTCGTAGGCGCGGGCCGCGGAAACCTCGTCAGGGAAATAGCCGAGCCAGCGTTGTCGGCCCTCGAAGCGGAGTTGTGAAAAGATTCTGCCCTCTCTGTAATAGACGCCCTTGAATCCAGATCGTGTGCCACGTTGTTTGCGGCTGTTACGCCGATTCTCCTTCTGCGTGCATGTGCGGAGATTGGATCGGCAGTTGTTGGCCTTGTTGCCGTCGTGGTGGTCCACGACCTTGCCTTTGGGCGGCTGCATGATCTCGCGGTGCATGAGGATCTTCCTGCCCTTTTCCGTCCGTGCAGGGTATCCGCCGCTGGTGATGTGCCAGTTCCATTTGCTGAGCCACTCGTAGTCAGCCGCGTCCACGTAGGCGTACAGGCCGTCAGTCAGTGGAATCAGGCGGACATCGCCCTGGGGGACCGCAGGTTTGCGCCGGTAGTTTTTGCAGGGCACCCCGGGCACGTCGTGCAACTGCGCGGGCCACTGGGGGTGGTTGGCGCATCGCGGCAGGATCAGTTCGCCCGCCCACATCAGCCGCAGCCACAACTCCGGGTCGCAGACGGAATAGATGCAATTGTGGCAATTCGGTCCGGACATGCTTTCTCCCTTCCATTCTCCTCAGGGGCCGGGACAACGTCCCGACCGATCACAGGTCGCTCTATGTGACATATGGTACATTGTACATGGTCACATGTTAGCTGTAAACAAAAATCCTGACTATTTTCGCAGGTCAAGGCGCAAGTCCTTGCCGGCAAACGGGTAAGAACCTCGGTTTTTTCTCGTCCGCAGCGAGGGCGGTGGGCACAGCCCACCCTGCAAGACTGGCTCAGGAATCACCCCCGGGGGCGGGGGTGCCACACAAGAAGCATGTAGCCCAGCCGCCCTCGGCTGGGTATTCCCGGAGCAGGTCCGGCTTGTCAAATGAATTCGGCAGACCTGCTTAGAGGGGCGGCGACGGGGGGCGGCTATTTGTGGCAGTAGTCGATGATTCGGGCGATTTCGCTTCGGAGGTCTTTGCGGTGGACGATCATGTCGATGAAACCGTGCTCGAGCATGAACTCGGCGGTCTGGAAGCCATCGGGCAGCTCGACCTTGATCGTCTCGGCGATGGTGCGCGGACCGGCGAAGCCGACCAGGGCCCCCGGCTCGGCCATGATCACGTCGCCGAGCATGGCGAAGCTGGCGGTGACGCCGCCAGTGGTGGGGTCGGCCAGGACGGAGATGAACAGGCCGTTGGCCTCGTCGAAGCGGGCCAGAGCGGCGGAAGTCTTGGCCATCTGACCGAGCGAGACGACCCCCTCGTGCATGCGGGCCCCGCCGGAGCAGCTCACGACGACCAGCGGCAGGGATTCCTCCATGGCCTTCTCCACGGCGACGCAGAACTTCTCGCCCACGACGGCCCCCATGGAGCCCATGAGGAAGTTCGGCTCCATGACGGCGAGGATGACGCCGCGGCCCTTGATGAAGGCCTTACCGATCAGGATCGCCTCCTTGGACCCGGATTTCTTCTCGTCGTCCTTGACCCGCTGCTTGTAGGTGGTCCCCCGGAACTTGAAGTCCAGCGGGTCGTCGGTGGTGAGGTCCTCCAGGACCTGCTGGAAGGAGTCCTCGTCCACGAGGTGGCCGATGCGGGTGACGGCCCCGAGGCGGAAATGATGGTCGCACTCGGGACAGACGTTGAGGTTCTTCTCCACGGCACTGCGATAGAGCATCTGCTCGCAGCCGGGACACTTCGTCCACAGACCCTCGGGCATCTCCTTGCGGGGCTTCAGGGAGAACCCGTTCCACGTTGTCTTTGACTTCTTCGTCATTGCCATAGTTCACGTCCCATCGTTGGCTTTACAGTCCTTGCACCTTCTATCGGACGGACTGCACAGGATTGGCCAAAAATGGGTTGACATAGTATAGCAGAAAGGAAGGGGGGGTGTCACGATAAGTTGGGGCCTGGGCAAAAAAAATTGGCAATTGACCCCAGGGTGTTCAAATCGTGGGTTCTCAGGGCCTCGGCGGGTGGCACCGCCAACTTGTTTGACGGTGCTGTCTCGACTTGCCCGGTCCATCCGAGACCCCACGGGCAAACGAGTTTGCCCGTGCCACCCGGCTTATGCCCAAGGGGGTCACCCCAGGGCGATCAAATCGAAGCAGGCCTTATTTGCAGGCATCGCGGATGGCGGCTATCGCAGCGAGGCGGTCCGGGCGGCCGAAAATGGCGTTTCCGGCGACCAGGGTGTCGGCGCCGTAGGAAACCACGATGGGGGTGGTTCGCGGGTCGATGCCGCCATCGACCTCCACGCGGATGTCGGGGCCGACGATCTTGCGGATCGCTATGATCTTGCGGGCGGCATCGTCCATGAACTTTTGGCCGCCGAAGCCCGGGTGGACCGTCATCACCAGGACCATGTCGCACAAAGGGGCGGCCTTTTCGATCGCCTCTACCGGCGTCTCCGGGTTGAGGCTGATTCCGGCGGTGCAGCCGAGGGCATGTATCTGGTCGATGATCTTGTCGGGCTCGTCGGTGACTTCGATGTGGAACGTGATGTTGTCCGCGCCGGCTTTGGCGAACGCCTCCGCGTATCGGGCGGGCTCGCTGATCATGAGGTGGGCGTCGAAGGCCAGGCGGCTGTGCTTGCGGAGCTTGGCAATCACCGGCGGGCCGATGGTGATGTTCGGGACGAAATGCCCATCCATGACGTCGAGGTGCACCATTTGCACGCCGGCCGATTCCACGATGGCGATCTCATCCGCCAGTTTGGCGAAATCCGCGCTGAGGATCGATGGGACAATCTCGACCGTTCCGGGCTTAGGCAGTACCCTTTTCATGGGAGACTCCCCCGCGAACGAAGTGTGATGGTCGATTTGTGATTTTTGATTTGTGAATCAACCATCAACCATCAACCATCACACTTCAGACTTCTTACTTGTCATCGAGGATGTCGATGGCCTTGAACTTCTTGCCTTCGAGGAACTCGAGCGAGGCGCCGCCGCCGGTGGAGATGTGACTGATCTTGCTCTGAAGGCCGAGCTGCTCGATGGCGCTGGCGCTGTCGCCGCCGCCGACGATGCTCTTGGCGCCCTTCTGCGTCGCCTTGGCGACAGCCTGGGCCACTGCCTTGGTCCCCTGGTCGAAGGGTGGAATCTCAAAGACGCCCATGGGCCCGTTCCACACGATGGTCTTGGCATCGAGGATCTTGGCCGTGAACTCCTTGGCGGCCATGGGCCCGATATCGACGGCCTGCCAGCCCGGATCGATGTCACCGACAAGGATCCGATGCTCGGCTCCGGCTTCAAGCTTCCGTACTACCGCATGATCCGGAGGCAGAAGCACCTCGCAGCCCAACTCCGTCGCGCGATCCAGCAGGGCCTGGGCCTTATCCATGAAGCTGTCTTCGCAGCGGCTGTCGCCGATGGCCTTGCCCCGGCTCTTCAAAAAGGTATACGCCATGGCTCCGCCGATGATGATGCGGTTGACCTTGTTGATCAGGCTCTCGATGACGCCGATCTTGTCGGAGACCTTGGCTCCGCCGAGAATCGCCACGAACGGGCGCACCGGCTTGTTGATCGTGTCGCCGAGAAACTTGAGCTCCTTCTCGACGAGGAACCCGGTGACGCGGGGCTTGCCCTGCATGACCGCCGGGACGGTGAGCATGGAGGCGTTGTCCCGATGGGCGGTGCCGAAGGCGTCATCGACGTAGACGTCGGCCATGGAGGCCAGCTCCTTGGCGAAGTTGTCCTTGGCCGCACGCAGATCGGGCTTGTCCTTGGCGTCCTTGTCCTTGATCACCTCTTCTTTGTTGAATCGCAGGTTCTCCAGGAGCAGGACATCGCCGGGCTTGAGGGCCCTGGCTTTGGTTTTGGCGTCGGGCCCGATGGTATCGTTGGCGAAGATCACCTTCTTGCCGAGCAACTGCGAGAGTCTCTCGGCCACCGGCTTGAGGGTGTAGGCTTCATCCCGTGCACCCTCGGGCCGGCCCAGGTGACTCATCAGGATCAGCGCGCCGCCGCGATCGAGAACATTCTTGATCGTGGGCAGCGCCTTGACGATCCGGTCATCACTGGTGATCTTGCCGTCATCGTCCTGCGGCACGTTGAAATCGACGCGCATCAGGACCTTTTTGCCTTTGACATCAATATCCGCAACCGTTTTCTTGGCCATAAAGCGTCCTTATTGATTAAGGATTATTGATAATTGATTATTTGTCTGACTGCAGCAGTGCTGCGAATCATCCATCATCAATCATCAATGCCTACAGCTTCGCGATTCTCTCGATCAGGTCCACGCTGCGGCAGGAGTACCCCCACTCGTTATCGTACCACATGGTGACTTTCACCATATCGCCGTCGAGGACGATCGTGTTGTTGGAATCGAAGATCGAGCTGGCCGGATTGCCGATGACGTCCGAGGACACGATGGGATCGGTCACGTACTCGATGATGCCCTTCATGGGGCCTTCGGCGGCGGCCTTCATGGCGCCATTGATCTCCTCGACGCTCGTCTTGCGGGCGGCCATGAACGTCAGGTCGGTAATCGAACCATCAGGCACCGGGACTCGCAGGGCATAGCCGTGCAGCTTGCCCTTGAGGGCCGGAATGACCTCGCCCAGGGCTTTGGCGGCGCCGGTGGTCGAGGGCACGGTGTTCAGTGCCGCCGCGCGGCCGCGACGCTTGTCCTTGTACGGCATGTCCAGAATCGCCTGGTCGTTCGTATAGGCGTGCACCGTCGTCATCAGGCCCTTGACGATCCCGATCTTCTCGTGCAGGACCTTGCAGGCCGGGGCCAGCGAGTTCGTCGTGCACGAGGCATTGGAAATGCACTTCATCGACGCGTTCAGCTCGCTGTCATTGACGCCCAGAACGATGGTGGCATCGGGCTTGTCCTTGGCCGGGGCCGACAGAAGCACGCGCTTGGCGCCTGCCGCCAGATGCGTATCGAAACCTGCCTTGCCCTCGACAGCCCGGGAGGTGAACCTGCCGGTGGATTCCAGCACGACGTCCACGCCCATCTTGCCCCAGGGCAGCTTGGCCGGGTCTTTCTCATTGAGGATCGGGATCTCCTTGCCGTTGATCACGATCGAGGTCCCTTTGACCTCCACCTTGCCGGGGAACTTGCCCTGGGTGGAGTCATATTTGAACATGTAGGCCAGCATGTCGGCGTCGAACAGATCGTTGATCGCCACCACCTGCATCGTTTTGAACTTGTCGGCCATTGCACGGACTACAAGCCGGCCGATGCGGCCGAAACCATTTACGCCAACCTTAATTGCCATGTACCTTTCTCCTTTACCTGCATTGTATTTGCTGCGATCAGACACCTCGCTCTGCGGAGAGCGTGTGAAAACGAAGTGGACACTGTAGCGGCCGGGGCCCCCTCTGTCAAGCAATATTCTCCCTACTGACAGGGGGGGTATGGTCGGCGTTCGGTGGTGGATTCGGGGCGGCGCGTAGGACAAGCGTCCTCGCTCGTCCCTCTTCGGCCGTCGCCTTGCACAATATACGCCCGCTGCAAGGGCCCGAACTGGTCGTGCGGAGACGCCCGACCCCCGATCCGGTCGGGGGCAGGCTCTGCGAAGAGGCTCGCCGATTGCCACCGTACTGCGACCACGCCTCATGCCGGGTGTTGGATTGGAATGACGTAAGTATGTGAGCAGCAGGCAGTTAGCCGCATTGGTCGTGCTGAGCAAGACACCGGCACAATCGTCACCAGATTGCCCTTGTGGCAGGTCATGGCGAAGCCCTTGAACTTCAGCACCGATTCGAGCAGCGGGTACAGGTCCTTGACCCGAACTTCCCCCTGGAGCTTGCCATGGAGCCGAAGCGAGAACCAACTGGCCCTTGATCTTCTCGGGCTCATACATGTAGTCCAGCCGCAGGTACTCGGCCACGAGATCCAGCAACTGGATCATCTCCAGCCGGTCCGGCAGGTCCAACTGCAGCACATCCTCCGCATTACTCGGCAGCACCGGCTCCAGCGAGCGGATCACTTTTGCCGGTTTCGTAGACTTGCCGGCAGGCTCAACGGCAATCGTGCCCCTCGTCTCCAACGGCTCCTCAGGCGGTCTGACAGCCGGTCCAGGGCGCGGGTTCCCTCCGGCGACAGTCTCAGGCTTCGTAGCAGTGCCGAGGGCTGCATCCTGCGGCGTTGAAGTCAAAATCGCGGGCGTTACCTCAACGGCAGTCGGTTTTGGCTGATCGGGCGTAATCGGGGTTGATATTGCCTCTGATGGCGAGTCATTCGGCTTTGGCACTTGAGGGTCTGCCTGAGCCTGGGCAACAGGAGTCTCTATGTGTCGGTCACCCACCGCTGCTCCCCCTCGCCGGAGCCGACCTCCGAGATCAACGCCATCGACCTTTTCGGCTCATTCGGATAATAGCTCGTCGCGCACAACCTGAACCGCGCCGAAGGAGCCGCAGGCCGGACAACCGGGACCACTGATGCAGGACTCGCCGTCGAAGCCGTCAATGTTGGTTTCTCAGGACTCTTCGGCGGGTCCAGTCCCAAGGCCAGCAGCTTCGCCTGTACCACCAGCGGCGAATCCCCAATGGAGCGTACTCTCGATTCGCCGCCCCGTGCACTAAACCGTTGGACAGCACCGGGCCGATTGAGAAACTCCGCAACCTCCCGGTCAACCCTGCCTCGCTCGGACCACCATCGCCCAAGCACGCCGCCAGCCGTCAGCATCGCGCAAGCGCCAAGATGTAGAATGCTCTCACCATGAGGCATCGTCAAAAGGACATCTACGAACGCTGCGCTTGGCTGGCAGGTGGAACATCTAACGCATTCCTGGCGTTTCACGGATTCGATACGCCTACTTCTGAGGCAGACTCCGCGAGGGCTCAATCGATAACTTCTTTTCGATGGCTCGCATGGCCTGGGTTGCAGCTTCTCGAACAGGAAACCACCGTCTCGCCATCTTCCAGGACGGGTCGGATTCAGGCCGGATCGGAGCCATACGCGGACCTGTGTTCACGTACTGGCCATCGACCATTTCGAAGATCGGGCCATGGAAATCGACTATCTCAAGGGGATCGTCCCTGACAAGCTGTTCAAGGAATGGTATATCCTCCTTTGTCCCGATGATTCCCAGGGCCCTTGCCGCCTGGCAACGCATGTTGGTCATGACCACCATGTTCGGGTCCAGCAGTACATCGCGTAACTCATCCTTCACGGCAGACTCTCCCTTGAGTGCAAGGGCTATGACAACAGCAGCTTGTGGCCTCCCGCTCAGACCGTCCTTAGCATCGCGTAGGGATGATATAGTGCCGCCGAGCTTCGTCAACGCGTCGATGAGATAGTAGTACATCATGTCAGCAAGGGTCCCGGCGACATCTGATTGCAGCCTCTCGTTGCGTGTCGGCATATTCTCCACGCTGCGGATGGATTCGACGATGGCGGCAACTTTCTCACCAGCGATCGCCGAACCGCTGTCATTGGCAAGGACCGATGCCGCGTGCATACGTATGCCGAAGTTCGTAATAGGGTGATGTACTGTGCTCTGCAAGTGACTCCTTAGAGAGACAAGAAGGCCTCTATCAACAGCCACACCGGACAGATGTTGAAGGGCAATGGAAATCACGTCCGGATCGTCCGATTTGAGCAACGGAAGGATGGCCTCTTTGTTCGGTGCAATCTTCACAAAGTTCCTGGCAGCCCAGGAAGAATAAGAAGTCTGGTTAGGGTTGTACTTGGTTATGGCTATGTCGAGCAATGCGTCTCTGGCTCTGGGTGTGCCGATCTTGGCCAGCACAACGATGATCTTGTGTCGAGGGACTCCCACACGGGCACGATACTTGCGCGAGCAGATCCACAACATCGTCTCCCATCGCAGCGATCTCGTCAATAGCCGCATTGATTCTGGCCTCGTGTTCTTCGAATTGGAGCTTTCTTTTCGCCAGGTATTCGTCGCGCACCCTTCTGTCCTTGGATTTCTGGATCTCCGGCGGGACCGGGATCGAAGGCTCCCTCTCACCGATCACTTCCAGAAGATGCTTCAATCGTTGCTCGTCCAACTTCGCGTTTGTCTGTGATGATGCCCTATTCGACCACACAAGCAATAACACCGCTGCCAGTCCTATGCCGATGACGAGCATGTTGTTCTTATTCAAGTTCATCGCATTTCCTTTCCGAGTATGGGGCATTCGGGGGTCAGCCCTCAAATTAACAATTAGCGACCAGCGGTCTTCAATTCTGGGTAGGCATTGGTAGGCATTGGTAGGCATTGGTAGGCATTGGTAGGCATTGGTAGGCATTGGTAGGGTAGGCATTGGGGGTCACACCTACACATTTCACTTTCCTCATAGTTCCTTCCCTGTCTGCCCAGGGGCCAGCAGGTCGCTTACGTCACGCCGATAGAGTACCACTGGTGCCCTGAAACCGCAAGGGGACTTTCATTCTCTCCCGTCTCCCGAACATCACGCATGACCCCCAGTTTAGGCAGGGGCATTTTCTTTTGCCGCACGATCAGAAAGCCACTTGCCCCGGGAGCGCGCCTCCGATGCACAATGTGAAATGTGTAGGTGTGACCCCCAGTTGTTCTGTAAGGGATGACCCTCGAAGGCCCCCTCATTGCCCCCCCCTTTCGTTTCCCCTTTTGTCTCTTCCGCCTTACGCACACAACGAAAACCAGTAGCTCCACTTAATGAATACTTCCCCAAAGGATAGTTTGCACCACGATCACCACATATGAGGAACACATCTCGGTACGATCCGCCCCGAACCACTTTCATGCCGCCCACCTCTGGACCATATGGGTTGTTGAGTGGACTGTTTTTATAATAGTCCCTGTCATACCAATCGCTACACCACTCCGCCGCATTTCCTAACATATCATAGAGTCCCCACGGATTGGGCTTCTTCTGTCCGACAGGCAAGAGCTTGGGTAGTGGCCTATTCCACTTTCCAGTCTCTGCCATCGCTTCATTATACTCACCTCCATCTGACCAGTAATTGGCGTAGTCTATGGGGTCGTTGACATCATTTCCAAAGAAGTACTTGGTGCTGGTTCCCGCCCGGCAGGCATACTCCCATTCCGCCTCTGTAGGAAGTCGATATCCATTCTTGCTGAAATCACACTCCCAAGTGCTCACGTCATAACATGGCTGCAAACCCTCTGCCGCGGACCTGACATTGCAGTATCGCACGGCATCGAACCAGGAGACTCTGGTCACAGGATAGTCCTTGCCAATCGAAGAACTGTCAATCTCTGGAGGTTCTTCACGTAATCCTCTCTTGGTATCAGAGGGATTTTCCCGCATCAGGGCGATATACACCCCTTGGGTGACTTCATACTTATCGATGAAGAAGGCATCGACATGGACCTTATGTACAGGCTCAGAATCCTTCACCCACTCTGACACATGTCCCATCATAAAGGAGCCCGCAGAGACACGAACCATATCATCCCTACTGGCAGCATGGCTCACTGATGCCACGTGCATTGACACAAGAAGGCACAAAAGACAACATCGACCACGCATTATCTCCCTTTCATCTCCCGCTCTGTTTCCTCTTTTGTCTCTTCCGCCTTGCGAACACAACGAAACCCAATAGTCCCGCTTACTGACTTCCTACCCAAAGGGTATCCTGCATTCCGAATAGCACACGCTACCAGACCGCCTTCATCTCTATAGCTTCCCCCTCTGACAACTTTCATTACGCCGTGCTCCGGGCCCTTTGGATTGTCTTCAGGACTGCGCCCATAGTAGTTCTCGTCATACCAATCATTGCACCACTCTTCCGCATTCCCCAACATATCATGAAGTCCCCATGGGTTCGGTTTCTTCTGCCCTACAGGAACCAGCCGCGGAAGCGGTTCATCCCACTTTTGCCCCTCAGCCATCACTTCATAGTAGGTCTCGCCCCCTTTCCAATAATTGGCATACAGGATGAGTGCGTTCGCATCCTCGCCGTGGAAATATTCCGTAGTGGTTCCGGCCCGGCAGGCATACTCCCATTCCGCCTCCGTAGGAAGTCGATATCCATTCTTGCTGAAATCACACTCCCACGTACTCGCGTCGTAACACACCTCCAACCCCTCTGCCGCGGACCTGGCATTGCAGTATCGCACGGCATCAAACCAGGAGACTCTGGTCACAGGATAGTCCTTGCCAATCGAAGAACTGTCAATCATTGGAGGTTCTTCACGTAATCCTCTCTTGATATCCGAGGGGTTCTCCCGCATCAGGGCGCTGTAAGCCCCTTGGGTGACTTCGTATTTATCGATGAAGAAGGCATCAACATGTACCTTATGTTCAGGACGTTCTGGAATGCCTTGGGTACACCCCATGATGAAGGAGCCTGGGGAGACGTGAACCATCTCCGGCTGATTCGCGGCATGGCTACATAGAACAAATGCGAGTATCACCACTATACTGTATCTGTAATCCTGGCTTACCATAACCACCCCTTTCACTAGTTTGGGTCATAAACGGTTACCCAACGCCGACTTGTTATATTAAGGTCATTGGCATTGTAATATGCCTCAGCTGTTTCATGACGAAATTTCCCACTAACTGTATCCCCAGCGTAGGTCTGTGCTGTTGCGCCAGTTCCTGCGTTTTTGACCGTTTGCCAGTGCTTAAACACAGCACTTTCTTTTGTTACGCCATACTGCAATTCCAGTATCCAACCGCGACTGAGGTTACAGGGCATTGGGGGTCACACCTACACATTTCACTTTCCTCATAGTTCCTTCCCTGTCTGCCCAGGGGCCAGCAGGTCGCTTACGTCACGCCGATAGAGTACCACCGGTGCCCTGAAACCGCAAGGGGACTTTCATTCTCTCCCGTCTCGCGAACATCACGCATGACCCCCAGTTTAGGCAGGGGCATTTTCTTTTGCCGCACGATCAGAAAGCCACTTGCCCCGGGAGCGCACCTCCGATGCACAATGTGAAATGTGTAGGTGTGACCCCACGTTGTTCCGGCTTGTCTATCGTCCGGAGCACCCCTGTCCAAGTGAGAGACATGGGGGGGCAGCGGCCAGCAGAGCCATTCATGGGTCTTCGGCGCACCCGAATGAGGATGAAAATGCCATGCTCTTCGTGGGTCGTGCGTCCTCGCACGACCTTGGGCGAGCGGGGACGCTCGCCCTACGCGGAGATCTGTCCGGCGTATTTTCAGAGGAGTCTTCGGCGCTTGCCGATGGCGTTGACGCACATCCCACGAGCCATCGGCAAGCTGCGCTTGCCGCTGCCACCCATCATGACCATTGAATCCGAAACAGCTTACACTCAGCTTGGCACGCGTGGTCGTTTGGAGCTATTTCCCTTCGGTTGCGATGGGCAAGCGGAGGCGGACGCTGTAGAGCGAGGACCTGGCGGTGATGAACAGGGTCTTGCGGTCTTGGCCGCCGAAGACCAGGCAGGTGGGACGCTGGGGGACTTCGATGGTGTCGATCGGTTTGCCGGAGGGGTCGAAGACAAGAATCTGGCCGGCGGCGATGTAGACGTTGCCATGATTGTCGGTCGTGACATTTTCCCCGCCCTCGGTGGCGAACAGCCTCGGGTCGGAGAGTGTGCTGTCCTCGCCTGCCTTGAAAGACCACGTTTTCAGCTCTGCTTCGTTGGTCACGTAGAAGGGCCGTCCTGCGACGGCGGGGGCCAGTCTGAAGGCGCGCAGCACGTCGGCCATCTTGGTGCCCCACATCATGGCCCCGGAGGTAAAGTCCTTGCCGGCGGGAATGAACGTGGTGCCGTCAGGCGAGAGGTAGTGGAACGGCTTGGGCGTGGTCGAGTCCCGCAGGAACTCGTCATCGCCCATCCACCGATTCACCGGCAGGACCGCCGTCATCCCGGGGCGCGGTGCGGCAGGCTGAGGCGTCAGAGTCACGATCTCGCTGTCGTTGACATCCGGGCGGAAGGCAAGCACCGTCCCATTGCCGGCGTAGCAGACGACCAGCAGGTTGCCCGCCTTGTCAAACGCCAGTTGGGTGGGCTGCTGCGGGATCTCACGGACCCGCTCCGTGCGGCGGTTCTCCGGCGACCAGCGGTAAATGCGGTTCTCACGAGCGTCGGCGAAGTAGACGTTGCCCTTGGCATCCACGGCGGCTCCGGCGATGTTCAAGAACCCATCGGCGAGCTTCTCGACCTTCGCTCCGTCAGCGAGGACGGTTGAACTTGATTGCGGCTTTGCGGGGAGCGGATCGCCGGAGATATCCAGCAGGGCGAACTCGGAGTCACGGACCTCGACATTGGCCGTCGCATCGAAGATCGTGCTGTCGAAGGAGACTTTGCTGTTGCTGTAGCAGTGGACGTTTCGGAAGCGGATGTCACGGGACTCGCTGACCTTCGTCGCATACGGGAACGGCACGAAGCAACTGATCACACGGTAGAAGAAGGTGTTGGCGAACTGAATGTCGCTGCAGCGGTCGATCTCCAGGGGCAGGGCCTTCGGACCTTCTTCCCGCTCTTCCTCGAATTGCACTGCGTAGAATCGCCAGTGGGAAGCGTTGCGAAGGATCATCTCGTTGGTGACGTGGTGCTCCAGGGACATCGCGTACACTCGGCCGCTGGTGGACGTGTCCGAAACGAGCATCCCGGCCTGTGCGTAGGGGCTGGGCGTCCAGATGTCCTTGAAGGTCCCGCCGCCGCCATCGGTAACCCAGAGGCTGGCGTACTGGCTGTTCCATGCCTCGCGATTGCCGAGCCTGCCGAAGCCGCCGCGTTCGCCGGGAACCCTTGTGCCGTGCCCGCCATGCAGGCGGACGTCGTTCATCATGGAATTCGCCCCGGCCATCCATTTCACACCGACGGCCCGGGAATTGACCGCGCCGGTATAGACCCCGATGCCCGTGACGATATTGGTGCCACCTTTTGGGGCCTCGATGACCGGCTTGGGTTCGCCGGGCCCTTGGAACGCAGGCGTCTTGTCCGGCAGGTTGATCACCGTGGCCGACGGGTGAAGACCGATCAGCACGGTGTCCGGCCGGAGCGTCAGCGTGTCACTGACACAGTACCATCCCATCGGCAGATAGAGCGTTCGGTGCTTGGCAATGGCTTCTTTGAGAGCCGCCGTATCGTCGGTTTTGCCGTCGCCGGTCACACCCAGCGTTCGGACGTTGATCCATGTCGCCGGGTCGGGCAGGATGGGGATATCCGACTCTATCAGCGCAGCCAGGGCGGGTGCCTCGTGGGCCGCCAGGGTGGTCTTGATCTGCCGGGCAGCACCCATACCGGCGAGGTGCAGCCCGTGGGTGAACTGCTCGACCACATAGACAGGCCCGACCCCTGCGACTGTCTTGCCGCTCTCGCGGAAGCCGGCGAGGACCGGCACTCCCTTGCACGCGACGTTTTGCAGGTTGATCTGGGTCCGGGCGCTTCTCTCGTCGCTGATGATCAGGGCCGGTCCGGTGATGTTCTCCAGGCGCGCGTCGCTGATCCAGAGTTCGTCGGGGTGGCCCGGGACGAGGGAGACTGCCGTGGGGATGTTCCTGAATTGCGGGCGCACGACGGTCAATCCGGCCTGTTGATCGCTGATGGCCGCGACAGTCTGGTCTTCGAACGTGCAGTCGATCACGAGAATGGGCCAGCCGGGGGCGGAGCGTTTCGTGATGATGCCGTACTGGCCGCCGTGGAAGTGGAGGTCTTCAACCTCGTTACCGATGTCTTCGAGTCCCGCCCGGGCCGAGCCGAGCCGGAAATCCATGTGAGCGAGGTAGCAGTGCTGGGCCACGTGGAAGCGGACGCCGACGGCCGCGGGATTGCCCGGCCCGATCTCGATGTCGATGTTGCTCATGGCGCTATAGAACGTGCCGGCGCCGCCGTCCTGAGGAGGGCCGTCATTCCTGCCCCGCCCGCCGGAAAAGAAGAGCATGTACTTGCCTGTCCCATCATGGAAACCGGGAGTATTCTCGGCGAGGGTCAGGACCGGCCGGGTGTCGCCGTAGCCGATCAGGCGGATGCCGGGCCAGACGTAGACGGTCTTCGTGAGGCGATAGGTCCCCTTCGGGATGAACAGGACGCCGGCCCCGGTGCCGGAGGCGACCTTGTCGATCGCTTGCTGCAGGGCCGTGGAATCGTCCCCGACTCCATCGCCATGTACGGGGAAATCCTTTTGAGTCAGGTAGACCGCCGCCGGGTCGTCCAGGCGTTCGGGATAGAACGAGGCCCCGTTGAGAAGTCCGGGTAACAACACGATAGATGCGAAGAAGAACCACGCCAGGATAGATCTGTGAGCCATGCCATGTCCCCTCAACAGAGTGTTGACAGAATTTCCGTGACTGGAGGGATTATGGCGCTTTGGCTCGCGCAATTCAATGGCCTATTGGTCCATTGGACTCGGTGGACTTAGTGGACGCATAGGACCTATGGGACGCACTGCGATCGCCTACTTGGCGGCTTTGGCTTTGCGGATGGGCCTTTGCTGGATGTATCGGCTGATGTTGCGGACGGCCTGGCGCAGGCGATGCTCGTTCTCCACCAGCGCGATGCGCACGTAGCCCTCGCCGTTCTCGCCGAAGGCCGCGCCGGGGGCGACGGCAACTTCCGCGTGCTCGATGAGATCCAGTGCGTAATCGATCGTGCCTTTGCCGTTGAGGTGCTCGTCGGGAATGCGTGCCCAGACGAACATGCCTGCCCGCGGCTTCTCGACCTGCCAGCCGATCCGCTGCAGGCCGTCGCAGAGGACGTCCCGCCGCTTCTGGTACTTGAGGTTCTGGGCGACGACGTCTTTGTCGCAGTGTCTCAACGCGATGATGCCGGCGATCTGGATCGCCTGGAACATGCCGTAATCGTAGTAGCCCTTGATCGTCGCCAGGTAGTCGATCATCTGCTTGTTGCCGGCGACGAAACCAACGCGGAAACCGGCCATATTATAGGGCTTGCTCATTGTGGTGAACTCGACGCCGACGTCCTTGGCCCCTTTGGCGGAGAGGAAACTGGGGGCTTTGTAGCCGTCGAAGAGCGTCTCGCCGTAGGCGAAGTCGTGGATGACCTGGAACTTGAAGTGTCGGGCCAGATCGACGACCGGCTCGAAGAAGCCCGGATCGACCGTCATGGAGGTCGGATTGTGCGGGTAGTTCAGGATCAGCAGCTTCGGCTTGGGGAACAGATGCTCGCACACCATCGCGATGGTGTCGAGGAACTTCTGATCGTTGCCGAGCGGGACGGTGATGACATTCGCCCCCGCCAGGACGACGCCGTAGCAGTGGATCGGGAAGGCCGGATCGGGCACGACCGCCGTGTCGCCGGGACCCAGCATCGCCAGGCACAGGTGGCTGAAGCCTTCCTTCGAGCCGATGCAGGCGAGCACTTCCTTCTCCGGATCGAGCTCGACGTCCCATTTCTGGGCATACTTCTTGGCCATTTCCTTGCGGAGATTCGTGATGCCCTTGGAGGCGCTGTAGCGATGGTTGCGAGGCTGTCTGGCGGCCTCGCAGAGCTTCTCGACCACGAGCGGCGGAGCGCCGTCCGTAGGGTTGCCCATCCCCAGGTCGATGAGGTCGGCCCCTTGCTGCCTCTTGGCGTGCTTGAGCGCATTGATCCGTCCAAACAGGTACGGCGGCAGGCGGGTGATCCGCTGCGCCGGTTCAATCCGATACTCGTCGTTGTTCTTACCGCTCTTCACCATATCCGAATCCAACACCTGTAAAGCGGCCGGCGGGTGACCGGCCTCATTCATATCCCGATTCATGGACCTCACGGTGGCAGCATGTCCATACTTACCTGAGCCGGCCGGGCTCACCTCTGTACAGATCGGGCACACTGCCTGCCCCACGGCAACCCGGTATTTTACCATGTCACTGATCAATTGCAAAGGTTCACTCACCGGGCTTCCAGGGCTTACGCATCTAAATTGGAATCGGGCTTCTTGCCCGCGAAAACGCCTATCGGACGCTCACAAGTTCGGTGGCCCGGCCGATCCGTGATCCGAGCTTTCCGCGTTTCCGCGCCAATAGTCAGCGTCGAACAATTTAGATGCGATAGCCCTGACCGGGCTTCTACCATTTCCCCTAAACTCGCGAACCATGTGCCCGCGCGAATAGCCGTTATTACCTTCGGCCGTGGTCATTTGAATGCTATAGCCATTTTGGGGGAAAGGGCTGTACGCCGTGAACAAAAGATAATCTGCCGACGCATAGAAGTATCGAAACCACGTAAGACTGAGCGGGACCTTGCGGTGGCACGTCTTGTGCGGTACATTGGTCGTCTATGACTCAAGGAGTTGGGTGGATGCCTGCAGAATGCCGGCCGGCGGCCGGAGGGGTCCCTCGGAGGCTTTTGGCACAGGAGATGGCTTGGCTATGGATGTTGCTGCGAATCGATCGCAACCGGAAAAGCCCAGATTGGAGACCATGAAGGATAATTCGCGTCTGTTCGCGGTGGGTCTGCCATTGAGCCTGGAGGAGGCGGCGCTGCTGCTGTACGCCCTGTCTTTCGGGCCGCTGCCCAAGAACGACCTGACGCGTGCGTTGAAGCAGGCAGGCCTGACCATGCCGGACGGCTCTACGGTCACCCCTGAGAGGGTGGCGCCATGCATCCAGCGCCTCAGGGCGAAAGGCCGGATCAAGTCCGTGGGGTCAAGCTCGGCATGTCCGCCCGAGACGCGCATGACGTATATTGCCGCGGCTCGCGAGACAGGTTGGTTCAGTCGCCTGGCGCAGGATCTGCAGAAGGCTGTGCCGGGGCAGGTAAATCCCGGTGACTGGGCCTACAAGTGGGGCGGGCGGCGATTCGCGTCTTTCTCCCATGCCTGCCGGGATGTGTTCCTGGCCCTGGAGAGGGATGATCAGGATGAGCTCAAACGCCTCGCCGGGTTGTGCAGCCTGGATGTGCAGGTGGGCTCGCTGGTCAATGTGCTGCTGGAAATCTGTATGGAGCCGTTCCAGCCGGCCTATCTGGAACGCCTGCCTCGCCAGTATCGGGACCTGCTGCTCTATGCCGCCCTGAATCTCCAGACCTGCGCCCTGGCCCTGGATCACCCTGTCTTCGCGTACGCGCGGGCCTGGATTCTGGCCAACCGGCAAGACCTCGAAAAATCCCTCCTGGAGAAGTGCGTCAACCACCTGGTTGAGCGGGACATCCTGGCAGGCGATTTCAACGGGGCCAAAGCCCTTTTGGATACGTTCACCGACCTGGACACCTATGTAGTTCGAGGCATGCTGGAACTGCTGTCGGGCCGAGTCCCGGAGGCCCATCAGGCGTATGACTTGGCCCTGCAAGAAGCGGGCAAAGCCAAGAAGGCCCAACTGGAGTACCTCGGGTCGTTTCCCGCGATGCTGCACGCCTTGCTCCTGGTCCAGTCCGAGCAGCCGCAGGATCGCCAGCGGGCCCGGACATGGCTGGATTGGCTCTCCAAAGACAGGGACTATGCGGCTTATCATGAGGCCTATTGTTTCCTGGAAGCGCTGCTTGCATGGCATGAGGGCTGTGATGCCGACGATGGGGCAAACCCCGTATTGCGGCCCTTTTATGGCGGGAGCAGCCCTCTGGGCCAGGTTGCCGTCTACCTGATGCAGTTGTTGTACTGGATCTATGCCTCGCATACCAAGGCCCTGAAGACTCACAAGCAGATGATGGTTCCGGAGATCGCAAAGCTGCTTGGGCATTGTGAGAAGCACGGCGCCCGGTGGCCGGTAATGCAGATTTCCCATCTGGCGGGCAGGCTCGGCGTGGCCTTGCCGGCTTACGCCCCGCAAGTGGATGCCTTTTTTCAGGAGACTGGGACGGTGGACCTTGCCGGACTTTGGACCGTCAAGGAGGTTTGGGAGAGCCGCCTGGGGGCTCTGGAGCAACTGATCCAGGAGGCCGAGCATACGGCCCATCAGGCGTCGGGACCTTCCCGCCGGCTGGTGTGGAAGCTGCGGGAATGGGACTCCGGCCAGATCGGGGTCGTGCCGATCGAGCAGAAGCGGACGAAGGCGGGGGGGTGGACGAAAGGCCGCGAGATTACCTCCTATCAAATGTCGGATTACCCGGAGGAGGCCATGGACTTCATGACCGATCAGGACCGGGCGGCACTGGCCGGCGTTCTGATGAGGCGGGATTACTATTACGGCGAAGGGTACCGAACGGACCCCGGCCTGATCCTGCGAGCCCTGGTGGGGCATCCCCACGTCTTCTGGGAAGACCGTCCTCATGTGCCGGTGGAAATCGTCGAAGGCAGGCCGGAGGTGCATATCGTGCCCAAAGCAGGGCAACTGCACATCTGCATGGACCCGTACCCGGATTACGATCCGGACGATGATCTGAATCCAAGCTGCATCATCAAGGAGTCGCAGGCCCGCGTGCGGGTGATCATATTCGAGCCGATGCACCTGAAGATGGCCGAGGTCCTGGGGCCCGACGGCGTGATGATCCCAAAGGGCCGCTCGGAGGATGCCCTCAAGCGGCTGCAGGGATTGTCCAGACACGTCGCCATCCAGTCGGACGTGGCGCTGGCGGCTGCGGAGGCCGAGACCGTCGAGTCGAATTGCCATCCTCACCTGCGGCTGCAGCGCCTCGAACAGGGTCTGAACGCGGAGATGGTCATCGTGCCGCTGGGCGGGCAGACGCAGCGGGCGTTTGCGCCGGGGATCGGCAATGCGCATCTCGTCGAGACGATAGAGGGCAAGACGATCCAGACCCGCCGCAAGCTCGAAGAGGAGACCGCCCGGGCGGAGCAGGCCCTGGAGGCCGTCTCGATGTTGCGCGCGAATGCCAACGGGGACTACGTCTGGGTCGTGGATGATCCCATGGATGCCCTGGAGCTGCTGGAGCAGTTGCAGGCGGTCCCGCCGGAGGTCTTGACCGTGGAATGGCCCAAGGGCGACCCGATCACCGTGCGCTCCCTCTCGCCGCAGCAGTTCCACCTCTCGATCCACTCGGCCCAGGACTGGTTCGAGGTCGAGGGCGAGGTCCAGGTGGATCAGGACCTCATGGTCAAAATGCGGACCCTCCTGGACCAGATTGAGAGCAGCGACAACCGGTTCATCGCGCTCGGCAAGGACCAGTACGTAGCCTTGACTCGCCAACTGCGAAAGCAATTGCAGTGGCTCGCTGCGGGCGGCCAGTACGTCGGCAAGGGGGACACCCTGCGCGTGCATCCGCTGGCGGCCATCGGCCTGGAGCAATGGAAAGAGGAAGTAGGGAAATTCAAGGCGGATGCGGTCTTCAATACGCACATCGAGCGGCTTCGCAAGGCGGAGTCCTATCAGCCGGCGATCCCGTCGACCCTTCAGGCGACCCTGCGCCCGTACCAGGAGGACGGCTTCGTGTGGCTGGCCCGCCTGGCCGAGTGGGGCGTGGGAGCATGCCTGGCCGACGACATGGGATTGGGCAAGACCGTGGAGGCGCTGGCGCTGATCCTGCACCGCGCGTCACAGGGACCGACCCTCGTGGCGGCGCCGACCAGCGTCTGTGCCAACTGGGTTTCCGAGTCGCAGCACTTCGCCCCGACCCTGCGGCCGATCCGCTTCGGCATCGGCGATCTCGGCCGGCGCGACGATGTCCTCAAGGCTCTCGGGCCGTTCGATCTCCTGATTTGCTCGTACACGCTGCTTCAGCAGGAGGGCGATGCGATCAAGGACGTGCATTTTGCCACGATCGTCCTCGACGAGGCCCAAATGATCAAGAACGCCGCCACGAAGCGGTCCTCGGCCGCCATGAATCTCACGGGCGGGTTCCGCATGATCTGCACGGGCACGCCCATCGAGAACCGGCTCGCCGAGCTGTGGAATCTGTTTCGCTTCATCAATCCCGGCCTGCTCGGCTCCGAGGAGCGCTTCCGCGAGCGGTTCGTGCGCCCCATCGAGGGCGGCCGCGATCCGCACGCCAGCCACATCCTAAAGAGTCTGGTCCAGCCGTTCATCCTGCGGCGGACCAAGGCGCAGGTCCTCGAAGACCTGCCGTCTCGCACGGAGCTGATGCGTCTTGTTGAGCTCAGCGATGAAGAGCGCGCCCTGCACGAGTCCCTGCGTCAACGTGCCCTGGAGCGTCTCGAAGGCATGCGCGATGCACCCGCCGGACAGGCCCATATCCAGGTCCTGGCGGAGCTGATGAAGCTGCGGCGCTGCTGCTGCAACCCGCGGCTCGTCATGCCCGACTGCGGCCTGACCGGCTCCAAGCTCGAGGCCTTCGCCGAGTTAGTAGATGAATTGCTCGATAACCAGCACAAGGCCCTGGTCTTCTCCCAGTTCGTCGATCATCTGACCCTGCTCCGCGAGCATCTGGACAAGCGGAAGATCCGCTACCAGTACCTGGACGGCCGGACGCTGCCCAAGACCCGCCAAAAGCGGATCGATGCATTCCAGAATGGCGACGGCGACCTGTTCCTGATCTCGCTCAAGGCCGGCGGCCTCGGCCTGAACCTCACCGCCGCCGACTACGTGATCCACATGGATCCCTGGTGGAACCCGGCCGTCGAAGACCAGGCCTCCGACCGCGCCCACCGCATCGGCCAGACCCGCCCGGTCACCATCTACCGCCTCGTCGCCGCCGACACCATCGAAGAGAAAATCGTCCAGCTCCACCACGCCAAGCGCGACCTCGCCGACTCGCTCCTCGAAGGCACCGACACCGCGCACACCCTCACCGCCGACGAGCTGATCGACCTGCTGCGGAACCGCTGAGAAGGCCGACGGTCCCTGCTCACTCGCAAAAGCTATGCGCGCACGCACAGTCTACAAGGAAAGGTACAGAAGGTGTGAGTAGGAACGTCCACCGCAGATTGATCAGCGCCGGCCGCTCCTTTGTGTCGCATGTCGGCCGAATCTGCCTGCCGCCTGCGCCGACTGTACAGATCGAAGGGGGTACTTCTCCGGGTGCTCGAGATTGTCGATCTCCAGGTCCGCGTCCAACTGGGGCCAGTACAGATGATAGCCGTGAAGCAACTGAACATCTTGTATAGCGCTTAGCGTCTGGTCTTTGAAGTAGGGGTACTCCTCATAGCTGAGGAAATACTCCTTTCCCTCAACAAACAGCCAGATGCCGAAGGGAGTGATGTTCTCAACGCTTGTGGAAATGGCTTTGCCACGCTTGGGCGATCTCATGTCTGTGCGCCTCAACGATTCGCTGAATTTCAGTCAGTCTTCTTGCATTCAGTCCATGGGACACGGCCAGTGAAACGATCGGCTCCAGCCAGAACTTGGCCTCGCCGTCTTCGCTGGTCACATGAATGTGAATCCTCACCTCTTCATTCGAGAGGAAGTAGAACCTGTATCCCTTTTCCCTGAATATCGAAGGACTCATGTGATCAGCTTACCAATTTGACTCGGAAAAAGCAACGGCATCATCGGATCAATCTCTCTCAATGCCGACTGGGTCCTCAATCGGTCGTATCGAATCCCGGGCGGAGGAAGGCTCGGGCATTCGGAAAGGTGGATTCGACTTGGTGCAGTAAACGTCTGAGGGTGCTCGATGCGAAGATGATGTCCTCGTGGTCGGGGAAGTGGCGCAGCAGGGTTGCCCAGGCGCCGATGGATCGCTCGATGCCAATGATGGCGACCTTCGCCGAGCCATCGGCGTCCTCTTGAAGGCATTCGAGGTCTTCGATCTCAGCGCGGATTGTCCCGCTGGCGGCTCGGCAGAGCTTGACATAAATCTGACGCTGGTACCAGCGGATAACTTCGAGACAGTCGCGAATGCCCGCCGCGTCGACGCTGGGGGTGTTGGCCTGGGCGGGCGACTCCAATTCATCGTCCTTGTCATCGGGAAGTCCCTCGTTCGATTTGAACCAGCCATCGACGATTTCGATGTACTTCATGGCGATCCGGCTGTAGGGCTGGGACTGGGCCGCATCGCGCACCTCCTCGTGTTCGCGGATGCTCTCCTGGAGTTCCTCCTCGTCCATGTCGAAGTCCATTTCCTCCGCCTCGTCGTCGATCATTTCCATCGTGCTCTCGAAAGTCTCGTGCAGCTTGTCCCAGAACGCCTCGTTCTCGGCGTTTCGCAATTGGAGGTTGCTGGATTCCATCTCTTGGCCCATCGCGTAGTTCATGCACCGCGACGTGAACGCGCATCGTTCACACCATCGATCGCAGTAATTGTAAATGCCCGGGATGAACCTTGGGTCTCCACCAGGCTCGTCCATTCGTCTCTTGTCCATGCCTTGCAGCTCCTCGCAGTCGCCGCGTTCTTGAATCCACTGCGGCAATTCTGCGCACAAGCATATCATCGGCATGGACGGACCGCCAGCCACTTTTGAAGTCAGTCACACCTGAAGTGCGAGGCACCCTTGCCCAAGAGCGGCTCAGAACCGCACGAGCAGATTCAGACCGAGCTGGAGGCTCCAGTTGCGGGGCTCTACCCATTCGTAGCCGGGATCTGACGGCACGGGCTCCGACTCCTCGACCCACCAGTACTGGATGAATGGCGCCACCGCAATGTCCAGGGAATCGGTCTTATGCCGCAATTCCACAGAGCCGCGGATCCCGACCCCCGGCCATTGCCAGTTCTCCACGTTCGACGGGTCGGTTGAACTACGGGGGATTTCAGATATCTGCAGACCGACAATGAGCAGATCAAGCTCTGCCCCAAACTCGGCGTACCAGTTGCCGCCCAGCGGCCGATCCATCTTGAGGCCTAACGGCAGATAGAGGTAGTTCGAATGTCTCTTGTAGCCCAGCAGGTCCTGTGTAGAGTCGTCCTGGAGATATCGGTACCCAAGCCCGTAATGAAAATAATTCGCCCACGTGTCCGTATGCCACAGAGGGCCCCATAACACGCGTGCATTGATCAGCATGTCATCGTTGCCCTCCATGGTGTAGGGTGTCCCGTCCTGAAGGCCGCCATCGTAATCCACTTCGCCGACGGCGACTCCACCCTCCAGTTTAAGGATTCTGTCCGCCATGGGCCTCTGATAGTAGCGCGTGTAAGAGACGGATACGCCGTACAGCGTACCTTCCTCTTCCATAAGGCCGGGTTCCTCGTAGTGAAACCAGGAAACCTCCGGCGCTATGGCCCAGTGGGGGGCAGACAGCATTTCGCCGAGTTTCTGATTTGCCTGTGGATCGTCTGTAGTTGTTCCAGACAGGGCACACACCATCAACATGGAAAGCACGCTCATACTATACCTCCGCTTTCATTGCATAAGACCGCATTCGTCAGTCCGCCTCTGTTCGCCCAATCGTACACCTGGACCAGGCGCAGGCGAATCCGGAGAGACAAATCTCCGCCACGTACTCGTTCATCGGCAGGCGACATGTGTGTGTTTAGGCGAAAACGAATGCGAATCCCAAAAAAAACTCGATTCAGATTCCGCCCCCTGCGGGCTCTTCCATTCGTCTTTTGTCCATTATGGATATCCACCGTTTTAGCTCAGAATATCCCTTACGCCCGTTCGCATCCGAAACCAGTAGTGTGAGTAGTTGCCAATGGGTGCGGGTTCGAGCAGGGCGCTCGTTGGCGTGGCAATACCGAGGGATACCGATCCATCTGCCAGGGAGGGTGAGTATATGCTCCTCGTTCGCATCGCTGTTCTCCTGATGGTTGTTGGGATGGTGAGCGCAGGCCGGACGTGGGGGCGCATCTACTACGCTGCTCCGGAATCTCAGGCGCAAAGCACGGTTCCGGGGCGTCCGAATGACGGCCTCGATCCGTCCAGGCCGTTTCTCATTGCGGACTTCTGCCGGGTCGCCCAAGCCGGAGATACACTGCTTCTGCTCGATGGCCGGTACACCGGACCATTATCCATGATCTACATAGATACCGGCAGGCCCGCGAATGGAACGGCGAGCCAGCCGATCACCATTCGTGCGATGAATGACGGAAACGTGCTGATCGACGGCGAAGGACAATCTCTCCCGCTCTGGATTGCAGGCGCAAAAGGGTCGCCGAAGCGACGCTTTATCATCGAGGGCATCAACGTGTGCAACAGCGCGTATCACGTCGTATCGCTGAGCCGGTGCGAGGACTGCGTGGTCAGGCGGGTATGTGCCTGGGGCGCGAATCCGGATGGCAACGCGCACGTGTACACGCTGGACCGCACGTTTCGTTGCCTGGTGGAGGACTGTGCGGCGTGGGGACTCGGCCGCAAGCAACTGCTGATTTACGGCGGCTCTGAAAACCAGGACGAGCTGTACGGCGCCGACAACATCGCGCGCCGGTTCTGGTGCCGCTGGGAGGGAACGCGGGGCGAGTACCACTCGGAGAATATCTCCTTTCAGTACCGGGCCACCGGCAGCCTGCTGGAGAATGTGATTTGCACCTATGACGCCTGCGAGAGCATCGACTATCCATCGGACTGGACGTTTTCCGGCTTCTTCTACACGGACGGTCCGGCGGAACACATCGTCAATACGAGGCTGCTGGGATGCATCGGATACGCGCCACGTGAGAGCAACCTGCTGTCGCCCTACATATTCCTGATCACGGGCACGGACGTGCTCGATGTGACGCTGCGCGACTGCCTCAGTTATGTTGCTCCGCTGCGCAGCCGGGGCTTGACGGAAAATGAGGTGAGCGGCCTTGTGACCTACCCGCGCTACTACGATAGCGTGCAGGCTGAACATCTGACGGTTGTGGGCGGCGTCGGTATTCGGCTCGGCGCTCGCGATGGCCGGGTCGAGCCGGCCGGACCCGTAGTGCGGAACGCCCTGATCATGAAGACAGTCGATCCGATGCAGGCCATACACGGCGCTATTGTGGGGAACCGGTATGTGGACACGGTCTACTTCTTCAACAACGCGAAGAACTTCGAGTACAGTCTCTCGCTTGCGGACGTGCCGAGCCACATCCTGAGCCCGCCGGGTTTTGAGGGCGCCCATGCGTCTCTATCGGCTGTCAATCAGTCCTGGCGAACGGCCGAGGGCATTGACCCGCAGCTTGACATATGTGGTCGGAGCCTGCTGCGACCATACACATCGCCGGCGCTGCGACACGCGGCGCCGGATGGCAGCGATGTGGGGGCACGGCTGTGGTTTCGCTACACCAACGGTGTGCTCAAGGACGGTAAGACCGGCGGTGAGGTCCAATACCTCTGGCCCTGGCCCATGGAAGACCGCATCTGGCGAGCGACTCAGGAGTACCATCGGCTGGACCCCGCGAACCATCCCCCTGCGGTGAACGTCACCAGAGAAGTCTTGACACTGGACGGCGGATCGCTTCCCGGCGACTTCGATGCCGACGGCGATATCGACGCTACCGACCGCGCCGCCTTCGAACGCTATCGCGCAAAATCAGCGACCCGGATTGCCGATGCGGAAGGCTACTGCTTTGATTTCGACGAAGACGGCGACATCGACAGCAACGACAAGCGCGTGTTCGACACATGGTACGGCTATAAGGGGGCGGACTCCGTTCACCAATAGCGATGCCTCCTCAGTCACCGCGCTATCTGTATGCATTCTCAGAAATTCTTGTGCGACGTGGACTCTGTCATCCTGAGGCGATGCCGAAGGATCTGGGCTGAGGCGGGAACAAGCATCGCTCATATCCACTACTCAGATTCTTCGCTCCTCTGAAAAAAACGCGGCGTTGACGTGTAGGGTGGGTTCTCAACCCACGCGTCCAGGAATGCGTAGCTCGAAAAACCGCGTGGGTCAAGGACCCACCCTACGAGCGGTCCGAGGCCATTTTCATCTTCGTGTGGTGAGCCGAAGGTCCACGATGGGCTTCGTTCAGCATGACAGATGGGGGCTGGGGCGTCGCGGGATGTAGTCGCACACAGTCACCACCACTTGGGGTTGTTTTCCAGGAACTCGATGACGGCCTGGTACTTGGGGGCCTCGGCGGGGGGCTGGCCGTGGTGTTCCATCAGGCCCCAGGAACCCCATTTGGACCAGGTGCCCGTGGAGGAGAAAATCACGGCAAGCGTGCCGCCATTGGCCTTCCAGCCGGCGAGGTAATCGAGGTAGAGGTCTTTCATTCGCGGGTGGCGATTGGCGGCGTGGAAGAGGTCCTCCATGGGCTTGTTGTTCTCGGCCCCGCCGTGACCGACGAGATGCTGGCCCGCTTCGTAGGCGACCAGGCGTAAGCCCCTCTGTTTGGCGATGCGCGCCTGCTCGGCGATGGTCTTGTTGCCTTCCTCGATGTACTCGGCGCACTTGTCGAGAACCTGATCGACGGTCATCTGGGCGGTCTCATTTTGCCTCGCCGGATCGCCGAGGGCGTTGCCGAAGTAGGGGGCGATGCCGAGCACATCCGCGTGCTTGTACGCCTCCTCAAAGTCAATCACCTGCCCGCTGGTCCAGGGGTTTGCGCTCTGAGCGGCCAGGACGCGGACAAGGCGGTCCGTGCCGCCGAAGACCTCTTGCCAAATCTTGAAGATTTCAACGGATCGTTTGGAGTAGTAGCGCAGTTGCGCCTGAAAATCGTTGTCGCTGAGGCCGAGCGCCTTGCCTTTGTCCCGACAGTAGCCGGCCTGGGCGAAGATGCCGTTCCAGCATTCGTTGGAATACTCGATGTAGACTTTCAGGTTGGGGTCGAGCTGGGCTTTGACCATCTGAGCGAAGCTGCGAATGTAGTCGTCCGTCGCTATGTGCGGCATGCAGAACCACGGGTCGGCGTCGAGCGTGTCCGCTATTTGGATGAGGTACTCGAGAGCGACGCCGGCCTCGCCGCCCTGCGTCTGTATGTCCCGCGTCGGGCGGTCGGACCAGTTCGTCTGCTCGGAGTTGTTGGTCCGCTGCATGTCCATGAAGCGCAGGACCTTGAACTTCTCCCATCGCTTGAGGAACTCCGGGTGGAAAGGCTGGTCCTTGTACGTGTCTTCGAATCCCGGCAGGACCATGCGGATGTTCCTGATCGGGTCGGCGGGATTTGTCTCCGTGATGCGCAGGGTCAGCAGATCCTGTTCGGCATTAACCTGGACCCGGATGCGCCCCGGCTGCTCCTCGACAACCTTGGTTCGATAGGCGAACTGGATCTTGCCCTGTCCCTCATAGACGCAGGTGTACACGCCGGCGGGGTAGCCGAGCGGCGGCCGGCTGAGGACGATCGAATCGGCGAAGTGGCCATCGCCGCGGAGCGAGCGGACCCAGCCGGTCTCCGTCAGGTCCAGCGGGCCGCCCTGGTCATAACCCTTGCCCGGGGCCTGGCTCTTCCATGTCTGCGAATGTCTGAACAAATCGACAAACACGATCTCCGAGGACCAGTATGTCACCCCGGCGATGTTGATGCCCAAGGCCGAATTGTCATTCTCAGCCGCACGCACCCGGACTGTACCGAGTACAAGCAGAGCCAGTAATCCGAGGCAGGCGATACGCGTCTTCATTTCGTCTCCTTCAGCGAGGCAGTTGTGAGATGAACTCGTACGTCCCCGATTCGACCTCGAAGACGACGTAGTTGTCCTCCAGACGGAGGAAGCGAGTATGGTCGGCCGTGTGGATGTAGTCTGGACCTTCCTTGACCGCCTTCTCGTGATCACTCGGAATGTACACGGTCGCAGTGGAGTTCACGGGCACGGCAACCTTCAGAACGAACTTCTCGCCCTTGATTTCCCACTCGCTTCTGATCGTGCCGTACATGGACTCATGCTCAGCGCGGACCCACTTCACATCGCCCAGCCGTTGTGGCTTGATCGAGAAATGCTTGAAGCCGACCGCCTCAGGATCAGCCACGATGCCGGCCAGAGCCTCGTAGAACCAGGCGCTGATGTGTCCGTACATGATGTGATTGCGCGAGGCATTGCCGTCCCATTGTTCCCAGAGCGTGGTCGCGCCTTCGCTGAGCCAGCGAACCCAGCTCGGATAATCGGTCTTGGTGGCCATCGTGCAGACGACATCGGCCCGGCCGCCGGCAGTCAGGCAATCGATCAGGTACTTGGTGCCCAGGATGCCGGCGTCGAGATGACCGTCGGCCTTCTCGATCGAGGCCACGAGGTTACCCAGGACGCGCTCCTGCTCCGCCGGCGGAACAAGTCCGTGATACAGGGCACAGCTCATCGCCGTCTGCGTGCCGCCGGCGTAGAGGCCGGTCTTGGAATCGTAGAACTCTTTGTTGAATGCATCGCGGATCGCCAGGGCCAGGTCACCGTACTTTTGCGCATCCTCCGCGTTTCCGAGCAGCCCGGCGGCCTTCGAGACGATCAGTGCATCGCGGTAGTAGTAGCCGGTGGAGGTGACCCTCTCCGGCGTGGTGGTCTTGGCGGGGGCCCAGTCGCCCAGGCCGATGGCGACGATATGGTCTTTGGCCTTGCTCGTGAGATAATCCACGTATCGCTTGAGCCTGTCATAGTGTTCGGCCAGGGTGCGCGTGTCGCCCTCGTACTGGTACAGGTACCAGGGGATCAGGACGTAGGCGCTGTCCCAGGCGGGCCCGTTGCCCCATTGGTAGCCCCAGCCGGCGGTCGGCACGATGCCCGGCAGCTCGCCGCTGGGCCGCTGCTCATCCTTCAGATCGTTGAGCCACTTGGCGTAGGCCGGGGCGGCGTGGAAGTTGTACAGCCCGGTCTCGGCCGCCAGGTGCGCGTCGCCCGTCCAGCCGTTCTTCTCGCGATGCGGACAGTCCGTCGGATAGCCGACGAAGTTGCTGATGTACGACCATAACGTGTTCTGCTGGATGCGGTTGAACAGGTCGTTCGAGCACTCGAAGGAGCCGGCCCGCTCGAACGCGGTATTGACGACCCTCGCCTCGAGCGTGTTGAGGTCGGGCTTGCCCGGCAGGCCGGTCACTTCGACGTACTGGAACCCGTGGTACATGAATCGCGGCTCCCACACCTCTGTGCCCTGGCCCTTGAGGATGTACGTGTCCGTTTGCGCCTTGCCGGTCTTGATGTGCTGAGCGATCTCCTTCTGATCGAGCGTGCCGTCCTCATTGAGCCGCTCGCCATATTTGAGAACCACCTCGGTCCCCGCCCGCCCGGATACTCTCAGACGCGTCCACCCCGCCATGTTCTGGCCTGTGTCGAGAACGTACACGCCGGGCGTGGGCTCCGTGATCTTAGCCGGCCTGAAGCTTTTCGTAACCTTGATGGCCGGCAGCATCTGGGCCCGCAACTCGCCCTTGGGGCCGGAGTCGATCTCGGCCAGCGGCCAATTGCTGTCGTCGTAGTCACCCGCGTCCCAGCCGGGCTTTTCCAGACGCGCGTCGTATGTCTCTCCATTGCGGATGCCATCGAAGACGATCGGCCCGGTGGTCACCCGCCACGTCGCATCGCTGGCGATAGTTCTCGTGGAGCCGTCCTCAAACGTGACTTCAAGCTGGCAGCGCAGGACAGGCCTGTCCCGCCACGGGGCCTTGTCGAAATCCCACACGCAGTGCGTGTGTACGTTGTACCACCCGTTGCCGAGGATCACGCCGAGCGCGTTGGCTCCCTTCTTCAACTGGTCCGTGACGTCATAGGTGACGTAGAGCGCTCGTCGGTCGTACCGAGTGAAAGCCGGATCGAGCACGTGGTCGCCGACCTTGGCGCCGTTGAGACGCAACTCGTAGTAGCCCAAGCCGCAGATGTATACACGCGCGCTGACTGGCTGCTGCGAGAGGATGAATCCCTTTCGAAACAGCGGCGCAGGTTGTGCACTCTTGTCCTCATCCTTGCCGGGGACACTGATCCACTTACCCTTCCAGTCCTCCGGCGTGAGCAGGCCCATCTCCCAGACCGCCGGGTCGCTGAACGCGGTGGTCTTGCCGTCCTTGTCCCAGATGCGCACCTTCCAGTAGCATCGCGTGCGCGACGAGATCGGCCGGCCGGCATAAGCGACGTGGATGGACTGGTCGGACGTGACTTTGCCCGTGTCCCACAGGTCGGCCCGGTCGTCCCGGAGCATCCGCCCGTCCGTCGCCACGAGGACCTGATATGCCGTCTGCTTCTGCCCGCGCCACGCCGACTGCAGCTTCCAGCTCAGCCGCGGCTGTGCCACGTCGATTCCCACCGGGTCCGCCATGTACTCGCACTGCAGGTCCGTCACCTGCACATCGCTCACCAACTGCGGCAGCCCCGCCGCAAACGCCGAGACCGTCATCACCTGAGCCAGAACAATCGCCGCAAACCGAACCATTTCACATACCTCCAACGTTGCGTTCTGAAATGCTCCTCATCGCAGGCATTGTCCCGCAGGACCCGATGGAAATCAAGGACTCGTTCTGCAATACGGGTGGGTCATGGGCGTCTATTGACGGGTTCTTGCTTCGTAAGTAGGTTGATGACATGGCTTGGCTGGCACGCGGTGGCTTGGCCAGGTCAATTGGTGGCGGAAGAGACATGGATAGCCTGACAAGGGTGTGTTCACAGATGGTTACCGGATTTCCCGTGATCGGCATGAGGTCGGAGGAGATCGGTCCGTATTGCCCCTGGATAGGCGGGGTGCTGGCGTTGCTGTGCCTGTGGGCGGCGCTGCGAGCGAATCATCGCAGACGCGTCATTGACGACACGCCTACCTCTAAGACGACCGGTGTGTTCATCGGCACGGTTGAGGTCAAGGGCACGGCTGAAGCCCTGCGACCCCTGGTGAGCCACCTGGCGGAGCAGCCGTGTGTCTACTATTCATGGTCCGTGGCGGAACACTGGTCGCGTACTGTGACGGAGACGTACAGAGATAGCGACGGCAAGACCAAAACGCGCACGCGCCACGAGAGCGGCTGGACGACAGTGGCCGACGGCGGCGAGCAGAGTGCGTTCTACCTGAAAGACGACGCGGGGATTGTTCAGGTCCAGCCGGAGGGGGCCAAGATCGAGCCGGTGACGATCTTCAGCGAGTCTTGCCGCCGGGGAGACCCGCTCTATTATGCGAAAGGGCCCGCCGGTGCGGTGGCTCATTCGGATTACCGCAGGCAGTTTACGGAGACAGCCATTCCGATCCATACGCCGCTGTACGTGATGGGCCAGGCGCGGGAGCGCAAGGACGTCGTCGCCCCGGAGATCGCCTGGGATCCCGACTGTCCCATGTTTCTAATCTCTTGCAGGGGCGAGCAGGAGATCAGCCTTGGCTTCGCGGCCGGATACTGGGTCTGGGGGATCGCGGGGCTGGTGTTGGCGGTTGGTGGGGTGGTCGTCGGCAGAGCCGCTGTGGATGAAGTCTCACGTGGCGACATCACGTTCTTTCTCGTGGCCGCCTTCGCGTATGGATTGCTCTGGGCTCTGGGGTGGGTCTGGCTCGTCTTCAACAGTCTCATCGGCCTGCGAAACCGCGTGGGTCAGGCGTGGTCCCTGGTGGACGTGCAACTGAAACGCCGGCATGACCTGATTCCCAACCTCGTGACGGTGGTCAAGGGACTGAGCGACCATGAGCGCCGCGTGCAAACCGAGATGGCCGCGCTGCGGACGCAGATGGAGGCCACACCGCCGGGCGTGACCGGGCCGGACTATCGCGCCTGCGCCAAACTGCTCCTCGCGGTGCAGGAGAAGTACCCGCAACTGCGAGCTCAGGACGCGTTTCTGAGTCTCCACAGGAATCTGACGGAAACCGAGCAGCGCATCGCCCTGGCCCGCGGCTACTTCAACGACATCGCCACCTATTACAACACGCGCCTCGAGAGAGTCCCCGACCGATTCGTCAGGGGCCTGGCCGCCCTCGAGCCACGAGTCCTCATGGCCGCCAACGACTTCGAGCGGGCCGAAGTGTCTGTCAATCTGGCCCGGTAGACTTTCTCAGTCCCGCGTCAATAGCTAACCTGGCCTCTCTGCTCGGCGGTCGCTTCGTTCCCCGGGACAGTAGCCCGGGAATGAAGAAGCCGAATGCTGCCCCCAGCCAAAAGCTCCAAATTATGGGAGTCAGGATCGTCTCACTGTCGCCCCTGAGCCCAATAACCGCCAGGAAGACGAACCCTACGATCGCTCCGATAAATGCAAAGAACACCGTTGACAGCAAACGAATCAGAATCTTTTTGAGCATGACCCATTCACCTCCGCTGGAAGTCTTTGCAGTCCCGTTGTCACTCGATGCCATCCTTAGGGCAGCCGTTGCGTATGGACAGAGCGAAACGCCCAGTCACTTGCTCTGCCCCTATCCGCTACCCTTATATCGACCGATTGACCCCCGTCCTTGATCAGGCCCCGGTCAACAGACAGCGAGAGGTATGGGTTGGCACTGGTGGAGGATGCAAAGGGCCACCCCCGGTTCAGTTGCTCTCTATAGATACTTCTCCAGCAGGGCCTTCGTTTTGCGGATACCTTCCTCCTCGCTCTGGGTATTGCCCTCGAACTCGATGCCAATGTAGCCCTTGTACCCGGAGGCCTTCACGAGGCCGATCAGTTTCTTGTAGTCCATGAGCGGCTGCTCGCCGTTGGCGTCGAAGTCATAGGACTTGGCGCTGACGCCCTTGGCAAAGGGCAGCAGCTCCTCCACGCCTTTGTAGCGGTCATACATATCCTCGCACCCGTCCTGCGTGGTGCCCCAGGGCTGCGAGATGCAGAAGTTCCCAAAGTCCGGCAGCGTCCCCACGTTGGGACGCGACACATGTTTCACCACGCCGGCCAGCCACGCGGCGTTAGATGTCACGCCGCCATGGTTTTCCACAACGATATTGATCTTCATCGTCTCTGCATACTCGCCCAGCCGCCCAAGCGAATCCACCGAAGCGGTTCTTTTCTCCTCGGCCGACCCCTCGCCATGCAGATTGACGCGAATGGTCTTGCACCCCAGGACCTTCGCCGCCTCCACCCACTTCTTATGATTCTCCACCGCCGACAACCGCGCCTTCTCATCCGCCGTAGCGAGCTGCCCTTCGTCATCCACCATAAGCAGATGATTCACGACTCCCGCGTCCTTGCTCCTGGTCAGCAACTCCTTCAGATAAGCAGCATTCTTCCCGGCCTCCGTAAACTTCATCTTCCCGCCGCCAAAGAACCCATTGACATACTCCACCGCCGAAATCCCAAAGTCCCTCTTGGCTTTCTCTGGAAAACCCAAATGATCCAGCTTCCCCCCATAAATCGCCCGATGCAACGACCACTCCGCCAGAGAAATCTCAATGCGTGACTCCGATGCACCAAGCCCTTTCAGCGAAGGCCCAACCATCAATGCCCCCGCCCCCAGCAAGGATTGCCTGACGAACGCCCTGCGTGTTGTACCTGCCATTTTCATTACCGCTTCTCACTTAGTTGTCGGCTAACGCCATATTCTTTTTATCGTCTCCTCCTGGGAATACCCTATGGGGCAAGCTGAGCTTTTGGTGTTGGCCCGGTAGCTGCCGAGCGTCTCGTTGGGGCAGGTGATCATGCGGCTCACCGGCATTTGAAGATGGCCGTTGGGATCTGTCTCTCTGATCCAGTTGTAAGCGTACACAAGCCACCGGTCTCTGTAGCCCTCGCTCTGGAGCGAGAACCACGATATCTCATCCCACCCCCAGACGAATATGGACGTCGTATCGGCGACATTGGGGGACCTGCTGCGCCCGAAGTTGTCGAATTCGACGAGGTATGGCAGGCTTTTGCAGCTCCAGCCGCTGGGCGAGATGCAGCCCTTGCTCTTTCCGTACATGGCGTCGAGGTGGTTCACCTCCAGCACCGCCTCATAGGGCTTCTCGGGCACTGCCTTGATGCGCATCGGAAAGGAGTTGAAATCCAGGAGACTGACGCCGTCCACGATCATGCCCCAGGTCGGAACGTGCGCATCCAGCAGGACCAGGTGACGGCGTGCATGCGTCTTCGCATACGAGCGGATCTTCGCCAGGAGGCGCGACCATTCCTTCAGGCCCGGATCGGCCATGCCGATGAGGGCGACCTGCCCCAAGTGAAGGGCCTCGCAGCCGAGGTCGATGTAGGAACCCGCCAGATAGTAGAACCATAGCTGTGTTTCGAGCCTGGTGACATCGGGAACGCTGCTTCGGCCCCAGTGTTTGACCAGCTTGCCGTCCTTGTTGAGCATCGCCTCATAGGAGAATGTCCTGTCCTCGACGGCCACACCGAAATCCGTGAACACCCAGGAGGGGATCTTCACGCGGTTGACGTCCGGGCTGATCGTCTCAAACAGACATCCCTGGAAGACGACGTCCGGGTCGAAGGCATGGACCTTGTCGATCAACGCTATTGCGTCCTTCCAGAAGTTGGGATCATTCAGCCGGCTCTCTCCGTTCCAGCGGTAGATGGCCCGGCCGATGAACTTGGCGCCGATGTTCTCGATCAGACGTACATCGTCGTCTCTGTAGAGATACTCGCGGTTGCCCTCGGGCTTTCCCGTGACCAGAAAATAGGCCATGGTCACGGAGCGGTCCAAGTAGTTCTCCAGCACCTCCCGCGAGATGGTTCCATCGAAATGATAGTCGCGGGGGTGCCACTCATAGGCGCCGAGGTCGATGGCTTTGCCCTGGGGGCGGGGGATGCGGTCGCGGTCGAGTTTGGGGGCGTTGACACTGCTGCCGGCGTCGATGGCCGCTGTACCGGGCAACAGGTGCAGGTCGAAGCGGGCCGCATCGACGAAGAGGGCGGCCGGGTCCTGGATTGTCAGGTTGTTCTCTTCCAGCACGCCCGCGGCACTGGTGAAAGCGGTGGCCAGGTTGTTGCGCACGACACAGTTGACCGGGGCCGTTCCGTTCTTATGTTTGTCGATACATATCCAGGGCGGGCCGGGGCGGGTGTTGTTCTGGTCCAGGACGGTGTTGTTGATCACCAGGCAATTGCGTGCCCCCAGCAGGGTAATGCCGTGCCAGTGATCGGTGATGATCACGTTGTTCTCAATGACCCAGTCCACAAAGGTGCCGTCGAAGCAGCCGATGCCCTGCAGAGTCCCGCGATAGGGCTGGTTCGGATCGACGTAGTTGATGATCGTGTTGCCCCGCAGGACCACGCCTATGACCTCGCCGCTGCCTACACCGTTTGGGCCTGTGGACCAGGACTGAAAGCCGTCGTCGTGATTCGCGTTGACCTTGTAGCAGTTCTTCACGGTGTTGTACTCGAAGGTGCAGTGATTGCCGAGCCCGCGCAAGCCGTCGCCCGCGAAGTTCTCCACGAGATTGCCGGTGATGAGGGAGTCGCCGGCCCCCACGGAAATCCCGAAGTTGACGTTAAGCAGGCGGTTGTCGCGGATCGTCATGCGCGTGCCGTCCACCTGGATTCCGTTGCAGGACAATCGGTCCCAGTCCTCGGCGGTCCAGGCGGAGGCGTCCGCCACGGAGAAAACCGTGCAATGCTCCACCGCGATGTCATGGACGGGGCCGCCCCAATTGTGGCTTTCGAGGTGAACCAGGGTGTGTCGCTTGTAGGTCTCGCTGAACTCAGCACTGATGCTCAGCCCGCGGATCGTCCAGTGTGAGGCGGAGCGGATGTGCAGGGAGGACAGACGCGGCGTATGACCTTCATCGGCCGCGATGGTGATGTTGCCGAGGTTGTAATACTTGTCGATCAGCAGGTCGCCATGAAACCCCGACCGGAGCCAAATCTTGTCACCCGCTCGCACCGGGGCGCCGGCATTCTTAGCCACGAGTTTGCTCTGGGGCGTGTACGGCAGTTTGTCCCACTGCTGTGATTCCACCAGCCCGGCGTTGAAGACCTCCTGGATCGTCCGCCAGGGACGGCTCGCGCTGCCGTCGCCCGTGGGACTGCCGTTCACCGGGTCCACGTAAAACTCAGATGCGTGCGTCTGCAAGGGGACAAGACAGAATCCAATGCACAATAACAAGGTCCGTGCCATCACTGTTCCTCTACGATTCTCTTATTCCGGGGAAAGCAAAGCGGTCAAGCCGCCAAAGGTGTCATGCTCAACCTTGACAGTAGTTATACCCTCTCCTCGCCGTCTATGGAATTGCTCACGTGTCCCTCTTCTCGCCGAACTGCCTCACGAGTGCGGCGTTCTCGGAGATCTGGTCGTGGTGGCGCGGGTACATGCCGACGATCACTCCGTCGATGGACTTGAGGCGGTCGAAGGCGAACTTGAACGCCTCCTGCACCGCCTGCGCGCTATCGCACTTTCGACCGGCGCCGAGGATTTTGAAGCCCAGGCACGGCTGCTTGACCTGCCGGGCCACTGCCGTCATCGCCGCTGGATCGGAGGCAAAGAACCCATGGCCCTTCGGCATTGCGTCAGAGGCCGGCATCTTGGCCGTTTCCTCGCTGGACCTCGTCAGGTTGTGGAAGCAGGTCATGAAGAAATCGACCTCCCAGCCCTCGTCGGCGATCCGCTTGATGCAGTCGGGATTGTGGGCCGAGACCCCTGCGAGAATGCCCGCATCGTGAACGCGTTTCACGAAATCATGGACCTGCCGGCTCTGTCCCTGCCGGAACAGCGAGTCGGTGACCCCGCCGTGATGGACCATCGCGATGGGCCCCGTGTCTCGGACCACCTGCTCGATTCCGCCGCCGGAGTGCAGGCAGATGAACTGCATCTTCGATCCCCGTTCCCGCAGGGTCCGAATGATGCCGGTCATCAGCCCCGGATCATGGAACTGATGCGTGTTGACGCCGACACGCTCGCAATTGGACAGGAGCTCGACGACTCGCTCGCGGGTGAAGTACTCCCGCATCTCTCGATCCATGGCCGAGCCCAGGTAGGAGATCCCGCCGATGGGGTTGGCGCCCACGACCAGCCGGCTCATCTGGTGCTTGCCCAGCCGGATCATCGGCAACGACCCGGGCGAATCAGAGCTTGCCGGCGCAGTCTCCTTCCCCTGTGACGTTCTACCGCCGGCCAAAGCTGATCCGGCGACGCCCAGTGAAAGCCGCCGGAGGAATTCTCTACGCGAAGTCCCATTCGAGTGCATACCAGCCTCCTGAGAAGAATTGGAGTTTTCAGGTACATTCTTCGAGGTCATCTCTCAACCTCCCAAAGTCGTCACGCTCAACTTTTCCCGCCCTATTGTAGCCGGGCCTTTGGGCTCGGGCCAAGGGAAAAGCGGCCGAGGAAAACGCGGGTGTTTATCCAGTTTCACGGGCGCTGTGCCGGGTGGCAGCGGCAATCGCCAGCTTGCCGATGGCCCCTCCGATGCGCAGCACCATCGGCAAGCTTCGCTGCTCTTCGCTTGCCGCTGCCACCCGACTACCAGGTTTGTCTTCACAGATACAAACGACGTGTGTGACTACACTTTGTGGCGGGAACCGTCAGAATTCCCGGGCCAGGCTGATGCCTATCGCCGGGGTCTCGTAGTTGCCGTAGTAGGGCAGCACTTCGAATCCCGCGATTTCAAGGTTGGCGTGGCGACGGGCGACCGTGTGGCCGACGACCCAGCCGAGCGTCGCGCCGAAGAGCACATCGCTGGCCCAGTGATCGCCGTCATCCATCATGCGCCAGGCGACGAGGCCGGCGACGGCATAGGCCGGCAGGCCCACCTTCAGGCCGTAGAATTCGTGCAGTACGGAGGCGACGGCGACCGAGCTGGAGGTGTGGCCGCTGGGCCAGGCCCAGGACTGGCCGTCAGGCTGATCGTTATGCCGGATCGCCTTGAGTCCGCCCGTGACGGCCCCGGTGATCGTCAACGCGGAGAGCATCGTCACCGCCTGCTGCCGGCCCGCGTCGTCCTGGCCCTCGGCGTCCAGGACGTACCAGAGGGCCGTACCGGCGAAGTGCGTTACCGGCGAGCCGATGACAAAGAGGGCTTCATCGCTGAAGCCGCCAAACGTGTCGTGTCTGTCGAAGTAGTCGGCGATCTCGTCATCCGCGCTGCCGTTATTCATCGCAGCGCTCGCCACTCCGGCCCAGGCCAGGGCGGCCAGGTTGTCACCGTTGAAGAACGTGGCCTTTGCATCCGCTTTCAGGCGGCTGCCAAAGACGTCGAGGTCGGCCTTGGCGGCGTCGAACCAGCCGGTGTGCGCGGTCGTTGACTCCTGTTCTGCCGCCATGGCGGGAAACGACAGGACCACCACACAAAGCCAAAGTAGTTTGTCAGGCCATCGTGACATCACGCCACATGATAGCGTCATCCCGCAAGACCGCCAGAGAATAACGCCCGTCTGAACATCCTGGGGTGCACGACAGGATTTTGGCAGAGCAAGCATGAGGTTGTGGGTGGCAGCGTCAAGCGCAGCTTGGCGATGGCATTCCTGGAATGCGGTGCAACCATCGCCAAGGCCTGCGGCCTTGACGCTGCCACCCCGGCCCAACTGCCGCTTTTTTGTCGTACCCCCGCTTCCTGCCCGAAAGCCCGGGGGCAAAGGGACGGTAGTCGGCAGGCGGATGTCCCTGGTGTTTATTCCTTCTCGCAGTCGATCCACACGGCATCGTTCATGTAGGCGCGGGCGTACTCGTACGTCATCCAGCCGTCGCGGCCGTTGTTGTTGGAGTTGCGGAAGAGGAACATGCCCCCGCCGGGCTGTTGCGAATCGTCCCGGTACCCTACGAGCAGGACACTGTGTCCATCGAAGACGCCTTCCGGCGGCGCCATTTCAAGAACGTCGTCCTTCCACTTCACTTGCTTGGGCCAGCGAAATCCCCCGCAGACGGGCCACTGCCGGTTGAGGACTCGCTTGATCGCACCGAGCTGCGCGTCGGTGAGTCCCGTGTTGGGGTCCCACCGCTTGATCCAATGCAATTGGAGACCAGCCTCGTGCATCTGCTTGGCGTGATCCTTTGCCTCCTCGCTGGGCGCACGGTTGGGATCGAACTTGTCCTGATAGGGCATGTCCTGCTCGGGACACGCGCCGTAGAGGGTGAACCCCCGCCATAGATCCGAGAAGAAGCTGCCGTCATGCTTGTCACGCGTGGCCCGATTCGACGCCCAATTCAGGAACTCGACACTGAATCGCGTCGTGCGATTGGTCTTGCTCGCCACCGCATACTCCAAGGCTCCCGCCACGGTAAAGACCGAGCAGGTGTTCCGCCTGCCCTGCACCCGCGGCGTCAGGCCCCACTTCTTAAAGGCCGGCCGAAGGTCAGCGCTGCCACCCGGAGTGCTGCCGGCAGACGGTCCGGCCAGACCAGTCCCCGGGAGCATCAAAGATGCCGCCAGAGCCACGCCGACGAATACCTGACGAATGGTCGAGGGACGACACATGTGCCGCATGAGAGATTCCTCACTTTCGCCCACTTGCAGGGAGCGATCGACGCCTTGAGATTGTCCAACAATGTCCCGGCCATTCTGCCTTGCGGGACGGAGGTTTGCAACTCATTCTTGCTGAGGCATGTACGACAAGATTGTGGCACGACAAGCGTCAAGTTCGTGGGTGGCAGCGGCAAGGCCGAAGGCTTTGCCGATGGCGAATGGGCAAACCATCGGCAAGCTCCCAGGCTGCTCGAACTGCCGACGCAACCGGTCCCGCAGGTCCTCATTGAAATAGCGAACGATCTTGCGACCGTTGCGCCCGCGGGCGGGCACCGGCACCTTTGCGGCTGCGCCCGTCATCTTCTCCGGTTCCCTGCCGCCCATCCGACCCCTGTGGAACTCTCAGCAGCAGGGTACTACAGAATGCGTCGGGCCAAAGGTAGTTGCCTCAGGACGTTGGCGAGCGCGAAGCTGAGTGGGATTGTGACAAGGACGGCGACAGCGAACTTCAGCAGTGGGTACAGGTGCAGGCTTCTGATGGCCAGGGCAAACAGAATGACGATCGGGGCGTGGATGATGTAGACGGTATAGCTGCTCGAAGCCGCGGCTTGTGCGAGCCGGCCCTGTCGGTTGAATCGCTCTCGAAAGAGAACGATCAGCGCGACCATGATTACCACCGCAAACAACTGCTCCCACATGGCGTAGGCGAAGGCCTGCCAGTGCGGCCCGCCGAGATACCGCCAGGTTTGCCCATTCGCAGCACCACCCAGGACAAAGAGAAGCGGCAGAGCGACTACAACAAGCAGACCCGCCAGCAAGAAGCACGGCAGGGCCACCGTAACAGGCAGCCGCTGCAGCCAGTCCCGCCGGTAGGCGACCACGCCGATAATGAACATGGCAATGTACTGGACAAAAAAGGCAAGCTGCAGGTTGAGCGGCCCGAACGCCCAATTGACAGGGAACCAAAGTCTTGCCATGAAGCTCAGGATGCCCAGTAATGCCGCGAAGGCCAGGAAAGCATTCAGGCCGGGAAGACGGCCCGGGTTGTCGCCCATGCCGAGGACGGGTTTATGAAGTCGTCGCCACGCCACGTAGAGCACGCTGAAGATCAGCAGCGCCTCGACGAACCACAGGGGGCCGCTGCCGAGGTGAAATCTTGTGTAATAGGAGGTGAGCCAGCCGACAAAGGGTCTTCGCAGGTCGATGATACCGCTCCGGACGAGTACGTAGATCATGAACGGCTGGATCAGAAACTCAAAGATGAGCAGGGGAATGCCGAGACGCAGGAAGCGGTCCCGCAGGAACGGGCCGGGGCCTTTGCGGTCATAAGAGGCCGCCGTGAAGTAGGCCGAGAGCAAAAAGAGCAGGCCCATGAAGAACGACTGGCTGATCGCGTTGTGGATGGTCAGCACGATGGCCGTTGGCGTGTCGGCACGGCCCTCTCTGTAGTACCAGGAGCCTTCTCCGCCGTAGGTGACGCTCAGATGCACGAGGATCACCATGATGATCATCATGGTGCGGAGGTTGTCGACATAGAACAGGCGGGGTTTCCCCATGGTCAGTTCTTCGGCCTTTTGATGGGCCAGGACAAGACGCCGCAACGCTTGGTCCAACTCTCGTACAGGGCCTTCAGCTCGTTCACCTTTTCCGGACGCCTGGCGGCGATATTGTTCAGCTCGGTCCGGTCGGCGTCCAAGTCGTATAGCTCCCACGGCCCGCCGTCGGCGGCTGCACCATGTGTCCGCAGGAATTCTCTGCGTGTACAAATGGGACTCATGGGACCTGTAGGACCCATGGGACTTATCCTTTGTACATCTCGTCGAAATACTTCTGGGCGGCGACGACGGCGGCGCGCATCATGTCTTCGGCGGTGGCGGTGTCACGCTGGGCCAGGGCTTTCAGAAGGTCGCGGGCCTTCAATTCCTTGGCCGCCCGCTCGCAGGCTTCCCAGCTCAGGACACTGCGAATCACGCGATTGATCGCCTGCTCGGCATTGTCGTAGGCTCGGGGCTGCATGTCGTGACCCTTCCAGCGGTCGTACCCAGCCTGCTGGATCAGGCCGGCGATGGCGATGTTCATGCCGTTGACGCGGGCGCCGTGGTCGATGTCGTACTTGCCGGGGCCACCGAGGATGATGCCGTCGTTGTAGCCCTGGCTATTGAGGTGCATGTGGACCATCATGCCGTTATCGAGCTCTTCGACGCTGTCATAGACGGCGTCGAGGCCGATCATCTCGGAGTGGCCGAACTCCTTGTTGACGCCTTTGTTGGCTATGGAGACGCCGAACTCCTCCGCGACTTTCCGCCAGAATACGATGGCACTGGCGACGGTCGGGATGAGCATGGCCGGATGTCCCTCGTTCGGCTTGGGCTCGAACGCGATGCGAAGCTGGCCGCCTTTGCCCGCCTCGTACTTGCACAGGCCGGCGACGCTCTCCTTGAGGTTCTGATACATCTGCCGGATGCCGATAGTCGCGACATCGTAGCCGAAGGAGCCGTTCCAGATGACGAAGGCGGGGGGCTTGTCCGGGTGCCAGGCCTTGCGCAGCGTGCCGTACGCGAGGTCGACCGTGCGTGTCCCCAGCTCTTCGGCGGCCTTGCGTTCGTTCTTGTCGAGCGAGCTGATGCCGCCGTAGCCGAAATGAGTGTGCGCGCCGGGCGTGATCATCGCCAAAGAGAGCTTGTTGCTCACGAGGGCATCCGCCACGGCCGCTGCGTTGTTGTCATCAACCTCCGCGTCATAGTGCAACTCGATGCCGAGCTCGACATTCCTGGGCAGTCGGGGCCGAATGTTTTTGGCCACCAGCTCGATCATCTCCGGCGTGCCGAACCTGCCGCCGGCCCATTCCGGCCGGATGTCCGCCGGCACAAATCCGCCCTTACCCGCATTGAACGTCCACCGGCATATGCTATGTAGGGATTTCGCCATCTTGTAACTCCTTATCTCTGCTCAATTTGTGACTCTTCCGCGATGCTCAGCAGGCTATTTGCAGCCGGCACGACGCGCACCTATACTAGGCAAGAGTCGATTGAGAGTAAATACCCGACTTGCCAAGAAACACCCTTGAGGGGCAACTATGTTTTGCGGCAGAACGTGCTCTCACCTTCATCCCGAGCGTAGCCCACTGGTGTGGCGTCGCCGTTCCTCGGAGTGCCCAAATAACCGCGGCTATTGTCCCACCAGAACCTTGATGAATTCCTGGTCGGGCTGGTTGCCTCGGGTGACGATGCCGAAGCCGCCTTTGTAGTCCCAGTTGGCCCAGGCGATGTTGTGTTTTTCCAGGTTGGCCCGCATGTCGCGATACCACTGCATCCTCGCCTCTCGCGGCGTGGTGGGCAGGGCGCCCCACTCGCCGCAATACAGCGGCAGGTCGAGCTTCTTCGACAGGGCCAGGGGCTTGGCCAGGAGGCTTTCGAGCTTCTCGCGGTTGAAGAAGCCGTTGTTGTTCCTGGCAAGCCGGGCCATATCCTCGCTGAGGTCTTTGATTTCGTTCGGGTCCACGATCCAGCCGGGGTAATGGACCGGCCCGGTGTACTTGCCTATGTCCGTCCAGCCGGCCTTGTAGTGCGTGATCAGCATGGGGGTGTAGAAGTGGAAGCTCAGGATGATGTCCCTGTCGCCGGGGGGGATGCGGAGCTGATCGAACGTGTCCACGGTTTGCCATTTGTTCGAGCCGATCACAATCTTTCGGTGCGGCTCGTCCCGGCGGATCTGGCGCACCAGGGTCTCGACCAGCTTGTTCCACTGCTCCGCGTCATCGGCGACCGGCTCGTTCATCAGCTCGTACGCCACGAGGGAGACCGGGTACTTCTTCAACTCGGCCGAAAGGTCCCGCCACAACGAGAAGAACTTCTCCTGTGCCTTTGGATCGGTCCACAGGGGCTTGACCGCCTCATTGAAATGGTGCGAGCGGAGGATGTGCAGATCGACGATCACCCGCAGGTTCTTCTTTTGGCACCATTCGATGGCGCTATGGAGCAGTTTGAACGCCTCCGGCTCCTTGTTGCCGGCCTCGTCCCAGAGCTGTTCTTCGTCAACGGGCAGCCGGATATGGTCGAAACCCAGCGATGCAATGAACTCGACATCCTTCTCCGCGAAGAATCGTGCTCTCTCCTCGCCGCGTCTGTCGCTCTGCGAGAGCCAGTGACTGATATTGGTCCCCCGGCGAATCGCAAACACCCCATCCTTCTCCACCGCCCCGGCAGACAAGGCAAGTGATAGTACGACAACGATCATCACCACATACTTCGGCATGCTATGCTCCTCGCTCAAAGCTGCTTGTTCAGCACGGCTTCCCAGGTCTCATAGGCGGCCTGGTAGGCCTTTTTCAGTTGTTTATTAGGTTCGACGGTTCTCACAGGCTCGAGGCCGATGAAGGCGTCTTCGGGGCTCTTGTAGATGCCGGCGCCGATGCCGGCGCCTCGGGCGGCGCCTTGCGAGCCGTCGGTGTTATACAGCTCGACGGTTGCGCCGCTGATCGTGGCGAAGGCCTCGGCGAACAGCGGACTGAGGAACATGTTGGCGTTGCCGGCCTTGACGGTCTTGAGTCTCGTGCCCATGTCGCGCATGATCTGCAGGCCGTAGTTGAGGGCGAAGACGATCCCCTCCTGGGCCGCCCGCAGGAAGTGGGCCTTCTTGTGGATATTGAAGTTCCAGCCGTGGACGGAGGCGCCGATGTTACGATTCTCCAGCGTGCGCTCCGCGCCGTTGCCGTAGGGCAGGATGAGGAGTCCCTCGGAGCCGACGGGCACCTGGGCAGCCAGATCATTCATCTGCGGATAGTCGAGCCCGTCGCCGGCGAAGTTGTGTTTGAGCCAGCTATTGAGGATGCCGGTGCCGTTGAGGCACAGGAGCACGCCGTAACGGGGCTTGCTCACGGAGTGATTCACGTGGACGAAGATGTTGACGCGGGATTTCGGGTCGTAGTTCTTCTTGTCGGTGACGCCATAGACGACACCGGAGGTGCCCGCGGTGACGGCGATCTCGCCCGGCTTGAGCACGCTCAGCGACAGCGCATTGTTCGGCTGGTCGCCGCCACGATAGCTGACCGGCGTGCCCGCTTTGAGCCCGAGCTCGCCCGCGGCCTCGCTCGTCAGCTCGCCCTGCACGGAGAACGTCGGGACCGCCTCGGCGACAAGATTCGTCGAAATGCCGTAATGGTCGAGGACGAAATCGGCGAGCCGGTCGTTCTCGAAGTCCCACATGATGCCCTCGGACAGGCCCGAGGGGGTCGTCTTGATCTGGCCCGTCATCTTCATCGCGATGAAATCGCCGGGCAGCATCATCTTATGGATCTTGGAGTAGGTCTTCGGCTCGTTGTCCTTGACCCACTTGAGCTTGGAGGCGGTGAAGTTGCCGGGCAGGTTGAGCAGGCGCTTGAGGCATTTCGGGACGCCAATCTCTTTGGCCGCCTGCTGGCCGATCTGCACGGCCCGGCTGTCGCACCAAATGATCGCGGGACGCAGCACCTCTTTGTTCTTATCGACCACGACCAGCCCGTGCATCTGATAGGAGATGCCGACGGCCTTGACGTCGCCGGGGTCGAACCGGACCTTGTCCCTGATCTTCTGCGTCGCGAGCAGAACGTGCTCCCACCACGTGGCGGGATGCTGCTCCGCCCAGCCGGGTTTCCTCGCGATCATCTCCAGTTCTTTATCCGGCGAGGTCGCCGCGGCCAATGCCTTGCCTGTCCCGGCGTCCATCAGCGTGGCCTTGATCGATGAACTCCCGACGTCGTATCCCAGCAGTAGCGTCATTTCGTGCACCCCTTCACCTTCGCAGGTTACATGTGTCTTCCGGTCAGCCGTAGGGTGGGTTAAGAACCCACCCTACATGCGGAGTATCAGCCTCTGGACGATCTCTGTCAAGTTTGCGGTAAGCTCACTCGCGGTCCCATTTGAGGATCCACGGGTCTTTCGTCTGCTTCTGGAAGGCCTTGAGCTTGGCTTGCAGTCGTTCGAGCTCGCCTTTGTACTGCGGATCATCCGCAAGGTTCTTCACCTCGTGCGGGTCGATCTGCAGGTCGTACAACTCGAACCTCGGCCGGTGCAGATAGGCCTCGACCGTACGTTTGCCGTAGCGCTCGGCCTTATGGCGGATGGTCGCCTGCCAGGTGGCGGATTCCCACAGGTCGCTGGCGAACGGGTACTCCAGGCCGTGCGCGATGTTCCAGATCAGCTTGAATCGCCGCTCGCGCACCACGCGCATCGGGTAGTACATCGTGACTTCGTGGAATGTGTGCGAGGCGTAGACCGTGTCCCAATCCTCCACATGCTCGCGTTCGAGCAGCGATCTGAACGAGCGGCCGTGGAATTCATAGTTGCGCGGCACCGCGCCGGCGAAGTCGAGAATCGTTGGCGTCAGGTCGGCCCAGTTCACCATCGCGTCGCACGTGATGCCCTTCTTGCTCTGCCAGGGCGTGCGAACGATGCACGGCAGGTTGATGCCGGGCTCGTATGTGGTCGTCTTGGCGCCGGGGAATGGGATGCCGTTATCGGAGATGTAGATGACGACGGTATTGTCGTACTTGCCGGCCTTTATCAGGTGCTCGATCAGCCGGCCCACCCCCTGGTCCACGCGCGAGACGGCCTGATAGTACTGGGCCAGCTCGGCCCGGCACTCAGGAGTATCCGGCAGGAAATCCGGCACGACAACATTCTTCGGGTCGTACGTGACTTCCTCGACCCCAGGATAGGGCTTTTCGCGATTGCCGAATCGGTCCGGCTGATGGGGTAGATCGGTCGCCTTGCCTCCGCCGCGATGCGGGTCGGTCGTGCAGAAGTATAGAAAGAACGGGCGATTATCCTCGGTCGCGATGAACTGCCGGCAGTTGTCGGCCATCAGCACACCATTGCGCTCATTGCCGGGGAGCTGAACGTCGAACTTGTAGGCCGCCTCCGGGGCGACGTGGTATTTGCCGATCCTTGCAGTCCGGTACCCGCCCTGGCTCAGCAGCACGGGCAGGCCCCGGATGTTGTCGAAGCTGGCGAAGTGATGAGAGGCGTGCTGAAGCCCGTACATGCCGTTGGCATGATTGTAGAGCCCGCTGAGGATCACGGACCGACTCGGGCTGCAACTGGCCGTCGTGCAGAATGCGTTCGTGAACCGCGTGCCCTCCGCTGCCAGCTTGTCGATGTTCGGTGTCTTGATGACAGCGTGACCGTAGCATCCCAGGTCACCTCGCCCATGATCGTCCCCGACAATGAGCACGATGTTCGGCCGTCTCTTCTCCGCCGCTACGCTTTCGCCTGCCACCGCAGAGGCAGCAAACGCTGAAGCACCCACGGCGACGCTTCTTACGAATTCTCTTCGAGTCATGCTCGGATTCGTCATATTATGCCTCCAGTTTCTCTTTCCCTGTCATGGATAGGCGACTTCGGGTCTCAGTATATCCGGGAAGATGAGTAGATTTGCCAGTGATTTGGCAAAGCCATCCAAGCCGGGAAACAGTGTTGCCCTGGTTATGTTCATCCTGTGGAGGTGCCGAAGGACTGTCCTCCGCTCTCGTGCCGTAAGCCCTATCTTCAGCTTAACGAACTTGTCGGGATTAGAACGGCCTCTCAAAAGGGAATGCAAGTTGTCCATAAACGGTACTGAGATATCTCCGGGGCACAAGAATACCCCCTGTTGGATGATGAGCCGCTGATTGAGCCTGTAGGCATTTATGACCTCGACCCTCGGCATCGCCAGTTCCCAAAAGAAACGCTCGAAGAACTCCTCCTGTCCTGCCCTTGTTGTCGCCTTAGTAAGGTGGTCATAGTCCTTTCCTGTTATGGCATCAAACAGACTGCCATTCATGTTGCTCAGCCAACGGCTATCGATGGCCCACAGCGCACATTCCCGGTCAGCATCCTCAATGGCAAAATAAAGCGCTACGAAGAACGAGTATGTGAAATCGAGAAGGCGTGTCGGCGCTCCGTGATGCTGCATTAGGGTAAGCCATTCAAGCGTGTTCCCGTCGGGTGGAACGTCCTGCAAATGATGATGGCACTTGCGTTTGAAGTCCCTGAGAAGGCCCTTCTCTATCTCACTGAGCGCTCGCTTCTCATCATCCCCCACTTTCTCCTCGGAGATCTTGCGATATTGCTCGGTGAGTTTTTCTTCTTTCTCCTCCCCTGTGGCATCGATGGTTTCCCCGAAATAGCGTATGAAGGCGCGCTCCAGAGTTGTCCGCAGATGCCAATTCGTATCCGCATGACCTTTGAATATCCACTGCTTATGGCCTTCAGAAAACCGGTCCGCGTAATACCTATAAAGGTCGTCCCATGTGGCGAAATCCTTTGTCCCATAGAGCGGTTCTACTGCCATGAGTTCACTCCCGCAGAAATGGCTTTGTGTTCAATGCTATCTCTGCTCGCGTACTTCGACCAGGCCCACGTCGATGTACTGGCCGCCGCCGGTCTGGCGGCAGTGGACGGCGATTAGGTTCTTGCCCGGCTTGAGGGCGGCTTTGGCGGCTCCGTTCACGGGCAAAGGCTCGTAACCTGTCGTGTAGCCGTTTGCAGTCGCGGCCTGCACGCCGTTGATGTAGATTTCCACGTCCTCGTCGTGATGCACGTTCAGGCCGATGTTGTCCCACTTGCCCTCGGGCAGCGTGAACTCGCGCCGCAGCCAGATACTCCGCGTGTTCCACACGGTGTTCACGATCGCGCCGGGCGTGCCTTCCGTGCCGAAGCCGTTCTTGCCTTCCTTCCACGCGCCGGCGTCGAACTCGGGCTTGAACCAGCCGTCGCCAGGCCTTTGCGTGGTGTACCGCCATGTGACGGGCTCATCCTGGGCTGTGGGCGCGACCGTCACGAGGACGGGGGGTTTGGGCATGGGGGCCCAGTTGGCAGCCTTCGTCTTATCGCGGCCGGCGTACTTCTTCCAGACGGCCTTGTCGTAGAGCATCTGGAGGAACACGCCGCCGACGACCGGCCGGGCGGTGAAGCCCCGCTTGCGGGCGTTGTTCGTGAAGTACCAGTCCGTCATCGGCGAGCGGTCGGGCGTCTCATTCAGGAACAGGTACACCGGATCGACGATCGCCTCGAAGTCCGCCCGATTCTGCGTCAGTGTCGCGGTCCAGAGAATCCAGTCGAGCTTGGTGTACAGCGAGCGATTGTCCAGCGGCAGGCCGTACTTATTCTGGGTCCTGCGGTAGAAATCCATCTCCTTGCGGGCGACCTCGGGCGGAAAGAGGTTCAGGCCGAGAATCCGGTCCCAGACCAGGTTATATTTCTGGCTCCAGGTGCCGGATTTGTCGAACGCCAGGCGGAAGTGGTCGGCGTCATCGGCCTCCTTGACCCAGCGAGCCGCGAACTCCTTCGCGATTTTGGAATACTCCGCGGCCTTGGCTTTGTCGCCTCGCATGTCACAGAGCTTGGCAAATGCGCCGAGGCCGCAGATCGCTTTGACGCTGAGGTTCACGTTGTGCGCGAGGTGGCCCGCGAAATCATCGGTGCAAAGCTGGTTCTCCGGATCGAAGCCCTTGGCCTTGAGGTACTCGGCCCACTGCTCCAGCCGCGGCCAGTACAGGCCTGCGAAATCAGCATTGCCTTCCATCTGCGCGACAGCGGCCATGAGGATCAGCAGATTGCCCGACTCCTCGACGGGCATCTGGTTTTCCTCCGTTCGCTCGCCGCCGCCGTAGCGCTGGCCGTTGGCGTGCGGGTACTGGCCGAGGTCATGCGGGGCGAAGGGGAACTTCCATCGCTCGGACACGGCATAGTTCATGAACGGCACCAGGAATGACTTGGCCACCGACGGGCCGAACAGCAGGAACTGTGGAGCCATCGGGTAGAACACATCGGAGGTCCCGATGCAGCCATTGGAGTGGTTCTCCTTGCAGAACGAGATCGGCTGCCCGTTGCCGTCGGCGACGAACTTACCCGCCGCGAAGCACTGCCGGTACGCCAAGGCCGACAGCTTTGCATACTTCTCTCCGCCCGCCTTCGTGAGATCCGCCATCAACTCCTGATCGAATGCCGCACATCGCTTCTTCAGTGACTTGTAGTCTTTGGCAGCCGCCTTGAGCAGGTCGGCGGCTTCCCAGCCGTTGCGCCGCCAGTACGGCCGCAGGTTCTTCTGCATGTACTGAATCGAGTAGAGATCGTCATAGGCGAGCATCAGCCAGCGGGTCACGGGCTTTTTCGATACCTTATCAACCTGCAAAGCGACTGCGGCACAGAGCCCATCGGCGGTCGTCGGGGCTTCGAGGGAGCCCGTGACAGATCGCAGCCCATTCGTAGCGAATCCATCTTGAACCATTCCCCGGCCCGCGAAGAAGCGGGACGATACAGCGGACGTCGGAGCGGCGATGTAGAGATAGCCCCAGTCGATCCGGATGTCGTCGCCCCGCTTGGCGAGGATCGGCTGGTCCTTCGAGCCGATCTTGCTGGCCACCAGATCGTCCATCCCTTCGGTGGACCACGTTACCTCCTGATTTCCCGTATTGACGGCGATCTCGCCCGAGGCGTCGAGATAGACTTGGACCTCGTGCGTCTTGCCATCCGTAGAGCGGGACTCGTAGGTGAGGTAGGTCACGGGCCGGGATAGCACGTCGATGTCGTCCGGCAGGGCGGGGGTCATGAAGGTCAGCGTCAGGGTGATGCCAGCGCCCTCGAAGGTGTAGATCGTCCGGGTCGGCAGGACGGTGAGGCTGGTTTGCTTCATGGGCGGGACATTGCCTGGGTTGGCCCCCATGACGCGGTAGGGCTTGCCGTCGATGCGGACCATGCTGGTCAGGCGGTGGGGTTTGCCGGTCCAATGGACGGTGTCCTCGTCGGCCAGCTTGTCCGCCGGGGACCAGATGCTGAAGTAGGGATCGACCGCGACCAGCGGCGTGGCGGGGGGGATGAGTCTGTCACCTTCGGCCCGGCGGGGCTGCGGCGGTGTATAGAGGCCCTTGTTCGCGGCGGCCACGCGCTCGGCGTCCATTTTAATGATCGCCCGGTCGTAGGTCATCAAGCCGTTGACTTCGACCTCCACGTCGGTCGTCTGCGTGTACACGGCGGCGCTGAGGCCCGGCTGACCGGTCATCGGAAGGAGTCTGCGGATCAGGGTCAGGTAGGCGTCGGTCAGCTCTTCGGCGGTCTTGTAGCTTCGATAGCCCCAGTTCTTCTCGGCCTGCCAGGTGTGCCCGGGCAGCGGCAGGCCCAGGCCGCCGAACTCGCCGAGGACGACCGCACGTTTCTCCTCGATGCGGGGCACCGCCGGGCCTGGGTACTGATGAATATCCATCACGTCGCCGACGCCGCGGTCGGTCCAGCCGCTGGCGTTGTTCACCAGGCGGGTCGGGTCGAGCTTGCGGATCATGTCCACGACTCGCGGCGTGTCGAACTGGCCCCAGCCCTCATTGAACGGGACCCACATTACGATGGAGGGATGGTTGCCGAACGCCTGGATGATCCGGGTCAGCTCCGTGTCGAACTGCTTTGCGGATTCCTCGGTGCGCACGATGTCGGGGTCCTTGGTGCCGATGTAGCGGTCGCCGCTGGGCATGTCCTGCCAGACGAGCAGGCCGAGCTTGTCGCACCAGTAATACCATCGGTCCGGCTCGACCTTCACGTGCTTGCGGGCCATGTTCATGCCGAGCTTCTTCGTCACTTCGATATCATATTTCAGTGCCTCATCCGTCGGGGCGGTATACAGCCCATCCGGCCACCACCCCTGATCCAGCGGCCCATACTGAAACAGCGGCTTGTTGTTCAGGAACAGCCGCAGGGTCCCATCCTCATCCTTCCCCAGCGCAATCTTCCGCATGGCGAAGTAGCTCTTCACTTCATCCACCACTTTGCCGTCTCGTTTGAGCGCGACCTTGAGATCGTAGAGGAACGGGGAGTCAGGAGACCAGAGTCTCGGGTTCGGAACAGAGAGGTCGCATTTGCCATCGCGCGAACCGGTGGCCGAGGCGATTTGGCGGCGCTCCACGAAGGCTGTAGCTTCCACAGTGAATTCGCCCTCGTCCTTATCGCTGCCGACCTCGACGTGCAGCACGCCGGCGTCGATGTCCGGCGTCAATCGGAGTTGAACAATCCCCGCGGAGACCGGTTCGAGCCAGACGGTTTGCCAGATGCCGGTGACGGCGGTGTACCAGATGCCGCCGGGCTTGCGGACCTGCTTGCCGCGAGGCTGGGTGCCCGCGTCGGTCGGGTCCCACACCGAGAGGACGATTTCCTGGTCGCCGTCCGATTTCAGCGCGTCGGTGATATCGAATGTGAATGGGTCGTATCCGCCTTTATGATTGCCGACCTCCTTGCCGTTGACCCAGACGGTGGCGTCCCAATCCACGGCCCCGAAGTGCAGCAGGAGGCGTTTCTTGTCGGCCGTCCACTTTTCGGGAACAGTGAAGGTTCGGCGGTACCAGAGGCGGTTGTCGGGTCCGACGGGCTTCATCACGCCGGAAAGGGCCGACTCCACCGGGAAGGGGACAAGGATCCGGCCATCGAAGCTGTCCGGCCGGGACGCGTCCTTCGGCTTGATCGCGTAGTCCCACAGGCCATTGAGGTTGAGCCAGTTCTCGCGGACCATCTGCGGCCGGGGGTACTCCGGATGCACCTTCTCCGGCGAGACGTCCTTCGCCCATTTCGTCATCAGCGGCCCGTCCGCCGGCTTCCAGGCCGCCTGGGCAGACAGGCAAAGGTGCAGAATGGCCGCCCCTGTAAGAAGGACAGACACGGGACGGGCGAAAAATGTTTCGCCCCTACAAGCGGGACTCATGACCATGATGTGACCTCCTGTTTTCAAATTTGAAATTTGAGATTCGAAATAGGAGGGTATCGCATGGCCACTATGTTTTCAAGGGCCAGTAGGGGTGAAACATCTTTCACCCGCCCCCGGTACGGGCGAAAAATGTTTCGCCCTACTTGAAATCCTGGGCCGGATTCGGTATCAATGGGTGACAGAGGCGCCACACGTCAGACCCGATCAGGAACGCCGTGCCGGCAACGCGTTGACAACGACATACCCGCGGCAGCAATCACCAGGCGATACCCGTGCACGTTGGCAGAAAGAGCGTAGTGAACCGTTAAGGCGGTCTTCGCGAAGCCTTGAAGATCATAGTGTCGAGTTTTCCATGTAGGGAGGACGGCCATGTGTAGAACGGTGCTCAGTCTGATGAGTTTCGCGCTGTTGCTGGGGACAGCCCGGGCCTCAGCGGACATCCACAATGACCCGGACCTTGTCATTCACTACAGTTTCAATGATTTCGACCGCATCGTGCCGGACGAGTCGGGCAAGGGTCACGACGGCACGACCCAGGGCGATGTCGCCCCATTTGGTGAGCCGCATCATCGGGCGGCCAAGTTCGCCGGCAAGAGTGGAGCAGCCGGGTTCGGCTATTTCGACCTGGATGGGGAGAACTTCCCCGCCCAGGACATCCCGCGCACCGGCATCACCCTTGCCGCCTGGGCCAAGTGCGACAACTCGGGCGACCACCACGCCCTTTTCAATGCCCGGGCCAATGACGCGACCTGGGTCACCCACCCGGAGCTTCGCAGCAACAACGAGTTCCGATGGCTGCTCCGCGCTGCCGGCAGTGCCGTGATCTTCGACATCCGGGCGCCGGGCGTCGTGTGGGGCGAATGGCTTCACTATGCCGGCATGTACGACAAGGCCACCAGCAAGGCGGTCCTGTACATCAACGGCAAGATTGCCGGTCAACAGACCATCGCCAACGCCCCGGAGATCGCGGGCGATTGGGGCAAGGGGGCGCGGGTCGGAATCAATGTGGATAATGCCCGGCCCTTCACCGGGCTCATGGACGAGCTGTTCCTGTTCAAGCGGGCCCTGACGGAGACCGAGCTGAAGGAGGCGATGCAACTCCCGCCGCAACTGAAGGCCTACGGGCCGAATCCGCGCGATGGGGCGGCAAATGTGGTCATGCCGGTGCTTGAGTGGAAGGTGGGTGACACGGCGGTGCTTCACGATGTATACGTCGGCACCAACCCGGAGCTGAGCCTCGCCACCCGTACTCGTACCACGCAGACGAAGCTTATCCTGGGCCTCAGCTCGGTATTCCCCATACTTCCAGGCACAACATACTATTGGCGAGTGGATGAGATCGAGGGCGACGGCACGACGGTTCATGAGGGCGATGTCTGGTCCTTTACCACGGCGTATCTGACGGCCTATGACCCGTCTCCCCGCAACGGCGCCAAGTGGGTCGATACGGAGGCGGACCTCTTCTGGGTCACCGGCGCGGATGCCCTGTCACACGATATCTATTTTGGGACGGACAAGGCGGCTGTCGAGGCAAACGCGCCCGGCACGCTCAAAGCCAACCAGGCCACAACGACGTACGATCCCGGCACGCTGGTCGAGAACACCACGTACTACTGGCGGGTCGATGAGCGCACTGCTGATAACGTGGTGCGTCGGGGCGAGCTCTGGAGCTTCACCACCATCGGTCCCGGCACAGGCGTCGTAGCCCAGTATTTCAAGGGGACGGAACTCGAAGGTATGCCCTTACTGACCCAGGTGGAAGGCCCGATCAATTATGACTGGAGCAGCGGGGTGGTCGCCGCCGGGCTCAGCGACGGTGTCTCGGCGCGCTGGACGGCCGACCTCGAAGCCCCGTTTACAGAGGCCTTCCAACTCATTACCACCAGCGACGACAGGGTCCGGCTCCGCCTGGACAACCGGCTGATCATCAACAACTGGCGCGACCACGGCAGCACGGACGACCTGGTGAAGGTGGACCTCGTCGCCGGGCAGGTCTATCGCCTGCAGATGGAATGGGCGGACAACACCGGAAATGCAATCGCGAGACTGTGGTGGCAGAGCCCGTCGATTCTCCGGCAGATCATCCCGGCCGGCCCGCTGCAGTTGCCGGTCCGGGCCACCGGCCCCTACCCGGGCAACACCGCCCCGGGCGTGACGCAAGCGCCGATATTCCATTGGATCGCCGGTGACAAAGCCACCGGGCACGAGATCTACTTCGGCCGGGACCCGAATGCCGTGGCGAATGCCACGACCCCCGTGGCCCGTCAGGAACGCGACGATGTGAGGTACGATCCAGGGACTCTGGAGTGGGGCGCGACCTACTACTGGCGAGTGGATGAAGTCAATGCCGCTGATGCCGCCAGTCCCTGGAAAGGAAGCCTCTGGAGCTTCACCACGGCTGATTTCATCGTCGTGGACGACTTCGAAAGCTACACCGACGATGTTGGCCGGCGGGTTTTCCAGACGTGGATCGACGGGTACGGCTACACCGAGCCGGTAGTGGTCGAGGGCAATGGCACAGGGGCGACGGTTGGATACATCGACCCGCCCTTCGCCGAGCAAAAGATCGTGCATACGGGCATCCAATCGATGCCGATGGCTTATGACAACACGGCCTCGCTATATTATTCTGAGGCCGAGCGGACCTGGGCGACCCCGCAGAATTGGACGGTGAATGGCGTCGATACCCTCGTGCTATACGTGCGAGGCAAACTGACCAATGAAGCCGGTCCGTTGTACCTGGCCGTCGAGGACAACGCCGGAAAGGCCGGCGTTATCACCCATGCTGACGCGGCGGCTGTCACTGCCACGCAATGGTTCGAGTGGAAGGTCCCGCTCAGTGACTTGACCGCGGCGGGCGTGAATGTCAAAGCGGTCAAGACGATGTCCATCGGCGTGGGTAACCGCACGGCTCCGACCAGGGGCGGGGCGGGAAGCCTCTACATCGATGATATCCGGGTGATCAAGGGGACTCCGGGACAGTAGGCCTTCGGTTCAGAAAATCGAGTTTCTGAAGATCAGGCGGGGCCGGTGTTCAATCACGCCGGCCTCGCCTCTCTTTTGCGCTCCAGCGTCGGCGGCGAAAGCTTTTTGACATTGAATGCAGGGACCGGTATACTCTTGCGATTATTCCGACTTTTCGGCAAAGGAGAAAAGGTCTATGAACGCTCACACGGACCCCTTCGGGCGAATGCCCGACGGGCAGGAAGTGCACATCTACACGCTCACCAACTCCAAGGGCCTGCGGGCCAGAATCACGAACTTCGGCGCCACCCTCGTGTCCATCGAAGTGCCCGACCGGCACGGCAACCTGAGAGACGTTACCCTGGGATTCGACAGTCTTGACCCATACATCAAGCCCAACGCCTATATCGGGGCCACGGCCGGCCGGTACGCCAATCGGATCGCCAACGCGAGGTTTGTCCTCGACGGCGTCGAATACAAGCTGACGGCCAACGAGGGACCCAACCAGTTGCACGGCGGCAAGGTCGGCTTCGACAAGAAGTTGTGGAGCACCCAGGAGGCCGTGGCTGCTGAAAACGAGGCCTGGGTCAAGATGACGTACCTCAGCCCCGACGGCGAGGAAGGCTATCCGGGCAACCTGCGCTGCACGGTCAGTTACGTCCTCACGAATGACGACGAGCTTCGCATCAGTTACGAGGCCCAGACCGATAAGAAAACCGTCGTGAATCTGACGAACCACAGCTATTGGAATCTCGGAGGGCCCGATAGCGCCAACATTCTCCGCCATGAGCTGATGATCAATGCCGGCAAGTTCACGGCGATCGACAAGAGCCTGATCCCTACGGGCATGATCGCCAGCGTGCTGGATATGCCCCTCGACTTCACCCGGCCCCGGTTCATCGGCGAGCGCATGCACCATCTCGGCAAAGGCTACGACCACAACTACGTCCTGCGGGGCGACGCCAAGGCCATGAAGTTCTGTGCGAAGGTGCGCGAGCCGGAGAGCGGGCGGGTCATGGAAATCCATACCACCGAGCCAGGCGTCCAATTCTACACGGGCAACTATCTCGACGGCTCGCTGATCGGCAAGGGCGGCAAGCCGCTCAATAAATATGCGGGCTTCTGCCTCGAAACCCAGCATTTCCCCGATTCGCCGAATAAGCCGTCTTTCCCATCCACCGTCCTGGCGCCCGGTGAGAAGTTCACCAGCACAACGGTGCACAAGTTCTCAGTCGAGTGACCCGATTGTGGGGTACTTGTTTAGCGTGGAGCCTCCCGTTCACCTGGTGGCACCGCCATAACTCGTTGGGTTCGTCCCATCTTCTTGAGATCTGAACTACCGCAGGAGCACCCCCCTCCCGGTCGCCGAATCATCGAGGATTGGGCCTCGCCCGAGGATCTCAGGGGCGCTGCCCCCGGGGGGACGGTCAGAACCTGCGGTCTCGGCGCTCATTGCCGACAGTCCAATCTCAAGGACTTGGGACGTTGCCAACTCGTTTGACGGTGCTCATTCGACAGTGTTTTGACCCTTCGAGACCCCACGGGCAAACGAGTCTGCCCGTGCCACCCGAGTTGAGCCTTCCGGGCCAAACACGTGCATTGCGAATTGCTGCCTCAATCCGCAATCACTCACGCCAGGTACAGTCTATCTGCCGACTGGATAGGGGGAATTTTGTCCCGCTTGGTCTTGAGGTCCTGGGGCTCAAGGGCGAAGCTCGGGGCGATTTCGAGGATGCAGTCGGGGGAACCATCCTTGCGGCGGGGGACCTCGATTCCTGCGGATTCGAGCCACTTGGCCGCCCTCTCGGTCATCATCCGGCGGGTTGTCTCGACGCTGTCGGGTCCCGTTGCGTTCTTGGTGGGGGCAAATTGCTCGCTGCGCTCGATTTCGAGGATCACCGAGCGCTCGGCTATCGGCAAGGCATCGAAAATGAAGGATTCGAGCTTGATGCCGTTGGGCTCCTGTGGATCGATGTAGTTGCCCTGCAGGTCGATGCACTTGATCTTCTTGTCGGCCCTGTGCAGGGGCAGGGAAAAGCCCTCCGTATTGAGCTTCTCGATGAAGGTCCGGTTGATAATGTGGATGGCGATGCTGCCGAGGTGGAAGGCCAGCGAGCCATTTGGATTGCATTTTTCCGCGAGATGGTCGGGCAAGTCACTGTACTCGATGACTGTCATTTTGCCGTCGATGAGGCAGAAATTGCCCACCTTCTCTTTCGGGTCATTCTTTACGACCGCCTTGGACGACATCTGTGCCTCGTCGAGGGCGTGCAGACCGATAAAAAGCGGGTCAAACGGCTTGACCAGGGGGTTATCCACCTGCCAATAGCTCAGGTATTCGATGCCGCGTTCCTCCATGTCGGCCAGGGCTCCGCTGCGCTGGAGGGCCCTGATGCACCCGCCGTGGCCGTCGGGGGAACGGGCGATTTCGGCCTTGTCGGCCAGCAGGATCCGGGCCTCAAAGTCGAAGTTGGGCAGGGTCCCCTGCTGAAAAATGAAGATATTTCGCGGATCCAGGCCGTAGAAGCGGTTGGATTCGAAGATACGGACCGTTTCCGCGTGGTTCATGGGGCTGGTCATGATATACCAGGGGCAGGTCGTCCTGTAGCGCCGGGATACCGCTGCAATCGTCTCGGCGAAGATCTGGAAGAGGGTCTTGTGTTTGAGTGGGCTGATGGGGTAGTTGCCTTTAGGCCCGTCATACCCCAGCCGGGTCCCCTGGCCGCCGGCAACCAGCAGGCCAGCCACTTTGCCGGCCGAGATCAGTTCATTGCCCAGCCGGATCGCCTGAGCGTACTTCTGCCGTTCCTGATCATTACTCGGCTGAGGGCTGTACGATGAAGCCGGCTCGAAATCCATCTGCTGGACAGGATGCTCGGGGCGGGCCTTGATGAGAGTCTCCACCCACGGGCAGATTCTTGCCCAATCCAATTCCCGGACCTGCTCGATCAGGGCCTCTTTCCGGTCGGAGTTCAGTTCCGGCCAGAAGGTCAGCAGATGCTCCTGGTGATGCCCGGAAAGCTCGTTCCGGGCCTGTTCGAACTGTTTTTCATCCATCATGCAGGTACTCCAAGTCCTTAGGGAATGGATATTAGAGCAAGCGGAAAAAATTTCAAGTTTAGCTGGCAAAATGGCGAAATTTTATTGACACTGCCTTGTGGCCGTGCTAAGATTGCCAATGAAGGCCGGTAGGTTCGAAAAAAGGCCGTTATATTATAATTCCAGTTTCGTCATCATATTCCGTTTCGTCTGTCATATCTGAACCTGCCAGCCTGAGTAGACGCTGTGGGCAACGTACCGTGAGGAGCATCAAAATTCGTGCCCGCACTTGAGATTCCGATAAAACGCGGTGTTTCTGTGCATTTGGATCGGCCGTTTTTCTCATGTAACCAAGGTCTATGACACGGGGTTCGCAAAACGGATATTCTGTGGTCGGGCGGCAGGAGCACTTATTCGTTAACATCGTTAGATTGGCCAAACAAGTTCTGTAGTAGAAGAACGGCCGGACTGCGAATCTCAACAGAAGTGAAAGGAGAAAAGCAATGAGAAGAAAAGGTTTCACCCTCGTTGAGCTGTTGGTGGTTATCGCCATCATCGCTCTGCTGATGGGCATTCTGATGCCGGCATTGGCGCGTGTGCGTCAGTTGGCATTCCGAATGACCTGCGGCACCAACCTGTCGGGTATCGGCAAGGCCATGCTGATCTACGCCAACGACTATGAGGATGAGCTTCCTCGAGCCGGCGGCCGTAACGGCGTATGGGGCGCCACGCCGGTCTGGAATGGGTTGTCCCGCAACCTGGCGTTCAACATTCCGGCCACTGGCGAAGGCGGCACGGCCTCGATCAGCTCGTGCTTCTACCTGCTGGTCAAGTACTCGGAAGTGACGCCGAAGTCGTTTATCTGCAAGGGCGATGCCGGCACGAGCGAGTTCAAGCTGTCCGAGCAGCCGGGCCTGACGACCAACTTTGAGTTGATCGATGCCTGGGACTTTGGCGCGCCGGCGGAGGCGTTGAAGCATTGCAGCTACACGTACCATGTTCCATTCTCGATGTATGCGTTAACGACCTCGAATGAGCCTGGCTTTGCGGTGGCGGCGGATCGCAACCCGTGGATCAACAGCCCTGCGGGCACGGCACAGGCGTTTCCCGGCACTCCCCCATTCAGGCCCGATGTGGTGTACCCCGGTGGTACGGCGGGCACCAGCGATGAGGCCAAGAGGGGCAACACGGTTGGCCATCAGCTTGACGGCCAGAACGTGCTGTTCTTGGACAGCCACGTGGAGTTTGCCAAGAGGTCATACTGCTCGGTTGAGGATGACAACATCTACACGAAATCCACGGACACAACCGGTCGCGGCAGCATCATGGGAGCGTTCCCTGGAGCTGCTTCGGGCCTGGAGCCGACCAATCGTAAGGATTCCCTCCTGGTCCACGATCCGGATAACTTCGCCAGCGGCGCTGGTGGCGGCACGAAGAAACGCTAATTGCGTCAGTGTTTGATTGCGTACTTTGACAAGTGAAAGGCGGCCTCGGGAAGTTTCCAGGGGCCGCCTTTTCTCTGTAACGTGTTCTTTGAAATCACGCCGGATGATTGAGTCCTGACGATCCACGAATATATGTCGAGGGAGGCCATCCCGGAAGCGGGTGTCCTCAGGGTATCCACGAGGCGACAGGGCGGTCACATTGCCATCTATATATAAGCCATCATCATCCATCATTCCTTCTTTTCTTTCATCCTCGGCCCGGACTCGCGCGACAAGGTTTCCCTCAATCCGTCGGACTTCCACGAATCTCACTATTTGTCCTGAGTGAGAGCGCTTGCTCTACAGGGACAGGCAGGCCGCCTTCAGTGAGTTCCGTCGGACCGAAGCAGGTGTCATAGTCAGTGCAGCTATCATATCCACGTCGTTTCTCATCTCTTTCGCTTTGACCTGTCTCGGTCAACACGGCCTTTCCGATCCCAGCAGTGCCGCATTTCAGAGATCTCGCCGATGAGATCGTCTCGCTGCGCTCCTAAGGAACTGACCTCAATAGGGGCGCCATGTCTACGCTTGCGTAGACATGCTCCGTTCGATGGGCAAGACATGCTTACGCAAGCGTAAGCATGGCACCCAAGCCCGTCCTGTCTCTTCCTGACCCCAGCCGCAGTGCGGCGCAGCGACAAAGCAATCGCCTTCCCTGGCATAGCCCGGGGGACTTGCGAAATGTGGTAGTAGAGCCGCGCGGGCTCAACACGATTCTATGCCGATTCGGCCCGGCCCGGGCTCCATGCCGACCGTCTAACCACACAAGGCCACCCGGGAGACTGGCGGGCGAGAACACCACCGGGCCATGCGCATGGGAGCGCGCGCTCCCTCCGCATCCGTTGTGCCGGCTATCCGTGCGCTCACGCACACCTGCATTCATTCCTTGGCCATACCTTTGACCAGGCCGGCAGACGGTCGGACCCGCTGATCTCCCACAAAGCGAAAGGGAACGACTATGAAAACGAAAAGAGGGTTCACACTGGTCGAGCTGTTGGTCGTGATTGCGATCATCGCTCTGTTGATGGGCATCCTGATGCCCGCACTGTCAAGGGTCCGGCAGTTGGCCTTCCGGCTGACCTGCGGGACGAATCTGTCCGGCATAGGCAAGGCCATGCTGATCTATGCCAATGACTACGAGGATGAGCTTCCTCGTGCCGGCGGAAAGGACGCCCAGTGGGGTCCGCTGCCTGCGGGCGGCTGGAAAGCGGCCACCCCCACGGCCGCTTTCGGCCTCGGCGCAAGCCGGTCGGGGGGCAAGGCCACGATCAGCTCATGCTTCTACCTGCTGGTCAAGTACTCGGAGGTGACGCCCAAGTCATTCCTCTGCAAGGGCGACGCGGGCACCACGGAGTTCAAGCTGTCCGAGATGACGGGCCTGACGACGAACTTCGAGTTGATCGACGCCTGGGACTTCGGCCCGTCGGAGGAGTCCTTCAAGCATTGCAGTTACGCGTACCATGTGCCGTTCGGGATGTACGCGCTGACGACCTCCGGCGAGCCCGGACTGGCCGTGGCGGCCGACCGCAATCCGTGGATCAAGAGTCCCGCGGCCGATCCGACACCCTGGGGAAACTTCAAGCCCGATGTGGTGTACCCCGGTGGTACGGCGGGCACCAGCGAGCAGGCCAAGTTCGGCAACACGATTGGCCATCAGCTTGACGGTCAGAACGTGCTGTTCCTGGACAGCCACGTCGAGTTCGCCAAGAGGGCGTACTGCTCGATTGAGGACGACAACATCTACACGAAATCCATCGACCCGGCGGGCGCGGCGGGCAAGGGGCATATCTACGGGACCAACGTTGGGGTCGGAGTCTCGGGCTTGGAACCGCTGAATCGCAAGGACTCCGTCCTGGTTCATGACCCGGACCAGTGGGGCCCCAAGGGTCGGTTCTGCTTCGCCGCAGGAACACCGGTTTGGATAGGCGGCCGGCTGGTGCCGATCTCGAAGGCATCGGTCGGCGACAGGGTTGCTGCGCATCGCGATCGCGGCATGGTTGTGCCGGCCGGGGCCTTCAACGTTGAGGCGGTTGAGGCCCATGAGGGCGTGTTCTCCGATTCTCGGTACGTGGTTCTGGAGACCGGAGAGGTCATCCACGTAATCGGGTCGCACCGGTTTCTGCTCGACGCCGGGTCCTGGGTGGCGGTGCAAAGGCTGGAGCCCGGCTCGGCCCTGCGTACGATGGATGGATCGATCCGCGTGGCTGCAGTGATCGAGTTGACCGAGCTTTACATTGGGACTGTGTACAACCTGAAGATCGAAAATGCGGACGAGTATCTCGTGGGCCAGGCCGGTGTCGTCGTGCGCGACTATTGACCCCGGGTGCGCTCATGCGGACGGAAATGGGATTTGTCGACTGATGGGCTTAAGAAAGACCTTTTCTTTTCATGGTGCAGGCGGTCCCGGCCGGTACAGGTCGGGGCCGCTCTGTGCCCTGCAGTGTGCTCTTTGAGAAGTATCAGTGAGTGAGACATAGGAACTTGTGAGACCGGCGTGTGACACCTCGGCGGAGTCCTCGGGCGGGGCAGCGTTTGCCCTGCGGACCTGCCGTCCCGGCCTGGCGCGTCCCCGCGCCGTGCAGCATTCATCGAAATACCATTCTCCTACGCCGGGAGAGGGCGGCGGATCGCCGGTTCTCACACAAACTGAAAGGATAGAGATATGAAAGCGAAAAAAGGTTTCACACTCGTTGAGCTGTTGGTGGTGATTGCCATCATCGCTCTGCTGATGGGCATTCTGATGCCGGCATTGGCGCGTGTGCGTCAGTTGGCATTTCGAATGGTCTGCGGCACAAACCTGTCGGGCATCGGCAAGGCCATGCTGATCTACGCCAATGACTATGAGGATGAGCTTCCTCGAGCCGGCGGCCGCAACGGTACCTGGGGTGCCACGCCGATGTGGAATGGGCAGACACGCAATCAGGCGTTCACCATTCCGGCCACTGGCGAAGGCGGCATAGCTTCGATCAGCTCGTGCTTCTACCTGCTGGTCAAGTACTCGGAAGTGACGCCGAAGTCGTTTATCTGCAAGGGCGATGCCGGCACGAGCGAGTTCAAGCTGTCCGAGCAGGCGGGCCTGACGACGAACTTTGAGTTGATCGATGCCTGGGACTTCGGCCCGCCGGCGGAGGCATTGAAGCATTGCAGCTACACGTACCATGTTCCATTCTCGATGTATGCGTTAACGACCTCGAATGAGCCTGGCTTTGCGGTGGCGGCGGATCGCAACCCGTGGATCAGCAGCCCGGCGGGCACGGCACCGGTGTTTCCCGGCACTCCCCCATTCAGGCCCGATGTGGTGTACCCCGGTGGTACGGCGGGCACCAGCGATGAGGCCAAGAGGGGCAACACCGTTGGCCATCAGCTTGACGGCCAGAACGTGCTGTTCCTGGACAGCCACGTGGAGTTTGCCAAGAGGTCATACTGCTCGATTGAGGATGACAACATCTACACGAAATCCACGGACATGACGACAGGGAAGGGCAGCATCATGGGGGCCTTCCCCGGGGCCGCTTCGGGCCTGGAGCCGACGAACCGCAAGGATTCCCTCCTGGTCCATGACCCGGATACCTTCAAGTCGGTCACGCCCGGTGGTCGCACCGGTCGGTGACGCCACGGTCTATCCCTGTGACATGGAAAGGCGGCCCCGCGAGGCGGAGCGCGGGGCTGCCGTTTTTTCTTGCCCTTCATCCACGGAGCGGCCGCAATGCGCGGACGCCAATCCGCAGCGTGCGCCGCGATGTCGGCCAAAATTGGTCACACCCCTTGTTCGACGAGCCTGTTTTCGGGTACTATGTCTGCTTCCTGAATTCGTAACGATGAAACAAAACAGCAATGATACAGAGCGTTGAACGAAGGAGTACGTGATCATGGCACAAGCAGACATAGGCCTCATCGGCCTGGCAGTCATGGGGGAGAATCTCATCCTGAACATGGAGAGTAAAGGGTTTACGGTCGCCTGTTTCAATCGCACCGTCTCCAAGGTGGACGATTTCATCAATGGCCGTGCCAAGGGCAAGAATATCATCGGCTGTCACTCCGTCGAGGAGTTCGTCGGCGCCCTGAAGAAGCCGCGAAAGATCATGCTCATGGTCAAGGCGGGAAAGCCTGTGGACGAGTTCATCGACCACCTGCTGCCGCTGCTCGAAAATGGGGACATCATTATCGATGGCGGCAACAGCAACTACCAGGACACAATTCGCCGGACTGCCCTCGTCGAGAGCCAGGGCAAGCTCTATATCGGCACCGGCGTCTCCGGTGGCGAGGAAGGCGCCCTGACCGGCCCGGCCATCATGCCCGGCGGCTCGCCGGCGGCCTGGGAGCACATCAAACCCATCTTCCAGAAGATCGCCGCCAAGGCCCCCGACGGCACGCCCTGCTGCGAGTGGATGGGCGAGAACGGGGCCGGCCACTTCGTCAAGATGGTGCACAACGGCATCGAGTACGGCGATATGCAGATGATCTGCGAGACTTACCAGATCATGAAGGAAGGTCTCGGCATGAGCAACGAGGAGATGCAGCAGGTCTTTGCTGAGTGGAACAAGAGCGAGCTGGATTCTTATCTGATCGAGATCACCGCCGACATCCTCGCCGTCAAGGACGAGGAGGGCAATGACGTGATCGACCTGATCCTCGACACGGCCGGTCAGAAGGGCACCGGCAAGTGGACGGTCGTCGAAGCCCTCGACCAGGGCCAGCCGCTGACGCTTATCGCGGAAGCTGTTTTCGCCCGCTGCCTGTCCGCCCTCAAGGACGAGCGAGTCGATGCCTCGAAGGTCCTCCCCGGTCCCAAGGCCACGTTCCGCGGCAAGAAGCAGAACCTCCTCACGGACCTGCGCCAGGCGCTGTACGCCGCGAAGATCGTCAGCTACGCCCAGGGCTTCATGCTGATGCGGGCGGCGGCCAAAGAACACAAGTGGAACCTGAATTACGGGGCCATCGCCTCGATCTGGCGTGGCGGCTGCATCATCCGTTCGGTCTTCCTGGGCAAGATCAAGGAGGCGTTCGACCGGAGGGCCGACCTGCCGAACCTGCTGCTGGATCCATTCTTCAAGGCGGCGGTCCTCAAGGCTCAGGGCGGCTGGCGGCGCGTGATCACCACGGCAGTCAAGCTGGGCATCCCCATGCCCGCGATCGGGTCGGCGCTGTCTTTCTTCGATGGCTATCGCCACGAGCGGCTGCCCGCCAACCTGCTCCAGGCGCAGCGTGATTACTTCGGCGCCCACACGTACGAGCGCGTGGACAAGCCGCGAGGCCAGTTCTTCCATACGAACTGGACCGGCCGGGGTGGCACGACCTCCGCGTCGACGTACACAGTGTGAGCTGGGGGCCTTCATGGACTTTCGCCCCACTGCAAAAGGTTGAGAATGGCTTTGGATGATTCGTAGGGTGGGTCCTTGACCCACGCGGCTGCACGTTCGAAGCGCGCGGTAACGCGTGGGTTGAGAACCCACCCTACATGCTGTCCCCCTTATCTATGAAACCTTCGAAGGAAGTCAGGAACTGAATTGATGTACGACAGCCGCCGGATGCAGTCTGTGCAGATGCCGATCATTCCCGTCGTTGGCGAGTTGATCCGCGCCAATCCCGGCACGATCTCTCTCGGCCAGGGCGTCGCCTGGTATGGGCCGCCGCCGGAAGCGGCCGAGTACATCCAGAAGTTCCTCGCCGATCCGCAGAACCACAAGTACAAGCTCGTGCAGGGCATCCCGGAGTTGTTGGAGGCCATCCAGCGAAAGCTTGCCGGCGAGAACGGCATCCAGCTCGGCAGCGATCAGCGGATCGTCGTGACTGCGGGAGCCAACATGGGTTTCGTCAACGCGGTCCTGGCGATCACCGATCCCGGCGACGAGATCATTCTCAACCTGCCGTACTACTTCAATCATGAGATGGCGATCGCGATGGCCGACTGCAAAGCAGTTTGCGTGCCGACCGACGAGAGCTATCGGTTGCAGCCGGACCTCATCGAGCGCGCCGTTACCCGCTGCACGCGGGCGGTGGTCACAATCTCCCCGAACAATCCCACCGGCGGCGTGTACTCCGAGGAATCGCTCAGGCAGGTCAACGAGATCTGCCGAGAGCACGGCCTGTATCATATTTCCGACGAAGCCTATGAGTATTTTACTTACGACGGCGCCAGACACTTCTCGCCCGGTGCCATCGAGGGCAGCTCACAACACACGATCTCGCTGTTCTCGCTGTCAAAGGCCTATGGCTTTGCGAGCTGGCGAATCGGCTGGATGGTCATCCCCGAGCGGCTGTTCATGCCCGTTCGCAAAATCCAGGACACCGTCCTGATCTGCCCGCCGGTGATCTCCCAGTGGGCCGCTGTCGGCGCCATGCAGGCAGGAAGGGCCTACTGCGAGACGAAGCTGCGCGTCACCCGCGAGGTTCGCCGGCTTGTGCTCCAGAGGTTGCACGAGATCAGCGATCTTGTCGCCATTCCCCGGGCCGAGGGTGCGTTCTATCTCCTGCTGTGCATTCGCACCGACATGGACCCCATGCATCTTACACAACGGCTGATCGAGGAGCACAAGGTCGCCGTGATCCCCGGCACGACGTTCGGTGTCCGGGACCAATGCCTCCTGCGCGTCGGGTATGGCGCCCTGGAGGAGGAGACCGCGTGCGAAGGCGCCGGCCGGCTAGTACGGGGTCTGCGGCAGATCCTGACGTCCTGAGTGCTGTCTTCGGTCCTGGGCGGCCCACGGCCGTGATGTACAGGACACGGGCAAAGCCCCTCCCGGCGAAAACAAGCATGTTACTCCCGCGCTTTTACGCCTTTTCCTTATATTCCCTTCGAATGATATCGCCTTATCCTTGAAAGGAAGTCCCAGGGTCGCTTGCTCGGACGGCCCATGGATTCCGGGGTAGTGTCGGCTACTGCTGAGGAGATATGGCATGAATCGTATGGTGAGAGTGATCATGTGGTGTGTGCTGGCGCTACTGTCCATCTCCATGGTCGGCTGCAACACCATGAGAGGGGCGGGTGAAGACGTAGAGAATCTCGGTGAAGGTATGCAGGACGTGGCCAGTTGAGTTGATGCGAATCCGGAGGAGATGTCCTGTACGCGTGTGATGGTGCAGGCATGTTTCCACGGGATGATCGCCGGGGTCTGAAGACGCCGGTCCCCTGCCACGTGAGCCGCACGGAGGGCAGGCGCCGGGACAATGCCCGGTGCTATGGCGAAACCATTCAACGCGATGTCGGGGCCGGTTACGCGTCCCGACACCACGGAAGATATTGTAGCGAGGATGAATTCAACGGCTTGTGAGCCACGAGTTTAAGGGAGGTAATCCAATGAATAGGAAGATACTATTGATGTTGGTGGCGGCGGTATTGACCATAGGCATGCTCGGTTGTCGGCGTGAGAGCCCCACGGCCAGAGAGGGCACGCGGCGGGGAACGGCCAAGACGCCGGGCGCGACCCCTGAGGCGCCTAGTGAAGTAGGCAAAGCGCCGGGTACAGCTCCTGGGACCACCGCTCCGGGCGCTGGAGCAGCGGGACAGGCCGTCGCTCAGCAAAAACAGGAGTTCATCTCCAACGCTGAGAAGATGCTCAGTAATCTTGAGCAGCAGGCGCAGGCCGCGCGGCGCAGGTGCCGGAGCAGGATCGTGAAAAAGTGCAACAGCTCCAGCAGCAGCTCCAGCAGCAGATTGCAGACGCCAGACAGAATGTCAATAAGCTCCGGGATGCTCCTGCAGATACCTGGCGTGATATGACCGTTGCGGTCAACAGCTCCATTCAGAACGCCCAAGGCACCTTCAAGGAGCTTCAGTCGATCACCCAGGGGCAGAGACAGGTCACGCGGCAGCAGCCGTGACAATGATTCTGCTGATCTCGTACGGCACGTATCGGCTGCTCGTCGGGTCCTCTCACCACGCGTGATGACCCGACGGCAGCCGCTCTCTTACCTGGTCAACCCTGTCCTGGTTTGATCGGCCGGCTCGGCTTCGTTCTCGGCGTCGAAGCGGCTTCGCAACAGTTGCTGGACCGCCTGGATATCCGCGAGGACCTCCGCCGCGGAGCGTCCCTGGGTCATCGCGATCTCATCCGGATCCCAGCCATCCAGCAGATGAAGCGTGAACGCACGGCGCTGCACGGGAGGCAACGCGCTCAACTGCCTCAAGACCCATTGCATCTGGTCCTGGAGATCCAGCTCCCGCCAGGGCTCGTCCGCGGCGAGGTTCGGCAGAACGTCATTCAGTCTCACGTCCGGCGGCTCTTCCCACAGGGACTCAATGTCCGTGATCTCGGCGGCTTCCGCTTCAGGAGGCGAATCGGTTTCCTCCATCTCGCTGTCGATCGAAACCGCCGGCCTGTCCGAGACCTGCTCGTCGAGCACCTCATGGAGGAGTCTTGTCAGCCAGACCTCCATCGGCTCCGTAGGATCTCTCGCATCCAACTGCATCCACGCCCGCAGGATGACTTCGTCCCGCACGTCCTCCACAGTGATCTGACGCCGTTGGATTCGTCCCTGCATCTGCGCCACGATCAATTCGTGATGGGCGTGACGGCTCAGCCGGTCCATCGCGGGACGCAGCATCTCGAAGAAAGTCTCCCTGTCGGGTTTACCGAGATTCGATTCCAGCAGCACCGCCGCGTGTCTGAACGTCTCTCGCCTGTGATGCTTCCTGCGGTAGGAATCATCGTGGCGGATGTATTTCCTGTGCCTGCGGAGCTCCATCGTGAGTTTGTCGACCACGGCGTCGATGGCGTCGTTGTCCATCTGGGAGGAGCTCTCCGCGACGAGGGTGCCCGTGGGAAGCAGCAGCACGGCCCGCACGTGAAACCTGTCGTGGTTGTGTTTGATCGTGAGGCGCAACTCTCGTTGATCCTCGGGGAAATGCTGGAGCAATCTCTCAATGCGTGTCAGTTTCTGCGACCAATATGAACGTATCGTACCTTTTTGCCAGGGTGAGCAATTCTGGAAAACCATGTGCTCCGACATGTCAGTTACTCCTGTCTCTCCGCTGCCATACATTCATAAGCTCGATGCTGAAGAGCACGAGCCAAAACCTTATGACGCTCCGTATAATCCTACGGCAGTTGTTAGCCACAGTTCGCAGAAGAGAATAGGAGATCAGCCTAATGGCAGGGGGCAGAAGGATGGCAAACACGGGGTCATTCGACGGCACTGGCCTGTATATCATTGCGAGCGAAGCGAAGCAATCTTCCATGCTGAGAACTGAGATTGCTTCATCGCTGCGCTCCTCACCATGACATACAGGGGATCTGCCGGGCGACTTCCCGTTTGCCCTGACGACAGAGGAGTTGAGATAGGGAACGCAGGTATAGATGTGAAGTGCTGCGTCTTATGAAGGTTCGCTGAGGATGCTGCCGGTGGCTTCGATGAGCTCCGTCTGCTCCTGCCGGTCCAGCGATTGGCCTTCCTCCAGGGTGCGAATCATGTCTGCAATCCCCGGATCGCTCTCCAGTTGCGCGAGCTTCTCATCCTGCTCGACAGCAAGGCGGTTGAGCTCGCCAAGATCGAAATCCCACCCGAGGATCATGCTCAGCAGCGAGGCGGCCGCTCTGATGGATTGATAATCTTCGTAATCGGACAGGTAGAACGGCACTTCCGCCCACAGGCCCACTCCGGGCAGATGCCGCTGGCCGGCGAGCCACAGCAGGTAGGTGCTCACATGCGGCGGGCCCTGCCAGTTCGCACCGGTCGGCACAAGCGGCTCCAACCTTCTCTGCGTGGCGGCATCGTTGAAGACCCCGAATATCCGGCGGGGGGCCGTATGGGCGGTCAAGGCGGCGATGCCGTTGACCGTGTACAGGGCCTCGGCTCGACTGGGCTCGCTCAGATCCGCCTTGCCGTAGTGCTCCGCCAGGTCAAGCACAGCGCTGAGGAACTCGTACCTGTTGGATTGCGGCTCATCGGCCCGAAGGATCACGACGGGATTTCGCTCGCTGTAGAAGAACTGGCTTTGCGGGAATCGGGCGATGTCGTCGGTCACGCTCACACCGCCCACGGGATAGAAGTCCACCGGCTCGATCTGGCAGAAATCGCTGCCGTTCGATGCCTTGATCAGATAATCCGCCGTCACCGGGCTGACGGCGCCGGTATCCTTTGTCCAACCGACCACGAAAGCGAGCTTTCCCAGCTGCGGCTTGGATGTGAAGCGAAACAGCTCCGCCCGCTGCAGGGACGCAAAACCCTGCATCCGGGCTCCCGCCGCGGCCCAATCGACGTCAGGATTCATTGCCGGTTTCGCCTTTGAAGAGTTCATCGATATGCTCCAGTATCTCCCGCTTCTCGTGTTCCGTGATAGGCCCGATATCCGGCTGCTTGCCTTCCCTGAGCTTCTCCATCTCCGTTCTCACTTGTTCGGGCAACTCCTCGGCGGTGGCCAGGGCATCGAGAATCTGTTCGATATTCACCTCCACCTTGGCGGCCATCTCGTGCAACTCGCGCAGGTCCAGCCGCACCCCCAGGATGCTGCCGAGCACCTCGAGTATGGAGATGGAGGCTTTGGGGTAAGGCCATGGCGCCGCCTGCAGGTAGTAGGGCACCTCTCCCATCAGGCAGACCGCCTCAATCCCTCTGTTTTTGGCCACGCCCGGCAGGATGCCGTTCAGGCCGGAGATGAGTCCGTCGCCATCCGTGCCGCCAACCTCGGACATCAGGATCGTGTTGCCGTACTTGCGGACTTCAGGGATCAGGGCCGGGGTGTTCGGCACCGCCCACACTCTCGGCCTGGCCGTGTGATGAATCGTCGTTACACTCGCCGCCGTTGTATAGATTCTCCGGCAGCCCAACTGCTCGGCCACGTCGAGAACCTCGCTTGCCATTTCATAGGCTTTGTACTCATCCGCCGGCTGTTGCTCGCCCACCAACAGCAGCAGGTCTTTATCCGCAAGCCGATGACTGTAGAACTTCGTCGAGGGAAACCGCATTTCTTTAATCAGCCCGTTCTTGACGATGGCCCTGGACGGCTCGAAGTACTCATAGGGCTCGATTTCTCCGAACGGCCGTGCTCGCACGAGCCGCCGCAGCGTGCTGACGGCGGTCAGCCCGACGTTGCCGATCCCCGCCCAGCCGCACAGCATCACGGGACTCTGCTCCGCAGAGCCGGAGCTTTGTCCTGGCCGGGCATACGGGCGGGTTTCAAACCCGCCCCTACCGTCATGTTCCCCGTAAAGCTTCGCGCTCATACCTACTAGTACCAGCCGAGCGGCAGGCGAGTTCATAATTCCGCCGCTGGTGCAGATACGCTGTATCTTGTGTCTGTGCTCGTGCGGGGTTGACGTGGACGCAGTGGACACAATGGACGATGTGGACTTCGCGCCGGTGCTGGGGTGGGTTGACTTTGTGGGATGATCCGGTGCGTGCGAATGCGAGAATCGGGATGTAGGGGCGGGTTTGAAACCCGCCCCCATCACAGGTTGGCCTATTCTCTTAGCAGACGCTTGATCCAGGCGTCGACTTCGTTTCGCCTGGGCGAAATTCTCAGGATGCCTGTCTTATCGATGAGGTAGAGTGCGGGCGTGGCCTTGACGTCGTAGAGCGAGTACATCGCCCCATTTCCCACGGCCTTCTCACCAACGAGATCGCGGACCACGTCGACGGGAGCGTCGATTGCGAATGGGAAGGTGATCCCGCGAGCGGCAACGAAAGCGTGCAGATCGTCTTCCGTGACCTTTCCCGCCCAGCTTATGTCCAGCCGCTGATGGATGGCGATCACCTGAAGCCCTTGCGAGCCGTATTCATTGAGCAGTGTCTGCATGCGCTCCAGTTCCATCGGGTCTTTCGGCAGCAGCACGCCGATCTGGAGCACGACCACTTTGCCTCGATACTGCTCCAGGGTCACGTTCTCCGCGTTGATCCACTTGTCCACGAACAGGCCCGGCGCGGGCTTGTCGAGCAACTCCCAGCCTTGGGGAAGCAGCTTGACGTCGAGATCGTTCCCATCGACCGTGGCTTGGACGCTCGTGTGGCCGTAGCCGTCGGCGTAGACACTACCCGAGATTCGTTTGCCGCGGGGCAAACCCTTCAGCAGGTACCGGCCCTTGAGGTCCGTCGTGTCTTCGAAGTACTGCATCCCGATGCTTGTGTGCACCGTCAAACCGACCATCGGCTCGTTGACCTCGTTGACGATCCGGCCGGACAGACTCCCGGTCCATTCCATCTGCCCGTCGGTGAAGCCATGAAGAGGCTGCAAGACCACGTCGCCCGCGTCAAGGGTATGGCCCGGCTCAAGCTCCGGCAACTCGGCAACGCCCTGAAAGCCGGGCTTTTCCACGAAGATCTTCATCGGTAGTCCTGCGGGCACGCCAACAAATTGGAAAGTGCCATCTTCCTCGACCTTGATTGTCCAAAGATTATTCCTCGCGCTCTGCGAGCGTCCCTGTCCCAATTCGATATCCAGTCTCGGTTCGACATCACGGATGCCGGCGCCTTTCATATTGACAATCCGCCCGACAATCGTCACCAGCGGCTCGGCCACAACCTCCAGAGAATTCGGCTCGCCGGCCTTCAAGAAAAAGGCCCGCCCGAGTGTCGCTGTCTCGTCGAAGGCATAACCGATCACGACGTCCCAGGGCGGCGACCGCCAGGGTTCCGGACAGGCGAACGCCCCATCCTTGTCCGTTGTGACAAGTTTTTCAGACTCGATCTTCACCGTGCCGCGCAAGGGTCTGAGGCTGCCGTCCACGAGCCGGCCGCGAATGAACGGCCGGGCGGCAATCTCCATCGACAGGTTGAGCTCTCTCACATTCTCAGGGACGATGATGTCCTTCCAGAACTGGGCCCATTTCCCGTCGCGCCAGTCCCGCACGCCGAGTTTGTACTGTCCGGGGGCCAGCCTGAGCACGCATTGACCCTGCTCATCGGTTCGCGAGGAGGCGAAGGTCGTATCCGCTGTCGCCGCGACCTGCTCATCCCGGACAGGCTCGCCGGTCTTTGCATCCACCACCGCTACAGTGACGGGAATCCCTTCTTCGAGGTGCAGCTCGACTGCCTGCGTAGCCGCTTCACTCTTGATTTCCAGGCCGGCGACGGAATGGCAGCACAGACCTTCTCCGGCAATGTCTTCGTACTCTACCGTCACCGTGTATCGGCCCGGGGCCAGATCCGTCATCTCGAATCGGCCCTTGGCGTCGGTCAGGGTCGCGCTGCTGTATCCGGCCTCTTCCCGTGCAGTGACGGCCAGACCCGCCTTCTTATACGGCTGGTCGTGGAGAAGAACTTGTCCCCGCAGAGCCACCCCCGGCGTCAGCTCGACCCGGACATCCTGGCCGGGCCGCATCGGGTACATGTCGCCCTGGAAGTCCTCCCGGCTGGCATAGTGAATGTACCCATCCTTCGAGACCTGAAGGTGCAGCCGCGCGCCGGTCGGAATCTTTGGGATCGCGAACTCGCCCGCCGCACTGCTACGCGCCGCATATCCATTCAATCGGCTCATGTCAAAGTAGGAGAACCGCGTCGGAATGCTCAGTTGCAGCTCGGCCTCTACAACAGCCCCCTCTATCGGCTCGCCGTTCGGGTCCACGACGGTCCCTGAGAACGCTGTCGGGTCCAGGAGCAAGACGTCGAGCTTCTTCGGGTCTATCGTGCCGTTGTCGCTCCAAGAGGGATCGAACCAACCGATGGCGTACTTCGGGTGCTCGAAAATGAGCATCCGGTACTGGTCCTTTTGCGAATCGGCGACGGGCAACGGCCCAAGCTCGAACCGGCCCTCACGATCCGTTCTGCCAGTCTGTTCCCAGGCCTTGAATTCAGTCGGCATGGACTTCCACACATTGAGCCAACTCTGGACGGCCGCTCCTTCAATGGGCTCACCCGCCTGGTTGCGCACGGTCCCTGCATAAGTGATCGTCTCAACAGTCTGCCTGGCCGCGGGCGTGACACGCGCATTCGGCTCGTGTTCCTTCTGAGCCGATGTCTCTTCCTTCGGCGGTGCGAGCCTCGCCTGAATCTCCATCACGGCGGCGGCGAATGGATTGTTCGGGTCATTGCCGCTGTAAGTGTCACGGAGACGTTGCAGCCTGTCGAGTGCGCGGGCATCGCCGATCTTTGCCAGGTAGTTGGCCGCGGCGATCTGACCACTCGGCGTGCCGTGCGCCAGCAGGTCCATCAAACCGTCCACATCCCGTGCGGCGAACATCCTTTCTGCCATCGCCGGCTCTGTTTCCACGGGCGCCGGCGGGCTGGGTTCGGAATGCGTGGGCACTTGTTCGTATTCAACAATGATCCGATCATCCTGCTCTCTGCCGGTTTGCCGTTTGGACAGAACACTGACTGCGAACACAACGGCAATGATGATCACTGCCGCTGCCGCCAGAATTCCAACATGCCGCAGGACAATGAATCTCCGTGTTTCTGCGGGAGCGGCGAGTGTCACGACCTGGCGGAGAATATCGTCCCGCACGTCCTGTCCCCGCCGGCCGATAGCGTCGAAAGCCGAGGCAATCGCCTGCTCCTCCTTCGTCATGGACTCATGCAACCTGCGGCAGCCTTCGCACTTGGCCAAGTGTTCCCGCAACGCATCCACCTCGGGTTTTGGCAACTCGCCGAGCACCAGGGCGGCGATGGCCTCTTGACGGTTCGCACATGCAGCTTCGAGGGTCATGGTTCATCCTCCCGGAGTATCTCATGAAGTTGCAGCCGTGCCCGGGTCAGCCGGCTTCGCACGGCAGTCTCGCTGATGCCCAGGGCCTGGGCCACGCCGCGACAGTCTCGCCCATCGAGGTAGTAGAGAACGATTGGCTCGCGGTAGTTGTCGGGTAGTTGGGAAATCGCCTTATGAATACGCAGGACGCGCTTGTCCATCACGGGCCTCTCGGCGGGCATGTTCTGGACGGCTTGGCGTTCCGAGGCCCGACCCCGGTGAAAATCGATGCAGGCCCTGCGGGCGATCTGCAGCAGCCAGCCGCGCACACGCCCCGGGTCCTTCAGGGTGTGCAGCTTCGTGAATGCCTTGATGAACACGTCCTGCATGATATCCTCGCTGTCGTGGATATTGCGTGTGTTTGCCAGGCAGACGCCCCAGACGGCCGACGCGTACCGGCGCACCATGCTCTCGGGCGTCGGCGTCTCTGTCATGTCGCCCCCGGTACGGGCGAATAATGATTCGCCCCTACGCTGGTTGTCCATGGGGCCGGAGACGCACGATTCCGCGTCTCGACCCGAATCTGCCTGGGCCATCGGAATTCCCCTTTCTCCCCAACAGGACGGCAAAAACGCAAAATTGTGGCAGCGACCGGCGCATTTTTCCACCCAATTCCTCCGTCGTCGCCGAATTGACCTCCATCGATGTCCTGCGGGCGTTGACCCTGTGCGGGGATTGGGGTAGGATGCAGACAGGTGTAGGTGTACAGGATGAACGAGTCTCAGTTCGAAGGGTAGACGCCATGTCATTGTATAAGATAGTCATGATCGTCGGCGTGATCGCGGTGGCGGTGGGGTGGATCGCCTATGCCATCTGGGACTACAAGATGCGGCAGGAGGAGAAGAAGCAGCCACCGAAACGCTCGGAGCGGCTCGAGAAAACCCACGGCGAACTCTCCGACTGGGCCAAGAAAATGGCTGAGTTCAAGAGTCCTGTCCCGCCCAAAAAGTTCCCCAAAGACAGCTCCACAGAGGACAAAGGAAAATCATGACAGGACAATTCCTGACCGAGGACTTTCTACTCCACACGAAGACAGCGAGGATTCTCTACCACGAGCACGCGGCGAACATGCCGATCTTCGATTACCACTGCCACCTGCCGGCCCAGCAGATCGCGGCCGACCACCGCTTCGAGAACCTGACCCAGGCCTGGCTATCTGGTGACCACTATCGATGGCGGGCGATGCGGACCAATGGGGTGCCGGAGCGGTATGTCACGGGCGAGGCGAGCGACTGGGAGAAATTCGAGAAGTGGGCACAGACTGTCCCTGCTTGCCTGGGCAATCCGCTGTACCACTGGACCCATCTGGAGCTGCGCCGGCCGTTCGGGATCACCGGCAAGTTGCTCGGGCCCAATACAGCCAAAGAGATCTATGAGACGTGCAGCGAGATGCTTCGCTCGCCGCAGTTCAGCGTTCGCAATATCATGCGGACGATGAACGTCAGGCTGGTCTGCACGACGGAAGGACCGCTCGATACTCTGGAGCATCATCGCAAGATTCGGCAGGACGGCTTTGAAGTGAAAGTCCATACCGCATGGCGGCCGGACCCGGCAATGGCCGTGGAGACGCAAGATGCCGCGTCCCTCCAGAGGGTCAATGCGTTCATCGACAAGCTGAGCGAGCTGTGCAATAAGGAGATCGGCAACTTTGACGACTACATCGAGGCCCTGCGCCAGCGGCACGGCTACTTCCACGAGCACGGCTGCCGGCTCTCCGACCACGGGCTGGAGACCGCCTTCGCGGAGGACTACACGGCCGGCGAGATCAAGCTGATCTTCTCCAAGATCCGAGCCGGCAAGCCGCTGAACACGCGCGAGGCCCTGCAATTCAAATCCGCAATGATGGTCGAATTCGGCCTGATGGACGCCGAACGCGGCTGGGTGCAGCAACTCCACATGGGCGCCCTGCGGAACAACTCGACGCGCCTCTTCCGCAAGCTCGGCCCGGACATCGGCTGCGACTCCATCGGCGACTTCGAAATCGCCCGGCCCCTGTCGAAGTTCCTCGACCACCTCGACTTCCAGGGCAAGCTCCCCAAGACAATCCTCTACAACCTCAACCCGCGGGACAACGCGCTACTGGCCACGATGGTCGGCAACTTTCAGGACGGCTCCGTCCCCGGCAAGCTCCAATACGGCTCCGGCTGGTGGTTCCTCGACCAAAAGGACGGCATGGAAGACCAGATGCGCACGCTGGCCAACATGGGCCTGCTCAGCCGATTCGTGGGCATGCTCACCGACTCGCGCAGCTTCCTGTCCTACCCGCGCCACGAGTACTTCCGCCGGGTCCTGTGCAACATGCTCGGCAGCGACGTCGAGGCCGGCTTGCTGCCCAACGACATGGTCCTGCTCGGTAAGATGGTCGAAGACATCAGTTTCAACAACGCCCGGGCCTACTTCCCCATGGAATGCGACTGACGCGGATGAGGGCCCGTGGCACGAAGTCCCTTTGGTCCCTCAGGTCCTTTCGGTCCCTTTCACAAGGAGCCAGCAAATGCGCAGACCAGGACATTTCGCTCATGCGGCGATCCTGTTCGCATGGGTCGTCCTCAACGGTGGTTTCGCGGTTTCGTCCTCCGCGGCCGACAAGCCCTTCGATCTCCAGACGATCCTGGAGTTGAATGTCGGGACAACACTGGGACAGTGCAGAGCCGTGCCGGTGGACTTGGGCGAAAAGCAGGGTATTCTCCTTGCCTACTGTGAGGACGCGGAGGTCGATCCCTACGTCGAGATGTTCTTCTTTCCCAGGCATTCGATGAAGCTCATGGTCTTCGGCCTCGATGGGACGCAGCTATGGAAGAAGGAACTCGGTCCCGGTGTCATCCCGGGCATCTGGTTCACGCCGGTGTTCCCGTTCGACCTCGACGGCGACGGCGCCGATGAGATCTGGTACGTGAATAACGTGGACGACGAGCATCCCCTGAGCCTGCGGGGCCGACGGCTGGAACGCCTCGATGCAAAGACAGGCCAGTCCCTCGGCCAATGGCCCTGGCCCGAGGTAGATAGCAACCAGAGTCCCAGTCACACCTTCCGCAACTTCATCCTCGGCGGTCAGGCCAAGGGTAAGCCGGTGCTCGTCACCGCCCAGGGCACCTACGGCCCGATGAAGCTTCAGGCCTGGAACCCCGACATGAGCCCGCGATGGCAGCACGAGATCAAGAAGGACACTCCCGGCGCTCGCGGCAGCCATATGTGCTCCGTCGTGGACCTCAACAACGACGGTGTTGACGAAGTCCTCTGGGGCGAGCGATGCATCGAGCTGGACAAGGGCAAAGAACTCTTCTGCGCCGATCGCGACAGCTACAACGCCCATTCCGACGTGGTCCAGCCAGTCCTCGATCGCAAGACGAATCAATGGTTCATCTACACCTGCCGGGAGGGCGGCAGTGCTGCCCCGCGAGTCGCCCTCTTCGACGATACCGGCCGCCGGGCCTGGGGCGACCTCAAGGAGGGACACATGGACATGGGCTGGATCGCCCGGCTCGGCGACCACGGCGAACCCGTCGCCATGGCCATCCGCATTGGCTCGAAGTCCGCGGGCACGAAAGGCTTCTTCCGCAAGGGCGTGGAGGAGTTCACCTACGACGCCTTCACCGGCCAACCCCACAAACTGGCCTTCAGTGTTTTTTGCACGCTGCCGGTCGATCTGAGCGGCGACGGCATCCACGAGCTGTACCGCGGCCTGGCCGAAGGCGACGGCGCTGTCCTCGACCACACAGGCAAGGTGATCGCAAACATCGGCGGCCACGCCGGGATGGCCTCGAAATTCATGCCCCACCCCGGCGAACAAATCCTGGCTTACCATCCCGACGGCAAAGTGCGCATCTGGTCCGACCGCAACGCCGAGGACTCCGAACTCGCGAAGTCCCGCTACTCCCACCCCTTCTATCGAGCCAACCAAAAGCTCACCGCCACCGGGTACAACCTGATCAATCTCACCGGCCTGTAACCCCGCCACTTCCCACGTGGCGAGGGCATCTTGCCCTTGTTCCCTCGTGGCCAGGACGTACCGCCCTTATCTGCAACGGCCGGCAGTACTGCGACTATCCCAATCTCGTGGGCGTCGGGTGGCAGCGGCAAGCGGAGTCCTCGGAGCTTGCCGATGGTGTTCCACATATAGCGAGCCATCGGCAAGCTGCGCCTGCCGCTGCCACCCATCCCACAACTTCAAGATGATCGCAGCAGTCTTTTCCGAATCCCCAAAACCAGGTCAGGCAGGCTTCACCTTGATCTTCACAGTCGCGACCTGGACATCCCTGGCGCCGGCCAACTGGCCGGTCAAGTTCGCGTTCGTCAAAGTTGCGCAAACTCTCACGCTCGAGCTGCCTGCATGAGCGGTGCTCGGTTCGAGGCTGACGGAATAATCGCCCTCGATCGCGCCGGTCTTGGTGATGCCGGCGCTCAGAACCAGGTCGAAGTTGCTCTCGACGACCATGTCCACACAGCCCTTGAACTTGTGAATATCGCTCTCATCCTGCACCAGCTTGATCCGCAGCTTGTCCTGATCCTTGATCCGGATAAAGTACCCAACGTCCATCACCACCGGAATCGTGGTAATCTCCAGGAAGATGAACTGAACGGGCCAGGTATGGGTCTTGATCTCACCGGCTTGCACGCTCGCGGCCAGCAGACCCGCTGCGGCCACGGCGACTACACTTCTCTTCAACATCTTCACACCCTCGCTCCGAAATGGCCATAGCCATAGGAGCCACATCCAGTACTTCTCTTTCGGGTCGGCTACGTGCCTGAGTCGCACATTCCTGCCGCCAACTCTGCAACCATCCATGTCAATATAGGCTACGAGACGGGTCTGTGTGAGTTCTCTAAATCCCCCATCTTTCGCCACAGAGGTCACAGGGGACACAGAGAGAAACGGGACCGCCGATGAACACGGATGAACGCCGATTCAATCATCCCTAATCGAAATCTGAGAATCCGGGCAATTCTCCTTGAGATTCTTCTGCGGCATGTCTACAATACTCGGTAGCACACCATGGACGGAGAAGCGCGGCAGGGATGGCCTGAGAGATGATGGGTCATTTGTGGAGGTGAGAAGATGAGAGCGGTACACTGGGGCACCTTGATTCTGCTTATAACCGTGCTTGCCATTGCGCCAATTGCCCGGGGCGGTCTGTCAGGTATTGAGACGCTTGGCGGGACGTTTGAGGTCTTTGGTTCCTACTATTTTCCCGGTGAATACTATGGTGATCCTGCTTACTGGGATAACTTGCCGCCGGTCTCTCTGGGATTTCACCACGTGGATAGCCAGCCAGTATATGGTTCCGACGTGTACATATGGTCATGGGGCCTGATGCAAGGTGTCTTTGCGGAGGCAAGTTATGAGAGAGTGGCCGCGATCAACATGAGCGGACAGTGGCCCCAGGACTGGTCTTTTGCCTACGCCAGTAGTGACTACCTCTTTCGGCCCCTAGTCTCCGGCATGTACGAAATATCCTTCTCCGGCAGGTTGGGCTTTAGGCTCGTCCAAGATGCACTTGAAGTGTACTTAGCCGACATCACTACTGGTGACACCCTGCTCAACATCTACAACCATCCTATTGGAAACCCATCATGGACAGAGTTATGGGTCGGAGGTAACTACCACACCGAGACACTGTTATTTGATCTCACAGACACGGATATATACCGGTTGAGGCTTTTCGTGCAGCCCGATAGCTGCAACAATGGTGAGGCATGGTACGGCGATATCCGCATCTCAATTCGTCCCGTCCCTGCCCCTGGCGCCCTGTCGCTGGTGCTGGTGGGCTTGGCTTTTGTGTGGACCCGAATATGCGTGGACGCTGGGTAATTCTGATCTGCTTGGTGGTTGGCCTCCTGGTGGGCGTGCTCTGGGTTTCCGCGGACAGCTTACTTACTTCACCTCTTAATTGAGTAGGGCTCCACAAATTTCCCGCACGCCCTTCCGATAGACGGAAGTCTGACTCCACAATCTCTTAGGCTTACATCATTCCTGCATGAGTTCGAGAACGAATGCTACTACCAACAGGTCTTTTGAGTCCTTTATGAGCTTGGGGGAGAAACGGTACGCACCCTCTTTGTGGTGTATCTCCATACTGTGGAATATGGGCATCTTGGGCTCTCGAACACGTGCGCCAGGAGTCCTCTCACAGATGTAGTCGAAATCCTCCCATTTCAAGAAGTCGCGGTCATCCACAATCACGGGAACTTGTAGAAGAACGTAGTCATCGGTGATCTCATCGACTACTACTTGGCCCCACGAAACCTGAAGCCAGTCGGGTTGTCTTCTGGTGTAGGGAACAATAGTCTTTCTTCCAATAACAATCAACGTGTACCCCATTGGGAACTGCCGATCGAGATCATCTTCAATGTTACGGAGGGAGATTTCGCCCAAGACCGATGCGAAACCTTGCTCCTGCCTAGACAGTATCTCTGTTTGCATGCCAAGTGTGGCACCATAGCGGTAGCTGTACCAAGTCAGAACACTCGCGATGAGGCCCCAAATGGTGGAAACAGCCAAGATAACCTTCCACATCTGCAGGATTGTTTTGCAGCGATGCTTCAGGCCATTGGAAATCCGCTTGTTCCATGGGTGGTGGCCGCAATACCTCTTCGGCGGCTTGACCTTTGCGCGGCACTGTGCGTAGTTGGGTGGAATCAGATACTGGCAGTAGCCATCCTTGAGCTCAACCATTTCTTCCTCACATATAGGCAAGATGATGGAGATTCAAAAACGCCATTATGGACATGGAGAGCCCTTGTGTAAAGCCCGGCGTGATATTAGAGGACCTTGGGGGCCCAGCCCTTATGTTAAGCGTTAGCGATTGTCTTCTTTGTCAAGGCGACGGAACAGGATTGCCTGTCTCGGGGGACGGGAAGATTGTGGATTGGGCGGGGACTTTGGGAGCCAGCCCTTGACGGGGGACTTTGGGGGCCAGCCCTTAAGTTAAGCGTTAGCGAGTGTCTTCTTTGCCAAGGCGACGGAACAGAATCACCTGTCGCGGGGGGACAGGATGATTGCGGATTGGGGAATGCAACGGTAGTAGGCGGTTGTCGGTTGAGAATCGGCGTTCATCCACGTTCATCTGCAGTTGCGGTCCGTCTGCGTCCTGGCGTCTCGGCGCGAGAGGATCGGAAGAAGAAAAGGGGTCTGGCTTTGGATTTAGGTGTCCCCGGGGAGGGGGGCGAGCATCAGCCCCTATCTTACACTTCAATGGGTATGCCGCCTGTCAGGGCGCAGGGCGCGAGCGGTTATTCTCCGGGGAAAGAAGGGGGAGACATCGTTGGGGGACGGACTCGTTGCGGATTGTGGATTTCGGATTGCGGAGTAGGCAGTACAGGCCATAGGCTTTAGGCCGCAGGCTGTAGGTTAATGGTCTCCGGCTTACGGCCTCCGGTCTCCGGGCGGAACGTTCAACAAGGCTGCCGGGCACGGCGGGGTCGGACACGGCTGTCCCATGGGTGCTGTCTGGGTCCACTATGTGGTATTACCACCTACCGTCGTCCCTGCAGTGGCATGGTTGTGGATGGGTGGGCTCTTACCTCCTTCCCTTCCTGTGTTTCTCCCTTCTCCTTCCACCCTCTGCGCGAGAGGATCAGAATCCGCGTGGGTTAAGAACCCACCCTACATCCTTATATTCCTTCTCCGTGGCCTCCGTGTTTTCGTGGTTAGAGATGCATTTCGTCGTTCCTAACCGCTGTGCTATAAAGGCGTTACGGCAATTGCGGGAAAATTTGATGCTTTTCGAACAATTGTATGGACAAAAGATCATAGCTGAGCTATGATCGTGGTTGGTTTATGATGGTTGATGGTTGATGTGTCAAATGAGAGAGGACCTGTTCAACTTCACAAATCACACACCAAAAATCAACCATCAAACTTGATTGAGAAGGGCGAACTCATGGCGAAGCAATCGACTTGTCACACCTGTATTTACGCGCACTGGGATCGGTGTGTGTGGATGCGCAGCCTGGGGTCGGGATGGCCGGCGCGGCCGACGTGCGGGAACCAGCCGGACTCGTACGGGCGGATGAAAGAGTGTCCCTGCGGCTCGGTCTGCCGGAACTACCGGGCCAGGCCGCCTGTGCCCACGGGCGAGAATGTCAAGATGATCCCGCTGACGAACGGGTTCTACGCATATGTGGACGCTGAGGACTACGAGTGGCTCAATCAGTTCCATTGGCGAGCGTACAGCGCCGGGTACGCGGGGCGATGGGTAAAGGGCAAACTCATCTACATGCACCGTGAGATCATGCGGCCGCCGCGCGGAAAGATCGTGGACCACATCAATGGCAATGGGTACGATAATACTCGGGCCAACATGCGGAACATCACACGACGGCAGAACATGTACAACAAGGGCAAGCATGTCGGCACCAGTTCCATTTACAAAGGCGTCAGCTACGACAAGCGGCGTCAACAATGGTATGCGGCTATCCGCTTTGGCAAAGAGCGTTTCTATCTTGGCTACTTCGACACGGAGGCAGAGGCGGCACGCGTGTATGACCGCAAAGCGGTCGAGTTGTTCGGGGAGTTCGCGGGGTTGAACTTTCCAGAGGAGTGGCCGCCGGAGCGCCGGGCCCAGGTGCATACGCAATGGCTGAAGGAGAATCGTAAGACACGCGGGAGAAAGAAAGTGAAGAGCGAGAAGAGGCCCGCGAAGCCCGGCGGGCGGAAGGCCGCGAAAAGGAAGCCGGCGAGAGACAAGGATTGACTCTTTCATGGATACGTGAGATGTCTCACAACTTGAGCCGTAAGCATGAGCTTGGCGGCTGACGACTATTTCACTTAACTACTCACCGAGCGATAAGGCCACGGACATCCGGCAAATCCATGCGACCAAACTCTCCCAAGTCGTGGGACGACTACGGAGCACCTACGGACTGTGCCTAGGGAACGCACGCTGCGCCTGAGGAATCGCGAGTTCTCGAATCGGGGAAACCCCCTATTTGAAGGCGGAGATTGTCGCGTATTGTCAAGTAAGAAAGAGCAGCAAGTGTGCTCGGGCGTTTCGGCGCATGTGTAAAGCGGGCACTTGTGCTTCGAGTCACAAGCGGAACGTGCCGACGGGAGATGTGCGCGCGTTGTTGTATCGCAAAGACCTTTTCTGGGGGACATGCCGGTATGAAGATTGCTCTGATCTGCGTGGATAATGATGTGGAGGCCTTCGGGATTCGGAGTATCTCTTCGGTCCTGAAGGCGGCGGGGCACGAGACGAGGGTGGTTCTTATGAAGTCCGGGGAGCCGGCCTACTCCCGGCCGGCGCTCGATTCCGCCAGGGATCTGGTGGCGGACTCGGACGTGATCGGTCTGAGCTGTTTTTCGCGGGCCTCGCACAAGGCGATCCAGGTGCTGGAGCACGTCCGGCCGCTCGGCCGGATCACCGTCTGGGGCGGCATCCACACGACCCTCAATCCGCAGGAGTGCGCCCGTCACGCCGACGTGGTGTGCTGGGGCGAGGGGGAAGGGTTCATGCTGGAGTTGGTGGAGCGGGCACAGAAGGGGGGCGACTGGCGGGGCATCGCCAACGCCGTGTATCAGGATGAGGGCCGGATCGTCATGAACGAGGCACGGCCGCTGATTGCCGATCTCGACACGCTCCCGGCGATGGATTTCAGCCGCGAGAATGAGTGGCATCTGACGGCCGACCAGCTCGTCCGGGTGCCCGGCGTGTCCGACGATACGGCCGCCATCGGGTTCAGCGGCACCCGGGGCTGTGCCTTCCACTGCACCTACTGCTCCAATGCGAAGCTCCAGCAACTGGTCGCGGGCAAGGGCCGGTACGTCCGGAAGCTGAGCGTTGAGAAGATGGTCGAGCAAACGGAAGAGCTGCGGAGGCGGTTCCCCAAGGCCGGGTGTCTCGAGTTCTACGATGAGGATTTCTGCGCCCGGCCCGTGGCAGACATCGAGCGGTTTTCGCGGGAGTACGCCGCGAGGGTGGGAATTCCGTTCGGGTGCATGGTTCTCGCCTCTGCAACTCTCGGAGGAGAAGATGGAGCTGCTGGTCAAGGCGGGGCTCTGGCGGATCCACATGGGGGTCGAGAGCGGCAGCGAACGCACGAAGACGGAAATCTACAACCGGCCCATGTCGAACGATGCGGTGCTGCACGCCGCGCGGATCATCCACAAATACCCGCATGTCGTGACGTACTATTTCCTGATCATCGGCAATCCCTATGAGACACGCGCGGACCTGCTGTCTACCGCCCGCTTCCTGGGGGACCTGCCGCATCCGTTCTTTCTCCGGGTGTACAATCTGGTCTTTTTCCCCGGCACGCTTCTATATGAGGCCGCCGTCCGGGACAGGATCATCGAGGGCAGCCGGGATAGCGGGTTCGAGCTGGACTACGTCGCCGGGTTCGACTACGGGAAGCACCCATGGAAGCGGAAGAATCTGTACCTGAACGGGTTGCTTTACCAGATGGACGGTAAAGTCGCGCGCCACCGGCTGGGCCTCGTGCCCAGAGGCCTGCTCAACTTCCTGCTCCGGCCGCGAGTGGTGGCCTTCAACGAGAGGTATACCGTGGGCATCCGGGGCCTGATCACGTCCAAGCGACACCTCTGGAAGCTGCGAATCCTCCTCGCCCACGCGGTGCAGAAGCTTCTGAAAGATCCGCGAGTGATCTACAGAAATATGTCCCGGCTGTCGTTGAGAACCGATTGAACGAGGCTCGGATCTCGGGCAATCCCTCCGGCAGACCAGCCAAAGGCTTGCCGCCGGTACACACGATGTGGCTATACTGTCTGCCGGAAGATGTTTCCCCAATGACGATTCACGGTCCGGTTGGGCAGCCAGTAGTTGCTGACCGAGTGCACGGAGTCGTTCAGAAGGTCCGTCCAGGGGCCATTGGCAGGGAAAGGCACATTGACTACTGCATCCTTGTCCGAGAAGTTGATAACGATGATGAATCGTTCCGTGTCATCCCAGCGATGGAAAATCACTACTTGCTTGTCCTCATGAAAGCCGTATCCCTTATCGTTGAACTGTGTGCTGTAGTCGTCGGCCGGGTAGAAGTTGGGCGACGACAAGGCGGGATGGCTGCTCCGAATGGCAGCCAGTTTGCTGTACCAGTGCATCAGGGGCTTCCCGAAGTCGTCCCCGGCCTGGAACCAGTGAATCGCCCGGTGGATCACGCGGGAGATGCCGGAGGCCGCCTCCTCATGCCCTTCCGGCATCCATGCATCCTCGCCCCACTCCTGCCCGCTGTGCAGCAGGATCGCTCCCGGCGAGGTGAACAGCGCGATCATATAGGGTTGCGTCTGCCACCATAGCGATCGATTGTAGTAGCGGTTGTTAATCTTGTTTATCAACGTGCGATGATCGTGGTTCTCGATGTACATCACGGGCACTTTGCCTGCCGCGAAGTCCTTGTTCGAATTCAGCGCCCGCATCACCTGATTGTTCACGTGCTTGTACTCCACGGCGTCAAAGTAGGTCCAGAATGCGTTGTCCAGCCAGCACCCATCGGCATCGATTTGGTTAGTCCTGTCGATGCATTCATATCCACTCAGGCATTCCAGGATCAGCGAGATGTTCTTGCGGGCAGGGTCCTGGGCGATGTAGTCCTTGAGGTCGATGATGAGTCTGGGCAGCCCGTGTGCCTTGTCGCTCGTATTACAGAACCCCTTGACGTAGTCAAAGCGAATGCCGTCAACCTTAAAAACGTCTATCCAGTATTTGCACACGTCCAGAATGAACTCCTGTGTGCAGCGGTTGTTGTAGTCGAGATCGGGGCCAAACTGCCATTCGCCAAAATCCCCGATGAACGGCGACAAGTCGTGGTCCCGGTACATCGTCCGGTACGGGAATGGGTCTGCCACGTGATTGAATACCCCGTCCATGATCACATGGATACCCTCCTTATGAAGCGCGTCGATCAGGGCCTTGAGCTGAGAGAGCTTCTCGAGCGGGTACTTCTTGTCATCCGTATACCGATTGGTCACGGCGAAGAACAAGCAGGGCATGTATCCCCAGGAATATCCACTCCCGGGGCTTCCAGTCCAAGGGAGTATCTCCACAGCGTTGACACCCAGTGATTTGATGTGCTGGATTTTGTCAGCAAACTGCATCGCCTGTAAAGGTGCTTCATTGCCGCGATACTCCCACGTGAAATCCTCCAGGTGCAGTTCATAGATGATGAGGTCCTTCAACGGCAGGCGGTTGGCCAGGTTGACGGGCGTTATCCATCTGTTGCCCCCGATCACGAATCCCGACCGATCTCCATCGGTGTCGCAATCGTGGTACTTGCTGCAGGGATCACACACCTGGCGTGACTCGGAACTGTCCTTGTACGTCACTACGTACCGGTATTGGAAGTATCCATCTTTGGCGGGCAGGACCGCGGACTCGTACAGCCATCCTTTGGGCGCCTCGGGCGGATCAGGATAAGGCCGCGGTTGCAGCATCGAAGGGGCGGAAGCAACGTCCCAGTCGGCTCCGTGGTTTGTCGCCTGCTGGAAATCCCCGACGATCTTGATGCCTGCGATGTCGGGCTTGCCCGCGTGATTTATGATTGTGTTCCCCTGGTCGTCCTTGATTTCATTTCCCTGGCTGTCTCTGACGATGAATTCTCGAAAGTACTGATTGGGGTCCTTCTCATGATCCGGGAAGAAGACTCTGAACTGGACGGTTTTATTCCCGTGGTCAACCACGGCTCCAAGTTTCTCGTACATATCAGCCTCCCTTGCAACCCTGCTGGTAAACGCACCTCGTTCGCCGTACACAGGCATCCATTGTACGGGCTGCAACGAATATGTCTATCATCAAGAATGTGGACGGCGCGGCAGGGTGCGGCCGACATTCGGTGGCGGATTCCGGTTCTCCGCGTAGGACGAGCGTCCCCGCTCGTCCATTGCAGGGATCTGCAATCGACAGGATGTGGTGCGAGGCCATGCGACAAAAGGGGCGAGCGGGGACGCTCACCCTACGAAGAGCGGCACCAATCGCCACCGTATTCCGACCACATCCGCGCGGCAGAGCGCCCCCGAAGGGCATGATGGTAACCAGTAGGTCTTTGTGACCCCAGTCCCTCCCCGATTGTCTTGAGCTCCGAATTTCGCCTTGACAATACACGGCACATGGCGTAGGCTCCGGTCGCGAACTTGATGGAACCTCTCCGAGACGTAGCGACATGGGGCACGGGACCGCAGGAATAACTGGAATCGTGATGACAGTCATATATCAAGCGATCGAAGGATGCGTGCGCGTCACGTAATTGCTCGCGGCTGTTCTTGTCAGGAGGCATCCACGGACCATGTTGAATCGTATGAGACTTCATCTACGTTGTGTGTGGCTAGTGGTGGTGAGCGTGTTCTGGGTGGGGGCGGGGTGGGCGCAGATGCCGGATCCGCCGGGACAGGTTGGGGCGGGCCAGACGCCGAAATATCAGGCGTATCTCTTCGCGCACATGCTGCATAGCGATTACGGGCGGTTGTATTACAGCGTCAGCCTGGATGGGCTGCACTGGGAGATGCTCAATGGCGGTAGGCGCGTCAACGAGGAATATCGTGGACACCCCGACATCTGCAAGGGGCACGATGGGCGGTATTACCTCGTGGGCAATCGCGGGGATGAGCGGCCCGACATCAACTTCTGGGTCTCCGACGATCTGGTCGCGTGGACCAGGTACGGCGACTACGTGCCGGACCTGAAGCGCGTGCCCGAGTACCCGAAGGCCATGGCGCGGATTGGGGCGCCGAAGCTGTTCTTCGATGAGGCCGGGTCTCAGTACCTGCTCACCTGGCACACCCCGCACGACCTCGGCCGCACCGACCTGCCGGAACCGTACTGGGCGAGCCAGCGGACGCTCTACGTGACATCCAAGGACCTGAAGACCTTCTCCGATCCGCCTCGCAAGCTATTCCCGTGGGACATGGCGACAATCGATGTGATTGTCCGCCGGGAAGGCGACCGCTATTACACCATCCTGAAGGACGAACGCTATCCGACCCTGGACTGGACCACGGGCAAAACGATCCGCATCGCCGGTGCGTCGAGTGTGCTGGGGCCGTACTCCGAGCCGGGGCCGCCGATCAGCCCGAACTTCCGCGAGGCCCCGACTCTCATCCCATCGCCCAACGGCAAGGCCTGGTATCTCTACTACGAGCAGTATCCCGGCGTCGCCTACGGCCTTTCGGTTGCGGCCCGACTCCAGGGTCCATGGGTCCAGATTGCCGGCGGGCAGCGCCCCGATTGGGACAAGTATGCGTTGCCGGCGAACGTGCGGCATGGCTCCATGCTCCCCGTCACGCGCTCGCAATATGACGCCCTGACAGCCGCCTTCGCCAAAGGCTCCGCCCAGGGAAGGACAGGCAAGTAGCGCCTTCGAGTGTCCATAATGACGATTTCACAGTTGGGTGGCAGCGGCAAGTGGAGTCTTTGGAACTTGCCGATGGCGTACAGGCGTGAACACCAGCCATCGTAATCGGTGCTCTCTACACGCATTGCTTCAATAGTCGTGCTACCGGAATGACGGCTGTCCCTCGCAAATGAAGAAGGGCTGCGCACGCTTGTGGCAGCCCTTCGGTGAACGTGATGCGACGGATTCTCAGAAGGTCCCGCGTCGGCGGAGCAAGCCGATCAGGGATGCGGTCGCCATTCGGTGGCGGATTCGGGGCTCCGCGTAGGACGAGCGTCCTCGCTCGTCCTCTTTCGGCTGTGGCCTTGTACAGTATCCAGTCTGTTGCAAGGGCCCGGACTGGTCGTGCGGGGACGCACGACCCCCGATCAGGTCGGGGGCAGGCTCTACGAAGAGGCTCGCCGACTGCCACCGTTCCAGCGTGCGCCGTTGCCGGGCCGTCAGCTTGGGTCGGCGACCGGGATGCGGCGTGCCGTTCACGCCCTCCCACCCCGCCGCACGACAATACATCAAAACATCTATTATTCTGACCGATTTCCGCCCCGCCGCCCTTCGTTTTCAAATCAAACATCAAAAATCAAATATCAAACTTCATGCCGTCACGCCAACTCAACTTCAAACCTCAAACATCGCACTTCACACTTCTTCTTGTCCCCCTTCCGAATTCCAATGGTCTTCCGTTCGCCCGCTAAGGATTAAAATAAGCGCTGACCCTCCACTCCCCTCCACTCATTCAAGGCCCAGCCTCGCAGCTAATTCCTTCAGCTTCTGCTTGAGTTTGGGACTGATGTTTGTCTCCAAGAGTCTACCCATGATCTCCTTGGCCTTGTACCAAACATGCTGCGCCGATCCCAGTGACCCAAGATAAGTTAACAATGTTGCCACTGATTCTGGGTACTGCTCTGGGAGGTTGCTTTTGTCCAGGCTGTACATCATGGTAGTCAATTCGAGTGGGTTTTGGGGCATCCGAGTGGCTACGCTAACAGCTTCGGGAAATACCGCTGGCAGATGTGGCAACCAGTCCACCATTCCTTGGACCTCGCCTGGACTAAGGGGAATTGGCACGCCTTGTATGCGATTCTCCCAGTACCGCTTGAGCCAGCGATTCCACCAGTCTTTTTGGCCCCGATCATCCATACCGCGCAGAAAATGCTCTACTTGGGAGGTAAATAGGCCGCCGGTTTCCTGCCCACCATCGCTAAGGAGTTCAGGAATCCATTTATCGAGAGGACTGTCTACGAACGAACCAAGAACAAGCGTATAATACTCAATGAAGCGATCCTTGTGATTGGCTAGTTCATCCTTTAGCCGGCGAACTGCCTTCAAAAAGGCAGGCCCCATGGCCTCAACCACCGACGGATTAAGACGACCCCATGTCAAAAAACCCTCCCAAGCTGCCTGAAAATCGAGTGTACCATTATCTGGATCGAAGAGGGGCAACAAGCACGAACGCGTCCATGCTTCATCAGTTGCTAGCAGAAAAGCAAACTGACTTGCGAGAATCGTCCTGCCTAGCCTGCCTAATAACGACTGCTCCTGCGCTATGGTTGATAAGGCTTGGCGATAATCATCGTCAGAAATCCCGCCTATAGGATGCTCGTGCTGTTGCCACAGTGAAAGACTCTCCAACCAGAACTCGGCCAAGATGCCAGCAGGCCTGTTGATAGCCAAATCGACCCAGCCATCGGTGGCGCTCATCCCGTCATCGTGGTCCAGTGTTCTCCACAGGCCAGAGGCTATTGAGTTTGCTCGGGGCAGTAGATGTCGGATCTGGGTCTTGCCACCGTTCTTGACCACCGCGTGGAGGAGGCTGGCTATATCGTACGCGTGTACTACGTACAGTTCTTCCCTCCCTACCCAATCGAGTACTTGAGTTGCTTCGGTTTCGGTAAGTTCTATCTCCGACCAAGCTCGCATTAGGGGGCCCCAGAGATCAGCGTCCCATTTGCCATCTTTAGCCAGACTGGCTGCCAAATCGAATCCCCATGTTCGCCGGGATTTCGCAGCCTCTTTGATGATGGAAAGCAGGTGCCATCGGTCACTAGTGGAATTTGAGGGTTGAAAGGGCAGCAATTCTTCAAGCCACTCCAGGGCTGACTTCGCTAGAAGAGTCTCAACGCTCCACGGGTGCTGGCGATCAGAGCCACCTTCACTGATCCAGTGCGTTAGGTCTGGATGGTCACGGGGGCGCCAATTGGGATATTTCCCTGATACAGTGTCTATGGCTTGCTTGGCGAAGTCACACTGAGGTGCAGCGGCATGGATCCAGTGGAGCCAGTCAAAATGACACCTCGCCGTACGTTGTTCCTTATCGGCGTCTTCCTCATTCGCCCAGCGAAACGTCAGTACCGCCTCAATGATCTTCTTACGCCAATCGGGACTCGCATCTGGGTACGCGGATGCGACTAACCGATAGACCTCATGGTGTGCCTCCACGTCATGCAGTCCGCCGTGAGTCAACAACCAGGCAAGTTTTTCATCAGGGGAAATATCCCTGCTTGCGTTGGTCGCGTGCAACGCCAGACGGCGCAAAATAGGAGCCTTCGACTGGGAGAAATATTCACACCACCGCGACGCCGCGCTGGTTCTATTCGCGATGAGCCATTCGAGGCAGTCTCTGCCTGCGTCAATCAGCACATCGTGTGCCTGCAGAAACCTATCTTGATCGTGAGGTTCGATGGCGGACCGGCGCCAGCTAAAGGGATCCAATCCAGGACCAGCCTTCTGCCAAGCCTCCAATACAAAATGGTACGACTCTATGCACTGGAAGATTTGGATTAGCAGGGGCTCAGCTACTTGATCAAGCTTAGAGCGTAGCCCCTTCTCCCAGATATCTCTGAGTGCATGATGCTCTGCTGCGGGCGCAACATCCACATCAATCTTGTGGCCAGCCAATGTTCCGTCTGGCCGGGGCCAGACAAAACCAGGACGAAGTCGTAGGCTCCTTTGAGCCATCGCATTGAAAACATCTAGAAGACTTGACAGGTTTCCCTGTTCAATGCAGCGTTCACCCAGCCAGTGGAGCATGCTCTCCGAGCCAACTGGAAAGGTTTCGAGGAGCAGGGATATCCAGCGGGATAGGAGCGGATTTTCTATCGCTGGTCCTTCTGGCCAAGCCACTTTGCGCGAGCGCTAGCCAAAAGACCGGACTCAGGCGCATCTTGTGGCTCGCTATCAGGAGGAAGAGATCCTCGGAATTACCGGCTAGAAATCGCTCCGCAAGCCAAGACGCCAAAAGCCCATCTTGTTCAGACGTCCCCCGATCCTCGAAGAGCCCATTCAAATGCTTGCGGTCATCAAGCCACTCGATCCACTCGGCTGATGAGGCGGCCTTTATGAAAAAACGAGTAGTGGCAACGTCCTGCAGGGAATGCTCAATGATACTTATCGTCTCTTCGTCGATAGGTGGAGTCTTACTAGCCATCTCCGTTATCTCTCGCTGCCAGTCAAGAATAGTGCGCCTGACAGTGTCGGCAAGACATCTGACACCTTTATAAAGCGAAGCGTGGTCCTTCTTGCCGCGATGGCCATACGTGATCGGTTCAATGCCCAATATATTCCAACGTTGCACACTCTCAGTATCAGGTGTCAGCGCAAATCGCCGTGCACTTTCTCTCGGAATGGCCCTCGCCAGATAGCTAATAACAACGTCTTTGTGGCTATACCCAACAAAGAGCACGGTCCAGTTCTGGAATAGGTCAACCAGAAACCGTCTCGCCCATCCTTCAGTCAAGTAGGCACGACCGAAGTCTGCGTCCGTAAGCACGAGGTTCTAGGCTGGCTGACCGCACCATGTATGTGCAAGATTCCCCTAAAGTCTCTCCCCAGAGGTAATGCTGGAGCGCGAAAGACCTCAGGCTGCTTTCGAAATAAGTCTTCTGCGGCCTGCTCGAATAGTAGATCGAAGTTTGTTGTGACCACGCGAACTGATCGGGGATCGCTATACAGCCTCAACAAGTCTCGATGCAAAGCTGTGTGGCCCAGTCCTTCCCTCGAGAGCAGACTTGCGGCTATTTCGTGAACCTGTATCCCGCTGTGCTGTAGTCTCCCTAGAAAACGGTCATCGGGCTCGCCCTTCTCTGGAAGTTGGCCTGTGCCCGTCGCAATCCGCAGAGCCAATCGGCGGAAGTCCGGGAGATTGGCTGGCCTGCCCATGGAGACGCCCGCGCCTGCAAAGACCACAAGCTTCTCGTCGCGAATTGCTCTCAACACCGCTTCTGGGAATTCTATACCCCGGATTTGCATTCGGGTGGACTCGCTCAGTTCGCTATACAAGGGATATTAGGACGGACCCCATTTTCTCACCATTCTCGAGACTCCGCAGCCTTCACACACATTTCCGCCTCACCACATTGGTCTGGCCCACGCGGCCGGAACTTTCATTTTTCGCACGTTCACCAGGAGTGTTCCGCTGGGGACAAGTATAACAGGTGCCTGCGGGGCAGGCAAGCGATATGTGATAGGGGATAGGGAAAGAAGTGGGGAGTTTGATGTTTGAAGTAGGCGCGGCGGGAGGGCGGGACGCGGCGATTGTGGACTGCGGATTGGCGCTGGGTGCCGGCAGGAACACAGGCTCATTGATCGTTGCTATGTGGTATTACCACCTGGTGGCGTCCACGACATGCGCTAGGTTGTACTGCAACCTAGCGGAGGTGTCAGACTGGTCCTCCGCGTGGTGGCTCATGTCCTTTTCATCCTGCGTTCCTCCCTTCCTCCCCATCCCCTGCGTCTCGGCGTCTCTGCGTGATGTGACTTTCTCAGGAGAACTAAAGGGGTACGGTACTTTTTCTGAATTCTTCGTGGCGTCTTCGTGACCTTCGTGGCCCCGCGGATTTATGATGTACGAATTACGATTTACGATTGAAGAATGTAGCTTCGTTCGCGTGGTTCGCGTCTTTCGCGGTTCAAAGGGAGTTGTTGGTTGACGTGCTTTGTGTTTCCCTCCGTGAGCTCCGTGTCCTCGGTGGTTAAGAAGAGAATCGGTGTGCGATGCACACCCTACGCAATCTGCGGATCAAAGGAATCGGTGGGCGGAGCCCACCGTAGGCGGCTCTCGCCACTGCCAGGGCCGCGTTCCCCGTCGGCGTTCATCTGTGCGCATCTGCGGCTCTGCTACATTCGTGGTCTTCGTGGTGAAGACGTGCGGGCGAATAATGGACGGGCGAATGATGATTCGCCCCTACGAGGGTGCGGGAATGACAAAAACGAGGCTGTTTCGCGCGGTTTTCGGGTCAGAATCTGCGAAAACCTGCGCAATCTGCGGATAGGAATGGCAGTTGGAGGGTGATGTTTGACGTGTGAGGTTTGATGTTTGATGGGGTCAGGGGAGGGGCGGGAGGATAAGTGACTGCGGAGTTCGGATTGCGGATTGTTGGGCGAAGGGGGGTTAGGGTATAGGTTCCATGGGGAAGTTGACGCGGAGGGTCATGGCGGCGAGGTCGCCCTGGGTGATCAGGCGGGCTCGGCCTTTGTTCATGCTGATGTGCGGGAACTCCATGCCGCGGGCGTCGGCGAGGGTTTGGGCCAGGCCGGGGGACTTGTCCAGCTCGACCAGCAGGCCGGTGAAGGTCTGTCGCATCATCATGCCGGCGGTGGGGAGCAGCGAGCTGCCGCGGGCGGGGGCGTCGGAGCTGCCGATGAGGGTGGTCATGTCCTTCTGGAACTGCTCGGCCAGCCAGCGGATCATCGCAATCTTCTGGGCCTCCTCCGTGGCGTAGGGCGTGGTCAGGATCTCCGTGTCGATGACGAATTCGCTGTCGAAGACGAGGCCCCTTCTGGGCGGGACGAAGTACTGGGTTTTGCCCGTGGGGGCGGTCTCGGCCCGCTCATCGACGAGGAAGAAGTACTTTCGCGTGGCGGTCAGGCGGTACTCGTCGAAGACCACCAGGGTGAGCCAGAACTTGCGCCGGTCGGGGGTCCGGCCGGAGAAGGCGACGGCCGTGTCGCTTTGGGTCAGAAGCAGCTCATCCGCCGTGCCCTGCTCGAACTGGTACTCGGGCGCGCGGGCGAGGTTCAGCACGTCGAGGCTGGCGCTGGTCTTGAGCTGCGTGTGGGCGTAGGGGAAGGCGAGCTTGGCGTAGGTCAGGCGGTCCGGCGACACGTAGCCCTTGGCCGCACAGCCGCACAGGCAGGTCGCGAAAAGGAGAGCCGCCATGCAGAGGGCGCCTTGTACCGCTTTGGCCTTTCGGCGGATGGTTCGCGGCCTCCCGGTCGTCATAGGGCTCTCCTTTTCGCAAGTACCATTTACAATTGACGCTCTGGCCTTATCCGCGTGGCGCGGTCGCCATGGCCGGCCGCACAATCGTAAATAGTAAATCATAAATCGTAAATCACACGCTACACTTCCTTGGCGTCGATCCATTTCATCATTTTTCGCAGCCTGCGACCGACGGTTTCCAACTGGCTCTTGTTGTCCTTTTCGTACAATTCGTTGAACTTCTTGAGCCCAGTCTGGAACTCGTTCACCCATTCCTTCGCGAACTGACCGGAAGTGATCTCGCCCAGGATCTTCTTCATCTCCGCCCGGGTCTGCTCGTTGACGATTCGCGGCCCGCGAGTCAAGTCGCCGTATTCGGCGGTATTAGAGATTGAATAGCGCATGTAGCTCAGGCCCCCCTGATACATCAGATCGACTATCAGCTTCACTTCGTGCATGCACTCAAAGTAAGCGATTTCGGGCTGATAGCCGGCGGCGACGAGGGTTTCGAAGCCGGCCTTGATCAGGGCGGAGAGGCCGCCGCAGAGGACACATTGCTCGCCGAACAGGTCCGTCTCGGTCTCCTCCTTATAGGTCGTTTCGAGAATTCCGGCGCGGGCGCCGCCGATGCCGTGGCCCCAGGCCAGGGCGATCTGCCTGGCGTTGCCGGTGGCGTCCTGCTGGACAGCGACGAGGCAGGGCACGCCGCCGCCCTTCTGGAATTCGCTGCGGACGAGGTGCCCCGGACCTTTGGGGGCGATCATCACAACGTTGATTTCTTTGGGCGGCACGACGTAGCCGAAGTGGATGTTGAACCCGTGACAGAAGCCCATCGTCTGGCCCGGCTTGAGGTTCGGGGCGATCTGCGTCTGATAGATTTTGCCCTGCAACTCATCGGGGAGCGTGATGATGATCAGCGCGGCCCCATTCATCGCCGTCTTGATATCGCCCGGCTTGAACCCGTGCTCGGTGGCGAGCTGAAAGTTCTTCGTCCCCGGCAACTCCGCCACGGCCACCTCGATCCCGCTGTCACGAAGGTTCAGGCTATGCGCATGTCCCTGCGAGCCAAACCCGATGACCGCCACTTTCTTGCCCTGCAGCGGTGCGATCGGAGCATCTTTCTCATAGTAAATCTTTGCTGCCATTGTTTCGTTCTCCTTTCTATCTAAACAAACGTCAAACGCGAATATCGAAGTTCCACAGGCATAACCCGCCGATTGTAAACGCCCACGCCCAAATAGTAAATTCCCACATTGCCGCTCCCGCAAGGTTTTTCCTTGCCGCGCCTGCCGTGAACCGGCCGACGCAGGGGCGAATCACCATTCGCTCGTACCATCCGCCCACACGATTCATCATTAGACACCGATCCACGCCGATTCACACGGATTCTTGCAGGGTGTGCACCGCACACCGGTCCCTCCTTGTTTGACACGGATTCCACGGATGCACACGGATTTCGAAGCGATCCCTGCTCATCAACGGCAGATTAACCCAGCCCGGCCTTCGGCCGGAACCAATACTATCTCGCGCAGAGACGCGGAGACGCAGAGAAGAACGCAAAACGTACTCTTCTTACCCCAGCGTCCCTGCGTCTCCGCGCCAGATATAATTCCTTTTGTTCCAACGACTTGTAGTGTCGTTCCAGAAATCATCTGGAAATCTTTTTCAGTTCGTGCGAGTTAGCAACGCAGATTCACACCGATTTCCAACCGACAACTGACTACTGCTCCTCCCATTCCGAAATCCGCAATTCAAAGGCCCCGGATCGGGTGATGCCGAATAGATGTTTGGGATTCCCGCGAAAAAATCCCGCGACCGTCTCGACAACGGCTTGCTCATAGATGTCCCCGGAACCCGCCCGGAACCCGTAGAGAGCTGATAACCGGGAACTGGTTTTCCCTTGCGTGCCTCTCCCATTTTCGGCATAGTAATCTCTGGCGCCCCCTCTGACGAATGTGCAAATAATGACAGTCCCAGCCCGGCGTAGGCCGGAGCGATGCGGTGAGGTCGAAATGAAGGGGACGGGATGCCGAGTGATCGAGTGATTGCGCTGGGTCCTAGTCTTGCAGCCATCCCCGAACGGCTGCTTCTTGCGCATGCGCGCGGGGAGGTCCTTTTCATTGCGGGTGCTGGTATCTCCAAGCATTCTGGGTTGCCCGATTTTCGCGAGCTCGTGCTCAAGGTCTATGCGCAGCTTGACGCGCCTGTGTACGCCGTTCTTGCCAAGACCCCCGACGACGCCCACAACAAGTGCCCCTTTGATCGATCTCAGGTGACCGCCCAGCAAGCCGCAGAGGTCCAGAGATTCATCAACAGGGACTATGATGTTGTCTTGGGCATGCTTGAACGCCGAATCGATGGACATTCCCATGACAGGAGCCGCGTCAGGGAGGTAGTGGCTGCTGAACTGCGCGATGCTGATGCCAAGCCCGCCCGAATTCACAGAGCGCTAATGCGACTTTCAGACCGTGGCGGCGCTGTTACTGTGGTAACGACCAATTTTGATCTTCTCCTTGAGGACGCTGCAAAGGGCCTTCGCTCACCAGTTCAGACATACGCTCTCGGAGGAATCCCAAGACCAGCGAGCAGGAACGATTTCGCCGGTGTTCTTCACATTCATGGCGTGCTTGATCGTGATCCAGCCAGAACGTCGGACCTGATCATAACAGACCAGGATTTCGGCGAGTTCTACTTGCGAAGGCGCGTTGTACCAGACTTCATCTATGATGCGGCCCGCCTGTTCAATCTCGTCCTAGTTGGGTATTCTGCGAACGATCCTCCAATGAGGTACCTTCTGAACGCTGTTGCCGCAGACAGTACGCGTTTCAGCGATCTCAAGCAACGCTTCGCCTTCGTGCCAACCAACGGTTCAGATCCCGTCGGCTTGGAGGATTGGAGGGGCAGGGGAATTGTCCCCATCCCTTACGACCCAGCCGATAACTATCTTACGCTCGTCAATACCTTGGAGCGATGGGCAGCCTTGTTAGCGAACAACGGTGAGAGGAGTCTTGTCGATACTGAGATAAGGCGTATCGTTCGAGCCAGCCGGTGCGCTGCGAGCGATTCTGACCGCGACATCTTCGATCATTTGATTCGACGGAGTGACCGTAACGAACGTGCTCGCCTATCTGCATTGGCATCTATGCAGAAGGCGGATCTCGACTGGCTTGAAGCTATCATCGCAGTTGCCTCTGAGAATGATCGGGGGCGGAGCCAATGAGGATAGAATGGCGTGATCTCAACGAATCAGGTCAAGCAGTGTTCTGGGCCGCGCGTGCGTTCTTGACTGGACGACTCGAGGAGCGCGCAACGATCAATTGGGCACTGCGGCTTAAGCCGAATGATACAGCCACCCGTGTTGCAGTGCTCAATGTGCTCGATGGGCCAGGTGGACAGAAGATCAATGAGCCATGGCAGTCTGCTTGGCGGTTGATCGAAGAATGGTGGGATGGTCCGACAGTTGAGCGATCTTCTATCGCGGCGTACCATGCTCAACAGCGACTGAGTTCGGGGGACAGATCCGGAGCACTTGTCAGAAGAATCGTGGAACTCGTTTCCCCACGGCTCAGTCTGGAGCCGCTCAATGCCGAGCCGTCTTTAGGCCTTAATGCATACTCGCGAAGGCTGCGAAGGTGTCCCAGAAAGGTCGAAGACCTTCTCAGTGTGGAATTGACAAGTGGAGAGAGCATTGATCCAGGCGTGTTGAAGCTTGGCGACGTGAGCGACGCGTGCTTCCTTACGTCCTTAGCCCTTGCCCTTGATGCTGCCGTTGCCAATGCGCTGGATATCGCTCGCCGTCTGGGATGGCATTGCGAGGGGAGCCTTTCACGGCTCGGAGGTCTCTATCGGGTCTACTACGTGCAGGCCACCGAACGTGCTGACGAAGAGGAAGAGCCTGATGAGTATCATCGTGGGATCGCGCCATCCGTGAAACTCCTGCACACGACTGTCTCACGGCTCGCAGATATTGATGTTTCGGCTGCGGCGCAATTCATTCGACGATGGAAGGAGATGAATTCATCGATCCATCTACGATTGTGGGCGGCACTATCGCGAGATTCTCGTATCACACCGGCCAAGGACGTTGGCACAACACTTCTATCGCTGGGGAATAGAGAATTCTGGAAGGTAACAGGCTATCCCGAAATCGCTGAATTGCGAGCGAAACGCTTCGGTGACCTCGATCCCCACCAACAGCGAGCAATCGGTGCTCGCGTTCGAAAGCTTCCACCGCGTAGTCTCTGGCCAAGGAAGGTTGACGCTGAACGAGTCACAGATGCACGGCTTTATTGGGCGCTTCGCGAGTTGCGGCGTATCGAGATTAGCGGTGTCTCTCTACCACACGAAGACAAGGTGTGGTTGGAGGCCGGGGTCCAAGGCCTCCCTGACATCGCCCAAATGACCCGGTTGGACGAAGGCTTCATGGAGGGGCCCAGAACCCACACAATTCCAGCATACCCCGATAGTCGATTTGATTTGCTTGCGGGTGAGGATCGACTGAAGATGTTGGAAGCGGCCTTTTCATCCCCGCGTAACGGACGGGATGATGATCCTGCCAGTCGTGCCGGCGATTGGATCGAGCAGCCGGGCCGACCCATCCAGATCCTTGGAGATCTGGAATCCGTCCCGGATGGTGGGGCTGCCTTCACAAGAGTCTGGGACCGGTTCGGATGGGCGCACTCACCGGCAATAGGACATGACGAGGGTACAGCGCAACGAGATCTGCATGCAGAAAGCTGTCGCGTCCTATTGCTTCTCTCCAAATTGCCAGAGGCGACCATGCGTGGAGCCGTCGAAGGCATATCCAACTGGCTCTTCACCTGGAGGAACAAGGTCGATGTATTATTGCCCCAAGGGCTCGGTATTTGGCTCAAGCTCTGGCCAATCGCAGTTGAGGCCACGAACGCAAGAAAACCCCGTGAAGAAGAGTTCGACCTCAGTACGGTTTTACCATCTTCATCTCAGCAGGAGCCCAAAGGTCCCGACACACTGAACACACCAGCAGGGAGACTCATCCATGTCTTTTTGGCTGCATGTCCAGAGTTATCAGAAGACGGACATCCCTTCAGCATCAATGGTGCACCTCGCACGATGCGAGATGCGATCATCGCTGCTCCCGGTGAGTCCGGGGTGATAGCTCGCCACATGATGATCGAAGCGTTAGGCTACTTCCTGAAAGCAGACCCGACTTGGACAAAGAGGCACCTAATCACGCCACTAACCAGGAATAGTCGCGAGGCGCGGGCCCTTTGGGGCGCGGTTGCACGACGGAGGCGGTTTTCGGAAGTCCTCGAGATCATTGGTGACGCGATGACAGAGCATGCCACCGACCTGGGGCTTGGGCGAGAGAACCCAGCGTTCACTCGTGTTCAGCCTTGTGGTGGAATGCCTTCATGCGTTTCGTGAGCAGCGAGAGCCTGCAGTAGCCCCCGCTCGTATCACGCAGATGTTGCGGTCGCTTGATGATGAAATCCGTGCATCTGCGGCTGAGGTCGCTCAACGTTTCGTTCGCGGTAATTCTGTGCCTCGCGATGGGGGGCAAGCCCTTGCGTCACCAGAACAACTCTTTCGATCTGCAGTCGCACCTTTCCTCCAGAGAGTCTGGCCGCAGGAACGCTCTCTGACGACACCAGGTGTGAGCAAAGCACTGGCCGATCTGCCTGCTGCTACGAAAGGTGCATTTGCCGACGCTGTAAAGGAAATCGAGCGATTCCTTGTCCCTTTCGAGTGCTGGTCGATGCTTGAGTACGGCTTGTACGGTGAAGAAGGTGGCAAGCCCAAGTTGTCGAATATCGACAATCCGAACAAAGCCCGTGCCCTCCTGCGACTTCTTGATCTGACAGTCGGCAGAGCCGAAGGATCCGTGGTCCCGCACGACCTGGGTGACGCGCTCGATCAAATCCGCAATATCGCACCCAACCTAACGAAGACCCCAGAATTCCGTCGTCTTGCGGCTGCTGCCCGCCGGTGATAGCCGCCCACCCGATCTCGATAGTCAGCCCTCGCGTTAAACTCTAGCGGCAATTGCGGAGCGAGAGGCCGGGATTGCGGATTGCAGATTTCGGTACTTCAGGGGACACATTACTTATTTCAGGCGCGAATTAAGTAATATGTCCCCAGATTTCCTCCAAATAGGAGTTTTTCAGCGGAATCTATTATTTACTGTTGGGCGGGGAGCGATTTCGCAATCTGGATGAGAGATGGGGGCCCTTGCAGCTTGTTTCGAGTTTCGATATTCGGGCTTCGAGATTCCTGGATTTTGCCGGGCATGTCGACAAGTGTCGCCGCGACAAGGACTTATGAACGGCCTTTTTGTTGACTTTTAGCTTGACCAATTGACCATAATCCTTTAGAATCGGGCCAACGTCGCGTGTGGCGGCGGGTTCCTGGCCGGGGGTGTGGACCGGGCTGGGGCGAGTGCGGGCGGTCTTGGATGGGAAGGGAGAAGGCGATGCGTTCGGAAAGCTGTTACAAGTGCATCTATGCGTGCTTCGATCCGGAGGTGTGGCTGCGGTGGATCTGGGCGGGCGTGCCGTGCGTGCCGATGTGCGCGAATCATCCCGACTCGCCGGGCCGGCTGCGGGAGGTGACAGGGGTGCCCTGCCGGAACTACCGACGCAAGCCCGCCGCGCCGGGCGGAGACGTCCGGCGAATCCCCGTAGGCGGCGGCCTGTACGCGTACGTGGACGCGGCGGACTACGAGCAACTCAGTCGGCATAAGTGGTACTGTAACAACTCCGGCTACGCCGCACGACGCGAAAAGGGCAAGGTGATCCTGATGCATCGCCAGATCATGCGCACGCCGAAAGGAAAGGTCGTGGACCACACCGACAAGAATCGGTTGAACAACTGTCGGAAGAATCTACGCAACTGCACGCAGACTGAGAATAAACAGAACATGGCCAAGCGCCTCGGCTGCACCTCCAGGTTCAAGGGTATCTACTACGCTAAGAGGGTCGGCAAGTGGTGCGCGCGGATCACGTACTGGGGCAGGGTCTTTTCACTTGGCTGCTTCAGCGACGAAGCCGAGGCCGCTCGCGCGTATGATCGTGCGGCGGTCGCGTATTTCGGTGAGTTTGCCGAGCTCAATTTTCCGGAGGAGTGGCCGCCGGAGAGGCGACGGGAGGTGCACGCACAGTGGCAGAGGGAAAAGGGTAAGCGAAAGGGCAAGAGGCGAAAGACAAAAGCCAGGAGCGTCCCACGTCCCGCCAAGGCGCCGGCACGCAAGTCCGGCAGGCGCCCGACGCGCAAGGCCAAGCGGACCAGCGGTCAATAATAGGGACAGTCACCTATTTTCGCCTTATCCTATCGTCTTCGAGCTCATCACGCAATCCCACGACCACGGGATTCTTCAGGTCCCGAAGTCTCCGGCCTCAAACCACTGTGTCGCACTCCAATCCAGGATGCTCGTCAAAGAATGTCATGTTATTGCGGCAGAGGTGCCCGCGGGGCACAAGTGAAAAGTGACAGGGAACAGGGAAGAAGCTGCGGCCGGAGGCCGCATCGGAGCGTTCTTCGGGCCGGCCGGCTGTGTGAAATCACTTACATCTCATGCTGGTGATCGCCCGATGCCGGAACCTGTTCACCCATTCTCTGACCCAGCAGGTCGTTCGCACCGAGTCCGAGCCGTCTCAGGCACTTCACGGCCGCAACGCGGGAGATATCGAGACGCTGAAATCGGTCTTCCGTCATCAGATAGACCGAGCCGGACCACACACTGGGCGCTCCCGGGACAAACACCGCATAGTGCCCGCTCTCCAGGCGTTCCATCAGGAAGCCGATCTGCCACGCCTCTTCGATGCGCGCCAGGACCACCTGATAGGCACGGCCCATTTCGTACCCCATCAGGCTTTCGCTGATCCCCTTGAAGAAATCGTACCCGGGAACGTTATAAAGAAACACGCTTTCCAGCCAGTCCACCATCTTGTGGGCGAGGCGAGTCTTCGCAAACAACCCGGCGCCAAGACAAAAGAGCACGATCCCCGCGACCGCCAGAATCGTCGCCAGCGGGATGCCTGCCATCGACTGCATGGCAATCCGGCTCGCCAGCGGGGTAACGACTCCGATCGAGATCTCTTCGGCCTTGCCCAGCACAATCGCCAGCACGACGACAGGCAGCAGAAACAGAATGCCGCCGATGAAGGTCGCACGCAGAAAGACAACAAGAGTTCTCATGGTCCCCCCTTACACAATGGACAACAACAAGGGCCCGCCCGCCAAAGGCAGTCCCTTACGCTTCATTCCGCATACCACACGCGCCTGCCCTCGCCAATAGGGAAATGGTGCAAGCACGCCGCGCATTACCACGAACTTGGCCTGGCAGTCCCGGCGTCCCATTCGACTGCGCTCAGGGCAGGCTCCGCTTGCTGCTGCCACCCATTTCTGATGCCCGAGAAACTGCACCGACAGGCACGCAAAAAATCGTGGGGTTGGGTTGACAAGGGCGGGTTTTGGCTGTCTAATATATGGGCTTGGGCGCAACTGAGGCGCCCGAGCGGGAACCGGACAGGTGCCCGAGTGGCTAAAGGGAGCGGGCTGTAAACCCGCTGGTGTAAACCTACGTAGGTTCGAATCCTACCCTGTCCAATACGACACTCGCAAGCTGTTGCAGAGCCTGGTTGTGCGTCGTTTTTCGCGAGTTGACGAACAGGGAGCGGCGGCAGCAAGGCTCTGCGGCATTTTGCGCCGCCTCATCCGTGCTGTTCACCGTTTTTACCGCCCGGGCTCCCGCATGATGATCGCGTCCACCTGCTCGCCGCGCAGACAGTCGGAAACCTTCTTTTTCCAGTCAACGGCCTGATAGTGGAGAGGCTCGCGGTAAAACGTCCAGGGGCCGTACTCGTTGGCGTAGCGGGCAATGCCCTGAAGTAATCCCCGGTCGAAAGCCCTCGTCGGGGCGATCAGAAGCATGACTTTCGGCGCCTTGAACATCTGCGGCATCATCCTCACCGCTGTTTCGCCGATCTACGGCATCCGGATTCTCCCGCCTGACGGTGCGCCTCTGGGCGTCGATCCAGTCTGCATCGCTGGCGTCCCCGCGCAGTAATTGCGGATCATCCCATTACCCTCCGCAGAGTGCGTGCGGACATGGCAATCGGAGGACTTCACCAACCCAGGGCCTGTGGTTCCCAGCGAGCCGCAGGCCCTCTCTACATCTGCAGTGCCGTGATCTCCGCATCCTGTGGGAAATGAGCAGGGTCTTCCGGGTGAACTTCGGATCGGCTGCCGTTGTGTTGCTGCCGTCGCCGTCCCTTCGATTGATCCGTCATGTCATTCTCTCGTCAGTTGCACACGGAGCGCTGCGGCGGTATAAGAGCAGCACGTGTCAGACGCTTGCGAAAGGAGAAAGGGATTCATGATTGCGCTCTTGATGGCTCTCGCCGCAGGGCTTGTTCGTGAGGCACCTGTACAGAGAGTGCCCTTGTGGGGCTGCTTTGAGATAAGCGTTGCTAACTCAAAGAGTTACGCGAATCCATTCACTGATGTCACGCTGGTGGCCACCTTCATCCGTCCCGACAAGAGCCGAGTGTCATTTTGGGGCTTCTACGACGGCGATGGCAACGGCGGCCAGATGGGGAATGTGTGGAGACTACGGTTCATGCCGGACCAGGTAGGCACGTGGTCCTATGAGTGTGCCTTCTCCGATGGAACACCCGGCAAGGGCGGCACGTTCGACTGTATTGATGACGGGGCGCGGCCCGGTCCGCTGCGCGGATCCCATCAACCCTCACTGCTGGATCTTTGCCGATGGCTCGCACTTCTTCCCCCGCGCCTACACGGCTCCCGAACTGTTCGTTGCAGAGAACCACACCCACCGCACGTACTGGATCGACTACTTCTTCGGCACGAAGCACCGGTTCAATCTCTGCAACGCGAACCTGCTCAACTTCGTCGGAGTTGGGGATGAACTCAACTGGCAAGGAACTCCTTACAAAGCTCCCGATCCGGCTCAGGAGGGCCGATACGCGAGCATTTCAGGCAACGGCTTGTTTCCCTTTCTCTATTCGGGGACACGTCCACTGTTCGACGGGGGATCGAACGTGGACTGGCTACGTCCGAGCATCCGATGCTGGGCGAATGTGGACGAGGTCCTCCGTGAGTTGGAGGCGCGTAAGGTCGTATGGTTCAATCACTGGGGAATGATCGGCTGGGACTGGAGCGGCAACGGCAGGCTCCTTGTGCCGGCCGCGGCACGCAAGCCGGTCCTGCGGTACTGGATTGCCCGACTGGCGCCCTACTGGAACGTCACCTGGAATATCGCGGGGGAGTGGGACGAGTTGCTGACTCCGGCCCAGTTCGATGAACTGGGCACGTTTCTCAAAGAGATGGATCCGTGGAAGCACCCGGTGACCTTGCACGCACTGGGGACGACGGTGGACAGGCCCTGGGTCGATTTTCGTGTCCAGCAATTCGCCGCCGGCACGAGTGCCGACTCCGTCACAAACGCGGGCCGTGCAGCGGCCGACTACGCCGACAAGCCCGTCTTTGCATTCGAGACCTCCTGGGAAGCCACGCCCGGCAAACTCACCGCCGATCAGGTGCGCACGGGCGCATGGGGCAGCCTCATGGGCGGAGCGTTCTACCTCTATGCGGAGTGCTTCGAGCCCACACTCACCTGGGGCGACGGCAGCGCTTTTCCATTCATCGAGATCATGAATGCCTTCGTTGCCGGGCTTGCATACTGGAGCCTGAAGCCGGACCATACCTTAGTGAATTCAGGAAGTCTCTGTCTGGCCGATCCGGGACGGGAATATGTGATCTATCGCCAAAGCGGAGGAACCATTACCATCGATCTCCCCGGAGCCGGGCCTGCATTCAAGGCCCAATGGCTGGACCCACGCACCGGAGCCAGGAAAGCGGCCGCGGCCGTAGAGGGTGGCGCGAAGCGGACGTTCTCATGCCCCGATGCACACGACTGGGTACTGCATCTGAACAGAGGAGAATGAGGAGAGATCATGAGATTCGGTCAACGAGTGAGAGTCTGGACGATAGTGTGTCTGATGCCGCTCATGTCATGGACTGCGATGGCGGCAACGCCTGCGGCCGGCCCGCTGCGCGTCCTGCCAGCCAATCCACGCTATTTCACCGACGGCAGCGGCAAAGCGGTCTACCTGACCGGCTCGCACACCTGGGCCAATCTGCAGGACATCGGCCTTACCAGTCCTCCCTCGGCCTTTGATTTCCCGGCCTACCTCGATCTTCTCGAACGCCACCATCACAACTTCATTCGCCTTTGGCGCTGGGAGTTCTCTCAGTGGACCGAAAGGGACAAGAAACAGTCGTTCTACTGTGCTCCGCAGCCTTGGCAGCGCACCGGTCCGGGCGAGGCCCTGGACGGAAAACCCAGGTTCGATCTTCAGAAATTCGATGAAGCCTATTTCCATCGCCTCCGGACCCGCACCCGAGCCGCCGCAGAACGCGGCATTTACGTCTCGATCATGCTCTTCGAGGGGTGGGGCCTGCGGTTCGTGCCCGAGGGGTGGAAGGCCCATCCCTTCTATCCCGCCAACAACGTGAATCTGACAGACAGCGAGGTGAAAGGCATCAAGGGGATCGAACTCTTCTCTCTCGCTTCGCCAAAGGTGACGGCGTTCCAGGAAGCTTACGTCCGCAAGGTCATCGATACGGTCAGTGATCTGGACAACGTGCTTTACGAGATCGCCAACGAAAGCGATTTTGCCACGACCGAATGGCAGTACCACATGATCCGCTTCATCAAGAGCTACGAATCCACCAAGCCCAGGCAACATCCGGTCGGCATGACCTCCATCGGCTACGGCGTGGACGACCTCGACCGCCTGCTCAAGAGCCCCGCCGATTGGATTTCCCCCAATCCCGACCACTTCGACTACAAGAACGATCCGCCACCGTCGGATGGAGCGAAAGTCATCATTCTGGACACGGATCATCTCTGGGGAGTAGGAGGGGGTGTGCCATGGGTGTGGAAGAGTTTCCTCCGCGGGCATAACCCGATCTGGATGGATCCTCTGGATAAGGCTTCTGTGTGGGAACCGACCCCGGGGAACGCGGAAGCCGTGCGAAACAATCTGGGCCACGCGCTGCGTTTTGCCGAACGTATGAATCCGGCGGCGATGAAACCACATCCCGAGTTGACCTCCACGGGTTACTGTCTGGCTGATGCCGGCGTGGAATACCTGGTTTATCAACCCAAGGCGGATGAAGGCTTCTCCGTCGAAGTCAAAGCCGGGACGTATCGTTACGAGTGGTTCAACCCGACGAAAGATGCGTCGTCAGACGCTGGCCGCCTGGAAATGACAGAAGGCAGACAGCAGTTCAAAGCACCCTTTGAGGGGGACGCGGTGCTGTACCTTAAGTCGCAATGAGAATCAGTTTACGAAAACCGACTATCAGGAGGGTCGGCATGCGAATTGGAACCAGGGCGCTGGCCACCACCGTGAGACTGGGCCTCTTGCTCGCGACGGCGTACTCTCTGTTTTGGCTGGAGGAAGCTGCCGCGGCACCTGGCGGGGAGCCGGGAACGGCGGATTTCTTCGTCTCTCCGCAAGGCAAGGATACGTGGTCGGGCAAACGAGCCGATCCGGGCGAGGAGGACGGGCCGTTTGCGACGGTGGCGCGTGCTCGCGAGGCTGTTCGGGCGGTGCTCAAGGCGCAAAAGAAGCCGCGACCCCTGCGTGTGGTACTGCGAGGCGGAACTTACTATCTCGACGCGCCGCTGGAGTTCGGGCCGGAGGATTCTGGGACGGAGCAGGCTCCGGTGGTTTACGCGGCGGCAGCGGGGGAGAAAGTGGTTCTGAGCGGGGGACGCCGTCTCAATAATGGTCGCTGGGGCGAGGTCAATGGTCACAAGGCCTGGGTGGTGGACATTCCGGAGGTGAAGGCAGGGACGTGGCGCTTCCGGCAGCTCTTCGTGAATGGCGAGCGCCGGCCGCGGACGAGGCTGCCCAAGCAAGGGGAATACCGCATCGAATCTCTGCCGGGCTATACGGGCGACTTTCTCAGAAGTCCGACAAGGCAGTTCGTCTACGCCCCGGGCAACATCGAGCCGACTTGGCGCAATCTGAAGGACGTGGAAATCGTGGGCATCACACGATGGCTGGACAACCGGCTGCCGATTGAGAGCGTTGACGGCTCAACTCGGACAGTCACGTTCGACCGCGCGAGTCTGTTTGCTCTCGTCTCGTCCGCCACCTCCGGCGACGGCACCGCCCGGCCCTCGGTCTACTGGGTGGAGAACGTATTCGAGGCATTGGACACTCCGGGCCAGTGGTATCTGGATCGTCCGGGCGGAGTGCTGTGCTACTTGCCGCGACCGGGAGAGGAGATGGCTTCGGCCGAGATCATCGCACCGCGGCTGACGCAGGTGGTGCGGGTGGTGGGGCGCGCGGGCGCCCCGGTTCACGACCTTCGCTTTGAAGGCCTCATCTTTGCGCATACGGAATGGCAGCCGCCGGCCGATTATGCCTCGTCGCTGCAAGCCGGGATCGAGGTGCCCGGCGCGATGCTGTTTGATTACGCCGAACGATGCACCGTCACCGACGGCGCCATCGAACACATCGGCAACTATGGCGTCGAAGTAGGCGTGGGCTGTGTGGACATCGAGATCGCGCGCAACCGGATCACGGATGTCGGCGCGGGAGGAATCCGCATCGGTCACTTCTTCTCATGGGAAACGGACGGTTCCGGCCAACTGACCGAGCGGGGCCTCCGGCGCAAGGCCGCCATGCCACAAGGCCCGCACAGCCGGCGGATCACCGTGGCCGACAACGAAATCGCCCACTGTGGGCGGTTCACCCCCGAGGCGGCGGGCGTGTTCGTGGGTGACAATGCCGACAACAAGATCATTCACAACCACATCCACGACTTGTTCTGGTGTGGCATATGCGTTGGCTCGGTCCAGGATTTCGGGCCCAGTGAGGCGAAGGGCAATATCATCGAATACAATCACGTGCATGACATCGGCCAGGGCATTCTCAGCGATCTGGCCGGGATTTACACCTGCAACACGCCAAGCAGTCGCATCGCCTGCAATGTCATACATGATGTCGTACGACGAGACTACGGTGGCTGGGGGATCTACCCGGACCAGGGCAGCCACGACCTGTTGATCGAAAAGAACCTCGTATACCGCTGCCAGGACGGCGGGTTGTTCGCGCACCACAACCGTGACATTACCGCCGAGAACAACATCTTCGCTTTCAGTCGCGGGGCACAAATCGAGCGCGGCGGGATAGGCGGGTTCGAGCTGACCTGCCGGCGCAACCTCATCTATTACGTGAAGGGCAGGGCGATTGGGACCTATGGCGGCGAGCGTTGGGGGCGAGACATCTGTGCCTTCGATCACAATCTCTACTGGAACGTCTCCGGCCAACCCGTCCTGTTTGCCAATCAGAGCTTCGCCGAGTGGCAGGCGGCGGGACAAGATAAGGACGGTGTCATCGCCGACCCGTTGTTTGCGGACCCGGCGCACGGCGACTTTACCCTGCGGCCGGGCTCCCCGGCATCGCAGATTGGCTTCGAACCGTGGGACATATCGGCCGTCGGGCCGCGTCCATCTTCAGCGACGCCCAAACAGAATTCGGAGGCGGCGAAGTGACGGTGGACCACACGGCGGTGATGGAGAGGGATAGACTATGAACATCAACGGTGCTTTGCGGCTGGCGGTGTCAACACTGGTTTTTTCGGTTGGTCAGGTCGCTGCCGGCGAGCCTTGGCTCATTGCTGAGCAGCCGGACCTGAAGGAGGCTCTCGAACGCGCCCCGATCTTGCAGACGGAATCACTGGGCGAGCCGGCGCGCGGAGTGAATGTCTGGGAACGTTGGATGGTGCCGAACCCCGACGGCAAGTCATGGGACGTCCTTCAGATCTACTTCAAAGAATACTATGGGCCGACGTGGCTCTACGCGATGGACCTGGGCACGGGCGAAGTGAAGAGGCAGCGTCTGGCGGATGGTCACCAGTTCTACCTGTCGGGCAGGGCGCTCGGATTCGACGGCAAGTACTACATCGCCACCCCCTCACGAGAAACGTGGAGCATGAATCTGTTCGTGTACGACCCGGCGACGAACACACTGGAGGAGCGCGGTGAGATCGTTCACGGGCTCGGCGGTGAGGTTCGCCCGCTCGTGACGGGACCAGATGGGCGGATTTACGGAACCGGGACCCGGGACAACAAAGTCGGCTTGTACATCTACGATCCGAAGTTGGGCAAGGTGGTGAAGGACTTCGGCGCGGTGGGACCCAGCCATCCCAACGGCGCGTGGAGCCGCTACGTGATGGGCGTGGATGACACGCACGCGTATATCGCCAGCGGGATGATCCCCGCCTGGTATCTCGTGGCCGTGGATCTCGTGACCGGCGAAGAGAAAGTGCTGCTGGAGTCGCCGACGGAACGTGTGATGGACATCCTTGAGAGCTTTCCAAGCGCCTTCGCCCGCGTCCCCCAGGGTAACGGCGCGCCCGACAAGGAGTACTGGCTTTACCATGGTCAGGCCATACCCAGGGTGAACGACACGCCGCCCTGGCCTAAGCAGGCATCCCCGTGGGACAAGGCCGTGCCGAAGCCACAAGTGTACTTCGACCAGATCGATCCGGATTCCGAGGGCCGCGCGACGCTCTGGTATCGTCCAGCAGAAGACGCAGCCTGGGAATCGATCCGGCTGGAGGGTGTCGAGTCGTACGCACATCGCATCAATCCCATGTCCATCCTGCCCGACGGGCGGATCTACGGCACCGGCGACGATTACGCCGGCGTGTTCGTATTCGATCCGCGGACGGACCAGACCACGATCCTCGGCCCGCGCCCGGGCTGGCGCCCTACACACAGATCGTTCACGGCGGCAGGCTCTATTCCAGCGGCTATTCCGGCGGCCATCTCTTCGTCTACGATCCCGCGCGGCCCTGGACGCTGAGCAAGGGCGGACCTCCCGGCCATCCGGCGCCCGACCAGGCGGACGCGGGAAGCAACGCCCGGTACCTGGGGGATTTTGACAGGACCACCCGTGTGGGGCTCATGCACAGTTCCGCGCTCGGCGCCGATGGCAGGATCTACTTCGGCGGGTTCGGATTGCGTCACTACACCGGCGGCGGCTTCGGCTGGTATGACCCGAAGATGGAGAAGATGGACGGCTTCTGGAAGCCGCTGAGCGGTTACGCCGTGCAGTGGATCGCCCCCGCGCTGGATGGGAGGCTGATCGTCATTTCCACGATCAGGGCGGCGGATGAGCTGAATGAGAATCGAGCGCCCGAGGAGGCCAAGCTGTTCGTGTATGAGGTGAGCGAGCAAAAGATCGTTCGCGAGATCGTGCCGGTGTCGAAAGGCCGGACCACCGGACTGGTTGCCGAGGTGCGGAGCGGGCGGTTGCTCGGATTGACCTCGGACCCGGAGCAACCGCGCGGCAGCATTCTCTACGGGGTGGATGTCACCACGGGCGAAGTGCTGTTCACGAAGGACCTGCCGTCACCCGTCTCGATCGACGATTATTGGCCTCACTGGGTGGACCCTTCGTACGAGTACAATGCCGTCGTGCGCGGCCCCGATGGTTTTGTGTGGACGTACCTCAGGAACGTGCTGGTGCGCATCGATCCGAAGAATGCGAGCGTGCACGTCATGGGCAAGATCGATCCTGTCGGCTGGCCCACGTTTGTCGGCAACGATGTGTACTTCTCGGGACCCGAGCAGTTGCGGCGGATTCGCAATCTCGTTCCGACTCCGTAGCTGGATATGACGCGAGTCAGGTCTATGATAAGCCGTTTAGCTCTCGACAGGAGAACGACATGCTGAAACGTCAGAGCCTCATCGTCGCGTTCGCACTTTTCGTGACGGCGGGGCAGACCCACGCAGGCAAGGCCTCAGGCCCGTTGCGAGTTCATCCAACCAATCCGCGTTACTTCACCGACGGCACGAAGATGCCCGATGGCTCTTTAAGAGCTGTCTACCTGACCGGCTCGCACCATTGGAACAATCTGCAGGATTCCGCGAAACTCGGAGAACCTTTAACCGAGAAGTTCGATTACGACGGCTACCTGGGACTGCTGGCGAAATTCAACCATAACTACATCCGGATGTGGTCGTGGGAAGTTGGAGAAAATGACTTGTATTACGATCCATCGCCCTGGGTTAGGCCAGGTCCCGGGACTGCTGTGGACGGCAAACCCAGGTTCGATCTCCAGCAGTTCAATCCGGAGTATTTCGAGCGGCTGCGGTCGCGGGTGGTCGCCGCCCGGGACAGGAGCATCTACGTCGGCGTGATGCTCTTTCAGGGCTGGAGCATTTACAGCCACGGCTATGGAAATCCGTGGCCGGTGCATCCTTTCAACGAGGCGAACAATATCAACGGGATCAATGGAGACCCTGATAAGGATGGTGAGGGCAGAGAGGTTCACGCGCTTCCGGCGCCGGCCGTCACCCGGCTGCAGGAGGCTTACGTTCGCAAGGTCATCGACACCCTCAACGACTTGGACAACGTGCTCTACGAGATCACAAACGAAACCGCTATCTTCTCCAGGGATTGGCAGTATCACATGGTCAGATATATCAAGGCGTACGAGGCGGGCAAGCCGAAGCAGCACCCCGTCGGGATGACAGCCTTTGACAGCGGCCGCGAAGGCTCGATGGCAGCCCTGTTCGCCGGCCCGGCGGATTGGATTTCTCCACAGAATGATGGGACCTCCGGCGACTACCAGGACGACCCGCCGGCCGGCGATGGGCGCAAAGTGATCCTCAGTGACACAGATCACCTCTGGGGAGTGGGAGGGGACCGGGTCTGGGTCTGGAAGAGTTTCACCCGGGGGCATCATCCTATCTACATGGACCCGCTGAGCAAGCCGGATTGGGTGCGCAGCAGCGAAGCCGAGATGCAGGGCGCTCGCAAGGCGATGGGAGACACTCGCCGGTTCGCGGAGAGGATGAATCTCGCGGCCATGACGCCTCACAACGAATTATCCTCGACCCGATACTGCTTGGCCGATCCAGGAAGGGAGTATCTGGTTTACCAGCCGAAGGCCGGCGGCGACTTTCACAGTCGAGCTGCACGCAGGCAAGTGCCAGTACGAGTGGTTCAATCCGGCACAGGGGGACGTCGCTGGAACCGGTCAGGTTGAATCGCCGGGCGGGGTGCGGCCATTCAAACCGCCGTTTGATGGTGACGCCGTGCTTTATCTTCGGAGGCAGCCATGAAATGCACAGCTTGGACCGCTTGGATCCTGATCACGCTGGCCGTCGCGTGCCTTGTGCCGGAGGCTCGTGCTGCCGACACCACGGAATCGAAGCCGGCAGTCGTTACCCTCTTTGCCGCCGAGGAGGGCGGGACACCTCGCGACCCGAACCGGATTGTGGCCGCTGGGCCGGGCGAGTTTCGGATTCGCGCTTATGCCGAGGAAGGGCGCAGCACGTTGACGCACGCCGCGTCGCGCGTCGATCTGGTTTGCCGCAACGACGGCGCGAAACCCGAAACCGTCACGCTCCACCTGGACCTCTCGGACGATGGACGCCGTACCAACGCGGACAACAATCTCTTCGGCGGCATGTCCACACGTGATTTCCTGTTCGTCCAACCGCCGGGACAGCCTTGGAGGCAGATCGACGGTCATGTATCAGGCTGGGTCTGCACCGTGCAGTTCGCGGCGCCGCCAGGCGAGACGAAGGTTGGTTTGAGCCCCTGGTACACCTACGGCGACTACCTGCGCTTTGTCCGCTCGCTTCCTGAGCATCCTCATTTGACGAGGACGCGGGTGGGCACGAGCGATGGCGGCCGGGAGCATTGGGAGTTGACCATCACCGATCCTGACGCACCTCTTGAGAGCAAGCGGACAATCTTCTGGCACGCCAGGGAACATGCCTATGAGACCTTCTCATCCCATGCGATGGAGGGACTTGTCGCGTACCTTTTGTCCGATGCTGCCGCCGATGCGCGCCGGCGATACCGGTTCGTGCTGCATCCGATGACGAACGTGGACGGCGTCGCGCAGGGCTACGAGTATCGGGACGGCTATGACTATCCGCAGCCCAGGGGCACCGCCACGGCACGGCTGACCTTCGAGGCGGTGGACCGGCTCCGGCCGCACTTCGCAGTCACCTGGCACAACTGGGTGGCTCCCCGTGACGTGGACTGCCTGTTCTACACCGACTCCGAGGACGGCAAGGCCGGCCGCCGGGCGTGGGACTTGTTCACGCAGCGTTTCCCGTCCCCGCGAGGCGTGGGCCACCGCTGGGAGAGCGAAACCGATCCGCTCGCAAAAAACTGGTCTGGTCGCTCCCCACTCAACGAGAACAACGTTCACCAGTACGCGATGAAACGTTACGGCACGCAGGTCTGGGGTTGGGAGATGCCCTGGTGGAACCGCGGGGAGGCCGATCCCACACAGGCTGCACGGAAAGCCGGCGCAGACTTCGGCCGGGCGTTCCTTGCAACATTGGATGCTATAGATGCCGGCTCGCCCGTTGTCACGGCGGAGCAGCCTGTTGTGGCGGTTCCGCGCTGGGAGGTGCATGAGTTTGAATTACACGGCCGCAGCCACGTGGACAATCCGTTTCGCGATTCGGCGTTGGTGGGCGAGTTCACATCTCCCTCAGGCAGGACAGTCAGCACTGAAGGGTTTTATGACGGTGGCGACACCTGGCGGCTGCGCTTCACGCCGGACGAGGAAGGCGAGTGGCGTTACCTGTTGCGAGGAGAGGGTGCCGAGTTGCATCAGTACGGCCGGTTACGCTGCATCGCACCGCGAGGCCACGGCTTTATCCGCGTTCACCCGGACAACCCGTACGCCTTTGCTTATGCCGATGGCACGCCATTCTTTCCCATGGGTGATACGTGCTACGGCCTCTACAGCGACAGTCCCATCACACCGGCACTGCGAACGCAATATCTCAAGACCCGCCGGTCACAGCGGTTCAATTTCGTCCGGCTCGGCGTGATTCACAGCCCGACGCACGGGCAGACAGACCCCAACTACTGGCCCTGGGGCGGGACGCCCGCTCAGCCTGACCTGGATCGCATCAACCCGCAGTTCTTTCGCGGCCTGGATGCCGTGATGGCCGAGATGCAGGCGGTGGGGATGAACGCCGAGTTGATCGCGCTCAATTACTACCTGCCACCATTCACGGACGTAAAAGTCTGGACGCTGCCGCGGGAGCGGCAATGGTTGCGATACGTTGCCGCACGATATGCGGCCTTTCCCAACCTGTTCCTGTGGACCATCGCCAATGAATACGAAACACACGCCGATGGCCGCTATCGCCTCGACGTGCCCGATGATCCGGATTGGGCCAGGGCAACAGCACGGTTCATCAAACAGCACGACCCTTATCGGCACCTGGTCACAGTGCATCCGGTCGTCTCCGCCAGCACTCGCGGCCGCGCGCCGAATGACCCGTTCGACCCTCCGTGGCGCATCGGCGAGTTCTTTGGCAAGGACGATGCCGTGGACGTGCTGTCGCAGCAAACGGGGCAGTCCGGCAAAGGCGTCATCTGGAACGAGCAGCTTCAGTGCTGGACGGGCGACGCCCCCGACCTGGTCGCCAGTCTCCTCGCCGACCGCAGGTACCGCCGGCCCGTGCTCAATACCGAAAGCGGCTACGAGTACCTGCGCGGACATCCGACGGAAAAGAAGCAGGTACACCACACCGACAAAGTGCGGCATTCGGCCTGGCGGATCGTTTGTGCAGGCGGTTACTTCGCCGCCGGCTTCAACGGCACTATCGGCCACAGCGACGCCTGGAACCGGATCGACGCCCCGAATCGCTACACGTTCGTAGTGAAGGACGAGGGCGCAGCGGGGCAGTTGGCCGCTCTCTATGACTTCTTCTCTATGCTTCCCTTCTGGCGGATGCAGCCCTTTGAGCAGGTGACCGGGGACGCGGTCTCGCTGGCGGAGCCCGGAAAGGTCTACGTGGTCTACCTGCCCAACGGAGGCAAGGTGCGCGTCGATCTAAGCGCCGCCCCCGGCCCGTTGTCCGCCCGCTGGTTCGATCCTCGTCAGGGCAGGTCGGACGCAGCGTTCGAAGTGACAGGCGGAGGTCCAGCGGAATTCACAGCTCCCGACCGGAACGATTGGGTGCTCCATATCGAGCAACAGGATCGTCCTGGCGGAATCTGATCCACTCCAGGCACAGCCCGCCGGCCGGGACGAGATGGCCTGCCGCCATGCGATTGCGGGCCTTCAGGATGTCGGCCACGTGCTCTGGACGCCAATGCCCGCGCCCGATGGCGACGAGAGTCCCCGCAATGATGCGGGCCATGTGATGCAGGAAACCGTTGGCTTCAATGTCGATGGTGACCAGGTCGCAATCGTCATTGGAGCCCCGCGTAACATCGCAGCGAAACACAGTCCGCACGGCGTCCTGGTTCTCGTCTACGCTTGCCGCGAAGGAGCGAAAGTCCCACGATCCAACGAGATGCTGGGCCGCCGCATGCATGGCCTCGACGGCCAGAGACGTCGGGAAATGCCAGCAAAACCGGATCCGGCGGATCGGACGGAGGCGGCCCGTATAGATGGTGTATCGATAGGCCTTTCGCGTCACATCCCCCATCACGTCGAAGTCGAGCCCGACCTCCTGTGCGTGCAGGACCACGATGTCCCGCGGCAGATGGTCATTGAGAGCCAGGCAAAGATGGTCTGCCGGGATGGGGTCGGTGGTGCAGATCAGGCCCACCTGTCCCTTGGCATGGACCCCTGCGTCCGTGCGGCTGGACCCTTGTACATGAGTCGCGTGCCGCAGCAGCGAGGTGGCCGCTTCGCAGAGTGTTCCCTGGACGGTCTTGAGGCCCGGCTGGATCTGCCAGCCGTGGTAGTCGGTGCCGTCATAGGCGATGGTCAGCTTGATCTTGCGTCGGGCAGACATGGTGGGAGACTACCAGAGGCCACACCCGAGTCCAAGCGAAAAAGACCTTATCATCGTGCGGGTGTCTGTGCAGGTTCTTGGGCATTGTGCCGGGTGGCAACGGCAAGCGTCGGCTTGCCGTTGGCTCCTCAGATGCGTAGCACCATCGGCAAGCTCCGCTTGCTGCTGCCACCCATCACTGGCCCTCTGGAGAAGGCCCGATCGAGGCTTCCGGAGGACTGCCCTTTTATTCTCACAGACACTCGTGCGAGACGGGACTTGTTGCCGTGCTTTTGCGCTGTGGTTGTCGCGGCATTGGTTTACGATGAGACGGTCTGGACGGTGCACTGGGGGATGGCGGCGAGGAACTGGCGGCCGTAGGGCTTGGTGGCGATCCGGCTGTCGAGGATGACCACGATGCCGGTATCGGTCTTGGTGCGGATGAGCCGGCCGAAGCCCTGCTTGAACTTGAGAATCGCCGACGGGAGCTGGTAGTCGGCGAAGGGATTGCCTCCCTGCTCGCGGATTTGTTCGAGCCGGCCGGCCAGCAGGGGCTGGTCGGGCACGGCGAACGGCAGCCGGACAATGATCACGTTGGACAACGCCTCGCCCGGCACGTCCACACCCTGCCAGAAGCTGTCGGCCCCGAACAGCACGCTGCGATCCTTCGTCTTGAAGTGCTCCAGGAGGACCCGCCGGTCGAATTCCGCGCCTTGCTGCAGCAACCGCAGGTTGTTCTTGGTGAACCAGTCTCGCAGCGCCTCGGCGACGTCGTCAAGCATCTGGTAGCTGGTGAACAGGACGAACGCTCTGCCGGCCGTCTTGAGCAGGTACTTCTTGAGCACCTCGCAAGCGCCGTCAATGAACTCGGGTGTATTCGGGTTGGGAAGGTCCTTCTCAATGTACAGCGTGACCTGCTTGCGGTAATCGAAGGGCGAGTCGAGACGCAAGCCGTCGAAATCAGCCAGACCCGTCCGGCTCGCGAAGAAGCCGAAGCCGTCGCCGGTCCCGCTGCCCGTGCTCAGGGTAGCGCTGGTCAGGATCACCGGCGCGTACTTCTCGAAGAGATGGTGTCGCACGTCAGGACCGACGTTCACCGGCGCCGCCCGCAGATGCACGGACGCTCTGCCTTTCTCGCTCGCCTCCACCCAGTACACCCGCTCGTCCTGCTCCTGGACTAGGAACGCGCCCAGGTCCTGCGCCAGTCCATCGCACTGGCCGCCGGCTCGGACAAGCTCGAATTTCTCGTCCTCATCCTCCGCACTTGCAGCCAGCCCTTCGAGGTTCTTTCTCAAGTCCCGCAGGTACGGCGAAAGTGTATCCTCGATAAATTCCCTGTCACATCGCCCGTTGGTCTCGGACTTCGTCTGGTCGTACCAGGCGCGAATACGCCGGAAGAACGCGGCGGACTCCCGGCTGGTTCTGGAGACGAGATCGGTGGCATCGGTGCCGGCGCCGTGGGCGAGAAGGCCCTTGTGCGTTCGCGAGTTGTAGAGGCTGTCGAGGAGGAACTTGATTCTGCTGTTGCTGACGTTGATGCCGAAGTGCTCCTCGGCGGCCCGCTCGATGTTGTGCGCCTCGTCGATGACGACATACCGGTACGCCGGCAGGAAATCGACGTCCTTATCCTTCAGCACGAGATCGCTGAACAGCAGGGCGTGATTGGCCACGATCAGATTGGCGTCCTTCCAGCGTTTTCTCGCTTTGCCATAGAAGCAGTCGCGGAAGTGGGTACAACCTCGCCCGCGGCAGTTGCCGTGCTCGCTTCGGACGGCGTCCCACGTACGGCCGTCCGGCAGGAAGGGCAGATCGCTGAGCGAGCCATCCTTCGTTATACCGGCCCAATCGCGAATCCTGTCCAGCTCCTCGCCGGCCGGGCCGAAGAGCCACCGCTGTGTCCTCAGGGCGAAATCGAGCCGCCGTTTGCAGAGATAATTGCTCCGGCCCTTGGCGAGCACGGGCTTGAACGGCTGCGGCAGGCAGCGCGACAGGAACGGAATATCCTTATTGAAGAGCTGCTCCTGCAGCGTGATCGTGAACGTGCTGACGAGGGCCTTTTCGTCGGTCTCCGCAATCTGCTGGATCAGAGGCACGAGATAGGCGAAGCTCTTGCCGACACCGGTCCCCGCCTCGACTGCGAGGTGCCTGCCCTTGGTGAACGCCTGCCGGATAGCCGCAGCCATCTGCATCTGCTCGCGGCGGACCTCGTAGCCGGACAGAGAACGGGCGACAGGCCCATTTGGGCCCAACACATTCTCTGCATCCATAGCCTGGTTTTGCTGTGCCATCATAGCGCGACTCCGCATGTGAGACGATGGAATGGTAAAGGAGTATGGTGAATAGTTCAAGCGCGAATCATGGAATCGTGTGCCCACGCAATCGCAGGTTTGGTAACTGGGTTCGGGGCAACCTACGGTACCTTTGGAAGAGTGGATTTCAGCAAGACGAACTCGAACTCGTACACATCCCGGAGTTGGGGGTCGGGGATCACGTCGCCGGTGATGCCCATTTGCCTATCGGTGAATCGGGAGGCGAACCCGATCACGGTTACGGCGCCCTGGCCGTGATTGATGGTGGAGGCGACGGAGGCGGCGCCGAGGCGGATCAGGGGCATGCCGCCCTTGATCTCGCAGGCAGAATCGACGGCAATGCCGGGCCAACCCTGGGGAACTGCCAACTGGCCGGTAAGCGGTGTGGTGTGGTCCACGCTGAGCTCGAAGGGGTGCAAAAGCTGGTTCGCCGTCGACTGCGTGTTGGCGGGTGAATCGAGAATGAGCACTCTGCCGCCCGCGAAGACGTAATTGCCCAGGGCCGTGCGAAACTCCGGGCTGACCGGCCCATTCGGGTGCATGAAGACGATCATGTCCCCGGCGAACACGTCGTTTCCCTGCCGACGAGATGTGAAGCAGCCCAGCCGGAGGATCCACCGCTCGAAAATACCGAAGCCGGTCTGCTCGCCTCCGATGAAGCCGCTCGTCGAGAGCGGCGCGTCACAGACGGTGCGGTCGATCACGACGTGCGTAAAGGGTCGAGCGGCCTTGGGCAGAGGATACGCAGCCTGGTGCATGGCTCGAACGCTCACAACGCCCAGGCTCCAGCCGAGCAGGGCGCCGCCGAGCAGCACCAGTCGGGAGCCGGGCCATCTGTTGCCCGTTGCGAGGGCCGCTCCGCCGAGCAGCACTCCGAGTATGAGCAGCAACGGCCGCAGGTCGGCAGATGCGTTGCGGTGATTCAGCCATTCGAGCATGCCGAGCATCAACTCGGCCTTGCCCGGCTCGAACGTCGAGAAGTTCGAGAAGATCGTCGAATCGCCGAATGCCGCGACCCGGCCGGTCCCGCGGCGCGTGGTCCATAGCTGAATGAACGCCCCATAGCGAGCCTCGGCGCGGTCCTCCACCTGCGGGTAGAAGTTGCTCGCATGATAGTCCGAGGGCAGATTTCTCAGGCCTGTGGCCCGCATGGCCGCCCGGCCGACGCTGAAGCCCGGATCGATGGAGCAGGAAACGGCGAAATCCATTGGCGGCATGCTCTGAGTGATCGGGTGCGGCACCAGAGGGGGCGTATAGAGCTGGCGGAATACCCTGTCGATGTCGAACACGCAGTCGTATCGGAACCGCAAGCCGAACCGCTCGGCGATGTCGTTGAGATGGACCCCGGTCTGGAAGACGTTCGTGTGCTCGCCAACGAGCAGCAGGCCGCCGCCATTTCGCACGAATTGCTCGATGATGCCAATTTCATCAGGACCGTAGCGGGAGGTCGGGACTTTGGCGACGAGGACGTCGCAGTCCTTGAGGGCATTGGTGTCGATAGGCGTCGTCAGACGGGCCATCGTGTAAAAGCGGGAGCAATAGTCGTAAATGCAGGCATAGTTGTATCCTGACTCCTGGCCGTACCAGTTCGTATCATAAGGCCGGTCGGTTCGCTCCCAGGTGGAATGATATTCATCGACCACGATTCGGCCCTGTTTGCGCGGGCCGGCCGGGTCGGACAATATGGCCATCGTAATCAGCAGCAGGGCGGCGTAGCTCAAAGCCGTGGATATGACGCGCCGCGACAATCTTGCACGAGACACGATGATGTAGTCCGGCTGCCTGGCCGGTCGTGGCCGGACAAATCGCATGGCGAGCAGGGCCGGTCCCGCCAGCAAGACCAGGTGCAGCCATGGGCTCCAGAACTGGGTCATCGGCGTCAGCGGCTCGCTATATTCCGTCCGCAGCGTCCGATGCACAAGCAGGGCGATCAGCAGCCCGCTGCGAACGGGCAGCCACAGAGCGACCGGAACCACGAGACTGGCGAGAAGCTTCAACAGGCCCCTCCGGCCTCCCGCCTGACCGCCGGCTGCTGCGATCAGGTACAGCAGGGCCATGCCGCCGAGCAGGAAGCACCAGGTGACAGGATCGAGCAGCAGCTCCCACGTGGCGCCGAGATTGTGCACCCGCCGCATGGAATGAATCGCAATGGTCGTGCCGTCCAGAGCCGCATCGATCCCGAGAAGCCGTGTCAAGCCGTAGAGCGGATAGGCGAGAAACGACGGCAACTCGTGCGACTTTGCCGTGACGCTTTCGTAGAGTAGGATTCCGACCGATTGCACGATGAGGATTGCGCCGGCCGCTACGCCCGCGGTGCCGAGTTGGGCAGGCCATCGGCGGGGGATCGGCGCCATGGAAAGCAGGGCCCCGATGAACACGAGCAGGACTCCCGCACGATAAGGCCAGGGCGCCAGCCAGAGCGCCGGAACCAGCAGGGCCGCCACAGCGATCCACTCGCCGCGCGAGGCCCGGGGCAGATCCACGCCGGTCAGCAACAACGTGCCGACTGCCACGAGCGCAGCCCACGCCGGCCAGTCGGCCTGGTGATAGTAGCTCAGCCCGAACAGCCACGAAGCGCTCAACAAGGCTAAGGCGATCCATGCGCGTTTCATGATCCCGCCTCCTTGTTTGACTCGCCCGGCGTCGGGGTCGCCTCGCTGCTCCGCAGCATGGGCGGGATCCACATCGGCTCGCCACGGATCATAGTGAACAGCCAGCGCCAGAAATCGGCGTTCTCCCGCAGACCCTCGAAAGGCGCTCCGCTCTCATATTCGAGGTTCATATTCGTCGCAAAGCACGTGTCGCCGATGAGCAGGACTCTGCCTGCCCCGAAGCGGCGCATGATGATCACAGGCTGATCGTCCCGCCCGCGTGCTATCACCTTCGCATCCGGATCATTGGTGGCGACGGGCCATGCGGCGTGAAATCGCACATACACCCGCTTACCTTCGGATTCCAGGTACGGCGACTTGAAATATCCCAGGGGCTCGGGTTCGAGCGAGCTGTTCTGCGGCGAACCCACCCGCAATCCGAAGGCATTCAGCATCGCTTCGCAGGGCGTTCGCTGCTCGTATCCAGTCGTCAGGAGGAGAGTGCCGCCATTGCTCACGAAAGCTTTTGCCGTCTCGACCTCTTGCGGCGAGAAGGCGCGGGCCGGTGCGATGGAGATCAGCAGACCCGCACGTTCGAGCCGTTCGGGTGTGAACTCGGGCAGATCGAGCGTCAGGTAGCCGTTTCGCATGAGCGTCAGGGCAAGTCCTCCGATCCCCTCCGGCCGCCACGATTCGCTGCTGTACGCCTCGACGTGCGATGTGTCGATGTAGGCCAGATTGTTGGGCTTGCTGCGGCGGCCGTCGGGCAGAAGATTCGCCTTTCCTTGATTTGCGAGGGTGCATGCGACGAGTGAGACGGTCAGGCCGATGGCCACGAGAGATGCCTTCCAGGGTCCGGGCCGGCGGCTCACGAGGACCATGAGACTCGCGCCTGCAAGCAAGGCGAGGACCTGTCGCCAGGCCGCGTGCGTGCTTACGGCGCCGTTGGCGAGATAGGCAAACAGTCGCGAGGTGAACTGATAGGATGAGACACTGATGGCGTTGGTCAGGCCGGAGGTATCGCCAAATGTCATGACCCGGCCCTTCCCCAACGGCTGCTCGGCGGCCAGCAGGACGTCGCCGAGCTTCTCGCCGGGGTCGTACCGGTCATTGCCCATCATGCCCCTTTCGCTGGCCTCGTCACCGTCGTCGGTCCAGCCCCATCGTCCGATCAGAAGCGGCCGGGCGGGCCAGTGGGCGATGACCGACGCCCCGATGACTACGCCGAACTGGTTCTGGTCATCGGCGATGCCTGCCGTCGCGGGGTGGTTGAGGACCTCGTACGATTGCAGCCAGCCGCCGACGGCGAACGTGGCGGAATCGAACCGGACTCGCATGGCCGTCGGGGCCAGAATCTCGTTGAACCGATTGCTGCCGTTGGGATCGCAGGTCGTGTGTTCGCCGAGCACGAGCAGCGAGCCGCCGCGACGGACGAAATTGTGGATGCGCTCCACCTGGCCCTCCCGCCACGGGTCGTCGGGGAAGATGAGCACGAGGACATCGGCGTCATTTACATCCGCGTCGGAAAGGTCGGGCGAGATGAGGCACTTGGCTCCGAGGCTCTCCATCAGAACCGGGAGCATTCCGTACATGCCGCTCGACAGCCTGCCATACGAGTCATGCGTCGGCTTGAGCCAGTTGAGAAATCCCTTCTCGTAGAAGACGATCTTCTTGCCCTGCAGGTCCAGCCGGCCGGGCGCGAACGTGGCCACAAAAGGCAGCAGCACCGCCGCAAGGACCGCCGCCAGCGCGAGTGCGAGGCGACGGCGCGACCCGGCATCGGGTGCCATGCTTACGCTTGCGTAAGCATGCTCTACGGCTTGTGTGTTTTCGTCACTCTCGCCCGCCCGCGCCGACCAGCGGAACATGGCCGCGATGATCAGCGCGTGAATGCCGCATGCGATCGCGGGAAGATTCCACGGGACCGCTTTGTGAATGAATTGCAGGAGGGGACTCGACTCGTTGGCGCCGGCAGCGGGCTGGGGGAAGGCCGCCAGGAAATCGGGGACATAAGACAGAAGAACAAGGTAGACCAGATGCCCGCCGAAGATGGCAAGAAAGCCGTAGATCGCTCGGGCCACACGCGGCGGTTCTCGTGCAGGGCAAGTAAATCGCCCAGACGGCGCTCGTGAGAATCAGAAAATCGAGACCTGCAAACGCGGAGCCGGTCCAGAGCGGCCGGCCGGTGATCCAGCCTGTTGCGGCTCCGAGACTCCTGCCGATGAAGTCCGCCGCAAGCCAGAGCCACGGGATCGACGTGACGGCGAAACGATAGATGCCAAATACGGCGACCGCGGCCGATGATGCCAGGAGAACATCCTTGCTGCGTCCGGCCGATACGAAGGCGAGGAACGCCAGGACCACAGCCACGGCCATCGTGTTCGCCGCAGGTGGGGATAACGCGATCATGCCAACGGCCGCGCCGAGAATCAGCGGCAGAATCGCCGGCACTGCTCTCGGCCTGACGCCTCCAATCGGCCATCGCACGAGGACGGCGACAATCAGGAACAGCAGCGTCAACGCCCGGCGTAATGGATGCGCCAGCAGACCCGCCGAGCCGGCCGCCACCCAGGCCGCGATCAGCCCCGCCAGGACAGCCACGACCGCGGCAGAAAGGTCCGTGGAGCAACGCGGGCGAGCACCGTTTGCGGGCTCAACATGTCTTTCTTCGCAACCAGCCACGTGCGCATTATGGCGGAAACCGCCGCAGAAGGCAATCGGAAACGGTGGGGGCCAGCCAAGGAGGGTGCGGTCGGCATACGGTGGCGGATTCGGATTCCAGCCGACACAAGAGCGCAGCCCAGTCTTCTTTCGCCCCTACGGGGCTTTGAGATAGGATTGACTATCGTACCCACCGTTGAAACGGTGGGCTAGTGTCGATCGCCCCCGTGGGGCGGACGGGCCGACGCAAGAGGACTGGAGCGAAGTCCAAGCCCGCAGGGCGATAGCCAATAGCCGCAACGCCTGCGGGATAATGATCAACCCGTCCGGGCGCAGTTCAAGCCCGGAGGGCGATAGAGAATAGCCCAGCGATTGATCGCTGGGGAACCGGGGCCGAGGACAAAAGCCAGTCCCGTAAGGGACGAAAGAGGCGCAGTCCGCACACGGCGGCCACACGCCGCCACCGAATTCCGACCACACCCAGCCAAGGATGTCTACAGGATTTCAGGGTATTGAGGATGGGTGGCCGCGGCCACCCGCCGCTTGCCCCTCGATCGCTGTTTTCTGTTGCACACTCAGGCAGCGGTATCCGGCTGCATTCGCGCGTTGGCTTGTCATCTTGGCGGCGATGCTGTACAATCGCGTCTCAATAGGATTGTCACACGATCAGACATCTTTAGCCGGAGTAGACATGACCTCTGTACGCGAGCTTCCCCAGCGATGCATAAGCTATGCAGCCATTCCTCTACTTGTGGTGGCGATTGCCTGCGGCGAGGACCGGCCGCAATGGGGCGAGCGGTTCTCCCGCAATATGGTGTCGCCGGAGAAGGGATTGCCCGCGAAGATCGACCCGGCGAATGCCTCGGGCGTCAAGTGGGTAGCCAAGCTCGGGACCCAGACCTGGTCCACGCCCGTGATCTCTGGCGGTAAGGTGCTGATCGGCACGAACAACGACGTGCCCCGCGACCCGCGCAACCAGGGCGATCGGGGCGTGCTCATGTGCTTCAATGAGAAGGACGGCAGCTTCTGCTGGCAGTTGACCGCCCCCAAGCTCTCCGACGACATCTACAAGGATTGGCCCCAGGTCGGCATGGTGTCGCCGGCGACCGTGGAGGGGGACCGCGTCTATATGGTCACCAACCGGGGCGAGGTGGTCTGCCTCGACCTCGACGGTATGGCTAACGGCAACGACGGACCCTACCAGGACGAGGGCCGGCACATGGTCCCGCCGGACGCCAAGCCCCTGGAACCTACAGGCACGGATGCCGATATCCTTTGGCTCTTTGACGTCCCCATCGAGTGCGGCGTCTATCCGCATGACGGTGCTCACGGTTCAATCTTGATTCATGGGCAGTTCCTCTACGTCAATACGAGCAGCGGCCTGCACGGCTCGCATAAGGAGATCCGCTCTCCCGACGCCCCGAGCCTGATCGTGCTCGACAAGGCCACAGGTCAGCTCGTCGCCCGCGAGAGTGAAGGCATCGGACACAAGATCTTTCATTCCACCTGGTCGTCGCCCGCGCTCGGCGAGGTGAACGGCAGAACGCTCGTCTTCTTCTGCGGCGGCGATGGCGTCTGCTACGCCTTCGAGCCCGTGACCGCCGTGCCCCCGAAAGGCACCGTGCCAAAGCTCAAACTGGTCTGGCGATTCGACTGCGACCCGACCGCGCCCAAGGAGAATATCCACGACTACATCCGCAACCGCCAGGAGAGCCCCAGCAATGTCAAGAGCATGCCGGTGTTCTATAAGAACCGCCTGTACGTCACCGTCGGCGGGGATATCTGGTGGGGCAAGGAGAAGGCGTGGCTCCAATGTATCGACGCGACCGGGACCGGCGACATCACCAAGACCGGCCTGCTCTGGTCGTACCCTGTGAACGAGCACTGCTGCTCTACGCCATCGATCTGGAATGGGCTGGCGTTCGTCGCCGACTGCGGCCGCTACGTGCACTGCGTGGACGCCGAGACGGGCAAGCCCTACTGGACCCACGATTGCGAGGGCGAAATCTGGGCCTCGACCCTCGTGGCCGACGGCAAGGTCTATATCGGCACCCGGCGGGGACAACTCTGGGTCTTCGCCGCGAGCAAGGAAAAACAGGTCCTGTGCTCCGTCAGGCTGGACAGTCCCATAGACGCCAGCCCCGTCGCCGCCAACGGTACGCTCTACATCACCACCATGAGGAGCCTCTACGCCTTCCGAAGCCCGACGCCGTGACTGAAGTAGGGCGAGCGTCCCCGCTCGCCCAAGGTCGTGCGAGGACGCACGACCTACGCAGAGGTCAGCCTTGACGGGCGTGCTCGCAGCGGTAGGATAATGGCTTGTCGAATCACGTGGTTCTCAGGCATAAAGGAGGTTAACGATGGCAACACATTTGTGCGGACGATTCATTCTTCTCTCGGCACTCGTGGCTTTGATGACATCCGGGGCTCTGGCCGATCCGTTCATGGGCGAGTACACGGGGACATTCTATGCCGACAGCGTAACGCAAGTGCCCGCCACGGCGGTTGTCGTCGCCGAGAGCGAGCACGACTGGCGGATCGTCATTGAAGCCGTCAGCACCGAGCGCGACCGACAGGGGGCTCGCATCGAGGTCTATGGCAACCTGCAGGGCCAGGGCGTGGATATCTCCTATCCCAGCGGCGGCTATCGATGGCATGGCGGGATCCGGGGTGCACATCTCTCCGTCGAAAGCGAGTACGGGCAGCATTTCGAGCTGGACAAGATCGTGCGCAAGAGCCCCAATGAAGGCTTGGAGCCGCCGGCCGGCGCGGTCGTGCTGCTGCCGTACAAGAAGGGCGTCAAGCCGGACCTGAGCGCCTGGACCAATCAGAACTGGGAGCCCTTGGACAATGGCGCGATGCGGGTCCGGCAGGGCTCCAGCACGACAAAGGAGAAGTTCGGGGACATCAAGCGTCTGCACCTGGAATTCTGGCTGCCCCTGGAGCCGGGTAATCGCGGGCAGGGCCGGGCCAATAGCGGCGTATTCCTGAACGACACGTACGAGGTCCAGGTCCTCGATTCCTTCGGCCTGGTCCACACCTCCGGCGATTGCGGCAGCCTCTACAGCATCAAACGCCCCGACGTCAACGCCTCGCTGCCGCCCGAGACCTGGCAGACGTATGACGTCGAGTTCCGCGTTCCCCGGCTCAATGCCGACGGGACTGTCAAGGAAGGCGCACGCATCACCGTCATTCACAACGGGGTCAAGATTCACGACAACGTCGAGATTCGCCGGGGGACAGCCGATCCGAAAGCGGACCAGAAAACGACCGGTCCCATCCAGATCCAGGACCACGGCCACCCCATCCAGTACCGCAACATCTGGCTGGTCAAGGCCGAGTGAGTGGCACGGCGGGGCATTGCTCCTGAGAACTGGGCGGCAGGCCGCCGCTATGTCATTCCCGCGAAGAGCCTGCCCTCGACCTGATCGGGGGCGGGAATCCAGATCGGTAACCGTAGGGCTCGCAAAGGCTCGCAGAGAAGATGCAACTCATTCGAGGTGCAATTGACGAGCTACGAGATACGCCCTTTCCGCCGACTTCATCCGAAACACCGTCCTCGACCGCAGTCCGTTCAGCAGATGAGTTCGCTCACGCGGTAAGGCCTGACAGAGGCTGCGCCTCGAAGTTCTGCGTTAGATCGCGGATGTCCCAGCCGCGAGATTGGAGCTTCTCTATTATCTCGGTGGCCGAATTGGTGTTCTTGCCCTGCAAACTGCTTTTCTGCATCGCCAAACACAGTAAGTGCGTTGGGCGGGTCATGGCGACGTAATGAGTTTTGAGGCGGGTCTTTTGCTCTGGTCCCTCGCTTCCTGCCCCGGATTTCGTACCTTCGAACCAGGGAAGGAGCAATTCCATGTTGTGCCGCCCCTTTCGGTCTCTCCAGTAGGTCTCCAACAGCAGAATCGCTGTGTGGGTTCTCACCCTTGACGGAATGAATCGAACCGACCTTGATACCAACCTTCTTGGCATCTCTTGAATAGCTGTAGGTGTTGTCCGTGCCCTCCTGGCCTTGAGACGATGGTGCCGTTGAGAACCGATATCTTGTTCCATGACAAGAATTCTTGAGCCTCCACAGATGACAATGAAGCCTCGGCAATTGCTTCAGCGACACGTTTTACGACATCACACCAGCGATTCTCCCATTCCCCTTTGCTCAGAGGCTTTCGTTTCACGAGGAATCTGGAAACCAGAACCTTGTAGTATCCTTGAACGGCGAGGTTCTTCTCCAAGAGGCGCAGGACACGTCGATGGCATTGTCTGCCATAGGGAATGGCTGACTGGCTTTCTGCCATGCGAGCCAACCGAAGGATTCCCTCTGCAATCTTGTCAACCCCCGAATAGGTTTCACCAGCCACCCTTGCCCTTTCGACACCAGCAAAGACGTACTGCACAAACGTCGATGGTTGTGGGTCTCGGCTCACCAGTTCCGGATCATATCCAGACCAGTAGTCACGGATACAATGCGGAAACTTCCTGTCTTCTGAGGTATCGGGCGGTCTGTGCCTTTGACCAACAGCAATGAACGTTCCTTCGCGCAACTCCTGCCCGGAAAAGGTGTCGATCAATAGATCACCGTATGCATCTAAGACTCTGGTTATACTACCTTCGTCAAACAGAAAAACTGTATGCTGGCCCTCGGTCCCACCAGAAGCGAGGGGATTCTTCGGTCCCTGCCCCTTCAGTCCCTCAGGAATAGGACAGGTGCCCAGTGGATCAGCCAGTCTCGCAGTGTTCTTCCCAAAACGATGACTGTTGGGGAGGCTCTTGATACTCCCCTCCGGGAATTTGTGGTTGGCTGCCTCCTTGGCCCCCACGAAATCGAAGATCGCTTGGTTTTCATCGCCAAAACGCTGTCGAATCACAGCAATTCCCCCTTCCATGAAGACATGATGCAGGATTGAGGATTGCTCTTCGCTATTGTCCTGGGCCTCGTCGATGAACAGGAGAGGGAACCGGTCGCGGATGACACATACGATGCTGGGCAGCTTTTCAATCAGGTCGTTTGCCCACACAAACATCTCATCGTAGCAGAAGTACCCCTCAGCAGTGGACCGTTGACACACATCCCGAATAGCCATATACGTCGGTGTGCTCGTGCTGATCGTGCTGCGTGTCCTTCCCCAACGAACTTCCCCAACGTTGAAATCAGAAGATTTGATAGATAACAGTGAAGGTGCGTATCCATTGGTTCTCAAGGGCACTCCTGGTTACAGATGGCAGAGCACTCCAGCGTTTATTCTGGCATATCTCATCGTCGATCATTTTTATGGGATAGCCTATAGACCGTAGCCATGGAATAGCCAAGAACTCGTTCACAAAGCCATGGATCGTCCCAATGAAATGTGGATAACAGAGCAGACGTTCCCCGACAGCAGTATTGCCCAGACGCCTCTCAATCTCATGCCGAGCGACATTAGTGTGTGAAAGCACGCAGACACCATGGGTACGGTAGGCCCACTTCTTGGCCAAGATTGCGAGCTTGGCCACCAAAAGCGTTGTCTTTCCGCTGCCTGGGCAAGCCGCGACATCAATTGTCTCCATGCATTTGAGGACATCCTGCCGTGGATCTTTCCCATCCTCCCCATAGAATGCGTCTTGCTTCAATCCCAGAAGGCTTGATGCCCAGCGAATATCATCATCCGTTATCCCGGGAGGTTGAAATGGAGGGTCATCATTCATTTGCCGTGCTCTCACCCGACACTCCGCCTTCTCTCTTCGTTACGCTGGTTACATAGTCAATTCCCTCAACCAGATACTTGGGGAGACGCGTCCGCAGATCAGCAGGTGTCAACTTACCTTCTCCGCATTTGCTTGATAGCCGATCTGCCAAGTATTGAGCCGCGACGGCCTTGGAGACGCGCGCATTCACAAATTTGGCACAGACACTCGAAGCGAGCACTTCCTCGGTTGTGCACCCGTCTTTGGCCTCGGTGGCTCCCTTCAAGGAAGCGAATTTCGCAATTGCTGCCTGTTCGACATTGGCAATCTCTTTCGTTCCGGCATTGATCGCATCATCATCATCAGCAAGGCAGGCAGCAATGAATACGTCCTCAGCCAAGCCACCGGGGAAAACCCCATTTTCGCCCTTTGGACCAAGGGAAAGATCATACTCCAATGTCCACTGATCTGACACGAATGTCTTCACATACTGACCAGCAGCTTTAGCCCTCTTTTTCTCACGATGATCCTGCAAAGCCTTCTCATCGCCAATGTCCTTCTTTGCTCTCCACCGACGCTTGTTAATTTGCGGCCAATCATCGCCTTCTTTGACGCTGCCAATGATCACCGGCGCACAATTTGGCATGACGTCCATATCTGTCACGCAGGCGACTGGAACATCGAGTTGTCTGTTCCTATCGTCGTCCGCAACGCCCTTTCGTCGAAAGATCTTGGCGTAACGGTGCAGGCCTGTACCCCCGACGTTGACAATGGATACACCATGCTCGGTAAAGTCTCGCTCGATAAGACTGGCCAGTGTTGGAATCAGGATGTTCTCTGCGTCACCCTCCACGATCATTACGCCGCGTGCGAAGAACAGGTTGGCCTTGGTCACATCAAGGAAGCGTTCCAAGAATCGATAATCGGAAGGCTCCAGTTCCGTTTGCCCCTCAGCCATTGAGAACGCGCGACCGTTACGTATCATCACTATGTTATTGAGGTCAATAGCAGAGGCGAGGTTGGGGCTATGCGTGGTTATGATGATTTGAATGTTCTTTTCCTTTGCTTGCTGTTCCATGAACTGCATCACCTGCAATTGGCGCTGGGCGTGGATATGGGCTTCGGGTTCTTCCACTAGAAGCATTTTGTTGCCCTCGTTCTCCCCAGCAACGAGAAGCAGCTCGCAGGCAATAAACAGCAGGTTGTTGGAGCCCAAGCCAGCATTCCCCAAAACATCAAGATTGAGATCAAGTTTCTCCAACAACTGCCGCAGACGTACTTCCTCTTTAGCGTCGGCACCACTGACCTCAATATTGCTCTTAAGGTCATCCGCATGAAATGACAGACTCTTGAGGTATTCGTCAACCTTGCCGCGTGCCGCGATGACCCCTTTGTGCTGCTTGAGCAAAGCGTTGGCAAGGTCGCCTATGCCGAGGATATTCAATTCTTTCAGTTTCTCCTGATCATAGGCAATGCCAGGATCATATTTGTGCCCCGTGCGTGTGACCTGAAGCGTGTTTTGGAGGATCTGCGACAGACGTGAGCCTCGGCCAGCACTTAGAGCCTGGTCGGCATCTCGCAAAGGCCGAAGATAGGTGGCACGCAACAACTCTCGTGCCTCTGGGGCAACGCTTGGACCGTTCCCGTCTTTTCCTGAATGAACCTCAACACGACGATACGGACGTCCCTTGTATTGTTGTCCGGTATCTGTAGCCGTCCAGTTGATATAGAGAACAGGCTTGTCATCGTCCCTTTCGCCATACGTCAGATATTCCACGAAGGTCCTCTTGTCTCGTGCGTTCAAACCCTCAAATTTACAGACGATTATGACGGTGGCGCCGCCTTCCTTCTGGTTTCGGGTATTGTGGTTATTCTCGGATTCTTCCTTGGCGGATTTTCTTGTCTCATGAAAGTCACAGTCATCCAGCCGATACCACTCCTGGTCCGTTGTTCCCAGAGCCAAGCGCAGTGCGTCTATCACGGCGGTCTTACCCGCCTCGTTCTCACCTACCAGTGCAGTCAGTCCCTGTGTCAGGGTGAGTACAAAGCGATCATCGCCCTCGCCAAAGCATCGGAAGTTCTCAATGGTCACTTTTGAGAGATACATCGCGTGCGACCCCTGTGGGTACAACTAAAGGTGTCCCGTATTCTTTCTCGCCATCCATAATCTACAACGGGCCTGCGTCATCGCCTCACGTTCCTCTTGGGGGCGGTTGGGACCCATCCAATCCACCATTGATTATGGGTCATCGATCCTTGATTGTAAAGAGGAAAATCGAATTCCGTGGTCGCCATGCTCGATTCGGAGGGCAGCGGCAGGAGTATCGGATTGCGGATTTCGGCCGCGGATCGGGGTCCGGGGTGGCATGATTGTGGATTGCGGATTGGCGGCCCATTCGACTGGGCTCAGAGCTTCTTGGGGTCCAGGACCACGTGCTTGATGCTTTTGCGCTGGTAGGTGTAGGTGATGTGGACGCGGCCGTCTTTGGCCTGGATCACGGCGGGGTAGGAGTACTCGCCGGGCTGATCTTCGAGCGTCGAGACGACTTTCCACTGCTTGCCGTCGGAGGAGAGGGCGACGTTCAGGGGCGTGCGGCCTTTCGGCGTGTTGTTGAACACGAGCAGTTGCCGGCCGTCGCGTAATGTCACGGCGTCGATTCCCGAGTTCGGATTCTGCAGCTCCGTGGCGGTCAGCTCGTCCCAGGTCCTGCCGCCGTCCTTCGACCAGCACTGGCTGATGAAGCCCGTGCCCCGCGTGCGGCAGAGCATCTGGAGCCGGCCGCCGGGGTACTGCAGGATCGTCGGCTGAATCACGCCGATCTTCGCGGGGTCGTTGAGGGGACCGATGACGGTCCAGTTCTCCAGGTCCTTCGTGACTTCGAGATGGATTCGCCAGCCGGCGTTCTCGCTGCTCGACGGGCAGAGAATCCGGCCGTCGCGAAGTTGGACGGGTTTATCCTTGATCGGCCCCACGACCTGCGGGTCAAGGCGCTTGCGATTCTGCCAGGTCTTGCCGTTGTCCCTCGATGTAATCATCTCGCCCCACCATTGCGAGGGGCTCGGCCCGACCTTGAAGAACAGGACGAGCGGGCCCTTTTTCGGCTGAAAGAGCACCGGGTTCCAGCAGGGGAACCGCTTCTGCGGTGACATGACGCCATTGGCCACCTCTACGGGCTTCGCCCATGCCCCCTTGTCCAAGTGGGAAACCCAGATTCCCACGTCGCTTTCGCCCTCATCGGTGCCGGCGAACCAGGCCGCCAGCAGTCGGCCGTCGCGCGTCTCGACGATTGTGGATGCGTGGCAGCCCGGTGTCGGCGGTGCTTCCAAGGGAAAAATCAACTCTGCACTCACCACCGCCGCTTGCGAGGCCGTACCATCGTTCGCCATTGTCGTGATGGTCCCCCAGCCCAGGACCAGGATCAGCATTCCGAACAGTCCGTACGTTTTCATGGCATGCCCCTCGAATCTCTCTTGCAATCACCGGCGCCTTCATCCGGCCGGCAACTATGGTAATCCCCCAGAGGCCGCGGGTAAAGCTCGCAGCTTGCGTTTTGGCGGTGTTTTCGGTATCCTGAACGTGGGCAAGGATTTTCGTGTTCCGTTGGACAAATAGAAGTGGCAGACACAAGAGAACCACGCATTCGCAATCAGCAGGGGACATCGCAGGCGGGCCGGGAGGAGGCTGTGTCCGGGTGCGTGTTCGACGTCAAGAAGTACGCGATCCATGATGGGCCGGGGATTCGCACGACCGTCTTCTTCAAGGGCTGTCCGCTGCGCTGCCGGTGGTGCCACAATCCCGAGAGCTGGAACCCCACGCCGGAAATGAGCCTGCGTCCGAGTCGCTGCGTTCGCTGCGGCCGGTGCGCCGAACTCTGCCCGCGAAACGCCGTATCCATTCTCGAACGTGGACCGGTGACGGACCCGGAAAGATGCACCTTGTGCGGCGCGTGTATCGACGCGTGCTCCGCGGTGGCACGGGAGATCATCGGACAGAGAATGACGGTGGCCGAGGTGATGGCGCAGGTGAAGAAGGACACGATCTTCTACGACCAGTCGGGCGGGGGCGTGACGTTCTCCGGCGGCGAGCCGCTGATGCAGCCGGTGTTCCTGCTTTCGCTGCTGTCCGCCTGTCGGGCGGAGGGGATTCGTACGGCCGTCGATACGACGTGCCACGCCGACCCGCAGATGATCCAACGCGTCGGCGAGATGGCTGACTTGTTCCTCTGCGACATCAAGCATATGGACTGCGAGCTGCACAAGCAGTTTACCGGCGTGGGCAACGAGCGGATTCTGAGCAATATCCGCATGTTGTCCGCTGTCGCACGAGAGATTCACGTCCGGATCCCGATCATCCCGGGCTTCAACGGCGGCCGGCACAACATCGAACAGACCGCCCGGTTCGTGCAGTCGCTGAAGACCGTACGCAGGGTGGATATTCTGCCCTACAACCGCGGCGGCCTGGAAAAGGCCGTGCGCCTGACGGGTGAGGTCGATTTGATGCAGGGCCAGACTCCCGATGATGGTATAATGTCAGAGATTGCAGAGATCCTCAGGGGGTATGGATTCGAGGTCAAGATAGGCGGGTAAGATGATGAACGAGCGAGTGGCGAGACTGCGGCGGCAGAGTATCGAGGCCAGGCCGTGCATTTCTTCCGAGCGGGCGGAACTGATCACCGCCTTCTACCAGAGCGATGTCCCCTTGCGCGAGTCGGTGCCGGTCTGCCGGGCGCTGGCCTTCAAGTACCTGATGGAGCACAAGACGATCTGCATCAATGAGGGCGAGCTCATTATTGGCGAAAAAGGCCCCGCGCCCAAGGCGACCCCGACTTATCCCGAGCTATGCTGTCACAGCCTGCAGGACCTGCAGATCCTCAACGATCGTGAGAAGATCCCGTTCGCTGTTTCGGAGGACGTCCGCCGGGTGTACCGTGAGAAGATCATTCCCTTCTGGTCCGGCAAGACCATGCGGGAGAAGATATTCCGGGCGATGGACGAGCCCTGGCATCATGCGTACGAGGCGGGGATGTTCACCGAGTTCATGGAGCAGCGCTCGCCCGGCCACACCGTTCTCGACAACAAGATCTATCGTAAAGGCATGCTCGACTTCATGCAGGACATCCAGAACAGCCTCCAGGGCCTGGATTTCTTCAACGATCCGCAGGCCTTCGCGAAGCAGCAGGAGCTGCAGGCCATGCTCATCTGCGTGAAAGCCATGATCCGCTTTGCGGAGCGCCACGCGGAGAAGGCCAGGGACCTGGCGGCGCGCGAGTCGGACCCGCAGCGCAAGGCCGAGTTGGAGCGGATCGCCGAGGTCTGCTCGCATGTCCCCGCTCATGCCCCGCGCGACTTCTGGGAGGCTCTGCAGTACTACTGGTTCGTACACTTGGGCGTGACGACGGAGATGAATCCGTGGGACTCGTTCTGTCCGGGCCGGCTGGACCAGCACCTGTACCCATTCTACAAAAAGGGACTCGAAGACGGGACGCTGACAGCCGACCAGGCCAGGGAGCTTCTGCAGTGCTTCTGGATCAAGTTCAACAATCAGCCGGCCCCGCCGAAGGTCGGCGTCACCGCCGCCGAGAGCGGCACGTATACCGACTTCGCCCAGATCAACAGCGGCGGCATGAAGGAGGACGGCTCCGACGGCGTCAACGACGTGACGTATCTCGTCCTCGATGTGATCGAGGAGATGCGGCTGGTGCAGCCCAGCTCGTCCATCCAGGTCAGCAAGAAGAATCCCGACCAGTTCATCAGGCGTGCGGCCCGGATCATCCGCACCGGCTTCGGCCAGCCCTCCGTCTTCAACTGCGACCTGATCGTGCAGGAGCTGATCCGCATGGGCAAGTCCATCGCCGATGCCCGCAACGGCGGCTCCAGCGGCTGCGTCGAAGTCGGCGCGTTCGGCAAGGAAGCCTACATCCTGACCGGCTACTTCAATCTGCCCAAGGTGCTGGAATTGACCCTGAACAACGGCATCGATCCGAGGACGGGCAAAAGGATCGGCCTCGAGACGGGCGAGCCCACGCAATTCGGGACATTCGAGCAGCTCTTCGAGGCCTACCGCCGGCAGCTCAATTACCTGATCGATGTGAAGATGCGGGGCAACAATATCATCGAGCGCCTGTACGCGACCTGCATGCCCGCCCCGTTCCTCTCGGTCCTGATCGACGATTGCATCGCTCAGGGCCGGGATTACCACGACGGCGGCGCCCGCTACAATACGAACTACATCCAGGGCGTCGGCCTGGGCACGATCACAGATGCGCTGACTGCCATCAAGTACCATGTCTTCGGCAAGAAGACGATTTCCATGGCGGAACTGCTGTCTGCTCTTCGATCGGATTTCGAGGGCTATGAAGGGCTCTACCAGACGCTGCGGCAGAGGACTCCCAAGTACGGCAACGACGACGATTACGCCGATGACGTGATGCGGGCGGTCTTCGAGACGTATTTCCAGGCGGTGGACGGCCGGCCCACGATGAGAGGCGGCCGATACCGCATCAATCTGCTGCCGACCACCGTCCACGTGTACTTCGGCTCCGTCATGGGCGCCACCCCCGACGGCCGCAAGGCGGGCCTGCCCTTGTCCGAGGGCATCTCTCCGGTCCAGGGCGCGGACCGCCAGGGCCCGACCGCGGTCCTCAAGTCCGCCGCCAAGATGGATCAAGGCCGCACTGGCGGCACGCTGCTCAACATGAAGTTCAACCCCCAGGTCCTCGAAGGCGACGACGGTCTCGAAAACCTCAAGGACCTGATCCGCGCATACTTCCGCCTCGACGGCCACCACATCCAGTTCAACGTCGTGGACGCAGAAACCCTGCGCAAGGCTCAGGCCAAACCCGAGGAGTACCAGAACCTGATCGTTCGCGTCGCCGGCTACAGCGACTATTTCGTCGATCTCGGTCAAGACCTCCAAAACGAGATCATCGCCCGCACCGAGCAGAAAGCGTTTTAGGGGGCTGTCCGCCGGGTTGTGTGCGTAAAGCTTTGTGGGGCAATGACTTGCGCACAAATGCCGCAGATTCCCTTGAAATCCTTCCCTCGGATGAGGTAGCATATCAGAGGTCGGCGGGCTTATCTCCTGCCGGCATTGCATAGTTTCTGGACTCTGGGGTATTTGCACAGGGTGTATGAGAAGAGCGGGGAAGTAACAGATGGCTGCGGCGGGCGGCAGAAGACAACACGTATCGAACCAGCCGTGGACCCAATCCGGGGACTGGGAAACTGTTCGGCGAAGGCTGCTGGCAAGACGCATATGCAACCTCGGGCTTCGGATCGAGGGATCGCCCGTTGAACCATGTATTCGGCAACTCAGGCAGGAGTTAGCCGCCAAGGGGCTGGATTATGCACCTGCCTTCTACCTGACCGATACCTGGGGCTGCCCGGACAGGGTGCCAACCATTGGCATTCCCTTCTACCTGGCCAGCGCTCCGCTCGGACGCATCGAGGAAGAGCAGACGGGCTGCCTGGAAGACGTCCAGACGATCATGCAACTGCTGCGGCATGAGACCGGGCACGCGATCAACTATGCGTTCCGGCTGTGGGAGCAGCCGGGCTGGAAGGAGGTCTTCGGTCCATTCTCCAAGCCCTACCGGGACGTCTTTCACCCGAATCCATGGAGCCGGAGATTCGTTCGGCACATTTGCAGTTGCCCCTATCGGTACACGTATGCGCAGAAGCACCCGGACGAGGATTTCGCGGAGACCTTTGCCGTCTGGCTGACCCCGCGTTCCGGCTGGCGCCGCAAGTACCGTGGCTGGCCGGTCATCGAGAAGCTGCGGTACGTAGATCGCCTGATGCGGAAGATCTGCGGCCAGGAGCCCCGATGCAGGCGAGGAAGACTCGTCAACCCGGTCCGTGAATTGACCATGCCTCTGGCCGAACATTACCGTCGTCAGGCCGGAAAGTATGGCAGAACGGGCTAAAGCAGCATGGGGATGCTCACGTCGTAGGGGGGGCCTTCCAGGGCGGCGTCGAGAATCATCTGGATCAATTGCGCGTAGCTGATACCGGCCCTGTCGGCGGATCGCGCCAGGGCCACGCCTTCCTCCAGCGAAGCGTTGCAGTTGACCTCCAGGACCCGTGGCTGGCCGGTCTCGTCGAGCCGGATATCGACGCGGCCGTAGCCCCAGGCGCCGACCGCTCGCCAGGCACGCAGGGCAATGTCGCTGACCTGGCGAGCCAGCTCGGGCTCCACGGCCGCCGGACAGATCACCGAGGTCTTCTTGTATTCCACGGACGTCTCGATCCACTTAGCGGCGTACGACATGATCGGCGGGATATCCGAAGGCAGCTCTTCATAGTTGACCTCGGCCAGAGGCATCACCCGGGCGCGTTTGCCGCCCACGATGCCCACGTTGAATTCACGCCCGGGCAGAAAGAGCTGGGCCAGCGCCGGCTGGCTGTACGTCTGCACGATCCGACGCACCTGCTCGCGCAGGGCTTTCTTCGATTGCACGATCGAATCCCGATCCAGGCCGATGCCCGCGTGCTCCTGGCTGGGCTGAACGATGAGAGGGAACCGCCACTCGTACCGGTCCACGTCGCCCACCCTCTCCAACAGCTCCGTGCAGGGCGGAATCGGAATCCCCGTCCCGTGGAGGAGACTGGCGGACATGTGTTTGTACCGGCTCAATCCCAGGGCCAGCGCGGACGAGCCGGTGAGCGGAAAGCCCATCATCCGTACCATTGCGGCGAATCGCATCTCGTAGAGCGCACCGTGAACGACATCGTCATACTGATTGAACACCGCATCGGGGCTCAGGCGACGCAATTTTCGCTGGAACGCAAAGAGGTCATGGGCCAACGGCACGACGGTGACCTGATGCCCCAGCGATCTCAACACGCGAGCCATGTCGCGGATCATGTGCCTCAGATCCGCTGTGCTGCCTCGATCTTCCGGCGTGTCCGGGATGATTCCCGCGTCGGCGTTGTACACCAAAGCCACGTGGAGAGACTTGCGAGATCGTCTGGATCGCTTCGGCATCGCTTCGTCCTTACACTTGCTGATCGGTCGCCCGAGGTTACACTCTCTCGGGATCTACGGAACCCACACCCCAAACATGCCGGTGTTGCCGGTGGCTGGCAAAACTGCATCCGAGACACTCACGGCCTCCGCATTATGGCTGCCCACGTGCGAACTGTCAACCGGATCGCCACGATATCTTCGGCCTCCATACCCTGATCGACTGCCCACGGTTCGGCAATTCCTCGGCCGAGGCTTCCACGACGCTCGGCTTGACACTATAATCGCGCCCGGTGACATCGTAATAACAAAGATGCCGATGAGAGGTACCGCATGAGAAAGCGTCTGTTCCCGTGGTCTGTGACGTTGTGGCTTGTTCTGTGTGCAGGCTGCGCCGTGGATTCCCGGCGGGACGAGGGAGCCCGGATCGTCCGGGAGCACGTGGCGAAGGTCGAGCCGGTGGCGAGGCGGGCGAATCTGACGTATTGGGAGGCGGCCACCACGGGCAAAGCGGAGAAGTTCCAGGAGTACGCACAGCTCCAGTTGCAGATTCGACGGATCTACAGCGATCCGAACGAGTTCGCCCGTGTCAAGGCGCTGCGGAAATCCGGCATTCGTGACCCCCGGCTGGCTCGGCAGGTAGACAAGCTGTACTACGCATACCTTCAGAACCAGGTCGAGCCCGACCTGCTCAAGGGGATCGTGGAGCTCGATACGCAGGTGCAGGAGGCGTACAACAACTATCGAGCCACGATCGATGGCCGTAAGGTCACGATGAGCGACATTTACACAACCCTGACGACGGACGCGGATTGCGGCAAACGCGAGGCGGCGTGGCGGGCCAGCAGGCAGGTCGGCAACGTGATCGTCGAGGATTTCCTGAGGCTCGTCAGGCTGAGGAACCAGGCGGCCCGGCGGCTTGGCTTCGACAACTTCCACACGATGACCATCGTCGCCGGCGAGCAGAATGTGAAAGAGCTTGACCGCATATTCGACGAGCTGGACCGACTGACCCGCAAGCCCTTCCTTGGGATGAAGAAAGAACTCGATGGGATTCTCGCTAAGAGCTACGGGATCACGCCGGAGGAGCTCATGCCGTGGCATTATCACGATCCGTTCTTTCAGCGGACGCCGCTCGTTTATGAGCTGGACCTCGATCAGTACTACAAGGGACGGGACGTGAAGGAGCTTTCACGACGGTACTACGCGAGTGTCGGCCTGCCCATTGACGACATCCTGGCACGCAGCGATCTGTATGATCGTGAGGGCAAATATCCGCACGCGTTCAGCCACGACGTGGATCGCAGCGGCGACGTTCGCGTCCTCGCCAACCTGCAGGACACGGAGCGATGGATGGAGACGCTTCTGCACGAGCTGGGCCATGCGGTCTATGACAGGTACCACGATCCGAACGAGCCGTGGCTGCTGCGCGAGCCGGCGCATGCGTTCACCACGGAGGCGATTGCGATGTTCTTCGGCCGGCTTAGCCGCAACGCCTCGTGGATGCAGCAGATGCTCAATCTATCCGATGAAGAGACGGCGAGAATCAGACAGGTCAGCGAGCGATACCTGCGCTTCCAGCAGGTCCTGTTCGTCCGCTGGGCACTGGTCATGTACCACTTCGAGAAGGCCCTGTACGCCGACCCGGACCAGGACTTGAACAACCTGTGGTGGGACCTCGTGGAGAAGTATCAGCTAGTCAGGCGTCCGCCGGGTGCGGCCGATGCGGGCTGGCTCTCCAAGCTGCACTTCACGACCGCCCCGTGCTATTATCACAACTACATGCTCGGCGAATTGCTGGCCTCTCAACTGCACGATCACATCGTGCACAAGGTGTTAAAGCTTGAATCGGACGAGGGTCTCAGCTATGTTGGCGACCAGCGCGTAGGTCGGTACCTGCGCGAAAACGTGTTCGGCCCCGGCGCCCGCTACTCCTGGAATGAGATGATCGTCCGGGCCACGGGCCGGCCGCTATCGCCAAAGTATTTTGTCGAGCAGTTTGTGAGCCCATGATTTACCTGATTGCCGTTTTAGCCTATCTTCTCGTCCTGACCGGAATCGGAATCTACAAGTCGCGCCAGGTCAAGACGCAGGCGGATTTCTCGGTGGCGGGCCGGTCGCTGTCGCCGTGGATCCTGGTTTGTACGATGCTGGCGGCCTGGATCGGCACGGGCTCGATCGTGGGCAACGCCGGCATGACGTACGAGAGCGGTCTGGCCGCCCTGATTCTGCCCATCGGCAGCGTGATCGGCATGATCCTGCTGACCCGGGTCGCGCCGCGGGCCCGCAGCTACGAGGTCTATTCCGTCCCCGAGATCATCGGCTCCCGCTACGGCCAGACCGCCCGACTGCTGGCCGTGCTGGCCCTGGTGCTCGCGTACATGGTCATCGTCAGCTACCAGTTCAACGCGCTTGGGGCCGTCCTCAACGCCATCCTGACCGACAAGGCCGGCAATCCGATTATCTCTGAGAAAATCGGGACGATCATCGCGGCGGTATTCATCATCACCTATACGGTCCTCGCCGGCCTCTTGAGCCTCGCCTACACCGATATCGTGACGGGGATCATCATCACCGTCTCGCTCATCCTTGCCTTTCCCGTCTTGTGGGGCCAGGCCGGTGGCTGGAGCGGCATGGAGGCCGGCTTCACGGCCATGGGCAAGTCCGAGCACATGAAATTCTGGGGCGTCTTCAGTCCCGCCCAGATCATCAACTACACGCTGCCGGTCTTTCTGCTGATCATGGGCGACGCCAATCAGTATCAGCGGTTCTTCGCGAGCAAGAGCGCCAGGGCGCCAAGAACGCCGTCACGTTCATGGTGTTCGCCGTGCTGGTGATCGAGAGCCTGATCATCCTGGAGGCCTGGATCGCCTCCAGCCTGATGCCGAACGCCGCAGTCGGCAAGTATGTCCTGATCTATGCCGCGAAGGATTACATGCCGATTGTCCTGGGCATGCTCTTCATGGTCACCATCGTCGGCATCATCATCTCGACCGCGGACTCGTTCCTTCTGATCCCGGCGACTTGTCTCATCCGCGACGTCTATCTGAACTACATCAACCCGAAGGCGTCGGATAGGAGGACCGTGCTCCTCAGCCGTTTGCTGGTGCTGTTCCTTGGCGTTGTTGCTTACGCTGTTTCACTGTCCTTCGCCCGTTCGACCACGATATTTCACAGGGCCATGTATGCGTACACGATCTACGGAGCGGCGATCACGCCGTGCCTGGTAGCCGCGCTGTTCTGGAAGCGAGCGACAACAACCGGCGCCATCGCATCCATCGTCGGCGGGACTGTGACGGCGTTGGTCTGGTCGAGTGTGAATTTCGGCGACAGTGCTTCGTTCAAGTGGCTGGCGGAGCTCGATGCGGTGCTGCCGGCGATTACGGTCTCCGTGCTTGGCCTGGTTGTCGGCAGTCTGCTGACCGAAAGAAAGCCGTCGCTGCTTGTGGCCTGCGAGTGACGTATGTTCGCCAGAGAAACCTACATCCAAAGGAGAGAACGGCTCAAGGCCCAGGTTTCATCAGGGCTCATTCTGCTGCCGGGCAACGAGGAATCGCCGATGAACTATGCGGCGAACCCGTATCCATTCCGGCAGGACAGCACGTTCCTGTATTTCTTTGGGCTGGACCAGCCGGGTTTGGCGGCTGTGATCGATGTCGAGGAGGGCACGGAGTGTGTCTTCGGCGACGATCCGACCGTCGAAGAGATCGTGTGGACGGGCCCTGTGCCGCTGCTGCGCGACAGATGCAGCCGCGTGGGTGTGACGCAGACGGCTCCGAGCGATAAATTGCAGCAAGTCCTGAACGAGGCCGCCCGGCAGGGAAGGACGATCCACTTTCCCCCTCAATACCGCGCAGAGAACATCCGGAAGATCAATCAGTTGTGGAGCCCGAAGGCTCCTCCTGCACCTTCGCCGGCGCTCATCAAGGCGGTCGTTCAGCAAAGATCGATCAAGTCGGGGGAGGAGATCGAGCAGATCGAGGCGGCCCTCGATATCTCCCGGCAAATGCACATCACCGCGATGCAGATGGCTCGGCCGGGCGTGGTCGAGCGGGAAGTGGCGGGGGCGATGGAGGGGATCGCGATATCCAATGGCGTACGGTTGGCGTATTCCGCCATCTTCTCCACCCATGGCGAGACGATGCACAATCCCTACTATGACAACGTGTTGAAGGCCGGCGATATCGTCGTCAACGACTCCGGTGCCGAGTCGCCGCTGCACTACGCCAGTGACATCACGCGGACCATTCCCATCGGCGGCCGGTTCTCGCCGCGACAGGGAGAGATCTACTCCATCGTGCTCGATGCGCAGCAGAAAGCCCTCGGTTTGGCAAAGCCTGGAATCGAGTGGCGCGAGGTCCACCGATTGGCCGCCGTCGCTCTGATGGAAGGCCTCAAGGGACTTGGACTGATTCGGGGCGACCCGGAGGAGGCGGTGGCGGCGGGGGCGCACACGATGTTTCTGCCCTGCGGCGTCGGTCACATGATGGGACTCGACGTGCACGACATGGAGGCGCTCGGCGAGGACTACGTCGGCTATACAGACACAATCAAGCGCAATCCGGAATTCGGCTGGCGCTACCTGCGGCTGGCCAAAGCCATTGAGCCGGGTTTCGTCATCACGGTCGAGCCGGGCATCTACTTCATCCCGCAGCTTATCGACCAATGGCGAGCGGAAGACAAGTGCGGCCGGTTCATCAACTACGACAAGGTCGAGGAGTATCGGGATTTCCACGGCATCCGGATTGAAGACAACATTGTAGTGACCGCCGACGGCTGCCGCGTCCTTGGCCGGCCGATCCCCAAGACCATCGAAGAAGTCGAAGCCATGACCTCCATGTGAGGAGCACTATGCCCAGAACGAAGATCATCGCCACGCTGGGGCCCGCCAGCGGCAGCTATACCGTACTGCGCAAGATGGTGACGGCCGGCCTCGATGTCGTGCGGCTGAATTTCTCGCACGGCAGCCGTGACGAGCATGTCGAGCGGATTAAACTGATCCGCCGGATCAACAAGAAGTACCGGCGCGCGATCAAGATCATGCAGGACCTCGAAGGATTTCGCATCCGCATCGGGCGGTTCAAAGGCTCCGAGACGCGCGAGTTGAAGGACCATTCCACCGTCTGGCTGACGAACGAGGCGGCGGTGGACGGTCCCAAGACGATCCCCTTCGATTACCACGGGGACTTGAGCCGGATCAAGCCCGGGCAAATGGTGTATATCGACGATGGGAACCTTGCCCTGCGCGTCAAAGAGGTCAGTGGGGGCAGCCTCAAGGCCGTTGTGGTCGAAGGCGGCATCCTCAAGGAGAGAAAAGGCATCAACATGCCCGGGGCGGACCTCGACTTCGACGGCCTGACCAAGAAGGACAAGGCGGACATTGAGTTCGGCATCGAGCACAAGGTGGATTACATCGCGCTGTCATTCGTACGCGATGCGAAAGATGTACGAGAGGCCGCCGCGCTGATCAAGCCGAGCCTGCCCGACTGCCAGATCGTGGCGAAGGTCGAGAGCCGCCAGGCGATCCGCAACATCAATGCCATTATCGCTGCCGCCGATGGAATCATGATCGCCCGCGGGGACATGGGCGTCGCGATCCCGATCTACGAAGTCCCCATCGTGCAGAAGCAGATCATCCGGAAGTGCAACGCCGCGGGCAAGTTCGTCATCACGGCCACGCAGATGCTCGAGCACATGACCGAGCACAGCCGGCCCACCCGGGCCGAAGCCACCGACGTGGCCAACGCCATCCTCGACGGCACGGACTTCGTCATGCTCTCGGCCGAGAGCGCCGTCGGCCGCTTCCCCTGTGAATCCGTGCAAATGATGAACGACATCATCAAATTCACGGAGCAGGCCGTGGAGGCCGGCCTGTGTTCTTCCCGACCCCCAGCGCTCACGCACAAGCGGAGAGCTTGAGGACCTTGCTCAGTGCGGAGAGGGTGAAGAGGAGCGGATACAACTCTTCGAAGTACCAGAGCCGGGCGAAGTACAGGCCGATGGGGGAGGCGGGGGTGGAGTGGCCCAGGTACGTGTGCGCGATCAGCCAGTCGGCGCCGCGCTGTATCGCTTCGAGTGCGGAATGCGGAGTGCGGAGTGCGGAATGAAGCAAAGCCGTTGCGAGAGCATCGACCGCCAGCGCTGTCTCCTCGATAGATGATGTGACGGAGGCGGCGCCGCCCCACCCTCCGTCGGAATTCTGTGCGTTCAAGAGCCACCCGGCCGCATGCTCCTGCATGGCATGAAGCTGCTCCAAATCCACTCCGCATTCCGCAATCCGCAATCCGCAATTGACCAGGTGGGTCATCGCCCGGCTTGTCCCATACACCGGGTTCTCCTGGCTCGGCGCGAGTTGATTGCCAAACCATAACGGCACCCACGAGCCGTCGGTCCGCTGAGCGTCACGCATATACCGCAAGGCTCTCGATATCGATTTGCCGGTCCGGCCGCGCAGCGGAGCCGGCAGCGCGTCCAGCCAAACGCTCATGGCGGCGATGGCGTGGGCCGTAATGTCGGGCGTGCTCTTGTCGAAGGGCAGCTTCGTCCAGCCCCGGCAAAACGTGGGAATGCCGCCGTTGCTGTTCTGAAGGCCCAGGAGCCAGTCGACGCCGGAGACGATTGCGGAATGCGGAATGCGGAATGCGGATTCGCTCACGCCCGACGATAGTGCGTGCAACGCGATTAGCGCCCCGGCGGTATCGTCCCCATCTGGAACAGCACCAGGCAGATTCGACCAGCCCCACCCTCCCGGCTCGGCGTGCGTGTAGGGATGCACATCCTGATGCCGGCAGGACAGGAGCCATCGAACCAATTGATTTCGGATTGGGTCACTCGCCTCTACTCCGCATTCCGCATTCCGCATTCCGCATTCGAACGCGGCGTTTATCGCCAGCGTCGTGACCCACGTGGCAAGGTTCGTGTCGATGGGCCAGCTTCCGTCTTCGCGAATCGAGGCGGTCAGGAACTCGACGCCTTTTCTCGTTACTTCGTGGTTCGCACGCCCGGAGGCCGCCAGGCTCATGACGACGAATGATGTCAGTGGCGCGGCTTCGAGGAATCCGCCGTTCTCGGGCTGGAGCGTTGTAAGGACCTTGAGGCTCTTCTCGCGGGAAAGACCGCGCACGAGTCTTGTGAGCGGATTGCCCGGCTTGAGATGCTCGTATCGAGCCTGACCGATGGCGATCAGCGCCGGCAGGGCGTAGCTGACAACGGGCAGCCGGAGCCACTTGTAAAGGCGATGCGGAAGCACGGCCAGCTCGAATGGCAACGGCCGAACCAGCCGCCACGCGTCACTTCCCGCGCCCAATCGGCCAGACAGTGCGGCCATTGTCAGGATCGGCACGGAGAACGTCCGGTCCTTGCCGTACTGCTGTTCCACCGCCTTGGCCAGAGCCTGCGGCTCCAGAGTGCCCGCCTTGCCGCGGAGCCACGATTCTGCCTTGTGAGTTGCCGGTACCAATTTCGGATTGCGGGGGGTGGCAGCGTCAAGCGCAGCTTGGCGATGGCTTCCCACGAATGTGGCAGAACCATCGCCAAGGCCTTCGGCCTTGACGCTGCCACCCGCTGAAGTCCTCGGTCCACAATCAACGGCCAGGGCCGAGTAACAAAGCAGCGTGGTGCTCAGATTGCTTGGGCTTTGCACGGTGTCGCCCCAGCCGCCGTCGGCGTTCTGATGGTTGCAGAGCCAGTGCAGGCCGCGCTCGATGAGCGACCGGTGTTTCTCGCTATCGGCAGTGGCCAGGGCGAAAACCGCGGTCGCTGTCGATAGCGCGCTGCTGGACAGATGCCCCTCCCAGAAGCCCTGCGGATTCCGGGCGGCCAGCAGCCTCTCTCGCAAGGCCGCGATTGTGGTGTGCAGAGCATCGTTGTCGATTGGCGAAGTCATTTGGCAAGGCAGCCCAGCGAGAGCAGACCGTAATATGTGTATTCGCAGTCCACAACATCATCGGCCCAGTGGCCGCGGAATCCACCCTGTGAGGTCCACAGGGTATCCAAGTAATCCAGGTGCTTTTCCCTTGTGTCATCCGCCAGGGCCCCGGCCAGAGACAGCGCGTGCAGGGCGGTGGCGGTCGAGAGCAGATCAGGGATCAGGGGCCCCGTGGGCAGACGAATCGCTGTGAATCCGCCCTGCGGGTGCGCCTGCTCCCGCAGCCAGTGGACGGCAGAGTCGGGGATGGCGCGATCCATGTAGTGGAGGATGCAAATCGCGGCGGCGGTTGCGGCCGTGGCACTTGCAGTCATCGTGGCCTCGTTCGCGTAGCCGCCATCGGGCATTTGCAGGGACTGGATGGATGCGGCCATGCCATCCGGATTGGGACAATCGATGCCGAGGTCTTGGAAGGCGCCCAGAGCGAGAAAACTGCCATACGCACTGCCTCGCTCCGCGTGGGCGGCCGCGTTGAATCCGCCGTCCTGAGCTTTGTACAACTGCAAATGCTCCGCCATGTCCCGGCGTGTCCGGGCGTCCATGGCCTCGCCGCAAATGCCGGATATGTTCGCTCGGCAGCGAGCCAGGCAGGCGAGGTGCACGAAGTCCAGGGACTCGCCCGTACCGAAGCGGCCCAGGTAATCGGCGACGCGGTCACAGGGAACGCCGGCCTCCAATGCCAGCGATGCTTCCAGCCCAAAGACGGTGTAGTACAGGTCGCTGCGTCCGTCCCGGCCCTGAAAGCCTCCATCCGGGGCAAGCTGCCGGCGAAGAAAGGCCCTCGCCGCATCCGCGGATTCACCGAGAGCTTCACTCGCTCTATTCACAGCCCGACGCATGTCCAGCCTGATCGTCATCGCGGCAGTTCCCGCATCAACTCTTGCCTGGTTCGGTTTCGTCCATTCTGTTGTAGCACTCCTGGAGTATTGAGTGGGTGGCACGGGCAAACTCGTTTGCCCGTGGGGCCTCGGATGGACCGACCCAATCGAAACAGCACCGTCAAACGAGTCTGGCGGTGCCACCCGCTAAGGATACTACCGGGTTTTGAACCGTGCCTCAACGTTATGCCGGTCCATTGGGCGATGCCGGCGGCACTGCGACGCTCGTTTGCCCTGTCATTTCCTCGGGCTCACCGCCGGCGACCTGAAGTGCGACGATGATCTGCCCCGCCTCGCGGTGCAACGCCGGCAGACGCCACCCGAATATCAGGGCCGCCATGATGCAGGCTGTGCCGCCGATGGCAACCGTCGCCGGGGCGCCGAGATGGTCTGCCAGTGTGCCGGCCAGGAGCGAGCCAAAGGGAACCATGCCCAGGAACATCATCGAGTACACGGCCATCACCCGCCCGCGCAGGTGGTCTGGAACCAGGGACTGAATGAGCGTGTTCGCCGAGGCCAGCCCGATCATCATGGAGAATCCGGCGGGCAAAAGCAGGGTGGCAGACAGCCAGAATGAGCGAGAGCATGAGAACAGGATCAAGCTTGCCCCGAAACCCACCGCCGCAAGTGCCATCCAGTGGCCCAGGCCTTGAATGTTCTTTTTCGCCGCCAGTACAAGGGCTCCCATCAGGGCGCCGAATCCCGATGCCCCCATCAGTATTCCATACCCCCGCGATCCGCCGTGCAGAATCTGATCGGCGAAGATCGGCATGAGCACGGCGTAAGGCACTCCCAAAAGGCTGACGAGCCCGACCAGCAACAGCAAGGCGCGAACCGGTCTCGTCCGTTGGATGTAGCGGAACCCTTCGATGATGCTGCCGATGGTTGAGCCGGCACGCGAGGCGTGCGTTTGGGCAATCCCGGTCATCATCACAAGCCCGACAATCACGGCAATGAAGCTGATACCATTGGCCAGGAAACACCAGCCTTCACCGATGCTCGCGACCAGGACGCCCGCCACCGCCGGCCCGACCATGCGTGCGCCGTTAATCATCAATGAATTCAGAGCGATGGCGTTGATGAGGTCCTCTCTGCCCACCATGTCCATGACAAATGCCTGCCGCGTCGGAATGTCGAACGCGTTGACCACGCCAAGGAAACCGGCGAGCCCGAACACGTGCCAGACCTGCACGTAGCCCGTGAGCGTGAGAGCCGCCAGAGTAAAGGCGAGGACCATGGCCGCGGTCTGCGTGCCAATGACGATGCAGCGGCGACTGTATCGATCGGCGGTGGAACCCCCGATCAGGCTCAGCAGGAGGACCGGAATCTGACTGGAGAATGCGACAAATCCCAGCAGTCGCGCCGAGCCGGTCAACCTGTACACCAGCCAGGACTGTGCCGCGGCCTGCATCCACGTGCCGGTGAGCGAGGTGAACTGCCCTGCAAAGAACAGTTGATAGTTGCGGTGTCGAAGGGCACGCAGCAGGAATGGAATTCCCTTCGACCGCGAGGACTGCGGGTCCACAGATGCCTTCGCTTGCCCGCCCATGTCACGATTCTCGTTGCCCACGTCTGTTGCCTTACTCCCGGCCCGGGGCATGTCGAGCCGGACGTTGGCCCGGTGCAGCCGGGTCATCGCAGCAGCCCATGATCTCGACATCGTTGAACATCTTGCCGATCACGCGGCGCAGCAGCCCCTTGAGGCCGGCGTTCTTCAACGCGATACAGCTTGCGATGGCCTGCGATTTGTACGCCTCCAGCAGCCGCCACGCGGAAGCCTCGATCTGGGCAGAGGCGATCATTTGACGCGCACGCTCGCGGTCCGCGTGCGTCGCTGAGCAGTCCCACAGATGCTCGATCTGCCTCTTGTCTGCCTCGCCTGCATTCTCATGGGCCAGAGCCAGAAGGATCGAGGGACGCCTGCCGGTGAAGATCTCCTCGCTGTGCGGCGAGCGGAGGTCGTCGAGGTCATCGTGAATCTGGTAGGCGATGCCGAGCGACTCGCTGTACTGCTTGAGCACGCCGGCAATCTGCTCGTCGCAGCCGGCGAGTATCGCGCCGAGATTCAGCGCCACTTCAAACGCCGGGGCCGTCTTCATCCGGAAGATGTCGAGGACCTCTTTGACCGTCAGCGGCCCGGGCGTGCGCATCCAAGCCAGCTCGCTGCCCTGGCCCAGGCACAGACTACGATGCCCCCGGGCGGCGGCATCGAGGAGCTTGACTTTCTTTGCATCAGGCGCCTTCACTTCGGCCAGGAGCCTGTACCCTTCGCCAAGCAGCAGATCACCCACGTTGAGCGCGATCGGCACGCCGTACTCCGCGTGAAGCGTCCTCTGGCCGTACCGCTCCGCGTCCCCATCCTCGATATCGTCGTGGATCAGGGATGCCTTGTGGAAGCACTCGACGGCGATGGCCACTTTGCGGAGGTCTGCCTCGTCCACGTGGGACTCATCCGTGCAGAAGGCGCGATAGGTGCAGACGGCCAGGAACGGCCGCCATCGTTTTCCCGCCCTGGCCAGCCATTCGAGCGCCACCTGCTCTGTCTGGTTCATGTAGTTTGTAGGGTGTGCATCGCACACCTTCTCCTCGCCGATGGGCTGTTGGTGTGCGGTGCACACCCTACCGAGCAACAAGGCGAGTGCTTCGCGTGAAAACCAGCCGTCCACCTGCCGGTGCAGCGCATCGAGGTCGAGGCGGCGCGTCTGATCGTCGGTGGTCTGATAGATGGCCTCCCAGACCCAGTCGAGGTCCACGCTCGTGTTGGCGCAGCCGTCCTGGAGCAGGGGGATCGCAATGCCGGGAACCGCCCCGGCTTCCATGTACGGGAACACTCGTTCGAGAACGGACAGGCAACTGACGCCGACAACGCCCTGAATCTTGCCGGTCTCGATGAGGGACATCACCACCGGCGAGCCCTCTGCGACGAGCACGGCGTATCCGAGCCGCTCCGCCTGCTCCTTGAAATCGTTGATCACGCACCGGCCGCAATGCTCGCACAGCAGGCCGATCTCGTCAAAGCTCGCGGGACAGCCATCGACGCTGCGCAGACATTTGGATAGCAGGAGCAAACGCTTCTCAAAGGGAATGGCCGCCACGGTTTCGCGCCAGGCCTCGTTATTTATCAGCACGGCGGCGAAGTCCGTGTACTTGGGGTCCGTACTGGTTTTTTCGAGTACAACTCGCGTGTGGGCCCGCAGCTCGTCCAGGGTCAAAGGAGGGACCGGCCGCTCCTGCTCGACGTAGGCACGGATGGCCGCAAGCAGCTTGTCGCGTGCGTGCTTGCTCTGCGGAATGTTATCCTGAGGCGGCCTCAACGGCTTGGCCGTCATCACACGGTCATCAGGCATACGCTTGCTTCTCCTCAACCACAGTGCCGGCCGATTGTGCCAATTGCCTGCCCAACCTCTTGAAGGCCCGTCGCCAGGTGACGATCTCACCCTTGCCCAGGGTTTGCATGATCGCCCGCTTGATCCAGGGCACGCCGCCGGCCCGCTCGTTATCCCAGAACAGCCGCGGCACCATTTCGAAATTCAATTCGTAGCACGTTCGGTACAACTCTAAATGCTCGGGTGTCATGCTGTCGAGAGAGAACCTGTGGCCGGATGCGATCTCCTCTTGTGACACGGGCTCATAGAATATAGGGAACACGACCGCGCGTTTGCGGCGCAGGTCTTTCACAAGCTCCAGCGTGGCCGTGACGTCTGCCGGCGTCTCGCCAGGCAGGCCCAGGATGATGCTGAAGACCGGGAAGAACCCGCAGCGGTTCATTCGGTCGGCCGCCTTGCGAATCATCTGGCCCCAGTTCTCAGGGTCGAATGGCGCGATCTTGCCGGGGCTGTTGGCTGCCACCAGGCGCCCGTTGGCGCTCTCTGCACCCATGTTTACCCACAGATAGTCGCTCTTTTGCTCCCATGTCAGCAGGCGCCGGATCTCCTTGAGTTGCTCGTCGCTCAACTGGAGGACGGAAGAGATGTTCGCGTGGTCGATCTGCATGAAGGAGAGGCCCTTGATCTCCCGCATGCGTGATAGCAGGCCGTGGAGCCTGTCGAAGTCCGGCCTCACCCCTTGAGCGCCATAGCGGAAGAAATCCTCGCTGCCGCTGACGACCGCCCGCAGTCCGCCCGCCACGTTCGTCTGTAAGTCCGCGAGAATCGTCTCCTCATCCAGATGCGCCATCTTCTGGCGTGCCATGGCGCAGAACTTGCACCCGCGACCGCAGCCCCGCGACAATTCGATGATTCCCAGCAGCGACGGCCCCCGGATTGGCTGTATACGCTCAGCGCCGATGTCGGAATCGATGACGTTGGTACCGCAAGAGCGGCCGCTCAGCAGATCCGAGAAAAGCTGCGGGCCGGACGACTCGAAGTAGCCTTGAAAGACCACATCGGTATCGACGTCGGGTGTTTTGTCGCGGTGCGAGAGCCATTGCCAGGCGCCGGCTCCGCCCACGACGATCTTGAAGCCGTACTTGCGTTTGAACGCCGTGAGCTGCTCAAGAGTCTTCCGCGTCCAGTACTTCGTGTATAGCTCGCCCGACCAGAAACTGGCCGTGGTGGTATTGGACATTCCCATGCCCAACGGGTCGCTGGAGCTGAACGCGACGAGCTTGACCCACGGTCCCATCAGGTCGGCCAGCCGCTCGGGCGTCGTGCAAACGATGTCCTCGCTGTGCAGGGCGGTGTACTTCAGCAACGCCGACTCGACCCGCCGCAGCCCAAGCGGGGCGACGTGGGCCCGCCCACCCGCATCCGTCGGTACGCGCGGCGCCAGGAAGCGACGCATGAACACCTCCGGCAAATGCGTGGTTTGCATGGTCGCGAACATCCCCTCGAACAGGATCCGGTAGCTCGCGCTGAGCGTCCGGTCTGCGACGAGAATGACAGCAGGCCGCAGGGAGTTGTCACCCGTCATGGTCTGCGTCCTTCCTGTCGGCATCGGCGGTCCGGCCCGACGATTGTCCTGAATTCCCCTGTGATTTGGCGGTGATCCGCTGGACTTCGCTGGGCGAGAGAGAAGTCAGCACATCCTCCGGGATGCCCAACTCGCGCCGCAGGCTCTCCAGCGTGGGACAGGATCGAGCGGCCGACTGCCCATCCGCTTGCTTTGCGAACCGCTTGTGCCCCGCCCCGCGTCGGCGGATCGTCTCAAGAATATCGCCCGTAGGGGCAACCCCCTGTGGTTGCCCAACCTGTGCTTGGTCCGGGACCTCTTCGCCATTGATATGCGCGTCCGCGTATTTCGGGAAGATGATCGCCTGGTGCGGGCACATTCGGGCACAGGCGGGGCAGTTGGTCTTGCAGCCGGCCGGCTTTCGCACCTCGACCCGGCCCTCGTCCGACAACGCGTACACGCCAAACAGACAGAAGTCCAGACATCGTCTGCAATTGTGGCACCGGTCATAGTCAATCACGGGGAACCACGGAACCCAATCTGATTGATGATCGATTATTGATGATTGATGATTTGCTGCGCCGGCCGAAGGGGCGGATTTCTCTTCAATCATCAATAATCCATTATCCTTCATCAATCCTCGGATGATTTCCTCCGGGGCTTGCGTTCTCATGTTGAAGAGCCGGGCCTGCCCGTTCAGGGGGACCCCGGCCGCGTGGAACAGCCAGCGAACGGCCCGGGCAAAGCACGCCACAATAGTCAGGGGGGCTCCGTCGGCCCAGGTCTTCAGTCGCAGGTCGCGATTGGCGGCCAGCCCGCACAGGTCCGGGACCACTTCCAGCGTCACGCCGCTCTGCCGCAGGCCGGCGAGAATCTGCTCTCTTGAGGCCCGGGGGATGATGTCATAATGATCGCACCCACAGAGTACCACCCGCGGCCGTTTTGCCGTTTCAGCTACCGTCATGACGCACTGCCCTATGTACCAGGAAGCCTGTGTGGGACCGGGATCGTGCGACGCCCACAGGACTCATCCACAACGAGGCCACTCGTAGGGGCGGGTTTCAAACCCGCCCGCATCCGGCCCCTACCTTCGTCGCAGCCCCGATTATACCCGATCTTCGCCCCCATAGTTCACTATTTGATGTCGTATGCGATCAGGGCGTCGCCATGGCGGATGTACAGCCGGCCGCCGGCAATCGTCGGATGGGCCCAATGCTCGTTCGTCCCCTCGGAAATGGCGAACTGGCTCACCGGCTCGAACGCCGCCGCACTTGGCTTGACCAGACACATCGTCCCATCCTGCCCATAGACGTACAACATCCCATCGGCAGCGACCACTACTGCCATCTTCGTCGTCGGAGCGTTCCACATCACCTTGCCCGTCTTCCACTCCATGCAGACAAGGCCCTTATTGCCGCTCTGAGCTGTGCCATAGATATAGCCGTCGATCAGAATCGTACCCTGCATCTGACAATCGAGCGTCTTCTCCGCCCATTTCGGCGCCGCACTGGGGCTGCTCTCCGCCAGCGACAGCATCGCACTGCCCGTTCCCATGCCCGACGACACAAAGACCATCCCATCCTGATACAGCGGCGGATTGGGCTGCACCCCCGCCCGGTGCGGATATTCATGCCGCCAGACGACCTCGCCCGTCCCCGGATCGACCGCCACGACACCCTGCGCCAGCATGGTAAGGATAAGCTGCTTCCCATTGTGATTGACAAGCCGGGCCGAGCAGCAACCCGGAGCCTGACTGAGCCCCTTCGTCTGCCAGAGGACCTCGCCCGTGTTCTTATCGAAGGCCACAAGCGACGCATCCGTCCCGCCCACCGTGCAGACCGCCTTCTGACCATCCACAAGCACCGACTCGGCGAACCCAAATTTCGCCTGCCCGGCCCCAAATCGCTCCAGCAGATCCACCGTTTTGAGCACCTGCCCCTTGGCCGCATCGAAGGTGATGAACTTGCCAAGCCCGGTCACGAGATACGCCCGGTCGCCGTCAATGGTTGGCGTTGCACGCGTGCCCGCCACCGCCGGACCCTGTTTGTCCAGCTCCGCCCCGTACGCCACCTTCCACTTCGGCGACCCATCGAGCCCAAACGCGAACAGGTAACCCTGCTTCTGCTCATCCATCCCGGTCACATAAATGACGCCGTTCGCCACCGCGGCCGACGAATACCCCTGCCCCAGCCTCTTAGCCGTCCAGGCCACCTTCGGCCCGCCCTCCGGCCACCGCTTCAACAGCCCCGTCTCCGGGAACACTCCATCCCCCGCCGCCCCACGAAACCGCGGACAATCCGCCCCCTGAATCCCCGCCGCCAAAGCGACTACCACAACGAGCGCTGAAACAATTGTTGTCGCGTTCATAATTTGCCTCCTTTTTCTGCGATTATACCATTCTTGTCACTTTGCGAACAGACCCGCACCTATTCGGGCGGCCTCGGACCCTTCGATAGGATGGAGATAGTTCCGTTTGGTCTGATCCATCTCCAGTGCAATCGGTTGGTCCGCCATCTTCGTCCCGATGAGTTCGAGAAAGGACGGATCGATGTCTCTGAAATTGAGTGCCGGCCCTCCGCCGGACCCGGTGAACTTCTTATTGGCCGCAAACAGACTGTCATGCACCTTGTAGTGCACGGGTTCACGCGGCGCTCCGCCCGGTCCTCTCGGTGGCCCACCGCCGGGACCGCCGCCGGCCTGCCCTGCTTCCCCACGCGCCGATGCGGCTCCCTGTGCGATCCAGACATAGTTGGAGTTCGTGACGATGTTGTTGCGATACTCGAAATCGTTGGCAATGCCAGAGGTCCAGATCCCACAACCGTACGCGCCGTAGACGAGGCAGTTTCGCATGGCGTGGCCTGTACTGCCGCCGGTCCAATACACGACGGGCTGCTTGAGGTTGTAGAAGATGCAGTGGTCGAGAACGATGCCGGTGCCGTTCGCGAGAATACCGAGATGGTTGGGATTCGTTACCTCATCGCCGGCAAAAAGGCACTGCTTGATCTCCAGATCATCCAGGTCGCGGCCGTTCCTCCCGATGGGATAGACGCGGTGGATGATTCCCGGCTTCGGATGCTCGACCACGGGTATGCCCAGAATCTTGAGCCCCTGGATCGTGACATGGCTGGTCTCGATCTGCATCCCATAGGCCACACCGCCGAAAGGATCGGGCCGTCTATTCCATGTTGGCGACAGCGGCATGGTGTGGATGAGCGTCGGCATACGGCCTGGATGCCAGTCGGTGTCATCCGGCAGCACCTCGGCTCGAATCGTCAACCGGCTGTCCTTGGTGAAAGACCGGTTTGCCGGCTTGAACTCGGCGGTCTCGCCGACCGCATACACGCCTTCCGAGAGGATGATCGTCATCGCTGTCGTGCCGTTACTCTCATTGATGCGCCGTGCGGCGGGCGCCAGCGTCCTTAAGGGGCTGTCTCTGGCCCCGGAGTTACCGTCGGACCCTGTCGCAGGATGCAGATAAATCGTGATGGCATCCGTTGGAGACGCTTTTGCGCCGCCCTCTTGTGCGAGAATACGCCCGGGGCAAGAGAACGAGGCCCCAACACCAGCCGCAAGAACCACCGAGAAGACTTGTCGTCTGTTCATAAAGCCGTCTCCTTGAATCAGAGTTTGAGATCCCGGTCGTAGCCAACCAGGGTAGCAGCCCCAAGGCAGTTGAAGGACCTCGAAGACGGTCAATATGCAACCATCCCCAAGCTGCACTTGAGGCTGCCCCTACTTGGTAATACAGTAAAGGTGGTCGACACCGCGCAGCAATAGACTCTCATCCATGACCGCCACAGAAGACCAGAACATCTCATCGAGCTTATTGGTCGCAAGCACCTCCAGCTTCGGACCCGCTTTCAAAACCACCGTGACTCCGGTCTCGTCGAGGCAAAAGACCTTGCCGTCATTTCCCCAGGGCGAGGACGTGAAGCCTTTGGCCCCTTCTATCCGCTCGCTGTAGTTCTCCTTGCCCGTCTTGGCATCGTAACATCTGACTTGGCCTCTCTGTTGGTCGAGCATATAAAGGCATCCCTCATAGAGTAGAGGCGAGGCAACGCGAAACGTCCGTAGCTGGTTGCTCCACGCGACGAACGTGTTGGACGTCTCGCCTTCCTTGAGGGAGATATCGCCCGACGCCCCGGCACGGATGGCAACGATAGGGCCACGCCCTCCCATCATGCGATCAACAGAGTCCGCGTAGAGAAGCTCCTGATCCCCTACGGGTGTGAGGGAGTTGCGGCCGGCCCCGCTCATCTCCCAGAGTATCTGCCCATTCTCCGGATTATACGACTGCAGCTTGCTGCCACCGGCTGTAATCAGCTCGGTTTGCTGTTTGTTCTTCCAGATATAGGGAGTGGACCAGTTCGACTTCTCGTTGCGATCGACGCGCCAAAGTTCATTTCCGGTCTTCTTGTCGAGAGCAACAAGGAACGATTTCTGGTCGTTGTCGCATTGGATGAAGACGCGGCCGCCGTAGAGCAGGGGTGAACTGCCCGTGCCCCAGCCCAGTTGCATCGGGTACACACCCAGGTCCTTGCTCCATACGAGATTGCCGGAGACATCATAGCAGTACAGGCCTGTGTTGCCGAAGTAGGCAATCACATGTTCACCATCGGTGGCGGGCGTTTCCGAGGCGTAGGTGTTGTTTTGGTTGACTGTGGCCCTTGGCTTGCCTTCACAAGCTGTCTTCTCCCAGAGAATGTTTCCCGTGACGCCGTCGAGGCAAATCAGCTTCCAAGAATAGAGCTTATCCGGCGGTGGCGGCGGCGGGCCGAAGCCACGGAAACCACCTGAGCCACCAGGGCCACGAGAATCATCTGGAGCTCCTGGCCCGCCGGGGCCACGCAAACCATCTGGACCTCCTGGCCCAGGGGGGCCGCGGAAACCAGAACTGCTGGAAGTGGGTCCATCGGCTATGGCCACAGGATTGAAGTTTCCGGCCTCAGGTTTCACCTGATTCTCCGTTACGGCGGTGGTCACGAAGATCTTGTTGCCCCAGACAATGGGCTGTGACCATCCCTTCCCGGGGAGTGCAACCTTCCACGCGATGTTCTTGTCTTGTCCCCACTCTGCGGGGAGTCTCTTCTCTGGTGCCAGGCCGCTGGCTTCAGGCCCACGCCACTGCGGCCAGCTCTGTGCGCGGCGCAACTCGCGCCAATCAGTAACACGCAAACCGCAGCTTCTATGGACCATCGATGCATCCTTCTCATGGTAGTTCTCCGGTGAGTAGTTTGTCCTGGTTCACACACCAGGATTTCACGGTTCATGTTATCGTGGCTCCCGCTGCTGTGCCTGCTCGTCCGCTGCAATCTTGACGACTCGGAACAGATGACGGTCCCCTGGCGTTCGCACGTATCCGCTCGCAACCAAGGGTTTTGACGTTCCATGTGCTTGAATGCCGGCTGCGACTGGATTGTGCTCCAGGTAATAAATACTCGTGCCGTCGGCTGTCACCACCCGGAGTGCAGGCCAATGCTCATGTCCTTCGTGCAATACGCAAGCCGTGCACACAACTTCCCCCTTGATCGTCGTCATAGCCTGTGCTGAATGGGGAGACGCCAACCACACCACACCAATGATCGCGAGAGCAGCCAACGAAGCGGCCCAGACGATCGCACCAGGCCGATAAGCCATTGCCCAGAGGCTTCTTAACTCGGTGCGGATGGTGTCGGTTAATTGCCGGGAAGGCCCCAACAGGATAGCTTGGGATTCTTCGAGTTCCTGGTCTTGCCTGAAACCGTCAGACTCAAGTTCCGTTCGCACAGCGTTAGCAAATGCGTCCGCTCCTTCCCCCTCAGCTTGCAGTCTTGTCTTCAAACCTCGTACAAATGCCTCGGCTGAACGCTCTGGCGACTGCGCATGTGACCACATTTCCCACAAGACCAGGTGCTGCTGCAAGTTCCGCCCCAATGCAGGTGATTCGGCCAGGGCGCGGGCCAACTCCTCCGCTTCCGGCGCCGTCATCTCCCCTTCAAGCAAGCGGCTCAGTAAGTCCTCGTATCGCTCGGGATTCACAGCCACGCGCCTCCAATCTTTCTTTCAATGCATTCCTTCACCGCGACCCGGAGTCGCAGCAGATTCTGTCTTACAGCATCGGCCTTCATTCCAAATTCACGGGCGAGGGATGTTGCGTTTTCACCGCCTGAGTACCGACGACGTAGAAGCTCTTGGCTGCGGGGGGGCAATCGTCCGACACACTCCTGCATAGGAGATAGCAAGTGATTAAACTCCCTGTCAAAAGCCATGTCTTCGCCGGTTTGGCGCAATAACACTTCCGCAATCGCAGAGGGGAACAAACGTGATCGGCGGGCTTCCTTCCGAAGCTCGTTGGCGACCAGATTGCGCGCGATGCCGCGGAGCCACTTGGCCAGGTCTGTTGCTGCCTGGGAGACTTCCCGCCGGCGATAGGCGATGATAAAGGTTTCCTGAGCCAAGTCATCGACCCACGCTTCGTCCGCTCCCAGCGCCCGAATGAATGCGCGTAAGCCCGCCTGGTGCTCGCGCACGGAGCCTTCGAATTCCTGGATGGATCGTGATTCAATTGAGTTCATATTATTGATCTTTGAATAGTTAAAGTAAAAGTGACACGATGTCACAGTCTAAGCCCAGCATGCTTGAAGAACGAACGCAAGAGAGACTGGTGAGTTTTTGTCTGCTCCAGCGAATGTCGCACCGCCTGCGTGAGGTCAGTGAGATTCTCCGGGCAGAAGTTGGCCAAGTCCATGTACTTCGTCCGCGTCCAGACCTGTTCATCAGGATTGAGTTGCGGGGCGTAGGACGGCAGCCATTCGATTTGTACTCGACGAGGGAACCGACGCCGGAGTTGCTCCACGGCGGACAGATGAACGGGCCAACGATCCAGGACCAGGATGATCCCGTGGGGAAAATGTTCAAGAAGTTCCGCCACGAGGGTCTCAATGTCGGGAGTACGGATGTTGTGCTCTTGGAGCGCGAAGTACAGGTCCAGATGCCGACGCTGCGGCGAGACCGTGACCACCGACATTCCGGAGAGGCGGTCGTGACGCTCCCAACGGTACAGGAGCGGCGTATCCCCATGGGGACCCCAGGTCCGGCGGACCACCGGCTGGAGCATAAAGCCGGTTTCATCGAGAAAAACGATGTTTCGACCGCTATGCCGAGCTTTTTTTTATACGCGGCCAGTCTTGTTGACGCCAACGGGCAATGGCCTCTTCGTCGCGTTCGCGCGCCCGGCCTTCGGGTTTCTGGCAACTCCAGCCGATGCCACGCAGCACGTGCCAGACCCCGGAAGGGTCGTAGCGGACGCCGAAACGCCTCTCGATCACTTCGGCGATCCGCTTCAGCGTCCACAGGTCGGTCATATATCCGTGGGCGAGAGGACCTTTTAACAGCAACCGTTCCAGCTTCTGGCGTTGCCGGACCGTCAACTTGGGCCGGCGGCCGGGATGCGGCTTGGCCTTCAAGCCGTCCCGTCCCGCCTGCTGAGAAATCTTCTTCCACCGGGATACAGCCGCCGGCGAGACGCCGAGTCTCCGGGCCACTTCGCTGGGACCGTGACCGGCTTCGAGCAACGCGAAGGCCTGAAGCCGGTGACATTCGAGCTCTTCGGGTTTTCCTGGGGTTCTCATGCATGAAGATATCGATCCGTCACGGCGATTTACTTTAACTATTCAAAGATCAATAGGTGCCATCACAATACAATGTCGCAAGTCTAAAAGGTGTGACCCAGAAATCTCGGTGTAGCGATCCTTTGTGCAATCGCGTGTCATCTATGCAACGGCATGAGACCAAGCAGAACAATGGATAAGCACCCCCAGAGCATCTTGGCCACACTAAGAGACTCCGGCGGCCAGCGTAGGGATGGTCTGGAGAACGTGTCGTCCGTCCATAGCCTTGTCTCCTTGAATCAGAGTCGGAACGTTTGCGGTGGATTACCGCTGAGGTCGGCGATTGTCGCCGTAGCTTCGTCGAGATAGAAAAGCGCCCATAGCGGGTTGTCGGGCGTCTTGTAGACCGCTTTGATGAGAGGGATTGCCTCCTCGATAATCCTGCTTTTGATCGAGCGATGCTGGGAGAACACGACCTTGCCGCTCAATCTGAGCCAGGACCAATTCTCACCGCAGGCACACAGTTCAACATAGGGTTGCCGTGTAATCTCTTTGTAGACCTGCTTGTCGTTTGTAGTGCTGAAGTAGAGCTTCCCGCCATCTTCCAGCTTGAACTGGAATGGACGGACTTTAGGTCTTCCGTCAGTCCCAATCGTGGCCAAGTACTGGGTCTGGCTCTTCTTGAGAAAGTCGACTATGAGTTTCATGGTTGATCCCCTGAGACAGAAGGTTATTGAGACAGATGCACAGAGCTCCACCCATCGCCGGAACCGCCAGGAAGACTTGCCGTCCGTTCTTGAAATCGATTCCTTGAATCAGAGACTCTTGCCATCTGTCCACAGACTCTCGAATCAGAGTCTGAACGTCTGCGGCGGATTGCCGCTGAAATCGGCAATGGTCGCGACGGCGGCGTCCAGGTAGAAGACCTCGAACGTCGGGTTATCCGGCGTCTTGTAGATCGACTTGACGATGGGACTGGCGTCCTGGATTCTGGCCTTGAGCCCGAGATCCTTCGAGAATACGACCTTGCCGTTCAGACGCAGCCAGGAGAAGTTCTCGCCCGACGCACAGAACTCGACGTACGGATGCTTCTGCATTTCCTTGAATACGGGCTTCTGGTTCGACGTGCAGAAGTAAAGCTTCCCCCCGTCTTCCAGCATGAATTGGAAGGGCCGCACCTTCGGTTTCCCGTCCACGCCGATCGTGGCCAGATACTGAACTTGGCTCTTGATCAGGAAGTCGGTTACAGCGTTTCCTTTCTTCGATGCACTTTGCATGGTCTTGCTCCTTTCCAGCAGTCTTTGAATAGTTAAAGAAAATGGCCGTTCTTCATGTCATTCCCGCGCAGGCGGGAATCCAGCCACCCATCGAACCGTCCCCCGCCTGCACGAGGGCAAGCTCTGAACCCCGCCTGAGCGGGGGTAACATAGCAAGGCTCATTCTCTTACGGCCTCTGAGGGGGGGCACATGGTTCGCCCACGAACTATCTGCACAAAAAAGAACTATTGACTCAGGTTGGCCTCGATCTTGTCCAGTTGCCGGACCAGGCGCTCGCGGTCCTTTTCGCTCATGTCGCCGTAGAACTTGCCCAACAGCGCCCGGGAAATCTCGTCAAAGTCCTTCCGGAGCCTGCGGCCCTTGGGAGTCAGTTCCACGTACGTGATTCGTCCATCCTTCCCGCAAGGCAGCCGGCGGATGTAGCCATGCTTCTCCAGTGTGTCGATCATCACCGTCACCGTTGACTTGACCCGTCGGACGTTCTCCACTACGGCCTTGATCGCAACAGGCTGACTCTGTTGCAAGAGAAAGGACAGCACGGCCCCGTGCGCCGGCACAATCCCCTTGATCCTCCGACCCTTCAACTCCTTCTCAACGAGCGCATTGGCCTTCTCTCGAATCCTGCCGATCTGCCCCGCAATCCCATGAACATCAGCCATAAACCACCCAGAACGCGATTTCAGTCAAACTCGGCCCAATATAGTTCGTGCCCGAACCAATGTCAAGCAGAAATCTTCAATGGTCGTGAAAGATATGGCATAGAGTTCAGTAGGATGGATAACTCGCCCATGAGGATTATCGAAAGCAGTGGAACTTCATGGAGCTTCCTCGGCGGCGGCTCTTCAAAAGACTCTGTTGTAGGGAAGCTCGAAATAGGGTTTGGCCGTTGACCGCCATTCCTTCTTGAACTCGGTCTTGGTGATCTCACTATGCCACAAACCGCTTGCAAGCACCGTGCTCTTGATTCCCTGCTCCTTCACAATGACTTGGAGGGTACGGCGGCCAAAGAGTTCTCCTACTGCAAGGTCGAAGGAACAACCATTCGAGAAGGGTTGGAAGTTCGTGATCTCTCCGGTCTCAATTGACCACATCTCGATTTCCAGGCAGATACTTCTATCCTCGTCAAATGGAGTGATGCAGATGTGTCGCCAATAGCCATGCCACACTCCCTGTTTGTCCTGTGCGAACAGGTAATTGGCTATCAGTTTGACGGGGATGAGTTTCCCATCTTCATACGTCTCAATCAGAATACCGTCGGCTCGCATGAACCCCCGTCCCGGCTCAGTGGGACTGCCCAGCTTTGCTGTATCCCGTCGCGCCTTAATAAGAAGACGGTCCAAATCGCTATCGTTCGCGTCCACGAACCTCGCCCTTGACGCGGTGGGGCCACCCCCTTTGCTCGGTGACACATCTGCTGCCCTCGGCAGCAACAAAGCAAAGAGTATTGTGGCCGCACAGCCTGTATGGATAAGCCCTCTCATTTTCCTACCCTCCGATGAATATAACGGTGTCTCTTTGCGTCTATACTTTCTACATATCTGCGGACACGACACTCAATTCCAGGCCGGAAATATAAAATAGAAATCGATGGCTGTCCCTGGTATTCCTTCAGCCGCCATCTACATATCTCAGCATGGTAGCCATCTGGGCCTGCAGAACGGGTCTCTTGTCTATCGCACACGCACACTAGTCCGAAGGCCTCACAATTGTACTCCTATTGTAGGAGTGGGCCGGAGGAATGCAAGTGGAATTAGGAAACTCCCCCGAGGGCCGAGGGGTGTCTGTGCAGATTTTAGGGCGTCGGGGCCTTGGGCCAATAGGCCGGCCATTGTCCGGTGTTGCTGTAGAGACAACTGATGGCCAGATGGGCATCGATGGCTTTCGTGTGCCAGCGACGCCCTCGTCCCTTGAGCCGAGCCGTCAGGCCTTTGCATTGGGATTCGGTCGGGCCTGAGCCTATGGCAAAATCCTCGGCGATGTACCGCGGATACTCCAGCATCTCGGTGCGGCAGGCAATGTATCCCTGAAAGGCCTGGATCGCTTGACGTTTGCCTCCGCGATGCGTCTTGGCAAGCTCCCCCAACTGCGTGAGGGCCTCCAGCGGGCCCGACCGGATCATCGTGGCGCAGAACGCCTTTCGCCACTCGCCGGCCATGTCCGTTCCCTCCCCGTACAAGGTCTTGGCGCAGCCAATCGCATGATCCCGGAAGTGGTAATAGTCCAGGATCATCGCGTCGAGCATCGGCAATTGCCGCTGATACTGGCGGCGAATCCATTCGGCACCATCGCTGACCGAGTACTTGCGATCGGCCTGGTCCAGATGCAACTGAGCCGCCTGACGACGCATCAGACGACCGGCGGCCTGACAATCACCGGTCGTGGCCGCCGTCTGTTGATGACGACCGCCGGGATCGTAAAACGTGACCAGCTTCGCCTCCTTCCAGCGTTGATCGGCGCCTCGCGGCCGCGGCGGCAAGGGCCGAAGGCTGTGACCCTCCTGACGCAACCGGGCCCGACGCTGCTTGGCCTTGTCTCGACGCTTGCGTTGCTCGCTGTCGGTGATCAGGGGGACTTGAAAGCCGTCGGCCCCGCTGATCAAACACGTGGGCTCCTGGGCTCGGACATGACAGTCCTTGGCCGTGAACGTCGGTTTCAGTTGCGAGCTGTGTGCCGCCGCACGAACTCTGTGGCCTTCCTGCTGGAAGACGCCACGAAGCGTCTGATAGGACAGGCGGATCTGACTGAGCCGATGCAGGTCTTCGCCGGCCTTGCGATAGCTGCCGTCCAGTCCCACCCGACAGACCATCTCTCGCACCCCTTGAGAGTACCTCTGGCTCAATCCCAGCCAATCATCCAACGGCGCACAGCACCCCTGCGAATGGGCCCACCAGACCCGCCGGCGAATCGCAATCGAGCCATTGACCGTGACGGCGTGAATCGTTTGTGTCCCTTTGTTCCGCCACTTAAGGCTTCGGCCGTTTGCGGCGTCCACAGGGGGAAAAAGCTTCGCTTTGACTGCGAAGCTCCAGGGCCTTCTCGAACAGCATGCGGCGGAATTGCCCCGCCGCATCCCGCACAGGTTCCTCGCTATCATCGATGATGTGCCCGGGATTGGCCTTGTTCACCGCCTCGACCACCTCATCGAGCAGCCTCTCGAAGTCCCCGGACAACACTTGCCTCAGTTGCTCCTTGCTGATCTCCTGGCTCATCAACAATCTCCTTATTCTGTAATCCCTTTACAGATAAAGAGTAATGCACCTCCCCTTCTCGCGCCAGTTTATTTTCACAGACACACAGCGCGCGGGTGCGGTCGGCCTTCGGTGGCGGATTCGGATTCCAGCCGACACAAGAGCGCAGCCCAGTCTTCTTTCGCCCCTACGGGGCTTTGAGATAGGATTGACTATCGTACCCACCGTTGAAACGGTGGGCTAGTGTCGATCGCCCCCGTGGGGCGGACGGGCCGACGCAAGAGGACTGGAGCGCAGTCCAAGCCCGCAGGGCGATAGAGAATAGCCCAGCGATTGATCGCTGGGGAACCGGGGCCGAGGACAAAAGCCAGTCCCGTAAGGGACGAAAGAGGGGCGATCCGCACACGGCGGCTACACGCCGCCACCGAATTCCGACCACACCCCCCGAGGGTCGGGGAGAAAATGAGGACTGTCGCTCGGCCGTCTAAGTAGTCTTGCGTCTCAGTCGCCACGTGGAGTAGGTCAGACCGATGATGCCCAACAGGGCCGCACCAGGGGCCGGGACGACATGCGAGACATAGATATCGTAAGAACTGCCGGCGCCTGCTCTGGTGAAGTAGAGACTCTGGCCATCGGCACTGATGGCCGGATACTCAAGCCACGTCCCAAGAGAATCGAAGAAGTCCAAGTGCTCCGGTGTCCCGAACAAGCCATCCGCACTTGACCGGATCGCTCGGAACAATTGGGGGCTCCCGTTTCGCTCGGATGCGAAGAAGAGCGTCAAAGCATCGGCAGAAAGACGGGGGTGGAAATCCCAGGCCGTACTGTTTATCTCCGAGAGATTTCTGAAGTCGCCAAATGGGGAACTTGTGTCCGAGCGGAAGCCCATCCAAATATCATAACCGCCCAATCCGCCGGCGACGTCCGTGCCTGTGAATACTATGGTCAGTTCATCAGGTGTGAGCGAGGGATTCGCGACCCCGCCCAATGCATTCAACTCCGCCACGCCGACTCCCGCCAGCCAGGGGTCATCAGAAGACATTCGCTCACTCCTTTTGATGACCCAGGTTGATTGGGCCTCGTAGTAATACAATCGTCGATTATCAGGTGAGACCCAAGAGTAGTTTACGATCTTGCCGGCGGCGTTAAGCCCAGTCAACTCCTGCTCTCCGCTGAACGGAGCCTGCGTAGAGGTTCGCGTCGCACTGTACAGTCTGCCAGGGTATGGTCCAGGAACGCCTTGCCTGGAAAAGTAGAGGGTTGATCCGTCATACGTCAGAAACGGCGATCCTTCGTCATATTGGGTATTTAGCTCGCTGACGGGGACAGGGGCCGTCCACAAATCGGCGATGCCGCTCTGAGCCACGATAAGGACACCTAAGATGGCGGAAAAGACCTGTGTGCCTCTCATCCTTTCATCCTCCACTCGAATTGTGATCACGCACAAGCCTGCGCACGGTATCTGTGCAACACTGGCATTCCTTGCGGTTGTCTCATGCCCCTCTCTGGGCCTCACTCTGCTTTGATTGTCGCACGTTGGCTGATGTATGTCAACTCCCCAGCACGCGTTTCTCAAGGCAGACAGGGGCTATGTGCATCTTCGGGCTGTTCGTCGGGTGGGGATACCCGTGTCATTTGCAATGGACTGAGATTTTCCGAAGAATGTCTTTACCCCTTGTGACGTAAGGGCTTACGACGGGCGGCGGGGGACATTTCCTGGTTGACAAAGGCGGTGGAGTAGTTTAGTATAGACCCAACAGTGTGATGTGTGAAGTTTGAAGTGTGAAGCGAAGAAGAGAATACGAAGGCGAGTTGTGCCCCGCGGTTGGTAACGACGGACCTCAACGCGTGGGTTAAGAACCCACCCTACAACCGACAACTGACAACCGAGAACTGGATTTGTGGAGGTGCGAGATGGCTTCGCGGTCGTGTTTGAATTGCATGTACGTGAACTGCGATCCCCAGGTGTGGCTGCGGTGTTTGGCGGTGGGGGAGCCGCTGGTGCCGCGGTGCGCGAATCACCCGCAGTGGCCGGGCCAGATGCATGATGTCCCTGGTGTGCCTTGCCGGAATTACCGTGCCAAACCCGCCGAGCCGCCGGGGGATGTCCGGCGCATCCCGCTGGGTCGCGGCCAATACGCCCTGGTGGATGCCGCGGATTATGAGTGGCTGAACCAGTGGAGGTGGCATTGGCATGGTGGATACGCCATGCGATATGAAAGGCGCAAGAGAATCTTCATGCATCGTCAGATTATGCAAGCGCCGGAGGGAGTGCCCGTGGATCATATGGACGGGAACCGGGCCCACAACTACCGGAGCAATCTGCGACTCTGCACCGGGGCAGAGAATATGCGCAATACCACCAAACAAGCCGGCACTAGCTCCCGGTTCAAAGGCGTCTACCTGGACAGACGACTCGGCAAGTGGCGTGCCGCCATTTACCTCAAGGGCCGGTGCATCTATCTCGGTCGGTTTGCCGACGAGGTCGAGGCGGCGCGGGCGTATGACCGTGCGGCGGTCGAGCGGTTCGGGGTGTTTGCCCGGCCGAACTTTCCCGAGGCTTGGCCGCTCGAACGGCGACAGGAGGTCCACGCCCAATGGCTCAAGGCCAACGGCGGGCGAAAGGACGGGCGGCCCAAGGCGAAGAGAACGCGGAAGGTGGGGCGCGAGGGACGCCGGGCAGCGTCCGCGCGTGCCACGCGACAGAAGGCACGGGTCGCGCGGCCGGCTCGCAAAAAGGACCGCCGCGGATCAGTGCGAGCCGGTCAAAAGCGGGCACGTGTCTAGCGGGGGCGTTCCAGTCGCCGGATGGCACCGCCCGGACCGAAGGCATTACCAATGGCGAATCGGCAAACCATCGGCAAGCTGCGCTTGCCGCTGCCACCCGGAACCTGAGAATGTGGAGCGCATGCAACTCGTTTGATTATGCTACTCCATAAAACCGGCGTCCCCGCACGGTCGAGGAGATCGTGCAGGGACGCATGGCCTATGGGAAAGTCGATTGTGGCGCGGGGTCAGGGATTGGGGCCGGTCGTGTCGGCCGTGCCGGGGGAGCCGCCCAGGCGTGCGCTGGAGCGCCAGGCGCTTTTGAGTGACCATGCCTCCGTGTCGGAGTTGGTCGGATCGGCGATTGTCAGGGAGTATCCCTTGCCGTCGGTGCCGTCGTACCAGGCGTCTTCGTACTTGAAGCTGTGAATCGTCGTGCCGATGGCGTCCACCAGCTCGATCTTCTCGCCTTCATTGGCAAGGCTGCCCGCGTACTGGCCAGCGATGGGCAGGGTCGAGCCGTATTTGGCCTTGAAGGCGGCAAGGTCCTTGACCACGAGGCAGTAGCCGCCGGGGGCCAGTTCTGTGCCGGCGAAGGTGAAGTCGATCCCGTTGGTGAATCGGACGAGGTTGAGATTGATCGTCTCGGTCCCGATGTTGGTCAGCTCGATATACTCCGTGTTGGGGTCGTCGGGATTGCCTGTCTTGAACGGGTGGTACATGATCTCGCTGATTCGGAGATTCTCCGCCACGGGACCTACGGCAAAGACTGCATCGTGCACCGCGCTCCAGATGCCGAAGAAGGTGCGTGCTTTGACACGAGTGGACTGTGTCAGGGTGACCGGTCCGGCGTACTTCGTCGCGTGCGCCGTGTTGATCGGACCGCGCGGCAGGCGGGGGTCCTGGCCGTCAACCGCATAATAGATGTCGCCCCAGGGCGTGGTCATGGTCAGGCTGAATCCGCGGGGGACCATCCCTCCATGCTGGTTGAACGTCGGCGCATCGAGGGGCGAATACCAGCCTTTAGTCCTGAGTTGCTCGACCACGACCGCTGCCCGCGTGGGGAAGTACTCGTCGAGCAGGTACCGGACCTGGGGGAGCCAGTCGTCGTCCCTGGTCCGCGGCTTGGCGACTTTGGTGTCGCCCCAGCGGGCGGATTCCGCGATGATCGCCAGATCGATGGTGTCCTTGCGGGCCAGGAGCAGTTGCGTGACGGCTTCCGGCGTCATCGTGCCGTCGTTGAAGAAGCACTCGTACACGCGGTCGGCGAAACGCATCTTGTACTCGGCGTTGGCCGCGAGTTGCTGGTGCAACCATTGCGGGTTGAAGTGCTGGACCTGCTGCCCGGCGGGATAGGGGCCGGTGCGGTCCTCGGTGAGGCCGAACATTGTGTGCTCGCAATCGTGCCGGAAGAACTTGAAACCGTCCGGCGTTGTGTGATTGTAGAGGGCGTAGAAGTTGTTGGGGACGCTGTTCTGGATAAAGCTCGATATTGGGGCATCGAGATCGCCCTGGTAGAACGCGCAGAGCATGTAGTCGATGAGGTTGTCGACGTCGAGCAGCCGCTCGTAGGCCGGATCGCGGGTGCCGTCCATTTTGAGTCCCTGCACGCGGAAGTAGAGCACGTCGGAAGTGAGGCCTTTCCGGGCCGCGTCCCAGAGCCGGTTGTATGCGCTCAGGTTTCCATCCGTAGTCTGGACAGTGTAGGGCCTGCCGGGGCCCGCATCGACCTTGACCACGTCGTAATCCTCACCGCTGCCGCCGAAGTACGACGCCGCATAAGATGCCTCGGACCGCTCCTGGGTTTGGTAGATCCCGTGATATTGGCCGTTGAGGTAGAGGTGGTAGTATCGGCTTCGCGTATAGGGTTTGCCCAGGGTGGCCTGGAGGTCGCGGGAGAAGATGTCACGAAGCATCGTATTCTTATTGCCGGTGTCGTTGCCCTGATCGCCGCGAAAGGCCCAGGAATAGTTCTGTTCGGTCCGCAGGTCGATGCACTCGAAGGTGTCCACGCCCTCGTCGCCAAACAGCGGGTACTTCAACTCGGGCATGCCGTATTCCGCCCGGAAGAAGAGGCGCAATCCATGCTTGGCATTGTCGCCCACGCGGCCGTAGCCCCCGCGAATCCGTAGGCCTGCGTTGACGTCGAACCCCCGGCTCCCGTCCGGATGGATCAGCTCCACGGAAACCGGCCGTTCCCAGTCGCGTCCATCCTGCATCGCGTTCACGTAGATCCCCGTGCGAGAGTCGAACAGGTTGGCCAGGCTCGTCACGAGCGAAATCGACGGAATCGCCAGCAGGGCGTCATCCACCAAATCCTTGTATCGCGGGTCATTGACCACGTCAGGGTCCATTCCGTAATCAATCATCTGGGGACCGCTTGGGTTTACAAAGGCGCCGGAGTTGACTACCCTTGGCTCCGGCCAACCCGGGCCGGGTTTGGCACCCGTGGGTGATTGCACTATCACGTCGTTGACGAAGATGTAGGTCTGCGTGCGAACTGTCGAGGATTTCCAGCCCGGCTTGGCCGCCATCGCCCGCAGACACGCGGTCTTCTCGATGCGGATGGGGCCGGTGTAGACTGTGCCCGATGTCTGACCGGGGGTCTCACCATCGACAGTAAGATAAATTGTTGCGTCGGGCGTGTCCGTGGCGAGGGTGACGGACAATGGCTCGCTGTAGAAGCCGTGCGGATGGCTGAACACGATCTCGCCGACCACGCCTTCGTAGGCCCCCTGGTTCTCTGCCTCCAGGGTGGCCGCGGGGAAGAACCGCCACTCGCCGGTATCGGAGCAGCGGCCATAGGAGACGTCACAGCCCAGGGTGGGGAAGGTAACGCTATCGATAAGCGTCGTTCCATCACTGTCGAACAGGCCCACCTGCTCGCCGCCGGCACTGAGCTTGAATGCGGCGTGGAGTCCGCGATCCGCCGTGTCCTCGTCGGCCCAGATCAAAAGATACCCGTGCGGTGCGATGGTGGTGAGGGCCGGATCGTTCGCCGGGATTTGCCACTTGGTTGGCTTCTCCAGGTTATCCGTCACATACATGCCCCCGGCATCGACGGGCGTGTCCCCGTGGTTGTAAATCTCTATCCAGTCGTCGAACTGGCCCTGCGGGTCCGCCTTCGTCTTGCCGTTGGACGACATCACCTCGTTGATCACCAGGGAGACGCCGGCCCCCGGCTCCATTGCCGCCGCAAGCTGCATGGTCAGCAGCATCACGATCGCGCCGCTCATAAGTCCGGCCATTCTTCCATTCACTCTTCTCATGATGAATACCTCCGGTCCAATCTGGTATTTGCACGGTAATCCATGGGTTTCTCCCGACTTTCTGCCTTATAGTGCGTCATCCAGGGGCGGCGTACCCCAAAAGAAAGTCCGGCCAACCTGAAAAATATTCAGTGGAAAAAGCACGTCAAGCCCGGGGTTTGGGCCCTGCTCACGTCCCGCGGCGTTGTGCCGGGCGGGGTTTTCCTGTATTCTATAAGAAAGTGCTTTCCTTTGAGGAGGCTTTGACATGACGGGAAGGATGCATCCCACCCTGGATGCGGTGATACGGCTGGGCTACCGGTGGGCGTACCTGATGCTCCGCCTCTGGTGGCTGGTGCCGCCGCCCGCGCACGCGTGGGGCGGCGGTCGCCCTCTGGCACGAGGGCAAGGTCCTGATGGTCCGCACGAGCTACCGGGACTGCTACTCGCTGCCGGGCGGCTTCGTCCGTCCGGGCGAGCCGCCGGAGCAGGCCGCACGCCGGGAGCTGGTCGAAGAAGTCGGCCTCGATCTCCCGGCACAGGCCCTGTGTCACGCCTGGAACGGCACCGTGCAATTCGAGTCCCGCGAGGACACCATCGACATCTGGGAGGTCTCGCTGGACGAGCCGCCCGCCCTGCACATCACCGGCCGCGAGATCGTCTGGGCAGGCTGGATGGACCCCTCCGCTGCATTGGGCCGCCGCCTCCTGCCCCACCTCGCCGCCTACCTCGCTCAACGCTGAGAAATGACCGGCCGGTGGTGGGTGACATCATTTCACTGTCAACCGGGAACTGACAACCGCCGACTTAGGACCATCTTTCTTCCCTTGGTTCTCCAGCCCTTACGCATCATAATGATCCCCGCGAAACACCCCGAGGCAGGAGAACAGGGTCACAGGAGAGGAGAACAGAGAGGAGAACAGGGTCAGGTCTGCAATTTAGGAATTATTCGTGCGGACGTTATCTGGAGACGCCACACTGATTTTGCCGGATGCATGGGGCAGGCTACCCATTCTGTGCTCGCGGTTTTCATGGGCTGGGCGAGGCGGGATCGGGCGTAAAGGGGCGCTTCTGTTACCCGGTGGCGCGGGCTTTGCGGAGGGGTTGGGTGGTCTGAGGCCGTGCGTGTCGGGCGGCTTTGCGGCTGCGGGCGGTGATGGCGGCGCAGGCCTCGGCGAGGGCCACGCCGATGGGGACCGGGTCGGATTGCCGTTTCGCGGGGCGGCGCTGGAAACTTGATCGTGCGGACTGGATTCATGGAATTCCTCTCTGTATCGACCGCCGACATGTCGGATGGATTCTGCGTTTGAAGTTGTCTGTGTTCATCATGCATATGGTCATTATACCATAGTTCCGGGCCAAGGCAAGGTGATTCCGAAAAAAACTGCGTTTTCACTGTTCCGGGGTGCTATACGCAGAAAGGGTGGACGAAGGTTTGTGCGTGGCCGATATTCATAGGGTGGCTGTAGCATTGCGGCCGGGTTCGATCTTGCAGGAAATGGGCCATGGTGAGAATCAACATTGGTGGGTCCGGTGATAACGCGGGCAAACCTGCCTCCATTCTCGGCAGGTGCGGGCTATCGCTGTTCTTCTTGGTCTTTTTTGCGATGGGCTCGCTTTTCGAGGTATTTACTCTTCGCGAATTCGGCCGGGCGTCGGGGCAGCGGTTCTGGAAACGGGTGCCCTGCGCGATTGTGGCCAGCGAAGTCCGGGAGGTCGGCGGCGAGTCGCCCTATGCGATCACTATCGGCTATCAATACGATTTTGGCGGGCGTCGGTATAGCGGCTCGGCCTACAAGCGTGGCTATTCGGCTTCTGATACGTACTCCGGCGTGCAGAAGATCGTGCAGAAATACCCCGTCGGCCGCGCCACTGTCTGCTATGTGAACCCCGGCAACCCGGCTGAGGCTGTTCTGAAGCGCAACAGTCTGCTCATTGGCTTTGCGGCTCTGTTTCCACTGATCTTCGTCGCCATCGGGGCCGGGGGAATTTACTTCATCTGGCGCAAATCCCCGCCTGCCGAGGCGAGGCCGATTGCTCCCATCGCCCCTCGCACGAAGGGCAGGAGCAAGTACGCCGTGGCGGCGTTCTTTGCCCTGTTCGCCGTCATCGGCGGCGCGATGCTCTATCCGCTCGGGATTCGGCCGATTGCCAGGACGATCGATGCCGGAAGCTGGCTCCCGACACCCTGTAAAGTGCTCCACGCGGAAGTCCGCGATCACGATAGCGATGACGGCACAACCTATAGCGCATACATCCTCTACCAATACGACTTCAACGGTCAGACGTATAAGTGCGACCGGTACGAGTTCCTCGGCGGCTCGTCCAGCGGCTATGAGCGCAAGGCCCGCGTCGTCGAGCAGTATCGGACGGCCGCGAATCCAATCTGCTATGTCAATCCCAAGGACCCCTCCGAGGCCGTGCTCAAGCGGGGGTTCCATGCGAAGCTGCTGCTGGCGCTATTCCCGCTGCCATTCCTGCTGGTCGGGGTTGGCGGCATAGTCCGCGCGCTGCGGGGCAAGAAAGACAGCACTTCGTTTGCGGGGACACTGAGCACGCAGGCGTCGGCTCCCGCGTCTGATCCTCTGTCGCTGTTGCGGCCGGTCGAGACCGGGCCGGCGATGCTCCAGCCCAAGTTCTCGGCACGGGCCAAGCTCATCGGGGCGATCCTCGCGGCCATATTCTGGAACGGGATCGTTTCCGTCTTCGTAGCCGGCGCCGGACTGTTCATGATGATCTTCCTGCTGCCCTTCATCGCGATCGGCGTCGGGCTGATCGGGCTCGTCGTTTACCAGTTCCTGGCCCTGTTCAATCCTCGCCCGGCGCTGCAACTGAATCCGCAGACGATCGCGCTGGGCGGAGCGGCCGAGTTGCGATGGAGCTTCTCCGGGCAGATCAGCCGCATCCGCGAGCTCACGGTGACGCTTCGCGGCATCGAGCGGGCCACGTATCGCAAGGGCACCAGCACGTACACCGATGAGAGCACGTTCTACGAGCAGGAGCTCCACAGGACCGACAGCCTCGCCGAGATCGCTTCCGGGCAGGTCGGCTTCCTCCTGCCGCAGGATACGATGCACTCGTTCAAGGCCGACAACAACAGTATTGTCTGGAAGCTCGACGTGCGCGGCGATATCAAGAGCTGGCCGAACGTGCACGAATCGTTTGAAATCGAGGTGACGCCGGGGACGTCCGGGAGGCAAGAGCGGCATGGGTAGGCTCGGTATCGAATTGAGTGGCAGCAAGGATGCATTCGCGCCGGGAGAACAGGTCGAAGGGCGAATCGAATGGGGCCTCGATGCGAATCCCAAGGCCCTAACGCTCTCGCTCCTGTGGTACACCAGCGGCAAAGGAACGCGCGACGCCCGCGTACTGCACACACATAAGATCGACAACCCCGGCGCTCTCGGCTCTGACAAATTCAGCTTCACTCTGCCCGCCGGACCCTACAGCTTTTCCGGCAAGCTGATCTCGCTGATCTGGGCCCTCGAACTGACCTGCACGCCCGGCAATGAGACAGTCCGCAAGGAAATCGTCGTCTCCCCCACAGGCCGCGAGATCATCTTGGGTGGTCACATAGGTCCAATTGGTCCTATAGGTCCCATTTCGTCCATGCAAGGTGTGCCTTATGCGGGCGCGTGACAATCCCTTCGCCGCCGACCGTATCGAGCGCATTCATTACCGCTTCGCCGGGACCTCGCTCGACGAGATGCTCACGCGCCTTGATGAGATGAACTATCGCGCCGCCATCACCGGTCCCGAAGGCTCCGGCAAAACCACGCTCCTGGAAGACCTGCGTCAAGCCCTCGAACGCAAGGGCCGGCGAACGAAGCTTCTCTTTATCAACGATACGTCCCCTCTGTCTGATCCCGAGTGTCGCCGCTTCCTCACAGAGCTTGCCCCACAAGACCTGGTTCTCCTCGACGGCGCTGACGCGATCCGCCGATCTTCCTGGTCCCTGTTCCGCCGTCACACGATCACCCACGCCGCCGGCCTGATCATCACCTCCCACCGCCCCGGCCTGCTCCCAACCCTGATCCAATGCTCCACCACCCCCGACCTGCTCCGACAGATCGCGTCTGAATTGGCTCCAACGGACCGTCCGATTCCTTCGACTTTGCTCGACGACCTCTACACCCGCCACCAGGGCAACCTTCGCCTCTGCCTCCGCGACCTCTATGACCTGCACGCTCAGACTTGATCAGGCCACAGCAGGCACGAAGATCATAGAGGGAAGAACTCTATGGCTTCGATTTGGGTTACCATACATAACGACGAAGTGCTATTAGTGTATGGTAACTCTTGACATGAGTTACCATGCTAGGTAGGATAGAATGAAGGGTGTATGGTAACTTGTGTTCTGCGTGAGAAAGCCATATGAGGGTCATAAAGAGTGTTCTGAAGGAGGAACTTGCTAACTCCCTGGCCATGAAGAAGAGCTACGAAAGGGAACTGGCCAGACTCCCTAAAGGTAGCCTTGTCAAGAAGACCATCAAGGGACACGAGTACTATTACCTGCAGGTCCGCGAAAAGGGCAAGGTGCGGTTCCTATATAAGGGAAAGCTCGCGGACGAGGAAGTCGAGAAATACGAGCAGGCCAAACAGTACAGAGCCAAGTACCGAAGACTCCTATCGGAGGTCAAGAAACAAATCAGGTTTCTAAGGACCACATTGCGTGGAAAAGAGCCAGTATGAACTCTGTATCGAAGTCCTGCGCCTGAGAAGCGGGCGAAGGACAGAGAAGCAGCGATCAGAATCCTCCAGGCTCTCATTGACAAAGGCGAGGAAGACCTCCTGAGAAGCACGTTCCATGCCATGCCCCAAAGGTGGCAGACAAGAGTGAAGAAGCAACTCACGGATCCTCTGGACAAGAATATCCTGAATACTCTCCAGCAGTGAGCCGGAACCCAAGTCGAGTCTGTGCCCAGCTTCTTCAGACCCACGGGTCGAGGGAAGTCAGACAGTATTGGGATAGCAACCTGCTCTGCTGTCTGACGCCTCCCCTTCTTCCAAACTGCCCCTCTATGTGACTTAGCCTCTCCTCTGTGGTTAGAAGGAACGTGCTTGACACGGACGACATGGCGACCTATCATGGTGAGGAAAGAGGGTCATGATAGGATTCATAAGATATGCCGGATAAAGGATTTACACACCTCCATTTGCACAGCCAGTATTCGTTGCTCGATGGGGCGATCTCGTTTGAGAGGTTGTTCGATCGGTGCAAGAAGCTGGGGATGCACGCCGTGGCGGTCACGGACCACGGCAATATGTTCGGCGCGGTGGAGTTTTACACGAAAGCCAAGGCGGCGGAGATCAAGCCGATCATCGGGATCGAGGCGTATATTGCCCCCGGGAGCCGGTTTGATCGGACTAAGACGGCGATCTCCGATGCGGCCTTTCACCTGATCCTGCTGGCGGAGAATAACGCCGGCTATCGCAATCTGCTCAAGCTTGCGAGCACCGGTTACGTTGACGGGTTTTACTACCGGCCGCGAATCGATAAGGAAGTCCTTGCCGAGTGCCATGAGGGATTGATCTGCGCGACGGCCTGTCTCAAGGGCGAGGTCACGGCGGCGGTGGCGGCGGGGGATATGAAGGCCGCGAAGCAGGCGGCCGAGAGCTATCTGAAGATCTTCGGGCCCGAGCGATTCTTCATCGAGCTGCAAAGTCACCAGGGCGACCAGCCACACGTCCGCCAGGGGCTCATCGACCTGGCGAACGAGCTGGGTATCGGGCTCATCGCCACCAACGACGTGCACTTTCTCGAACGGGAGGACTACGAGGCGCACAACTGCCTCTGTGCGATCAGCACGGGCAAGCTGGCCAACGACCCGGACCGGATGATCTACCCGCCGGACGTGTATCTCAAGAGCAGCGACGAGATGCGCGAGATGTTCCCGGAGGCGCCGCAGGCCAGCGACAACACGCTGGCCATCGCCGAGCGGTGCAACGTGGAACTGGACCTCAAGACGCAGCACGCGCCGCGCTATCGGACGCCGGACGGCTCGACGCCGGAGAAGTATCTCGCTGGCCTGTGCGAGGAGGGGGCGAAGAAACGCTACGGCGAGATCACCACCCAGGTGAGGGAGCGGCTCGACCGCGAGCTGGGAGTCATCCAGTCGAAGGGCTTCTCCAGCTACTTCCTGATCGTGTGGGATTTCTGCAATTACGCCCGCGGGCAGCACATCCCGCTGGGCGCCAGGGGCAGCGGCGTCGGCACGCTGGTCGGCTACTGCCTCGGCCTGTGCGACGTGGACCCGATCAAGTATGACCTGCTCTTCGAGCGGTTCATGGACCCGGCGCGAAACGAGATGCCCGATATTGACATCGACATCTGCCAGGCGCACCGCCAGGAGGTCATCGACTACGTGCGCAAGAAGTACGGCCACGTTGCGCAGATCATCACGTTCGGGACGATGAAGGCCAAGGCCGTCATCCGCGACGTTTGCCGGGTCCTCGGCGTCCCGCTGGTGGAGGCGGACCGGCTGGCCAAGCTTGTGCCGTTCTCGCTCGATATGACGCTCGATAAGGCCCTGGAGACGGAGCCGGAGCTCAAGCAGGCGTACGAGAGCAGCGATCTGACTCGAAAAGTGATCGACATCGGGCAAAAGCTCGAAGGACTCGCGCGGCACGCCTCGGTCCATGCCGCCGGCGTGGTCGTCGCGGATGAGCCGTTGACGAATTTCGTCCCGCTCTACAAGGCCTCGGGCTCCGACGACGTCATCACGCAGTATGAAGGCCCGATGGTCGAGAAGGTCGGCCTGCTGAAAATGGACTTTCTGGGCCTCAAAACGCTCAGCGTTCTCGAACGGGCCCGCCAGTTGGTCCAGAACAAGCACGGCGGCGAGATCGACCTGGAGAAACTCGACCTGACCGACCAGAAGGTCTTCGGAGTCTTTGCGGCGGGCCGGACCAAGGGCATCTTTCAGTTCGAATCGGGCGGGATGCAGGATCTGCTGATGAAGATGAAGCCGGACCGCGTCGAAGACCTGATCGCGGCCAACGCCCTGTACCGTCCCGGCCCGATGATCCTGATCCCCGACTACATCGACCGCAAGCACGGCGCCAAATGGTCCCTGCCCCACCCCATCATGACCGAGGTCCTCGAAGAAACCTATGGGATCATGTGCATCCATGAAGACGCTCGAATTGCCATGGCTGATGGCAGTGAGAAACCGATTCGGGATGTGCGGACAGGCGATTATGTCCACTCGCTGAACAGGGCGGCATCACAGTTTGAGGTCAAAGAGTGTCACGGATGTGGCCCTACCCGCCACGGCGACGGGGTGAAGATAACGCTGGAAAACGGCTTCTCGGTCACGCTTACCGATGATCACGAGGTCTATACTTTTGCCGGCATGAAAGAAGCCGGTAAGCTCGACCCGGCCGTCGATCTGGTCGCCGTCGGACGGCACCTGCCACAGGCTCAGGCGACAGCCAGGCACTTAGCGCCTTGGCTTGGCGCTGATGAGGACGTGGCGTACTTGCTTGGCTCGCTCATTGGTGACGGTGCGATGACTGGCAAAGGTATCTCGTTGGCTACGGGCCGCGAAGAGGACCATCGAAAACTTCTCACCTGGATGCACGAGCAGCTGCCGTCATTGCACGCGCACGAGTATTTCCACGGGCGATCCTGGTACCTGAGTCTGTCCCATCCCCAGTTGCTCAACGATCCGGCGCACGGTAACCGCAAGACGCGACTGCATCAACTGCTGGAGACCCTGGGGATGAAGGTGTCGGCCCGGCATAAGCATGTTCCGGAGGTTATCTTCCGCTGCAACAGGAAGGTTCGAGCAGCATTTCTTGCCGGGTTACTGGATGCGGATGGATGCACCGCTATAGGTACGAAGGGCGTGGCGGTCTGTTTCCTCTCGTCATGCTCACGGATGCTGCTTGAGGATGTTCGTCGTCTCTGCCAGATGGAAGGCATCCCCACCACGATTCGACCGAACCGTATCCAGTTCTGGGACTTGCAGACGTTGTCACGTCTCGTTGAGCCGTATCTTCTCGTGCGGCGGTTCACGGGAAGACTGACCCAGGGCCGGTCTGTCGGCTGGATTCCACGATCGCGTCTGCTTGAAGCCGTCCCCGCTGGCGAATCGCTCCGTGGCTTCTCCGAGCGTACCGGCATCATGCGTGCCGGCATGAAGCATGACTTTCCGTTTGTGAAATCGATCACTGCTTTCAAAGCAGGAATCGATCTCGGCGGTGTTCGTTATTATCGCATCACGAAGGTCGAGCGCGTCCACGACCAACAGTTCTACGGGATGTCTGTGGCCGACCATCACAATCTCGTGGCCAACGGCATGGTTGTAAAGAACTGCTATCAAGAGCAAGTCATGCAGGTGTGCAATCGCCTGGGGGACATCCCGCTGCGCAAGGCTTATACGCTGATCAAGGCGATCAGCAAGAAGAAGGCGAGCATCATTGCCAAGGAGAAGGAGCGGTTCCTTGGGGGGTGCGTCAGCAAGGGGCTGAAGAAGAATGACGCGGAGCAGATCTTCGAGTTGATCGAGCGATTCGCAGGCTATGGCTTCAACAAGAGCCATTCCACGCGGTACGCGTTCATCGCCTACCAGACGGCGTACATGAAGGCCCATTGGCCCGTCGAGTTCATGGCGGCCCTGCTGACCTACGAAATGGGCGACACGGACAAGGTCGTCGAGTACATCGGCGAGTGCCGGGAAATGGACATCACGGTGATGGCGCCGGACGTCAATGAAAGCGATGTCGATTTCACGCCCTCGTACAAGGAGACCGGGCAGGGCAGCAAGGGCGTGATTCGTTTCGGCCTGGCGGCGGTCAAAGGCGTCGGCGAAAAGGCGGTCGAGCATATCATCGAAGCCCGTAAGAAGCTTGAGCGATTTAAGAGCCTGTTCCACTTCTGCGAGAACGTGGACCTGCGAGCGGTGAACAAGCAGGTGATCGAGGCGCTGATCAAGGCAGGCGCGTTCGACCGGTTGGGCGGCAACCGCCACCAGATGATGGCCGGGCTGGAGAAGGCGATGGAAATCGGGGCCGGCCTCCAGAGCGACAAGGTCAGCGGCCAAATGAGTCTGTTCGGACAGGCCACCACGGAGGTGGATTATGCCGAGGATCACAAGCGGCTGCCTGAAGTGGCCCCCTGGCCGGAATTGCAGATGCTCGCGCACGAGAAGGAGGTCCTCGGGTTCTACGTCACAAGCAACCCGCTGAGCCAGCATGCGGAAGCGATCAACGACTACTCGACCACGAACACCGCCCATCTTGCCCAGAGCAACGGGCAGGGCAACGGCGAGAAACAGGTCATCGTTGGCGGGATGATCACGAAGATCCGGTATAATCTGACCAAAACCGGCCGCAATGCCGGCTCCAAGATGGCCGTCTTCGTCCTCGAAGACCTGCAGGGCCAGGTCGAGGTCGTCCTGTTCCCCGATACGCTCAACGACTATGCCTCGCTGCTCGCGGAGGATGCCGTCGTCTTCGTTCGGGGCAAGGCCGACTACCGCCGGGAACGCGCCAATATCATCGCCTCGGAGCTGATCCCGCTCGAAAGGGCCCGCGAAAAACTGGCCAAGGGCGTGCACATCAAGCTGGATGCCCAGAGGGTGACGAAAGAGACGGTGCAGCAGATCCGCAGCATCTGCCAGTATCACAAGGGCGACCGGCCGTTCCAGATTGTGATCAAGACGGACAAGGGCAAAATCTACGCGACGGCCGGCAGAGACCTGTCGGTCAATCCGGATGTGGATTTCTGCCGCAAAATGAGACAGCTCGTGGGCGATGAGAATTTTGCACTGGCTAAATGACATGGAGGATTCGTATGTATCTCAAGGGTTGGACGAGCATGAGCAGACACGTGGGCGTGGCGGCGATTCTCGCTGCCGGGCTGCTTGCGGGGTGTGCATCGGATGAAGATTTGCGCGTGGCCGGCCTGCCGGGTGAACAATACCTGGTCGGCGGCGGCCTGACCATCGGGTGGAAGGCCCCGAAGGCGGGAACCGTCTATCTCATGGAGAAGAAGACCGGCAAGCTGGTGGAGACCCGCTCGCTGGAAGAGGGCGACGTCTATTCTTTCACCGTCGACTCGATAGTCCGGGCCCAGGAACTTGGCGATATACTTGGGATCAATCTCACCAGGGCGGAGTTCCTCCTGTACTTCGAGCCCGCCGGCGAAGGACTGTCTGAGCAGGCCCGATTGGTCAAGTAATGATGAGTAAGGCATTCGATACGACAAACGAGGCTTTGCGGGAGCATATCAAGGGGCTGCGCCGCCTCGGCCTCAGCGGACGAGCGGCGATGACTTTCGAGCTGAGCGATAACCTTCGCCAGATCGTGAAGGACGGCGTCCGGCACCGGCATCCCGACTGGGACGAGACCCAGGTGAAACGAGAGGTGCTGCGCATTGTCCTCGGCGGCCGCCTGTTCAATGAACTTCCTGAAGAGGTCAAAAGGCGGGTTCAGTAGATGGATATTGACAAAGGCAGGACAGATAGTGATTTCGCCGGGCGGCTCATTGTGCTGGACGGGCCGGATGGGTGCGGCAAGAGCAGCCAGGCTCGGATGCTGATGGAGTGGCTGCAAAGGCAGGGCGTGGCCACCGTCGGTCTTCGCGATCCCGGGGCGACGGTGATCGGCGAAAAGATTCGCGAGATCCTGCTGAGCACGGCCCATGAAGCCATGACCACGCCGGCGGAAGTGCTTCTCTATATGGCGGCTCGGGTGCAACTTTGGGCCGAGAAGATCAAGCCTGCCCTGAGTGAAGGCAAATGCGTGGTTCTGGACCGCTGGCTGTCGAGCACCTGTGCGTATCAGGGGTACGCCGGCGGTTTCGGCATGGAGAAGGTGATCGGGATCGCCCGCGACTCACTCGAACGGGTCTGGCCGGATTTGACCGTCATCCTTGACGTGGACCTGAAGACGGCCGCCCAGCGACTCCATCGCGAGCTGGACCGGATGGAACGCAAGGGCGACGGCTATCACAGCCGGGTGCGAGAAGGGTTCTTGAAGCTTGCCCAGGGCCGGCCCGACTTCGTGGTCGTTGATGCCACCACCAACATGGAAGCCGTGCACAAAGAGGTCATTCGAGCCGTACTGAAGGTGTTGGAGGCAGGGTGCTAGCCGACGCTTAATTGAAGAATCAGTGGAGTGGCCGGGTGCCATGTCTGCGCTTGCGTAGACATGTTCGAGTCGATGAGCAAAGCATGCTTACGCGAGCGTAAGCATGGCACCCCAGCTACTGCCGGAGTTATCAGCCAAAACTCACTAGATTCGTTGGTGTATGACGGCGGTCGTTTATGTCGCTTACAGACGTTTTCTGCCAGGATAGACCCATAGGGATTCTGCAGCGGGGGCTTGCGGCGGGCAAGTCGGCCCATGCTTATATATTTTCCGGGTCGGAAGGCGTGGGGAAGTACAAGACCGCTCGGGAATGGGCCAGGCTTCTGCTGTGCAAGAGTCCGAAGGTAGACCGGGATGGATCGGTGCCTTTCGCCGATAGTTGCGGCTCCTGCGAGTCCTGCTTGCTCGTGGAAGCCGACTCGCATTCGGACTACTCGCACATATACAAGGAACTCTTGGAGTTCACGGAGAACGGCAAAGGCCGCAAGAGCCCGGTGGACCTGCCGATCGACGTCATCCGTGAGTTTCTCATTCAGCAAGTCGCGATCCGCCCGTCGCTGTCGGCAAAAAGAGTCTTCATCGTCAGCGAGGCGGAGAAGCTGAATCTGAACTCGCAGAATGCGCTGCTGAAGGTGCTGGAGGAGCCGCCGCAGTATTGCACCATCATTCTGCTGTGCACCCGTCTGGAGAAGCTCTTGCCGACGATCAAGTCCCGCTGTCAGATCATTCGCTTCGGGCCCGTCGAGGAGGGTCGAATCGTCTCTCACTTGACCGGAATGGGCCTGGGCCGCGAGCAGGCGATCTTCTTCGCCCGCTTGGCGCAGGGCAGCTTGGGGTTGGCTTGTCAGTGGGCCCGGCTCGAACTCGCAGGCTTGGGGCTCTTCAATATCAAGAAGACCGTCGTTGCATCCCTCGCAAAACTTGAGTTGGTCGATGCGTTGGACGCGGCCGAGCAACTCCTGAACTGTGCCAGGCAAATCTCCTCGGGTTGGGCGGACCTCGACAAGGCCACGAGCAAAAGCGACCTCAATCGCCGGGCGCAAAAGACAGTTGTCCAGATGCTCATCGCTGCTCTGCACGACGCCATGACGTTGCCGCTTGCCGGCGGCCGGCGTCTGATTAACGCGGACCAGGCAAAGCAGATCGCGGATCTGGCCGGCCGATTCGATCCCGAGCAGGCCGGCCGGGGGATCAGCGACGGCTACGAGATGCTCCGCTGGATCGAGGCCAGCGTCAACGAAAAGCTAATTTTCGATCGCTTGTTGTTACGTCTGGCCCCCTCTGCTATAATGGGTGCCGCGTGGTAGTGTAGCTCAATCATGCGAATACCGGGGGTTCTCCGCGCCCTTTCCCGCGCAGCGAGCATCCCCTCAGGATAACCAAAATGACGGAAACGCCAGGGGCAAAGCCCAAGTTGATCAAAGGCAGGAAGTACATGCTGGTCCGTTACGGCCGCATGAACATTCTTGGTCTGTTCGAGCACAATGAGTCACAAATGCCGAAGGTCCCCACCCGCGTCGTGGTGAAAACCGACAAGGGCCTGGAGCTCGGCCACGTCGTGGGCCAGCCGATCACCTACCGCGAGGGACGGTTCCGATTCACCGAGGAGCAGATCTGCGGCTATTTCACCGGCAGCGAGATCAGCTTCCCGAGCGAAACAGCGGGCAAGGTGATCCGGTTCGCGACGCAGGACGATATCAGCGAAGAGCAGCACCTGACGAAGATCACCGCCGAGGAGATCGCGACCTGCGAGCAGTTCGCCCAGGAGCTCAACCTGAGAATGAAGATCGTCGATGCCGAGCATATCTTCGGCGGCGAACGCATCGTCTTCTACTTCATGGCCGACGGTCGGGTCGATTTCCGCGAGCTTGTCCGCAAGCTTGCCCAGGAGTACCAGACCCGCATCGAGATGCGCCAGATCGGGTCGCGCGATGAGGCCAAGTTGCTCGGCGACGTCGAAAGCTGCGGGCAGGTCTGCTGTTGCATCCGCTTTCTCCAGTTGCTCAAGCCCGTGAACATGCGGATGGCCAAGATGCAGAAGGCCACGCTCGACCCGTCCAAAATCTCGGGCTACTGCGGCCGGCTCAAGTGCTGCCTGCGGTACGAGGACCAGACCTACACCGATCTCAAGAGGAACCTGCCCAAGAAGAACACGTGGGTCAAGACGAAGAACGGTCAGGGAAAGGTGGTCGACGGCCACATCCTGACGCAATTGGTCATCGTGGAGCACGAGAACGGCGAACAGATGGCCTTTCCTCTCGACGAGATCACGATTCTGCCGTATCCGGCCGCGAGGAGGAACCAGCCGCAGGAGGCGACTGCGGCTCCTGCACCGGCGCCGGCCTCGCGCCCGCCCGCCGAGCCCGAGGTGGATAACGCCCCCAAAGAGGCGGACGCCAACGAGCCGGAAGGGGACTACGAGCGGGAGGAAGAGGAGTAAAGCAAGCCTATGCCCCGTACCATCGTGGTGACATCTGCATTGCCGTATGCCAACGGCCCTATCCATATCGGCCACCTCGTGGAGTATATCCAGACGGATATCTGGGTGCGTTTCCACAAAATCTGCGGCGACCGATGCTACTACTTCTGTGCGGATGATACCCACGGCACGCCGATCATGATCAGCGCCCGAAAGGCCGGCATCAGTCCGGAGCAGTTGATCGAGCAGGTGCATCGCGAGCACTCGGCGGATTTCAGCCGCTTCCATATCGAATTCGACAACTACTATACAACGCATTCGCCGGAGAACAGGGTGTTCGCCGAGACGATTTTCGAGCGGCTCAATCGGGCCGGCTCCATCGTCAAGCGCGACGTCGAGCAGACGTACTGTGAGAAGGACCAGATGTCGCTGCCCGATCGATATGTGCGAGGCACGTGTCCCCGCTGCGGCAGCCCGGACCAGTACGGCGACTCCTGCGAGGTCTGCGGCTCGACGTACCGGCCGACGGACCTGGTCAATCCGCGTTGCTCCGTCTGTGGGACCCCGCCGGTGATTCGGGTTTCGCAGCACTACTTCTTCCGGCTGGCCAACTATGAGAAGCAGCTCAAGGAGCTGTTTGCGGCCGGCTATACGCAGCAGTCAGTGGCCAACAAGCTCGAAGAGTGGTTCAAAGTGGGCCTGGAGGATTGGGACATCTCCCGTGACGGGCCGTACTTCGGCTTCAAAATCCCCGGCGAGCAGGACAAGTATTTCTACGTGTGGCTCGATGCCCCCATCGGCTACATGGCTTCCACGAAGAACTACTGTGATCGTCACGGCCTGAGCTTCGATGAGCTTTGGAACAACCCGGCCAACGAGCTGTACCACTTCATCGGTAAGGACATCATGTATTTTCATGCCCTGTTCTTCCCGGCGATGCTCATCGGCTCGGGCTTCAAGACCGCCAACAAGCTCTTCGTCCACGGCTTTCTCACCGTCAACGGCGAGAAGATGAGCAAGTCCCGCGGGACGTTCATCCGGGCCAGCACCTACGCCGATCATCTGGACCCGGAGTTTCTGCGATATTACTACGCGGGCAAGCTGACCGGGGCGGTGGAGGACATCGACCTGGCCATCCAGGACTTCATCGGCAAGACCAACGGCGACCTGGTCGGCAAGTACGCCAACTTGGCGTCCCGCTCGGGGCCGATGCTCACCCGCCAGCTCGGCGGCCGGCTCGGCACGCTCGACGCCGAGGGCAGGGGCCTCGTGGCCAAATTGACCGCCGCCAAAGGCCAGATCATCCGCGATTACGAGGGGCTCAACTACGCCTCGGTCGTTCGCACGATCAGCATGCTGGCCGATGAGGCCAACCGCTATGTCGAGCAGAAGCAGCCCTGGACGACGATCAAGACCGACGCCGAGCAGACGCGGACGACGCTGACGGCCGTGCTGAACGCCATGAAAGTGCTGACCATCTATCTCAAGCCCATTCTGCCGGAGTTCGCCAAGAAGGTCGAGAAGTTCCTGAACGTGGGTGATCTGAGCTTCGCGGATGTGGAACACACGTTGGAGAATCGTGAAATCGGCACGTTTGAGCGATTGTTCGAGAGAATTGACGAGGAGCAGGTAAACGCCATGATTGAGGAAAGCAAAGAGGGTCAGGCCCCGAAACCGCCGGCCGCGCCACAAGCAGCAACTCCGGCCCCGGCAGCGGTGCCGCAAGGGGACTTCAAGCCGGAATGCACGATCGATGATTTCGCCAAGCTCGACCTGCGCATCGCCCGGATCGTCTCCGCCGAGCCCGTCCAGGGCGCCAACAAACTGCTGCGACTGGTGCTCGACGTCGGCACGGTCCAGAAGACAGTGATGGCCGGCATCGCGCAGGCTTATAAACCCGAAGACCTGGCCGGCCGGCTGGTGGTGTTCTTCGCCAACCTCAAGCCAAGACAAATGAAGTTCGGCCTCTCCGAGGGCATGATCCTCGCCTCCGGCCCCGGCGGCAAGGATGTCTTCCTGCTCGGCGTCGATCCCGGCGCCAGCCCCGGACAGAAGGTTTCGTAAATGAGGCCGGAGACTACAGGTTGCAGGCTGCAGGCGCCTGCAGTCTCCAGTCTACAGCCTGAAGCCTTGAAGAAGCGATGAAGAAGAACCTGGAAGAGATTGCGAAGGAGGATGGACGATACAATCCTGTCGCCTTCAAGTTCGTCTATGACGGACTGGGCTACACGATTCGCAACGTGGCCAGCGAGCCCCGCCACGTAAGCGGCCAAATGCTCTGCGAGGGCCTGCGGCAGATCGCCCTCGACAAGTACGGCCGGCTCGCCTTGCTCGTCCTCCATTCCTGGGGCATCAAGACCACTCGCGACTTCGGCGAGATCGTCTACACGCTCATCAACCACGAGTGGATGAGCGCCCAGTCCACCGATACCATCGACGACTTCAACGCCGTCTACGACTTCCGAACGGTCTTCCGAGACCAGTTCACGTTCTAAAGCGATCCTGCACCCGCCTCGACACGGCCTTCTGCCCCATTTGACTTCGCGCAGCGGAGGTTTACATCTTCACACGCCTGCCGCATCCTTCTTGCAATTGGCATGTTCTCGGCTACAATCGCGGCGTTAAAGGATCAGGTGCTATACGTATGAAGACGATGAGTTTCTGGGCCAAGGTCCAAAAGAACGTTGGCCGGCGGATGACGTCGGGCATGCTGGTGCTCGTGCCTGTCGGCGTGACGCTGCTGGTGATGAGATGGCTGTTCAAGTGGGGCACTGGACAGCTTCGTCCCGTTGTGAAGTACTTCACATCGGGCCTGGAGCGATCGGAGTGGATCGCTGCCCAGCCGGAAGCCTGGGTGAACTTCTATGTCTACATGCTCACGATCCTGCTGCTGTTGCTGCTGCTGTACCTGATCGGGCTCCTCGGCCAGTACATCGTCGGGCGGCGATTGATCGGGGCGTGGGAGAGCATCTGGCTGAGAATCCCGCTGGCCCGGACGGTCTACGGGGCGACCAAACAAGTGACCGAGGCCCTGTCCCAGCCGGAGGGCTCGGCTTTCAAGTCTGTCGTCGTCGTGGATTTCCCCTATCCTGATGCCAAAGCCATCGGATTTCTGACGGGCTACGTCGAGGATGACGCCGGCCGCAAGTTCGCCAAGGTCCTGATCCCCACGACGCCCAACCCGACCACGGGCTTTCTCGAACTGATTCCCCTGGACAGGATGTTCATCACCAACCTGACGATCGAAGAGGGATTCCGGATGATCATCTCCGGCGGCATCGTCTCGCCCACCGACCTGCTCAAGCACAGACAACCGCCGGCAGCGGAGAACACGCCGGAGACCCAACCCGAGTCCCCCGCGTGACGGATCGTTCCACCTGGAACGATGTCCCCAACTTGCCTATTGTAGCCGGCCTCTCGTGTGCTATAATGACATGCAGCAAGGTGCGGCCGGGAATTGCCATTATACTTGTCCGCCATCATAGTTGACCGATCCTATCATATCAGGCCCGCCTTCAGAGAGTCACAGGGTAGGAACAATCGCCGCAGGAAGCGCATGAAGGCACGGAGTGTGCCCGGTCATCATATGATCTCGTACATTGGAGGGAACGCAAATGGCATCATTCAGGACTCACCCGGGGGCGGCCGCAGCCTTTCTAATCGCTGTCGTGCTGAGCCTCTGCACGATCGCAAGGCCCACCGAATTCGCCGGCGGCACCGGCGAGCCGAACGACCCCTATCAGATCGCCACCGCCGAGCAGCTTGACACTCTGGGCAAGCAGCCGGAGCTGTGGGGCGAACATTTCGTTTTGACCGACGATATCGACTTGGCAGGCAGGTCTTATTCCAACGCCCTCTTGGGCCAGGGCAACAACAGCACCCATGGCTTTGAGGGCACAGCGTTCACAGGCGTGTTCGACGGCCAAGGGCACGAGATCGCGGGGCTGGTCGCCATGTCGGACGGCGAGTTCATGGGCCTGTTCGGCAGGATCGAGCCCGGCGCGAGCGTGCGCAATCTTGGTGTGACGGATGTGCGCATTCGTGGGCGAGTCCAACGGATCATTCGCGAGTGCGGCACGGGTGGACTGGCCGGCGAAAACTGGGGCGAGATTCGGAACTGCTATACCACCGGCTCCATCTCCGGCACACTGGAGGTCGGGGGTCTGGTTGGCCACAACGAGGGGCTGATCACCGGCTGTTTCTCACAGGCTGTTGTGAGGGGACATGAGCAGGTGGGCGGTCTGGTGGGAAACAGTACGTCCTCAGGTGTTCTATCTGACTGCTACAGTGTCGGGCCGATTGCTCACGGCAGTTACTACGTCGGCGGACTCGTCGGTCAGAACGGCGGGCGAATTGACCGCTGCTATACCGACACCCGCCTTTACGAACCGGGCAATCAGTGGTACGGTGGTTTGGTTGGGGGTGGCAGCGGCGAGGTTTGCCAGTCCTTCTGGAATACGCAGACGAGTGGCCTGTCGGCAAGTGCTGGAGGTGTAGGTCTGGAGACCGCTCAAATGCAGGACCTGCAGACCTTTCTGAATGCCGGCTGGGACTTCATGGGCGAAACGGTCAATGGAACCCAGGACCTCTGGCAGATACTGATCGAGGGCGATCGTCCGATACTGAGAACATTCGACGGATACCGGCCGCCGCAATTCAAAGGGCGGGGGACAGCCAGTGATCCGTTCCTGATCTCCACGGCCATAGAACTGGAAAGCATTCCCTTGTTCGACCCCAACGCCTGTTGTAGGCTGGTCACAGATATCAACTTGGCTGGCCTTCAATGGTCTGGGGCCGTGATCCCGAAGTTTTCCGGCACTTTCGACGGCAGTGGCCATTGCATCAGCAATCTGACGATCACGGGCGGAGACTGGCATCTCGGGCTGTTTGGCCAACTGTTACGCGGGGCCCGCGTCAGGGATCTCGGCATCCGGAACGTGAAGATCAGCGATAACGGAGTCTTTGTCGGCGCGCTGGCAGGAGTCAATTATGGCACTGTGGCCCGCTGTTTTTCGACGGGGAGTGTGCAAGGAACAGAATACGTGGGCGGACTGGCAGGACAGAACGAGGGAACGCTCACTATCTGCTACTCGACTGTGGCTGTGACGGCGAGATCGAGGATTGCAGGGGGGCTGGCAGGATCCAACTCGGGCGGGGTGTTTCACTGCTACAGCACCGGTGCGGTCACTGGCGAAGATGACATTGGCGGCTTGGTGGGTGGTGGCCGAGGCGTTCGCTGGTGCTACTTCTTGGCTCAAGCCGATGACAGCGGGCTGGACAATCAGATGGGCACAGTCTTGACCGATGCCCAGATGAGGCAGCAGACCAGCTTCACGGATTGGGATTTCTGGGGCACTGAGCTCGACGGCATAGCAGACCCGTGGTTTATGCAGGACGGTTCTTATCCTGTCTTGACTTGGCAGACGGACCTTAGTGGCCTTGTGCCGATCCCCGATGTCGCAGGTATGACTTCAGAGGAGGCAATAGAGGTACTGGCCCGCGCAGGCTTCACGCCGGCGGCACAGGCGCGGATTGATGCCGACGCAGTCATTCCACAAGGACGGGTCCTGCGGACCTATCCGCTGTTCAATGCCGCTCCGGCAAGTGTGGTGGAGATCACGGTGAGCGCCGGAGCCTACGACTGGACGATCAACGAAGGCAACGGGACGCCGCCCGCACCCTACCGGATTCAGACAGCCGGCCAACTGGACTCCTTGAAGGATCACCCCGAGCTGTGGGATAGGGACTTTGTCCTGATCAGTGACATTGACCTCTATGGAAGGACGTACGCCAGGGCCTTGATTGCCCCGGATGTGAACGAGCTCGAGAACGACTTTCAGGGCACGGCCTTCGCCGGTACCTTCGATGGCGGCAGCCATACGATCCGCAATCTAACCGTCGCGGACCCGAACCACGACTACCTCGGACTGTTCGGCATGATCGCTGCCGGCGGCTGGGTCGGCCACCTTGCCCTGGTAAACGCGGAAATCTCTGGCACGTACTCCATCAACGTGGGCACGCTGGCCGGCTACAACGCCGGGACCCTCGTCGAATGCTCTGCCACGGGAATCGCCATCGGCTGTGGCAATGTACGTGAGCTGGCCGGCTTCAATTCGGGCAGTGTAATCAACTGCAGTCCTGACGTGTGGGTGAAGTGGCGTTGCAGATAAGGATCATGGATTGACCGACGTGCCGGCTTTATCTCAGTTCGAGGATGTGGGCTTGGTCGCAACGGCAGGAGAGGTGGGTGGGGACGTAGGGCTTGAAACCGTAAGCCTTGTAGAGGCTGATAGCTTCCTTCAAGACTGAGGCGGTTTCGAGGGTGACTTGTTGGAAGCCGAGCCGGCGGGCTTCGACCAGGGCGTGTTCCAGCAGTTGTCTGCCGAGGCCCTTGCCGCGATAGTCCCGGTGCAAGTACATCTTTCGCAGCTCACAGGTGGCTGAATCTATGGAATAGAGGCCATAGGAGCCAACGATCGAGCCATCTGTCGCTTCGAGTACGTAGAAAACGCCGCCGCGTTTGAAATAGGACTGCTCGATATCGCACAGGTCGGCGTCGGTGCAGGCGGGGTCAGGCTTGAGATGGTATTCGCCGAGAACCGTGAAGACCAGGCTTCGCACTTGCTCGCAATCGGCGTTTGTCGCGGGGCGCAATCTCGGCCATGTCGTCATAGCTTTTGACATCTGCTATTTGAGATTTGAGATTCTCCTGAGCAGGTCCGGGTGGAAGGCGCCTTCGAATGTGCCTTCGACCGGGCCGGTCATGCGGATCCGGCCGTCGGGGGCGATCTCGATCTGCAGCTCGCCGCCAGGCATGTGGACGGTGACGTCGTTGTCCACCATGCCGAGGCGATGCGTCGCGGCGGCGGCGGCGCAGGAGCTGCTGCCCGAGGCCAGCGTATAGCCCGCCCCGCGCTCCCAGATGCGAATGTCGATATTCGCCCGGTCGATCACCTGCACGATCTGCATGTTGATGCGGTTCGGGAACATCTTGTGGTTCTCGACATAGGGCCCGATGGCCCGGGCGGTTTCCTCGCTGACCCCCTTCATCGGGATCACGCAATGCGGATTGCCAATCGACAGGCAAGTCACTTTGTACTCGGTGCCCTTGATATCGAGGGGCTCATCGACGACCTCGCGCTTCGGGCCGGCGACGGGGATCTCGTTGCTGATGAACGTGACTTTGCCCATGTCGATGCGGATCAGGTTGGCCGTCTCGTCCTTGACCTGCACGTCCACGATGCCGCCGAGCGTCTTGATCTTGAAGCTCTTTCCGCGCACGTACTTCTTCTCGAAGAGGTACTTGGCGAAGATGCGCAGCCCATTGCCGCTCTTTTCCGCCTCGCTGCCGTCAGGGTTGAAAATCCGCAGGGCGGGCATGTCATGTGTGGCACCCCCGCCCTCGGGGATGACTGATCCCCAGCCGAGGGCGGCTGGGCTACATGGCCCGTACAGGATGCCATCGGAGCCGACACCGAAATTCCGGTCGCAGATCAGGCGGATGTTCAGCTCCGTCATGGCGACATCGCGCACACTGGGATCGATGACGAGGTAATCGTTGCCGAGACCGTGGTACTTCTTGAAATCGACAGCCATTTTCAGTTGCTCCGGAAAAGGACCTCAGGGACCACAAGGACCTAAAGCTCCAGCTCCATGAATGTGACGCCTTCGACGGGCACGTACTGGTACGGCGGGATCTCCCGAAAGCCCAGCGACCTGTAAAGGCTCCGGGCGGGCTCGAACGCCGTGTCCAGTCGCATACGCTTATACCCGATCCGGCGAGCCTCTTCAATGATGGCCTGGGCCAGGGCCTTGCCGATCCCATTTCCCCGGTGCGCCGGTTGCACGAACAGCCGCTTCATCTCACACATCCCATCGCCGATCTGTCGCAGCGCCACGCATCCCACGAACGTATCGTTGTGCCTGGCCATCAGCATCCGGCCGCCCGGCGGCGCGTACCGCCCGGGCAAGGTCCGGAGCTCTTCTTCAAAATTCTGAAACGACAGATCGAACGGCAGACTCGCTTCATACTCCCGGAACAGTGTCCTGACGACCTGAAGTTCTTCCACCGTCGCCAGGATGATGTGGGCGTTGCCTTCCCTCAATGTGCGCGCCAGGAATCGTTGGGTCCAGGGACAGGCGTTGATGCAGATGCCGCAGATCGTGGCCTTGATGCCGTTGTGTGCCGCAAAGGCCCGTGCCGTCCTGAAGCATGCTGTTGCATCATAGATCCGGTCTCTCGCGATGCCTGGTTGCCAACTCTCGCCCGTGACAGCTCCGGCCGGGCAGCGATCGACACACTGGCGACAGTCGCCGCAGTGCGAAGCCTCCGTTGGCGTTCCGATCTCCAGCGGCGCGTCCGTGAGGACGGAGCCGAGTCGAACGGCGGATCCGTACTCTCTCGTGACAAGTAATCCGCATTTGCCGATCCACCCCAGCCCCGCGCGCGTCGCGGCGGTCTTATGCTGGAATCGCGTCGCCAATGTGGTTTTGTCGATTTGCTCCGTCGTCGCTCGGAACACGTGAGCGTGGTGTCCGGCATCTCTCAGGACATCGGTGACTTGCCCGGACAAGTGGTCCAGGAGCACATTGGCCCGCTCGTATTCGACGAGATAGGCTGTGGTCGGGCCGTCTCTGATGTCGCGGATCACCGCCGGGTCGAGTGCCACCGCCAGTGAGACCGCCCGCGTCAAGCCGTCCGTGATCTCAATGGGCAAGCACGAAACATCCGCAAAGCCGACCGGGCCTGCGCCAAGGCGGCTCGCTAATTGCCGGATGCTGTCTTCAATGCTCATGCAATGCTCCTTCGGCGGCCAATCAAACGTCCTCGACAAGAACAACTTTCACGAAATCTGTCAACACTCTGGCTTTGTGCCGGTGCTCGTGTCCGGGCCTGATGAACAAACCATCGCCGGGACACAGGGTCACGACCTGGCCATGGAAGTCCACCTCCATTTGGCCTTCGAGCACGTATCCGATGTGCCCCCTGGTGCACCAGTCGGGCTCGACGAAGTCCTTTGTGAACTGCGCCAGCCGCAGTCTTCGCCCATCCTGTTCACAGGCTTTGAACCTCACCCCGGGGGCCGGCTGCTCCCATGGCATCGATCCGAAGTCCACTCTGTAACGTTCCATACTTCATTCCTCAATGTGCTGCTCAATGCTGCTGGTTCGATTTCTGCCACACGTAGTGTTTGCCTCTGGCGTGCGACCAGTGCTCCACCCCGTACTTTTGGATCATCCGCAGGTTATGTTTCACCGTGTCGCCGTGGCAGGTGCACAGGATCTTCAGGGTATCGCAGGCCTCGAAATCCCCGCACTGCCAGCAGCCTTCCAGCCCCTTCTGGCGCGCACAGGTGCGAATTGCACAGTTGGGATTGCCGCCGCCGTGGAAACAGGTCTTCGGGCATCGCAACGTCAGGATCGCATCCAAAACCTCGCGGAACGTTCCATAGGCGTTGAAGGTTCTCGTTGTGTGCACTCTTGTGCTCTGCGTACTTCTCGAATTGGCAGTCTTCGAGCTGCTGTCTCAGCGCAGTGGCAGCGTTGAACAGGGACTGATTTGCAGGAATGCAGTCCCCGCAGTACAGGCCGCAATATGCGGTTTGCTCTCGATCATTTGCCACGCAAGATTCTCCTTTCATCCGTCTGCCGTTTAGAGCAGGGCGGGTCATACCAGTTCCGCTTTGGCGATTGGGATGACCTTTCCGCCGACGTTCACCTCGATCCGTTCACCGCTTCGCCCGGCGCGCAGGTAGATCAGCGAGGGCCGGCCGATCTCGTAGCCCTGCTCCACCCGGACATCGATCTGGTCCGTGTCGAAATAGCGGTGCTTGACCAGGTAGGCGGCAAAGCAACTATTCGCGCTTCCCGTGGCAGGATCTTCCACGATGCCGTAGTAATCGGCAAACGCACGGGCGTGAATGTGATTGGCCGGATCGACAGTTTGGCGACAGAAGACGAAAAGCATTTTCGCCGGGCGGTCCTTGACCCAGTCGAGCCATTTGTCGCGCACGACGCCGGCGCGTCTGACCGCCTCCAGGCTCCGCAACGGCAACAGGATGAACGGCAGTCCGGTTGAGACCGACTGAATTGGAAAGTCAGTGTCGATGTCTGCTCCGGCGATAGTCAGAAGCGGAGCAAGCTCACCAATGTCGAGCACCTCGCTGAAGGTCGCCTCCTTTGGCGTCATCCACAGGATGTCCCGGCCATCGCTCTGGCGGTCGAAGCGGACCGGGATTTGCCCTACCTTGAGATTCAGATTCACCTGCCGGATGGGCTGCCGGAGAATCTCCTGCCGGATGATGTACGCGGTCCCCAGCGTGGGATGTCCCGCGAATGGGACCTCGGCGGCGGGTGTGAAGATCCGCACATCATAACCGCCGTCATGCTCAGTGTCCGACAGAACAAACGTCGTCTCCGAGAAGTTCATCTCCCTGGCAATCTTCTGCATCTCATCGCTCGAAAGATCGCGTGCATTCCTGAAGACCGCAAGCTGATTGCCTGCATATTTCTGCTCTGCGAAGACGTCAACGATATGGAACGGGACAGCTTTCATAGTAAGCTCCTCTGCATTTTGAAGAAGTCCAGACGTTGGTCGTTCTCCAGCGGCAGGAAGGTTTTCTCCACAGTGACATAACCCAGCCTGTCGTAGAACACCTTGGCAGGCAGTGATGCATCCAGCCGCACCGTTGCGATTCCTAATGAACGGGCCGTCTCTTCCAGGTATCGCATGATCCGACGGCCCTCGCCGTGCCTTTGAGCCCACGGGTCCACAAAGACTCGTTTGATTTCATCGCCGACGAGGGTGCCGGTGCCAATCGCCCGGCCGGCTCTCTCCAGCACGGCTGTGCACCCCCCCTTTGCATCCGCGCGAATCGCCTGTTCATCGTGATAGTTCATGAAGAAGCGGACCGCCTCCGGGCAGTAATGCCCTGGATAGCAGACGGCGATCGTCCTATGAATCATCGATTTCAAAGGCATCAGGTCTGCTTCGCGAAACATCCTGATGCTCAACGGAGCTTCTTCTTTCATGATCTGGACTCCATCACAATCTGAATCAGCGTACCTGCCGGGCGGCCGTGGTCAAGCTTTCGGCTGCTGCCGGCACGGACTTTCTCGTGCACAAATACGCCGCCAGGAAGTCGTCCTTGTAGTCGACGTCATCGATCTGGAAGCCGGCTCGTTCGAGCAGACCCTCCATGATCCAGCTACAGGTGCTGTACTCTTCGCGCACGTGTGTCTCCGCGGCCCTGTGGCCGTTCGGAACCGTGTGGATGCTCATCTTCTCAATGAACCGCTCGACGGCCGGCGCATAGCGGCCGACATCGAAGGAAAAGACCACGTCGAACAGATAGAGACGCCCGTTCGGCTTCAGCATCGACGCCAGGCGATGCAGCCCTACGAGTTTCCAGAAATCCGGCAGATGATGCAGCGCAACGACCGAGACAATGGCATCGACCGGCTCGTCCGTATGTTCATAAGTCAGGAACCCGCCGCGACGGAACTCGATATTGGTCAGGCCGGCTTTCCTCGCTTTTCGGCGGGCGCGGCCCAGCATGGCTTTCGCGACATCGACAGCGTAGACCTTCCGGTAGTGCGGCGCCGCGTGGATCGCGAAGGCGCCGGTGCCGCAGCCCATGTCGAGCACGGCCGCGGAGTTGTCCAGTCCGAGCGCTGCGACGATCTGCTCGGCTTCCCGCCGGTAGTCCCGGAACGTCTGGTGGTACTTGTCGTAGCCCCTGGCTACGAAGAAGCTGTTGAAGTCCGCGCCGCAGGACCTCATCTCATCGTACCGCCACGCGGGGCCTCGCGCCTCGTTGACCGCGTTCACGTAGTCCAGGTAAAAGTCGATGTCCATTTCTCTGATCCCTCTCATTTGACATACCTCTCACGTCCTCGCAAAACCCCTTGTTTTGCTGGTCCTGTGGAAATGAAAAAAGCCTTTCAGGGTCTTGTGCTCCCTGAAAGGCTTTTAGAACTCTTCAATGGTTGGGTTCGTCCTTTAGGGAGCCGCCTCCTTTCCGATGGCTACCACCATAATCATGGCGTCCTTGGCCAGGATGGCAGCCAGGGCGGCGCGCACAAGCAGCGTCGTCACGGCGTGACGCGTCAAAGGCTTATGCGTGTTTTCCCTAATCTGAACCATGGAGATACTCTCACTCGAAACGATTACAGGCCGATCGTACAAGGACCAAAAAACCTTGTCAAGAAGAATTATGGAAAAAATCATCAGGAATTCTCGGGCACGCGCATCGCGATCAAGCCAGGAGTGTCTCAATCACGTTCCTGAACAGATCGGCGGCTCGTTCGAGGTCGGCAGTGTCGATGTACTCGTCGGTCTGGTGGCAGAGCTTCGGCTTGCCGGGGCCGTAGAGGACGATGGGGGCGCCGAGCGGCACGACGTGCGGGGCGTCGGTGGTGTAGCCGATCACGTTTGTCAAATCGACATCCACGGCCGAGCAGAGCCGCTTGACGAACTCGCACTCAGGGTCGGTTTCCATCGCTTTGGCCGAGCGCTCAATGACAAGCTCGGCGTCGAACTGTGGCGTTGTGGCCTTGAGTTGCGCGAGGATCCGCTCGATGTCGTAGCGCAAAGCCTCGTGGTCCTGTCCCGGCAGCGTGCGGATGTCCACGCCGATCGTGCACCCGTCCGGGATGATATTCATGGCCTCGCCGCCACTGATCGTGTTGACGCTCAGGGAGCTCTTGCCGAGCAGGGGGTGCGGCTCGAAAGGAATCTGGTACTGCTCCAGTGCATCGAGCACGCGTTTCATGGAGGTGATCGCATTGACGCCTCGCTCGGGCATGGAGCTGTGGGCGGCCTTGCCCCTCGTCGTGATCTTCAGCCAGAACAAGCCGCGGTGGGCGGTGACAACGCTGAGGTCCGTCGGCTCCGGAACGACGATGCCCCCCAGCGCGGGCAGACGGCCGCGATGCTGCATGAACCGTTGAACGCCGGAACTGTCGGTTTCCTCGCCCGCGGTGGCGGCAAAAACGATATCGCCCTGCAGCGCCGCCCGTGAGTCCACCACTTTGCAGATGGCGGCCATGACGGCGGCGATTCCGCCTTTCATGTCCACCGTGCCCCGGCCGTAAATCCTGCCCTCTTTCTCGACAGCTCCAAACGGCGTGTGATTCCACGTCTCCTCGCCGGGACCGACCACGTCCAGATGGCACAGGAACAGCAGACCCGGGCGTTTGCGGGCGGTCTTCACCTGTGCGATCACATTCGCGCGATTTCCATCCCACGGGTCGATCCGGCAGTCGATGCCGTGCTTGGTGAACCAGCGTGCGACCACATCAGCCGCCGCCGCTTCCCCTTTGCCCGCCGTCGAGTCGGCACGAATCAGTTGTTTCAGCAAATCCTTCATGGCACGGCGATTATATCCCTGTGTCTTTGTGAATCAACTATGCAAACCCATGTCGCCGGCGACAGGAGGGGTTCATCCGGCCAATCGGCAAGCCGAACCCAAGTATCTGCCGCAGCAGAATTTATGTGTTCCGGGACCGAAGTGAAAAATCTGACGAAGAGCGTATGATTTTTTGGTTGCGGAGGGCTTGACAGCCGGACATAATAATGTGCTCAATGATTGCAGCGCCGATCCTCGCTGCTGCGAACGTCGGCCAGCCATGAGGAGCTTAAATGGGACCTGTACTAAACGGGTTAATAAAACTTCAGAGTGTGGAAAATCGCCTCCGGGCCGCCCAAGCGAAGCTGGCCCGCAGTAGAAGAAGCGTTACCATTCAGGAAAATCAAGTCCGAAGCCTCCAAAACGCCCTCGAAGCCAAAAAAGAGGAATGCCAGTTGACCAAGGTGCAGTCCGACCGCCTGGAGCTGGAGCTCAAGACCCGGGACCAGGAGGTGGGCAAGCTTCGGGCCTCCCTCAACGCCGCCAAGACCAACAAGGAATACGCCGCGGTGCTGACTCAGCTCAACACGACCCGGGCCGACAACTCCAAGATCGAAACCCAGATCCTGGAGCTGATGAAGGCGGTCGAGGTGGACGAGGGAGAGTGCGAGAACATCCGCAAGCAGATCGAGGAGCAGAAGCAGGAGCTCGAGCAGACGCGAAAGAAGGTGGACAGTTCCGTGGCCGAGCATGAGGCGGAGATCGCGAAGATCCAGGCCGAGTGGAACGAGGCTGCCAAGGCGATCCCGCGCAAGGCCCTGGATGTCTTCAAACGCGTCGCCGATACCTACGATGGCGAGGCGGTCGCCATGATCGAGCAGCAGGAGGGCAGGACGGCTGCCTATAGCTGCGGCGGCTGCTACATGGGTGTGCCCGCCGAGAGTGTCAACCTGCTGATGACCAAAGACGATATTATCCGCTGCTCCAACTGCACGCGAATCCTGGTGCTCAACCCGTCGCAGGAGTACTGAGGCGCGGGAACTGCAAGACGATGTGCGAAGTCGCACGGGGGCCGGACTGCATGAGCGGTTTCGTCGGTTGTGGCTCTACTTCTTGAATTCCCAATCGGTAATCAACGATGAAAGTGATCGTACATGTAGATGGTGGCAGCCGGGGCAATCCGGGCCCGGCGGCCGCGGCGTTTGTTCTCGATGACGCGGCCGGCAACCGATTGGCGGCCAGGGCATGCGTGCTGGGCAAGACTACGAACAATGTTGCCGAGTACACGGCCCTGCTCCGTGCTTTAGAGGCGGCCGGTGCGCTCGGTGCAACGGATGTGGCCGTCTTCAGTGACAGCGAGCTGCTCGTCAGGCAGCTTACCGGCCTGTACAAGGTCAAGAGCGACTTGATCCGGCCGCTGTACGAGCAGGTGAACGACTTGCGCAATCAGTTCGACTGCTTCAGCATCCGGCACGTCATGCGCGAGCAGAACAAGGAGGCGGATCGGCTCGTGAACGAGGCGCTGGATGCCGGTCGGGACATCGAGGAGGGGGCGGCAAAGCCGCAGAAGAAGATCCGGCTGGGCGTGCTCATCAGCGGCGGGGGCAGGACGATGATGAATATTCTCGACTGCATCAAATGCCGCGAGCTCAACGCGGAGATCGCCGTCGTGATCAGTTCGCTCTCGACTATCGCGGGCATCAACAAAGCGCGCAACGCGGGGCTGCCCGTGAAAATCATCCGGCGGAAGGACTATCCCGACATCGATGCATTCAGCGAGCAGATCACGGAAGAGCTGGATGCGGCCAAGGTGGACCTGGTGGTGCAGGGGGGGTGGCTGTGCCTGTGGAAGATCCCGCCGCAGTATGAGAACCGCGTGATGAACATCCACCCGGCATTGCTGCCCGGTTTCGGGGGCAAGGGCATGTGGGGTCATCACGTGCACGAGGCGGTGCTCGCCGCCGGCTGCAAGGTCAGCGGCTGCACGGTCCACTTCTGCACGAACGAATACGACAGGGGGCCGATCATTGTGCAGCGGACCTGCCCGGTGGCCGACGACGACACGCCCGACACGCTGGCGGAGCGGGTCTTCGAGCAGGAGTGCATCGCCTATCCGCAGGCAATCCGCTGGTTTGCTGAAGACAGACTCCAGGTGGAAGGCAACCGGGTGAAGGTGCAGTCATTGATGAAGGATGATGGATGATGGATGATTGGTAATTGCCGATCGCATCTATCCAGAGTCAGCCGTCGATGCGTGTGCCGGCACGTATGCAAGGGATGCCGTGAATAGACGCGAGAGAGCATTGCTGATCGAATCGCTGTTTGTGCTGATCGCCACCATAGCGGCGGTCATCGGCATGGTGCAGCTCAAGGACTATGTCAACCGCTCCGAGGCCATGCGTGCGATGACCCAACTTGGCGAGCGCGTTCTCGAACACCGCAAACAGTACGGCTCACTGCCGCCGCAATCGTTCGTGGACAACATCAAAGGCGATGTGGAGGGCGCCGTCCGCATGGGCAACGTCAACTACCGCGCCCGGTGGATCGGCCTGGACGCCCCCGATGGCACCATCCTGGCCTACTCCCAGAAGCACCTCCCATCCTCCTTCCTCAAAGACGGCTACGTAGTCCTGCGCCTGGATGGCACAGTCGAGTGGCTGCCAACGAGACAATTCACCACCCTCTTCGCCGGCCAGCGAACACCTACAGAGCCGGACATCCCTAAAGAGTGATCTGGATTCGCCGGCAGTCGGCGAAGGCGCAATACGCCGGTTTGAGGCGCGCGGCAAAATCCGGAAGGACTTCAAAAACAACGAAAGGCAGGGCATCAGGTAATCTGATGCCCTGCCTGTTGATTCTCCGGCAGAAGCTGCGTATCCGTGCTACTTGGGCTACGCGACGGCTTCTTTCACTTTTTCCTTCGAAGGCTCGGGGATCTCTTCGCCCTCGAACTTCAGGTGCTCCTCGTCCTGGACGTCGATCTTGATCAGGTTCTTGCCTTTGAACCTGCCGGCCAGGACCGCCTCGGAGAGCGGATCCTCGATGTAATGCTCGATGGCCCGTCGCAGAGGTCGCGCGCCGAACTCGGGGTTGTAGCCCTTCTCGATGAGGAACTCTTTGGTCGCCGACGAGAGCTCGAGCTTGAGCCCGTGCTCGGTCAGGCGCTTGAAGACCTTGGTCAGTTCGTAATCGACGATGGTCTGCAGGTCGTCGCGCGTGAGCGGGTGGAAGACGATCGTGTCATCGACGCGGTTGAGGAACTCCGGCCGGAAGTGACGCTCCACTTCCTTGTTCAGGATTTCCTTCATCTTCTCATAGCTGTGCTCGGCCGACTTCTTGCCGAAGCCGAAACCGCCCTGGTTCTTGATCAGCTCGGCGCCGATGTTGCTGGTCATGATCATGACCACGTTCTTGAAGTCGATGCTCCGGCCGAAGCTGTCGGTCAGGCGGCCTTCATCCATGATCTGCAACAGCATGTTGTAGACGTCGGGATGGGCCTTCTCGATTTCGTCGAGCAGGAGCACCGCGTAGGGCCGGCGCCGGATGCGCTCGGTCAACTGTCCGCCTTCCTCGTAGCCGACGTATCCCGGAGGGGCGCCGACGAGGCGGCTGACGTTGTGCTTCTCCATGAACTCGCTCATGTCGAGCCGGACCAAGGCGTTGCGGTCGCTGAACATGAACTCCGCGAGCGCCTGGGCGAGCAGCGTCTTGCCGACGCCGCTGGGTCCGAGGAAGATGAAGCAGCCCATCGGCCGGTTCGGGTCCTTCATGCCGCTACGGCTTCGCCGCACGGCTTTGGCTATCGCCGTGATCGCGTCGTGCTGCGACACGACGGTCTTGTGAAGCTCGTTCTCGAGCTCCAACAGTCTCTGAGTCTCTTTCTTTTCGAGCCTGGTCAGCGGCACGCCCGTCATGTTGCTGACGACCTCGGCGATAATTTCCGCATCGACCACGCCGGTAGCCTCTTTATTCTGCTCGTACCACTTCTTGTGAAGCTGGGCCTTCTCTTCGAGAAGCTGCTGCGCTTCATCCCGCAGAGAGGCGGCACGCTCATAATCTGCGTTGCGGACGGCTTCGTCCTTATCCCGCTGCAGTTGCTCGATCTTGGCCTCGATCTTGGTCAGGTCCGGCGGGGGCGTCATGTTCTTCAGTCTGACGCGTGCACCGGCCTCATCGACCACGTCGATCGCCTTGTCCGGCAGGCAGCGGCCCGTGATGTACCGGGTCGAAAGCTCGACTGCCTGGTACAGCGCCTCGGGCGTGAACCGCACCCTGTGATGGGCCTCGTAGCGGTCCTGCAGACCCCTGAGGATCTCCACCGTCTCGTCTTTCGACGGCGGCTCCACAATAATCGTCTGGAAACGCCGCTCCAAAGCGCCGTCTTTTTCGATGTACTTGCGGTACTCATCGAGGGTCGTGGCGCCGATGCACTGCACTTCGCCACGGGCTAGTGCGGGCTTCAGGACGTTCGATGCGTCGATCGCGCCCTCAGCGCCGCCGGCGCCGACGAGGGTGTGCAATTCATCGACGAACAAAATGACGTTCGCCGCCCGGCGCACCTCATTGATGACCGCCTTGATGCGTTCCTCGAACTGCCCGCGGTACTTGGTCCCGGCCACCATCATCGCCAGGTCCAGCACGACAATCCTCTTGTCCTTGAGGATCTCGGGTACCTGCTTGTTGATGATCTGCTGGCTCAGGCCCTCGACGATGGCTGTCTTTCCGACGCCCGCCTCGCCGAGCAGCACTGGGTTGTTCTTCGTGCGGCGGCAGAGGATCTGGATCAAACGCTCGATCTCGCGCTTACGCCCGATGACCGGGTCAAGCTCGCCACCGGCGGCCAGTTGCGTCAGGTCTCTGCCGAAACTGTCCAGCGCGGGGGTCTTGCTCTTGGGCTTGCGTCCGGCAGCGGGGCCTCCCATTTTCAGGCCCAGATCGCTCGGAGCGTCCTCGACGCCGGCGCCCAGCAGGTTCAGGACCTCCTGGCGCACGTCTTCGAGTTTCAAGCCAAGGTTCATCAGGACCTGGGCGGCGATGCCCTCGCTCTCGCGGAGCAGGCCAAGGAGGATGTGCTCGGTGCCCACATAGTTGTGGTTCAGGGCCCGGGCCTCCTCGATCGCGTACTCGATCACTTTCTTGGCTCTCGGCGTCTGCGGAAGCTTGCCCATCGTGACCATGTCCGGCCCACTCTTGACCAGCTTTTCGATCTCGAGGCGCAGCTTCTTGATGTCCACTTCCAGGTTCTTGAGAACCGTGGCGCCGACACCGCTGCCTTCCTTGACCAGACCCAGCAGAATATGCTCGGTCCCGATGTATTCGTGGTTGAAGCGCTGGGCCTCCTGGTTGGCCAGCGCCATCACTTTGCGTGCTCGATCTGTAAAGCGTTCAAACATTTCTATACAACCTGCTCCAAAAACAATGCCTGCATTTAACAGTTGCTACGGCGGAGAAAGTCTCCAGATTCTCTGATCAGCGTTAAGCTATTCCGTTTCCGCCATCTTGTCAACCGTTTTAGATACACCTGTCCTCTATCGTGCAAAATAACAGATACAACAGGGCGGCTGCCTTACGTGACCTATAATTATATGACACAAAAGGCTTCCATGTTCGTTTCCTGCAGGGCGCCTTCCCGAATAATCATTCACCGTATCGGCAAAATGGGCGCAGAACTTTCCTCAACCCGGGGTAACACCGTGGATAGCCGACAGGCATACGAACACCGGATCGTTCGGGTTAGTGAGCGTCCGGAACGACTCAGATCATCGAATTCCCCTGATATGCATGAGATTTACGGGCAAAGCCGGGCAGCCGGCGCTTCCGACCAGCGGGCACGGGCAGTCAGGGAATCTTACCGGAGCATTTAGCTCAGCCCCGGCAAGGAGCGGTCACGCCCTATATCCCGGGCTCTTTGTTCTCGCCGCCGCTGCCGTTGTCTTCGAGCAGCTTTCTGAGGTACGTGTTCTCCCGGCGCGTCGCCTCCAGGTCGAACGCCTGGTACTTGATGCAGACCCGCAGGTAATCCAACAGCTCCTGCAGGGTGCTTATGCTCTTTTGGAGCTGTTTGCGACTGGCGTCGGCCTGTTTGGCCAGATCGGCCAGCTTCTGGTGGCTCGGATCGGTGGTTTCGCCGAAATGCCTGAGCAAGTCATTCAGTGCGCCTTCCAGACTGGCCTCGTCCATCGCACTCTCCTCCGGAAAACTTCTAAAAAACCAGTGGATAAACCCCCAAACTACATAGTGCCTATTGTACCAGACGCCGGACTGTTGGAGAAGGCCATTCTATGCTCTTTTCCCATCTTAACGCATATAATGGCCCGAAAGGAGCGTTGAGAGGGACGGCTGTGTCGAGAGTAGGGCTTGTAACCAATCTGCCGGAACACACCGCCCTAACGACCATAACGTCCGCCAATTGGCTTTGTTCCGCACGGGCCGGCAAGCCACCTGGGCCGAGTTGATCACTTCAAACATCAAACTTCACACCTCGAACTCCCCCCAATTGGCTTTGTTTCGCACAATGATCGACTGCCTGCCGCCTGTCGCCTGGCAATTGGCTTTGTTTGGCGCAACGGGTTCTTCCCGTAGGGGCGGGTTTCAAACCCGCCCGCAAACTTGGCACGTTTTGTGGCGAGGCCGTCCTGGCCTTGTCTGCTACAATTGGCTTTGTTTCACGGAATCCTGATGCCCGCTGCCTGCTCCCTGATGCCTCCTCTTACAGATTGGCTTTGTTTCTGCACGTGGCTGATCTGGGCTTGTTCCGGGTTCTCGTGCCTTCTCGGGACGCCTGATCCAGTTGCGATGTGATTCTGAGCGTTGCGTAGTTATCATACAAACGCCGCACTTTGATGTCAATGGAAAATCCCGGCAAGACACAGATTCCCGCCGATTGTAAGGCCTTATTGGACACGGATTTACGCCGATGGACACGGATTTTTGAGAGATTCTGTCTCGCGCAAGACGCCAAGATCGCAAAGGTTAACAGCAGTGTCTTCTTGGCGTTCTCTGCGTCTTAGCGCGAGATACAAGTCTTTTAGTCCCCACAACTTACACCGGACCGTCGAATGTCCTCTCACTTGAGAACTGATAACCGGCAACCGACAACTGACTACCGACAACCATTTCCGATTTGCCCTGTTGCCTCCGTCGCGACATAATAGAGCCTGCTGGACCGAGCGTGACGGCTTTGGAGGCCGAGAGACCATTTGGACAATGCATCCGCCGGGACCGTTGAGAAGGGAGAAGGCACATGGCCAAAGGCAGGCAATCCAAAGGTAAACCTGACCGACGAAGCGAAAAAGCGACCGGCGAACTGCCGGCAGGCGTCAAGTTGCTCCGGACACTGGAAGGGCACAAGGACACCGTCCTTAGCGCATCGTTCAGCCCGGATGGGCGGTGGCTGGCCAGCGCAAGCGACGATGCTACGCTGCGTCTGTGGGAGGTCTCCAGTGGCAGGGAACTGCGACAATTCAGTGGGCACAAGGACAGTGTCAATAGCGTGTCATTCAGCCCGGACGGACGGTGGCTGGTCAGCGCAAGCGACGACACGACATTGCGTCTGTGGGAGGCCTCCAGCGGCAAGGAACTCCGACAGTTCAGCGGATACGAGAATAGCGTGTTGAGCGCATCGTTCAGCCCGGATGGGCGGTGGCTGGCCGGCGCCAGCTACGACGGGATGGTGTGTCTGTGGGAGACTTCCAGCGGCAAGCGACTGCGACAGTTCGGCGGGCAGAAAGACATTGTCTGGAGCGTGTCGTTCAGCCCGGACGGGCGATGGCTGGCCGGCGCCAGCTACGACGGGATGGTGTGTCTGTGGGAGGCCTCCAGCGGCAAGGAACTGCGACAGTTCAGCGCGCACCAGGGCTCCGTCTTTGGCGTGTCGTTCAGCCCGGACGGGCGGTGGCTAGCCGGCGCGAGCGCGGACAAGACGGTGCGTCTGTGGGAGGCCTCCAGCGGCAAGCTGCTCCGCACCCTCGAAGGACACACAGGACCTGTTTCAGCGGTTGCTTTCTCCAAGGACTTCGGGATGCTCGCTTCCAAGAGCTCTGACGGGACCGTACGGCTTTGGAATTGCGAGTCGTGGGAATGCGTCGCGGTCATTCCGACACCGGATCAGCGGTGGGGCTTTTTTGCGGCTTTGTGCTTTCACCCAACCTTGCTGTGGCTTGCCACGGACGCCTCGAAGCCGGGGGCCATTGGAGAAAGCGGCCGTCTCATTCGGTTCTGGGAGTTGGATGTCGAGGTTCTGCTCGGGAAAGGGCCCGGGGCCAGACCGCCATCGGAGGCGGTCCATCACACCACCAGCAAGATCGTCCTGGTGGGTGATCACAGTGTGGGCAAGTCCGCACTTGGCTATCGGATGCTTCATGGCGAGTTCAAGGAGCAAGCTTCGACACACGGGCAGCAGTTCTGGGTGTTTCCTGCCTTAGGCAAGCGACGCGCTGACGGCACCGAATGTGAAGCGGTTCTCTGGGACTTCGCTGGCCAACCCGATTACAGACTGGTTCACGCGCTGTGCATTGATGATGCCGACTTGGCCTTGGTATTGTTCGATGCCTCGGACATTCGCGACCCGCTACATGGAGTGAGCTTCTGGCTGAAGCAGCTTCAAGGGGGGCGCACCCGGTGTCCTGTTATCCTCGTAGGCGCGCAAACGGATCGCGGGAGTTGCGCGCTGATGCCGGAGGAACTGCACTCCTTTTGTCAGCAGCACGGTATCGCAGGGCCGACCCACACGAGCTCGCTCACGGGTGCCGGCGTGCCAGAACTCGTTGAACAGATGAAAGCCCTGATCCCGTGGGACGACAAGCCCGCCACCGTCACAACTACGACTTTCAAGCGCATCAAGGACTACGTGCTCGGCCTCAAGGAGTCGAAATCGCACGACCAGACCATCTTCACACCCGTGGAACTCCGTGCCCGTTTGGAGGCCACCGATGTCGGCTGGCATTTCACCGACAATGAAATGCTGACTGCCGTAGGGCACCTTGAGAACTACGGCTATGTCAGACGCTTGCGGACCTCGAAGGGGGAGCTGCGTATCCTGCTCCAGCCGGAACGGCTCAACAATCTGGCATCATCGTTCGTTCTAGAAGCACGCCGGAACACACTGGGTGCGTTGGAGGAGAGACGTTTGCTGGCTGGCGGCTACGCCTTTCCGGAGTTGACGGACTTGAGCGAGGCCGAGCGTGACTTGCTTCTGGATTCGGCGGCCTTGCTTTTCCTGGAGCACAATGTTGCATTTCGCGAGACGGACCCCCTACGCATGGAGCCGTACTTGGTCTTCCCGGAACTGATCAACTTGAAGAAGCCGTCTGGGGACGAAAGGGCAACCGAAGAGGGGGTGGCCTACACGGTGCGTGGGCCGACGGAGAACGTGTTTGCCTCGCTGGTCGTCCTGCTGGGCCACACGCATACTCTCACGCGCACGGGCCAATGGCAGAACAATGCGCGTTACGAGGTGGGCGAAGGCTTAGTCTGCGGGTTCCGCCAAGAGGCCGAGCGCGACGGTGAATTAGACTTCGTGGTCTGCTTCGGTCCCAAGGTGGGTGGACCGATCCGGACTCTATTCCAAGGGCTATTCGAGAGCTTCCTCGCCCGGCGCAACCTGACGGTGATCCGTTACGAACCGGTGCGTTGTACTGAGGCGGAGTGTGGACACTTGCTGGACCGATCCGTCGTGCGCCAGCGGATGAAGGAGGGTAAGACCTTTGCCTTCTGCAACGATTGCGGCGAGAAATTGACATTGCCAGAGATGGCGGAGCCAATTCAGTTGACGCGCGAAATCGAAGCCGAGGTTGAGACTCAGCGTCGCACTGCCGAGCAGCGGACACGATTCGAACAGGCCATCTTCAGTGTGCAAAACTATGTGGTAGAGCAGGGAATCAAGGTGCCCGAGTGCTTCATCAGCTATGCCTGGGGCGTGCCGGAGCACGAACGGTGGGTGGAAAAGCGGCTGGCGACCGATCTACAAAAAGCGGGGATTGCGGTCGTGCTGGATCGATGGCACAACGCGAAGATTGGCGCAAGCGTAGCGAGGTTTATCGAACGCATCGAAAAATGTGACCGGATTGTCACGGTTGGCACGCCGCTCTATCGTCACAAGTACGAGAACAAGGACACAAGCACCGGCTATGTCGCGGCGGCGGAGGTGGATTTGATCAACAACCGGCTTCTTGGCACCGAGCTACAGAAGGCAAGCGTGCTCCCGCTGTTGCTGGACGGAGAGAAGACCGCTTCCCTACCGCCGCTCCTGCATGGTCGCGTCTATGCTGACTTCCGCAACGAGGACGACTACTTCATCACGGCATTCGACTTGATCCTGTGTCTCTACGGGATTGCGCCGAGCGATCCGGCCGTGGCGGACTTGCGGGAGTCGCTCCAAGAGCTGCGGCTGAGGTAGGGGCATCGAGGGAAACGCCTTGCGGCGTCACTACAAACGGCTGCCTTTTGTCGATCTATGCCAAACCTTCCGGGGTGGACTGGCCGTGGAACTCGCTGGGGTTGAGGAAGATTTCGCCGCGGACCTCCTCGACGATGAGCTGGGCGATGTGCATGGCGGGACGCAGGAGGATGGTCTGCGGTCCGAGGTTGATCATTTCGAGCGTGAGCGGGCCGGCCCAGCCGGGATGGACGGTCGGCGAGGTGAAGTGGACCATCAGGCCGCAGCGGGCCCGGCTGCTCTTGCCCTCGATCCGCGCGGCCAGGTGCGGCGTCCCCTTGTTCACCGGCAGCTCGATGCGCTCCAGCGTGCGGCCGAGGATGAACTGCTGCGGCTTGAGCGGGTACGGGTTCTCGTCCGTGAGCGAGATTCTTCGCGAGTTCCGCGCGATCACCTCCGACAGCGTCCCGCGCTCCGTGACATCATAATGGTATGGCCCCGCCTGCGGCACCGCGATCTCTCCATGCAGTCGCAAGTCCACCGCGTGCGTGTCATACGGACAGTACTTCCCCTTCTCCGGCCGCCTCGGCGCCGGCTCCGGCTCAATCACCAGCCGCCCTTCATCCAATGCCTTTTGAATCTCGATATTCGATAGAATCACGTTTCAGCTCACAATCTCACCGCGTGTCAATGCCGCCGGATTCACCGGCCCAATGGGTCCATAAGATACCGCTTCTCGAGTCACAACGCCAGAGCCACGCGATGCAGGATTTGTCTTGATGCTTCGCACGAAAAGCGTAAAATGAGAGTCAGCAAGCAAGCCTGATTGACATACGAGTGACGGCGGGAAAAGCGGGAATGACCACTGGCGGAGCGCGTACCATGAGAGCGGGAAGACTGCTGATATTCATCATTTGGGTCGAGCTGCTGATGTGCGTCGGTTCAGTCCTCGCCGACGGCTTCATGTTCAGGCGACGTGCGGCGAGCCAAGCCGATATCCTCCAGCCGACGCAGAAAGTCTACATTCGCTGGGATGGCTCCGAGGAGAAGCTGCTGATTCAGACAAAGTATGAAGGTCCAGCCGAAGAAATGGTCTGGATCGTGCCGGTTCCCTCGCGGCCGGCCGTGGTGGAGGGCGATCCGAACGTCTTCCGACGGCTCAGTATAGAGACGTATTCTGGGGAGATCTTCTACACTGATTTTGCAGGTCTGCGGCTCTACAGCAGTGCCGGCGGCGCCCCGAGGAGAGAGGATCCTGTGGAGTGGCGTCAACAGATTGGCGCCTATGACGTCGTGCTGTTAAGACCGGCCGGAGAAGAGACGGTGATCGAGTGGCTCAATGCCAACGACTTCGGCATGCCGGACAGAGCCGTTCCCATCCTCCAGGACTACATCCGTGAGCAATGGTGGATGGTGGCCGCAAAGATTCATCCCGATGCTTTGACGGACATCACACGCGATGCACTCGCCAAGGGTCTGTTACATCCTCTGGAGATGACGTTCCAGTCCCCTGCGTGTCTCTATCCGCTCCGCTTGACGAGTATGGCGGCCGGGCCGGTGGAGGAACTGATCTACATCGAAAGTACGGAACACTGCGAGCCGGCGACATACGCAGATGGCAAATGGACGATCGATGTTTTTGGCGGCCCCGTCCGGCAGATACCCGACAGTGATGGTCTGTCCGACATGGAGCGAACCGCCGCGATCATCGAGGGCCGGACGGAGACTATCTTCACGAGGTGTCTCACAAAGCTCAGAAGGGTCTTCCAGCCCGAGGAGATGACAGAGGACATCGTGTTCAGAAAGATGAACTATGCGGCGCTGCTTGCCAGCGAAGCTCCCTCGCAGATCGGTCAGGGGGCAACCCAGTACGGCCGCCGTCGTGACCCGAACGGCATATCGCCTCTGTTGGGCGTGCTCACACCGGCAGCTCTGGATCTGGTGAAGCCCGGGCCGAAGGAATTGCAGCCGTTCCCGAACCCTTCAGCCAATTTCCTTTTCTTTGGGGAGTTGGACAACCAGAAACGCAAGTGTGCCCACCTGCGAAGTTGCATCTGGGCCCTGGGGGAAATCGGTATCGATCACAACACTGCCCCGGGCGTGGAGGCGACGCTCCTGCGGTGTGCAGAGCATGAGAATCAGCTCATCCGAATGGAGGCATATATTGCCTTGATCAAGTCGGGTCTTCCAGGCGTGGGAGTGGTGCTGCTTGACCGATTTGAGCGAATCGTCAGCGGTGACCTGACGTACCTTGTGTCTTCCCTCTGGCTGGATGCACCGATTGGTCTGGCCGAGGTGGACATTGTGGCGGATTGGGTGAATCGGGATGGAAGCGCCGCCGACAAGGAAGCATTTCGCACAATTCTCTCACAGACGATTGCCCGCCTACCCGCTGATCCCATGACTGCCGTGGGACGCGATGAGTGGGGCAACGCGATTCTTCTGGAGTGGCCCGGATGGATGGTGCATCAGGCCATCATGGCGCCGGAGGCACGCATGGTCGGCGCACTACGGAGTCTCCGCGAGAAGTTCTCCGAGGCCAATTCAGTGGCTCTCTTCCTGCTGAAGGCAGAGGTGTTGTGCGGATCCGCCGAGGCCGTCTCGGCGGCCGCTCGCTGGATAGCTGACGCCCAAAACCGAGTCCTGCCGGAACTGGAGGGGCCCGTCAAAGGCGGCTATGCACGCCTCACATATACAGGTGAACAGGGCAAGAGCCTCCGTGACCGGGTGCTTAAGGTCGGCACGAATGATTACCGCTATTCCGGAGTACCCTCTACGGTCAGCGGCACGATCCTCCGAACGGCTCTTTCGAATTACCAGCTTGATGATTGGTACGCCCTGTACCTGTTGGCGCAGATCGAGTCCCCCCAGGCCTCCGACAGACAGATGATCCGGACCCTCTGGGACACCAAGGACGAAGGCAAGCGATTGGTCGCCGTCGATATCCTGTGGCTATGGAAAGATGCCGAGATGATGATCGAGTTTTACGACGGATGCAATCAAAGCAGGGTCAGGTTCGAAATCGACCGTCTCGTAGCCGATCTCGAAGGGAAACCTCACAGGTAGGGGCGGATATGCGCAACGCGGCGCAAGCCTGCGAATGAATCGAGGAGGTAGTCGGGCCTTTCGGCCTGGATTTTGTGGAGGTGGTTGAGGGCCTGGCCGCCGGTTTGGACGACGGCGGAGAGAACGCCGGCTTTCTTCGCTTGGCGGACGTCGTGGTCGGTGTCGCCGATGTAGATGGTCCGCGCAGGGGCGACGCGGAATTCCTCGACGAGGCTGATGATGCCGAGGGCGCGGGAGTCGCCGGACTCCGTCGGGTACATCATGGAGGAACGCACGGCGTCCCAGTCCTTGAAGGCGAGCGTGGATAGGATGCTCTCGATGGCTTCGAGGCGCAAGCCGCTCAGCACGGCCAGGCGAATGCCCCGCGCCTTCAATTCGTGCAGGGCCTGTTCCACGCCGTCAAAGGGCGTGATCTGACCGACTACTTTGTAGGGGAATAGTGTCCAGAACCGCTCGTGGCAATCATCGGTCCGGCCCTTGCAGTTTTCTGGGAGGTACGCGCGGATGTACTCCCAGATGCTGGTCCCGAACACATCGTACACGGGCTCGGCGCATCCTTCCGGAATCCCCAGCTCCTTCGCCGCCCGTCGCACCGCCGCCATGATTGCTTCGTCGGTCCTGACCAGCGTCCCGCCAAGGTCCGTAACGATCAGGTCTATCTTCTTTCCGGTATGACTCATGTGAATGTCCTCAGAAGGCATGTTTTCGACACATGGGCTTTGATTCGCCTCATGCCTGTTTCTCTTCGATCTTGAGAATTGTGAAGCCGGACTTGAGGTAGTTGTTCAGGGCGTTGGGATGATCGTAGGTGCAAGTGTGGACCCAGACACGGCTTGCCGCCCAGGCGAAGGCGTTCCCGATGGCGCTGTCGAGCAGCGGGCCGCCGTGGCCCTGGCCGACGAACTCGGGAGTCAGGCCGAAGATCCGAATCTCGGCGCTGCCGCCGTCCTGGCGCTGGAGTTCGTAGTAGCCTGCGATAGAGCCTTGCCGGTACGCGACAAAGGTCCTGAGATTGTCGCCGGCCGCGTAGTCGTGCCACTGCTCAGCGGTCCAGACGAGGCGATCCGTCCATCGCCAATCGCCGCCCACGTACTCATAGAGGAAGCGGTTGAATCGCGGCTGCTTGACCACGCACTCGCGAACCTCCAGGTCGCTCGCCTTGCGGGGCCTTCGGACCCACTGCTCTTTCGATGTTATCTCCAGATGCGTAACTCGCAGCATATCTTCCAACCTCAGAGCCTCATCCGACAGCCAATTTCACGAGATGGCTTTCGGGCAGATTGTTATAATCGAGAGCATCGTGAAGTAGAAGCGGCGTTTCCTTGAAATCAGGAGGATTGAGAGATGACAGCCTACGGAATTGCACTCATGTCGATCTTGGCTCTTGTGGATAATGGCCCGGCCCGCGAGCCGAAGCAGGCTGGTCCCGACCCGGAGACGAAGCTCGTCGCGGAAGGCAACAATCGGTTCGCCCTGCAACTGTATCAGAAGTTACAGGACGACAAGGGCAACCTGTTCTTCTCCCCCTACAGCATCGCCACGGCACTGGCTATGACCTACGCGGGGGCACGAGGCGCCACGCAGGAGCAGATGGCCCAGGTGCTGAGTCTCCCGACCGCGAAGCATGTAGCCCAGCCGCCCTCGGCTGGGGAACAAAGGGTCACCCCCGGGGGCGGGGGTGCTACAGCGGCGGGGACATTGCAGTCTCGTGAGCCGATGTCCCAGGAGCAGCTCGCACAGGTCTTCGGCAACGTGATCAAGGACCTCAACACGCGAGGCGGCGGGGACAAGTACGAGCTTCGCATCGCCAACGCGCTGTGGGGCCAGAAGGACTACAAGTTCCTGCCCGCGTTCGTAGGATTGGTCGAGAAGCAGTACGGTGGCACGCTGCGAAACGTCGATTTCGTTACCGCCGCGGAGCAGGCCCGCCAGATGATCAATGCGTGGGTGGCCAAACAAACCAACGACAAGATCAAGGACCTCATCGGCCCGGGCGTGCTGGACGCCATGACCCGCCTTGTTCTGACCAACGCCATCTACTTCAAAGGCAACTGGGCCAGCCAGTTCGAGAAGGACCAGACGCAGGACCAGCCGTTCACGCTGCTGGAAGGGACAAACGTGCAGGCCCCGATGATGAACCAGCAGACTCGCTTCGGCTACGCCGAGACCGATATGCTGCAGGTGCTCGACATGCCCTACAGGGGCGACGAGCTCTCGATGGTGGTCCTGCTGCCGAAGAAGATGGACGGCATCAAGGGGCTTGAGCAGGATCTCACGGCCGAGAGCCTCTCGAAATGGCTCGGCGCTATCCGCAGACGGCAGGTCATCGTCTCCGTGCCGAAGTTCAAGATGACCAGCAAGTTCAGTCTCGCTCAGGTGCTGCAGTCGATGGGCATGGCCGATGCCTTCACCGACCAGGCCGATTTCACCGGCATGACGGCCCGCCGGGAGTTGTTCCTCTCGGCGGTGATCCACCAGGCCTACGTCGATGTGAACGAGGAAGGCACCGAGGCGGCCGCCGCCACCGGGGCTGTCGTGGGCGTGACATCCATCGGCCCGGGCACGACGCCGGTCTTTCGTGCCGACCACCCGTTCCTCTTCCTGATCCGCGACAAGACCACCGGCAGCATCCTGTTCCTGGGCCGGGTGATGAACCCACAGACCTGAGGTCGCGGAGCCATTCCTCACCGCTGCGGGGTGTGGTCGGAATACGGTGGCGGTCCATGTGATTTCTCGTAGGGCGAGCGTCCCCGCTCGCCTGTCTCTACAGCTTATGACCGCCGGAGATGTCGTGCGAAGACGCACGACAAGAGTGGCGAGCGAGGCTCGAATCCGCCACCGGATCCCGGTCGTACCCCCGCTGCGACCGGCGGCTAGAATTTGCAGGTTGCTTCTTGACTTGATACGGCCCGAATGGTAGCCTCGAAGGTTTCTTTCATTTGGGTCCAAGGAGTATTTTCAGTGCAAGAAGCAATCGCAAAAGCCGGTGCTTTGATTGAGGCCATGGGGTACATCCGGGCCTTTCGCGGCCGCATTGTCGTGGTCAAGCTCGGCGGCAGCGTCCTTGACGACGAGGCCGCGCAGCGAAACCTCCTGGCCGATGTCGCGTTCATGTCCACGGTGGGCATGAGGCCGATCATCGTGCACGGCGGGGGCAAGGCCATCACCCGCGCGATGAGCGAGGCGGGTCTCGAGCCCGTCTGGGTGCAGGGCCGCCGGTACACCGACCAGCGGACGCTGAACATTGTCGAGCACGTGCTCATTCGCCAGGTGAACGAGCCCATCTGCCGGACGCTCGAAGAGCTTGGCTGCAACACGATGGGCCTGCACACGCTCAGCAGTTGCGTGCTGACGGCCGAGACGCTGCGCCTGCCCGGCGAGGACGGCCGCAAGATCGACCTCGGCCTCGTCGGCAGGGTCACTGAGGTGAACGCCAAGCTGCTCCTCACGATCTGCGGCGACGGCACGATCCCCGTCATCTCCTCGACGGCCATGGACCGCAGCGGCGGCAAACTGAACGTCAACGCCGACACCGCCGCCGGCAAAGTGGCCGCCGCCGTGGTGGCGGAGAAGCTCGTCATGGTCAGTGACACGCACGGCATCCGCCGCGACATCAACGACCCGGAGAGCTGGGTCTCCAGCCTCAACGAGGCCCAGATCAAGGAGATGATCGACGCCGGCATCATCACCGACGCCATGTACCCCAAGGTCGAGGCGTGCCTGATCGCCCTGGAGGCCGGGGTCAAGAAGGCGCACATCATCGACGGCAGGATCGACCACTCCCTGCTGCTGGAAATCTACACGGAGAAGGGTATCGGCACCGAGATCGTCAGGGGCTGAGCGTCCCGCCGAAACGGAAGCCACAAACGTGATTGTATTGAGGACAGATATTTTGTTTTCATTCGTTGTCATCGTGAGGCATGCGAAGGAGGGCCGAATCCTTGGGCAAGGGCTCAAGGAGTTGTTGAGGTGTTGCGCTTCCCTGGCGTGATGCACTGAGAACGAGCGAATGAACACGATGATCCCGAGAGGATTCTTATGACAACACAAGAGACGATTGAACTGTTCAACAAGTACGTGATTGCCAACTATGGCCGATTGCCGCGGGTCATGGTCAAGGGCGAAGGCTGCTACATCTGGGACGCCGACGGCAACAAGATTCTCGACATGTTCCCCGGCTGGGCGGTCAGCGGCATCGGGCATTGTCACCCGAAGGTGGTCGAGGCCGTCTGCAAGCAGGTGGGCGAGCTGATTCACATGGATAACACGTTCTACTCCGAGCCGCAGGGCCGCCTGGCGAAGATGCTCAGCGAGCGGGCGTTCGGCGGCAAGTGCTTCTTCTGCAACAGCGGGGCGGAGGCGAACGAGGCGGCGCTGAAGCTGGCACGGCTGCACACGGCCAAGCAGAAATACAAGTTCATCACGTGCGAGGGCAGCTTCCACGGCCGCACCTTCGCGACCGTCACCGCGACGGCGCAGCCGAAGTATCACGAGGGCTTCCTGCCTCTGTTGCCCGGCTTCACCTATATTCCGTTCAACGATGTCACCTCGCTGGAGGCGGCGTTCACCGATGAGGTGGCCGCCGTGCTCGTCGAGCCGATCCAGGGCGAGGGCGGCATCAACATCGCCAGCCCCGAATTCCTGCAGGCGATCCGCCGGCTGTGTGATGAGAAGGGTGCCTTGATGATCCTCGACGAGGTGCAGACGGGCATCGGCCGCACCGGCAAATGGTTCGGTTACCAGCATTTCGACGTCGAGCCGGACATGATCTCGATGGCTAAGACCCTCGGCGGCGGCGTTGCGATCGGAGCGATGATGGCCAAGCCGGAAATCGCCGCCTCGCTCGTGCCGGGAAAGCACGCCTCCACCTTTGGCGGAAACTGTCTCGCTTGCGCTGCCGGCGCGGCGACCATCGAGGCCATCGAGGAGGGCAACCTGCTGCAAAACGCGGTCGAGATGGGCCAGTATGCGCAGGAGAAGCTGCGAGGGCTCAAGGAGAAGCATTCCACCATCGATCACGTCCGCGGCATCGGCCTGATGATCGGCATTCAGCTCCTCCGGCCGGGCGCCGACATCGTCAGCAAGTGCCTCGAGCGAGGCCTGAGGATCAACTGTACCCATGATACCGTCATCCGCTTCATGCCCCCGATGGTCGTCACGAAAGACCAGATTGACGAGGCGGTGGGAATCTTCGATAGCGTTCTATCCGAGGGTTGACCATGAACGACTTCATTGACATCAGCGATTGCTCCACGCAGGAGCTCCGGGAGCTGCTCGAAGAAAGCAGCTCGCTCAAGGCGTTCTACAAAGCCGGCAAGCGCGACCTGTGCCTGGCCGGCCGCACGCTGGCTATGCTCTTCGAGAAGCCGAGCCTGCGCACTCGGATCAGCTTCCAGGTGGCCATGACCGACCTGGGTGGCCATCCGATCTATGTGAAACCCGAGGACATTGGCGGCATCGGCAAGCGTGAGCCAGTCAAAGATATTGCCCGTATCCTGAGCCGCTACGTCCAGGGGATCATGGCCCGGACGTTCGAGCATCAGACGGTGGTCGATCTGGCCCGGTATGCCGATATTCCCGTGATTAACGCACTGACGGACTGGTCGCATCCGTGCCAGGCGATGGCGGATGTGCTGACGATCCAGGAGCACTTCGGACGCATCGAAGGGATCAGGATCGCGTACGTGGGCGACGGGAACAACGTGGCGCGCTCGCTGGCCTTCGCCGCCGGCAAGCTGAAGATGAAGCTGGTGGTCGCCTCGCCGCGCTGCTACGAGTTGGACGCCGAGACGATCGCGAGGGCCAACAGCTACACGCCCGATACCGTGCGACAGACCAGCGATCCCGTGGCAGCCGTAGCCGACGCCGACGTGATCTACACGGACACCTGGGTGAGCATGGGCCAGGAGAACGAGAAGGAGAAACGCCGGAAGGACTTCGCCGGCTTTACGATCGATGCCCGGCTCGTTGCTGCGGCGCCGGGGCACGTGAAGATCATGCACTGCCTGCCGGCCTATCGCGGCTATGAGATCACCGACGACGTCACCGAGAGTCCCGGGTCGATCATCTTCGACCAGGCCGAGAACCGCCTCCACTTCCAGCGCGCCCTGCTCAAAAAGCTGATGGCGTGATGCGGATTGACAGGCGCCGAGTGTCCTTGGCTCGGCGCCTTTTACTCTTCTTCTGAACGTGGCGTTTCAGCAGGCTGTAGGCGAGCAGGGGCAGCCGGAGGGACATATCTGCAATATCTCGCCTGTCGACCAGCCCGATACGCCAGGCCTTTCCGGCGATTCGCAGGAGTTGGGCCGGCGTGTAGAACTGCGCCCGGATGCGGTTGCGAATCCGCTTGAGCTCCGTCGGCCCGAACTTGTCTGAGAATACGTGGCCGCCGGTGGGATGGTAATAGTAGCCGGGTGTTGCCTCGACGAGGTCCTTCAATGGCGAGAACTTCTCGATGCGCAGCTTCTGGAAACTGATGGAGTCCAGCCCGATCTCCCGGGCGAACTTCGGGATGTAGAGCATCTCCTCCTCCGTTTCGCCGACGTTGCCGTAGATGAAGTAGCCGTGGAGGTGGAAATCATATTGTCTCAGGACGGTGAACGCCTCGCGGATCTGTTGCTGGGTGATGCCTTTCTGCAGTTGGCTCAGGATTCGGTCGTGCGGCGACTCGATCCCAATGAGAAAAGTCCTGAAGCCCGCCTGCCAGGCCTTATCGAGGAGCCGGCGGTGCCTGGCGATGTCGACGCGGGCCTGGACCACGAAGGTTTTACGGATCTTGTTCTCGACGATCAGGTCGCATAGTTGCTCGGCCCGGCGCGGATTGGTCGCGAAATTGTCGTCGCTGAAGAGCACGATATCGGCGGAGATCGTCTTGAGCTCCTCGATGACCGATTCGACCGGCCGCTCCGTGTACTCTCTCTTTTGCCCGAGCGGATTGAGACTGAAGGTGCAGAACTTGCATTTGAACGGGCAGCCTCGTGCCGTCAGCACGGTGTCGAACGTGTGCCGGGTGAGCCGAAGGCCATCGCGGGCGCACCAGTAGTCGTGCCTCCGGAGAGATCGATCCGGATACGCAATGTGCGCCAGGTCGGGCAGAATCGCGTTCTCGTTGTGGACGATGCGGCCGTCTCGCCGGTGGGAGAGCCCGCGGATGTCCTCGCAGGGGACCCCTGTCACGATCTGCTTGATAATTTCCTCGCCCTCGCCGCGCACCACCATGTCGATGTTCGGGCAGCGCTCGAACAGGTGCTCGACTTCCTGCGTCGCCTCATGGCCCCCGGCAATGGTGGTGACCTCATCGGGCAGTTGAGCGACAAGATCGCAAACCCTGTCGAACCGCGATCGCCAACCCATGGTGACGCACAGCAGGTCAATCTCGCGGCGGACGAACGCGCTGAGGGTCCGCGGATCACGGTATGCTTTCTCGTAGCCCAGATCAAGGATGGTCACCTTGTCCACGAGACCCTTCATGGCGGCCGCGATGTACTCAAGACCGGTCGGTGGAAATAGTTGCCGAGCGTCGGCGGCGTACCCGAAGTAGGGGTTCAACGCTAACACATGTTTGTATCTCATCGAGAGCGAATCATAGCCTGCGCAGCGGGCACCGCAAGTAAGGAAAATGCCTAGCGGAAACACGCCTCTGTACGTGTCAATTGCGGCTGAATTGTGCGCAGTTTGTCATGTGAAGCGAAGCGTAATCGCGACATCTGCCGACAACCGCGGCGCCCTTGTCATTCGCAGCAGCAGCTCGATGCTTTCAGGCATTGACCCCGGATGCAGGTTCGCGTCCGGCTTGACGTTGGTGATTCGCCGGGTTGCGCGGGACATCGCGTTTCTTCTTCTTTTGGCTGCGGCGTTTCATCAGGCTGCACGCCAGCAGCGGCAGATGCAGGGCCATGCTGGCGGCGTCTCGCCCATTGACCAGCCCGATGCGCCGGGCCTTCCGGGCAATGTGCAGCAACTGTGCCGGACTGTAGAACTCCGACCGGATGCGGTTGCGGATTCGCTTGAGCTCCTTGCGGCCGTATTTCTCCGAGTAGACGGTACCGCCGATTCGGTTGTAGTAGTAGCCCGGAGTGGACTCCACGACTTCTTTCAACGGCGAGTACTTCTCGATGCGCAGTTTCTGAAAGCTGATGGTGTCCAGCCCGATCTCCCGGGCGAACTTCGGGATGTAGAGCATCTCCTCTTCGGTCTCGCCGACGTTGCCGTAGATGAAGTAGCCGTGCAGATGGAAGTTGTACCGGGTCAGAATGGCAAACGCTTCGCGGATCTGCTGTTGGGTGATGCCCTTCTGCAACTGGGTCAGGATTCGGTCATGCGGCGACTCGACGCCAATCAGAAAGACTTTGAATCCGGCTTGTTGTGCCTTATCGAGGATCCTGGGGTGCCTGGCAATATCCACCCGGGCCTGGACGACGAACGTCTTCTTGATCCCGTTCTCGATGATCAGGTCGCAGAGCTGCTCGCTGCGTTTGGGGTTCGTGAACATGTTGTCATCGCTGAAGAGCACAATGTCCGCGGTAATCGTTTTGAGTTCCTCGACGACCGATTCGATCGGTCGCTCCGTATAGCTTCTCTTCTGCCCGAGCGGATTGAGGCTGAAGGTACAGAACTTGCATTTGAACGGGCAGCCGCGAGTCGTCAGGATGGTGTCAAATGTGCGACGGCTGAGCCGAACGCCCCGTTGCAACCAATAGTAGTCGTGTCCCCTCAGGGAGCGATCGGGATAAGCCAGCCCCGCGAGGTCGGGCAGCGGCTGGTTCTCGTTGTGTACGATATTCCCGTTGTCCCGATAGGAGAGCCCGAGGATTTCCCGGCGAGGCACATCCGCTACGATCCGCCGGATGATCTCCTCGCCCTCGCCTCGCACGACCATGTCCACATTCGGGCATCGCTTGAAAACCTCTTCCACTTCCAGCGTCGCCTGGTAGCCTCCGACGACTGTGGGAACCTCATCGGGCAGCCGGGAGATGAAGTCGCAGATGTTCTCGAACTGAGCGTCCCATTGGATGCTGATGCACAGAAGGTCGATCTCGGCCTTGATAAACCGGTTCAGGGTTTCCAGGTCCTGGTATGCCTTCTCGTAACGAAGATCGAGAAGCGTCACCTTGCCAACCAGGTCCTTCATGTTGGCGGCGATATACTCCAGGCCGGTCGGGGGGAATACCCCCAGGGCGGCCGTCGAACTCCCGAAATATGGATTCAGCGCAAGAACATGTCGGTATTTAGCCATGAACACAGTATAGGCGATGAGAGTCCATCCGGCAACAAATTACCATTTGCGAATTACGATTTACGATTGAGCATGGCCGGACAAATCGTAAATCATAATCCGTAAATCGTAAATCTTAGAGGGAGCCGTCTTTTCGCAGCAGGCCGCCCTTGGCGGAATCGACCGTCACGGTGAATGCACCGCTGCCCTGCACGATAAACTGCACGCGAGCCTCGTCCATACCGTCAACGGTGTCGAGCTCCACCCGCTCCGGCCGGGACTCGACAGCCTCGACCCGCTTGAAGAATCGGTCCATGACGCGTCCGGCGGAGATGACCTTGATACCGTTGCCCCCAATGGAGACGATGTCTGGCGGGCTGATGCGATGGCGCACGTCGTGGGCGGTCCGCGTCGGGGCCAATCGCTGGTTCTCGATGGTCACCCAGACCTTGAACAAGCCGGGGCCCAGCGGCTCCGCACTCACGTCGCTGATGCGGAGCAGCGGCATCGTGCCCGCGTGGTAGAGCGTGAACGCCATGTTCCGGTGGAGCTCCTCTTCGAGCAGGAACGACGGCGGCGTGCGGCCCCATTCCTTCCGGAAGCCCCCGATCTCGATGCGCCCGTACGTCGGATGATCGTATTCCCGCCAGGCGACCATGCCGTCGCCGAGCAGGACGTGCTTCATGAACTCGGCTTCGTCCTCGTCCGAAGGTGAGCCGTCCGCCTTGTACAGGTTACGAGGCGTCCACATTTCGTTGGTGTACGCCAGGATGCCCCGGGCGCCGTAGAACCACGTGTCCTCGTCGCCCCAGGTCGTGTACAGGTCCTTCCAGGAGATGATCGAACGGTAATAAGGCAGGATGCGCTCCCCGTGCCGGCCGATGAAGATCAGCAGCCGCTCGTCGGCGGGCTGCATGGCGCCGTTCTCGTTGCCGGGCCCGCGCAGGATCATGCCGCCGGAATTGTGGTAGCACTGGGCCGCGGCGATATTCGGGTGGGCCAGTACGAACTGTGCGATGGCCCGGCACTCCGGCTGCGAAAACGGGTAGTCCCGGGCCCCATACTGGATATAGCCTGGCTGCCAGTCGAAGGCCCAGTTGCGATTGAGGTCGTAGCCGCCCCGGCCGTCCTCATTGACCCGGCCGTCGCCGTCATTGTCGGTTCCCTCCCAGCCGAGCAGGGTGAATTCGCCCAGCTCGTCATCCTTGGCCCGGATCATGAGGCACTCCGGATAATCCGGGTGACGTTTGTACCGGCCATGCACATCCTTCATGCGCATCTGGGTGATGACGCCGTCGCCGTTGAGGTCCTCGCAGTCGTCCTCGTCGCAGACGCCGTCCCTGTCGTTGTCGGTCGGCTGCGAGCCGCTGCGGCCGGACATCGCCCCGTCGCTGTCGTGCAGCCAGAAGTCCCGCCCGTCCGGGTTGACCATCGGCACGAGGTAGAACGCGTAATCGTTGAGCAGGGAGGTCACCTTGTCCAACCGGCCGTACTGATGGCACAGGTACCAGCCCGTATAGGCGATCACTTCACCCGCCTGAACCTCGTTGCCGTGGATGTTTCCGTCGATGTACATCGCCGGCTTGCGGTCGGGATTGCCCACGTTGCGGGCGGTGACCTCCAGGCACCAGAGGTCCCTGCCCTCGGTGGATTTGCCGATGGAGTACAGCCGGGTCAGCTCGGGGAACGCCTCATGCAGCCGCGACAGGATATTCGCCAGGCCTGCGTGATCGTAGTGCCGGTTCCAGGCGACATCCACCTTCCGCTCGGCGGGGGCGCCCAGGGCGCCGAACGCATGATCGGCCGGTTTCAAAGGCTCCGCCTGTCCACCCGGCGCCGTCCCGGCTGTCAGTACGGCCGACGAAAGCACATATGATAAAACCACTACGTTCACACGCAAATCACTCTTGAGCGTTGACATCATAGCAACTATCTCTCACATAAGAACGGCCCGAACGCTGCGGCACCCCGATAATCTACTCTCATGGACGGGACTGATTTGTGCCTGTCTCATTCGTCTTGAGCAACTCGATGGTTCCTTCGGTCCGGCCGGCGAGTACGGAGATGACCTGGAAGCGGACCTCTTTCCGATCCGGCACGCGGACTGTGTAACGTGCTTTCGCCGTGCCGCCGCTGCCGGCAATCGGGGGCAGGACCGTCGTCTTCGTCCCGGCCAGGAAGCACTGCGGCTCGAGCTCCAGGACTACCCGCGTCGGATACACCTCCCGCGTCGTCTCCCCGTGCGCCAGCGAAGTCGGAAGGAAGCCCGTGTTGGTCACGAGGATCTCGATCTCATACAGCGAATCGGCCAGCAGGCGGCACCCGGTCCGGGCGACGCTGATTCGCGGCAGCCGCTGGGCCAGCTCCGTGAGGAAGTCCCCGTGTTTGGCGGCCAGGTCCACGAGCATGGCCACGGGCGGGTTCGTGCGGGCGAACGGCCGGTAGCCGCCCACCTCGACGCGCCGGCCGGGGAACTCGGGATGCTCGATCGCCAGCCACGCGACAAATGCATCCGGCGCGTGCTCGTCGAGCCACTTGAGCTGCTCGCGCTCCTCCTTGTTGCGCTTGTCGCCTTCCTTCTCGCGTTTTGCATCGGCCTTTGGGGCATTGGGATCGTTGGGCTCGGCGGGCTTCGTGTCTTTGGGTTCTTTATCTTTCGCCTTCTGGGCTTTCGAGATTGCGACGGCCAGGGCCGCATCCCAGGGTCGCGCCGCCAGCGACAGTCGGCCCCGATGGAAGTACATCCAGTCGCTGAAGGTGCCCGGCTCGACTGTGCATTCCAACTCCTTGTCGAGGCCGAGCTTTGTCCGATAGATCTTGCCGAGCGCCTCATGGTAGCCAATGTCCTTCTCATCGATGGCTTCCATGGGCTTGGCCCGGCCGGCCGATGCCGCACATTTCGGCGTCTTGCGCAGGTTGTCCGCCGCACCGTAGGTCAGGACAACGCCGACGTTCGGATGCGCGATCACGAAATCGGCGAGCGCCCTTGTCTCGATTTCGCAGACCGGATGGACGCCCGCCTCCGCGCTGAAAAACGCGTTGCCATACGGGAAATTGCGATTGAAATTGGTGCCGCCGGGACCGTCCTCATTCCACCGCTTGTCATGGTCGCTGTCGATGCCCTCCGGCAGCAGCCGCCAGCCGGGCGTTTCCCCCTTCATCGGGTCGGCCTTGAGCAGCAGCCGGTTGTCATTTGGGTCAAGGGCGTACTGGCCCTCCTTATCCTCGACTCGCATCATGGTGATCAGGCCGTCGCCGTTGAGGTCCTCGCCGCCGTCTTCGTCCGTGAGCCCGTCGTGGTCATCGTCGAATGGCGACCCATTGACATTCATCTCGATCCTCGGCTCGACAAAAAACCGCTCCACGGCATCCGGATTGAGGCACGGGACGACGTAGATTGTCGTGGTCTTGAGGAATTGGGCCTTGGCCGGCTCCTCGCGGTACTGCTTGAGCAGGGACTCGACCCAGGCGACTGCCGTGAAGGGTCCGACGAGGTCGTTGCCCTCGATGCCTGCGACGACGAGCATGGCGGGACGCGCGTTGTGATCCTGCTCGGCCCCGCCGCCGATGTCGATGAGCCAGACTTTGCGCTTCTCTCGCGACTCGGCCAGCTCGCGGACGCGGACGAGATTCGGGTCCTGCTCGCCCAGCCACGCCAGCCGCTCGCCCAGCGCCTTACAGTTGTAGTATTCCGCTCCCTGTGTTATCGCCGGCCCGGCCAGCAGCAGTGTGATCAGCACCAGCAAGGCCCGCCGCCCATACGATTCCATCGCAGACAGTTCCACGCACACGCGACCATCCTTAACAGAGCCCTTGTTGTCTTTGTACTGCCCATACTCTAATGCGCAACCGCCCCCGTGACAACAAGCTACTCGACTGCGCCGGCGGCGACCGGCCGATGTGCCCCCAGACGCACTGCATGGATGCTCTGGAAAGTGCCACTGAGCTTCGCGGGGGTACTTGCCGCAATTACGACCAGGAGATCAAGTCAGCCAGCTTTGAACCCATGGCAAGGGTTTGACGGATTCCAGCGTATCCTGGTCGGGACTCGGCAGCTGCCAGAAGAAGTCCAACCCGGCTCGCTTCTCCACTTCGTCAACCGTGGTCAGATAATTGAGTACAGGCGACGTGCGCGGCGCGGTTTGCTCCATGATGAAGGCGGCCACGTGCAAGGTGCCATGATCGCTGATGGCGACGATCTTCCAAAAGGCGCTCGGCACCGTGTGCGAGTCATCGCAGTTTGGCAGGGGCGGCATATTGACTTCGTAGATCGGGCCGGCCATCACCCACGCACTGCCGTGCCTGAGTACAAGGTCGCGGACCTTCGATTCGAGTTCCTCCCAGGGGCCTCTGTTCAGGTCAGGCCGTTGCGGCACGATGTTGCTGTAATAGTTCACCTGTGATGCAAATCGCGAGCCCTTGAATGCCGCCAGCGGAGCCAGATGGCCCCGGTCATAGGTTTTCTGATTTCGGTACGCATCCCGGTCTACCGGCTTGGCGGTCAGCGTCTCGGATGGCGCAAGCCACGGATCAGTGCGCCAGTTTCGTTCCAAGTCCAAGTCACCATCCACTTCGTGGCATGTCAGGTAGCAGCAGACCCAGTCGGCGAATTTCGTGGTGTCGTTGCTGCTCAGGGCGTACAGGTCTCGGACGATCAGGTCATTCGATGGCGGCGCGCCCAGCGGATAGCCATAGAAGAAGTGCTTGCAGTGAATCTCGGGCAGTGACGGCACGACCGTCTGGCCGGCGACTCGCGCCGCCGGGGCCAGCGCGGCTGAGAGAATCGTGATGGTCAGGATATAGCTTCGGCAATTCATGTCAAAACTTGATGACTGTCTTGAGACAATTATCCTTTTTATCCCTGAAAATACGGTAATAGTCGGGCGCCTGGTCCAGGGTGATTCGATGCGTGATGACGGCCGATGGCTTGATTCTGCCGTCGAGGATGAGTTGCAGGAGGGGGGCCATGTACTTGTGGACGTGGGTTTGGCCGCCGCGCATGGTCAGGCCTTTGTTGAAGAACGCGCCTAGCGGATATTTATCCACGAAGCCGCCATAGACGCCGGGAACGGAGATGGTGCCGCCTTTACGGCAGGCCTGAATCACCCAGCGCAGGGCAGTTGGCCGGTCGGTTTCCAGCCTCAGCGAAGTCTTGACCGAGTCGTAGACGGCCATGAGACTGTCGCCGTGCGCTTCCATGCCGACAGCGTCGATGCAGGAATCCGGCCCATGCCCATCAGTCAACTCCTTGATCTTCTCGAAGAGGTCTCTTTCTTCTTTATAATTGATAGGGGTGATTCGGTCGTCCGCCGCCTTCCTGAGCCGGTAGTCGAACCGGTCGATGAACAGGACTCTCCCCGCTCCCAGCAGCAAAGCGCTGCGGGCTGCGAACTGGCCGACGGAGCCCGCTCCGAACACCGCCACAGTGTCGCCTTCTTTGATGTCGCAATTTTCCGCTGCCATATATCCGGTGGGGAAGTTGTCGGTGAGCAGCACGGCGTCTTCGTCATCCACCTCCGGCGGGATCGCCACGGGGATCTGGTCGGCGAAGGGGACGCGGAGGAACTCAGCCTGTCCGCCGGCGAACCCGCCGAACATGTGCGAATAGCCGAAATAGCCGCTTGGGGAATAGCCGTACACTTTCGCCGCCATGGACGCGTTCGGATTGCTGTTGTCGCACAGCGAGTACAAGCCCTTTTCGCAGTAATAACATGCGCCGCAGGAGATATTGAAGGGAACCGCGACCCGGTCCCCGTTGTGGAAGCGGCTCACCTGCCTGCCCGTATCCATCACCTCGCCGAAGGCCTCGTGGCCCAGAATATCGCCTCGTTCCATCGTGGGGATGAAGCCGTCGAACAGGTGCAGGTCGGACCCGCAGATGCCGGAGACCTTCACCCGGATAATCATGTCGGTCGGATCTTCAATCGCGGGATCGGGGACCTGATCGACATCGACGTGATGCTTGCCGTGCCAGCACAACGCTTTCATAGCCAACCTCTGTCTGAGAATCGCCTTTGTCGTGCGAGATGATTCTGTTCGTGAGTCGCTCAGCCCTCTTCATATATCTGCCTGGTCCGCCACGCGATGAGGGCCTTGCTCAGATTGCCGCAGGAAATGGGAAACGTCGCCGGGGATGAAGGCTGGACATTGGTCTGCCGTTTGCTGAATCCAAGGTAAAGAAAAGGTTGCAGGAGGGCGGGGGGCGGGATAGAATTCCGGGTTTGGCTGGGGAAGAGAAAGGAATGACAATGAAATATGACGTAGCCGATTTGGCATTGGCGCAAGAAGGCAAAAGAAGGATTCTGTGGGCGGATAACGACATGCCGGTCCTGCGGCAGATTCGCGAGCGGTTTTCGCGGACCAAGCCGCTGAAGGGCTTGAACGTTTCCGCGTGCCTGCACATCACGGCCGAGACGGCCAACCTGGCGCGAACGCTCAAGGATAGCGGCGCGAACGCGGTGTTGTGCGCGTCGAACCCGCTGAGTACGCAGGACGATGTGGCGGCCTCGCTGGTCAAGGATTTTGGCATTCCGGTCTTCGCGATCCGGGGTGAGAACCGGAAGGTCTATTACGACCACATCAACGCGGCCATCGACCACAAGCCTGTGATCACGTTCGACGACGGGGCCGATCTGGTCAACGAAATGCACATGAAGCGAAAGGACGACGCCAAGCGGATCATTGCCAGCATGGAGGAGACGACTACGGGCGTCATCCGCCTTCGGGCGATGGAGAAGCAAGGCAAGCTGAAGTTCCCGGTGATCGCGGTCAACGACGCCAAGAGCAAGCATCTGTTCGATAATCGCTACGGCACGGGCCAGTCTACGGTCGATGGAATCATCCGGGCGACGGATCATCTGCTGGCGGGGGCGAAGGTCGTCGTCGCGGGCTACGGCTGGTGCGGCCGGGGGTTTGCCATGCGGGCCCGCGGCATGGGCGCCATCGTCATCGTCACCGAGATCGATCCGATCAAGGCGCTGGAGGCCGCCATGGACGGCTTCGAGGTCATGCCGATGTCGGAGGCGGCCCGGGTCGGCGACGTGTTCGTGACGCTGACCGGCAACAAGCACGTAATCCGGCCGGAGCATTTCCGCGTGATGAAGGATCGCGCCGCCGTCGCCAACAGCGGCCACTTCAATGTCGAGATCGACATCCCGGGCCTCAAGAACATGAGCCGGAAGGTCAATCGCGGCGTGCGAAGGAACGTGGACGAGTATGTCATCAACAAGAAAAGACGCATCTATCTCCTGGCGGAAGGACGATTGATCAACCTGGCGGCGGCGGAAGGCCATCCCGCCAGCGTGATGGACATGAGCTTCGCTACGCAGGCCCTCCAGGCCGAATGGGTGGTCAAGAACCAACGCAAGCTGGAGGTCAAAGTCTATGACGTGCCGCTCGAAATCGAGGAGCGGGTCTGCCAACTGAAGCTGCAGGCGATGGCGATTGGCATCGACGAGCTGACGCCGGAGCAGGTCGCCTACCTCGCCAGCAGCGGCGAAGGAACGTAAGATTTACGATTTATGATTTACAATTTACGATTTGCAGATAGAAGCGCCGACTCACACCGCCTTGTGTCGCGCAACGGCCTTCGAAGGGCGAAGCCAAATCGTAAATCGTAAATGGTAAATGCTAAATGGCATCCGAGACTGAAAAAACGCCGAAGGCGCCCAAGTCCTTTCTGACCATCGGCCCGACGCTGCATTACAGTCACAGCAACGTGCAGCGGTCGTGGCTGCTGGCGGCAGCCCTGTTCTCCATCACCTGCCTGCTGTGGTCCAGGATCGTGACGGGATCGTTCTGGACGTTCGATTTCCAGGCCCAGGCGGCCCCGGACTTCTGGCGTCTGGGCGAGGCGACGACAGCGGGGACAAGTATCTTCGAGTACCCCTGGCAGATCATCGTGCTCGGCCTGCTGATGGGCATCATGGCGGTCGTGCCCGTACTGATTGCGCAGTTGATGAGCTTCGGGCACAGCTTCGTGTTTCTGCTGGCGGTGTTCTTCCTGGCGAACCTGCCCGGATTCGCGACGTTTCTGCTGGTGAGCTGCTTTGCGGTGGCAGCGCGGCCGCTGCGCTTTCGCTCCCGCATCATTGCGATCGCCCTTTGCATGGCGCCGCAGCTTTTGTACTGGGGCCTGTTCGGGGCGGCCAAAGAAGTCGACACGTTCTCATGGGGTCTGTCCCTGGCCCCATGGATCTTTGCGTGGCTGGTGGGCATGACGGTCGCCGGGATCGTGCTGGCCGTCGGGCACTACACCCGTTACAAGCCGGGACTGACCTGGATCTTCACCACAACCACCCTGTTACTGGCACTCGGAATCTTCGAAGGGGCCGTGGGGTTTGACGAGCTGGATTACCAGTTCTACGTGGCGAGGAATAACCCGGAGGACGTCACCGAGTTTCGCGAGCACACCATCCGCGAGGCGCTGGACGAGACGGTGAACGTGGCCATCAAGCAGAAAGACCTCAGTATGAAGAAGTTCGTGGCCACGGAGCGCATACCACTGCGTGCGGAGATGAAAGGGGAGATCCTGATCGACCTGAACAACAGCGATGAATGGCCGGCCTGGTTTGATTCCAAGGTGCGGGAGGAGTGGAGATACAAGGACAGGCGGAAATGGCTCATCGAGCAATACGGTTGTTTCATGCATCCGGAGAAGCCCTGGTGGATGCCGAGGTTCGTTCACGACCGAATCCTCCAACGGCGCTCCGCCAGCGAGCGCATGCCGATCGCCTTGTACTACAAGGCGATGGTCAATGAATACAGCCCGGACCTCCGGCAAATCAGGCAGGATGACCTGCTAGGCTTCTACTGTGACTACCCGCAGGATGAAGCCCTGCCCATTTGGGACGACCTCTACAGTATCGAGGCGTACAATAAGAGTCCCGAGTCGATTGAAGCGAGATGGCGGCTGGCCCGGCACATCGCGAGGCAGGAATGGCTCAAGGAATCGAGGCTGATCGGGGAGCTGGATTACGCCAACAGCATTCTCGTGGAGGCGAACGAGATGCTCGAGCGGGAGCTGGCCCTTGCCGAGCAGACCCGGCCTGCGCCGCCGGACAACCTCTTCGGAGCATTTCGCCGACCCGCGCGGACCGTGCTGACCGTCGTAAAGCTGCGGGACCTGCAGCGACGCGTCCGGGAGCTCAAGACCCTCATCGGCGAGGAGAATCGCAAGGGCGCGGAAGGGGCTGTGCTCCGTCTGGCGAAGTTCGTCAGGCTGAACCCCCACAGTCTGGAGTACGAGCAGCAGCTCGATGCCCTGCTCGCGGACACCGGACAAAATGACGGGCTGCTGGACAACCTCCTGCTGGAAAAGGCCAAGCTCATCGCCGACGAGCAAGGCCGGGGCCGGCGGCTCGAAGCCCTGCACAGGCAATTCCAGAACACCGACGGCGGCATCCAGGCCCTCTACGAACTCACACGCCTGAGGATCGAGGTTTATAAGCGCGAGCCCCGCATGGATAGCCTGCTGCCGGCCCGCGACATGCTGATGAGCTTCCTGAGCCTGTACCCCAAGAGCTTCTACGCGGACCAGGTTCGCAAGAACCTGGAGGATCTGCCGGGGCCGGATTAGGCGGATTGTGACACCGGCGAGACACGCAACCGTCTTATCGGTCTGTTGCGAGCACGCGTAGGCCCGGTAAAATCGACCCTTGCGTCACGGCATTGGGTTTGGTTTGACTTTCACACGAGTTTTCGTAAGATAACAGTAGCGGGCCGCGCATTTGGGGTGGCTCGCGACAGCAACGGACAGGCAGGGATTTCGATAATGGCGGCGAATGATGCTCGATTCCATCCCCGTGTCATCGTGGTCGGGGATCGGCATAGCAGTTTTGCGGAGGAGGTGGGCCGTCTGGCTGCGGAATACGACCTCGCAGTAGCCTCGTGCGACGACATCTACTCGGCGGCGACGGAGTTGGCCGGCCATCCCGACCGGCTCCTCATGGTTACCGGGATGTTCCGGCAGTTGACCCGGGGGAGAGGTGATTTCTTCGCCCTGGCGGAGCGCCACGGCGTACCCTGTTGCTGTCTGCTGGATAAACAAAGCGACGTGGAGCGGCACAAGATTCTTGCGGCCGTGCACCGGGGGGTCCGATTGGCAGGGGAAGTGGCCGACATCCGCCGGTTCCTCGAAAACCGGCTGGCGGCCGAGGGACATCGTGGCCCGGAGGCCGACGAGGAGGATTTCCGGGGGGAGCAGTTCCGTGCGACCGAGGATGAGCTCAAAGCGCTATTGAGGCAGGAGACAAATGGCTAACGGCACGGATCCAACATTGCCAGGCGGGGCGATAGGCGGGACTTCGTCCCGGCAGCCGGGGGTCCTGCTGGTCGGCGACGCCCGCAGGGCATTTGTAGATGCCGAGGGTGTGCATAATTATTCGTTCGAAGTGGCCTCGGGCCTGCTCGATGCGATGGACATGGCCGCCCGCGGGGACTTCGCCGTGGTGGGCGTGGTCATGGACGGCACAGCGGGACATCTGTATGCGGCCCTGAAGGCTCTGCGCAAAGGGACTCACGCCCGCATTGTCCTGTTGGCACAGATGCACGAGGAGCCGATCGCCCGGCGGCTGGTGGAGGAGGGATGGGAAGGGGGCAAGCTCGCCGATGAGTACCTCGTTTGCCCAACCTTTCTGACGCGGCTTTGCGGCCGTACGGCATCGGGAACGACCGGCGCGAGGACGCCATCGCCCGATGGACAGGAACAGCCTTCGCCCGCAGACACCCTGGCCCATGTCGATCCCGCGCAGTTGGAACAGAAGCTGCGGCATCTGGAATACCTCGCCACGACCGATGACCTGACGGACCTGAGGAACCGCCGGTATATCTGGGAGTTCGCCAGGCAGGCGCTGGAGCGTGCGAAGGTCAGCCACGGGCGCGTGACATTGCTGCTGTTCGACATCGACAATTTCAAGCACTACAACGACGTGTACGGCCATCTGGCCGGCGACGAGATCCTGCGGCAGGCGGGCATCCTGATGCGCCGCTGCTGCCGCCCGCGTGACGTGGTCGGACGCGTCGGCGGCGATGAGTTCGCCGTCGTGTTCTGGGACGACCCCTACAGGACCGGCGACCACTTGGAGCAGGACCGCCGCTCGACGGACACCGACCATCCGGCGGAAGCGATCTTTATGGCGAAGCGCTTTCAGAAGGAATTCGGCAACGCCGAGCTGCCTCTGCTGGGTCCTGAGGCCCAGGGTGTCCTGACCATCAGCGGCGGACTGGCCAGCTTCCCGCGCGACGGCTCCACCATCCACGATCTTTTTGAGCGGGCCGACATGGCTCTGCTCGACGCCAAGCGCAGCGGCAAAAACCGCATCTACCTCGTCGGCGAGCCCCAGAGCAACATCGCCGACATCCGGTAAAGTTGCCCTACCATCGGTAGTCCAAGGCGCCGCTTATGACGTGGACGGTCTTGTCTGCGTTGAAGCTCGTGTCATAATCCACGAATGCTCGCAGCCCCCGGGTCAACCTGATGCCGGCTCCCCCTCCGAGCATGATGCTATCCCGGGTGGCCGCCTCATCGCTGATATCGAACGGGGCCGGGGGTGCGTCCTGAAGCCGGGCCTCGACTTCGGAGACGACATCGCCAAGCTCATGCACGAAGCGGCCGCGAGCTTGAACGATCGCGGTGCGGCCCTGTGGACCCAACATCAATTCCTTTGTCAGCTTGGCGCCCACGGAGACCTTGTAGGATTCGTATTGCTGGTCCTCGAAGGCAAGAGCGCTGATCCCGCCGGTCTCCACGTATTCATCGAGCTGCAGGAACGCGACCTGCAATGCGGCCAACGGCTGGACTAGCCAGGTCGCGGCGGGTTGCCAGTCAAGGCCGGCCTCGAAGTAGGCGCCCAATTCACGCCCGTCGAGATCACCCTCAAGCCGCTCGCCGATCACGTCAACCACTCGCTCCGTCTCTACGCCAATCTTGGAATACATCAGCAGGGAGTTGAGGTACCACCCCGTCGCGCTGTAGCTGTTATAGAGGCCAAAGTGTGTGGTCGTCATGTCCGCCTCGTCGGCCAGCGTGTCGTAATCCACCTGGCCGTCCGAACGACCTATGGTGATACCCCAGATGGACCGCTCGCTGGATTGACCCTCGATGCCCACGCTCTGGCCAAAGACACTATACGAGTAGCCGGTAGCGCCATTCTCGGTCTTCCTGTCGCCGGACAGCCCGTACAGCTTGGCCCAGGTTCCCCAGCCCTCGTTCGACGTGTCCGGACCCAGGTCCCACAGGAAGCTGTCCCAACTGCGATCGGTGGGCGATCCGATGCCGCTTTGCGGTTCGGCCATCGCCAGCAGCGGCGTGTCACTCAAGCCTTGCAGGTCCCTGGCCACGCCGCCACGCGCGCCCTGGAGCCGGTTGGAAACGATTCCCATGAACTTGGCCGTATCGGTCGTCAGGATCGGTGCCAGCGGGGGCCTGCTCTGCCCGCTCAACTGGTCGTATGCAGTCCGCACCTCGTCGAGGGTCGGCAATTGCTGCAATGCGGCGGTTAAGGGGGAGCCGCCCGACTCGGCGATGGTCTGCAGCACGATCCCCATGGCCTGCTGGTTCGGCGTCTGGCTAAACTCCGCATCGAACTGGGCTGCCGAGATTCTCAGAAGCACAAAGGGGCCCCCGTTCGGATCCGCGATGGTCAGGTCCAGCAAGGCCGTGTCAGTCACACCGAGCGCACCCTGACGCTGTTCGCGTCGACGATCGTGTAGTCCTTCGTCCCTGTGATCGTCTCCGTGGGAAACACGTTGACTCTCCCGCCGACGGCGTTGACGTCGCCGGTCACAACGAGTTTATCGCCGACGGCGCTGTCGTTGACGTCCACCTCCAGAATGCCGCCCGGCTTGAACGTGAGGTCGCCATCGATGGTCAGAGTCCCGATCCCATCCTCCCCTGGGCTGATCGTACCCCAGTTGGTGACCGAAGGAGACTTCAATGTGCCATTGCCCGCGAGAGCGCCGTCGCCCCAGATGATCGTCAGTTGATTCGCGTCAACCCTGCCGGCCATGATCATCAGCAGAGCCGTCCCGCCCGCCTGTGTTCCGCTGCCGCCGATGAAAAGACCGGTCGAGTTCTGCCAGAGGGTGTTGGGGTCCATAATGATCACACGCGCCTCGCTGCCGGCAAGGTAGCCCATGTAGGCATTGACATCGACGACCTTGCTGTTACCGGACAGGATCATGGTGCCGCTGGCGTCGATTCCCACTCTGAGGTCCCCGGCGATATTCCATGGATCGCCACCCGTGAATAGTGGCTGGACGTTGCCGCCGGTGATGATTGACCCTGTGGCAGGATCAGCCGGAAGAAGCAACGAGCCGAGGCCAGTCAAAAGTACGCCGAAGACCGCGAGTTTTCTCATATCCACTCTCATGATTCACCTTCTGCGATTTATGGATCACCATTCATGATGTACGATTGGCCCAGGGCTCTCCTGAGCGGCGCGAATCATTACTCGTCGCTCCGGCCTGTACCCACATCACAAGTCGTACATCGTAATTCGGACATGGCAAGTCTAAGTCCATATCCCTCTATCGTCATTTTGGCCCGCCGGGTGAGGAAATGAACCGTCCAAGCCTGTCAGTTCTGCATCAGGCGTCCGGGATTTGATGGCGGATGCGTCCGGCCACGGGATATCGGACCATTGCCGACCTTCACGGGTTGTGCGACTACGAGATTGCCTGGTTTTGTTCGCAACGGCCGATAATGTCCCTTTGTGTCACTGCGAGCACCGGCATTGACGACGTGCCCGGTCCCACGGCACAGTGCCTAAAACCTGCGCAGCCGCCAGGACTGGGCCCGGTCGTTTGGTTGACGGACAATGGCGGGGCGGTACAATCAGGCGAGTTTTCTCTTCGGGTGTGAGCGATGCATGCGATTGAGCTGGAGCAGGTAAGTAAGTCGTTCGGCGTGGTGCGCGCGGTGGACCGGTTGAGCGTCTCCGTGCCGCAGGGGAGTGTGTACGGATTCCTCGGGCCTAACGGGGCGGGCAAGACGACGACGCTGCGGATGGTAATGGACATCATCCGGCCGGATAGCGGGGCGGTTCGGCTGTTCGGGCAGGGGGCTTCGTCCGTGGTCCGCCGCCGTATCGGGTACATGCCGGAGGAACGCGGGCTGTATCGCAAGATGAGTGTCTCGGCCGTGCTCAACTACTTCGGTTCGCTCAAGGGGCTGGCCGGGACCGACCTCAGGCGGCGCACGACGCAGTGGCTCGAGCGGATCTCGCTGGCCGAGCACGCGAAGAAGAAGGTCGAGGAGTTGTCGCGAGGGATGCACCAGAAGCTGCAATTCGCCGTGACCGTGATCAATGACCCGGAGCTGGTGATCCTCGACGAGCCGTTCTCGGGACTCGATCCCGTGAACCAGGACCTGCTGCGGGAGATCATCACCGAGATGCGCCGCGACGGCAGGACGGTCCTGTTCTCGACCCACGTGATGCACGAGGCGGAGCGGCTGTGTGACTTCATCGTGCTGATCGATCGCGGCCGCGTTGTGGTCAACGGGACCCTGGACCAGATTCGCCGCGGACACGAGTCGCACACGATCTCCATCGAGCTGGAGGGCGACGGCGATTTCATCCATCGCCTGCCGCTGGTGCAGGAAGTGCGGCCGGAAGGACGGCGGTTGGACATCCGGCTTCGCGATGGGGCGGACCCGCAGGAGCTGCTCAAGGCGCTCGTCGAGCGGACGCGGGTGCGGGCGTTCGAGATCAAGCAGCCCTCGCTGCACGAGATCTTCATTCGACTGGTCGGAGGGGACCGTGCAGAACATCTATAAAGTCGCACAGCGCGAGTTCCGCGAGACGGTCAGGACCTGGACCTTCATTCTGGGCATGGTCGTGTTGCCCCTGGCTCTGGGGGGCATGATCCTGTTTGGCGATCGGCTCGCCCCGGATCGCAACGCGCCCCGCGGGCCCATCCGGGTGGGCGTGACGAGCCCTTCGAGCGAGCTGTTCAAGCAGATCCAGGCCACATTTGACGGGTACAACCAGTCGCACCCGCAGGCTCCAATTACCTTGACGGCCGTGAATGCGGATGAGGGATCGGCCCAGGAGCAGGGCAAAGACATGCTGCGACAGGCCCAACTGGATACCTACGTGGCACTGGAAGGGGATCTGGAGGGCACGGACGGCACAGTGCGGTTCTACACCTACAAGCCGAAGTCGTCGCATATTGATGCGCTCTTCATGATCGAGGGTCTGCTTCGCGACGCGGTGGTCAGCCGGCGGTACGAGACGCGGGGCCTCGACCGCGCCGTCGTAAATGCGATCTCCAATGTTCCCATGCAGCGGGTCGAGCTCGGCGAGGAGGAGGGACAGGAGCAGGTGCAGGGCGAAGGCCAGCGGGTGGCCCGCATGATGGTCCCGTTCGCGTTCATGTACCTGATCTTCATCGGGATCATCAGCATGGGTCAGCATCTGGTCAGCAGCATCATCGAGGAGAAGAACTCGCGGATCATGGAGGTGCTGCTGTCGGTGGTCAGCCCGTTCGAGTTGATGGCGGGCAAGATTGTGGGGTTGGCCGCCGTGGGCTGCACGATCGTGGTGCTGTGGGGCGCCGCGGGATACGCGGCCGCCATCTGGCAAGGCATCAAGATCGATATCGGCGTCGGCCTGATCCTGTGCTGCCTGATCTACTTCATCCTGGGATTCATCCTGTTCAGCGCGGTCCTGGCGGGCGTTGGCTCGATCTGCAATACGATCAAGGAGACGCAAAGCCTGCTCATGCCCGTCATGCTCGTCTTCGTCGCCCCGGTCGTGGCAGGCCTGAAAATGGTCCAGAATCCCAACGGCGAGCTGGCCCGCGTGCTGTCGTACGTGCCGCCGACCACGCCGATGGTGATGGTCCTGCGCCTCTCCAGCGGCACGGACATCTGGGCCGGTGAGGTCATCCTGTCGATCCTCGCCCTGGCCGCGGGCGTACTGGCGGCTCTCTGGGCGGCCGCCAAGGTCTTCCGCACCGGCATCCTCATGTACGGCAAGCGCCCCGCCCTCCGCGAAATCTTCCGCTGGCTGAAAGAGAAATAGCGGGATTGGCAGGGCTTGTCCCGCCGCTACCCCTGGCTCTTTCAGCGATTCTTCTGTTGGGTGGCCATAGCGGCCTTGAGACCTTTGGCCAACTCCTCAGGCGGGCCCTTGCCCCAGAAGTGCAGGAAATAGAATGGTGGCTGGTCGCCGATCATGTGGTTATGCAGGGCGACAATGTGAATGTCGGCCTTGCGAAGGGCATGCATGACGGGCTGGACCTCGTCGGCGGCCATGATGAAGTCGCCGTCTGCGATCGCCTGCCTGGAATTGCCCGAGAACGATGCCCATGTGGTCAGTCCCATCGATCCGCCAATGGGGACGCCGTCCATCGTGCCCGTACGGGGGAAAGTGAATTTGATCGTGGCCTTGTTGTCCTCGGCCTTGACGCCAAGGATCTTCTCGAGGGTGGGCACGTCGAACGTGCCGGCCTGCTTGGGCACGTCGCCCAGGAAGTGGTCCCACGGCACCGGGTGTGTTCTGCGCACGGCCTTGATTGCATCCCATACCGCCTTGACAGCGCCGCCGAGCTGCTCCGGACTTCCGTGGCCCAGGATATGCATGAAGTAGACCGGCGGCCGGTCGAAGATGAAGTGGTTATGGATTCCCGTGATTTCGAGGCCATGGGCAAACGCGGCATCCATCGCCGGGGTGATTTCGTCCGCGAAGACTACAGTGTCGCCCATTACCATGGCCCCGCCCTTCGGCATCGCTTTGAACGCCGCCCATGATCCCAGCCCGGCCGAGGGCTCGAACGGCATGTTGTCTATCGTGACCTTCACCTCGTCGCGCGACCAGGCGATACGGACGACGCCATCGGGCATCGTGGTTGCCTTGGTGCCTGCCGCACGCTCGATGGTCTCCTCGCTGAGCGGCTGGTTACTATCGGCGGTCGGCCGGTCCTGCCTTTGATCGGTGCCTGCTCCGGCAGCCCAGACAGAGACCGGCAAAAGAAACAAAACGCAGATGACGAGACGATGAGTCGTGCCTGTGCACATAGGCCTATTCCCTTCCATTAGATTATTGCGTTGGTAGACCCATTGAAATCGCGAACCTCGCCGCTCACTATAGGCTTTCGGCTTACTCGCGGCCCTCCGGTTGCCTATCCTGGATGGCACTTGCCCCGGCGCTCTGTCTCGGATATGCTCAGGTGCAATGACATGGACGAATCGATAGGTGCAATGGAAGTATGAATCTGATTACTGATGTCAGTCCGCTGACGTGGGAGGCGTTGCTGTGCTGCTTCCTGTCGGGGCTTGTTGTTGGGCTGGAGCGCCAATTGCGGGGCAAGCCGGTCGGGATGCGGACGAGCGCCCTGATCTGCATCGGGACGTACGTGTTCGTCGCCATCACGCGTAGCATCTCCACGGAGATAACCGATCCATCTCGGATCACCGGCCAGGTAGTCACGGGTATCGGTTTCCTGGGTGCAGGCGTGATCCTGGCCCGGCAGGGGGCCATCATAGGTGTCACCTCGGCCTCCGCGATCTGGATCCTGGCGGCCATCGGCGTGACCATCGGCACGGGTTTCCCCTGGCTCGGGGTCAAGCTGGCCATCCTGACGGTGGTGATCCTCGCCGGCGTGGAGCTCGTTGAGACCCGCTTTGAGGCTCTGCAGAAGGGCGTGCACGGCGGGCTCGGGAAGAAACGGGGACATGAGCAGGAGCAGGGAAAACGGCCCCGGATGAGAGAAGTCTCCGAATAGCGCCCACCGGCTGTGACGATACGCAAGGAGGTCTTCGCCCAGCCGGATGGCAGATTTCAGATCACCGTGCTGCTGGACTTCTCCGAACGATGAAGTCCGCCCGGGTCAACTGCCGAGGACTTCGGTTTGGGTGGGGCCAATGAGCCTGTAGCGAATGCCTCGCCAGCGGATGGTCTGACCGAACGCGGAGGAGAGAATGAACAGGCACAACAGTGCCGACCAGAGCCAGCAGCCGAGGATGTCGGCGGCGGCGGCCCGCCAAAGCTGAGGCCCGTACTCGCTCAGGATCTGCATGGCCATCAACTGTCGCAGCATGGCGCGCAGGACCTGCCCGGCGAAGAAGAGCGCGGGGACGGCGGCGTAAAGAAGGATGTGCTCGGCGTGCGTGGCGGCGGCGTAGCCGGCCATGGCCAGGCCGCCCCAGAGACCCACGACCGACCCGAGGCTGAGGAGAAAGGCGGCCCACCACGTCCCGGGCACATAGACCCGCGCGATCAGGAATTGCCGGCGGGCAAACTCGTAGAGGCCCGACCACGTCGTATCCTCAAAGGACGGGACCAGGCACGTGGGCACGAAGGCCACTTTCATGCCGGCTTTCTTCACAGCATGGCTGAGCGAGAGGTCGTCGCTCAGTGTGCTCCTCCAGACCTGTTCCAGATTGAGCCGGTGGAAGTCCTCGGCACAGATCGCCATGGAGCCGCCCCAGGCGTGATTGAGCCGGCTGTTGCCGAGCAGTTGTGCCACAGCGGCATTGATCGCCGATATCGCCAGGCTTGCCAGGTTGTTCTTCGTGGGGACGAACCAGCGATAGCCGGTCGCCGCGGCCCGCCCGGGTCGGCGAACAGGCCAGACCAGTTGGGAAAGCCAGTCCTCGTGAACGCACACATCCGAATCGGCAAAGGCGAACACCTGCGCGCTGTCGGGCACGCGATCGAGGGCGTAGAGCAGATTGTGGATTTTCTGGCTGCACGAGGCCGATGGACCCGCAACGAGAATTTGAATATCGGACGCTTTCGACTCCCGGCCCAGGGCCTCCTTCAACTCGCATATCTTTGCATAGGCAGGGTCCGTCTTCTCTTCCACGACGAAGAACAGGCGGTAGTTGGTATGGTCCTGCTTGAGGAATGAGGCGATATTCGTCTGGAAGCGGGCATCCAGGCCCTTGCATGGGATGATCAAGGCGACAAGACGCTCCGGGATCGGCGGTCGCTTCTTTCCGTACCTGGATCGGGCGTAATGGTAGTTGCGCAAGGCGTAGTACGAGGTCAACAACTGTGCCAGTATCGCCACCCAGGCTATATAGATGTACCACTGCATCTCGAATCAACGGATTCCAATATAAACGCCGGCATCTAATCCGCCCCGCGCTCCTGTGTTGCAGGACCGCGGCTACAATACGCCAGATCACGCAGAAACACCAGACTATTTCATACGCACTGCGTCAATAAGCTTCGACATAGGACGCGAAATGAGAAGGTAAGAACGTGAGAGGACAGAAACGTCAGAGGGAATTGAGCCCGGCTTACTCGATGGAGGCCAGAGGGATGATGGATTGGGTGAGCTCGTCGATTGCGCAGGTCTTGGCCAGATCGATCCGGAGCATGTGTCCATGGTTGTGATCGGAGGCCAGGATGATGAGATTGTCGCCTGCCCGGCGCCATCCGTCGGGTTGAGGCTGGTGGCCCAGCACGAAGATATCCACGTCCAGCAGCCTGGCCATGTGATTGACGGTGGCCTGGCTGTGCCGGCGGCCCCAGGTCAGCAGGTACGCGGACCCGGGTTTTTTGCAGTCCTCAATGCGAAGGTCCCGCTCGAAGATCCCTGCATCAAACTGCTCGGCGAGCCGGTCGCTGGGCAGCGAGTGGGAGACCCAGATCCGGTTGGCGCATTTGACGGCCAGGGGCTGCGAGAAGAGGAACTGCCGGATTGCCAACTCGACATCGGCATGGGCAAGGCGGAATTCGCGTTCCAGGGCGGCGCTCATGGCCCGGTTCATCTCCTTGCCGTTCTTCATCACTTCGCTGCTGATGATGCACGCGGTGTCGTGGTTGCCCATGACGAAATGGACCTGGTCGGGGAAATCGAGCTTCCACTGGACGGCCTTGAACAGCAGTTGATAGGACAGGCAGCCGCCGGCGTCGTCTTCGGGTCCGCCGTGGATGATCTCCTGCAGGATGACGTGCCTGTCCGGCCGGCCGGCAAGGTTGGCGTAGGTGATGAGACGCTCCAGGTTTCTTCGATGCCCGTGGATATCGCCGCCGACAACCAGCGAGCCCCGAGCCGGCAGGTGGATGAGATTGCCACGCCGGAACTTGTCGGTGTGGTTGGCCTGAATCCCTCTATTGAGCAGATCGATGATTGTTTGAGGCATTATTTCGATTCGCTTTTATCTTCCCGCCGAAGATGCTGTGGATCATCAGATCCAGCCTGGAGATGACGTCCATCATATTGTTGGGCCGCTCGGCAGGGTCCGCCTTGACGCAGTCCATGACAAGCTTGGACACACCGATGGGGATCTGCTGCTTGAGCTCGTGCGGGGCATAGCATTTTTGCGGCTCGTACCGGCCCACCGTGGCGATCTTCTTGGGGATCAGCGTGGGGACGTTCTTGCCGGTCAGGGCCCAGTACATCGTGGCGCCGAGGTTGAAGATATCGGTCCGGGGCCCGAGGGTCTTGCGCTTGACCTGCTCGGGGGCGATATAGTCAGGTGTGCCCTGGATGCGAGACTTGGTGGTGCCGATGGGACAACTCTGGCCCAAGTCGATGATTTTGATCGCGCCGCTCTTGCTGATGAGGATATTGTTCGGCTTCATGTCGCAGTGGATGAAGCTGGCCTGGTGCATGGCGTTGAGGCCGGTGGCGACCATGCGAAAAACCAGCAGGACATCGCCCAGGCTCAGCGTTGTACTCTCTTCAAGCGTCTTGCCCTCGAAGTGCTCCATAGACAGGAGCATTTCGCGGACCTTGAACATACTGCGGATCTTCCGGAGTTTGTAGCATTTGCGGATGTAGGGGTGGTCGAGGCGCTGGGAGACCTTGTACTCGTTCTCGGTCTGTTCGAAAACGCGGTGGTCTTCCGGCTTCTCATAGATGAGGCGTTTGAGCGCAACAAGCGTTCCGTCCGTCTCATCCGTGGCGAGGTAGATCGTGCTGCGAGCCCCGCTGCCGATCCGTCGGATAATTGTGAATTCCCCGACACTGAGGATATCTTTGCCCATACCGTACTGAACCTAAGAGCCCTGCGGGTCAATAATAACAATCATATTTGTCTTAGATGCGCCTCATCGCTTCGGTGTTCCTCTAATTCCCGGCCGCACCCGATGAACGACGCAGCCACAAACGCGAACCCCTTGTGGCGACTCAACCAAAATACGCAAGCTGGGTAAATTAACCAGCAGGCCCATTCCTGTCCAGCATTGCTGTCACTTTATATATCGTTACAACGGGGACCCGAGATAAATCTTGACAAAAGCCTTGAAATTGGTTGGATGTTTAGAGATAATCATTCATCGTCGTCGTGCGCTATGCCGATGGATGTGCCGATGCTATTCCCCGATAGCTCAATTGGTAGAGCGGGCGGCTGTTAACCGCCAGGTCGTAGGTTCGAGCCCTACTCGGGGAGTTCCACCCAGCCGACTGTCAAACCAGCGTGTCGGTTACACCATCTGGATCATATGTGAGGGTGATATCAGCCTCACGCAAATTCGGTTTCTTTCCACTGCGCATCGTCCTGTGTGACCGGGGAAATGGATCACGAGGTCCGATAGTCCATTCCCATCCCGGCTACTCCTTTCCCATCCCGGCTACTCCTTCCGTGCATTATAAGTCCTTATATAGCAATGGATTAGTGAATGGCTCTGAGACCGCGGTCACCCTGATCTTATGCCGGTGACAGAGCCTGATTCGGCCCGGGCACGCGAGGCGCCCCGGCCAGGGGACAACAGGACCGTCGCGCGCCAACAGGGGCATATTTTCTTCCCGGCTCTTGACATGGATTGGCATTTGGGGTAAAATGCGCAATAGTGAGAAGTGTGTGATAGAGAAATTAGGCAAAACACAGAACTTTTTATATTGACAACCTGGTTGCGGTATGGTAGTTTTGGTAAATTAGCGAGCTGCAGATGGTGTGCAGTTCGTCTTGGCCGAGCGTAGGAACGCAGCAGATTCGGCCAAAGGTCAGGAAGGTGAGAGAGTGAGGAGGGTCGCATAAGCCGACGGATCCTCACGGGATCTGCGGCAAAACTCACTTCTCCCGTTGTCACGACGGATCGTCGAAACTCCCACGGATTGGATGGCCACCAGCGCGATTGATGTTGGTGGCGTGCTCTCAGACAACTGAGTGAGTGGACTTTAGCGGAACGCCGTTGAAAGTGCGCACCAGACAGAAGTACGCACGGAGTGAGCAGTACGGGTGCGTGATTATTTTTGGGGGGCAAGAAAGATGAGTAATCTGGCGAAGTTTCTCGCGATTGTCACCGTGTGGCTGGCGGCGGGCAGTGCCATGGGCAATACCCCGCCTCCGCCTCCGCCTATGGGCCCGGTACCGCCTTTCGTGAAGGTGACCATTCCCAAAGAACCGTTGCAGCTCGGGGATATCTGGTCGGGCGGAGCGTTTCAGGCCGGAGCACAGGTGAATGTCCATGTTGTGGCGAATTGTCCGTACCAGGTTGATGCTTCCTTCCGGGACCTCAAGCTCGGAACGAGCAATCAGGTGGTGTCGCCGGAGCAGTTGATGGTAGCCATCAACGGCAAGCGGACGACCCTCGGAGGACGGGTACCGATTGTCTCGTCACGACAGCCGACGCCGCTGGATGGTGTGGACATCCCGGTGGAACTGCAAGTGGGTGTGAACGATTTCATGAAGTCTCGGGCAGGCCGGTACAACGGGACCCTGGTAATAACCGTGATGGCTGTGCCATAGCACGGAAGAGGGTGATGAAACAGGGCCTCACAGACCGGCTTCATCAAGCTTTGTCATGTGAATAGTGCTTTTGTAGGTTGCCCAGAACCTATGGAATGGTGCGATCCCAGGTAGAGGCCCCCCCCTGAAAAGGGACGGGGAGAAAGGAGGTAAGGTGATGACGAAGTGACATCTCGCAGGCTTCTATGAGCCTGCGGGTCGCTTGCGGGACTCGGCCCCCCTCGAGCGATAGGATGATGTCAAATGCCAAGTGGGAATGAAAATCGCAGGTCAAACTCAGGTGGATTCAGGGCCGCGATTACTCGGGTGTACAGCGGGCAAACCCGGGTGGATTGTACAACGCAGTGTTGCCCGCAGGAGTGTGCGGCGTAGGCACGTAGCCGAGCCGAAAAAACTGGGTGTAGCTCCTGTGGCTGTATCGGCCAATTCGGAGCGAGGGTTAAGTTAGAAAGGAAGTGAAGATGTTGAAGAGAAGTATTCTTGCAGTAGCTGTCGTTGCTCTGCTGGCCGTGGGCGTACAAGCTGGCGAAATCAAAACCCATGAGTGGCCCTGCACGTTCGTTGCCCTGGAAATCACCTCGATTCCAGTCGTGATGGACATTGGCTACTATGTCCGGATCAAGGATCAGGACAAGCTGCGGATCAAGTTGGTGCAGGATGAGCAGGACATCCACAAGTTCAAGGGCTGTGTGGATATGGTTGTCGAGAGCAACTTCAACCTGGTCCTGAGCGCGAGCATCAGCAAGACCGGCGCGATTGATGGCGATTATGCCGTCAGCCTCGATCCGAGCAGCGCCAATGCGGGCAGCACGACCGTGAAGGTCTGCGCGACCCTGACGAAGGCCAACCTGACCGGCCAGGCCGCCGGCACCAAAGATGTGCAGGTTGCGACCGTGAAGATTAAGGTGAAGCCTGCCTAACGAAGCCGTACAACGGCTATGCTCAGGGCGACATGACGCCGTACTGGTGTTGATGATCGTCTCTGGGTAGGTGAATCCCAAGGGGAGGATGGACCTACAGGTCCATCTCTCCCCTTCTTCTTATGTCTGGGTAAACGGCCCCCGCAGTCGAGTTCCCAGCTACCAGTCAGCAGGCATCACAGGTGGGGTTCGCGTGCACACGCATGATATCAGGACTGCTGCTCGGTCTCATTCACTTCCTCTGTCGTGTCCGCGAGGATCCAAAGGTCTGTTTTTGCCGATAAACCCGCCCCCTTCGATCGAGGGTGAAAATAGGGAAAATCGGCGGGATAGAGAGAATAGCCCTTGACAAAGCCTTTCAAATTTGGTAATCTTGCTAATATCTTTCCAAGGCCGCCTACAAGATCAGCAGAGTGGTCTTGGGAGGGGGCGGCATGTAAGTTGGGGGTGACTCACGGAAATCACGAGAAACAGGACAAGTACCTTGTTTGGATTGCCGAAGAGGGGATGGAACTATAAATCCGGACATAGAAGGACTATGTAAGCCGCACGGCAAGGGGCGGTGGTCAAGGTATTTTTGTGAGGTGGAGCATGGTGGAGAAGGCTGGCAATCAGGTGACGCGAGCGGATGTGCACCTCTTTGAAGGTCGAATGGCACGGGGGATCATGGTGGGCAGGACAGATATTACTCGGATTATCGGAATATTGGCAATCACGCTGCTGACCGGCAGTTCTGCATTCGGTCAATTCGTGGTTCAACCGATGAAGCTGCTCGTTCCGGCGCCTCCCGGCAGGCGAGCCCCGGTGCAGGTGATGGTGGAGAATACTACCCGTGACACGGTCCAGAGCGTGGACTTGCGTCTGGCGGATATCACCCAGGACGCGAACGGCGTGTGGCAGGCTATCGAGCCGGACGCCCAGGTGGTCACTCGCCCCGACGGCGCCCTCATTGTCAACGTAGGGACGGAGAGTTACCCGAATCTCGTGGATATCTCAAAGCTGCGAAGCTGCCAGAGCTGGGTGCGTCTGACGCGGAATAAGGTGGAGATTCGGCCGCTGAACCGTGAGCCGGTCCAGTTGATCATCGACGTGCCGGCCGGCACGCACGGGTACTACTGTGCCGCGTTGCTGGCCCAGGCCCAACTCGGACAACAGATGGTCGAAGGCTATATGTCGAACGTCGTGCTGGAGTTCGTGGTCCCGATCATCGTGCAGGTCCAGGGTCGGCTCGAGCGACAAAGCGTGCAACTGACCGACGTTGGCCTGGAGTTCCGGCCGCAGGATGAGAGGATAGAGCCCGCCACGCTCGTGAGTCTATCCGTCAAGAATGACGGCGGAACCTACTCCATGCTCCGGGGTTATGCCCGTGTCTGGGGAAAGCTGGGAGGACATTGGCGCAAGATCGCCGATCGTGAGTTCTCCGGCGACATCAGCATCATCCCGGGCGCGGACTTTCGTATGAAGACGGATGTCGGCTGTGCGCTGGGCGCCGGCGACTACAAAGTGGAGGGATACCTGTTTGTCGATGGTGCACAAGGTTCCGGCTTCTCCAAGGAATTGACCTTTGCCGGCGATCCTCGCGTGCGTGGGCCGGTCAAGGGGCTCGGGGCATTGGACCTCGATCCGATGGAAGTCATCCTGGATATCCGGCCCGGTCAGACGCGGTCAGCCACGCTTCTGGTGGCCAACGCGTACGAGGAACCCATCGATGTCACTGTAAACGTGAGCCTGCCGGATCAGATGGTGGACAAGGCCACAGATATCTTGCGGGGCGACCAATTCGATTGCACCAGTTGGCTGAAGGTCGAGCCCCGGACATTCAGGTTGGAAGGCAAGCAGCGTACGAACCTGAAGATCCTCGCCGAGATGCCGGCCGATGCCACGAACCCGAGCTACTATGCCATGATTCGGCTGCACGCCAGGCATGTGGCGGACGGGCAAGAGGCGGGGAGAACGGACAGCCGGATATGCATCCAGAACAAGGATACGCCCGGCAACATTCGGATCGAGTCGTTCCCGCTGCGGCTGGCGGAGTTGACGCCGAGCCGGTATTCGGTGGTCGCTCAGTTCGGCAACTACGGCAGCACGCACGTGCAGCCGACCTGCCGCGCGTACCTGAGCGCCGTCCCCAGCAACGAAGTGGTCAAGAGATTCAATCTGAGCAATGATGTCCTCTCGCAGGGCGGGCTCCTGCTGCCTTTGGAGACCCGCAACTTCAGAGGGGTCATGGATATCTCGGGGATGGCCCCCGGGACGTATCGTCTGACGATCATGCTGACGCACGATAAGGCGCAGAGGGCCCTGAAGCAGATCATTCTGGACATCAAGGCCACAGCGGATCGTAAGACGGTCGAGACAACTGAGATTACCGGTGCGCCGGTCCAGATAAAACTGTAGCATGCCGCGGGGTTGGCATTTGCTTAAAGCAAGGCGCGGGATTGCCGATATTCGAACTGGCCGTGGGATGGCGTAGTTACGGCTGCTGAAAGGGACGTTGACCTATGGCGAAATATATCGGTAAAACATTATCGGGCGGGGTGATAGCTCTGTGCGTAATCCTCCTGTTGACGCCAGAGAGCCACGGCGTCGGCGGAAAGGCCATAACGCGCATCATCTCCGGAAGCGTCGGTGAGGCCGGCGTGACCATGCAGGGCTTCCCTGTGAGTCCGGCCCCCGTGACGGACGACAACGGCGTGTACAGCGTCGCGGTCAAGTATGGCTGGAGCGGAACAGTCACACCCACCAAGCCGGGCTACACGTTCGAGCCGAAGCAGCGCGCCTATTCCAACGTCATTGAAGACAAGAGCGGGGACGATTACGTGGCGACCCTGCAGACATTCACCATCGCCGGCACGACGGAGAAGCCCAACGTGAAACTGCGCGGCCTGCCCGATGACCCGAACAGCGATGCCGACGGTCGGTACAGCGTCAAGGTGCCCTTCGGCTGGAACGGCACCGTCATGCCCGAACTGAAGGGGTTCCGTTTCGAGCCGCCTTCGAAGGACTATACCACAGTCAACGACAACAAGATGAGCGAAAACTATGCCGCTCGGATGCAGACCTTCGCGATCGCCGGTTCCGTCGGCGCCGAAGGGGTCGTGATGAAGGGGTTCGCCACCGAGGTGAAGACGAACAAGGACGGGATCTATCGCGTGGAGGTACCCTTCGAGTGGAGCGGAAAAGTCGCGCCCGTCAAGGAAGGGCATGATTTCACGCCCGAGTTCCAGGAGTACTCGGCGGTGACGGACAACTACGAGAACCAGGACTACGTGGCGCACGTGTTCACATTCGAGATCTCCGGCAGCGCGGGTATGGGCGGCGTGCTCATGGCGGGCCTGCCCGGCGAGCCGATGACTGACCTCGATGGTCGATTCACGGCGACCGTGGAATATGGGTGGTCTGGAAAGGTCACGCCGACGAAGGCGGGCTACAGTTTCAAGCCCTCCGTCATCGAGATTACAAAGATCACGGAGAACAAGCCGAACCAGGACTGCGCGGCGTCCATCAATAAGTACAAGATCTCGGGAACGACGGGGATCGGCGGGGTGAAGCTGACCGGTCTGTCCGAGGAGGTAACCAGCGGGTCGACAGGCTCCTATACGGCGACGGTCGAGTACGGCTGGAATGGGACCGTCACACCCGAAAAGGAAGGGTACACCTTCGAGCCGCAGAGCCTGTTCCTTGGCCCCGTGGAGAAGGACCTGCCCAAGCAGGATTTCAAGTCCAAGGCTGTGACATCCACCCTCTCGGGCAACGTCGGTCTTGCCGGCGTGGAGATGAAGGGCCTGCCCGGCCGGATCATCTCCCAGCAGGACGGGTCCTACACCGTCGAGGTCCCCTTCAAGTGGGATGGAGTCGTCACCCCGATCAAAGAGGGGTACACGTTTGACCCGGCCAAGAAAGAGTATACCGATGTCGCGGAGTCCGCGACGGCCGAGGACTACACGCACATGGTCAAGCAATACACCATCGTCGGCCGCACCACGACCGACAAGGGAGCTCCGATTGCCGACGTGTTCATCATGACCGACAAGCAGGGCGTCTCGGCGGTGAGCGGCTCCAACGGCGAGTTCACCTTAAGCGTGGACCACGGCTCGCAGATCAAGATCACGCCGACGAAAGACGGGTGCACCTTCGTCCCGCTTGTGAAGGCGGTCGGGCCCGTGACACAGAACGTGGCTAACCAACTCTTCTCCGGCAAGGTGCGGATGGTCGCCATCACAGACAGTATCGTGGTGGATGACGAGCCGGTGCAGGGCGTCACAGTCAAAGACAAGGACGGTACCTACTCTGCCGTCACCAATGCCAAGGGTATCTACTCCATCCAGGTCCCCTATGGCTGGACCGGCGAGTTGTTCTGGACCAAGCCGGGATTCGAATTCGATCCCGCGAGCGAACTCCATCAGAACATTACGGAGAACATTGACAGGACGGGCACGCAACCGGTGGCCAAGCCGAGTACCGAGCCGGCCGTCAAACCAGCGGTAGGCACGCCGGAGCCGGTTGTCAAGCCGGCAGGGACCACTCCGGGGACGACCACGAAGCCGGCGTTGACTGTACAGGAAATACTGCGGGGCCAGAGCCAGAAGCTGCCCGAGGCCACGACGACGGTGGCAAAGCCGCCGGAACCCGCTGTGGCAGTCGACCCGGAGAGGGCCCTCCTTATCAAGCTGCTTGAGGATTACAAACGCAAGACGGGCGCCGTAGTGGACGTGAATACTGCTCTCGGAACGGCGCCTGTGATTCAGCCTGGCAATGTTCAGAGCAACTTGGGCCCGATCGTGAGCGGGACCTTCGCCGGCAGCGTGCGCGATGTGCTGAGGCAGGTCATGCAGCAGACCGGGGCAAAGGTGTACGCGGATGCCACGGTCAAGGCCGAGCAGATCCAGCCGGTGCCGATCCAGGGCATGCCCATGGCGTCGGCTCTGCCGCTGATCCTGAAAGGCACGACCTATCAGTTCCGCCACATCGAAGCGCCGGAGGAAGCCTGGCAGGTCTTCCGTGCCATCAGCAACAACTTTGCGGACACCGATCTGCGGCAGGCATTGCAGGATATCGGCGCCATGGCGGGGGTGTCCATCATCCCGGATGAGACCGTGACCGGACGCGTTTGGGCGGACCTGCAGGGGGTTCCTCTGGAAGTTGCCCTGGAGACGATTCTGGCCGGTACTCCGTACGTGGTCAAGAGCACGCCGAACTACTACCTCGTAGCCGACCGCAAGGTTGACGGCAGCGCCTTTGACAAGATCAGTGAGACCCGCCGTGTCCGGCTCAACTACATCTCGCCGAACTCGGCCCGGAGCCTTCTGTCCTCGGCATTCAGTGCGTATGTCCAGGCCGAAATGGATCCGAACAGCCATACCGTGACGGTTACTGCTCCCGCGGCGCTGGCGGAACGCATCGCGGGGGAAATCAAAGCGCTGGACATCCGGCCGCAGCACGTGCTTCTTGACGCACGCATTGTGGCGATGGATCGAGGCGACCTGTTGAACATCGGCGTCGAGTGGGGCATGCCCACCGCACAGTTGGGATTCTACGGAAACTCTATTGAGCGCGGCACGCGGCCTACCGGAGAAGCTGACCCGGCCGGCAGTTGGCCCTGGGGCGTCTCGGTGGGGCTGTCTTTTGACAACACCTTCACCAACTCTCTCAACGCCGCCCTCAACCTGCTCACGTCAAACAGCAAGGCTGACATCATCTCGAGCCCGCAAGTCGTGGCTCGGGACGGCGAACGGTCCAGGATCCAGGCCATCACGGAAGAGTATTACATGATGACCGCCCCGGTCAACCAGAGCATGTTCTACACGCAGTCGCAGCTTGAGACGATCAAGTCCGGCACGACGCTCGAGATCACGCCGCTCATCGGGGACAACAATGACATCCGATTGGACCTGGCCGTCGAGGTCAGCGACAGCATCCCGCGAGGCCGGGGCAGCGATCTGCCCGTGGTGACGCGGCGCACCGCCCAGAACTCCGTGGTGATCCGGGACGGCGGTACGGTGGCTTTGGCCGGGTTGACCGAGAACCGCACGAGGGACACGGAGAAGCGCGTTCCCTTCTTCAGCAATCTCCCGGGCATCGGTGGCCTGTTCCGCAACAACGAGACCGACAAAGCGATGCGTGAAATCGCCGTATTCGTCACGGTGCGCATCGTGCCGGAGCACGGCATGATCGCCGGACCGCTCCCCACGATGGGTCAGAACGGCGGGGTCATGCCGTCGGCCGGCGATTCGTTCTCGCAGGAACTGAAGGACAGTCTGCAGCGATAATGAGATAGAGGATAGTGGAATGGTGGGCCATGCCTGCCGTACGAACAGTGAGGAGTATCGAACCCGTGCAAGCTGGACATAGACACATACTGATGCTGCTGCTGATCGTGCTGGCGCTGGAGGCGGTGGGCTGTAGCAATGGGCCCCAATGGCCGGCGTTAGGACAAAGAGAACAATCCAGGGACCTGCAGGTGCAACAGCGGGTCGGCGGGCAGGCAATCGATTTGAAGGCCGACGAGGTCGTCCGCATCATGCGCCGGATCGGGCTCATCGATGACCAGATTCTGACCCTCGGTCCGACCCTGCGCGACGCGATGCGGGCCACCGGAGCTGCCGCGCTCGTGCGCAGCGGACGGCCGGAAGTCGTGTTCGCTGTCAGCGACGAGCATCTGTTCGTCCAGTCCCGGTCGCAGGGCAGCTTCATCTACGACCTGAAGGAGAAGCGGTTCATCCCTGTCCCGCCAATGCCTGCAGAGTACTGATCGCAAACAGCTTCGTGCGGTGTGTCGCCCACACCGTTTTTGAACTGAAAGCACCCGGAGGAGGGTGCTTTTTTTATGGCTTGGCGTCGGGGGGCGTGGCGGGCGGTAGCGGCGATAGAAGCCAGTAGTGCGCGATCCATTCGAGATCGTGGATTTCCACGGTTCCGCTGCCGTCGAAGTCGGCGGCGGCACGCTGTGCGGCCTCGGCGCTGTTGGGGTCGTTGCGGCGCCACTGCCGGGCGAAGCGGGCGAAATCCTTGAAGTTGACGTACCGGTCGGCATTCAGATCCGCAATGTGCGGAGTGACCGTGAGCGTGACGTCGAGCTGGATCCTGCCGACGCCGAGGGCGTCGTCTCCGCCGATCTCATACTGCCCTCGGCCGAGCGTGCCGAGATACACATAGACCGGCTTGCCGGCAAAGGCGGTGACCTGGCCGGAGCGGGAGGAAGGCCCGTACGGACCGTTGACATCGTACCCGCACTCCACGCGCTCGAAATAGGAGTCCGCCTCAAGCCGCCAGTAGTACTCGCCCGTCCAGGTGTCCTGTGGCCAGGTCGCCTCGAAACGCAGGCTGCAAGGCGTGCCGGGCGGGAACTCGTCGATGGTAACGAACCCCTCCACGATGCCCTGGGCCTCCTGGTAGAAATAGGTGAACAGGTCCGTGCCCACCTCCTCCCGGAAGGAACCGCCAAGGTCCGTCGTCAGCACGATCAGGTTCGGATCGGTCTTGGCCGACGCGGCGATATTGATATCGAGCTTGCCGCCATACGGGAACTCATGCCAATACGCGTCCGCGTAGCTGCGTTCGTCAGGCAATTCCTGGGAATCCATAACCGGCCAAGCCCCGACGTCGCCGAAGGGACCGATCCAGCCTCCCTCGGCCAAGGCTTTCGCCGACGTGGCGTAATCCAGCGTTATGGCGCTCAGGGAATGGACGATCATCATGGAACCTATGCAGGGCAGCAGGACAAGCAGCCATCTTCGAGTTGACATACTCCAACCTCCCGACCTATTTTCGCTCATATCCGCAGCGGCACAGACGCAAAATGGTGCGTCTCCACGGCCCGGTCGTGAATACAAGGTCCGCTAACCGCAGTATAGCTGTCGGACCTATCTGCAACAAGCCGAATCCTCTGGACTTTTGCCTTCGGCCTGGGCGCCATGCTTACGCGAGCGTAGACATGGCACCCAGCCGCTGCCGCCGGGTGAACACATGGCTCAAAATCTTGCGTCTTTATGGCTGCCGGGCGCGGTATAATCCGGCCGGGCATGAAGATGAACAGGCGTGGAGCCCTGGACCGTAGATAGGATTGGACAGGTGAGTGTCATGGCTGGAGACATCAAGAAGCGAATCGATTGGCTGCGGAGAGAGGTCCGCAAGCACGACTACCTTTACTATGTTCAAAACCAGCCCGAGATCAGCGACCAGAAGTACGACGAGCTGTTCGCGGAGCTCACGAAGCTGGAGGCCGAGCACCCGGAGCTTGTGACGCCGGACTCGCCTACGCAGCGGGTTGCCGGCCGGCCTTTGGAAGGCTTCAAGACCATCCGACACGCCATCCCCATGCTGAGCGTGGACAACACGTACAGCCGCGACGAGCTGTGCGCGTTCGATGCCCGGGTACAAAAGCAGCTCCGCACCAAGGATTACGACTATGTCGTCGAGCTCAAGATCGACGGCCTGGCAGTCAATCTGCGGTACGAGAACGGCACCCTCGTCACGGCGGCCACCCGCGGCGACGGCGAGGTCGGCGACGATGTCACCGCCAATATCCGGACCATCCGGTCCGTCCCGCTGGTACTGACCGACGGCAAGAAAGTTCCGGCCGTGCTCGAGGCCCGGGGCGAGGTCTACATGCCCACGAAGTCGTTCCTCAAGCTGAACAAGGCGCGGGCCGAAGCCGGAGAGGCGCCGTTCGCCAATCCCCGCAACGCGGCCGCCGGCTCGCTCAAGCTGCTGGACCCGCGAATCATGGCGACGCGGAACCTTTCCTTCTACGCGTATGGCCCCGGCCAGCTCTCAGAGCCGCTGGCGACGGAACACTTCCAGACACTGCAGCGTTTCAAGGAGCTTGGGCTGCCGGTGAATCCACATATCCGCAAGGCCGCCAATATCGATGAGGTGGTCGAAATCTGCATGAGCTGGAGCGAGCGGCGCTTCGACCTGCCTTACCAGATCGACGGCATGGTGATCAAGGTCAACCGTCTCGATCAACACTCCATCCTGGGCACGACGGGGCGGGCGCCTCGCTGGTGCATCGCCTACAAATTCCCGGCCGAGCGGGCGCAGACCGTCATTGAGTCCATTGTGGTGCAGGTGGGCAAGACGGGGGCGCTGACGCCGGTGGCCAAGCTCACGCCGGTGCAGCTCGCGGGCACGACCATCAGCAGCGCCACGCTGCACAATTTTGACGAGATGCACCGGCTGGACGTCCGGGTCGGCGATACGGTGCTGATCGAGAAGGCCGGGGAGATCATCCCACAGGTGGTGGAGGTGAAGAAGGAATTGCGGCCGGCCGGCGCCGAGCCGTTCCCTGTGCCGAAGGTCTGTCCGAACTGCGGCACGAAGGTGGTCAAGGACGAGGCATACGTGTCCGTGCGGTGCCCGAACCCCGACTGCACGGGGCAATTGCGGGAGCGGCTGCGCTACTTCGCCGGACGTGATCAGATGGATATCGAGCGCCTGGGAGTCTCGCTGATCGAGCAACTGGTTGCCAGCGGGCTGGTGACAAATTTCGCGGACCTGTACCGGCTCACGAAGGACGATCTGCTCTCGCTGGAACGCATGGGCGACAAGAGCGCCCAGAACGTGCTGGACGCAATCCAGGCGAGCAAGACCCGGCCGTTATGGCGGTTCATCGCCGGACTGGGGATTCGTCACGTTGGCAGTCAGTCGGCGCAGATCCTGGCGGATCGGTTCGGCTCACTGGAAGCGCTCATGGATGCCGGCCTGGAGGAATTGGAGGCTACCGAGCAGGTCGGGCCCGTCATGGCGGAAAGCGTGCACCAGTACTTTCGCGACCCGCGACACCGGGCTGTCATCGAGGACCTGCTGGCTGCCGGGGTCCGGCCTGAGCCGCCGGTACGGAAAAAGCCTACCGGCAAGCTCCAGGGCAAGACCATCGTCGTGACCGGGACATTGAAGAACTTCTCGCGCCAGGAGATCGAGCAGGCGATCCGTGACGCCGGCGGCAAAGTCTCGGGCAGCGTCAGCAAGAAGACTGATTTCGTCCTGGCCGGAGAGGACCCGGGCCGCAAGCTCGACAAGGCGCGAACCCTCGGTGTCGAGGTCATCGACGAAGAGAAGTTCCTGGAGATGGCCGGGTCTGCGAAGCGAAAGGAGGGCTGACGTGAACGCACAGGACGAGAAGTTCATGCGGGTGGCTCTAAGGCTGGCGGAAAAGGGGATTGGCCTGGTGGAGCCGAATCCGGCGGTCGGGTGTGTCATCACCAAGGCCGGCCAGGAGATCGGCAGGGGCTATCACAAGCGGTTCGGCGGGCCGCACGCGGAGGTCAATGCTATCGAGAACTGCAAGGCCCTTGGCTTCAAGACCGAAGGCGCGACAATGTACGTGACACTCGAGCCGTGCTGCCACCAGGGCAAAACCGGGCCATGCACGCAAGCGGTCATCGCTGCCGGAATCAAGCGGGTCATCGCTGCGACGTTGGACCCGTCCGCTCACGCGAGCGGCAAAGGGGTCGAGCAATTGCGGCGGGCGGGAATTGAAGTGGAGGTGGGGCTGTGTGAGCAGGAGGCGAAGCTCGTCAACGCGCCATTCTTCAAGTTTGTCACGACCGGCAAATGCTGGGTGATCCTCAAATGGGCGCAGAGCATCGACGGCAAGCTCGCCTTCGTGGACCAATCGCCGGAGAGACGCTGGATCACGAACGAGGCCAGCCGCAACGACGCGCACAAGCTGCGTCGCCGCGCTGGAGCCATCATCGTCGGTATCAAGACGGTGCTGGCTGATGACCCCATGTTGACGCCTCGGCCGAGCAAGGGCAAGAAGCCCCTGCGGGTCGTCCTCGACGACTCGCTCCAAGTCCCACTGACGTGCAGGCTCCTGCGAACCACGAAGACCAGCCCCGTTCTCATCTACACCCGCGAGGAAACGGCCAAGGCAGACCCGAAAGCCGTCGAGCGGATCACGAAGAAAGGTGCGGAAGTGCTCACCTGGCCGGATACCCCCAGTGGCTCCAACCTGCCTTTCCTGCTGGAGTCGCTGAGCAAGCAAGGGGTCGCCCAAGTGCTCGTGGAGGGCGGCCCGACAGTCCTGGCCTCCTTCCTGAAACAGGACTTGGCCGATGAGATGTGCGTATACATCTCGCCGAAGGTTCTCGGGGCCGCCGGCGCCGCCTCGATCAGCGAGCCGATGGCGGACCTGGTACAAGCGCTTCAATTGAGCCACGTCAGCATCAAAGCCTTTGGCAAGGATACTCGCATCAGCGGCATGCCTGTCCCCATGTTCCCGCCTGCGCCGGCTGAGCCTTAGCGGACGCCGTGGACTTTGTGGACTCTGTGGACAAAGTGGACGCAGCGAAGTCAGCAGGGTGTCCATCTCGTCCACATCGTCCACAAAGTCCATGTTGTCCACTCCTTTGCTCTGCTCCCTTCGGTCAGACCACAGGATGCGGCGCCATGCCTATTGCGGCAAATTCGCACGAGAATTTGTTTGACCGGCATGGCGGCTTACCGTATACTATAGATGTTGCGGGTGCATACGGAGATCTAAAGGTCTCGCAAGCGCAGCCGCGGTTTGGCGCACTGAGGCACATCGCGACAAGGAGACGGGCCTACAACTAGCTCAAACTATTCGAGCCCACGTCTCCTTTTTTTATGCGCTCGCCGCAGCCGTTCGGGCCGCAGCTCAGCAAGATGGACGGAGATGCGGTTTTTTCACGTCGTGGCCCATTTTTTCAATCAAAACTGTGATTTCCCTGCATGGATTCTGCGCTTCGGGTACAATACGGCGGCCCTTTGAATCATTGGGGATGGGTTTGAAATGAGCAGCAAGTATTTAGAGAAGATCAATGGCCCGGCGGACCTGAGAAATTTGCAGGTGGCCGAGCTTGCAGGGTTGGCCGAGGAGATTCGGCAGTTCATTCTCGGCTCGGTGAGTAAGACCGGCGGACACCTGTCGAGCAATCTCGGCGCGGTGGAGCTGACGCTTGCGCTGCACTATGTTTTCGATTTCAAGCAGGACAAGCTGCTGTGGGACGTAGGCCACCAGTGCTACACCCACAAGATCGTCACCGGCCGCAAGGCCGGCTTCGATCTGTTGCGCCACGCGGGAGGTATCAGCGGCTTCCCAAACCCGGCTGAGAGCGAGTATGACCTCTTCACCGTGGGACATGCCGGCACCTCCATCGCCACTGCCATCGGAATGGCGCTGGCCGAGCAGTTGAAGGTGAAGAAGGATGAGGCCGAGGCCAAGACGCCCCGTCGCGAGGCCGACAAGCTCAGGCCGCCGGCGCCGAGGATTGTCGCCGTGGTTGGCGACGCCAGCATCGTCAACGGCATTTCCTTCGAGGCCCTGAACAACCTCGGGCTGATCAAGCGCCAGATGCTCATCGTGCTCAACGACAACAACATGGCCATCGACGCGACCGTCGGGGCGGTGGCCAAGTACTTCTCCAAGGTCCGGCTGAGCCACACGTACGAAGATCTGCGCTGGACGACTAAAACGATCCTCGAACACGTCCCCGGCATCGGCCGCAGCGTCGAGGACGCACTCGAAAAGATCAAGAAGAGCATCCGCATGGTCGTGGCGCCGAGCCAAATGTTCGAGAGCCTCAACGTGCCCTATTTCGGCCCGGTGGATGGCCACGACATCGAAGCGCTCGTGAAGTTGTTCAAGACGCTCGGTCAGGTGGACCACCCGGTCCTGCTGCACCTGTACACGAAGAAGGGCAAAGGCTTCAACCCCGCCGACAAAGGGCCGACGAGATTCCACTCCACGGGCCCGTTCAAGATGAATGGCGACACCGTGGAATCGCCGGTCGTGGAGCACCCGCAGACCTACACGGATGCCTTTGGCGAATCGCTGACCGCATTGGCACAGCAGGATGAGCGGATCGTGGCCATCACATCGGCCATGTGCGACGGGACCGGCCTCGTGGAGTTCCGTGAGAAGTTCCCGGACCGCTTCTATGATGTGGGGATCGCCGAGAGTGCGGCGGTGGATATCGCCGCGGGCCTGGCCAAGAGCGGCATGAGGCCCTTCGTGTGCATCTATTCGACCTTCCTGCAGCGCAGCTTCGACCAGATCTTCCAGGAGGTGTCGCTGCAGAACCTCCCCGTGGTCTTTTGCGTGGACCGGGCCGGCATGGTCGGCTGCGACGGAGCCACCCATCACGGCCTGATGGATATCGGCTACCTGCGGATGCTGCCCAACATGGTTCTCACGGCCCCGGCCGACGCTGTCGAGATGAAGCAGGCGCTGCAATTCGCCCTGGGCCAGGGTCAGCCGGTCGTGATACGCTATCCGAAGGACCTTGTCCCCCTCAATGAGTCCTTGCACGCGGCGTCGGAAAAGCCCTTCGAGTTGGGCAAGAGCATCGTTGTGCGGCGGGGCCGCAGACCCTCGCTGGCCATCGTCTGCTACGGCAGCATTCTCACCGAGGCCCTGAAGGCCGCCGAAATGCTCAGTTCCGAGAAAATCTCCGCAGAAGTGATTAATGCACGCTTTGCCGCGCCGCTGGATGAGCGGTTCATGAGCCTGCTATCGACGGGCAAGAGCCTGATTACGGTCGAGGACCACTATCTCTCGTGCGGATTCGGCTCGGCCGTGCTCGAGCTGGCGGCCACCCGCGGCTGCGACCTGGGCAGGATTCGCGTGCTCGGTGCACCAAAGTGCTTTATCGGGCATAATTCTCGAAGCGCTCAGCTTATCCAGGCCGGCATTAATGCCGATGAAATAGCTAAAACGGCCAAGGAATTGACCGCGAAATCAAGACAATAGGCTGAGAGAGCCATGAGACAGGGCAAGTCTCGACCCAGACTGGTAATATTCGGCGACCCGGCGCGAGGGCATGTCGCCGAGGCGATTGAGGAGTTCTCAAAGTTCCTCAAAGATAAGGCCGAGCTCGTCGCCATTTGCTATATCTGCGAATGTACGGCCGAAGTGCTGCGGGAGATCGATTTTGCCGTGGTCCTCGGCGGCGACGGCAGCATCATCTCGGCCGCGAGGACCCTCAGCGAAGCCAAGGTCCCGGTCATCGGCGTCAATATGGGCAAACTCGGTTTCCTGGCCGAGTTCAGCCCCGCGGAATTCAAGGACTGGTACCACGACATCATTTCAGGCAAGGCGCCGGTCGAGAAGCGGATGATGCTCGGCTGCCGGGTCTCGGAGGGACCCGAGGGCAGTCCGCAGCGGTTCTTCTCGAAGGCGATCAATGATGTCTATATCACGTCGGGGCCGCCCTATCGCGTGATCGAGCTGGATATCTGTGTGGACGGTCAGCACGTGGCCAGTTGCGTTGGCGACGGGCTGATCGTCGCAACGCCGACCGGCTCGACCGCGTACAACTTGTCGGCCGGCGGACCGATTCTGGCCGGCTCGATGGAGGCGATGGTGATCACGCCGATCTGCCCCCACTCGCTGAGTTTCCGGCCGATCGTGATCGATGCGGCCAGCGTTGTCCAGATCAGCGCCATGAGATTGAACGAGGGCACAAGCGTCTCAGTCGATGGCCAGGTCTCCACCGGCTTGTCCCTACGGGATGTCGTCACTATCGCCAGGGAGAAGTGCAACTTTCTGATCGTGGATAATCCGACGCGAACGCGCTGGGATACGCTGGCGACGAAGCTGGGCTGGGCGAAAGGGCCCAAGTACGAGAGTGAATAAGCGGCCGCCGGATGGCGGCTGTGGCAGGATGCACGGCAGCAAAAGGATTGCGAACCCAAGGAGCAGTTGCCGGGTACTCTCTTCAGAGACACGGCAGAATGGGCTCTCGGAATAACGTGAGTACGGGAGTGATCGTATGAGAGGTTCACAATCGACCGGATCGAGTCCTGTGCAAGTACAGATAGGGCTCTGGGTGCCATGCTTACGCTTGCGTAAGCATGTCTGCCTGTCGAGAGAAAGCATGTCCACGCAAGCGTGGACATGGCACCCAGCCATGGCGATCGCCGTGTGCCTGTCCCTTCTGCTGTTCGCAGGCGGCGCCTGGGCGTCCTACGGTACAAGTCCCGTCGGTTCGCCGACGCTGCCGCCGAGCAGCTACGAAGGGGGCCTCGTCGCAAATCCCAATCCGCTGGACAACAGCAGCAACTCAGTCATCACCGGCAACGTCCGGGGCGGAAAACATTTCCGGGGCCCGGTGCCCTATGACGCATCCACGAGTTTTCAGGCGCCGCTGGGCTCGACCCGGCTCGATTCGTTCCTGAGGTATTCGGCCGTGCCGGAGGAACTGGGCGGATATTCGCCCGGATACGACACGTTCTATTCCCCGACGGGGACGGCCTCGAAGATCCGGCCGGGACAGGGCGGCGTCTTTGCGCCGACGAGTCCGAGAGTGGCAGGGGGGATCGCGCAGTGGCGCTCCGACCAACCGCCGGATGTCGTGGATTTGGGCGATATCAGGCAGTCGTATACCTCCGTCGGCAAGGCGGCCACCGCGACCGATGGCAGCCAGGAGTCCTGGCGAAGATATGGGAACTGGCCGCTGTCCAGAACGCCCGAACAGATGCAACAGGTCGTGTCCGACGAGTTTGGCCGGCTATTCGCCGATGACCCTGCGTCACAGCAGAGAGATCAACCCATAACATCCGAGGAATACCAGCTCCAGATGGAGCAATTCCGTCAGCAGCTCGAGAAGGTCACGGCCGATGCATCGAGGCTGGAGCAGTCCGTGAGGGTTGGTGACGCTCTGCCGAAAGACGCATCACAGCAGGCGCCGAGCGATCCTGTAGAACTCACGGGTTTGCGCAAGGCTCTTGAAGGCGCGCCGGCGCCGTTGTCGCAGCCGCCGGACGCGGAACGCCGTAGCGACTCAGAATTAGTGTTGCTCAGGCCCGCGTCACTGATTCCGGGCACTCCGACAATCGATAGACAGGCGCAGACGCCTGATGCTGCCGACATCCCGGGTCTCATCGCGCCGCCCGCCGGTCCGAAGGGCAGCGCGACTACGGAGCCCCGAGGCTCGTCCCCCAGTCTGCAAACTGGTCCCGGGGGACTGGCCGCCGATGCGGCGACGCGGACAAATCGAATTGCCGAGCTGTTCCTGACGAGGGGGCAGGGCGGGACTGGACAGAGCCAGATGAACAGTGCCGGAGAGTTGCCTGCATTGCAGCGGATCAAGGAAACGGCCGGTGCACTGGAGACGCCATCCGGTTCTATGTCGCGTGTGCCGACGAATGCGGCGGGCGATACGAGCCTGACGCCGGACCGCCTGGCATTGCTCATGGAGCAACTGCGCTCGACCTCGGGCGAGATGGACGCACTGGAAGGCGCCGATGCGAACAAGCCGGCGGCCGGCGAACTGAAGCCGTCGGATACACCGACCGACAATCAGAAGCACACAAAATACGAGGCACTCACGGCCGCCTCGCAGGAGAAGTTCGATCGCTATTTGAAGGCGGCCGAGCTGTACCTGCAGCAGGGCAGGTACTATCGCGCCGTCGAGTCATTCTCACTCGCCTCGCTCTACAATCCGAACGATCGGCGAGTGCACATCGGCAGGAGCCATGCGCTATTTGCCGCCGGCGAGTACGTCAGCAGCGCCACCTTCCTGGCGAAAGCGATCGAGACCGACCCGGGCCAGACCCTCACGAAGCTGGACCTGGTCAACGCGACCGGCGGTCCGGACCTGTTCCTGCGCCGCATCACCGATCTCGAGCAGTGTTCCGGCAAGACCGGCACGCCCGACCTGCAGCTCCTGCTTGCCTACATTTACTACCAGATGGACCGGCCGGAAGAGGCAAAGACAGCGATCGGCGCGGCCGAAAAAGGACTGAGCCACCTTCCTGCGGTCGACCTGCTCAAAGGCGCAATCACCAAGTGACGCTCGGCGCTCAGCCGACGTATCGAACCACGTACAGCCAGTTCGCGGCAAACAGAACCGACAATATCACCCACACTGCTGCTCGTTCCGCACGGGTCAGGAGAAGGCGAGGACTTCTTCCTGTCAGCGCCCGAAGGAGAATCACAGCACTGGCTGTCCCGAGAAATGAAAAGAGCAGCGGATTATAGAGCCACGCCTGGATGGGGTGCCCGTGCAGAAACGCCAGTGTCCCCCGCGTGAAGCCGCAGGAGGGGCATGGCCAGCCGGCGAGTCGCTTGAACAGGCAAAGCTGGACTGTCACGCCGGCATGCGAGGCAAGAAGCAGAACAACGCCTCCGAGCGCCAGCCAAAGCGCCGGCAGGACAATCGCCCACCACGGCCAGTCCGGCCACCGCTTGAGCTGGACCCATTCGATTTTCATGGCCCCGATAGCATCTCAAACCGAAACGGGCGCTCCAGCCCCGATGACTATCGAGGCGATCAGCAGGATCATGCATATGGCTAGGACCATCAGTGTGAGCACCACGCTGATGATACCGCAGATCTTTCCTGCCTGCGTGAGCCCCCGGCCGGAGGAGTCCATTCTGCCGGCGTTCATCTCCCGGAGATCGGAATTGGCCAGTACCCATGCTATGATGCCGGCGACAAAACAGGAGCAGAGCAGACTGATGATGCCGAGCACCAGGATCACGCCGCCGCGATGCGGCCTCATCGGTTGTCCTACTGGATACGCCTGCACGGGTTGGACAGGAGGTTGGCCGCCGGTTGTCATTGTGCCTCCTTGCTCATCAGAAATCTCCACTTGTGGTTTTCATGCCGGTCTGCGGAAACCGCCGCAACGATCTCGCAGGTCAAGGCATACTGACATTCAAGCTACCGGATTATCTTCTTTGCGCCAAGCCGCAATTTGGAGATTGCTTGAGAAGGCCGCTGTGGTTTCGACGAGCCCCGAGTGTACTTGCCGTCCTTGCCTCAACCGGCTCAGGCTTTTCGGAAGACGGCGACGATGTTCTCCACTTCGACGACGAAGAGGCGGTTGTCGCCCTCGAAATCGACGGGAATGGCGCCTTTGGGGTTGAACAGGACCTTGTCGTACTTGCGCAGCGGAATCTCGGGCATGGTCTCGACCTCTGCCGAGACGGCTACGACGCGGCCGGTAATGGTGGGGATTTCAATGTTGTCGGGCAGCCGGATGCCGCCCTTGGTTTCTTTCTTGTCCTCGTCCTTGCGAATCAGGACACGCTTGCCTATGGGCTCCACCGTCTCGAACGATTCGGTTTCGACAGTCGGTTTCTTGTCCATTTATGCTACCTTTGCACCTGACCAAGCTGTCATCTTCCAGCCATTATACATAGATTGTCCAGCTTGAAGGGGTCACTTCTTGGACGCTGCTGCCTTTTCGGGTTTGAACTGGGCGAGGATCTCCTTGGCCTGCTCGGGCGACTTCGGCGGCCACTGGCCCTCGGCCTGCATCTGCTTGAGCCGGTCGAGGCCCTTGATGCTGACGATGGTGCGGCAGCGGGGGAAGCGATTGCAGCCGAGGAACGGCCCGCGCTTGCTCTGGCGGACAACCAGTTCGCCCTGCTTGCAATTGTAGCATTTCACGCCCGTCGGCTCCGCCGGTGGCTTGGGCGGCAGGACGTTGCCCTGCTTATCCATCTTCTGCGTCGTCTTGCATTGCGGGTAATCGCTGCATCCGAGGAACGTGCCGAATCGGCTCCGCTTGACGACCATGGGCTTTCCGCAGGCGGGGCACTTGTGCTCCGTGACCTGAGCCTGCACCATTTTGCCTTCCTTGTCACAGGGACAGGCGAATTTGCACTCGGGGTACGCGGAGCAGCTCAGGAATTTGCCATTCTTGCCGAACTTGTACAGGAGCTGCCGGCCGCAGTCCGGGCACGTGTACTCGCTGGGCGTGCTCTCGGCCTTGGCGTGCTTCATCTCCTTCTGGGCTGTCTCCAGGTTCTCCTTGAACGGCCCGTAAAAATCGCTCAGTACGCCCTGCCAGGCCAGGTGTTGTTCCTCGATCTTGTCGAGTTGCTCCTCCATGTGGCGCGTGAACGCGATGTCCATGATCCGCGGGAAGTACTCGTCGAGCTTGCTGGTGACGACCTCGCCAAGGTCTGTGGCATAGAATTTCTTCTCTCGCTGCTCGACGTACCCGCGTTCCTGGATTGTGCTGATGATCGGCGCGTAAGTGCTGGGCCGGCCGATGCCCTCCTTTTCGAGGGCCTTGATCAGCGAGGCTTCGGTGTACCGGGCCGGAGGCTTCGTGAAGTGTTGCTCGGGCCAGACGTCCACTGTCGCGAGCTTCTGTCCCACCTGGTTCGGCGGCAATTGCTGCTCGGCGGATGACGTCAGCCAGACCTTGTTGAACCCATCGAACACGAGCGTTCGGCCGGTCGCGCGGTACATGGCCGGGCCGACCTTCGTAGGGGCGGTGATGCTCAGCGTGGTCACGTTCCACTTGGCCGACTCCATCTGGCATGCGACGAATCGGCGCCAGACGAGGTCGTAGAGCTTGAACTGCTCGTCGCTGAGGTGCTGTCGGATCTCGCTGGGCGTCAGATCGACGTCGGTCGGTCGGATTGCCTCGTGGGCCTGCTGGGCGGACTTCTTCGATGCATAGACGTTGGGCTTCTCCGGCAGGTACTTGGGGCCGAACTGGTGCTCGATGTACTTGCGTGCCTCGCCGATCGCTTCGCCGGACACGTGCGTGCTGTCCGTTCGCATGTAGGTGATCAGACCCAGCGAGCCCATCGACCCGAGATCGATGCCCTCGTAGAGCTGTTGGGCGACCGCCATCGTCCTCTTGGCACTGAAGCCAAGGCGGTTGGCCGCTGCCTGCTGCAGCGTGGAGGTGATGAACGGAGCCTGGGGATGGGTTACGGACTCCTTCGTCTCGATATCGGAGATTTTGAACTCGGCGTGCTCGAGCTCGCGGAAGACCGCTTCCGTCTCCTCCTTGGTGGACGCCTTGAACTTGTTGTCGCCGATCCTGTACAACTCCGCCTCGAAGGCGTTGTGCTCGGCGAGCCATTTGCCCTTCTCTTCAACCGTCGGGCCCTTGGCGTCGGGCGTCTTCGGCGTTACGAATTGGAGCCACTGGCCTCGGAAGTTGCTCTGCAGATCGGTCGTGAAGACGGCGGGGATCAGCCAGTACTCCTCGGCCTTGAAATCGTGAATCTCCCGCTCCCTTTGCACGATGATTTTGACGGCGACGGATTGGACTCGTCCGGCGGACAAGCCCCGCGTTACCTTTTTCCAGAGCAGGGGGCTGATCTCGTAGCCGACGATGCGGTCGAGGACTCTGCGTGCCTGCTGGGCCATGACCTTGTCCATATCAATCCGGCCCGGCTCCGAAAACGCCTGCTGGATCGCCGATTTCGTGATGGCGTTGAAGATCACCCGATAGATGCGGTTCTCTGGAATCCCGAGGATTTGCGCAAGGTGCCAGGCGATGGCCTCGCCCTCGCGGTCAAGGTCTGTCGCCAGGTAGAGCTTGTCGCACTTCTTCGCCGCCGCTTTCAGTTGCGTGACGACGCGCTTCTTGCCCGGCATGATGTCGTACGTAGGCTCGAAATTGTTCTCGATGTCCACGTTGAGGCCCTTGGAGGGCAGATCGCGGACGTGCCCCATCGAGGCCTTGACGTCAAAATCCGGGCCCAGGTACCTGTTGATCGTCTTGGCCTTTGCGGGCGACTCGACGATAACCAGCGATTTATGCGAATTTGAGCTTGCCATGCGCTATCATTCAATCCAGTGCCATCTGTAAAAGTGTCTGATAACAACCGCACCGCCGGGGGGAGAGTCCGCTATAAAACGGCCGACGCTGCTTTTCTACCGGCATTACCACGCGCAGGTTCGGCCCCGGCCCGAAGATTCCAACCCCTTATCGGCCGGTTCCCCGTCGGGATTTAGAAACGGACACATACAGAGCCACCCGGAAGATGTCAACAGAAAAAGAAGATGGGGGGAGGGGTGGCAGCGGCAAGCGCCAGCTTGCCGATGGCTCATGGATGCTGCGGAACGCCATCGGCAAGCTTCGCAGGCTGCGCTTGCCGCTGCCACCCATGATTTGCATGGAATCTTGTGATGTCGCCGCCTCGGGTTGCCGAACAACATCCATAGGGCAACGTACTAATAGCGGTGCCTACAAGGGCTGAGGTTAAAAGTCCTCCTGTCTCAGCCCATTTTTTTTCGCCCCTTCCAAAACACCCTATGACTTGCAGGGGATTGCGCGAGGACACAGAGCCATTGACATCATCCGCAAGAGATTCTCCCAGAATTTTGTTTGTCCCGGTGAACTTCTTGTGGTATCCTCAGTAAATCGGAATGACTACTATTGAGATGCCAAGCATTACACAGGGCTGGGGTTATCTCGCTTTTCCTCTCCCTCCGCTCCTCAGCCCTGTTTTTTTTCCTTCGTCCCACAAGGGCGCTTTATGTCATTGCGAGCGCAGCGAAGCAATTTCAGACGCATAGGACAAATAGGACCTATGTGGCGGGCTTACTCTTCGTTATTGAGGAATTTGAGGAGTTCTTCGGGGATGTAGTCGTTGGCGAAGGCGAGGATGTCATTGATCTGGGCCTTGGTCAGGTCGGCGGGCATCTGCTGGTTGTTGATATCGACGTTGACGATTACTCCATACTTGGTGTCATCCGGGGCGACAGGGGCTTCCTCCCGCCCGGAGCGCTGCAGGAAGGTTGGACGCAGCTCGATGTTGACGTTTTTGCCATCGTTCGGTGCTTCGATCAGGATACGGATATTCGCCGCCTTCTGTCGCCAAAGATCGTACTTGAGCCCGCTGGCGATGACGTCGAGCGAATTGACGAACCCCGTGTCGAAGACGAACTCGTGGATGACACCGATCCGCGGCACGGTCCGCTCCGGGAATCTGGTCCGCAACTCATCGTAGGCCTTGCGGAAGATCTTGTCCTTGTCGGAGATGTCCAGCTCATGCGGCCGGTCGATGTAAAGCCGCTCCGGGAACGTGAACACCGGGCCCCGGCCGGTCAGGATGAACGTGGGCAGCTCCACCCGCTTGGCGTTCGGCAGCAGGAACGTCCGCTGGATGCGCAGCTCCCGCGGGCCCGACAGCATCGTCTCAAAAGCGTCGGGGAACTGCTCGACCAGCCAGTTGGCGTAGTCCTGCAGCTTTGTGCGGTCCTGATCCGGCTGGATCGGCGGACGCACGTCCACCCCGTACTTCACGATATGCTGCGATATCTTCTCTTTGTCAAACTGATAGTTCATTCTTTCCCTCGGCCGAACACACGAACCGGCTGAAGTCTACCCGGCCGGCCCCCGGAAGTCAAAGAAAAGCCTCGTGTCCAGTCTCGCTCGGGTGCGGTCGGCATTCGGTGGCGGATTTGGATTCCAGCCGACACAAGAGCGCAGCCCAGTCTTCTTTCGCCCCTACGGGGCTTTGAGATAGGATTGACTATCGGTACCCACCGTTGAAACGGTGGGCTAGTGTCGATCGCCCCCGTGGGGCGGACGGGCCGACGCAAGAGGACTGGAGCGAAGTCCAAGCCCGCAGGGCGATAGAGAATAGCCCAGCGATTGATCGCTGGGGAACCGGGGCCGAGGACAAAAGCCAGTCCCATAAGGGACGAAAGAGGCGCAGTCCGCACACGGCGGCTACACGCCGCCACCAAATTCCGACCACACCCGTTTCGCTCAATACCGTCGGGTACTGGTCTTCGTATTCTGGGTGGCGTTGACGAAGAAGTAGCGCAGGGCGTCGATGGGATGATCGTAGATGCCGTCTTTGAAGGGCAGCTCGCCGGTGGCCGCCCCGGTGGCATCCGGGTAATGGTAGCATTGCAGCGCCTCGATCAAGCGGGGGCAGCGGGGAGAGATGACCAGTGTGCTCTTGCCTTCGCCGCAGCGGATGGCCCGGCGGATCAGCTCGATACCCTCAAGGATGCTGCTTCGGCGGTAACGCGTGGCGATCCCGAGGGTGCGCAGCTCGCGCACGGCACTCGTGCCGGTGACATCATTGGAGCCGGCGCCGGCGGGGTCGCAGAACGTGGCCGTGACCTGCTCCTCGGGGCAGGGCGTGCGGGCCTTGATCTGCTCGGTGTGGGCGTCGATTGTCGCCCGGCTGCGGACGTACTCGTCAATCACTCGCACGACGCCGTCGTGGTCCACCTGAATCCACAGGCACACGAAGGGGTTGATGAAGCCGAAGTCAAGCGTGCGATAGAGCGGCAGGTTCGGATCGTAATCGACCGGCCGGACGTGAATGGCCGGATCGAATTCGCTGAAGACCACGTTGTCCAGCGAGGGCTTGATGCAGAGCATCTCGGATTCCCAGCCGGCCCGGCTGCTGCGACGCATCTGCGTGATGCAATCGTCGATCTTCAGGTAGCCGCAGGCTGATCTCGCCCGGCCCTGGCAATCGCCCGACAGGGGACACTGCGAGCAGTTGCGGCCGATGCATTTCTCGATGGTCTCCCACAGGCACCACTTGAATACAGGCACGCCGCTGCTGGTGGCCGCCGAGACTTCTCTCTGCATGATCCCGTACGGCCGGTGCATTGTGCTGATCAGCTCCATGGCTGCCGTGATGCGGTCCGTGCTCTGCGTGGTGAACTTGGCCGCGGCGAAAACATTGTCGTCGAACAGCTCGACCTCATCGCACCTCAGCTTCTGCACATGCTGGCCGCGCACGCTCGTCGCCGACTGCGTCAGAACCTCGACCCCCGAGCCATTGCCGAAGCGGCATTTGCCTTTGCGCACCGGCCCGGCCAGAGACTCCTCGAATCCGCTGCGGAGAAACCTCGTTAGATATTCATACATTCGTCCCGATTGCTCGCCGGAGCCGCCGAGGATGCGAATCTGGCAATCCGGCTTGAAGACCGCGTCCAGCAGCGTTGCCACCGCCGCCAGTTCCGTCTTGCCCCCGGCACGATTCGCCCAGACAATGGAATCGCCGGATTGATGATTGTTGATGGATGATGGATGATTGGAGGCGGAGGGCGGACAGTCTGAATCATCCTTCATCAATAGTCCATCATCCATCGAAAAGCTGTGCCAGAGGTAATCCATCGGGCTGCTGTGTCCCGGGCAGATGCGCACGTCCGGCACATCGACGCCGAGAAACACCTTCACATAGTTCCTGAGGTCCTCCCGCGTCCCCGGCCGCATCCGCCGAAGCGCCGCGATCACGTCCGGCCTGTTTGCCACGTCACGATCAAGAGCTTGTTCCACCTGCAATGATGTCGTTTCTTTCATAGAGATGTCCTCCAAATCTGGTATCATGGTTCTTGGTCATTGTGATTGTCGAAAGACAGGGAATCAGGAAGGGCACACGCGTGACCGCTGACTACATGGATTTTCTCTCGTTGATGGTCCAAGTGTGGGGCGTGATCGCGGTGGTGGCGTTCACCTTCTTGTGCCGGCGCAAGAGATGGGCTCCTGCACTCGGGATCATCATCGGCTTCTTCGTTGATATTCTGGCACTGGGCGTCCTTACGGGTGGAGGCCCGGAGATGTGCTTTGGGTTTGTTCTATTTCCTCTTTGTGGCTGGCTCATTTCGCGAGCGACACTAGCAATCGCTGGCCCTCGCCGACAATAGGGTATAACCACCTGCGTGCCTATCGGCCGGACTGGTGAACGCGGAAGTGGCTGGCGGTGGCGGGCTGTAAGTCGATGGAGATGCCCTCATGGAGTTGTCCACCGGTGTACATTTTCGGTGATTGAGACGTGGCCTCGTAAACCGGGTAATCCGTGTCGGCTTCTACGCTCCACCATTCGGGGAACTGGTTGATGCGCGGCCAGTCAACAGGCATGTGCAGGATTGTCTTGTGGCGGGGGACGTCGAAGATGAGTCTGCCCTGCCAGGGCTTGTCGGCCTTGAGGGCGATCCGGAGCACGTCGGCGGAGAGGTCCGCCCCGAATATCACGTCCTTGCGCCAGGGTTGGATAGTGACGCCCTGGGTTTTCCAGAGGCAATACATGATCGTGGTTCGGGCGAAGTTGCCGTCGCCGTGCCAGCCCTCGATGACGCCGTTGGCTTGCTGGATCTTCCACATCACCTGGATCTCGCTGTCGAGCCAGTCGGCCACGCCGGGCACGTCCTCGCGGTTCAGCAGGTTCAGAGCGCTCTCGATGGAATCGGCATATCCATCGGAGCTGGCGCCCTCCCACGGGTACGAGCGGTAATGCTCGCTAAGATTGGACATCGCCTTTCGTGTGGCTTGGCGATAGGCCTCTGTGCCGTCAATCAGAAAGACGGTGTAGAAGCCGTTGAAATCATAGCCCCAGGTGTCGGCGAGCCCCGTGTCGTGTTCGCCGGTCTGCGGGTTGACCCAGTTATAGAACAGGCCATGGTCATTACGTCCGACCTCCAGAATGCGGTCGAGCATCTCGTGCATCAGTTCTTCGTAAGCCTTCTTCTTGTCGGGCCGGGCAACGTGGACCGCCGCATACAACTCGCACAGGCCCGAGACGATCTCACAGCCGTGATCTCGCAGCCGCAACCGAGTCTCGTTGCGGGTCGGATGGTGGTCGCCGAGCAGGTAGTAGTCGCCGAGGCGGATGGCCCAGTCCAGGTACTTCCTGTCGCCGGTCAGCCAATAGACGCGGCAGAGCGCCTGCAGATTGTCGCCGTTGACTTCCTGGTTGGTCGAGACGATCTTGCCATAGGGTGTATCGACGAGCGCGTGTTTCCAGAGGTCGTCGAGCATCTGGATCATTCGCTGCGACCACGGGCTGGGGCCGAGCCATTCCGTCAGCGGCACGAGGCCGTCCTTGATGTACTCCGACGTGCCGAAGATGATCCGGCCCAGGTCCGGCTCGGCATCGGCAAAGCCGCCTTTCGAGAAAGAGTACGTATCCGCCATTGAGTCGATGCGACTGGTGAGCTTCGTCTCCGCGCGGAGCATATCGAGCATGCGGCCGTCGAACATCGGCCGGTCCGTCAATGCCGCGGTCAGCACCATGAACGGGTAGTTGTCGGCGGCGCTGTCCTGCGCATTCCAGATGTCCTTGCTCTGAGTCAGGTTCCGCGGGATCAGGCCTGTCTTCGGGTCGGCGTGTTTGAGCCAGCCCTCGACAAATCGGTGACAACGGAGGAAACCCTCGTTCGCGAGCTTGCCGTTCTCCAGAGCCTTGCTGAAATCGTCGTTACGAGCTATCTTTCCGACGCCGATTGTCGCCAATTCCTTCAACTCCGCCAAGTGGCTCTCATAAACGCCGCGAGGGGTGGCGTTATGCTGTTTGCACAGGGAGGCGGCCATGCCGACGACCTCGCCCATCATGCCGCAGGTCCGCATCACGCGGACGGTGCCGAGGGCCACGTGCGTCACGCTGATGTCACGTCCGGCCATGAAGAGATTCTCGACGTTCCGCGAGTAGAAGCAGCGGTAGGGGATCGGATAGGGCCGGATCGCAGGTGTCTTGCAGATCGTCTTGAATTCCTGGCCGGGGAAGTACTTCGAGTTCGCCGGGTCCGGGTAGTGCAGGTCGATGGACCACGTGGTCGTGACGAATGCATCTGGATATTCCCACTGCTTCTGGACGTCCTGCTGTGTCAGGATGATATCGCCGAGCAGCCGGCGGGACTCTCGCTTGCCCGCGACGTGGGCGACCCAGGACAGCTTGCGATTGGCGTATTTGGCTTTGTCCTTGCTGCAGTTCTTCAGGAACGCCCAGTTGCCGTAGATCGCGCGAAGCGAATGATCGCGGATCGACTCGATCTCTGTGATCTGGTCATTGTTGAGCCCGGCTTCCCAGTTCCAGTCGCCATGCGTGGTGCGCTCGCAGCTTTCCTCCGTGAATTGCAGCGCCCAGGGACATTCGAGGAAGGGGGCGGGCTCGTTCGTCTCGACGGCGTACCATTGGACTGAAGCGCCCATGGTCATTTTGTCGGGTGTTTCAGGAGCCATGGACTCGCCCGTCTGATCCCGGTTTTCCCGACCCATGCGATAGTCCGCGCCGGCCAGAAAGCCGATCGTGCCGTCGCCCGTGCAATCAGCGAACAGTGGCGCCGGGAAGCAAAGGTCCTTCGAGGTCTTGAGGTCCCTGGCGATCACGGCGGTGATACGATTGCCCTTCCTGTCCACCCGGTACGCGTGGGTATTGAGGAACAGGCGGACGTTGGGCTCCTCCTGCACAATACGGAGTTTCTTATCGTCGTTATAGAACGCGACCGGCCGGGCATTGCCCTGATTGCCGGGGTCGAGTTCCTTGACGACGTCGCCCAGGCGAGGATAGGGCGGCAGATTGATTCCGCCGTTCAGATGCACGCGGACATCCGAGCTGTTGTTGCCGCCGAGGACGGGCCGGTCCTGGATCAACGCCACCCTCAGCCCCAGGCGTGCGGCCGAGATCGCCGTGCAGGTCCCTGCCATGCCGCCGCCGACAACGACGAGGTCGAACTTCCCCGCATATTCCGGCCCTTCCGGCAGGCCCAGTGCCTTGTGCCGGAAGGTGGCCATCTCCTGTCCCTCGTTCGGCGGCACGAAATCCGCGTCACTCGCAAACAGGACAGCATCGCAGCGGCCCTCGAACCCGGTCAGATCGTGCAAAGCGATTTTCACCTTGTCGGTCTTGATCTCCACCATGCCGCCGTCCTGCCAGTGCCACGCAGCGCCTTCGACGCCGAACGCGGCTTGCAGCGGCGTGCCGTCAATGAGCAGTTGGAATCTGCCCGGCGCGCCGGGGGCGTTCCATGTCGCGACCCAGTCGCGCGTGCGGACCCAGACACGGTACTTGCCGGTCTCCGGGAACGTGACGGCCGTGACGGCATCCTCGACCGGCACGCCAAAGCCGTGTGCCAGAAAGTACGCCGAGCCCATCTGGTCCATGGATTGCTGATTCACGACCCAGCCGCCAGCATCGTCAAAGGCCTCCGCCTCGATCAGGACGTGTTGACCCGCAACAGCTCCGGCACAACAGGCAAGGACCCAACACACAGCCGCAAGGGCATACGTTCGCTGGCGTACCATCATCGGCGCCTCCCCAGTGGGAATCGATTGTCACATGCAGGCAACCCCTGTGGTTGCCTCTTCGTCAGGGCAGGCACGGGGCTTGCCCCTACTTCTTCGGCGGGAAGGGCTGCATCGAGCAGTTGTCGAGCTCGGCGATCTTCTGGACGCGCCGGGCGTGGCGGCCTCCGTCGAAGGGCGTGGCGAGCCAGATATCGATCATTTCGAGGGCCAGGTCGAGAGAGACCGCGCGGGCTCCGATGGATATGGCGTTGGCATCGTTGTGGGCCCGGCTGAGCCTGGCCCCTTCTTTGGTCCAGCACACGGCACAGCGGATGCCGCGGACCTTGTTGGCCACGATCGTCTCCCCGTTGCCGCTGCCGCCCATCACGATTGCCCGGTCACACTCGCCCTTGGCGACGGCCAGGGCCGCCGGATAGATGAAATCCGGGTAATCGCACGCCTCGGCCGAGTAGGTCCCAAAGTCCGTGACCTCGTGGCCCTTCTTGGCGAGATACTGCTTGATCTTTTCCTTATACTCATACCCTGCGTGGTCTGTACCCAACGCGATCTTCATCGTTGCTCCTTCATTCTCAGCACATTCTCACGCTAAAAGCCCAATGTAACGGCCCGGACGACGGACTGCAACCGCAAACCTCGCCTCGAAAAGCCGCCAATGGGGCAAAAATCCCTTCCTTTCCGCGGGGATATGCCCGCGGAGTCTCGGGACAAGCGTTGACATTGAGGGACGGGTGACGTATATTATAGGCGAAAGGAGCGGTGAGAAATGGGAACGAAATCAGGTCACTATGCTGGTTTGTCGGCCACGGTTGCCCTTCTTGGTGCTGTTCTATTGCTTGGAGGCGTGCAGGCGGATTCCGTCTTCAGCCAAGCAGGTGGGACGGCGATAGTCGACGTATGCGAGCCGACCGCTCGCGCCGTGGACTTCAACGCGGATGCGACGGTCAACTTCCCGGATTTTGTTCGGCTGGCTCAGCACTGGCGAGATGTCAATGCCACAACTGATGTCGCCCCCTGGCCGGCAGGGGACGGCGTGGTGGATTTCAACGACCTGTCGGTCCTTACGCGGTTCTGGCTGCAGGATGCGGCACCCCCGATCTACATCACATGGCTGGGACATGCGAGCGTCCGAATTGCACAGAAGGATTTGGTGATCTATGTCGATCCGGTGGACATAACGACGTCGCCGAAGGATGCAACACTGATCCTCATAACGCACAGTCACGCCGATCACTACTCAGCCGCTGATATCAGCAGGGTAGCCGGGCCCACTACACAGATCATCGCACCGGTCGGCGTGGCTACGAACCATGCTCGCAGACAGTCCATCGCTCCGGGGCAGACCATTGAACTGCCGAATGTCCGGATCATCGGGGTCGCCTCGTACAACATCAACAAGTCGAATCATCCCAAGGCCAACAACTGGGTCGGCTTCATCGTGCAACTTGGCTCCAAGCGCATCTACTGTGCCGGCGATACCGACCTGACGCCGGAGATGAAGGCCTTGACGGATATCGATGTCGCGTTCCTGCCCGCCGGTGGAACGTACACGATGACAGCCGCAGAGGCCGCCGACGCCACGAAGTATTTCATGCCCCGCTTAGCGATCCCGTATCACTGGGGCCGCAGCGTCGGCACGCTCGCCGACGCACAGTTGTTCGCGAAGAATGCTGCCTGCAACGCCAAGGTCATGACCAAGGGCGAAACGATCAGCTCCGACGATTGGAACAAGGATTTCTCGATGGCGGCGCACTGGAAGCTGGACGAAGCCTCGGGCAACGTCGCGCGGGACAGCAATGGCAGCAACCATGCGACCCTCAACGGCGGGCCCGTCTGGAAGCCTGCCGATGGCAAGATCGACGGCGCGCTGGAACTCGACGGGGTCGACGATTACGTCAGCACGCCATTTGTCCTGAACCCCTCAGGCCAGGCCTTCAGCATCTTCGCCTGGATCAGGGGCGGTGCTGCCGGGCAGGTAATCGTCTCCCAGCAGAACGTGGCAAACTGGCTGATGGCAGAGGCCTCGGACGGTGCCCTGTTGACGGAACTCAATGGCGCCGGGCGCACCGGCAAGCCCTTGAAAACCGCTGTGGTCATTACGAACGGCGAATGGCATCGCATCGGCCTTACGTCGGACGGCACAACCCGGACTCTCTACGTCGATGATATCGAAGCCGCCAAGGACACACAACCCGGCTTGATCGGCTCGACCGCCGGCTTGTACATCGGCGCCGGCTGCACCCTCGCCCCCGGCACCTTCTGGTCCGGCCTGATCGACGACGTCCGCATCTCCAACCGGGCAGTCAAACCGTAAGCAAGCTGAAGGCGACCTGCACGTCTCCTGTTATCTTCGTTGGGATGCAGGAGATGCCGTTTCTCCAGTGGACTTGGGGGGCTGTCGGCGGGAGTCATCGGGCAATTGCAGGACGAACTCCTTGCCGGCGTCTTCTGCGCCGCCGACCTGGTAGGGCACATCGTCCTCGGCATAGATCGGTCCCCGTCTGTTGAAATCGGTCACACGGAACTTGCCTGCGGAGTGAGCCGGCAGGCTCACTGTGACAGAGCCGGTGCCAAGCCTGGGATGTATCAACGTCCGCTGAAAACCGCTCTCGAAGATGCACGCGACGTACGCGTCCGGAGCGAGGTTGCCCTTGTTATCGACGACCTTCACGACGACTCGTACGCCGGGCGGGAACTTGACCCGGCCCAGATCCAGGACCTGGCCCTGTTTGAGCGTGACGGTCCCGAGATAGGCCGGAGCCAGAGTTAGTTCGCGAGAGGACATGGTCAATGTGAGCTTCGCGTCGGCCGGGACGTAGAGGCTCTGTGTGGCATTCGGCTGCAGACTCCGCGTGTAGAACAGGCTGATATCGGGGGTCCCCGGAGGTCTGGCCATGAAGTCGTCCTTCCAGGGCGGCTTGGCACCGGGCGGAGAGGTCCAGTCAAACCAGACGTCCTGTATTCCGTTGCCATAGCCTGGGTCGGAGACGACCGGATGAATGAGCACCTTCGCGGCGGGGACCAGCTTCATCAGCGGTACGTTAGCCACGCCATTCGCATCCGGCTCAAGCCATCGGCGCTCCCGCCCATCGAATCCGCGGCCTTCGGGAAACACAGTGAATTCAAGCGATTGTTCGAGGCCGAGGAAATCCGGTGCAACGGCCAGGAGCGAATTCCACGAAGATTCGAGGTTCTCGCTTCACAGGCAGCGTGAATCGCCCGTCTTCATCGCTTTGCGTCACATGAATGATCTTTTGCCAGGTATCCTCTCCCGGACGCGCAAAGATGCTCTTGATCGGCGCCAGCGCTGGGTGGGCCGGATCGATCCGCGGTCCCAGGGCACGTATGGCGGCCCACTGTTCGCTGGTCAGGCAGGCGGGGTCGTATTCCGGCGTCCCTTCCGCGCAAGATGACGACACTGGCAACGGGTTGACCGGTGATGGCATGGACGACTCGTCCTGTGTATATGACATCGGCTTTCTCGATTCTGTTGGGGCGGAATGTGAACACTGTGGACGGATCGTTGACCTCCACCGGCTCGAAAGTGTAGAGCTTGCGATCCCATTCGGCCTCGGCGTAATATGTCCCCGCCATGAACTCCCGTTCCTCCGAGGGCTCATCATATGGGCGTACGCCCATCATAGTTCGACCGGGAGTTCTGATCTCAATCGTGACAGCCTTCAGCCGGTTCGGATCGGTCACTGGACCTTCTTCGTCATGGAAGATCATCGTGGGAAATTGGTGAGTCTTGTCCTCCGGCCGCAATAGCTTGATCGTTCCCACGTCTATGGCCCCATCGTGGCCGCGCCGCATGGGGAATGAGTCTATCCGACCTGTACGACCGTCGGACACTGTTGCGCTGAAGTAGCTCATGTACGAACTCCAGCCGAGGCCCGATACGAAGGTGAATTGAAAGACCCCGTTGGCGTCGGTCACAATTGCTCGGTTAGAGTCCTGGTAGAGGAGTTGGGGCGATGCGGCGGCGGTCTCCCGGGCCGCCCAATCGCGTAACTGTCGCCACCAGTCGTTCGTCTGGGAAGGTGGGTCCGCTGGTGAGTAGGTGCGGTAGGTTTCGACGAAAACGCCGGGCATCGGCTCGCCTGTATGTCCGTCCACGACCCGCCCGCGATAGATGATTGGCTTGGGCGCCTTGACCACGATAGCTGTTGGGCTGTCGGTGGTCAGAACGACGTCGGCGAACTTGAAGTGTTCGCCCCATCGTGCGCTGGTGGCTTGCAGCACACCCTGGGGCAGGGCAACGCCGTCCTTCCACTGTTCGTATCTGAGTTGGCGCCACGGCCGATCATCTCGCATGAGAGTCAATCGGATGTTCTTGAGCTCGTCCAGGCTCGTGACCGGGCCTTCGGCGTACTCGAAGGAGAACGTGTGAAAGTACTCCTGTGCGTCCATGGCTGTCAGGACGACCGTTTGTTTCGTCCCTGCCTGAATGACAATCGGTGTGTCCTTACCCGCCTGACGCAGGTTTGACGCCAGGGGCGGCTCGATCTCCAGGTAATACCGGGTGCCGGCCGGTGGCAAGCCCTGCAACTCAAGCTCTTCCGTCATCATCGGCGAGCAGATTGTAAACTGCCCATTGGCGTCGGTGACCACACGGCTGCGCAGAACTGAAGGATACACGTCGTTTCCGTCGGACCAGATTAGTCTGGGGCATTCGATCAGCGCATCCGGGACGGGCTTGCCGTTATTGTCCACCACGTTCCCCTGCGCAAATAGTGAGAGTTTCTGGGAATTGCGTGGCGCCAGCGGAAGGACGTATATGCCTGATGGGTGATCGCCGTCCATGTACTCCACGATAGCGGCACCATAGTCAGGGTGCTCGATCTTGATGGTAAACGGTCTTCCCATCCGCCGCGGCGCTTGACCCTTGTCGTCCAAGGTGGCCTTGTATGGCATGATGGCGTGCTCGGCTTGAGCTTCGATGGACGCGCCTGCCATGGGCCGTCCAAACGCGTCGACAAACGTCCACGATGGCGCGTAATCATAGTAGTTCCCTATGAGACTCGTCAACGGATAGCCCTTCTGATCAAACCCACTGTAGAGGATGAAGATGAACTGATTCAGAACCCTGGCGACCTCCTTGTCGGTCTGATCCTCACCCTGGATGAGAACGAATGCCGACTTGGATATGGTTGGATATGCGGACTTGAGAGCACCGAGTTGGAGAACTCCATCGGCTACCGGGATGCTCACTGCTGTGTATTGCTCCGAATCGCTCCACGAGTCCGGGTAAAGACGCCCCTGGACATTGTGGCCGTTGAGCGCGTCATACAAATGCTGCTGGGCCTCGTCCTCCGGCGTGGGAGTCTCTGCCTGCCCAAAGGCGAACGCGGCTTGAATGACAATGACCGGGATGCACAATAGTCGTCTCATACAGGTAGCCTCTCACAATATGGAAAACTGGTGCCACTGTATCAAGGATGCCTAAACCGGGCAAGTTCATACACGACACGATGTGTCAGAAGGCATCTATTCGGCAGCGGCGGGGCCTTCGGGGCATGGGGCGGGCTTCGATGAGAGGGCCTCGCGAAGGTGGGAGTGGCGGTAGCCGTAGGCGGCGTACACGGTGAGGCCGACGACGAGCCAGAGGCCGAAGCGAATCCACGAGGTCCGTGGAAGGTAGGCGATCATGCCCACGCAGGACAGCGCTCCGAGGGTGGGGATCAGGACGGGACCGAACGGTACACGGAAGGGGCGCGGGCGGTCAGGGGCTTTGAAGCGCAGGATCGAGACGCCGATACAGACCAGCAGGAAGGCGGAGAGTGTTCCGATATTCGTGAGGTCCACCATCTCGTCGATGTTCGAGACGCCGGCCAGGACTCCCACGCCGACGCCCGTCAGGATCGTCGCGACGTGTGGCGTGCGGAATCGCGGATGGACGCGAGCCAGCGACGCAGGCAGCAAACCGTCACGAGCCATGGCCATGAAGATCCTTGCCTGGCCGAGTTGAAAGACCAGCAGTACGGCCGTATGTGCGACGACCGAGCCAAAGGCCACGAGACCAATGATCGTATCGGACCGGCCGACGTGACGCAAGGCCACCGTCAGTGGCTCCGCCTGCTCGGATGCGTTCAGACTCTGCAGGACTGAGAACGGCACGAGGCCTGTAAAGACGACCGCGACCACTACGTAGATGAGCGTGCTGACCACCAGGGATCCGAGAATCCCGATGGGCAGATCTCGCCCGGGTCGGCGTGTTTCCTCGGCGCAAGTCGAGACCGCATCGAATCCGATATAGGCGAAGAAGATGATCGCCGCTGCTGCCGCGATGCCACCGAATCCGTTCGGTGCGAAGGGGTGCCAGTTCTCGGGTTTGATGAAGCGAATTCCGACAAAGCAGAAGAGCCCCAGCACCAGGAGCTTGATGATCACCATGACGGCGGTGGCCCGCGCGGACTCGCGCACGCCCCAGACCAGGAGCACGGACAGAACGGCCACGATGCCGATGGCCAGCAGGTTGAACACGATGGGCACGCCGAACACGTGCGGAGCGCCGGCGATGACGTCCGGCATCTTCTGGGCCGCCGTGCGATAATCGACGGTCAGCCAGGCGGGCAGGTTCAGGCCGAAGCCCGATAGGAGCGTGTTGAAGTAGTTGGCCCAGGAGATCGCGACGGCGACGTTGCCGATGGCGTATTCAAGGATCAGGTCCCACCCGATGATCCACGCGATCAGCTCGCCGAGCGTGGCGTAGGTAAAGGTGTAGGCCGAGCCGGACACGGGGACCAGCGAGGCCAGCTCCGCATAGCACAGTCCTGTGAAGGCGCACACGATTGCCGTCAGGACGAATGAGAGGATCAGGGCGGGACCGGCGCCCTGGCGGACCGTATCGCCGGCCGCCGCTGTCCCGATTGTTGCGAAGATGCCTGCACCGATCGTGGCGCCGATGCCCAGCGCGATCAGATCGATAGGCCCGAGGACCCTTCGAAGCGAGTGCCGGCGCTCCTGAGTCTCGGCGATCAGCCTCTCGACGGGTTTCGTGAGGAACAGTGAAGCCATGGGGCACGAGGGTAGCTGTACCCGGTCCATGTGTCAAGCGTCAATGCCTCGCGTTCCTGGTCAGTGGGTCAGGGGCTTGTTGAGATCGACAGGATATTTCTGCCAGGGGACGGCGCCGGACTTTGTGATGTGGTTTTGCAGGGCTTTGAAGAGCTTGGCGTACATCGGGTGCTTGCTGTCGAGCGGCTTCTCCTCCTTTGGATCATCCTTGAGGTTGTAGAGTTCGAGCGGCTCGAAGGGGCTGTTTTGCAGGAGCTTGAAGTCGCCTTGCCGGGCGGCGTAGTAGGCCCGGCCGCCGTAGCGATTCCCGCCTTCGCGACGGACCCAGAACAGGACGCGATCCTCCTCACGTTGATCGCTGCCCGTCAGAGTCGGCAGGATACTCCGGCCGTCGATCTCGTGCTCGATCTTGACGCCCGCGGCTTCGCAGATCGTGGGGAACAGGTCCATTGTCAGCGCGACACGGTCGCTGCGCGAGCCTGCCTTGATCCGGCCGGGCCAGACGGCGCACATTGGCTCGCGGATGCCGCCTTCGTACATGTCGCCCTTGCCCGCCCGCAACGGACCATTGCTCGCGCCGAGATTGATCTGGCCGCCATTGTCGGAGGTGAAGATCACGAACGTGTTGTCGGCCAAGCCGGCTTCCTTCAGCGTATCCACGACCTTGCCGATGCCGGCGTCGAGATGTTCGATCAAGGCCACGAGAGCAGATCGCTTGTCGCTGATCCCTTCTTCCCGCTGCTTGACGCGCTCGAGCCACTCCTGCGGCGGCTGGATCGGCGCGTGCGGAGCGTTATACGCCAGGTACAGAAAGAAGGGCTGCTTTTCGCGCGACCGCTCACGGAGGTAGTCAACGGCCCACTGGGTGAACAGGTCCGTGGCGTGTCCCTCGGGGTCGATTTCCTTGTTGTCAAGGCGCATGTAGTTGAAGCCGTGGCGGCGATGGGTGTAATAGTCGTCCATCATGTCGCCGAGGAAGCCGTGGAAATGATCGAAGCCGCGTTCGTTGGGTATGTTCGGCGAGGCCAGACCCAGATGCCATTTGCCGATGAGTGCCGTGTGATAGCCTGCCCGCTTGAGCAGTTGCGGCAGCAGAATCGCCTGCGGGAGCAGGTAGCCCCAGTTGTCGGCGATGTGCGTTCGGATCACACCCGGCACGCCGACGAGATCCGGGAACCGCCCGGTCAGCAGCGACGCCCGCGTCGGCGAGCACACAGGGCAGTTCGCATAGAAACGCTCGAATCGCATCCCGGCCGCGATCAGCCCATCGATATTCGGCGTCTTCAAGTCTGTCGCCCCGTAGGCAGACAGATCGCCATATCCAAGATCGTCCGCGAGAATCACAACGACATTCGATTTGCTGCTCGCGTTCTGTCCCATCGCGGTCAGCCCGCGCGGCAGACTCATCACTGCCGCGCCGAGCCCGGCCATCTTGAGAAAATCGCGTCGTGTGCCGTCGAACCCAATCATGGTTCCCTCGCTTCGAGACTCATCGTCGTCGCCGCGACCTCATCGACAGCCTTTCGTGAGAGCGGAGCAGGGTGGAGTTTGCCCTGGCCCCAGAGTTCGTAGTTGCACAAGTGATATGGACTGTCCGGATGCTCCGACTGGCCGACGGGCAGGATGGACATCGATTGGTCCACGTTGTCGAGCCGGACGTACTGGGTGTAGGACTGGGCCTTCTGCGAGAGGATCGTGCCGCCTTCGATGCACTGCAGGGCAGGCAGCGTGATATCCCGCTGCTCGTCGAGCGAGCCAAAGCCGTCCAGCGTGGACATGTACTGCATCTTCGTCTCGATCAGTTCCTTCTTTGCCCGCTCATTCCACTGGTTCGGATCGCTGCCGTAGGAGGCCGCGCCGTACCGCCACGCCGCTCGCACCATAAGGTTGACGTAGTCGGCCTCCTCGTCGGTCAGCGAGGCCTGTGGATTGGCCTTGATCCGCTCCCCGATCGTCTGGAGCATGCTGCACAGGCCGGAGAGACCGCCGCCGTATGTGAGCGCCGCGCTGAAGTTCTGCCGGAACGCCATCGGCATCAGGTTGACGATCTCGGTTCCGGGAATCGACATCTCCAGCTTGCAGCCCTCGATCACCCAGGATTGGAGGTAGTCGAGCGCTTTGAGCGTGTCCTCTTCGAGCGGATACTTCTGGACGTCGCGGAGGTGGTAGCCGAGCTTGACAAGATCGCGCTTGATGGCGTTGACGGTATCGTAGTGGATGCTGAGCACATCCTCCGGCGTGAACTGCTCGACGGCCCGGACACGCTCCTTCAGTCGCCAGGAGCGGTCGGTGTCGCCGAGGCTGCCGGTCGAGATGCCCAGGGAGATCGGGTAGAACGACGCGATGGGCCGATGGTTCGCGCTGACCAGCCAGCCCTGCTCCGGATTGATGACCTGGGGCAGCAGCTCGTCAGGCAAGATGCCTTGCCAGTCGTTGGCGCTGTCCCATCCTTCGTGGGTGGCCCGGTCGTCCAGCAGCGAATGGGCCGAGCGGACGGGCAGGGCGAGGATCGTCTTGAATCCGATGTTGCCCTTGCTGTCGCCGAAGACGCAATTCGCACTCGGGAAGCTCCAGCCGCCGAGCGCCTTTTGGAATTCGCGTGCATCGCCGGCCCGCATCATGTTCAGAATGCCTCGGAACGTATCGCGCTGGGGCTCGCAGATCGGGATGCGTTTCAGGGTCACTTCATCCCCGGGATGGACGCCTGTTGCGATGGATGTCACCACCGGGCCCAAAGAGGTCTGTCTGGCCGTCAGTGTCTGCGGCTGTGCATCTTTGACCTTGATGGTCTCTGTACGGACCTCCATATCGCGCCACTGCCCGTCGAGGAAATACTGGTTGGGGTGGTTCGGGTCGGTCTTGAGGAGAAACAGGTCCGCCTGGTCGGCGCCGAGGGCGGTCAAACCCCAGGCGATGTTGGGCGTGAAGCCGATCAGGATGTTCGGACTGCCTGCGACACCGAGGCCGCGGGCGTTGAAGGTCTTGCCGGTGATGTGGAACTCGTACCAGAGCGAAGGATTACGCACGGGGGTCTGCGGATCGCTGATGAGCACCGTCGAGCCGGTCGTGGTCCTTTTGCCTCCGACGACCCAGGCATGGCTGAACCTCGGCCCCGGCCGCTGTGCGGCAGGCGTCACATCCACCTTTCGTGTCACGCCGTGCGCAATCGCGTAATCCAGAACCTCCTGCACCCAGGCATCAGTGACATCACTGCGTTGGATCACCGATGCGTCGTCGCGTATCGGCATGCCCTGAGCGGCCCCGGCACTATCCGTCGGTGCGAACTGGCGGACCTGCCTGGCGCCTTCCTTGATCTGGTAGTAGGCCGTCATCTCGTTGAGACCATCGCCGGAGAAGAACAATCCAAGCCGCCACCACGAGGCGATGCAGTCGGTCGGCGTCCAAGACTCCGGCCGCAGGTCGTACTTGCCAAAGAGGTACAACAGGTCGTTCGGATGGCCGGCGATGTAGTCGTTGACGCCCCGGCAGTAGGCCTCCAGCAGTCCCCGCGTCTCAGGATCGAGCTGCCGGGCCGTTTCCTGGGCGGCTCGGTAATAGCCGATGGTCCGCATCTGAATGTCGCTGCGCAGGGCCGAGTTCTTACCCTGAGGCAGTTGGCGTGTGGCGCCGATCTTCACGTCGCCAATCACCTCCGCCAGCTTGCCCTGGATGATTCGCAGGTTGTAGTACATCTGAAAGGCCCGGTCCTCGGCCGTAGCGTAGCCGAGTCCGTACAAGGCCCCGGCGTCACTCTTAGCAAAGACATGGGGTACACCCCATCGGTCCCGCAGCAACTCAATCTGCCCATAGTCGCCGGCCCCCGCCGAGCGAATAGACCGAGGATGGTTCTCTTTGCCCTCCGCCATCCTGCATCCGGCGAAGATCAGCGTGAGGATCAGAAGATTGGTCAGGAACGCGGACGCCACTCTCATGCAAACCTCCTATTGCTATGAAATTGTGCTGTCACTCGACTTGGAGTCATCATTGTCTCGTTTGTCGTATCCTGCACCGGCGACGAGAACGACGTATTCGCCTTTTGGGTTCTCTTCGGTGCCGGCAAGGAGCTCGGAGAGCCGGCCGCGACGCACTGACTCATAGATCTTCGTCAGCTCCTTGGCGACGGCGGCGGGGCGGTCGCCGAAGACGGCCAGCGCATCTTCCAGCAGCCGTCGCACGCGGAAGGGGCTCTCGTAGTAGATGAGCGTGTAGGGGGAGTCCTTGTCGGCTTCGAGGAAGTGACGTCGCTGGCCGCCCTTGTGCGGCGGGAAACCCCTGAATGTGAAACTGTGCACCGGCAGGCCCGAGAGCACCAGGGCGGTCACGAACGCCGTCGGGCCGGGAATGGCCGTTACTTCGATGCCCGCTTCGATGGCTTGGCGCAGCAGCACGAAGCCGGGATCGGAGATGCCGGGCGTGCCTGCGCTGGTGACCACGGCCACCGACTTGCCTTCTTCGAGCAGGCGGATGATTCGCGGGGCCACCAGACGCTCTTTATGCTCGTAGTAGGCGATTTGCGGCTTTTGGATTTCGAAGTGCTTCAGCAGCAGCCCGGTCCTGCGCGTATCCTCGCTGACGACATAATCGGCCCGGCGCAGCGTCTCCAGCGCCCGCAGCGTGATGTCACTGAGGTTCCCTATCGGCGTCGCCACGAAATACAATGTGCCGGTCTGCGCCATCTCATGCCTCCATTTCGCCAAGCTCGTAGAGGATGAGGGCGCAGGCGACCGTTGCCGCGGTCTCCGTCCGCAGGATGCGCGGGCCCAGGCCGACCCGGACGGCGCCCTTTTCACAGGCCAGAGCCACTTCCTCCTCCGTGAAGCCGCCTTCCGGACCGATCATGACGGCGACCGAGGCGGGGGAACGCGTGATATCCTTCAAGGCGTCTCGTAATGTCGCGGCTCCCTCGGATGGTGCGGCGATGATACAGCGGTCATAGTCCCGCAGGCGGAGGACCGCCTGATCGAATGGGATGAGCGGTTCGAGTTGTGGAATGTGGCCGCGATGAGACTGCTCTGCTGCTTCCATGAGAATCCGCTGCCAGCGATCCAGCTTGTTCTCCTCGATGGTCTTCGTCCGCACGAGGCTGCGTTCTGTCAGAACGGGCACGAATTGTGTTACGCCCAGCTCCGTGCCCTTTTGGAGCACCCACTCGAATTTTTCTCGTGCCAGCAGGCTCTGAAACAGGGTGAGTTCCGCCCTTGGCTCGCCGCGTGCGCGATGCCTGCTCGTCACTTGCCCGGTGGTTTCTTTCCGGTCGACTGTCGTCAGAGTCACGTCGTACTCGGTTCCGCTGTCATCGAGCACAACGATGGTGTCGCCCGGCCTGAGCCGTAGCACGTGGCAGACCTGGTGCGACTGCTCGGGGCTCAACTGAACCCGGTCGCCTTCGATGTCCGACGCCGAAATGAAGAAATGATTCGCACTCACGGTTTTCTATTTACGACTTACGATTTTCGATTTATGAATGGACCTTGCGGAATGCAGATCCGGCTCAATCATAAATCGTAAATGATAGATCGTACAACATAATTCAATGATTGACACCCTGTACGAAGACGACGATATCCTGGCGGTCAACAAGCCGGAAGGGCTGGTGGCGGTTCCGGAACGCCGGCGGCTGGACCAGTCGCTTTTTGAGATGCTCTGCGCCGAGCGGGGGGAGAAGCTCTACATCGTTCATCGCATCGACCGGGAAACCAGCGGCGTGATCGTCTTTGCCCGCAACGCAGAGGCCCACCGGCAACTCAATCGCCAATTTGAAACCCGCTCGGTCGCAAAGGTGTACCTGGCCCTTGTTCACGGTGTTATTGGCGACGACCAGGGCGAGATTGATAAGCCGCTGCGGCAGTTCGGCTCCGGCCGGGTGGCTGTCGATGCCCAGCGCGGCAAGGCCAGCCTCACCGAGTTCCGCGTCCTGGAGCGATTGGAGGCGTTCACGCTCGTTGATGTCCGCCCACACACCGGCCGCCGGCATCAAATCCGTGTGCACTTCTACAATATCGGCCACCCCATCGTCGGTGATCCCCTGTACGGTGATAAAGCCATCCAGAGCCACTATCCGCGCCTCATGCTCCACGCCTGGCGCCTGACACTCGACCTATCCGCCGGCAAACGCATGACCGTTGAAGCTCCCGTCCCCAAATCCTTCAATCATGTTCTACAAACAGCCCCCAGAGAATAGATCATTCGTATAGCGAGAGTGATCCGCCGCACAACAAACTGCTGCTTGACAAGGATTTCGGAACAGCGTATATGTATACGCCTGTCTATCCATTGTCGCATTGATGGTGTGGATGCGACATCTTTGTGCCGCGGTTGAGGATGGCCGCGGTTGTGCATGGCGGGAGCCGGCGTGTTGGGCACGTCGCCCCCGGATTGGAAGTCTGGGTTTGAGCTGAGGTGATTACTGTGAAAGCAAGTGAAATGCGGCCGGGGATGGCCATTATCCTTGATGGTCAGTTGTGCATCTGCACGCAGGCGACCCACGTAACCCCTGGAAACCTCCGGGCGTTCGTGCAGGCGAAGCTGCGGCGTCTCTCCGATGGCATCATGATGGAGAAGCGTCTGCGATCCACGGAGGACGTGGAGGAGGCGTTCTTGGATAAGCGAGACATGGAGTATCTCTACTCGGACAAGAACTCGCACGTGTTCATGGACACCCAGACCTACGACCAGATAACGGTCTCCGAGGAACTGCTCGGCGATGCGATAAAGTACTTCAAGCCCAATACGCCCGTTACGGCCCTGCTGCACGAGGAGAGAATCGTCAGCATTGAGCTGCCCAAGGTTGTGGAGCTGGCGGTCACAGAGACCACGCCCCAGCCCAAGGGCGCCACGGCCACGAACCAGATGAAAGACGCCACCCTGGAAACCGGCCTGCGGACCCGTGTGCCGCCGTTCATCGAGGTCGGCGAGGTCCTCCGCATCAACACCGAAGACGGCAGCTATCTCAGCCGAGCGAAGGGCTGATGCTATCACCGACCATGGTTGCGGGCGATCATTTGGAGTTCTCTTGCTTCATGTTTGCCCGGCCAGGGCAGCCAGGAGGCGGCTGGCAGTCTCGGGGGACAGGTCGGCGGCGGGGGCGGAGGGCTCTGAAGCCGGTGGCGTGTCCGATGGTGTTTTGTGGCCTGCGGGATGCTGCATGGAGATGATGTCAAGGCAGGCTTTGCGAGCAGTCTCCTCCTTTTTTGATGCGATCAATTGGATCAGCTTGCGGGCAGCCTTGGGGGCGTTGCGGGCGAGGATTATGTGGCTTTGACGGTAGCCGCCGGCAATCCGCTGCTCGAATTGCCGGGTGAATCGCTCGTCCGTGAGCCATTTCTCATAGAGGACGCTGGGCACATGGTGCTTCTTGAGCACGGTTTGCTCTGTACTCCTACCCGTGAACAAACCGTCAAGAACTGCGAGTTGTCGTTTGGTCAGTTTCGTCGATTCAGGCATGGTTTTACCCTCGTTCTGAATGGTTGGTTGATAGTTGCTGTAAGGACTTCGGAACGGTCTTTGAACATTGGCAAGCAGGTGTTACACTCGGCAAGAGATGCATTTTGTGCGGCGTCATGTGCGATAGTACGGCAGTAGTGAGCAGACTCACAGCCATATGAACCCCAAAGCGGCTGAAGCGTGGAATTTCGCCCTGGCGAAGATGGAGTCGGCCAGGCAGCTCATCGAGAGCGGACAGGACGAGCAGGCCAAGACGGAGATTGCCAAGGCGGTCTATGTCGGGGCCGGCGCCCTGTACTATCTGTTCGGCCCCGGTCAGGAGGAGCAGGTCGCCTACCAGGCAGCCCAGAGCTTCATCAAGGACATGGCGACTGAGGACGCCTCCGCCGCCGAGGCCTTCGACGCCGCCAGGAAGATCCTCACCTACATTGCTGCCATATCACCCCCCGAAGACAGACTCCCGGTACCGTGAAGATCAGGAAGGGAGGAAGGTGAGAAGCCATTTCCCGCCTTCCACCGCGAATGTGAGAACGTTGGACGGGACGGAACGTATCCGAAGACGCAGGCTGCTGAGATGGCAACAACTGCATGGATATCATCGAAAGATCTCAGGAGAAGCTATGACGCACTACAATTACCTTATTGTTGGCGGTGGAATGACCGCTGATGCCGCCGTACAAGGAATCCGCGAGGTGGACCGCAACGGCGCCATTGGCTTGATCAGTGCCGAACATGACCCGCCGTACAATCGGCCGCCTTTAACAAAGGGCCTCTGGAAGGGCAAGCCTTTGGAGAGCATCTGGCGCCACACGGAAAACCACGATGTGGAGCTTCACCTGGGTTGTCGGGCTCAAACCCTCGATGTGCAGCGAAAGCAGATCACGGATGACAGGGACAGGACCTACACATTCGATAAGCTGCTTCTGGCGACGGGGGGCCGGCCGCGTCGTCTGCCCTTTGGCGAGGCGCTCATTATCTACTACCGCACGCTGGAGGATTTCCGGCGGCTTTCTGCGTCGGCGGAGCAGCGCCGGCGGTTTGCCGTGGTTGGCGGTGGATTCATTGGCTCGGAGATTGCCGCCGCCCTGGCCATGAATGAGCGGGAAGTGACGATGATCTTTCCCGGCACCGGCATTTGCAGCCGCATGTTTCCCTTCGATCTCTCGGAATCCTTGAACGACTTCTATCGGGAAAAAGGGGTGGAGATATTGGTCGGGGAATCCATCGCGAACTTCGAAAGGCGCGGCGAGCAGTCTGTCCTCCGCACTTCGAGCAGAGAGATCGTCGTGGACGGCATCGTGGCCGGCGTCGGCATTGAGCCGGACATTGACCTGGCGAGGCAGGCCGGACTGGAGTTGAGCGACGGCATTGTTGTAAACGAGCTTCTGCGGACGAGCCACCCGGACATCTACTCCGCGGGCGATGTGGCCGCCTTCTATAACCCGGCGTTTGACAGGCGATTGCGCGTCGAGCACGAGGACAACGCCAACACGATGGGCCGGTTGGCGGGCAGGAACATGGCAGGTGAATTGGAGCCCTATCGCCACCTGCCGTATTTCTACTCCGATCTTTTCGAGCTGGGATATGAAGCCGTTGGCGATCTGGACTCTCGTTTGGAAACTGTGGCTGACTGGGAGGAGCCGCATCGGAAGGGGGTGATCTACTACCTGCAACAGGGCCGGGTACGAGGGGTCTTGTTGTGGAATGTCTGGGGCCAGGTGGACGCTGCCCGCGAACTGATTGCCTCCCACCGGGAATTTCAGTCCGAGGACCTCAAGGGTCTCCTCCTGGCTGCGACATAAGACCCGCGCAAAAACAAGTTGGGCCGGGGCGTTGTATGATCGAATACAAGGTCGGCAGGGGCATGAGAATCCTTTTCGTAGGGATCAACCCGCATCCCGGCTCTTACCGGCGCCGCGTGCCTTTCTCCAATAACAAAACGTTCTGGTACCTGCTCAATCGCGCGGGGCTGCTGGATGAGGACGAGAGCGAGTTGCGGACAGACATCGGTCTGAAAGAAATGTATGACCGGCGATTGCTCCCGCGATACCGACTGGGTTTCATCAACCTGATCGACCGTCCGACAGCAAAGGTCACAGCACTCAGGAAGGGCGAGGAAGAGCCGGGCGTTCAAAGGCTGCTGAGAGATATTCGGGCCTATCGACCCTCCGTCGCATGTTTCATTGGCAAGGTCACTTACAGTGTTTTTCGGGGTAGCAGGAACTGCAATTACGGCTGGCAAGAGAACATCAATGGCACTCGAGTCTACGTGATGCATTTCCCTATCCGGGGGCCCGCTGTCATCAGAATCAAAGAACTCCAGGAGTTGAAGGAGGCCAGCCGGGTTTGATGACATGCAGACCGTGAAAGAATTTTGATTTTCTTATCTACGTTTATCCGGGGGAAAACGCCGGCATACCCTTCTGACCCTGCAGGCCAGGTTGGGCACGTCGGTGGAAATCGATGATGTGACGTACGCCGCTGATGAGGTAGGCGCGCTGGGAGGGGACGTAGATTTTCGCCCGGTGGCTCCATACATTGGAATCGGCTGGGGCAATCCTCTGGGGAGAACAGGTCGATGGGGGCTGGCTACTGACCTCGGGGTCGCGTTCACGGGCTCGCCGGACATCGATCTATGCGCCAGCGGTCCGATTGGCGCCGATCCCACGTTCCAGGCGCGACTTGCCGAAGAAGAGAAAGACATACAGGATGATCTGGACATCTTCAAAATCTATCCCGTTCTGTCCATCAACCTTTACTACCGCTTTTAACCTTGTTGAGGACTCGGGCCGCACAAAACGGTATTTCCTCCTGCAGGGGCTTGTCTGAACCTCAGTTACCAGCCGCATCAATTGTGGCGAATTACCTAGTACTGCCCTGAGCATAGGATCGTACAACAATGGCGTTGTACGCAGCGTATCGCCTTTTGGAATGCGAAATGCCAGGGAGGATCGATGAGGCAGTTCATCTGGCGGTACAATGCGTGCCTTTTGCGCAGCAAGACGCTGAAAGGGCCGGCTGCCGCGAACGGCAGATGGGCAAACGATAAGCGCCGGAACCGGCGGCCGGCCTGATCGGCTGACCTTACTTGGGTCCACGCGGCCGGAAGGTCGCCCATTGTCTTCATGCGAATATACCGCACGAGAACGACTGTCCTGTCCGCCTTCATTGTGATTCTGGGTTCGACACTGGGAGATCATAAATGCCGAGAGCGGGAGAAGCTCGAACGGGAGTGTTTCCGGAATATGCCGCGCGCAAGAGAAAGCTCTCGTTCGGCGCTGAGGTCATTCACGGACAAATCAACTTTCGCGTCTGGGCACCGGATAAGAGCCGAGTGGATCTGGTTATTGAGCAGCCGGAGCAGGCGGTCATCTCAATGACTGGTGAGGCGGGGTTTCTCTCTGCTGCGATAGCCGACCCCGGCCAGCGCGTTCTCTATCGCTTTCGCATTGATGGCCGTGACGATCTTCTGCCCGACCCCGCGTCGCGGTTCCAACCCGAGGGACCGAACGGACCATCGCAGGTGATCGACCCCAGTCTTTTCGCCTGGACGGATCAGGGCTGGAGTGGGCCGCACCTCGAAGGGCAGATCATCTACGAGATGCACATCGGGACGTTCACGCCTGAGGGAACCTGGGCCTCGGCCGCCCGGCAGTTGCCGGAGCTTGTCCAGGCCGGAGTCAGCCTGCTCGAGATGATGCCTGTGGCTGACTTTGCCGGCAGCCACGGGTGGGGGTACGATGGTGTCAATCTGTTTGCTCCCACGCGGCTATACGGCCGGCCGAACGACCTGAGAAGTTTCATAAATACCGCGCACGAGCTTGGGATCGCCGTCATCCTCGATGTCGTCTACAATCATCTGGGGCCTGACGGGAACTTTCTCAGGGCATTTGCGAGAGACTATTTCACAGACCGCTATGAGTGCGAGTGGGGCGACGCCGTGAATTTTGATGGTCTCGGCGCGCAGCCCGTTCGTGACTACTTCATCTCCAACGCACGCTACTGGATCGAAGAGTTCCACTTCGACGGTTTTCGGATTGACGCCACTCAGCAGATCTTCGATGCGTCGCAGCCGAATATCATCGCCGAGATCACAGACAGCGCCCGGCGGGCCGCGGGGAACCGCAATATTCTGATCGCCGCGGAGAACGAGCCACAGAGAGCGGACCTGCTCAAGAGCGTGAAGGATGGTGGTGCGGGTCTTGATGCCCTCTGGAATGACGATTTCCACCACGCGATTCATGTGGCCCTGACAGGCAGAAAGGAAGCCTACTACTCAGATTACTGCGGCTCACCCCAGGAGATCATCTCCACGGTGAAACACGGATTCCTTTACCAAGGCCAGCGCTCCAGATGGCAGAACAAGCCGCGGGGCAGTCCTTCGTTGGGAATCGAGCATCCGAGGTTCATCTGTTACATCGACAATCACGACCAAGTCGCGAACTCCGCTTGGGGCAGCCGGACCGGGCAGATTACTTCGCCCGGCAGGCATCGGGCAGCGACGGCGCTGCTCCTGCTCGGGCCATGGACGCCCTTCGTATTTCAGGGACAAGAATTCGCTGCATCCACGCCGTTCCTTTATTTTGCCGACCACAATCATCAGACTTCCGGCATGGTAGCCAATGGGCGTAAGAGATTCCTCAGCCAGTTTCCCAGCTTTGCTGTCCCTGCCATGCAGGCGGCGCTTGCCGAGCCTTCCCAACGGGAGACATTTCTGCGGTCCATTCTGGATTTTCGCCAGCGAATGGAGAATTCCCGGTTCTACGATATGTTCAAGGACCTCGCACGGCTGAGACGGACGGACGAGGTATTCTCGCTGCAGGGCGAAGCGGGCCTTGATGGCGCTGTGCTGTCGGGTGCGGCGTTTGTGCTGCGGTTCTTCGGCCGTGGCACGGACAGGCTCCTGTTTGTGAATCTCGGCATGGACCTGTTCTTCGGGCCGGCCCCCGAGCCGCTTCTGGCTCCGCCGCGCGAGCAACACTGGCGGATCCTGTTTTCGACCGAAGAGCCTTGCTACGGCGGCAGCGGCACCCCCGATCTGGAGCTCGATCAGGGCTGGCGCATCCCGGCTCAAGCCGCAATTGCTTTTGCATCCGAGCCCGGCTCGCCGTCTGTCAAGCCGCTGCAACCGTACGTGCAAGCCGTGCAGGAAAAACCAAAAAAGACGCTATGAACTTGTCAAAGAGCCGCGCAGTCAGGGCGGGGGACGGGCTGTAGGGTGGGGCTTGCCCCACCATGAACCCCGCGCCACAGGAGGCGGTGGGGCAGGCCCCACCGTGCAACTACAACTGAGCCACCGGGCAGATTCAGTCCCGTTCATTCATCTGACTCCTGCCGCGTCAGGTCGATGAACAAGTGCGCCAGGCAAGTCAGAGCTTCAGCTCGGCGGGCGGCGCGTGTGTTCCCATTCCCCGAATTCACTGTCGGCGCAGCGGAACTGTCGCTTGGCGAAACCGGGTCAGCCGCCAGCAACAGGGCCTGCTCGATGGCACTCTGCTGTGTCTCACTCACGAAGAACACCATGGGAACCGAGAATGGATTCGGGCTGTGTGGCGTCGTGCGTGGCAGCGGCTTGCGCCCCAGCAGCCGTTCGAGTTGGCCGCGAGTTTGCGGGAGCAGCTTGGCCAGATCAGGGATAGGGATGTGTCTGCGAAGCCGGCGGAGCAACCCGAGTTTCTTGTCGAGTGCATCCCGGCCGCCGAGCCGGTTGAGCGTGGCCAGCAGGACAGAAGTCTGCTCGTCATTGACGTCCCAGACCACCACATCGGCGGTTTTGCGGCCGAGCTCTTTGAGGGCGTCACGCCGGTGGTGGCCATTGATGATCTGAAAGTGGCCGTCTTTGCTGGGATGGGGCCGGACCACGAGGGGCTCGTACCGATCGGTTCGCCCGATGTTGCGAACCAGCCTGGCGAAGTTCGCCCGACTCATCCAGTTGGGGTTATCGGGGTGCGGAACCAACTGTTCCAGCGGAATACGCCGAATCTTCGTACTCATGTGTTCACCTCCAAATGTGCAATGTACGAATTACGATTCACGAATTATGATTTCGGAGTCGAGGCCGGGGGACGGGTAACGAGACAAGGTGTGTGTGGAGCGTGGGTTGTGGGAGTCCTTCCCTTGTTCCTCGATCCTCCGACCCGCCCCGCAAAATGGTAAATCATAGATCGTAAATCATCTTTCACGGCAGTGTGACCTCCAGAGTGGGATGGAACCATATATGATAGGCGGGTCGCTCCGTGAGTTTGCTCAGGATGTAGCGCGTGCGTTCGATGCCGGGCAACATAGTCCGGCGCTTGCCGTGACTTTTCAGAAACCGCTGCACGCGGATTTCGGTGAAATCCGCCGCCGGCTCTGGCAATGCATCCAGCTTCCTCTGTACACTTTCCGGGTCGATCAGCTCGTTTTCCTCGATGCCGATGACGCTCAGGGCCTCGATCAATGCGACCTGCTCAAGACGCAGTCTGGGCGCGAATGCCTTCATTCCCGCGTGTTCCAGAAACGGATTCACCAGGGGCATGACGCCGACCGCTTCAACGACGGGGACATCCATCCGGGGCATGGTCTCGCGGACGAGCCGGGTCGCCAGGCCTATGCCCCGAAACCGCGGCTCGATGACAACTCGCGCGATGCAGCGGATGTTCCGGTTGATCAGGGCCAACTGGGTCTGGCGATCGAGGTCCTTGAAGATGTTGCCGGTGGCGACGTTGCGAAGCTCCACGCGGGGAACAGGCATCGTGTAGACAATCACCCCAACCGGTTTCCTGTGGAATGAGCCAATCGGCGCTGCCGGCCTCATGGTGAAGACCGCCTTCACGCTGATTGGCGAACCGCCCCGATAGTGATAACAGGCGAGTTGCCTGTAGTCGTCCAGATCGCCGGGGACGATCTCCAGCTTGTTGCTCAGCGAACACGTGTGCATGGCGCACCTCATTGATGATTGATAATGGATGATGGATGATTGGTCTTCCGCCGCCGAATCATCAATAATCAATCATCCATAATCAATGGTTTCTATAGATGACCTCGGCCGGGCCCGAGAAGTCCTTGATCACCAGAACGTCGGGGGCAAGGTCGATCAGGATGTCCTCGTGGCTCGACGCCAGGACGAACGTGGTGCCGGTCCGCTTGGCGAACTTGTGGACGTTGAACGCGACAGCGGCGGCGGTGACTCTGTCCAACTCGCCCGAGAACTCGTCGGCGAAGATGAATCGCCTGCGGCTGGCCATGGCCTGGGCCAGGCGGAACCGGTACTTCTGGCCGTCACTGAGGTTGCATGGCTTCTTGAGAAGAGAGAAGACTTCGCTCAGGCCCACCGCGCTGAGCAGCCGCAGGGAAGAGACGATTGTCCCCTCGAAGCAGTCGATCACGGCCCGGTCCCGGGGAAGGGCGATCTGCGCGAGATTGATGGATTCGCCGGCGGGAATCGCCTGTTCCAACTCGTGCAGGAGCACGCTCTTGCCCGCCCCTGACGGGCCCGTAATGAAGGCAATATCCCCCGCACCAAGCTCCAGCCGGCACTGATGAGTCACGATCCTGTCCGCAAGCTTGTCGGCGGTCAGGCCGAACATACGGCACAGTTGCACCGCTCTATCCGTAAGCGGCCCCTCCCACGGAAAGCCTCTTGATAGATCATAGGTTGCCATTATGTATTCCCTCGCTTGATTGATGCTGCGTATACGCGTGCTCTGCGGAGAGTCGCTTTCACTCGATAAAGAGTAATCCCGCGATTCTGGCTGATGTGCGCTGCGGAAAGACCGCGGACGAAGAAGTCTTTGATCAGAGCCAACTCGCGACCGGTGAAATCATCCCGGTTGCCCAGACAAATCTCATAGGTGTCATCCGCGAGTCGTCGTGCGATTCTGTGAATCCTGCGCCCGACATTCGATGGGCTCAGCCCCATCAGTCGCCCGATCTGACGAAGACTATTGCCCCGCTCCAGATACATCTCTATCAGGACGCGGTCTCTGCCTGCGAGCAGATGGGCCCGCATCCGAAGAATCTCGATGACACCACGGTTCTCCACCGTCTCGGTTGACGCAACGGCTGTCTCATAACCGTCCGCAGGTTCTCATTCTCCCACTCCTGTCGGAATCAATCCTATCTCGTGGTATGGTCACAATGCCATTGTCGTATTTTATCTGTACGGGGCATCGCGTCAATTGTTTTGTTGTGTGTTTAGTAAAAAATCTTATATGGTACTGTAGTTGCAGACATTCTCCTTTTGCTAACATGCCTCCCCGACGCCACTTACGGAGAACCCTGATATCGTAAGCGCGCCTCGCATTTTTTTCAGAATTCATTCCTTTTTTCATGGACGGCATCATAAGCGGGGAAGAGGCGAGGCCGCCGGTGCGCGGGACGCGGGTCACCATATTCTGTCCCACGGGCCCCGCCCAGGTCTGACACCCCGCAATGGACTGCTGGATGGACAACCTGGACGGCATGGACGATATGGGCACATGCAAGCCCAGGGACCGTCCATATCGTCCACTCTGTCCACACAGTCCGCCTCATCCATTCCCTCCCTCTCATCCCCCCCCGACTCTGCGGCTTTGCCACCCTGTCTCACTTTCGATCGATTTTCGCACGATTCGCGCCGGTTTAGAAGTAAAAACGGCCGATCCTTCATATTTTTTCTACTCCTTTGCCCACAAGGACTTGGGCGCCCCTCCGCTACTTCGGCCACCGGCTTTCTTCGACCAATTAGCGCACTTTCGTCCCATTGTGGAGGCAGACATAAATGCCTCGAGAATTACGATTTACGATTTAGGCCGGTGCCGAGACGGGCGTGCCGACCGGGATCCCTGGATCGCGAGTTCCTAAATCATAAATCGCAAATGGTAAATCGTAAGTGGAGCACAGCGACATGGGATTCAAGCTGGATATCTTCGGCGACGGGCAGCTCGATGCGGAGTACCTGGAGTGGCTGGTGGATGAGCAGTCGGCCGCGGTGGGGCGGCACTTCTCGCGGCTGTGGGACTACTACAGCAACCCGATGGTGGAGGTGGCCGGGGGCAACGCGGCGGACCGCAAGATCAGCGAGTCGGGACACCCTTACGTCCAGGCCCAGGAGTACGGCTTGCCCTCGCGGATCACCGGGCTGGTGCGTTCGCCGCAGACGGGGATGTTCGGATCCCAGGTGGTCCGCGATATTCAGCGGAAAGAGGTCGTCATCGAGAACGATATCGCCTGGCGCATCAATGCGCTGGCGGATTTCCTGTTCGGAAAACCGGTAAGTCTTGTCTCCAAAGCCGCCGATGGCCAAAAACGCAACGAAATCGAGGCGGTTATAAAGGCGGTCTTTGCGGCCAACGGCGGACTTGGCTTCTTTCAGGACATGGCAGTGCTCGGAAGCGTCTACGGGTTTGTCGATTGCTTCCTCCGCACAGGCGACACGTGTTTCGCCCCTGCCTCACACGCTTCCTCCCTTCAGCAGCCTCCGTTCGACACCGTGCTGACCCTGGCACAGGCAATCGACCTGGAACTGATCGAGGCGCCGAGAGCACTGCCGGTCCTGGATGAAGACGACTACCGTGTCGTCCGTTACTACGTCCAGCATTTCCACCAGAAGAAGAACACCATTCACAGGAAGAATTCCTTCCTTTCGCGGATTCTTGGAGCGTCGGCATATCCGACGGACACCCGTCAGGTCGTCGCCGTGACGGAGATCACCTCGCCTGAGTACTGGCAGCGTTACGAGGACAAGGAACTCGTCGCGGAAGGGGAACTGCCGTGGGGCTTTTTGCCGGTGGTGCACGTCCAGAACATCGCGCAGCCGTACTACTATGAGGGCGTCAGCGATGTCGAGGCGCTGATCCCGCTGCAGGATGAACTCAACACGAGGCTCAGCGATCGTGCCAGCCGGGTTACCTTTCAATCATTCCGGATGTACCTGGGCAAAGGCATTGAGGGCTTCGAAAATAAGCCGATCGCGCCGGGGCGAATGTGGTGCACGGATAATCCGGAGGCCTCCATTCAGGAGTTCGGCGGAGATGCCTCGGCCCCGAGCGAGGAGCGGCATATCGCCGAAATTCGCGAGGCATTGGACAAGACCAGCGGCGTGACGCCGGCCGTCGCGGGCGTTCTCAAGGACAAGCTCGGGAATCTCACCAGCGCGGTGGCGCTGCGCCTGACCTTCATGGGCATGCTCAGTAAGAACGAGCGCAAGCGGCATACCTACAGCGACGGCCTCAAGAAGATCTGCCGGATGGTCCTGGGTATCCTGGACACCGCGAACATCTATAAGACGACCCAGGCCGAGCGAGACATCGATGTGATCTTTCCAAGTCCGCTGCCGGAGAATCTGATGGAGAAGCTTCAGGAAGCGCAAATCAAGCGAGATCTCGGTGTCCCCGCTGAGCAGGTGCTCAGAGAATTGGGCTACGAAACCACACAAAGAAGTACGAAGCACGATCCGTGATTTACGAACTCAGTGCTGGCGCGAGCTAAATTGTAAATCATAAATCGCAATTCATAAATTGGAGAGGTGCTATGGGTTCAAGTCGGACAGAAGAGAATCTGCTGGAAACAACGGAGGAGCAGGAGCTGGATGGCAATGATGCCGCGAAATTGGTCTCGGTGACCGAGTCGATTCGTTACCGAAAGAGGGCGCAGAGCGCCGAGAAGAAGTCGGAGAGCCTGGCGGAGCAACTGACTGAGGCAAACCAGAAGATCGGCCGCCTGGAACAGGACCTGACCGACCTTCAGACCGAGCAGAAACTGATACGCAAGCTTGCAGCGGCCGGCGCCGCGGACCTGGAGGCGGCCGTACTTGTGGCGAAGACAAGGATGGAGGGCAAGCCGGAAGCCGACATTGATGCGTGCATCGAGCAGTTGAGGAGGGAGAAGGCGTACCTGTTCGGTGGATCAATGGAGACATCACCACTCCGCAAAACGGCGGGCGCAAAGGATCGAGCCAGGCAGCCGCAGATGGCCCTGGAACAGGCTGCCAAGAAGGCAGCAAGGACCGGCAGCCGCGCGGACCTTCAGCACTATCTGAAGTTGCGCAGGAACCTGTTGTGACGCCGGATCAGGACTTGAACAAATCGCATGTGTGACAAAGTAACTGAACCATTGCAAGGAGAAGAGAATATGCCATTTACGGGAAAAGCGACATACTCAGCGGGAACGACTCTGCCGGAATTGGCAGAGGATGTGTCGGATATGATCGCGATCATCTCGCCTGATGAGACGCCTCTGTTGAACGCGCTGGGCGATCCTCTGCGCAAGGCGACCAGCACGCATCACGAGTGGTTGGAGGATGAGCTGCTCCCCAACAAAGATGCGATCAACGATTCGACGTGGTCGAATCCTGCGTCAGACACGGACTTCGTTGTGGACCACGGCAGCCGGTTCCGTGTGGGCGATCAAATCCAGACCGAGGGCAGTGGAGAGCTGATGCTCGTGACGGCGGTCAGCACCAACACACTGACGGTCGTTCGCGGTTATGCGGGCACCACGCCGGAGAATTTGGCGGACAACCAGATCATCAACATCCTCGGCAACGCGGCCCTGGAAGGCGCCGACAAGCCGAACGCACGGTTCACCAACCGGGTGCGGTGCGGCAACTACACGCAGATCTTCACGGCCACCGTCGAGGTTAGCGGCACCGACATGGCGGCCAGTCAACTGGGCCTCGCGGATGAACTGGATCTCCAGAAGCAGGAACGATTGCGTGAATTGATCCGTGACCTGGAGGGTACCATCATCAATGGCGGTCTGCCGGCAAGCGATCCACAGGGCAGCGGCACGGTGCGCAGGACGATGAAGGGCATCATCCGGCACCTTTCGACGAACGCATTCAGCACCGGCGACAGCGGTCTTCCCGCCGGCAACGATCTGGATGAGGCCAAGGTCAACTATGTGCTGCGGAAGATCTGGGAGAATAGTAGCGGCAATGTGGACCTGATCGTCGTCGGAGGCTTTCAGAAGCGAAAGATCAACGCCTTCTGCTCGGACAGTCGAAGCTATGGGGCGACCGACACGACGTTCACGGACATGGTGAGCATCTACGAGTCGGATTTTGGCGTCTGCCGGATTGTCACGACTCGGTGGCTGCCGCAGGATGTGGCACTGTTCCTGGATTCTTCGAGGATCAGCGTTCTGCCCATGGCGGGACGGAGTTTCTACTTCAAGCCGCTGGCCAGCGCCGGCGATTACGAGTGCGGCGAGCTCATCGGCGAGTACACGCTCGAACTCAAGAATGAGGCTGCTCACGGCTTGATCCGCAACCTGACCACAAGCTGATGTCGATTGCGGATTGATGATTTCGGATTGCGGATTGGATCGCAGGGAGTTTTCCAATCCGCAATCCTGAGCGTGGAGATTGAAGACAATGGTCAAGTTCTCAAGCGATGTGGACATTCTGAAGTATGAGCCGATTCTGTTCAGCGAACTGCATTTGCCGTGGCAGGTACTGGCGAGCGGGACCGGCGCGACCCTGGCTGGCACAACTCTGACGGTTTCAGATGCGAACTTCGAGAGTGCCGGTGTTTCCCTGGATGGTGTCGCCTATTTGCTCTCGACAGATGGATTGCTTGACGGCGCATATGAGATCGTGTCCGTGGATTCGGCGACACAACTGACTGTCTCAGTCCTCAGGTCAGACACTGCGAATACTCCAGTTGCCCCACCAGCCGCTGACGACGTCACCTATCGCATCAGCACGTTCGAGCCGCAGGCGGGTGAAGCGGCCTTCCAACTGACCGAGTACTTTGGCATCCGGCCGGGTGACGCGACGAGCACGATCACTGTTGATGACATCGTGGACACCGAGGGACTGCGAAGAGCCTCCGCCTTCCTGGTCATCGCCAGCGTCTACGCCATGTGGACCAGCCGGACCGATTGTGAGACGTTTTGGCGAAAGAGCTTGCATTACAGGCAGTTCTTCGAAAACGCCCGACAGCGATGTCATCTGAGTGTGGACCTTGGGTCCGACGGTGTGGCGGATATCACTCGCGTGGGCGGTGCGATCAGACTGGTGCGGGACTGAGCGACAGGGGAGCGACCTATGAATGTCACATTAGATGGCAGTGCGTTGTTCGATGATCAGGGGCTGCAGATGGAAGTCGGCAGCTACAGCAGGGCCTACGTCGAACGCGCTATCCGCGGTTCTCGACGGTATGCTGAGCATCGATCTGGGAGAACGAACACGAGAAATTCTTCAGCGAGGCACGCTCCGCGCTCCCAGTCGGGCGGCAATGCAGGCCAGGACCGATTCGATCTCAGCTTTCATCGATGGCGATACGCACACGCTGAGAACCGCTGACAGACAAGAGTATCACAATATCCGCATGGACAGCTTCAAGCAAATCGATGAGAGTACCAGCGGGCCGGGAATCGCCATCGAGTACGAGATCGTGTACACACAACTGGGAGTGTAGCGGCCATGTCGTTTCTTCGTGATGGGATTGAGAATGTTCGGGTCTTCGCTCTGCCGGATGGTGTCCGGGCAGACGGCCGGAGTGTCGCTGTGTATGGGGCCGCATTGGTGGCCTGGCGTTCATCGCATGTGGGCATGTTCCACCATGTGTACCTGAACGGCCGCTTCGCGGGTGCCACACTCGACACGGAGCAACGGCGACTTGTGGTGCAGGTACCCGGCTCATTCCAATCGGCGATACGAGTGACGGTGATCGCGGTGTCGCCAGCGGATGCTCACGTGGATTGCGCCGCTGACATCGAGCAGGCCACGGTGTGCAGCGGACGGGTCAGGCTGACGTTGCTGCGAAGTCAAACCCTGCCTCTCGGCGCAACAGCCAATATCTACCATGACAGCGGCACGGGACAGATCGACTATGCAGAGCCGGTGAATCTAGCGCCGATTCCGGTTTGGCCCTGCGTGCAAGACAAGGCGGGTTTCGGGATGGCGCAGTTCGCAACGGGTGATTTTGGCTACGATTCTGCGGCATCATTCGGCTTTGGGAGAGGCGCTCTGGGACATGGCCAGTTCGGCTTGGATGCCGACTCGTTCCAGTGGACAGGGCCAGCGCTGCCGCTTGGCAAATACCGGTTTGGCGTGAGGATCACCGATACGATCGGCAACGTGAGCCTCGCCAGTGAGACGGCGCAGGTCACCATCGCGCCTGCCGTTAAGCCTGCGGACGGTCTTAATGTCGCGGCATTTGACGAACAAACGAACGAACTCACACTGACGGTAACAGGCTAAGTCATGCCTATGACAGATGCCAGGAGAACACTATGAGCGAAGTCTATCCTTCCGACAATGAATTATTGAATCTGCAGTCGGACGCGGAAACAGGCGTCGAGTATATCGCGACCGGCACGGCCCCGTACTACCTTCACTTTCGAAAGCTCCTTTACCGGCTGCTGCTGGGCATGCGCCGGGCGAACGACCTGAGGGTATATGACGAGGGCGGGCTGGACATCGGCGTCAAGGGGGGCAAGTTTTGGCTGGGCACGGACCTAGTCGAGTACGCCGGGTCCTCCGCCAACACGCTGGCCGATAACAAGCCGAACGTCTACATCTACCTTGATGCCGGGGGCGATCTCGTCACGAACGAATACGGTGGCTTCCCAAGTATGACGACCACACCCCACGTGCGTCTGGCGGTCGTGACCACTGCCGGCAACGACATCAGCTCGATCATGGATTGCCGCGGTGGACACAACATTACAGTCCCGTACGCCGCTGGCGGCATCCACAAGTCCATCGAGGCGCACACCAGCAATGACGTACTTGCCCCGGCCGAGTCGGGCAGTGTGCACACCAACCTCGGGGCCACCGGCGTTGTGATGCTTACGCTGCCGGCTTCGGCGCCACAGGGGACTGTCTTCACCCTCGCCGTGCAGGCGGCGTTCGAGTTACGGGTGGATCCTGGCACAGCTGCGATCCGCGACGACAGCGGCCAGACCCCTGACAAGTACAAGTCGGCCAGCGCCGTCGGCGCGTCTCTCACGCTCGTCGCCGACGCCAACGGTAACTGGGCAACGGTCGCTAAGAACGGAACGTGGACGCAGGAGAACTGACGGATTTATGAATTATGATTTCCGATTTAGGGGTGGCGAGAACCCGAATTACAGTTCGCAATTCATAAATCGTAAATGGAGAGACACCGATGTCGAATGAAATTCACGTGGATTACGGCTCCAGCAACGTCCTGTACGCCGTGATTCGCAACGATGCCGGCCAAGTCTGGCGTGTGGCCGGGCAGGCCTTTGAGAACTGGGGCGCGGATGGGCACACCGCCGATGATTATGACATCGCTTTGACGGACACCAGCGGCAGCCACTACGTCGGCAGCGTCGATGGGAACATCCCCAGTGGCTCCTACTCCATCCAAGTGTTCTGCCGGCTCGGCGCTGCTCCGGCCGACACCGACCCGCTGGTGAGCAGTCGGCAGATCCTCTGGACCGGCACCGGGGAACTGACGGCCGCCAAGTTCCTCGTGAACCGGGCCGTCCAGGACAAAGTCACCGGTGACGTCGATTACTACGACGATGACAGCCAGACGATCCTGCTCACCCATACCATGGGCGAAACCCAAGCGTACTTCACAAGGACACCAAACTCATGATCTGCGACTTACGAATTGCGAATTACGATTTCGCTCTCACCACGCCCAAGTCGCAAATCGAGAATCGCAAATTGTAAATCCAATGGAGGACCTATGTCTGGCTTTTCAGATTACTGGGAAAACCGGATTCTGAACCATCTGTTCTGCAAAGAGGCGTACGCCCCGCCAGCGTTGCTCTACGTGGCCCTGTCCACTGCTGATCCGGGCGACGACGGGACGGGTGCGGCAGAGCCCGCGGGCGGTTCTTACGCCCGCGTCGAGAACCTGCAATGCAAGCTGGGCCGGGGCCTCCGGCGGCGCGGTCTGCAACGCCGACGCCATCGAGTTTCCCCAGGCTTCCGGCGACTGGGGCACGATCACCCACTTCGCTCTCTATGACGCTGCCACAGGCGGCCACCTGCTCGCCTGCGGGCCCCTGACCTGGCCCAGGACCGTCACCGCCGCCCATGCTATCCGCTTCGCCCCCGCCCACCTGACCGTGACGCTGGGTTGAACTGAAGATAAAACGTCAAACATCGAAGATCAAAAGTAAGAAAGCATCGCCGAAGGCGATTCCGCAGCTTTGACTTTTGAGTTTCGATCTTGGAAACGGAGTTTCTGATGGCCAGCTATCCGCAATACGACTACGATCCTTCGAGCACGAACCTGTATCGCACGAACCTCTACTCCGGGGCCGACCCGGATGTCGGAAGTACACAGCAGTTCTGTGCCGACATCGACCTGACCCGGCTGCTCTTCGCCGTCTGCGAGCTGAAGTTCGACGCCAGCGGAGCCACCGACGACCTCAAGGTGAGTCTCTACCGCCGCATCGACGACTCCTGGGATGGCGACGAACTCGAGATCTTCGCCACCACCCTCGACAGTGACGGCTCCGAGGATCTCTGGTCCTTCGTCCTCGGGCCCGACTTTGGCCCGGGCCACTACCGATTCGGACTTAAAAGCACCGGCGCCACCGATACTTTCGACGTCGACCTCGACACCCGCTTCGCACGATTCGAAATCGCCACGAGTTGAGACTATGGCTACTAAGATCAAACCGTTGTTGGGCATTCTCGCGCGAGGTGGCCATCCCCTCGTTCGGGGTCTGGCGGGTGCATGGTTGTTCAACGAGGGGCGGGGGAACACGGCCTGGGACCTCAGCGGCAGCGGGCATCCGGGGACGCTGACGGGCATGGACCCGGCGAGCGACTGGGTCGCCGGGCCCCACGGGTACGCTCTGGACTTCGACGGGACCGATGACCGGGTGATTGTCGGCCCGGACGCAGGGATCAACCTCGGCACCGCCAACGCTTGCGTCATCCGATGCCGTATGAATTTGTTGAGTGCCTCGCGTATGCTCTTTGGGCACAAGGCGTGGAATAATGGCGGGTACTTCTTCACGCTTGCATCCGGGCTCCTCTATTATTGCGCGAATGGGTCCTACAAGGGCGTCTCGCATGGGATCATCGCAGGCGACGAAGTATGGCTGGGGGTGTCACGGCAGGGGACGTTCGTGGCATTCTACAAGAACGGCGTGCCCCTCGGAGCGGTCCAAACGCTCGCCGCCAACAATGGCCTCTCTGTGAGTTCGATCGGAGCGTACCGCGATAGCGCGGCGGAGCTGGCGAACATGCGGTGTGACTACGTATACTGCTGGAACCGGGCGCTGTCGGCGGGGGAGATGGCGTGGCTATACCAGGACCCGTTCTGCTTCTTCCGGCGACCGAGCACGATCCCTCTCCTGGATTTCTCCGAAGGCACGATCCACGACGTCTCAGGCGCGGCCAGCGCGGCTTCTTCGGCAAGCGGGACCGCCACGGTGGTCCCGGGCGCTTGGCAGCCCACCGGCACACCCTGGCCGGAAGCCACGCTGGGCATCGAGGCCTCCTGGCGGAAAGAGGCGATGCTCCATGGGATGACGGATGTCGCGGTGAAGCTCGGGATCGTTCTCACGCAGGGCTGGTTCTGGACGCGACGGTCAGGATGCTCGTTGCTATACGAACTGCAGGACGGGAAGGTTCATAAGCCCACCTTCCTCCTGCGTCGCGTGGCGCCGGTAGACGCCAGGCACATCGCCTTGTCTGCGTACCTGCCCCATGGGCCCGGCTCGAGTTGCTGCTATCTCCTCCGGCGGTTCAACAGTTGCGGGCACCAGGACCGAACGGTGGGAGCGGCGGTCCTCGTTCGCATGGCCCCAAACGGCCAACTGGCCCCACCTGCACCGAATCCCGTTTTCGGCCTGCAGGCCCGACAGACTGCCGGCGCCGTAGAGACGCAACACCTTGTCTCTGTAGAGTGGTTCTACTGGCCTCTCGATCAGGCGGTGGTTCCGCGCGTGTTCAACGTGTACTGGGACGGCGGAACCGGCTGTCTTGACCTTGTGAACCCTGTCGCGGTGGTGCCTTACGCGGGACGCAGGTTCTACCGGTGCCAAAGTGGGCCGGTGGAAGATGGCACGTATGTCTTCGCTGTGCAGGCTGAGAGTGTCACTGCGGTAGAGAGCCCGCCACGGAAATTCCAAATTCGGATTTCGACATTCGAAACTGGAGAGGAGCCGAGGATCCTCGACGTGGAAGCCATCTGATTTACGATTTATGATTTACGATTTTTGACTCACGCAAATCACGAATCGGAGATCGTAACTCGCAAATCGTACATCAAAAGGGGAACGGGAATGGGCAACACAGTCGACTTGTTTCAGCCGGAGCGTGTGAGCCTGGCTTTGCCGGCCGGTACGGTGGTCGTCTTCATCGACGGCGCGCTATGCGATGGTCTCGAGCCGGTGGAGATCGTCCGCGGAGGCTGGCCGGAATTCGGGCGTGCGAAACTGTTGTACAACCCGGCTACACGCCACGCCTCAGCGACACCAGGTGTTGTGTCCTTGTCAGAGGAGATTGAGGGCCACCTCGGCATGGGCAAGCACGTGAGCCTGCGGCAGCTTTTCAATGCCGCACCGCTGCAAACGGCCATGGATGACCTTGTGCTCTTCGAGGGACAGATCGAAAGCATCGAAACCGCCATTGGCCCCGAAGGAGAGACTGTCGAGCTGACGGCCAGGGACTTCAGCGCTGTCCTCGAACACGTGACTGTGTATGGGCAGCATGTTGATGCATGCACTGGTGGCACCATCTTCCTGTCCGGCCTGGAGACGGCCTTCAACCCCGGCGGAAAGGGCAATGCTGGGATGGAGCCGGCTGTAGCCAACGGGCAAACCTGCACGGTCTTCAGCGCAGAGGCCGCGGGAGCCAGAGCATGGCGATTGGCGGAGGTTATTGAGTACCTTCTGAAGGCGCACCTTCCTGCGGGGCGGCTGCACTGGCCTGGTATTGAGCAACTGCTTGCCCTGACAGAGGCTCGCGCAGCGCACGACTTGGACGTCACGGGCCTGAGCCTTCTCGAAGCCCTGCATCACTGCTGCGACTGGGCAGGTCTTCAGTTCCGGTTCGTACCGCGCTCGATCCAGACCGGGCCCCGCCAGGCAGTCGTCTTCTATCGGAACGGCCGGGGCCGCGTGATCGAACTGAATTGCCAGCCGGTGGGACAACCGTTGAGTCTGTCGCGGACCAGCATCGGTGCACTGCATAGTCGGCGTGACGTCTATCCTCTCACGCATCGGTATATCGGCCAGGGCGATTTCAAGGTGTACGAGGCGACGTTCGAGCTCGTGAAGGCCTGGGATCCCGCTCTGGAGGGCGTGAACTACTACACCTTCTGCCCATCAGCGAATCCGGAATTCCACAAGGTCAGGGATGTGTATCGCAGGTGGTGCCTTAATGAAGCGGGCGACTACTCCCGCGAACCCTATAGCCGTGGCCTACCCTGCGATCTCACGGGCATCTTTGAAGGCGGCAGCTATGTCCGTCGTCGCCGGAGATTCTGGCCGACCCTGAGTACGGACAGCCAAGGCAGGCCGCTGGGCTACTCACTGGAGGTTTCCTACGATGATGGTCTGAACTGGTGGCAGTATTTCCACGCCTTCAACAACCTGCTGGACGAATGTGGAATCTGGCTTTCCAACGACCAACTTGACGTGGATATATGGGTAGCCGTTCTGAAAGGGGTGTTGAGATTCCGGGTCACCGCCGCTGTCGTGAGCGACGAGCGGTTGACCTGCACGGTGGCGAATGGTCCGGTCGGTTCGACGGCCCCTGTAATCGACCACGTGCTCACGTTGCCCCGCCGGTTCCAGTATCGCAAGGTCTCGCCACACAGCGTGCTCGCCGGCACGGAGGGATTCGGCAAGCCCAATGAGGTTGATGACACAGCCGCCCTGTATGAGTTCGTCCGCCGGCACGCGTCGGCATCAGAGGCGATCATTGAAATAACTGACCTGCAAACACCCGCCCTCGCCTTGCACTTCGAGCCGGGCGATCGTGTGACCTCCGGCCCCGACAGTCGGGATCTGTTGAGCTGTCGGCGCGACAACCGGAGCCTCGTTTGGATAGATCATGTCCGCATGGATTTCAAGAGCCAATGCACGCACCTGAGGCTCATCCGACAACGACCGTGGAGCGAATAGAGATTGTCCCGGCATGATGGGTGGGAGATCTGCCTGTTGGCCGACATCAGCCAGTAATAAGGAGTCCCATGGACAGCAGGAATGTCACAGATCAGCAGCAGCTTCTGGCCGAGCTGGCGCGGACCGGCTCAGAAAATCGGCAGGAGAGTGCCGTCGTCATTTCGCCGGGAGCCAGAGTGGTCGGGTGGGCGGTCAAGGTAAAGAGCCACGTGGCGTACAACAGATACAAGGTGTGCGCCGTCGTCATAACCGTCCCCGGCTTGACGCCCATCGAGATCGGAGAACAAATGGAGGCGGTCAACCTCGCAGAGCCTTTCCTGAGTCAGGGCACTGTCGCCGCGGGCAAGTACGGCATCATGTGTCGTGTGGGCGAGGTCAACGTCTTCTATGCCGTGCCGTAGCGCGCCGGCGGACTGAACAGGAGGCGATAGTGACTAAAGAAACAGCGACAGGCTGGCGATTTGACCGCCGGATCAATCTCTCGGTGCTGCTGCAACTCATGGTGCTCGTATCCCTGATCCTCGGAAGCTGGGTGAATCTGCAACGACAGCTCGACTTGCTCCAGCACGACGTCACCATACTGCTGCAAAGTCAGAAGGAGTTCCAGCAGAAGCTCGAATCACTATCTGAGCGAAGTCTGTCCTGTGAGTACCGCCTGCAAGCCCTGGAAAAGGAGACGGTAGACCACAGTCGCCTGTGAAGTACCGTCAGCACAGGATGGATCGCGGATCCGTGAAGAGCATCCACTGATCGGGCGCGGCATGCGGCCTGAGTGTCACCAGATGAGACAGTTGCATTTGCGAGGATCACCCCGGCTTTTCAGATGATCCCAGACGTAGGGCGTTTCACGGCAGAGACTGATAGATATGTGCTTGTTATGAGCGAGGATTGCATCGGTGAGGAGTCGATAGAACCCTATGCGTTGCTCAGGAGGATAGCGATACTTGCCGTCCGACGCTCTTTCCGTGAGAACCCATGCTTTGCAGTCGTGCGCCGCGATCACCGTAAGCCTGTCGGGCGAGTCTGAAGTGTCCGGGCAACAGCCGCAGCATGCCAATCGTGATGTTCTCCGGTTCAAGGGCGGCAAGCGTTTCTCGAATCAATTCGGTGTAGTCGCGTTGCCAGTCAGAATAGAGGATGCCCGGATCGATACGCAGTCGGATGCGGTAGCCGTGTGCCTGGCACCGTCGCGCGGCGTGGATACGCTGCTCCAGACTCGCGGTACCCACTTCAAACGAGTCGATCATCGCCCGCGTATTGAGGCTCCACGAGACCATGGTTTGGCTATTGGGCGTGAGACTCAGAAGGCCATCGACATTGGCGCTCTTAGTCAGCAGCATCAGATATCCGTTGGAGAGCCGGGAGAACAGCGGAACCAGTCGGGACGCCAACAAGCTGACATGGTCCAGGGCCAGACTGTCCAGCATCTCTCCCATGTTGAAGCTGATCGCATTCTGTGCACAAGCGGTCAGATCGCGAATCTCGTCGCACATTTTGCCGTAGTTGATGTTCAATTTGATGAAAGGAAGGTGATCCCGGTAGACATAAGCGAGATAGCAATAGGTACAATAATAAGGGCAGCCGTTCGAGATGGGCACGAGCTTGACATACGATGCACACCGCACGCTGCTGCCGAGACAGCCGTCAAAGTGGCGCAGGAACGAGGAGGCCTCGCCAATCATCAGGACTCTCTTGCCGGCGACTATGGCGGGCCTGGAGGGATGCTGCGGCAGAACCACGTCCCGCTGGCGGTCCACGATCTGGACGTGTGCTTCCGGGAACATCCCGATGATGCGGGCAGCTTCCTTATGTCGCTGCAGCTTGCGCAACAAGTAGATGGTACTCGGTCTGAATGCCTGGGCCATATCCACGGCAGTCTCCGTTTGTGAAATCCCTGAACGACCATTGTACGCGTGAATACGAAAAAACGCATGACAATCCAGGAGGCAATTATGAAGACACTCTTTGCAGGACGCACAGGCAGATTGGCCACCATGATCCTCATCAAGGTTCTGATGGTATCCTTCCCCACAGGCCTGCTCTGCGGCTGCGACAGCCTGCGGCTGGCGCCAAGCGAGCAGCAGAAACAGAACGCCTGGCTGCACAACCGCACGGCGACGGTTGCCGCGGAGACGGCGCGGGCGGAGCCGACCTCACAGGAATTGCAGGCACTGACGAAGCTGTCCGAGCTGCAGAGCCGGGCCTTCACGTCATACTGCGGGCTGCCAAAGGAGTACCCGCCCGCCGAGACCACCCAGGAGATCCTGTCGCAGTCGAGTTGGGAGCTGGCGGGGACGGCGGTGGCTCAGTCGAGTGATCGGCCGGATCCCTGGCAGGTCGCGGACTCCATGGTGGAACTGGGCATCGGCATCTGCGCCCTGCTCGGCGGCGTCGCCGGCACCCGGGCCGTGCGATTCCTCCGTGAGACTCGCACGAAGTCCCAGGCCCTCAGGGAGATCGTGCAGGGCAACGAGCTGTTCAAGAAGCACAACGAGGATCAGACCCAGGCCTTCAAAGCCGCCCACCAGCTTCAGTCCCCCGAAACGCGCCAGCTCGTCACCGCGATGAAAGGATAGCGACGCCATGGCCGAAGGCTTCATCATGCTGCGTCGTACACCCGAGACATTCGAGTTGCTACGGGACCGAAACGCCTTCGTGCTCCTGACCGTGATCGCCTTGCGAGCTCAGCGGACAAACGGGTTCAACATTCGTGGTCTCCAGCCGGGCCAGGCCCTGCTTGGCGACCACGAATGTTATGGGCTGAGTCTGCAACAATACCGCAGCGCGAAGCGGCGCCTCCAACGGTGGCGCTTCGCCGACTTCCAATCAACAAACAGGGGAACGCTGGCAACGCTCCTGGATACAAGGATTTATGATATCCACAAAGACCGGGAGCAACAAGCCTGCAACAGGCCGGCGACAGACCGTGCGCAGGCGACCGACCAACGGCCAACCACTACCAATAAAGATGAGAAGAAAAGAACTGAGAAGAAGCATCCCGACAACTCTGACGAGTTGCGGCTCGCCCAGTTTCTGCTGGATTCGATCCGCCAGAGGAAAGCGGATATGCGATCCCCGGATCTACAGGCCTGGGCTGTGGAGATCGGCCGCATGATTCGGCTGGACCACCGCGAGCCACAGCGCATCGAGGCGGTCATCCGCTGGTGCCGGAAGGACCCCTTCTGGTGGAAGAACATTCTCAGTGCCCGCAAACTACGGGAGCACTTCGACAGGCTTGAGATCGAGATGGGCGGACAATCGGCCCGCGAGAGCACGCGGGACCGGATCACCCGCCTGGAACAGGAGGCACCGCTGTGAACCGTGACGAGCGTCTGCGATTCATCGACCATGAACTGAAGGGCCTGTGGCCCGATTGGGAGCCCACAGACGCGGAGCTTCGGCTATGGATGGGCATACTGACCGATCGCCCCTATGACCCGGCACGCCGGGTGCTGCAGGAGTGCTTCTGCGGCCCCGCGGGCCACTATCGCCGCCCCAAACCCGCGGCCTTCATGGAAGCGCTCAAAGCTCTGTCTGCATGCGGCCCCATGGCCCGGACGGCCCCGCAGGATACGGAGCCCGGTGTCTTCATTGAGTGCATGGAGCCGCCGGAGGGCCAGCCGCACCTGCTTGGCATGCGGCAACCTGTGATTGTCCTGCCCGTCTCGCGGCGGGATGATGCGGACTACGTTCAGGCCTGTGCCGAATCCCTGCGCAAGCAAGCCCAGGAGCACGACGGCGGTCAATGGATCACCATCCGGCCCAGGCCGTCGACCGACGATACTCTCCGCGGACCACCCGCCCGACAGGCGGCTTGCGACCAGATCCTCGCCGGCCCCGATACCCCGGGCCGCCGCTATCTCCTCCGACGCCAGGAGGCGGGGAGTTTCAAACTCGTCCCAGACACAAAAGCACCATGATTCGGGAATCTCAGCCTGGCCCGGGTCCGGGCATTATGCCGTCGCCGTTGACGGCACCAAGAGCCACACAGGACCACATCCCCGACCGGGGGGGTGTGGTCGGAATTCGGTGGCGGCGTGTAGCCGCCGTGTGCGGACTGCGCCTCTTTCGTCCCTTACGGGACTGGCTTTTGTCCTCGGCCCCGGTTCCCCAGCGATAAATCGCTGGGCTATTCTCTATCGCCCTGCGGGCTTGAACTGCGCCCGGACGGGTTGATCATTATCCCGCAGGCGTTGCGGCTATTGGCTATCGCCCTGCGGGCTTGGACTTCGCTCCAGTCCTCTTGCGTCGGCCCGTCCGCCCCACGGGGGCGATCGACACTAGCCCACCGTTTCAACGGTGGGTACGATAGTCAATCCTATCTCAAAGCCCCGTAGGGGCGAAAGAAGACTGGGCTGCGCTCTTGTGTCGGGTGCAATCCGAATCCGCCACCGAATGCCGACCGCACCTGACCGGGGCCCGCCGGGTGTTGGGCCTTGCGTTCGGGGGGGGAAGTACGGTAGAATAGACAAGGTAGCTTCTGAGGGATCGGTCGGTTGGGAGTCAGGAGGGGCTCCACCCTGTTGCATGGTGAAAGTTGAGAGGGTGACTTCGTGTTTGAACAGTCATTTTCCGGTGGATTGGGGCGTGCGATTTCACTGTGGCTTGTGATTCACGCGTTCAGTCTCACGGCCTGGGCCGCCTATGGCGGGGGTAGCGGCACACGGGAAGATCCATACCTGATCTTCACGGCCGCCCAGTTGAATGCGATCGGTGCACAGCCCCAGGATTGGAGCGGCCACTTCAAATTGATGGCCGACATTGACCTGAGCGGCTATCGGGGGACCGAGTTCAAGACGATTGGCACGCCGGAGGATGGGCCGTTCACGGGCACCTTCGATGGCAATTACAAGACGATATCCAATTTTCAGTGGTCGTCCGAATGGGCGTGGTACGTTGGCCTCTTTGGCATCGTGCAGGGCGAACAGGCCGCGATCACGAATCTGACTCTGGTGAACCCCAGCGTCGCGATGGACATCGGCTCGTATGCCGCCGCATTGGTGGGATTCGTCCGCACGGCAACGATCGCGAACTGTCACGTTCGCGGCGGCACGATCTCAGGCGACGACTGTGTCGGCGGCCTCGTGGGCAGGAGAGACGGGGGCACAATCGCGGACTGCACAGTCCGGGCCACGGTGAGCGGGGCCGTCCGTGTTGGCGGCCTGGCCGGCTACTGCTATTGGGGGCTGACCGAACGTTGCACTGTGGCAGGTCAGGTGACGGGGCGCTCCGAGTCCGGGTGCTGGGCCGCCGGCGGCCTTATTGGCAAGAGTGAGAATGGGAGCGTGGCGGACTGTGGTGCACGCGGCTCAGTCAAGGGCTACCGGAGCGTTGGCGGCCTGATTGGCCAGAACGCCATCACGGGTATTCGCCGCTGCTGGACCGATGGTGTGGTATCCGGCGAGCAGGATATCGGCGGGTTGAGCGGGCGAAACGACGGCGGAAAGATCAGCGACTGCTACTCCCTGGCCGATGTTTTCGGCGGTGTCTTCGTCGGGGGACTGGTGGGTCAGAACGGACCATCGTGTGACTGTATAGTGCATGAGGATGGCGTCATTGAGCGATGCTTTGCGGCCGGCGCGGTTTCGGGCACGTCAGATGTCGGCGGCCTGGTCGCCGTGAACAAGACGGGTTACATCACGGATTCCTTCTGGGACGTGCAAACCACCGGTTGCCAGACCAGCGCCGGCGGCAGTGAAAAGACGACAATGCAGATGCAGAGTCTCTCTACGTACATCCAGGCCGGCTGGGACCTCGACGGAGAGGAACAGAACGGAACGGAGGACATCTGGTGTCTGCCTGCTCTCGGGAGTTATCCCCGGCTTGCCTGGCAGACTGCCGAGGGCGACGTCAACGGCGATGGCAACGTGGATTTCCGCGACTTTGGTATCTTTGCACTGCGGTGGCGGCAGATAGACAACGGCTTCTGGTCACGCGGAACCTTCCTGACGGCGGACGGCATCATCGACTTCGACGATCTCAGTGTCTTGGCCCACGCCTGGCTGACCGGCGGTAAATAGCGTCGCAAGGTAACCAGGAAGGTCCCGGCGCCGCCCAGCCGTGCCTGTTCGTCAAGTGTATCAAGCCCCGCCCGGGATACTCGCCCTGCACACGCATGCCTGAGTGCCGTAACTCCTGTTTACACAAGTAGTAACGTCGTTTTCAGGCTTCAGGGACTGTGTTTCTGACGGGGTCCAAGGCTATCCCACGGGTCAGCGGGGCGATATGGGAGGTCGTGGCAGATGCCGGGATGAAGGGGGTGCGGTCGGCATACGGTGGCGGATTCGGATTCCACCTGACACAAGAGCGCAGCCCAGTCTTCTTTCGCCCCTACGGGGCTTTGAGATAGGATTGACTATCGTACCCACCGTTGAAACGGTGGGCTAGTGTCGATCGCCCCCGTGGGGCGGACGAGCCGACGCAAGAGGACTGAAGCGAAGTCCAAGCCCGCAGGGCGATAGAGAATAGCCCAGCGATTGATCGCTGGGGAACCGGGGCCGAGGACAAAAGCCAGTCCCGTAAGGGACGAAAGAGGCGCAGTCCGCACACGGCGGCTACACGCCGCCACCGAATTCCGACCACACCCGATGAAGGTCCTGTAAGGTTTTATGTACTTTCATGTTGACTTTGGTGTGCAAATTGGGTAATATAGGTGGACTGGTGAATCTGGTTCAGGGCATTTGCCCTATTGTCGTGAGCCCTATCAGGGATAGAGCCATTCGTGAGGAGGACTACGGTGAAGACTTTGAAGTTCAGTCAAATAGTATTGTGCGGCATGGTTTTACTGTCCTTGAACAGCCTGGCGGGTGCAAGTGTGACACTCTACGCGGGACTTCCGTACCTGTCAGCAGCCGACAGCCCGTTCACCGGAGCGGGACTGGGGTACTTCTACCTCGAAGATTTTGAGGATGGACTTCTGAACACGCCCGGAGTCACCGCCTCTGCGGGAATTTCGACCAAGCCGACCTTTCCGGCCCTCTATACGGACTCGGTCGATGGTGACGACGGCGCTATCGACGGCAGCGGTCAGGGCGGCAACTCCTGGTTCTTCACCAACGGCGCCACGGGCGTCACGTTCACATTCGACGCCATGGTGCTCGGCTCGCTGCCGACTCAGGTCGGCATCGTCTGGACGGACGGCTCGGACCCCATCCAATTCGAGTTCTTCGACGGGGCCTCCAATCTGATCGCATGGGGCAGTGTGGTGGCGCCGGCCGACGGCAACTGGGAAGGCGGCACCGCCGAAGACCGCTTCTTCGGCCTGGACAATCCGATTGGCATTGGGTCCGTCCACATTTGGAGCGGCGCGGGCGCCGGCATTGAAGTGGATCATCTCCAGTACGGCGGAACCCCGATCCCGGCGCCGGGTGCACTGCTCCTGTGCGGCATCGGCGCAGGTGTCATCGGCTGGATACGAAGAAACAGGATGCTGTAATCAGTCGCAGATCCGTCCCAGCCAAACCGCCGGCTGAAGACAACGCAAGTACAAGGGCCGAGTTCAAAAGCTCGGCCCTTTCTATTGGCACCCAGCGAGACGGCACGGATTCGAACTGCGCCGATCACTGCCTGGATGGCGGTTTGAGGTTGCGGAGGAATTCGAGGGCTTTCTGAGTGTCTCGCGAGGCATCGACGTTGGTGTCTTTGTAGAGGACCTTGCCGTCCTGGCCCAGGATAAAGGTCCAGCGGGCGAAGGTGTGGGGCCGCTTGAGGGTGACTTCTTTATCGGCGATGGTGGTCTTGAATGATCCGCCCTTGCTGATCGGGACGCCGAACCGGCGGGCGATGCAGCCGTTCACATCGGACAGCAGCGTGAAGTTCAGGTTGTGGGCATCCCGGAATACCTTGAGATTGTTCACGGGATCGGCGCTGATGCCGATGACTTCGACATCGAGCCCGCTCAGGTCCGCCGCCTGGTCGCGATAGCCGCACGCCTGCTTCGTGCACCCGCCCGTCATCGCCGCCGGATAGAAGTACACGACCACGTACTTGCCATGACCGACGTGCTCCTCGGTCTGCCACAAATCGCCCGCGTGGGTGTTCGCGTTGAACTCGGGTGCCTTGTCCCCGACGGCAAGCACCGGCGACTGTCCCTCCGTCTCACCCGAGGCGACCCCGAGGCCGACAAATAAGCACAAAGCACAGCAGATGACACAGCATGAGATGCGACGCATGGCACGAATCTCCTATTCACACGGACCCATGGACTGCGACTGCCGGCAGTCCCATCTGCCTGGAGTACGCATCGGATTGCTCGTGGTTCGCGGGGGACGGCTTGAGTCTGTATGCGGCGGCGCCCGTGAGAAACAAAGCCAAAAGTCAAGCACCGCCTGAGGCCTCCGCTGGGCTCAGGCGGTGCTTGGGTATTGAGACTGGGGGTCGGGCTAGCGCGGCCGCATAGACGGGGTGGGCGGCGCCGGCGGGGCGATCACGATGGTGACGTCCTCGATCTGGCGTTCGGCTCCGGTGTCGAGGCCCGTCGAGAGAATGTTCTGATCCTTGTAGAAAATCGACTGGACCACCATGTCGCTGGCCTTGGGCATGAAACGCAGGACCACTTGGCCGGGGAGCATGCCCTCAATGACGAACGTGCCGGGGGTGGGGAAGTCCATGTACTCTTCCTCGTAATCGCCGGCGCCGGCGTTGAAGGTGGGGTCGGCCCTGTTTTCGGTAGCCGTATAGCGATTGGCCTTGCCGGACCAGGATTGATATTCGGGAGTGGGATAGCCGAAGCGGTACCCCAGGCCGTACGCCGGCTCGCCCATCTGGATTTCCTTGCCGGCCGTATCCACGAGCTTGCCGCGAATCGTGACGCCAGGCTTCAGCGAAAGGTCCAGGCGGCTCTCCTTCGTCTGGCTGCTGATCGTCAGGGGCTGCCTGTGCTTGACGAATCCGAACGGTTTGGCATCCACGTGGACCAGGAAGTCGCCGGGAGCCAGGGTGTCGATGCGGTAGTGCCCCTGGGCGTCGGTGTAGGTCGTGATGTGGTCAAAGAGCATATCCTTGTGATGCACGACGACCAGGGCCTTCTCGATGGGACTGCCCGTGACCCGGTCGATGACCGTGCCCTCCAGGACGTACTCGCCGTGCTTCTGCAGGTGGATGTCCACGTTGTCGGCGGACTTCCCTTTCTCCAGGAGCACTTTCTGCGCCTTGCTCCTGTCGAGAGTACCAGGATAGTAGCACGGCGGATAGTAGTCGTCCCTGTCCTCGGACCGGATCTCCTGCGCCATGACATAGAATGGGCCTGTGTCCAGCCTGTCCAGCACATACGAGCCGTCGGCCTTCACCGGCTCCCGGGCGGCAATCTCAAAGGTGGCTCCGATGCTGTCAGGGGCGTCCTTCTGTTGCCACGCCACGACCCAGAGCTTCACGTTGCTCAGGGGCTGTCCATTTTCGTCGAGAACGAGGCCCGAAATGTTGGCGGCGGGTTCGGGCTTGAGCACGATGTTGGTTCTCTGCTCGCCTTCCTTGAGCGTGAAGGACGGGCGCTGGGCTGTCGACCCTTCCGGATCATAGGCGAAGTCCTGGTAGCCGGCGGTGTTGACCGTTCTCAGGCCATAGGTGCCGGCGGCGATATCCTTGAACAGGAACGACCCATCGCTCGCCACGCGGATGAAGATGGCGTCAAAGGTGTCGTTGCTGAACAGGTAAACCGTGGCGTGATCGACGGGCTCGCCGCTGTCGGCCGAGATCACCCGTCCGCTGAGGGAGCAGTCTCCGTTCGGTCGTCGCTCCCCGGGTCCGAGGTGCTCTTCCTGCGGACGGAAGGACGTGTCGTTGACATCTGTGGAAACGGCGCCGGCCAGCATCACGGCCGTCGCCGGCACAGGGGAAACACTGGGGTTCGGCCGAGCGCTCAGGCGGATCGTGCCCAGCGCTATGAAGCACAGCAGGAAGCTCACCGCGCACGTCCAGGCGGATCGGCGCGTCATGCGGGTGATGCGGTTATGCTGCGGGTCGAGCAGGCTGCGGACTCTCGACAGCAGTCCGCCCTCAAACAAGGCTACGGTCGGTAGATGGCTCGTCTTCATAAGAATTCGCTCCCCAATGTCTGAAAGCAATTGCATGTAGTCGTCGACGGAAATGCCTCGGGCAAGGACCCAGTTGTCGCAGATCCGCTCTCGCTCGTGGGTCAGTTGCCGGCTGGCGAGCCAGATGAGCGAGTGGAAGAAGAACACCGATTCGAGCAGCCGCTGGAAGAGATTCACCCAGCAGTCGCCCCGGTCGATGTGCGCCAGCTCGTGAGTCAGGACCATGCGCAGGTCCTTCGAGGAGGCGTCCTGATACATTCGCTGAGGCAGCAGGATGACCGGGCGCAACATTCCGAAGCACACGGGCCCGGGCAGTCGCTCTGTCAGCCGGATTTCAAGCCTGCGGCCGGACAAGTCCCCGGCAAGCTCGCGCGGCTCGACAAGCGTTGCCGAGCGGCAGATCCTTCGGAGCCGATACCCTCCGACGGCTAACCGGATGAGCATGATCGCGAATCCGGCAAGCCACACGCCGGCGACCGCGACTTTCCAGGAAATCATGTTCGCCCACGGAGCGGAATAATGGGGCGATGTACCCTTGCCTGGTGCACCGGACTGCTCCCGCGTCACAGGCACGACAGCAGTCTCCGGCCCAGGCTGTGACGCGACCGGTGCCTCACTTGCCTTCGGGGGCTGTGCTGGCGTTTGCGGCAGGGGGGGAGCCTCGCTCACGTGGACGCGTGCGGGCAGGACCGGCAGCATCAGCTTGGGGCCGTGCAGCCAGATCGCCGGCAGCGCGACCGTGCCGATCAGACAGTAGAGCCAGACCATGTGGCGATAGACGGGGGCCCGCAGGCGGGTGGCCCGGAGCGTGAGCCACGCCAGCGGCACGAGGATGGCGGCGGCGATCGATCCGATGAGCAGGTAACGCACCGCCGCATCCGCTGAGGTACTGACGATCTCATTCATCTTGCCTTTTCCTTTCCGCTATCAGTTTCCGAATCTCTCGCAATTCATCTTCGGTGATGTGATTCTGCTCCACGAGGCTGCTGACGAGCAGGGACGGCGAGCCCTCGAAGACGCGTTCGAGGAGGTCGCCGAGCATGCTGTGTCGGGCCTGCTCCCGGCTGATCGTGGCTCGGTACACAAAGGTGCGGTCCGCCACGTCGTGCTCCAGGTAGCCCTTGGCCTCGAGCTTTCGCATCATGGTCAGGATAGTGCTGTAGGCTGGCTTGCGGCCGCGGGTGAGGGCTTCCTTGACGTCGTGAACGGTCGCCGTGCCCTTGTTCCAGACGACACTCATGATCTGCAGCTCCAGGCGGCCCAAACGAATCTCTGACGCCTTCTTCGACATGAAACGACTCCTTCAATCGCTTTGCATTATGATAGTAATATTACCACGGTAATAGACAAGGTCAACAAGAAAAATCCCCAGAAGCGAAATATTTTTTCCGAGGCGTCTGACGGGTGCAAACCGCCGGGATTTCGGGTGCCATGTCCACGCCCCGTGGACATGCTCCGTCGATCGGGCAAGGCATGCTTACGCGAGCGTAAGCATGGCACCCAGCCCACGAGGTGCGACCACGCGGACTGTGCCGTGCTCCTGCCGGCGGTCTTCACAGCCACCCTATTGTTTACCCATTGAATTGATGAACGTATCCGCCTCGGCAATGGACGCATCCATTTCCTTGATCAAGGATGCCACATTGGACTCGATGGAAACGAGCTCACCCTGGAGCGAGGCGACGGCCTGGGCGTTCAAATTGTGCTTGAGGAACAGAACCTGGTCACGGAACGCCGAAAGGACCGGGTCGATTTTACGCTCCGCCTGTTTCATGGCGCCGATGAGCTGGTTGTATCGAGCTTGCGTCTGTTTGAGGCTCTGCTCGCTGCTGCGGCGAAGATCCTTGTTCGTGTACTGGCCCAGCTCCGACTGCCACTCGGCGAACAGGTCCTTGGCGACGTTTTCCACGTCGCTGATGCGTGACGAGAACCGCTTTCGCCTCGCTTCTGTCCAGCTCCGACTTCAACTGATTGTACTTGCTCTGCAGTTCACTGGAGGGAACCTTGACAATGGAGCTGAACTTCTCGAAAGCGGTTTGAAACTGCTGCTTGGCATCCTCCTGCGCGTCGCGAGCATTCTCCACGCGACTCACCAGGATGTCCCTTTTGTGCTTTCCGAAGGTCTCCATCGTCTTGTAGTAAGCACGCTCGCAGCCTGCGGAGAGCGCTATGAGACATGCTGTCTCGACAAAGAGAGAAATCCGGTACAGCAATGGCTTTATCATCGTCTCTACTCCTCTCAGGAACGGACTCACATCTTCTGCTCAGCCTGTCTCGTACGACGCCGGCAATACCCTGCCTCACTATGGTACAGCCTGCCCGCCACGCTCGCAACTACCTGGTTCGTGGCACGAAGATGGCGTGTGCGACCACATTTCGTGGGGGAGTGACGCCCATTTGTCATGCTGAACGAAGTGAAGCATCTGGGCAGCGACCGTGACCAATGCTTGTTCCCGCGCTCAGCCCAGATCCTTCGCTACGCTCAGGATGACAAGACTCGTAGGGTTCTCAACCCGCTCGCCAATCTACCGGGCCGGCGCCGGGACATTGGCAGGCTGGTCTTCGAAGATCTTGCGGTACACGTGGCAGTAGGGGGTTTTGCCGGTCGTGTTGTAGTAGTCCTGGTGGTAGTCCTCGGCGGGCCAGAATTTGCCGGCCTTGGTGATCTGCGTCTTCACGCTGAAACCTTTCTTCCGCAACTGCTTGACGAGGTCCTGGGCGATCTGCTTCTGCTCATCGTCAAGATAGAAGATGGCCGAGCGGTACTGCGTGCCGATGTCCGGGCCCTGGCGGTTCAACTGCGTGAAGTCGTGCGTCTCGAAGAAGAGCCTGGCCAGTTGCTCGTAGCTGGTCTTCGAAGGGTCGAAGATCACTTCGACTGTCTCGGCATGGCCGGTCCGGCCGGTGCTGACCTGCTTGTAGGTCGGGTTCTCCGTCCGCCCGCCCGTGTAGCCCACGGTCGTGGAGATCACGCCGGGGGCCCGTTGCATGTAGTACTCCGTGCCCCAGAAGCAGCCGGAGGCGAAGAGAGCCCGGCCTTGCGATTGGGGATTGGGAATTGCGGATTGCGGATTCGAGGCGGGCACCGCTGCGGCCTGCGCCATTGCCTTCTGCATTCGCTGCTCGGCGGGGATGAAGTCCATCGAGATCGAGTTCACGCAGTAGCGGGCGTTCTTAGGCGTGAGGCGTTCGCCGCGGAACAGGTGTCCCAGGTGAGCGCCGCAGTTGGTGCAGAGAATCTCGGTCCGCCTGCCGTCGCGGTCGCGCTGGCGTTTGACCGCCCCGGGGATCTGGTCGTCGAAACTCGGCCAGCCGCAATCCGAGCGGAACTTGCTCGATGATTCGAACAACTCGGCCCCGCACCGCGCGCAGGTGTAGACGCCCTTCTCGAAATGCTGATAGTATTTGCCGGAAAATGGCGGCTCGGTGCCTTTACGGACGATTACCTGTTCTTCTTGAGGTGTGAGTTTCTTCATCTTTGCGTAACTCTCCTGCCCTCTGTAAAGGGTCGTATCGTCGATGGCGATATTCGAGGTGGGGCTGCTGCCTGCCGCGGCCATCGCGATGATTGCGGCGAGATAGTCATCGAGGATCACTCCCCCGGTGGCTTGTGGCATGGCGCTGGTCGGTCGTGCGGCCGGCAAGGCGGTTCCCATCGTCAGCACAACTCCTGCCAGGGCGGCCGCGAAGGCCATGCCCTCTCTCGTACGTGGATGCCTGTTGCGACGCATGATTAAGCCTTTCACATTACTGCATCAACGCTAAAGGTTTATACAGCCGGTGCAAGGCAATTGTTTGATCGATCTGCTGTCGTCGAACAGTTGGCGCGGATGAAGCATCGCCGGTAGAATAGCTTAAACAGTTGCAGGCGGCTTTCGGGCGTCGCGGCTGCCGGAAGATATAGGAAAAACCTTAAGGGAGGCTGGTCTATGAATCCTCACGTGCATCCCATGTATCGGCGCGAGTTCCTGGAGAAATTGGGAATGGCCTCGCTGGGAGCGGTCGCCGCAAGTGGTCTGGCCGTACGTGCAGTCGGGGCGCAGGAACAGGGGCAGAAGAAGTGGGAACCCGTCTCCGACCGCAAGGTGCGCGTGGGGATCGTCGGCTACGGCGTGTGCCAGTTCGGGGCAGCGTTCGGCTTCCAGGACCACCCGAATGTCGAGATCGTCGCCGTGAGCGACCTGATCCCGCAACGGTGCAAGGGCCTGATGGAGGCCTGCCGCTGCTCCAAGTCGTATGAGTCCCTGGAGGAGTTGGTGAAAGACCCGAAGATCGAGGCGGTGTTCGTGGCGACCGACGCGGCCAGTCACGCGCGACATTGCATGGAGGTCCTCGATCACGGCAAGCACGTGATGACCGCTGTGCCGGCGGTGCTCGGATCCATTGAAGACGCCGAGAAGCTTTTGGAGACCGTCAAGAAGACCGGACTCAAGTACATGATGGCCGAGACAAGCTGCTACCGCGAGGATTGCTGCGCCATGCGGCAGATTTATCGCGCGGGCGGGTTCGGCAGGCTCGTGTACTCCGAGGGCGAGTACTATCACTTCAGCCCGACGCCCATCGATTCGTTCAAGGGCTGGCGGATCGGCCTGCCGCCCATGTGGTATCCCACGCACTCGACGGCCTATTACGTCGGCGTCACCGGCAAGCGGCTCACCTCCGTCTCCGCCATCGGCTTCAACGCCGGATACCCTGAGTGCCGGCCTGATGCGAACAAGTACGGAAACCCGTTTACCGATGAGGTCGCCCTGTTCGAGACGAGCGAGGGCGGCTCGTCCCGCATGCTCATGTGCAAGGGCGTCCAGGGGGCCATCGTCGAGACCGGCAGGGTCTTCGGCGAGAAAGGCTGGATGAATGAGATGAAGTACCAGGGCGTGATGAAGCAGTTGCCCGACCTGGACCGTCCGGCGCTTCCGCCCGGCATGCCCGCCGGCGGACACGGCGGCTCCCACGGGCCCCTGGCCAACGAGTTCGTCTCAGCGATCCTCGAGAACCGTGACCCGTTGGTGAACATCTACGAAGCCCTGGCGATGACTGTCCCCGGCGTCGTCGCCCACCAGTCCGCCCTCAAAGGCGGCGAGCGCCTCAAGGTCCCACAGTTCGACCCGCCCAAGGCGTGAAGCCCGCAGGGATAAGACCCATAGGACGAGTAGGACCCATGGGACCTATATTGGCCGCTCGTTTCAGGCGGTCATCGGGCTGTGGCGACGGCATCAGGGACTGCGATGAAGAATATGCTGCCTCTGCCCGGGGCGCTTTTGATTTTCATTCGACCGCCGAGCAGCTCGGCACGCTCGCGGATGGTCAACAACCCGGAACCGGCTGTCTCCGCAAGCGACGCCACATCGAATCCCCGGCCCTTGTCGGAAAGGATCAGCCATAATTCATCACGCACTCGCTGCAATCGCAGCCTGACCTCCCGCACTTGCGCATGCTTGACGGCGTTGAACAGGATCTCTCTCGCCGCCCTGTACACGAAACTCCTTACCGCTTCGGAATCTGAGTCGGTGCGGCCGCGGATTTCTACGCGGACCGTCAGCCCGTGCTTACTTTCCATCTGACCCGCCAGCCAATCGAAGATGGCGTCCAGTCTGCCACTGTATAGCAGGGGCGGCCCCAGCTCGTGTGACAGGCTTCGCGATTTCTCGATCGCGTCCTTGAGCATCTGTTTGGTTTGCTCCAGGATCTCCTGAGCCTCCTCGTCGCTCTCAATCCGGCCGGCGAGGATGCCCAGGTGGAATTTTGCCGCCGCGAGGATCTGTTGCAGGTCGTCGTGGAGAAACTCGGCCAGCCGCCTTCGTTCACACTCTTCCGCCTGTGAGAGCTCCAGCGTCAGTTTCTGAAGCTGGCCGGCGCGGTGCGTCAGCTCCTCCATCGCCGCTTGCAGCCGGTCAACCGTTTGGTTCAACTGCGTGGTTCGCGCCTGTACTTGCTCCTCCAGTCGCTCATTCGCCTGTTGCAGCATGGTTTCCATCTGTTTTCGCTGCGTGATGTCCACACCGATCCCTCCGACGAATTTCCTGCCGGAGGCGTCGTCGAAGGGGAACTTGAAGTTCCACCAGCAGCATCGCCGGCCGTCGGGAGAAGGACTCTCTTCCACGACCTCAAGAGGTCGGCCGGTGCTGAGTACCTCCAGATCATTTTTGCGGAACTCGTTTGCCACCTCTTGCGGCCAAAGCTCAAGATCCGTCTTTCCACGCCAATCTTCGAGCCGCACGCCGAAACGTCTCTCGTAGGCTTCGCTGAGGTATACGTATCGGCCTTTCACATCCTTCATCCACGCAATGGCCGGGGAGTTGTTCATGAACGCCTGGAATCGCTCTTCGCTCTCATGCAGCGCTTCGGCGGCCCGCCTGCGCTCCGTCACGTCGCGAACGATCGCAAGCGCTACAGGACGGTCGCCAAATTGGACGAGGCTTGCATTGATTTCGACAGGGATGCGCCGGCCATCCTTTGCGACGCCAGTGATCTCAAACGAAATCCTGCCCGACTGTCGGACCTTTCCAATGAGTTCCAGAATCCTCTCTCTTGTGCCATCCTCTACAAGATCAAACAGAGATAATTTCAGAAACTCCTCGCGTGCATAGCCCAACATCCGGCAGACGCCATCGTTCACATCGATGAATCTTCCCTTCCGCGATGAGACAGGCAATTCATAGAGCGCGATACCGTCGAGGGCGCATTCCCAAAGGCTCTTGTATCGTTCTTCGCTTTCCCGCAGCGTTTTTTCGCTGTAGAGCCGGCCGAACAACGATTCGATTTCGTGCACCAGGACCCAGAGACCTTGAATATCCGCTCTTTCAGGCGGCTCGACCCGGAGGGAGGCGACGTTGAGGAAGCCAAAGAGAATTCCGCTCGCCCGCAATGGAAAAGAGAACGCATGCTGTATCCCATGCTTGTGGAAGAGTTCCCGCATGACCGAAGAGATCTCGGCCAGCTCGATGGGTTCTCGTTGGCCGAGCAGAGTTTGGACTGGTGGGGGCCTCAGCGACATGTGCGTCACTTCGCGGATGAATGCCTCCGGCAGACCCCGGTGATGGCGGAGCACGGCGACATCGCCCTCCACCCAGTAGACGCCACCTCCATCCATCTGCGTGACATCCAGCGCGGCGTCGAGCAAAGGCTCGAGTGCTTCATCGAGTGTCGCGCACCGGCTGATCGAAAGGATGGCATTGAGCAATCGCTCATTCAAGGCGGCTGGATTCAACTGCGCAAGTGTCCGATCCCCCTCATCGGTCTTTTCCGGCCTCCGTTCCCTGGCCATGGTGTACCCCCTGCGGTTGGTTCTGCGTCGAACGGACTCCTCGGCGTCGTAGAGCCCGTCAGGACAAATCATATCCGGTACTATGCAGATTGTACATAGCCGAATTTGCACAATCTGCAAGATTTTGTTTTGCCGGGGGTACTTGTGGCTATCGGTCGATTATTCCGGCTGTGCTGCCGCTGGCCTGGGATTCAAGGGCGGCGGTGAAGAGCTTGTGCCAGGTGACGCTTTCTTCGGGCGTGGCGCAGCCTGCGAATCGGGCGAGCGGCTTGCCCATGTCGAGCTCATAGAGGAACGCTGCCCACATCTGAAGGATCGCGTCGCAGACGCCGAACTGAAATATGTCGCCCGTGATCGATGGGAACGTTACTTCGTGACCCATGTCGATCCGCCGCCACGCCTGCTCGCCGCCGACCTCATATTCGAGCAGTTCCAGTGCGTTGGCGTCCTTGAGGCTGTATTTGACGCTCGCCCGGGTCCCGTAAATCTCGATATACCAGTTGTTCTTCTCGCCCGGCGAGATGCGATCGATCCGCAGGCTGAAAGGAAAGTCGCTTTTCGACGCCGGGTCCTCGGCCTCGCACAGCAGCGTCGCGTTGTCCCATGTCTCGCACGGGACCATTCCTCCCCGGCCGTCCGGCCTCTCGCGCACGATGTTGGACAGGACCGCCCGCACGTTTCGCGGCAGCCAGCCGGCCCGCAGAGGGATGGTGCACGGGTGCGGCCCGAGATCGCCCATAACGCCGTACTGCCCGTTGTACTCGACCATGCGTTTCCAGTTGATGGGCTTCTGCGGATTCAGGTCGCTGCTGTGCAGGAAGCCCGCATTGACCTCGATGATCCGGCCGAACGCCCCCGCGTCGATCATCCGGCCAATCCGCTGGACCGCGGGAAAGAAGACAAACTGCGACGCGCACCGGACGAAGCATTTGGGATGCCTGCGGACTGCGGCCAGAATCGCATCGTTGGCTCTCAGGTCGATGCCGAAGGGTTTCTCGCCCATCAGGTGCTTGCCCGCCTCCAGGGCGGCGATGAAGAATTCCTCATGCAAATTGTGTGGCACGGCGATGTACACCGCCTCGATCTCGGGATTCTTCAACAGCTCGCGATAGTCATTCGTGACCTGCCGGATAGTCGGGACATGCTGTTTGAACCAGTCGACTTTTGGCGTCACAAGCGTGCGGTTGCAGATGGCCACGATCTCCGGCCGAACCGTCATCTCCGGCAGGTGCAGCCATCGCGCCGCCGCACTGGCAAACTCCCGCCCCATCATTCCACAGCCAATGATCCCAAACCGAACCGTCCGCATATCCAGCCTCCACTTACTTAGCGTGTGACCATCCACGGCAAAATGCATCACCTCATTCGGTGATCTCTCGCTCCAGGAGCATGTTCAGGCCGCCTTTCCAGGACGCCAGCGCTCGAAGACTGACTTCTCCATACAAGCGGTTGAGACGCCAGCCCTCACTGCCGAACCGATTCAGGGTGTCGAGTATTTGCCCTTCATTCGGCTTGCCGGTTTCGAGTTTCAGATAATGAATCTTGTACTCGTACTTCTTCATTGGGGTCTCCTTCACCAACCAGGAAGATCGTAGCACGACAAGCTTGACGAGGCGGGCATGCGGATGAATCCCCCGCCGCCTGAACTACGTCATCTTGGTAAATCGCCGGCTTGCCCCCTGCAAATACTAACTTGTCACATTTTAGTATTGGATCAGTATATGGTCGAGCTACCCAGGCCAGTCCGATAAGAAAGGCATTCCCGGCATAAGAGCGAGATCGGTCTTTTGGCATATCCTCAGATCGTTCGGAGGAGATGGGCGGCGGCCTTGGTGCCTCGGATGAAACTGTCGAGGCTGAAATGCTCGTTGGGTCCGTGCGGCCGGTCGCTGTCGAGGCCGAAGCCCATCAGGATCACCGGGCAGCCGAGTTGCTCCACGAAGGTGTTGACCACGGGGATCGAGCCGCCGCAGCGAATGAACACCGCGTCGTGACCGAACCCGCGGCGCAGGGCTTCCTGCGAGGCGCGGATGATCGGATTGTTCACGTCGAACAGCACCGGCGGGCTGGCTCCGAATTGCGTGAGCTCCAGGCGAACGGTGTCCGGGCAGACGGACCGGATATGCTCGAAGACCACGTCCCGGATTCGGTCGGGGTCCTGGTGGGGGACGAGTCGGACACTGAGCTTGGCCGTGGCGGAGGCAGGGATGATCGTCTTGGATCGCTGGCCCTGGTAGCCGCCGAAGATGCCGTTGATCTCGAAGGTGGGCCGGGCCCAGAGCCGCTCCAACGCGCTGTAGCCGGGTTCGCCGTGCAGGCTGGGGATGCTCAACTCGCGGGCAAGGCCCTCCTCATCGAAATTGAGTTTGCGGAAGCCCTCGCGTTCCCAGTCCTCCAGGGGCGCGACATCATCGTAAAAATGCGGGATCAGGACCTTACCGTCCCGCGAGACGCATTGGGCCAGGATCTGGGCGACGACCATGGCGGGATTGGCGATGGCGCCGCCGTAGGCGCCGGAATGGACGTCTGTCGATGGGCCCTTCACGGTGAATTCAAAGGCGACAATGCCGCGAAGACCATAGGTAATCGCGGGGGTGTTCTTGTCGTACATGGTTGTGTCGGAGACGACGATGGCATCGGGCTTCAGCTCGGCCCTGGCCTGCTTGACGTAGCGGCCCAGGGCATCGCCGCCGGACTCCTCCTCGCCCTCGAGCAGGAAGATAACCTCGCAGGGAAGCTGTCCCTCGGTCTTGATCAGGCTCTCGACGGCCTTGACATGGGTGAAGACCTGTCCCTTGTCGTCAGTGGCCCCGCGGCCGTACAGGGTGTCGCCCTTGACCGTCGGCTCGAAGGGCGGCGTCTCCCACTGATCGATCGGATCCTCCGGCTGGACATCATAATGCCCGTAGATCATCACGCGGCGCGGGCTCTTGCCCTTCTTGGACGCCCGCACGATCGGCTGGCCGCCGATGTCCACCAGTTGCGCCTCGAAGCCCAGGCCCTTGAGATGGTCCCTCAGCCATTCGGCGCAGGCCCGCGTGTCCCCGTCATGGTCGCGCTGCGCGCTGACCGAGGGGAACCGCATCCACTGCTTGAGCTCTTCGATAAAGCGACCGCGATTCGCGTCGATGTAGCTCTCAATTCGATCCGTCATTCTCCTGTATCCTCCCAGTCAAAGCGGATGCATTCACACTCATATCAGTTCAATCGAAGCGCTATTCTACCCTGAGCATGCATAATTCGGCTACAGGGAAATGCTTAGTACTCCGATTGTCCGAGGGACTTATACCCCTGCTTGTCTGAATCATGCAAAGGTGTAGGACGCGCGAGCTATTGGCTGCTGCGACCGGGGCGACTGGCACGGTAGGCCCAGAGGGCGATCGCCAAGAGGACAATCAGGCCGATCCAGGCGCCGCTGGTTCCAATCCACGTGCGCAGCGTCGGCAGGAATGAGGCTGCTTTCTGCTGCCAGAGGCTCGTGAGCGGAAGCTCCAATCCTCGGCTCTTCATGAGCACGACGGGGATTGCGACGATAATGCCCATTAAGGCCTCGCCGGTGATCAAGCCGGAGGCGAAAAGCACGCTTCTTTGCTCGGAATCTTCCTGCGCCTCCTTGCTTGCCCGCAATCTGACGAGAGCTCGCTTGACGATTGTCGCGATAGCGCCGCCGATGAAGATCGTCACCGATTGAGAAAATGGCAGGTAAAAACCGATGGCCACCGCAAGGACCGGTGTGCGGAAGGTGCTGCCTTTGCGTTCGAGGATCGCGTTGAGGACGATCAGACTGACGGCGACCCCCATACCGATAAAGATGAACGTCCAGGGCAGCCCGCCTTGAAAGACGCCCTTGGCGACGGCGGCCATGACGTTGGCCTGTGGCGCGGGCAGCGGTCTGGCTGCCGGAGCGGCCTGGCCCGCAAAGCCGTAAGCGTGCTGCAACAGCGTGAGCACCGGGGCGATCACGGCGGCGCCCGTGAGGGTGCCGATGCCCAGCATGACCTGCTGCTTCCAAGGCGTGGCGCCGACGATGTAGCCGGTCTTGAGGTCCTGCAGATTGTCCCCCGCAATGGAGGCGGCGCAACAGACCACGGCGCCGATTACAATGGCCGCCGCCGGACCGATGGGCGCCCCCTTGCCGATCAGGAGCATCAGGAAAAAGGCGGAGAACACGATGGTGGTAATCGTGACGCCGGAGATCGGGTTGTTGCTCGATCCAACAAGGCCCGCCATGTACCCGGCCACGGCGGAGAAGGCAAACCCGGCGATGAGCATGAGCACGGCCATCGCTATGGACACGGGCAGTCTCTGAACAAAGGCGTGGTACACGAAGAATAGCGGAATCACCGACAGGACCATCAGGATGAGAATCCATTTCATGGGCAGGTCGCGCTCTGTGCGTGGGATTTCCGTTACGGCCTGGCCGGCGCCATCGACCGTGCGATACGCCTGCAGGCCGCTGGTGACGCCCTTGAGGAGGGTCTTTCGCATCTTGAAGACAGTCCACAGGCCGCCAACGAGCATGGCGCCCACGCCGATGTATCGCGTCTGGTCCCTCCAGATCTGATCCGCCCAGGCGGCCACGGAGAGATCCTCGGGCTTGGGGTGGAAGTGCGAATAGATGGGGATGGCGATCAGCCAGTTGCAGGCGCCGCCGAGGAACATCAGGATGCCGATATTGAGCCCGACGATCAGGCCGACAGCGAGCAGGGCCGGACTGAGCGTCACGCCAAACGCCGTGACACTCGAGCCGATGGCCCGGCTGACCTGGAGTCTCTCGGGCCACAGGCCCACGAGGTCGCCGAACACCTTGAATAATCCGCCGGCCAGGCCGGTGCGGACGATCTGGCGAAGGCCCTCCGGACCCATCTGGCCGCTCTCCAGGACCTTGGCCGTGGCGATGCCCTCGGGGAACTGCAGCTCGCTTCCCACGATGAAACTTCGCCGCAGCGGGATGGTGAAGAGCACGCCGAGCACGCCGCCGAAGCCGGCGATGATCGTGACCCACTTGTAGTCGAACGTCTGCCAGGTCCCCAGCAGAATCAGGGCCGGCAGCGTGAAGATACAGCCGGCGGCGATGGCTTCGCCGGCGCTGGCGCAGGTCTGCACGATGTTGTTTTCGAGGATGTTGTTGCGTTTGAAGAACCGCAGGACGCCCATGGAGATGACCGCCGCGGGGATCGTGGCCGATACCGTCATGCCGGCAAACAGGCCTAGGTAGGCGTTGGCCGCCGCCAGGATCGCCGCCAGCAGCATGCCCAGGATCACGCCTTTGATTGTGATTTCGGGAAGTGAGTTGTTCAGTCTATCCATTCTGTATCGATCTCCTTAACCTTTTGGCCTGTCAATTCGGCGTGCTCATTGTCACTTCACGAACTGTTGCACGAAGTACTTGGCTGTGAGCGGCTCGCTGGTGGCGCGTTCGATCATCTTGTTCCACGGGTAGAGGTTGCCGGCGTGGAAGACGTTCTCTCTCAAGAATTGGCCGGCCTTTTCCTGGCCGATGTAGCTGACGTTCTTGTCCGACTTGAGGGCGAGCACCTTCGAGACGACGTGGTGGTGCAGTTGCGAGGCCAGCATTTCGCCGAGCATGTAGTTGTGGTAGTAGCATGGGGCGGCGGAGAAGTGAATCTTGGCGGCCCAGTCCGGATCGGTCCGGCCGGCCGGCCGTTTCACAAGCTGGTACTTCTCGACGAGGCTCCACCACAGGGCCGTCAGGTCCTGGTCGGGATTGGCGTACAGTCCTTTCTCGAAGTTGTACATGACCATGGCCCAGCGGGCGAAGATGAGCTGCTTGAGCTGGGCGTACTTGCCGCTGACCTTCTCGATTTCGGCTTGCTGGGCCTTGGACAGGCCGAGCGTCTGCTGCATCCAGGCGGGATTGCGGCTGAGCCGGCCGAAGAACATGGCCATTGCCTCGGTCGTGAAGGCATGGGCCGGAGAGCGGAGCAGGTACGGCGTACTGTAATCGAGGTACTTGTCGTACACGCCGTGGCCCAGCTCGTGCAGGATCGTCTCCATCCAGTATTCATCGTTCTTGAGATTGCACAGGACTCGCACGTCGCCCTCGCGGTCGATGTGCGTGCAAAACGCGTGGGGGTTCTTGCCCTCTTTCTCATAAAGGTCACTATTGGCCAGGATCGCCTCGACCGGCAGGCCGATGCCCGCGTAGAAGCCTTCGGCCAGCTTCTTGACGTCCTTGTCCTTATAGTAGGTGTCGAGGTCGAGGTCATAGACCATCGGCGTCTCCTGGAAGAACGGGTCATGGTAGTGCCAGGGCATCAGCTTGTCGGGCTTGATGCCATACTTCCTGGCCAGCGTGCGGTCCAGGTCAGCCTTCAACGCGGCGAAGGGCTTGTTGGTCAGCTCGTACAACTCGTTGAAGATCTTGTCCAACTCTTTGACATCCTGCTCGCCGGTGGCCAGGGCCATCGTGTGGTAGTTGTCGAAGCCGAGCTTGCGAGCGGCCTCATTGCGCAGCTTGACCAGCCGGACCAGGTCCGCCGCGACGACCTGCCCGACCTGCTTGCTCGCCAGCCACGCCTTCTCCCGTTTGGCGGAATCCGTCTCGCTCTTGAGGATGCCCTTGATCTCGTTGTCGGTGACTTTCTTGCCGTCGATGGAACCGCGGGACGTGCTGAAGTTCTTCTCGATCTGCGTGCCCAGCTCGACGATCTGCTTGAGCAGGTCCGGCTCGATCTGGTTCGACAGGTAGGCGTTGTAGAGCACCGTCAACTGCCGGGCGAGCAGGGGGTCGGCGATCTGACCCGATTCTTTGAACCCCTTGAGCGACGCGAACTCACTCGGGTTGCTGTACACCTGGCGAAGCTGCAGGGTCAGCTCGCTGTTGCGGTCGTACGCCTTCGGGTCGCCCGTGACCGCCGCATCCCACCAAGCCAGGTTCATCTGCTTTTCCATGGGCTTGATCTTCTCGACGTGTGCGGTGATGAAGTCCTTCAATTGAGTCTCCTTCTCATTCAGAGCATACCCCTGCGTGGTCAGTCCCATCGCAAGCAATCCCATCGCTACGTACCAGTTTCTCATTTTGTCGCACTCCCTAAAGCCGACTTGCTATTCCCATACTCTGCGCCCCGGTCAAGGCGACGAACAATGGGTGGCAGCGGCAAGCGAAGCCTGCGGAGCTTGCCGATGGTCCTTGCATACACAGACGCCATCGGCAAGCTGGCGCTTGCCGCTGCCACCCGCCACAAGTTCAAGATGCGCAGTACTAGCCATTGTCTTCATTCTGCCGGCCAGATCAGTTCGCATCGGCCGAGCGATTTGGATACGCCGGCTTCTTGGGCCTCTTTGGCGGCTCCTTGTCCAGCAGCTTGAGAGCCACGCTGATTCCTCTCTCGAGTTGCGGGTCGTGTCCGGCCACCAGCTCATGCGGAGCGTTCTCGACCTCGTAGTCGGGATCGACGCCGTAGCCCTCGACCGTCCAGCCGTTGTCATTGTATATGCCGAACGTCGGGGCTGAGACGAAGCCGCCATCGATCAGTTGCGGATTGCCGCTGATGCCGATCAGGCCGCCCCAGGTCCGCGTGCCCACCAGCGGCCCGAGCCCGGCCTCACGGAAGTAATATGGGAACGCGTCACCGCCCGAGCCGGACCAGCCGTTGATGAGCATCACTTTCGGCCCGGTATGCGAAACCGATGGTGTCTGCCAATCCCTGTGGTCACGCCGGGCCCAGTAGTTGTAGGTCGGGCGCCGGAGCAACTCGACGAACCGATCGGGGATCTGGCCGCCGCTGTTGAATCGCTCGTCGATGATGAGGGCGTCCTTGCCCCATTGGGGTGTGAACTGCCGGACAAGCTCATTCTGGCCGTTCCTGCCTGTGTCCGGCACGTAGATGTACCCGACGCGGCCTTGTGTGGCCTCCTCGACCTTCCTGCGATTGCCCTCGATCCAGGCGAGGTTGCGGAGGCGAAATTCGCTCGACATCGGCTGGACCAGGACATCATTCGTATCGTTCACGTCCGCCGTGTGGCTGATCGTCAGCCGCACCGTCTCGTCGGCGAGACCCTGGAACGCGGCCCAGGGGTCCATGGCGGTGTCCACCCGCCGGCCGTTGACGGCCAGCAGGTAGTCGCCCTCGCGCACATCCACGCCGGGGCAGCATAACGGCGAGCGGACTTCAGCATCCCACGCAGCACCCCTGTAGATCTTGCTGATACGATAGGCATTGGCCTTCTTATCCGGCTCGAAGTCGCAGCCGAGCAGGCCGACGGCCAGGCGTGACGGCTGTTCCATGTCGCCGCCACGGACGTAGGTGTGCGAGCAGTTCAACTCTGCGATCATCTCGCCGATCACATAGTTGAGATCTTCCCGGTCCACGATGTAGGGCAGCAGGGCGGCATAGCGGTCCCTGGTCGCGTTCCAATCGACGCCGTGCATGCCGGGATCGTAGAAGTAGTCCCGCTGAATTCGCCAGGCCTCCGCGAACATCTGCCGCCATTCCTCCTGTGGATTGATCCAGGCTTTGAGGTCGCCCGAGGCGATCTTGCCGTCGCCGACTTTCTTGTTCTCGGCGATATCGATGATGCCGTATGTGGACCGGCTCTCGTAGAGGACCTTCTTGCCATCGGCGGATACCTCATAGTTGCCGATGCCGTCGATAACCGTCTTCTCCTCGCGTTCCTTCAGGTCGTAGTAGAGCAGCTTGCCCGACGGCTCACCCGGCTTGCCCGCTCCTTCCGGCAGCCGTCGCAGGAATAGCAGCTTGCCTTCGACGCTGTGTAGTGCCCCGATTCGGCCCGCCTGGATGGGCAGCTCGACGACACGGCCTTCAAAACCATCAAAGTCGATCTTGACCGGCTCGACCTTTTTCTCCGCCTTTTCATCCTTCTCACTGTCTTTCTTCTTCTCCTCAGGCGCGTTCGGATCGGCCTTCTTTTCCTCGTCCTTTTCGTCCTTCTGGTCCTTTTTATCCTTGTCCTTCTTGCCTTCCTCCTCATCGCTGCGAGGCGCCAGCGGCGACTCGATGTCCTTTTGCAGCGTCACGGCGTACACCCGCGTCGAATTCGGGTAGATCCACGTCGCGTCCATGTCGCCATAAACGGGATTGAACGCCCGGTTGGAGCGGAAGAACAGGTATTTGCCGCCGGCGTCGAAAACAGGACCCGTGTTGTCGTAGAAGTCGCTGGTGACCTGCCGGACCGTGCCCTCGTTGACATCATAGACTGCGATGTTGCCGTTGCGGTTGGCCCCGCGTTTGGAGTAGGTGAGCCAGCGGCTGTCGGGCGACCAGCCGTAGGATTCCATTTCTTCCCACTCATCCTTGTCGACGAACTTGATTTCACCGCTGTCGATCTCGACGAGGAACAGGCTGCCTGTCTTATCGCTGAAGGCGACCTGTTTACTGTCGGGGGACCAGATGGGCAGGTAGCGGAAGGCCGTGCCACCTTGCGTGATCTGCTTCTCCTGACCCTTGCCGTCGCCCGGGCGGATGTACAGCTCGTACTCGCCGGTTTTATCGGAGAAGTACGCGATGTGCTTGCCATCCGGCGACCAGGTTGGGTATCGCTCCGCGATGCCCGAGGTATTGGTCAGGTTGCGCACGCTGCCGTGTTTCTCGGGCACGGTGAACAGCTCGCCCCGAGCCTCGAAAATCGCCCGTTTGCCGCTGGGGGAGAGTAAGCAGCTCTCGATGCGATCTGAGACGCTCTTGAGCACCGGGCGCGTCTGCGGCAGGTCGCAGGGAACGCGGATCTTCAACGGCTGCGATTTCTCCGTGGCCAGGTCCAGCAGGTGCAGCGCGCCGCCGTTCTCGAAGACGATCGCATCAGGCCCAATGCTTGGCCACTTCACGTCGTAGTCCGTGAAATTCGTGACCTGCCGGGTCTTTCTCGTCTTGAGATCATACGCCCAGAGGTTGAGCCTCTTGTGCCCATCCCGGTCGGACATGAAGTAGATCGTATCTCCGTGCCACATCGGCACGGCGTCGGTGCCCGCGAAGTCCGTGATTTTCTCCGAGGTATTGTTGACGAAGTCATAGAGCCACAGATCGCTGGCCATGCCGCCCTGGTAGCGCTTCCACGTGCGGAACTCGCAGGAGATGAATTGGAAGGCCATGCGCGTGCCGTCGGGGCTGAAGCTTGCCAGTTCGGCGTAGGGCAGGGGCAGCGTCTGCGGCAGGCCGCCCTCCACCGGTTGCTTGAAGAACCGATTGAATCGCATCGACGGGCTGGCCATCGTGGACCGGTAGAGGATGTCCTTGCCGTCCGGATACCATTCCACGACCATGTCCGTATCGGGATGGTGGGTCAGCCGGCTGGGTGCGCCGCCCTGGGCCGAGATGGTGTAGATGTCCGTATTGCCGTCATAGTTGCCGCTGAAGGCGATGAGCGAGCCGTCCGGCGAGAACTTCGGGAGCATTTCCTGCCCCTTGGGCGAGCTGAGCCGCCGGGCTGTGCCGCCTTGTTTCGCGACGATCCACAAGTCGCCCGCATAGACGAAGACGATCTCGTCCTTGCTGACATCCGGGAACCGCAGCATTCTCGCGTCCGGCGTGTGGATCGGGTCCTGCGGCTGGCCGGCAAATCCTGCGGCCGAGAATAGAATTGTCGCGATCAGGATCGGCGCATACTTCATTGCATCTCCTTGCCCCTCACGGCGTATGCCTGTATTCCTTTACGTCCGCCAGATACTATCACCTCCCCGTCGCCAAGGCAAGGCCGCTGCCCGACCACTTGGGGGTAGCATCGGGATTTGTTTGATGCTTGTGGGCGGTACGGGTATTATGGCCGGCAATTGGTTAGGGGGACGGCCTGCTCGATGAGCAAGGATGGTACAGGAGCAACACGGAACGAACATGGCCCGACGCGAATACGTGACCGCACCGCTGCCCACGAAAAAGATGCCGCCCGGCATCCCGTACATCTTCGTCAACGAAGCGGCGGAACGTTTTGCCTTCTACGGCATGACTTCGATCCTCGTGGTCTTCATGACATCCTTCCTGAGGGGCCCGGCCGGCGTCCTCAGCGACGAGCAGGCGACGGAGTGGTTTCACTGGTTCACTTCCGCCGCGTATTTTCTGCCCTTCGTGGGGGCATTGATCTCCGATATCTGGCTGGCTAAGTACAGGACCATCATTTACTTTTCGCTGGCCTACTGCGTCGGGCTGATCGCGATGACTGTGGACGATACGCGTCTGGGCCTTGGGCTGGGCCTGATCCTGACGGCGGTTGGCTCGGGGATCATCAAGCCCTGTGTCGCCGCGAATGTGGGCGACCAGTTCGGGGAGATGAATAAGCACCTGCTATCCAAGTTCTACGGATGGTTCTACTTTGCCATTAATCTCGGCGCCGCCATTTCCATGTTCCTGTGCCCGTGGCTGCTGCATCGGTCCGGCCCGTTCGCGGCATTCGGCGTCCCGGCGGCCCTCATGATCGTGGCCACAGTCGCTTACTGGACGGGCCGAAGGAAGCTCGTCCACATTCCGCCCGCCGGCTCGCGATTCCTCAGACAGACCTTCAGTAGCGAAGGGCTCAGGGTGATCGGCAGGCTCTCGCTGATTTATGTGTTCATTCTGATGTTCTGGGCCCTGTACAACCAGTCGCAATCGGCCTGGGTCCTGCAGGCCCGGAGCATGAACCTGCGATGGCTCGGGTTCACCTGGTTGCCCGAGTGGCCGCAGGCGATCAACGCCGTACTGGTCATGGCCATGATTCCCCTGTTCTCCTACGCGATCTATCCGGCCATCGAGAAGGTCGTGCCTCTCACCTCGCTCCGAAAAATTGCCATCGGCCTGTTCGTCACCGCCTTGTCGTTCGTCGTCTCCGCATGGATCGAGATGCGGATCGCCGGCGGGTTCAAGCCGAGTCTCGGCTGGCAGGGCCTCGCTTATGTGTTTCTGACGGCCGCCGAGATCATGGTCTCGATCACCGCCCTGGAGTTCTCCTATACCCAGGCGCCGAAGGAGATGAAGTCGCTCGTTCAGGCGATCTTCCTCCTGTCCATTTCCCTGGGCAACGCGTTCACCGCTGTCGTCAACTGGTTCATCCGCAACGAGGACGGCACGAGCAAACTCTCGGGGCCGGGCTACTACTGGTTCTTTGTGATCGCGATGCTTGCCGCGGCGGTGCTCTTCATCCCGGTCGCGCGGTGGTACCGGCCGCGAGACTACATCCAGGACGAAGCCCCCGTCGAAACGTGATTTCGCAACTTTGCAGGCTGTGCTGTGCACACCATTTGTCTTTGCATTGGCGGTTCGGGTGTTAGCGCAAAGATCAGTGTGCACAGCACGGCCTGCAGACACGCCTTTGTCACAATCCTCCCGTGTATGCGGCATGCAAGATCGGACGAGTTTTTGCGTTGCCGGTTGGACCCTATTGCAGTAAGACTATAGGGCACGTGACGACCAGGGTACATTCTCTCTGCGTTTTGGAGTCCTGAACGATGGCAGATAGGTTACGGGCGTCGAAATACCTCGCGTGGCTCTCAGTCCTTCTGGCGGTGACAGCGATTGTGATGCTTGTGATGGGCTACCGGTCCGAGGTCGGGCCATTTGTGGTGGGGGCGCTGGCATCACTTGCGTTGTTCTGCATGGGCCACCATTTCCTGAAGAGCTATGCTTTTACGGTCTGGGTCTTCGCATTCGTTGCCGCCTCGATGTTCTATCCTCAAGGCTTCACGGTGTGGGGCTCGTATGAATTGAAGAGTCTGATAAGCCCGTTGATTCAGATTATCATGTTCGGCATGGGCACGACCCTGAGCCTGGCCGACTTCACGCGGGTCCTCAAGATGCCCTGGCCGGTCTTCATCGGCTTCTTCCTGCAATTCACGATCATGCCTCTGGTTGGTTTCACGCTGGCCAAGGCTTTCGGTTTCAGCAATGAAATCGCGGCCGGTGTCGTCTTGATCGGCTGCTGTCCGAGCGGCGTCGCCTCGAATGTGATGGCCTATCTGGCGGGCGGGGACGTCGCGCTATCGGTGACGATCACCTCGTTCACTACCCTGGCCGCACCGATCATGACGCCGCTCTGGATGAAGGTCCTGGCCGGCGCGTTCGTCGAGGTCCAATTCCTGAAGATGATGTTCGACATCATCAACGTTATTATCGTCCCGATCATCGCGGGCGTGGTCGCCCATCGTATCTTGTACAGCCGGCAGCAGGTCTTCAGGCAGAGCTGGACCTTGGCTCTCATGGCGGCGGCTGGGCTCCTGCTGGCCATCGCCATCCAAGGTTTCGTCCCGGCGACCCTGGTCCAGTATGGTGGCGCCTCCTTTCAGAAGGGTGGTCTCGTCGTGGGCCTGCTGCTCATCGCGATTGTGACCTTGGTGAAACTTGTGGTCAGCGTGTGGCTCAGGGCCTCCGAGCGGTGGATGGACAAGGCCCTGCCCATTGTCTCCATGGTGGCGATCTGCTGCATCATCGCGATCATCACGGCCCAGTCTCGAAACGACCTGCTGACCGTGGGACCCTGGCTGATTGGATCGTCGATGATCCACAACTTCCTCGGTTATCTGATGGCGTACTGGCTCGCGCGGGCGATTCGCTTGAACGAAAGCGCGTGCCGGACCGTGGCGTTCGAGGTCGGCATGCAGAATGGTGGAATGGCCTCCTTCTTAGCCATGAACGTGCTCAAGAGCCCGCAGGCCGCCTTGGCCTCGGCCATCTTCGGGCCCTGGCAGAATATCTCCGGGTCCATCCTGGCCACGTACTGGCACCGCAAGCCTGTGAAAGAAACAAAGCCAATTGCGGATTTCGGATTGCAGACGGCGGATTAGCGTCGTAAGCGAATCCGCAATCTGAAATCATCAATCCGCAATCAAGGTGGGAGCATCTGATGAATCGACGTGATATGGTGAAGGGGTTTGGGTTCGGGGCCGCGGCGGGTATGCTGGGTTTTTTGCGGCCGACGAATGACGCCGCCGTCGCTCAGACGTATTCGAAGGCGACGCAGGGACTACCGCCTCTGAAGATCGCGAATATCAAGGCGGTTCTGACTGCGCCGGAGCGGATTCGGCTGTGCGTGGTGAAGGTCGAGACGAGCGAGCCAGGACTTTACGGACTTGGATGCGCCACGTTCAATCAGCGGCCGCTCACCGTTGCCGCGGCGGTCAACGAGTATCTCGCCCCGTTCGCCAAGGGCCGGGATGTCGATAACATCGAGGACCTCTGGCAGAACGCATACACGAGTTCCTACTGGCGCAACGGACCTGTGCTGAACAACGCGCTGAGTGGCTTGGACCAGGCTCTGTGGGACATCAAGGGCAAGCGGGCCAATATGCCCGTTTATCAACTGCTCGGGGGCAAGTGCCGCTTTGCAGTTGATTGTTACACGCATTGCGGCGGCAGCGATCTCAAGCAGATCGAAGAGAGCGTGAAAAAGGCGATGGAGCGAGGTTTCCGACACATCCGCATCCAGCGGGGCGGCTATGGCTCGCCGCAACTGTCGAAGAAGGCCGACTACAAAGATGCGGGATTCGGGCTGCCTGTCGATTCAAACATGGCAGTCCGGCCGTACGTCGAGGCGACCGTCGAAATGTTCGACCACATCCGCAACGTGGTTGGCAAAGAGGTCGAGCTGCTCCACGACATCCACGAGCGAATCCCGCCCATCGACGCGATCAACCTTTGTAAGCGGCTGGAACCATATCACCCATTCTTCATCGAGGACCCATTCTCGCCCGAGGACATCGGCTACTTCAAGATGCTCCGCCAGCAGACGAGCGTGCCCATCGCGATGGGAGAGTTGTTCAACAGCCCGCACGAATGGGTCGGCCTGATCTCCGAGCGGCTGATCGATTTCATCCGCGTGCACATCTCGCAGGTCGGCGGCCTGAGTGTCGCCCGCAAGATCGCAACGCTGGGCGAGTGGTTCAACGTTCGCAGCGCCTGGCACGGTCCGGGCGATGTCTCGCCCGTCGGCCACGCCGCCAATGCCCACCTGGACCTGGCCATCTGGAACTTTGGCATCCAGGAGAGCGTCACGTTCAACGAGAGAACCCAGGAGGTCTTCCCCGGCTGCCCCACGATGGAGAACGGCTATATGCGCGTCAACGAAGCCCCCGGCTTTGGTGTCGATCTCAACGAGGAACTGGCCGCCAAGTACCCGCTTCCCGAAAGGCCCGGCTACTGGGACCCCGTCCGAAGACCCGACGGCACCGCCGTGAGGCCGTGACCGAGGCAAGCATGCGGGGTGGGGCTCGCCCCACCAGAGCCCTACCACAAGTCCCTCCGGGTCGCGGGCTTTGGAAGGCCCGCGGCGAGGGCTTTCTCGCAGAGTCTGTCGCCCAGCGGCGTGGGGGAGTGGTGGAAGATCGCCTGGACGACATTTTCGTAGCTGTTCAGCGCCGCCAGAGCTTGCGACCATTCCTGCGGGTGCTCCGTATGGATGGATTCGGCTAGATCGAGGCAGATGGCATAGTAAGCGGCACGGGCTGATTGCTGCTTTGAAGCCGGGTGCGTGATGTTTTCCTTGATTTCGCGTTGGAGCTTCTCTCTCAGGACGGCTGCCTGTCCGTCGGGGCTTTCCATGGGCTGAATACACTTTGGTTTCTGCGTGCTGATTCGGTAGACGGTTCGGCCGTCTTTCGTCCGTCGTTCACCGCCTTGTTCGACGATGACTCTCCCGGCCAGGTCGATCAGGCGGTCGGCGAAACTCGTGATCGTCTCGTCGGCGGGCATGTTCTCACGGGTGGTGTTCTTGTAGCGGTCCACGATCTGCCAGCCTTGGGCCAACATCCAGCGGTAGCCCTTGATCACCCCGAGGATCGTGCCGGCGGTGGCGGCGTTGCAGTCGGCGTCCCAGCCAAAGTTGAACGCCGTGATCAGCGTTTTGACGAAATCGCCCTGGCCATAGAGCAGGGCGGCGATGATGGAGCCGGTGTTCAGCTCGTGGCCGTTGCGGTCGCGCATCTCACCGTTGTGCTTGCTGTACTTCTGTTTCAAGAATTGTCGCGTTGTGCGCCAGTCGTCGGGGTGCTCCTTGTGCCAGCGGCGCACGTCTTTGATGATCTGGCAGATTTGGCTATTGGGGTCGATGGCCGAAAGGCCGGCGTCGAGGATGGCGTTCACATCATCCTCGACAAAGGCCGTGGCGATCATGCCGGTGAACAATTGCGTGGTCTGGGCAGGCTCGCCGTCGATGGTGACACGGGTGTAGTTCAGGCCGATCTCTGCAGCCTTCTGCGGCATGGCCGGAGCGATCAGGCCGAACGTCTCGCAGATGAACTGGCCGGAGATATTGAAATCCGCCCAGGGGTTGAAGACAGCCATCCCCGTCAGCGGCGGCTCGATCCCCAGGTCCATTAACTGCCGGGCGTAGAGATTCGAGCACCAGATGCGCGTGTTGATCCGTTCCCGCCACAACCGACAGATCCGCTGCGGCGGCAGGAGCAGACAGTTCTCATCCTGCATCACCTTGATATAGACCCACTCGAAGTCCGTGTCGTCATCGGTCCACGCCCCTTGCGGCAACGAGGGAGTGTAGGTTGTGACATTGCCCGGCTCGGCGATGTACTTCATCTCGTGGGGCAGGCCGTTGAGATTGCCGAGGATTTGTCCCAGCAGCCCGCCCCGAATCTTGTCCCGCAGCACCTCAGCGGGGATGTCCGCCGTCCGCTGAATACGCTTGTTGGCCTCGGCAATGGCCTTGAGCTGGTACGAGCGAGCGTTATCGGCACGCACACTCCATTGTGGTTGCCCCTTGTAGTCAAAGACCCACAGGGCGGCCAGCGGGACCTGCGCGTCTTCGATCACCCGCAGGAGGGTCTGGAACTGCTCCGCTGACTCAGAGGCCTGAATGCCGAACTCGCCGACAAACAAAGGCTTTCCGGCTCGTTTCGCTGCCTTCCGAGCCTCCGCGAGACGATCCGCCGCATCGTCGTACACGTGCACGCTGATCGTGTCCACGGGATCGGGATTGTCGTCCCGGAGCATCTCGGCGAATTGCTCGGGGGAGTCCTTCGTCCACGTGCCCTCGTGCATCTGATGCCACGCGGAGGGTCGGGGAATCGAGTTGCCGGTGGAGATCATGCGATGCGGATCGTGCTTGCGGACCTCGCGTGCGAACTCGCGGAACGCCGTGCGGACCATCTCGTGCGTGAGGATGTCGCGGTCGCTGCGCGTGGCCGGTGTTCCAAGCTGCGGCAAGGTGGGCGGCAGATGCTCCTTTGCGTTCGGCAGGTCTGCGTCCAGGTTGTACTCGTTGCCGAACTCCCATGCCCAGATCGCGGGCGAATTCAGGTACCGAGTCACAACCTCGCGGGTGTAGGTACGCATGAACTCGTGCGTTTTGCTGTTGGGATTGCCCCATTGATCGCAGGGCTCGTGCACCAGATCGGGGACGGCCGGCAGGTACCAGAACAAGCTGGGGATCAGGCCGGCGCCATGCTTTTCCGCCGAGCGAACGACGCCGTCCAGCAGCTCGAAGTACTTCGCCCTGTCCTTCAGGTACAGACTCATCTCGGCCGGCCAGAAACCTGTGCACATGAACCGGGCGAAGGGAATCCCATTGTCGGCGAGAATTCGAAAGCCGGCATCATACGACGTGTCATTGGGATCGTGGAGTGTGCGGGAGAAGGCGTCGAAGTAGTTGACGCCGATCGCGCGGCAGGGGGCTCCGTTCTTGAGCAATACTCCGTCGCGAACGCTCAGGCCCGGTGCGCCGGCGACGATTGCCGCGATCAAGCTGCACAACCATGGTGAAGCTGCCATGAGTACGAATCTCCTACTAAACTACGCGGACATGATAGCGGGACCAGTCCCATCTTGTCACGGTGGCTGATTCATTCCGTGCAGAAATTCCTGCATTGACATCAGGACTCGTTGTTGCTGAAGTACAGGCAGATTGCAGATGGAGTGACCTCTATGAAGTACAGGCGACTGGGAAAGACCGGGTTGCAGGTGTCCGTGGTCGGGGTGGGGACATGGCAGCTCGGAGGCGAGTGGGGCAAGGAGTTCGAGCAGAGAGAGGTGAACGCGATCCTCTCGAAAGCGGCCGAGCTTGGGATCAACCTGATCGACACGGCTGAGTGCTACGGGGATCATCTGGCGGAAAGACTCATCGGCAGGGCGATCCGGGGCCACCGTGAGAAGTGGATCATCGCCACCAAATTCGGCCACAGGTTCAGTGGCCCCTTTCAACGGGACGACGTGTACGAGCCGGCACAGGTGCAGGACCAGTTGGCCCGATCGCTGGAGGCGCTACAGACGGACTACATCGATCTGTACCAGTTCCACAGCGGCACGGACCCGATGTTCGACATGCCGGGACTGTGGGAGACATTGCGAGGCTTCGTCGACGCCGGGACCGTTCGGCACCTCGGTATCTCCGTCAGCAGCAAACGCGCCAGCCTTTACCAGGTGAACACCGCCTCGCAGGTCGGCGCCGAGGCCATCCAAGTCGTCTACAATCGTGTCAATCGCAGCGCCGAGCATGAGATTCTCCCGTCCTGCCGGCGACAGGACCTCGGCGTGCTGGCGCGGGTGCCGCTGGCCAGCGGATTCCTCAGCGGCAAGTACACGAAGGCTACCCGATTTCCGGCCACTGATGTCCGGACCGCCTGGCAGAGTGAGGAAGAGAGACGCAAGCTCATCGAGGAGGCTGAACAGATCAGGAAGATGGAAGTCCCCCAGGGCGCCCCCATGGCCCAGTGGGCCCTCGCCTGGTGCCTGCGAAACCCGGCCGTCTCCTGCGTCATCCCCGGCTGCAAGAACGTCGAGCAGGTAGAGTCGAACGCCTTGGCTGCCGACCTGTTGCCCGGTTAACAGAGGTCGCAAAAGAGTCCCTCGTGGCGTGTTGTATGTATCCGGGTGGCAGCGGCAAGGGCCGAAGGCTTTGCCGATGGCGGATGGGCAAACCATCGGTAAGCCGGCGCTTGCCGCTGCCACCCGTTGAAAGCTGAAATGCACAATCTACTTGGCGGCTTCGATCAGCCTTTTGCACAGGGCAACGTGCTCTTCGAGCGTCTTGGCAAGTTCCTCGTTGCCCTGGCTGTGGGCGAGGGCAAGGGCCTTTTCCTCGTGCTGCAGGGCCTCGCGGAACTTGCGGCTCTTGAGATAGCTCGTGGCGAACAGATGGTGCAGTGCGGCCGATGTGTCCACCCGGGGATTGAGGCTGACGGCCTTCTTGTAGAAGGCGAGGGCCTCATCGGTCCGGCCGAGGTCAGCCAGAGTGACGGCCAGCCGATAGTGCACTTCCGGATGGCTGGGGCTGCGGCGCAGGGCGTCCAACAGCGGGGCCTCCGCCTGCTTGGATTGGCCCGCCGCGATCAACGCTTCCGCAAGGCTGAGCCGCATCCGCACCGGCTCGTACTGGTCGTCAAAACCATTTGGTGCTCGCTGGATCGACTCCGACAAAAGGCGAATAGCGTCGCCCAGTTTGCCCTGGTGCATGTACGCCATGCCGAGATCGTACTGGATCCGCGGCTCCTGGGCGTCGAGCTTCGACGCTTTGAGCAGGTGGGTCATTCCCTCGTCGAATCTGCCCTTGACCTGGTAGAGGAGGAATCCGAGCTTATGGTGGGCCGTGACGTTGTCGGGATTCAGCTCCAGCGCCTTGTTGTACTCCGCGATAGCATTGTCCGCGTCCCCCTGATTGAAGAACTCGTTGCCTGCCCGGACGAAGGAATAGTCGTTGAGAAACTGCTCGTGGATTTTCACAATGGCGGTGGGCTGGGTATTGACGAATTCGGGGATATTCGCGGCCCGGTCGGCGCGGTCAAATGGGCCAGCAGAACCGCCGGAGAGCTCTCGCCATTTTCGTCGATGTGCGTAAGGCACAGTTGCGTGTAATCCGAGTACGCCTTGGAGCTGAAGACGAGCCATTTGCCATTTGGCGACCAGCTATGCCAGGAGTTCATCCGGCGGGTATTGGCGTGGAGCCTGCGGGCTTGGCCGCCCTCGGCGGGGATGATGTATAGCTCACTGTCCGGCTGGAGCAGCATGTAGCTTCTGGCCTTGCAGAACACGATCCATCGGCCATCCGGCGAGTATCGTGGAAAGAAGTTGCTGACGCCATTGTTCGATGCGCCTTTGATCGGCTCGGGCGTCCCTCCCTGGCCATCATTGAACGGGAGCCTGTAGAGGTCGAACAGGAACGGCTTGCCGTCCTCGACAAATTCCTTGCATTCTTCGCGAGTCAGCAGGACTTTGCCTTGGCCCTGGGTATCCTTGAGGTCGTACGCCCGGGCCCGGGCAAAGACGATATACTTGCCGTCGGGGCTCCAGGTGGGATTGCTCTGGACGAACTCGGAGTTATCGGCGCCGGGCAGGGCGCGGAAGTCGCCCGTCTGCCTGTCGTACAGACACAGGATGCCCTTGAGTGGGAAGAACAGTTGTGAGAAGGCCAGCGCCGGCTGGGGGACGAAGACGGATTTGTCTTTCACGGTGCTCAGGACGTACCGGCCGTCGGGCGAAATTTGTGACAACAGGCCGAACGTCTGCTCGCCGTCCTCTTTGCGATAATCGTTCCACGTGATGACGTCGCTGGTGGCGAGCGTCATTTGCGGCCGAACCCGCGTGATCACATACGAGCCTTTGCTGTTGGCGTAGTCCACGTCCATCGCGAGGACGCTGCCGTCCCGGTTGAACGAGTGGCAATTGCCGCACACGGGCAGGTTCTGCAGTACGATCGGCGGCGGCTGCGGCGACGAGATCGCCCCAAATCGCCAGCGGATCAGCGACGGGTCCTTCACCGCGTCGACAAAGGGCAGGTTCACCTCGCGATAAAACAGCGGGGCGCCCACTTCATCCCTCGATGTCCGGATGGACAGGCGGGCGCCGGTGAGGATCTTCGGGGACGCATCGGCGGCTACGCCAAGGATCGCGACACGGGCGTCCTGTTCCAGGGAACCATTTTTGATGGTCTCCCAATCCTGCGGCGAGGGCGTCCATTGTGGCTCGCGCGTCAGGAAACTCATCGCCGACGCTCCATTGCCGAGTTCGATCCGGACGAGCCATGCGGAACATTTGGGATTGGCGTCGGTCCACCAGAACGTGGGCGGCACGATCTCCGGCGGAAACAGCGTCCCGTCGCCGGGATAGCTGATCGTAATGCCGGCGTAGTTCGCGTCCGCCCGATAGCCGGCGAGGACATCCTCAGCACGAATCGTGTCATGGCGAATAGCAATGAGTGCGATTGCCGCAATGATGACGACTGCGGCTGTGACAACTACACCTGCAAGGGCTTGCTTACTCATGACGGACTTTCTCGATCGGGCCATCCATCCCCGAGCTCATGCACGTCAGCATTGCCGTTCAGGCACCGTGGCGTCTTGGATGTTATCGGCCAAGCTCCGAAAAAAGTCCACGAAAAAAAGGAGCCTGTCCATGGGTACGGACAGGCTCCTTGACTAAAATCTACTATGGTGCGACTGAGCCGATTCTTGGACCAGCCTGATCGCACTTACGGGCGAATCATTATTCGCCCCTACTTACCCGCAAGCGTCATGATCTCGGCCGCGGACAGAACTGTGTCATAGATCCGGACATCATCGAGCGCGCCGTTGAACGCGTTGCCCCCGTTCGGATCGTCGGAGCCGAAGTGCAGGGCTGCCTCCGTGTCCAGACCGAACGAGAAGCCACCGTTGCCGGTTTCTGCGCCATTGATGTAGAACCTTGCGGTCGTCCCGTCGAAGGCCACAGCGACGTGGGTCCACACACCTACCGGTAGTGTGGCGCCGCCGCTGCCCGGGTAGCTGTCGTAGCGGGCGAACCCGATCGTACCGCTATCCCGGTTGACCTCGAGATGCCACATCATGTCGTCCAGGGCCCAGCCGTCACGCTTGCCGATCAGACCCTGCCACTGGTCGCTGGCGCCATCCCACTTTGCCCACAAAGCAACGGTGAGCTTACCTGTTGCGGCCGAGGGGTTGAATGTGCCCAGCTCGACGTTCTGGTGGCCGCCGGTCCCATCGAAGAGCATGCCCTGGCCCAGACCCGTCGGGCCGGCTACATACTTGGCTGGGAAGTTCGGGTCGCCGGCCAGCGTGCCGTCATGCCCGTTGCCGGTGCTGTCCGTCAGATTGCCATCGAGCTTGTAATGTGCGACCAGGCCCACCGGCTTCATGCCGATCCGGATATCGTCGATGAGCAGCATTCCAGCCGCTTTCGACACGGCCGTCCTGCTCCCGACGCCGATGGCCATCTTCGTGACAGCGGCCATATCCACGCCGGTGAAGTCCGCCATCGAGATCGTCCACTCGGTCCACGCCTCCGTCGTAAAAATGGCGGGATTGTTGTACGCCACAGTAATGGTCTTGCCGGCGCTATCCTCTATCCTGATATACAGGGCGTCGGCCACGTTACCGGCCTTGCCATAGACGTAGAGGTTCATTGCGTTGAAGCTGTTGACCGTCCAGTTCTGCGGCTGGGCCCACGTGCGCGTGGCCTCGGAGTATCCGGCAGTCTGGTTGTCGTAGTACAGGGGCATAGCCTGGCTGCCGCTGTGGACCGTCGCGGTCTCTATGATCGTCGGGTGCCCGCTGCCTGGCGTCCAGACATCGTGCCCGACGGCAGCGTCGCTGCCGTTGCCTTTATTGCCGCCCGGGAAGAACTCGTCTTCCGAGAAGCCGTAGCCGTCGGTCCAGATCTGGAACACACGGTTGGGCGAATCCTCGCCGTAGCTCTCGAAATCATCCACGACGAGGAAGTTGCCGGTCGTGAAGTCCCAAACCGGCCCGGCCCACGGGCTGTCCGGATTGGCATCGTTGACGGCGTCTATCCGCCAGAAGTACTGGGTGTTGAACTTCAGGAGATTGGGGTCGAAGCTGGTCCCATCGAGCGAGACGAAAAGCACGGCCGGGTCGCTGTCGCCTTCGGCGGCCGCCACCGCGGCGCGTGATGTGCCCAGATACAGGCTATGGGATTTCGCCTGCGCGCTGCGCTCCAATTGAGCAGGGTCTCGACGTTGATATCCTTGGCCCCGCTTGTCGGCTGCGGATTCAGCGGGATGCCGCCGCCGGACAGCTTCATGTTGTCGATGTAGAACCACACCGTGCCGGCGTAGTCGGCACTGTTCGCGTTGACGACCACTTGGAGCTCGAGATAGGTGACCTTGTCGAAGTTGGCGTTGATCTGGCTGATTACCTGGCTGTAGTCCCAGGTAACCGAGTCCGTCCTGTCGCCGTCGTTCTGCGTCCAGCCCGCCCGGTAGCCCAAGTCCCGATACCCACCGTCAAAGCCGGGCACCGCTGCGGCGTCGGTGTTGACGATGAAGTGCGTGCCATTCCAGGGGGGAATGTCGTCTACCGACCAATCCGCAACCAGGTGCGTGATATCGGCAGTAATCTTGGTGTTCGCGCGGAAGGCCGCCAAAATGTCCGCATTGTTCGGATCGAGGAGGTTCATCGTGAGGACGCCGGCCCAGGCACCAGTTTCGACCCAGATGTCGGCGCTGTAGTTGTCGAGGGTCACGCCGTTGTGGTCGTTGAAAAGTACGTCGGCGCCGCCGCCCGCAACCCAGCGATCCATGTCCTGCTCCCAGTTGCCGAGGATGAAGTCGGTGCTCTTGCCCGTGTCAATCACGGGGCTGACGATTTGGATGTTGTCGATGTAGAACCTGGCCACGGAGGCTGGGTCCACGTTCGAGATCAGCAGGAACTCGAACCACCCGATGGTGTCGTCCGCTCCGGCGATCTTGGTCGTCGCATCATCAGAAAGCACCCACTCGTATGTATGGGGCAGTCCGTCGCGCAGGATATCCTTACTGCCGAGGTCGATCCAGCCGACGTTTGCCGTTGAGTTGATGACCATCCCAACCTGCATCCAGGTCGTGGTCATGTCGGCCGAAAATGCCGTCACGTCCGCCGTGACCTTCACGCCCTTCGTTGCCAGCACTACGAGATGGGGCTTCGCGTCTACCTTGGTGAGTTGTTGCCATCCGCCGGGACCATCGACCTGCATAGCCTGGGTGCCCGCTGTCGCGCCGGTGGTGCCCACCGCGACTGTGCCGGCGGTCCAGGTATCTGTGTACCAGCCGCCAAGACCGCCTTCAAAGCTGCTTACCAGGATGCTCGCACTCGGCGCCTCGGAGGACACCTGGATGTTGTCGATGTAGAACTTGGTCACCGAGGCGCTGTCCAGGTTCGTCACCACCACCAGCTCGAAATACGAGATGTTGTTGTCCGCTGCGGCTATCTTGGCCGTCAGTGCATCCGAAAGCACCCACGTGTACGTATGGGGCTGCCCGTCGCGTATGACATCCTGAGCGCCGAGCGAGTTCCAGCCGACGTTGTTGTTGGCGCCGTTGTCATTGTTGCTCTGGGCGTTGATGACCATTTCGACCTGCATCCACGCGGTGGTCATGTCAGCCGCAACCGCCGTCACATCCGCCGTGATCTTCACGCCCTTGGTTGCCAGTGTTGCGCGATGGGCTTTCGCGTCCAGCAGGGCATCTATGTGCCATTCGCCGGGACCATCGACCTGCAGCGCCTGGGCGCCCACTGTCGCACCGGTTGCGCTGAACGAAAGTGTCATACCATCCCCTGCCCGCCAGTTGTCGAGGTTGCCTTCAAAGTCGCCCACCACATCACCGTAGCTGGTGGAAACGAGGGCGACCGCCAGGACGGCCATCAGGCCAATCCCATACGTAAATTTTTGTCGCATCATGATTTACCCTCTCTTAAGACTATCCACTGAAATATCGTGATTACGCACAGAACTGACCTTCTACAACCTCCTTTCCCATGGAGCCCCGTCTACCGCGCAGACTCCTCACAAGTATATCCCCGCATCGGTTTTTCACCGCTTGCGAAAGAATTCTCAGGCCGCTCACATTAGAAGAAATGCGACCGACGAAATGATTGCGCTACCAAAGACCGCGTTACAAATCACACACTCCTGTCCACCCTACGAATAGGCCCCAATTCCCTTCGCCTGCATGATCCATCTCTAAATGAAATAGACGTTCATGCGCTTTTCCTTATTGCAATCATAGCAGATACGGCTTCCCGATGTCAAGCCTGATTGCACAATCGCCTCAACAAATAGGGCACAAGCTCGTCACGATCGGCGAGCACGTCCGGCAGGGGGATTCCACAGGCGCAGTTCGCGTGGACAGGTAGAGACGCAAGGTTTTGCGTCTCTACGCGGGTCCTTGCCAGGTCTGGCCGAGGGAATCCGCCAACGGCCAGAAATTCTCATGACTGCCGATCATCTGGACGCCGCGGAGTGCGCCGTTTTCCAGAAGGATGGAGCGATAGACGCATTTCCCGTCGTCCGACAGGACTTTCTCCTCAAGCTCGTCACCTACAGGCCGGCCGACGGAGTGGAACTCGATATCGGAGTGCTTGAAGGAAAGGGGCGAGAACCGGCTCGGGGACATAGTTCAGCGGCCTGTCTTGCAGGAAGGCGAGGGCGTTGTCCGCAGCGCTGCGGCCGTGCTGATGTGCCCGTAGGACCGTGGCCGTCCGCAGGTGATCACGCTGGGCGATATCGCCGCACGCGAAAATCCCAGGCACGGAAGTGCGCAGGTATTCATCGACCACAATCCCCTTGTCGGTTTTTATCGCGGCTTGTTGGAATAGTGCCAGTTTTCGTGTGGCTCCTACTGTGGTCAGGACCAGATCGCAAGGCAGCTCGGCGGCATCGTCCAGCATGACGCTCAGCCGGCCGTTCTTCCTCGACATCGCTACGGCGTACCGCCCGGTCAACAGGCGGATGCCTTTTTCCTGCAACCATCGCCCCAGAACGGCAGTGGCCCTGGGGCTGAATTGCAGCGCCATGGGGCGGTCCATCTTTTCCACGACCGTGACCTCGACCCCGGCCTCGCGGGCGTACAGGGCCGACTCGATCCCGCTGATGCCGCCGCCGAGGATAACGAGGTCGCGGGTGGAGCCCAGACGCTCCCGGATGGCCATACTCGCCCCCGCACTCCAAAGGGGGATGACATCGTTGGGGAATTCCTGGATGAACGCCAAAAGGACGGGACTGGCCCCGGCCGCGATGATCAGGGCGTCAAACAGCTCTTCCTTTCCGCCGGCCGTGATGGCCTTGGCGTGAACATCGATGTGGATCACTGGGGCGTTCAGCCGCAGATCGACGCCGTTTTCGTGGTACCACTTCTGCGGCCGCAATTGTATCCCCTCCATCTCGACCCGCCCGAACGCCAGCGCCACCACCCGCGGTCGAAAATACGGATACACCGCCTCCTGCGAAAACAGCACCACCTCGGCCCCCCGGCTCTGCGCATGCCGCGCCACCTCCACCCCCGCATGTCCCGCCCCAACAATCCCAATCCGCATCGAAATTCCCTTCGATTCAAGTCAACTGTTCTGAGCCCATCTATCCGGTCGAGCAACAGCCCTCCGTCATGTCATTCCCGCGAAGGCGGGAATCCAGACACGCACCGAAGGTCCTGGACCCCCGCCTGCGCGGGGGTGACATACTGTGGGCTACTCCAACATCACGTCCGCGCTCGCGTGGACATGCCCGGTCCAGGGAGAGAACATGCTTACGCGAGCGTAAGAATGGCACCCGTCCATTTTACGCTCTCAAGTACCCAGAAACGATCTGAAATGCAAGCAGCCAGATGGGATACGCGGGGCGTCGCGCAGTGTGCGTTGCAGTCTCACGCCTGAAGACCCGCTCCGTCACAGGCTATCTCTTGGGCAAGGCGGGAGGTGGTGGGGTCGGAGCGGGGTGGGTGTCCTTCAACCAGTGACTCGCCATGATCGCCCAATCCGCAAAATCCACCCGGCAGTCACCGTTAATGTCACCGGGGATCATCGTCTCACAGATTGGCTCGCCGAAGTAAGATTTGCTCGCCTCCGGCGTTCCACCATACACGCCCAAATTGATCCGCCCGCTGTTCGGGAACGGTTCCACGCCGAGGGGACTGGCTGGATCACCGGCGTCAATGGCGGGACTTGTTACATCGTCCTTGACCCAACTCCTGCTGACCGGGTCCCAGCGTCCAGCCTGGCTCTTCAAGTGGTAATCACCTTGGACCCAGAAGTCATCGGTTAGGTCATCCGGCGTGCCGTTCGGGTCCCAGTAGTCGGCGCGGGCAAAGAGCTGATCAAGCGGTGGACACTCAACACCCTTGGGTTTGCATGACGAGGAGGCGATGCCCACGAGACTGTATGCGATCCGGCAGTATATGGACGGGTCCCTTGCATATTGCGGCTGCGGAGAGCCAATATCAATATTAGCGTTTTCGCACACGATGGAATTGCGCATTGTCAGCAAACCCGAACCAAATATCCCACCAAATGTCGGCGCGGAGTTCCCTGAGATCGTGCAGTTCACTATGGTGATGGGTCCACACGCCAAGGCCCCGCCGGTCCCGGTTGTACGATTGCCCGTGATCAGGCAATTGGTGAGCGTCGCAGGTGACGCCCTGATCAATACTCCCCCTCCCGTTCCCGAGATTCCCTTGGCCGCCATGTCCGGAGAAGGGGCCATGTTGCCGGAAATGACACAATTCGCGATAACCACTTCAGAACAGTCCCGGCATGCAATCCCACCACCCATTCGGGCGTTATTGCCGACAATTATGCAATTCACGATGCGTGGACTGCCACCGTAACAGTATATTCCACCCCCCTCCACGGCGCCATAAGCCCCTGTTATCGTAAAGCCTTCAAGGGTACGTGTGGGACTCTTGGCATCATCCCCAAAGAGGACGAAGCCCTGGCGACGTTGGGACGGGTTGCCACCGCAGTTGATGATACAGCTTTGAGGACCTCTCTCGCTCTTGATCGTGATGGCCTTTGCGTAAACACGGATGTCCCGGTTACCGTCGTCGGTGCAGGTGCCGGGGGCGACGAGGACTACGTCGCCGTCGTTGGCGTCATCGATGGCGGCTTGGATGGTTGGGTAATCCGCCGGGCCGTTGTTGTTCACGGTGATGGTTCTGGCGAATGTGGCTGCGGTGAGGCTCAGGGCCAGGGCGAACACACTTTCCGCAAATCCCGGGGTCTTGTTTCGCTCCATGTTTCTGCCTCCTTCATGTGAATAGATGATTCCAACGACTCATGATGCCGCACCCCCAGGTACAGACAATCAGCGCGGACGGTAATTCGCTGTACGAAGGTGGGCGAATATGAAAGAGGCTACAAAAATATGATGACGACCAGGAATATGATAGTGTTCCCGGCCCGCCTTCGTGTGTCAGTTGTTACCAGTATCTTACAGCTTCCGCCGCGGGCGTGCAAGGATATTCGCGTGTATGCCGGCCGGTTGATAGAATGAAGCCTAGGTTTTCATTCGGGGAAAAGGCGACTCGCTTGGGAGTTGTTATGGGGAATCGCGAACCCGTGCAGAGCAGGGGGGTGTCCCGTGCAGGGGGCCTCATTACCCGGCGGCGGGTGGTTGCGGCGGCGTACCTCCTCACCTTGGTAGCAATAGGCCTGCTGTCTGTGTACCTGTTGCGGCTTGGGCCAAGCGCAAACTCATGGCTTGGAGCGATTGACGCCGCCCACGCCGTGCCGGAGGAACAGAACGCTGCCAGGGACTATGCGCTGCTTGCCTCAAACGACACGGGAACCTTCCTCGACCCGCAACTTCTGGCGCAGAACGTCCGGACGGCGACGCTGGAAAAGCCCTGGCGAAGTGCCGATTTTCCCGAAGCCGCCACGTGGGTCCGGGAACGCCAGGCGATCATCGACACGCTGCTGCAGGCCGCCCGAAAGCCCAAGTGTTGGTTCCCGCTTGCCGATGGGTACAGGCGGAGTGGGGGACGATTCCATGTGGGCTACTACGGAACGCTTCTTCTGCTGCGGGCCGTCAATAATGATCTCGCCGAGGGACGCACGGAGGCGGGCATGGAGAAGCTGCTGTGCGTCCTTCAAATGGCGGAACACTTTCGCTCCCAGATGGATTTACGGGATCGCTACACCGGGATGTCCGTTGCATCGGAAGGGCTGAAGCGATTGAACAGACTGCTCGTCACCGAGGAGGTGCCGCAGGAGTGGCTGGCGAGGTTCGAAGCGGCCTTGCCGCCGGTAAGGGACGTGCGGGATAAGGAACTCCGGCAGTTGCAGGAGATCGAAGAGCTGCGCGTGCGCACATACCTGCCTTTTCGCGAACGGCTCCTGCGCGTATTCACGGCCGGTTCGTCCGCCCGGTACATGCGGCAGACAACTGCCGCCCATCTCGCCGAGTTCCGGGCCGCACGAATTCTCCTGGCGCTTCGCCGTCACAAGGAGCGGACCGGCGCCTGGCCCGCGACACTTGCCGAGATCGAGGGACAAATCCCGCGTGAGGCGTTGATCGATCCTCTCACCAGGAAACCGTTCATCTACCGCCCAACCGGGGACAGCCTGATCCTGTACAACGTCGGGCCGAACAGGATCGCTGAGGGCGGCGAGTCCGGCGACGATTACCGTTTCTGGCCGCCGTCGGGTCGTTGGGCCGGCAGTGTGAAGTACTAATGCATCACTAATCAGCGGCAATCGTCGCGTCGGTGATCTCGAAGGCCCAGGCGTGCTCGCAGGGAGGGGACTTCCGGATGCTCTGCTGGATCGTGATGAACAGGCCGCTATCACCAACCTTCCATTCCACTGCGACCGCGGAGCCGAGCAGACGGACGGATTTGGCGCTTCGGACCGGCGGAATCTGGATTCGTTCCGGGGGCGCTGTCTGTCCTTCTTCGGCGAGGTAGATCGCATAGGCGGTATTTGCCTTATGGGTCAGGCACACCTGGCCGACCTTGTACGGTGGCACAGGGCGCGTGCCGTAAATCGCGTTGCCGTTGACCTGCATCCACTTGCCGATCTCCTTCATGCGCTGCACGGCGGGCTCAGGCAGCTCGCCGTTGGGGTCTGGGCCGACGTTGAGCAGGAAATTGCCGCCCTTGGCCACGATGTTGACGAGCAGGTGGATGAGCTGTCGCGTGGATTTGTAGTTGTCGTCGGGCTTGTACGACCACTGCGTGGCCATGGTCATGCAGGTCTCCCAGATATAGGGCTGGGCCTTCTCGGGCACCTCCTGCTCCGGCGTGACATAATTCTCGTACCGGCCGCCGACCGTGCGATCGACGACGATCAGGCCGGGCTGGTGACTCCTGGCCATCGTGGCCAGCTTTGGCATGTTGATATCCTGTTGGGGCGGACGGACCTGGCCGCCGTCGAGCCACAGGATGTCCACCGGGCCGTAGTTCGTCATCAGCTCTTCGACGATGTTGTGCGTAAAACCGACGAAGGTAGCCCACTTCTCCGGGTACTTGCTCGTATCGTAGTTGACGTTGCGGTCAGGGTGCGGCCAGTCGGGCGACCAGTAGCCCGGATGGTGCCAGTCGGATTTGGAGTAGTACGCGCCGATGCCGAACCCTTCCGCGCGGAACGTGTCAAAGACGGCCTTGACCACGTCGGCCTTCGGATTCGTGTGGAACGGGCAGGATGGATCGGTCGTGCGATAGTCCGTCTGCTTCGTGTCGAACATGCAGAAGCCGTCGTGGTGCTTCGTCGTGAAGACGACATACTTCATGCCGGCCTCTTTCGCGGCGGTCACCCATTTGCCTGGGTCAAAACGCTGCGGGTTGAAGGTCGTGTTGAGGGCCACATAATCGCGGAAGAACCATTTGAAGTCCTTGTCCCTTTCGGTCCAGGCCTTGAGGTCGTCCGGCCGGGCCCACTTGTCCGCCTCCACCAGCGGCCACGACTCGATGCAACCCCACTGGCTGTAGATGCCCCAGTGCATCATGAACCCGAACTTCCAGTCCTGGAAACGATCAAGCTTGTCCAGCACGAGCGGATCGGTTCTCCTGGTCCTGCGGCGATTGCTTGTCGCGCGGAGGGTAGGAGAGGTAGCTCGCGAGGATGCGGCCGAGGATCTGCTCGCCTCGCTCGTTGGCGTGCACGGGGTCGCGCTTGAACCAGTCGAGGTCTTTTCCGCATTGCCGGATGTACTGGCCCCAGGCAGCCTCAATGTCGAGGAACGCCGCACCCATTTCCTGGGCCAGATCCTCCAGGCCCTTGCGATATTCCGTATATTGGTTCGGATCGCTGATCGTCTGCCACGACCGCTCGTTGCGTGGATCGGTCTGCCCGAAAGCGCCCGTCATGAGCAGGATGTCGGCCTGCGTGGTGCCACGGATCTGCCGGATCACTTCACGGATGGAGCTGATATCGTTCCGATGGCTAATGCCGCCGATGATGACCAGGTCGGGCCTGTGGTCGAGCACGTACTCCTTCACCCGGCCGGGCTCCTTGTACCACCAGCAGCCGGTGGACCCGCGCACGGAGGCGACCTTCTCGATCCAGCAGGTGGGATGGCGTCGCTCCACCAGGAGATTCCAGCACGAGCGGCTGGTGTCATTGACAATGCTGTCGCCAAGCATGACGACGCGAAGTGTCCCGCCGCCGAGCAACCGCTCTTTCGTTCTGGGCAGGCGCTCCCAGCGGTCCGTGGGCGGCGTGTACTGCACCGGGGGCATCTCCGCATACGTCTTTTGAATCTCCTCCAGGGTCCGCTCGTTGCCGCGAATGATGTATGCGTCGCCGGCCGCCGCGACGAGCGATGTCAGGAAAAGGGTAAACGTCACTGCCAATGAAGCACACGATGTCGGAGTCACTTGTTCTCTCCTGCTGACTTGCGATGCAAAGACCGTTCGTACCGATAAAACCCCGCAATATCCATCATCATATGTGCTGACCGGCAAACACGCAATTGCGATGTTGCCGCCTGTGCGTACAATCAGGCAGGGATGCAGTATCTTGTGTCTCCATCAGGCGCGTTGCTGGGGGGTAGCATATGAACAGGGCCACGTCTATTGGCGTTCTTGTCGTGTGTGTTTGCGCATTGCCGGCGTCGTGCCAGGATCGTCAGGCCGATCGTGCCGTCGATCCGGCGATCCAGGTGCGGGAGGGCTTCCGATTGAGCATGGCCATGGCGGACATCGAGAGGGCCCGGTTCATGGCGTTCGGCCCGGATGGCACGTTGTTCATCTCTCTGCCCGACGCCGGGCAGATCAAGGCGTGCCGGGATGAAAACGGCGACGGGTTCTATGAGAAGATGGCGATATTCGTGAAGGACCATCGGACCGTTCAGGGGTTGTTCTGGCACGACGGTTGGCTGTGGTTCTCGGAGAGCGGTGCCATTTTCAAGGCCCGCGACACAAATGGCGATGGCGTCGCGGACGAACAGCAAGCGGTGATCCCGGAGGGCCAACTCCCGAAGGGCGGGCACTGGTGGCGCTCGATCCTCATTCACAACGGCCGGCTGTACACCAGTATCGGCGACAGCGGCAATATCACCGACGAAACCGGCACCGACAGACAGAAGATCTGGACGTACAGCCTCGACGGCAAGGATAAGAAGCTGTTCATCTCCGGCATCCGCAACACGGAGAAACTCGTGGTCCGGCCGGGCACGGACGAGATCTGGGGCATGGACCACGGCAGCGACTGGTTCGGCCGTGAGATCGAGGGCGAGAACAACCCGCACGGCCAGCCCATCACCGACCTGAACCCGCCGGACGAGATGAACCTTTACATCGAAGGCGGCTTCTACGGTCATCCTTTCGTCGTCGGCAACAAGGTCCCCCGCTACGAGTACATGAAGCGGCCCGACATCGTCGAACTGGCCGCAGGAACCATTCCGCCCGCCTGGTCCACCGGCGCCCACTGGGCTCCCAACGCCATGACGTTCTACACGGGCAAGCAGTTCCCGGAGGAATATCGCGGCGACGCGCTTCGTTGCCTACCACGGCTCATGGAACCGTCAGCGACGCGCGGGCTATTGCGTCACGCGCGTCCTGTTCGACCAGGGCCGACCCTACGGCGAGTTGACCTATGTGAACTTCCTGACGAGCCAGGGGAAGGTCCTCGGCCGGCCGGTGGACGTCGTCGTCGCTCCCGACGGCTCGCTGTTGATCAGCGACGACGAAAGGGGACGTATCTACCGCCTGAGCTACACGGGGAAACGGACGCCATAGGAAAAGGCCGCAGCCACGGGGGCATTGTACTTTTTCCCAACCTGCTCACCGCGGCTGTGATTAAGACAGAATACGCCCGGACTACAGGTTCCGAAGAGCTGTTCCTGACCGCTACCCTGTTTGTCACAGGACTTGGACGACGGCGAAGATGAGGAGGAAACCGGCGAGAGTGGACAGGAGCGAGACCAGGGGTGGATTCTTCTCGTGGGCCTCCGGCAGCAGGTCGCTGGCGCCAAGGTAGAGGAAGCCGCCGGCGAAGAAGGGCAGCAGGTACACGAGATACCACTGTGGAGGGGCGACGAACAGGGTGGTGGTTGCGCCGAGCACCGGCGCGACGGCGTCGACGATCAGCATCCGCAGGGAGGAGCGCAGGGAGTTGCCGGCATCGAGCATCACCGTCACGGTGTTCATCCCGTCGGAGAAATCGTGCGTGATGACGGCCAGGGCGACGAGCAGCCCGGCCTGCACGTCCACCTGGAAACCTAAGCCGATGGCGAAGCCGTCCATGAAGCTGTGGATGGACAACTCCGATGCGCCGTACCAGCCCGCCTGTGGATGGCGGACATTGCGGCACTGGCCGCCCTCGCAGATCCGGTGCACCGAGATGTAGCGGTCCAGGGTGAGGAGGAACACGAATCCCGCCGCCACGACGTACATGACGTGCCGGGGCGGGATATCCGCCTGTATGCCGAGCGTCAACGCCTCGGGCAGCAGGTCGAATAGAGGTACGGCAATCAGTACGCCTGCCACGAATGCCGCGAGAGCGCCAAACCGGCTCCGCAGTTTTGCCGCCGCCAAGCCGCCTGTCATCGTAGACACAAACGCCACAGCGCTGAAAATGACCGCATCCATACTCTACCCCATCCATACCCGTGCAACTGTACGGGCGGGCTTGAAACCCGCCCCCTACCACTATTCCGTCCGCACCGCCTGGGGACGGGGGCCGATCTTATCGAACGGGATCGGATCGAAGCCCAGTTTGAACGCGGGGGAATCGGCCTTGAGGCGGAAGTTGCCATTGGCGGCATCGACAAAGAGCGGGTCGGTGTCCGTCAGGTTGTCGCGGCTCTCGGCCATCTCGGGCTTGGCGCCCCAGGTGATATTCAGGAGCTTGCTGCCGACGCAGATGTTGCGGGCGACGAGGACATTGCCGGGCGGCACGCCGTCATCTTTGGCGTAGTATGGTTCCAGAGCCGCCAGCTCCGGGTATCGAGTGCTGTAGGGCGGCTGCTTCCAGTTCATTTCTTCCAGCCGCTGCTTCATTGTTTTGTAGACCATATCGTGCCAGACGGGGGCGGTGCTCAGGCCTCGACCGTCCAGCTCGACCGCCGGGTCACAATCGACGAAGATATTGTTTTCGACGCGGAAGTCCCTTCCGCCGCCGAGGAAGACGGCCCGGTGCAGCTTCCACAGCACGTTGCCGTAGATGAGCGTGCCGCTGACGCAATCGTCCATGTAGATGCCCATGGAGCCCATGCCGACGCCGCCGGTGTGGTGAATGAAGTTGTGGCGGATGATATTGCCGCGATAGGTGTAGTCCCGGCCGGTGTAGATCGCGCCCACATCGCCTGTTTCGAGACAGACGTGGTGAATCTCGTTGCGCTCGATCACGTGCTCATTGCCGTTGAAGAGGATCGCGCAGTGCGGATGGTCGTGAATCAGATTGTTGGAGGCGCGAACGCCGACGCCGGCGATCAGGATGGCCGGGGCGTAGCAGCGCGACCACCGTGCGATGTGATGAATGTGATTGTTCTCTACGATGTGCCCGGCAGCGGCCAGGCTCTTGCGGTCGCCGCCGCTGACGGAGACGCCGCCGTCGCCGGTTTCGTAGATGGTGCAGCCATCGACGACGTGATTTGTGCCTTCATCGATGACGACGCCATAGTTGCCGAGATCGCCGAGGGTGCAGCCCACGACGCGGTCATTGTCTCCGCCGGCGATTCGAACGCCGGTTCCCCGGGCGCATTCGATAGTCAGGCCCTGGATGGTGACGTGCGAGGCGCCGTTGACATGGATCATGGGACTCTCGACGATGGAGACCATAGCCCGGCCCTGCTCGATTGCCTGCGGGGGCCAGAAGTAGAGGATGCCGGAAGCACGGTCCAGGTACCACTCGCCCGGCTCGTCCAATTCCTCGAGGATATTGAGAAAGAAGAATCGTCCGCCGTGGCCGCCGGCGCGGAAGCCGTAGTGGCCGTAGGGCGGACTCGTCTTGATCAGCCGCTTGTCCAGGTCGATGGAGGCGATGTGCTCATAGGAGTTCGCCCAGTCGTAGGCCCAGTAGCCGTGAATCCAGATGTCGCTGGTGTCACGCCACCGCGAGGGTCGGTCGCCCTCGTAGCTGAACCCGCCCTCCAGTTTGCCGAGCTTGCCCCCGTGCTCATCTCCGACGCCGTCCGGGTAGCCAACGATCTTCGTAAAGTCGGCGTTTGGCCAGCGGGCCAGAGTCATCGGCTTGCCTGCGAAGAACAGCTCCAGTCCGGCCGGTGTCACCGGGCGTCCGAAACCCCGGCTGCTCAACCGGCCGAAGTTCGTGACCCCGAGGGCCTTCAAGTCCGCCTGCAGGATGTTGCCGTTGGCGGCCGGGTCGAGCCTGTTCAGAATGGCAGGGTTTTCGACCTTACGCCACATCCTGATTTCCCGCCCCCCAATCAGCCGCACATTCTTCGTCTCCGACGCCCGATACACGACCGGCGATTCCGCCGTCCCCGAGTCCTCCGCCGTCAGTTCAAAGCTCTGCTCAAGGCAGTAGTCCCCCGGGCGAATCCACACGATAATACCGCCGACCGGCAAGCCTGCGGCCTTCTTCATCTCGCGGATCGCCTGCCGAGCCGCCCCGAGCGTAGCAAAGGGACCATCCGTCCGCCCCTCATTCAGCGAGTCCAACCTACCCGACCAGGAGTCATTTCCCTGCGGCGAAACATACAGGCTGACCGGTTCCGCCGGCGCGCGGCTGGTGTGCAGAAAGGTCAGAGCAAACAATGCCGCCACCAGCATCTTCATGCGCCGGACGTGCTTTGCGATCATCGCCATATTCCCCTTCCGTTCAAAATGAGATGCTGCTCCACTACGTGTTTGCCGCCTGGCCTTTGGCCGGGTTGCCGCAGCACTTCTTGTACTTCTTGCCACTGCCGCACGGGCAGGGCTCGTCACGGCCGATCTTCGGGGTGTGCTCCACGATGGGTGTCGTGGGGGTGAATGGGGACTCGTCCTCCTGATCGGGAGCCTCTTGCTCAAGAGATTCGAGGGATTGCAGGGCCTGCTTGTGCCAAAAACGCTGCAGGGCATCCGCATTCGTAATATCCACGCCGGCTTGTTCCGCCTTCATCGCCGTTCGTTTGGCCGGTCCCCAGTTGTCGGGATCCATGGCTGTAGCGACAATCTCCTCGGACCAGCCGTGCACCGCTTGTGCAAGGGCCGACGCATCTGCCAGTGCCCCTTCGGATCCCATCCACTCCAGAAACGCCTCGACTATCGGCGCGACCTTGGCGAAGAAACCCCGCTCTCCAGTGATTTTGCGTGGGAACATGTCCAAGAGCACGCTGTGCAGTACCTGTTCATCCAACTCATCCGGATCAACTCCCTCATACGTATCGGCGTATTCGAGGAGCCGGCTTGTGATAAATCCCGCTTCGTCGAAGAGACCTTCCGGCAGGTCTGTGGCCCACGCCGATTTCATAAACCGTCTGACCAGATTGCGAGGCTCCGTCGAATCGAAATTCGCCTCTTCGGCATCGCGCTCGGCGAACCAGTCCCTCATCATTTCCCAATGGTAATCGAGCCATTCGTGCACCGGTTCCTCCCACGACTCCGGCCACTCATCCCGGTCTGCTGAGCCGTTCAGCAGTTCCACCGCCTGCTCATAGTCCGCACGGGCGCCAAATGGGTCACTTTTTCTGCTCAGCCGCTTCAGCAACTCCGTGTACTCCGTGCGTCCGAGCAAACCGAGCGTGTGGGCCGCCTCCATTCCTTCGTCCACCTCGACTTCCCCGCGGTCGGCTCGCTCCAGCAGCCCGACACACGCTTGGACGGCCTGCTCGCGAAGGCCGGCATCATCCGTCTCGGCCGCCAGAGCAGTCAGATTCCACAGATGAATCCATGCGCCCCAAGGATCCGGCTCTGCGGCTATCATATCGAGAACGGTCGGCACGATGATTGGGCCCATCGACCCGCTCGCGGCGGCCAGGACTTCCATCATCGGATCGTCATCATCCCTGCCGGCCTCGGCAAGCTTCTTGACCAGGGATTCGCCGATTCTCCGACGCCGGTCCTCGTCGAGCTTCGGCGCGGCCAGAGCGAAGATCGCCGGCACGTACAAATCGGCGTAGCAGGTCTTGCCTCGCGAGGTTTCGCGTGCCTGCTCATATGTCTTGAAAAGCTCTTCCGGCAAGTCGGGCTCCGTGGCTACGGCGTCGGCAAAGGTCTCCAGCGCAGACCACGGGATTTCTCCCTGTGTGTGCCACAACTCCGCCCACGGCAATTGCGAGAATCTGTCGTCCACGAACCCACTCCTTTCCAGTATCTCACCTCAATGGCGCGTACGAACTGGGCCGCAGGACTGTTCGGCAGGACTGCGGCATGGCTATCTTACCTGTTTCTCTCCCTGTGGCAAACAGCCGACTTTCCTGTATGATAAGCGTTTTGCATGGACTGTATGGATCTACTGCCCAAGGGGTATGCTGATGCATTTGAAGAGTGTGACATTTCGTCCGGACCAGTATCCGACGCGGGAGCATTATCCGTTTACGCTTGATGTCCTCTGCCGCACGAGCGGGCTTGCCTTCAATACGCCCGTGACACTGTTCGTCGGCGAGAACGGGACGGGCAAATCGACCCTGCTTCAGGCTCTGGCCCTGAAGGCGGGCATCTACATCTGGCAGGAGCGGAGCAGGACGCGGTTCGACGTCAACCCCTACGAGGAAACGCTGCATCGCTACATTTCCGTAGAGTGGACCGACGGCACTGTGCCGGGCTCGTTTTTCGGCTCGTCCGTCTTCCAGGATTTCGCTCGTATCCTCGACGAATGGGCCTCGACGGACCCCGGCCTGCTCGACTACTTCGGCGGCAAGTCCCTCCTGACCCAGTCTCATGGCCAGTCGATCATGTCCTTCTTCAGGGCCCGCTACGCCATCAAGGGCCTCTACCTGCTCGATGAGCCGGAGACCTCGCTATCCCCCAAGAGCCAGATTGCCTTGCTCGATCTGTTGGCGAAGATGACCGCCGCCGGTCACGCGCAGTTCATCATCGCCACGCACTCGCCCATCCTCTTGTCCTGCCCCGGCGCCACGATCTACAGCTTCGACCAAGCCCTCATCGCCCCGATTGCCTACGAACAAACCGACCACTACAGGCTCTACAAGGCCTTTATGGCTGATCCTTATGGTCATAAGCCGCTCCAGGCTTCGTGACCGACACGTTGTCTGCTCCGCACAGAGCTACTTGGGTTTGGCCAGTTCTGCGGCGATGAGGTCGATCTCCGCGTCGGTGATTTTGGATCTTGTGGTCTTGAGCATGTGGACGAAGTGGGGGATTTCGTTTTTGGGCTCGACGGGAAAGCCGATGTTGCCGAAACCAGGTTTGGTCGAGGTGATGAGAATCCGGCCGTCCCGGTCCAGGAACGCAAACCAGGGAAAGCAGCCCTCTTCCGTGGGCTTTCGAACTCTCTGCATCACATCCGTCGCCCTTTTCATTCGCTGCAGGTCGATCTTGACGACGACGTAATCCTTCCTCAGGATCGTCTCGATCCGGGGTTTGGCGAGAAACGCATCCATGCGCTGGGACCAGCCATTCGAGGGGGCGCCGATTCTAATGAAGACTCGCTTGTCGTCCCTCTTCGCCTGGGCAAGGGCCGAGGCGAACACGTCGTTTGCGTCCAATGGAGCGGCTTTCCACTTCTCCAGGAATGCCTTCACCTTTGCCGGATCGTGTTTGTCCCCTATCTCCAATGAACCGGTTTCCTGCTCGGTCACTTTCTTGCCCGCCGAGTCGAGCACGGTCAGGTATGGATAGGCATTCGCCTTGATCTGCCACTTCTCGATCGTGGGTTTGTCGGCCCGACTGTCGACCATCACCAATTCGTGTTCATCACGAAGCAACGTCTGGATTGCCTTATCCTTTTGAAAGAGGTCGTGAAGCTTATCGCACCACCCGCACCAGTTGCCGCCAATCTTCAGGAGGACACGCTTGTTCTCCCGCTTGGCCGCAACCAGAGCCTGCTCGACTCGCTCCATGCCTTTGCCATCCTCCTGGTAGATCGGCTCGCGCTTTGGTTTCGCCTGCTCGCCGGCGGCAAAGGCCGGGATACACAGGAGCAACGCACCGAGGGATATCATTACGCTCCGATACATAGGTTCTCTCCTATTCCTCGTGTCTCCGGCATTTCCACGTCTCTTCGCTGGTGCTTTCGAGAATACCCCGGCGCGAGTGGCGAGTCAATTGCAATAGCAGAGCAATCGGGCCCTGGTCCTGTGGGCGTCTGTCTTTCCTATAGTGTATCTGTTCACAGCGAGAATGTCCTCGTGTAGCTTCGTCGCCCTGGGTTTCCTGCTACGGTTCTTTGAGGCAAAGGAGAGTCTCTTCGTCAAACGGAGATTTCGGCCGGAGAAACCACCGGCAACAGAATTGCCGACGGAGAAGTGACGCGTCTTCTTAGAATTCATCTCTGAGCCCGGCCATCCACTGGGGCCAGACCGGCTCAGGGGCCTTGATGTCAAATGAGCGGCGCCACTTGAGTTTCCAAAGCTGCGTGAGCGCGACTTTCCGGACGGACCGGTCGGCGAAGACACAGTACCGGGCTCCGCCGTGACGGTTGACGCACAAACGCTGCATCTCGTGCTGATTGACCGCCATCAGGATGGACATCAGCGGGGCGATCACGCACCGGCGCCCGTGCGCTGAGCCGAAGCAGCCGGACCTCTCCGCCGACGCGGGCAGAAAGGTCCGGCTGCTGACTTGAATTGACCAATCATCGTCACGGCTTGTTCACCGTGGTAGAAGTCTTCACGTTGGCGGCTGGATCGTATGAGAAGCTGCTGTGCGTAATATTGGTCACGGTGAAGATCATCGAGGTGCTGGTCTTGCTGTTGCTGCTGGCCAGGGTGATCTTCCCGTCGCTGCCGGTCATGCCTATGCTGACGCCCATTACGGCTCCACTCCACGTGCCGGTCACGGTCGCTCCGGAGACCGGCGCTCCGGACTGATCAACGACAGTCACCGTGACTGTCGCAGCCCATTGACTGCTGTTGCCTCGGACAGTCGCGGTCCCGTCGAGGCCACCCACGTGCATGGTCGGGACAGCGCCTTGTACGGTGACTGTGACCGTCGCCGTCACTCCGCCGGCGAGCGTGTAGGAGAAGGAATCACTTCCAGAGTAGCTCGCAGCCGGCGTGTACGTAATCGTCTCATTGGCATTCAATATGGGCGTGCCGTGGCCCGCAGCGCTCACGGAGACAACATCCAGGGCGCTGTCTACATCAGAGTCGTTGGCCAATACGTTGATGGTGACAGGGGTGTCCTGCGCCGTCGTTGCGATGTCATTCCCGGCGACCGGCAGGTCGTCCACCGGGTTGATGGTGACCGTGACGGTTGCCGTGTCTGTGCCGCCCCTGCCGTCGCCGGCCGTATACGTGAAGCTGTCCCCGCCGTTTGCGTTTGCATTCGGAGTGTACGTCACCGTAGTTCCATTGAAAGTCACCGCGCCCTTGGAAGCTGGCGTGACAGAAATGATCGACAGCGTATCGCCATCGATGTCGATGTCGTTGCCCAACACCGAAATCACCACAGGCGCATCTTCATTCGTCGTGGCGCTGTCATCAGAGGCGCTGGGTGCGGTGTTGCTGCCGGCGGCGGCCCCTGTGATCACGATATCGTCGATCATGGCCATGTCGCTGCCGGCACTGCCATTGGTGCGGAAGCGGATCCTGAATGATGACGGCGCAGGCGATATGTCGTGGGAGAACTGCGCCCAACCCGTGGCGCCCGTCAACGTGTTCAACTGGTGCCACGTACTGCCATCATGAGACCATTCGACGTAGAGGTACTCGCTCCCCGCCTTCAGGCCGGCGGTTCTGGCCCAATATGTAAACGTGGCGTCCGTCGCACCGCCGGTGTTGATAGTGGTCGCTACCGAGGCAGCCCTCTTCAGGAGGGCACCGTAGGTCCCGCTGTGAGCAGACGTGGTCTCCACCGTGGCCTGTCCGCTGGTGACCCATCCCCCGGCGGTGAATCCGCCGCTCTCAAAACCTTCGCTGAAGAGCGAGGGGACTTCGACCGTGATGACGACCTCGTCGGTATCGGACAAGCCGCTGCCGTCGGTGACCGTCAGAGTCACACTGTAAACGCCCGGAGCGAGGAAGGGCACATCCTGCGCCACTGCCGCGTTCGCGATCTCAACTGTGCCAATGGTCCAGAGGTATGAGACAATCGAGGCGGCGGGGGAGGAGGCTGAGCCATTGAGCGTGACCAACTCCGTGCCGTCCCCATCATTGTCAACCACCGTCTGATCGACGCCGGCATTAGCTACGGGGGGAACATCGCCGGTGGGGACGAAAGTGACGATCAACTCCGGGCGATAGGCTGCGGTGCCGTACTCGGCCGACGCGATATGCCACCCGTCGGTGCCGTTGGGCAGCACGGCCCAACCGTTGTTCACCATCGCACCACTGACCCAGCTTTGCACGGTGCCCGTAACGTTCAGGTCCACGTATCCCACGCTGTTCGTGCCGACGCTCGCATCAGCGATGGACATCGCTTCCACCCCATCGGCCGTGACGCCGTTGGTCAGCGAGTTCCATGTGGACGTGTCGGACCAGGACTGCAGCATAGCGTGAAAATGACCGCCGTTTCCGGTGTCCAGCGAGTTCAGACGCAGTGTGGCGGAACTGACACCGGCGCCCGGCGGAATCTGATCCGCGGCCTCGCCGATAATGCTGTCGAAGCGCAGCAGCACCTGAGAGACCCCGCCCAACGAACTTGCAGTATCGACGTTGAGGCTGGATTCGCTGCTGTAGGGGGTGTCCGCCGTGCCGGAAACGATCATGGTGTCGCTCGTGCCGGCATAGCCGCTGAGGCCCTGCTGGAAGTGAAGCGTCTGCGGGGCCACGATAAACGTGTCGATCCGAACGGTCAGGATTGTATCGGGCATCGGGTTGCCGAGGATATCGCTGATGCCGCGCACCGTGATCGCGTACGTGCCGTTTCCGAAGACGGCGCCTGCCGGTTCGAGCGTGATAATACCGGCGCTCGCACCGTAGGCAAATGTGTAATCGGTGCCTGAAGTCAGGCTCTCTATCGAAACGGTCTCCGGCCCGAGCGGCGGGTCATTATCAATACCTTCAAAGTCGGTGAGTTGTATCTGGAAGCTGGGCTGGGTCGTGTTGACGGTGACCTGGTCGTCAGCCGGATTGAGATCGGCCGGACCGTTGTCCAGCGGGACCGCCAGGTCGGCGCGGGGAGGACCATCGGGGCCATCGCTCGTGATGAAAACCGGAGAGGAAAACGCCTCATCCCCATCCGTCTGAGTGACCTTGCAGTAGAGGTAGTCGCCTTTTTGTGTAAACAGTTCGCAGGTGACGGTGGGGAAAGTGGCGCCCGACAGGTACTCTGTGTGCACAATGTAGCCATTCCGAATGATCTCAACCTGGGTGAAGCCTTCCGCGTCGCGGTCTGCGGCTTTCACTACGACCTGATTCGAACCGCCTGCAGCCCCCGAGCCCATCTCGTGGCCGTCGACCTGGAAGGACAGTTCGAGGTTCTCGTCGAGCGTCGAGTAGAAACACTGGGTGCTCAGGGCATCGTTGATCGCCTGGCGGTTATTGGAACCGGATATGACGGCCAGCCGGTAGTTGCCCTCACCCCAGGTGCCGTCATGATTGTCCTCTGAGCCGCCGGCGCCAATGAACCAGCCTTCGAGCAGCGCTTCATCGTAATGCCCGGACCGGTCTCTGCTGTCGCTCGTATACCCGCTGTTGTAGTAGAGAACGCCATCCCTGTTCCACAATTCCATCCCGACGATGCGGGCCGAGTACGCGCCGGTGAAATGCTCGAACTCAGTTCCGGAATCGTAGCGGCCGGGATGATTCAAGAACGCCACGCCGCCGTACGTATTCAGCCAACTCATGAACTCGCTGAATGTATCCGTCGTGCTGTTGTTGGCTGAAGTGAACGTGACGGGGTTGATGACGGCGACGTGACCGTACGTGCCGGAGGTCCATTCGAATCCATAGAAGGCGCTGAAGAAATCCGGATCATCCGCTGCATCCGCAGCCGCTTTCATCCGTGCAAACTCATCTACGGTCAACTGCTCACCGTGATCGGCCAGGCCAAAGAAATCCAGTCCGGCCGCCCTGGCATCAATGTAGGCCTGCTCGGGTGTACCGACGGCGCCTGAAAGCTCACTATGGTTGTGCAGGTGGCCGAAGTAGATATTCGGAGTGCCGATCAGAGACTCCCCTTGTGACACTCCCGATGCGACCGACAGGCAAAGCGCAAGAACGTGAAGCCGACGTCCCATGATGACCCCTTTCACCGTTGTGGTGTATGCAAACCGCCCGCCCGGGTGACATTTACCGAAACAACACCTCCTCACCAATGGCTGTGAGTCGTATCACCCAATGTCGCTCCTTCTTCGCGGGTCCTTTCGAAACCCTTACCCTTACAGGGTATTATACCACGACTCTCCCCGTCAACCAGCAATTTTAATGGGAAATGTCCTTCTCTTCCTGCCAACAGTGCGGGTTGCGGGCTTCTGCCGGTGTGGGGCCGCCTTCCTGGGATTGCATAATCTTATCTACTTGACACCCGGGACTTCAGACTTGAGACTTCCCTGATACTCTTATAGATGCCCTGCGAACGCGAGGTGCGTTGTTGCGGGTGACAGTGACGGATGCATTCTGAAGGGGAACAACGATGCGGATTGGGATTATTTCGGACACACACGACAATCGGCGAAACGTCATGCAGGCAATTGAGATTTTCCGCACGACCGGCGTACAGTATATTCTACATGCGGGGGACATCGTGGCGCCGTTCACGACGAAGGCATTCGGCGAGCTGCGCAGCGCGAAATTCATCGCGGTCTTTGGAAATAACGACGGCGAGAAGCTCCTGCTGAAGCGCACCGTCGAGGACTTCGGAGGCGAGATTCACGAGTACTGCTACAAAGGCGAGCTGGACGGCCGGAAGATCTGCATGATGCACACGGACCACTTGGCCGAGGACGCGGTCAAGAGCCAGTTGTACGATCTGGTCATCTACGGCCACACGCACCACCCGGACATCCGCCGGGAGGGCAGGACCCTGGTCGTCAATCCCGGCGAAGCGACAGACTGGCTCACCGGCTCCGGTCATCTGGTGATTGTGGACCTGAAAGACATGACCCATAGGGTCGAGCCGCTGGAGTGGTGGGTAGTATAGTTGCGGATTGCGGATCGGTGTGTGGGCACTCAATCCGCAATCCGCAATCGTCAATCCGCAATCGGTCAGCGGATCAATTTCTTGAAGTTCTTAAGGGACAGGTCGACAGCGGTCAGAGGGTCAAGACCTTCCTTCTCTTCCTCGATGATGTACCACCTGGTGCCGCCTTTGCGGCAGAGTTGCAGGACCTCGGCCCAGGGGATGTCGCCTTCACCGATCAAGGCCTTCGGGTTCGTCTTGGAGTGTTCCTTGAGGTGGATCGTCGTGGCCCGGCCGGGATAGCGCTTCAGGTACACGAGCGGATCGCCGCCGCCGTCGAGGGCATTGCCCGTGTCGAACTGCATGATGACGTCCTTGGTGGTGTTACTGGCAAGGAGGTCCCAGCCCGTTGTGCCATCGACGGGGGCGAAATCGTGAGCATGGTTGTGATAGCCGACCTGCATGCCGTGCGGCTTGACCTTCACGGCCAGCTCGTTGAATCGTTTGGCGTAGTCGAGCCAGCCCTGCTTGGGATTATCTTCCTTCGGCTGAAGCCACGGGCAAATCAGGTACTTGTTGCCGATTGTCTTGTTGAAGGCGATGGTGTCGGCGAGCTTGTTGTCGGCGAGGTCTGCCCACTGCGTATGCGAGCCGCAGCAGACGATGCCGTTGTCGTCGAGGATCTTGCGGATGTCCTTGGCCGAATGGCCGTACCAGCCGGCGAACTCGACGCCCTCGTAGCCCATCTTCGCCACCTTCGCGACCGTGCCGGACAGGTCCTTCTCCGCAGCGACACGGACGGAGTAAAGCTGCAGGCCGACAGGAATGACGCCTCTCTTGGGTGCGGCGGTTGTCTTGGTTCGCTCCTTCATACAGCCAGACCCCATAATGCCCGCGGCGGCCAGTGACGCTACGGTGGTTGCCAGGAAATCCCGACGTGACACGCTTGGATGGTTCGTCCCTGCTTTCATGCTCCTTACCTCATCTCATCTCGTGGATGATCCGGTTTCGGCGGCGGATCCTTCGCCTCAACTGCCAAAGCTGAACGGGCGTGATTCTATCCGGCGTGTGTCCCGCGGTCAAGTGGAATCGGCAAGGCCGTGTCCCGGGTGCGGGAGTCTCAGTAGTCTTTGAACCTGCGCATCCAGTCGGGCCAGCGGTCGCCGGTGACGCCACCGGCGCGGGTCCACTGGCCTCGGGCGTTGAAATCAGGACTCCAGTCGAGGGTCCAGAGCTCTTTGATGCCGACTTTGCGGACGGACCAGTCCATGAAGAGGGTGTTGACGAATCCGCCGTGACGCGGGATGCAGAAAGGCCTGATGCTGTTGCTGTTGCTGATATTGGGATTTGTGGCGGCCTCGGTCTCGGTCTGTGGCGGGATGTCGTTATGGGTCGGATAGCCTGCCCACAGGGCGCCATCCAGCATGATCGGCACGTGGTTGCCGCCTCTCTTGTAGATGCTCGACCATCGCTTCTGCTTCGGTGGAGGCGTTGCCCCGTGGCCTTCGCCGCCATCGTAAGCGGGAGTAAAACCGTTGACCGCATAGCTGCCGGCGCGGTACGGGTGTTTCGGGCAGTACCAAGCCAGGTACGTGCCGCCGGCCCCCGTTCGGCTTGTCTTCCGCGTGGCCACCGGGCAGAACTCCTCGAAAGTGAAATTGTCAAGGTAATAGGCAAACTGCTGTGTCCGGCAGTAGTCCAAGGCATCGCGGTCGCGGAGGCGGCCCTCGTTGCTCTCGCCCAGCGTCGCGAACAGCATGCCCCACTGGTGCAGGTTCGCCGCGCAGACCGTTGCCTTTGCCTGTTTGCGCACGTTCTGCAGGACGGGCATGAGGATCGCCATCAGCAGCGCGATGACGGCAATGACGACGAGCAACTCGATGAGTGTGAACGCGCGGCGGCGGGCCCCGCCCCGCAAATGAGAAGTCCGACCCGTTCGACTCTCTGTCATATCTGTCCCTGTCAAGGTAGATCCATTATACCGCACAGGTTCTCGCCTGTGCAATCAAAACACTCCGCGTACACAAGCCGCGATTTCCTTTTCATCTCGTACTTGGTAGACTACCGTGAGATAGATGGGGGTTCTGGATGGCGTTTGCATACGAACGGGAAATGGCGGCACCGGCGAGCGCGTGGCTAGCTGCACAGGAGCTGATGGTCAAGCGGGAGTTCCCGACGCCGTGGGGCGTCTGTGATCTTGTCGGCTGCTCGCTGAACGAGCTCAAGGTGCGAAAAAGATTGCTCCTGGGCCAGCGCAAAGCGCTGCGCTCGCAACTGCGGGTGCATGTGCTCTCGCTGATTCCCGACCGCAGCGAGGGACGGTCCATTAGCCTTGATGACCTGCATCGCTGCTTCGGCGGCCACCTGGATCGCGGCCGGATCGAGGAGGAAATTGAGAAGCTTATCGAGGATCGCTTCGTGGAGCAGGTCGATGGGCAAACCTACTCCAGGCATAATCGCTGGGTACCTCTGCACAAGAGACTAATCGCGGTCGAGCTCAAGCTCACCCGCACGGACGATGTCTTCGTCCAGGCCGTCAACAATCTTGGGTTCGCGGATGAATCGTACGTGGCGCTGCCGGCCGACCGGGCCCGGCGGCTGGCAAAAAGTCAATCGAGAGCGGCATTCACCGCAAAAGGGATTGGCCTGCTGGCGGTCGGCCCCGATAGCTGCCGGGCGATTCTCAAAGCCAGGCCGATGCGCCGGCACGCGAACAGTCCCATCCAGCACTACTGCGTCGAGCGGTTCTGGCAACCGTACCTCAGGGGCGGCCGCCCCTGACGAATGCGGAATTCGGAATGCGGAGTGCGGAATAGGACTACTTGCGCCCGTGGGTTCGTGCCGTCTTGATCGACGTGACGACCATGGCGAGAATCTCGTCGGCCTCACTCATCAGGCTCGACATGCGACTGGCCTTCATGATGCCGGCCTCAACAAGCAGCTCCATCCAATAGGCGGACTCATCGCATTCCTCTTCGACAATGCCCATCTTCGCGACGAAATCGGCAGGCGACTTTGGGCGGCAAGCGGCGCGATAGTTCGCACCAACCGACGTACCGCAACGAAGCAACTGCCCGCCAATGACATCCGCCGCTCGCGATCGAGGTAATGCCTCGACAAGCCGGATGGTTCGTAGAGCAAACGCCTTTGTACGCTTTCTGAGTTCATTATTGTCCATGCACGGCATGGTGTGCAGGATTCGTCCCTTCCGCAAGTGTTCCCGTATTCCGCACTCCGTATTCCGAGTTCCGCATTCGTCAGAGGCTCATGAGCATGAGTTGCTCGGCAACTTTGCCGGGCTCGCGGACGCTGACGGAGCCGTTGGCCGACAAGACTCCCTTAGGCATCTGAGGCAGGCGTCGGCCGAGGACGTATGCCTGCGAGAGGTCCTCGTACAGCCGCAAGGCCCGCTCCGTTGGCAGCGTCATGGCAAGCGTGTCGAGCCACTCCTTGTAGAAGGCGGCAAGCTGGTCTTTGGCGACATCCTTGTTGGCCAGCACGGGAAGCTGGTCGAGCAGTTGCCGCAGACTCGGGTACATGCTGTCCGTGGGGGGCAGGTCGGCCAGGGCCTGTTCGAGCCACTCCCTCATCTCCGGGCTGGCAACGGCCATTCTCCTCAGCGGTGGGATCGCCAGTTTCGGGCGGCCCTTCTGGATAGGGCTCATTGGCGTGTAATACGTGTAGCTTGTTCCGATGCCCAGCGCAGGATGCTGGCACAGGCCGCGAACCCACAGCACGATGTTCATGCCCCAGTACGGCCCCGCAATTACGGGCGCGTCCCTGGGGAGCTGCTCCCTGAGACCTTCGTGAAACGCGAGCAGGGCGGAGTACCGTTCGGTGAAGTTCTCGCTGAGGTTGTGGTCTGAGAGCGTGATGTCCACGACCCACATGCCATCGGCGCGGGCCAACTGGCAGTCGTGCATGGCCGCCTGTAGCTTGTCGTCACGCTGAGGTTTACGGCGGAGAATGGTCGAGCTCGTGAAGACCACCGGAAGAATCAGTTTGACGTCGGGCTTCATCCTGTCCTTCCAGAGCCCCGCGGCCTCGGCGAGCATGCGGTTGATCTTGTTTCTGCTGCCGCCCGGCGGAATCGGCAACTGCGGCACCGAAATCCAGAGGGGCTTGTGCTCCATGCACGCATCGAGGTTCTCCGCGACGAACGCATTCAACTCATCCGCGTGCTGTTTGACCCAGTACTTCGGGTCCGTCAAGACTCGATACCCGGTGAATCGGCCGAACTGTCCGTACCATCGCTTCCAGAGCTCGTATTTCCAGTCATCCTGCTTTGCCCCTTGCTCATCCAGCGGCCACCGGGCTTCAACGGTTTCCGGCGGCTCCGTGCCGATATCCATGGGCCAGGTGGTCCCGAGGATACAGTCGTAGGCGTCCACCGTCGCGTCCACCCACAGGGGAGTCCCCGGCTCGAGCAGCGGCACTGTCGCGGCGATGGTTTCCAGCGGGACCCGCATGCAATGTGCGTCGGCGAAGTACTTCCTGGCGATCGCGCTGTCGCCCTCATTATTGATGAAAGGTATGTAATCCGCCATCGCCGCACCCCCCATTGGACTGTGTCGAGTCTATTCACCCCATACAGGCGTTTCCTCGTCTACGCTCTTATGTACGCAGCATTCCGGGGAGGTGTGCAGCTTTTCACACCCCGGGTGCTACGCGCCGCTCGCCTGTGCGTCGATGCACGACGGACGACCGGTTGACAACCCGACGGCCAGACTGACGCCGAACATCAGAAGATCCCAGGCCAAGGAGTCATTGCTCAACATGGAATGCCAGGTCGGACCGTAGTTTGGCGCCAGGAACCATGCCAGAAAGCTCAATGCCGACAGGAGGATCAGTGGCACGGATCCGGTACGTCGCCAATGCGGCTTGGCCAGCGCGCCGATCAGCACGACCACCCACAGAATGACGCAGATTTGAAGAACGCCTCTGCGAACGAATTCGCTGAGCAGAAACTCGCGGGATTCCGGCTCGACGGGGATCTCTGTGCTATCAAGACCGTTGAATCCTGTAAGGATGTCATCACTAAACGTGAGGGCGAACGCGTACCCGCTGGCCGGATGGACATAGCGATACGTTCTTGTCGATGGCTGTGTATCCGAGGTGCTGTCAATCTCAGACAGGCTGCCGAATTGCCTTCTAAACTCATCGATGGAGACTCTCTGGAACAACGCGATCCGGACAAGGTCATCCGCCTCTCGGCCAAGCGCATCAGTGGCCTTGATCCGTGCGTCTCGCTCTCGGAATCGGCTATGTCTCAATTCGTTCAGGCGGGTCTTATAGGCGCCGACCATGACCGGGAGTGTTGCTGTCGCTACTACCAGGATTGTCAGCACAAATGTATTTTGATTTCGCATCCCAGTCTCTCCTTATATGCAACGCAGACGCCTGTGAATGCCCGATGCCGCAGCCGCAGTTTCCCGTTTGTAATACTCCACAAGTAACATTGTACCACCTTGGGGACCGGGCCACAAGTTCTCTGAACGCCTGTGTTCTGGGTGGTATCATGGGCCGGACCTGCAGGAAACGCACTGTCGCGGAAGTGAGGAGGAAGCTTTGCAAAGTCTCGATGGCGGGTTTAGAATATGGGCGATCTGAGCCGATTGAGTAATAGGACGCCATGGAAGGCATGAATACGTTTACGTACGAGTTTGAGCAGGGCCCGAACGGGCAGGCCCGGCTGGTCCTCAAGGGCAGGCTGGATAAGGATACCGCCGCATCGATCTGGCGGCAGAGCACGCAGAGCCTGCGCCAAGCCGAATCCGCCTTTCTGGTCGTTCAGGCCGGCGACGTGGAATACTGCGATGGCGCCGGCATCGCTCTGCTCGTAGAGTACAAACGGATCCAGGAGCAGAACAAGGGGCGGATCGACATCCAGGGTCTGCGGCCTCAATTTCAGCAGTTGCTGGCCGTGTTCGAGATCGACCGCGTCATACCCCGGCCCTCCGCACCGGGATTTCTGCCGGGTTTCGTTCATTCGCTCGGCGTGCTGGCGGTTCGAATGGGCCGCGACTTCAAGGCCCAGGTGAATTTCACGGGGGAGATCTCCGTCAAGCTCGTCAGGACGGTGCAACGTCCGGGCTCTCTTCGCTGGAAGGATATGTTCCTGATGGCCGAAAAGGCGGGAGCGAACGCGGTGGGCATCACTGCGCTGCTGGGCTTCCTGGTCGGCCTGATCATCGCCTTCCAATCGGCGGCGGCGCTGGAGGCTTTCGGCGCGGAGATCTTCGTGGCCGACCTGGTGGTCCTCATTCTTCTTCGCGAGCTGGGGCCGTTGATCACGGGCTTCATCCTGGCCAGCCGCAGCGGCTCGGCCTTTGCCGCCGAGATCGGAACGATGAAGGTGAACGAGGAAATCGACGCCCTGACCACCATGGCCCTGGACCCGGTGCAGTACCTGGTCCTGCCCCGGATGATTGCGGCAATTCTCGTGATGCCGCTCCTGACCGTGTTCAACGAGCTCTTCGGGCTCATCGGCTGCGGAGTGGTCATGGCCTCCTGGAACGTGCCGGTCGGGACGTACCTCGACAGAATCAGGGAGGCGGCCACCCTGACGGACCTGTTCGGCGGCCTGGTCAAGACGCTCGTGTTCGGCACGCTGATCGCCGGCCTGGGCTGTCTTCGCGGCCTGCAAACGGACACGGGCCCCAGTGCCGTGGGCGATTCCGCGACGCGGGCCGTCGTCAGCGGCATCATCGCAATCATTGTCGCCGACGGCGTCTTTGCCGTGGCATATTACTTCCTGGGGATATAGCCGGCGATGGTAGCCAACCGTGAACCCATCATTAAGGTAAAAGACCTGACCGCCGGGTACGGCGACACGGTCCTTCTCAAGGACATCAACTTTGAGGTCTATACCGGCGAGATCTTCGGCATTCTCGGCGGCTCCGGCAGCGGCAAGAGCACCGTGCTCAAGCACATGATCGGCTTGAAGCCGCCGCTGGGGGGAAGCGTGCTCATCGATGGGACGGATATCGTCACAGCCCAGGGGCAGGAGCAGGTCGATGTGCTCAAGAAGATCGGCGTTTCCTATCAGAGCGGCGCCCTCTTCGGTTCCCTGAACGCGCTTGAAAACGTCATGATCGTGCTGGAGGAATTCACGGACCTGCCCCACGACGCCATCGAGCTGATCGCCGAGATGAAGCTGAAGGCCGTCGGGCTGCAGGACGCCGCGTACAAGATGCCCGCGGAGCTGAGCGGCGGCATGAAGAAGCGGGCGGCCATCGCGCGGGCCCTGGCCATCGATCCGAAGGTCCTGTTTCTCGATGAGCCGTCGGCCGGCCTGGACCCGGTTACCTCGGCCCAGCTCGACCAGCTCATCCTGGACCTGTCGGAGAGCCTGCACATCACGTTTGTGATCGTCACGCACGAGCTGCCGAGCATTTTCGCCGTCACGGATCGGGTGATCATGCTGGACAAGGAGAGGAAGACGGCCATTGCCATTGGGGCGCCTGAAGAGCTTCGCGAGAGCGACGACCCGACGGTCTGGCGGTTCTTCAATCGGCAGCCTGCCGAGGTGAAGCGGACCTGAGTTTCTGTATGAACTGTGTTTCCTGTTGGATGGATGCAGATGAGCACAAAACCGCATTATTTCCGGATCGGCATTTTTGTGATCTTCGCCGCGGCGCTGATCGTGATCGCGGTGATCCTGTTCGGGGCCGGGCTGCTCGCCCACGATGAGATGCACTTCGAGAACCTACTTCTCCGAGTCCATCACGGGCCTGACGATCGGCTCGGTAGTGGAGTTCCGGGGCGTGCGCATCGGGCAGATCGAGAGCATCGGATTCGTGGGCAATACCTACACCCTGTCGAAAGAGAAGGGGGGCATTTCCCACTATGCTTCGTACGTTCGAGTGGTCAGTGGGGTGCCCCGGTCGAACCTGCCGGCTTTTGCCGCCGGACAAGTAGAAACCGTCCTGGGCCAAATGGTTGACCGCGGCCTTCGCGCCCGCGTCGCGTCAAACCTCCTTACCGGGCAGGCTTATCTTGAGCTGAATTACCTCGATCCGAACCGATTCCCCGTCGAGCCGCTGCCGTGGGTGCCCAAGTATCTTCGCGTCCCCTCGGCGCCGAGCGAGTTCACCACGATGAAGGATTCCATCGACAGCATCCTGACCGAGCTGCAGGCGATCAATGTGGAGGGACTGGCCAGATCGCTCGATGACGTGCTCACCTCGCTCAACAAGGTGATTACGGAGGCCAACGTGGCGGAGCTCAGCCGATACGCTCAGGCGTTTCTGATCGAGATCCGCGACAAGGCGGCGGCCCTGGAAATGGACAGGATCAACGAGGGAACACAGCAATTCATTGCATCCTTGAACTCGGCGGTCGCCGACGCCAACATCCCGCAGTTGAGCCGGCAGGCCCGTGACGTGCTGAGCCACGCGGACCAGCAAATCACAGCGCTGGACCTGGAACGGATCAGGGGAGACATCGAGCACCTGCTGGCCTCGCTGGAAGGGGCGGTGGCCGATGCCAATGTCCCTGCGCTGAGCCGGGAGACGCAGGGCCTGATGACGGACCTGCGCGAGACGAACAAGTACCTCAAGGACTTGCTGGCGCCGCGCGAGGGGGTCACAAGCCCGTCTAATGTTCCGGAGGTCGTGGCCCGGCTGAACCAGACCATAACGCAGTTGAACAGGATGCTCTCGACCGAGCGGCCGCAGATCGACGCCTTGCTGAACGAATTCCGGCAGATCGCCGAGAACCTGAGGGAATTAGTGGCGGCTCTGCGGGAGCAGCCGTCAAGCCTGCTCTTCGGCAAGCCGCCGCAGAAATCGGAGGTGTTAAAGTGAATCGTCGAATGAATGTGCTTGTGTATCTCGCGACAATCCTTTTGGGCATAGTTGTTGGCGGGTGCGGCCAGAGCACGACAACACAGGAGTATTTCATCCTGGAGGCGTCCCGGAAAGCCGCGCCGATTGCGGCTCCCGTGGACGCGACGCTCGAAATCCGCCGGCTCACCATCAATTCGGCCTTTGCCACGAAGAAGCTGATCTACCGTACCGGCGAGTTTCAGTATGAGCCCGACTTCTACCGCGAATTCCTGATCTCCCCGGGCCCGATGATCGCGGAGCACACGCGCCGGTGGCTGGCCGACTCGGGGTTATTCACACAGGTCCTGCCGTCAACCAGCCAGATCACGGCCACGTACACCCTCGAAGGGACCATTTCTGCCCTGTACGGCGATTTCCGCGATGAATCCGCCCCGGTAGCCGTCCTGGAGATTCGCTATTTTCTCATCGATCGCAGGACCCCCGACGGCGCGGTCGTCTTCTCGAAGTCTTACCGCGCCACGAGCCCGATCCTGGTCAGAACGGTGCAGGCCCTCATGGACGCCCTGAGCAAGGACCTCGCCGACATCTTGACCCGCTTGGAAGCCGACCTGCAGAAGGCGCTTGCCGGGGAACTGAAATGACAGGGGAGTGAGCCCTCTTGCCATGTCTCTTGCCTGGCTGGCTGCGCTCGACGTCACAGAGCCTCTGCTCGGATCGCCGGCAGACACAATAGCGCCCCATCCCATCCCCAGTCCTGAATGCTGAAGATTTCTATTGGCGTCGTTGCGAGCACCTTTGTAGGATACCGTCCGACGAGGTTGACTACGAACGCTTACAGAGAGGCATGCAATCTTGATGCACATCATGATGGTTTCGCTGTAGGTTCGCGACGGTCGGGCCAGGCCCGACCCCGGATCGGTCCACTATCTGAAAGAGGCGTGTTGTGGATGGCGACGGAGGCTCGAACGCTATCAGACTGACGGTGCTCTCGCCTGAGCCACCGAGCCGATCGTCGCCGGATGCGGGCGACATCGACCCGGGCGTGCTTACTCCCTGTCAGCCGGAGAGTCTCCGGTCGCTTGGAGGTCTGTTCAGAGAAGCAATGATGAAGACTCAACGCATGTCTTCTGTTCTCATCGCTATCTGGCTTGGCGTGTCCGCTATCGCCCAGGGAACGCCCAGCGTGAGTTCCGTTGCCCCCAGCTCCGGCGTGCAGGGGAAAGGCTATACGGTCGTGCTCACCGGGTCCGGGTTTACGGGCACCACCATCGTGAGCTTCGGGCCGGGTATCGCAGTCGATGACTTCACCGTGGACAGCGACACGCGGATCACGGCGCAGATGACCATAGCTCAGTCGGCAGCGACGGGATGGCGGACCGTGACGGTGACGACTGGGGCGGGCCCTGGCAAGCGGTCGAACGGCTTCCGGGTGGACTCCGCGGCACCTCAGATAAGCTCTGTAATGCCCTCCTCCGGCGTGCAGGCCGAAAGCTGTACGGTCGTACTCACCGGGTCCAATTTCACCGGTGCCACGACGGTCAGCTTCGGGGACGGGATCACCGTCAACGACTCTACGGTGGACAACGATACGCAAATCACGCTACAGATAACCATAGGACAGGCGGCGGAGACGGGCTGGCGGACTGTGACAGTAGCGACCCCGTCGTTTACCGGCAAGCGGTCGAATGGCTTCCGGGTGGACTCCGGGGCGCCTTTGATAAGCTCCATCGAACCCTCCTTTGGCGAGCAGGCGGAAAACTACACAGTGTTGCTCACTGGGTCCAAGTTCACAGGCGCTACAAGCGTGAGCTTCGGGGCGGGAATCACGGTCGATGACTTCACGGTGGACAACGATACACAGATCACGGTACAGGTGACTGTAGGGCAGGCGGCGGCGACAGGCTGGCGAACTGTGACGGTGACGACCTCGCTGTTTACCGGCACGCGGTCGAATGGCTTTCGCGTGGACTCCGCGGCGCCTTTGATAAGCTCTGTCGATCCCTCCTTTGGCGAGCAGGCGGAAAACTACACAGTGTTGCTCACTGGGTCCAAGTTCACAGGTGCTACAAGCGTGAGCTTTGGGGCGGGAATCACGGTCGACGACTTCACGGTGGACAGCGATACACAGATCACGGTACAGGTGACTGTAGGGCAGGCGGCGGCGACAGGCTGGCGAACTGTGACGGTGACGACCCCGCTGTTTACCGGCACGCGGTCGAACGGCTTTCGCGTGGACTCCGGGGCGCCTCTGATAAGCTCGGTCGAGCCCTCCTTTGGCGAGCAGGGGGAAAGTTATACGATCTTGCTTGCGGGGTCCAATTTCACAGACGCTGTGAGCGTGACCTTTGGAACCGGCATCGACGTCAGCAGCGTCACAGTGAATAGCGATGCGCAGATCACGGTGCAGATAGTCGTAGGGCAGGTGGCGGCGACGGGCTGGCGAACTGTGACGGTGATGACTCCCTTGTTCAGCGGCGCGCGATCCAACGGCTTTCGGGTGGACCCCGGCAGTGTCCCTGTTTCTCCTCCGACCGTGTCGACCAGTCCTGCCACCGGCGTTGAGGACGCCGGTGCGACGCTAAATGGCCAACTCAATGCCGATGGCGGCCAGGCCTGTGAGTACCGGTTCAGGTACAGAAAGTCCGGCGGCGCCTATAGTTACACCTCGTGGGCGGGATCGGTCACGAGCGGGCAATCCTTCAGCGAAACGCTCAACAGTCTGGAGGCCGGGGCTGCGTACTTCTTTGCCGCCCAGGCGAGGAATTCGGCCGGAGAGGGCGACTGGGGCGCCGAACTGAGCTTCACTACCGCTGCTCCACCTGTCAAGGCTCCCACTGTGACCACAACAGAGGCCGTGAATGTCGATTCGACCTCGGCGACGCTATCCGGTTGTGTTGATAGCGACGGTGGTGAGGCCTGCGGGTATCGATTCTCCTACTATCCCCTGCACCTTGGCCCTGGCGCACAGATGGAAACGGACTGGGAATGCTGTGCCGGCACGGGCCAGGCCTTCACCTGCACAGTCACCGGCTTGACTCCCGCCACACAGTACTGCTTCGTCGCTGAAGCCAGGAACTCCGCCGGTGCTGCAACGGGCGGACGAGTGAGTTTCACCACGATCAGGGCGCCGGCACTGACCATTTCCTCCACAGCGGGCGGGGCAGTCGTCGAACCCGGCGAAGGGGTATTCTCATATGCGGGGATAGCTGTGGTCGAGGTGGAAGCGGTGCCGGGCCCTCACTGCAGATTTCAGGGCTGGACCGGATCGGCTGTGGAGGCAGGCAAGACAGACAACCCGGATGCGGCGACGAACATGGTGACGGTGGATGACTCCTACGCGATCAGGGCGCATTTCGTCAGCCTGCTCGATGTGATCCACGTGGATGAAGATGCCCGAGACGATCCGGGGCCGAGCGATCCGACTATCAGCGATCCGAACGAGGACGGCACCGAGCAGCACCCGTTCGATTCAGTCCAGGAGGCAATCGAGGTGGCACGTGACACGGTGCGGGTCCTGGTGCACGAGGGGGTCTATCGGGAAAACGTGGACCTGCTGGGCAGGAGGATTACGGTCGAGGGCTTATGGCTGACGGACCCGAATGTGCTCACAATGCCGGTGATCGAAGGTGTGGGCGGCGGGCCTGTGCTTCGATTTGCCAAGGGTGAGAACCTCAACTGTCAATTGGCAGGTCTGGTCATCACGAGTGCCCCGCACATCCGGACTGCGGCGATCGAATGCAAGGGGACCAGTCCCATGATCGCACACTGCATTGTCGCCGGCCACCGGGCCGCCGCCGACGGCGGAGCCGCGATGGTGTTTGAGGGCTGTAGCGGCGTCCTGGTCAATTGCACGATCACAGGAAATGGGGCTGACGCGGGCGGGGCGGTGATCCGCTGTACCGGGAGCTCCGGCCTGACATTGATCAACTCCATTCTATGGGGCAACACCGGGCCAGTCCTGCAGGCAAGGGACGGCAAGATGCCCCTCATATCTTACTGCGATCTGCAGGAGGCGGTGGCCGGGATCGGGAACATCAGCGTCAATCCGCTTTTCGCCGATGCCGGCGGTTGGGACAGCAAGGGCACTCCTGCCAACGCCGATGACGACGTGTGGATTATGGGCGACTACCATCTGATGACCAGGCGGGGCCGGTTCCGGCCGGAGTACGGGGTCTGGATCCTCGATGAGGCGGGCAGCCCGTGCATTGATGCGGGCGATCCGAGCTACCCCTGGCTCGCGGAGCCTTGGCCCAACGGCGAACGAGTCAATATGGGCGCTTATGGCGGGACCTGGCAGGCGAGTTCCTCCAGCCAGTAATCCCGGCCGGCCCGGTTGCACGCTCGTGAGGAAAGGTGGGCAATGCTGTGCCCTCGCAGCGCCTTGCGGCTTCTATCTCCAGATAACGTGGGAGAAGGAACTGGCTCAGAATACGCCCTCGACGTAATCGTCCTGGTGGAACATCTCCGCGTTCTCCAGGAAGGTCTCCGGACGGGCCACGAAGCTGCGGATATTGTCCACGATGATCCAATGCTTGTGCTCCTCGGCAGCCAGCTTCCTGAAAACCTCCTTCTGGGCCGGGTCTTCCACCTCTTCGGCCCTGTCCAGGTAGAACCGCTCGCTCTCCTCTTCGATGTCGCAGGCCTTTCGGTACAGGTCCGCTTCAGTGATGTTGAAATCGAATTTCCTGCTGGAGCCGCGCATTTTCTCAAAGATCTCTCTGGCATGTGTGAGGATCGGGGTCTCGGAGATCGCGTGGGGCGCCTCGGCTTCCATATGCTGCACGACGTGATAGTGCTTCACCTCCTCATCGGCCAGCATGGTGAAGATGTTCCTGAGGCCTGCGTAGTTCGTTCTATTCGCCAGATCGCGGTAGAACTGCTCGCTGTACTTCTCTTTTTCCAAGGCGAACTGAAAGATATCCATGAGTCGTCCTTTCTATCGTAGACAGGCTGCTGCTGGTCGTCCCGGCCGGTCCACGGTCGATCAACGGGGGCCCGCCGGTTGTTTCTACTGCCCCGCGGCCCTCGGGTTCTATGAAAGCGGCCCGTTTCGCGGAGGAGCACCAGGTCCTATAATAGAGAAAACAGAACGTCTGCATTGCCGGGGGTGCAAACATGGGCATCAGAAGTATCATCCGACTCATCGTCGCGTGTGCGGTCAGTCTATCGGCGGGCCTGATTGGCTCACTGGTCGTGGCCGACAGCTTCACGACGTGGTACTCCGCCATTGAAAAACCGGCGTTCATGCCGCCGAACTGGGTTTTTGGCCCGGTTTGGACGGTCCTGTACCTGCTTATGGGGATCGCCGCATTTCTGGTCTGGCGGAAAGGGCTCCGGGTGCCCGCAGTCCGAGTTGCCCTGGCGTGGTTCCTTGTCCAACTCGTGCTCAACGCATCGTGGACGCCGGTGTTCTTCGGTCTGCACCGCATAGATATTGCCCTGATCGTGATTGTGCTGCTCTGGGCGGCCATCGTGACCACCATGGCCTACTGTCTGAGGGTCTCCAGGCCTGCAGCCGTTCTCCTTGTCCCGTACCTCCTCTGGGTGTCCTTTGCGGCGGTCTTGAATGCCTCGATCTGGTATCTGAATCGCTGAGAGATGACAGTGTCCTCTGCGAAAAAATTTTTCTTTGCGAGAAATTGTGCTTGACACTCTGCGAGGCAACTGTATGCTTTAAGAGGTCTGCTGAAGAGCAGATGGCATCAGCCGATGGTTCGGTGGATGCAACTTTTGCGAACCGGAATCCAGTGAAGGACGTAAGAGTTTCGACGGGCGCCAATGGGGTGCCCGGAAATTGAGAACACCACAAGCCCCTGCGTAGTCTCGCTTCCTCTCCCTCCGCACCGCAGGGGCTTTGCTTTTGGTGCCGGAATATGGCTAATGAACCGGCAAATCGGGCAAGAACGCCGGGATCCCGCAAGGATTCCGAGCGAGCGGACAGCTCGGCCAGAGCGATCACTGAGAGCCTGCTCAAGCACGTCCCTGATCTCGTGGAGTCCTGCCAGGCGGCGGCCCTTTTCGTTTACGTGGATGCTCTGGAGGACCCGTCCGAGCTGAGTTTCCCCTCGATGCACGCCAAGGTCTTCTATGTGACCAAGACCCCCGCAAAAGAGATAACGCCCCATCATGAGGAAATCCAGTACCTTCGCGTTCCGGATGTGCCCCTGACTCGCCTGGGTCAAGTCAAGCTCGCTATCTTTCTCGCCTTATCGAGAGGTCTGATCCAGTATGGCGACCGGATCGTGTCTCTCTCGGGCCTGGCGGCCGACAAGACACTCGATACCATCCTCGTGACGGAGGTGGGACGCGAGTATGAGATTTTCGCATCAGGAACGGACCTGATGACCTCGCCGAAGGTCCTTCCGGAAGTCATTGAGAAGGTGGTGGATATCGCCTCGGAGCTGGGCAGTGAAGGCCGGGAGGGCAGGCCGGTGGGCACCATGTTCGTCATCGGAGACACGGAGCGGGTGATTCCACTGACTCGCCAGCTTGTGCTCAATCCTTTCAAAGGGTATCCGCCGAGCGAGCGGAACATCCTCGATTATTCCCTGGAGGAAACGATCAAAGAGCTGTCGACGCTCGACGGTGCGTTCATCATCCAGGGCGAGGGCGTCATTGAGACCTGTGGCGCATACATACGGACGGCCAGTCAGGAGGAATTTGAATTGCCGCGTGGTCTGGGCGCCCGGCACCATGCCGCGGCGGCAATCACCGCCGTAACCGACTCCATCGCGGTAACGGTGAGCGAATCCACCGGTTCCGTGACGATCTTCCGGGGCGGCCACATCATCACGGAGATCCAGAAACCCCGCAGCACCGGCGGAAAACCCAGAACGTTCCATTCCCACCCCCACAACAAGGCCAGGAAGCGAACCGACGACGCCGAGTAATCTCCCGCGTGCGATGTGCAGCAGGAGCCCACGGAGGCGTTCTCATACCGATTGCGGTTGAGGTCCTCGTATCACACTAAGCCTCGGGTGGCAGCGGCAAGCGGAGTCTTAGGAGCTTGCCGATGGCTCTCACGTATACAGACAGGACCATCGGCAAACTGCGTTTGCCGCTGCCACCCGGAGATATGAAATCCTCAGTCGTGATTGGTGTCAATCCGGGGTAATCGCAAACAGCCGAAACGAGGCGAGCTCGTCCGGCAGTTGGACCGGGCGGCACCATGGCGCGAGCTCACCGTCACAAAGCCGGTTGTAGAGTGTGGAGGTTCGCTCCGGATCTGCAAACAGCGACGAATCGCTCGCTTCCGGCGACAGGAGAATCAGGTCAATCCCGCGGCTGCGAAGGCGGCTTTGTGCCTCCTCATCCGTCTGGGCCCCCATGATCGCGCAGGCATCCGCAATACCCTGCCAGTTGCGATGGTATATGGTAGCTATGACCTCATGCGGAGTCCGGTAGAGAATCTCCGCGCCGTAGTTGATCTCCGCCAGGATGCGAAGCTTCCGCCCTTGCCATTGCGCATCAGTGGTCAAATAGCGACACACAGCTCTCACGGAAGACTGGGGACGAGTGGCAAGTGGTTCTGCTTTCTGGGTGAAATGGGCGATCAGGAACCCGGATGGCGCCAGTAGGAGAAACAGGGTAGTGATCCCGATATTGGTCAACAGGCGGCACAGACCCTGTTGCGAGCCGCTCAGGCGGGTCCGCAGGCGCGTGATCAGGGCGACCGCCGGCAGCAGAAGAAGGACCTGGCCGTACATTGCCCATCGCACCTGGTAAAACGAGAGCCCTGTAAACACCACGGCAGCGACGAAGACCAGCGTCCAGCGGGGGTCTCTCAGGTCGATCATGCGGCAGAAAATCAGCCCGAGAAAGACAATTCCATATCCGATCAGCGGCGGGCCAAAGGCCAAAAACACATCACCGGACAGAAGCGGCTGAAGCTCTCCTATGCGAGCCATTGCCCGGATCATCCCGGGACTCATTTCCGCGTGCACCCCACCGAAGAACCGTGGGAAAACCGCTCCTATCGCCAAGGCCAGAACGGCCCCCGCCGCCAGGCCGACGCCAAGGCGGACCTGCCAGCGTTGCAGCGACTTTGCGCGCTGCCAGGAGGTGGAGCACCAGGAGCAACGCGGTCATCCATCCGAAAATCGCGATGTGCATGATCGAGAGTCTGTCGAATTCCAGCGTCGCCAAATCAGACCATGGCCTTTCGGCCACCAGCGCCGCGCAGGTGAACAGAAACAGGCTGGCACTGTAGCACAGCACCTTCTTCATGGAGTCGCCGCCATAGCGTATCCACAGCCCGCTCAGAACGCACAGGAACACAGCCACCATCACCAGCGACTCAAAGCTGGTCCACATCGAAAGGGCGCTGAGCGCGCCGGCAGCAGCGCATAGACCGAAGTTGAAGGGAAGCTCGACCAGACGAAGCACGAATCCCAGCGACAGAACAAACAGCAGCAACAGCAGCCCATGATGGTCTGGTCGGGCGGCCTGCAGGTAGGTCAGGACGCCGACCTGGACCGCAAGAAGAAAACCGATGAGGGAGGCCCCATCCTCGCCCAGCAGAGGGCGCGAAGCCCAGCGCAGCCCCAGGAAGATGGCCACCAGGATTATCGGGCTGATGACGACCCCCCACCAGAATAGCGACGACGCAAAGCTCGTCAGCAGCGACCCGGGGACCGCACCGGCCAGCAGCAGGAGGTCAAACGCCCGGGTCCAGTGAAGCCGGTGGCCGTAGGGCGCATTGCCCCTCTCGATGACCGGATCGTACCATCGGCCTCTCTCGTAGAGGTCCGAGGCACGAATCAGGTGCATATAACAGTCCGAATCCCCCATATCGCCGGCCGCAATCGGCGCCTTTCCCATGAGGTACCACGCCACCAGTGCCAGCGCGAAGCAAGTCGAGAACGCCAGATAGCAGAAAAAGTCGCCCCTGCTCTTGTTTCTCATCCACCAGATCCCTTATCATTGACGTATCCCTCGATGAGGATTCTACTGTATGAATCGAGATTTCTCCAGGACCTTCTGGCTCCGCGAAGCGACGAAGAAAGGTCCCGAGTGTGTGGCTGTGTGCTGAAGGTTTTGGGATGGTTTCACAAGGTGGTACTAAGATCGCTGTTTTGATTCCGTGCCGTGATGAAGAACTCACGGTTGGAAAAGTGGTCAAGGATTTCGCGAGAGAGCTCCCTGACGCCGACATCTACGTGTTCGACAACAATTCGACTGACGCGAGCCGTCGGATTGCCCGCGAGTGTGGGGCTATTCTTCGCCACGAGGCTCGCCAGGGAAAGGGATTCGTCGTGGCGAGCATGTTCCAGGAGGTCGAGGCGGATATCTATGTGTTGGTGGATGCCGATGACACCTATCCTGCCGAGGATATTCACCGCCTCCTGCAACCTATTCTGGCGGGAGAAGCCGACATGGCAGTGGGGACACGTGTGTCCGAATGCAACAAGGGATCATTTCGTCAATTTCATCTTCTGGGCAACCGCCTGATTTGTGGGGCGGCGAACCTGGTCTTCGGCACCCGTCTCACGGACATCTTCAGTGGCTATCGGGTCTTCAATGCTCGCATCGTCACCCAGATTCCGGTGGTTTCAAGGGGGTTTGAACTGGAAACCGAGATGACGATCCATTGCCTTTATTACGGAATGAAAGTCATCGAGGTGGAGATTCCGTATCGCGAACGGCCACAGGGCAGTTACAGCAAACTAAGCACCTTTCGCGATGGAGGGCGAGTGGTCTGGCAGCTGTTTCGCTTGTTCCGCTCCTGTAAGCCGCTGACTTTCTTCGGAGGTCTGGGTCTGGTTCTGTTTCTTCTCGGCGCGTTGGCGGGAGCTTTTCCCATTCATGACTATATCAGCCGGCCCGATCACTACGTCGTTCACGTCCCGTTGGCCATCCTGGCGACGGGTCTGATGATCCTGGCGGCAGGGTGCACCTTTCTCGGCATCCTGCTGCATGCTCTCAACTGGAGATTCCTGGAACTCCACAACGTTATGACGAGACGACGTTAGCACGCAGGGGGAATCAGAGGTGACGGGTGGATCGTGAACATTTTCACCGGCATAAGAAGCAGTTCATCAAGGGCATCAGAGCGATTCTATTGGAACATGGCGCTACCCCGGCATTGACGGAAGCCGGCTTTTGTGCCTACGCGGACCCGAACCCGCTGATTCGTTTCCTCTTCTGGCGTCGCATGTGGCTCACGGCCAGACTGATCGAGAAGGGTGGTCCATACGGCACGATCCTGGATTTTGGCTGCGGCACCGGGGTCGGGGCGTCGCTGCTAGCTCCTTTCTGCAACCGGTTGATAGGACTTGATCGCGATCTCGGACCGTATCAGCTTCTAAGGCCCTATGTTTCCTGCCCTCCAAACGTGGAATTCTATGAAACCCGGGAACGCCCTCTGTTCAGCTTTGAGGACAGCACGTTTGATGCTGTCGTGGCATTGGATGTCCTCGAACACGTTGAGGATTTGAAGGACGTTATGACGAACATCTGCCGTGTTGTGAAGCCCGGTGCCCCAGTAGTCTTCTGCGGTCCTACGGAGAGTGTCGCTTATCGGATTGGACGCAGGATTGCCGGCAAAGAGTACACTGGCGACTATCACGTCAGGAACATCTACGACATTCACCGGGTCGCGGCTTCATTGATGCACGTGGAGACGATCGCGACTCTTTACTACCCGTTCCCCCTGTTCAAGGTATTTGTGGGCCGGTCGAGAAAAGATCGAGAAACCCGCCGTATGGCTTAGAAATCCAGGTTTCGCCACATTTGTCGGCCAAAATCACAGAAGCGGGATAACGAATCGTCCCAGGCTCCTGCCTGTGTCCGCATACGCCGCATCTACTCTATAGTCCTCACATCTCAGCAATCTACTGCATAAAAATGTGAAAAAAAGTACAACAACGCGATTGACTTGCCGGTCCCGAACGGAGATAATTCCGTATATCAAACGAGAATCGACCTGTCGGGCAGTTGAGCTTTCCCAATTAATGGGATGAGAGTCACAAAACGAGCAAGGTATATTGGTTATGGCGAATAGAAGTTGTATCATACGACTATCGCGGTACAAAAACGCGTTAAACAGGTTGAAGATTCTGAACTTCGTGCGGGTCTTCTCTGATAACCTGGCCGATGCCGCCGGAGTAACGGCCGCCCAGGTGCGAAAGGACTTTTCCCTGTTCGGCATCACCGGGAACCGCCGCGGCGGATACAAGGTGGACGAGCTCAGCGAGCAGCTCCATCGGATCCTTGGCAAGGACCAGCTCCAGGAGTTTGTGGTCGTTGGAGTGGGCAACATCGGCAGGGCGCTGCTGCACTACCGGGGTTTAGAGAAGAGCGGCATCCGAATTGCCGCCGGCTTCGATATCGACCCGGTGAAGTACGACGCGGAAGCCAGCTCGCCTGTACTGCCCCTGGAGAACCTGGTGGATTTCGTCAAGACGCGAGGCATCAAGCTCGGCGTCATTGCGGTGCCTGATTATGCCGCCCAGCAGGTGCTGGAACTGATGCTCTCGGCAGGCATCAAAGGGGTGCTGAACTTCGCCCCGATCTGCCTGAAGGCCCCCGGCGGCTGCACGATCAACAACATCAATCTTGAAACCGAACTCGAGAACCTCATTTATTTCGTCAACGCATCCGATGGCGACAAATGACCGGACATCCCTGGCGGTTTCCATAAAGACGAGGATCCTGCTTTCGTTCCTTACGCTGATCCTGGTGCTGTCGGTCCCGATTGCGGTGCTGGGCTACCGGGTGATCAAGAAGGACATCATCGAGACCGCCGAGCGTAAGGTGCTCAGCGATCTGATGGTCGCGGAAATGGTCTACACCGGCGAGATCGAGCGTATCGGTCAGGCCTTGCGGCTGGCGCCGCCGGACGAGGACGCCCGCGTCCTGAGGGACAGACTGAATCTGCACTACCTGTGGCGCGTGGACAGGCCCCAGTTCGATTCGCTTGTCAGCGAGATTGCCAGGGCGGCCGTGAAAGAAGCCAAGCCCGTAGGGGGGACCCGGATTGTCTCGCCGCAGGAGCTGCAGGCGATGGAAGGTGACGTTCCGGGCACAGCCCCCATCGAGATCAAACGGACCCCGAAGGCGCGGCCGACCGACAGGCTGATGGTCAACTCGGGTATGGCCAAGGAGTACGCGGTCCCGGTCTTTGACAACGCAGGAGAGGTCCAGGCCGTCCTGTATGGCGGCCGCATGATCAATCGTGACTACACCCTCGTGGATCGCGTTCGCGACATGGTCTTCGGCAAGGGCACGTACGGGTCCAAGCCCGTGGGCACGGTGACGATTTTCCAGGATGACGTGAGAATCTCGACGAACGTTCAGGACGAAGCGGGACAGCGTGCCATCGGAACCCGCGTATCCGACGAGGTATACGAGGCGGTGATCAGGCAGGGACGCACCTGGCATGAACGGGCGTTCGTGGTCACCGATTGGTACAAGACCGCCTACGAGCCGATTCGGAGCATTCAAGGCGACATCATCGGCATCCTGTACGTGGGCATCCTCGAGCAGCCGTTCAACGATATGGCCCGGCGGATCTTCCTATGGTTCCTGCTGGTTGTCGGCGGCGTTACCGTCATTGCCGTGCTCCTGTCGTTCATCCTCGCCGGGGCGGTGTCCAGGCCGCTGACCCAGGTGGTCCACGCCAGCGAATGCCTGGCCTCCGGCGACTGGGGCTGCCGGATCACCGCGAACACCTCCATCAAGGAGATCGACAGCATGGCCGAGGCCTTCAACGCCATGGCCCTCGGCCTCAGGGACAGGGAGGAGAGCCTGCGGATCTCCAACGAGAAGCTGGCCGCCTCCAACAAGAGCTACATCGACCTGATCGGCTTCGTCGCGCACGAACTCAAGGGGATCCTCGCGTCCGCCGTGATGAACGCGTACGCCGTACGTGATGGATACTTGGGCATGGTCAACTTCAAGCAGAGAAAGGCTTTGGATTCGGTCGCGAGAAACCTGGATTACCTCGATGCGACCGTGAAGAAGTTCCTGAGCCTGGGCCGGGTGGAGCGCGGCGAGTTGGCCGTGAACAAGACCGCGCTGAACCTCAAGAAGGATGTCTTCGATACATCGATCAGCGCGCTGGCCCCGATGGCGAACAAAAAAGGCCTGCGGATCTTCAACGAGATCGATCCCGGCCTGGTCGTCCAAGCCGATTCGGACCTGATGCAGATCGTCGCCAACAATCTGGTCAGCAACGCGATCAAGTACAGCCCCGACGCCGGCCAGATCCGCCTCACGGCCACGCAGACCGACGGCAGGGTCGAGGTGGACGTCTATAATGACTCCACGCCGATGACGGAGGAGCAGATGGGCAAGCTGTTCCACAAGTTCTCCCGGCTGGACAACCCCGAGACGAAGAAAGTCAAAGGCACCGGGCTCGGACTGTACATCACGAAACAGATCATCGAGCGGCACGGTGGCACCATCGTCGTCAAGCCGCGAGAGAACGGCAACTCGTTCGTATTCCAGATAGAAAGGAACTGAAAAGATGCCAACCCCGTTGGAACTGATCAAGAAGAAGCGGGCCGAGGCCGTCAGCCGGATCATCGGCAAGGGCTACCTGTCGACGAAGCGCGTCTACGTGGGCATGGCCACGTGCGAGATCGCCGCCGGCTCGAAAGACGTGATGGAGGTGTTCCAGAAGGCGGTCAGCCGCGGCCTGACGGACGTGTACCTGAGTCAGAAAGGCTGCGCGGGCCGCTGCAACCTGGAGCCCACCGTCGAAGTGATCGAAGCGGGCAAGAGCCCTGTCAAGTACGGCAGGGTCGATAAGGACCGGGCCCAGCAGATCATCGAGCGGCACCTCAAGAACGGCGAAATCATCAAAGAGTGGGTGATCGATTAGAAAGGAAGGAAACTCGCTGTGAACGAGACATCATATAGAATCATTCTTTGCGACGGGACCTCCTGCATCAACAAGGGGTCTCGCAAGCTGGCCGCGGTGCTGCGCGAGCAGTTGGACAAGCACGGTCTGACCGACCGGGTGGCCATCGGCCTGTCCGGCTGCCTCGGCATGTGCGAAAAGGGCCCGATCATGGTTGTCAACCCGGGCTACACCATCTACGGCAGTGTGACCGAAAGCGATATTCCGCAGATTGTTGAAGAGCATCTGGTCAACGGCGACCCCATCGCCCGGCTCGTGATCCAGGAAGACCATCTGTACAACCGCTTCTTCCGCGTGTTCGGCGATGCGAAATTCTTCGGCAAGCAGATGCGGATCACGCTTCGCAACTGCGGCATCATCGATCCCGAGAGCATCGACGATTATTTGTCCCTTCGCGGCTACGAGGCCCTGGCCAAGACGATCACGGACATGACGCCGGAGCAGGTCATCGCCGAGGTGGAGAAATCCGGCCTTCGCGGGCGAGGCGGCGCGGGGTTCCCAACCGGCCGCAAGTGGAAACTGACTGCGGCGGAGAAGGCCACGCCCAAGTATGTCATCTGCAACGCCGATGAGGGCGATCCCGGCGCGTTCATGGACCGCAGCGCCATCGAGGGCGACCCCCATACGGTCGTCGAGGGCATGGCTATCGGCGGCTACGCCATCGGCGCCGACAAGGGCATCGTCTACATCCGTGCGGAGTACCCGCTCGCGATTAAGCGAATTCGCAGGGCCATTGAAGACGCCCGGGCCCACGGCTTGCTCGGAAAGAACATCCTGGGCTCGAACTTCTCATTCGATATCGAGATCCGGCTCGGCGCAGGCGCCTTCGTCTGCGGCGAGGAGACGGCGTTGATTCACTCCATCGAGGGCGCGCGAGGCATGCCCCGGCCCCGGCCGCCCTATCCGGCGGCGGTGGGGCTCTTCGGACAGCCGACGCTCATCAACAACGTCGAGACCTGGGCCAACATCCCCGTCATCATCCTCGACGGCGCCAACTGGTTCCGCACCATCGGCACGGAGACGAGCAAGGGGACCAAAGTCTTCGCTCTGGCGGGCAAGGTCGTCAATACGGGCCTGATCGAGGTCCCGATGGGCACGACGCTTCGCGAGATCATCTACGACGTCGGCGGCGGCATCCCGTTCGGCAAGCGGTTCAAATCCGTGCAGACGGGCGGTCCCTCCGGCGGCTGCTTGCCTGAGCAATATCTCGATACGCGCATCGACTACGAGTCGCTGGCGAAAGCCGGCTCGATCATGGGCTCCGGCGGCATGATCGTCATCGATGAGGATTCGTGCATGGTCGATGTTGCCCGGTTCTTCCTCGAATTCACGCAGGACGAGTCGTGCGGCAAGTGCACACCGTGCCGGGAAGGGACCAAGCGCATGCTGGAAATCCTGACCCGCATCACCGAGGGCAAGGGCCGGCCCGGCGACATCGAGAATCTCGAACGCCTGGGCGGCATGATCAAGAAGGCCTCGCTCTGCGGCCTCGGCCAGTCGGCGCCCAACCCCGTCCTGAGCACGATCAAGAATTTCCGCGAAGAGTACGAGGAGCACATCCACGAGAAGAAGTGCCGCGCCAAGGCCTGCAAGGGCCTGGTTTGCTACGAGATCATCGAGAAGTGCGTCGGCTGCGGCGCCTGCCGCCGGGTCTGCCCCGTCAGCGCCATCTCCGGCAGTCCCAAGAGCAGGCACGTGCTCGATCAGAACAAATGCGTTCGATGCGGCATGTGCTTCAATACCTGCAAGTTTGAGGCCATTGCCAAGGTATGAATGACAAGTTGTCAGTTGACAGTTGGCAGTTGTCAGCAACTGCGGACTGTGAACTGCGGACTGTAAACTGTGAACTGCGAACTGAGAACTGAAATGGATGCCAAGAAGATCACGATTACAATAAACGATAAGCAATACAAGGTCGATCCCGGCCAGACGATCATGCAGGCGGCCGACAAGTGCGGCTACCGCATCCCCCGGCTGTGCTACCACCCGAAGCTCTCCATCGAGGGGGCGTGCAGGGTCTGCATCGTGCAGGTGGAAGGGATGAAGAATTTCGTCGCCTCGTGCTGCTATCCGGTGGCCGACGGCATGAAGGTGTACACGAACACCAGGGAGGTCCGGCAGGCCCGGCGGGACATCGTCGAGCTGCTCGTGGACAACCACCCGCAGGACTGCCACGTCTGTGAGCGCGACGGCAACTGCGAGCTCCAGCGGCTGGTCTATGCGATGGGCATTCGCCACCGCCATTTCGAGGGCGAACGCAAGCACTATGAGAAGGATTTGTCCGGCGCCGGCGTCATCCGCGACCCGGACAAGTGCATCCTCTGCGGCCGGTGTGTTCGCATGTGCTCGGAGATTCAGGGCGTGCACTGCCTCGGCCAGGCGTATCGCGGCTTCAACACGGTCGTCATGCCGGCGTACAATATGCCGTTCGCCGAGAGCGTCTGCTCCACCTGCGGCCAGTGCATCAACGTCTGCCCGACTGCCGCTTTCGTTGAGAAGAACCATACCCAGGAGCTGTTCGAGAAGCTCAATGACAAGAGCCTGGTCAAGGTCGCACAGTTCGCACCGTCCGTGCGAGCAGCTATCGGCGAGGCATTCGGCCTGCCGCCGGGACGCAACATGGAAGGCCAGCTCATCGCCGCGCTGCGGCACCTGGGATTCGACTACGTCTTCGATACCCAGTTCGCTGCCGACCTGACCGTCATGGAAGAGGGCAGCGAATTCCTCGAAAGACTGCAATCCGGCAACCTGCTGCCGCTGATTAGCTCCTGCTCCAGCGCCTGGATGAAGTATATGGAGCAGTTCTATCCGGATATGATCCCGAACATCTCGACGTGCAAGTCGCCGATGTCGATGGCCTCGGCCCTGTTCAAGACGCACTGGGCCGGCAAGATGAAGCTGGACCCGAAGCGGATTTTCAGCGTAGCGGTGATGTGCTGCACGGCCAAGAAGTACGAAGCGGCGCGGCCGGAGCTGCAGGTCAACGGCGTGCCCGCCACGGACATTGTCGTCACGACACGCGAGATCGCGTGGATGATCAAGTCGGCCGGCGTTGACTTCATCAACATCCATCCCGAGAAGCCCGACGCCCCTCTGGGTCTGTCCTCCGGGGCCGGCACGATCTTCGGCGTCACCGGCGGCGTCATGGAGGCGGCGATCCGCACGGCGTACGAGCTCTACACGGGCGAAACCCTCATCGACATCGAGGTGGCGGACATTCGCGGCTTCAAAGGCGTCAAAGAGGCCAAAATCACCATGGATGGCAAGGAGCTGCGGGTGGCCGTCGCACACGGATTGGGCAACGCGCATCAACTTATGGAGATGGTCCGCAAGGACCCCGGCCGGTTCCAGTTCGTCGAGGTCATGGGCTGTCCCGGCGGCTGCATCGGCGGCGGCGGCCAGCCCTACGCCGCGGCCAACTCCATTCCTCTCGATGAGGAATGTCTCAGGCTGCGGGCCCAGGCCCTCTACGACCTGGACCGGGCCAAGACGATCCGCCGAAGTCATGACAATCCGGATGTCCAGAGACTCTACCGGGAGTTCCTGGGCCGGCCGCTCAGCGAGAAATCGCACGAGCTGCTCCATACTCATTACAAGGCCCACACGCCCAAGGGCATTGTCTCGCCTGAATTGAAAGTCGTCGTCTAAGGAGTGGCCAGATGACTGTTTCGCAATGTGCCATATTCAATCGGGTGGCAGCGTCAAGGCCGAAGGCCTTGGCGATGGTGCTGTGCAAATACAGTGGAGCCATCGCCAAGCTGCGCTTGACGCTGCCACCCGTCGACAGCTTTGTAGAGAGGCAATATACGTGACGATAACCGTTAGAAACACCAGGCCGGCCACCGGATATGGAGGCTGGATGGAGAACAGGATCAAGCCCGAGCAGATCGAGAAGTATCTCGATAACGGGCGGGACTTCCTCGACGAGGCCGCGATCGAGCGGGCCTTGGCTGCAAATGTGAATCCGGATCCGAAGCGGGTGCGGGAGATCCTGGCCAAGTCTCTTGCCATCGAGACCCTGACGCTCGATGAGACGGCGTGCCTGCTCCACGTCGAAGACCCGGAGCTGCTGGCCGAGATGCGGCAGACCGCCGCGGCGGTTAAGACAAAAGTGTACGACAACCGCATCGTGACCTTCGCGCCGCTGTACCTGAGCAATCTGTGCGTCAACGACTGCGTGTACTGCGGCTTTCGGAGCAGCAATCACGCGGAGAGCCGGCGGATTCTGTCGCAGGACGAGGTCCGCCGCGAGGTCGAGGTGCTGGCCGGCCAGATCGGCCACAAGCGTCTGATCGTGGTCTACGGCGAGCACCCGAAGTCCGGCGTCGAGTACATCGCCGAGACGTTGCGAACCATCGGCGACGTGAAGGTCAAGACCCGGCGCGGCTGGGGTCAGATCCGCCGGTGCAACGTCAACGCGGCACCGCTCAGGATCGAGGAGCTTCGCGTCCTGAAAGACGCGGGCATCGGCACGTTCCAGGTGTTCCAGGAGACATACCACAAGAAGACCTACGAGCGGCTGCACCCGAGCCACACGATCAAGGGCAACTACCGCTGGCGGCTCTACTGCATGCACCGTGCGATGGAAGCCGGCGTCGATGACGTGGGGATCGGACCGCTGATCGGCCTGTATGACTGGAAATTCGAGGTCATGGCGCTTCTGTGTCACTCGATCGATTTGGAGAAGAAGTTCGGGATCGGGCCGCATACCATTTCGTTCCCGCGAATCGAACCGGCGCACAACACGCCATTCGTGCAGAATCTTCAGTATGGAGTCAGCGACGCGGACTTCAAGCGGTTGGTGACGGTGATCCGGCTGGCCGTGCCGTATACGGGCATGATTGTGACCGCCCGCGAAAGCGCCCGGCTTCGGCGGGAAACCCTGCCCCTGGGCTGCACGCAATTGGATGCATCGAGCCGGATCGGGATCGGTGGCTACGCGGACCGGCCTGACGACCGGCAGCAGGATGACCGGCAGCAGTTCATCCTCGGTGACACTCGCTCGCTGGACGACGTGGTCCGCGAGCTTGCCCAGGCCGGGTCCATCACGTCGTTCTGCACGGCCGGCTATCGCTGCGGGCGGACCGGGCAGAAGATCATGGGACTACTGCGGAGCGGCAAGGAAGGGCAGTTCTGCAAGCTAAACGCCGTAATTACCTTCCGTGAGTGGCTCGATGATTTTGCCAGTCCCGAGACGATCGCGGCGGGCGAAAAAGTCATCGCAAAAGAAATCGAGCAGATCAAACACAAAATGCCGGAGGTCTTCGAGACATTCATGAGCTACTACGAGAAGACCGGAGCCGGCCAGAGAGATCTGTACTTCTAGTGATACACAGGAACCCTGCACATGACAAAACTCCAGACAAAAGAGAAGACGACACCCACAACGAATGAAGACAAGCTGACCGAGCTTCGCCAGCTCATCGCCGAGGTGAAGATGCAGGAGAATCCGCACTCGCATCTGATCACGGTGCTGCACCGGACCCAGGATATGTACGGGTATCTGCCGGTTGAGGCCATGGACGAGATCGCGCAGGCGATGGAGATTCCCACGGCCCATATCTGGGGCGTGGCGACGTTCTACCATTATTTCAAGCTGACGCCGCCGGGCAAGCACGTGATCTCCGTCTGCCTGGGCACCGCCTGCTACGTGAAGGGCGCCACCCAGATCCTGCAGACGATCAAGGATGAATTGAAGATCGACTTCGGTCAGATGACACAGGACGGGCTGTTCTCGCTCGGTCCGGCTCGATGCCTGGGCGCCTGCGGCCTGGCCCCCGTAGTCATGATCGACGACAAGATCCACGGCGAGCTGACCCCCAAGAAAATCATCCAGATCCTCAAAGAGTACAGGAAGCAGGCAGGGAAAGCGGACGCGTAGATGAATCCCCGGGAAGAAAAGCTGGTGGATTGCGGACTGCGGATTGCGGATTGCGGATTGGAGGAGGCTCGTGCCGCCAATCCGAAATCTGAAATCCGAAATCCGCAATTCGCGGCTGTTCTGGAGCGGATCTACGCTGCCGAGATGCCGGAGCCGGCGGATATCGAGGAGGTTCTGCTCGCTACGGACCATGATGAGGTCGGCCTGCTGTTCGCTTTCGCGGATCAGGTCAGGCGGGAACACGTCGGGGACGGGGTATTGTTGCGCGGGATCATTGAGTTCTCGAATGTCTGCCGCAACACGTGCATGTACTGCGGGCTCCACAGGGACAACCACCGGCTGCAACGCTACCGGTTGACCCGGGAACAGATCCTGGCGGCGGCGGGGAATATCCGGCACGCGGGGATAAAAACGGTTGTGCTCCAGAGTGGCGAAGAAGATAATCTCGACGGTGGCTGGCTGCAGCAGGTGATCGAAGAGATCAAGAGCCGTTTCGACGTGGCCGTGACGCTTTCTGTCGGAGAGCGCCGCCGTGAAGAGTACGAACAGTGGAAACAGGCGGGGGCCGACAGGTACTTGTTGAAGATCGAAACATCCGATCCGAGCCTCTACCGAGAGCTGCATCCCGGGATGAGCTTCGAGAACAGAATCAGGTGCTTGCAGGATCTGGCCGAGCTGGGCTACCAGACGGGCTCGGGCAACCTCGTCGGCCTCAAGGGGCAGAGCCTTCGGAGCCTCGTCGGCGACGTCCGGTTCTTCAAGCAGGGCAACTTCGATATGATCAGCGTCAGTCCTTTCATCCCGCACCCGCATACGCCGCTGGCCGCTGAGCCCGCCGGCGACCTGACGATGACCCTGAAGATGACGGCCCTGGCCCGCATCGTCAGCAGGAATGCTCATATTCCTGCCACCACGGCGATTGGCTCGCTGCACGGACGGGATGAGCGTCCGAAGGCGTTGGCCGCCGGCGCCAACGTGCTCATGCCGAACTTCACACCGGCGCCGTATCGCCGGTACTACGAGATTTATCCGAACAAGCGATGCGTAGGCGAAGAGGTTGGCACCTGCGCAGGCTGCATGGAACAAATGGTTGCTGCGATGGGCCGACGGGTGAACTATGGCCGAGGCGACAGCCTGAAGGGGAGTCTGAAGAATGTAGGGTGTGCATCGCACACCTTCTCCAGCGATGACAGAGGTTCACAATCGGCGATAGAAAAGGTGTGCGGTGCACACCCTGCTGAATGAAAAGGAGAAACACGCGATGGCAAACAAGGTATTGATGATTGATGATGATCCGGAGTTCGTGGAAGCGATCTCGAATCTGCTCGATGCGAAGGGCTACGACGTGCACACCGCGTCAAACGGCAGGGACGGGGTTGCGAAGGCCAAGGCCGAGAACCCGGACCTCATCCTGCTCGATGTTATGATGACCACGAAGAACGAGGGTTTCAACGTGGCCCGGGAGCTGCACGAGGATCAGAAGCTGCGGGAAACGCCGATCATCATCATGACGGGAATTCGGCGGGAGATGAACCTGCCGTTCGGCTTCGAGCCGGATGAGACGTGGCTGCCCGTCAAACGCGTGCTGGAAAAGCCTGTGAAGCCCGAGGTCCTGCTCAACGCCATCTCCGAGCACATCAAGAAGGCGTGACTTACCGCGTATGGCCAAAGAAGTGATACTCGTCGTTGATGACGAAGAGGATATTCGCGAGCTGGTGGCGCTGAACCTCAGTCGCGAGGAGTACCAGATCCTGTCTTGTGATACGGGCGAGCGTGCACTGGAGCTTGTGCGATCCAAGAAGCCGGACCTGGTTGTGCTGGACCTCATGCTGCCCGGCGTGGACGGTCTGGAGGTCTGCAGGCGGCTCAAGGCCGATCCGAACACGCGACCAATCCCGGTCATCATGCTCACGGCTAAAGGGGAGGAGACCGACATCGTGACCGGTCTCGAACTGGGAGCCGACGATTACGTGACCAAGCCATTCAGCGGCAAGGTCCTGACCGCACGAGTCCGACGGCTCCTGCGGAGACACGTGGAGGGGGTCCAGGAAAAGAGCACCGTCCGGGTGGAAGGGGTGGAGATCGATCCCGTCCGCCGGGAAGTGCGGATCGACGGCGAGCCTGTGACCATGACTCTGACGGAATTCAACATTCTCCACACCCTCGCCAGGCGGCGGGGTGCAGTGTTCACACGGTATCAGATCGTTGATACAATCCATGGCGACGACTATCTCGTTACGGACCGGGCGGTGGACGTCCAGATCGTTGCCCTGAGACGCAAGCTCGGCCCGTACGGCAAGCTCATTGAAACGGTCCGCGGGGTCGGCTACAGGCTCAAGGGCTGATGCGGCCGGGTCCTGTACCTGAAAATGCTGAGAAGAAAACTAATCTGGCAATTATACCCGTCTTTCCTGGCGGTTACGCTGCTGGCGCTGGCGGCCGCAGCCGCGTATGCCTCCTACAGGTTCCATGGATTCCACCTCGATCAGGTTCAACAGGAGTTGTTGACTCTGACCCGGGTGGTCGTCCCTGAGGTCGAACAGGCTCTTGTTTCTGCCGACCCGTGCGATGTGGATGCACTGGCGGATCGCCTTGGTGAGGCCACCGGCGGACGGGTGCGGTTCACGATCATCACGCCGACTGGCACGGTCATCGGCGATTCGCAGGAGGATCCGGCCGGGATGCAAAGTCATGCGGACCGGCTGGAAGTCATCGGAGCTCTTCGCGACGGATTTGGACGCTCGGTACACCTGAGCCCGACGCTCGGCACGAGGATGATGTACGTTGCCATCCCCGTTCAGCAGGACGGGCAGCCCGTCGCAGTCATCCGCGCCGCCATGGCGATTACGGCGATTGACCGGCCCATGAAGGGTTTCTACATCAGCGTCGCCTGGGCGGCAGCAATCATCGCCCTGGTCGCCGCCTTCCTCAGCCTTCTGATTTCACGGGGCATCAGCCGGCCGATCGTGCGGATGCAGCGGGTCGCCCAGCTCTTCGCGCGGGGACAGCTCAATGCGCAGGTGCCCGGTACCGGGGCCGCCGAGCTGGACGGTCTGGCGAAAGCCCTCAACGAGATGGCCACGCAACTCCAGGACCGGATCGCGACGATCACGAAACAGCGCAATGAGCTGGAGGCCGTCCTGTCGAGCATGACGGAGGGGGTCTTTGCGGTGGATTCGCAGGGCCGCTTTGCCAGCATCAATAAGGCAGCGGCGCAGTTGCTGACTATCGATCCGGCGCAGCGCAGGGCCGCAGCGTGGAAGAGGCCATTCATGACGTCGAGCTCCGGCAGTTCGTCCGCGATACGCTCGGTAGCGACGAACCCACGGACGCGGATATCTCGTTCCCTGGGGAGAAGGAGCGTCTCTTTCACGTGTGCGGAGCCGGCCTGTCGGACCCGAGGGGGGAGCGGTCCGGCGCGGTGATCGTATTGAGCGATATGACTCAAATCCACCGGCTTGAGAACCTTCGCCGCGATTTCGTCGCGAATGTCTCGCATGAGCTCAAGACGCCCGTAACGTCCATTCAAGGCTTCGCCGAGGCCCTTCAGGAAGGGGGGCTGGCCGATCCCGAGCAGACCCGGCGCTACGTGGACATTATTGCCAAGCAAGCCCAGCGGCTCAACGCGATCATCGACGATCTGCTGAGCCTGTCGCGTCTGGAGGACGGCGCCCAGCAGCGGGCCATCTCCTTCGAGACCGCCCGTCTCAAGCCGATCCTGGAGACCGCCGTCGATCTGTCCCGCGTCAAGGCCGACGCCAGGCAAATCACAATTGACCTGATTTGCGACGAGGGCGTCGAGGGAAGGCTGAACGGCCCCTTGCTGGAACAGGCGGTGCTCAACCTCGTCGATAATGCCATCAAGTACAGCGAGCCCGGCAGTGTCGTCGAGGTGTGTGCCGGGGCAACGGGGAACGAGAACACGATCTCAGTTAAGGACAGCGGCTGCGGAATTCCGCCGCAGCATCTTTCAAGGCTCTTCGAGAGATTCTACGTGGTCGATAAGAGCCGCAGCCGAAAGCTGGGCGGCACCGGCCTGGGCCTGGCCATCGTCAAGCACATCGCCCAAGTCCACGGCGGCTACGTAACCGTCGAGAGCACGCCCGGAAAAGGCAGTACCTTCACCATCCACCTGCCCCGCTCCTAAGGAATTGACTCCAACAAGGGCGCCATGTCTACGCTTGCGTAGACATGTTCGACTCGATGGACAAAGCATGCTTACGCGAGCATAAGCATGGCACCCAAGTTTCATCCTTTCGCATCCTGTTTCTTCCCGACACCAGCCACCCGGCAGCGCAGCGATTCGCAATGACATTCTCAAACGCCCCAGTCGCAGGGCGAGTGTCTCCGCTCGCACCTGTTTAGCCTGGAAAGGCTCAATCTTGGGTGGCACGGGCAAACTCGTTTGCCCGTGGGGCTTCGAATGGACGGGCTCCATCGAATGAGCACCGTCAAACGAGTTGGCTTCGTCCCAAATCCTTGAGATCAAGCCTGTGCAAGCTGCGCAGTCGGGTGGCAGCGTCAAGGCCGAAGGCCTTGGCGATGGCGAATGGGCAAGACCATCGCCAAGCTGCGCTTGACGCTGCCACCCAAAACTCAACAACTTGGAACGAACCCAACGAGTCTGGCGGTGCCACCCGGCGAGTGGGAGGCTCCAGGCTGGACATGTACCCACGCTCGCCCGAGGGTGTCGTGCGAGGACGCACGACCTGCGTCAGACGCTCCAGTATTGCAGGAGAGGACCGTCGGGACCGTAGATAGGGTCGGATTTGGGCAGCGGCACGCGGGCGATGTTCTCGTCGGCCCTGGGTCGCTCACCCTCCTCGCCGTAGCACATGTCGTAGCCTTGCCCCTGTGGATAGGCTCCAACGACGACAAACGCGCCGCCGGCCGTGAGCCGCTTATGTGCGATGCCCGCCGGGATGAGGACCACGTCGCCTGCCGAGATGGTCCGCGTGATTCCGTAATCGCCGCCGAAGCGGACCTCCGCCTGCCCGCCGCAGATTGCGAGCACCTCATGAGCGGTGCTGTGGTAGTGATGGAAGTCGTACATGCCGTTGATCCAGGAGCCGTCCCACAGATTCTCCTCGAATAGTTTCTGCACCTGCGCGATCAGGTCCGGCGCCTCGACGTCCAATGCTTGCCTGTAGATCAGCAGCGGCAGTGCCCCATTGTTGGGAAATACGCCTGTGTCGGCCAGTGTATGCATCTCGACGTTGGGAGAGCGAACGATCTCCTCGACCGCCGGTCTGCCGGTCTTCTCTGTTCTCTCATGGTTCATCTGTGTTACCCCGCACTTTTCTGAAAAATGACGTCAGGTCAATCACTTGCACGAGTTGCCACTTCTGATCGCCGCAGAGGAAGTCATGAAGGACGCGCACGGAGGGCAGCCGGCAGTCGTCCACGCCCACGATGCCGCCCACGCGCAGCCGGCCTTGCGTGTAATGCCAGTCCAGGCAGGGGAATGGGAAGCGATGCGCCCCGTCGATAAAGATGAAATCCAGGGAATCGGGAAGCAGCGAGATTCTCGGAAGCGCCGCATCGGAGCTTTCAAAAACGAACGTGAGATCACCCTGCACGCTCAACTCATCGCAGTAGTCGCGGATTCTGTCGGCCTGTTCCCTTTGCGGCGTGATGCAGATGTGGTGTGTCCCGGCGATGGCGAAAGCGACCGTGGTCTGGCCCGCCCCCGTTTCCAGCGTGTTCATTCCGGGCAGGAGCTGATCGTGAATGAACATCAGCGCGTCCGGGGCCACCGAGCAATTGGCGGGCGAGTCGTCCGGCCAAGTGTGAAAACTCGGGTTGTCCCGGATCAATCGCTCCAGCGGATGTACGGCTGTGTGCGGCAATGTCCTCATCGCGCGCCATCTCCCATGGACGTTAAAACCACATCCTCTCGGTAGAGTGTACATCGCCGCCGCCGCTCGAATCTATGGGGGGATGCCTTACAGGCACATAGGCACTTGCTGATTATGCCGGCCCGCTGTCGCCATCCTGACGCGCCTGTCCAATTCGGAAATACCCAGGGCGTGGGTGGCACGGGCAAACTCGTTTGCCCGTGGACTCTCGATCGGGCAGCTCGCAGGGTAGGTCCTTGACCCGCGCAGTTATCCAATCAGAGCGCTTCTTGACGCTATGCTCATGTGGTGGGTTCCGGGTGGCAGCGGCAAGCAGAGCCATTCACGGGTCTTCGGCGCACCCGCAGAGGATGAAAATGCCATGCTCTTCGTAGGTCGTGCGTCCTCGCACGACCTTGGGCGAGCGGGGACGCTCGCCCTACGCGGAGATCTGTCCGGCGTATTTTCAGAGGAGTCTTCGGAGCTTGCCGATGGCGTGCAGACGTAGACTTGAGCCATCAGCAAGCCGGCGCTTGCTGCTGCCACCCATCGTAAGCTCGTAGGGTGGGTCCTTGACCCACGCGGTTATCCAATCGAAGTGTTCCTTGACGCGTGGGTTGAGAACCCACCCTACATATTAACGTCTGGGTGTTTTCCGGCCGCGCGTCGCTTTCTTGGACGATTGCTTTGCACGGACCCTCCGTATCCTCCGCGCCGGCCATTCCTCGGGGAAATTCAGCCGGGCAGACTCCCCGAACAGCTCGACCGCCTTGCGGTCATACGCCCTGGCCGCCTCGACCTCATCGGTGAAATAGCCGAGATGAATGGTTCTGCCGTCGAGCCCGATTCTGGCAAACCATTTGGCGCAGCTTTTGTTGTAACTGACACCCCTGAACCTGGAAGCTGTACCACGCCGCTTGCTCCTGTTGCGCAGGTTCTCCTGCTGCGTGCAGACGTTCAGATTATCCCGAGTGTTGTCCAGCTTGTTACGATTCTTGTGATCGACAACCCTCCCTCTGGGCGCCTGGGTGATCTCGCGGTGCATGAAGATCAGTCTTCTCTTCTCCAATCGGACGGCGTATCCACCACATTGGTGCCATGTCCACTGGCTGAGCCACTCATAATCGGCCGCGTCCACATAGGCGTAGTACCCCTCACCCAGCGGGATCTGTTTGACCTCGCCTTTTGGCGTGGCGGCTTTGGCCCGGAAGTTCCGGCAGACCCCGCCCCGTGGCACCGGCCGCATCCGGCCAATCGAATCCGGATGATTCGCACACACCGGCCGGCTCGGCCATCCCATCCCCACGGTCATCATCCACTGGCACCGGTCGAAATACGCGTACGCACAGTCGTGACAGGTAGGTATCTGAGCCATGGCTTCTCCCTTCCTTATGAGTTGTCGGTTGCCGGTCCCCAGTCGTCACCCGGCCGATCATCGCGTCACACGATATCACGCATATGATATATCAACCATGCCCACCTGTCAACGGTAACATCCCAAAAATGTGAAGTGTTGCATGTTTCATAAACCCTTATCCCCCAAGGAATAGAGACGCCCGGCGAAAAAATGTAGCACAGCCGCCCTCGGCTGTGGACTCACTCCCCGCCCGTCAAGTGTCAAGAGTTGACCCCAGCCCCCCATTGTTGCATGCGTCATAAACCCTTGTCTCCCAAGGACTAAAGAAGCCCGGCGAAACAAAAGCAGTATTCGTAGGGTGGGTTCTCAACCCACGCGTCAAGGCTGAAAACTGGCCAACGACAACCAACAATCAACCGCGGATGAACGCCGATTGTGTAGGGTGTGCACCGCACACCTTCTTCTGAAATCCCTCTCACGCAGGGACGCCAAGACGCAAAGCATTGATCGAAAGGCCCCCCAGACATGCTCAGTTCTGTCTCCCAATTGACCATCGCGTCCCCGGAACTCTCCAGAGAAAAGTAATGTGAGACTATGTAGCAAGCGTCAAGGCTTGGCTGTGGAGAGGTCGAAATGAGTCGAATGGGCGTAAGAGTTGAAGAGCCGAGGACAAAAACCCGGACGCAGGATACCTGCAATAGGTAGCCAGCCTCAGTCCCCCCCGCCCCCCAGGTGCTGTCGTGCCAATAATTCCTAATTCAAGACGTGACCCTCTCTGTGCTCTCTGTGCCCCCCTCTCTGTGCCCCCTTGGTCGCAATGGCCCCCCAGGCACACTCAGTTCTATCCCCCAAGTGGATATGGCCTCCCCGGAATTCGGGGCTTTGTCCACCACGGAGATCGCGGAGGCGGAGAGAAGAGGATCACGCGGGATAAGGCCTTCCCCACTGGGATACCTAAATCCAAAGCCTGACCCTGACCCCTCTGACCCCTTTCTCCCCCTCCCAAGGACTAGAGACGTCCGGCGAAAAAATGTAGCACAGCCGCCCCCGGCTGTGGATCCCCTCAGCCTAAATCCAAAAGCCTGACCCCATTTACCCGCCATTTACCCGTTTGCCTTTCTGTCAGTTTGTCCCTACAATACCACCATGGATCAGCAAGATGTTCACACGGATGAGACGCCGCGACGGCGTGAGCAGATCTGTGCCATCTGTGGCGTGGCAGCGGCCACAACTCGCGATCATGTGCCACCCAAAGGTATTTTCGCTGAGCCTCGACCCTCTGACTTGGTGACGGTTCCTGCGTGTGTGGCATGCAATGCCGATGGCTCGAAGTACGACGAGAGCTTTCGCGTCCACCTGAGCCTCGGTGTGGGCGCAGAGACTCCAGCTACACAACGATTGCGCAAATGGAGCAATGCGGACAATGGCGAGCAATCGCAAGCTCACGAGACAAATCTTGGAATCCTTGGAGCCAACATATCTGACCACACGCGGAGGGATCATTATAGGCAAAGGTTATCGCGGAAAGTGGGATTCTGAGGCTCACAACAGAGTAGTCGAGCGAACAACACGAGGCCTATATTACCATCATTTCGGAGAAATCTTGGGTGCGAAGGTGGATGTGACAGTTCGCTGGGTCACGAGCCTCACGCCAGAGATGCTTGAGGCCACCAGAGAGTGTTACCAGGCTTCCATGGGGGGCGATGCTCTCATCTACCGATATGGGCGGGCCGTCGATGGGCCTTTGTATTCCATTTGGCTGTTCCAGTTCTATGGGCGTCACTGGGCAAGAGCGTCGACTCGTCCAAGCACGTAGGTGTTGGGACGAACAGGGGGGGGTTAGGGGCCAGCCCTTAAGTTAAGCGTTAAGGTTGGCGAGGGCGGTGGCCATTGAGTTTGGCGGCGATGGAGGCCACTGGGGGAGGAACTGGGAGGAAGAAGGGTCACATCTTTACGGGCTGTTGCCGGAAGCAGCCGTGAGGGAGCGGTCATGGGTAGCAGGGGCCGGAAGGCACAGGGGTCGCTCCGCGGCGATGAATCGACTGTAGAGGCTTCAGGAAGGTCCGGAGAAGTCCTGCCGGCGTGTCCAGAATGGTCCCGAGCGTGTGTGGGGCCGGGGCGCTGTGGCCTGGAGCCTGCGAGCAGGCCCCACGAGTGCGCCGACCCGTATGGCGCAGAAGGGTTCGCAAGTTCTGCACCGTCGCAATCAGCAGATCCTGAATCCGCTGACGCCAGAGCCGACGCCACCGGGCCCGCTTGAACCCATGGTGCGTCGCCGCATCCCCGAAGCTGCCCTCCATCCGCCATTTACGACGCCGGCGGTCGCGTGTGGCCGCCCGGCTGTGCGATTGCGCCCGGGCGGCGTCGATCGCGTCCTGGTCATAGTGCCGCTTGATCGTCCGGGCGGTCCCCTTGGCGCGGGTGCATTGCTGGCGCATCGAGCACTCCTGGCAGACCGCGGCGGCACAGGCGTATTCATAGGCCTGACGCTGCTTCTTGTGCTTGCGACGTGTGAGCGTCTGGCCTGCCGGACAGCGGTAGGTGTCGCTCGTGGAATCGTAGAGAAACTGCTCGATGCCGAAGATGCCCTGCATACAGGGTTTGTTCGCCTGCGACAACGTCAGGTCCGCCATGTGGCTGTTGATCCCACGCTGCCGACAAGCCCGGAAGTTCTCCACCGTGCCGTACTGCATGTCGGCCACCACCGTCTCTGTCGTGCAGCCGGTGTTCTGCTCGTGCTGATCCGCCAGGTCCATCAACTTGGCGTTCTCTTCCACATCCCCGGCCGTGGTGGCCACCGCCGTGATGACGCCACACAGATCATCCACCACCCGATGATTCTTGTACCGCGCCCGGGGGCCATGGGGCCCTTTGCGAACGATGGCGGCATCCGGATCGCTCGTGCTGACCATGGAGCGGTTCTTGGGCTTATAGTACTTCTTGGTCCCGCTCGGGGGCGACTGGGTGGCAGGCACAGGAGCAGGCGTCTGGCCGCAGGGGCCCTCCCCTTCGTTGGAGGCCGCCGTGGCAGTCGCGGCAGCTGGCGAGGCAATCGCCTTCGGGACCGATGCACAGGCTTCACTCGTGGCCATAGAGCCGTCGGCGGCGGGCTTAGGCGGGGAAGGTTCAGGTTCCTGCAGTTTCGTCATCTCGCCTCGAAGCGCCTGTCGCAGACGCTCGATCCAGAGTTCCGGGCCCTTGCAGACGGAGTTGTTGGAGGCGTTGGCGTCCACCAGGCTGCCATCCATGTGTATCTTGCGTCCGTTGACCAGACCGGCCTGGACACACTGAGCGACTCCCCTGGCGAAAGCCGTCTCGAACACCTCGCTGCCCCAGCGGCGGCGGGCCTTGCTCAGCACGCTATGGTCGGGCACCTCGCTATCGAGGTCATAGCCCAGGAACCACAGCCAGTCCAAACGGTACGGCAGGGTCCGCATCAACTCCCGCTCCGAGGCCACATCGTAGAGGAACAACAGCAGCATCAGCTTGAGGATCACCGGCGGCGGCACCGAGACGTTGCCCTTGACGCCGTAGCGCCTCTGGACCAAGCCGTAGGTGAACTCGAAATCCACCATCGCCCGGATCTTGCGAAGCAGATGGTCCTGTGGAATCCGCTGCTCCAGAGAGAAATCGTAGTAGAAGAGTTTGCCCGACGGCTGTGACTGTCTGCCCATCATAAGGAGTCCCTTCCTTACCACCAATTCATCAGGACTCCTAAAGTATACTCACATACTCCTGAAAAGCAAGCCTATTCCGGCAACAGCCCGTTTAATTAACGAATTATTGCGTCGGAGGAGGATAGGCGATGCTGCAAGGGGGAGGGGGGCAGGTCTGCAATTAGGAATTATTCATTATTCGGTTTTGCGTTCGGCGTCACAGGGCATCGGCGAACTCAGGGCGGAACTGGAACCAGGGACAAGACAAAGCCGGACAGGTTTCGGTGGGGCACTCTGGTGCCTTCGAAACCCATCCGGTTAGCGGTGATTCGGTCCTTTGACGCAGGGTTCCTGCTTTCGGAACCCGTCAGACGCTTTTGACCTTGATCTTCTTATGTTTGGGCTTGGCCTGTTCGTTTTTGGGCAGCTTGACTTTCAAGACGCCCCGGCTGAATTCGGCCTCGGCCTTTTCTTCGTTCCACCTCCGCCGGCAGGTCGATGATCCGATCGAAGGACCCACAGGAGATTTCGTGACGGTAATAGCCTCTCTCCTCTTCCTTCTCCTCATGGTGCTTCTGGCCGGCGATTCGCAGGGAGTCCCTAGTTTCCTAGTTTCCTGACGTAGATCAATGGAATTGCTTCTGCGGGTCGTCACTCATAACCCCATGATTCCGGCCGCTGCATGAGGACCGAGACAGAGCAGGTCCATCCCCATTATCCGCAAACTGTGAATCCCGTCTCCAGCAGCCACTCCTTGACGAAGTGGACATAGTCACGGTATGTCAATTTCGTCCGTTGTATTTTGGCGTGGCGACACATCTCGGGTAGCTTCTTCTGGAACTCCACATAAAGTTTATAGATCTGTCTCCCGCCGGGAAGGATGCGAGTCCCGTCTATGCCTGGGGCGGCTGCCAACCAGTCTCTTAACACGTTGATGATACGGGATATACGGTTGTTGTGTGAGACAACATCGTGCCCCGCAAAGTCTGAGATAAAATTACGATACCGGCGAGAATGGGAGTCGAGGACAATGCAGGTTTTGACTTTGTGCGACCTGCCACCGAACTCCCTGGCGCCGAGAAACAAGCCGAGCTCGAATGGCATGTTGAGACGCGGCAACTGATTCCTTTGTCCGGGCCCTGAACGGGACAAGTCGTGGATGCCCATGGGGCACTGCTTAACCAGTTCCACGATTCTTGCGAATCTCGTCTGCGCCGCGTTGCCGGTCGTCAACGCGCACCGCGGCACACACCCGCACGCGATCACCGTAAACACAGTGGCATCGAAGAATGGTTTGTACGTCCCATCGAAGGGAACATTGATGAATACGCGCTGATGCATGATCGTTTCACGCAACGCATGCTGGCCTTAGCACCCCTTCTTGTATTCACGCGGTCCGCTCTGTGTGGCCGGCTTCTTGCCGGTCTTTTTATGTTGTTGGGGGCCGGCATCCTTCGATGACGGCTTGCCATGTCCCTTGGCGCGAGGGCCCGATGACTTCGATCCCCGCCCTTTGACTGCCGCAATGATTCTCTCACGTGGAATTGTACTCTCAACCTCGAGATTCGCAACGACCTTCCAGTCCGCTTCGTTGGACATGTTCTACCTCATTCATTCTCTGAACAAACCGTTATTGCCAATGTAATCTCCGTTGAAAAGAATGACCTTACCGCAGGGTGTCTCATGATTCAAGGGAAAAGAGAAATTTGATCAGGGCGAACGCAAAGGCCAGAGAACGGGCTCGTCAGGACTGCCGACGGTCTTTGAAGGCCGCGTTTTTGTGGTCGAGAACCCTATTTCGCCGGAGCAAGATGCATCTTCTGGGCCAAGAACGAGGGTAGAAAGGTCACGAGCAGGGCTTTTTCAGCGGAATCCACATTTCACAGACGAGGGAATTCCGGGGACATCTATGAGCAAGCCGTTGTCAAGACGGTCGCGGGATTCTTTTCGCGGGAATCCCAGACATCTGTTCGGCGTCACATCGCATCATCGAACTCCCGGCGGGTGGCAGCGGCAAGCGGAGTCTTCGGAGCTTGCCGATGGTGTTGACGCATATCCGACGAGCCATCGGCAAGCTGCGCTTGCCGCTGCCACCCATCATAAGTCTTGAATGCATAACGGTCAGCCAAGCGAAACGTCCTTGACGCGTGGGTTGAGAACCCACCCTACATGCTGACGCGATGCTCTTTTTCGAAGGAGGCGGGAATCCAGCCACCTATCAAACGATCCTGGACCCCCGCCTGCGCGGGGGTGACATGATGGTCGTAGGGTGGGGCTTGGCCCACCATGAACTCCGTGCCACAGGAAGCGGTGGGGCAAGCCCCACCCTGCACGCTTTCGCAGGGGTGACAAGAGAGCCTTCATGGTGGCCATCCTGTTAGAGGCTCTAAAGGGCGCTGTCTACAACGTACCGTGCGCCGAGGATGATGTCCACGCCGAGGGCGGCACTGAGGATCGCCCAGCGCAGCCAGTGGACTCGCATCTGCTGTCGAATCATCAGGTAGATGATTCCTGTCGCGACGGCGCCGAGCAGGTACATCTTTGCCGTTTCGACGAACAGCCGGGCGTAGCCGTCGGCCAGGCCGAAGAGGACCTGGAAATAATTGGCCGCGAGGAACAGATTGGTAATCGCCAGCGCGGACAGGATGGCGGCCACGGCCAGGATCCACTTCTGATCGGCGAAGCCGGCTTCGAGCAGGCCTTGCAGGCCGATGCCGCACAGGACGGCGCACCAGACGAGCGGGATGCTCAGCCACAGGATGGGGCTGACGCCGAGCCAGGCGATTTTGTCGACGCCGATGAACGACTTGGAGACGGCCAGCAGGAAGCCGGCGAGCATGATGAGAAGAATACTGTAGCGCCGGGCCTTCCACATCATCACGACCCCGAGCACGAGCGCGGCTACGGGGACATGGTAGAGTCCCATCGTCGCAGCGCCTCGTTTGGCCAGTACCAGCGGGGCGAGAAGGCCGGCCAGGTCCGGCAATCGCACGTCCGCTCCAAGAGGGGCGGCAAACAGGCGGTAATCGACGAGGACATTGGCCAGCAGATAGAAGAATAGCAGAATGACGACAAACGGCAGAAGAAGCAGTGCGGTTCCCAGCCACTTGCCTCGTGTCCTCTCCAGGAATACCGCCGGGAGGAACAACCACGGCACGGAGGCGGCGAGCAGTCCGGCCGACGGGTGAAATTTCGCCAAGCCAAGGATGAAGGGCGTGAAACCATAGACGGCGCCGGCCAATAGCGAGCCGGTGAATCCTGCCACCCAGCGCCGGCTCAGAAGATAGCCTCCAATCGCGGCAGCACAGGCATTCAGGGGCAATAGCCATTGCCAACCGGTGAAACCGGCGAAGTGAGGCTGGTAAAGGTAGACGGCGAACGCGCCGTACAAAGCCGCGGCTGTCACGAGCCATGGGAGTGCGGAATGCGGAGTGCGGAATGCGGAGTGTTTAGATGCTGGATTGCCCATTCTGCAAAGTCCGTTCTCACAAGTAGCGCAGGTGGCAGCGTGTAGTACGCTGACCATCCCAAAAACTGTGGGTTGCGGGTGCCATGTCCACGCTCGCGTGGACATGCTTCATTGACGGGCCAAGGCATGCTTACGCAAGCGTAAGCATGGCACCCAAACCAACAACCGAAAGCCACCCTCTGAATTGCGGTGGTCGAAGCAGTAGGGTGTGCAATGCACGCCATCAACTGAACCACATGGGAAGGTGTGCGATGCACACCCTACATGCTAATCCGCAATCATCAATCCGCAATCAAGTCAGTCTTTCAAAACGACCTGCCCGGTACCACGGGTGATGCGCCCGATGTTATTCACTTTCTCGCCCAACTGGATCAGTTTCGTGGCTACGGCGTCGGCGAAGTCCTCGGCCACGATGACCACGTAGCCGATGCCCATGTTGAACACGCGGAACATCTCCTCTTCCTCGACGGGCCCGGTCTTCTGCAGGAAGTCGAAGATTTTGGGCCGGGGCCAGGCCGATTTCTTGACGACCGCGTTACAGTCGCTCGGCAGGACACGGGGGATATTGCCGACGATCCCGTTGCCGGTGATGTGGGCCATGGCGTGAACGACGCGCTTGACCCTGTACTGGGTGAGCAGCTTGATGATCGGGCGGACGTAGATGCGTGTCGGCGCCAGCAGGGCGTCGCCCAGGGTGGTGCCGTCGAGCTCGTCGATCACATCGGTCAGCTTCAGCTTGTTTCTTTTGAAGCAGATATTCCGGGCGAGGGCGTAACCGTTGCTGTGCAGGCCGCTGGAGCGCAGGCCGAGGATGACATCGCCCGGCCGGACGTTTTTGCCGGTGATGATCTTGTCCCGCTCGACGACGCCGACTGCAAAGCCCGCCATGTCGAAATCGCCCCGGCGATAGGTGTCGGGCATCTCCGCTGTCTCGCCCCCGAGCAGGGCACAATCTGACTCCCGGCAGCCCGCAGCGACTCCCTTGACCATCTGCGCGACCAGCGCCGGTTCGAGCTTGTGCAGGGCAACGTAATCGAGAAAGAACAGCGGCTCGGCACCCATCACGAGCATGTCGTTGACGCTCATCGCCACCAAATCGATGCCCACGGTGTCGAACCGTTTGGCCTTGGCGGCCACCTGGACCTTGCTGCCTACGCCGTCCGTGCAGGCGACCAGCACGGGGTTGCGGTAATTCTTCTTGAAGAGTTTCTCGTCGTAGTCCAGGCGAAACAGCCCGGCGAATCCCCAGGGCACGTTGATGACCCGGGGCCCGTACGTGCTGGCCAGGGAGGATTGGATATTATCGACCATCACGTCGTTGGCCTCGATGTTCACGCCGGCCTGCTCGTAGGTGACGTATTTGCTCATAGGTGGTGGCGAACTCCTCGAAGGTGTCTGGTCTTGGCGAACCGCGATCGCAGATCAGGGTTAACGTTGCTCTTCGAACATGTAGAGTTGATAACGCTCCAGGGAGAACTTGTTCAGCACGATGTTGACAGGGATCGGGTACTTGCCGGTCCAGCAGGCCGTGCAGTAATGGTCCTCGGGCAACGCGGCGCCGGAGAGCATGCCCTTGAGCGAGAGATACCCTATGCTATCCACCTGAAGGAACTCCTTGATCTGCTCGAGTGTGCGATTATTGGCCAGGAGCTCTTCCCGGGTCGGGAAATCGACACCGTAGTAACAGGGGCATCGAATGGGCGGGCAGCTCACCCGCATGTGAATCTCTTTCGCTCCCGCCTCACGCAGGGCGAGGATTTTGCCTCGCGTCGTCGTGCCGCGCACGATGGAGTCATCGACGACAACAATCCGCTTGCCGGCTACGACCTCCTTGACGATGGCGAGTTTGAGATTGACCTCCATTTCCCGCATCTTCTGGTCCGGCGCGATGAACGTTCGGCCGATATAATGGCTACGAACCAGGCCCATATCGAAGGGGATGCCGCTCTGCTCGGCAAAGCCGATAGCCGCCGGCGTGCCACTATCGGGGATAGGGATGACGACGTCGGCCTCGGCGGGGTACTCCTTGGCCAACTGCCGGCCGAGCCTCTTGCGGACCTCGTGCACGTTCTCGCCGAAGATCCGCGAGTTCTGCTTGGAAAAGTACACGTGCTCGAACGTGCAATGAGCCGGCGTGATCTCCCCTTTGCGTATGAAGAACCGGCTGTGCAACCCGTTCTTGTCCAGCCGCACAATCTCGCCCGGCTCCACTTCGCGGATGAACCTGGCCCCGATCGCGTCGACGGCACAACTCTCGCTGGCCACGAGGAAGCATCCGTCGCGAGTCTGCCCGATACACAGCGGGTGGATCCCATAGGGATCGCGGGCCGCCTCGATGTGGTCGACGAAGAGGAAGATGAGCGAGTAGGCGCCCTGGAGGTGATTGAGAACGTGGCCGAGCGGGTCGGGCTTGTTCTGATGGGTCGGCTTGGCGAGAAGGTGGACGATGATCTCGGTATCGCTGGTGGATTTGAAAATGCTGCCGTACGCCTCGTATTCGTCGCGCAGCAGCCCGGCGTTGATCAGATTGCCATTATGGGCGACAGCCACCTGCCCTCGCGAGTACTCCGCCAGGAGCGGCTGGCTGTTCTCCACGTTCGACGAGCCCGACGTCGAATACCGAACGTGGCCGATGGCCACGGGATTCGCCAGTTTGTCGAGCGTATCCGTGCCGGTGCGGAAGACCCGCATTACGGTGCCCATGCCCTTGTAGCATTGGATCAACTCGCCATTGCTGGAGGCGATTCCCGCCGACTCCTGCCCCCGGTGCTGAAGGGCGTGCAGCCCGATATAGGTCTTCTCGACGGCCTGCGGGTCGCCGAAAATCCCGAACAGCCCGCACTCCTCTTTCTTTTCCGAAAAGACCTCGTACCCATCATCCTGTTGCGAAATTGGCTTGGGCATGGTTCTCACACTGACGCCAAATAAGATTACGTTCCTCACGGCACATCACCCACCGACCCGATAGTGTAGCCGCCAACCCGGGGCAAGTCAATCCCCGACTCGACATCACGGGCACAAAGACTCCTCCTTTCGCTCTCACCAGTCAGCCTTCCAACCGTAACTATCCGCCTCGCCTGCGCTTACGTAACGACACCATTACTACTGGCCCCCGTCAGGTTTGTTCAGAACCGCCGATGTACGCCCGTGCTGGACGCGGTCTGGTTCAAAACGGGGCGTTCGGGGTGACCGCGGAGGGAGAGTGAGCGTGGCGTCCCAAGAGGATCGCTTCTGGGGTGCAAGGATGGGCCTCCTGACCCATGTCCTTTTGACATATAGACTTATGTCGAACGGACAGAATCATCTGGAAAGGATTTTCAGTTGTTGCCGGTTTGCAGCTTTCTGCTAACGGCTGGGAACCAACCGCCGGCAAGCGGGCTGAAGGCAGCAAAATTGGCTTTGTTTGGCAGTACCCTTCACGGCCGCTCGCGATGACCGTGTGCCCGACGCCCTGCGGCAGCAAAATTGGCTTTGTTTCGCATCATCAGATCCCTGGCCTTCGGCCACCGCCGGCCTTTGGCTTTGTTTTCCAAGACGGGTCCCCCAGCCGCGTCGTATCCGTCCGCGAAATTGGCTTTGTTTTTACGACGGTCCCCGTTCGTAGTGACGCCGTAAGGCGTTCCGGCAACTGACAACTGATCATCAACCGCCGATGAACGCTGAGGATGGGCCGGCACATAGCCACGGCGACTCGTAGGGGCGGGTTTCAAACCCGCCCATGCGCCTTCAGATTCTGAGTGCCCACCGCTCTTGTTTCTCACCACCGAGAACACGGAGACCATGGAGAGCAAGGCACTGAAGGAAAGAGGCAAGGAGAAGGAGCAAAGGCACAAGGGGACAAAGACACAGAGACCGCCGGTAAGAGCCGCTCTTCAATCCGCAATCCACAAGGCCCCGCCTGCCCCTTGATGCCTGCCTTCTTCATCCGCAGATTTCAAACCGCGAACCGTGAACTGTGAACTGACAACTGATCATCAACCGCCGATGAATGCGGATTAACCCAGCCCGGCCTTCGGCCGGAACCAATACTATCTCGCGCAGAGACGCGGAGACGCAGAGAAGAACGCAAAACGTACTCTTCTTACCCCAGCGTCCCTGCGTCTCCGCGCGAGATATAATTCCTTTTGTTCCAACGACTTGTAGTGTCGCTCCAGAATCATCTGGAAATGTTTTTCAGTTCGTGCGAGTTAGCAACGCAGATGTCGACCTGCGACAGCGTTTCCGTCATTGGGACTTGGTATTTGATATTTGTCTCGGATTTGGCGCTTCGTACTTCCGATTTTCGGTCTTGATGGAGCTTCTTAAATCTCAGTCTTTCAGATTTCTACTCGGCTGATTTCTCCCAGCCACAAACTATTATACCCCTGGCTGTCGTGTCAACAATCGGAAAAACAGAAGTGAAGGCGCGCATCTGACGGGCCACATCCCTCCCGCACCTGCTGAAGCTTAGAGCAAGGGTCAACCCGATCCCTCGCCCACGGCGATCAGCTGTTCGGAGTCCTGCGTAAATCTGCCCAGAGATGATAAATGAGAAGGGGAGAGACTGGAAAAGACCTCTCGCATTTGTGCTCTAATCTACTGATACTGGCGAACCGCCATCCCTCTCGGCTTAAGCCTAATGGGCTCACACCGTGCTTGCTCGCGGCATCATTCACTTCGCGCAGGATGTCATCGGCAGCCATATCCTGCCAGTAGCCAACCATCGCCGCCGACGCACAGCCCTTGGCATAGCCTGATTCCAATGCGATAAAACGCCAGATTCCCTCTTCTACATACTTGGTGTTGAGCACGCGGTCTGACCGAGGCGGGGAGCCGAGACGCTTGCATTCTACAACGAACTGTCTGCTACAGCGCCGGAGATCAGGCTCAAAACGATCCAGGTAGCTCCACTGGAAGTCAGGCCGCTTGTTCTCGCGTTTCGCACGCGTCTCATCATCGGGATCAGGCTGGTTGTTGCAGTCCAAGGCTGGCGAGATTTCATCACGAGGGTAGAGTTCACGTGTCGCTTGTACGAGGCAGAAATATAACCGTCGATTCAGGTCTACCTCAGCGGTAGGCAGATCAGTCTCCATTTGGAGTATTTCAAGAGCGCGACTCAAGATGGCAAGGAACTTTGCTACGCGCTTGTTCCATGTGTTGAGGGAACGCAGACTCGGGCCTTTACCGTTCATTTGACTTTTCCAGCCAGAGACTCTTCTTCATGAGCAAGCTGAACGAGCGCGGCCTCAGCATCCTCTCGTGCAGCCGTCCGCGTCCAGAAACGGGCCTCATTTCGCTTAATGAAAAGCATTTCGCGCTCTCCAATCACACGGAAGAACGTATCGACAAAAATGGCGGACTTGCCAACCGGCACGCGCGTGTCCTTTTCCAATCTGTTCAACAGATCCCCCCACGCTTGCACATCGCTGTTTGAAGGTTCGGTCGCTGGTTCTCTCTTGAACCGAGTAGTGAAACTAACAGCCAGCAAGGGTGCCCCCGATGGTGGCGAGAGAACGCGCCAGGCCAATTCGCCATCTGGACATAGTTCTGAGTTCCAGAGCCGGAGAAATGTTTGCAGGTATGTACCCAAACCTGAATCAACTCTGGCGACATCAGCGTACGTGCCCCATGAGCGTGGAAATCGCGTGATGGGCGTGGCAGCAGCGCTTTCGCGATTTCGGTAGAGGAGGTCCAGACCAAGCGAGCACATTTCCCGAATGAGGTCGCGTTGTGAGTCGTCCAAATCATAGAGGTCAAAGATGGCCTCATCGAGTTGATGCTCCAGTTTACCTATGCGCTGCTGCGTCCCACTTTCAAAGAGTTCACCTGCTCCTGGGGTCACTGCCAGATACTGAAGTTCTTCAACCACATCCACGATGCGCTCTTGAAGCTTACGTGATGTCGGCAGGACTATAGGTAACTCTCCAGCAGTTTCAAGCTGCACTTCGTCGTGCCACATTCCCCAGGAACCTAGTGTCATGAAGAAATAGTATTGTGACAGGGATGACCAATAAATGCCGAGAATCACCTTCTCCTGCCACCTTTGAAAACCTTCAAGCCTAAACCCGAGGACAGAATGTCGGAAGCAGTAGGGGCGAGTCTCATGGCGGATGGTCAGTTTTCCACCCTTCGGCACGCCACGACGTAATAACAGGCGGGAACCCTCAAAGACCTCACGCTGACCCGTCCGTTCCACATGTGTCGGCACATCAATCAGCCCTTCGAGAGATTGTGGCCCATACCTTTGAAGCGACTCGACCGGCAGTTCCTTAAAATCGGCCAACCAGCCACACGGGAATGCCCTGGTTCCCTCCAGAAAGCCACGTCCCAGCGTAACACCGGCCGTCGGCAGTCCGCTGGGTAGTTGGAGGAGCGACGGGTGCCTATCGAGTGATCTTATTAACGCTTCATCCCGGTGCCCACCCCACCAATAGATCTTCCACAACTTGTCGCACGAGCGACAGTCACGCTGCAATAACCAATGCATATCGCCTTTGTTCAAGATCACCGCTTGCGTACTGTCGACCATGGCAACGCGCTTTGCAGACCAGTATTCGAACCGGTTGTCTGGGTCGCTATATAGAGGAGCTTTCTGAAAGACGACAGAGATGAATGGCGCAATACCTGTCACCTCACGTGCGGGACCCGTGAAATACGCGTGGCGGACGTGGGCGAAATTCACTACCTGCCTGAGAAGAGAGTTCGCGAGCCAAACGCAACGGAACTGGCGGCTCTTCTCGTGATGTTTGAATAGCACACCCGACGATACAAGCAACCCTGCTCTTCCACCATCCCGCAACAGGCCAAGAGACAAATGGATGAACGCTTGTGATAATTCTTGGTCCCCGATGGGTTTCCCCTGCTTGGGATCACACCACCGCAGGGTGACCCTTAGAGCCCGATGACCCTCTTTGTCATCTGCTTTTGGGTAGCCCCACGGCGGATTTCCTACGACAATATCTGCACAAGCGTCTCCAAACCGCTGGGCAACTTCTGTTGGACATTTGCCGGAGATAGGCTTGAAGGCGTTATCTCGCAGGAGTATGTTATAAAACTCAGTGTTGGGGCGTCTTTTGAGTTCCTTTTTCCGTTCCTGTGCAGGTACCCACTTCAAATGGGGTAGACGTCGCTCTTCGTTGATTTCGCGTGGTTTTTGGTAGTGGAGAAATGCTAGATACAGACTGAAAGCAGCTACACGCACAGCCTCTTTATTGATGTCGATGCCCGCAATTTGCTGACGCAGAATCTTGCGCAATTGCGTGCGCGTGAGGCGTTTGCCGCCCTGCTCAGCTACCTTGTGTCGAACCATTCGGCGGAATGACTCGACAAGGAATATTCCTGAGCCGCACGATGGGTCCATCACACGTGGTTCCTGAGCGAGCACGTCGGGCGTGAGTGTTTGCGAAAGCACGAACTCCACAAGAGGCGGCGGAGTGTAATGCGACGCCTGGGTCTGCTTTTTGCCCTTGCGCTCTCCATAGAACTCCTCATAGATGCTGCTGATCAGTTCGATGGGGATGATATCGAATCGGTATGCGAAGAAGAAGAGTAACTGCTGATTCGAAGGGTCGCCGAGCAGAAAGCCAAGGAGTCTCTGCAGATGGCCTCCGTGCACGCGGGCACGCTCCTTCCCGTCAACCGGGAAGGTGTCACCATTGAAGTCCTCCGCCAGTTGATCGAATAATGCGTAGGTGAACTCCTTGTCACGCAAGACGCGCAAAAACGAGAGCTTCTCCATTTCCGGTTCTATACAAGGCCGTGGAAGAGGCTCGTCGAGAAGCTTCACCCAGCTGCGCCGCGCGAGGCTACACCTTCAAAGTAGTCGCGTGTCAGTATCTCCCGGTCCTCCAGGTAGCGAATGAAGATGGTCCGTCCGATAAGCGAGTGAAGGTGCTGAAGAGAGGGCTTCTTTTGGCTCGGAGCAGACTCGATCTCCATGAGCGAATGACGTACAGCCTTCAGATCACGAATCAGCGCACGGTCGGCGCGACACAGGCTTTCGCCGAAATGCTTCTCGCCAAATAAGAGACCCGTCTCGATCTTTTCGCGGTGATAGCTGGCAAGTCGAGTCTGTACCTCCGCCACAGTCCTAGCCGTGTCGAGCAGCCTGTCACCGCTTGTTGACCATTCGTTCGGTCTGACAGGTGGTTGAGCGAGATCGTACACCCCCAACTCGCCCGGACATGCCAGGAACAGCAACTGAGGACGCGCCATACACCAAATCTGGTTGTATAGACGGCGCAAAGTCTCGCTGTCTGAGCTTGTGACTCTCGCGAAGACAACAACTGGGTACTGTCCCACAAAGAAGACCTTCTCTGCACCGACTTCTTTGGCAAGCGAGAGCCAGTCGCCCTTTTCGATCCAGGTGTCAAGCGCACTGGTGTCGGGTCTCTCAGAGGCAGACAGCAGCGCACCTTCAGCAAAGCCCAGCTCGTCGTAGGCGGCGTTAAGCAATGCTTCTGGATTTGCCTGTGCCATCTGATACACCATCCTCTATTGAAAACGCCAACACCATTCTATGGTCAATTGATTGTACAGTCAACCAGATTTATGCGAAACTATTCTGAACCATCCTGATGAGCCTGTCAACACCCACATTGGCACTCCTGGAGGAGCGAGCGGGTGTCAGGCACTCTTCTGGCGAGGGTGGGATTTGTCAAGTGTGGGCTTATGGGAAGACAGGGGCAACCATCTATCCCCACACTCTCTTATCCCATTTATCCGTCGGCCTTCGCACCTTCATGGCCAGAGAAGACATTTCGGCCTCACCACATCGCTCCGGCCCACGGCGGGCCACTCGAAATGCGGAATTCGGAATGCGGAGTGCGGAATGACAAGCAGGGATCTGGGGTCAGGGGTCAGGGAATCAGGTGGGTTCTTACCTTCCTGCGTTCTTACCCTCTTACTTTCCATGCTTTATTCTCCGTGGTCTCCGTGACCTTCGTGGTGAAGAACAAGAATCGGTGGGCAGAGCCCACCCTACCGGCTCACGCCGCGTCCATGTCTCGGTCCTTCATCAGCGTTCATCGGCGGTTGCATGCCCTCTGCGTTCCTCTGCAATCTCTGCGGTTAGAAAAGAGCACTGTCATTTTTCGCACGTTCGTCAGGGGTGTGTCTCTGGGGACTATTATGCCGGATACGGGCGGAGCCCGCAAGCGAAAAGCAGGAAGGGATAGGTGACAAGTGACAAGCCGGAGGCACGGCGGGGCCGTGCGATTGCGGATTTCGGATTGCGGATTGCGGATTGAAGAGCAGGGAGCAGGCATCAGGCAGCAGGGGGGGGGCGGGGCGCTCGGAACGCGGAATGAAGGCTATGCATGGCCATTCCCTGCATGGGTGTCAGGCACCCACCGGGTCGCATGACATCCACCGGGTGGTATTCCCACCTGCCGCCGTCCCCGACACGCGCTAGGTTGTACCGCAACCTAGCGCAGGTGTCACAGGGGTCTGCCGCGTGGTGCCTCATGTTCTTTCCTTCTTACCCCCTCCCGCTCCGCCTTGTCCCCTCTGCGCCTCAGCGTCTCCGCGTGAGACAATCAGAAGGAATCGGTGTGCGGTACACACCCTACAAAATCTGCGAGAATCTGCGTAATCTGCGGAAGATGATCCGTTGTCAGTTCCCAGTTGAAAATCCGTGTGAATCCGCGGAATCCGTGTCGAATGAACCTCCGTGGTCTCCGTGTCCTCCGTGGTGAAGAACAGGAATCGGTGGGCATAGCCCACCCTACCGGCTCCCGCCGTTGCCATGTCCCGGCCCTTCATCGGCGTTGTTCGTCTTGCGCGGACAGGAGCTCATCGAGCAGGGGTCTCAGCTTGCGCAGGGCGTTGCCGCGATGGGAAATGGCATTCTTCTCGTCCTCGCCGAGCTGGGCGACGGTCTTGCCGAGATGAGGGACGTAGAAGATCGGGTCGTATCCAAAGCCGCCCGTGCCGGCGGGCTTGTCGATGATGACGCCCTCGAGCGTCCCCTGTGTTTCGAGGAGGACTTGTGTCGGATTTGCCAGGCACAGGCAGCAGACGAACCGGGCCGTGCGCTTGTCGGCGGGCACCCCTTGCAGCAGGGAAAGGACCTTGTCCATATTCCGCCGGTCGAGGAGCTTTCGGTCGGCGCCCTTGGACCTTTCCCCGGAGAACCGTGCGGAATTGACGCCGGGCGCGCCGCCCAGGGCATCCACTACGAGGCCCGAGTCATCGGCCAGTGTCCAAAGGCCGGTTGCTTGGGCGTATCCCGTCGCCTTCTTGCGGGCGTTCGCGGCGAATGTGGCGCCGTCCTCCTTCACCTCCCCGACCCCCGGGAAGTCCGCCAGGCTCTTCCACTGAACATCGCCGCCCAGCATCGCTCGCAACTCCCGCACCTTCCCCGGATTCGTCGTCGCCACAAGGATCGTGTGTGCCGAGTCGGTTCGTGATGTCACCAGGCAAGCCCTTTCAGTCATGTTCCTGTGTGACCACAGGATCTCTCTCTGCGCAAATCCGCGATCCGAATTGCAGCGCCCGCGGGTCGATCTTCTTATCGAACTGGACGGGATCGCGAAACACGTAGGGCAATTGACTCACGCGCTGCCGGAAGTCGATGTCGGACTTGTCCCGTGTCACGAATTCGAAGCTCGCATCCGGAAACAAAAGCTCCTTGTCTGCCCCCAGTTTCCTGCGAATGATCCCGATGAACTCGGGGTTGACTTCATAACCGACGGAATTCCTGCCGAGGTTTCGTGCGGCAAGGCACGTTGTCCCGCTCCCCAGAAACGGATCGAGAACCGTATCGCCCACGAAGCTGAACATTCGGATCAGGCGGCGGGGGATCTCCTGCGGGAACATGGCCAGGTGATCGTCCTGCTTTTCACCGGGGATGTTCCAGTGGCCGGCGAAGAAGGTGTTCCATTCCTCGGTCGTCAGCCGCGATTGCTCTTTGATCTCCTTGCCGACCTTCGGTGCGGCACCGTACTTCTTGAAGATCAGGATGAACTCGTAATCGAGCTTGAGGATGCCGTTGCGGGGGTAGGGGAACGAGCCCATGATCGTGGCGCCGCCGGTCGTGTTGCAGGTGGTGACTTTCTGCCAGATGACCGCGCCCATGTAGTCGAAGCCGATAGTCTCGCAGAACTTGATGATCTCGGTGCGTATGGGGATGACCTTATATCGCCCGTAGTACACGGAGCGAGCGAACTGGTCGCCGATGTTCACGCACAGCCGGCAGCCCTTGGCCAGGACCCTGTGGCACTCGGACCAGACGATGTTCAGATTGTTGATGTAGGTCTCGTAGCTGTCGTCGAAGCCGATCTGCTGCGCATTCCCGTAGTCCTTGAGTTGCCAATAGGGCGGGGACGTGACGACGAGGTGCACGGATTCATCCGGCACCTCGGCCATATGCCGTGAATCACCTGTGATAATCTTGTGACGCGTCTGCACTGTATACACCCTCGGACATCGTATTCAAGCAGCCTGGCACTGCGGCCACCCTGGAACGGTGCTTAGAGAATACCGGGTGATGGGTGGCTGCGGCAAGCGCCGGCTTGCCGATGACTCGTATCTGCGCCTGAACGCCATCGGCAAGCTCCGAAGACTCCGCTTGCCGCTGCCACCCGGCATCTACCTGACTGCCGTCCTCGGAATACAGGGTTCGCGCGCTCATCGTTTTCGCAGCAGGGTCAGGGCGGCCTGGAGGACGGGGTCAGTGGTTTCCAGTGCCGCTGGTGTCACGGCGATGGGGATGTCCGGCGTGATGCCTTGGCCTTCCAGACAGGTGCCGTCGGGACGCAGGTTCTTCCACGAGGGCAGGTACACGGTGACTCCGTTGCCGAGGTCCGTGGGCTTGGGATTACCGGAACTGCCGTAGGAGGTCGAGCCGATCAGCTTGCAGCCGGGGACCTGCTTCATCATCAGCAGGAACGACTCGCAACTGCTCATATTCGCCTGACCCATCAGCACGGCGACTTTGCCCCGATACTTCGGCCGGGACTTGTTCGGCTCCAGGATGCGGTCGTGCGGCTCATCGAATCCGCCGGCCGCACCGGCGGAGCGGTACACGTGCTTGCTGTACACGACGGGCTTGTCGACGAAACAGCCGGCGAACTGCTGCGCCAGTGGCTCGGCGCCGCCGCCGTTGGGTCGAACGTCTACGATGAGGCCCGGCGCATCCGGGCGCTCCCCGATCACGGTATAAGCTTGTTCGAGAGCTTCGGTGCGGTCCACGGACCAGCTATCGATGAGGATGTAGCCGATACCATCTTCAAATCGGCCGGTGTAAACGCCGTTGCTGAGCTTGCGGAATCCGGGCACGACCTTCCCCAGCACGGCGAGGTTGTAGTTCCGCGTGATGTCCCGCTTGTACGGATGGATTTGCCTGCCGCCGACCTCAAGCCAGATATGCATGTCCTTCGCTTGACCCAGTAATTTCGCCGCCGCCTGTGCGAACAGGGCGGGGCTCTTGGCGTTCTCCATCTCCGGGCCGTACTTGCTGAACAGGGCAGGCCAGTCGAGCTTGCGGAGGTCGCGATAGGAGTACTGCTCGTCGATGGCCTCGCGCAGATTCTTGACAGCCTCGGCATTACTCACGGCGCTTTGGGCCGCTGACTTGACGGCGCCTTCCCCCGCGGCGGTTGTGAATGTTATCGGATAGGGCGTCGCCGGCTCGCCCGCGGCGCTGCGGCAATTGGTGGCGGCGGGGCAGTTGATGCTCAACCGGTACTCGTGGTCTGGTTCGAGTATGACGCGGGCGGTCAGGGTGCGCTTATCCGCCCATCGCGGCCGGCCGATGATCTTCGGGTATTGCGGCCCGCCCCCGCAGATCGAGTATCCTCCCGACGCCATGTCCTGATCGAAGACAAACCGCATCTCCTTCAGGCCCGGGTCCACGTTCGGGTCGCCGTTTTTCGGCACAGTCTCGATCACCTTCGGAGACGCCGCCGGCAGACTCGCGGCCGGCAATGTCACAAGAGCTGTCCACACCATGATGATGGTTCGCTTCGAGATTCCCATGTCGTCACCTCGCTTTTTTAACCTTGTTGACGTGAGAGAACACCGCTGCCACCATTATGCGCGCGAGGCGTGCCAGGATCAAGTCCCGTGCTTGGTGCAAGCTCTGGGCACTGTGCCGGGTGGCAGCGGCAAGCGCCAGCTTGCCGATGGCTCCTCAGACGCATAGCACCATCGGCAAGCTCCGCTGCTCTCCGCTTGCCGCTGCCACCCAGACCCCTCATGCCACGGCTGTCAAAATCTTGTCGTGCACGCATGTGTCGGGCGCAAGAGAAAGGCCGGGCTGGACGGCCCGGCCTGGATGGGATGCGGGAGTGGGCTTACTGGCGTTGCTGAATCACAAGGGTGCAACGGCCGAACTGGGTGGCGGGCTTGTCGGTGACAGCCGACGTGAAGGGCTCGGCCCACGTGTCCTTCGGCGGAATGGTCAGCTCAAAACCACTGTTCGGATCGACGCCGACTCTCAGCTTGTAGGAAATGACGGGGATCAGGGTTCGCAGGTCCGTCCAGTACTTGCCCTCCTTGAACTCGAATTCGCCAAGCGGTACGTGCCATTGGCAGATCATCATCGTCTGGCCCGCCGACAGCTTGTCCAATGGCAGCTCGATGTTGTATGTGCCGTCGCCCGTCTTGTGGAAGGGCAGCGAGGCGAAGTCCTGGGCCGGCTGGCCGGGCCCGCCGAGCAGCACCGCCTCCAGCGGAGCCTTGGGATAAGGCAGCCGAACCGGCATGAGCGATGTGTCTTTCGGTCCCTTCATGAGCGTCAGATATGCCTTGACCTGCACCCTGCCATCCGGCAGGACGTAGCAGAAGTCATCCTGGCTCCCGACGAAATCGGGCTTGGACCATTGCTGATAGCCGGCGCTGGGCTCGAAGACGTCATCGGCCGGCAGCGGCTCGGGCAGATTCTCCCGGGCCACGTCCTCGACGCGCAGGTCCCCGTAGATCACGCGGTAGGTTGTCGATCCTTTTGGCCGGTACCAGAAGATCGCCTTGTCCGCCTCGCCGAGTTTGACGCCCTTGCCGCGATAGTACCACTTGCCCTCGCCTTTGTAGAATCGGGTGAACAGCAGGTACTGCTGCAGCTTCATGCCAAGGGCCATTTCCTCCTCGCTGGACAACTTCATCGCCTCGGTCTTCTTGGTGATGCTCGGGACCTGCTTCAGGAAGTCGTCCACGGCCACGCCATCGGGGAAATCTCCGTCGTTGAACGTCTCCGCCAACAGGCGCAATCCCTCCACAAAGTCCGCCTCGGTCGCACTGTTCAGATCGAGCTCCACCTGTTGGAGCTTGTAGCCTTCGGGGGCGTCCATGCTGAACAGGGAATCGTCGATGGGAACGTCGAACTGCATGTTCCGGCAGATGACGTTCAATTGGCCTTCCTTGCTCTCGATGCGGACGGGCAGGCCGGTCTTGGAATCGGCCCAGACTGTGACCTCCACCTGCGGGTGTTTTGCCAGGAACCCGACCACCTCCCGGCCGTCGATTTCCCGCGTGCCGAGGTCCTCCACCACGAAGTGCGGGCTGTCCTGGAGTCGGACAATGGTATTCTTCAGCAATTCCAGGTAATTCGGAATCTCGGGCAAACCCTTGAGGTCGATGTACGCTGCCTCTTTCTTCTCCTCCGTCAGGGTCAGGATGCGTTTGCTCTCCAGATCGATGATGCTGACATTTCCGGGGATGTTCGATATCGTCCGCCGAATCCGTGAGCCCACGACCATGTCGCGGATGACCGGTGAGTTTGGCTCCTCCACGCCGACAATGATATCGAAGACCGCGGAACTGGCATTGAGGATGGGTTGAATGGCTTGTGCGAAAGTCACGCTTGACCCGCCGACGAATTGCAGTCCGATCAGGACCGCCACAATGATGGCCGCCGCAACGGCCAATTTGCTCCATCTACTGTTCATGAGTATTCTCCCCAAGCTCTTGCGAGCTTGTTGTCCTTCAGTTTCCAGGATGGTCCGCCGGACGCGATCCATCGCCCGGCTTGTGGCCTCGGGCGACGGCTGCACGCCGGCGAGCAGTTCCAACCGGCGGTGGAGTTCCGCATCATTGATCTTCGACATGCTGAACCTCCTTTCCACCGGCCGGCGAATGATCGCATCCGAGCACGTCACGCAATGCACTCATCGCCTTGAAACACAGGGCACGAGCCTGGTGAACCGTCTTGCCGAGCTGCCCGGCGATCTCTTCGTACGAGTCCTGCTGGATATACAGCATAATGAGAACCTCGCGCGAGGCGCCGTTGAGCTGATCGATCGCAGCGAGGACCTGCTCGAGCTCCTCGGACTCCATGAGCCTGCTCAACGGTGCCGCTTCGTTTGAGGCACGTTCCGCCGCCGCATCGAGCGAGCAAGCCCGGCGGGTCGCCTGCCGGCGACGCCAGTCGAAGGCCAGATTGATGGCCGTCCGGCGGGCATAGGCATACCAGCATTCGATTCCGCCCTGGTCCCTGGCGCCATGGAGCTTGATGAACAAGTCCTGCATGAGCTCCTCGGCCACGTCCTCGCGCAAGGTGAGCCTGGCCAGCAGGGCGTGAAGTCTCGCCCCGGATGTTTCCAGCAGCTCGAGCAGTTCTGTTTGTCGTTGACTCAATCCAGGCTCCTGTTTCGACTCGTGCCTCAGCACTTCACCATTATAGACGAGCGAGCCCCTCCCGCGCAACCGGTCCATGGGGTAGAATGATATTTTCGCCCCTACCAAGGTAGGCGTAAGCCGTTTGGCTTGAAAGGTTAATGATGGGTGGCAGCGGCAAGCGCAGCTTGCCGATGGCTCGCGGGGTGTCCCTAACACCATCGGCAAGCTCCGAAGACTCCGCTTGCCGCTGCCACCCGTCGCTCTGGGCGACAGGGCAATATTTCCGACAGGTGCAAGAGGCGTTCTCGTTCGTCTCAAGAGTGGATACGGTATCCGGGATTTGGCGACAGGACGGCAATGCTGGACGATCCGATACTCCTGTGGAGATCGAAGCGGGGCGACCGCAAGGCGTTCGACCTGCTTTATGAGAGGCACCTCGACACGCTGTTGACGGTGGCGATGAGTCTGCTGGGCAACGCCAGTGATGCGGAGGACGCCGTGCAGGCGGTGTTTGCGTGGTTCATCGAATCGCTCGACACGATCACGCTTCGCAGCAATCTCCGCAACTTCCTGGCCGTCTGCGTGGCCAACAAGAGCCGGGATATGCTCCGCAGGCGAAACAGGCCCCTCGCGAACCCCCGCGGTCCGGTCACACCTGCTGATGCTCCGGAGACGCTTGATCTGGTGGTCCACAGCGAACAAATCCATCGTCTTGTGGATGCGTTGGCCAAGCTGCCTTACGAGCAGCGGGAAGTGATCACGCTGCACATCCACGCGGGACTGACGTTCCGGGCTATGGCGCGCGCCCTGAAGGTCTCCGCTGGGGACGGTGCAGAGCCGATATCGTTACGGCCTCAACAATCTGAAAACGGCACTCAATGGAGAGGGCCAGACATGAAACGAGATAAGAAGATAGAGAGTCTTGCCGCCGAGGTGCGATACAGGAGCAGCGACTGCGTCCGGACAAGGATACGTTCGCGCCTGGATGGAGTGTGGCAGCGTCACCTCTGCGAACGAGGCGGCGGGCTCGTGCGAGTTGTCTTCGGAGGACGCACAATAGCCAATCTGTCGAAAGTAACAGTCATCACTCTGTTGCTGATTGCTGCCGGCGTATGGATCATCCAGATCAACAGGTCCACAGGCCCTGCCTACGCTTTGGAGCAGACGGCCGATGCCGTCAGGGAGATCCGATACTTTCATTTCCAGTTTATCCTGCGTCCAAAGAAGCCGGCGCGGGAGGCCTGGGTTGAGTATGATGCGAACGACTCCATACGCAATGTCCGGGTCAACTTCTATGACCAGAACTCCGTCATGGTCTGGGGCGAGGACGTGACGCAGTACTGGGACCAGGACAAACGCGAGATACGGGTATTCAAGGACGATGAATATACTGAGAAAATCCTGTATTTCGTCCAGCGGCACGACCCGCGGCAGGCCATTGCGTATCTTCAGCAGCGGGCAGAGCAGAGCGGTATCCAGATCGATATCGACCAGCCACAGGCGAGCACAGACCCTGTCACGGTCACCGTCACCTACGATCCCAATACATATCTGATCGGCAAAGCGCAGCCTCACATGCGCGAGTTCTACCACATCGATCCTCTGACGAAACTGATCACCAGCGTGGATGTGGAGACATTTTCCGACGGCCGCTACATGAGCAAAGGGGCGTGGGAGTACATCGACTATAATTGGCCCTTCGATCCCAACACCTTCAATCTCAAGGCCGAGGCGGGCGCGGACGTGAACGTGTCCGACACGACGGGCATTGCCATGGGCGTCGAGCAAGACCAACTCTCCGACGAGGAGGTCGCGATCAAGCTCGTGCGCGAGTTCCTCGATGCGTGGGCGGCAAAAGACTACGACAAGGCCGCACAGATCCACGGTTACATGGCGATGGGTCAGGTAGAGAAGCTTGCGGAGATACTGAGCAGGAAGAGCATCCTGCAAGTGGTCTCTATCGGGCCGCCGGTTCGTGCGGAACAACCTCTGCGTGGCCTGTTCGTGCCGTGCGAGGTGGAGTACGAAGAGAATGGACAGAAGGCCGCCATGCACCTCAGGACACACGTGAGCCGGTACTCCAAAGGCCGCTGGCTTATTCGCAATATTGGCATGGGGCCGTGAGGGAACGGAATGCTATAACCACCGACGGACGCGGGACTTGTAGCGCAGGTATGGCTCGCCGAATCTCGCTTCCAGATGTCGTTCCTCTCTTCGCACTACGCTCCGGTCCATGATGAGCAGGACCGGGACCACCAATAGCAGGACCCAGGCATTGTTGAGGAGAAATCCCGCGCCGAGGTACCAGAGTGTCAGAGCGATGTACGCCGGATTGCGCGAGAAGCGGTAGGGGCCGTCCGTAATCAGTGCCGAGGCCGGCCTATGAGGGTTGAATGGCGTGTCGGCCCGTCGAAACCGCAGGAGGACCGGTGGCATGATCGCTACACCCACCGCAATCAAGGCCGCGCCGACAACGCCGCCCCATGGCCCCGGCAAAAGCCGGATCGGCCACCAGTGATTCAGTCCAACCCCAACCAACAGCGCCGCCACGTATATCACCGGCGGATGAATACGTATACCCGGTCCTTCACGCTTCATGTGTCGCTCTCATGAGCTAATCCTGCCACCTTCTCCTTACTGATCGTACACAGGGTCGATTGTAGCGACGTTCCAACTGGAGTGCTATTGAGAAGGCGCATAGAAGAGCCGGGCGCGAGGGGGGGCCCGGCTTTGCGTTGTTGCTTGACAGGAATCGTGGTCTACTTCGGCAGGTCCTCCGACCTGGCATCCGCGACGTGCAGGTCCGCGTAGATGACCCGCCAGGTGGCCGAGCCTTGGGGCTGGTACCAGAAGATCGGCGTGGCTGGATCGCCGAAGGGGACGTTCTGGCCCGCGTAGCGCCAGGTGCCTGCCGGCAGGACGGTGATGAAAGCCAGCCCGCGGTACATCACCTGCTGGGAACCGAAGTCCCAGCCGGGCTTGAACTTGCCTCCCTGAGCCATCTGCACGACTACCTTGGCGATCTCCGGTCCAGCCACCATTGGCGGAAATGTCCCATCCACCGTCCACTGTGACCAGGCGCAGGAACTCGGTGAAGTCCCGCTCGCCGATATCGGCGGCGTCTGCCCGGATCTCGATAGGGACATACCCCGCCGGCGGTTCGAGGCTGAAGAACGAATCCTCCAAATCGACGTCAAGCTGAAAGTCGCTCATGATCACATTCATCCCCGGCGCGCTGGGAACCTCCAGCTCCACTCGTACCGGCCGGCCGCTCCCCGGGTCGATCCATACCGTCGTCACGGTATCCGCCTCACGGACGCGGAAGCCGTCGAGCATCCGCCCGTCCACCTCTCTGCTCCCCAGTTCCTCATCGGCTTGCGCCGGCAGGGCCCGAAGCGTCTCGATCATCGCCCACGGGTCCTTGGCGGGGTCGTCCGGCACATTCTCCATGTCGAACTTTGCGTAGTTCTTCGCTACCGGAACAATGCCGATCCCTTTGACCTTGTTGCCGATGGCCTGTGCCACGGTGATGTAGCCGTCGGCAGTGGCCGTTCGGATGAAGCGCGTGCCCCCCATCTCCTTGAAGGCGACGTCCATGCGTACCGTGGGCATGTTCTCCATGCCTGTCTTTGTGACCATGCTGTAGGTCAGAGTCTGCGCCTTGTGCAACTGGCTGACCGCGCGGGCGTAGACCTTGCCGGCGCTGTCGCCTGGGAAGAGGTTGAGGCCTACAGTCGCGGCTAGAACCACCCCGGCCGCGACAGCTAATTTCGTCATTTGACTGCTCATGATCGTTCTCCAAAATATCGCCGCAGAGGATTCGAGCCCGCGGCGCGATTGATCTTCACCTTGCGATTTCGCAGCCAGCAGAACCTTGCGGTTCGCCGACTCCACGGTGTGCTTCTCATCCGGGACGGCGCTCATGCGATCGGCACAGTCGAGCAGCGACTGGAGCCGCTTGACGGCTTGCCTGCATGACTCGCACTCCCGGATGTGTGCTTCTATCTCACCAGCCTTCTCGGAAGGCAACTCAGCGAGCACGAACTGAACAAGCTGTTCATTGGTCACATTGTGAGGACTCATCGCTTACCTTCTTCATTGGTCCAGGTACTCGTGCAACTCGCGGGCCAGCCTGGCCAGTGCCCGGTGCAGATGAACGCGAACGGTGGACTCGGTACAGCCCATGATCCTGGCGACTTCGGACGTCTCCAGCCGTTCCAGCCGCAACAGGATAAATGCATCTGCCTCCCGTCGGGGCAGCCGGTCGAGGGCGGCAGCCAATCGCTGCTGCAACTCGTCAGCCACCAACGCATCCTCAGGCCCGTTCGTAGTGACGCCGTCAGGCGTTTGTTCCGGACCACGGACGATCCGCCGACGAGCCAACTCAAGGGCCTTGCGAACAGTGGCCCGGTACAGGTACGCCGGCCAGTTCACCTGTCCGTTGTACTTGTGCCAGCGACGCCAGATGGACAGGAAGACCTCCTGATGCACATCGTGTGCCAGATTCGCGTCGCGCAGGACGCGAGTCGCTGTGCGGAGGACCGATCCGCCGTGCTCGTTCACCAGGTTTTCAAAGCTCTGATCCGACACTGTCATACTTTCCGGCAACAAAAACGTTTCCAGGCCAAGGCCCGGCTGCATGCAGCTTGAGATCTCTGCCCTTATAGAGGGCCTCGCCCACCCCCGCGTTTACAGGAAATCCCGGCCCGCGAAATTGGCTTTGTTTCGCAGGATCGGCCAAAGGATTGCCGGTCGTCTGGATCATTCGGGCTTCAGATCTGTCGGTTTCTCAGCCAACGTGTCCTGCAGCTTCTTGAGGATCTCGGGCGAGGGAACGTTGCGGTCCTGCATCACCAGGTCGGCAAAATTGTCGGCGAGGATTTCTTCGGGATGAATGATATATTGCGTGTTTCTACCCACCTGCTCGAAGAAGCCGGTCACTCCCTGGACATCGACAAGTCGGGGCTGCTGCCCCACGTACAGAGGCTTTGTGTTGGGCGAATCGCTCCGGTGGTCCACCAGCAGTAGCTGGAACTGCATATAGCGGAAGAACTCGCCGCCGCGGCTGACGTCATATTTCTCCGCTCGTGAGAAGAGGATGGGGACGGCCCAGACATCTGCTTCGGCCTCCCGCACGCGGATGCAATGATCGTTCGCGGGGGCGTCGGGATTGGTCAGCTTGCGGCTCCGGAGCGTCTCGGGGAACTCGATTTCGGCGCACCTCGCGAAGCCGATCGCCTGGTACAGCCGGTCCCGCAAACCGGGATTGCTTCGGGAGAGAATGTGAAAAAGCTCGTGGGAAATGAGCTTGGGATCCAATGCCCGGCTCTGCGTCAGTTCACGTTTCGGCAAGATCAGGGCATGGCCGCGCGTGTACGGCACGTTGCCTTCTTCCTTGCCTGTGGTCTTGACCACATAGATCACCTTGGGCCATGGCAGGGCCAGCCGGTCCAGGGGCGCTTTGAGCCGGTCGAGGGCCGGGGCGAGGGATGCTTTGTCCGCGTCGGTCCAGTCGAGCACATTCTGCCCGACGAACTCCAGGAACGCTTCTTCGGAAACGTCAGCATCGGTCTTCATACGGGCGGCACGATCGAAGGGGCTGAGCGCCCGGATGAAGTCGTCGCGGGTGGTCAGGATCTTCCTGCCCTCGTCCGCTGTTGCGAAGGTGACGATGGTGCCACCGCTGAGCCTGGTCTGAGCCTGGCAGGCTCCAACCGCCGTCAAGGCAAGCCCGCACATCATGAGTGACCTGTTCATATGTTTACCCCGACAGAATTCCCTCTGCCGGCGAAGGCATGACCGTACCGTTCCCTTCGCGGCTCAGCACGTTACAGACATAACCCCTATCAAAGAAAGACCTTCGCGTCAAGGCTATTGGGAGACAGCCTACCTGATGGGTGCACGACAGGATTGTGGCAGAGCAAACATGAGGCTGTGGGTGGCAGCGTCAAGCGCAGCTTGGCGATGGCGTTCCTGGAATGCGGCGCAACCATCGCCCAGGCCATCGGCCTTGACGCTGCCACCCGGCTCTCAGGCTATTTTCGCAGACACTATCGGACCTGAACGGTAACAAGCAGGATATCAGCGGAAGTTGCACTCGATACGTAACGAGGGTGCCTCTCTCCGCTGGTGATGAGAAAAACTTGAAATAATCGAAGTGCACGCCCGACTAATAGTACGAATCGTACTATTGGAGATCGCGAAATGAAGCAGGAAACCGGGTTATCGACGTTGTCGCTGGCGATTCTGGGGCTGGTTTCCCAGAGGCCGCTGACGGGGTATGACATCCGCAAGGTGTTCGCGACCACGCCGATGGGCCACTTCAGCAGCAGCCCCGGGGCCATCTATCCGGCGTTGAAGCGGATCGAGGATGCCGGCTGGGTTCACGGCAGGGCGGGGCAGGGCAAAACCCATCGACAGCGAATGCTCTATGAGGTCACCCCGCGCGGGCTCGAAGCCCTCAGGCAACATCTCTCGCAGTCGGTCACAAGGGACGATGTCATCTGGCACATGGACGACCTGATGATGCGGTTCGCGTTCATGGACGGCGTCATTGGCCCCGAGAGGACCGTGCGGTTCCTGCAGGACTTCGCATCCCAGATCGACGCCTATGTTGCGGTCCTGCGGGCTTATCTCAGCAGCGTCAAAGACATCATGCCGCCGTGCGGCAGGCTGGCCATGGAAAACGGCATCCAAGGCTACGAGATGAACGCCCAATGGGCCAGACGGGCGATTGAGGAACTGAAACGCAATTGAAGGCAGTGGATTTTGTAGGATGGGCTTCAGCCCATGCTGTGTTTGTCCCTCATAACAGAATTGTCCGCATGGGCTAACGCCCATCCTACGAGTCACAGAGCGAAGGAGTAACCATGAGTACAGTGCGAGTGTTCAGAAAAACGATTGGATATTCGTGGCGAGTCCCGTCGTGTGCGGCGGCATACGTGGCCGGGGCGGTGGCCGGCGGAGTGGCGGCTTCCGCACTCGGTCTGCCGCTGCCACAACTGCCCGAGCAGGCAGATGAAGGGACAACGGGCCTGCTCCTGCTCATCGCCAGCCTTGCCCTGGCGGCGGGGTTGGCGCCTCTGGCCCGGCGGCTCCAAGGGCCATACTGGCTGCGGTGGTTGATACTTGCAGACCTGTGCTACATCTGCATCGGCGTGACCTCGCCGCTCGAGGGCGCCATCTTCACCACCATGGACATGGCCTCTGTTCCGATCCTTTCCCTCCTCCCGTGCCTTCTCTTTGGTGCCGTCATGGCGCTGCTGTTCAAGCCTGCGGGTGGGGACGACTCGCTTGCCGTACGCGTGAGACAATTCTTCTGCGGGCGCAGCGCAGGGCAATGGATGTGGCGGCTCGCGGCGGCGGTCTGTGCCTTTCCGATCGTCTATTGGACGTTCGGGCTGATGGTCGCCCCGTTCGTCATGGAATACTACAAGCAGGGCCAGTTCGCCCTGGCCGTGCCCAATCCGGCCGTGATCCTCGCGACTCAATTCGCCAGGAGTGCGCTCTTTCTGCTGGCGGCAATGCCGATCCTCGTCATGTGGTCGGGATCGAGACGCCAGCTCATTTTGGCGCTGGGCCTCGCGTTCTATGTGCTGGTGGGCCTGTTCGGCATGATCCAGTCTTACTGGCTCGCCCCCACGCTTCAGGCCCTGCACAATACCGAGATGCTCATCGATTCGATGGTGTATGCCTGGGCTCTCACCGCTTTGCTTGTCCGCAAAGAGGAAACGAAAGACGACGAGTTGTTCGCGCGATACCTGCTGTGCATGGCGCAGACGCCCGTCACGAACTGAAGAACCACTTTTGATTTGGAGGTATGAGAACCATGAGAACGCACAGAATCACAACAGCATTGGCGATCGCAATGATTTGCAGTTCGATCTCTCTTGCGGCGGGGGAGTCGAAACGCATGGATGATTCGATCCTGCGGCAGACGTTTGACTTCGCCGGCGCTCGCTCACCACAGCCGCAGTTGTTCGACATGGAAACGGTCGTGATTACGTACGCGCCGGACGGCAAGCGCGTGAACACGGACGTGCTGAGGCTTCAACTCAAGTGCGCGCCCGCCCGCGCAACGGGCAAGGACGCGGATGAGTACACGTGCATCCGATTCGCGGTGAAGTTCGGGGACTCGCCCGAGGTCACCGTGCCGGCCATGGCGAACTGGACACACCCGTTCACGACCACGGCCTCCGGCATGGACGAGAAAGGCCAGGTGTTCGGCATCGACCACGCGAAGTTCGAGAAGCTCGTCGACTCGAACGGTCAGCCGCTGCCCGTCGACAAGGCCTACTATGTGTACAACGCGTTCATCGATTTCCACGGCTTCTGCAATGCCTTCGCCGAGCCGACGACCGGGGGCAAGGGCATCCAGGACCTCAAAAGCATCGGAGACAAGATCGTCCACGCCGCCGCGTTCACCGAGCCGCCGGTCAATCTCGGCAGTAATATCAAGGAGGGCTCCACATTCAAGAACGGCGAAGTCACCCTCGAACTGAAGGGACTCAGCATCGTGGATGGGGCGGCGTGTGCCATCGTGACCTACGACTCCGGCCAGAGCTCTTTTCAGATGCTCATGAATCCCATGCCAAACATGGAGGTCCGCGCCGTCGGCGCCTCGCACTACAAGGGTGACATCCACATCGACCTGGCGACCCGCTGGCCCCGCAAGGTGACGATGGACGAGCTGGTCGTCGCCGAGAGCACCGTGCCGGCGCTGTCCAACAAGATCAGCGCCGTCATCGAACGCAGCACCGTCATCCGCAACGTCGGCAATAAGACCCGGGACTAAACGTCCGGGCGGCAGCGGCAAGTCCTTCGACCTTGCCGCTGCCACTCGGAGTCAGATAGTCCTATCCCCGATCTGTGAGTCTTCCATAGACCTCGACTTCGATGTAATGATTGAGATCGTTGGCGGTGTTGCCGCGGCTGTAGAGGCGGACGTACCGGCCGCGAATGCCCTTGGCATCGAAGATTTCTCCGAAGTTCGTATCGACGTAGTTCATGTCCGTGCCGACGCCCAACCCGGCGGAGTTGTCGATGTCATTGTTGAAGATCGTTTTGACGCCTGTAGTGAAATCAGGATCGTTCGAGATCCAGACGATCACGTCGAAGTACACACGAGGCACGTTATGGTAGTGCCAGGCTCGAATGCCGTAGATTTCGTGCTGGCCCCGGAGGTCGATGGTGATGTGCTGGAGGAGAGGCGCCAGTTCTACATAACTGCCGTCGGCGGCCTCCTTGTCGCCATCTGTGATCATCGCTATCTCGCCGAGGATCGGATCGGGGTCGCTGGCAGAAACAGGTTTGCCCAGCGCGACGTTTTTGGTTCCCACCGGAGCCAGGAAGGGTGGTCCGGCCTCTGTCTGGACAGGCTTGGTATTTGGGGCTCGGAAGTCCTCCTCTGTCCCGCGAAAGGCCGGTGTTGGGAGTTTCGTCTCGACCGGCACTATTGCGGCTGATTTCTGGCCCGCAGGAGCCGAGGCGTCGTGGCGCTGGGAATTGTCGGATAGTTGTGGCTTATCCGTTGGCTTGCTCGTGTCTTTGGGGCCGCGCACGAGGCGAAAGCCGTTGTTGTAGTGACTGCAGTCGAGAAAGCTGCCCATCCGGATGGCGGAGCCGAGCCAGCCGGGGGGATTGGCGAAGGATCCGCCGCGGGAGACCACGTCGCTGGCGGGAGACAAGTCCCACCGGGGGCTGCCGTCGATCGGGGCGCCCTCATAACTCGTAGTGAAGAAATCGAGGCACCACTCCCAGACGTTGCCGTGCATGTCGTAGAGGCCCAGGGTGTTTGGCTGCTTCTGCGCGACCGGGTGCGGGCGGCCGCCGGAATTGTACCGGTACCATCCCATGGCACTCACCTCGCCGGCATAGGCCCCGGTTGTGCCGGCCCGGCAGGCATGCTCCCATTCCGACTCGCTGGGCAGACGGATCTCCTGCCCGGTCTCGGCCGACAGCCAGTGACAGAAGGCCATCGCATCGTACCAGCTTATGAAGGTCACCGGGTGCTCGTCCGATTGGGGAAAGGTCGTGTTCTGCCAATCCACGTCAGGCTCCGCCTGCCAGTCCTGGCCTCCGAAGCGCGCGCCGCCCATGCCCGCCTTTTCCCCGTCGGTCACGTAGCCCGTCGCCTCGACGAACGCGCGGAATTGTGCGACCGTGACCTCTGTCCGGCCCATTTCAAAGTCATAGCCGATGCGGACCCTGTGCACGGGCTTTTCGATACTGCCCTCTTCTGTTCCCATCAGGAATTCGCCCGCCGGGACCCGCACGAATTCAAATGGCACGCCATGCGTCGTGAGGACGGTTTTCCCGGTTTGACTATCGGTAGACAGGGTGCCATGCCCACGCTCAGGTGGGCATGTGGCGCCTGCCTCTGCAACGGGCATGCTTACGCGAGCGTAAGCATGGCGCTCGGCCGGATCATCCGCTTCGCTCAGGGTGACGGAGGAGCGTGAGGGCGAGGACAAGGCGATTCGGAATCCGGTCATCGGGTTGGCGAACGACGCGGCGCCGCGGTACCGGCGGCCATATCGGAGGTGATCTATCGGACTGGCCCAACCGCCGCCGCGCATCACGTACCGCCATACCACCGGGGGGATCGTGGGGTCAGTCATCCGGGCGCCGCCGTCGAGCGCCGCACCGCGGTAATCCGGCTGCCAGACGTCGAGGCACCACTCCCAGGCGTTGCCCTGCATGTCGTACAGACCCCAGGGGTTTGCCACCCTGGTCGCAACGGTATGAGGGCTATCCGACGTGTTGTCCTCGTGCCACGCCACATCCTTCAAGCCTCCGGCGGAATCATCCTGCCGGTCTGCACGGGCGGCGTATTCCCACTCCGCCTCGGTCGGCAGCCGGCAGGTCCGGCCGGTTTGTTCGCTCAACCAGCGGCAGAAGGCCGCCGCATCGTTGCGGCTGAGAACCACGGCTGGATAGTCGTCGCTTGGTTCGAAGCCGGGCCGGCGCCAGTCGAGACCCCGTTGGTGCGGGTGCACGCCGGGCAGCGGACACGCATTGGCCCAGCCCAACCGTTCGGCGTCCGTCTTGTACCCGGTGGCTTCCGTGAACGCCCGGAACTGCCGGACCGTCACCTCGGTCTTGCCCACGTAGAGCCCGTCCGCGATTGTGACCTCGTGCGCCGGCCTCTCGTCCCGACTACCCGACGACGAGCCCATCAGGAATCGTCCTGCCGGAATACGCACCAGCTCGAACGCCACGTTGCCGACTCTCAACGTCTGCGTATCTGCCGCTGCGGCTGCCAGGCTTGCGCTTGCGAGAACGAATGCGACTGTAAGAACCCGGAATCTGCGCACTGCGTGTGTGTCTCATAATTTGATTCTCCGCAAATGAGTGGTTTGGACCCGCGACCGGGTCAATAATCAATTATCAATTATCCCTAATCGATCTGAGGGTCCGGCCATAGACTTCCACCTCGATGTAGTGATTCAGATCGTCGCTCGTGTTGCCGTTGCTGTAGAGCCTGACGTAGCGGCCCTGCACGCCCTTGCAGTCGATGAGCTTGCCCTCGTTCGTTTCCGTATAGTGCAGGTCCGTGCCGGCGCCGAGGCCGAGGGAGTTGTCACGATCGTTGTTGAAGACGGTCTCCACGCCGGCCCGGAAGCTCTTATCGTCGGAAATCTGGGCGACCACGTCGAAGTACACGCGCGGCAGCTCGTGGTAGTGCCAGGCGATGATCGCGTAGATCTCGCATCGTTCGCGCAGATCGATCGTGACGTATTGCGGCTTTGGGCCAAGCTCGATGAGGCTGCCGTCATCGGCCTCCTTGTCGCCATCGGTGATCATGTCCGGGCTGCCGTAGAGCGGATCGCGGTCGCTGGCGGAGACGGGCTTGCCGGCCGCGACATTCGTGGTTCCAGGCGGGGCCAGGAACGGCGGTCGAGGCCGGCCGCGGGGCCGCTCCAGGTTCGGCGTCCGCGCATCCTGCGGCGTGCCGACGAATTGCGGCTTGGGCAGCTTGATCTGCAGCGGAACCAGCTTCGGGTCGCTCGCAGGCGTCGGCGCGGGCGTGGGGATTGCCGCTGGCTCGTCGCTTGGCGTGCCCACAGGCTGCTGCCTGCGGTCGATCACGCGGGCCGTGGTGGGTACGCCGAGATCGAACATGCTGGCGGGCCCCGATTGCGGATAATCGATTGCCCATTCCTCGCGACCCAGCGTGCTGCCATCCTGGCCTCGATACTCGACACTCGCCGCGATGACCCGCTTCGTTGCCGGATCGGCCATCATGGCGATCTTGACGCGAGCGGCCGGACGGCCGCTCAGATTGAGACCCGCAGCGGTGGTTTCGATCTCATACGCCCGCACGGACTTGCCCTCCTGCTCGGCGGTCCACGTGGTCATCTCCACATCGTCCTTCGCCGCGAACACGGCGAATGCATCGATGAGGTTGTACGTCGACTCGGGCCCGAAAGGAGACACAGACGCCAGCTCCGAAACCAATACGGTCTTGACGCGGGGGCTGTAGACGAATTGCTCGCGTCCCGCTCCGTAGTCCCAGCCGAGCATGCTGCCGTCATCCATCACCACATAGGTCTTCTGTGCTGCAAAGTTGTACCAGTGCTGCGTGGTACGCCCATCGGTGTTCTGGTAACCCCTGACGGCGGCGTGCATCCACGGCATTTTCGTGGTGGCCAGCCGAACCTGGTCGAAGGTCATCGGACCGCCGTCGCTGAGCAACGCCCAAGCTCCTATTGTTGCTGCGATGAGAACCGTCGCTGCGACAGCGAGCTTCTTCAAATTCGAAATCTGAAATCTGAAATTTGAAATTCCGCCCCGGGCGGTTCGGGCAGTCTGTTCGTAGGTCTGAAGCATCTGCCGTCGCAGCCGCTCGCGATGGGCGGGGTCCGGCTCGGCGTCGATCTTCAAGCCGGACACAAGTTTTCGAAAATTGTGCTCATTCTGAACCATTATTCATCTCCACCCAAGTCGACGCGCAGCTCTTCCTGCAGGCGTCGAAGGACTCGGTGCAGTGTCACACGGACCGTGGCGGGCCGAGCCTCCACGACCCGCCCGATCTCGTCATAATCCAGATTCTCAAAGAACCGCAGTGTCAGTATCGTCTGGTGCTCGGGCTTGAGCTGCTGAATCGCCGCGTAGAGCGTCGGCCAGTCCAGGCTCGACCATTCGCCCGATTCCTCCTCATCCAGCCGGCGGTAAGCCACGACATTTTCCATCAGCCGTCTTCGCCGGAAGCTCTTACGGATATAGGCGTTGGCCTGGTTAGCCGCGATGGTGTAAATCCAGGCCCGAAAGTCCTGCTCCGTCTGACCCTTGAACCCCCGCATCATGCGGGCGACCGTCAGGAAGACCGTCGAGGTCACATCCTCGGCCGTGGCCCGATTGAACAGCCGGTGCACGCAGAACCGAAAGATCCGGTCGTAATACAGCTCGTAGAGCCTGCCCATCGCACCGGCCTGCGTCTTCGCCAGTTCCACCAGATCGTCGTAACCTGTTTGCTCAACGGGTTTTGCCATAATCATGACCATTGCATAACTTCAATTGCGCCACCGGCCCCCATGTTACACCGCCGCCCCCGGAAAAGCAAAAAACAGCCCTTATGCATCCGGTTGACAGGCCCGGGCTTCGCGGGAACAATGTGCAAGCCTCAAGAAGGTCTATTTCCCGAAAGGAAGGTATCATGGCTCGATCCGCAAAGAGTGTCGGACTCATCGTCTTGATTGCAGCGATCACAGCGGTCCTCGCATCGGTCGTCATCCCCGGCTGCACGCAGAACCAGGACAATTCGCCCATCAGCATCTCGAACTCGCAGGGCCGCCTCGCCCTGAGCGTCGCCTGCAGCAACGATGGCTCGGTCGCCTACGTCACCGACGGACGAAATGTCTATCGCTATGCGAGCAGTTCCGCCGACCAGGCTCAATCCTGGCAATGCATCCTCTCCCAGAGCGAGCGTCTGGAGATGGCCGTCCAACACGATCCCAACGAGCAACAGCCAATCGCGACCCGCTGAGCACACCCATAGTCTGCCGGGTCAGGATTCCCCTTGCGTTCCGGGTACCGTCATAGACAATTGGGCTGATGTGTGGGCTCGCACGCCCACGGGCAGTGGGGGATCGGTGCGATTGGGAGCAGTGCCATGAATTCCCGTGCACAATTGAATGGTTGGCGTTTGGCCGTCGGTTTCCTTGCGGCACCGGCTATAGTGCCCATCACCTCGATTGTGATAGCATTCTTAATCGCAGAGGAGCACAAGGGGGATTGCCCCTTCAACTGGCTTCTGTGGGGCATGCTCTTCATTGGGTTTCCGGCATCGTATGGCTGGGCGACAATCATCGGAATGCCCTATGTTTACATCATGCACAAAGAGGGACATCTGGACTTCCGGACAATCATGGCCGGGACTGTCGGCCTGTGGGTTGGGTTTTTCGGCCTTTTGGGCATAGCCGGTTTGTGTGCGACAGGTCAGTTTCGCGATCCGTCTTTGCTGGGCGTCTTGGCGATCCTCTGCCTGCCGGGCGTGCTCCTGGCAGGTGCGGCCTTCTACGGCATCGCGATCCGACGACGTAGCCGGTTGCCTTCATAGCAGTAGTGTGGCTCGTCACTCGCTCGTGGTATGATGTTGGCCGGCAAAGGTTGTTGGCATGGAGAATAGAGATGGAATACACGGTTGGTAGTGTCGGTCGGGTGGTGGTGGCGAGGTTGTTCGAGGGGGAGGATTTGCATGAGAGCATCGGGCTGATCGCTCGCAAGGAGGAGATTCGCTGCGCGGCGGTGCTGATCACGGGCGGGTTCCGTGAGTCCCACATCGTGGTCGGGCCCCGGCAGGAGGAGCCGAAGATCGAGCCGCGGTTCCAGGTGTTTGCCGGACCCGGCGAAGTGCTCGGCGTCGGGACGCTTTTCTGGAACGACATTGAGCCGAAGCTGCACATCCACACGGCCATCGGCAAAGACGGCGAAAGCCTCGTCGGCTGCCCGCGCCACGACACCCGCACGTTCCTGATCCTGGAAGTGACCATCATCGAGATCGCCGGCATCGACGCAGTACGCCAATTCGACCCCAAGGCAGGCATGAACCTCCTGCGCCTCGGATCCGCAGAACGTCCAACTCAGTGAGAGGGCCACGGAACGCCTTATTCATGTCATTCCCGCGCAGGCGGGAATTCACAAACCCATCGGACGGTCACCGATTTATGACCGGAGCAGGCTTCGCGGTGCGCACAATTACCACGCACTGGGTGGATCGAGGCCGACCCGACCCGGATTATGAGGCTGTCAGCAGGTGACTCGCCGACGATCTGTCGGCGTCAACTACTTGGGCGGGGCGTTGGTCCGCCTGTCGCTGGAGCCGTGCAGTTCCTGCGCCGCTCGCGTTTCGTTGGACTCATCCAAAGAACAAAACCGTGGCGGCCGGCGACGGCACTGGTCCTTCTGTTCGTCCAGCCACGGGCAATTTGCACATTGCTCTCTCATTCCCAACCTCTTTCTGCCTATCTGTCTCCCGACCTGCGGTCGGTACTATGTAATCCAGGGGCGCAAACCTGCGTACGGGAAGCCCCCCACATCCATTCAAAGGAATGCAAAAGCGTAATGATAGCGTTTGCTGGGATGCCTGTCAAGGCCCAGCACACAGAAAATACTACACGGCGAAAGCCCCTCAGACGCTGCAACTATTGCGGGCGGGCGCCGGCGATGACTCTCAGGAACTGGTGACGGTCCATGACGTTGTGCAGCAGCTTGAACAGAATCCGGTCGATTCCCACATAGCTGCTGTTGAACGTTACGGCGATGACGACGAGGGCGGCCATCTCGACCAGGTTCTTGTTGACGATCAGATAGTTGCCTTCCATGGGAATCGAATAGTAGTATCCCACGAGCAGCGGGTTGCAGGCGTAGTAGAGCAGGATCAGGAAGATGCCTGCAGCACTCGCCAATCGCGTGAAACAGCCGAGGATCAATCCGAGGCCAATGGCCATCAGACCCGAGATATTCATCTGGTTCACAATCGTCAGAATGCTCGGCGTATCAGCCATCCAGTGAAATAGCGGGGCAAACCATCCCCTGGACTGCATCAGGTACCCCGCCGCGGACCAGTGGGGCTTCAGAAATTTGGCGACCCCTTCGTACAGGAAATGCCACCCGATCATCACCCGCAGAAACACCAGAGCGATCATCTGCACGCGATAGTATCTTTGCTCTTCCATAATCTTGTCTCCTTTGCGAGAGATAGGCGCGGATCACGACTATCCGGGCGACTTAGACCTTGAACTCATCTTCTTGGAAATACAGGCGTTTTCCAGCCTCGATGGCCTCATTGACCTTGAGCACGGAGACCGCCGTTTCATAGCCGACTTCCGCCGGACAGTTCAGGGCCTCTGTGCCTCGAACGGCATTGAAGAAGTTTTCCAGGTGCGGCTTGTGGTACGGGTCATGGAACTCGATCGGGATCTGGTGCTCATCGGGCGATACCGACTCCCGCACATCCAGCAAGGCGTTGATTTCGATCTCTTTCTTCGCCATCTGGACCCTGGGGGCGCTGACATAGCCCAGGCGGACCCATTCATCCCACGGCGGGGCTTCCGGCTGGCGGTAGATCGATCCGCGATAGCCCGCCTCGGATTCCGAGAGCACCAGGGTGCCCTGATCGCCCATGAAGTTCTCGAAATAGCCCTGGCTGCCGTTGGTGGTCTGAGTCTGGTAATATGCTCGCACGGGTCCTTTGCCGGTTCTCATACTCATAGATCGCCATCACGGTGTCGTACCACTCGTGCGATTCTTTGCTGTAGTAGTCGATGCCGCCGCTGGCCATGACTGCTTTGGGCTTGGCATCCAGGAACCAGTTGTAAATGTCGATCTGGTGCGATCCCAAATCGACAATCGGGCCTCCGCCCAGCCCTTTGCACCACCGCCAATTGCGGAACTGCTGCATGGATTTGAATCCGTATTTCTCGAGCCGGTCCTGTGAAATCAGGTAGCGGTTGGGCCAGCCGAGGTCCTGCTGAACGGATCGGTTCCACTGCCCGTTGATCGTGACGATCCGCCCGATCATATTCGCCTTGAGGAGCTTCTCATAGCAGTGAAGATACCGGGGATGGCTTCGACGCTGGTGTCCGATCTGCAGGAGCTTGCCCGTTTCGCGGGCCGCGAGCACCATGTGCCGGGCGCCTTCCAGCGTGTTGGACATCTCTTTTTCGCAGTAGACATGCAGCCCGGCCCTCAGACAGTCCACGGTCTGCCGGCTGTGCCAGAAGTCGGGCGTTGCGATGACGACGGCGTCGAGGCCCTTTTCCTTCTCCAGCATCTCGCGGTAGTCTTCGTAGCCGTTGGCCTCGAATTTGTATTTGCTCAAGAGATTGATCGTCCGCTTGAGGCTGTAGTCGGTCCAGATGTCGCAGACGGCACGCAATCGTATGTTCGGTATTTTCAGCATGGCGTCGAGCAGCACGGAGCCCTGTGCTCCCGCGCCAATCAAGGCCACATTCAACTCGGGGAGGTTCCCTGCGGGGGCGGTGGCTCCAAGCTTGGCCGCGGTTTGCGCCCTCTGGAAGACTCTCTCCTTATGTACGGCGTACCCGAACAGGCCGAGGACCGGCACGGCGGCCACGCCATGAAGAAAATCCCGTCGGTCCAGGCCGTTCGCCGGCCCGCTGTTTGGATTGTCCTTTTGAAGATGGCATTTGTCTTCGTTCATGGCTGTTTCTCCTTATTGCGATCTTTGGATCACCGCAATTTCTATTGCGCATCAAGAGCTCGTGTTACATTGTGCGCGGCAAAATCCGGCCCGGCGCGATCACAACAACGTCACCATCAACCTGTGAGCGGAAATATTTTATTTTGCATTGATACGCTGGGGAGCGAGAAGCGTCTTTCGTGTGGGGTGCTGTCGGGAAACCCTCGCGAGAGGGAACGTGCGCTAACCCACCACAGCGCCCCTTCTTCATGCTTCCATGAAGAACCATCCTCGCAATCACACGCATATCCGTTCATGGGGGACAATTATCGGACAACGGGCGTGTCGCCGAGTTGAGACATATCGCTTAAAGTAACTGATTGCGGTCGGAATGGGGATCGGGTATGAATGTCGCAGGGTAGGACCGTGATTGTACCGTTCGTTTGATGTGAGGGTGCATTGATGAACAGCACTTTGTTGGAGAACAACTATGAAGACGGGTGACTGGGTTTCGGGCTGTGCATGTTGCGGGATGAGCCGTCGGCGGTTCCTGGCGGGCTGCGGCGCTTGTGTCGGTGCGGCGGGACTTTTGACCGTTCCCTCGCAGGTCGCCACGGCCGGCACCGGCAAGGTGCGGATTCGGATTGTCTACTCGTTGCATGCGGTCAAGCAGCCGGGACCCGATTGGCCGAATGTCGGGTTCGATTTCGCCCCCGTGATGGATCGCATCAATAAGGAGTTGGCAAAGCGCCGCCCGGGATTCGAGTTCGTCTCGTCCATGGCCGCCGGACCCGAGCAGGCCAAGAAGATCCTCGACGAGGACAAGACCGCCGGCATCGACGGCTATCTGGTCTATCAAATGAACGCGTGGAACCAGGTCGTGCAGACGATCGCGACGTCGGGCAAGCCGGTGCTGTATGCCGATTTCCAGTACGGCGGCAGCGGCGGGTTCCTCGTGTACACGGCCGGCTTCCTTCGCGGCAACGCTCCGAACGTTGGTTTCGTCTCGTCCTCGCGGATCGAGGACCTGGCCGAGGCGGTCAAGTGCTTCGACGTGGTGAAGAAGGCCGGCTCTATGGCCAACTTCGTCGCGGCCACCGCGAAAGCACGCACGAGCCAGACGCCCAAGCCTGGCGATATGCAATGCCTGCCCGATCCTCTGACGACGATCTCACCCGATGAGTGCATCCGCAAGATGAAAGCATCGAAAATCCTGGCCGTGCGCGGCCAGGAATCCGGGTCCGCCGACGCTATCATGGGCATTCCCATCGAGCTGGTGCCTTATGCAGAGGTCAACGATGCGTGGAAAGCGGCGGACAAAGCGCAGTCCGCGGCCGTCGCCGACCGATGGCAGAAGAACGCCACCGAGGTCATCGGCGTCTCCCGCGAGACACTCGAAACCTCTGCGGCCATGTACCTGGGCATGAAGGACGTCCTGAAGAAGCACAACGCCAATGCGATCACGATGAACTGCCTGGGCGGCTTCTACGGCGGGCACATCCACGCCTACCCGTGTCTCGGCTTCCACGAGTTGAATAACGAGAGCCTGGTCGGGGCGTGCGAGTGCGACACGCGCTCGACGGCCGCGATGCTCATGATCAACATCTTGACGCAGGGCCGGCCCAGCTTCATCTCCGACCCCGTCATCGACACCGCCAAGCGCCAGATCATTTACGCCCATTGCGTCGCCCCGAACAAGATGTTCGGTTCGCAAGGCAAGACCAACCCCTTCACGATCCTGACCCATTCTGAGGACCGCCAGGGCGCCTCCATCCGCTCCGTCCTGCCCGTGGGTTACATGACCACTACGCTCGAGGTGGACCAGGGCTACAAGGAGATCCTGTTCCACCAGGGCAAGGCGGTCGCCAACGACCCCGACGATCGTGCCTGTCGGACAAAACTCGGGGCCGAGCCGGTCGGCGACATCGAGAAGCTTTTCACGATGTGGGACCGGTGGGGCTGGCACCGCGTCACCGCCTATGGCGACCTGAAGAAGCCGGTTTTCGCCCTGGCCGACGCCATGGGCTGGAAGGTGATCGAGGAGGCATAGGCAGATCGTTTCGTTCGGCTTTGAATCCAGCGGGCCTGCGCGTGCCGTCGCCATGCAGGCGCATGGCCCGTTGTTCACAAGAATCGGTACATCGGAGGCCTGCCAATCCAGCCGCAAAAGCAGCATTTTGGGCGAACAAAGGTAGCTCGCAAGCCGTGATATACGTGGTAATCGGTCTTACGCCTGGTGTCCAAGATGATAGGAGTGCGTCGCGCGAGCACGAGCATACCGCCGTGTTGAGTGATATTCTCCGCACCGTTGGAGCTTGCCCATAGGATACGCATGAGAAACATTTCCAAACGCAGTCCGGAAGAGCTGACCCGGGAGACGATGCGAGGCGTGGCACTGCTTCCGGGGTGGTTTCGCCGCCTGGGATATTATGGGTTGGCCCTGCTCTTCGTTGCAGCCGCGGCGACTCTGCGATGGGCGCTGCCGGACGTCCTGGGTCCGACGCCGTTTCTGGCGTTCTATCTGGCGTGGGTGGGCGCCGCCGCGTTCGGCGGGCTGGGGCCGGGACTGCTGGCGGTGGTGGCCTCATGGCTGTGCATTGACCTTCTATTCGACCCTACTGCAAGTCTGATCAATTTCGGCGACCCGACTACCCTGGGCAGGCTGGTCGTTCTCCTGGCCGGCGGACTGGCCGTCAGTGTTGTTGCGGAGAGGATGCGGCGGGGGCGAATCCACGAGCGCAAGCAGAGTCGGGAACTCGCCCAAGCCAAGCAGGAGTGGGAGCGGACCTTTGACGCCGTTCCGGACCTCATCGCCATTATCGACCCACAACACCGGATCCTGCGGGCCAACCGCACGATGGCCGAGCACCTGGGTGTCAACCCCGAAGGGTGCATGGGATTGACGTGCTACCAATGTGTTCACAACCTCGATACACCACTGGCCCTCTGCCCGCACGACCAGAGCCTCGCCGACGGCCGCGAGCATAGCGTTGAGATCTATGAGGAGCGGCTCGGCGGCTACTTCCTGGTCACCTGCACCCCACTCCGCGACCGGTACGGACGTACGATCGGCACCGTCCATGTCGCCCGCGACATCACGGAGCGAAGACAAGCCGAGCAAGTCCTGCGCGATAGCGAGGAGCGGTTCCGCGCCGCCTATGAGCAGGCGGCTATCGGAATCGAAATGCAGGACCTCGAAGGGCGCCTGTTGCGCGGCAATGGCTGGCTTGGCCGGATGCTCGGCTATGACGAAGAAGAACTGCGGCAACGTACCTTCGCCGAGATCACCCACCCCGATGATCTGCGGGAGGAGCTGCCGCTGTTTCACAGGCTTCTGGCCGGAGAGATTCCCAGCTATAGTCTCGAGAAACGATATCTTCACAAAGACGGTCATCCCGTATGGGTGCGCCTCACCTCCTCACTCGCGCCACATCCAATCCCTATCGCATCTCCATCATCGAGGACATCACCGAGCGCAAGCAGGCGGAGAAGGCGATGCGGGAGGCGAACGAACGTCTCCAGGAGCAGGCGGAGGAACTACAGACCCAGGCCGAAGAACTGCAGGCGCAGGCGGAGGAGTTGATGACCGCCAATGAAGAGCTGCGCGAAGCGGAGCAGGCCTTGCGAGAGTTGAACATGACGCTGGAGAGCAAGGTCGTCCAGCGTACGGCGGAACTGGAGCATCGGGCGAGACAGCTTCAGAAACTTACGATGGAGGTGTCGCAGGCGGAGGACCGCGAGCGCAAGCGCCTTGCGGAAATCCTGCACGATGATCTGCAGCAAGTGCTGGCGGCGGCGAAGTTCCATCTGGGTCTTCTGAAGAACCGGGCCAAGTCTGATTCCTCGCTGCAGGCCACCGTCGCTCAAATCGATCATATGCTCAAAGATGCCATCGATGAATCCCGCAGCCTGTCCCACGAGCTCAGCCCGGCTGTGCTGCATCACGGCGATTTCGCCGAGATCTTCGGATGGCTGGCCGGCCAGGTGCAAACCAAGCACGGCCTGGTGGTGCACGTGGATGCGCACGGCCAGGTCGGCTCGGAATCGGATGCGCTCAAAACGTTCCTGTACAAGGCGGCCCAGGAACTGCTGTTCAACGTCGTCAAGCACGCCCGGGTCAATGAGGCCAGAATCCGGGTCCGGCGATTGGGCCGGTGGATTTGCCTGTCGGTCTCCGACCATGGGCGGGGCTTTGATCCGCAGCGGCTCAAGGAAGCGGCCGGTTTCGGCCTGCTGAGCATTCGCGAGCGTGTGGAGCTGCTCGGCGGCCGCATGAAGATCAAGAGCCGCAAAGACAAAGGAACCAGGTTCCTCATCATGGTGCCTGATGGCGAGTTGGTTGCCGCGGTCCCGTCGTGGCGAGAGCGTCCCGCCCTTGCGCCGCAAGGCCACGACGAGGCCGGAACGACGAGGGACGAGCGGCGGGAGAGCACCGCCCTCCAGACCCCAGGCCGCGCCCTGCGTGTCCTCCTGGCGGACGATCACGAGATTGTGCGGGAGGGTCTGATCTCCCTGCTCGGCGAAGAGTGCATGATCGAGGTCGTGGGTGAGGCGGCTAACGGCCGTGAGGCGATCAATCTCGCCAGCAAGCTTCAGCCCGATGTGATCATCATGGATGTGTCCATGCCGTTGATCGATGGCGACGAGGCCACACGCCAGATCAAAAGGCTTCTGCCGAGTACGCGTGTAGTCGCGCTTTCCATGTTTGAGGACGCCGAGACCATCGAGAGGATGCATGCGGCCGGCGCCGAGGCCTACGTCCTCAAGACCGCGCCCACGGAAGACCTCCTCGCCGCCATCCGCGGCAAAGCGTCAGATTCATAGACCCCGCGCCCTTCTGTCGCCCCAGCGTGGCATCTCCTCTTGACCTGATCTCTGCACCTCTGTAGGGTGGTTGCGGCCGATTCGATTGCCCTTATTGGAGGTCTGGAGATGAACGTCCAGCGAACGCAACAGCGCGAGAGTGGGAGGAATCTCTTAGCCTGGTTCAACGGAGTGGTGACTACCGCGCTGCTGCCGTTGGCCGCCCTGCTGGGGACAGAGGCGGGAGCGGCAGATGTGCTCCAGCCGGCCTCGCCGCCGATCCGGATGGCCACGAGTCTGTGGGGGCCGTGGCAGGCAACGCTCGATCCCCAGGACATGGGCGAACGGGAGGGATACTTCAAGCCGGACTTCACGGCACAGGGCTGGAAGGATGTCAATGTCCCCGCCAGCTTCGCGAATGTCGCCCCCGAGATTGACCGCTATGAGGGTGTCGGCTGGTTCCGCAAATCGTTCCGTCTGCAAACCCCGTGGAAAGGCCGGCGCGTTGTCCTGGCGTTCAAGGGTGTCAATAATCACGCGAAAGTCTGGCTCAACGGAACCCTTGTAGGCGAAAACCCGGATGCATTCCTGCCGTTCGAAGTCCCGATCGACGGCGTCCTGCGGTTCGACGGAGAGAACGTGCTGGCGATTCGTGTGGACAACACGCGCCGGCGCGACGAGATTCCCGGCGGACGCCAGGGCTGGCACCCTTATGGCGGCATTCTCCGCGAGGTCGAGCTGCTGGCGACCAACCCGTTCCGCGTGGACCGCGTGGGTGTCTGCGGCGTGCCGCAGGGCGACGGCGGCCGGTTCACGCTCTGGGCGAAGGTTGTCAATGGCCGGGACAAACCCGCCGACGGCCGACTCAGAATCCACTGGCCGACGCCCGGCATCGGGATGGACCAATACGTGGATACAGGCGTGCTGGAGCCGGGGCAGGAGAAGACCCTGGAGGCCTCCGGGACGATTCCACGAATCCAGGTGTGGTCGCCCGAGCAGCCCAAATGCTATGGCATCGAGGTAGACCTCATGTCGGGCGAGCAGACGATTGATTCGCAGGGCGCCCTGTTTGGCTTTCGAGAAATTGAGGCCCGCGGCGAGATGCTGTACCTCAACGGCAAGCCGATCTTTCTGACCGGCTTCAATCGCCACGAGGACTCGCCCAGGACGGATATGTGTCCCGATCCCGAGCTGACACGGAAAGAGCTGATGCAGATGAAGGAGATGGGCTGCAACTTCATCCGCCTTTGTCACTATCCCCAGCATCCATGGACGCTCCACCTGTGCGATGAGATCGGGTTGCTGGCGATGTGCGAGATTCCGCTCTACATGTGGCCGGGCTTGCAGGAGGGGCTGGAGAACTACCGCGGCACCGTGGAGTCCGCCAGGCGGCAACTTGCGAAGATGGTCGAGTGCTACTACAACCACCCGTCGGTCATCTTCTGGTCGGTCAGCAACGAGATCCACACACAGCACCCGGAGGTACGCGGCACGAACGTCATGCTCATCCAGCAGGCCAAGCGGCTCGACCCGACGCGCCTGGCGGTGCACGTCTCCGACCACTGGCAGCAGGGGGACCCCCGCGCCGACAGCTTCGGCGAGGACGACGTCATCTGTCTCAACGGTTACCCCCACCTCAAAGAAGGACCCGCCTGGTGGACCCGGCGATTGGAGGAACTGCATCGGGAGTATCCGGGCAAGCCGATCCTCATTAGTGAGTTCGGAGGCGAAGCGGACCGTGAGATGGAACTGCAGATCGGCCGGCTCAAGGCAGGCTTCGAGGGGACCACCGCACCGTACGTCTGCGGGACCACAATCTGGTGCTGGGCCGACCACCCGTGGGACAAGACCTGGCTCGAGCCGCCCCTGAGCCCCTATGGCGTATTCTCCCGCGACCGCCAGCCCCGCGCCTCCGTGGAAGTCGCCAAACAAGGCTTCCTCGACCGCCAGCGTCAATTCCAGTCACGGGTCAAGTGACGTTGATGAGTTTCTCAAACGGCCCGGTGTTGTCCAGAGGTTCAGTGCACGGGGCGGTGAACCCGGAGTCCGCACTGCCGAGGATTCGCCACTGGTGGTACCGGCGAAGTTGCTGGCCGCGCTTCTGGACCCGCTGAAGAGTCCTGAAAAGCCGGCATTGGTGGCTTCGACAGTCGGTTCTGCGCCACCGGCTCCGGCTGTCCGGCCTGCGGCTCCTTCGGTGCGGCTCAGGCTGTGCGTGACGAGTTGACGATCAACCGGCGAAAGCTCAATATCTTCCACCAGCCTGGGGCGACATGGTACACGAGCGTCTATCTCCGGTGGGCCTGTTCGCGGCTATCATCGTCGCGTTGATTCTTGTATTTTCAGGGTGGGTCTGGTAGGGTTGAAAGGGTTTACTGTCACAGGAGATCAGTTATGACTATCTCGAATTCTGCGGGTTCCAAACGGAGCATTCCGTCCGGCGGCTGGTCGCGGCGGGAGTTCCTTAAGTGTGGGGCGGCGATGGCGGGGGCTGCGATGCCGCTGTATTCGACTCTGGCCGCCAATACCGCGCCGAAGAAGGTGCGGATCGGCGTCGTCGGCGGCGGGTTCGGCACGAGCTTCCAGTGGCATGAGCATCCGGACTGTACCGTCGAGGCGGTCAGCGATCTGCGGCCGGAACGTCGCAGCGGACTGATGCGCACCTACAAATGCGAGAAGTCGTACAACTCGCTGGAAGAGCTGGTGCTGGACAAGAATATCGATGCGGTGGCGATCTTCACGGAAGGGCCGAACCACGTTACGCACGTGGTCGAGGTGATGAAACACGGCAAGCACGCCATCTCCGCCGTGCCCGCCTGCCTGGGCGGCGGCGTCGAGGAGGCGCAACTGCTGCTCGACACCGTCAAAAAGTACGGCCTGACCTACATGATGGCCGAGACCAGCTACTACCAGCAGCCGACGATCTCCGTCCGCAAGTTCCACGAGCAGGGCAAGTTCGGCGAGATCTACTATTGCGAGGCGGAGTACCAGCACCCCGGGTTGGAGTCGCTCTACTTTGAGAACGGCAAGCGGACCTGGCGTTACGGCCTGGCCCCCATGCATTATCCGACGCATTGCACCGCTTTCCTCGTCGGCATCACCGGCGAGCGGCTGACCGGCGTGGCCTGTTGCGGGTGGGGCGACGACAGCCCCATCTGCAAGGACAACGTGTACAAGAACCCGTTCTGGAACGAGTCGGCGATGTTCAAGACCAATCGCGGCCATGCGTTCCGCGTCAACGTGTGGTGGAAGGGGGCGCATCGCGGGACCGAGCGGGCCCAGTGGATCGGCAACAAGATGAGCTTCTATGCCGACCACCCGAACGGCCTGGGGCCCGTGATTGTTCGCTCCGCCGAGGGACGCAAGGAGAAGGACGATGCGGGCTTCGTGCGCGATCTGCCTGAGTTGGAGAAATACCAGCAGCCGGCGTGGTGGAAGACCGATATGTTGCCCGAGCCCCTGCGGCACGACACCGGGCATTACGGCTCACACTCGTTCCTGACTCATGAGTTCATCAGCGCCCTGACGCAGGGCCGCCGGCCGACCGTCGATGTCTACGAGGCCTTGGCGTACACCGTGCCGGGGATCATCGCCCACGAGTCCTGCGCTTCGCGACTGCGAGCCCATGATGGTGCCGCAATTTGACAGGCCACAGGCCTGAGTGTCTGCACAGGAGTTCAGGTATGATGATAAAGCATTTCGTTTTTGTGCTTGGCCTGCTCGCCGCTTCCGTCACGTGGGGTGCGCAGGATGAGAAAGTGGCCCAGCTCGCAAAGGAGGTGGGTAACAAGGGGTGGATCGTCTATGCGGCCCGCGATGCCAACAGCCCGTGGGACCTGTTCCTCATGCGGCCGGACGGCTCGCAGCGGCGAAACATCACGAACACGCCGGACTTCGAGGAGGGCGGCCCGCTATTCTCGCATGATGGCAAGAAGCTGCTTTACCGCCGCTTCGCCAAGGGCACCGAGATCAACCACGACCTCTGGGGCTTCCAGGGCAACTTGATGATCGCCGGCAGTGACGGCTCGAATGCCGTCCAGATTGGCGGAGATAGGGAATATCCCTGGGCGTCATGGTCGCCGGATGGCAGGCAGGTCGCGTGCCTGACCATCGCGGGGATACAGATCGTCGATCTGGAGACGAAGAAGATTATCCGGGAGCTGCCGCGAAGAGGCATCTATCAGCAGCTTTACTGGTCGCCGGACGGCAAGTGGTTCTGCGGCGTGGCCAACACCAGCATGATGTGGACGATTGTCCGCATGAATGCGGAGACGGGCGAGATGAATATCGTGCACGAGTTCCAAAGCTGTACGCCCGACTGGTTCCCGGATTCCAATCGCGTCATTTACCCGTCCCGGCCGGCCGGCCAGCCGGGCAATAACGGCTGGGGCTTCACGCAGCTCTGGTACAGCGACGGCGAGGGCAAAGAAGCCAGGATGATCTACGGCGAAGACGATTATCACATCTATGGTGGCGCGCTGTCCCCGGACGGCAAGTATGTGCTCTTCACCCGCTGCCCCCAGGATGGCGGCGGCTCGGAGAAATCGGGAGCGCCAATCTGCATTCTGCGGATGGACGACGCCCCGGCGGTGGCCGGGCCGAGCGTGGAGCTGCGAAAGGTGCATCCGGAGGCGAAGGAGGCCCCGGTGCTGCAACTCGTCGATGGTTGGGAACCCTGCTGGACTTATGCTGAGGTTGGAGTGCAGAAATGAGAATACTGGCCTTATTTGTCTTTCTACCTGTGTTGTTCAGTGTCTCCTGTGCGAAGAAGGTGGAGACAGGCGAAGACCCGAAGGTCACGACGCTCGGCAGTATCGAAGTGACGGCCCGACTGGAAGAGATTCGAGGCGAGCTGCGCAACGACCCCCTGTACGACTACGCCCACGTGATGAAGTACACGCTACTTGAGGTGCACCGCGGCGAGGTCAACAAGGAGACCATGTATATCGGCCACTACAACCCCGCCAAGCCGCGGGACAAGGTCGCCGACGCCCGCGTCCAGGAGATCGGCGGCAACGTGAAGCAGTTCCGCGTCGGCGACATCCATCGCATGGCTCTGGAGGTCCCGATCGACGACCATTTCATGGGCGGGATCATCAACAAGTATTTTGGCGAGGTCAATGAGCCGGTCTACTGGGCTATCTGGACCAATCGGGTCGTGAAGTAGCCCATGGCGTTCACCTCGCACATATTCCTCTTCTACTTTCTGCCGGTCCTGCTGGTGCTCTATTACGTTCTGCCGGGGCGGTTTCCCCTCGTCCGCAACGTCCTTTTGCTGGCGGCAAGCTACGTGTTCTACGCGTGGCTGGACCCGCGATTCGCCGCGCTGCTTTTCGCCATGACGGTGATCAACTACGCGCTGTCTCGCTGGATTGGAGTTTGTAGGGTGGGTTCTCAACCCACGCGTTATCTTTCGATGGGTCTTTACGCGTGGGTCAAGGACCCACCCTACATGCTGCGGCTGCTTCTGACCGTCCTGGCTGTGGCCATTGACCTGGCCGTGCTGGGGTTCTTCAAGTACACCATCTTTGTCGAGAACAATCTCAACAGCCTGTTGCTGCTCGTCGGCCGTGACGTGCTGCCCGTGCTGAAAGTGGTTCTGCCGGTCGGGATCTCGTTCTACACATTCAAGCTCATCAGCTACATCGTGGATGTGTATCGGGGCCAGTCACCGCCGGCCCGGTCCCTGCTGGATTTCGCCTGCTATGTCGCGTTCTTTCCGCAGCTTCTCTCGGGCCCGATTCAGCGGTACGGCACGATCGATCGCAAGTCCGAGCCCGTGCCTACTTTCGCGGATCAGCTTGCTGCCCGCGCGCACACGCTGGACAAATTCTCCTGGGGCGTGGCCTTGTTCATGCTGGGCTTCGCCAAGAAGATCCTTCTGGCGAATGCCGTGGCGCAGGTGGCGGACGCCGTCTTTGCCGCCGAATCGCCGGGCACACTCGATGCCTGGTTCGGCGCGCTGGCGTACTCGTTCCAGTTGTACTTCGATTTCTCCGCTTATTCAGAGATGGCCATCGGGCTTGGGCTGATGCTGGGATTCGAGTGTCCTCGCAATTTCGACGCCCCATACCGGGCCGCCGGCTTCGGCGATTTCTGGCGGCGGTGGCACATCTCCCTGTCGAGCTGGCTGCGCGATTACCTCTACATCCCGCTGGGCGGCAGTCATTATGGTTCGGGGTGGACCTACGCCAATCTGATGATCGTGTTTCTACTGTGCGGCTTGTGGCATGGGGCCGGTTGGACGTTCATCGTCTGGGGCGCGTGGCACGGCCTGTGGCTGGTCGTCGAGCGAGCCCTCGGCAGAAGACCGCTCTACGTCGCTTTCCCCTCGTGGATCCAGGTGCTGCTGACCTTCCTTCTGGTCACCATCGGCTGGGTCGTCTTCCGCGCGGAGACCCTTGCACAAGCTTGGAGAATGCTCGCGACGATGTTCACGCTTGCCTCGCCGCAGGGCGGCTCGACGCTGCTCAGCGCCGTGATCTACACCCGCGGCCACCTGATCCTCATGGCCCTGTGTGCCGTGCTCGTATTCCAGGGCGTACAGGGCTTCGACTGGACACGGAAACTGAGTTGGCCGAGAGCCCTTTTGCTGATCGTTCTGTTTGCCTTGGCATTGATGACCATGTTCGCGCAGTCGTTCCGATCGTTCCTGTACTTTCAGTTTTAGGAGACACGCCGGTGCCGGCGAGCCGCAGACTGCATATGAGTTTCACCGCTGCCTTCCTGCTCCTGATCGGCATTGTAGCGCCGAGCCAGATCCTCTGGGAACTGCGCGACGGAGAGCAGCCGCAGATCGCGGACCTTTTCCGTCAGACGCCGACCCGGGCGAGTCTCCGCCAGCTTGAAAGCGGGCTGGAGAGCAACTGCCGGCTGGCCCGGATGATTCGTCCGTGGATGCAGTATGCTCGCTTTGTCCTCCTGGAGGATGCGGGAGACAAGGCTGTGATTGGACGCGGTGCTTGGCTCTTCTACAGGCCCGCTGTGCAGTACCTCACCGAGCCCTGGTCATCTTCGGATGATATCTTTGCCGCGATCCTTTCGTTTCGAGACGATCTGGCCAAGCGCGGCATCGAGCTGCTCGTGATGCCTGCGCCGAACAAAGCCAGTATCTATCCGGAGATGCTCGCCGCCAGAGCGGCCGGTGTGTCCGAGCCGGTGAATGCGAAGACCAAAGATGTCCTGGCGAGGCTGAAGGAGTCCGGCATTGAGATCGTTGATCTGTTCGAGGTCTATGGGAAAGCACGACAGACGGTCGGGAGTCCTGACTATTATCTTGCGCAGGATAGCCACTGGTCGCCGGAGGGAATGCGGCTGGCGGCCGACGCCGTCGTGCGCAGGCTGCTTGATTCAGGCTGGGTGGAGAAAGGACCGGTCAAGTACGAAACCAGGCCTGTGACTGTCGAGCAATACGGCGACGTGCTCCGGATGATGCGCGTGCCGCAGGTCGAGAAGCTCTATGAGCCCGAGCAACTGAGTTGCACGCAAGTGGTCGATCCGGCGACCGGACAGCCGTACAGGGACGACTCGAACTCCCCGGTGCTCGTCCTTGGGGACAGTTTCCTGCGGATTTTCGAGCGGGACGAGCCCGGCAGCGGCGGCTTCATTGCCCACCTGGCCCACAATCTCGGCTTCGGCGTGACCTCCGTCGTCAATGACGGCGGCGCCTCGACCCTCGTCCGCCAGCAGTTGGCGAGCCGGCCCGCTCTGCTCAAGGGCAAGAAAGTCGTCGTCTGGGAATTCGTCGAGAGGGACATCCGTTTCGGCACCGAAGGCTGGCAGGTCATCCGAGTGCCGTGAGAACCGCACGGGACCACCCCTGTCAAGGTGACAAACTTGGGTGGCAGCGGCAAGCGGAGTCTTCGGAGCTTGCCGATGGCATTGATGCAGATCCCACGAGCCATCGGCAAGCTGCGCTTGCCGCTGCCACCCATCATAAGTCTTGAATGCATAATAGCTTACACCCACCTTGACAGCGGTGGACGCATGGGACCTATGTCTGTACGCGGAGCGAGTGGTACTGTGCGATTACCTGCTGTCCGAAGTCACTGGCTGGGTCAATGCCTGATACTTGTCTAAGCGTCTCCTCCACGCCTGTCTGCCGGATCATGGTTTGCAGACGCACGGCATGGGGATCGTCGGGGCATTCATAGCACAGGGCGGCGGCGCAGATCGTGGCGATGTGGTCGGGCGCGACACCCTGGGACCGGCATAGCTCTGCGGCCCCGATGATGCGATCATCCCGGCCGAGCTTTCGGATCGGGTCCCTGGCGACCCTCGTGATGGCGTCCTTCAGGAGCGGGTTGCCGAAACGCACGCGGACGTCCTTGCGAATCACCATGTGCTCGCGCCGATCGAGATCGGCCGGGTAGCGCCGCAGCAGTGCCTCTGTTGTCTTATCGAGGGCCCCATCGAAGACCGACCGCACGAAATCATCGTCGAATGTCTCGTGGATATAGGTATGGCCTCTCAGATACCCGAGATAGGCCAGGCCGGCATGAGCGACGTTGTGTGTGAAGATTTTGCGTTCCACCTCGGCCTTGAAATTGCTCACCGGATGGAAGCCCTGGACGGCGGGTCTGCCGGCACGAGTGGCTTTGCCGTCGTAAGGGACATCGCGATGCGTGTCCGCGACAACCAGGAGCGGATCATCCTCCGGCGACCGCACCCCGGAACCACCCACGATTCCTGCGAAGCTCGTGCCCACGAAGCCGACATTGTCCTGTGCCCATGTCCTCGCGGGACCGTCAAGCAGGCTGATCACCTTTTGTGAGAGCATCGCCGCGGCGCCGAGCATGTTCTCGCAGAGGTATACGTCGAGCGGTCCCGCCTTGCGTTCGAATCGGCAACGGATGCCCATCGCCAGCAACGGTGAAACGGCGTGCAGATTGACCATGCCCACAGCGGTGGCGACAATCCGGGCATTTGCGATTGCCTCTGCGATCGCTGCTTCCTGGCTCGTGTGCAGAGTCTTGAAACCGCTGACGATCAGTTCGCGGACACTCCTGGAGTACGGGTCCAGCAGGCGCAGCGGATAGCTGCCACGCCTGTTGAGCTGTTCCACGAGGAACGTGTTGGCGCGGATGAAGACGGTATCAAAACCGTTTTCTTGAAAGAGTTGGCCCATGAGCCCGCGGCCGATATTGCCCGCCCCAAATTGAACTGCCAAGTTGCCGTTATTGCTCTTCATTGAAGGCGCGATTATATCACGGCCTGCTCATATCACCAGCCTCAGCCGCAATCCGTATGAGAGATGGTTGACGGAAGATGAACGGGCCGGGAGAATGTCGCGGCAGATGCAGGATCAGAAGAAGAATGTCAGCATATACACGGATGGCGGCTGCCTGGGCAACCCCGGACCGGGGGGCTATGGCGTTGTGCTGCGCTATGGCGAGCATGAGAAACGCCTCAGCGGCGGGTTTCGGCAGACTACGAATAACCGTATGGAGATCATGGGGGCCATCGCGGGCCTGGAGGCCCTCAAGAGTCCCTGCTCGGTCACGTTGTACAGCGACTCCAAGTACCTGGTCGATGCGATGCGCCTCGGCTGGGTGCAGCGGTGGAAGGCGAACGGGTGGCGCCGGAACAAGAAGGACAAGGCCGTCAACGTGGACCTGTGGGAGCGGCTATTGGAGGCATGCGAACGTCACGCCGTGTCCTTCGTCTGGATTGAGGGCCACGCCGGCCATCAGTGGAACGAAGTATGCGATGTCCTGTCGAAACAAGCCGCCGCCGGCCGGGACTTGCCAATCGACGAAGGCTACGAACATCTCCTGCCCTGACGGCCTCGTACGTGTTTCGCGTGGGGCCTCCCATTCGCGGCGTTCATTGCCGACAGTCCAATCTCAAGGACTTGAGACGTTGCCAAACTCGTTGGGTTCGTCCCAAGTTGTTGAGTTTTGGGTGGCAGCGTCAAGCGCAGCTTGGCGATGGTCTTGCCCATTCGCCATCGCCAAGGCCTTCGGCCTTGACGATGCCACCCGACTGCGCAGCTTGCACAGGCTCGATCTCAAGGATTTGGGACGAAGCCAAACTCGTTTGACGATGCTGTCTCGATGGGCCGTGCCAGCCAAGATCATGCCTTCCTGGGCGAAACACGTATACTGTCTCTGATAGTCAGGGCATCCGCATCACCACTCGCCCTTGCGCAAATTCTTCTTCCTCCTCTCATTTTTTGTCGCAAGATAGCTCGTGGCGGCACTATATAACGAGAACGGTAATCTTGAGAGTATGGTGAGGTGTCGAATGGAAAATGATGCTTACTATGTGGAGCGCTGCCTGGATGGCCACCCGGATGATTTCCGCCACCTTGTCCGGCGGTATCAGCCGGTCCTGCTGGCCCATCTGGCGGGCAAGCTGGGCAGCCGGGACAGTGCCGAAGAGGCCGCCCAGGAAACCCTCGTGCGAGCCTACTTCAAAATGAGCAATCTGAAGAAGCCCGAGTCCTTCTTCGCCTGGCTGCTCGGGATCGCCGATCACGTGGCGATGGAGCAGCGACGAAAAGAGCTGATCCGCCGCAAGCGCGAGTCCGTCCGCGCATTCTGTGAAGAGGCGCCGACACCGGAACTCTCCCAGGATTACGCTCTCGAAGCGGCGGTGGCTGGCCTGCCCGAGGCGTATCGGACTGTGGTCCTGTTGCGGTATTACGGCGGACTATCGTGCAACGGGATCGCCGAACAGCTCGATATGCCTCTGGGCACGGTCACGAAGACGCTATCACGGGCCTACACCTTGCTGCGTGAAAACCTGCAGCAGGGACAGACAGTAAACGAGGTGCAATGATGAACTGCGCAGAATGCAAAGAACTGTTGGTGGTGCACCTGGAAGGATTGCTCGAAGAATCTCAGGAGCAGGCGGTCCTGGAGCACCTGGGCAAGTGTGAGATGTGCCGGGCGGAGTTGGCGGGGCTGCAGACCCTACAACAGCGTCTGGTCAACAACGGCAAGGCGCTGGCCCAAAGCGACCTTGAAGACAATGTCATGAACCGAATCATTCGCGAACAGAATGCCAGGCTCAAGGCGGCCGATCAGGCCTCGGCGGGCCTTCGCATCAGGAGATTGATTATGAAAAGTCCAATCACGAAGTTAGCCATAGCCGCGGCGGTCATCGTTGTCGCCGCTGTATCCCTTCAATTCCTCGGGGGCGGGCCCGCGGCCTACGCTCTCGAGCAGACAATCAACGCCAATCACAGCGTCCGTTACCTTCACATCAAGATCCCCAACGCGCAGCCTGAGAACGAGCCGAAAGAACTTTGGATCGCATGCGATGAGAACGGGCAGGTCCAGAGTGTCCGGTTCCAGTCGCCGGAATGGGCCAGCCCGGAGGACGGCGCCAAGTGGGTGGTGTGGAATCAAGGCATCGCCAAGATCTGGTTCAAACGCAAGAACAGCTTCCTGATCTGCCGGGATGAGACGGTACAGAAGTGGATCCTGGATCTGGTGCGCAGCAGCGATCCCCGATACGCCGTCGAGCGTCTCAGCGAGCAGGAGAAGCAGGGCAAGCTGACGCTGGATATCCAGCAGCCGAGCGATAAGAGCCAGCCGATCATTATCACGGCGACCTATGTCTCGGACGGCAAGTCGTCCGGCCGGCAAGCGGTCTTTCATGTAGACCAGGCCACCAAGCTTGTCACCATCATCGAGTACTACCGCCAGGGGTCCGACGGCCAGTTGACCTTCACCGCCCGGCAGGAGAATTACGACTACAATGTCCCGATTGCCTCCGAGATGTTCGTCCTCGACGATGAGGTGCCTGCCGGTGCGACGCGCGTCGATCAAGTCAGCCAGGATGTGGGCTTGGCGCAGGGGACTATGACGGACGAGCAGGCGGTCGTGGAGACTGTCCGGCAGTTCTTCGAGGCGCTGAAGGCCCGTGATTACGACAAAGCCGGCATGCTGTTGGGAGGGATGCCGGCCCCGAAGATGGAGGAGTTGTTTGGCGGCATGAAGATCGTAGGAATCGTGTCGATCGGCGAGCCGAAGCCGCAGCCGATTCCCGGTGTCGGCGGGTTTGTCGTCCCGTGCAAGGTTGAGGTGGAGAATGCCGATGGCAGCAAATCGACCAGGGAATTCCCCGCGGTTGCTGTCCGGCCGGTGGACCGGAACCTGCAGGCCGACCGGTGGAACATCCACGGCGGCATCTAACCCAGCACGAATTCTTCACCAATCTGGAAACGAACAAAGGCCAGGCGAGCGGATGCCTGGCCTTTGCCATGCGCCCCGTGTTTGACTGATTCTCGTGGGCCGATTTCATTTGCCATGCCGAGTCGCCGCGTCGCTGCCCGGCTGGTGTCGGGAAGAAACGGGGCGGTTTGGGTGCCATGCTTACGCTCGCGTAAGCATGCCTTGCCCATCGGGTGGAACATGTCTACGCAAGCGTAGACATGGCACCCGCCAGTTGGTTTCTTAGGAGCGAAGCGCAGCGTAATCGAGACATCTGATACCGCAAACGGCGCATTATTCAATCTCAGCCAGATCCCTCGACCGCGCTCGAGACGGCGGATAAAGGCCTGCTTCGCTGCAAGGTGTAGTCGCACGCCGGGTGGCGGAGCCCGGTCTTTTTGCTGCGCGGGGAGGGTTGCCATGGGTAGAATGCAAAAAAATCGGTTTTTCCGTTAATGGGGGCGAAATGCAGCCCTCTATAGCCTCAGAGATCTCTGCGGCTGCAGCCGAGCCTTGATTCAAGGAATCGTGTTCGTAAGGAAAGCAACGAGTGTCTGATGCGCGGTTTGAAGAGCTGGTGAATGCTCACGGCCGGGACGTGCTGAACGTCGCCCTGCGGGTCCTCGGCGACCCGGAGACGGCAAAGGACGTCTACCAGGAGGTCTTTCTGGCCATCTGGCGGCGGTGGCACACCTACAATGGCGCAGTGAATTGGGGTCCGTATCTCTATCGCGTGACCGTCCGCAAGGCGCTGGAATTGGCCAGGGCACGTGGGCCGGTGGCCGAGGCCCCGGAGGGCTGTGAGCCTGAAAGCCCGGCCTCGGACCCCGATACGAGCCTGAGACTCCAGGACCTTCAAACCAAGCTGACGGCGTCTTTGGCGAAGCTGCCGAAGCGACAGGCCAACGTGTTTGTCCTTTCGAGGATCGAAGGCCTGGACCATTCGGCGATAGCGGAAACCCTGAGCTGCTCGCAGGACAGCGTTCGCGTGTTGTTGCACCGGGCGGTGAAGCAGTTGGCGCATGAGATGAGCGAGTACCTGAGATAACTACGGCGGTGACTTATGGCTAACCATGAGCATATGAAAGATCAACTCGTGAGCTTCGTGCTCGGTGAACTATCTGAGCAGCAGCGGTCGCAGGTGACCGCACACGTAGCCGAGTGCGGCGAATGTCGCGCGGAGCTGAAGCAGCTTGAGCAGTTGCTGCAATGTGCCGGGCGGCGAAAAGACCTCTCGGCGGACGAATCGCTGCTGGAGTCGGCCAGGAATGACCTTATGGCGGCGGCGAGCAGCGAACAATCAAGGATCATCGCTCGGCCGGACTTGGGCCGGGCTTTTGAATGGAGAAGAATCATGGCAAGCCCAATCATGAAAATGGCCGTGGCGGCGGTTGTTGCCGTTGCGGCGGGACTCTTTGGCGTATCGAAACTCGGCGATCATAAGCTCCCCGTACGCTTGCGGCTTCTGGCGATAGCCGTTGCGAACGAGGAAAATCTCTTCAAAGGAACAGAGATCATCCACATCCAGAACGAGATCATCGTGGAGCCCGCTGGTGTTGCGCCGAGTCTCCCCTACGCCTGGCTGCCGATGATGTCGGTGAAACCCGATGGCAGCCTGCGGTTCAACCAACTGAAAATGAACCTTGCGCCGGAATCGTACGTCGTGACGGATCACTCCTGGTATGACCCGGTGACGGGCCGATTCACCAGGGTGATGAAAGCGGGGGACAGTGTGGTTTTCGCCAACTCCTATGACGGCCGCTTCATCTACGATGCGAATGTGACGCCCGATGGTATAACCCAGGTCGGCAAGCAGGCTCTGGCCGCCGGTTTCAAGCCGCCGCAGAGCCCCACCGAGTACCTCGGGCTGGCCGCCGGCCTGAAAACCGATCTGGCGAAGGATAACTCCATGGTGCAGAAGGTGGAGGAAAGCACTCTCGCCGACGGCGAGCCGGCTCATGTCTTCACCGTGGGCATGCCCGATCCGAATGGGCAACTGCAAGGCTATTTCCTGTTCAAGGTTCGTGACAAAGATTCGACGATTGCCGAGAAAGAGTTCGTGCTCCTGGGACGGACGATGTTAGTCATCCGCCGGGTTCTGACCGAGCCGGTGGAGGCGCCGGGAGTCTCCTGGAATCTCGCGGAGATCGAAGGAACCGCTACGACGAGCGAGAAGGTATCGGTAACGCGGGACATGATCGTGCAGAACGTCTCGATCCAGCACATGGTGGACCGTGCCAAGTTCGAGACCTACGTCTTCTCGGTCAAGCCCGCGTGGACCGGCGCGATCGAGATCACCGATTGCATCGACCCTGCGAGCATGGGCGGGCGAATGTTCATCATGACCGCTCGCGCCGATGATGGCCGGCACCTGGTCCTGGTCCAGTCTCCGACGTACAACATGATGATGGGTCGGGTCGTCAAGGCCGGCCAGGTGGTCTATACCTCCGCGAACGGCTTCAAGGTCTGGGGCGGCGGGCCGCAGAAGTGGTTCTCACAGATTCTGCTCCAAAGCGCCCAGGCCAGCATCAAGGACCCGCCGTCCGAGGATCGCATCGGCTATATCCTGGAGTCACCCGCAGGGACATTCCCCGCGTTGGCAATCAACGGTCCGGTCAGCGATGAGGAACTCCACACGCTGGTCGATAGCCTCATGCCTGCGAAGGACTACCTCAAGGCCGGCCAGGCGACGGATTCGAGCAAGAAGTAACTTCAGAAGCCATGCTCCGCGGCCCAAGTGGACAAGGCTATATTCGAGAAGGAGAAAATCATGAGCGCTGAAAGAGCAAACAACGGCCGCTTCCTCGGGGCGCTTGGATTCCTCGGTTTCCTGGGTTCCCTGGCCTTCACGGGGACAAGCCATAGCGAGCTGACGCGGCTCGCCTGGGCGTCGCTCCTTTCCCTAATATCACTCGGAGTGTTCATCCCCTTTGATAAGGCCAGGGTGAAAGTCGCGATCGATCCCGGGAAGAAGAAGTATCTGGGCTTCCTGGGTTTCCTCGGCTTTCTCGGTTTCCTTGGCAATTCCAATCCCGACCTTGCCATCAACGCTGTGTTCGCAGTCGTGGCGGCAACGGCCGTTCAGTCATGCAAGCCGGCGGCTGGACAGGTTCCTGCTATTGATGCTCATGCAACGGGTCAATCGTTGTAGGGTGGGGCTTGCCCCACCATGAACGCCTTATGATGGGTGGCAGCGGCAAGCTCCAAAGACTCCGCTTGCCGCCGCCACCCGTGTCTCTCGCCTTGACAGGGGTGACAAGCCCCACGCTACATGCTGCGAATCCGGAGGCTTTTATGAAGACTATAATGATCGCATTTGGTGTTATACTTGTGGGAATAGCCGCGGTTATCATCGGCTGCCGATCCCACGCGGCCTCGAAACAACCGGACGAAGTCGATCAGGCTATCGATCAGGCCATAGTCATGGGCGCTGATATCCCTCCTGCCAAGAGGGGCATCATCGGCCGGATGCTTCGCCTCAACGAGAAAGACCTTCTCCTGGGTCTGCGCACGTATGCCGACCTGTCCGGCGGGCGGTACCCGACCAGCCTCGAGACCGAGATCACGCTGAAGGAGATCGAGACGAACCGGCTCGGCTCGAATCTGGCGGACACCCCCAAGAGTCAGAAGGACCAGATGGTCATGGATATCTTCTTCGCCACTGCCTTCTACGACAAGCTCAAACGGGAGAAGCGTGCCGCGCAGTACCATGGTGACACCGTCAGCCGGCAGGATGCCGACAAAGTGCTCATCTCCTGGACGGAACCGAAGCAGCGATATAGAGTCGTCTTCGGCGACCTCACGGCAAAGACCCTCTCCTCCGACCAGTTCGCACGCCTTGCGCAATCACCGTGACCCGTAACCGGTCCTGCGACAGCCAATCCGTATCATTGGGTGGCAGCGGCAAGGCCGAAGGGCTTGTCGATGGCTCTATCGCACACGGATAACCATCGGCAAGCTGGCGCTTGCCGCTGCCACCCGGCACATTGCCTGGAAGTCTGCATAGATACTCCGCGCTGAATGCATCTGTTGTGATCGCAAGGCAGACCCCTTACAATCTCTGCATTCTGTGCCTCGGTCATTAAATTCTCTGGAAAGGGTCAGATCATGCAGCCAGCGCGAAAGACAACCCTGCTGTCCATCATGATGTGCGCAATCACCTCGCCTGGATTGAGCCAGGAGTACGGCAAGCCCGACCGGGAGCAGCCCGGCGACGAGATGATCCAGCAGTATCTCAAGCAAGAGGCTGAGCGAATCCATGAGAAGTTCGCACAGGATATCGAGTCCCTGGAGAAATGGGAGAAGCTCCGTCCGACGTATAAGCAGGAATATCTTTACATGCTGGGCCTGTGGCCGATGCCGGAGAAGACGCCGCTTCAAGCGACCATCACCGGGACCCTGGAGGGCGACGGTTATGTCGTCGATATGGTGCACTACGAGAGCGTGCCGAGGCTGTATGTCACGGGCAATCTCTACCGGCCGTCGCGCGTGGAGGCGGGCCAGCGGCTGCCCGCGGTGGTCTATGTCTGCGGCCACACCTTCTGCGGGCGCAACGGCAACAAGACGGCCTACCAGGCCCACGGCATCTGGTTCGCACGCCACGGCTACATCTGCCTGGTCCTCGACACACTGCAGTTGGGCGAGATCGCGGCGATCCATCACGGCACGTATCGCGAGGGTCGCTGGTGGTGGCATTCGCGCGGCTACACGCCGGCGGGCGTCGAGTGCCTCAACGGCATCCGCGGCATCGATTACCTGATCTCCCGGCCGGACGTGGACCCGCAGCGAATCGCCGTCACCGGCATCAGCGGCGGCGGGGCGGCGACGTTCTGGATTGCGGCCGCCGACGAGCGGGCCAAGGTCGCTGTGCCTGTCAGCGGCATGGCGGACCTGCCGTCCTACGTCTCCAACCGCGTCATCAACGGCCACTGCGATTGCATGTTCCTCTACAATACGTTCCAATGGCCGTGGACCCGCATCGCGAGCCTCATCGCGCCTCGGCCGATGCTGTTCACCAACAGCGATCAGGACTCGATCTTCCCCATGGACGCGAATCAGCGGGTGATCAACAACCTCGAGCGTCTCTATAGTCTCTACGGGGCAGGCGACTTCGTGGATAGCTTCGTCAGCATCGGTGGCCACGCCTATCGCAAGGACATTCGTCAGGCCGCCTATCGCTTCATCAACATGCACCTGAAGAACGACCCGCGCGTCGTCGAGGACAGTGAAGTCAATCTCGCGACCGGGCCCGAGAACAATCGCACGTACCCCATCGCCGCGGAGAAACTCCGCGTCTTCCCCGAGGACTCGGACATCCCCAAGGATCAACTCAACACGACAATCGATCAGCATTTCGTGCCGATGGCCAAAGTCGAGCCGCCGAGGCAGGGCGAGTACGAAAGCTGGCGAGCGTCGCTCCTGACCGAGCTTCGCCGGGTCGCATTCGGCTGTCTCCCCGCGCGAGCCTCACCTGCCCAGCCGGGGAACAGAGGGTTCATCTCCGAGCCGGGTATCGAGATGGGTTTGCTCAGGATACCCGAGGAGAAGCCGGAACGTGTCCTGCTACTCGTGAAGTATGACGAGTTGGCCAACCAAACGCTGAATCGCGCACGAGAACCGCACGATCAAATATACATATGTGAGCCTCGCGGCGTGCATCGGACTCGCTGGACGCAGAAGAATCCGCCGAACTATGTGGAGCGGTCGCACGCCCTGCTCGGACGGACCGTGGATACCGGGCGAGTCTGGGATATCATCGCGATGGCTCGCTACCTGCATGCCGAACACGCGGACATCCCCCTTTACGTCGGCGGGGAAGGACCCGGGGCAGTGCTAGCCGCTTATGCCGCCCTGTTGGAGCCGGACATTGCCGGCGTGATCGCGATCAATCCGCCTTCATCACACATGGACCCCAACGCGCCTCAATTCCTGAACGTGCTGCGGGTGTGCGACATTCCGGATGCATTCGGCATGCTCGCGCCGCGGCCCTTGATTTTGCAGGGCTACAGCGGCGAGGCGTTGAAGAAAGTGACGCAGATCTACGCCTCCGCCGGCGCCGCGGAGAAACTCGTCGTCAAACCGGACGCAGAATAGGGGAGTGGGAACGCTGAGTCATTCGATCATATCGCTCTGCATGTCATTGCGAGCGAAGCCATTCATGGGCCTTCAGCCCACCACAAGAAGATGAGAATGGTCTTGGGCTGCTCGTAGGGTGGGTCCTTGACCCACGCGGTTTTTGAACGACGCATTCCTTGACGCGTGGGTTGAGAACCCACCCTACACGTCAACGCCACACTTTTTCAGAGGAGCGAGACAATCCTCTATGCTGGAAGTCGAGATTGCTTCGCCGCTGCGCTGCTCGCAATGACATAACCGTCGTCTGTCAAGCGGCTTTGCGTTTGCCCCGGGAGCAAAGGGAAGCCCCCGCGATTTGATGAGGGAGAGGAAGCGAGACTACGCGGGGGCTTGAAGGCTTTATCATTGATCTCACACAATCGCTCAACGGCCGCCAGCCACGGCTGGGTCTCAGCGAAGATGCTACCGCGCATCCGGAGGCTTGTCACCACGAAAACAAGGAATTTTTTCCATGCAGCGCACGACAAGATTGTGAGAGATCGCGCACTCCGAGTGGCAGCGGCAGGCGGAGAAAAGCGGAGCTGGCCGATGGTGTTCCGAAGCATCTGGTAGCCATCGGCAATTCTTCAATATGCTCGGAGGGTTGCTGCCATCCATCCTGAATGCCCTGGAATCTTCGCAGATATGATTGAGCCAATTTCGAGAGAGATTTTTGCGGGAACGCGGCCTTGGGGGTATGATAATAGCCTTTTGAAGAGCGTTGCGTTCTTTCCATGGAAGAGCCCCGGCCAATGGGGCGATTCGGATGCAGGTTCCGTTCGTAACCTGGGAGACTTGGCATGAAAGCCCTTGTAAAGAGCAGATCGGAGCCCGGCCTGTGGCTGGCGGACGTTCCGGAGCCGCAAATCGGCATCAACGATGTCCTGATCCAGGTGGCAAAGACCTCGATCTGTGGCACGGATGTTCACATCTACAACTGGGACGCCTGGGCACAGAAGACGATCCATGTGCCCATGGTCATCGGCCACGAGTTCGTCGGCCGCATCGTCGAGATCGGTGGAAATGTTCATGACTTCCAGGTCGGCGACCTGGTCAGTGCCGAGGGGCACGTCGTGTGCGGCCACTGCCGCAATTGCCTGGCCGGCCGGCGGCACCTGTGCAACTCGCCGCGCGGTATCGGCGTGAATCGCGACGGCGCGTTCGCGGAGTACATCTCCGTGCCCGTGACGAATATCTGGTATTGTGATACCTCTATCCCGACGGATGTCCTGAGCTGCTTCGATCCGCTGGGCAACGCCGCCCACACGGCCCTGAGCTTCAATCTGGTGGGAGAGGACGTGCTGATCACAGGGGCCGGCCCCATCGGCTGCATGGCCGCGGGGATCGCCAAGCGGGTGGGCGCCCGCCACGTCGTCGTTACCGACGTCAACCCGTACCGCCTGCAACTTGCCAAGCGGATGGGAGCCACGCTGGCCGTCGATGTTCGGACCACCCGTATCAAGGAGGTGCAGGAGCAGCTCGGCATGAAGGAGGGGTTCGATGTCGGCATGGAGATGTCCGGCAATCCCGATGCCCTGCGCGAGATGATCGCGAACATGGCCCATGGCGGCAAGATCGCACTGCTGGGCATTCTGCCGCGTACGGAGATTGACTGGGATTTCGTCGTCTTCAACGGCCTGACGATCAAGGGCATCTACGGGAGAGAGATGTATGAGACCTGGTATAAAATGACGATGCTGATCCAGGGCGGCCTGGACATCACGCCGCTGATCACGCACCGCTATCATTATCTGGAATTCCAGAAGGGCTTCGATGCGATGCGCTCCGGCAACTCCGGCAAGGTGGTGCTGACTTGGCATGACTCGTAGCATGCGCTACCTGCATATGTCACCCCCGCGAAGGCGGGAGTCCACGATGCGGGGAGGGCATGGATTCTCGCCTCCTCTGGAACATCGCGGCGTCAGCATGTAGGGTGGGTTCTCAACCCACGCGTCCAGAACTACGGGATTGTACGATCCTCGTAATACTGAAAGGATGCAGGCATGTACGGGAGCGTGAAGACTTATCTGCAGGGGCAGTTGACGGAGATTCGAAACGCCGGCCTGGAAAAGCCGGAGCGGGTCATCACGAGTCCTCAGGGCAACTGGATCACCACCTCCGCGGGCAAGCGCGTGCTGAACCTGTGCGCCAACAACTACCTTGGCCTGGGGAACCATCCGGAAGTGGTCCGTGCCGCTCGCGAGAGCTACGAGAAATGGGGCTTCGGCCTGGCCTCCGTCCGCTTCATCTGCGGCACGCAGCAGATTCACAAGGACCTGGAGGCGGCCGTCACGAAGTTCCTCGGCACGGAAGACACGATCATCTACGGCTCGTGCTTCGACGCCAACGGCGGCCTCTTCGAGACCCTCATGGGCGAGCAGGACGCCATCATCAGCGACCAGCTAAACCACGCCAGCATCATCGATGGCGTGCGCCTGTGCAAGGCTCAGCGACTGCGCTTCAACAACAGCGACATGAAGGACCTCGAAGAGCAGCTCAAGTCCGCCCGGTCCTCGCGATTTCGCCTGATCGCCACCGACGGCGTCTTCTCCATGGACGGCTACATCGCCAGGCTCGACGAAATCTGCGCCCTCGCGGACCGCTACGACGCGATGGTCATGATCGACGACTGCCACGCCCACGGCGTCATCGGCGCCACCGGCCGTGGCACCCCCGAATACCGAGGCGTGATGGGCCGCGTGGATATCATCACAGGCACATTCGGCAAGGCCCTCGGCGGCGCCAGCGGCGGTTTCACCTCCGGCCGCAAAGAGATCATCGACATGCTCCGCCAGCGAAGCCGCCCCTACCTGTTCTCCAACACCCTCGCCCCCGCTATCGCCGCCGGCTCGCTCAAAGCCATGGACCTGCTCAGCCGCTCCACGGAGCTGCTGGACCGCCTGCGGGACAACACGCAATACTTCCGTCAGCGAATCACGGAGACCGGCCTGACCGTCCTGCCCGGCGAGCACCCCATCACCCCCGTCATGCTAGGCGATGCCGCCCTGGCTCAGGAGATGTCAAGACGATTGCTCGAAAAAGGCGTTTACGTGATCGGCTTCTCTTTCCCGGTCGTCCCCAAAGGCCTGGCCCGAATCCGAACCCAGGTCTCCGCCGCCCACACGCACCAGGATCTGGATTTCGCCGTAGAGAAGTTCGCCGAAGTGAGCCGGGAATTGGGCCTGCCGCGCGCCGCAAAGCCATAGACGCTCGACCCTTGCACGGGACTAGTCAATTGGATTCAGCCGAACGACCCTGAAGAGCGGCGTTGCCCTGGAAGGATGCCTCCCGTACGCGAACACCTGCCCCATGGCCTTTCAATTCTTGTCTACTGCATGACCGGTTGGGACAATGGATACTTGCGCACTTCAGAGCCATTCCTCAGGGTGATCTCCCGGTTCGTGATGCGCTCGACTTTCCAGCCGTGCACGGTTCGGCCCTGTGTCAATTCTCCCAGATCACTATAGACCACGATCTTCCCATCGACGACGACAACGGCCTCCACCTCAATGGTTCCGGGCAGGGGGGACGCCGACGGTGCCGGTGTGGACGCCGGCGACGGGACATCGGCCCGACGCACAGCGGGTGCAAAAGGATCCGAAAGCACAGGTGACGGGACTGGGGCGATGGGTGCAGGTTCTGGGGAATAATCTACATCTCTATCGTCATACATGTCTGTCTCGTCATATTGGCTGAATCCAACGGCCGATTTCACGGGCCAATAGAACTTGACGGCGATCAATCCCGCGAAGATCGCGATCACCACGGCCAAGGCAATCCACGTCACCTTCATGCCCCGGCGTGTATCCCGGATACGTGACGTCTCACCCGCTGCCACAGCCGTACATATTGGCTCAGTAGCGCTCGTCTTTTGATCTATCGGTGCGCAAGAAGGAATGCCCACATTGAGGACTGCAAGGCCGGTCTGGGCCACGGGAGCACTCAGAGGCTGGGCTATGGGAGCGCTCAGAGGCTGGGCTATGGGAGCACTCAGAGGCTGGGCCATGGGAGCACTCAGAGGCTGGACCATGCGGGCCCGCGCGGCTGCCACACGGACAACGACTGTGCCGGACCACCTGTCGTGCCATCCACCGGGATTCTTCCCTAAGAACGACAGTGGCTCGAATGGGACAAAGCGCAAGAGGGTTCTCATGCCGATGGCGTCGAATGTCGGTTTTGTGCCATATACCGTGACGACTTTTGTCCCTGTGATGAGTTTCGCGAGAGTCCTCTGCCAGAGCGCTTCACACAAGAAGAAGTAGAAGAAGACGTTGAAACAGCTTATGAAGAATCTTCCTGCCGGGCTCAGAACAGTCTCCCCGAGCACAGTCAGCACGGTATCAGCCATGCCCAGCATTGCGGCGAAGAACCCGACGAAAAGACCGACCACAAGCGAGACTGCAAACGCCAGTATGTTGATGAACAGTATGTCGAGAATGTAGTTTGCCAGCCGCAAACCTTTGGAGGCCACGTCACAGGACTGAACGAACTGATTTCCCATAGGGCATCAACTCCTCATTCCGCATCTCAGGTTGCCTGTCACTCACTCCGACAGGTGTAATTTATCCGGTCGTCTATATCGGCGGCTTGCGATTATGAGTTAACGCGAATTCGCCTGCCCCCGCCGGCGGGTGAGCCTGTTGACACTGAGACGCTTCGCAGCATCATTAAGCGTCCGAGAACTTGTGCGGGTTTGCCCCAGCCTCCGGGCGACACGCTGTGCAAGCCGGAGGTTATAACCGTCATAATCGTTAGTCTCATCCCGCCCCCGTGCGAGCCCGTCACCCCCGTGATGTTGCGAGACAGCGCGCCGTAAAGACATAGTCAACCGGGAATCAGTATGCGAACAAGAAGCAGAGGCCGTCCCTATTCCCCGGAGAATCAACATGGGCTATTATATGGGTGAAGTACGCGGTGAGAGAGACCATTATCCATGGTCTCCCTGGTGCTCCGGCTACGCTGAGTTTGGGTGGATACCGGGTGGCGGCGGCAAGTGGAGTCTTCGGAGCTTGCCGATGGCGCACAGCCGTAAACATGAGCTATCGGCTTACCGGCGCTTGCCGCTGCGAGGACGAGTAGTTCCATCGTCTTGTCACCGCTTGGGTGGTCTTGCCACTATCTATGTGGACAGGTACCGTTAGGGCTATCAAGGATCAGAAACCAGAACGTAGAGGAGTCTCATGAGAACATCGTTGAATCGATCCTGTCGTTGGCTGACGTTGGCTATCGCCGGCTGCTGTCTGTTCACTGCAAGCGTCGGGGCTTCGGACTGGCCGCAATGGCGCGGACCGAACCGGGACGGCAAGTCCGCGGATACGGGCCTGCTCAAGGAATGGCCGAAAGATGGCCCGTCGCTTGCCTGGAAGATCAGCGGACTCGGCGGCGGCTACAGCGCTCCATCCATTGCCGCCGGGCGGATCTTCGGCATGGGTAATCGCGGCGACGACGAAGTCGTTTGGGCTTTGTCCGAGACGGACGGCAAGGAGCTTTGGGCGACGCGTCTTGGGCCGGCTTTCAAGCAGCAGGCGCCGCAGGGAAAAGAGGGTCCGGCTTGCACGCCGACGGTCGATGGTGAACGGCTCTATGTCGAGGGCCTGGGCGGTGATGTGGCTTGCCTGCAGGCCAAAGACGGCAAGATCGTTTGGCAACTCAGCCTGACACGCGATTTCGGCGGGCGCGTGCCAAGGTGGAGTTACCGCGAATCGCCGCTCGTCGATGGCGATAAGGTCATCTACACGCCCGGCGGCCAAGAGGCGACCCTGGTGGCCCTCGACAAGTTGACCGGCAAGACGATCTGGAAGAGTCAGGTGCCCGACAGTCCCAAAGCGTCCTATGCCTCGGCCATTGCCATCGACTTCGACGGGCAGCGCCAGTACGTGCAGCTCACCGAGCGGGCACTCGTCGGAGTCGCCGCGTCCGACGGCAAGTTCCTCTGGCGGTATGACCGGCCTGCCAATCGCATGGGGATCAACTGTTCCACGCCGCTCTACCAGGATGGTCTCGTGTTCGCCGCCTCGGCCTATGGTACGGGCGGTGGGTTGGTGAAGCTGAGCAAGGATCCGAACGGCGTCAAGGCCGAGGAAGTCTGGTTCTCCAAGAAGATGCAAAACCACCACGGCGGCATGATCCTCCTCGACGGCTCCCTGTATGGCGCCAACGGCGGCAATGAAGGTGGTTCCCTTGTCTGTCTCGACTTCAAAACCGGCGATGTCCTGTGGGACGGGCGCGACAGCGGGGCGCCGAAAGGCTCGCTGGCCCTGGCCGATGGCCGGCTCTACTATCGCGCCGAGAGCGGCGCCATGCTCCTGATTGAGCCGAGCCCGAAGCAATACATCGAGCGTGGCCGCTTCGACCAGCCCGACCGCAGCAAGCAGCCCGCCTGGCCACACCCGGTCATCGCCAACGGCAAACTCTACCTCCGCGACCAGGACGTCCTGCTCTGCTACGACATCAAGGCGAAGTAACGAACCCCGTTTGCCGGCCCGTGCGACCCCCGCCGGGCGAAAAACACTGGCGTGCAGCAACGGCAACGACGGCGAGAACGCCCTGGCCCAGGAAATGTCTATGCGATTGCTCGAAAAAGGAGTCTACGTGATCGGCTTTTCCTTCCCGGTCGTCCCCAAAGGTTTGACCCGCATTCGCGCCCAAGTCTCCGCCGCCCACACCCACCAGGACCTGGACTTTGCGGTGGAAAAGTTTGCTGAAGTGAGCCGGGAATTAGGCCTGCCCCGCGTCGCAGTCTCATAGACGCCCGACTCTCACAGGGGAATACGCAAGAAATGAACCCGGTCTATTTCTCGTTGTCGGTTGTTGACGGTGCGATTCGCGCGATCAGACCCTCGATGTAGTTCACGAAGGCCCTCGTCTGATCCAGCCACGGGCGGACTTCGTCTGTTTGAAACACGACGAAATCCGCGTAGTCCCCTTCCTGGCGGGTGCTGAACAGCCGGTCAAAATGCCTGCCAAGCTCCGTGGGAATCAGCCCGGTCTTGACGAAGTCGCGATGCAACAGAGAGCGTAAGTGTCCGTGTTTGCTCGTGGAGATCCCTCGCGTCACCAGCAATGCCGAGACGGCGTAGAAGCAGGCGTAGTACAGCCGACTCACATAGGCATTCAAGTGTCCCGCCTCCAGAAGCAGACTCGCCTCCTCGATCGCCTCACGGGCCCGGTCCATCCGATAACCGGCTAAGGCTTTGATCGGATCATTCACACACGCACCCCATCACGCTCGACGTTCTTGTGGAAAGGCATCTCCCTGTAGGGTAGAGACTCCCACCGGCGCCGGTCATACGTGACCAGCGTCAGCATGGCCCCCGTCTCAAGCTCCAACGGATAGACGTTCGAGAGAATCTGATCCTTCAGGGCGATGCTCGCCGGCTGATCCACGAGCACGAGGATATCGTAATCCGAGTCTTCCCGAGCGTCCCCCCGGGCACGCGAGCCATACAGAATGACGTCGGCATCGGGCACGACCTTTCTGATGGTCTGCCTGCACTTGTCCAGCAGGACCTTGTCGTCCTCACGCCCTTGCCACGCATCGATAGAGATCATGGTTGTGGTTCCTTATCCAGCGTGCCGGCCATGGGCACCCACGCCGTGCCGATGCTCTGCATTGTACGCGTGAAATCGAACTCGGTCAACTCCTTCCCGATTGCCCCCAAGGGCCAGGCCCGAATCCGAACCCAAGTCTCCGCCGCCCACACCCACCAGGACCTCGACTTCGCCGTAGAAAAGTTCGCCGAAGTGAGCAAAGAATTGGGCCTCCCCGTCCCTATTATTCCCCTCTTCAAAGGAGTGGCGTGATGGGAAGTGAGATAGTAGGAAATCGGGCAACAATGCGCTTGTCAAAACAGGCAGATCACTGTTTCATGGTAGACTATGAAGAAGGAGAGCGTAAAGTCAGTAGGCGGCCCAATAGTGTTCTTTGCTGGGGGAGGGCTTAGTATGATAGCGAGTCCTTCCCTTGGCTTCGTACTCTTGGGTATTGCTGGGGTACTTGGGTGGCGTCTTCTTCTTAAACAAGACTGGGCTTGGATGCAACGTGTTCGGCGAAGCCCACGTGCCCGAATCGCTGTGTACATAGTGTACATAGGAGTAGTCGTTCTCTCTATGGGCTTGGCTGCATATACCTATCCACGCCACAGCAAACCAACACTGCAGCCAGGCACAACTAATGTTCAAGGTAGCCCTGGGAGCCGTGTTGTTAGTATCGGCGAGGCCAACCATGTGACAATCGATCAGTCTGTAAACGTCGTTCGAGAAGTACAGCCTTCTGGGATATTAGTACCTGCGAATGAGCCCGATCCTCGCCCAGTTGAAGGGTACATCCCCAATGAGGCGCTAAAAATATTCTTGGGTCCCAATGTTGTGTGGCACCCAAAGATGGGCATTTATACCGTACTTCGAATAGGCAACGAAGACATAATCAAGCTCAAGTGCACGCCTGACGGGCTCTATGTGTCTGCCTATATTAGGCGAGAAGACGCCAGAACCGTAGCTGTGATTGTGGATAACCGCTTTGCAATCAATACCAACAACTATTATGATCTACAAATACCCGACCGCCATGAATTCCGCGTGTTTGACAAATTCGGAAATCTTGCACTCAGAGTCAGATATGTTAATGAACAGACCGTAGAATTCGAGGGAAGGTTTTATGCGCCGAATTATCCTCCACTCATCGCAACCAAAGATGAAGTACGTTTTGGCGACCTCATTCTGAGACGCACCTCAATCGAGGCCCGAGAGAGTGACCCGACCTTCTTGTTTGAGTAAAGAGGATAGGGGGTCGCACCTACACATTTCACATTTTCTACCAACACTTCCAGTCTTCGGGCCGACGGTTCTTTTGCATCTGACAGGGGCACTTCGATCCGAATCCACGGGCTCATTGTAGAGCCACGGCGACAAAAATACAAAGAGGAAACCCGGAAACTGCGAATTACACCAGGCACCCAGCGCGGCCTTCGGCTGCGATCAGGATCATTTCACGCGGAGACGCGGAGGCGCAGAGAAGAACCGAGCCGAAACATAGTTTTCAAACTCTGCGTCTCCGCGCGAGCACAACAAGATTCAAATAGAGTCCGCATGGGCTAAAGCCCATCCTACCAATTCCTCTGTGTCCCTGGCGGTCTCTGCGGCTAAAAGAACCTGGATTCCCGCCTCCGCGGGAATGACATTTTTGGAATCCGTGTCAGAAGAATCGGTGGGCCTGTCTGAGCCTTGTAGCACAGTCGCCCTCGGCTGTGTCTTACGGTTTCCCCAGCCGAGGGCGGCTGGGCTACATTTCGGCTGGCAGGGGGGCCGTGTCTTCATTATTGATTCCGCTGAAGAACCCCCAAAGACCGCTGCGACACCCGCATTTTCTGGGCCAAGAACGAGGGTAGAAAGGTCACAAGCAGGGCTTTTTCAGCGGAATCCATTATTCACTATTCATTTCCGGCACTGCCTAATGAGAGTTGTGGGGGGGGGCGGGGGGAATCGGTGTGCGGTGCACACCCTACATCTTACAGGATAAGCAACACTGATAATTCCAACTGGTTTTGAGATAGTTCCTTAGCCCTTGCGGGACAAGAGGTTATAGGCAACGGTGAGTCGGTGGGAGTTTTGTAGTTGACAAACACACACCATTGGTTACAATGTGGCGAACGTCGCGACGGGCGACGTGCGGCGGCCGGCGTGCGGTCGGCGGCCGATGATAAGCAGATGAGCGTGTCCACGTGTGCGTGGACGATTCGACGGGCACGACGCGCTTACGCAAGAGTAAGCGTGGCGCCCGGCCATTGCCGAGGACTCCGCATGGGCTAAAGCCCATCCTGTGAATCTGAACAGCGAATCGTAAATCGTAAAGGGTAAATCGTAAATCTTGGAGGGATCACCCCATGGCTAGTGAAGCACAAGTCACCGCCAACCGTCGTAATGCAGCGAAGTCCACCGGGCCCAGGACGAAGCAGGGCAAGGCCGTCGTCGCGGACAATGCGATCAAGCACGGCCTGCTCGCCCGGCAGGATGTCGTCCTGGGCGAAGACTTGCAGGAGTTCGAGCTCCGCCGCCGGCAATGGCTCGCGGAGCTGCAGCCGGTCGGGTATGCGGAAATCACGCTGGCTGAGCGCATCGCGGGCCTCGCCTGGCGGCTCAAGCGAGCCGAACGCCTGCAGAACGAGGCCTTCGACTCCCTGCTGGCCAGGGAACTCGCCGAGTCGATGGCGGACTTCGACGACGAGCTGTCGCCTGAGGACGAGCGGGAGCTGATGAGCGATCCGAGTGCCGATCCCCGCCTGGCGGTCGGCCGGATGGTCGCCGGGGATTTCCACTGTCACAGGGCCCTGGAGCGGCTGATGATGTTCGAGCGGCGGATCGAGAACAGCCTGTACAGGACCATGAAAGAGCTGCGACAGGTCCAGCGAGAGCGGAAGGCGGACGGTGAGCACAGTCCAGTCCTTGGACCCCCTGTGTCCCGGGTGGCGCCGCCGAACTCGTTGGCTTCGTCCCATTTCCTTGAGATGGGTCCGATGCAAGCCACCCAGAACTCAGGAACTTGGGACGAACCCAACTCGTTTGACGGTGCTCATTCGAATGGTTCCGACCATCCGCAAGACCACGGGCAAACGGGTTTGCCCGTGCCACCCGGTGCAGGCAATTCTGTGAAACAAAGCCAATCCGGGGCGTCGCAGGCGGACCATTGCTTCGCGGAGACGCAAGATGTTGCATCTCTACAGCCTGACGATGCCGCCGGTTCTACCGCGAGTGATTGTGCGAAACAAAGCCAAATTCTGCCGGAAGCGCCGTGCGAAACAAAGCCAATGGAGTCGGAGGTTTCAAGTTTGAAGTGTGAAGTGTCAAGTGACGGCCCTGCCCTTCAGACTTCACACGGCACACATGACACTACCCGCCAGGTGCCTGACGATGCCGCCGGTTCTGCCGCGAGTGATTGTGCGAAACAAAGCCAAATTCTGCCGGAAGTGCCGTGCGAAACAAAGCCAATGGATTCCGGAGTTTCAAGTATGAAGTTTGAAGTGTCAAGCGGCGGCCCTGCACTTCAGACTTCACACTGCACACTTGACACTACCCGAGAAACGCCTTGCGGCGTCACTACAAACGAGGACGGCGATGCGAAACAAAGCCAACGCCGCAAGCGTGTCGCCGGCGCCGGGGCCATGCCGCGGCCTCGGCCGCGAGTCGCATACCACTGCCACGACATAGCCCGCTCGTATTGATCGCCGGCAAAGACCGGCAACGCGGCTCGGCGTGCAGACTGCCCCTCTGAAAAAGCGCGGCGTTGATGTGTAGGGTGGGTTCTCAACCCACGCGTCAAGGAATGCTCCGCTCGAAGAACCGCGTGGGTCAAGGACCCACCCTACGAGGGGCCCAAGGCCATTTTCATCTTCTTGTGGTGTGCGGAAAGACGCATGAATGGTTTCGCTTGGCCACGATCGCAAAACGTCGTGTTTGTGCAGCAGGCATTCTCTGCGGAAAGGGTGGACGCAGGTTTCCTCTGGTGGGAACGTGGGCGGGCGGGTATAAAGGTGGCCTTGTGGGCAGTGTGGCTATGGTGTCTGTGGGTAAGGAGAATCGCTATGGCGAATCGGCGTTTGGCAGAGAATCGGAGCACGCGACGGGACTTCCTGAGAATGACGGCGGGGGCGGGGACATTGGGGGCGGCGGCTGCCCTGGCCGGGGCCGGGTGTTCGAGTATTACGGGGAGTTCCTTTCATTCGGCCTCCCGCGGCTTCATCGGCACGGGCGCCGTCATCCTGTTCCAGGGCGATTCTATCACCGACGTCGGCAGGGACAGGTTACGAGAGAAGATCCCCAATGATGCGAAGGCCCTGGGCACGGGCTATGCCTATCTCGCGGCGTCGCAATTGCTGGCCGACCGTCCCGTGGCCGGCCTGCGAATCTACAACCGCGGGATCAGCGGGCACAAGGTGTTCCAACTGGCCGAGCGGTGGGACGCCGACTGCATCGCCCTCAAGCCCGACGTGGTGAGCATCCTCATCGGCGTCAACGATATCTGGCACCGGCTCAACGGCCAGTACAACGGCACCGTCGAGGTCTATGAGGAGGACTATCGCCACCTCCTGGAGCGGACGCGGCAGACGCTGCCACAGGTGAAACTGGTGGTTTGTGAGCCGTTTGTGCTTCGTTGCGGGGCTGTCAACAGCAAATGGTTCCCCGATTTCGATGGGTATCGGGCCGCCGCCAGGAAGGTCGCGAAGAAATCTGACGCCGTGTTCGTTCCGTTCCAGTCGGTGTTCGATGAGGCGGCGCAAAAGGCTCCCCCTGCCTATTGGGCGGTGGATGGGGTCCATCCCACCATGGCCGGCGCGTACCTCATGACCCGGACCTGGCTCAAGGCGGTTCTCGCGTGCCTGAAAATGGCGAAAAAGGTGGAACACGCGGCGGCTTTCTGGTATCCTGTAGGCAGGTACGAACGCCGAGATCTGGAAAGGGGTGAAACTATGGGTAGAAGACGTGGGTTTACACTCATCGAGTTGCTCGTGGTCATTTCGATCATTTCCATCCTGATGGCCGTGCTCATGCCGGCGCTGAACCGGGTGAAGGACCAGGGGAGGTTGACGACCTGCCGCTCGAATCTCCGCAACTACGCCTTGATCGGGCGAATGTACTCGGATGACAACGACTTCGAATTCCCGTATTCCTTTGGCTGGCTCTACGCTAAGGACAAGGGCAACGGGTGTGTGTGGCATGACAGGAGCAAGAATCTCGATCAGCATCCGGAACTGGCCGGCGTGATGTGGTCGTATCTGAAAGGTCAGAAAATCAACCTTTGTCCGACATTCAGTACGGTCGCCCGACAGATGAGCTGCTACATGTGCAAGGGCGCCACGATTGGGATCGACCCGCAATATGGGTATACAATGAACAGCTATCTCAATGGCGATGCGTGGGGCGCGGTGCCGGACCAATATGAGCCCACGATCAAGGATCTCAAGCTCGAATCGCAGGTGAGGGAGCCGGCGCTGACGTTCTATTTTGGGGAGGAGAACACTTGGGCGATTCCGGGGATCAGTGGCGCCGGCATCAACGACAACAACCTTCGCTCGACCCCCAACGGGACGACGGACTGCTTCGCGACATTCCACAAGCCGCCCAGCGGCGACCTGAACAATGGCGTCAGCTTTGCGGCGTTTGTCGACGGGCATGTGGATTTCGTGACTCCGTATCCGAAGGGCAACACGTTCGTATTGAGCTGGCCCGGCAAAAAACCCGGCCCGACGTTCTGAGCCACTGACAAGGCGCTCGTGAGAATTCCACGGCATGAATGGTCCGGCGGAGGGGCCGCGGCTTGAGTCCTTGTGTCACTTCACCTCGGCGGATTTGCCGAGCACGTCCTGCACGTAGAGCATCTTGACCCAGACCATGATGACTGCCATCAGCGGTGTGGCGACCAGCGCGCCCAGCACGCCGAACAGCAGCCCGAGGGCGACAACCGCCAGAATCACCAGGGCCGGCGGCACTTCCACGGCCCTTTTTTGGATCAGAGGGATCAGCACGTGATTCTCGACCTGCTGCACGATGACGTAGACGATGACCGCGTACAAAGCGGTCCTCCAATCCTGCGTCAAGGCGATGAGCACGCCGGGAATCGCTCCCATGATGGGGCCGATGAACGGGATGAACTCCAGTATGCCCGCGATCACGCCGAGCAGCAGGACCATCGGCACGCCCGCCAGCCACAGTCCCAGCGCCACCATGACGCCGACGGAGAGCATCGACACCCCCTGTCCCAGCAGCCAACGCTGCAGCGTCAGCGCGGTCGCGTCCAGCACTTCGGTAACGCGCTGGGACTTGCCCTTGGGCACCAGCGAAACGATTCCCCGCCTGTAGGTGTCCGGATTGATGGCGAAGTAGATGGCGGTGAAGATGACGATGATGAAGTCGGCGACGACGGTGAAGGCGGCGGAGGCGATCCCCGTAAAGCGGGTGACCAGATGGAACCCCTGGCCTGCCGCCGATTCCGGAGGGGCCAGATGGCTGAGGATGTACTGTCCCCAGGGATACTGCTGCAGTCGTTCCTCGATTTGCTTCACGGAGTCCGGCAGGCTCTTGAGGAGCTGTGCCATCTGTGCGTTGATCGGGGGACCGGCGAACCAGACGAACAGACTGAGGGCGGCGATCAGTACGACGGCTACAGGAATCAGGGCCCATTCCGTGGGAATCCGCAGGTACCGGCCGAGCAGGCTGGCCATGCCGCGAAAAGCCGCGGCCAGAAGAACACCCACGAACGCCAGCAGAAGCGCCCCGGCGATCCGCCAGACCAGCAAAGCCAGCGCTACGACGGCGACCACTACCAACGCGTGGTACGTGAACATGCTGAATCCGCGATACTCTCTCTCCATATTTGTTGGTACCATGAGTCGTCCCTCGCGAATTGATGACGTCCCTTCAATGTACCCTCGCGATGATGCCCTTCTGCCACCAGAGAACCCTGTCCATAGCTCAATTCCTTTGCCGCGCCCCTGGGGCCTCCTCACCGATCCGCCGATACACCAGAAACCCGAATTCCCCCAGATCCTCAATCGGGTTTTCCCCCAATGGCCCGCTCTCCGATTCCCTACAACTATGGACAATGGCTCGCCGCAGGATGGACAGACGGAATGCACGCTATGACACGAACATGGATTTCCTCCGCAATGGAGCCAATGAGATTCGAACTCACGACCTCTTGCATGCCATGCAAGCGCTCTCCCAACTGAGCTATGGCCCCGAAACATCCAACCGTCGCCGGTCGTTGGCTTCCGGCGACGATCGTCACCATACTAACACATCGGTCCGGGGGCTGGCAAGCAATTTTTCTGACATTTGGCGGCATTCTCCGCACTGCCGCATGTGCGGTCAAAGGGCTGAGGCACAGGAGTGCGAGGGGAGGAAAAGGATTGATACCTCTGCTGGAGGGGGTATCATTTGTGCGATGTTGGCTCCGGATGCACGTAGAGTGGCTTCGGCCTGATCCCGGCGGCGTGTTGCTGGTGGGCCGGCGATGATAATCCTGTTGAAGCGAGTGCAGGCAACCGTGTCTGGCGACGAATTCATATTACTGCTCTTCTCCGCCCTCGTGGCGGCCTATACCTGGTACCGGTGGTACACGGCCGCCTTTGTCAGGACGCTGGTTGCCCGTAATGCCAGCCGACTCATCTTTATTACCGGACCTATCGTCTGTCTTGTACTGCTGTACCTTGTTCTAAGGTGGTGGGCGGCCGATGATGTCCGCAACAGCGAGACCTACCTGACGCTCTACATGCTGGCGGGCGCCGCCTGGGCGGGCCTCGGGGCGCACCTTCTCCGCTTCCTGGGCGTCAGCCCGCGAGACGACGTGATCGAGCGTCAAAACCTGGCGGCCGCCTTTGCGACGGCCGGCGCGCTGGCGGGGATTACCTTCTGCTTCGCCGGGGGGAATATCGGGAATGGGCCCGGATGGTGGGTGGTGATCTTCAGTGCGGCTCTATCCACGGGCGCCTTCTTCCTGCTCTGGGGGGGGGTCGAGTGGCTCACAGGAATCAGCGAGTCGGTCACGATAGAGCGGACCAGCGGCGCAGGTCTGCGGCTTGGCGGTTTCCTCGCCGGGGTGGGCATGATTCTGGGCAGGGCCGTAGCGGGTGACTGGGTTTCAGCCGACGCCACCATCCGGGATTTCGCGGTGGTCGCATGGCCTGTCCTGCCTTTCGCGGCAGCAGCGATCATCGTCGAGCGGCTCTGGCCCTTTGACATCAACGCCCGTACGGAGGACTCGGCGGCGGGATTGTTCATCGCGGCGGTCTATGTGGCCGTCTCCTTCCTCTACGTCTTCATCTCGCAGGGGCTGCCTTGAACCCGCCCTGGACCATCCCGGAGCCGATCCCGCAAGCTCAGTTTCGCGATATCCGCCTGAGCATGATCTTCGATCACCACAAGTGGGACAGCCAATTTGAGGATATCGAGAGCCTGGGTCGTCGCTGTCTGATCCTCGAGTGGGAAGCCTGGGAGGACTTGCGGGATCAATCGGAGCGGCTGTGGACGGAGGCTCTTGCCGCTGAAGAAGAGATCATGGGCCGGCCCGACCTGTGCAAAGAGCTTGGGCTGGGCCGCCAACTGTGCAAGGCGTGTACGCGGACTGCCGGACGAGTCCCCTCGAAAGGCATGGCTCGGATCATGCGATTCGATTTTCATTTCACGCCGGAGGGCTGGCGGATCTCGGAAGCCAACGCGGACGTGCCGGGCGGGTTCATTGAATCGAGCGCGTTTGCGGAGCTTGCCTGCGGGTGTTATGACGGGACGACCTGTGCGCCGGATGCCGCCGGGCAATACGCTATAGCGGTTGCATCATCGCTTGGCGCAGGCTCACGCGTCGCCTTCGTACACGCGACGGCATACACCGACGACCGGCAGGTGATGCTGTTCCTCGCGGAGAGATTCGCGGCTGAAGGGCTTGTGCCGATACTGGTCAGCCCCACGGATTTGCTCTGGGTCAATGGCCGTGCCCAACTGGCCGGTGATGGTGGAGGGTTCGACGGGATCGTGCGTTTCTATCCGGCGGAGTGGCTGCCCAACATTCCGCGAAGGCATACGTGGGAGCGGTTCTTCCACGGCGGCGCCACACCGCAGAGCAATCCGGGATACTCCCTCATCGTCCAAAGCAAGAGATTCCCGCTGATCTGGGATCGGCTGAAGACGAACCTGTCGACCTGGAGGCGTCTGCTGCCCGAGACACGGGACCCGCGAGAGGCCGGCTGGCGCAACAGCGAAGAATGGGTGCTGAAGCCGGCCCTGGGGAGGGTTGGCGAATGGATCGGGATTCGTGGAGTCACGGCGGAAAAGGAATGGCGGCAGATCGCCGGGAACGCCGCAAGACACCCGCGATACTGGGCCGCGCAGAAACGCTTTGCGGCGGTTGCGGCCGACTGCGAAGGTGAAAACCTCTTTCCCTGCCTGGGCGTATATGTTATCGATGGGAAGGCATGTGGAGTCTATGGGCGAGCGTCGTCCGTGCCATTGATCGACAGCCGGGCGCAGGATATTCCAATTCTCATTAGGCGAGGCAGGATGGATTCCGCAACCGATGCACACGCCGCCTCCACAGTGGCTTTCGGAGAACAACGAAGATGACGGGACGAGAGATCTATGAGGTCTGGGCGCCTGCCTCTGACGAGTGGTCGCCGTGGGTTAAGCCGGTGCTGTTCACCGAGATCGACGAGGTGATCACGGCGAGCATTTCCAACTGGCTGCCGGAAGAGTCCGGACTGCGGTGCAGCGTCGGAGCCCGGCGCGATACGGCGATCATCGTGGACCTGCCGGGGCCGCAATCCTTGCCGGCGGGGTTCGCTCTTGCCAAAGATGGGTACCGGCCGGTTCCGCTGTACAATACGACATCGGGAAGACGGCAACGCGTGCTGCCGGAGAAGTGCGTGCTGAGCGATGTCACTACCCTGGTGCGAATGCTCGCCAGGCCGCTCCCGGATTATGTGCGAAACACGATCGTCGGGGACAATCCGCCGGCCTTCCTGCTCGACTCGCGCCGGCTCAGGGGCGAGCGCGGACCGGCTCCCGGGATGTACGACAACCGGTGGATAGTCTTCCCACAGGATTTCCCGTCCGCCGCGTTTCTCAAATCCAGAGGAATCACGCAGGCCATCGTCATCCAGGAGACTCTTCTGCCGGCGGAGGACCTCGCTCACGTCCTGCTTCGCTGGAAGGAGGGAGGCATCACGATCTATCTGCAGGATACAGGCGAAACCGCGTCGGTTCGCCTTGCCGATCTGCGTCGCCCGCCGCGGTTTCGCCGGGCGATCTATTGTGCCCTTGCCCTGATGGGCTTGCGAAGGAACAGTGCGGGGGGATTTGGCTCCATCATTCCGGTTCCAGGACAGGGTGGTGGCGGTGGTTTCGGGTAAACACGTTGGTGACGCGAAGAAGAATACTGATGAAGGGTCGAGTGCAGGGGGTCGGATTCCGGCCCACGGTGCACCGGCTGGCCATGCTGCTGGAGCTCAGCGGCTTTGTCTTGAACGACACGCTGGGTGTGACGATCGAACTGCAGGGACAGGAGCAGCGGATCGAGGAGTTCCTGAAGCGTCTGACGACATCGGACCGGCCGCCGCTGGCGGAGATCAAGTCGTGGGACGTTCTGGACATACCTGTGTCCGAGGGCGAGAAGGGGTTCGCAATCCACAAGAGCCGGGCCCAGGGCGCGGTGCTCTCGGAGGTCTCGGCTGATGTTGCGACCTGTGCGGATTGCCTGAGGGAGCTGTGGGACAAGAACGATTTTCGCTATCGCTATCCATTCATCAACTGCACCAACTGCGGGCCCAGATATTCTATCATCAAGACCATCCCCTATGACCGGCCGAACACCACGATGTCGGTCTTCGAGATGTGTACGGCGTGTGCGGCTCAATATCACGACGTAGCCGACAGGCGATTTCACGCTCAGCCTGTGGCGTGTCCGCGATGCGGGCCGAGGGTCTGGCTCGCGGACCGTAGCGGCAAACCATTGCTGACGGGCAATGACGAGGCCATCGCAGAAGCGGCGCGATTGTTGCGGGCGGGCAAGGTCGTCGCGATCAAGGGGGTCGGTGGATTTCATCTGGCCTGCGATGCTCTGAACAATGACGCAGTGCTCCGATTGCGTCAGCGCAAGCGGCGAGACTACAAGCCCTTTGCAATGATGGCGGCTTCCGTGGATGCTGTGCGCAAGTACGCAGTCGTGGATCGCGCCGCTGAAGAAGTTCTCAGGACTCCGCAGAGTCCTATCGTGCTATTACCCAGGAGACCGGACGCCGCCATCGCGCCGGCGGTGGCGGAAGGCACGAGCACGCTCGGTTTCATGTTGTGCTACGCGCCTTTGCATTACCTGCTGTTCGCCGAAGGTCTGGATGCACTGGTGATGACGAGCGGAAACCTCTCCGATGAGCCGCTGATCTGCCGGAACGAGCTTGCCCTGGAGCGCCTCGGCGACGTGGCGGACGCATTCCTGATGCATGACCGCGAAATCTATCGACAGGTCGATGACTCGATTGTGCATTTCGTTGCCGGCGAGCCGGTCCTGTTGCGGCGGTCCAGAGGCTACGTGCCGACGCCAATCTATATGGCGGAAAGATCGCCGCAGGAGGTGTTGGCAGCCGGCGCGGATCTGAAGAACACGTTCTGCCTCGTGAAGCAAAACCAGCTCATTCTCAGCGAGCACATCGGCGATCTCGAGGACGCCGAGGTCTATCATCATTACGTCCGCTCCATCGAGCACCTGAAGGGGCTGTTTGAGGTCCAGCCGCAGGTCGTCGCATGCGATCTCCATCCCGGCTATCTGTCCACGCAATACGCGAAATCGCTGCACGTCGCGAGGGTCATCGAGGTCCAGCATCATTGGGCGCACATCGCCTCGGTGCTGGCCGAGCACGGATTGGTCGGGCCGGTGATCGGTCTGGAGTGCGACGGCACGGGCTACGGCACGGATGGAGCCATCTGGGGATGCGAATGCATGATTGCCTCGCTGGCGAGCTTCGAGCGATTCGGCCATCTGGCGTACTACCCTCTGGCGGGCGGCGACAAGGCGAGTAAAGAGGCAGTCCGGCCGCTCCTGAGCCTGCTGCGACAGGCGTATGGCGAGGATTTCGCCCTTGCCGAATTTGCATGGTTGCTCGAACGCATCGAGCCGGATGAAAAGAAACTCAGGCTCATCGCGGAGCAGATCGACAAGGGCATCAACACCGTGAACACCTCCAGCCTCGGCAGGGTTTTCGATGCTGTTGCCGCAATGATCGGCCTGGGAGAACGGAACCATTTTGATGCACAATTGCCGATGGCGCTGGAGTCCATAGCGCAGCGGGATGCCGACGATCGCTACGAGTACGATCTGCACCGTCCCGGTGGTGAACCAGTGCAACTGAGCCTTCGTAAGGCTCTGAGAGGATTGGTTGGCGACCTGAAGCGGGCAGAGACTCCGGCGATTATCTCCGCGAAGTTCCACAACACGCTCGTCGAGGCTTTGCTGGCCATGGCGAAGGCGGCCCGGGAGAGCACGCGACTGGAGACGGCAGCCCTGAGCGGCGGCGTCTTCTGCAACCGCTATCTGGTGAATCGCCTGGCAATGCGATTGAAACAGGAGGGGTTTACGGTATTATTGAATCGCGTTGTCCCGTCCAACGACGGGGGTATCGCGCTCGGCCAGGCGGCCATTGCAGCTCATATTCTCAACATGGATTCATAAGAGGATATACACACGATGTGTTTGGCAGTACCGGCACGGATCATTGAACTGGTGGATGACAGGGCGGTTGTCGATGCGATGGGCAATCGCTGGAAGGCCAAGACCACGCTTTTGCCCGACGCGAAGCTTGGGGATGTCGTGCTGGTGCACGCCGGCTTCGCCATCGCGCTGGTCGATGAGGAGGAGGCCAAGAGGACCTGGGAGCTTTTCGCCGAGATCGAGAACTTCGAAAAGACATCGAACAAGGTGTCGGGATAGCCTGCATGCTGGACAGGATCGCCAAAGCGCAACATACCATCGACGAGGCCTGCAAAAGGCTGGATCGGCAGATCACGATCATGGAGGTCTGCGGGACGCACACAGTGTCCATCTTCCGCAGCGGGATTCGATCCACGCTGCCCGAGCGGTTGAAGCTGCTGTCGGGTCCGGGCTGCCCCGTCTGCGTCACGGACCAGGGCTACATCGACACGGTGCTGCAGTTGGCGGACCGGGACGACTGCATCATCGCCACCTACGGCGACATGATCCGCGTGCCGGGCAGCGATGGCTCGCTCGAAGCGCGGGCCTCCAACGGCAACGTGAAGGTCGTCCTGAGCAGCGAGGATGCACTTCAACTGGCGAGAGAAAACCCCGGCAAGATCGTCGTATTCATCGCAGTCGGATTTGAGACGACCACGCCGGCCAGCGCTGTCGCCGTCAAGGAGGCGGCGGCGGAAGGCATCGCGAACTTCTGCATTCTCAGCGGGCACAAGCTGGTGCTTCCCGCGATGCGGGTGCTGCTGGACGGCATGAACGATCGCATCGATGCCTTCCTGTGCCCGGGACATGTCAGCACGATCATCGGCTGGGGCGCATTCGCGGAGATCGTGAACGAATATCATCGGCCCTGCGTGGTCGCGGGCTTTGAGCCGGTGCAGATCATCGAGGGCATAGCGGAGATTTGCCGTCAGCTCGCGGCGGGCAAGCCCGAGCTGGCGTCTGTCTACAAGGCCGTCGTCAAGGAGAAGGGCAACGCCGCGGCTCAGCAGATCGTCGAGGAATGCTTTGAGCCGGTGGATGGCTACTGGCGCGGGGTCGGCAAGATTGGCAAGAGCACGCTCGCACTGAGAGAGAAGTACGGCCAGTTCGATGCGTTCCGGCGATTCGGCCTGGAGGATAAGCCGGGCAAGGAGAACCCTGGATGCCGGTGCGGCGAGGTCCTGTGTGGGTTGATCGAGCCGATGGAATGTCCGCTGTTCGGCACGCGGTGCACCATCGACAAGCCCGTCGGCCCGTGCATGGTCAGCTCGGAGGGGACCTGTGCGGCGTGGTTCAAGTACGGGCGGAGGAAATAGCTCAGCGATGGCGAATCCGGAAAGAATCCTGCTCGCTCACGGCGGGGGAGGCCGGCTCAGCAGCCAGCTCATCCGCGAGCATATTGTGCCGAAATTCAGGAACGACGCGCTCTCCGAGCTTGCCGATTCGGCCCACTTGAGACTGCCTTCCAGCGACATCTGCTTCACGACGGACAGCTATGTGGTCAAGCCCCTGTTCTTCCGGGGCGGGGACATCGGCAAGCTCGCCGTCTGCGGGACGGTGAACGATCTGGCGGTGTCCGGGGCAAGGCCGGTGGCTCTGTCTCTGGCGCTGATCCTTGAGGAAGGCTTCGAGTTCGAGCTTCTGGACAGAATCCTGCACAGCGTCAGCGAAGCGGCCCAACACAACCACGTCACAATCGTAACGGGCGACACGAAGACCGTCGAACACGGCTCGGCGGACGGCATCTTCATCAACACCGCGGGTATCGGCGTCCGGCTGCCAAATGTGAATCCCGGGCTCGACAAGGTCGAGGTCGGCGACAGAATCCTCCTCAGCGGCACGATTGGCGACCACGGCATGACAATCGTCTCTCAGCGCGAAGGGATTGCCTTCGAATCACCGCTGGAGAGCGATTGCGCGGGACTGGCCGAGCTGACGTGTGCGCTGTTCGAAAATGTGCCGGGCATCCGATTCATGCGGGACCCGACGCGAGGCGGACTGGCGGCGACGCTGAACGAGGTTGTCGAGGGCAGCCGGCGGAGCGTGGAGATTGACGAGAGGGCGATTCGTGTCCGGCCTGCGGTTCAAGCGGCTGCGGACATGCTCGGATTTGACGTGCTGAATGCCGCGAACGAAGGAAAATTCGTCGCGGTTGTGTCCCCGGATACAGCGGATCAGTGCCTGCAAATCTGCCGGGAGCATCCGCTGGGTCGCGAGGCGAGTATCATCGGCGAGATCGTGCAGACGCGCGACGTCCCTCTTGTGGAGATGAAGACCAAGATAGGCGGCCGGCGCATCGTGCAAATGCCCTACGGGCGGGAATTGCCGAGGATCTGCTGATGCACGAGGCCGCCATGGCGCAAAACCTGGTGGAGGTGATCTCGCAGGAGGCCCGCAAGTACGGCGCCAAGCCGATCCGCGCCAAAATGAGCTGCGGCATGCTGAACGCCGTCAACGACGATGTGCTCGCGTTTGCCTTTGAAGCGGTTGCCCGGGGCACGCCCTGCGAAGGAATGCAACTGCAGATCGAGCATAAGCCCCTGCAGGCGAAGTGCAGGACCTGCGGCAGAGTCTTCGCCGTGGACTTATCCAACGTAAAATGTCCAAGCTGTGGCAAGGACAATTTCGGGTTGCTTCCGGATGCCCCTTTGCTTCTGGAACAGATCGAGTTTGAAGGAGTAGACGATGACCAAGGTGAACGTCGGCAGGAAGATACTGAGCGCCAATGAGACATATGCGCGGAAGAACAGCGAGCTGCTGACTCAACACGGCAATCGCTGCTTCAACATGATCTCCTCTCCGGGCTCCGGCAAGACGACGCTCCTGGTGCGCACGATCAGCGATCTCGCAGGCACCGTCAAGATCGGCGTGATCGAAGGTGACATACAGACGGATATCGATGCCCAGCGGATCCGGGCCACGAATGCACCGGCCATTCAGATCATTACGGAAGGCGCATGCCACTTGTCCGCCACACAGGTGCATCAGGCTTTGCAGAAGCTGCCTCTCAATACTCTGAATCTACTTTTCATCGAGAACGTTGGCAATCTGGTGTGCCCATCATCGTTCGAGTTGGGTGAAGATGGGAAGATTGTGGTGCTCTCCGTCGCGGAGGGCGACGACAAGCCTGTCAAGTATCCGGCGATCTTTGCGAAGTCGAAAGTCCTGCTCGTGAACAAAATCGATCTGCTCGCCGGCGCGATGGTCGATTTCAATATTGAACGTGTCAAAGCAGATGCGCGGCGATTGAACAAGGACATCGAGATATTCCCGGTTTCTGCCAGGACCGGCGAGGGGATGCAGGCCTGGTACGACTGGCTCAAAGGACAGATCGCCAAGTCGTGATCGTCGACTCAGCTCTCAGGCGTCTATCCGCCGGTAGAGGCCGTGTTGGCGGATATACTCGATTACATCGGGATAGAGCATTCCGCGAAGGTCTTCACCGGCAGCTAAGCGTCTCCGCACCTCCGTGCTGCTGATATCGATCAGCGGTGTTTGCACGATGTTGCGCTTGAGCTTTGCCACTCGCTCCAGTCCCCACAGGGAGATAAATCGCTCGAAATCCGGCGGCGCGTAGCCGGCTCGCTGCATCGTTGTCAGGTTGCACTCGTCAATCAGCTCGCGAACCTTGTACCAGTGGACGAGGTCTCCAACGCTGTCGGCGCCGAGCAGCCAGTGAATCGATGTCTCCGGACCGTACTGACGCTTGAACTGTCGCACGGTATCGAGCGTGTAGCTGGGGGCCGGCCGCTTCAACTCACAATCGCTCACCGCGAAATTGTCGCGTCCTGCAATCGCCAGCGTGATCATCGCGAGCCGATCTTCATCGCCGGCGTGAGGAGAGAATCCCTTGAGCGGAGAACATTTCGCGGGGATGAAGATCAGTTTCTCCGCGCCGATTTGTGCGGCCGCCGCCTCGGCCACTGTCGTGTGACCGAGATGAATCGGATCGAACGTGCCGCCGAACAACGCTACTCTCTTTTCTGTCATCAACAAGTAACAGCAAATCTGTGTTTTCTTTTCTCACGACGCACTGTATCCACGGCAACGTGTCATGCTCGTCACCACGGTAAGGAAACACGCCGCGCGCGAAAAGTCAAGCTGCTTTTATCTATCGTCGTGCGCGAGCGCACCGCGAGGGCGCGCATTGCGCAGAGTGGCAACGTCATAGCGCAAAACGATTCACCTTTGGCTATTTCATCTCCTGTATTTCGTAAATGCAGTGACGCGCGCGAAGGCGCACAAAAAACTTTTTATGAAGTAATTTGAAATATCTTGACGATAAAGAATAGAAGAATTGTCATTACCATTTCTCATAATGATATTGACAAAGGGTTGGCTGGCAATTGTAGTAGGATAAAATGTAGCACATTCGGAACGCAACATTAGTGGTCAGCGTAAAAGGAGAAAAGTAATGGCCAAGAAAGCAAAGAAGAAAGCAGCAAAGAAGACCACGAAGAAGAAGACAGCCAAGAAGGCAAAGAAGAAGACAGCGAAGAAGAAGAAATAACACGAGTACATCATCAGGAGTCTGCTGACTCGGTGTGTCGGCCGCGAAGGGCTTTTGATACAACGAATCGCAGCGCTTGAGCCGGCAGAAGAAATCGAGCCGCGATCAACAAGAGCCGTCAAGATTGCAGCAGGCTTTGAAGAAATGGAAGACTTCCCGTGGGTAGGAAGTCTTCCGTTTTTTTTGTCCGGGCTCGGCGGATCGAGAGTGGGAGGAAGCATCGCATCCCATTGGCAGCTCTCACTGTGTCTGTGAAAGTAACCTGGCAGTCGGGGGGCCGCGGCAAGCGGAGCTTGGTACGTGTTTAGCCTGGACGCGCCCAGTCCTGGGTGGCACGGGCAAACTTGTTTGCCCGTGGGGTCTCGATTGACCAGACTCGGTCGAATGAGCACCGTCAAACGAGTTTGGCGGTGCCACCCGGCGAACGGCGGGCTTCACGCTAAACACGTACGGAGCTTGCCGATGGTGCTGCGCATCTGAGGAGCCATCGGCACAGAGCCCATAGACCTGCACAGACGCCATCCATCCGGCTTCTTGTAATTCGCCTCCATTGTCGTATACTGTTGCGCGTCTGTACTGTCCATGCGATGCGGCAGCCAGGTTCAAAAACAGCGTTTCGAGGAATGAGTCGATGGATTTCTTTCGCTACAAAGACGGCAGGCTGTACGTCGAGGATGTTGCGGCGGAGCGTATTGCCCGCGAGGTCGGCACCCCCGCGTACATCTACAGCAAGGCCACGTTCGAACACCATCTGCGGCAGATACAGCAGGCTTACAGGGAGCTGAGTACAACCGTGTGTTTCTCCGTCAAGGCCTGCGGCAACGTGCACATCCTCAGGCTCATGGCCGCCCTGGGCAGCGGATTCGACATCGTCAGCGGCGGTGAGTTGTATCGCGTCCTCCAGGCGGGAGGGGATGTGGCCAAAGTAGTCTACGCCGGCGTGGGGAAGACCGACGACGAGATCATTCAGGGGCTCAACGCCGGCATCGGATACTTCAACATCGAGTCGGAGCAGGAATTGGAGAACCTCATCCGGCTGGTCGAGCGGAATGCGCTGAAGATGAAGCCGAAGGCCGCGCTGCGCGTCAATCCGGATATTGACTACAAGACCCACGCCTTCCTGACCACGGGGAAGAAGGAAACGAAATTCGGGGTCGATATCGAGCGAGCGCTGGCCGTGTTTGACCGCTATGGCGATAATCCCTTCGTCAGGCTCTGTGCCGTTCACGTGCATCTGGGCACTGGCGGCAAGACCATCGACCCGTATGTAAATGCCGTGCAAAAGATCATGCCTCTGATCGACGCGCTGCGCCAGAGGGGCCACACAGTGGAAGCCCTGGACCTGGGCGGCGGCTACGGCGCCGACTACGAGACGGAAACCGTGCCTTCGGCGGACGAGTACGCCGCGGGCATCGTCCCCTTATTGAAGGGCAAGGACCTCAAGCTCATTCTCGAGCCGGGCAAAAGCATCTGCGCCAATGCGGGCATTCTGCTGACCCGCGTGCTCTACACGAAGCAGGGGGGCAGCAAGAAATTCGTCATCGTCGATGCAGGCATGAACGATCTGATCCGCCCGTCGCTGTACGATGCGTTCCATTTCATCTGGCCGGCGCAGGTGGAGCCTCGGCTTGTGCCCACGGCGCGCAGCAAAGACCTGAAGCTCGAAGGATGCGAGATTGTCGATGTGGTCGGGCCGATCTGCGAAGGCGCCGATTTCTTTGCCAAGGACCGATCGATGCCGCCGGTCCAGCGGGGCGATCTCGTCTCGATCTTCACTGCGGGAGCCTACGGCTTTACGATGAGCAGCAACTACAACGCCCGGCCGCGCCCCGGAGATCCTCGTGGACGGCGGCCGCTTCACCCTCATTCGCAGACGCGAAACCTACGAAGACCTGACGGCCCTGGAGCAGTAGGCACGTTCGGCTCGTGCATTAAAGCGACTCCAGAACCAACCTGCGGACCTTTTCGGCCAGTTGAATCGCTTGTAGAGCGTCGGTGCTGGTTACACTGAGGAAATCGCCCGGATAGCGAACATCGACACCATAGTTTGTCAGAACGATGACGTCGCGCAAAGACTCGGACAGCTTGCTGTCAACCGAGGCGATCAGGTCGAGTAGCTCATCTATATCATGCGTTTTTGGGAACTCCACCTGACGACGAGTCAGGAACGCCTTCAGATATTTCTCTGCGGCTTGCTGTGAATGGAAACAAACCGTGGATAGAAAAGTCTCTCCATAGGTGATGAGGGACTTAGCGGCGTTGAAGTCTTCCTCCGCCTTCAGCAGCCACTGGCGCACGAATTCGTCCCGCACTTGATCAGGCGGCCTCTTCATAAATCACCTTGCCGTACTTGTTGGCTGGATAGGCGATACCGCCAATGACGTCCTTGCTCTCCTCAAACCGCTCGACAGCCATGACGATAATATCGAATGGATAACCCAGCCCGCGCATAGCCTCGTGAATCCGAACACTCTCTTTGCGGGTATCGCCCGGAGCAGACTCAAGCACCAGCAGGTCAACATCACTGTCTCTGGTCATCTGTCCGGTAGCGGCGGAACCAAAGAGAATGATTCGTTGCGGCTGGGCTACGTCCACGATGCGTTTGACGATTTCATTGACCAGTGTCTCACTTATTCCCACACGCACCTCACTGCTGATTTCCCGATTGAAACGCTGTTCAGATGCCATTCTCGTAACCGATTATTACAGCAGTTGGCTTGCCGTCGGTCAACGGTTTTTCAGAAGTTGCGTTCGACGAAGCCGGTATCGACCTTGCCTTTGACGAACAGGTTGTGTGAGAGGATGGCCAGGCAGGCGGGGATCGTGGTCTTGATCGGGCTGATGATGAACTCGCGGAGGGCCCGTCGCATGGTGGCGATGGCCTCCGGTCGCGTCTTCTGGTGGACGATCAGCTTGGCGATCATGCGAATCGTAGTGTGGCGTGATGGTCCAGCCCTGGTGCACGTGGGTATCGACGCGGACGCCGGGCCGCCGGGGGCGATGTACTGCGTGATCGTGCCGGGGCAGGGGGAGAAATTGTTCGCCGGGTCCTCCGCGTTGATGCGGCACTCGATCGCGACGCCCGATGCTTGATGTCCTTCTGACGCAGCTCCATCGGCTGGCCGCTGGCGATCCGGAGCTGCCATTTGATGAGGTCCTGCCCCGTGACCATCTCGGTGACCGGGTGCTCGACCTGGATGCGGGTGTTGACCTCGATGAAGTAGAACTTCTTGTCCTTGTCGAGGAGGAACTCGACGGTGGCGGCATTGACGTATTTGGCCTCTTTGATCAGCCGCAATGCGCACATCCGCCAGCCCCTGGCGGTCTCGATCCTCGAGCACGGGACAGGGCGACTCCTCGATCATCTTCTGGTGACGCCTCTGGATGGAGCAGTCCCTCTCGTAGAAGTGAAGGACGTTGCCCTCGTGGTCGGCGATGACCTGGACCTCCACGTGCCGGGGCTCGACGATGAACTTTTCGAGATAGACGCTGCCGTTCTCCGAAGGCCGCCTCGGCCTCGGTGCGGGCCGCGTTGAAGGCGGCGCGAAGGCTGATGTCGTTGTGGACGACGCGCATGCCCCGCCCGCCGCCGCCGGCGACGGCCTTGATGATGATCGGGTAGCCGATCTGGTTGGCGAGTTTCATCGCCTCAGTCTCGTTGGCGGAGGCGCCATCCGAGCCCGGGACGATGGGGACCTTGGCCTTTTTCGCGAGCTTGCGGGCCTCGACCTTGTCGCCCAGCAGCCGCATGGCCTCGACCGGGGGGCCGATGAAGCCGATGCCGCAATCCCGGCAGATCTCGGCGAAGTTGATGTTCTCGGCGAGGAACCCGTAGCCGGGATGGATCGCATCGACGTTGGTGATCTCGGCGGCGCTGATGATCCGCGGGATGTTGAGATAGCTCTGGCTGCAGTCGGCCGGCCCGATGCAGATGGATTCATTGGCCAGCCGCAGATAGGGGGCGTTCTCGGTCGGCCTCCGAGTAGACCGCCACGGTCTCGATACCCAGCTCTTGGCAGGCCCGAATGATGCGAAGGGCGATTTCACCCCGGTTGGCGATGAGGATTCTCGATAGCATTCCGTGCGACTCTTCTATAAACCGGGCATGTGTTAAGCTGGATGCACACTTCAGACTTGACATTGACTTCACTCAGGCCTGACCCTGAAGAGGAGCTGGCCGTACTCGACGGCCTGGCCGTTCTTCACGAGTCCTTCCACGACCGTGCCGCTGATTTCCGCCTCGATCTCGTTCATCACCTTCATGGCTTCAATAATGCAGACGACCGTCTGCGGCTCCACGTGGGCGCCGCTCTCGACGTAGGGGTCGGAGTCCGGGCTTGGGGCCTCATAGAACGTGCCGACCATGGGGGATTTGATCTCCACCGTTGCCTCCGCCGCAGCCGTTTGGCCGGCGGGAATGGCCTGAACGCCCGGCGAGGTCCCCGGTGCCAGGGCCCCGGGAAAAGCCGTCAGGATGTGCCCCGTCGCCGCGATCGGCTGCGGGGGCTCGGCTCGTTGAAGCGAAATTCGGTCATCGCCGTGCTGAATATCGATCTTCACCAGATCATTTTCCTTCATGATCTGGATCAGTTCCTTGATCTTCTGCACATCGGCGTCTTTTTCAGGCATTACCGCGTTCCTTCGGAAACCCGCGGGCTTCTTGTCGGGGCGAAAAACCTTTCACCCGTACATGGGAAGGTCCCTCCCCAGGCAGGGCGACCTCCCGACCGACCGCCAAGTATACCTGCCGCTACCCCCTTTGCAACACAATTCCCCGCCCCCTGGGCTCGTGTCAGCGCACGTTTTTGGGTACTGTGCCGGGTGGCAGATTATTCTCACGGACACATGCACCGTATGTCGCATAAACTCTTGCCACGCAAGGACTAAGGAGAATCGTGCGAGGACAATGTTGGACTGTGACGGGCACTGGAGAAGGCAAACAGGGCGGATCAACGGTAGAATGCATGCCGTGGGACCGTGGAGATGCGACGGTTTGTCTATGTCGGAGACCTATCGATGGCCGGATCGTGAAACCGCGGATGTCGCTGTGCCGGCGGCGAACTGCCAATCTGTGGCTGGGCAGGCGCAGAAACGCGCCGCAGCACCTATGTGCCGCGGCGCGAATGGTTCGACTATTTGCTCGTGACCTGCTGGTACACGTGCGTGGCCTCGGTGGCTTCCACCGGCAGCGTCAGCTCACCCGTGTACATCGTCGCTTTGAACGAGACATCGCCTGCCCGTGCACCCTTGACGACCACACGCCAAGTGGCCTTGGCCTTGGGCTCGAGCGTGGATAGCGGCGAGAAGCTGATGGTCTTGCCCATGATGGACCCGGCCGTGGCGCCGGCGCAGGAGACATACTGCAGCCTCTCGTCGAGCACGCATGTGACGCGGATGTTGCGATCGGGCGCGGAACCCTCGTTCGACACGGTGACCACGTACGTGGTCGCAGTGCCCACTTCCACCGGGTCCTCGACATCGATCAGGTCCAGCCTCGCGGTGGCGATTCCCGTGACGATGGTTCTGGTCGAATCGGACACGGTGTCAGCACAAGTGGCCGAGACTGTCGCCGTCGCGGGCAGCTCGCCCTCCTTGGTGGACACATAGGAGACGTGGACCTTCTTGGAGGTGTTGGGCTCGAGCGTGCCGAGCTCCCACATCAGCTTGGACGCGGAGAACTGTGCGCCGGCGGTCGCCTCGATGGAGGTCACGCCCGGCGGAATAATATCTTCCAGCATGGTGTCCCGCGCCGGCCCGTCGCCCTTGTTGAACACGGTGATCTCATACGAGATGGGTCGGTTCAGGTACTGCCGCTGAGGGCCGGACTTGGCAATCGTGAGGATGGGCTGCCGCACGTTGATCATCGTTGGCTGCGATTCGGCTTTGATGCCCGTGGCGGAGGCGGCGGTGGCCTTGTTGTTATAGGCGCCGATCCTTGTCGCACGGAGCTTGACGGAGAACTGCCGCGACTCCCCGGCCATAAGGTTGCCCACGTCCAGCAGGACTCTGTCTTTGCCGTCGGCCGTCTGGATGCCGGCCGGCAGGACATCCGTAATCTGCACGCTCTGGGCCGATCCCGTCCCCGTGTTGGTGATGCGGAATTCGAGGGGGATGGGCTCACACAGCAGCGCTTCGGTGGGCACCGTCACCGCCAGCTCCAGCGTGGGCTGGACGACCTGGACCACGGCACAGTCGCGGATCGTGTGGGTGACCGTGGTGCAGTGCTCCAGCCGCTGGGTGTTCATGGCGACGCCGGTGACCTTGATGCTCCTGCTGCCCTTGGGCCCGATCGAATCGATGTCCCACGTGAGCTTGTTGCCCTCCGTGGAGGTAGCGGTCGGCTCGGCGCCTTTGAACGTGAATTCCTCGGAGAGGGTCTCGGCGACGGTGATGTCGGTGATCATCATATCGGTGAGGTTGGTCACCTTGATCATGTACGCGAACGGTTGGTTGAGGCGGACCTCCTGGGGCATCGTCTTGTCGATCTGGAGGATGCCATAGTCCGGCCGGGGATAAATCATCGAGAAGGCGTGTGCGCCTGTCTCATCCACGGCCACCAGGCCGGCTCCCAGACCTATGGGTCTGCCATACGGGGCGGCGGCCAAGATCGGCTCAGGCGCCACCGGCTGAAACTCCTGGACGGAGGCAGTGACCAACTCCGTCTGGACGGCCGGCTTTGCAGCCGCTTGGGCTGTCCTGGCTGCGGGCTTTGCCTTCGGAGCGGCCTCGGCTGCAGGCTTGGCCTTCGGGGCTGTCTCGGTCCCCGCCGCCGCCTGCTGCTCTGCTATCTCTGCGGCTGGTTTGGGCTCTGGGGTCTGCGACGCGACAGGGGTCACGGGCCGGAGGTCCCTTTCCCAGAAATAGCTCCGGCTGGAGCCCGTCGTACTGCCCTTAGCGCTGGCCTTGCTCTTGACGCTGTCTGCACTTTTGCAGCCTGCCAGGAGCACGGCAAGGACAAGTAACAAAATGGTCCGCACCTTCTTCATCACACCGCTCCTTTCACATCATCAAGCCCACGTCCGACTACGAATTTGTCCAGCCCGGGTCCGTAGATAGTGAATCCCCGGGCCGCAAGGAAATGAGCTTTGCGAAATGCCGATTTATAGCCTTTGTGGCTGATGGCTTAACACCCCTTCCTCTGTCACTGCAGAGAGAGCCCCTGCTGGTTCCGGCAGCAGCGGCACAATACAAACACAAGCAGCCAGTACACTGAAAGCGCTGCTTCTCCATCTAAAATATAGGATAGAATCCCATTGGCGCAAAGCCGGTACTCCCACCAATATTTACCCAATTATACCATCTTACCCATGATGAAGTCAAGGGTTATGTTCATGTAAAGTCAGCCGGCTTGGGCTTGGAGCCGCAGTAGTCCGATATCCTTTGCCGTGTCAGTGCTTCCCGACGGCTATTCCCTCGCGATTCCTCGTGCGGCACCCCCAAAAATGCTTGCACGGGCGGGGCGACGTCGCTATGTTGCCGTGCGGTGGGGGGCGGATAGGAGTCTGTGGGGTTTTATGACTCAACGCACGTGCGAAAGCGGGTTGGAAGTAACGCTGGTGGCGATTACTCCCGATCCCGAGAGGGTGATCGAGCAGGCCGGCAGAACCTGTTATCGGAGTTACGACCGGATCGGCGCCGATTCCCACCGCGATTTTATCAAGCGTCTCATCCGCATGGGCCATGAAACGCCGCTGGAGCACGCCTACGCCACCTTTCGCATCAGGAACTGTTCCCGCGCGATGACACATCAGCTTGTCCGGCATCGGCTGATGGCCGTCTCACAGCAGTCGCAGCGGTACGTCGATGAAGAGAACTTCCAGTACGTCGTCCCGGAGGGCATGCCCGCTGAGTTCGTCGAGGACTTCCACCGGGACATGGAAACGATTCAGCAGATGTACCGGAAATGGCGGGATCGCGGCCTGAAGAAGGAGGACGCCCGCTTCGTGCTGCCCAATGCCTGTGTCAGCGAGATCATGGTTTCGGCGGACTTCCGCGAATGGCGCCACATCTTCAAGCTTCGCCTGTCCGCCAAGGCCCAGTGGGAGATCCGCAAGGCCTGCCGGATGATGCTCGCGATCCTCAAGGAGCACGCCGAAGCCTGTTTCTGCGATATCCTCTTGGACGGGCAGTAGTTCAACTACACGCCGCGACAGATGTGGGTGCCATGTCTACGCTTGCGCAGACATGTTCGATTCGATGGGCAAGGCATGCTTACGCGAGCGTAAGCATGGCACCCGGCGTGACGGGCAAACTTACTCCCTGGGCAACAGATGCAGATATGTCATCCTGAACGAAGCGAAGCGCGGTGAAGGATCTGGGCCGCGCACGGAAGGAATCTCTTGTCCGGCCGGATTCCTCGCCTTCGGCCTGAGGCGATAGAGAGTGCACGGGAGTTGATCCACATCCGGGTTGCTGCTGTTTCAGCGGATTTCGAGGCCTACGAGTGTCAAGTCGTCTACCTCGGCGGGGCTGATTTGGCGGTTCTTCGCCAGTTCGGTGAGTCTTTCGATAATCCCTGTGATCGAGGCATCTTTGATGGCCAACAGTTCATCGGTGAATCGGAAGTCCCCGCTTGTCGTGGTTTGCCCGATCAAGGATTCGGCGCCGTCGGAGTAGAGCAGGAGGCGGTCGCCGGCGTTGAGCTGGACCGTCTGCTGGATGAAGTCGGCGTTGTCGAAGATGCCCAGCAGGGCCCCGCGGGTCTGGAGTTGCTGCGGGTTCTGGCCGGGGCGAAAGAGGATGGGGTAGGGATGGCCTGCCCGGGCAAACGTCAGTTGGCGCGTCCGGATGTTGAGCAGGCCGTAGCAGCAGGTGGCGAACTGATAGCCGGAGAGCTTCTGGCCGACCATCTTGCAGTTCAGGTTCTTCATGACCTCGGCGGGGGCAAAGATTCGGTACGTGTTGCCGATGGTTTCACGCATGGCCAGCGACTGCTTGAGGAAGATCGTCAGCAGGGCGGCAGGCATGGAGTGTCCCACGGCGTCGGCCAGGTAGAACCCGATATGCTGCTCGTCAATCCTGGCGACGTCGTAAATGTCACCCGAGACCCATTCGGCCGGCATGAATGTGACCGCCCATTGGGCCTCGTTGCAGTTCGGCAGATGGGAAGGCAGAAAGTCCCGCTGGACAAGACCGGCCAGACGCAACTGCTCCGTCAGGTTGTCCATGAGGGCCCCCGTGGCATCGGGTTGCCCCGCCATCTTAGTGCTCAGGAGCCGTTCCGAGGAATTGACCAGGGCGGAGGGCTTCACGGCGATTCCGGCGTTGGGCCTCTTGCGGTAGACGAGATTGATGCAAATCTGCGCCCAGAGGTCGTCGAGCGGGATGGAATCGGGGGACTCGCCCTGCGAGGGACTGTGATCGGAAGATGCCAGAGAAATACTCTTGCTGGGCTGTCTGACGGGCTGGGTGAGCAGGATCGTGCCGATATTATCGCGCTCGAGGGATTCCATGATCCGGCCAAGTTCCGGATTCTCGGACATGTTCATGCCTTCCGCGTCAATGACGACGGTCCCGATCAGGTCGGGTCGGATGTGGATGGTCTGATACCCTGCGAGCGGAAGCAGGCGGTAGGTCAACTTCTTCTGCCGGAACAGCCGGCGGATTTCCACGGGCAAGTCCATCTTATCGGACAGAAATACCACGTCGGTGAAGTCGCCCGACACGCCGATGCCCTTTTGTTCCCGCGTTTTATCCATAGAAACCGCTCTGCGTCGTGCCGTAGGGTGCAATGCGCGCCCACAAGCTATGCCGACAAACCTAATGTCGTCGCGCAGAGGGTGTCACTTTGGGGGATTCTTCCGTTTTCTGCGATGCCGGAGGCGGCGGGTGGTTGGGTGGCACGGGAAAACTTGTTTGCCCGTGGGCTTTGGATGATCAGGCGAAGATGGCTGATCCGATGCGCAGGATAGTCGCCCCTTCCTCGATGGCGATCTCATAATCGGAACTCATGCCCATACTCAGCTCGGTGAACTGCTGGCCGACGATCTTCTCTCCCCGCATCTCGTAGAAGAGCTCCCGGGCCCGGGTGAAGCACGCCCGGATGATGTCCTTGTTTCGGGTTAATGGGGCCATCGTCATCAGTCCGATAAGCTGGACGTTCGGCAGGGTCTCGATCTGCTCGGCCAGGTGGATGGCCGCCCCTACAGGGACCCCGTACTTCTGGGGCTCGTTGGAGGTGTTGACCTGGAGCAGGATTTTAGGACGCAGGTTCATCTTCGCGGCCGAGTTGCTGATCTCCTCGGCCAGGCGAAGCGTGTCCACCGAGTGGATCAGGGAGACCATCGGCAGGACCTGGCGAACCTTGTTGCGCTGCAGGTGCCCGATCATGTGCCAATGGATCTCGGGAGGCTGGCCGGTTCCGGATTCCTGCTGCAGGAATTCGCTCACCTGCGCCGCGACCTTTTTCAGTTGCTGGACGCGATTTTCGCCGAAATGGGTGTAACCGAGGTGAAGCACTTCCTTGATGGCCTCGAAGTCGGCCGATTTCGTCACCACGACGAGCCGGATATCACTGGGTTCTCTGCCGGAGCGCGCACAGGCCGCTGCGATCGTCTGCTCCACACGCGCCACCCGGTCCGTAAGTTTCAACATCTGCATCAGTTGCGAGCCACAGATCAAAGTATTCCATTACTTTGTACCAACATACCCACCAAGTGCGTAAGTCTATGCCAGTTTCACGCAAGTTACAAGAGCGCAGGTGCAAAAATGCCGTCGTCGTTTTCCATCAGGGCGGATATGCAGGAAGAAGCCCGTCGCGGGCCCGTTGCCATCACGGACGGCATGCACCTGGAATGGCATAACCACCTGTCGCGACACAACTTACGTGACAGTGGACAGTGACACTGCGAAAAATCCAAAAAAACCAAGCTTTTGTCTTGCATTCTGGGGGACCGCCGGGGTATAATAATCGAGGAATGGGGTGGGAGGTTCACCCTGGTGCATGTTCAGTCTGTTTGGTGTGCTTGACATACGAATCGGAAGGGTTGTACGGTCTCTTTGAATTCATACAAATAGCGTCTGTCTTTCTTTAGGTTAAACCTCGGCGAGGCAGCGTGGTCCACCGGTCTCCCCCCCAGCCGGTCCCACCACCTCGCCATTTTTATTTTCGCGGCTCGACGGAGCGTTTCGCCCTCAGGGACAACCCGAATCCGATGAACAGAAGCACCGACAGCAGCCCAAGGCTAGCCCCGTAGAGGAATGTCACCCGGGGCGAGAATCGCTCCCAGAGAAATCCTGCCAGCAGACCGCCGGGCAGGGCGGCCAGACCCGTGGCCGTGTGGAATGTCCCCAGGGCGGTCGCCTTCATACCCTCGCGGGCCAAGTCGGCCACAAGGGCTCGCTGGGTCCCATCGATCGCCGCCTTGTACCCTCCGTACAAGGCAAAGAGGATCACGAACGCCACCGGGGAACTGAAGAAGGCAAAGCCGGCCGCCGTGAGGACAAACAGAAGATATCCGAACACGATCACCTTTTCCCGGCCGATCTTGTCCGAGAGGATGCCCAGCGGTGCCGCCAGAATCGCATAGACGACATTGAACATCGCGTATAGCAGGATGGGGGCCGCCTGCGAAAACCTGCCCGGGAAAAGCGTATTGGCCTTGAGGACGAAGAACATGTAACTGAAGTTCCCAAGCGCGAAGACGCTGGCGACCAGAATGAACAATATCAGCGGAGCGGACAGGCCGGTGATTCCCAGCTTCAGCGTGATCTTCTGCGGCTTGCCCCGGGGCTCGGAGACAAAGCGGATGGGGACCAGCGCGGCAAACCCGATGATGCCCGCGATCAGAACGATACGCCGGAAGCTCAGTTGCAGGAACCAGAACAGAACGAAGGCGACAAGTGTGCCCAGGACGGCGCCGGCCGTCTCCAGCGATCTGTGAATGCCGAACCCCTTGCCCCGCTCGGTCGTCATGGACTCGGCGATGATCGCGTCCCGCGGCGCGGTGCGCAGGCCCTTGCCCACGCGTTCAAGTCCCGAGTATAGCACGGCGCTGGGCCACGCCCTCGACGTCGCCAACAGGAGCTTGAATATACTGGATACAAAGTACCCGCCATAAACAAAAAGCTTCCGCTCCCCGGTCTTGTCGGACCAGTAGCCGCAGAAGATCTTGAGGATGTTGGAAACGGCGTCCCGCAGGCCGCCGACCAGTCCGATGGTTTCGCCGCCGCCGCCCAGCGATTGCAGGAACATCGGGAGGATTGGCATGATCATCTCGCTGCTCAGATCGTTCAGGAAGCTGACGATGCTAAGCAGAATGACATTCGGTGATATCCTTTTGCGAGGCGTGTCTTCCATGCTGATCTTACCCGAGGCGGCGAACCGCTGTGATGACTACTCTCCCTGCACCTGAACGATCACCCGCCGGCTTCGCGGGCCGTCGAACTCGCAAAAATAGACGGCCTGCCAGGTGCCCAGGGTGAGACGACCATCGTGAATGAGGACCTGCTCGCTGCAGCCGACGAGCGAGCTCTTGCAGTGCGCGTCGGAATTGCCCTCGGAATGCTGGAAACCACGGTTGGATCTCGGCACGATCTCGTCGAGAGCCAGAAGGACGTCGTGGACCACGTCGGGGTCGGCGTTCTCATTGATCGTAATGGCGGCGGTGGTGTGGGGACAGAACACGATGACACTGCCGTTGGTGACGCCCGACTGGCGGACCATCGCATCCACCTGGCCGGTGATATCGACCATCTCCGTCCGGCCCCGCGTGCTCACGTGGAATTCCGTCTGGACAATCTTCATGACAGCTTCCTTTGTCGGCCTGCTATCGCCTGCACACATTCGTGATGAAGCGGCTCAACTCGCTGAGTCCCGAACCCATATCGGCCCGGTTGAACTTGACCGCAGAGTGCATGCTCATCTCGCTGGGCAAGTCGTCATAGGAGACATCCGATACGAAGTTGATGAAGGGAGATGTGGGGGGCTTGCGTCCCTCGGCGATGGCGTTCAGGAAGGTCACCCACTCGAACATCACGCCTTCACGCCTCAGGTGCGCGGGTTGTGTGGCAATGACGATCATGCCGCGCGACTCATGGATGGCCTTGCGGATCTCATCCGCAAATGTGGTGAGCATCGGCGTCCTCTTGTCGAAGAACACATGGAACCGGTTCTCTTCGTTGGTGAGGTGCTCGTACGCGGTGCGGGCACAGTCCTCATCGGGAGAGGCATAGCACAGAAAGAAGTCAAAGGGGCCTTTTCTCTCCTTGGCTCTGCACGCCTGCTCTTCTTTATGCTTGATGAACCTGGAGATGATGGCATGAGTGACAGGACACAGACAGTAGGCCTTGCCGTCTGTTTCCGCTCTTTGCCAGGCACTCACGTCGCCATCCGACAGCACCTGTGTTCTGAGAAGGCGACGAATATACACATCTCGAACCAGGTCCTGCAAGTGACCCTGTGAATTGTCATAACGCTTGGCATCGTAGAAGAACTTCGTCGGGAAAGCTGTGGTGCGCGTGCTCGCCGGCTCACCCGATTCATCGCTCTCGGCGTTGGCCCGTTTGACAATGGCGTCCAGATCTTCCACAGGGAACAGTCCAATCGGGGCTCCCACCGGGATGTTATCGGAAATCTCGCCGTCGAATATAATCGCCTTATCGCTCACGGAAACGTTCGCGACCCTGTCGATCTCGATTCCGAAATCGGTAGCGTTAATATTCACGAAGCAATCTGTAACCAGGCGGGGTTCGTTCTCCTCATAGGAGACCCAGAGCGAATCCGGGCCATCCAGCCAGTCAGGTTTGGTGCGCAATTCCTCACATGCGCCGAGGCCCAGATCCGGGTATTGTCCCTGAAACAAGCGACGGGCCACTTTGAACCCGGGCCAATCCACGAGCTCACTCTTGTCCCACTCGAACACGTAGCGCTTCTTGTCCTCTGGGCTCACAATCAAGAGTTCTTCACCTAGTTCTCGCCTCACCACATCCATCGGGTCCAGCAACTCGTGGACGCTGTCGGCGGCACCATTGGCGATGTTCCACCCGATAGGGTACACCTCGCGATAGAACAGGCAGTAGTACTGCTGTTTGCCAATGGTGAGAACTGGAAGCGTCCCTCCACTGATATATCGGAACGGAAAGAGTGGGTCATTGAAGGGGTCGAACGGCGTGATGCTACTTGCCCCCCTCAAGAGGATATGATCCAACTTCCGTTGGTAGCTGCGTGCGCGCGTATGGAAATCCGGAATACGTGCGAGGATTTCGTCCTTGGCATCACGGCTCCAGATGCTGCGCGTGTTGCGGTCGAAGCGCACTTGGAGCTTGACCCCGCCGCCTTGCCGGGTGAGGTTGAATTGGGTCACGAGGACCTGCAGGAAGTAGTTTTGGGCACGCCACAAGGGCTGAACCCAGTCCGAATCCGACACGAACTCTGTCATAGCAGCCTCCACAGGCCAGTGCTTTCCAAGCGGTGATTCTGTGAAGATACTACTGCCCCGGACGCGGAATTGTCAACAGGAGATCCGCTCTTTACATCTGGTCGACAACCTCGATCCCCAGTAGCCGGCTCAGACCGTGCTTGATCGTGTCGGCCGTCAGGTCGCACAGGAGCAATCGCGTCGGCCTCTTGTCGGGCGGTGCATCGAGGACCGGGCAATTCGTGTAGAACGCGCTGAACTTCGTGGCTAGCTCGTACAGGTACGACGTGAGGAAGTTCGGCCGGTAGTCGGCGGACGCAGATTCCACCGCCTCGGCGTAACGCACGAGGTGCTTGGCAAGGTCCAACTCCGACGGGTCATCCAGCTTGAGGCTCTGTATGCCTGTCAACTCCTCCTGCACGGGAACGCCTCGGGTCTGGGCCTTGCGCTCGATGGACTTGATGCGGGCGTACGCGTACTGCATATAAGGCGCCGTATTGCCATCCATCGCCAGCATCTTGTCGAAGCTGAACACGTAATCGCTGGTCCGGCTATTGGAGTAATCGGCATATTTGACCGCCCCGATCCCCACAGCTTTCGCGATCTCCACTTTCTGCTCCGGCGGCAGGTCAGGGTTCTTCTCCTCCACGACGCCTCTCGCCCGCTCCACGGCCTCATCGAGCAGGTCCTTGAGTTTGACGTTCTCGCCGGAGCGCGTCTTCAGGGGCTTGCCGTCCTCGCCGAGAACGCTGCCGAACGGGACATGCACAAGCTCGATTCTCTTGCCGTCGCGGTGGTCCCAGCCCACCATCTCCGCCACCTTGAAGAGCATCTGGAAATGCTGAATCTGCCGAGCGTCCGTGACATAGACAATCCTGTCCGCTTTCAGCTCATTGACGCGATACCGCAGCGCCGCCAAGTCCGTGGTCGCATAGAGATAAGCCCCATCGGACTTCTGAATGATGAACGGCAGCGGCTCGCCCTCCTTCGTCTTGAACCCCGGCGGAAACACGCACGTCGCCCCGTCCGATTTCACCGCCAGGCCGGCCTTCTGCAGGTCGTCGACGACCGCGGGCAGCTTGTCGTTGTAGAAGCTCTCCCCGCGGACGTCTTCGGGGTGAAGCGTCACATGTAACTGATCATAAATCTCCTGGGAGTGATCAAGCGAATACTCCCGTATTGTTTGCCAGTGCCTCGTCCACATCCAATCGCCCGACTGTAGGCCAACGACTGCCGCCCGGGCCCTTCTTGCGAATGCTTCATCTGTATCATACAGTGCCTTTGCCTCTCGGTAGAAGGCCTCGATATCAGCCAGTGGAGCTCCGCTTCTCATGGTCTCCCCCGAGCGGCTGGTCTCGGTAAGCTTGTTGTGATAGAGTACGATCAGCATTCCGAACTGGGTGCCCCAGTCGCCGATGTGGTTTTGGCGGATGACCTTGTGGCCGAGGAATTCGAGCAGCCGGCAGATGGCGTCTCCGATGATCGTGCTGCGTAGGTGGCCGACATGCATTTGCTTGGCTATGTTCGGACTGGAGAAATCCACAACGATGGTCTGAGGCTCGGGGGCAGGAGCGAAGCCGAGCCGGTCCTGCGTGTCACTGTGGATGCGCAGGAGTTGTTCGGCGATGTACTGCGGTTTCAGTCGCAGGTTGATGAATCCGGGTCCGGCTACCTCCGGTGGCTCACAAATGTCGCTGAGGTCAAGCTGCCCGACCACGGATTCCGCCAGCTTGCGGGGGTTGGTCTTGAGCTGCTTGGCCAGGGCCATTACGCCGTTGGCCTGGTAATCCCCGAACTTCGGATCGGTCGTCGGCCTCACAATCGCGGCACAATCCGACTGCCCGGTTGCTCTCGCCATCACGGCGGATATTCGTTCCTCAAGCACATCTGTGGTAGATTTCATGCCGTCAATCACTCAGGCTCAGGCGAGGTCAGCTCTACGCGTGGGTTGAGAACCCACCCTACAGGATCGTTGAGTATGTCGATCGCGGACTTCACGAAATAATCAATGATCCATCATCAATAATCAATCTTCTCAGCGTCTCCCCAGAGGAGTTCGAGGTCGTAGAACTCGCGGTATTCGGGGTCGAAGAGGTGCACGACGACGTCGACAAAATCGAGCAGGATCCATCGGCCCTGTTCGTAGCCCGCCCGGCCGAACCGGTACATATCCTGTTCCCGGCCCAACTGAGAGACCTCGTCGGCGACCGTACGCCTCTGCCGGTCGCTGGTTCCCGTGGCAATCACGAAGTAATCCGTGGCCGAGGACAGGCCTCGCAGGTCGAGCACGACGATATCGGTGCAACGGCGCTCTTGGGCGATTCTCGCCGCCGCCTGCGCGAACTCTTTCGCCTTCTTATTCGGTTTTCTTCTCGCCAATCCGTACATCCTTACAATGGAAGAGAGATGCACGGCCATCGATAGGCCGCTCCCTTAGAGTATTCATTAACTCGGGCCGCGTCAATCACCAGGCCAATGCTTTTACCGTACCGCGCGGGATAAAACAAAAAGGGGGCACGAAGAAGCGTGCCCCCGGAACTTGTGCTTTGCCGATTCGACTACTTTACGGGCGTGGCGGCTGCGACCGTTTTTTCCGCTTCTTTCATGGTTTCCGTCTCACGCTTGGACTGCCAGACCGCCCAGACCAAGCCCAGAATACTGATGATGATCACGCTCCAGAAGAGCATGTCGTGGCCCTTCGGAGTCACAACGACATTGTTATCGCCGAGGATCTTGATGACGGTCTTGTCGTAGGGCAGGATCAGGCCGATGATGAGCAGGCTGACCATGTTCATCACCTTGATCAGCGGGTTGATGGCCGGCCCGGCCGTATCCTTCAGCGGATCGCCGACGGTATCGCCGGTAACGCTCGCCTTGTGCCTCTCGCTGCCCTTGCCCGTATTGGCGGCCGGGTTGCGAGGCTCGTCCTCGATGGTCTTCTTGGCATTGTCCCAGGCGCCGCCGGCATTGGCCATGAAGACCGCCAGCAACTGGCCTACCACGATCATGCCGCCGAGGAAGCCGGCCAGCGCGATCGCGCCCAGGCCGAACCCGACGAGGACTGGAACGAGGATGGCCAGCAAGCCGGGGCCGATCAACTCTTTCTGAGCTGCGGCGGTGCAGATATCGACGACGCGGCCGTAGTTGGGCTTCTTCGTGCCTTCCCAAATGGCCTTGTCGCGGAACTGAAGTCTGCATTCATTGACAATCAGGAACGCCGCCCGTCCCACCGCCCGGATGGTCATCGAGCTGAACAGGAACGGCACAGCGCCGCCGAGCAGCATACCGATGAACAGCTTCGGATCGGAGATCGTGAGCATGGCGGCGACCACGTTGTAGACGGTGGTGGTGACGCCAGCGGTTTCGCCCTTGCCGCCGGATCCGACGGAGACGATGAAGCTATTGAACAGCGACACGGCCGCGATCACGGCCGAGCCGATGGCGATACCCTTGGTGATGGCCTTGGTCGTGTTGCCCACCGCGTCGAGGTCGGCCAGGATCTGACGAGCCTCTTTGTACTTTGCCGGACCCATCTCCTTCTCATCGTAGCCCATCTCGCCGATGCCGTTGGCGTTGTCGGCGACCGGCCCGAACACGTCCATCGAGATGGTGTTGCCGGTCAGGGTCAACATTCCGATGCCGCACATGGCCACGCCGTAGGCGACGAACGTTGCGTTGGTCCCGCCGTAGATGAGCACGCTGCCCATGATGGCGCCGGCGATGATCAGCACGGCGAACACCGTGCTCTCATACCCGACCGCGAGGCCTTGGATGATGTTGGTGGCGTGCCCGGTTTCGCATGCCTTGGCCAGGCTCTTCACAGGCGAAAACTCGGTGCCCGTAAAGTACTCGGTGCATTTGTTCAGGAACACGGCCAGCACGATACCGATCAGGCACGTCCAGGCGGGCCGCATGTCCAGGCCCACTTGTCCCAGGTTGGCCCAGGCGGGCAGGTCCTTGACGGCGCTCCAGAGCGGGCTGGAAGCATCGAACCGGAAGTAGAAGAACCCGAGCGCGATGAAGCCGAGGACGCTGATGGTCGAGCCGATGATGAAGCCGCGATTGACGCTCTTCATGGCGCCCGCCACGGTGCCCTTGTCGCCGGCGCGAACGCTGTACGTGCTGATGATGCTGGCGATAACGCCGATGGCACGGACCAGCAACGGGAAGATGACGCCCTTGTGGCCGAAGCTGGCGATACCGAGGATCATGGCCGCCACGATCGTCACTTCGTAGCTCTCGAAGATATCGGCCGCCATACCGGCACAGTCGCCGACGTTGTCGCCGACGTTGTCGGCGATGGTCGCGGCATTACGCGGATCGTCTTCGGGAATCCCGGCTTCCACTTTGCCGACCAGGTCGGCCCCGACGTCCGCTGCCTTCGTGTAGATACCGCCGCCGACTCGCATGAACAGGGCCAGCAGAGTCCCGCCGAATCCAAAGCCGAGCAGGGCTTCATAGGCGTGCTCGCCATAGATCAGGAAGATGATCGACCCGCCCAGCAGGCCCAGACCGTCGGTCAGCATTCCGGTGATCGTTCCGGTGCGGTAGCCCAACTGCAGGGCCCGCCCGAAGCTCGTCTTGGCGGCCGCCGCCACACGCAGGTTGCCTGTTGTGGCCAGCCGCATCCCGACGAAACCGACAGTGGCCGAGAACGTTGAGCCGATGAGGAAGGCGATGGCCCGGCCCCAGGCAATCTGCGGCACAGCGCCCGATGCCTTGGCGGCGAAGAACAGCACCACCGTGATCCCGACGATCAATACGCCGACCACGCGGAACTGCCGGTACAGGTAGGCGTTGGCGCCTTCCCGCACCGCCTGGGCGATCTCCTGCATCCGCTTGGTGCCCTGGTCGGCCTCACGGACCTGCTTGACCAGCATCAACGCATATCCGAGGCCCGCCAGTGCAATGAACACATTGGCGATCAGGGCGACCTTCTCGTACCATGCGTACTTTGGACTGACCAGCGGCTCCCACAGTGTGACCTTGGCGGCCTCTTCCGCCGCTGCCGCCACACTACTGACACTGAGTGTCTCCGCGATCGCCGACTGCGGAGCGGCCGTGAATGACCACACCGATGTCGCTAAAATGCCCACCGTCAACAATCCTACTAGCCACACCCGTTTCATAAATACCTCATGAAAAGACTCTGACTGACCTGTCCAACCACGAACACGAACGAAGCGTCATACTGTAAACAAAACCCCACACTTTTCAAGTGTTTTCGCGTTTTTTTCCGCGAACGGCTTGGCGACCGGGTTTTTACGTATGATAATCCGCGTTTATCCGGACGTACTCCGCACTGAGGTCGCAGCCATAATAAAAGTCACTGCATCGCCCAACGCCCAGGTCCACGGTGATCGTGTGCTCCCGTTGCGAGACGATCCGGGCGGCTTTCGCCTGGTCGAATTTCGTCGGGGCCCCGTTCCGAAAGACGTACAGCTCATTGAGCTTGCAGGAAAGCCTCTCGGGGTTCAGATTCACGCCGGATGAGCCTGCGGCGCAGATAATTCGGCCCCAATTCGGGTCTCCCCGTGCACGGCGCACTTGAACAGGGGGTAATCCGCAATGGCCCGCGCGGCCCGGGTCGCATCGGCCTTCGTGGCCGCCCCTTTGATGACGACCTTGAACATCTTCGTCGCCCCTTCGGCGTCCAGGGCCATCTGCCGGACCAGATCGGTGCACAGGTCCGTCAGGGCCTCGGCGAATTTCCCGTACGCCCCGGATGGTCCCGTGATTCGCGGGTTGCCCGCCAGGCCGGAGGCGAGAAGGATACCGGTGTCGTTCGTGCTCTGGTGGCCGTCCACCGTGAGCTTATTGAGCGACTCGCCGACCGCTCCTTTCAAAGCCCTGCCGAGCAGCGGTTTGCTGATCGCCGCATCGGTCGTGACGAACAACAACGTGGTTGCCATATTGGGCCCGATCATGCCGGCGCCCTTGACCGTACCGGCGATTCGCACCTTGGTTCGCGATAGTGTCACTTCCCGATGGGCTTGCTTGCATTTCGTGTCCGTGGTCATGATCGCCTGGGCGAAAGCAAAGCCGGCCTCTTGCGAGTAAGAAAGACGCGCGGCGGCCTTTGCAATTCCGTTGGTTATGTTCTCCATGGGCAACTGGTGCCCGATGACGCCGGTGGAGGCGACGAGCACCTCGTCCGGCTCGACCCCCAGATGCGTGGCCGTCAAAGCACACATTCTCCTCGCGTTAGCCAGGCCGATCTTGCCCGTGCAGGCGTTGGCACAGCCGGAGTTGACCACCACGGCATGCGTCGTTCGGTTTCCTGTATGCTCTCTACTGACCATTACCGCCGCCGAGACGATCTTGTTCGTCGTGAACACCGCCGCCGCCGTAGCCCCCGTCGGACATACGAGCAGCCCCAAGTCCGGCTTCCCCGATATCTTGATCCCGCACGCCAACCCCGCCGCCAGAAACCCCTTCGGCCCTGTTACCGTACCATTTGCCATACCAACTCCGAGAAAGTACCGATCACTAGAACGTGAGAAAGGCCATCAATATAGACAAAGGCGTCAGGTCATGAAAGGAAAAAGCATGACGTATCACTACGTGGATCTGTCAGAGCACAGACGTATCCCTGGATCGCGGGTCGTTGAGGGGGCCGGGGCCGTTGGTGAGGCTGCCGGCGAGGGCCATTTCGCGAAAGCCGGCCATGGGGTCGTAGAAGTCGCGGTTGAGATCGACGGTGTTGACCATCATGCCGGGACGGTTGGCCCGGAGCTGGGCGGTGATCACGCCATCGGGCTGGATGAAGCAGGATGGGTAGGGGGAGTAGTAGCCGCTGGAGTTGGTCATGCTCACCCACAGGTGGTTCGTCGCGGCGTGACATTGCATCGTTTGCCGCATGATGTGGGTGTGCACGCTGGGGCCCTTCTGCCGGGCGTTGTAGAACGACTGAAAGACGCACTGCACGCCTTGCTTGTAAAGCTGGCGGTACAACTCCGGGAAACGCAGATCGAAGCAGATCAGCAGGGAGCAGACGACGCCGTTGAGGGTGAACGTGACGAATCGGTCGCCGGGCGTGTAATGGTCCAGGTCGCCGGGCGTGCCGAATCGCTTGTCGTAGCGGTCCGCGATCTTACCCTCGGGGCTGATCAGGTACAGGCTGTTGTGCGGCTTGTTGGGCGGGGTCAGCGGATGCGTGCTGCCTAGGACGACCCAGAGGCCCAGCCGGCCCGCCAAGTCCATAATCTCAAGCGTCTCCTGCCGGAGCAGATCCCAATCGTAATCGGTAAAGCCGGCCAGGTCCACGCCCGCATACCCGCTCAACGCGCACTCGGAGAAGTGCACGATGTCCGCATCCGCCTCGCGAGCCTTCTGCATGAACCGGCGGATATGGCGGGCATTCTCCGCCACCGACTCGCTGACGGCAAACTGACACGCGGCGATCCTCAATATATTGGCTCTCATATACCTTCACTACTCACGTGTGATGGCGACTTACGCAGAGTCGAGCTTTGGCAGCATGTCTACCACTTCCACACATACTGCACGCCATCGCTCATTATCCAATTGCCCCGCAAACGCCTTGTCCATCACATCGAGTGCGAACCGTGCGGAGACCGTGGCCGGGCCGCCGCCCATCTCGATGCCGACCTCCACGGCCTCCAGGACCTCCTGCTGCGTGGCCCCCGCCTTGGCCGCCTGCTCGATGTGCCATTGCATGCACGACTCGCAATCGATCACGACGGAGATACCTACGGCAATAAGTTCTTTCTGTTTCTTCGGCAGGGCCCCGTCCTCATACGCGGCCTTCTCCATCTCCAGGAAAGCCCTATAGACCCTGGATTTCATGAACAGCAGCTTCTTGTGTGCCTGTTCCCTTTTGCGGCAGATTTCATCGAGTCGATCCATAGTGTCCCGTGACATGTGGATTGCCTATTTCAGCCCCATCGTCTCCTCGACGCCGAAGAGGATGTTCATGTTCTGGATCGCCTGGCCGGAGGCGCCTTTGGTCAGGTTGTCGATCACGGAGAAGACCACGACCGTGTCTTTGACGACCGTTGGGAACAGGTGACAGTAGTTCGTTCCCGTGACATCCTTGACCGCCGGGGCGCCCTTGCAGACCTGGACGAAGTGCTCGCGTTTGTAGAAATCAGCGTACAGCGACAGGAGCTGCTCGCTCTTCACTTCGGCCTTGGGCCTGCAGTACACGGTCGCGAGCATGCCGCGGTCGAACGGACCCACGTGCGGCTGAAACAGGATTCGCACGGGCGAGCCCGCCACTTCGCCGGCGATCTGCTCCATCTCGGGCATGTGCCGATGAACGCCGATCCCGTAGGCGTAGAGGTTCTCGTTCATGTACGGGAAATGGAACTTCGGCGTGGCGTTCTTGCCGCCGCCGGAGACACCCGTCACGGAATTGACGATCATGGAGCTCGTTTCCACGAGGCTTTCCCGCAGCAGGGGGGCCAGCGCGAGCATCGAGCAAGTCGGGAAGCAGCCGGGGTTCGCCACCAGCTTGGTCTTCTTGATCTGCTTGCGGAACAGCTCGGGCAGCCCGTACACCGCCTTGGCCAGGTTCGCCGTGTCGGTGTGAGGCGTCTTGTAGAACTGCTCGTACACCTTCACGTCCTTGAGCCGGTAATCGGCGCTGAAGTCGATCACCTTGACGCCGGCTTTGAGCAACTCTGGCACGAACTGCATCGAGACCTTGTGCGGCAGGCAGCACAGAGCCACGTCCGCCGAGTCGGCAAGCTTCTTCAGGTCCAGCGGCTCAACGGGCAGCTCGCAGCGGCCCCGGAACTCCGGAAAGATCTCCTGCATCGGCCCGCATTCCTCCGGCAGGGCGGTCAGGTAGGTCACTTTGGCCTCGCCATGCCGCAGGATGATTCGAATGGACTCGGCGCCCGTATACCCGCTGGCGCCAATGATGGCAACTCGTATCATAGTCATCCCCTGTAGGGCGAGCGTCCCCGCTCGCCTGAAGTAGCACGGGATCTTGCCCGTGGTCCCGAATACATGGGCTGGATGCCCATGCCACGTGTCGTGCGAGGACACACGACCCACCTAAGAAAACAGCCGCTAAGGTTACCTCGGCGGCTGTCATAATCCAGTAAGTTGTTGGACGTTGATTAACGTTTCGAGAACTGGAATCTCCGCCTGGCGCCTGCCTGCCCGGGCTTCTTCCTCTCGACCATTCTCGGGTCGCGGGTCAGGTGTCCGCTGTCGCGCAGGGTCTGGAGGTAGTTCTCGTCGTAGCTCTTCAGAGCTCTCGCCACTCCCAGCAGGGCAGCGCCGGCCTGGCCGGTGATTCCGCCGCCTTTGACGTTGACGAATACGTCGAAGGCCTTCTCGGCATTGACGGCCTTGAGCGGCGCCAGGACAGCCGAGCGGTCCTGCTCTCTCAGGAAGTACTTGTCCAACTCTCGCTTATTGATGACGAGCTTTCCGCTGCCCGGGCGAATCCGCACGCGTGCCACGGAGGTCTTGCGTCGCCCAGTGCCCCACCAGTAGCCGTACTTCTGCTTGCCCTGGTTGCCCGATCGAATGGTTTGCTTCGGCTCGGGGGCTTCCGTCTTCGGTTTCTGCTCGACCGCTGCGTTCTGTTCCTGCATGTCTGCCATATTCGTCTATTCCGCTTATAACTCGATCTTTTGAGGTTGCTGCGCCTGGTGCGCGTGTGTGGGACCAGCGTATACCTTGAGCCTTCGGAACATGAACCGGCCCGACCGGGTCTTCGGCAGCATTCGGCGGACCGCCAGCTCGATGACCTCTGCCGGCCTCATCTCCTTCTGATGCTGGTAGCTCCTGTATTTGTGACCGCCCGGATAGCCGGTGTACCAGTCATATTCCTTCGTCTCTTCCTTGTTGCCGGTCATGCGCACCTTTTCGGCGTTGATCACGATCACGAAATCGCCGCAGTCCGCCTGGGGCGTGTACGTCACCTTCGTCTTGCCCATCAGGTACGGCGCGATCTTCGCCGCCAGCCGGCCCAGAACCGCCCCGTCGGCGTCGAACAACACCCACTTGCGCTCCACCTCTTGCATTTTGGCCATGTACGTCTTCATAGGCATACTCTCTTCTCTTTTAGGCATAGAAACCCTGAATTGTAGCAACCTTCCGCCCGATGTCAACCATTTTATAACGAATTCCGATGATTTTGGTTCACCCGGTTTCGCGACCCCGTACAACATTTCCGACGGGCAGGATGGCTCCAGAGCCAGGTGCCCCAGCGGGGCCAAGGTTGTCCCGGCACCGCAATCGCCATTGACGCAACAGGAGAGGCTTCCTATACTTACAGCAGTGGCGTTCAATCCTATTGAAGAGAGCAACACAATGACCGGACACATCAGCCAGGTGGCCAGGAGACTCATAGATGGGCTCAGCCCGGACATTGAAGTCGTTCGAGCATATGCCTACGGCTCACGCGTCAGAGGCGATGAGGATCTCGGATCGGACCTTGATCTGCTCGTCGAATTACGGGAAGTAACTCGAACGGCCAAACGCCAAATCCTGGATCGCGCCTGGGAATTGAGCCTGGAAGAGGGCTATGTGGTCTCTGTCGTGATCGTGAGCCAGGAAGCATTCGAGCGAGGCCCTCTGTCCGCCTCGGAATTCGCCCGGACCGTCCGCCGAGACGGTGTCGAGATCGCCGCATGAGAGAGCAGGACATCCAAGCTTTGATCGAGTATCGCCTGAACGAAGCCAATGAGGCTCTGAAGGACGCAGAACTCCTGCTGGATGCCAGCCGTTACAGAAGTGCTGCCAACCGAATGTACTATGCTGCCTTCTATTCGGCCGTTGCAGTTCTCCTGACAAAGCACCTGGACTATTCAAAGCACTCCGCCGTAATCGCCTTTTTCGACAAGGAATTCATTCGGACCGGCGTTCTTCCGAAGGAGTATTCACGGACCTTGCATCAAGCCTTCAACGAAAGACAGCAGGATGACTACATGCCTTTCGTCGAAATGGACCCGGACGAACTCGCGCAACTCTTGGAGGACGTTCGGAACATGGTCAACGGCATCTCCACATACGTCAAGGAAGATGCCTGATCGATGGGAGTGGAGCGAAGCCGCCCGCCTTGTAGACCGGGTGTGGAATCGTCCTCCCAAATCATCAATCATCAATCTCAGGAGCACCCCATGGAGTTGCCGCAGTTGAAGCATTTGTAGCAGGTTCCGTTGCGGACGGTGATCGAGCCGCAGATGTCGCAGGCGGGGGCGTCATCGCCGAAGTGCTCGAACTGGGCGTTGAACTGCTGCATGATCGCCGCCTCGGCCTGGACCTCGCCTTCTGCAGGCGTGGTCGTGGAGCCGACGAGCGTGGTCAGTCTGTTTGCCCGCACGGCTAAGCGGTCTGTGGGGAGCGCGTAGGTTTGCTTGCCCGGGGAGGCGGTTTCCGCGGTCTTGGGGTCGTCCGCCTTTGCTCTTCTTGCCGTTGTTGTGGTTGTTGTTTCCCGCCGCCTTGGCTTCGGCGATCTTGTGGGCCAGGTCCTTCGTCTTTTCGACCAGCTCCCGGGCGGTCGTGACGTTGCCGTTATTGCCGCGTCGCGGATCGTCCGGGTCCGGTTGGGCATGTTCTTGTCGGCGTAGCCGGGGATGAACTGGCAGCCCAGCCAGCAGAAGATGTAGTCGATCAGGCTCTTGGCGAACGGGATATCCCTGTTGCTGGTCATGCCGGAAGGCTCGAACCGGGCGTGGCGGAACTTGTCCACCAGCGTAATCAGCGGCACGCCGTACTGCAGGGCCATCGACGTGCACGTGCCGATGACATCCATGAGGCCCCCGACGGTGCTGCCCTCCTTGGCCATGGTGATAAACAACTCACCAGGCTGGCCATCCTCGTATAGCCCCACCGTCAGGTAGCCTTCATGTCCTGCGACAGAAAATTTGTGCGTAATGCTGTGCCGCGTGTCCGGCAGCCTTCTTCTGAACGGCCGGGCCGGCGGGACCTCGGCAGCCGCCTTGGCCTTCTCTTCCTTACGCTTGTCATGCTTTTCCGTCGAGACGGGCTGGAGCCGCTTGGAGCCGTCCCGGTAGATGGCGACGGCCTTGAGCCCGAGCTTCCAGCCCTCCATGTAGGCGGCCATGATCTCTTCGGTCGTGCTCTCCTTGGGCATGTTGATCGTCTTGCTGATCGCCCCGGAGATGAACGGCTGCACGGCGGCCATCATCTTCAGATGCGCCATATAATGGATGAACCGCTTGCCGTTCTTGGGCTTGAAGGCACAGTCGAACACCGGCAGATGGTCCGCGCGAGAGCTTCGGCGCGCCTTCGATCGTCTCCTGCTTGTCGATGTAGTCGCAGATGGCCTTGATGTCCTCCGGCGTGTAGCCCAGCCGCTCGAGGGCCATCGGGACGGTCTTGTTGACGAGCTTGAGCATGCCGCCGCCGGCCAGCAGCTTGTACTTGACCAGGGCGATATCCGGCTCGACGCCGGTCGTGTCGCAATCCATCATGAAGCCGATCGTGCCCGGTCGGGGCCAGGACCGTCGTCTGGGCGTTGCGGAAGCCGAACTTCGTGCCGGCGTCGACGGCCTCATCCCAGGCGTCCTTGGCGGCATGGCGCAGATAGTCCGGGCAGTGCGTCTCGGGGATATTGTGGGCGTGCTGGCGGTGCATGTTGATGACCTTGAGCATCGGCTCCTTGTTCTTCTCGAATTCCTCGAAGGGACCTTTCAACTGGGCGATCTCCGCACTGACGGCGTAGGCGGTGCCGGTCATGATGGCGCTGACGGCGGCGGCCAGCGGCACGGGCCTGGTCGGAATCGTAGGGCAGGGCCAGGCTCATGATCAGCGAGCCAAGGTTGGCAAAGCCCAGGCCCAGCGGCCGGAATCGATGGCTGTTGGTCGTGATGGGCTTGTCCGGGTAGCTGCCGTCATCGACCAGGATTTCCTGGGCGATGATGAACAGGCGGACGGCCTTCTTGAACGCCTTCGACGTCGAACGCCCCGTCTTCCTTGCGGAATTTCATCAGGTTCAGCGAGGCCAGGTTGCAGGCCGAGTCATCGACGAACATGTACTCGCTGCACGGATTGGAGGCGTTGATCGGCCCGGAGTTCGGGCAGGTGTGCCAGCGGTTGATCGTGCTGTGGTACTGGACGCCGGGGTCGCCGCAGATCCGCGTGCCTTCGGCGATCAGCTCCATCAGCTCGCGGGCGGAGTGCTCGTCCAGCTTCTCGCCGGTCGTGACGGCGTGGGTGGCCCAGCGTGTCATCCTTCTCCACGGCCTGCATGAACTCATCCGTCACCCGCACGGAGAGATTGGAGTTCTGGAACATCACGCTGTCGTAGGCTTCGCTGTTGTACTCGCCGCTGTAGCCGGCGTCGATGAGCGCCCAGGCCTTCTTTTCCTCACGGTCTTGCAGGTGATGAATTCCTTGATGTCCGGGTGGGTCGATCTTGAGCGACTGCATCTTGGCCGCCCGGCGGGTCTTGCCGCCGGACTTGATGACCGCCGCGATCTGGTCGTACACCCGCATGAAGCTCAGCGGGCCGGAGGGCTTGCCGCCGCCGGCGAGCTTCTCCCGGCTGCTGCGCAGCGTCGATAGGTCGGTTCCGGTGCCGGAGCCGTGCTTGAAGAGCATCGCCTCGCTCGTGGCCAGACGCATGATGTCTTCCATCGAGTCTTTGACCGACTGGATGAAGCAGGCCGAGGCCTGCGGGTACTCGTAGCTGTTCTGGCAGGGCACCGCCGTCTGTTCCTGCGAGTCCCAGTGGAAGTTGTGCTTGCCGCCGGCGATGCCGTAGACATCGTACAGGCCGACATTGAACCAGACGGGCGAATTGAACGACCCGTACTGATTCACGCACAGCCAGGTCAGCTCGTTGTAGAAGATCTCCGCGTCGGCCTCGGTGGCGAAGTAGCCATCCTTGAAACCCCAGTCGGCAATGGTCTTGCAGACGCGGTGCACGAGCTGCTTGACGGAGTGCTCCCGCTGGCCGCCCTCAATGTCGCCATAGAAGTACTTGCTGACCACGACCTTGGTGGCCAACTGGCTCCAGTTGACCGGAACCTCGATGTTGTCCTGCTCGAAGATGGCCTCGCCGCTATCGCTGGCGATCTTGGCGGAGCGCTTCTCCCATTCGAGCTGCTCGAAGGGGTGCACGCCCGGCGTCGAGAAGTGGTGCTCCATGGTCAGACCTCTCCCGTTATGACCCTGGAAAGCCACCTTCGCTCGCGTTCGCTCCTCCTTGAACGGGTTCTCAGGATCAAATCTGTACGACATTATGCGCCTCCATGCGGAAAATATAAGACCCACTACATATAGTCAGGGAGAACTGGGATATCCCCAGATATAGTTGCTACGTTCATAAAAACTGTATCGGCAGACTAATGACAATCCGGTCACGTGTAAAGGTGAAAAAATCAGAATTCTGCTCGTTTGCATCACAGCTTTTCTCTTAGTCCTTGCGATGCCTGAATCTATGAAGCAAAAAATTTTTTCGCGCGGTGACACACGACTACAAACCCGTGGCTTCCAGCCAGCGCAGCGCGATCCACGCATGTGCCCAAAGGTAAGGATGCACCGCATCGCCGGACCACTTTTCCGGCGGGATTTCTGCGATCTGCCGATCGATTTCCTGCTGCAGAGGCACCAGCACGGCATTGTATTTGGCCGCCAATCCACGCACGATCTCAATATATGACATCAGTGCGTTGAATACCGCGTTGCTTCGGTCCCGGCAGAACATGAACGGCTCCATCAGCACGAATTGACAATCGTACCGCTTCTTCGTGCGTGAAAGTAACTCGTCATATGTTACTTCGTATTCACTCGGAGTTGAGGCCGTCCGGGCAAGCGCAGGTTCCATCGTCAACTGCCACACGTCATTGATGCCCACGAGGATACAGACGACGTTCGGCCCATGCGCGATGCAATCCTTCTCCCATCGATGTTCCAGGTCGCGGATCGTATCTCCACTGACGCCCGTATTGACGATGGACAGGTTCAGTTCCGGGCGTCTGGCCCACAGGAGGTTGCCGACGAAGTGCACATAGCCGAGCCCGAGCGGCTTGTAGGCCTGGCGGTGCCGCTCCGCATCGGTGATGCTGTCACCGATGAAGACAATCGTATCGGCTGTCTTCAAATGCATGCCCGGTTTCATCCTTTCTCCCGTTGGCGAACTACGCGAGCCGCTATTGTCATCCGTGTGTGCCTCTTTGCCAAGAGCCTTGTCGCACATTTTTCGGGACTCTATGCGATATGTCGGAACGATGTGAGCAAAACACCACCAGGGATTCAGGGTTTCCCCGATTAAGACTCAGCCGTCTGCCTGTTATTTCTATTGGCGAAACGCGGATGTGCAGCGTTGTTGCCTGTGACCGCAGGCCTCGCCGAGGAGATTCGCTCGGTCATCATTGCTGAGGATTGTTACGGCCTGCAGACCCGTACTCGCAGCAGCATGGCCGAGCGATAGCGGCAGCAATCACCCGGAGGAGGGTGATGCCTGCCGCGACTTCCCAACTCTTCAAGCTATCCCTATTCCCGATTCATCCGCCTCTTGCATACCTTTCGTCGAGCGACAGTTCCGGCTCTTCGGGCCCGGTACATGCCTGACCCGATGCCCCCTCGCCTTGGGTGGCGCCGCCAAACTCGTTGGGTTCGTCCCAAGTTGTTGAGTTTTGGGTGGCAGCGTCAAGCGCAGCTTGGCGATGGTCTTGCCCATTCGCCATCGCCAAGGCCTTCGGCCTTGACGCTGCCACCCGACTGCGCAGCTTGCACAGGCTCGATCTCAAGGATTTGGGACGAAGCCAACTCGTTTGACGGTGCTGCTTCAGCGGAGCCTGATCCCGCGAAACCCCACGGGCAAACGAGTTTGCCCGTGCCACCCGGACTGTACCTTCTCACGTTAAGCATGTACCTTGGATCGAGAGAATCACCTGACCGCGGGGGAAAGCGAGTGCGTGGCGCTGACGATATACTCCCAGGCAGCCCAACTTCCCCGCGCCGCTATCGGATGTTGCCGGAGGTCAAACTCTTTTGCGGCCGCCGGCGTACCTTTATAATAGATCAGCGATGGGGAAGGAGAAGGTCTTGGCAGTACTGAAAACAGGGGTCCATGGCAGACAACGGCGATAACGGCAGGCTCGAAGCGATTCGACAGCGGGTCAAGGAACTCCCGACGGTTCCCGGCGTGTACTTCATGAAGGGCGTCGATGAAGTTGTTCTTTACATCGGCAAAGCTAAAAATCTGCGCTCTCGCGTATCGAGCTACTTTCAGCCGTCGAGCAATCTGGAGGCCTCGCGCGGGCCGCATATCGTGGAAATGGTCGCCAAGGTCCAGTCGGTCGACTACCTGGAGACGGAGTCGGAGGTCGATGCCATGCTCAAGGAGGCCCGGCTGATCAAGGACATCCGTCCGCCCTACAACATCGACCTGATGGACGACAAGACGTTCCCGTACCTGGAGATCACGATCCGCGAGGACTTCCCGGGCGTCTATATCACCCGCAAGCCGCAACACAGTGGCACTCGCCTGTTTGGACCTTTTGCCAGCGCCACCGACCTGCGGGGCGTGCTCGTCGAATTGCAGAAGATCTTTCGGTTTCGCACGTGCAGTCTGGATATCCGGGAGGATGATCCCAAGCGTCCGTTCTTTCGGCCGTGCCTGCTCTACCATATCCGGCAGTGCACCGCCCCGTGCGGTGCCCGGATTGACAAAGCCGAGTACCGCAAGAGCATCCGCGATATGATCCGATTCCTCCGCTCGAAGCGATCCATTGTGCTGCGCGAGCTGCAGGTACAGATGGAAGAGGCATCGAAGCACTTCGAATACGAGAAGGCGGGGATGTTCCGCGACCGTATCCGGCTGATTGAGAGCCTCGATGACCGTGGCACGCCGGATGAGCACGTCCAGCCGGAAGTCTTTGCCGCCGATCCCACTGAGGCCCTCGTCAAGCTCCGCGACATCCTGCAGACGCCGAACCAAGTCCGCATCATCGAAGGCATCGACATCGCCAACATCAGCGGGGAGGAAGCCGTTGGCTCGCTGGTCAAATTCATCGACGGCCGGCCCTTCAAGAGCGGCTACCGCCGATTCCGCATCCGAACTGTCCACGGGATCGATGATTACGCCATGATCGCCGAGGTCGTCCGGCGGCGCTACAAGTACGCCCTTCGGGGCGAGGAACTCTGGCCCGATCTTATCCTCATTGACGGCGGGCTCGGCCACCTGAGAGCTGCCGAGGCCGCATTCCAGGAGATGATCACCGAGGCCATGGCCAGTGGCGAGGAGGACGTCGAGATGCCTCACACCAAGATCGCCTCCATCGCCAAACGCGAGGAGGACATTTACCTCCAGGGCAGCTCGCAGCCGTTGAAGCTGCCGGCCCATTCCCCCGTCCGCAAACTCCTGCAGTACGTCCGTGACGAGGCCCACCGCTTCGCCCAGCACTACCACCACATCCTGCGGGACAAGAAGATGTTCAACGAGACCCGCTGATCGGCAGGCCCTGTGCGTGGCAAAGTGGCAATCGCAGAAGCAACCGCGTCAGTAGAAAAGACGGTGACGGGCGGAAAAGGAGACGCGGCCATAAGTGCATGTATACAAAGGGCTTATCACCTGATGGCAGGCCGCCGTGGTCACTAATTCCTGCGAGTTCCCTCATATTTCTTGACACGCTGGAGAGCGTTGCATAGAATTATCGTTATGGGACATGCACGTGTCTCGTGATGGAGGACGGGTACATGCGCACTGGACTTTCGCAGGAGGCATTCTGTCGTGCGCGATGAGAAGTCCCACCGTTGATCTGACAAGCAGGAAGAGGGTACTTGATTTGAATTGGGCACGTCATCTGCGATTTCTATTGGAAAGGAGGTGAAGAGACGCATCCATTGTGATCTGATGCGTGGGGGGAGCGTCGCGTCGGTGCGGCAGGGCGAGCGCCCACCGAAGAGCGGAAGGTGCGCGGCATTCAGAATTCCGGTTGGAGGGAATTGTGCCTTGGCGCGTGGTCAAGGGCACGGGACACTATCTTTTGGTGAGGAGGATCGTCATGTATCGAAAACTGCTTTATGTGTTTGCCTTGGGCTTGGTCTGCACGGTGAGCGTCGCGCAGGCGGCGGACTGGGATCGTGCGGTCTACTGGGACGCGCGCTGTCGGACGGGCTGGGCCGACAATGACTCGTCCATCGTCGTGCGGGATGGCTGCGTAGCGGCCGGGTACACGCTTCTGGACGCCGATCAGCTCAAGACGTGGATGGACGGCCACATTGCCGATAAGGCATTGAGCGTGGTCGTGCTCGCCCGCGACAATGTCCCCAACACGGTAGTCGAGACACCAGACGCGACTTGCACCCTCCGGAAGTATCTGGATGCCGGCGGCAAGATCGTGTTCTATGCGGATATTCCCTTCTGGGACATCGCACATACCGATGGCACGTGGGACAATCCGCAGACAGCAGCACAAAACGCCATTCTGGGAATCGGCACGGACCTCGTGTGGGACAGCGGCAATACGGTGCAGATCACGGGCGCCGGTGCCGCGTGGGGGTTGACCGCAACATGGGCCTCCCTCAGGGCAACGCCCGCCTCCAAGGTCAGTGTCGCGCTGGCTACGGATGGTGCCGGTAACGCCGCCGCGTGGGCAAAGTTCTTCGTCCCCGGCGACTGGTACCGAGGCTTCGTCCGGCTCTACGACCGGCCCGGTCGTCCTCCCGTCGAGGACATCATTCGTGCCGCAGAGTACCGGGGCCTCGAGGCCTATGGTCCCGTGCCGGCGGATGGAACCGTGGATGTGGTAACCCCCATATTCCGGTGGACGGCCAGTGGCGCCGCCAAGACGCAAAATGTGTATTTCGGCACGAACCCGGAGCCGGGCCAGGCGGAGTTCAAGATGCCTGTGCCGCCGGTAGCGTCGATATACGTGCAGCCGGTGCTTGAACCGGGCGCCAAGTACTACTGGCGCGTGGACGCGGTCGCAGCCGATGGCACCGTGTACCCGGGCAAGGTGTGGAGCTTCACAGTGATGCCGGTGAAGGCGACAGTGCCGAATCCGGTCGATGACGCCACCTTCATTGTGGAGAAGCCGACCCTGAGTTGGAAGGCCGGCCAGAACTCGCCCACGCACGATGTGTACTTCGGGACGGACCCGAATCTCGTGACTGCCGGTGATGCCGGTGTCTTCAAGGGCAACCAGGCGGAGAACTCTTTTGCCGTTGCCGACGCTCTGGAGCGCAATACAGTCTACTACTGGCGTGTCGATGAGATCGACGCCATGGGCAACAAGTTCGTCGGCGATGTGTGGAGCTTCACGACCACCCTCCCGGGCCTTGGCACTGCCAAGCGTCAGGTGTGGGAGAACGTCGGCGGCACGGCAGTGGCCAATCTGCTCAGCGACCCGAACTACCCGTTCTCTCCGAGTTGGGCCGATGAGGTGACGGAGCTCAGGACGCCGCCCGATTTCGCCGACAACTACGGCGGACGCCTGTCGGCGTGGCTGCATGTCCCGGTCGCCGGCGACTACACCTTCTGGGTCGCCAGCGATGATGACTCTCAGTTGTTCTTCGGTTCTCACCCCGGCAAGGCGAAGATGATTGCCGCCGTGTGGGGCTGGACCGCGGATCGGGCCTTCGATTGGCAGGCCACCCAGAAGTCCGCGACGATGAAGCTGGATGCCGGCGTGTACTTCATTGAGGCCCTCTGGAAAGAAGGCGGCGGCGGCGACAACTGCTCGGTGGCCTGGCAAGGTCCGGGTCTGCGCAGCAGGTCATCGGTGGCGGCTATCTTGAACCGTCCAGCGACCTGTGGGCTGTGAGTCCGAGTCCTGCCGACGGCGCCACGGGCGTCTATTTCGCGCCCGAGCTCAAGTGGGGCGCTGCCATGAGCGGCAAAGCGCTGGCTCACGACGTGTACTTCGGCGAGAGCGCATCGGCTGTGACCGGTGCTACGACCACGTCGAAGGAGTACAAGGGCCGGAAGACCGAGACGTCGTTCAAGCCGGGCGACCTCACGCTTGGCAAGACCTACTACTGGCGTGTGGACGAGGTCGGCGACCCCAATGAAGGCGTCCTGGGAGATGGCGCGGTCTGGAGCTTCAAGGTTTCGGATTACAGCCTCATCGACGATTTCGAGAGCTATGAATTCGCGAACGTGGCGCCGAAGGCGCCGATTGGCCTGTGGAAGCTCAACGGCGATCTCGTCGACAGCTCCGGCAAGGGCCATGATGGCAAGATGATTGGCACCGGCGGTTTCGAGGATGACCCCATTATGGGTAAGGTCCTGAGCCTGCCCGGCGGGGACAACCAGTATGTGGAAATCGGCGCAGTCGGTTCTCAGTGGCAAGATGCCGACAACGATTGCCTGCTGGGCCAAGGCCGACCACACGAACATTCCGGACTGGACCCTGATCTTCGGGTTCACCGGGACCGAGGCCGGCGGCGGTGACTGCGGCAGCCACTTCAATATCGACGTCATTGGCGGGCCCGGCGGCGTCGGCGCCCATGCCTGGTGCTGGGAAGAGACGATCTTCACGGATCAAGAGTCTCTCGAGTGGCACCACTATGCCATGACCTATGATGGAACCACCATCAAGTACTATGGCGACGGCCTTGCCAAGGACACCGATACCGGCAAGTCCAATGTAATGGATCTGTCGATCCGCGGCGACCGCGTCTTCATTGGCAAGCGTGTAACGGCCGCCAACTCCTTCGCAGGCAACGTTGCGGATGCTCGCATCTACAACTACGCACTCAGCCCGCTTGAGATCAAGAGCGTCGCTGGGTACGTTCCCACGAGTTTGCTGCCGGATGCCTGGAAGGGCGATGCCGTTGTGTCGGCGTCTCTCGCATCCAGCGCCGCCCACGCTGGCGGTCAGTCCCTGCAGCTTAAGTACAACACGCGTGTTGTACCCTGTGCCGGTGCGGCCAGCGTCACTCCGCCGTACAAGGATCTGACCCGAGGCGGCGCCAACGCGATCTCGGTGTGGGTCAAGGGCGCTCCCAAGAACTACACCGACTGGCTGTTTGTCGCGGTGGCGGACACCGGTGGCGCCATGTTCCTGGCTACCTACAAGGACATGAGCGGTCTGTCGAACGGTGAGTGGGCGAACTGGGTAGTTCCTCTGCAGCTCTTCAGTGCCAACGGCGTGAAGACGACGTCTGCCGCGAAGGTCGGCGTCGGTGCTTTGGCTGGGCGGCCGGGACCCGGGACGTTCTACGTCGACGACGTCCGGTTGATCAAGAAGTAGTCTGTTAACAAGGGTAATTGAGGCGGTGTACCGCGGCGTCGAGGCAGGTGTTTCTCCTGCGCCGTGGGACCTGCTCACAGCACCCTCCGTGCAATGGCACGAACCCGAGGCCTGTGTCGATCTGACACAGGCCTCGGTCTTTTATGGGGGATGCCGGACGACTCATACCCATTCTGGCGGAGTGTTTCCTCCTGCAAGAAGGCATGTCGGCTGCTGACTTCCGCCAAATCCTGTCACTCCCGTAGATCCGCTCCTTAGCTCCCTGAAGGTCCGAATTTCTTTGGCTTGCCTCCGGTGGTATGGGCTTTGAGGCCTGTAGAGACACTGAATATGGGATTTGTGCAGGGATGTCCGAGATTGCGAGGTGTCTTCGTCCGAAGACTAAACCGGCAGGCCCCACTGGACGATATTGCCAACGGATTTCGACTGGGCGGGCGGTAGGGCGAATGATGATTCGCCTGTACTCGGGCCCGCCGCAGAAATGGGGCTGGAAGCCAAAAAACGTATCGTGACTGAGGACGGGTGGTAACCGAATTTGCCCTTGGTGGCTGGGGCCGAGAGGCTCGCAGTCGGGCGGGAGGACACTATCGTTTTCGATGCAACTCTCAAAGATTATCTCAAGGAAATCGACGAGTCATCACTGCTGACGTGGGAGCAGGAGTACGAGCTGGGCAAGCGGGTGGTGGAGGACAACGACCCCTTGGCCCGCGAGCAGCTCGTGCGAAGCAATCTGCGGCTGGTGGTCAACATTGCCAAGAAGTACGCCGGGCGGGGCATGGGTCTGAGCGACCTGATAGAGGAAGGCAACCTCGGCCTGATCAAGGCGGTGGACTACTTCGATCCCGAGCGGGGCACGCGCTTCAGCACGTACGCGGCGTGGTGGATCAAGCAGGGCATCAAGCGGGCCCTGCTGGAGAACGTGCAGCCGGTGCACGTGCCGACGTACATGGTCTCGCTGATCAACCAGTGGCGTCACACGGCGGCGGAAGTGGAGGGCCGGCTCGGCAGGAAGCTGAGCGTCGAGGAGATGGCCCACCTGATGCACATGCCGCTGCGCAAGGCCAACGTCATCCATCACATCGTCGAGGTGCTCAGCAACGCCGGGGAAAGCCTCAACGGCGACGACCAGGACGAGAACCAGGTGCTCGAATCGACGCTGGAGGATGAGCACGCCGGCCAGCCGGAGGACTCCCTCGTCCAGGACGAGGAAAAGGCCAAGGCCATCATGCTGCTCGATGAGATCGAGCCGCGAGAGGCCGAGGTGCTTCGGCTGCATTACGGCTTGGATGGCGGCCGCCCCCTCACCCTCAAGGAGATCGGCAAGAAGCTGGGCCTGACCCGCGAACGCATTCGGCAGATCCGGCGCGATGCCCTGATCAGCCTCTACGAGTACATGGAAGCGGAATAGCCGGATTTCGGTATTTACGATTTGCGATTTATGATTTATGATTTATGCGAGTGAGCGCGATGGTTTCTCCATCAGCTCATCGAATTGTGTCAGCCGCGTAAAGGCTGAATCGTAAATCATCAATTGTAAATCGTAAATCCAAGGAGGGGCCGATGACGACCGAACGCATCGCCCTGGCACGATTCATTCGTGACATTCCGGACTGGCCGAAGAAGGGCATCCTGTTCCGGGACATCACGCCACTGTTGGCCGATCCGCAGGCCTTCCCGGCCGCGATCGACGCCATGTGCGAGCCATTCGAGGACGCGGGCGTTGAGTATGTCGCCGCTGTCGAGGCTCGCGGATTCATCTTCGGAGCCGCCGCGGCCGCCAGGCTTCGCGCCGGCTTTGTCCCCATCCGCAAGAAGGGCAAGCTGCCCTGGCAAACGGAGAGCGCCACCTACGAGCTCGAGTACGGCGTGGACACGCTGGAGATGCACCGCGATGCGCTGCGCCCGGGAGCGAAGGTGCTCATGGTGGATGATCTCCTCGCCACCGGCGGCACGATGCGAGCGGCCTGCCACCTCGTCGAAAAAGTCGGCGGCAAAATCGTCGGCGTCGCCTGTCTCGTGGAACTCAAAGCCCTCAACGGCCGAAAACGCCTCACCGGCTACGACGTCCACGCGGTCATCTGTTATTGACTGCCACTTTTTCTTTGCCCCGTCACGACACGGTCGTGGCCGATCATGTCTTTGTCCACCTTGATGGACGGGAATAGACCCGTCTTCTCCAGAAGCTCGCGGACGGCGGGGCCCTGGGTGTAGCCGATCTCCAGGAGCAGGGCGCCGTCGGGCTTCAGGAAGCGGCCCACCTGCTCGCTGATTCTGCGATAGATGTCCAGGCCGTCCTGCCCGCCGTACAGGGCGAGCCGAGGCTCGTAATCCTTCACGTTTTTCTCCAGTTCCTCGTATTCGGCGGCGCTGACGTAGGGCGGATTGCACGCGATCAGGTCGAACTGCGTCACGTCGAGCGGCGGGAGCAGCGGCTCAAACAGGTCGCCGTGGAGCAGCTCGATCCGGTCTTCGAGTTGATACTTTTTGATGTTCCTGGCGGCCACGCCCAGTGCGGCCTCCGAGAGATCCGTGGCGACGACGCGTGCGTCCGGCACGTTCTTCGCGACGGCGACCGCGATTGTGCCGCAGCCCGTGCACAGGTCGCAGACGTGGCGGGGCCCCGTGCGCTGCCGGAGAAATTCGATGGCCCGCTGCACGAGCAGCTCGGTCTCCGGCCGGGGAATCAGGCAGTCGGGCGTGACCTCGAATTCAATGGAGTAGAACTCCGTCCTGCCGACGAGGTAGGCGATGGGCTCGTGCTGGCCGGCACGCTTGACCAGCTCTCGCAGCTTGGCCAAGTACTCCTCCTCGACGACGCGGTTGTATTGCGTGTAGAGCTCGATCCGTTTCAACCCGAGCACGCTGGACAGCAGAAGCTCTGCGCTGAGGCGGGGTGCGTCCACCCCTTTCTGCGTCAGGTACTCCGTCGTCCACGTCAGGAGCTTCTGAATCGTCCATTCACTCATTCGTGTTGCCTCGCCACAAGAAGATTGTCCTGCCGGACGATGCGAATGGCGAAGTCATACTTGTCGATTTCCAGCGCCATCTCGACGTCCTGCGGATAGCAGTGCGGCGGATCGGGCTCGGCCAGCCTGGCAATCTCGCCGCTCTGCAGCACGAGTGTCCGGATCGCGTGCGTATCCTGTTGGCGGCCCTGCAGCAGGTTCCGCAGGTACAGGGCGCACAGCTCATCCTCATCCGTGCGTATCAGCCCGTTGTATCCCATGGCCACAATCGTGACCAGCGGGGGGGCCTCGTCCAGGATGGCCCGCGCCGTGGCCTTGGCCGTGACGAGCGATCCGGCATAGATCGCCGTCGCGCCTGTCGCCGCCTCGACCCCAACAGTCCCCGCCCGCGTCGACTGGATGACGACCTTATCTTTCAACGGGGCTCGTGCCATATCATGGGGCGAATTGCCGAAATCAAAGCCCTCCGGCCGCTTGCCGTCCACCTCGCCTACGCACACCTCCCCAACGCCGTTATCCCGAAGTCGCAGTGCATCATCCGGCTCGGCAACCATGACAATCCGGCTGGCCCCACGCGCCAGCGCAACCGCCGCCGTCGTGAAAGCCCGGAAAACATCTATGATGACTACCGTTCCCCGGGCCCGTCGTGCACCTTCAATGAGACTCTCTATCCTGATCTCCATAGAACTCCAAAGAATGCTACCCTGCTACCAACGCCGAGAATACACCACCCCCGCCCCCAGGCAAGCAGAATTCCCCGCTGCCTCAGTCTCGCCCGCCCCCAAGCGACATGCCTGCCTGTGCCATAAATCACTGCCTGTAAAACAGTTACATTCAGATTGGCTTTGTTTCGCACGGTAGCCGCGGCCAGAAATTGGCTTTGTTTCGCGCAATCCGCCTGTCGTGTAGGGTGGGCTGTGCCCACCATTGTCCCAGCAGCAAATTGGCTTTGTTTCGCACACCACCCAGCCTGGAAATTGGCTTTGTTTCGCAAAGACCCTCCTTGGCCCTCCCGTAGGGTGTGCCATGCACACCATCTGCCTGACAGGGGAGATTGGCTTTGTTTCATACCGGCCTTTGTTCGTAGTGACGCCGCAAGGCGTTTTTTCCGACGCCTGACAGAATTGGCTTTGTTTTACGCGCAGGCACGATCCGCACTTTCTCTCATAACCCTCTTTCCGACCAGCAGTTAGCATCCACCCTACCTCCTGCAGATTGGCTTTGTTTCGCACGATAGCCCCAGCCCTGGTGGGCGGCCCCCCGACAAATTGGCTTTGTTTGGCACAATCAGGTCTTTCGTTCCCGCCCAACAAGCCTGGGCAAATTGGCTTTGTTTCGCACAGCACCTCCTCAGCCCCCTCTTGCGGTCCGCCGGGCAAAGGAATTGGCTTTGTTTTGCACAGCCGCCCGTCTGGCAATTGGCTTTGTTTCACAGAATCAGCCACGCGGTTGTCTCCCGCCCGCTTGCCTGTCTCCTGCAATTGGCTTTGTTTCGCATAATCGGCTCGTTGGCTGTCCATGTTATTGTCAGGAGCAGAGCAACAAAGCAATCTCGACGCCGGGAATGGAATTGGCTTTGTTTTACAGAATCAGCCATGCGTGGGTCCCCGGCTCTCTTCGTGTTGCCCCGATTGGCAAAGATTTGGGCCTCGCTGACACGGTCTCCTATCGCCTCTTTCCTATCCAGGTTCTGTTGTATTTTGTTTAATGAATATCATACTCAGTGCGGCAATATTAGTCAAGTGAAAAATCCGGAAATCTTCTCAGCCGCTGATCTGCCGGGACTCGCTGACGATTGCCGGTCACTGACAACCGATCTTCATCCCCAGATTGCGCAGATTTCACAGATTCAAAAAGGGATTGCTGTGTGAGCTTAGACGCTTGTGCCACGGTGACTTATGTTATCACTACTTTAGGCCACCGAACATGTCCCGCCTGACAAATAGCACTTCAGTGGCGTCCTGACGTGCGTTTCAACACCTTCACGCAAGAAAGACCCTTGCCTACTCGGCATTCATCCGGCATAATACACGATTGATGGGCATCACTGATGAAGCTGCGGGGAAATGGTTCGAGGTATTAGCTGGCAACGTACCTGCAACAGCTCGGGGACCTGTCAGCTTATTCACGATAATGAGATGTGGAACTTGGCCCCATTCTCCCGAGGCGGAAGGCCGTAGAGTTTAGCGAGACTTCTGAGCGATGACAATTGACTACAGACTGGATGATCTCGGCTGGTTCGAATTTGAACAGCTCGTTCAGGCTCTCGTGAAGTCACACCTTGGTATGGGGATAGAGGCATGGGGCGGACATGGTGATTGGGGTCGCGACGCCTATTTCGAGGGTGGCCTTCGATACCCGGCAGGCGAAGAGACTGAAGGCCCATTTGTATTTCAGTGCAAGTTCATTGAATCGGCAAATGCAGCAGGGGCAAAACCCAGGAAGCCTATTCTCAAAGCGGCGAGACAAGAGGCGGGGCGAATCAGAGAGCACCTCAAGAGTGGCAACTGGACTAGAGCACCGAGATGTTACGCTCTATTTACTAACGCGCCATTTACACCTGCGATGCGCGACACGGCGCGCAGTGTGTTTGCCGATGTCCTTCCAGGCACAAGTGTCTTGATTCACGACGGGAACGACATTTGTCAGTGGCTTCGGAATACCCCGCAGATTGCACGCAGCTTTCCTCAGCTACTTTCGCTTCGGGATCTCCAGGAGCTTCTGCGAGATGCAGTTCATTCAGACATCATTGCTCGCAGCGAACAAGCGATAGTTATGGCCCAGACGTACGCGCAGGCTTTCGTGCCCACGAGCGCTTACGCTTTGGCACAAGATAAACTTGCCGCCAATGGTTTTGTTGTCTTGGAAGGTCCACCGGAGATGGGAAAGACAACAATCGGGCGCATTATAGCTTTAGCTCAGATAGCCTGTGGATGGGAGGGCATCGAATGCCGCTCGCCTGCTGACATCCTGAAAATGTATCGGCGTGACCGGCGTCAAGTCTTTGTCGCTGATGATTTCTTCGGTCGAACCGAATACGAGCCGATGCGTGTGAGCGAATGGCAAGCGGAGCTTGGATACATCCTACCGCTGCTTGGCCGCACACATTGGCTAATCTTGACGTGTCGTGCTCACCTGCTGCAAATGGCCAAGGCTAGCCTCGACATCGCAAATCAGCACAACCGGTTTCCAGAGCTTGGTGAAGTCGTCGTGAATGCGGGGAGTCTGAGTCCCTTGGAAAAGGCGCGTATTGTATATCGCCATGCAAAGGCGGTCGCTTTGGGATATTCAGCAAAAGAGGTAATAAGAACACATGCTACACAGATTGTCGGGCATCCACACTTCACACCCGAAAGAGTACGTCGGCTGATAGAAGAGCTTTCGGTGGAGTATAACGACAAACAGGGGGGATTGATAACAGAGTTGGTAGAGTCCAGAACGGGTGTTGCTCACTGCAAAGAATCTCTAGAGTTCATGACGCGACTCCAGAAGGTTCTTAGTAATCCAACACAACAGATGCGAGTTAGCTTCCGCAGACTCCCAGCCTGTCATCGCTGGCTGCTCTTCTCGCTCCTTGAAATAGACCAAAATACGAATATCTTCGAGGTAGGTTATCGTGAATTACGGGCCCGATATGATGCTTTATGTCCTGCCGAGGTTCATGAGCGATACGAACATGTACTTACTGAATTGACAGAGGCGTTTGTCCGGAAGTCGACTGGCTCATTTGGTGACAGAGTGAATTGGATCCATCCGAGTTGCCGTGATTTGAGTATCGATGAATTATCAGAGCACGCCCGCGACCGAGCACAATTCTTGGCAAATTGCGACGAGTCTGGACTTACCCTAGCAATTTCCCTGGCAGGAGGTGCGGAAGGCCTGCGGCAATTGCCGCTTCTGCAAACAGAAAGCGATTGGAAGTGTTTCGTCATTCACGCTCGCCAACTCGTCCAGGAGAAAGCCCACGTCTTTTGTGCGATCTGGCAAAGCTATCAGGTTATAAAGAAACAGATTGAGCCTAAGCCCGCACTGCGCGGTGCAGTTGCACGTCTGACCAAAATGATAAGAGAAGAGTTGGCGGATCTTGCTGCTTCGAAGCTGGGGCAATCAGGTTATTCTGATTTGGAATCGCTCAAAATGTTTCCTCATATCTGTGATGAGTTGCTGATCTCCCCTTCAATTGACTTCACTGGAGCGTGGGCAGATTGTGCGGAGGATGTGAAACGCTGGGTAGAGGAGCCGGACGTGATATGGGAAGATAGTAGAGTCCCGGCACGAGTTGCCACCTTTTGGAAAATCCTGAACGAATCCTTCCCCGCTTTTTTCGCAAACGCTGATATACGACAACAGCTAAACGATATGCTCGATGCAATCCTAGATCGCACGGCGACTGACGACAATTCGTCTTACGACCCCCCGAAGGATTCAGATGAGGCCGCAAATCGCGCAAGTGGTCTTGAGAACCAGCACAAGTCCTTTAAGAAACTCGCCGAGATTCCCATGTGGACTCAACGTCAGCAGAAAGCGTTGAGACAGTGTGCGGCTCACTTCAAAGCTGAGGCCGATTCATTATGGGAAGAGGTTCCTTCCGAGCAGGACTGCGATGACTGGAGGGATCAGCATCCCCCGTTACCCGACGTAGACGTCAACATCGAGGGTCTCTTTTGTGACCTATGATATCACCTTACGGCGTCACTACGAGCGGGCTCAGATATAGACCTTGTCCATCATTCTGGGGAAGGGGATGCACTGGCGGATGTGCTTTTCGCCGGTGATCCAGGCGACGGTTCGCTCGACGCCGAGGCCGAAGCCGCCGTGCGGGACGGAGCCGTACTTGCGCAGGTCCAGGTACCAGTCGTAGGTTTCGGGGTTGAGGCCCTGGTCTTTGATCTTGGCCAGGAGGCGGTCGTAGTCGTCCTCGCGGACGGAGCCGCCGATGATCTCGCCGAAGCCGGCGGGGGCCAGCAGGTCGAAGTTCTCCACGACCTTCTCGTTCTGGCGGTCGGTCCGCATGTAGAAGGCCTTGGCCTCGCGCGGGTAGTGCGTCACGAAGACCGGCTTGTCGTGCATCTGGGAGATGATCGTCTCGTCGGAGCCGCCGAGGTCCTTGCCCCACTCGAACTCGGCCGCAAGTTGGGCGTGCTTCGGGTTGTTCTCGATTCGCGTATTGACCTCTTCCAGGTCGCCTCGCAGCTCGATCAGCTCGGCGGCGATCTTGTCCTTCTGCCACTGCTTGATCTGGCCCGCCTGCTCCTTTTCGAGCTCGGCGATCCGGCCTTCGATCCGCTGCTTTTCGCTCTGCAGCTCGCTCAGCTCGCGGGCGAGGAACTCCTTCGCCTTCGGGCCCTTGAGAATCTCCACGGCTTGCGTGTACGTCAGGCGGTAGAAGGGCGGCGCGATTCGCTCCAGGGCCGGGATGTCCGCTCCGAGCGTCTGCAGCTCGCTGCGGTTGTCCTGCAGGACGCGGGCGGCGATGGAGGAGACGAGCCCCTCGGCCAGGTGGAGCAGGCCGTCGAGGTCGATGAACGCGACCTCCGGCTCGACCATCCAGAACTCGGTCAGGTGCCGGCGGGTCTTGCTCTTTTCCGCGCGGAAGGTCGGGCCGAAGCAATAGACCCGGCCGTAAGCTCATCGCCGCCGATTCCAGGTAGAGCTGGCCGGTCTGCGTCAGGTGCAGCGGCCGGCCGAAGTAGTCCACCTCGAACAGCGACGTCTGGTCCTCGCCGACGATGGTCGTGAAGATCGGCGTATCGACGAGGATGAAGCCGTTGTCGTTGAAGTAGCGGCGGATCGCGTCGATCACGGTGTGGCGGACCTTGCCGATGGCCCACTGCCTCTGCGAGCGCAGGTGCAGGTGGCGGTGCCTCATCAGGAATTCGACGCCGTGCGGCTTGGGCGTGATCGGATAGCCCTCGGCCGCAGCGACGACCTGGGCGCCGGTGACCGACATTTCGTAGCCGCCGACGCTTCGCTCATCGGCCCGGATCGTTCCCGTCACCGACAGCGATGACTCCTGCCCCAGCCGCTTAAGCTGCTCGAAGACCTCGTCAGGCACCTTGCCCTTCTCCACGATACACTGGCACAGCCCGGTGCCGTCGCGGATGATGAGAAACAGAATCTTGCCGCTGGCCCGGCTGTTATACAGCCAGCCGTGAAGTGTTACTTCCTGCCCGACATGATCCTTCAGTTCATTGATATAGACGTTCCTGCTCTCGGTCATTTCTCTGGTTCCTTATTGGCATTGGGTCCAACCAACATGTAGGGTGGGTTCTCAACCCACGCGGCGGTTTGCGCTTCGACTGGGTAACCGCGTGGGTCAAGGACCCACCCTACGAATCATGGAGCCTTTATACCATATTGCGGCCAGAGGGGATAGTCGTCGGCCTTGCCTTGGTCTGATCCGTTTTCGTCAGTCCGATTTAGGCCCCTGGCGTAAAGGAGGAACGTGCCGTTGGACACTCTCCTATATACGAAGGTTCGTTCCGTGAACGGGTCGATCAGGGCCTGCTCCGGGACGAGCGTCTTGATCTCGTCGAGGCTGTCGGGCAAGCGGCTGTTCGCGTTGTAGTAGTGCTGCAGTCCCACCAGGACGCGCACACCCCGGCGGAGCGACAGCAAACGCAGATAGTACTCCGCAATGCGTTGCTCCAGTTCCTCCTCGCGAGGAAATATGCCTAGGAACTTCTGCCCCCATTCCTCGATCCGATCCAGCGGAGCCTGTTTCGCCAGATAGATCTTGGTGAAGATGGGCAGAGCCTCCGCCAGCGGCGCATATGCCTGCTCAAAGTCGTTGTCCAGGTCGCCTGCCATGGCCTCGGCTGTTCTAAGAAGCTCTTGCGGCGCGTCCGGGCGCATGACTGACTCGCAAAGTGTGCCCCATGCACTTGCCTCGATCTCCATGCCCGCACAGAAATCGGCCGGTGTAAGCTGCTGCCGAAGATGGCGTCCCATCTGGACCATACAGCGCAGCTTCTCGGCAGCGGCATCGATGCGGCCGTCGCCGATGTCCTTGGCGGCCGCACTGGCCAGCGCGCGGGCCCATTCTCGCATCGGGACGAAACGCGCACCATAATCCTTGGAGCCTAGCTCGGCGAGCGACAGGGGGAACCAGCAGAAGTCCATCTTTGATGCCTCGATCAGCATCCCAAAAGTGGCAGGGCCCAGGTTTGGATCGGCCGCATTCCCTGCCGGTACATAGGTGGCGGCCAATCGATCGTAGATCGTAGCGGCGTTCTTCTCAGGAGGCAGGGCGCGACGGGCATCCATCGCCGCGATCCGCTGCGCCAGCGACTTCCGAGACGGACGTGGGCCAAGAAAGACAGCCAGTGCCAACAGGCATGCCAGGAGCACTATGCCAACAAGAACGTATCGCCTGTTGACCCATGACTTCTGCGGACTGCGATCATTCGACTTCATGGAACCTCCTGGCCAGTTGGCTGAGGAGACGTCATACGACGCGGAAGCCAGATTTGGAAATCATCGGCCTTTTCGTGGTGCTGTCCGTTGTCATCTCGCCGGTTCGGCCCTTTCGAATAAAGAAGGAACTCGTCCGCCTCCCTTCGATAGATGAACATCTGTCCGGTGTAGGGGTCGATCAGGGCTTGCTCAGGGACGAGTGTTCGGATCTCCTCCAGGCTGTCCGGCCAGCGCCCATTCGCGTTGTGGTAGCGCCGCAGTCCCACCAGGAGGCGCGCGCCGCGGCGCTGCGACAGCAGACGCAGATAGGCCTCCTCGATCCTTTGGCCATCGCTCTTTTCCCCTCGCGATCGCCACCGGTTCTCCATCTGTTGTCGCAGAGTCCATTCTGCCGAGATGGTTCTCCAAACGAGAGGCTGGACCTCCAGAGTCAATTTCGCGACTTCTTTATAGTTGTTCTCAAGCTCCCGGGGCATCGCCTCGGCCATGCTCAGAAGTTCCTCCGAGGCGTCCGGCTGCATGACAAACTCGCCTAACGGAGTCCAAGCCCGCCCCTCGATCCCCGTGCCCGCCAGGAAGTCAGCCAGGAGGGCCTGCTGTTGAAGATGGTCTCCCATCCGGACAAGACAAAGCAGCTTCTCGGTGGCGGCATCGATATGACCATCGGCGACATCCCGCCGGACGGCATTGACGAGCACGCCGGCCCACGCCCACATGGGGTTAATGTGCTTCATATGGTTCATGTAGCACTGCTGGCCGGGCGACAGCGGGAACCAGCAGGATTCCACTTTCGATGCCTCGATCAGTCCTGAGAGGGCGGCGGGAGTAAGCTTTGTATCAGGTGACTCGCCTGTCAGCGTCTTTGTCGCGACGAGTTGGTCGTAGATCGTGGCGGCATTCTCCTCGGGCGCCAAGGTATGGGCAGCGTTGATCTCCGCGATGCGCTGCGCCAGCAACTCGCGGGATGGGCTGTGGCTGAAGATGAGAACCACCGCCGCGATTCCAAGGCAAGCCAGAAGAACGATACCGAGCAGGATGTATCGCCTGTTCGCCCGCAATTTCTTCAGATGCCCATGGCCTGGCTTCATTGTGCCTCCGGACTATGACTTGCGCAGCATGACTGCTTCCAGGTTCTTGAACTGCTTTTCCTGCAGCCATTCCCAGATGCCTCGCCGGGGCCAGATTCCATAATCATCCCCGGCGGGCTCCTTTCTGCCGTTGGGTCCCGTGCTGTAGAGAAAGAACGCGTCACCGTCCGGGCGACGCAATGCAGCTTCTCCCTTGCGGCATCGAGCCGGCCCTGATCCAGATCGTCCAGGGCGGCCGCCATGATTGACCACGCCACCTGACGCATCACGCTCGTTCGCTTAAAGGTGGTGCTCCGCATCCATCTCATGGCCGCAACGGGTCCGGCGCCGTCGCAAAGTGCCGGGAAGAAGCACCGTGGCCGCGTGGCGGCCTCCAGGAGCACTCTCATACGTTCTTCCTCGCTGAACAGCAGAGAAGAAATAGTGTTGGAGTCCGTCGGCAGGCCCGCGGTAGGCACTCTCAGTTCCTTCCGCAGATAAGCCGTCAGCAGCCGGTTGTAGATCGTGGCAGCGTTCTCCTCCGGCGGCAGGACGCGGGCCGCATAGATGGCCGCGAGGCGATGCTCAACCGATCTCCGTCGCCACCCAGGGCCGAGACAGAGGACGGCAAGAATCGCCAACCCCAAAACCACGGCCACAACGATCCATCGCCCGCGCCGAGGCCGTTTGAACCTTCCGGAGTCCCTGTTCTCTCGTGTTCGCTCCGCCATGCCTGTGCTCCGAATGACCACCTGCGGGAATAGATCATATGCGGAAAACTGGTGGCAGGAAAGTCCTTTTTGTTGCAGGCAAACCTGTCATCAAGACTTGGCGCGCGCAGGCTATTCGTTGGTATCTTGCTGTCCTGCTTCGGGGTCTCGGCCTCGCGAGGGCCAGATGGGCCAGTCGTCCGGGCCGTTCGGATCGTGTTGGCCGTTTTCGTCGATGCTGTTCCTGCCTTTCGAGTAGAGTGAGAATACGTCGGCCGCTGGTTTGTAGACGAACGGGCCGCAGTTGAGGGGATCGGTAAGAACCTCTTCAGGCAGCGACGCCTTGATCTCGTTCAGGCTCGTGGGCCAGTGGCCGGTCGTGCTCCTGTATCGTTTCATCGCGATGAGGGTCCGGATCCCTCGCCCGGTCGCTATGCAACGAAGATCCGCCTGGCGCGTCGTCTCATCGGTATCAGGCCCCTTAAGTGTCCCGAACACGGCATGATTGAAGCGGTATCGAAAGATGTGCGCACTGATGCGATCCAGGGGACCAAGGCCCTCCATCATCCTTTGTTCCTTGAGCCGGCTGACTTCCCGGATCTCCTGGATATCCCTGGCTGTACCGTCCGCTATTGGCAAGGGCATCGCTTCAAGCCTCCGGAGATGTGCGTCCGTTGGGTCGTCTTCGAGGATGAACCGGGCCATGCCCTCCAAAGCCAGTCTCTGGATGGAACTACCGACGAAGTGATCTGTAGGCACTGGTTGCTGCAAGAGGTGGTCCCCGATCCGAAGAAGGCATTGCCATTTCACCATGGCAGCGTCAAGGCGTCCCTCGGCGATATCATTGTTCGCCGCCGCGCGTAGCAGGAATCCCCACCAACGCATTGGCGCCGCCCGATCCATGGAACTCGTGTCTCTGATATCGATGCTGATGGGGAACCGGCATTTCTCGAATCGTGCGGCCTCCAGGAGTCTGTCGATGATATACCGGTGCTCCTTGAGCCATGCATCCGTCTCGGGCTGATCCCTGCTGAGCCAGGGCCCATGAAGCACGCGGTCAGAGAGCAGCGGCTCGCCGGCTTGAGAAGAGGCGTCTGACAACGACGTAGCCTTGGAATCGCGCAACAATTCGTTGTAGATCATCGCCGCATTTTCGGAATCCGGGATCGCACGGGCGGCTTCTATTTCCGCGAGGCGATCATCGGCACTGTGCGACTTTGGCCAGAAGGCGGCCGCTCCAAGGATGCAGACGACGATGGCCGCAAGAGAGATAATAGCGGCGACGAGCCACACGCGTTTTCTGCGTCTGGCCTGTGGCTTGCCGGCGATTACAGGGCGATCATCCATGGCTGCGTCTCCTATCTGAGCATACCTCAGGGACAGACGCATGGAAAGATGGTTTCTTCGAGGGAATCGCTGTCGTTTGGACGCGGTTCTCTTCGTGCCGGAGCACAGGGGTGTTGGCTATTATCGGCCCGGCTGTTGGCGTGGTGGGTGGGGGGATAGAAATCGTGTGGTTTTCCTCAATTGCCCCCGCCTCGACGCCGATAATACGGATGAAAATGGAAAATCATAGAACCTAAGGAGACCGAGTATGGGGATTCAGAACTGGTCTGAGGATATCATTCTCGTCGATCTGCCGTCTGAGCCGGAGATGGGGGATGAGCTTAAGACTGTCACGGAAATGGTGCGGGACCGAGGCGATTGCGAGGTCGTCGTGGATTTCGCGAGGATCGATATCATCACGTCTTCGAGCCTCTCGAAGTTGTTGAAGTTGCGAAAACTGGTCGGTGACTGCGGCCACAGGCTCGTGTTCTGCAGCGTTGCCCCGGCGACAAAGGGGATTTTTACGGTCACGGGTCTTGACGGCGTCTTCGAAATCGTGGACGATAAGTTCATTGCCTTGGCCAGTCTGCAAATGGTCGGGTAGTTGATCCGGCCTGTCGGATGCCTGAGGCCGGACCAGTGTAGTCGCTTGGATGCAAGGGATCGGGCAAAGGCACGCATGGGTCGTGCCTGCCCGTTGCCCGTGGAGCGGGTCACGAACATCGCTCGAAGGACCGATATTCGTCATCTGCTCGCGGGATATATGGGTATCCGCTGGGATACCGTATTCGGGTGTGGTCTTTTGTCAGATGGATATAGACGTTCTGCACCAGGTCGAGCAGGTTCTTGGACATGAATTCACCGATGAGGCGTTGATCGCCAAGGCCTTCACGCACTCCTCCGCGGTCGACAACCGGCTCGAGAGCAACGAGCGGCTCGAATTCCTCGGTGATGCGGTTCTCTCCCTGGTGATTTGCCAGAGCCTGTTTGAGAAATTCCGCGAGTACCCGGAAGGCGAGCTGACGAAGATGAAGAGTATGCTGGTTTCCCGCGGGACCTGCGCGGGTGGCCCGCCGCATGGGCCTGCCGACGTACCTGTCGGTCGGTAAGGGTATGGTCTCCAGCAAGGCGTTGCCCGGGTCGCTGGCCGCCGGTTTGCTGGAGGCGGTCATCGCCGCCATCTACACCGACGGGGGATTCGAGGCGGCCCGCGGTTTCATCCTGCGCAATTTCGCCCCGCTCATCGAGCAGATGAATGCCGAGGAGGCGCACGGCAACTACAAATCCCTTTTGCAGCAGTATGCCCAGGAGCAGTTCAACGTGGCTCCGATGTACGTGCTGCTGGACGAGAAGGGTCCCGATCACAACAAATGCTTCGAGTCGGAAGTGGTGGTCGACCAGCGGCATTTTCCCAGCGCCTGGGGGGCCAACAAGAAGGAGGCGGAGCAGAAGGCCGCCTACAACGCCCTGGTGGAGCTGGGGGTCTTGAACCGGGCCGAAGTGCTGGAAGACGGGTCGTACTAAAAGGCGGATTTGTTCAAGAGGGTGGGCAGTTGGTCCGTCATGATCCAGGTCACGCCGTACAGGACCAGCGCGATCACAATGATGAATGCGAGAATCGACCCGAACAGAACCGCGGATTCTCTGATAAAAGGATACGGCCGGATCTTGTAGACCTTTGTGGCCTTGTAGACCACCACGAAGGACACCAGCAGGGGCAGCAGCCACAGCATCGATGCCGGGTTCGTATCGACGTGCATCGGAGTGGTGAAGCTCGCCAACAGCATCTCGTTGAAGGCCGTCATGTCAGTCATCCGTCCCTTCCGTCACTCGCATGTGGGCCATGTGAATCGCGTTCACGATACACAGGAGATTCAGCAGGCCGGCCGTGCTCGTGTAGATTTGCCCGATTTCATTGGGCCTGCCGTACACCGGAAAAGTCCCCGTCGCACTGAGGCGGCCGAGGAGGAAAACGACAGGGGAGTTCATGATCTGTGCGACGTACCAGGGCTTGGCGCCCACGGGATCGATGACGCCGATCGACCCGACGTACAAGCCGACCAGAAATGTCAGGATAATGGTCGCGCCGATGACGGCCGCCCGCCTGCGATCGTTCAACATGAGATGCCCCGCCCCCGGCATGAGCCACGCCAGCAGCCCGATGGTGACGAGATACAAGGCGTGATTGTCCTTCCACGACTGGGCCATTATGCTGCATCCTTGGATTTCTGTTCGGCCGTATCCGCTTCCTGCGCCGGCTCTTCCGCCGGCCGGGCGGGCCTGTAGTTCAAACGCTTCAGGATGTTTGCGGGATTGAAGTGCACAACCGCCAGGTTCTGTGTCTGGATGAAATCCTCCTGCTGCAGAAGCATGCCCTTCATACTGTCGTACTGCTGCTGATCGAGCCATTTGACCGAGACGCTCTTGACCGCGTAGAAGCTCTGGCTGGGCTTGAACTCCAGGATCTGAGGCAGGTTCGCCGCCGAGTCCGCGTTGGCCGGTACGAGTGAGTAGAACCGGTCGATAAGCTGTTTCTCCGTCTGGGTCTGGTTGGCGATCATCGCCGCCGCCGGATTGCCGAGGGTCTGGGTGGCGACCACTTGCAGTTGGGCGTTGGAGATCCTCTGCAGGCCGTTCAGGTTGTCGAGCTTGAACACGTTCGGATCGTTCGGGTCCTTCTTGGCTTGCTTGCCGTAGAGATCGTTGAACTTGGTGATGGCGGGGTTCCAGCCCTCTGTCTTCGCCAGGGCGACGAATTCCTCGGCCCTGCTCTTGGTGGTATCCCACGCCGTCAGCCTCTGCACGTCTTCGGTCACCTTTTCGCGGACGGAATAGACATCGTCCTTCTTCGCGGAGGCATCCCCCAGATCGATCGTCCGGGTAGTGAAGATGACATTGAGGTTTTCCGGCTCCGCGGTCTTGCTGACGCCGGTGATCTTCACGACCATCATGATTTGCCCGGACAGGTCGGGGCTCATCGTCACCATGGGATCGCTGGCGGGCCCTATCGTCGTGTGCATCCTGGGCGCCTGAGCGAACATGAGAATGGCCGCGTTCTCTCCGAGGTCCTTGACGGAGAAGAGGAGCTGGCTCAGGCGAAGCGAGCTGGTGGCTCCCTGGCTCGATACGACCAGCCTGCCGAGGTACTTGTCCATCTGCATGTCCACCGCGTTCAGCCAGCCGGTCTGGCCGTTGAACATGGGGATGCTATACTTGACGGTGAGCTCCTTAGTAATCCCGTCGTACTGGCCGGCCTTGTCCTTCAACTGTTCGACGCTCGGTTCCTTGCCTTCCACCGTGAGTTCCGCCAGTTTGGCGTCGGCTGTGGTCCGGACTTCCTCGAGGATCTGCGTCGCCTTGGTGATAATCCTCTCCTTGCGAAGCTGCTCCATGATCGTCTCGGCGACCTCCGCATAGCTGGTCACCTGCTGAGTCTTCGGCGAATTCGGATCGTTCGGATCGGAGGGCACCTCCCGGGTGTAAAGGCGCTGGCGATTCTGGCGATAGTGTACCTCCGCCTCTTCCTGAGTAGGCGCCGGCACAATTCCGGCCACGTCCTGAAGCTTCAGGGCGACATACTCGAGTTGAAGGCGGTCCGGCAGCTTGTATCCGAAACCGAATGGATTATCCTGCGTTACCGCTCCGGGGAAACTGCCCTTGTACTTGTCGAACTGGGCCTGCAGTACATCGTCGGCGGGTTGATTCTGCTTATCGACAAAGGTCTGGGCCGGCAGTTGAACGATTTCCGCGTCCAGGGTGCTGCCGCTGCGGCTGGCCATATGCGTCAACTGCGGGATCGTCACATCTTCAACGGAGCAGATGGTCTGGGCGTACTGCAGCACGGCGAGCAGCTTGCCGAATACCTCCAGGATGTCCTCTTCCGAGACTCGGAACCGGTTGACCAAACCATTCATTACAGTCTGATAGTTTTGGCCCTTGAAAAGCTGAGGGATGAGACGGCGGCCGAGCAGGTCACCCACGTCCGTCGTCGGTATCCGGATTCCTGCAGACTCTGCCTCTTGGGTCAGAAGGATCCAGTACACGGCGGGCAACGCCGTGCGATCGTACATCTCGCCCAGTTGTTTGTCGCTGATGAGGAACTGGTTCCTGCGAATCATCTGCATGACCTGGTTCATCAGGGCCGGCGAGTTCCGGCTCTGCGAAAACAGCAGCTCGCCCAGCAGAATCCCCCGAAGGTCCTGCTGTTGCAGCACGGCATCGGCCTGCAACGCCTGCAGGATCTCGATCTCCGCATTGGCCTCGCCCACCATCATGTGCGTGATTCTTGCCTTCTTGCCGTAGAAGGCGTACGTGTTCTTGATGCCGCCGCTGGGTTGAAGAAGGTATTCCAGTGCCGAGCCGCCGACAAAGGCGAACATCAGCACGATGACGACCACCGCCATGATCTTCTTATTGTTCCTTCTCAGCCACTTGATAGGATGACTCATTGCTCTGCTCCAGGTTGTAACGACGCCTGTTATCCTCTGAAACACAAAGGGCTTAACATTACTGTAAGGCCCCGCGGTTTGCAAGAAAAACGTTGAATTTACTGCCCATGATTTGCAATTGACAATCCCGGGCGAATCGTTGATATGTACCCTTTACGATCCGGCATCTATGGCTGTTTGCCGGGAAACCCAACAGTCCCTCATAAATGGTAAATCGTAAATGGTAAATCGTAAATCCCAAGAGGCCTTTGCACAGGCCTGTCGGTATATCCCGGGCGGCGTCAACTCGCCGGTCCGTGCGTTCGGCGGTGTGGACCTCAAGCCCCTGTTCATCGCCTCGGCCAAAGGGTCCAGGATCTTCGACATCGACGGCAACGAGTACATTGACTACGTCGGCTCGTGGGGCCCGATGATCCTGGGCCATGCCCACCCGGCGGTGGTTGCCGCGATTCGAAAGGCGGCCGAGAAGGGGGCCTCCTTCGGCGCCCCGACCCTTGCGGAGACGGAATTAGCTACCCGCATTGTCGGCGCGTTCGGCTCGATCGAGAAGGTGCGGCTGCTGAGCAGCGGGACCGAGGCGGTGATGACCGCCATCCGGCTGGCCCGCGCCCATACCGGCCGGGACCTGATCGTCAAAATGGCCGGTTGTTACCACGGGCACAGTGATTCGCTGCTGGCCCTGGCCGGCTCCGGTCTGGCCGAGCGTGGCGTCGCCGCCAGTCCCGGCGTGCCGGATGCCTTGGCCAATCTCACGGTCGTGCTGCCCTATAACGATATCGAGGCGATCAGGCAGGCCTTCGCCAAGCACCGGGACAGGATTGCCGCTGTGCTGATCGAGCCCGTGGCTGCCAACATGGGGCTTGTCCTGCCCTTGCCGGACTATCTGGAAACGATTCGCAGCTTGTGCGACGAGCACGGCGCTGTGTTGATCTTTGACGAGGTGATCTCAGGGTTCCGCGTGGCGTACGGCGGGGCCCAGGAACGCTACGCCATCAAGGCAGACCTCACCTGCCTGGGCAAGATTGTGGGCGGCGGGCTGCCCCTGGCCGCATGTGGAGGTAAAGCCGAGATCCTGGATTTGCTGGCGCCGGTCGGTCGGGTGTACCAGGCCGGCACGTTGAGCGGCAATCCTATCGCGACGGCCGCCGCGATTGCCACACTGGATATCCTTGCGGAAGGGCGGTGCTATCGCGAGCTGGAATCCGCCGCGGCCAACCTGGAGGCTGGACTGGCCCGGGCCGCCTCCGAGGCCGGCGTGCCCATCACGATCAACCGAATCGGCTCCCTTTTGAGCTGCTTCTTCACGGATAAGGCCGTGCGGAACTTCGACGATGTCCGGGCGACCGACATCGCCGCTTTCAAGAAGTTCTTTGCCGAGATGCTCCAGCGGGGCATCTACCTTGCCCCGAGCGCCTACGAGGCCATGTTCCTTTCCCTCGCCCACACGAAGGACGATATCGAGCGGACCATTGAGGCCGCCGGCGAGAGCTTTCGGGCGGTTGCAGGAATGAAAGAGTAGGACCTATAGGACTTATGGGACTGATAGGACCTATAATCACGATCTTTTCCATTGTGTTGCTGAGCGTTGCTCAGTTGACCGGCGCAAAGGAACTGCCGGATGTCGTGGGCGTCACGCACGTGGCCGGGCGATACTACCTCACCGAGAAGGACTTCCTCAACGAGGGCGCTGATCAGATTCTGGCCCTGGGCTCGCGGGTCATCAAGGTCTGGTTCTACGGCAAGCGCCACGAGCATCCGATGGCTGCGTACTCCTACAACTCGCAGTGGCCCAACGTCGATTCGCTCGTCGAGGGCGCACAGATCCCGTACTTCAGGCAATTGTTCGGTAAGCCGTTCACCACGTACATCATGGTCGTCACTTCGCTGGGCCGCGACGATGGCTATTGGCGCAACGGCATCAGCGAGGAGCAGAAGCGGGATGAGCAGCGACAATTCTACGAGCTCGCCAAGCATCTGCTGACGGAGTACAAGGGCACGGGCAAGACCTTCGTGCTCCAGCACTGGGAAGGCGACTGGATGGCTCGCGGCAATTTCGACGCCAAGGTCGAGCCGACGCCGCTGGCGCTCCAGAGCATGATCGAATGGCTCAACGCCCGCCAGGCGGGAGTCAACCAGGCCCGGCAGGAGGTGGGGGAACAGGGTGTCCACGTGTACCATGCGACCGAGGTCAACCTCGTGGTTCAGTCGATGCGGAATGGCGTCGCCGGCGTGGTCAACAAGGTCCTGCCGCACACACAGTTGGATCTGGTCTCTTACTCGGCGTGGGACTCGGCCACCTCGCACTACAGCGATCCAAACGTCCTGCGGGACGCCCTGGATTTCATCGCGGCCAATGCCCCCGACAGTCCCGCCTTCGGCAATCGCAACGTCTATCTGGGCGAATACGGGATGCCGGAGAACAACTACTCGCTCGCACAGATCCAGACGGCCATACCGAACGCCGTGCAGACCAGCCTCAAGTGGGGCTGTCCCTATATCGTCTATTGGCAGCTCTACTGCAACGAGCTGAAAGACCCCAGCATCAAGCCGCCGGTGAAGACCAACGACGCCGTCCGAGGCTTCTGGCTCATCCGTCCCGACGGCACGAAGTCCTGGGTCTGGGACTACTTCCACGATCTGCTCGACTAATCGTCGAGTATGAAGTCCCAGATAAAGCCTCGGCTGATGCTGCCATCCTCGTTGACCTCGTCGATTCGCCAGAAGTGCGTCACGACCAACTCGGGCGGTGGTTCGGGCATGTAGCTTGTGTCGCTCAGGCGGCCGCGATAGATCCCCGTCGTATCCGAGACAGTCGCCTCGCTGACGGCGGCACGGTCGTCGCTCAGGTAGATGTCATGTGCGATCGCCTTGTCGCCCGCCTGCCATGTCATCGGCAAAGCCTTGGACACGTCCATCCTGGCGCCACTCCCGGGCCATGGGTCCCATGCGAGCCACGGATCGGTGCGCATGGCGGCCTGGACTTGTGCTTCAGTCAGGGCCTTGTTGTAGATGCGAATCTCATCGATCAAACCATCCCAGGAGAAGCCGGAGAGATCCTTGCTGGCCCTGCCGACAATCATCGTGGAGTAACCCGCCAACCGTCCTGCGGCAGCACCGCTGGTGAAGGTGGGAGAATCGAGTTCCCCGTTGATGTAGAGCTGCAGAGCCTGCCCGCTGGCCCAGACCAGCGCCAGGTGCTGCCAATCTGTAGTCTGGCTGTCGTTCGAGCTTTCCAGTTGGAGGGTGGTGTCTGCACCGTCGGCGGAGATAGTGACGCCCACCTTGATTACGTTCACGCCGCCTCCGGTTATGCCTGCCGCATCATATCGCATATCCCTGTCGTCGTTGCCTATGGGCGGCTCGAAAATGAGGAAACCCTTGTCGGTATCCGTCACCTTTGACTTGACCCAGGCCGTGATTGTCAATGCGTCGAGTCCGTTAAGGAACGAGCCATCCTCGTACACGGCACTTTCCCCGTTACCCGCAAACAGCAGGGCGCCGCCAAAGAACCCTGTGGCCCACGCTGGAGCGGGATCGGCGAACCGCGCATGGCGGCGGTGGCCGGACCAGTCCGCGGATTTGGCGCCCAGGCCTTCGTCCATCTTCCACCAGCCGAGCAGATTCGGATCCGTGATAGGGATGCTCCGAACCGTGCTGAAGGACCACACCGGGCCGGCTTGCCTGGTGTCGTCAGCGGCGACCTCATCGACGCGCCAGAAGTAGGTCACGTCCATCTCAAGGGCCGGCGGCTTCCATGATGTATGGTGGGTGGTCTCCTGAAGGACACTCGCGGCGCCGCTTTCGACAGCGGCCTTGTCCGTGCCGAAGTACAGATCGTGCATGACGGTGTCCATGCCGGCCTTCCAGCTCAGCGTCGTGTCCAGGTCCATCCATGGAGTCCCGTCCGCCGGGACAGGATCGTAGGCGGTGAGGGACATGGCCTCGAAGGTCCATACGTCGCCCGTGTGGACCGTCGTCATATCCGCCTCGATCTCGTCCACACGCCAGTAGTATGTGACGCCGGGAGCCAAGTCCGGGCCGTATTGAAAAGAAGAGACCGACAGGCTTGGACCGACGAGATCGGCCTGGCCGAGTTCGGGACCCGTGCCTACGTACAGATTGTGCAAGGCCGCGCCAATTCCCGGAGTCCATTGCAGCAGGGGGGGAGCCACCACCGGAGCGCCATCGGCGGGCACGGGGTTCGTCGCCGTGGCGACCAATTTGGCCGCTACTCCATACATGTTCCTGTCGTAAGGGTTGCCGCCGGACCAATCGTTTTGAGCCTTCAGAACGATCACGCGGGGCATCACCTGCAACGAGAACACGGCGTAGTAGTTGTCGACGGTCCCATTGGCGTTTTCATCGATCGCCAACTTCATGCCCGTATCCACAAAGCCGAGCTCGGCGACCCAGTTCATTCCGGCGGCCGCGGGATTTGCGGTGGCTGTTGGCCCGCGGATACCGGTGCCAACGCGGACATCGATGTACAGGTACAGCGTCCCGGCTTGACCGATAGTGATGTGCAATTCGTGGTTGGGATTGTATTTATCCTCGTTGGACGTCAGGACGTACTGGGCGCCGATCATGGTCTTCGGTACGTTCTTCATTACATGGACTCGGTCTGCATAGAGCCTGGCGCCCTCCGCCAGCGGCTGCGGGGAGAGCCGCACCTGGGCCGCACTGCTGGCGGAATTGGGGTTACGGCGACTGACGTTGGTGATGACTTGCGCATTCGCCGGGAGCACAGCGGCCGCCGCGACCAGCACGACAAACAGGGTGATGAGTCCTCTACTCATGGCAATCCTCCGTAGTAGCTGTGAACAAGAGTCTCTCGCCGACCTGGCACAGCAAGCGCATACATCATGCGCTCATTCTCTCAGATGCTTATCTCGTCCTCCACATCCTCGCACCTCCTTATTCCTCTGCACGCCGGACCGTGACCCAATCGGTGCCTCTGGGCCAAAACCCGCCGGTGCGAACAGAACCAAGTATAGCACACGGCGGGTCCACAGTCAAGGATGATACCGACCCGCATCCACCCCGGGTGCGACTGTGATACGGATATCTATGGCAGCCGGGAGGTGAATTTGTAGGTGCCGGAGCCGACCTCAAAGACGGCGGCGTTGCCCTGCATTTCACGGAACTTGACGCCGGCTGACTTTGCCGCAGGCCTGAGGCTCTCTCGGACGGCCGCCGCATCCTTCGCGGGGATATAGACCGTCGCGACGGTATTCGTCGGGATCGTCACATTGAGCGAGAACGCGCCATCCTGCACCCTCCAATCCGTGGCAATCCTGCCCTGAATGGAGTCATAGGCGGTTTTGGCCCAGGAGACTCGTCCGCCCGGCTGGGGGTGGATGATGATTCGCTGGTAGGCGCTGTCCTCGGTGTCGATGCCGCCGATGGTCTTGAACATCCACTCGGCGACAGCGCCGAAGGAGTAGTGGGCGAAGGAATTCATGCCGGCGTCCTGGAAGCCCTTTTCGGGGGTCCAGCCGTCCCAGCGCTCCCAGATGCTCGTCGCCCCGTGCTTGATGGAGAAGCCCCAGGAGGGGAAGCTCTCGTTGTGGAACAGGTGATAGGCCACGTTCGTCTGGCCGAAGCGAGTCAGCGTGGTCATCAGGTCCTTGGTGCCGACGAAGCCGGTGGACAGGTGCCAGTTGCGATCGCGGATGTTGGCCACGAGGTATTTCGTGGCGGTCTCTCTCTTTTCTTTGGGGAGCAGATCGAAGGCCAGCGCCAGGACGTAAACGGTCTGGGTGTCGCCCTTGATCCGGCCGTCCTCGGCGACATAGGCATCATTGAACGCCTGCCGGATGTCCTCGAACAACTGCTCGTACTTCTGAGCGTCGTCCTTCTTGCCGAGCACGGCGGCGATCTCGGCCACCAGCTTGGTGCTGCGGGCGAAGTAGGCGGTCGCCAGCACGTCCTTGGGCGTATCGGCCTGGATGCTCAGCCAGTCGCCATACCCTTCGGCCGGCCGGAGCAGGCCCTGCGAGGCGCCCTTGCAGTACTCGATCCACTTTTGCATCGCGTCGTAATGCTCAGCGAGCACGCGGGTATCGCCGTAGACTTTGTAGATTGTCCACGGGCAGATGACGCCGGCGTCGCCCCAGGCGGCAGTGCCCCCGCCAACCGCGACCTTTCGTGGCGAGACATCGGAGAATGCGCCGTTTTCAAGCTGTGCGTCCTCTACGTCCACGAGCCACTTTGTGAAGAACGCGGATACGTCGGTGTTGTAGGTGGCGGTGCGGACGTAGATCTGGGCGTCGCCCATCCAGCCAAGCCGCTCATCGCGCTGCGGGCAGTCCGTCGGGATGTCGATAAAGTTCGCCCGCTGCGTCTGGCAGATGTTGCGATACAGCGTGTTCGCCAGCGTGTCGGAGCACTCAAAGCTGCCGGTCACGGGCGTGGCCGACGTCAATTCCACACCAAGGATTGAATCGAGATCGGGCTTGCCCGGATAGCCGGTGATCTCCACGTACTGGAATCCATGGAACGTGAATCGGGGCTGCCAGATTTCGGCGCCCTTGCCCTTGCAGATGTACGTATCGGTGGCCCGCGCGCTGCGCAGGTTGGTCGTGTAGATGGTGCCGTCGGTGTTCAGCCGCTCGGCAAAACGCAGCACGATCTTCTGGTCCGGCTTGGCATTGGCGACCTTCAGGCGAACGAAGCCTGCGAAGTTGGTCCCCATGTCATAGACAAACGCGCCCGGCTCCGGCTCCTTGATGCTTAGCGGCCTGATCTGCCGGAACTGGCGCACGAGCACGCTGGGATAGGCCTCGATCGCGGCGGGGGTAGCCTCCACGACTTTGACCGGCTTCCATTGGCCGGCGTCGAAGTCTGCCGTGCTCCAGCCGGGCATCTCCCGGCGGGCGTCGTACGTCTCGCCCATCAGGAAGTCGCCCTCGAGGATCGGTCCTGTGGCGGCGGTCCAGGTCTTGTCCGTGACGACGATCTCGGACGTGCCGTCGGTGTACTCGACGTGCAGTTGGGCCATGAACCGCGGGTCTTTGCCGTAGTGGTCGCGAATGTGCATCCATCCGATGTGGCCGCTGTACCAGCCGTCGGCCAGGATGCCGCCAACCACGTTGAAGCCCCTGCGGAGCAGGCCGGTGACATCGAACGTGTTGTAATAGACCCGGACGTTGTAGTCGGTCCAGCCGGGCGTGAAGTAGGCGTCGCCCACCTGCCGGCCGTTGATGTGCAGCTCGTAATTGCCGAGGGCGGAGGCGTAAATCGTCGCCCGCTTGATCGGCTTCTCCAGGCTGAATTGCTTTCGCAGGTATTGTGCGGGCGGCAGGAACAAGTCGCCCGAAACAACATTCAACTCGCCCCAGGGCGCGGCGCCGTAAGCGCCGACGACCTGCGCGCTGCGCCAGTTGCGAGCGTCGAAATCGACGTTCATCCAATCGGCCCCGGCAGACTCCGAAGCACGCCAGGTGGTGTCGGACACGAGGGTCGCGGATCCACCGTCGGTGAACTGAAGCCTCAGGATTGCCAGGACGCCCGCGGGGTTCGGGGCATCGCCCTCATTCCTTGCCTCGATCGCCACCACGTTCTTTCCCGGCAGCATGTGCTCCTTGACGTCGCCTGTCACGAGCTGTTTGAAGTTGTTTCCGTTGCGGATTCTGCGGCCGTTCAGAAACATTCTGAAGCTGTTGTCGGCCGTGACGGCGCAGTTGGCGGACAGGAGCTCGCGGGTCTGTGGAATGACGAATTCGTTGCGGAAGTACCGCGTGCCGATGGGGGCGCCCGCGGCGGCATTGCCCTCGCCGTACCAGATCCACTTCGCCTTGGACAGATCGAGTTTCTGGACCCCTTCAGGGCGCCGGCGGGAGGCGTCGAAGGCGATCCACCGGGCCCTCCAGTCGTCCGGACTGAGCAATCCCATCGTCCAGTAGGCCGGCTTGCTCCAAGGCGAAGGTTGGCCGTCTTCATCCCAGACGCGGACCTTCCAGTAGCACCGCATCTGTGATATCAGCGGAGCGCCGTCGTAGGCGATCTGGATCGACCCGTTCGACATGACCTTGCCGCTGTCCCAGAGATCGCCGGTGTCCCTCGTGAGGCGCCTGGGGTCGCCGGCCACGAGAATCTGGAATGCGCTCTGGGCCTTCGCGCGTCCGGTGGACTGGGTTGTCCAGCTCAGCCGGGGCTGGGCTTCGTCGATTCCGAGTGGATTGACCAGGTATTCACACCGCAGGTCTTCCGGCGTCAGCGCGCGTGCCTGCGCGACAGATCCGGGAACAAAACAGCCCAGGAAACCCACTACGACCGCCAGGAGAATTGCACTACGCGTTCCCATGATGATGACCTCCAAAAAGAGAGTGTGAAGTCTTAAGTGCGAAGTGTAAAGCCTCCAATCCTGTAACGTTGGACTTCACACTTCAAACTTCACACTTCAAACTCGATCAATCACTTCACCCTGGACCCCGATTCGGGGCCGCAGTCTTGTCCTGCTCGACTCCATCCGGGGGCGGTTCCGTCTTCCCCGTGCCGCCGCAGATGAAGCGCATCTGGCCGACGTTGGGAATCCATCGCAAGGAGACGAGTCCATGGGCCAGGCGTATCAGAGGGTTCCTGGCGTTCTGCATGAGGAAGGCTTTTACGCCCTGGGGCCAGGGAAATTCGAAACCGCTGGGCCAATAGACGAACAGGGCTCTGCCGACCATGTAGTAGCGTGGCACGATGCCGGCCCTCGGGGGCTGCCATCCGCGGTTGGCCACGGAGGGCTGGTACCACCACCGGCCATCCTCGCTGTTGGGACTGTTGTCGCCGAGGACAAAGAACTCGTCCTCGTGGAGTGTGAATGGATTGCCTTCGATGGCCCTGGCGCTGCGGCTGGCCTGGCCGTCGCCCGTGTAGTAGATGTCCCGGAAGACCGCCACGTGCGACAGCGTCAGTTTGCCGCTGCCGAAGATCGCCGCGCGGGGCGATGGCTCCGTACCGCGCTCCATCGCATCGGGGGAACGGCCCATGTCCACCGACAATTGGCTGCCGTTGCATTCGAACAGCAACTGGTGGTCCACGACGGCGAATTTGACCGGGGCAAACGCTCCCGCCGACGGGGCATTCACGTCCCTGCGCTCCAGGACCGTTTCCTGTCCATCGCTGACTTTGCTGAGCACTATCTCGCCGGAGAAATCCAGCCGGGCATTATAGATGATGCCGTTCTTGCTCAGCGCGATGCCGATCTGTCCCTGTTCACTGCCCGGCTGCAGGTAAAAGCGGACCATCAGATCGCTGCATTCCGGCTTACGGTAGTACCTGCGGACGTCGTTGTATGCATAGGTAATATTGAACCCGTTGGCCGAGGGGGCCCCGTACGTCAGCACGTTGACCTTCTCGGCCGGGGAGTCCAGCACGAACTGCGTGGGATTGGCCGGATTGACCTTCCAGTCGGACTGGCCAAAATCGAAGGGCGGCTGCCATTGGTCCCCGTTGAACGCGCCCCGCTGGTTCGGGTGCACCGGCTGATAGTCATGGTCGTAGACAGGCATCCACAGCTCCTGCTGCACCCGGCCCGGTTTGCGCGATCTGGCCGTCGATGTAGATGTCGCCGTCGATGATCTCGATCGTATCGCCCGGCAGCCCGATCAGCCGCTTGATGTAGTTCTCAGAGGGGTTGATCGGGTTCTTGAAGACCACGACATCCCACCGATTCGGCTCTTTGAACTGGTAGATGCATTTGAGCACGAGGATCCGATCCCCGTTCGCCACCGGCATCACCTTGGTGGTCGGCGTGAAATACCCGCAACTGGGACACCGGGTCTGCTCACCGACCTGTATCGGCCCCGGAGGGATCGTGTCCTCCGGCAGGCCGTACAGTGGATTCGTCGGAACGAATCCATACTCATACCGGTACCCGCACTCGGGACAACGCATCCGAAAATGCGCCCCCATCAGGGTGTCGGCCATGCTTCCGGTGGGGATGCGAAAGGCCTCCATCACGAATGCCCGGAACACGAAGGCCAGAATGAAGGCCGTAATGAGCCACTCAAAGGCATTCGCGATCTCCGTCGCCCGATCCCTTTTCCTCTGTGCCGGTTTGGTCCCATCCGGTTTGGGAGTCTTGCTTGCAGTCATTACCGTCGATCCCGTTTACAGGCAGCCACATTGCCGGCGGTCGAATGGCGTTGAAGGATGGCTTCCTCGCCGCCTTCTATCGCACCTGGGCTCGCCGGACGATTGCTGCTCGCCCGGCGGCGTCCCTACAAGCGTGCCATTATGCCGTTGAGAACGCATCCGGTCAACCTCAGTGTGTCAATCGTGACCTTGATTTTCCGCCCGCGAGGACGGGCGTAAATTTTTTTTGACCAAAAGCGCTTGCCGCATCGAAGTCTTTGCTGTATAGTAGTTTGCAGAAGTTTGTCCTTTCCATTCCGGTGGTCTTTGCCTGGGAGTTGCCTGTGGAAGTCGTGGGCCAAGTCGCCGGAAAGGGCGTTTGTCGGCTATGAGGGTTCAGATGGCCCTGAATTGCTGTTGGGTAGGCCGGAGAAAATGCGTGTTGGACAGCAGCGCGCCGCACAGGGCCCGGGCCCTATCTCCTAATCGCTCTTCCCTTCAAGTGAGGTAATCTATGGCGACAGTTACGAAGAAAGAACTCATCGACCGAATCGCGGAACATACGCAGGCCAAGCGTGTCTCGGTCAAGCGTATCGTTCAAGCTTTTCTCGACGAGGTGATCAAGGAACTGTGTCAAGACAACCGCTTGGAGTTCAGAGACTTTGGCGTGTTTGAAACGCGGACGCGGGCCTCGCGCACCGCACAGAACCCGAAGACGCTGGAACGCGTGGACGTGCCGACGAAGCGCACCGTCAAGTTCAAGATGGGCCGGCTGATGCGGGAGCACCTGATGGCCGCCGCGGCAGCGCAGGCAAAACGGGGGATGTAGAAGCCGAGCCGGCGGCCCGTGGCGGCACTGGATGGGCATCCGGCCGTCCGCCGCGAGAGCCGATGCAAACATTGCTGGAAGTCTTCCAAGAGGAGTTGCTCATGGTGGAAGGGAAGGTCAAGTGGTTCAACCCGCGCAAGGGGTATGGATTCATTGGGACCACCGATGGCCGGGACGTGTTTGTTCATTATTCCAGCATTGCCAGCGAGGGATTCAAGACTCTGGACGAGGGCGACTGCGTGCTGTTTGACGTGGCCGAGGGTGAAAAGGGACTGCGGGCCACAAATGTCGTGCTGAAGTCCCCCGCAGAGAAGCAAACGCCGTAAGGCGATCGAGGGGAGTAGTGTTCGCCCGCTCATTTATGTTGGCATCGGGCCCTTGCATCGGAGAAGCGGCCCGGGTATGATGAGTGGCGAATCGTGAGAAAAGACTATGATCGGCGCCAGTTGCCAATCCGGACTTGATTGCAGCGTGCTGGTGCTTAACAAGCACTACATGGCCATCCGTATAGTCGGCGCAAGGCGGGCATTCTCGCTCCTGTGCCGGGATCTGGCCGAGGTCGTCGCCCTCGAGAAGGACAGCTACACCAACTATGATTTCCGGAGTTGGTGCGAAGTCAGCCGGTTCCGGCATGAGTTCGAGCCGGACGCCTATGACTGGGTCTCGACCGTCAACCTCTATGTGGCCGTGCCGAGAATCATCCGCCTGCTGTTTTACGATCGGCTGCCTCGCACCGAGGTCAAGTTCAACCGGCGCAACATCTACGCCCGCGACAAGAACCACTGCCAGTACTGCGGCAAGCGATTCCCCACCCCTGAGCTTTCGCTCGATCACGTCATCCCCCGCACCATGGGTGGCAAGGCCACCTGGGACAATATCGTCTGTGCCTGCTCGCAGTGCAACGCAAGAAAGGGCGGCCGGACCCCCAAGCAGGCCAACATGACCCTCATCCAAAAACCGATCAAACCCAAGCACAGCCCGCTCCTGCACATCCACCTCGGCCACCAGCGATACCACTCCTGGAAGCAGTTCCTCGACCACGCCTACTGGTCGGTCGAGCTGAAATAGCCGTTTCGGGCAGCAGCCTCAATCTGCACGTCGGTTTCCACCGCCATAATTTGTCACCTTTGAGCCGCGTCTGCACTCTATGATAGTAGAATCCTATTGACGATCTCGGAGCGATCGCAGATGAACAACTTGGCAGGTGAAAACGAATTGCTGCAGGCCAGCCTGGCAGGAAGCAGAGAGGCTTTCGGTGCGGTTGTTGAGCGGTACCAGTCGCTGGTTTGCGCCATTGCTTATAGCGCCACCGGCGATATCGGCAAGAGCGAGGAACTGGCCCAGGAGACCTTCCTGCGGGCATGGCGGAACCTGGGGCAACTGGAGGATGCGACGAAGTTTCGGGCCTGGCTGTGTACCATCGCGAGAAACCTCGCCAGGACCTCGCTTCGAGGCGGCTCGAAGGATGCCATCGACGCAGCCGGGCCTCTGGAAGACGCCGATGCCATGGCGGCTCCCATACCGGATCCCGGTCAGGCGGCAATCGACAGGGAGCTGCAGGAAATCGTCTGGGCGGCGGTCGGACGCGTGCCGCAGAAGTACCGCGAGCCGCTCGTGCTCTTCTATCGTGAGCAGCGGTCCGTCAGTCAGGTGGCCGCCGACCTCGGCTTGTCCGAGCCCATGGTCCGCCAGAGGCTCCACCGCGGCCGGCGGTTCATTCGGGCCGAGATCGCTTCGCTCGTCGAGGATACGCTCACCCGCTCCGGGCCGGGCAAGGCCTTTACCCTCGCCGTTGTCGCCGCGCTGCCTGCGATCATTACACCAACCGCCGGCGCTGCCGTCGTCGGTATCGCCGCCAAGGGGACCCCGGCCGCAAAGACGGTCCTTGCCGCCGGTTCTCAGCGGCGCGACCCTTGGCTCGATCATTGGACTGCTCGGCGGCATCCTCGGCTCGATCATTGGAGTGCTCGGGGGCATCCTGGGTACACAGGCCAGCATCAGGAGAACGAAATCCCCCCATGAGCGTCGGTTCGTGATCCGGATATCGCTGTTCGGTTGGCTGCTGGTGAGCGTGTTGATTGTCTTGCCGGTGAGCCTGTCCATTGCCGGGATTATTCCTTGGTGGGTCTACTGGTCGTGTTGGGGTACATTCTTCGTCCTCCTGCTGCCTCTGATCTCTTGGGGCAATGCGCATCAGCACCGGATCCAGATCGAGGATGGCACGTACCGCCCTCCCGAACCGCCGCCGGCATACGCTGCTCGGTTGGGCACCCGTCAGAGCTTCGTCGGCAAAATCTTCGGCCCTCTGATCTGGGTGTTCATCCCCGCAGCGATCACGGAGGACTGGATCACGGCTTTCGTCGTCTTAGTGTTGGCCTTCCTGGTGTTATTCATCACTCGCCGGGTTTCTGCGGCTCGACCCGAGCGGCCCTTTCTCGCGCTACTGGTTGCCTTGCTGGGCGTCGGAGCCATCAGTCTCGGCGTGGTCTGCTTGCGCTGGCGGGCTTGGCAACAGGTCGCGGCGTTCAACGAGATGGGCGGGGCGGTCCCATTCTGGCTTGTGGCCCTGCTCGTCGTTGGCTGCGTGGCTGTCATGGCGATCAGCGTCATTGTGATGGATCGCCGACGCGCGACGCCCCCGACACACCCACTCGACGCCGGCTACGCCTCCAGGTCGGGATCTTCCGAGGCGCTTGCCGGCGCTGTCTTCGGGTCGGTGGCCTGGCTGTTCATGATGTCGCTGATGGCCCGCGACTGGATCGCCGTCGTCGTGGTGCTCTATGCTGTCGTTGTCTTCTTCATCAGTGCCGCGATTTGTGCCGCTCGGCCACACCGACTTTGGCCCGTCTTTCTGACAGACGTCGCGGCCCTGTACGTGCTGCACCTGCTCGTCTTGAACCTTCGCTGGAGTCGCTGGATGGCGTCCTTCGGGCACACCGGGCATCAGGCTCTGTACCACGAGGTCTCCTTGACAGAGGTGAATGTCATTGTTACCGCTGTGGCCGTGGCCGTGGCTCTGTTCTGCGCCCTGCACTGGGCTGCCGACCGACGGCGGCACAGGGCAGAGAGATGAATCGTGTCGGTTGTCCGGATTGCGAAAAGGTCACCGCATTAGGTGCTCGTCGTGGGGATCGCAGGGACCCTGGCGCGAGGGGAATAAGATCGATTTGCCGCAGGTCTTGATCCAGGTCCAGTGCAGAATGAGGTGGACGAGGATCAGAGAGATGAACACGAGAGCCAGGGTGAAGTGAATGTCGCCCCAGTCGTGTCGGCCGAGACCGAGCAGCTCTTTGACCTCACCGGGGTCGCGGCCGCCGCGAAAGCCGTGACCCTGCCCGCCCCCTGAGCCCGGCGGCAGCACCCATCTCATAATCGTCCCCGTCGCCGCTAGCGAGAGCAGATTCAGAAAGCTGATCGTATCCAGGATGAGATTCCATGTCGTGCGTTTCATCCGTGTGCCTCGCAATTGTATCATCTTCGTTTGCATCCTCGCAGGCTACGGCCGGTCCTTCTATCTTACGCGTTTCGGGAGATTCTTCAATTCCTGCTTGAACGCGTCCGCCGAAACGCCATCCTTATAGGTAGAAGACAAGATCTTGTCAGCAGTGAGGGCGTCAGATGGATTTCGAGGGCCAGTTGCAGGATGTGGTCCGCCGTTGCCAGCGTGGCGAGCGGGCGGCGTTTGAGGCGATCTTCCGGCAGTTTCAGCCGAGGCTTCGATACTATCTTCGACGCCTGGACACCGGCGGCGACCATATCGATGACACGCTCCAGGATATCTGGGTCAAAGTTGTTCGCCGGATCGGCTCCCTGCGCGATTCCACGGCCTTCGTAGCCTGGCTCTACACCATTGCTCGCAATGAGGTGTATGGCCGGGCAAAGGCCAGGGACCCGTTCGTGGGACTGACGGATGAGCATCTGGAATTGGTCGCGGATGATCATGAGCCCGTGTTCGGCGATGAAGAGGCGGCCCGCATCCATGTGGCCCTTGGGAGACTCCCGCCGGCGCATCGCGAAATCCTGACGCTGCATTTTCTCGAAGATCTCCCGCCCAAGCAGATCGCCGGGATCCTCGGCCTCCGTGCCGGCACTGTCAGGTCCCGCATCTATTACGCCAAACAGGCTCTTCGTAAAGAACTGGAGAAAGATAATGGATAATCGTGAAATCCTTCGAGACAAGCTGCTGCGTGCCGATGGCATCGATCCATCGGCATCGCCCGAGACCGAGATGGTCCGGTTCCGGCAGCTTCTGGACGGAACGAAATCGGTCGAATTGTCATGGAGAAAAGCCATGAAGACTCCCATAATGAAGTTTGCAGTTGCCGCTGGCGTCGTGCTGGCCGTCCTGCTCGGGATGTATTTTCTCGGCGGGACCTCCAGCACCACCTGGGCGGCCGTGCTGAATAAAGTGATGGACTTCGATACCTGTGTATCTCGCAGCCGCGACGTCGACACGACTGGCCCCCGGCCCGATGGTTTCGAATTTGCGTCCGAACACACCGCCACGATCTATTACTCGGAACAATACGGACGGTACTCCGAAGGCCACAAGAACGGTGAACTCTTCTCCCGCAGCTACACGCTGCTCCAGGACAACGAGTTTGTGTTCATCTGCTACCCGCTCAAGATCTACAAGCGGGCTCCGCTCACCGAGGAGCAGATTCGCGAGTTCCACGAAAAGAGTCCGAAACAGATCATCGCGAAGATCCTCGAACACGACTACACCGAGCTCGGGGACTCGACGATGGAAGGAAGGCGCGTGCGGGGGCTTGAGCTGCGCGATCCCAATGCGCTTTCCGACGGTCAGTCGCTAGCGCCGCTGCTCGATGATTTCAGCGCCCGGTTTTGGATCGACGTGGACACGCAGTTGCCCGTGTGGGTGGAGGTCAGCTTCGTGCCCAAGGGGTCGAAGATGCGGCACACCGGGGTCTGGGACCAGTTCCAATGGGGCGTGGCGCTGGACCCGAACCTGTTCAAACCGACGGTCCCCGCTGACTTCGAGGCCGATGCCATGGGGGACGGGCCGCGTCCTGATTCCGCCCCCAAGACACAGCCGGCGGAAGCCTTTGCCGCCAACACGCAGGCTGAGCCATACTTGCGCGACTTCGATCATCTCAAGCTCCCGGACCTGAGCAAGCTGGTGCTCCTCGGCGTGGACGTGAACATCCCCAGGGACAATGTGCGCCTCCTCTCCCACAGCCAGATCTGGGAGTTCCAGGACAAGGTCATGGCCACGTGGCCGGCCTTCGAGCAGGTCCAGGCCCAACTGCACCGCGAGCTCCAGGAGAAACTCGGCATTGAACAGCTTGGCGTCGATGACCTTGTCACGACGGGAATCGCCCTGCGCGAGCGATTTTGGGAATTAGCCGGGTGTTTCTCCGAGAACCTCCTATCCTTACGCCTATGCTGCTCGGATCGTGACGGAAATGGCGCACGAGAAAGCCCCGGACAACCTCGCCGTGATGGACCAGTTCGTCGAGTCGATCACCACCTATGCCGTGACACGGACCTGGCATGAGGACGAGAGCCAGGCGGTGAGGAATCCCATCTACTCCGGCCTGTTGACCGACCTTCGCCTGGCCCAGTTTGAGCAGATCAAGAGCGAAGTCGCCCGGGGACACGTCCCCACGTGGAAGGACTTCGTCCGCATGCACGATCTGGTCATACTGCTCAACGCGAGTCGCAAGGATTACAGGCAGGCGACACAGGTCGCCCAGTGGCTGATCGAGCAGGCGCCCACCGCAGGCTGGACGTACTACCTCGCCTCGCTCAAGGAAATGGAGCAGGCCTTCTCAAAAGGAGAGAGCTATAAGAGCGGCCTCTTCATGCACGGCTCGGACGTCTTCCCCGCGGAGTACCAGTACTCGCGTCGTCTCTTCTCGTTCCAAGGCCCGCGCCAGCGAGCCGAAACGCTCTGGCCGGTACACCTGCGCCACCTCAAAGGCTGGTAGCCACCGACGTCGTCTCCTATCACAACCGAAAAAGGGCCGGACCCACACGTCCGGCCCTTTGCCTGTTCCACCTCACATCGATGCGCGAAACCGGCAGTTCGAGGACCTCCGGCCGCAACCGGCGGCACGTAAACCCGTGACACGTATGGATTTACAGTTGGCAATCTGCCTCCGAACCGAACCTGGTATCATTGGAGATTTATACACGAAATTACGTATTTCTACGGATTGACAAAATCAGTCGAACGTGGGAGTCTGGTCCATGTAGCCAGGCAAGTGTTCGCCTCATTCGAGGTTGGTTCAGGCAGGCAGTGACACGATTACGATCCAGATCCAGTGCACTGCGCCGGGTGGATTCCGGCGCGCAGCATGGCTCGCCTGCTCGGGAACACTTAACGGGAAAGGAGGTGACAGCGCGATCCGATATTCACGAGACGTCGTTCCACGAACGGATTCGAATCAGGGATGTCGAAACGAGAAGGGAGTCGGTGAATTATGAAGTACAGGATGGAAGGCAGGAGATTTTGGGCCGGGATAGCATTCGCGGTGATTTTGACGTTGATCTTGGGACCCGTGTTGCAGGCTCGCCCGGATCGGGCATTTTCCGTGGCAATCAGTCCGACGACGGCCACCGTCGGTGAGACCAAACCCTACACGATCACCATCACGAACGAGGGCTCCGGCGGCGGGGCCTCAGCAAACCTCGGCTCAGCCACAATCCAGGTCCCGGCCGGCTTCACGGTGGTGGTGCCGCCCGCATTGAGCGTGACGACCTCTCCCACCAAGTCGTGGACGGCTGCCCTGAATGGGGCGGGCACGGAGATCCTGCTCTGCGGTGACCAGGGCAACGACACATTCTCCGGCGGCGACTATGTGGCCGTCACATTCACCGCCACAGCGCCAGGTACACCGGGCGTCTGCGAGTGGACGACTACGCTGCGAAAGAACACGAACTGGCATGGTCCCACGCCGGCCTTGGTGGGCACGCAACCAGTAGTGACCGTGCAGGACGATGTGACGCCCCCTGATCCCGAGGGCCCAGCATCGATCTGCGGCGCCAAATTCTATGATACGGACACTGACGGTGTTTGGGAGGAAGGCGAACCCGGGATTGAGGGCTGGAAGATCCATCTGGTCGGCGACACCGTCAACGCGTATGCCTTCACCAATAGCGACGGCGAGTTCTGCTTCCCGGACCTCGAAGCGGGCAGTTATGTCGCCAGTGAAGTCTTTCCGCTGATGCCTCCGACGTGGATACCGACCACGGAGACATCGTTCAGCACGACAGTGGACGATTGCGAGATCGATGTTGGTGACTTTGGCAACGTCTGCCTGGGCGCCGGCGGCGGGCACACGCTCGGCTACTGGTCGAACAAGAACGGCCATGCGAGCATGACAACATACGGCTTGTCCTCTGCATGGTCGGCACTCGCGGATCTGAACCTGGTCAACGGCAGTGGGGCACCGTTCAATCCGGCCGGATACCCAGCGTTCCGGACCTGGCTGCTCAGTGCGACGGCCACGAACATGGCCTACATGCTCTCGGCCCAGCTCGCGGCGATGAAACTCAACGTCCTCACCGAATTCGTGGATGGCGATGCCCTGGTCTACGCGCCGGGCGTGCCGGGTACAAATCCGGCCGGATTCATCTCCGTGAACGCTCTGATCACCGCAGCGAACACCAGCTTGGGAGCAGACGGCTACACGCCCGCTGATGACCCGAATCGCAGCGTGCAGGAGAGCATCAAGAACGCACTCGACCAGGCGAACAATAACCAGAACTTCGTCAGCCCAGCGCCCTGTTTGCCTATAGTATATATCGTAATACTGTAAAGGCGCAGCGCGGCTGTTAAGTATTGCTCAGGACAACGTAGGCCGGGACACTGTCCGGCCGCGGCTCCGAAATATCGTCATTCGGAAGGCAGAGGCTCACATGCGCTCTGCCTTCCGAATGCGCTGTCATACACCCGATTCATGGAAGCTCTGATCCATCTGGATCCTGGCGGCCGGAAAGATCCGCCCACGATCATAATGTGCACCCCTTGAGACAAGAATTCCTGAAAACTCATTGCACCACTTGAACAAAAGGATAGCATGAGACATTGTCCCGGCAGGGATTCGTGCGCCGTTTGCTGAAGGAGCTGCCAGACGCAGGCTCCACGCCTTTTTCGTCATGATACATCTGACCGCTGAGTAGCAGGACACACAGTCATGTTGCGGCTCACGTCGATGTCGCGACAACTTAGTGGATATCGTGGAAGTCTGGCTTGAAAGGAGCATGTATGCCTCTGAACAAACGGTTGGCAGCGGAGACGATAGGTACATTCTGGCTCGTGTTTGGCGGCTGCGGCAGCGCCGTGCTCGCAGCAGCATTCCCCGAGGTGGGTATCGGCCTGCTCGGCGTAGCCCTGGCATTCGGATTGACCGTGCTGACGATGGCCTTTGCCATCGGCCACATCTCCGGGTGCCATCTCAACCCGGCGGTGACGCTGGGTCTGGCCACGGGCCGGCGCTTCCCGTGGAACGAGGTGATTCCCTACATGATCGCACAGGTTATCGGTGCAGCGGTGGGGGCCTTGGTGCTGTACGTGATCGCCAGCGGCAAGGAGGGGTTCAGCCTGAGCGGAGGCTTCGCCGCAAACGGTTACGGCCTGCACTCGCCCGGCGGCTATACGCTGACGGCCGCCCTTGTGACCGAGGTCGTTCTGACCTTCATGTTCCTGATGATCATCCTGGGAGCGACGGATTCGCGGGCTCCGGCCGGCTTTGCGCCGATCGCCATCGGTCTGGGATTGACGCTGATCCACCTCATCGGCATCCCGGTGACGAACCTGTCGGTGAACCCGGCCCGCAGCACCGGACCGGCCTTGTTCGTAGGCGGATGGGCGATTGCACAACTGTGGCTGTTCTGGCTGGCTCCGCTGCTCGGGGCGTTCCTGGCCGGGCTGGCCTATCCGGCAGTTGCCGGTGAGGGCGTCACGCTCCCCGCAAAAGTTCCATCCCCGGTGCTGACTGCGGACTAGGCCACCCATCGACAGCGGCATGCGCTACGAACATAGTCCTGGAGGGATAACGGCCTCGGTTGATCGTCCTGATTCCTCCGACGGCGACGACTGCAGCGAAGTTGACGTACCATGAATCGATTCGGCCGAAAGGACCCCTGAGAAACGCCGGAACCCTCTGCGTTTTCGGGACCGAGAACGCAGGAAGAGGTCGGCATGGGGGTTCTTCAGCCGAATCACCGGTCAAGCTCTGATCTCACAAGTGCCGAGCCGGCCTCTCACCAGTAAGGTGGGCTCCGCACGTCCAGTTCCCTCCTCATGTTGCCCTCTCAATACCCTGCATCGGTAACCCTCCAACCATTTCTTGGGCCGGCGGATTCTCCCCGGATTTCCATCCACATCCACCCACTGTCAATCGCCATATAAGAGGACAGAATGTGCCGTGGTCCTGTGCTCTGGCCACGTCATGCGCTGTGCGGAGAAATGAACGTGACACCGTCTCATCCTCAGCAGGCCCTGGAGGACCATTGTTGGGTATCCACCGGAATGAATCGCATAACCCTTCGCAACCAGTTCGACTCTCTGGCGTCAGTCCCGGCGTCTGCAGAGCCGGCCCAGAAGCGTCATCGAGGCCAGCAATTCGAGGGACTGTTGGAGATGCTGCTTGAAGCGGACGGCTTGTCACCTCATATCCACGTCAGACCTGATGGCGAGGAGATAGACGGGTCATTCCTGCTGAACGATCGTGCGTTCCTCCTGGAGGCGAAGTGGCACGCCGCCCCTTTGCCGGCCTCCACAATCTATCAGTTCAAGTGCAAGGTGGATGGAAAACTCGTTGGCACCCTGGGGGTGTTCATCTCCGTCTCCGGTTTCAGTACGGACGCTGTGGAGGCTCTGATCGCCGGCAAAACCATGAACGTGGTCCTCTTCGACAGACGGGATGTCGAAGCGGCCATCGATAGACCGAATGGCTTCAGAACCGTCCTCCTTGCCAAGTTGCGGATGGCCGCTGAAGAAGGCACGGTCTATTGGCCATTCCGGTCCGTGCTCACAACTCCCAAGTCATCCGAAGTCAGGGTGGTACAAGAGGGGGGGCAAGCAGCACCACACCGCATTGTTGTCATAGAAGAGGAACACGCCGAGGACGCGATATTGGCGGACCTGATACGAAGAATCATCCGGCACAAGAGTCTTGGGAACGGCGGGCTTGATTCCGGCGGTGGGTCGCACGGGTCCACGATGTCTGTTCGGCCTGAAGGCCTCTCTCTTCCGCCATCGCCTCCGGCACAGTGACGGCCAGGTCAAACCGCCGTCGTGAGGCTATTCCCTCGCTGCCCTACCCGCACGCCGAGATCGCAGGCGGGAGCCCAGGGATGTACCGTGTGACCCCTGGCCCGCCCCTGGGGGATATGCTCCGGCCCGCAGGGTGCACACGGGCCGGTTGGAGGAGAGGTTTACATTCTGCGGGGTGGCGCGTCTTTTCTTAGAGCACAATCGCCGGGCTGCTCGTCTATTGGCGATTGAACGTTCGATCGGAATCGGCTGTGTGACGATGTTGACACTCGAAGATCGGCTATTGCTGAGACAACTGAACCACGGCAGCAGGCACGCCTTGCGCCGGGTCTACCTGAAGTACAGGCGCGAGCTGTTCACGATTGGCGTGGCACTCGTCGGCGACAGGGACCTGGCAGAGGACTGCCTGCAGGATGTGTTCGTCCGCCTGGCGGAGTCGGCCGGCCGGATCGGAGTGGCCGGCAATCTCAAGGCGTATCTGGCTAGTTGCATGGTCAACCGGGCCCGGGACCAGATCCGGCGCAACGTAAGGCGGGCCGGCGGGCCGGCGGAGCATCTTGGCTGTCGGGCCTCGGTGCCGAGCCCGCCTCAGCAACTGGTAAACGATGAACGCACGGCGGCGCTGCTGCATGCGATTGGGCAACTGCCGTACGAGCAGCGGGAGGTTTTCGTGCTGCATGCCCAGGCCGGCCTGTCGTTCCGGGATATCGCAGTGACTCAGGGCGTGCCCCTGCGGACGACGCACAGCCGCTACAGGTATGCAATCCTGAAACTTCGTGAGCTTCTGCAAGAAGGGATATAGCCATGAAACGGGCCAAAGAGATCGAATCGCTGGCGAAAAGGACGCAGTTCGAGCCGGATGCCTCGGCGGATCAGCGAATCCTGTCTGCGGCAGAAGCGGCATTGGACCGACGAATGGATGTTTCGCGTGCCGGCGAGGCATGCCTAACAGGGAGGATAACTATGAAGAGTACGATAGCAAAGCTGGCAATCGTCGCGGCGGTGGTCGTGGCTGCGCTGCTGGGAATTCATTTCTTCGCGGGTACCTCCGGCACAAGCTGGGCGGCCGTGCTGGAGAGAGTGAACGGCTTCGACACATGCGTCTACCGCAGCCGCGAAGTTGAAACGACAGGCCCCCGGCTCAATGGGTTTGAGTTCGCGACCGAGAATGAATCCAAGAACTACCGCTCCGAAATCTACGGAACATTCAGCGAGAACTACAAGAACGGCAAACTCTCCGTGCGGCACTACATGCTTCTCCAGGAGGGACAACATATCTCGATTGGCGGTTACGACAGCGAGCATAAGCTGTGCCTTCGCACGGCTGTGACTGACAGGAGCCTCCGGGAGTTTCACGACGGCGACCCGCGACGGATGATTGCGAAGATTCTCGCAGGCAATTACGTTGAGATTGGGGAAGACACCATCGAGGGCCGGCGCGTCCGGGGCGTCGAACTGCGAGATCCGAACGTCCTCGCCGCTGAAGGCAAGAAGATTCCCCCGCTGGACGATTTCTCTTCGCGGTTCTGGATCGAGGTCCAGACAGGACTACCGGTGTGGATGGAACTCAGTTTTGTGCCCAAGGATTCGGCACAGCGGACCACGATGATCTGGGACCAGTTCGAGTGGGGCGTGCCTCTGGAGGCGAGCCTGTTCGAGCCGGAGATTCCGGCCGATGCTGAGGTTGTGGATGATGATGGCAAGGTACCGGATTCGACGCCTATGACCGATGTCGCAGAAGCATTTGCGCAGCAGACCCAGGCTGAGCCGTTCCTCGGCGAGTTCGACCATCTTCCGCTGCCGGACGTGAGCGGCCTGACCCTGCTCGGTGTCGATACGAGCGCCCCGAAACCACAGGTGCGGCTGCTCGGCTCGGATGAGATTCGGGTGGCTCAGGACGCCTGCGTGGCGAAATGGCCGCCATACGAGCAGGTGCAGGCTCAACTGCGCCAGGAACTCCAAGCCAAACTCGACATCAACGCAAAAGATGTGGACGGGCTCATGACAACAGGGATTGCCTTGCGCAACCGGTTCTGGGAGATGGGCGGTACCCTGTCCGATGTGGCATACCCGTACATCTATGCGGCCCGGCTGGCGGACGAGATTGCCCATGAGAAGGCCCCCGACAACCCGGCGGTCACAGACCAACTGGTCGAATCGATCATAGCCTACGAAGTGATGTACTACTGGCAACTCCCGCAGACCGACGGACCCTCAAGACGAAATCCTGTTTACCGTGGGCTGATAGCCGATCTGCGCCGGCAGCAGTACGAGCAGATCAAGACCCGTGTCGGCGAGGGCTACACGCCGACCTGGAGGGACTTCGTACGATGTTGCGATTTCGCCTATCTGTGGAGCCGGACGGACCGTGACGCGGCGCTGGAAGCGACACGCCTGCTCATCGACCTGGCCCCGAAGACCGGCTGGACCTTTTATCTCGATGATCTCAGGCGTGCAGAAGAAAGGCTTGTCGGCGGCGAGAGCTGCTACGTATCCACGTTCATTGGCGGCCATCAGGGCGTGTACCTCGATCAATACAGTCGCCGGCTGTGGTCCTTCCAGGGACCGCAGGAGTACAGGCAGCAGCGGACAGCGACGCACCTGAAAGATCTCAAGAAGTGATGACCTCCTTCTCGGCCTTCGGGCCGAAGGGAAACCATGCACAGGCCGGGCTGCCCACGCGCCCGGCCCTTTTTTGTTCGTGGACCTCCAAGCACAGCGGTCAGGGTGTGGTCGGAATTCGGTGGCGGCGTGTAGCCGCCGTGTGCGGACTGCGCCTCTTTCGTCCCTTACGGGACTGGCTTTTGTCCTCGGCCCCGGTTCCCAGCGATGAATCGCTGGGCTATTCTCTATCGCCCTGCGGGCTTGGACTTCGCTCCAGTCCTCTTGCGTCGGCCCGTCCGCCCCACGGGGGCGATCGACACTAGCCCACCGTTTCAACGGTGGGTACGATAGTCAATCCTATCTCAAAGCCCCGTAGGGGCGAAAGAAGACTGGGCTGCGCTCTTGTGTCGGGTGGAATCCGAATCCGCCACCGAAGGCCGACCGCACCCAGCGGTCATCTGATCCGGTTTTGAATAGACGCAAACACGTCCTTGGATTGTTATATTGGTGAAAAGACGTCTTTTCGAGATCGGACTTGCGAGCCCATGGAAGACAGGTTGCTGGTATTGCGGTGCAAGCGGGGCAGCGCCGGGGCGATGACGCGGATCTATGAGAAGTACCGCAAGGATCTGCTGATTCTGGCGATAGCCCTGCTCAACGACAAGGCGGCGGCCGAGGACATCGTGCACGATGTCTTCGTCAGCTTCGTGGAGAGTCTTGCCCAATTCCGACTCACGGGCAGTCTACGTGCGTACCTGATGACCTGCACGGCCAACCGGGCTCGCAATCACAACAAGACAAAACAAAGGCCGGATTCACCGCAGGAAGTCATCTGTGAAGAGCAACCCGTCGAGCGTCTCGTGAGCAACGAGCGGCTTGCGAGGCTGGCTGCGGCGATGGAACAACTGCCCTACGAGCAGAGAGAGATTCTGATGCTCCACTCGTACGGCGGCCTGACTCTGCGGGCCATCGCCAAAACCTCCGGACTGCCGGCGAATACGGTCATGAGCCGCTATCGCTACGGCATCGACAAGCTGCGGCATCTGCTCAATGGAGAGTGTGACCATGAAACCTGAGGATGCACTCAATCGCGTCTTTCACGAGTTGGACGTGCGCGTGGACCCTCGCGTGGATGAGCGAATCCTGCAGGACACGTTGCACCGTCTCAAGGAATCGACAGAGACACCCCCGGCCGACTCTCGGCCGATGCGATGGAGAACAGTCATGAAATACCCACTGGCAAAACTTGCGATCGCGGCGGCGGTCATCGTCACCTCGCTGCTTGGCATCCACTTCTTCAGCAGGACCTCCGGCACAAGCTGGGCGGCCGTGCTGGACAAGGTGAACGGCTTCGACACCTGCGTCTATCGTGTCCGCGAAGTGGAGACGACCGGACCCAGGCCCGACGGCTTCGAATTTGCGACCGAGGCGGAACACAAGCACTATCGCTCGGAGACATATGGCTGCTTCCGCGAGACCTACAAGAAGGGCAAAGCTACCGAGTGGCAGTATTTGCTCCTGCAGGAGAAGCAGCACGTCGCCATCTACAGCGAGATGTCCTTGTGTCTTCGCAGCCCCATCGATGAGAAAATCCTTCACACGTTCTACACGGAAGACCCCGCGAAGCTCGTGGCGCAGATCCTCGGCGGGTCTTACGTGGAGATCGGCAGCAATGTCATCGAGGGTAAACCGGTGCGAGGTGTCGAATTGCGCGACCCGAATGTGCTGGCGCCCGAGGGAGAAAAAGTGCCTCCGGTGGCTGATTTTGCTCTGCGGTTCTGGATCGATGTCCGGACGGAGCTGCCGGTGTGGATGGAGATGAGCATTGTCCTCGAGGGCTCGCAGGTGCGTCAGACGACGATCTGGGATCAATTCCAGTGGGGCGTGCCCCTGGAGGCAAGCCTGTTCAAGCCGGAGATCCCGGCTGATTACGAGGTCGTGGATCGTGACGGCACTCACAAGGCACCGGATACAACCCCCAAGACCACCGTGGAGGAAGCCTTTGCCCAACAGACCCAGGCCGAACCCTACCTGGGCGACTTTGATGCTCTGCCTCTGCCGGACGTGAGCAGCCTGTCCCTGCTTGGCACCGATCCGAAGGCTCCCAAGCCGCAGGTGCGTCTGCTCGGTGGGAAGGAGATCCAAAGGGCCCTCGACACCTGTGTTGGGAAATGGCCTCCTTACGAGCAGGCAAAGGCCCAACTGCGCGAGGAGCTCCAGAACAAGCTCAACATCGAAGCCATGGATGTGAACGGGCTTGTGACGACAGCGATCGTGCTGCGGAACCTGTTCTGGAAGCTTGGCGGGTGCCTGTCCGACACGGCGTATCCCTACATTTATGGCGCCAGGCTCCTCGACGAAATCGCCCATGAGAAGGCCCCGGACAATCCGGCCGTCATCGACCAGCTTCTCGAATCCATCGGGTCTTACGAAGTGCTGTACTACGCGGACGACCCGCCCCAGGACCCTGTCCGGCGAAATCCCATCTATGCGGGGGTCGTCGCCGATCTCTGCTATGAGCAGTGGGCCTTGTTGAAGGCCAGAATGAACGGGAATTACACGCCGACCTGGAAGGACTTCGTGCGCTGCAGCGATATCGCGACGGCCAGTCGCATCCGAAAGGACCCGGCCACGAACCTGGAGGTGATTCGCCTGCTGATCGAGCAGGCCCCGAAGGCCGGCTGGACCACTTACCTTGACGATCTGAAGCGCGGCGAGCAAAGGCTGCTTGCCGGTGAGGTCTACAAGGGCCCGGGGGCCTTCATGGGCGGAATCGGGGACATCAACCTGGAGCAATACGCCCGTCGCCTGTGGTCCTTCCAGGGGCCGCAGGAATACAGGGATCAGCGAACCCCGCTGCACCTGAGGCACCTCAAGGGCTGGTAGAGAACTTCCCTCCTTCAATCGGGATGAAGCAAACCGGGGCGGTCTGTGCAAGGCCGCCCCGGTGTAGTTCCGTGGTCGCGGTGAATTCCTCAACCCCTCAACTTAGCCTCCAGATGTTGCGGCGGAACGCGGGAAAACAGGCTGATTTGCGACGGAATTGGCCTTTCGGGTAACGTCAAGCGAGGGTAGAACGTCTATTTAAGGAGACCACTGAATTCAGTCGGGTACGTTCAGCTTTGAGGGGATACGATGGAAACGATAGGGCAGGATGTTCGGCTTGGGTTCCGGATGATTGCCAGGAATCCCGGCTTCACGGCGGTGGTGGTTCTGATCCTGGCGGTGGGAATCGGGGCGAATACGGCGGTGTTCAGCGTAGTCAACGCTGTGATCCTTCGGCCTCTGCCGTACAGGGATCCTCACAACCTCGTGACGCTCTGGCAGCAGACCAAGTACGGGGAGAGACGCCCCCATCATCAGGCCTTTCTCGCCTGGCGACAGCAGCAATCCCCGGTGTTCGAGACCCTGGCCGGATACGGGCGTCAGCGGTTCTACGTCACCGGGATAGAGAGAGGTCGTGAGATCTGGGCGCATAGCGTGTCATCCGATCTCTTTCCACTGCTGGGTGCTGCGCCTCTGCTGGGCCGGGGATTCCTGCCGCAGGATGAACAGCCGGGGAATGAGCGGGTTGTCATTCTGAGCCACGCCTTCTGGCAGAGCGACCTGAGCGGGACGCCGGACGTGCTTGGCAGGACCGTGAATCTCGACGCCACGGGCTACACGGTCGTAGGGGTCATGCCTCCCGGCTTCAAGTGGCCCTTCACGCAACCGTCTCTGTTCTGGGTGCCTCTGACGCTTCAACGAGACGATATATGGCCGCACGGGCGCCCCGTGGCTCCCCTGGCTCGTTTGAAGAAGGGTGTGTCGCTGGAGCAGGCCCGCGCGGCGATGGCCGTGGTTGCGGATCGCATGAAGCAGGCAGACCCTGCGGCCGACGCCGAGTGGGCGATCGGTGTCGATCGGCTTTCGAACAAGGTCCTGGCCGGAGATCGCAAGATGCTGCTGCTGCTACTGCTCGGTGCGGCAGCGTTTGTGCTGCTGATCGCGGCCAGCAATGTCGCCAACCTGTTCCTGGCGCGTGCTACGATGCGACAGCGAGAGATCGTGATGCGTGTCGCCCTGGGGGCCTCGCGGGGCCGCGTCGTGCGGCAGATGCTGACCGAGAGCCTGGTTTTGAGCCTGGGAGCGGGCTTGCTGGCTCTTTTGGTGACATTCGTGACGATCAAGGGATTGGTGCATCTGTGTCCCGCCGATATCCCGCGGTTAAAGGAGGCGGGGGTGGATCTATCGGTTCTGGCCTTCACGCTGGGAACATCCGTGCTGACGGGGCTGCTGTTTGGCGTGATGCCCGCCTGGCGTGCCTCCGATATTCGCATGGGCCAAGCTCTCAAAGAAGGATGGGGAAGATCCGGGACCGGGCGCGGATGGCGGCGTGTGCACAGCGGGCTGGTCGTCTCACAAATCGGACTGTCTCTGATTCTGCTCGTTGGGGCGGCCCTGCTGGTTCGCAGTCTGATCGCCCTTCAAAGGCTGGACTTGGGTTTTCGGCCTGAGCACGTGCTGGCTGTCGAGATGCGACTGCCGACGGCGAAGTATCCCGAGATGGAGCACTGCACCGCCTTTTACGATGAGTTGCTGTCGCGCGTCCGGGTCCTTCCGGATGTACAGTCTGCGGCGTTAGTCATGACCGCCCTTCAATTGGGAGCTCTCGACATGGACCTTCCCTTCTCCGTTGCAGGTCGCCCGCTCGCCAATCCGGAGGAGCCGCCCGTGGCAAAATGGACCAGCGTCAACCCTGCCTTCTTCGAGACCATGGGCATCCGGCTGCTGCGCGGCCGCATGCTTACCGACGAGGATGGGAGCGACGTGGTACTCGTAGATGAATACCTGGCTCGCAAGTACCTCCCCGATATCGATCCCATCGGGCAGAAGCTCACTCATGACACGTGGGTCGTCATGACTATCGTGGGAGTGGTGGGCACGACCAGAGACCTTCAGACGACAGATCCATCCAATGGCTCGATCTACATGCGGCTTCGCGAGAGCCTTCAAGGAATGGTTCTGGTCGTGCGGACGGGCGGCGATCCCATGCGATTGGCCGGCGCGCTTCGTGCCCAGGTCGCCGCATTGGAGAAAGACGATGTTATTGTGAAGCTGGAATCCATGGAGACGACGCTCTCCGGAATGCTCTCGCCCCGGCGGTTCAGCATGATCCTGTTGACCCTCTTTGCAGGCATCGCCCTCATCGTGGCGACCATCGGTATCTACGGCCTGCTGCAATACAGCACGACGCAGCAGACCCGCGATATCGGCATACGCATGGCGCTGGGCGCCCGGAAGAGCGATATCTTGCGGGCGATCCTGGGGCGGGGGCTCTTGCTCGCCGGCATCGGGGTGGTCGCCGGCCTGGCCGGGGCATCGGCCCTGACGCGGGTCCTTTCCAGCCTGTTGTATGACGTGACACCGACCGACCCGCCGACACTCGCATGCATGTCGCTCCTGTTGATCGGCATCGCCTTGGCGGCCAGCTATATCCCCGCCCATCGGGCGGCGAAGATCGACCCTCTGATCGCACTGAGGTACGAATAGGTGAGTGACGCAAACCTTCCGACGCTGCAATCTGGGCAAAAGCGAAGCGGGGCGGTCTGTGAAAGGCCGCCCCGGGGTATTTCTACAATCTATGTGAGCCCGTTAGTCTTTCAACTCGCGGACCCAGATGTTGCGGTAGCGGACGGGGTTGCCGTGGTCCTGGAGTTGGATCGGGCCCTTGTCGCCGTGGGCCTTGTAGTCGGTGATGGTGTGGGCGTTGATCCAGCCGGTGCCGCCCGTCAGCTCGACGTGGTCTTGGATGAGGACGCCGTTGTGGAAGACGGTGAACGTGGCCTTCCGCGTGACCTTGCCATCCTTGTCGAAGAGCGGGCGATGATAGATGATGTCATAGTTTTGCCACTCGCCCGGCTTGCGGCAGGCGTTGACCAGCGGCACGGCACGGCCGTACAGTGCCCCGCACTGGCCGTCCGGATAGGTCTTGTTCTCATAGGAATCGAGGACCTGGACCTCGTATTGTCCCTGGAGGAACACGCCGCTATTGCCGCGACCCTGGCTGGTGCCTTGCACCTTCTCCGGCGTCGCAAACTCTACGTGCAGTTGGCATGAGCCGAATTCCTGCTTCGTCTGGATGTAGCCGGCGCCTTTGACCGACTCCATGTACCCATCGCCGACGATCCATTTGGAGGGTGCCTTCTCCTTCGTCGTGTCTGTCCAGTTGGCCATGGATTCCGGCTTCCCGTCGAAGAGCACAATCGCATCGGAGGGGGGGCTGCTGCGTCTGCCGCCGGGGGTGATGATCGGCGGGGCTGGACGATTCTCATCATGGATCATCCACCGGCCCGTCGGTGTCTCCACATACTGGACCGTCGGCTTCTGCTCGGCGGCCGCTGCCGGCTCGACCTTTGCTGCTGCGGGCTTGGCCCCTTCGTTTGTGGCACATCCGGTGATCATCGCCACCATGCAAATGCCCGCCACCACCAATAACGTCCTGTTCATGCTTGCTCCTTTTTGCATCTACGATTTACAAGTTACGATTTACGATTGTCCCCGGCGGGTCCAAAGCCCGCCACGGGAGCCAGATCATAAGTCGTGACTCAAGGAACGTCAATCCCGGGGGCTGGCCTCATCACACGAGATCAGTTCTTTGCCTGCTCTACCGCCTTCTCCAACGCTTCGAAGCCGTCCTGCCACTCGTTGAGCCGGGTGACGTTCTTCTTGCGGGCGATGGCCATGAACTGATCGCAGGTCTCCCTGGCGGATTGCGGCATCGGCCAGTCGGCGGTGGCGATCTTTGCGGCCTCGCGCATTTCGTTCCAGCGTGCGATGAATACGTACATCGTCGGAAGCTGGGCCACCTGGACGCGGAATCGCAGGTCGGGACTATCCTGCACTGCCGCCTCGGCCGCTTTCAGGTGCTGCCAGCCGCGCGAAAGCGTGTCGAAGGAGAGGAACTTGGCGTTGGACTCCTGGAAGCAGCCGAGCCAGTCGCCGCTTTGCTCGACGGCGTCGTGCGTGACCTTCAGGTACGCCTTCATGTGCGGTGCGGCGGGGCCGTAGTAGCCATCGATGAACTCATTGGTGAGAGCTTCGCCGTCACGATTGGGGTCCCACAGGAGCTTGGCCAGCACCCACGCCCGCAGCTCTGCCATCTCCGCGCCGCTGGTCGTGTAGGCGCCCTGTTCGAAGATGCCCTTGACGTTGTGGTCGGCGAAGAACTTCACATTGGGGCCGAGGACTCGCAGATTCGGGTGCGGCATGATGTGGTGCCGGAAGTTTGTCGTGTAGTCCCAGATGTAAAGCCGCTGGCTCATCGGGGCCCAACCCACGATGTCGTCGCGGAAGGCCTTATTGCGCTCGTCGGCCAGGGGTTTGCAGAAAGAACATTCGATGCTGCACAGTTGGACGATGACATTGTCCCGCGGCTTCGTGATCTTCGGAGGCTTACGCGTGTATTGATAGGCCAGCGTGCTGATCGCGACGTTCGGGAACTCCTGCTCGATATCGGCGGCGACCGCGTTGACGAATCGCAACATCAGTCCGGCCGGGCTGCCTTCCTCCTGCTCGATTGCAGCGCAGTTCTTGCACTTGCAGTTGCCGATCCAATCGTTTTGGGAGACCGATGCGATGGTCGCGGCCGGATTGTTCCGCAGCCGTTCCTTGAGGTTCTTGACCAGCTCCTTACGCATCTCTTCGTTAGTAAGACACAGTTGTGCATGATCGGTCGTCCGCTTGCCGTCGATCTCGCTGAACCACTCGGGATGGTCTGCGAAATACTTCTGCGGCGGGATCAGCGGGTAGAACGTGTGCACGAATCCTTCGTAGATGTGCTTACCGCCGTGCTTGGCCTCCAGGCGATGCGCCTGGCCGTTGCCCTTGTTCCGTGCCGCCCAGTTGCCGTCGAACGCATCGAACCAGAAGGGCGAGCGGTACTCCAGCACCGGTACGTACCGGACGTTCAACCCATCGATAGTGACCGTCGGCCTGGCGGGAATGGTACTCTCCGTGGACGACCACCAGCGGCAGCCCAACTGGTCCTCAAGGAACGTGTAAACCGCATAGAGTGTCCCTCGTGGCTGTCCACCCGCGAGGACCAGATCGTCGCCGATGGTCCTGATGATGATGCCTTCCGCCCCGAGCCCATCCATCGAGAACCTGCTCATTGGCCCATTTCGCCGCCGCCGGTCCGACGAAGATGCAGGAAGCATCTTGCTTCTCCTGGCTGGCGGATTCAAACTTCGCGCCGGTGATCTTCCCGAGGAACTCCCCAAGCTCTTTAGCCGCATACTGCTCCGGCTCCGGCGCATCCGCGGCAATCACGATGACGGCCTTTGCCTGGCCATCCTGCGAGATCGTCACAGCCGACAGCCCCAGCGACGTGCCAAGAGCGATGATAGCGAACGCACACCAGATTCGTCTTCTGCTCAGCATGGTCTGTCACCTCCGAAGATTCCAGATTTCCACGAACATCATCAGCTACGTTGCCCGGTCCCACTCGCGACAAAGGCCTTCGAGATACTCCGTCACATCGGCGGATTCGGGCTTGCCGTAGAGGTTGACCTTTTCACCAGGATCGTTCTTGAGATTGTACAGGGCCCCGTCCTTGTCCGCCACCCGCTCGTCCATGAACCAGATGAGCTTCCATTCCTTCGTGCGGACCATGATGCGCCGGCCGGTGTTGACCCGCAGTTCGTCGTACATGGACATGCTGTGGTCGATCTCGCAGAAACACGCCTCGCGCCACTCGGTGACGTCGCCTCGGATCAGGGGCATCAGGCTGCGGCCGTCGATCGTGTCGGGCACTCTCAGGCCGCTCAGGTCCATCAGTGTGGGGACAAAATCGAGCATTTCCACCGGCTCTTTGATGACTCTGCCCTTTGGCAGCAGGGCGGGGCAGCTCAGAATCAGCGGCGCCTTGACGTTGTCATCGTACAAGACGCGCTTCTTCCAGAGCCCGTGTTCGCCCAATTGCCAGCCCTGGTCGGAGTTGATCGCGATGATTGTGTTGTCCAGTTCGCCGACTTTCTTCAGATGATCTACGAGCCGGCCCACCTGGGCATCGACCAGCGAGACCATACCATAATAGGTGCCTCGCGCGATGCCGATCTGCTCGCGCGTCAGGTCCAGCCCGCCGGAATATACGCGCAACTGCTCCCGCTCGAATCGGGGCTTGCTCTTCAATTCCTCCTCGGTCGGCAGCGGCAGGTCGATTTTTGCCGGATCGATGAAATAGGATTGCGGCACGAGGCACGGCACGTGTGGGGCGTGGAACGAGACGCGCAGGAAGAACGGCTCGCCTTTGTCGAGTAATCCCTTGAGGGTATCGAGGGCCAGGTCGCCGAGCTTGCCTGTGGTGACCTCGTGTGGCTCCAGTGGCACGGTCCCGCCGATGGCCCAGCCGTGCGTTTTCGTCACGACCTCGGGGTACTTGCTGCCGGCCTCTTTCAGCCGTGCCCTGATCTTCTCATCTCGTGGCTGGCCGGTGGCATCGAAGTCGACGGGAACGTCCTTCTGATAACCCCAGTCCCGCTGATAGACATGAGTCTTGCCGATGTTGATGGGCTGGATGCCGATCTCTTTCCAGGCATTGAGCAGGTTCGGGACATCGTGAGCCGTCTTCATATAGGCCGGCTCGACGGCGGCGGGCTTGCCCATGGCGGTTACGCCGAAGGTGTGCGGGTAGTGGCCTGATTTCATGGATATGCGTGATGGGACGCAGACAGGATTCTGCACGATGGCGGTTTCGAAGCGAACGCCGTTGGCGGCGATGGCGTCCATGTGCGGCGTCCTGGCCCAGCTTCGCCCGTAACAGGCGATGGTATCTGCCCGCCCATCGTCCATCATGATCCAGAGGATGTTCGGCCGCCGGGTGTTTGAATTGCTGTCTGCGAGGAGCCGGCTTGCCCCTGCGCTGCAGGCGAGCCCTGCTACAACGCCGGTCTTGATGAACTCGCGTCGATCCATTCCTGGCCTCCGGAACTGGTCCATTCGATAGGACGTATAGGACCGATAAGACCTATAGGACCTATCCTTGCTGCCGCTCAGGTCGCGTAGCTGTGCAGGCCCGGGAACAGCCTGGACAGGTTGACCCAGAGCAGCGTGATTATGATAGCCGCCATGCCCGTGATTGCCCAGAGGCTGTTGATGCGAGAATGGATTTTGCCGAACATGTACCGCCAGTGGAAATAGCCGACGTACACCAGCCACGAGGCGAGCGACCAGAGTTCCTTCGGGTCCCAGCCCCAGTAGTCGCCCCAGGCGAGCTTGCCCCACCAACTGCCGAGGATGAGCCCGAGCGTCAGCAGGGGAAAGCCGATGGCGACCAGCTCGTACGTCGCCTGCTCCGTCGGCAGCAAGGTCCCGCTCGTCACGGGCCTCCTGCCGAGCAGTTGCTCGCCGGCTTGAAAGGCCGCCTTGGCCATAATCATGTAGGCGAGCATGTACACCGCCACATGCGGGGCAAACAGCCAGCTCTGCAGGGCCGGCGGAAGCTGCATCGGCTGAGCATTGAAGACAAAGCCGGCGGGAACGAGCACGATGGCCCCGATGAGCATGTCCGCCCACTGGCCGCCGATCCGCAGAATATCCCGGCAGAACCGGGAGATTGGGTAGCAGACCATTCCGAGAAAGAGAAAAACCTCAAAGAGGTTTTGCAGGGGCACATGCCGCACGTCGTACCAGCGGTAGATGTAGGACAAGACCGCCAGGAGGAAGCCGGCGAAGAAGATGAGGCGGCCGGCCCGCGCCTGCCTCGCCACCGTGGCGATAAACGCCAGCAGATACGCGGCGATCGTTATATAGATGAGCAGACCTTGGGTTGTGTATTTGATTTCCATAAGAGCCTGTTATCCGTGCTCCGCCTGCGGTGTAATCATCCGACGGGTCTTGATTGCGATCAGCGTCCGGCGGCCCCAGAAGTGCCAGAAGACCCCGGCGATCAGCATGACATAGCCGCCATAAACGACGTTCAAGCCGGAATCGGAGACCACCTGCAGGATCGTGTATTGCCCGGCGGCATCTTCATCGAGCGAATGCTGATAGAGATGATAGCCGCCATAGTGGAGCGGGTGGTTGACCTCGACGGCCTTTGCCGCGACTGTCTTGCCGTCCACGACGATCTCGACCTCGCTGATGTAATCCTTGATCGTCCTTCGATACGTCGGCTCAAATCCGACGGCCTCCGGGAAAACCGGCGCGAAATTCTCAAAGATGTATCCCGCCGTGACGGTCCCATCGGGTTTTTCAACCAGGACTTGGACAGCCGGATTGGAGTCGCCGGGGGCGTCGTAGGGCACCTGCTTGCCATCCTCGACACGGAGCTTGAAGTTAGCGAAGGACTTCTGCACGGTGATTTTGCCTAATTCGCCCAGCGACACCTGGGCGCCGGGCTTTGCCGGGAGCCTCCAGACCTGCCCCTCGCGACCACGGATGATGATTTCGCCCGGCTCGTAGTACTCCATGCGAAAGTCCTTGAGTCTGACGGCGAAACGCAACTCCCGGACGCTGTTGCTGTCTTCAACGACGACGTGGCTTATCGGCGCCTGGTCGCCGATTTTCAGCCGCAACTGGCCTCGCACCACCTTATCGATGCCGAAGAGCTGTTTCTGCATGACGTGTCCGGCCTTTGAACCCCACATGCCGCCGAGCAGGATGAGGATACAGCCGAGGTGCGTCAGCAACAGCGAGGGGATCTGCAAAAGCCGGCGAAAGACCGCAAGCCCGACGATCAGCAAGGCCGTCAGCGCGAACCAGTAGACCGCCAGCGGCAACGAGTTGAAGAACGCCTGCGCCCGGTCGGCGCCGAGAAACGCGCCGTAAATTGACAGCAGAGTCAGCCATATGACGGCTATCAAAGCGGCCCAGAGCACGGCCCGCCTGAATCGGCTCATTTGATCTCCTTGAAACTCCAGCCAGATACTTTATGGGCTAACCTATTACCCGAAAACCGGATTTGTTCGCAAGTTTATTCATCCGCCGTGGACAGCACCTCTTTGTGGCTCGGAGAATCCCGTATACAGCACTGCCCGGCGATACGCATTTAGCATGCGGCCATTTGCGGGATTCACCTATGACTTGTTCCGCTGAATATGGATAGAAATGAGGCGGGACAAATCACTTGTGCGTGTCGGAAAGGAAAAATCATGACTGCTGACTTTACATCTCCCAAAATGCGGAATCGTCGTTCCTATCGCTCCTCTTATGTCTGGACAACTGCGGGCATTGTGCTTACCTCACTGATGCTTTGCGCAATCAGTATCGACTCGGCATGGTCGCAGTCCTCTCCGCGGCCGGAGCGGGTGCCTCCCACGGAGCAATCCCGTAAATCACGGCCCGAGCCAAAGAAGGAGAAGAAGGCGCCCCCGAGACGCGTGGCGCACGGGTCGGAGAACATGATCGAGCAGGGCAGGCAAATTTTCCGGTACGACACCTTCGGGGATGAAGCGTTTTGGGGAGAGACTCTGCGGCTGCATGAGGCCGTCGCCAAGCTTCCTCCGAGCAAGGCTCTGGAACTCGGTCTGAAGGTCGATGCCGAGGCGCTGCCCTCTGATGTCGTTCAACAGTTGAAAGCGGGCAAGCTGAACCTGAACGATCCGGCGGTCACTCTGACGCTGCTGAAATTGAATGCCGTGGTGGGTGTGACGGGCCATTTGGACCCGACCGGCAAGCACCTTGCGTCGATAGGGATTCAGTGTGCTTTGTGTCATTCCACCGTGGATGACTCCGCAGCCCCTGGTATTGGGCGCCGGCTTGACGGGTGGCCCAACCGCGACTTGAACGTTGGAGCGATTGTGGCGTCCGTGCCCGACCTGAGCTTTTTCACCAAACTGTTCCAACTCCCCCCCGAGAAAGTGCGTGAAGTGTTGATGGCCTGGGGTCCGGGCAAATTCGACGCGATCCTGGTGCTGGATGGCAAGGGCTTTCGCCCGGATGGCAAGACGGCCGCCGTGCTGCTCCCGCCCGCCTATGGACTGACCGGCGTGAACCTGCACACGTGGACGGGCTGGGGCTCCGTTCCCTACTGGAATGCCTTCGTCGCCAACATCGAGATGCGTGGCAAAGGCGTGTTTCACGATTCGCGGCTGAACGACAAGAAATTCCCGATCTCTTCCGCCCACCCGGAGACCTTCGGTGAAAAGAAGGATGAGACGGACCTGATCACGCCCAAGCTGGCCGCCCTTCACATGTACCAGTTGTCTTTGACGCCTCCCGTTCCGCCCAAAGGCACATTCGATCCCGCCGCGGCAGATCGCGGCCGGCAGTTGTTCAATGGGAAGGCCCGCTGCGCCTCCTGCCATGTGCCCCCAATCTTCACGGATCCCGGCTTCAATATGCATACGCCGGAAGAGATCGGCATCGACTCCTTCCAGGCGGACCGCTCGCCCAGCCAGCGAGCCATGTACCGCACGGCGCCGCTCGGCGGCTTGTGGGCGCGCCAAAAAGGCGGGTTCTACCACGACGGACGCTTCCCAACGTTGCTGGATGTGATCAACCACTACATCCCTGTCCTCAAGACCGAGCTAAGCGACGCGGAGAAGCAGGAGTTGGTTCAGTACCTGCTGTCTCTGCCGACCGAACCCTAATATGGTGAGACAGGCCCGTTCTCGGCATCAATAGGCTCAAACGACAGCCCAGCGGACTTGATTGTGGGCGTCGCCTGCGGTAAACTGGCCGCGGGCGGTATGCGTGTCCGGTACTGGCCCATCGTCCGGCAGTTGGAGGCCGTCGATTCGGCCCACAAGAGGTTTTCCTTTTCCGGGATAGAAGCACAGAATGAAAAAACTGTTAACCGTTGCGACGCGCCGGGGAGATCTGGCTATGGTGCAGACCCGTGGCGTCATCGCCGCACTGAAGGCGAAGCATCCGGAAGTCGAGATCGGCATCAAGGAGATCACGACCGCCGGCGATAAGGATCGTCGTACCGCCCTGTGGGACCTGAAGGACACGGGCTTCTTCACATCGCAACTGGAAGAGGCGTTGCTGGCCGGCGAGGCGGATTTCGCCGTGCACAGCTTCAAGGATTTGCCGACGCACCAGCCCGAGGGTCTGACCGTGACGGCCATTTGCGACCGGCGATGGCCCGAGGACAGTTTGCTGGCCAAGCAGCCGGTCAGTTCCATCGATGATTTGCCTCGCTCGGCCCGCGTGGGAACATCGAGCCTGCGGCGTGCGGCGCAATTGCGGCACCTGCGGCCGGACCTTGAACTGGTGCCCCTTCGTGGCAACGTCCAGACGCGGATCAGGAAGCTCCATACCACCGACCTTGACGCCATCATTCTGGCGCGGGCGGGCCTGGAGCGGCTGGGACTGGCCGACCAGATCTCCGTCATCTTTGACCCCCGGCAATTCATCCCGGCCCCGGCCCAGGGGCGCTGGCGATCCAGACAAGAAGCGATGACAAGGAGACTGTGGCGGTCGTGGGGTCCATAGACGATGAGCTGTCCAGGGCTCTCGCATCGGCAGAACGGCAGGTCCTCGCCACGATGCAGTGCGGCTGCCATGCCCCGGTGGGGGCTTTTGCGGAATCCCGCAATGGCACGATGGAGCTCCATGCGTTCCTGTCGGACGTCGAGGGTCGCAACATCATCAAGCGGCAGACGAGCGGCCCGATAGCCCAGGCACTGCAATTGGGGGAACGACTTGCAGACGAGTTGCTCGACGCGGGCGGCCGGGAGATTCTTCGTGAGCTCGAAAAGGAGCAAGGCATAAATGAACGCGGGAGCTAAGAAAGGCATGGCGTACCTGGTCGGCGCCGGGCCCGGGCGGACGGACCTGATCACACTGCGCGGGGCCGAGCTGCTCCGAATCGCCGACTGCATCATCGTTGACAAGCTGGCCAACCCGGCCCTGCTGGAGCTTGCCCGCAAGGACGCCGAGATTATCCACGTGCCCAAGCGGATCGGTCCCGGCTCGTTCACGCAGGACCAGATCAACCAGATTCTCGTGGCCAAAGCACTGGAGGGCAAAATCGTCATCCGGCTCAAAGGCGGCGACCCGTGCATCTTCGGCCGATGTACGGAAGAGGCCGTCCTGTTGAATGAAGCCGGCGTCGATTTCGAGATCGTCCCGGGCATCACCGCCGCCATCGCCGCCTCCGAGTACACGGGCATCATGCTCACCGACCGTCGGTACAGCTCGCAAGTGGCGTTCATCACCGGCCGCGAGGCCGAGGGCAAGGAGGATAGCAACATCGACTGGAACGTGCTGGCGCACTTTCCCGGCACGCTCGTGTTCTACATGGGCATCGGTACATTGCCCACAATTTCCGAGCAATTGATGGCCAACGGCAGGTCGGGCGAGACCCCGGTGGCGCTTGTAGCGAACGCGACCTTGCCGGGCCAGAGGGTCGTGCGGGCGACGCTGAGCGGGATCGTCGAGACGTGCAGCCGCGAGAAGATCGAGCCGCCGGCCCTGATCATTGTCGGCGAAGCGGCCCGCGGCGAGGCCGGCCTGAACTGGTTCATGCGAAAGCCCCTGTTCGGACACACGGTCCTTGTGACACGCGATACGGAAGGCAACTCCGAAGTGTCGCAGAAGATCGTCGCCCGCGGCGGAAATCCGGTGGAGTTTGCCACGATCGGGATCAAACCGATGACCGACCGTGACGAGTTCCTCCGAGTGCTGACGGAACTGACCGGCTGTGACTGGGTGATCTTCACGAGTCCAAACGGCGTCACCGTTTTCTTCGATGCGTTAGATGCTCTCGGCAAGGACGCAAGGGTCTTCGGCCCGGTCCGATTGGCGGCACTGGGTGATAAGACCGCCGCAAGCCTGGCGCGATACGGGATCAAAGCGGATTTCGTCCCGACCGTCTTCACGGGATACGAGCTTGGCGTTCAGCTTGCCGCCCTGGCGAATCTCCATGAGAAGAAGGTCCTGCTGTTGCGTTCGGAGCTGGCCTCGAAGGAGCTTGTGGAGGTCCTGCAGCAGGCGGGGCGCAGGTGCGCGATGTCCCGATTTACACGGCCGTGGCGCAGCAGGGCGATGCGGCGGGTCTCGAAGAGCAGATTCGTCAGGGCCGGATTCGCTGGCTGACCTTCGCCAGCCCATCCGCCGTCCGATCCTTCTTCGAGCAGGTTCGGCCGGAGGCGGTCAACACGGGCAGCGCGAAGGTCGCCTCTATCGGGCCCGTGACGTCTAAGGAGTTGATCAGGCTCGGCGTCCGAATCGACGTCGAAGCGACCGAGCACACGACCGACGGTATGTTCGACGCCATCGAGAACGCCGAACGCAGTTGAAATCAAAGGTGTTTGTCGCGCCCAAGGTGTGGGTGCCATGCTTACGCTCGCGTAAGCATGTCTTAGCGTCGCATGTCCACGCAAGCGTGGACATGGCACCCAGTTGTTTGGGTGGCAGCGACAAGCGGGAGCTTGCCGATGGTCCTTTGCTATGAATGTTGATGGAGTATAGCACATGGGTTTTCCCGAGATTCGAATGCGGCGGCTTCGCACCAGCGCCACGATGAGGCGGATGGTGCGCGAGACCTCGCTCAGCGTAAATGACCTGATCTATCCGCTCTTTGTCCGCGCCGGGCAAGGCCTGAAGACGCCGATTGCGTCGATGACGGACTGCTACCACCTCTCGCCCGACCGGATTGCGGATGAGGCGGAGGAGGTCGCGAGCCTGGGCATCCCCGCGGTGCTCCTGTTCGGCCTGCCCGCGAAGAAGGACGAGAAAGGCTCTGAAGCCTGGGCCGAGGACGGCTCCGTGCAACTGGCGACTCGGGCAATCAAGGATCGCGTCCCCGATCTCCTGGTCGTTACCGACGTTTGCCTCTGCGAATACACCAGCACAGGTCATTGCGGCGTCATCAAGGATGGCAAGGTCGATAACGACGCCACGCTGGAGCTGCTCGCGAAGATGGCGCTGTCGCACGCGCAGGCCGGGGCCGATATCGTGGCTCCATCGGACATGATGGACGGCCGGGTCCGCGCCATTCGCCAGGTGCTGGAGCATAATGGCTTCAATCACGTCGCGATCATGTCCTACGCCGCCAAGTTCGCCTCCTCCTTCTACGGCCCGTTCCGGGACGCCGCCGAATCCGCCCCCGCCTTCGGCGACCGCAAAGGCTACCAGATGGACCCCGCCAACGCCCGCGAGGCCATGCGCGAGATTGAGCTGGACATCCAGGAGGGCGCCGACATCGTGATGGTCAAGCCGGCCCTGAGTTTCCTCGACATCATTTATCGGGCGCGGGAGCGGTTCGACTGTCCCATTGCCGCCTACAACGTCAGCGGCGAGTACATGATGGTCAATGCCGCCGCCGATGCGGGCCTCCTGGACCGCGACGCCGCCATGATGGAGGTCTTGACCTCCATCAAGCGCGCCGGCGCCGACATGATCCTCACCTACTTCGCGAAAGCCGCGGCCAGGCGTCTGAGCCAGTCATCATAAGGTGGGAATGCCGGCGGACCCTCAGCAATAGTGCGTATCAACCGAACTTTGCATTCCTGACAGGAGACGGCCCGTTCGGCCTGTTTTTACCTTTTTGCGCTTGCTTTTCACAACAAACGGGGTCACCATAACAGGGCCACGGGCGAATGTCGCCCCGGCGTGGTCGCCTGACCGCGAAAACGTTGGTGCTGGGCATGCAGAAGTCCTCCTGAAACGGGTGATGACAGCGCCATCCTCGTTTTCCAGAGCGACGATACGTGCGGGCGATGAACGGTTGGAGAAAAGACGCGCTTTCATCGTGCCGAAAGACAGTTGTGGGTAGGTTTGACCGTAAGGGTCGGAAAGGCAGGTGCTTATGGGAATGCGATACGTGAGGATTCTCGGTGTCCTCGTTACGGGACTGGCTCTGATCGGCACGGGGTGCAAGAAGTCGCCCGAGACGCCGCCGCCAGCGAAGACTGCAACACCGGCGAAGGCTCCGGCGACTCAGACGCCAGCGACGCCGATCAAGGTCGGCGCCATTTTCGCAGTCACCGGCCCGGCGTCATTCCTCGGGGCTCCTGAGCAGAAGACGGCGGAGATGCTCGTCGAGCAGATCAATCAGGCTGGTGGGATTGCTGGTCACAAGGTCACGCTGCTCGTCAAAGACTCGGGTGCTAAACCGGAAACAGCCATTTCCCTGGCCAAACAGCTCATTGACGAAGAGAAGGTCCTTGCGATTATCGGGCCTTCCACCAGTGGCGAAACCATGGCGATCAAGAACATCTGCCAGGAAGGCAAGACGATTCTCCTGTCATGCGCCGCGGCCGAGGACATCGTCAATCCGATCGCCAGCTACGTGTTCAAGACCCCCCAGAAAGACAGCGACGCCGCCAGACGCATCTTCGAGACGATGAAGGAAAAAGGAATCGCCAAGGTCGGTGTCGTTTCCAGCAGTGACGGTTTCGGAGTCGCGGGAGCCAAGCAACTCGCCGGCCTTGCCGCCGAGTATGGAGAGACAATCGCCATCTCCGAGACATACGACAAGGCGGAGACCGATCTGACCGGCGTGCTCACCAAGCTCAAAGGCGCGGATATCCAGGCCGTGGTCAACTGGTCCATCGTCCCCGCCCAGAGCCTGGTGGCCAAGAACATGAAGCAGATCGACCTGAATGTCCCGCTGTTCCAGAGCCACGGATTCGGCAATATCAAATACGTCCAGGCGGGCGGCGAGGCGGCCAATGGCACCATATTCCCCTGCGGACGCCTGCTCGTAGCTGAAGTTCTGCCCGGCACCCATCCGCAGAAACAAGTCCTCCTGAAGTACAAGCAGGACTATGAGAGTCGATACAAGGAAGACGCGAGCACCTTCGGCGGACACGCTTACGATGCGCTGTTGATCCTCGCTGAAGCGGTCAAGAAGGCCGGAAGCGTCGAGCCCGAGAAGGTTCGTGCGGCCATCGAGACACTGCAGGGCGTTGTCGGGACAGGCGGCGTGTTCAACTTCTCCGCGACCGACCACAACGGGCTGGCCAAGGACGCGTTTGAGATGCTCACGGTGGAGAACGGCAAGTTCGCGGTGTACAACAAGAAATAACGTGAGCTGATGGATCAGCCGCAGGAGCCGAGCCAGAATGAATTATCCCCTGATCGTGCAGTACGGCCTCTCGGGTATCACCGTCGGCAGCATCTACGCTATCGTTGCCGTCGGCTTTAACATCATCTATAGCACGACCGGGATCATCAATTTTGCCCAAGGGGAATTCCTGATCATCGGCGCGATGATGGCCATCAGCCTGTACCAGGTCGTTCCACTGTGGCTTGCCATTGTCCTGGCGGTCATCGTGACGACGATTCTCGGCGGGCTGATGGAGATCGTCTTCATCCGGCCGGTGCGCAATGCCTCGGTCCTGCGGCTGATCGTCATTACCATTGGCCTCTCGATTCTGATTCGGGAGGCCATGCTGCATATCTGGGACGAGCAGGTCCGCTCCCTGCCGTATTTCACGGGTACATCCGTTTCTACGATCACGATTCTCGGCGCACATATCTCGCCGCAAGTGCTGTGGGTGCTCGGCGTCAGCGCCGTGATCGTCGGCGGGCTGACGATCTTCTTCCGGTTCACGCTGCTGGGCCGGGCCATGAGGGCTTGTGCGGATGACCGCATGGCGGCGTGTCTGTGCGGCATCAACGACCGCTGGATGGTCACGCTCTCGTTCATGCTCAGCGCCGGCATCGGCGCCCTGGCCGGCTGCGTCATCTCGCCCGTGACACAGACGCAGTACGATATGGGGGCGCCCTGGCGATCAAGGGCTTCACTGTGGCCATCTTGGGCGGCCTCGGCAACAGCATGGCCGCGGTCGTGGCGGGACTGCTCCTGGGACTGCTCGAAGCATTCGTGGTCAGCCAGTTCGCGTCGGCGTACAAGGAGGCCGTGGCGATTGTGGTCCTTCTGCTGGTCCTGGTCTTTCGGCCGACCGGGCTGTTCGTCCGTCGCGAGATCGGGGCCTTGAGGGCCGCATGATGCGACTGCGAAGATATTGGCCTGTCGCTGCCAGTGCCCTTGCGGTGATTGTGCTCCAGGTGGCGCTGTCTCTGACCGGCGCCACGTACTACATGACCCAGATCACCATGTCGGCCTACTACGCGATGGTGGTGATCGGTCTGTGTCTGCTCATGGGCTATGCGGGCCAGGCGTCCCTGGGTCACGCGGGCTTTTTTGCCATCGGCGGCTACACGGTCGCTTACATGACGACGGTGAACCTTCTTGCCTATCGCGACACCGGCCTGATTCGTCTGCTGCACTCGCTGGGCTTGGTCGTTCAGTGGCGCGACCTGTACGGGGCGGACGTTCTGTCGTTCTCGGCTTGGCCGGCCTTTATCGCCGCCCTTGTGTTGACCGGCCTGATTGCCTTTCTGATCGGCGTTCCCGTGATTCGGCTCAAGGGACATTACCTGGCGATGGCGACGCTGGGTTTCGGCCTGATCGTCTACCGCGTCGTCCTGGGGACGAAGGGTCTTGGGCAGGCCGACGGCCTCTCGAACGTACCGCCGTTTCCCCTGATTCCGGGCCTCGAAGTGAACGGCAGGGCGCCGTTCCGAATTCAGAACTACTACATCGCGTGGGTGACGGTCCTGGTCGCCATGGTCCTGGCGATCAATCTCATCAACTCACGTGTCGGCAGAGCCCTTCGCTCCATTCATCAGAATGAGGAGGCGGCCCACTCCCTCGGGGTGAACACGTATCGCTACAAGCTGGCCGTTTTTGTACTCAGCGCCCTGTTTGCCGCCGTGGGCGGGGCTTTGATGACCCACTATAATGGCAGCATCGGGCCGTCCGAGGCGACGGTCATGAAATCCGTCCGGTATGTGGCTATTGTCGCCGCCGGCGGCATGGCGAACTTGTGGGGCGCGATGCTTATGGGGATCCTGCTGAACTTCCTGTCCCTGCGAGGCGTCTTCGGGACATTCGATGACGCCGTGTTTGGGGCCATCCTCATTCTCATCATGCTCTTCGCGCCGCAGGGCCTGCTGCGCGTGCCGAGGGTGTCGTCGCTTTCAGCTCTGTTGTCCAGGAGGCCGCATGGATAACGTACTCCTGGAGACGAAGAGCCTGCATCGATCCTTCGGCGGCGTGCTCGCGATCAAAGATGTCAGCATGCAGGTACATCGAGGCGCGATCAAAGCTGTCATTGGCCCGAACGGCGCGGGCAAGACGACGCTGTTCAACCTGATCGCCGGGACGATCCCGCCGCAGAAGGGCGAGGTCGCGTTCCAGGGCAAACGGATCACGGCCTGGAAGCCGCACGCCGTCGCGGGACTGGGCATCGCCCGGACGTTCCAGACGACGAAGCTCTTTCCCCACATGAGTGTGCTCGAAAACGTGATGGTCGGCCGGCATCCGCGGACTCGATCAGGCTTCCTCGCTGGGATGTTGAATCTGCCGTGCACCTGGCGCGAGGATTGTGAAATCAGGGACAAGGCGTCGGAAATCCTCGAAGACCTGGGCTTGGCCAAGTACGCGGAGGAGACAGCGTCGAATCTCCCCTTTGGCCGGCAACGCCTTGTGGAGTTTGCGCGGCGCTCGCCACGGAGCCGATTCTGCTGCTCCTGGACGAGCCTGCGGCGGGGCTCAATATCTACGAGACCAAAGAACTCTCGGAACTGATCCTGAAGATTCGCGATCGCGGCATCACCTGCCTCATCGTCGAGCACGATATGTCGCTCGTGATGAACATCTCCGACGATGTGGTCGTTCTGGACCAGGGGCAGAAGATCGCTGAGGGCCCCCCGCGGGTCATCCAGCGAAACCCCGAGGTCATCCGCATTTACCTGGGTGACGACTATGCTCAGAATTCTGAATCTTGAAGCCGGATACGGCCCGCTGCGGGTCCTCAAGGGAATCTCGCTGCACGTCTCCCCGGGTGAGATCGTCGCCCTGATTGGGGCCAACGGGGCGGGAAAAACGACCCTGCTCAAGACCATCGCGGGGATCCTGAAATGCCGCTCCGGCGCGATCGAATTCGACAAGCGGCAGATTCACGGCAAGTCCCCGGAGCGGATCGTCGAGTTCGGTTGCTGCCTCGTGCCCGAGGGCCGGCACGTCTTCAGCACGTTGAGCGTCCGGGAGAATCTCATCCTCGGCGCCTTCGCCCGCCGACACAGGGATAACGGCGCAACCGTCGCCGCCGGGCTGGAGGAAGTGTACCAGCTTTTCGGCATCCTGAAGGAGCGCGAAAAGCAGCTTGCGGGCACGCTCTCGGGCGGCCAGCAGCAGATGCTCGCCATCGGCCGGGCATTGATGTCCAGGCCGAGGCTTCTGATGATGGATGAGCCGTCGCTCGGGGTCGCGCCGCTGATCGCGAGGGACATTTTCCAAACCGTCGTCCGCCTCAAGCAGACGGGCCTGACGGTGCTGCTGGTCGAGCAGAATGCCCGGGCGGCCCTGGCCGTCGCCGATCGCGGCTACGTTATTGAAACCGGACAGGTCGTCCTTGAGGGAACGGCCCAGGAGCTCTGTGACAACCCGGAGGTCCAGCGGGCCTATCTCGGCAAGGAATACAAGACAATTGATGAGGATGAATAGATGGATAAGCGGGCAGGAATATCGGGTGGCAGCGTCAAGACCGAAGGTCTTGGCGATGGCGCTCTTGTATGCAGAGGGGGCCATCGCCAAGCTGCGCTTGACGCTGCCACCCAGGCACCCTCACGCTCCCACGCTTCGTGCTTGATTTAGGGTATAATGATGGACCGCGCAAACCTGTACAATCCGAAACATGAGACGATGCCGCGAGACGAGTTGGAGCAGCTCCAGATCGAGCGGCTGCAGTCCACGCTGAACCGGGTCTATCGCAACGTGGCGTTCTATCGCACCGCCTTCGACGCGCATCGCGTGAACCTGGAGCGGCTCAAGGAGGTCCGCGCATTGCGCGAGCTTCCCTTCACGACGCGCGAGGACCTGCGAAAGAGTTATCCCTACGACATGTTCGCCGTGCCGCTGCATGACATCGCGAGGATTCACTCGACGTCGGGCACAACCGGCGTGCCCATCGTCGTCGGGTACACTCGAAACGATCTCAGGGTCTGGACGGAGTGCACCGCTCGCCTGCTGGTTGCCGCCGGGGTCGCGCAGCATGACGTGGTGCAGATCGCGCTGAACTACAGCCTGTTCGCCGGCGGATTCGGCTTTCACCAGGGCGTCGAGCAGATCGGGGCCACGGTGATTCCCGCCTCGCTGACCACGAATCTCGAAAAGCAGATTGCCATCATGCGGGATTTCAAGGCGACGGTCCTGATCTCCACGCCCAGTCACGGCATCAACATCGTCGCCGGTCTCGAACGGTTGCAGATTCACCCCGAGCGGCTGCACCTGCGGCTGGGACTCTTCGGCGGCGAGCGGCTGAGCGATTCCCTTCGCCGGCAGCTTGAAGAGCAACTGCGCATCACCTCGATCGACACCTACGGCCTGACGGAGATCATGGGGCCCGGCGTCGCCGGGGAGTGCCAGGTCCGCGACGGCTTCCACATCAACGAGGACCACTTCATCGTCGAGGTCATCGACCCCGGAACGCTCGAGCCCGTCCCGGTCGCAGAGCAGGGAGAGCTGGTCCTCACCACGATCACCAAGGAAGGTGTTCCCCTGATCCGGTATCGAACGGGGGACATCACTCAACTGAATCCCGAGCCGTGCTCTTGCGGCAGGACCTTCGTCCGCATGGCAAGGATCGCCGGCCGCACGGATGATCAGATCCTCTTTCGCGGCGTGGCCTTCTTCCCCTCCCAAATCGAGGAAATCCTCGCCGGCGTCGAGGCCACCAGCCCGTATTACCAGATCATTCTCGACGAGCAGGGCGGTATCGACACCATCGAAGTCCGCGTCGAGATCTCGGACAAGATTCCGTTCCTCGATGAGGTCAAGGCCCTCGAAGCCCTGCGCGTGCAGATGGCCAATCGCATCAAGGCATCTCTCGATATCGAGGCAAAGGTGACATTCGTCGAGCCCCGGTCGTTACGCGAACTCACCGGCGGCAAAGACCGCGTCGTGGACAAGAGGCCGCGATAAAGATAATATCGAAATCCGAAGCACGAAATTCGAAAGAAGCACGAAATCCGAAAGGCTCAACGTCTCAAACATTCCGTGCGGCGTACTGTTTTGAATTTCGAATTTCGGTCTTTGGGATTTGTTTTGGATTTCGACATTCGGATTTCGGATTTGATATCTCATTAGAAGGAGCGTGGAGATGACCATGAAGGGGAACATTGGGATCGTGGCATGTGTGCTGATGGTGCTGTTCTGCGGCTGCGCAGGGAACCGGGACAAGTCGGGCGAGGCCCGCTGGATCAACCTGTTCAACGGCAAGAACCTCGACGGCTGGACGCCCAAGATCGCGGGCTATGACCTGGGGGACAACTACGGCAACACCTTCCGCGTCGAGGGCGGCGTCCTGAAGGTCGCGTATGACCGATACGAGAAGTTCGACAACAGATTCGGCCACCTGTTCTATAAGGACTCGTTCTCGCACTACCGCATTCGCTTGGAGTACCGCTTTGTGGGTGAACAAACTCCCGGCGGACCCGATTGGGCCTTCCGCAACAGCGGCATCATGGTGCACTGCCAGCCGCCCAAGACCATGACGAAGGACCAGAGCTTCCCCGTTTGCATCGAGGTCCAGCTCCTCGGCGCCGAGGGCACACGCGAGCGATCCACCGGCAACCTGTGCACGCCCGGCACGCACGTTGTGATAAAGGACAAGCTCGTCACGCAGCACTGCATCGATTCGAGCTCAAAGAGTTATCCCGGCGACCAGTGGGTGACCGCGGAAGTGGAAGTCCACGGCAACGATCTCATCCGGCACATCATCAATGGCCAGGTCGTCCTCGAATACGGCGAGCCCCAGCTCGATGAAAGCGACGCCGATGCGCAGAGGCTGCTCAAGGCCGGCGCCGAGAAAATGGTGCGCGAGGGCTACATCTCCCTCCAAGCCGAAAGCCACCCTGTCGAATTCCGAAAGATCGAGCTGCTGCCCCTGGAGGAGTAGGAGACTCGGTACAGATGGGCCGTCACAGAGCTGCTTAGGAAGCGTTCCAGTCCGGGGCGGCTTTGATGAACTTGTTCTGCAAGACGGCGCCGATGACCATGGGCACGAGCACCATGGCAGGTAGGAACCACAGGTTCTGCAGGACGAAGTCTTTGAATTCCGCTTGTGACAACAGGTGATGGCAGACAATGGCCAGGGCGCCGACGGCCAGGAGCACGCTGCCGCCGAGACTGGTGAAGAGAATGACGGCGATTTTGAAGACGATGAACGAGAGCATGCCTCCGGTGACCAGGCCGATGAGGCCACCGGCCCAGACGTACTCCTTGGGCAGACCCAGGGCTATCCACGCCCCGGCTGTGAGAATGGCGCCCGAAAGAGCCCCGAGGATACTGACGCCCCAGCGCATGAAGGGGATGGAAAGCACGGCGAAGAACACGGCGCAGATCAGTGCAAGCCAGAAGCTGTTGCCGTCGATAAGCTGTTGATTCGCCCAGATGCCCAGGGTCATGCCCAGCAGGCCGAACGAGATCGTGACGAGGATCTTGAAGATTCGCCAGCCGTAGAACAGCCAGACCGTGCCGAAGGCGATGAACGTCAATGCCTCGACCAGGTCGAGCGTGTTGACGTGTTGCCACAGGACATCGAAGGGCACGATGGGTTCGGGTTGTTGCGCGGACTCGGTCGCGGCCATGAGGACGGTTTGCAGAATGCTTAGCAGGCTATTCATTGTACATCCACCATCTTATCGATTGCGCCAGGATCGTTTCGATTCTTTCTTCGTCGATTTGGATTTGCCGGACTTTCCCTTTGATTCCTGCTGTCCGGCCCGACGGCACAAGGAGAGTTGTTCCAGCGTGCCGAATGCGGCCATGCCGGCAAAAACAAGGCTATAGAATGCCGGCCGGTCCGCCAGTCGCCCGACGGGGGCGGTCCCTTTGAAAATCACTAGCAGCAGCAGCCCCGCGAAGATCATCACCGTCCCCAGGGTCGCACAGGACAATGCTCCGCCCAGCGACTGAAACAACGCGCCCAGGGTCAGCATGCCGGCGGCTACGGCGGCGATGACTGCCCATCGGCCCGGCGTCAGTCTGCCGGCGGCGTGCCGAACGCCATCCATCACGTCAAGCCCATAGGCGTGAGCCACGCTCAGGCTGTCGCGCACCGACAATTTTGGACTTCGGCTAAGGTTCTCCCCGGCGACCAGCGTGCCGCGGTGTTCCTGGAGATATGGGTAGGCAAGGACCACGAAGCTGACGGCCAGCGACAGAATTCCCAGCAGCAGGGCGGTGAACGCACGCTGGAACATGGTGGCCAGAAATGCCGCCGCCAGCGCCGATGTCCCGGCGACTATGCCATTTTCACTCACAGCGAGCAAAGCCGTAACCCCTCCTGCAGCCGCGCCGAGCAGGGCGAACAAGACTCGCCGAAAGCCCAGTCCACCCAACCAGACGAACAATCCGAGAGCTACCAGCACGAGCCCCGGCACAATCAAGACCAGCGGATTGAACCGGCCTGCCACCTGCTCGAAGCTCTTGAAAACCTCAATCATAACGTGCCGTCACAACTTCAGGTCGTACGGGCGCACAATCTCCACCCGCACACCTACACTCTTTATCGGCCTGTGACCCTGTTTTTCGTTAGACTTGTATGTCTCCAGACGCCGGGGCGGATGGCGCGAAGGCCAATTGATAGGCAAGAACGTCAGTGAAGACAGTCAGGTCCCCGCCACAGTAAGCCTCATGTACAGGCGACCGGTCATCACATGGGTGTCAATCCGCAGGCCGAAGGCGACTGACCAAATGGAGGCCGAACTCGCGGCTTCGCAGGTCCATGACAGCCAGCCGACCCTCGTGGTTCCGGACGACGATGAAAAAGCGTGGATCGCTCTCTCGGCGAGACCTCGGCAGGTTCATACTGAGCGGCGAAACTCTTGACCCCTGTCCGCAGGGACTCAAGCTTATCGTCTGACAAGAACACGTAGCCGCGTTTATACAGAGCATCGACGAAGTGGTCAGCGATGGCTTCGCTGTGCGCCCTTCCGGGAGGGGGGTCCAGTTTCGCATCCATGGACTCGGCCCCATGGACCAAGCCTGCAAGTGCGGCGACTATCAGCAAAAGAAAGGGCCGGCCTGTCATGCGCAGTCTCCCTGATAGGCTGCTGAATGCGGATGATAGGAATCGAACCTACACGGGCGTTAAGCCCACAGGCACCTGAAGCCTGCGCGTCTGCCAGTTCCGCCACATCCGCGGGAACCTTATTATTATCGCCGCACGAGGGGCATCCGTCAAGCCCGTTCGGGTTCACTATTTTGCGATTTTTCGCGGGTGGCGGGATAAGCGGGAATGGAAAGGCAGGCACACCTTGCCAACGCCTGTCATCTCCGGTAAAATACCGGGGTAGAGGTTCACTCGAACAGACCTGAAGCTGCGACAGGCAGGATATCGGCTTGCTGGAGATCGTTCGATGAGTGAAGTGGTGATAACCGACGTGACGCCGCAACTCGTGGTTGGGATGCGAAAGCGAGGCACGTATGCCCAGATCCGCCCGATGATGCTGACGCTTCGCGAGTACATCGCGGCCGCCGGGGCTGAGATCGTCGGGCCGCCCGCGTTTATCTGCCATGAGAACCCCAAAAACGTGGTGAAAGCCAACCTGCAGCGCAACGCCGACGTGGAAGTGATCATCCCGGTCTCCAAGCGGATCGAGGAAGTCGAAGAGATCACCTGCTACGAGCTTGCCGGCGGGCCCATGGCTAGAATCGTCCACAAAGGACCGTACGAGAGGTCCGCACAGGCGTACCGGAAGCTGTTTGCCTGGATCGCCGAGAACCACAAGAAAATCGCCGGACCGACCAGGGAAGTCTATCTCAACGACCCCAAAAAGGTCTCGCCTGAGGAACTCCTCACGGAAATCTACGCTCCTGTGGCGTAGATCACGGTCTGTCACGTCACGGGCCTTGCAGGGTCCGGCAGAACCATCCCGCCCTTATCGAAGAAGGACCAGACCTGATCGGCCGTCGGCAGGGCGGCGACAATCTTTGCTGTCGATGGGTCCCGGCAGATCGCGGCCAGGCAACTGATCGCCTGGAGATAGGCGCCGGGCGCCGCCTTCGGGGCCAGCGTCAGGACGACCAGCTTGATGCGGTCGTCGGGCCTGTGTGGGTCATACACGATTCCCTGCGGGGACGTAGCCACCGCGACGAAGACCTCCCGGATGGTTCCGAGCCTCGCGTGCGGCATGGCCATGCCGGGGGCGACAATGGTCGGAAGGTCTTTCTCCCGCTCCAAAACCGCCTTGTAGGCATCCGCGACATCCCCGATACTGCGTCCCCGGCCGAGCAGTTGCAGCATCTCCAGCAGGACTTTGTCACGATCTGTCTCCTGAGTCTGGCAGATCACCTCGGAAGGGCGAAAGAGTGATGAAAACCGGATATTGTCTTCCTCAATCGTCATAGCCATTCACTGTACAGATGACAACTCACCCGGCGCCAGATCGCGCTATACGTGCCTTTCCTGGGACCGGCCCGCCAGAAACCCGGCCGGGAAAACCCTATAAAGCCGCCCGCCGACGGCGCCGTCAAGCGGAAAATGCCCCCGCGTGCGTGGAGGGGTGCACGATAGGATTGTGGCAGAGAAAGCATGCGATTGTGGGTGGCAGCGTCAAGTGCAGCTTGGCGATGGCCTTCCTGGCATGCGGTGCAACCATCGGCAGGCCGGCGCCTGCCGATGCCGCCCAGAAGCTTGACGAGGTGAACTCACGCATGATCGAGGAGAGTCCGCATCGGTATCGTCACGACCAATCAACTTTGGCAGCCCATTGGGGCAGGGTGGTCGGCTGAATGCCGGACTCCTTGGCCACAGCTTTGATGTCGACGTTGTAGCCCACGGCATCAAACCACTCGAGCATGATCGCGAAGTCCTCGCTGAACTTGCGGACCTCCTCGATGGGCGTCGGGACGAACTCGAGCTTCCTGCCCGCGGTTTTTCCGATGATTTTGGCTGTCTGGGGCATGGTCTTCGCATCGCCGGCGATGTCGATGGCCCGGCCGTTCAGTTTCTGGTAATTGTCGAAGGCCCATGCCCCGTACTTGCCGATGTCCTCCACGGCGATCATCTGGAGCGCAGTCGCAGGCTTGATTCCCACTGTGAGTTTGCCCTGATCAATCGCCGGCTTGAACCAGGGTGTGAGGAAGTTCTCCATAAAGAAGACCGGCCGAATGATCGTGTAGGACGGGAACTTCAGGCTCCGCACCGTCTCTTCGACCTGCCACTTGTTTTCGAAGTGTGGGATTCTCGTATTGCGGTGGGCCGACGCGACGGAGGAGTACACAAAATGCTGGACGCCGGCGTCTTTGGCTATTTGGGCAAACCGTTTGCCCTGCTCTTCTTCTCTCTCGACACCAGCCTCCCACGTGTTCTGCACGGAGAACACGCCCCAGACTCCCTTCGCCGCCTGTGCGAGAGAGGCGGCATCATCCAAATCGCCCCGGACGATCTCGGCGCCGAGCTTAGCCAGAGCCCGGGCGTTTTCCGCATCAGGGTTGCGGGTCATGGCTCGAATGGGGTAGCCCTTCGTCAGAAGCTCCCGGGCGACGGCCCCGCCCTGTTTCCCTGTTGCCCCAGTCACAAGAACCTTCCTGCTGTCCACCATCTCCATGCTCCTTCCTCTGAATGAGTCTTATTCAGTACAGCCATACGCAGGACACCCTGCATACCCATTACGTACGTCCCGGCTCGCGGTGCATTTTTGTCTGCTAAGGTGCAGTTCAGGGCTCCGCATGGATCGTCGTGCTCGCTGCTCGTGCGGCGAGGCTCACGTGTGGCGGGCCGTGGAAATGGCGGGCCGCCCGCCGGACACGCCCCGGATCGTATTGTGCAGGCTCACGATGTAGCAGATGAGGATGGAAAAGGTAATCGCCCAATGTAGTTTGAAGCGGTATTGGCAGATCGCCAGCAGAGCCGTAATGGCGGCTGCGGTGAATATAACCTGGAGAAGGCTTGCCCCCCTGCCGAGCGAATCGCTGTCCGTGAGACTCAAGCGGAACAGAAGCAGCAGGAGGACGCTGCTGAGGATGTTCCACGCGGGGAAAATCATTAACCAGCCCAGGTGCTCCTGCACCGCGATGCGCCCCGCGTGGACGCCCGTGCCTGCGGCGACGGTCACCACGAACAGCAGCATCATGAATTCCTCGCGGTCGGATCTTGGCCTCTGGAGCAGAAGGTTGATGAGTGATACTATTGCGGCGAGAATGGTCAACGCCGGCACGAACCGCACGTCATTCAGGCTCAACAGGGAGAATGCTTCGCGAAGGTCGGTCGCCGGCCCGGGATTGATGAACCACAGCAGCGAGAACGCCGAGCTCAGAGCAAACAATGTCACGTCGTCGCATCGCGGGATCGGCAGCCATCGCAGCTTCCCGGCGGCGAGCCTGCGCCTATCTTCGACGGGAAGTGTCCTGAATAGAAGGTGGTCAAAGATTTCCTGATCGCTCTTCGCCTGCCAGTCTTCCGCGTCTTCCCGCGTGCCTGAGTCGCTACTGGGTGCCGACTTTATCGCCTCTCCCGGCTCCTTCCCGCGCACGATAATGGAATGGCCGCAGGCGGGACATGCCGTCGTCTTGCCGGCCAACTCTTCATTGGCACGAATCTGTTGGCCACAGTACACGCATGAGAACTCGATCATATGATTGGCCATGCATCCCTTTACTTCACGCCAGATGCCCCGGGTCAGGATACCGCTTAGTCCGGATGCCGCCAAGAGAAAACGACCTCCCCCGACCGGCGGCACAGCACTTCGGTGGCAACAGAGGATTAGGGATTTGCCCCCGGTAATTGTGGAGAAACTCTTTGGCCGGCGCAGCCCGGACAGCGTAGAGAGAGTGTCGAGGGGGTTCGGTTCCGGATGCGGGCCCGAGTCCCCGAGAGAAAGATGTAACACATAGTATCTTTTACAACGGATTATCGGATTTATGAAACCTGAAGCAATGCATACCCGTCGCACACCGACGGTGATAAAATGGACATCATTTACCGCGATTGTAATTCTGCTGACTGGCTGTCGGGTGCTTCCCGACAAAGGGCTTTCGCGTCCTGCCAACGAGGTGGTCACCACCGGATTCGCCAGCCCGCCCAGAATTCGATTCGGATCCTATCCGACCTCCACGATGGGCACAACGTTCATCGGGCCGAATCTGGGCAGGCACGGATATCACTCCTCGCTTGGCGAGAAAAACGGCATTGCGTACACCTGCCGGGGCGGTGACATCGATGTCATCCACGTGCGGATCGCCGCCGATTGGACCGCGTATCTCGTGGCCAAGACCTACAAGACCCTGATGAGCGGCAAGCCCGGATTCTCCTACAAGCTTTCGGTGGATCGCTCGCACAACGACGTGACGTTTACCTATCCGCCGGACTGGAATCGCCGATCCCATGCGGAGCAGGCCGCCGCGGCCAGGGAGGTGGCGATGGCCGTCGGGCCGCACTTGTGCTTCACCATGACCACCTGGCACGAGATTCTCACCTGGTTCGGGTTCCGATGCATCGGTGTGGTCACGGAGTTTCCCTCCGCATTCTCCTGGGAGGATTCCTTCTCCAATCTGCTGGGCACTGTTGTCGCCGTTCGCGCACTGCAGGATACGCAGAACAACTACGATAAGGCGATAGAGATCGCGATAGACGAGGAGATGAAGAAACTGGGAATTATGCCTGCCAAAGTGGCCAAGGAAGCCAGTCAACGGGTCAAAGGCGACTGGTTCACCGGGTCCGTCCTGTTCTTCGTGAATGTCAAGATGAGGAACTTCGATGTAGGCTTGGACGACGGCCACGTCACGCCGACCCTTCTGCCCGGAGTCACCGAATGTCCCAATGCCGAACCTACACCCTATCCCGTTCCCACGCTCGATGCGGTGACTCGGCACGGGTTCACTATGAAGATCCAGACGCGATCCCGGGAATGGGAGAGGGACAAGATCTTCATGGTCCTGTTCGGCGATCGGCATGACAGGCGAATCGATCCGGAGGTTCACATTCCTCGCCTCATCGAGTACGCGCGCCAGAACGCCATCGACAAATACGGCTACATGGTGGAGCCGGAAACCTCACGGGCATACGCGCGTCGGTGACCCGACGATGGCCCTGTAGCCTCGATCTCCTGGCGTTTTGGGGCTGTATTATCGGGCATTCTCGGCCGGTTTCGGCGGCGATTGTGGCAGTCCTAAGCGGTGACGTCTTCTCTTCACAACAACGGATTCCGGATTTGTCCTTGACATACAGGATACTTTGCTGCAATCTCGTGCCGTGTTTGTCATGCGGACTGGCCGCACAAGTTCCGGTGTTCATGATTTAGGAGGTCCACGATGAAGTATTCACCACGATTCCTGTTGGCGGCATGCCTGTTTCTGGCGGCCCTGCCGGTCGGTCCGGCGGCCGCGTACGATCAGCCGGCAGGCCTCAATCTCGGCGGCACCAGTTTCCTCGACGGCATCCCGCCCGCCGGCCCGGGCTTCTACTTCCAGGAGTACATCGAGTACTACACGGCCGACGAATTCCCGGAGATCGGTGCTCCGATTGATCCGGACACGAGCTTGGACGTTTGGGCCAGCCTCAACCAGTTCATCTACCAGTCGAATCAGAAGCTTCTTTTCGGTGGCAAGTGGGGCCTCAATGTCATCGTGCCGGTCGTTAGCATTGACATCGACGATGACAACCACATCCTGACCGACAACGGCGGTGGGCTGGGCGACATCTACGTCGGTCCCTTCCTGCAGTGGGACCCGATCATGGGTGAGAATGGCCCGATCTTCGTGCACCGCGTCGAGTTGACGACCATCCTCCCCACGGGCAAGTACGATGATGACAGAGCCCTCAACCCGGGCAGCAACTTCTTCTCGTTCAACCCATACTGGGCAGCCACGTGGTTTGCCTTGCCGAAGGTAGAATTGTCCACCCGCGTGCACTACCTGTGGAACGACAAGAATGACGATCCGCTGGACACCCCCGCTCCCCCCGTCGTGGAGGACAGTCAGGCAGGCCAGGCTTGGTGGGCGAACTTTGCCGCCTCGTACGAGATCCTGCCCCAGCGGCTTCGCGCCGGTATCAACGGGTACTATTTCAAACAAATTGAACGCTCGGAGGTCAATGGCGACAAGGTGAGCGGCATGGAAGAAGTCTTCGCCATCGGACCGGGCGCCCTGTACAGTTTCTCGCAGCACACCCACCTGTTCTTCAACGCCTACTTCGAGACGGACACTGAGCTTCGTCCGGAAGGCGAGCGGTTCTGGCTGCGCTTCGTGCATCATTTCCAGTAGCGGCCGACGTGATTTCGAAAGCTCATGCGAATGGCGGCTCCCTGACAGAACAGGCGAGCCGCCATTCGAGTTTCTTCCCTTCCTCCCCCGAATTCCTTCTATCCTCCTCGTTCGTCGCACGTGAGCGTGCAAAACTGCTCCGCATCCTCGTTCGCCAGTGAGTCCTCACCAGCGATTCCCTGCGAAGGATTAGGCACAATCCCGCTTCAGGGCTCCGTCCGGGGCGGAGTAAATGGAGAGAATCGCCGGTCCGGCGCACAGTTCGGCGGCCGTGAAAAGCGCGAAAGGTCGATGGATTGACGTGCTGGGTTTTGCGCTCATCCGCAAGGCGGAAGAAAGGGGTGGCAGCATGATCGGCATTCAAATAGCGGGTTACACGTTCGGCACAGAGGAGGCCGCCAAGTCCCCGATCACCGACAGTGAGTTCGATCTGCTCAAGCAGACCGTTACATTCACCGACGAGGACGCACGGTACCTCCGGATGGCCGGCGAAGTGCTGGACGACCAGCTTGAGGAAGTGTTGGACGTGTGGTACGACTTCTTCGCCTCGCACCCGCACCTTGCCTACTACTTCAGCGGCCCCGATGAGGAGTTGGACCGCAATTATCTGGCGGCGGTGCGACTGCGGTTCGAGCAGTGGATCCGCGACACCTGCTCGGCCCAATATGACCGTGCCTGGCTCGACTACCAGGAAGAAATCGCGCTGCGTCATACGCGGTTCAAGAAGAACCAGACGGACAACGTGCTCTCCCCGGCGGACCACATCCACCTGCGTTATGTGCTCGCCGCTCTCTATCCGATCGTGGCCACGATCAAGCCGTTCCTGGCCAGGAAGGGCCACTCCCCCGAGGAGGTGGAGAGAATGCACCAGGCATGGTTCAAATCCGTTGTCCTGCAGGTGACGCTCTGGGCTCGGCCATACGTTCGCCCCGGCGACTTCTAAGCCCGTTCGCCGGAATGCTCGCCGGGTGGCGGCGGCAAACGCAGTTCGCCGATGGTGAGTGGCTGCGGTGGGCAACATCTCAGTTTGACGGACCAATGGCCGTGCTGTATAATCCTGCCTCCAGAGTAGAACCGTGGTTGGAAAGGTCGTACCATGCAGGTGATCAGCGCGGATATCAGTAACAGCATCCAGGGCGCGTCCTGGATTCGTCGTATGTTCGAGGCCGGAATCGAGCTCAAACAGAAATTCGGGGCCGACCAGGTCTGCGATTTCACGCTCGGCAATCCGGACCTGCCGCCCGTGCCCCACGTCGCTCACGCGCTTCGCAAACTCGCCGATACGGTCCAGCAGCCCCTATCCCTGGGGTACATGCCTAACGCCGGCCTGCCTTCCGCTCGTCAGCGCCTGGCGGAGTACCTGGCCCGGGAGCAGCAGGTGCCGCTCACGGCCCAGCACGTCATCATCACCTGCGGGGCGGCGGGGGGGCTCAATGTCCTGTTCCGCACGGTCCTGGAGCGAGGCGAAGAGGTCATCTGCCCGTCCCCATACTTCGTGGAGTACGGATTCTACGTGGGCAACTACGGCGGCAAGCTCGTCCCGGTCCCATCCAGGCTGCCGAGCTTTTCGCTGGACCTCAATGCCCTTGAGGCGGCCGTCACGGACAAGACCCGCGTCATTCTCATCGACAGCCCCAACAATCCAACGGGGGTGGTGTACGAGGAAAGCGAGCTGAAAGAACTCGCCGCGATAGCCGCCCGCGCCACCGCCCGATACGGCAGGCCCGTCTTTCTGGTTTCCGATGAACCGTATCGTTTTTTGGCCTATGACAACGTGAAGGTCCCGCCGATCCTGCCGCTGTACGAGTTCAGCGTGGCGATTGGCTCGTTCTCCAAGAGCCTGTCCCTGGCGGGCGAGCGCGTCGGCTACATCGCAATCAACCCCGCCATGCCCCAGGCCGACCAGGTGCTCGCGGGCCTGATCCTCTGCAACCGGACGCTCGGATACGTTAACGCCCCCGTGATCGGCCAGCGCCTGATCGAGGCGGCCCTCGGGGTCACCGTAGACGCTGGAATCTACAAGAAGCGCCGCGATGCTATGGCGGGCATTCTCCGCGATGCCGGCATCGAGTTCGTCCTGCCAAAGGGAGCGTTCTACTTCCTGCCCAAGGTCCCCGGCCGTGTGGACGACCTGGAGTTCTGCCGACTGCTCCTGGACGAGCGAATCCTCGCGGTTCCGGGCCGAGGCTTCGGCCTGCCCGGCTACTTCCGCCTGACCTACTGTATGGATGAAGCGATCATCCGCCGCGCCGCCCAGGGCTTCCAAAAAGCCGCCGACCGCGCCAGAAGCAAGTGATGCCACAGGCCGGGCCCTGCCCGTCATCCGCCCCGCAGGGCAAATTGGCTTTGCTTCGCTCGCAATGACAAGTCAGAGTCGGTTTTGAGACGGTTTCTTAGGCTTACTTCGACTAGTGACGTCAGCCCTTTCCCTAATCAAGCTCTGACATAGAATCCCTCATTGCCCGCACTCCCAAAGTAGGCTTTTTCAGGAGGCAGAATAGGGTATCCTCCTCGTTCCAACCTCTGACACAAAAGGATGAAATGGACTGTTGCCATCCTGGGCAAGAGTGACGAATCAGGCCTCTTTCTTCGAAAAGGGATCTTATGAAGACGCTAACGATTTCGAAGGCAATGACGATTCTTCTTCTATGCCTGAGCCTTGGGGTTCCGCCTGCACTGCCCGGACAGGACACCCAGCAGAAGGTTCAACCTGCGCCGCCTGAGCAGAGCACTCCGCAGAAGGTTCAACCTGCACCGCCTGGACAGGGCGCTCCAGAGGGAGTCCAAAAGGAAAGCCAGAAAAAAGACGAGCAACCTCCCCTCAGGCCGGAGGAACTCGACCAGCTCCTGGCATCCATCGCGCTATATCCTGATGACCTTGTGGCTCAGGTGCTGACGGCGTCGACCTACCCGGTCGAGGTCGTCCAGGCGGCGCGGTTCGCGAAAGAGAAATCAGATCTCAAAGGCGAAAAACTGATGGCGGCGGCCAAGGATAAAGAATGGGATCCGAGCGTGAAGGCGATGCTCCAGTTTCCGGAAGTGCTGACGATGATGGACGAGAAACTCGACTGGACCACCAAGGTCGGCGACGCCTTTCTCTCCCAGCAGCGGGACGTCATGGATTCGATCCAGCGTCTCCGAGGCAAGGCCAAAGATGCGGGCAACCTGAAGACCACCAAAGAGCAAAAGGTGATCGTGGAACAGGAGACGCAAACGATCGTCATTCAGCCTGCAAATCCGCAGGTTGTTTACGTCCCCACCTACAACCCGACGGTGGTATATGGGACCTGGCCTTATCCGGCCTACCCGCCTTACCCGGTATATCCCCCAGGCTATGTGGCGACGGCCTCCCTCTTCTCCTTTGCCGCCGGTGTGGCCGTGGGTGCTGCCTGGAGTGGCTGGGGTGGCTGGCACTCTAATTGGCACGGCGGGGATGTCGAGATCGGCATCAGCAACTACAACAACTTCACCAGAAACAATTATACCAATGCCAACAGGTATCAGATGAACCAGAATCTGAAGAGCCAGTCCTGGCAACACAACCCGGAGCATCGCAAGGGCGCCCAGTACAGGAACCAGGCGACGGCCCAGAAATTCGGCGAGAGCCGGGCCGGGACCAGAGACGTCAGGAGCGGGTACCGGGGGTACGAAGGCGGTGCAGGCGGCCGAACGACGGATCTCGCCCGACCCGCCGGCGGTGGGGCCGGGGCCCGGGACCTCTCTGGACGACCGGCCGGCGGTGGCGCCGGCACGCGAACGGCGCCGAGCGATTCCCGCGCGAGCGCCTTCAGCGGCGCCTCCACGGGCGGCGGCGGTGACCGTGCGGCCAGCATGCGAGGCCAGACGAGCCGCAGCAGTGCTTCGTCCGCGAGGGCAGGTGCTTCCCGCGGGGGCGGCGGAATGGCTCGCGGCGGCGGCGGTAGAGGAGGCGGTCGTCGCTGACAGGTGTGGGATCAGAGAGAACTGGGATTTCGCAAAACGAAAGTTGAGCTTACTTTACGAAGGAAATACACCATGCTGTGCTTGATTCATAATTGGAAAAGAGCGAGTACGAATAGCCGTACGTTATGGGTCGTTCCTGCAGTCCTGGCCATACTGGCCGCGCTGACCTGGACTGTTGGGGCCCAGGAGACGAAACAGAGGACATTCTCGTCGCCCGAGGCGGCGTTGACGACCTTGGTGGAAGCATCGCAGGCCGGGGACAAGGAGAGTGTGTCGGCCATCCTGGGGCCTGAGAGTGAAGAACTCATCTCTTCCGGAGACCCGGTGTCGGACAAGGCGGATCGGGATCGGTTTCTGGCCGCCTATGCCGAGAAAGCCGATCTCGCCAAGACAGGGAACGACCGGGTCGAAGTCGTTCTTGGCAACGATAACTGGCCCTTCCCGATCCCTATCGTGAAGAAGGGGGACGGTTGGCTCTTTGACACCCAGGCGGGCAAAGAGGAGATTCTGAATCGGAGGATCGGCCGGGACGAGCTCAACACCATTGAGGTCTGCCAGGCCTACGTGGAAGCTCAGCACAAGTATGCCAGTGCGGACCGCGAGCAGGACGGGATTATCCAGTATGCGCAGAAGATTATCAGTGATCCAGGCAAGCGCGACGGCCTATATTGGCAAGTGGCAGAAGGAGAGGTCCCGAGCCCGTTAGGCCCATTCATGGCGAACGCGGCGACGGAGGGGTACAAGAAGGCTGACAAGCCGATTCCCTTTCATGGATACTATTTCCGGATTCTGACGGGGCAGGGATTGAAAGCGGCGGGAGGGGCTTACAACTACGTGATCAATGGTCACATGGTGGCAGGGTTCGCGCTGGTGGCATGGCCGGCGGAGTATGGCAGTTCGGGGGTGATGACATTCATGGTGAACCGCAATGGGATCGTGTATGAAAAGGACCTGGGACCCGCGACTGAAGAAATAGCGAAGACGATAACGCTCTACAATCCGGACCAGACCTGGAGGAGGGCGCAGTAGGCGTATCGGATCACGTCCCTGATTGACAAGCTTTCGGCTTGAAATGGCCAGGCCGATGCCGCCAGGGGATGGCTACAAAAAACGAAACGGGGCGGGAGCGACGGTTGGTCGCTCACGCCCCGTGTGAAAACCGGTTCATATTCTCCGGCGGATTACTTCTTTTCCTCGCCGAGGTCGTCGTGGGTGCCGGCCACGGTGATGCTCTGGGTGGTCAGCAGCGACGGTTTGGTGTAGAGCATAAAGGACATGTCTTCGCTGCGGCCGGTCTGATCGGTCAGCTCGACCCAGGGGTAGTTGGCGGCGATGGTCATGTAGTTGATGGCCACGGCGTCGCTGTTGCTGCCGGCGCCGGCCAGCGTCATCACGTCCACTTCGCTCAGGGCGACCTTGAAGACGCGAACGTCATCGATCAGCCCGCTGAAGAACTCATCGTCGCCCGCGCCGTTGGCGCCGATGGCCAGCGTCGAAACCACAGGTGTGGTGAAACCTCTCTGCTGGGTCGCCGTTGCCACGAGCTGCCCATCGACGTAGATGTCCATGGCGCGGGTCATAGCGTCATACGTGGCGGCCACGTGGTACCATTGATTCGCCGTCAGGCTGTCCGGACCCTGCCACGTGTTCTGTCCGACGCGGAAGTGCAAACGGCCCTCGGCGTCCAGCCACAGACCGAAGCGGTTGCCATTGAGGCTGGCGCGATCGTACTCCATGATCGCGTGCCACCGGCCCCGGGTCTCTCTCGGGAAGATCCACGCGGAGAGGGAGAACGAGTTGGGGGCGAAATTGAAGCCCTTGGGCCGCTCGACCTTGACGTAATCGCCTCGTGCGGCGAAATCAAGTGCACCGGCGAGCCAGCCGCCATCGGGCCGCCAGACGGGCCGACCCATCAGAGTGCCATGGTTGCTATTGCCCGAGCTGTCGGCGGCGACGGTGCCGGTCCGCTCGTCGAGTTTCCAGTAGCCCAGCATATCGGCGCCCGACAGGTCCCACCCGCTGTGCGGATGGTTGGTCCAGCCCCACGGATAAACGATGGTCCTCGGGTCTTTGTACATCGCGACCACGCCGAGCCACAGGACGCCGTTCTTGCCGTCCTGACGGAACCAGTTGGCCTGCGGCAGGTGGACAGTGTAGCGATACACCGGCTCGGAGCCTCTGACGCTCGAGCTCGTGGGCTCAGGATGCTTATCGAAGCCGACCATGACTTCATCGAACTGCTCGGCCTTGTACTCCCAGAGTTTCTGGCCGGGATGGTTGAAGCCCTTCGTGCTGTCGGCGGCATCTGTCCAGATCGACAGCATGAAGTAGTCGGGCTTTCGCGGAGCGGGCATCTGGGTGCATTCACAGGCCTGATAGCCGTAGCCGATATATGAGCCCCACCAGGCGATGCCGGTGACCGGGGTGGTTCCGTGGCACCTCCAGTCATCGGCGACGATGCGTTGAAGCGTCGAGCCGGTCCCTGCCTGCTCGGTATCGATGGTGAACGCCAGGTCGATCCGTCTGCCCGAGGACGGATGCTCCCGCGGATAGCTCAGGTCTCTCCAGGAGCCCTGGAAAGGCTCGATGCCACTGCCCCAGACAGCGGCGTCATTCCAATTCGTGGCGGCTGTCTTCCAGCCGAACCGCGTGGCGGTACTGCCGGGCGGGTGAATCAGCGAGGCCTGGGCCACCAGCCAGTAGACGACCGGCTGGCTCGACGTGCCCGTCTGCCGGAATGCCTCGTTCGAGGGGATCCTGAAGGTGTACTTGTACACCATTCTGTGATTGTCACGATCATAGGTGCTATCGGCCGGGCTGTAGAAGCTCTCGGCTTGTCCCTGCTGCGGCTGGACGGTGAACCCGCCGCGAGAGAACTCCTTGCGCCACAGGACCCTGCCCGGCATGCTGAAGCCGGTGGGGCTGCGGGTCGCCGGGATGTCCTCGCGGATGCTCAGCGTGAACTCGGCGTTCTCCGCGCTGCCGCTGGGCAGAATATCCTCATACCAAGAACCCCAAAGTGTGATGCCTGTGATCGATCCGGTTGTTTTGCATTCGAAATCATCGCCGCAGATCGTGTCGGCCCCGGTCGGGGGGATGTCCGTGGTGATATCGACATCGACACCCGTCGTGGTCGTATCGGGGTTCTGTGTCCACTTGGCCACGGCGGAGGCGCTTTCGACGCCCTGAGACTTCTCATCCTCGTAGTGCGGCCAGTTGCGGAGTCCGCCAAAGACCTGCTCCCACTTGATGAACTCGGGATTGGTGGCCAGCTCGAACGCCATATCGTACGGGTCGAGCCTCTGACAGGTCAGCGAATCGGTGATCGGCTGGGCTGTAGCCACGTCCAGGGTATTACCCACGGCCAACTCGTTGCGGCGGACATCCGCCTTGACGGCGGCGTCCATCCACGACTGCGGCCGGGTCTTCCAACCCCAGAGGAACTCCGGTTCCGGCAGGCCGGTATAGACCGCCGTGATGCTGATCCAGAAGATGCGGTCCGTCGTTTGCGTCTCTACGAAATCAGCCTGCAGGAAGTACTCGCGTTCCTGGAGCTCCAGCAGGTATTGGTAGGCGGTGTCCGCCGCCTTACGGGGGAACTGATCGCTGCCGACGCGTTCCTGCTGGACCCTGTCGGCGGGGACATTGATCAGCCAGAGGAGTCTGCCGGGCCGGCTGAACTGGTAGCCGGCGTCCGCCCGGACGTTGCTCCAGAACGCGATCCGCCAGGAATCAGGTTCTCTGCGGGGCGACGTGTCCTGGTCCCAGCCCGCGTACGAGCCCCACCAGTGAATCGTGGTCACCGGCATGTCGCCCGTGCAGCGGTAATCATCGGCTACGAGTCGCCAGGTGGCAGTGCCGCTCCCCAGCGGCTTGCTGACGTATGCCGGCTGATCCCAGCCGCAGTACACGGGCATCTGGGAATCCGGATCGTACTCGATTGGCGGCTGCGACCACTTCTGATGCTCCAGCGGCGGCTTGACCGGCACGAGGGCGTCCTCGACGCGGACCATGTAGTCCTCGACTTCGCCATCGGCGGCGAGGCCCTCATAATCCAGGCCTCGCACTGTGCTGAAGCGGAAGCGTGCGAACGTCTCACCCGCCGCGGCCTTCGCCGGGACGGCTAACGTCAGCCGGTTGACGCCGGCGGTCAGTGTGGTATCGACGAAAACGTGCTCGCCTGCGTCGTCCCAATCCCCGTCGGCATTCCAGTCGAACCACGCATTGAGGCTGCCCTGCACGGAGGCGGTGACTTGGACGTCGGCCGTTTCACCAACGACCAGGCTGGCGAACACCACGCCGTCCTCATCATCGACGCCATTACTGTCGTCACCGGTGGCCAGGGCATTGGGCTGGCCGTCAAACTCGCCGTCCACACGGCTGCCGAGGTAGACCGTCGGGGAAATCAGGTGGCTGGCGCCATTGCTGACCGACAGTGTCGAGTATGTTGGATCAGGGGCATCGCCGAAATCAGTATCCGCCATGTCCGGGCCCGTGATGACGAAGGCCAGGTCGAGGGGTTTGCCCGCGTATTCATGTTCGTCCGGATAGGCCATGGACAGCCATCCAAACACCGGATGACGCCAGACAGCCTTATCGCTGAACTGCAGTCTCTGCTCGGTCGTCTCCCACCCGAACGCGTACGTGGCGTCTTCCTCATGCTTCTGTTGAATCTCCATCCAGTAGATAGTGCCTTGCTTCTGGACGAACGGCTTGTCGCTGTCCTCGAAGCAGATGTCGTACTGGAAGATTCGTTTGTCGTTCTCGGGCAGGTATAGCTTGGTCGTCGGGTCGAACCAACCCCTTTTGATGGAGCCCGAGACGTCGTGGAAATCGTAGCTGTACGGCCGGATTTCCTTGGTCCAGAGCAACTCTCCGGGCCGGCTCCACGGGGTCTGGACGTCCGCCGGCTTGTTCGAGTAGATGTTGATCACGAACGCCAGGCTGTCCACGCTGAACGGCGGCAACAGGTCGTTCTGGAAGGAACCCCAGAAGTGAATCTCATTGATCGGACCGTTCTGGGTGCATCGGAAGTCGTCCGCGAGGCTCGTCCAGTACGTGGACACGTCCATGCCGGTCCTCTGCTTGTCGGGCAGTTGAGCCCAGTGCATCTTATGCGAATCGCCGTTTACCCACTCGCAGAACTTCAACGGCTCGTTGGTCTTGAGCAGATAGTCTTCCGTCTCGCCGTCCGCGAAGACCCCGTCGCCGTTCCAGCCTTGCTGAACCTGGCGATCGGAGATGGTGAATCTGGCCCAGACGTATCCGCCGAGCGGCCCGATCTTGAAATTGGGAGGTCGAAGCGCGGACAGTGGCCCGCTATAGCCGGCCGGCACGGGGAAGTTGACGATCACGTGCTCGGGCACCGCGCCGTCGGGGCACTGTGCGGAACCCTGCCATTTGCCGTCCTGGTTCCAGTCGAACAGGATGTTCACATAGGCTTCACGCTGATCTTGTCTGTTGTTGGTGACCTCGATGTCGATGGTCGCATCCCAGACGGCGGTGAGGCAGGCGTTTCCAAGTGATTCCAGAACCGTGAAATTCAACGCTCCCACGGTCCCGGTGGATGTCTTGACCGTGTATCCCCTGGGCTTGATCAGGCCGGCATCGCCATCCAGTTGTTTCTCGTCCTGGTTGTACAGGTCCGGGCTGAACGCGGGGCACTTGCCGCCGTTGCCGTCGGCCTCCAGGTCCACCTTGGGCCCGAAGTAGCAGGTCTGGCTTTGGTGCTCGACCCAGGCGGCCGGGCCCACGCCTACGCACGTCGGGAACAAGCCCAGGACGCCGGTGGATGGATAGGCCAGGACCCCTTCGGGGGCGTCGCCGAAGTCACGATTGCCCGTGGGAGGAACGGGGGTGCCTTTGGATACGCACTCATGTTGAATCCGCCCCTGTATGGTGACATTCTCGCCGCGGATGTCGATAGAGACCCACTGGGGGCAGAACTCCTCGATCTCGAAATTCGTGCTGATGGCCTGCGTCCCGCGCACGGTGGTCCGGGGGAGAATCGTCTGGCGCAGGATGTAGAGCCGCTCGTGGTCGGGATTGGCTACTCGCGCCGGCAGGGGAGGCTCGGTCTGCGTGGCCGGCCAATCCAGGCTGGTCCAGTTCACAGCGATCTCGACAGTGCCGCTTTGCGTGGAGTCCAGCAGGTCCAGGGAGACGTCCACCGTGATGACTTTCTTGAGGTCGCGATTTGGCCTGTCATTGAAGAACCACTGCGCCAACCAGTCCGTGTTGGGGTAGTAGTACCAGGAGCCGTGGTTGTAGCCGGTCCCCGATCCATCCATGATTTCCCCGTTTTGACCGACATCGACCGCGAATTGGTCTTGCACGGCGCTCGCGGTACCCAGCCCCACACACAGGACCAGCACGAGGACAGCGACCGTAAACCTGCTCAGCACTTCCTTCAGACCACTCATAACATACCTCCCATAAGTATCTCGAATATCGCCATTCGAATTTCGAATATTGACGGCGCACGGCGACCGTGATTCGTCCCAGAAGGAATCGACCTGTGTGGCTCTGTCCTCAAGCAAAAAGCGCGGCCTTGAAGTGAAAATCACTTCCGCCACCTCCGAGAATGTTATCGAACTGAAAAATCACCGTATCACTGGCGACACGATGCATGATTCTGCGTCTGCACCCCAGACGCAAGGTTTTGTGTCTCAATTTATCGGACCGGCCGCCCCAGCCGCCCTCAGTCAAAACCACATCCAGGCGGGTCCCCAATGGGGTAGCCGCCTCCATTGACTCTCGGCTGGGGTGTAAGGGCAAGTCTCAAACCCACCCCTACGAACCGGCCGGTGAAATAGAGTGCCACAATGACCTGAATATATAACGGAATTGTTGGGGATTTGTCCCGGCCGAGTCCCCGGAGGCTCTGGCACGGATTACACACGAGTTCATCGTAGCACCCCATGAAGCCTTGAGGGGCTCTGCGTTTGCCTTGACTGCTGCTTGAGGAAAGGGGCGGAAGCGGTACAATCCAGGCATGAAGAGACTGTATTGGACAGAGCCTGACGTATTCGAAGCGCAAGTCGAGGTCACCGTGGCTGGGCCGAACAAGGTCACGATCGAGCCGGTCCTCTTTCATCCCGAGGAGGGTGGCCAGCCGGCGGATAGAGGCTTCATCGGCGAGGCCGTCGTGTGCGACGTCCAACTCGTGCAGGGCAGGGTGGAGCACACACTGGACCGGCCGCTCCCGGCTGGCAGGTACATCGCTCGCGTGGACAGTGAGCGACGGCTGTCCACGGCGGGCCAGCACACGGCTCAGCATATCTTGTCGGGCATCGCTGCGGCGAGGTTCGGCCTGGCGACCGTGGGCGTGCATATCGGGCTCGACGGCTCCACGATCGACTTCGACAAGAAGACCGATTGGGATATCGTGCGGGATCTGGAACGACTGGCCATGGAAGCGGTCATGCTCGATGTCCCGGTCGAGACGGCGCTGGATGATGATGCCGCGAACGCTCGCAGTCGCCTGGGTCCGATTGAGGCGGATGTGATCCGCGTGGTCCGGATCGGCGATTACGACAGATCGGCCTGCTGCGGCGCCCACGTCAGATCCACCGGCCGGATCGGGATCATCCGGGTGTTTGACCTGGAGAACAGAAAGGGTGGGACTCGTCTGTCGTTCACGGCCGGAAGGAGGGCCATCGAGCAGTCACAATTCGAGACGGCCATCCTGCGAGAGCTGCGCAAAACCGCCGGCTGCGCCACGAGCGATCTGCCCTCGTTCCTGCAGAAGACCGTGGAGCGGACGAAAGAACTGGCCAAGGAGATCGACCGGCTGTGGTCTTCGCGACTGGCGGATTTGGCGGAATCGGCCAGGGTCGCCGCGGTCGGCTCGTCCAAAGTGGGTATCCACATCGGCGAATTGCCAAGGGGGCTGGTTACAACGCTGGCGGGCATGATCGCCGAAGCGGTGGATGGCGCCGGCATCGTTATCAGCGCCGGCCAGATCGCCGTCAGCTCCAGGACCCTGGATGCCGGCGGCCTCCTCAAGCAGATTCAGAGCCACGCCGGCGGCAAAGGGGGAGGGTCGCCCAAGGCCGCCAATGGCAGGCTCGACAAGCCCCTGACGGAAGAGACGCTGTTGGCGATTCTCGCGGATTCACACGAGAGCCGGTAGCAACAGAAGACCGCAGTCCACCAGGGCATCGCGGCGGATGGGCAAAATGATTCGGCGCCTTCCATCCGTGAGCCTTTCAAAGCTGCCGAATGCGTAACTCCCCTACGCACCCTCTTTGCGAACTCGCACGTATGCATAAACAGATAAAAGGGTAAAAACCGGTAGTTTATGTATTTCAAAATAGTGTGCAGCGAAAGGAAAACCAGGCGAGGTTCGCACGGCGGATTGTTGACAACGGTTGTCTGACCGGGCTCCTGCTCTCCTTGGCCGGATACAGCAGGGTTGAGACCTTGGGGTGCGGCGTAATGCAGAGTATGCAGTCCGGAGCCTTGCCAATGAATGTCCTGTGACGACCTCCTTCCTGAGAGCTTGCGGGACAAGAACTGAAAGGATGCAACCATGGGTCTGTTAGCATGGGCATTGATCTTCCTGATCGTGGCGATTATCGCCGCGGTATTCGGATTTGGCGGGATTGCAACGGCATCGGCCGGCATCGCCCGCGTGTTGTTCTTTATCTTCCTGGTTGTCTTTGTCGTCCTGTTGCTTATGGGTCTGCTCGGCGGGCGAGGAATCACTGCATAGCGGGTTGGACCCATGGCGGACAGGAACCAGGAGCAGCCCGGCCGCGAGTAAAGAGAAGAATGAGACAGCTTTCAGCGGCAATGACACTCGCGGCCGGGCCTTCTGCGGAGAGCTTGCGCAAAGAGGCTACGGGTGATCTGTTTCTTCATGGACCGTCCGAAAAAAACACGAAATGCATGTTTTTTGCTTGACAATTGTGGTCTAGTAGTCATATAAATATCAGTGTTCGCCATGCAAGAAGCCAAGACCATGTGGTGGACGAGCCTCCATGGAGGAGGTAGAAGACACGCGACAGGGGTCACTGTCGCACACGGAAGGCAGGGAGTAGTCTGACATTTGGAAAGGGAGGTCTGGAGCGGTGAGCGATTAACACTTCTTATCGGGAACACATCCCCACGACGTGAAGCCAAGTCTCAGTGCGCCGATGACAAAGGCGGTTGAGTTCTGTGGTTGAGTATCTTGAAGCCGATCTCTGTTGACGTGCAGGATTTGGCTTGTGCGACGCGCGGGTAGAGTTGGCGGGTTCTTTACAGGGTGATCGTTGTCCTCGCGCTGAGTGCGCGAGGACGCATGGATACAGGTAACGATGTTTCGGAGATGGAGGAGCCATCATGGGACACGGATGTCGCGTTTGCGCGGTGTTGTTGCTGGTAGTAGGGATGTTCGGTACGGCCCAGGCTGTCAGCACGTATTCGGGAAGCCTCAGCTATGACGGCGGGGGGATCACAGGCACCTACGGCAATTTCTGGCTGGCCAGCGGAACCGCGTTGGACTGGTCGGTCAATGCAAACGGCAATGGGACGTACACCTATACCTACGAGTTGCAGGTCCCGGACGATTCCAAAGAAATCAGCCACATGACGATAGAGGTCTCGCCCAGCTTTACGAGCAGCAACTTGCTGGAGGTCCTCCAAGGCACGATTGCTGACGACCAACCGGACGACTATCCGAAAGGCGGCGCCGATCCGGGCATGCCCAGCTCTCTTTGGGGCATCAAGTTCGAAGGAGGTGCCGGCGAAACGGACTTTGATTGGACGGTGTCTTTCATATCCGATCGTGCCCCGGTCTGGGGTGATTTCTACGCCGTCGACGGCAAAAGGCCGGGCGCCGTAACAGCGATCTGGAACGCTGGATTCGGAAATCCGGATTTCGACGGACCCACCGACCATATCATGGTGCCGGATTCGACCAACCATACCACCCCCGCTCCGGGAGCGATTCTGCTGGCGGGCGTTGGAATGGCCCTGGTGAGACATATTCGGACACGGCGCTGGGTGTAACACCATGATCATTCACGGATGGGCGGGCCGGTGATCCTTCACGACTTTCGATCACCAGCCCGTCCTTCCGTTTTTCAGATTTCAGGCCTACCTCACTTCTACCACAGAAGGTCGCATCTCCGTCGCTCTTGGCGGGCGGCATCTCCATCTGTCAATCAGATCGATTGAGCATTCCCCTTAGGCCTTCCTGAGCATAATGCGTATTCAACACTCCGAGCAGAATGCCGTATATGCGCTTGGAGCTATCCAAGTCGCGCGGCTGGTTGCGCGGATGGATTGTGGAGCGAAAATGACACCGCACCCGTTGGGTCGTCCACAGAGCAGGCAGGAGCCGTTGCGATGAGCCCCTGATGCGGAAGGCGTCAGCGGATTGCCGGATCTCGATGAAGGCTTATCATCCACCCAGGGGTGGGCCGACACGCCGATGATGGTCGTGCGTCTCCCCAAAATTGGATGCCGGATTCAGTGCGGGGACTCAGCGGGCGGCAGGTGCCATGGTGACTCGGCGATGCCGAGAAAACATATAAGAACCGAGGCGATGCGTCCCAGGACGCGTGCCTCAATTGAACCACCGGTGCGGGGACGCACCACGACGCTCGAGAAGGTCGGCGGTTTGTAGTGACGCCGTGAGACGTTCTTCTTGATGCCTTTACGAGCACACTACGAGCTGCCGGCCTGATCGGGTAGAGCTCGGGCGCCATCATTTCAGTTGCATCCAGAGGTAGCTGTAGCTCAGGGCTGTCCTCAGGGCCCGCTGGCGGTTGGTCGCCGCCGCGGCGTGGCCGCCTTCCGTATTCTCGTAGTAGTACACCTTGTGCCCCATGCCTTCCATTTTCGCCGCCATTTTGCGTGCGTGGCCCGGATGCACACGATCGTCCTTCGTGGAGGTGCAGAAAAAGACTTGTGGATACTTTTTATCGGCGGAGAGGTTGTGATAGGGCGAATACCGGCTGATGTATGCCCACTCCCCGGGAATGTCGGGATCGCCGAACTCCGCCACCCAACTGGCGCCGGCCAGCAGCTTATTGTAGCGTTTCATGTCCAGCAGCGGCACCTGGCAGACGACGGCGTTGAACAGGTCCGGTCTCTGGGTGAAGGCCGCCCCCATGAGCAGCCCGCCATTGGACCCGCCCATGATTCCCAGATGCGCGGGCGTCGTGATCTTGCGCTGTACCAGGTCCTCTGCCACGGCAATGAAGTCATCATAGCAACGTTGGCGGTTCTCCTTGAGGGCGCAGATATGCCATCGGGGTCCGAACTCGCCACCCCCGCGAATGTTGGCCAGGGCATACACGCCGCCTTTTTCCAGCCACGCCGCGCCGACAGTGGCCGCATAGGAGGGAAGCTCGGGGACCTCGAAGCCGCCGTAGCCGTACAGGAGCGTCGGATTCGAGCCGTCCGCTTTGGCCGCCTTCGATTGCACGAGGAAGTAGGGGATCCGCGTGCCGTCTTTCGAGACCGCCTCCAACTGCTTCACCTCCAGGCCGTTCGCATTGAAAAAGTCGGGAAGGCTCTTCACTTTCTGCATCTGCCGCCCGTCCGGCGAGTAGTAGAGGCTGGTCGGGCTCAGGAAGCCTTCGTAGGTGAAGAAGTATCGATTCGATTTCTCATCCGTCGCATCAACGGACAAAGTCCCAAGCTGCGGTGCATTGACCCTCTGTTTCTCCCAGCGGCCCTCGTTGAAGCGGAACTCGTACAACTCACTCTTTACGTTATTCAGCACCTCTGCCAGGAGGATATCCCGGGTCATCGAGAACGCGATGATATTCGATCGCTCGTTGGGCTCGATGATAGTGTCAAAAGTGCGACTGCCTTTCAGGTACCGGTCGTAGTCGATGCTGATCAGCGAGCCCTGCTTGTAGGTCTGTGAGTTGATAGTCCAGTCCGACCGAAGCCGCACGAGCAACTGGTTTTTGAAGAATCCGCCGAAATTCGCGTCGTCGGGAATCTCCAGCTTGATGGGCCGGCCGGCCTCGATGATGTACGTGTGCGATGTGTAGAAGGTGATTCCCCGGTGAATCACGTCATACTGTCTCTCCGGCGTGTTGATGACGGAGGTTCCGACTTCTACGTCGGTCGGTTCGCCCTCGAAGATCGTCCGGGCCTCGCTCAGCGGCGTGCCTCTCTTCCAGAGCTTTGTCACGCGCGGGTACCCGGATGCCGTCAAGCTGCCCGGCCCGAAATCGGTCTGCACGTAGATCGTGTCCCGGTCCTTCCAGGAGACGGAGCCCTTCGTCTCAGGCAGGGAGAACCCATCTTTCACGAACTGCTTCGTGCCGGTGTCGAACTCGCGCACCACCGCGGCGTCGCCGCCGCCCCGCGAAAGGTACACCAGGTGGAGCATGTAGTCCGGATACAGTCGCACCGTCCCCTTGTACACCCATGGCATGCCCTCGTCCTGCGAGAGCTTGTCGATATCCAGCAGGACCTCCCATTGCGGTGCGGGTTTGAGATATTCCTCCAGCGTCGTGCGGCGCCACAGGCCCCGCTCGTTCTTCTCGTCCTGCCAGAAATTATGGATGTACTCGCCGCGGAAGCTTGGATAGGCGATGCGCTGGTCGGAGTTCAGGATTTCCAGGGCCTTCTGGTACGTCGGCTCGAACAGAGGCTGGGCCTTGAGCACGGCCAGGGTCGCCTCATTCTTCTCCTTTACCCAACTCAATGCCTTCTCGCCCTCGATGTCCTCCAGCCACAGGTAGGGGTCCGCCTCATCCTGGCACGATGCCTGTTGGACCCACAGCAGAGCGAATAGCACCGAGAGTAGAACGCTGAGTGTACCTTTCATCTGCGGTTTCCTTTCATGGGACACGCAATCATCCTGGCGGCAAATGAACGGCGATCATGATACTCGCGGGGCTGTCCCAAGGCAATGCGCCGCGGGGCGTCTGAAGCAAAGAAAAGACTTGCCCGCAGCGACGGGGCATCGGGTACAATGGGAATGGTGTGGATTCGTGAGAAGAAATGACCTGACTTGATGGAGTGCTGAGAATGCCCGAGGAACCGATTGGACAAGTAGTGGATTTCTTCGCCCGGCCCGTGGTGGCCGCCATCCAGTTGACCGCCCCGCTGAAGGTGGGGGACAGGGTTCACATCAAAGGCCATTCCACTGACCTGGAAGTGACCATCGCCTCAATGCAGGTCAATAATGCCCAGGTCCAGGAAGCCAAACCAGGCGACGGCGTCGGTGTGAAAATCACCGACCGCGTGCGAAAGGGCGACGTCGTCTACAAGGTCGTGGAGTAGACCAGCCGTCGCAGCAGGGGAGGCCATAGTCCGAAAGGCCGATCGCCAGGCCAAGTGATGATCCTCCGCTCACAGTGCTACCCGGCGTACAAGAAGCCCAACGCTGAAAACCTGCCTACGCACAAGCCATAGGATGCTGTGGAAGTCCATCACATGGTGGGTGCTTACTACTTGAGTTTTTTGTGGCGCGCGGCCGAAGAATAAGGGTATGGTATCGCCTGGCCGTGTTGGCCGACAATCGGTTTCGATGGGGCTTGGCATTCAGGCAATCGGTTTGGCAGTAAAGGGATTTACAATGAACAGTGCATGGAACGCTATTCGTCGCATTTCGTTACTGGCTGTGCTGCTCGTGTTGCTCGGCTCAGGCGTGGTCGCTGCGGCTGCAAATGATGCGAATGATCCGAATCTGGCTGGAAACGGTGCGACGAATCCGTTCACCTTCAGCAGTGCCCAGGAGGTTCTGACGCGGGTCTATGCGCTGCTGGCGGAGTACGGGCTCAGGGTTCTTGGTGCCGTACTGCTTTTTGCCGTCGGACGGTGGGCGGCGAAGATGTTGTCCGGATTGGCCGCCAGGATCATGAAGAAGGCCAAGGTCGATCCGACGCTCATTCCCTTCCTTGAGAACCTGACGTACACCGCTATGCTGGTCTTCGTGGTGATCGCCGTGTTGGATCGCCTGGGGGTCCAGACGGCCTCCGTGATCGCCGTGCTCGGTGCGGCAGGACTCGCCGTAGGCTTGGCTCTGCAAGGCTCGCTGGCCAATTTCGCCTCCGGCGTGCTGCTGCTGATATTCAAACCCTTCCGCGCTGGCGACTTCGTGGAGACTGCCGGTGCCAAAGGGACAGTGCAAGCCATCCACTTGTTCAACACAGTTCTCAATTCGCCGGATAACATCCGAATCATTGTTCCCAACGCCCAGGTCACCGGCGGAAGCATCTTGAACTACACGATCAATGGGACCCGGCGCATCGACCTGGTCGCCAGCATCTCTTACGAAGACGACATGAAGAAAGCCAAGAAGGTTATTGAGAACGTTCTGGCCCAGGAGAAGAGAATCCTGCCGGAGCCGGCTCCGCTCGTGGTCGTCGGAGAAATGGCCGACAGCAGCGTCAACTTCTTTGTGCGGCCCTGGGTGAAGACAACCGACTATTGGGACGTCTACTTCGATCTCACCGAGAAGCTGAAGACCGCCATCGAAGAGCACGGCATGAGCATCCCGTTCCCGCAGCAGGAGATTACCATCAAGAGCGCCGCCGCCGCAGCGAACCTGAAAAGCGCCTGAGAATTGTTCCAGTCCGAAGCTCCTACTGGCTGTCCCAGCCGGCGAGGGGTGGGATGTCGAGGGGCCAGGCGAGATGCAGATTGCCGCCGGGGCCGAGACGGCTCTCGGGCAGATCCTTGACCCGTCGGCTCTTGCGAAGCTGGTCCGACACTGTGACTTTCTGGACATGGCCGTCCAACAGGGAGACGTAGGAGTGGCCCGTGTTCAGGTCGCCCCCGCGGGGACGGTGGTAGGTCGCAAAGGCATCCCCGACGTCAGTCTCAGGCATCCTCGACGCATAAGGGCGTCCCGCAGGACTGTCGAAAGTCGTGTAGGAGGGCCCGATATCCAGAGACCCTAGAGTGATGGCGCCGGTGACCTTGAACCTGGGCTTTTCACCGTCCGTGACATCGGCGGGAGCATTCATGGTCCCATCCGGGGTCCCTCCCCAAGGGCCGCTGAGATTGTACGACGCCGGCCATCGCGATCCCTTGTTGACCGGCCAGGAATTCTCCTCGCCGAAGGCAAATACCTCGGAAGGACTGCGCGTGACCTGTGCCTCCCTGCGGATGGTTCTCATTCGGACGGTCCGTACATCCACTTCCAGTGACCCCATTGCGAAGCTTCCGGTCGGGAGGGTCCTATGCAGGTTGCCGTTCATCGTGTAGGAGTACTGGGGGATGAAGGGGATGGGCAGGTTTGGCTCGCCCATTCCAAGACCTGATCCGCCCATCCCAAAACCACCACGACCAGGTCTTGGAGGAGGCGGAGGTCTCCTGGGTTTATTAGGATCCTGGTTACAGCCCCGTTCCTCGCAGACACGGGCCCCGGTCTTGCAGAGGAGGACCTTGGCGTTTCCCACATAGGGTATCAGAGAGCCCTGAAGCTCCTTGTGCTCGCGCATCAAGGGGCCCGCCGGACCGATTTCGGCATCATGCCAGCGGCAGCGCCACGGGTGCCCAGCTCCATAAGCCGGCTTGAATGGTTCCTTGGGATCTTTGTGCTTGAATGATTCCATGGAATGGTAGAGGTAGGTTGGATTGGGAAAGAGGTTGTCATGATCGTTGCAGTAGGTCTTGAGCATCACGGCCATCTGCCGCAGGTTCGACCTGCACACGGTCTCGGCGGCGTGCTGCCGCGCCACGTTCATGACCGGCAGACCCAACGCCATCAGAAAGGCGATGATCGCCATGACCACGAGCAATTCGACGAGTGTAAAGCCCTTCTTCATTTTCTCTCTCCGGCTATCACTTGGGCATGTGCCAAACAGGTATCCGTCCCTTCTCATTGGACTTCATCAGCTCCTCGATGATCGCCCGTCCCTCGGGACTCTTCGCCGGGACCCATTGCTTGTCCTTGACCCGCCTGATGAGCCGGCTTTGCGCCCATTTACGCATGTCGCTCATGTCCGACGCGGAAGCTTTCCCGGGGGCGTCGGGGTCGGGCTGTTCCAGAAAGCCGACGACCAGGTCGCTCTCATTCGGGTCCAGGACATAGCTGTACACGTGCGCCCGAAAGCCCGCGAGTTCGCCGCTTGGCGTGGGGCCGGATGGAGCGGCAATGGGACCGATCTGCTTGAAACCGGCTGTGAACAGCTTGCCTGTATTGACGTCATAGAACCAGGCCGTCTTGCCGTGCTGGAACACGTGCTCCGGCGGCGATTTGAAGGCACGCGCCGCCGCAATCACCAGCAATAACACGCACAGGCAGGTCGCACCGATGATCAGCCGATAGCTTTCACTGAGCCATGTGCGCAGACCGAGCTGCCGGACCCGGTCCTGGAATTCCTCCAGGCGATGGCCGATCTCGCGGGTGAGCAGCTCGGGAATTCTTATCGCCATGTCGTCGTGTCTCCGTACTGGAGTTCTGCAAAATGGAAGTTGGGCTTATTATTCAAGGAAATCCGCTTTGGGATTTCCTTGAATCAGCAAGCTGTTCATGTGTGGCACACCCTGCCCGGACCTATGTTGCCGTGTGCAGCAAGGCAATCGCCGGTCATTTTCCAGGATACATACCACGCACCATCGACGGCTATTGTTGGAGAAGGAAAAATGAAAGGCGCATTCTTCCTTCCCCAAGTAAGCCCAACTTCCATTTTGCAGAACTCCACTTCTTGATCATTCATTGGCATCGTATCCGCCTCCCAGTATGTCGACCACATATTTGAGATCGGGATTGTCTGCGGACGCCTCCTCGGGTTCGGCGATGATGCCTTTGATGAACTTCAGCGTGCGGGCGTCTTTCCAGCGGGTGTAGCTGCCGTGGCCATCGACGAACGTCATGTTGCACCCGTCGTTGTGCCGGGCGGTCATGTTCTGCGAGTTGATGCCGACGAGAACCTGCCCACGGATTCCACATCCACCGGCCCCGGCTCTTAATGACGGGCCGGAAGTCCATTCCGAGAGCGTCTGGATCTATGTCCGTCAGGAGCAGTTGCCGGCCGGGATGAGAGACGCTGTGCAGCGTCCGGTAGCGTCCGGTGCCGTCGTAGCTTTGGCCGCACATGTTGGCCGCAAAACCATAGCAGGAGTCAATGGTCTTGCCCCAGACGGACATCCCTCCCTCATTCCTGGCGACGCTCTTGCACAGGAAGACCTCGTTCACGTTATAGACGTAGGATGCCATCTGCTCGGGGCCATGCAGCATCGGAATGCGATCGTCCTGCTCCGCGACAATCTGGTGCCAGGCCAGTCCCAACTGATGCTGGTTCGCCAGGCAGTGCGTCTGCTCGGCCTGTCTCTGGGCACGTGTCAGGCTCGGTAGCAGCAGCGACATCATGAGGCAGATGATCGAGATTACCACCAGCAATTCCGTGAGGCTAAAGCCTCTCGGGCGCTCGCGAATGCCTGCTTTTCTCCCATGTGGGGCCATGTCATTGCACTCCCGACAAAACGTCGATTCATGCCATTGGCCAAACGCTCGCGATGCACTTGTTCCGCCGCATCCCGCTGCGACCGGCGGCGCTTAAGAGCACGTCTATCCCGCTGATACAACCCTATTGTGGCGCGGACGCCGCCCGATGTCAAGCAGGAAATGCATCAGAAACGAGCAGGGCCGCAGGTCAGGCCTGCAGCCCTGTATCGATGTTCATGGGAGTGTCGAGAGGCCCTTCGCTGCACGAAAGCTCAGCGCTCCGCCTCTGGCTTGATGGTGATGGTGTGGCGAACCGGGACGAAAGCGGTGCTGATAGCGGCGACAAGCGGCGCACGAACTTTCTCCGTGAGGGCAACCGTCATCTCTATATCCGTTTGGCCTTCGGCCCCGTGGAAGAGGTCCTTGACCTGCCTTGTCTCGTAGGCCTGCTTCTTCACCACTGCCTCATCCACGCGTTTGAAGGCTTCGCTGAACGGGTTGACCTCGAAATCCGCCGCGAGATTGACGCCCCGGGTCAGTTCCTCGGCAGTGTATATCTTCGATGCATCGCCCCATGTGACACGGTAACGGCCCGGCGCCGCGTTGCGGACGCTGAGCATGAGTCGATTCAACCGATCATTGAAGGGCACAAGGGTCATGCCGGAGCGGATGCTGGAATCGTCGTTGGCCGGACCTGCGGCGCAGAATGGATACCGGCGGCTCTCAATCTCCATCTGTCCCGGCTCGGTGGCGAGGATGCGATGTCCCTCCGATACGGTGGCCTTGCCATCAGCCAAATCGAGCGTGATCGTGCCGATCTCGCCGTCCAGACCCATCGCCCTGAGGAAGGCGTAGGCCATCACGAGGTGGCCCGCCCAGCCGGGGTGCACACCATCCTTGCCTGCGATCATGAAATTGCTGCCGTATCGCTGCTTTGCCTCGAATCCGCCGACCAGCATGGGACAGAAGACATCCGCAAATCCCACCTGCTCGTCGGTGGCCAGTGTGACGCCGACGTTGCGAAACTGGGCCAGGCTGTGATTGAGGTCCTCAACCGTGCCCTGGGCCCGCTGGACCCAGGCGGGCATCTTGCCCACGGTTCCGGGCGAGCCCTGGATGACCCGCACGCCGCGCTGTTTGAACTTGCCTATGACGACCCGCGAGGCGTCACGATACGTTCTGGCGTACTCCTCTTTGTAGGGCTGGTAGTTGTGGTCGTTCATCCCATAGCACGTCGTGGCAATGGTCGGGCTGAAGCGCAGGACATCGTTCTCCATCCTCGCCAAAAAGCCGGGGGCTTTCTCGCCGCTCCAGCCGAACTGTCTCACCGTGACATGCAATTGCGGCACGCACACGGTCAGGTACGTCTCGATGATCCGCGAGTACATCTTCTGCTCGGTGATCGAGTCGCCGCAGATGGCCAGCTTATCGCCGGGCCTGAGCAGCAACTCTTTGCACGCCGGCGCCTGCACCGGCCTATAGGTGGAAAAATACGGATCGGCGGGCAGTGGCTCCAACGGCTGCGCAAGCAGCGGAGAACCCAACGCCACCACGAGAAGAATGAGGCACCACATGCGTTTTGTCATGCGTGTCACTATAGCCCGCCGCCATCCCGCCGACAAGAGGAAACACAACCATCGCGGCCACGTTCATCAACGCCATCCGTGTGGACCACGATGGTCCCAGTGCGGCCGGGGCGGCGGGCCGGGGACTTGGATGACCTCGACTCGCTCGGCCGGCGGAACGTGTACGACGCGCACGGCCCGCGCCGACCTGTGTTCATCGCACGAGATGACCATGCAGCCACTGAGCCAGAGCATCAAGGCCGCCATGACGGCGATCAGCATTATCTTGTTCATAATCGATTCTCCCGGACCAGCGACGCATTCACGGCGTCCCGTCCACAGATAAAAGGCAACTCGCCGCCCGTTGGTAACATCCACGTATCCACTGGGGAACGCGGATGAACCATTCTTAAGACAGGTATCCGAAGAATCGATGCGGAGTGATGCGGACCACGTGTGTCCTCAGGCTTCGGCGAGCTGAGCTCAGTGTAGATTTCCACCGCGCACCGTGCGTCGGGTAAGCCCTCCGATTTCTCTCCCGGCCGGACCTTGGCGGCTACAGATTCGCATAGTCCTTGAATTGTCTCATCCACTCCGGCCACACGGGCGTTCCACTGGCCGCTCGTTCCTGGACCCATTGCCGATGCCAATGCAGCTCCCACAATTCCTTCAAGCCGACCGGTCGGATCGACGTGTCCATGAACACGGCATTCACAGCCCCGTTGTGCCGATTGATACAGAAGCTGCACATGGCGTTGGTGTACCAGTCCCAGTGACACTCGCCGTCAACTGCCGGCGCGTGATTCCTTGGCAGGGGCAGGCCGTCCACCCACTGGCAATCGACGAACACGGGTACCTGGTACCCGCCCTTGATGCGAATTGTCCGCCAGTTCCTGTTCGTGTGCGGGTCGCCCGTGTCGTTGCCGACCCAGGCGTTGAGTCCGAAGCTGCCGTAGTCTCCTTTGATCGCATAGTTGGGCACGGTGGGCAGCCGGCCCTCGCCGTACACTCCCCAGCCCACAAAAGGCCCCTCGGTGTCATCGCTGTAGAACTTGGTCGTCGCCGGGCAGACACGCATCTTTGGCTCACGGCTATAGTACGGCCGAAACGCGTGGACCCAGCTGTGAGTTGGCTCGCTGCCCGTCTCCTCGTGGAAGTTGCCGTTGTTGTCCTCCGCGTACATGGTAAAGGTCAGACCCATCTGCTTCAGGTTCGACTGGCACGCCACGGCTCTGGCTTGTTTGCGCACCCGCTGCAACGCCGGCATGAGAATGGCCATCAGCAACGCGATGATCGCGATAACAACCAGAAGTTCAATGAGTGTGAAGGCATTTGTCTTACGCATGGCGTTCCCTTCTCACGCAGCGTTTAGCGGTACCTCCGCAAACGACTGTGCTCGTCCCAGAATAGCGAAAGGGGCAGCCCTAGTCAAGCCTTTGGAGGGCTTCTCTCAGGGTATCCGCATGCAGACGGGAAATCTGTGGTCAATTGCTGGGCGTATAACCGAGCTTGCCCCAGGCCGCCCTCTGCACGGCGTGCAGATCAGGATTGCCCGGCTGTGCGGGATCAACGGTCTGGGGGGGCTCGGCCTTGGCCAGATCCACCGTGCGGGCGTCCCTCCATTTCCAATACTCGCTGTGCCCGTCGGCGAACGAGAAATTCGTCCCGTCGCCGTGGCGAACCGTCGGCTGGTCCCACCAGCTTTCCCGGTCATAGAAGACAGTCCAACTGTCCGGGGAGACCTTGCCCTCGTCGATGAACACGAACCGCTCGCTTTGCCGCTTGACCTGGCTGAGCCGCTTGATCATCAGCTCTTTCGTGCCCGGGATGCTCGTCGCGCCGTTCAACGCATCGACGATCGCATACGTGAGCACCTCGCCCCGAATTCCCGTGGGACATCGGTAGATATTGACGTTGTCGCAGTACTTATAGAGCACCCCTTCCATCAGGCGTTTGCGCCGCACCTCAAGGGGGTCCGTGTCCTGCCACTTCGCGCCGATCCAGGCGGGCTCGCCTGTCCGCGGATAGAATGTGCTCGCATTGACAATCCGATCCTCGTTCTCCTGGGCGTATAGAATCCAGGCCAGGGTCAATTGCTTGACATTGCTCAGACACGTTGCTCGCTCGCCTTGCTCTTTGGCCCGGTGCAGCGCCGGCATAAGAATCGCCATCAGCAGGGCGATGATCGCGATAACGACCAGCAGTTCGATAAGCGTGAAAGCATTCGTCTTACGCATAGCATCCTCCTTTCAAAAGGCCCGGTCACCTGCCGGAGGATAGCTCCTGCCGGCTTACGATGCCGTGCCAGAGATACCGGGTTGGATCGGGCCGAGAGCCCAGATGCAGGGTCAATGTGCGGCCTTGCACCGTGGCATCGATGGCCGGGCCTCCGTCCATCCGGAGCGCCACCTGGCCGGGCATCGGCTCGGGTAACTCGACGGCCAGATCACGGTTTCCCAGTGAATAGATCCAGAGTTCGGACCTCGTGGCGTCGCCTTCGGCCACGAAGCTCACGCCCTCGTCGCCCATGTCCACAGTGCCGACGGATTTCAGGTTCGCCGCGATGACTCCCGGGGCCGTGGCTCTGAAGCCGTGGGAGGCAAGTTCGTATCCGCCGGAGAGCATCGGATGGCCGTTGAGATTCGCCACGATTTCAACCGGCCCGTAAGTAGCCCGCAGGATGCCGTCGTCCTCAAGCGTGGGATTCGCGCCACGATCGTGGACAAAGGCCCGCACCGGCTCGCCCATGAATCGCGAGCAGACGGATTTCTGCAATCGATCCAGCCAGAGGAGCCACTGGCGGGAGCTTGCCTGGTCCAGGGATGAAGCCCTGATGCGATAGCTCATATTGTAGCCCAATCCCAGCGTCCAGGCCAGCACTTCATTATCTGTGACAAACTGTCCGAGATCGTGATGCACCATCGCCGTCTTGTCATGCGCGATGTACTGGGCGAGCGGGAAGATCTCCCAGGTCTGCGGCGGAAAACGTTCTTTGAGGAACGTGCGCCAGGTCGGAGCGTTCTTCGTCGGGACAATCGACCATGTCATGCCGCACAGTTGCGACTCGTAATTGACGATGCGATCCCACCCGTTCTCCGTGGAGAGCGGCTTCTTGCGGCTGTCTTCGGCGACCATCGAGACGAGCCCTTCACTATAGGCAAACGGCGTGGGAGACGCAGGATTCGTGTCGTACTGCCAGTCCCGGGCGCCGCACTGATCCTGGAACAGCACGTCGATGGGATAATCCTCCGTGAATTGATGGACAGTCAGGCGGTTGGCGGCCAGCACCGCCGGGTGCCAGTGGCAGACGGTATAGCCGTCGTTGGTGCCGTATCGTTCGTAGGAGAGAGAGCCGTCCAGACGCCGCAGAAGCGGGGCCTCGCCCTCGCGCACGAACGTCGGCCCCCGGGGATGATCGCACCACCAGGTCGGGTTGGTGTAGGGCATGACCAGGTGCCCCAGCTCGCGAGATCGTGAGAGCAACGCCTGAATGTCGGCGGGCGTGCCGAAGGCAGAATTCGGAGGCAGATGGTCCGGATACTCTTTGTCGAAGCCGCCCTTGAGGTAACGAGTGAAATGGATCAGCGATGGGGCGGGCACTTGATCCAGGTGTGTAAGCATGTCCCGGCACGTGCCGTCGAGAAAGACCAGCACCGACTGCTTGAACGCCGCCAGGGTAGCCGCGGACATCTTCGATTCGAGGGAGCGCGTGATCTGATTCGCCTGGCAATAGGCGTTCAAGCCGTCCGCCGCCGAATGGCCCAGGATCAGGCGCACGACCGGCGATTGCCACTGACTGCCTCGACCGACGTAGGTCGCGAACGCTCGTTCGCAGTAGCCGCCGCGCTCATCGCCGCCCCAGGCGAGTCTGCCCGGAACGAAGATGGCTGCCGGATTGCCGGCACCATCCCAGGGTTGCCACTGCATCGGCTGGACTCCGTAGATCGAGGCGGAACCGGCGGACGCATCGAGATGCAGGAAGTCCGCGAAGGCGGGCGGGTATGGCGTCGCGTAGCTGTAGTACAAGGCGGGCCGCAGCTCGTAATAGAACGGATAGCCGCCGACCTCGAACCAGTTGCCGCCGGCTCGCACGTATCGCCCAACGGCGGCCACTGTCCCCGGCATACCTGTCTCCTCGAGCACGGGGGCGAATTCTCCGTAGGGGTTGAGGATTGCGAGGAAGTCGGTGCCTGCGAGCGCATCGAGCATGGCGCGGGCGGTGCGGAGTTCGACCACCTGGAGCCCGGCTGCCTGGATGGCGGTCGAAGCCATGAGCCGGTCCCGCCAGTCGGTCACCGGCACGACGGTCCAACTGCCTGTCCGAGGCCCATTCTCCAGTGCCACCAACCCGATTCTCGACCGGCCTGTCTGCGAGGTCGTGGCGAGGTGTTCAATGGCCGCGGTGACCAGGTCGATGGCCAGTTGCGCCTGGTCGGTCTCGACCCGGCCCCCAATGCGGAAAAAAGAGCCTCGTCTGCCCAAAGGAGTGCCGTAGAAATACGGCCCGTTTGGCGAATCGACGAGCACCAGTTCCGCCTGGTCCCGTGGCGGCGGGCGATTGACGATGGCGAGCTTGCCATCCCATCTGCCGGCAAGCTCATCGCCCAGCCACGTGCGGCCGTCCGCCGTGACACTGACAGGCACGGGTGGGTCGTTGTCGGTCCGCATTACCAGGCCGGTCCCGAAGAGGCTGATGTAGCCGCTCGATCCCGCAACCTGAGTCCGCCAGCCTACCGGGTGGTCGGCAGGTTGACGCTCGAAGAACGCGGGGCGGAACGCCGCGCCCACTGACTCACTCGCATGCAGCGGGCAAACCAGCCGCTCCATCTGATCGGGGGCAAAACGTAGACGCGAGGGAAGGGCAAACTCAAGCACGGTCTTGCTCACCGGCTCCACCTCCGCCGTGAAGTCCAGGCCATCCGCACGCTCCGTGACAGTGACCGTCACCGCAATATCGGCGCTGCTATAGCTCAGACGCAAAGTCTCGTCAGCGGTGTCTGCGGACCAGCGGAACTTCCGTGTCACCGAGTCGGCCGCGAAATCCGCCGCATTGACGTCGCCTCCTTCTTTATAGACCGCCTTCCATAAACCCTCTTCGCCGCTTTGAAGGATGCTGCTGCTCTTGCCATGCATCGTGACCGAGCGTATGGCTCCATTGACATCGTTGAACACAACGGCAAAGGCCTCGCCGGAAAACACGATCTCGCCCCCGCGATGCTCGACGGCGCCGGCGAAGGATGGAATACCTGTCAGCAGCAGCAGGACAATCACGACAACTCGTCCTGTGTCCCACCATAGGCATCTCATCTTCCGGAATATCTTGGCGGTGTCGAGGGTGTTAGCATCGTGTCGCAGGTGGAAGGCTTTCCCGATGGGGGCTGGCCCGGGCACGTTTCTGTATACTCGTAGTTCCGGTTTTGCGTTCATGCCTTGATTGTAGCCTCGGCGAGGCACAACATCAATCTAAGGCAGGGGCGGTAGCTGAATTGCACGTCCTTCGTGGGGGTGTGATACATCCTGGCTTGAAGGCCTTCTCGCTCAGCGCGGATCCTGCGTGCTCGACCTGCGATTTGAAACTGTCCGGCACGTTCGGGGCCTCGCTGCCCACCACTTGCCGCCATCCTGTGTGGAGTAAGAAAAAGGCCCCGCCATTGCCGCAGGGCCTTCCTATATTCAGATTCTCTTGGGCTTAGCTCGGGGTGACGTTGGTCGCGCACGGGCCTCTTTTGCCCTGCCCGACTTCAAAGTCGACCGCCTGGCCCTCCGTGAGCGAGGCGTAGCCTTCAGTTTTGATCTGCGAGTGGTGGACGAACAAATCTGCGCCGCCGCCAGACGGACTGATGAAGCCGAATCCCTTGCCTTCATTGAACCATTTCACTGTACCTTTTGCCACGTGTTCTTCTCCTGAGGCCAATCCGGCCTGCAAACGTACTTTCCCTCGTGTTGTCGATCAGGGGTAAACTCCGAGGGAGGAAAGCATACTCCTTCATAAGACCTGCGTGCTATTATCAGTCCGCCCTGAAATATGTCAACAAAATAAATCGCAAAAATACAGAATATTCGTGATCTTCCCCGGCCGGCCCCCCTTTTCCTGTCCACCGGCTCCGCGCAGGAGCGAACGGCTGTCACTGTGCTGCCGGGGCGGCGGTGCTTTCCTGTGCGGAGGCCTTGACTTCCTCCGGGGAACTGAGGGCATAGTCGATCATCTTCCTCGCGATTATACGATACCTGCGAAACACGTCAGGTAGTCCGCCGCCTTGTGAGGGTCGCTCGGTGAACTCTACGGGAGAACCGGCAGGGCGGCCACCGGAGAATCCGCGTGATCAGTAGTTGTCTTCCGGCGTAAGCTCCATAATGGCCGCCTTGCGGGTGTCATACGTGTCGAACTCGTCGTCGAGGCGCACACATTGGAGTTGCCATTTGAGATGGGGGGACACGCCGCACAAGACAAGGCGGTAACTCGACTCCTCGACCAGTCTTTGCAGATCCATCATGAGCCCATAGCTTGCGGTTTCCAGATTCGCCAGGTCGGTAAGATCCAGGACAACATGAGAATCCATATACTCGTCGCAGAGCCACTGAAGGTCGCCTTGCAGGCCATCCGCAGGCTCCTCACGAAGCCATACTTTGAAAGCGGAAGGCCCGTCTGCAATCGTGACCACAATAACATCCAGAGAATACATTTCGACGGACATAGTCGGCGATCCTTCCGTTCATGGAGACAAAAACAAGCGTCCTCGGTGGTCCCTGCCGCCGGCGTTCCTTGCCGCGACCGCGCAGAGGAGTCGAATTGTGCGCTCCGCCAGTTCCTCCGGGCACCGCTCCGGATGCAAGCCATGGAGAAGCCCAAGAGCGGCCTGCTCTGTAGACGTCAGGCCGGCAAAACGGTCACATGGCAGTCTTTCTCTGTTCGTGATGTAAGAAATCATGAGGTCCCTCGCATCTCCGGAGAGCGCTTGCTCGTATTGTGAGATCGGTTATTCATCACATGAGAATCCTTTCTGTGGCGTGTGCATGAACCATTATACCTGGAATGGGGGCGAGGTGTTTGTAAATAATCGATTTATCTTGGCCTTTTCGGCATTTTCCGCCAAGGATGGGATACGCCAGTTGAAAATATAGTGGAGGCGGAAAAGAAAAGAACTTGCGTGGACGCCGGAGGGCAGTATGATGGTAGTCATTGACTGTTATTCTGAACTTGGGATGATCGCCTGATGAAGCCTTGAAGCAACACTATTTGCAGTCGACAGCATCGCCGGCCTCAAGACCCATCTCCCGCATCATTTCTCTTTGCGTATCACGCCTTTCACATACAGGGGTCCGATGGTAATGAAATGGGCACGGAATGGATATCTATGTGGGCAACCTGTCGAGTAATGTCACGGAGAGCGATCTTCGCGAGCTGTTCGAGTTGTTTGGCCGGGTGGAAAGAACGAACGTGGTAAAGCATTGTCATGGCAATGAATCCAGGAGATTTGGATTTGTGGGTATGCCGGCCAGAAGCGAGGCCATCTTCGCCGTTCTCAATGTCCATGGCAGGAACTTGAAAGGCCTCGCGATCACGGCCAACGAGGTCCACCCGAGGGATCCCGTTTCCGGGGCCTGCCGCGTTCGCTGCCACTGCCGCGACGCGAAATCAGCGACTGCATGTGCTCACCCCATCTTTCAGTAATGGGGGGAGGAGACACAAATGATTCTTAGCTTTTTCACCAGGCAGTTCAATTTCTTCGATCGGTTTGAAGAACAGGTGGCTCATGCGGTGGAGGCGGCACGCTTTTTCAAGGAGGTGGTGGCCCAGGATCGCGTGAGTGAGGAAATGCTGAGCAAGATGGCCGAGATCGAGCATCAGGGGGACAATGCGGCGCACACGATCATCGAGCAGTTGAACCGAACGTTCATCACGCCGTTTGATCGGGAGGATATCCATGCTCTGGCGATGGAACTCGATGACATCACGGACATGATCAATAACATCGTGAGCCGGCTCAGGGTTTACAATATCATCGGCGTGGACAGGAACATGGTGGAGTTCGCCGCCGTGATTGAACAGTCGGTGCAGGCGGTGGCCAAAGCCGTCGGTGGGCTGCGGCATATCAAAAACGTCCGGGTGGTCTTCGACGCCTGCGTGGAGGTCAACCGCCTGGAGAACGTCGGCGATGTGATGCGCGACCGGGTGCTGGCGGAGCTCTTTGCGACCACGAAGGACCCGATCGCCGTGCTCAAATGGAAGGACCTTTATCAAGACGCCGAAACCGTGCTGGACGTCTGCGAAGACGTAGTCCACGTCGTTGATTCCATCATGGTCAAACAAGCATGAGCAAGCGTTTCGTCGTGCGGGCGTATGGCTGGAACCAGGGGTCGTCCTGGATTGCTTTCAGGCACTCTTTGAGAGACAGGCCATGACAGATCCCCATCCACTCGCCCGCGTGCCTCAGCCAAGCGAGGTTGGAACGGTTGGGGCTGCGGCACTCTATGCGGTTACTTCTTGTACGCGGCTTTGGGGTCGTAGACCTTTTGGGCGATGGGTGCGAGGGCGGTCTTGCTGTGGGGTTTCAGGGCCCGGTAGAAGCAGGACTGGTAGCCGACGTGGCACTGGCCTTGATCGACGGAGACTTTCAAGATCAGGCAGTCCTGGTCGCAGTCGACGAGGATCTGGTGCACGGTCTGGACGTGGCCGCTTTCTTCGCCCTTCATCCAGAGCTTGCCTCGGGAGCGGCTGAAGTAGGTGGCCCGGCCGGTTCTCGATCGTGCGGTCGAGGGCCTCGCGATTCATCCAGGCGACCATGAGAACCTGACCGCTCTCGGCGTCCTGAGCGATGGCCGGGATCAGCCCCTGGGCGTCAAACTTCGGCGTAAACTGCAAACCTTCTTCTACCTGCTTCGATTCCACCAGGATTCACCTCAGATCGAATTCCTTGTCGATAACACCTTGTCAGACCATGTTTTAGCAGCTATATTTTGGGTGGACAAGCCCTTTTTTGGAGATCGATGTTGTCGAAGGCCCAGGACGCCGGAAGGACCCGATATCTATCGCTGGCTGCTCGCATTATCGTTGCGGTGGTTGCGGTCGGCTGGGTCCTTCATGGCCAGGATTGGGCGAAACTGGGGCATGTGTTCCGGCGGCTGAACCTGTGGTACTTTGCGCTGGGTCTGACGGCTTTCACCGTTAATCAGTTGATCATTGCGTTTCGCTGGTGGCTGCTGCTGCGGGCCCAGGAGATCCATATCGCGGCGGGCCCTACTGTCCGCCTGCATTTTCTGGGACTTTTTTACAACAATGTCATGCCCGGAGCGATAGGGGGGGATTTGCTGAAGGCCTGGTACGTAACCAAGCACACGGACAAGCGTCTGGCGGGAGCGCTCAGCGTGGTTGTGGACCGCGTTATCGGACTGGTCGGGCTGGTCTTTATGGCGGTCTTCGCGTATCTCTTGTTTGTGCATCATCCCCTTGGCAGGCCGGGCGAGGCCAAGCCGGGGGGGGCAGGGGCGTGGCTTGGGCAGCACAAGAACCTCATCTTCTGGGTTTTCGTAGGAATTGTGGCCGTGCTGGTGATTGTGTTTGTGCAACCGTATGGCCGGGCGAGGATCAGGCAGACGCTGAGGCGGGCGCTGCATCGGGGCGCCGATCTCCTGCGGGGAGCGAAGGATGCCGCCCTCGTCTATTGCTGCAAACCCCTGACGATACTTTGGACGATGCTGTTGACGTTTGCCGCCCAGAGCATCGTAATTGTCGCGTTTTGGCTACTGGGCGGCAATCTGGGGATCGATGCCACCCTGACGCACTACTTCGTCATCTTCCCGGTGACGTGGGTGGTTGGGGCGTTGCCGATCAGCGTCGCTGGGCTCGGCGTGGTCGAAGCTTCGACCGTCGAGTTGTTCGTCCGCATGACGGGTACGCCCGAAGAGAGTGCTTTCGCGTTGGTGCTTTGCCAGCGACTCATCTGGGTTGTGGCCTCCCTGCCGGGAGCGGTGGTGCATCTGCTTGGCGCCCATCTGCCGGGAGATTTGTGTTGACGGAGAAATTTGCGCAAGTTAAGTTACACACGTCGGATAGGGACATGGTGGCCGGGGGGCGAACAGTGGTAAAGGACCGTTCGCCGGTGCCAGTAAAGGGCTATTACTGAGTGATAAACGTTACGCGTCGCTTTAAGAGCTACTTCCTGCGTGGCTTGGCGGTCTTGTTGCCGACGATGCTGACCATCTGGATCCTGGCGTGGGGCTACGGTCTGATCCAACGCAACGTCAGCAGCCACATCAACACAGGCATCGTCAAGGCGCAGAAGTGGGTTTGGGCTCAGAGGCACGAGGGGATCTCCCAGGACGCGATCGATAAGTACGAAGAAAAGCTCAACGAAAGATTCGTCAAGGGTTTTGCCGGCTCGGTTGTAGGCCTGCTGATCGCCATGCTGGCGGTCGTTTTGGTCGGGGCGCTTCTGGCCAGTGTGATGGGCAGGGCTCTGTGGGGCATCATTGAGGCATCGATCATGAATACGCCGGTCATACGGCGGGTGTATCCCTACGTCAAGCAGGTGACCGACTTCGTGTTGCCGCCCGAAGACCAGAAGCGGATGTTCTCGCAAGTGGTGGCGGTGGAGTACCCTCGCCCGGGACTCTGGGCCGTCGGGTTCGTCACCGGCTCGGGCTTGCGGAGAATCTCCGAGAGCGAGCAGCAGGAGTTCCTGACGGTGCTGATCTCGACCTGCCCGACGCCTATCACCGGGCCCATCGTGGTTGTGCCCAAGGAGCAGGCGGTCCTGCTGGATATGACAGTCGAGGAAGCGGTTCGATTCGTCGTCAGTGCCGGCGTGGTCGTGCCGGACGGCGAGCATGTGATGGCTTTGCCCGCGGCTGTCGTCGAGCAGGAGAAACAGTGAACGTGCGATTATACTTGTTTAAGGAGACCCATCTTGCTTTTTACCATCACGGGTAAACACGTCAGTATCAGCGACGACCTCCGAACCCGGGCCGAGGAAAAGACCTCGAAACTCCCGAGGTACTACAGCGGCATCAACCAGGTGGAGGTCATCGTGAACGGCAACGAGGGGGGCAAGACAAGCGTGGAGGTGATCGCCCGTGGAGAGCACGGGAACGTCTTCGTGGCCACCGAGAAAGGCGATGGTGCTCTTCAGTGCATCGACTTGGCCGTACACAAGCTGGAGCAGCAGTTGCACAAGAAGAAGACGAAGGAACGAGACAACAAACACGTGGGCGGACGGGGGGCCGCCGAGTGAAGTGATTTCGCCGGGTGGGCCGGTAGCGCCTCGATCCCGGAAAGAGAAGGAAAGAAACAACCGGACGTTAAGGATGAAATTCAAAGACTTTATCTGTTTCAAGGCGACCATCCCTGTGCTGAAGACCGCGGATCGGGACGGGGCGATCGGTGAGTTGATTTCCGCGCTCGTTGCTGCCGGCAAGCTGACGGCGGCGCAGGCCAAGGAGGTCACCAAGGCCGTGATCAAGCGGGAGAACGAGGCCAGCACCGGCATGGGCAAAGGCGTGGCCGTGCCGCACGTCAAGCACGCGGCCGCCAAGCAGGTCATCGGCGCCGTCGGTTTCAGTGCCGAGGGAATCGATTTCTCCGCGCTCGATGAACAGCCGGTCTACTCCGTGATCCTGCTGATCAGTCCCGTGGACAATCCCGACAAGCACCTGCAGGCAATGGAGAACGTGTTCAAACACCTCCAGAAGGAAAGATTCCGCAAGTTCCTGCGGCAATGTCGGACGCCCGAGGAGCTGGAGGACCTGCTGAACGAGGCCGATGAGAAGCCCTCATGGTGATCCTGGCCGCGCGGAATGCAAAGCCTGGGATACACGCGGGAGACGGTACGTTGGGAAAACCGGTTTGCGAGAGGATCGTTGAGATCAAGAACGCCGAGGGCCTTCACATGCGCCCTGCGCTGAAGTTCATCGACATCGCGAACCGGTACGGCTGCGACATCCGGGTCAGCAATGACAAGATGACGGCCGACGGCAAAAGCATTATGGAGATGAGCATGCTGGCGGCGACCTACGGGACGCATCTGACGATCCGGGCCGAGGGCCCTGACGCCGAGCGGGCCGTCGGCGAATTGCAGGAGCTTGTCGAAGTCCGCATGTTCGACGAGCCGCCTCCGGAAGGTAAGAGGTGAGGTTCGGGAGAACAGACATTAGGCTCGCATTACTCCGGGAAATCCCAAAAACGATTTCCCTGGGGACGTGGCCTTGTTGGTGTGCATGGAGATAAAAAAAGGAATCGCGGTTTCGCCGGGCGTCTCAATCGGCAAGTGCCTCATCATTGACTCGGAGGACTACCGAATTCCCCGACGCCCCATCGAAGCCTCGCAGCGAATGGCGGAGATTCAGCGGGTTCGCGCCGCCTTTCGCGAGGCCGTCCGCGAGCTGACTGCTCTGGAACAGGCGCAGAAGCAGGACGAGACCGGCGGCGGGCGCATCAAGGACATCTTTGCGGTCCATCTGCGTCTGCTGCGTGACCGGAGCCTGCGCCGCAGGATCACGGACATGGTCCAGGCGGACCTGGTGACGGCCGAGTACGCCGTTTCCGCCGTCCTTCGCGAAGTCGCCTCCCACTTCATCGCGGCCAAGGACACGTACATCAGCGAGCGGGCCGCCGATTTCTACGACGTGGAACGGCGTCTGCTCAAACAACTGCTCGGCCACACGCGAGAGGACGTCGGCCACCTGCGAGAAGAGGCGGTGGTGGTGGCGCGGGAGCTGAGTCCGACGCAGACGGCCAGCTTCAACAAGGAGTTCGTCAAGGGCATTGCCTCAGACGCGGGGGGGCGAACGAGTCACGCGGCCATTGTTGCGCGGTCGCTGGGCATCCCCGCCGTCGTGGCCCTCGAAGACCTCACTGAAATCGTCCACGGCGGCGATCTGGTCATCATCGACGGCAATCGCGGCATCGTGATCGTCAATCCGGATGAGGAGACGATCCGTCAGTACGAGGCGTATGGGCGCGAGTTCATCGCCCTCGAACACAAGCTCGATGCGATACGGGAGGAGCCGGCGGTCACTCGCGACAAAGTACGGGTGACTCTGCTGGGCAATATCGAGTTCCACGACGAGGCGCAGCAGGTCCTCGACAAGGGCGGCGAAGGGATCGGGCTGTACCGAACGGAATTTCTGTACCTCAACCGCCCGACGGAGCCGACGGAGCAGGAGCATTACGAGGCGTACGCGACCACGGTGCGCATCATGGGAAAGCGGCCGGTGGTGATTCGCACGGTGGACCTGGGGGCCGACAAGTACACGCAGCGGCGGCGCTACGTGCCCGAGCCCAACCCGTTCCTCGGCCTGCGCTCCATCCGTTACTGCCTCCAGAATCTCACGATGTTCAAGACGCAATTGCGCGCGATCCTCCGCGCCTCGGTGCTCGGCGAGGTCAAGGTCATGTTTCCGCTGATCACGAACATCCAGGAGCTGATGCAGGCGAAGATGATCCTGCATGATGTCATGGAGGACCTGGACGAGGAAGGGATCAAATACAACCGCGACATGAAGGTGGGCATCATGGTCGAGACGCCGTCGGCGGCCCTGACCGCGTCCAGCCTGGCCCGCGAGTCGGATTTCTTCAGCATCGGGACGAACGACCTGACGCAGTACACGCTGGCGGTGGACCGGGGCAACGAGCTGGTCTCGACCCTGTACTCGGCGGCGGACCCCGCCGTGCTTCGCCTGATCCGAACGGTGATCCAGGACGCCTACAAGGCGCAGATCGACGTCTCTGTCTGCGGGGAGACCGCCTCCGAGCCGGAGTACGTCATGCTTCTGCTCGGCATGGGGATTCGCACGCTCTCGCTTTCGGTGCCGATGATTCCGGAGATCAAGCAGGTGATCCGCTCGGTCACCATCGAGGAGTGCAACGTCCTGGCCCGAACGGTGCTGGCGATGAACTCCGAGAGACAGATCTCGGCGTACCTGCGAAACGTGGCGCGCAAGATCCTGCCGGAGGTGTTCTGACGGATGGAGGAGAAATTCGAAATCCGAAATTCAAAATTCGAAACGCCGGTGGCGGAGCACACATCGGTGGTACACAGCCTGGTGGTGCGATTCCGGATTGGAGGGGCCTTGAGGTTCCTCTCCCATGCCGAGACGTTGCGCGTGTTTCAGCGGGCTTGTGCCCGGGCGAACATCCCCGTCAAGTACTCGGCGGGATTCAATCCGCATCCGAAAGTATCCCTGCCTCTGCCCCGGTCGGTAGGTGTGGAATCGGATGACGAGCTGCTGGTGGTCCGGCTGTCGGACGAGCCGCACGATACGGAGGCATACAGAGCCCGAATGCAGCAGGTTCTGCAGGAGGCCCTTCCGGCGGGGATCGACGTGCTCGGCGTGGAGCTTGTCGGGTCGGGTTCGTTCCAGCCCCGCTCAGTCGATTACCTGTTCTGCATCCATGCCGATCGTGCCGCGGGCCTGGCGGATCGGCTGCGGCAGCGGGCGGAAGTCATCCTGGCGAGCGCAAGCTGGATCGTGGAGCGCAAGCTCCCGGGAGATGCCAAGGTGCGCCGCATCGACGTCCGGCCGTTCCTGGAATCCATCCAGCCGGTCGAGCATGGTGTGAGGGTCAGGTGCAATGTAACGGCTGCCGGATCGATACGCATGGATGAGATCCTGCAGCTTCTGGAGTTGGAATCGGAGGATCTGGCGGCCCCGGTTCGAAGGACCGCCGTCGAGTGGAGAAGTAACAAGACGGGGTCAGGCCCCGATGTAGAGGATTCAGAAATATGCCAAGAGAAATGTTGATCAATGTGGCGGAGAAGGAGGAATGCCGGGTGGCCGTCGTGGAGGGCACCACCCTGGAGGAACTGTACGTCGAGCGAGCCAGCGCCGGCACCCATGTGGGCAATATCTACAAGGGCAGAATTGTCAATATCGAGTCGGGAATCCAGGCCGCCTTCATCGATATCGGGACCGAGAAGAATGGGTTCCTGCACATCAGCGATCTGCATCCCCGGTATTTCCCGGGCAACAAGAACCAGAATCAACTCGTGGAGAATATCGGCCGCCGGCAGGCGCTGAAGGACCGGCCGCCCATGCAGAATTGCCTGCGGCGGGGACAGGAACTCGTGGTCCAGGTGACGAAGGAGGGGGTCAAGACCAAGGGCCCGACCCTGAGCACCTACCTGGCGCTGGCCGGCAAGCATCTGGTCATGATGCCGTGGATGCGGGGCTACGGGATCTCGCACAAGATCGAGGACGAGGAGGAGCGCAAGCGCCTTGCCCAGGTGTTCGATGAGAACAAGCCCCCCAAGGGCCACGGGTTCATCATCCGCACCGCCGGCGAGGGCGCCTCGAAGCGCGATATCCAGAATGACCTGCGCTACCTCAATCGCCTGTGGAGCGCCATCGAGAAACGGATGGAGACGGAGAAGGCGCCGGGCGACATCTACCAGGAGTCCGACCTGGTCATCCGCGCCTTGCGGGACACATTCGCCGGCGACATTGAAAGGATTATCTGCGATTCGGATCTCACCGTCCGCAAGATCCGGGACTTCCTGTCGATTGCCACGCCCCGGCTCAAGCCGAAAGTGGTGTACTATGACGGCAAGATCCCGCTGTTCCACAAGTACCAGATCGAGGATGAGATTACCAAGGTCCAGTCCCGCACGGTGGAGCTCAAGAGCGGCGGCTCGATCGTCATCGAGCAGACCGAGGCTATGGTCTCCATTGACGTCAACAGCGGGCGATACCGCAAGCAAAAGAACGCCGAGCAGACGGCTTATGAAAGCAACATGGAGGCGGCGACCGAGATCGCCCGTCAACTGAGGCTGCGCGACCTCGGCGGCCTGATCGTCTGTGACTTCATCGACATGCGAAGCCAGAAGCATCGCAAGGAGGTGGAAACGGCCTTCCGCGATATGGTCAAGGGGGACCGCGCCCGCACGAAAATCCTGCGGATCAGCCGCTTCGGCGTCGTCGAGATGACCCGCCAGCGGATGCGCCCATCGCTGCAATTGAGCACGTACCTGGCCTGCCCCCAGTGCGCCGGCACCGGGTTCATCAAGAGCCACGAGTCGCTGGCCCTGGAGATCATCCGCCTGCTGAACCTGGCGGTGTCCAGGGACCACATCCGTCGCATCGAGCTGTCGGTCTCGCCCGAGGTGGCCGACTACCTCCAGAACGAGAAGAGGACGGCGATCGCCCAGATCGAGCAGACGGCGGAAAAACGCGTGATCATTCATGCCTCCACGGACTACTCCGGCGAGGAACGCCAGCTCATCTGCTTCAACGACCGCGGCGGCGAGGTGAAACTGTAAGCCGGATTCGGCAAAATTCTCATGCGGCACTCGCTTGTGCGCCCGTACAGATGGCAGGGAGGGGCTATTGTGTGCGGAAGAATGATCCGGCGGTGTGCCTGGTGTGGAAATGGAGTTCATGAGCCGTGGAATTTGATCTCGACTATGCCCGCAGTGTGATTCGCGCGGAGGCCAGCGCGATTGCCTCGATGACGCCGATTATCAATGGCGCTTTCGTCAAGGCGGCCCAGATGCTCTATGAGTGCACGGGCTCGTGCATCATCAGCGGCATCGGCAAGGCGGGCATCATCGGCCGCAAGATCAGCGCGACCCTGGCCTCCACCGGTACGCCAAGCCATTTCCTGCACCCCGCGGAAGCCGTGCATGGCGATCTCGGTCGCCTGCGCAAAGACGATATCGTCATGGTTCTCAGCTACGGCGGCGAGACGGACGAGATCACTCGGCTCATCAACCTGGTCAAGCAGCTCCAGATCCGCCTCATCTCGATCACCAGCGATATGGATTCGACACTGAGCCGGCACAGCGACGTCGTGCTGTGCATGGGCAAGGTGAACGAGGCCTGTCCGCTGGGCGTGGCGCCGAGCGTCTCGACGGCCTGCATGCTCACGATTGGCGACGCGCTGGCGTTCACGGTGATGAAGGCCCGCCGCTTCAGCGTGGAGGACTATGTCCGGTTCCATCCCGGCGGCTCGCTGGGGGCCAAGCTGATGACGGTCGAGCAATCGATGATGTTCCGGCCGGGCGAGAAGCTGCCGGTGGTAAACGCCGGCATCACGGTGCGCCGGATGCTGGAGGAGACCAGCGATCTGAAACGCCACGGGGCGGTGATGGTCGTGGACGAGCAGAGCAGGCTGGCCGGCATTATCACCGATGCCGACTTGAGGCGACTCCTGACCCGGCAGGGACCGGAAGCATTTGATCTAGCCGTTGGCACTATCATGACGGCCAACTGCAAGAGGATTCGCGCCGACGCCCTCGCCTCCGAGGCGACTGCCATCTTCCACAAGTACCGTATCGATGAGCTGCCCGTGGTCGACGCCGAGGACCGGCCCGTCGGCCTGATCGACGTGCAGGACATCGTGATGATCAAGGTCGTCGGATGAGACAGCGGCCGATAGATTTCAAGGCGATTCAACTGCTCGTGCTGGACGTCGACGGCGTTCTGACCGACGGCGGGCTGATCATCCACGCCGACGGCAGCGAGAGCAAACGCTTCCATACCCTCGACGGGCACGGGATTCGTCTGTGGCAGCGGGTGGGCGGCAAGGTCGCCTGGATCAGCGGGCGGATGTCGGAGCCCGTGAACCGCCGGGCGGAGGAGTTGGAAATCTCATACGTGCTTCAGGACTGTCACTTCAAGCTGCCGGCCCTGGAGCAGCTTCTCCGCGAGGCGGGCCTCAAGGCGGAGAACGTCGCATACGTGGGCGACGATCTGATGGACCTGCCGCCGATCCTGCATGTCGGCTTTGGCGTAGCCGTGGCGAATGCCGTCGATGAGCTCAAGGCCCATGCCGATTACGTGACCACCCGAGGCGGCGGCTATGGGGCGGTGCGGGAAGTGATCGAGTATATCCTGAAGAATTCCGGCCGGTGGGACAACCTCATGGACCGGTACCTGACATAGGCGCCGGCCCGGGAGTGTGAGCGTGCGCAGGTTCGTGATAGGACTGACTGTGCTTGGGGTCCTGGTGGCCCTGTACCTGGGCTACGCGCGGATCGGCGGGACGCCGGCGCCCGGTTCTCAGCATACCCGAGCTGCTGCCGCCGCCGGTGGTGAAGACAACCGGGGAGCCAAACGTCCAGGGCGGCAGGATCGGTCCGATGAATACGGAAGTCATCGACATCAAGCAGACGCGGTTCTTCCACAGGGATGAAAGCGGCCGCGTCGATCGCGAGTTCGGCTTCGAGGTCTTTCTGCACAAGCAGGCCGACCGCTGGCGATTCACCCACCCGTACATGAAGCTGTTCCTGCCCAAGCTCCAGTGCCACGTCATCGCCGACACCGGCGAGGTCCAGGTCCAAACCGCCTTCAAACAACTGGTTCCGAACGACGCCTTCTTCCAGGGCAACGTGGTCATTCACATCGTCCCTCCAAAGCGCAATGATCCGAGGGAGTGTCTCATCTACCTCGACGACGTGACATTCGTCGCGGAGAAGTCGCTGTTCTCCAGCACCGGCCCCGTGCGATTCGTCTCTCACAGCGCCGTGCTCGAAGGCGTCGGTATGGAGCTGATCTACGACAGCCTGCAAGGCCGGCTGGAGCTGTTTCGCGTGGTCAAGCTGACGAGCCTGCGCATTCGCAGCGCCGACATCGCCCTGTTCTCCGGCGATAAGGAAACCGCCAGACGTGAACGCCGCAGAACAGGCGAGCCGGCCGCCGGTGTTGTGCAGGAACGCGCCGGTGGCGCATCCGGCTCTGTGCCTGCGGGCGCCGGGCGCGTCTTTTATGAGTGCGTTCTCCGCGGCAACGCGACAATCGATACGCCGCAGCTCCTCGTGATCGCACGGGACCTCTTGTCGATCACCGATATCCCCTGGCCCCGACCTGCGGAAGACGAACCGACGGCGGACCGCGGACAAGTGGGGCCCTCTGAGCCGAATACGTCGGAACCTGCACCGGAGCCGCTGGACACGAAGCCGCCGGGGCAGATCGCCTTCGATGCAATGCCGGCCGAGTCGTTCGACATCGTCGTGACTTGCTCGGGCGGCCTCGTGGTTGCCCCCATGGGCACCTGGAGCCGGCACGTGGACCCGAATGACCTTGCCCCATCGCCGGGCGGCGTCCCGCCGGCGCTCGATGCTCAGTCGGATCGCCGGCAGGCCATCGCCCAGCGCATCGAGTACGACGCGACGACGGGCGATGGGGTACTCACCGGCCCGGTGCAGATGGCCGTGCCTCTCGATCCAAACAGTCTGGCCGGACCTGCGCAGGCGGACGCCGGTCGGGCCCCGGCTATACGCGGCGAACCTATCCCGATGACCATCACCGCTCGGGATGTAGTCCGCTACCTGTCTGCGTTGAATCGCGTGGTGCTCGAGGGCGACTGCGTGGCCTCCGCCCTGAAGACGGACCCGAATGTCACGCACGCGTTTGCACTATCGGCCCCGACATTCGCCCTGGATCTTGCGGAGGATGCCAACGCGCCGGCGTCCGAGAAAGCCATCGGCACGGCGGTCGCCCTGAAGCGGTTCTGGACGGACGGCGGCCCGGCCTCGATCGTCGTGAAAAGAAGGGCGGGTCGGCTTCATCCCGCTGGAGAGGGGCAGCTTCTCGGCTCGACGCAAGTGCTGGCCTCGCAGTTGGAGTATGAGGCGGCCGGCAAGCTGTTCACCGCCCGGGGCCCGGACGGCGAGCTGCGGCTCAACAACGCTCAAGCCTCCTCGCTCGACCCGAACGTGGGCGAGTTGCGTGCGAGTCGTGCATCTTTTCGCGATGTCCGCGACGAATCGCGGCAGATCGATCCCAACGCCTTCGGTTTCAATCAGCCGTGCTACGCCTTCCTCCGGGGCTTCGACCTGCTGACCTTCGCTTCCGACACGAATCGGATCGTCGTGGCCGCCGAGTCGCAGCCCATCCTGATCGACTACATCCCCGTGATCGGGGGCAAGTACGGCCAGCACGTCAAGGGCGAGGCCGGACACCTCGACCTGACCCTTCGCCAGGCCGCCCCCGGCCGCATGGAGCTCGCCTCCCTCATCGCCTCGAAGGGCATCACCTACGAGGACCAGGACAAGCAATTCGCCGGCGGCACGCTCACCTACGACCGCGAACGATCTCTGGTGAAGGTCGTTGGTGACGACATACAGCCATGCTCCCTGAACGGCGCGCCGGTTGATGGGATCGAAATGGACGTCACCACAGGCACCCTGAAGACCCGACTCGAAGGCCCCGGCGTCTTTCAGGGGAAACGCTGATCGGCCCCGGTCATTGCCCTGGCAAGGAGCTGTCGACGGAGAGTTGCCAGAAGAGGCGCGGGTAGTCGTGGCCTTCGAGAATCCACCAGAGATCGTCGGTGCCGTTGCCGGCTTCGTCGAAGAAGTCCCAGCCGACGTGCAGGAACGTCTCGGCGGTGCGCATCTGGGCGGTGGTTTTCCCGAATGTGTCGTCGCAGCCCCAGGCGTTCACTCCCTGGTCTGAGCACATGTTTGCCCGGCCGCTGGTTTCGGTGTCCCAGAACGAGGCCGTGATGCCGCCGTTGTTGTCGCCCACGAGGCCGCCGACATTGAGGTTGCCGGTGGGGAGACCCGTTGCATAGCAGCGGTTGATGGCGCCGGTGTTTTGCCCGGCCAGGCCGCCGACAAACTCAAGACCGGCCGCGTCGCCGTTGGAATAGCAGTTTGCGATGTCGCCGAACCAGTTGCTGCCGACGAGGCCGCCGACGAACGTCCGGCCGCGTACCGCGGCAGTGCTGTAGCTGGCGCTCAGGCTGATTCCCTCGTTGAGCCCGACGAGTCCTCCGGCGTAGTCGTTTCCAGTCACGCGGCCGGTGCTGCGGCTGTTGCTCACGCCGCCCATATTGTCCCCGACCAGTCCGCCGACGAGGGAGTAGCCGTTGACGGTGACGCGGCTTGTGCTGTCGGCCACGGAGCCGTAGTAGCTGCTGCCCACCAACCCGCCGACGCACTCGTATCCTTCGACCTCGCCCTCGCTGTGGCAGTTGGCGGCATGACTTTCCTGGCTGTGCCCGGCGAGGCTGCCGATCCTGCCGCCGGCGCCCCAGACGCGGGCGTCGAGTACGGCCAGGTCACGGACCTCGGCCCGGTCGCTGAGCCTGCCGAACAGACCGAGATAGCTGATCCCCGAGATCGTCAGATCAGTGACCGTGAAGCCGTTGCCGTTGAAACTTCCCCGGAACTGGGGGATCACGGCGATTGACCACGTGATGCCGGAGAGGTCCAGGTCCGCGATCAGTTTGCAGCAGGCTGTCTGGCTTTGGTAGGCCAGCGACGCCAGTTCCGCTGCCGTCGAGATCTGGTAGGGGTCGCTGGGCGTGCCTTCCCCCGCAGGCGTTGCCGGCTCCCAGCCGTTCAGGATGCCCAGGACGGGATAGCCGCCTCCGGCCGGCATCTGCCAGGTCTGGTGCAGCCCGTTCGCCGTTTCGCCGACGAAGTCCCAGCCCGCCTGGAGGAAGGTCTGGCGGTCCTGCATTTTGGCGGTGGACAGGTCGGTCCCGCCGTCGCTGGCGGACTGGAGGGAGGTCGCTTTGTCCCAGAAGCAGTTGCTCACGTTGCCCAGCCAATCGTTGTAGCCGATGAGCCCGCCGACCGCCTTCCACCGGCCGGTGACGGCGCCGGTGCTGTAGCTGTTGACTACGGTGCCGCTGTTCTCGCCCACAAGCCCGCCGACCCGCACATCGGCGGTGACGGCGCCGGTGCTGTAGCAGCATAAAATGCTGCTGTAGACGTCGCGGTGCCCGGCGGTGCCGCTGACGCTGTCTTGGCCGTTGTTGTGCCCGATGAGGCCTCCGACGTTCTCCTGCCCGCGGACCGACCCGGTGCCGGAGCACGCGAAGATGCCGCCGCTGTTGTCGCCGACGAGTCCGCCGACGTTCACCTTCCCCGTGACCGGCCCGGCATTGAAGCCGGCGGTCACGCTGCCGCCATTGTGTCCGACGAGTCCGCCGACATTCGACCCGCCATCCACGGCGCCGGCACTGTGGCTGTTCCGCACCTCGCCGTAGTTCTCTGCGACGAGTCCGCCGACATCATTCACCCCGTGGACGGCGCCGGTGCTGAAGCTGCGGTACACCTCGCCGGTGTTATACGCTACCAGGCCTCCCGTATTCTCTATGCCATCCACCGCCGCCGTGCTTGAGCAGTCGCTCATGCGGCCGCCATTGTGGCCCGCGAGCCCGCCGAGATGCATATCCCCGCTGACCCGGGCGGCACTCTGACTTTCATCCACGATGCCCCTGTTGTCGCCCAGCAACCCTCCGACGAAGTAGCTGCCGTGAATGGCCCCGGAGCAGGAGCATTTGACCACACGACCACCGTTGTTGTGGCCGACGAGCCCGCCGATATGCGCTCCGGAGCCGGTCACATTGGCATCCGACACGACAAGATTCCTGACCTCGGCCCCGGAGGCGAGTTGACCGAAGAGGCCGAGATAGCTTTCCCCGGAGATGGTGAGGTGACGAATTGCACGGCCGTTGCCGTCGAGCGTGCCCGTGAAGGCCGAGCCCTGAAACTCGTCCTCTTCGGCGGAATTGTCCGGCGCGATCATGGCCCGGGCGAACACACGCCGGCCGGCAAGGCCCGGGTCCATATCGATGTCATTCACCAGTATGAAGTGCTTGTCCCAGTCCGCGGGCGTGTCGGACAGGTGGATGAGGTCCTGGGCTGTCGCGATGCGGTAGGGGGCCTTGGCAGTGCCCTCGCCGCCGCTGTATCCGGCACGGGCCGGCAGGCTCATCAAACAGATCGCCAGAAGCAGCGGAACGATCCGCAAGACTCGAAGATCACTTGCCGTCCCCATGTCTCAATTCCTCCCCGCCTCGGGCAGCGGCGTCGTCCCGCGGCGGCAACCGCACAGATCCGGCACGATGCTCGATCAACTGCCACTACCCAGTGTACCCGGTCCGGGCACGGCGGTCCTGTCATCGGTTCTGATGAGCGGCGGGCGGAAAAACCTGATGCAGTGTCTGTGAAGACAATCTGGTAGTCGGGTGGCAGCGGCGAGCCGGCGCTTGACGCTGCCACCCACAACCTCATGCTTGCTTTGCCACAATCCTGTCGTGCATCCGACGCAGGCCGATAGGGTATGGCATTGTACGGCCACAAGGAGTATGATAGGCGACGTCGCGGACGGCGAGGGTATCGTTGCCGCGGCACTGAGGCATATCGGGAAATCGCAGAACCGCTGGCTGGATGGCTGGAGATTGGACCGTGAAGCGCATTCTTTCTCTGCTCATGCTGTTGCTCACTGTGTCGTGCAGTTCCTCGAACAAGGGCTCCGCAACTTCTGTTGCGGAGGATGAGAAATACAACCAGGCATTGGAATACTACACGCTGACGCACGCGCCGGGGATGGACCCGAATCGTCCGGCGGATGGGCCGCGTGGAAGGCCGACCTCCGAAGCAAACGTTCAGAGGGCGACAAGGCTTCTGACCCTGCGGGATGCGATCCGCGCATGGCGGCACGAGAAGCCGGATCGCCGCGTCGCTGTCAAGGATCACAAGGAGGTCGAGCGGCTCGTCGAGCGAGTCTTTGACGACCCCGTGTCACGATCACGAATGGTCGTGAAGACCTATGATCTGAAGCTATGCGAGGGGATCACCTACCAGTTCTACAACAAGAACCGGGGTTTCGTTTGTGTCATGTTTTATGACCGGGGCCCCAGGATGCGGGCGGGCCTGGACCTCTACCTGTTCAAGCACGATGGGAAATGGGAGATTGTCTACAGAGTCGACTGGATCTCCTGAGAGCCTCTAACGGAATGAAAGTATGGCCGAAGGCCATTCCTTATATCATTCCCGCGCAGGCGGGAATCCAGCCGCGTACCGAAGTTTCCTGGACCCCCGCCCCCGATCAGGTCGAGGGCAAGCTCTGCGCGGGGGTGACATAGTCGAGGCTCAGGGGCAGAGGTGGGTCAGGTCTTGCATGGTCAGGTCGCTGAGGCGGGCGACGACTTTGTCGGCCTCCTGTAACTGGTCGGCTTCGTAGGTGTTCGTCACGGCGATGGTGCGCATGTTGGCGGCCCGGGCGGCCTTGAGGCCCCAGTGCGAGTCCTCGATGACCACGCAGTGCGCGGGCGCGATCGGCTGGACCCGCCGCTGGTTGAGCTTCTTGAGGGCCAGCACGAAGCCCTGCGGGTCGGGCTTGCCCCGCTTGACCTCCTCAGCCGAGACGACCACGTCGAAGTAGCTGCGCAGCTTGGCCCCGTCCAGGATCAACTCGATCTCCGCCCGCAGCGCGCCGGAGCAGATCGCCGTCGGCACGCGATTCTGCGACAGCATTTGGAGGAACTCGCGGACGCCCTCGATGATCCTGCCCTCCGTGCGGGCGAGCTGCTCGAAGACCTTCGTTTTCTGCTGAACGAGTTCCTGGATTTGGGCCTCGTCGATGTGAAGGCGTCCTTCCCCGATCAGGGCTTTGAAGCAATCCACGTCGGTCATGCCGAGGTAGTCGCTGTAGTACTCGCGCCTGGTGAGCTCGAATCCATGCTTGCTCAATACGGCGTTGAAGGCCCGGAAATGAAGAATCTCCGAGTCGGTAATGACCCCGTCGAAATCAAAGATCACCGCGCCAAGCATATAGGTCCCATTCGTCTTACGTTTCCGGCACGGGCCCGACCAGGGCCTCGTACTCGCTGAACGTCGATTTGTCGCCCCGGCGGACGAGGTCCGTCAGTGCCTTGATCTTCGGTGCGTTCTTTTCGACGTATCGCCGGGCCAGCACGGCCTTTCGTTGCTTCATGGGGACCTTTTGCCCGTTCCTGGCGTCGGCGCCAGCGACCGCGACATTCATGTCCACGGTGGTGCTGGCCTGGCCGCAGAACAGGTAGCCGTTGATCAGGTCGATGGCGACATCGACCAGGGCCCGGCCGTACAGGTCCATGTAGTCGTTGCCCTGCTCCTTCGTGAACTCGATGGCCGCGTTCAATTGCTGCGTCCCCTCCGCCAGCTTCTGCAGAAGGTCCGCCACATCCGGGCTGTATTGCAGGCCCGCAAGCTCGGCCAGGTACTTCTCCGCCGTGCCGCTGCACACGCCGCGGACCGCCGCCACGACCTGCAACTGGCTCGTGCCCTCGTAAATCGTCGTGATCCGCGCGTCGCGCACGTGCCGCTCGATGGCGTAGTCGCGCATGTAGCCGCTGCCGCCGAGGACCTGCATCGAATCGTACGTCACGCGATTGGACATCTCGGAGCAGTAATACTTGCTCATCGGCGTCAGCATGCCGGCGTATCTCTTATAGATGCGGGCGCTGTCCTTGAGCTTCTTTAGCTCGCCCTTGTCCTCCGGCGGGTGGTTATCGACCTGATTATTGTAGCCGATGGCCAGGTCCACGACGCGCGAGGCGTCGTAGAGCAATGCCCGTCCGGCCTCGATGGCGATCTTCATGTCGATGAGCATGTCGCGCACGGCAGGCAGGCGCTCGATGGCCACGGAGAACTGCTTTCGACTGGCCGCATAGTCCCGGGCGATGCGGTAAGCCGCCTCGGCGATTCCCATGGACTGCCCGGCGATGCCGATTCTCGCGCCGTTCATCAGCGTGGCGACATAAGGGACCAGGCCGCGCTGCCGCTCGCCGATCAGCTCGCAGGGTGTGTTGTCGAAGAAGATTTCGCAGGTGGGCGAGCCGTGGATGCCGAGCTTGTCCTCAAGCCGGCGGATGTGGACGGTCGGTCCGGGCTCACAGACGAGCAGGCTCAGACCCAGCCCGCCGCTGCGGTCCGGCTCACTACGGGCGAGCACCAGCAGGATATCGCCGCAGCCGTTGGTGATGAATCGCTTGACGCCGTGGAGGAACCAGTTGCCGTCGTTGTCCTGGAAGGCCCGCACCTTCACCGCCTGCAAATCCGAGCCGGCGTCGGGCTCCGTCAGCACCATTGCGCCTGTGACCTTGCCGTTGGCGAAGGCCGGCAGGTACTTCTGCTTGATCTCGTCGGAGGCAAATGCGTTGATCGTATCGGCGATGCCTTGGAGGCCGAAGATATTCATCAGCGAGGCATCCGCCCGCGAGAGAATCTCGATAGCCATGGAGTACACGAGATTCGGGAAGTTCAGGCCGCCGAAGCGGTGAGGCAGGGTGAAGCCCATGACTTCCGCCTGGCCGAGCTTCTCGATGGCCTCCCGGATTCCCTGCGGCCGGGTGACCGAGCCGTCCGGGTTCAGCGTGTTGCCCTCGCGGTCCACGCTTTCCGCCCGCGGCGCGATGAAGTCCGCGCACAGCTCGCCGATGGACTCCAGCACCATCTCATAATTTCGGACGGCCTCCTGCTCGTTGGCCGGAGCGTGATCGAACTGCCCCGCGAACCGGAAGTCCTCCTCGAATGCCCTCGCCAGTTGCCCCAGGTCGATATGCCTGAACAGAAACCGGATGTCATCGTTGTCTTTGTAGAAGTTGCCCATATCTCATCCGTACCTTAGTTTTCACTTCGGGTGCCATGTCCACGCTCGCGTGGACATGCCTGGCTCATCCGGCAGATACATGCTTACGCAGGCGTAAGCATGGCACCCGGCGACTTACGATTCTCGATTCGCGATTTTGGGCCGGCCCTTCAGCAATCGTAAATCATAAATCGTAAATCACTCTACGCCTTTCTCCTTGATGGCCTTGATCATCCTTGGGACGACCTCGTTCAGGTCGCCGAGGATTTTGTAGTGGGCGACGTTGAAGATCGGGGCCTCGGGATCGTTGTTGATGGCGACGATCTTCTGGCTCTGGGCCATGCCCGCCTGGTGCTGGATGGCGCCGCTGATTCCGACGGCGATGTAGAGACTCGGGCGGACCGTTGTCCCGGTCTGGCCGACCTGGTGGTCGTGGTCGATGAAGCCGAGATCGACCGCCGCCCGGGTCGCCCCCGGGGCCGCACCGAGGCAGTTAGCCAGATCCCAGACCAGCCGGAAATTCTCTTTGCTGCCAACGCCCGCGCCGCCTGCGACGATGATTCTGGCCGCCTTGAGATCGACCTTCTTTGGCCGCTTGTGTTCCTGCAAAATCTCCAGGGGCAGATCGTCGTGAGCGAGCTTCACACTCTCCGTCACGATTGTGCCGCGGCGCTTCACGTCGGGTTGCGGCATGGCCATCACGCCTTCACGGACAGTCGCCATCTGCGGCCAGCGGTCGTAGTTGATGATCGTCGCGATGATGTTGCCGCCGAACGCCGGGCGGATCTGGAACAGCAGATTCTTATGGACCTCGCCGTCCTTGGCCGTGGTGTGATCGCCGATCTGCAGGTCGGTGCAGTCGGCGGTCAGGCCCGCCTTGGCGGCGCTGGCGATTCGCGGGGCCAGGTCCCGGCCCGCCACCGTCGCGCCATAGAGCACGATCTGCGGCTTGTGCTTGTGGATCAGGTCGAGGATCACCTTCGCGTAGCTGTTGGCCTGGTACGCCCCGAGGAACGGGTGCTCGACCAGGTACACCTTGTCGGCCCCGTACTGTGTCAGCTTCGTGCCGAGCTCCTTGACGCCGTCGCCCAGGAGCACCGCCGCCAGTTTCACCTTCAGCGTATCCGCCAGGTGCCGCGCCTTGCTCATCAGCTCCAGCGGCGTCTCCTCCAGACGCCCGCCATGCTGCTCCGCGAACACCCACACGTCCCCTTGTCTATTCACGTCGATCATGCTTGGCTTCTCGTCGTCCTTATCTCGTCAAATCGATGTCCCTGTTCCGTGCGCATCAGACGAAACGGTCGTCCTCATGTCACCCCCGCGCAGGCGGGGGTCCAGGAACGCACAGAGAGTAACTGGATTCCCGCCTCCGCGGGAATGACATGGGGTGGCGTTCGCCCCGCTCTTACCAAACTATAGGCTCGAAGCGTGTCAGTCATCTGTCAACTTCGCCTCCGCTGGCAACGTAGCTCGAATTGTGGCTTTCAATTCCTTGCTAACATCATCAGGTTTCGTCGAGTCCCACAGGATTGTCAAATGGTGGTTAGTATCGAAGTGAGGCTTGGACTTGTGATCTTCGAATACTTTTTTCTCACACGTGTAGATGACCGGTTTTCCCATTCCCTCAGCGTACCCGGCTTCCCAGTAGGCGCCCCGATTCCCGTGCGTCAAGTCGGCGATCAGAAAGCGCGAGGTTCGTATCTCCACCCTCAACCTGTCATCTATTAGTCCTGCCGGCTGGGGCCTATCAGGGAGTTTGAATAGATCGAAGCCGGTTTCCTTGACCGCCGGCTTGAACACGCTCTCAAAGATGTCCTCCAACGGTTCCTCGTTGTACTGCATGGCCATGAATGCTCTGCGGCTGTCAGCGTGCCCCAGTTTGAGCTTCTCGTAATGCTCCCAACCATCGAAAGACAGAGTTACGCGTCTCCAAACGCCAGATTCTCCGGGCCCATGGTCGATCAGTTTTGCATTGTTGAGCAAGTGGCTAGAAACGAGCTCGAATTCCTGTTCATTTGGAGACCCGACGATCGCTTGAATGGCCAGTCTCTCGACTGCGGCGTATCGACCGCCGACCTTGATGTTATCACCTATCCACCGCACATAGTTGTCAGCCTGCGCCATAGGTGATGGACGTGGATTCCTGATAACGCCGCTCACGAGCTCGTGGGTTAGGACTATGGGGTCCTTCCCGCTTAGCCTCTTCTTTGACTCATGTTCAGTGCGAATCCAATGGCTCAGCACTGCCATCTTCTGAGGGTCTCTCTCAAGTAAATCCTCTAGAAAGGACACCCTGCGCAGGGAATCGGTGAGAGGTATCTTAAGGCAGAAGTCACCACACCGCTCGCAGTGGTACTTGTCCACCCTGGCTTGGTCTCGGGCATCAGGCTCCGAGATCAGCGGCGTAATATCGGTTTGACACACAGGGCATTTGTCGCTCACGTTCGTACTCTCCTGTTTGTACTTCACGCGATGATCTTGTCCTGGATGAGCTCGTGGATCATGGCGGCGACACCTTCGTCGGTCGGGGCGATTGTCTTGCTTTCTTTCGCGGCCAGGACGACGCTTTGGATGCGGTGGACCTTCGTGGGCGAGCCGCTGCGGCCGCACCAGGTCAGGTCCGCACCGATGGCGTCCAGGTCCCACTGCTTGATCAGCAGGCCCTTCTGCGCCAGGGCGTCCGCCTGCTCCTTGACGAGCTTCTTGATCGTTACATCATTCACGCCGGGATGGGCGGCCTTGACCTGTTGCTCGATCTCCACCGGCGCCAGGGCGTTCTTGTTCTTCATGAGTTTCCTGGCCGCCGCGACCCGGGGCTCGCCCGCTTCGCCCGTGACCGTCAGCAGGACGGGCAGCCTGGCCCGGACCAGTTGCCAGCCATTGCCGATATTGCGACGGGCCGTGATCGTATCGCCTTCGAGTCCTTCCATCGCCTCGACGTAGGTAATCTGGGTAATTCCGAGCTTCTCGGCCATCTGCGGGCCCACTTGGGCGGTATCGCCGTCGATGGCCTGCCGGCCGCACAGGACGATGTCGTAATCCAGCTTTTTCACGGCGCAGCTCAGGATGTAGCTGGTCGCCAGGGTATCGCTGGCGGCGGCACGCGAATCGGTGACCAGGACGGCGTCGTCCGCGCCCCGGTACAGAGCATCGCGGAGAATCCTCGCCGCCGCGGGAAGGCCCATCGTAATCACGGTAACCCGGCCGCCGAAGCGGTCCTTGATCCGCAGCGCGATCTCCAGCGCGTTCAAGTCTTCCGGATTGAAAATGGCCGGCAGGGCCGCACGATTTACCGTTCCGTCGTCATTCATGACCTGCCCGGTAATCCTTTGCGTATCCGGCACCTGCTTGGCCAACACAACACAGTGATAACCCACCTGCGGTCTCCTACCAGTTGTCTTATCTGATGCTGATCCCCAGGAAGCCCATAGTTTACCCGCCCTCGTTCGCAGGTCAACCCCAAACTGAGGTAGGCCGCCAAACGCTGTGTGTACAGCCGCGTTCTATATTGCACGGCGTGGACCAAGAGGCGGGGGCGCCTCGGGCTGGAAAGAAGAAGCCCCCGCAAGCAAAAAACGGAGGGAGAGGAAGTGCGGCTCACGGGGGCTTATAGACTGCGATTCCCTGTGTCCCGAAGGACCGGGCCTCAGGTTCGGGAAGACGGCCCCGTATGAGACCGTGTTGCGAAATGTGCCGGCGCGCAACCTTGCAGGCGCGCCAAAGCAGCGGTCTTGTCCTCGACGAAATCGAAGAGTCTGTCGAGCTGGACGGTAACGAAGACGCCCCTCGTTTGGGGAGCCACGCCGCACAGGACCAGCTTGTGCCCCAGGTCCCGCATCAGCCGGCGCAATTCCAGGAGCCTGGAAAACGTCAGAGACCCCACAACATCAACCGTGGAGAAGTCAACGATGACATCGCAGCGGCCTCTTTGACGTGCCATTTCCACGACGGTTTGCAGCTCGCTGTGTCCCTCCAGTTCCCGAGGCAAGTCCACAACGATCACGTCCTCCAACCCTGTCTGAACGCTCATCCACGGCCATCCTTTCCAGCATCCTGGTGCCAATCAAAATCGTAGGTGCGACCTATCCTATTTCTAATGGCGTCTGCCGATGGCAGAATGTGGATGCCAAAAATGAGAAAAATTCATTCGACGAAGCACATCGCCGCTGCATCTCCTCGTGACCGGCGTATCCTCCCCTCCTAATGACCCGGAATCACGGCATCTGTCGCTCTGCAGGCCCGCTACTCCTTGTGGGACATGAGGATTGCCCCCGTGCGCGGAACTTCGGCCTCTCCTACGTCCTGGAACTTGTCTCAATTGTGAGAGACAACGTCGCGATTATCGGTTCACGCCCCGCCAAGGGCCTGCGGGTCTGATAATGAAACGTCCGCGATTATCGGCCCTTTTCGATTTCCGTGTGGCATCCGCCCATGCGTATGGACATGGCACGCTATTTGCTGTCTTAAGGTTGTCATCGCCATAGACGTGTGTGGCGGTACTTGGGGGTCAGCGAAACACCATACGTAACGTAGGTCACGCCAGAACCCAATTCGAGGGGACAAACAGCCGGATTCTGCCGGCACGAATTGGAAAGGGGTCTAAATGCACACCGATCGAAACCTGGGGAGACTGTTTGTTGCCGCGATTGCCACGGCCTTGCTCATGGCGGGCTGGGCGGTCGCCGCGCACTCCGATCACGGCTGTGATGGCTGCCACGTGCCTCACAACGCCGGCGATCTGCCGGGAGTGCCGCTCTGGAACGGCAACGAGAACCACCACGACGTTCACGATGTATTCCAGCTCGACGTTGCAGGCGAGCATGGAGGGCCAGCCCACCGGGGCCTCCAGGCTGTGCCTCAGTTGCCACGACGGCGCCAACCCGAGCTATGTGTGGATGAGCGACAGCCGCAAGTTTGGGGCCAGTGAGCTGACGAACAGCCATCCGATCTCGTTCGTGTATGACTCCTCGCTGGTCGCTGCCGACGGCGCGTTGAAAGACCCGTCGCAGCCCAGCACGCTCGGGCGGACGATTGCCGAGGACCTGCTGGACGCCAGCAGCCGGGTGCAATGCAACAGTTGCCACGACGTGCACATCAGCGGCGTGGGCCAGTATTTGCTGCGCGGCTACGATTACGGCCGGGAGACGATCGCGAACCCCGACGGCACGACCACGACAGTGCGTCACGGACCGGAACTGTGCCGCATGTGCCACATCAAATAGGACCGGGGCACCGAGGCTCGTTGCACACGGATCCTTCGCGGCCCGTCGCCGGTATCGCAATGGCGGGCTGCATACGTGCCCATCGAGCCCTGGAATATGATTCTATAGCACCGGGTGGCAGCGGCAAGCGCGAGCTTGCCGATGGTTCCCAAAGGGACCATCACCAAAGCCTTTTGGCCCCGTTCAGGCTAGGCTTGGGGGGGCTGCCACCCGGTGCTTGTCATTTGAATGCCCGAGCCCGAGACCAGGAAGCCCGAAAACTCTGCGGCGAATTCGCCTACCCGAACATCCCCGAAGACGACCCGCCGGAAGCAGAATAGGACCCATGGGACCTATAGGACGGATCGGACGAATCCGGTACCTTGCCACGGCACCGGCGGCGTGAACCGATTTCAGCCAGGGTCACGGGGCTCATTGGTTCCATAGGTCCTATGAGTCCCATCCGTCCTATTCGTCCCATCCCGCAGCCGCGGATTGTCACGGCTCTGGCGGCGGGCATGGTAAAGCCGTTCTGTGAACCCGCCTTCAGCGAGGAAATGCTGCTCCAAAGAGCGGAGTTGCTGGTCAAGCAGGTAGTTGGCCTGGTGGACGAGACAGATCACGGCGTTAGCCGCAACCTCCGGCAGCCCCTTCTCAACATAGGTCCTATAGGTTCTCATAGGTCCTATCAGGCCGGTAGGCCAACGTCCTGATCGCACGAGCCTGCGGATGGTCCTTGCCCCAAATGGGCAGGTCCCGCTGCCGGAGAAAATCCTGATAGTCCTGGAGCAATTCCTCCAGGCTGGCCCGCGCCACATTGGTCAGCTTGAGTTCAGTCTTCTTCGAGGTGCCGGAGGCTTGGCTACCCTCCGCGATATTCTGCTTGCCGCTCCTCGCGGCCTGCACCATCTGATCGGTTGTGCGCGAGTAGCGGTCGATGAAGCGGGCGCAGAAGGCGACCGTCGCATCATAGATGATCTCGGCCACCTGATAGGATTTGAGCTGCCGATACCCGCCATGCGCAGGAATCACCCCCGGCGAATCATAGGTCCCATCGGCCCCATGAGTCCCATCCGTCCCATCCAATCGCGGCTCTCTCCTATCCTCCATGCGGCCGATGATAGCTGCCCCCTCTGCCGGCGAGCAAGCCTTTTCCACAGGATCGCCATCCCCTGGACGGCGTCGCGGGCGTTCTTCTCCAGCCTGGACAACACCAAGAAATCCGTTGGCAACATGCCCGTTGGCAACGCGCGAAGTCTCGGACTCAGGCCCTCAATCGTCCGGAGATGCGGTTGGTTTATTTGGCTCGCGGCCTAACACGAACCATTGCTCAAGGGCTTCCACAAGCTCCCGTCGAACTCGCTCATCTCCGGTGCGGCTCTCCGCCAGCTCTGTAAACCGGGCGACAGCCTTGTCGATCCGGACATTCATGCGATCCAGCAGTTTCAGGCATGGGTCCAGATCGCCGGGCAGTTCAACTTTACCGCTTATGCCCAAATTGGCCAAGCGCAGGATCAACTCGGCTTGGCCACGAGACGGGCAGTCAACGTGTGTCTTTCTCACCTTTCCGAAATAGACCGTGTTCGGATCAAACATGGGCGACGGTGACAGGATGGCCGGGCGTTCTTCCGGAATGTCCACGAGCATCTTGGCCCCGGACCATTGCTCGACCCATTCCGCAAGTGGCGTGGCATCTTCAAGCTCGGCGGCGTCCCAGATGTCGGCAGCCAAATCATGAACACTGAAACGCTGATTGTTCGATTTCGCCCGCTGCTGCATCTTTTCGATTTCGACCACTCGAATATCGCGGAAGTGCCGTGCGGTCGCCTCATACAACCGCGCAGTCAGGTCGGTCCGCTCTTGTGGATCAGTCACACCAAGCAATTCAAGGACCGCATCGTCCAAGTCTTGGCGGTCGCGCTGGCGCAACTCATCGGAGAGCACCAGCGGCCCTGCGGCGATTCTCCTCGCGCGGTCCGGTGTATGGCAATCCATCAACTGCTCTTCTACCAACCTACCTACCTCACGCCGGCTCATGCGCTCCAATGCGGTAGTAAGGCGTTTAGCCAAAGATGCTGATATGTTGCGAGGGTCAGGCACTTCTAAGAGATTCACGTCCACCACTTCAGTCTTAAGGTTACCCTCGGTACCCGCGAACCTGCCATAGAACGTTTTGAATAGACCAATGAGGGTAGAATTCAAGATGGCTACAAGCGACTTGGCTTCGCGTGCAGAGAGATCCCCCGAAGCTATGTCGAACAAGTTGTGATTGCAGATCAAACCCTCGGGGTTTCCCGCAATGATGTGCCGATACTGTTGCGCCATCGGCCAAAACGCAATTCCGGGCGCACCAGACCTGTCAAGTCGTACCAAGGATCGCGGGCAGCACACGTGGAACGCTTGGGAACGGGCACAGGCTTCGACTTTTTCGATGCAAAGGTCGCCGTCATGCCATAACGAAGGTAATGCCACACCCAGGGCGATTCCGCTTTCAGTTTGTCCATCGGCTCGCTGACGAGCAGGACAACTCGGTCCAAATCGGATGCGCGAACAACGGGACGATCAACCTTCATCAAGCTATGGACTTCCGGCGCGACGTATTTCGCTTCGATAGGATGGATGCTTCCGTCGCCGGCTTCAATAATCTTGATTTTTCCCGATTCGACCTCCTTGCGTGGTGCGCCGCCCGCGTGTCGGGGAAAGAGACGATCTGCTTCGTGTTTTGCCAAGATATCCGCCGTGATATCTCTGGGCATGAAGAAGGCGTCACAGCCACTCGTTATTCCCCTTCGGATTGTAGCCACCTCTCCAAGATGAACAAACCGGTTACTGAAGCGACGCATGATCTCGAAGTAGAGGTCCGGGGCACGGACGTACCGTCCCCATTTGCCCGCATGATAATCACCGTTCTCTTTGGGACCGTTTGCTGGTTTGGTAGCCGTCGGCGTATCCTCGTCGGCGTCAGGTTCACATCCGTTCTCGTATTCCTCCGCGAGCGGTTCCAATTCCACGTCGCCCAGAATCGACCCGGCGCGAACACCATCGTTCCACAGGTCGCCCTGTGTCTTGACGATGATGCGCATATCCTGGTCCTGGAGGTCGATCTCTGTGCTGAGGATTCGGTATCGCATCGCCTCAATGGAAGCTTGGCGGGCATCCTCATTCTGGCCAGGTGGAATAGCGATGATGTCGGCCAGCCTGCGAGAGAACCGCACAAAACGAACGCGGTTTTCCATACGCTCCGTCTCATCGTCACACTGTTGCAAGATCGTGACGCAGGTTTTTACTCTCGCATCTTCAAACCATGGCTCGGCAGCGCTTTCCATGATTGCAAGAATTTTGAAGTGCCGAAGCACCCAGCCCTGAAGGGCAAAGCCGTACTCGACATCCAGCCACGATGAACTGGTGAGAAAACCGAAGTAGCCGCCGGGCTTGAGCAGGCGTGTTGCAGCAGGCCAGAAGTAGCAATGCAGGTCACTTCGACCGCTCAAATGCAGATCGGGCCACGCATCGCTCGCAATCTCAGCAAAGCGGGCCTTGTCCTTCTTCTCGACTTTCTCCTGGCGGACGTATGGCGGATTGCCAACTACGGCATCCAACTCCGGCAGCAATACCGCGGTGCGGTCTGAGGACTCACTCGCCACAGGAATCTCGCAGAACGGTTTCTCAGGTGTAACATCGAAGAAGTTGCACCGCACAATGCGCGGGTAATTGGCCTCATCATTGATTTCGCGGGCGGCAAGGTTCAGCGTCGCCAGATGGGCTGGATAGAGGGCGATGTCGCACCCGAATAACTCGCCGATCAAATCCAGATGTGGGCGCGACGTGTCCAAGTGACGCTTACGGTAGTAGGCACGCACAAGGAAACTGCCCGACCCACAGGCTGGGTCCAAGATCGCATAAGAAGCGCTGCGAACACAGAAACCGTTGATCAGATCTACCACATCATCGCCTGTGAAGTGCTGGCCGTAGCGGTGTCGCTCATCCGGGCCAATCAGCTTTTGGAAGATGCGCCCCACCACATCGGACGGGACTTCCCCAAAGTCTACCGACTCAATCCCACGGAGCATGCCTCGCCAAGCATCCAGAGCACTCACCGGTTCGAAGACAAGGCGGGTTGCCCAATCCTTTGCCTCAGGCATCAAGAGCGGCTCGTAATCACCGCTGCGATCCACGGCCCGCTGGAACAAGCGATTGAGCGCAGCCAAAGCCTCGTCGGGCTTCTTGATGGAGCGGCGCAGGTCAAGACGCGGCAGGTCCTTGAAACGTGCGCGCAAAGCCTTATAGAAGATGAGCCGGTTGGCCCATACGTAAACAAGGGTCTTGGCCATGTTGTCCGTCGCCTTGACCCATTCCTCCTGCGGCGTCCGAACATAAGTCCAATCCTGATCCGCCATCCACCGCTGAACGCGGAGGTCAAACGTTTTGTTCCTGTCCGCATGTGCCAGGATGTACGCGCCGGCCAGTTGCCGGGGCCAATCAAGATGACTTTCCAGAGAGTGGATGAAGACATCATCTGGCGGAATCGACCAGTCGTCTCGCCGTCCAGAGAGGATATCGGCAAGATCGTGCAACAAGTCAGGGAGGAAGCTAGTCTTGATGAAGTTGAGATTCTCTTCACGAGCAACGGCCTCGGGACTCGCCAAGTTTCTCGCGAGTCGCCACACCCGGATGCGCCGGTCGATAAGAGGACGATCCCAAAGGCCGCGGTCAAACAGTACAAACTCGTTGACGTTCCAAGTGAAGAAGAACTGGACGTTCTCATTATCTGCCTTGGTGAAGGCATCCTGCATGAGCTTCTCAGCAAATGCGGAGCGTCCTTCGGGTGTTCCCGGCAACTTCACTTCGCCGCAGAGGATCACCTTGCCGCTGTAATCGAAGAATCGGAGGTCTTTGCGTTTGGACCGGCCCGTGCCTGTCCCGAAGCCTTCCACCCGCGCGTCACGAAAGGGACTATAGCCACTTGTATTCTGGCTTACCAAAACACCGACTGCGGTGGCTATTTGCGAACAGAAATCAACCTCATGGATCGTGGATTTCACCGAAGCCACTATGGTGCCCTTCCGTGAGACATACGGGACCGCTCTCCTGCACTCCATCGGGCATGACCTACATCGTTTTCCATAACGCCACGGTGAAGTCTTCCCTCTTCAAAAGTCGCCATGGCCCTGACCAACCAAGTTCTTGAGCCATCAACAGGGACCCATAGTAGTCTCGGCAAGTGCGCTTGGCAAGCCGCAGTTTTGGACTGTCAGCTATTAGGTGGTCAATGTTGCCAGGACCCCGTCAATGGCATTCTTCTCTATTCTGACCGTGACAAGGTCATTCGTGGCTGGGGGGTGGGGGGAGTCGGGGAGCTCGACCATGAAGTATCGTTCGGCACGGCCGGCGGGGTGGGGGGCGGTGGTTTCGATCAGGACTTGGGCGGTTTCGCCTAGGAACTGGGTGCGGAATTGGGTCTGGAGGGTTTCGTCGAGGGTGCGGAGAGTCTGGGAGCGAGCCTTTTTGAGTTCCGGGGGGACTTTGGGCTGCATTTTGGCGGCGGGGGTGCCTTGGCGCGCGGAGAAGACGAAGACGTGCATCTTGGCGAAGGCGACTTCCTTGGCCAGGGCGAGCGTTTCGCCGAAATCGGCGTCGGTTTCACCTGGGAAACCTACGATAATATCGGTCGTTATGGCGGGGCGGTCCAGGCGGGATCGGATCAGGGCGACCTTGTCGCGGAAGTCGTCGGCGGTGTAGGGTCGGGCCATCCGGTGGAGGACGGCGTTCGAGCCGGACTGCAGGGACAGGTGCAGGTGCGGCATTATATTAGGATGGGTGGCGAAGACGTCCATCAGGCGGGGAGTCACGTCCGCGGGGTCGAGCGAGCTTAGGCGAATGCGGGCAAGGTTGGTGATTTGGGCAATCTTGTCCAGCAGGGCGGGCAGGTGCTTGTTCTCTGGGTCCGGCCAGTTGCGCCGGCGGGCGGTTCGCATAGCCGTAGGCGCCGAGGTGGACGCCTGTCAGGACGATCTCCTTGTGTCCGGCTGCCACCAGGGCCGTCGCTTCCGCGATGATTTCTTCGGGTTTTTTGAAACGAACGGCGGGTCGCGCCGTCGGTATTATGCAGTAAGAGCAGAACGCGTCACAGCCGTCCTGGATCTTGAGAAACGCGCGGGTCTGGTCCTGGAAATGCGTCAGCGAGGGCAGGTCGTCGGGCGGCTGTAAGTCGTTTTTGGACTTGACTTTGTCGCTATTTTGTGCTCTAATCAAGGGGTCGAAGTACCTGGAGCTTTGTGCATCTGGGGTGGTTGCTTGGGTAGCGACCAGGGAGTGCAGGGTAGCGGTGAGGTCGCACCGGTCCTTGACAACATGGACGTTCTCTCCGGCGGCGTGGAGTTCATCGGTTTGGACCGTGGGCAGACAGCCGCAGATCACGACAGCCTCGGGGTGATGTTTTTGGGCCAAATGGCTGAAGTGCCGGCTCTTGGCGGATGCGGTGTGCGTCACGCAGCAGGTGTTGACGATGACCAGTTGCGGCTGCTGCGAGGGATCCACCTGCCGAAGGCCGTGGGATTCGAGAAACTGGCGAATCTGCTGGCTTTCGTAGTGGTTGACCTTGCAGCCGAGAGTTAATATGGCGAAACTCTTGAGCATATGGTATAATCTACGCTTGTTGAGAGCCGTTTACAAGACGATAGAGAGTACCCACCAGACCGGATGGGAGGTTCATCATGGCAGCAGGATCAGATGCGATTTGGGCGGTTGACCTGGGGAATTACTCCCTTAAGGCCCTGCACCTGATGTCAGTCGGGGATGTGGTCCAGGTCATCGGCTTCGATCACATCCCGCACGGCAAGATTATCTCCAGCGGCGTCAGTGCGGCGGAGCGCGAGGAACTGATCGCGATTACGCTGCGGCAGTTCGTCCAGCGCAACGAGATCGAGTACGATCCGCTGATTGTCTCGGTGCCCAGCCAGAACAGCTTCGCCCGATTCGTCACGCTGCCGCCCGTGGAGGCCAGGAAAATCCCGGAGATCGTCCAGTTTGAGGCGGCCCAGCAAATCCCCTTCGATATAACCGAGGTGCAATGGGACTGGCAGCTCATGACCGAGGCGGATAGCCCGGAGAAGCGGGTGGGGATTTTCGCGATCAAGAACGAGGTGGTCAGCTCGGCGCTGGAGCAGTTCGAGCGAGAGGATCTGCAGGTAAGTTATGTGCAGATGGCGCCGATGGCTTTGTACAACTACCTGGTGTTCGACCGGCCGGACCTGGTCAATTCGGACAAGCGAGCCACCGTGGTCATCAACATCGGGGCCGACAGCACCGACCTGGTCGTATGCACAGCGTCGAACGTCTGGCAGCGATGCATCGTCATGGGCGGCAATGCCTTCACGCAGGCGATTGCCGAGGCCTTCAAGCTCAACTTCGAGAAGGCCGAGAAGCTCAAACGCACCGCTCCCGTGAGCAAATACGCCCGGCAGATCTTCCAAGCCATGCGGCCGGTCTTTACCGATCTTGCGGGCGAGGTACAGAGGTCCGTCGGGTTTTACACCAGTTCGAATCCGGACGTGAAGATTGCCCGCGTAGTGGCGATGGGCGGCGGGACGAAACTGCGCGGATTGCTCAAATATCTGTCGCAGACCCTGCAGATTCCCGTGGAAAAGCCGGACGCCTACAAGCGGCTGGCCATCGCCCCGGGCCTGTCCAGCGCGAAGTTCCACGAGAACGTGGCCGACTTCAGCGTGGTGTACGGGCTGGGCCTTCAGGGCCTGGGCATGGCCCGCATCGAGAGCAACCTGCTGCCCACGAGCGTCGCTCGCTCGATGGCCTGGGCGGGCAAAACGAAGTTCTTCATCGGTGCGGCGGTGCTGCTCCTGCTAGTCTCGCTGATGTGTCTGGGACGGGTTGGATGGGACAAGGTCACCTACGCCCGGCAACAAGACACGCGGACGAGAACCAAGAGCATAGTCAACCAGGCTCAGGGGATCGTTCAGAGCAAGGACAGCATGGGACAGCAGGAAACGAGCATCCAGGACAAGACGAGAAAGTACTTCCAATTGTTTGAGTACCGGGAAATCGTGCCGACGCTGCACGAGCTTCTCATCTCCGCGCTGCCGAATGCCAAGAACAATCCGGAGCAGCGGGCGCTCTACGAGGCGTTCGCCGCCGGCGACGTCGCCAAGGTCATGGCGGTCCCGAGGCTCCAGAGGAAGCAGCTCTTCATCACCCACCTGTCTCTCTATTATTCAGACAACCTGGCAACGGCCCAGTTCAACAAGACGGCCCTGATGCGCAGAGACCAGATGACCCAGATGCAGGGAGGCGGGGAATCGGAGATGTATGACACGGACATGATGGCGGAGATGGAGGCCATCTACGGCAAAGACTACCTGCAACAATCCGGCATGCTGGGCGGGGGCCAGGAGGCGGTCAAGGAAGTCGGCTTCGTGGTGACCATCGCCGGCTACAGCCCATACGAGCGATTCGAGACCCTGCTGGACCCCATGGGCGTGGAGAGCCAGCCGGCCAAGTGGGGCTTCGTGACACGAATCGAGCACCTCGACAGATTCCTCGGCCTGGATCCCAACAGCACCCCGTTCGAGTTGTACAGCCGGGAGGCGGACCACTTCCTGCTGGAAAAAGGGGTCGTGGACCCGACGGCGGACATGCCGGGCGGCGTTGGCGAGATCCAGTACGTTCAGGACCCGGCCGATCCGCAGATGAAGGCCCAGGCGGGCATGCTCGGCTACGCTGTGAATCGCGGAAAGCCGATCCTCGTGGACCCCATGACCCGCGAACAGATCGGCGCCGAAACGATCATGGACCAGTACGGCCGTCCGATGGCCGACGCGACGGGAAAGACCAGGCTCAACGAACGCGATCACTGGTTCAGCCTGCAATTCAAGCTGCTCTGGAAGTCCGGCGCCGCCGAAACGGGCAGCTCGGGCGCCGCACAGACATCCACCCCGGGGGCCAAGTAGGACGAACGAATCATGGCGAATATCAACGTAAAAGATATCCTGAAGAAACTCAGCTTCTTCAAGAACAACCTCTCGCTGCTGGCGGCTGTCTTGATCGCCGCGGTGGCCCTGCTGCTGTTCATCCCTACACGGATCCTCGGCAGCAAGCTGCGCAAGACGATGGAGCAGGAGAGCGGGGCAACCGCGCGGACCGTCGCCTCGCTGCCCAGTCAGCTCGAGGACGCGGCCAAGTCTCGACAGATGGAGCCGTACATCAACGCCTATGCCCGCGACGCCAACCAGATCGAGAACCTGGTAAAGCAGACCACTCTGCGCGAGCTGCTCAGCTACCGGCTCTTCCCCGACACGAACGAGAGAACGACCCTGCTGTTCGAGGAATTCGCCCGCCATTACCACAGCGGGGTGGACGCCATGCTCGAGGGCATCCGGGCCGGGGTGTCTCCGACGGACCAGGAGATCAAAGCGGCGTTGCAGCGGGCGCCGCAGCCGGGCATGGGAGCCTACGGGAACCCCTATGGGGGCGGGTACGGACCGGGCGGCGCCGACCAGACACAGTCCTTCACCGTGACGCCGTCGTCGTCATCCTTGTCGCCCTACGGTGATTACGGCGGCGGGATGGGTGGGACCTCCCTGATGCTGACCGACACGCAGCGCAAGATTTTCGATACCATTTGCCTGGAAAAGGCGCAGGCGGCGGGCGCATACGCCAACCCGATCGATGTGGCCGGCTACGTGTACTGGGCCGACTGGAAGTTCGAGAATCGTGACGCCGCCTACAAGGACTGCTGGTACTGGCAGATGGGATACTGGATGATCGAGGACGTCTTCACGACGATTCGCGAGATGAACAAAGGCTCGAGCAGCATCCTGGATGCGCCGGTCAAGCGGGTGATGAACGTCAGCTTCGTCCTGGGGCGTACGACGGGCCGGTCTTTCCGACGTGCGGGACGAAGTATGCGTGGGAAGAAGGAGGGAGAGAACCCCGTGTATGTGACCAATGCCAAGAATGGAATGACGGTCCCCTGCAGCGGGCGACTGACCTGCGAGGAGTTCGACGTCATGCATTTCAACGTCCGCACGATCGTCGAAGCCAGGAGCGCGCTGCCGTTCATGAAGCAGTTGTGTACGGCCAAGCCGCACAACTTCAGCGGATGGAAGGGCAACGAGCCCGCGCAGAAGTATTTGCACAATCAGATCACCATCCTGGAGAGCAGCACGGCCCCGGTCGATCCGGAGCGTATCGAGCACCTGGTGTATCGCTACGGGGACGCCCAGGTCGTCGAGCTGGACCTGATTTGTGAGTACGTCTTGAACAAGGCGGCTTATGAAGGTGTCAAGCCCAAGCAGGTGAAGGACGACATCACCACCGCGATTGAAAGCGCTACGAAGGGCAAGAAGAGGTAGGATCGTACGGACTGAACAGTTGTGTGGCGGGATGAGTTATGCAGGACCTGATCAAAAAAGTCGGACGTTTCGTCGAGAACCACGTCGAGAAGATCGTGCTTGTCGCTGTGGGCGTGGTGTGCGTGGTGCTGTTCTTCAAGTGGGTGATCTTCAGCCCGGCCGTCGTGACGCTGGATGGAAAGAAGTTCAGCGCCGGCCGGATCGATAAGGAGATCTTCGCGAAGGCCCAGGAGCTCGAACGCAGCATCAACAGCGGCGGCGAAGGTCAAAAGGCCCCGGCGTACAAGTCCGTGCTCACCAGCCGGATCGATGTGAACAACCCGGTCGTCGCCGGGCTCTTCGAGCACCCGTTGCCGCAGGGGTTCATGGGTCTGTTCCGCTCGCCCCTCGGGTCGATCACCAGCGGCGGCCCGATCATGCCCCCCGGCCGCACCGTCGCGGGCAGCCTTCGCAGGTTCAAGCTGCCTCCGCGCATCGGAGAGGTCACGGACGTGGCCGCCGTTCACCTGCGAGCGGCCGCCTGGGTCCCCCTGGAAGAGCTGACCCCGCAGAACGGATACGAGAAGGTGGACGTCGAGGCCAACGACGTCGATCTGGTGACGGTCGAGGCGAAATTCGACACGGTCCAGTTGTATCGCCAGTTCCGCGCGTATTTCGCCGGCGAGAATGTGGCCAAGGCGGAGTGGCGCGACCCGTGCCTGGCGGAGCCGGTCTTTGCGGCCGTGCAACTGCAAAGACAGGAGTTGCTCCGCGACGGCGTCTGGTCGGACTGGCAGGAGGTTCCACGCAGCCGGTCGGAGTCCTACGGAGAGCTCTTCACGGTCAACGAGCGAATCGAGGACCTGCCTCCGGGAGGTCTTGATATCCGGATGATGCAGATGCGGTCGCCCATGGTCCGGATGAGCCTGCTGCAGCCGGAAGGCTACCAGATCGCCTCCTCTGAGGAGGACTGGTTCCCGCCGAGCTTCTACGGCAAGTTCAAGACGCTGCAGCGGAAGGTGGACATGGAGGAGAAGCGGGAGGAAAGAGAGAAAGATCAGGGGACACAGCAGACCCGTGACGGCGGCCGGATTCGCTCCGGCGGCGTGGGAGGCGCCCAGGGCGGTCAGGCGACCGGCGCCGGGGGACGATATCGCTCCGGTACGGCCGGTGGCGGGGCGGGCGACTCGATGTACGGCGGCGCCGGCGGCACGCGGGACCGTCGCGGCCGCGGCGGGCAGGCCCAGCAGGACGCCGCGTACGGCCCGGGCGCCGGCGATCAGACCACGCGTAAGAGAGGCGCCTCGAAAGCGCGGACACGAAACGCCGACGAGGCGGGCATGTACGGCGAGACGATGTATGGGCCGGGCGGGGACATGACGGGCAAGACCACCACCAACGAGGTGTACTACGACTTTGCTCAGACGCTGATCAACTACCGCACAAAGCTGGACGAGTCGGAGAAGCCCCTGTTGTTCTGGGCGTTCGACGATACCGCGCAGCCCGGCCACACCTATCAGTATCGCATCCGCCTGGGAGTCTTCAATCCCGTCGCCGGGACCAATCAACTGGCCGAGCAGAGCGCGGATAAGAAGGACCAGGTCATCCTCTGGAGCGAGTTCTCCGGCATTACTAAGCCGGTGGAAGTCCGCGAGCGGATGTATTTCTTCGCCAAGGACGTGCAGGAGGCGAAGAAGAGCACGACCGTCGAGGTCGCCCGCTATATGCTCGGGTACTGGCGCAGCGCCGATTTCGATGTGAAGCCGGGCGAGGCGATCGGCAAGGAGATGGCGCCGCCCAAGGTGGAAGAAAAGAAGCGTCTGCCTGGACAGGGCCCTCGGATCACGGATCCGGCGTACGCGGCGTATGACACGATGGGCATGGGCATGCCCGGCGCGCCGGGTTTTGGGCCTGCCGATCCGACCAAGGCCACGACGCCGGAACTGATCGACTACCGCACGGGCAAGGTTCTTCTCGATCTGGTGCAGGTCGGCGACTGGGGCGAGGCCCCGAACCTGCGTCCCCGCATGTACAATGAAATGCTTTACACGAGTGACGGCCGGAATATCGAGCATATGCCGATCAGCACGACGAACTGGCCGAAGGATCTGGTGGCCGCGTATCAATATGTCAAGACGGAGCTGCGCAAGGAACCTCAGGCGTTCCGGCAATTCAAGAAAGGCGGCATCCGCGGCCGCATGCAGCCCGGCATGGGCGGCTATGAAGGCATGGGGGGCATGTACGAGGACATGATGTACATGCAGGGCGGTCCCGGCGGCCCGGGCGGTGCCCGCCGCTAATCGAAGCCTCCGCCACGCCTGATAAGCAAACCTGATTGCGGACTGCGGTTTCTCGACCGCAGTCCGCATTTTCTTTTCCCTCCGAACCCTCCGGTCTGCAACGGCATGCCTACGTCGCGCATGGCCAGTCACATGTTCCTTGTGCCACGCATCATAGGGTCCAGATGTGTCTGTGAAAGGAACTTGGTGGTCGGGTGGCAGCGGCAAGGCCGCAGGCCTTGGCGATGGCTGCATCGCATCCCAAAAATGCCATCGCCAAGCTGCGCTTGACGCTGCCACCCAAGAGTCTCATCCTCGCTCTGCCACAATCGTGTCGTACACCCCCGCCTGCCTCCCGTGACAGAATCCCTGGATGAATCTGTCACGAGCGGGTATGATGGCGGGGAAGACAGATTTCATTTTTACAGGAGGTGTCGAATGGCTTCGAGGCGGTTCACGATGTTTCTGCTGTTGCTTGTGACGATCATTGGCGCCGAGGCGCGGGCGGGGGAGTTCTATGCGAAGTGGGCGCACGGCCCGAGCGCGGACAAGAGCTTTTTCCCCATCGCTGTATGGCTGCAGAGTCCGGCCAAGGCCCCGCAGTATCGCGAGGCCGGGATCAACGTCTATGTCGCGCTCTGGCGAGGTCCCACGGAGGAGCAGTTGCAGACGCTGAAGCAGGCGGGAATGCTGCTCATCTGCGATCAGAACAAGGTGGCGCTGGCGCACAAGGACGACCCGACGATCGTGGCGTGGATGCACGGGGACGAGCCGGACAACGCCCAGTCGCTGGGAGAGGGCAAGGGCTACGGCCCGCCGGTTCCGCCGGAGAAGATCGTGGCGAACTACGAGCGCATCCGGGCGGCCGATCCGAGCCGGCCGGTGCTGCTGAACCTGGGGCAGGGCGTGGCCTGGGACGGCTGGTACGGCCGGGGCGTTCGCACGAATCATCCGGAGGATTACCCGGAGTACGTGAAGGGCTGTGACATCGCCTCGTTCGACATTTACCCGGTGACACACGACAAGCCGGATGTGGCGGGGAAACTCTGGTACGTGGCACAGGGCGTCGAGCGGCTGCGGCAGTGGGCGGGGGACCAGAGGCTCGTCTGGAATTGCATCGAGTGCACGAGGATCAGCCATCCGACGCAGAAGCCCACGCCGCACCAGGTGCGCTGCGAAGTCTGGATGTCCCTCATCCACGGCAGCATGGGCCTGATCTACTTCGTGCACGAGTGGCAGCCCAAGTTCAACGAGTCGGCGCTGCTGAGCGACCCCGAGATGCTCGCCGGCGTCACGCAGATCAACCATCAGATTCATGAGCTGGCCCCGGTCCTGAACAGCCCGACTGTGCCCGGCGCGGTCACGGCCGTCCCGGAGGATAGCAATGTCCCCGTGGCGGTGATGGTGAAGCGGTACGAGGGAGCGACGTATGTCTTTGCGGTCGGCATGCGGGACGGCCGGACACGGGCCAACTTCACGATCCAGGGTCTCAGCGGCGATCAGCAGGTCGAGGTGCTCGGCGAGTCCCGCAGCCTGACGGCGCATGCCGGAGCCTTTGGCGACAACTTCAACGCCTGGGACGTTCACCTGTACCGCATCGGCCCGGCCGCTGCCCGGTGATCGGGTAAGAAACCGGATGGTTTGGGTGCCATGCTTACGCTCGCGTAAGTACGTGTTTAGCGTGAAGCCCGCCGTTCGCCGGGTGGCACCGCCAAACTCGTTTGACGGTGCTCATTCGACCGAGTCTGGTCAATCGAGACCCCACGGGCAAACAAGTTTGCCCGTGCCACCCAGGACTGGGCGCGTCCAGGCTAAACACGTACTCGCGTAAGCATGCCTTGCCCATCGAGTGGAACATGTCTACGCAAGCGTAGACATGGCGCCCGGCTTGTCATTGCGAGCGTAGCGAAGCAATCTCCCAGGCATGGGATTGAGATTGCTTCGTCGCTGCGTTCCTCGCAATGACATTCACCGTGTTGAGAAAGTCTCTACACGCCGAGCAGCTTCGCGTACGCCAGAAGGCGTTCGTCTTTGGTGCCGCCGAGGACCGCCTTGGTAAGCACCTTGCCGAGTTGCACGCCCTCCTGATCGAAGGAGTTGATATTCCAGGTGAGACCCTGGAACATGACCTTGTTTTCAAAGTGGGCCAGGAGCGCGCCGAGCGCCTTGGGCGTGAGCATATCGCCGTGGATCAGGCTGGAAGGCCGCTCGCCCTCGAAGTTCTTGTTGAGGTTCGCGTTTTCTTTCCCGCCGGCAAACGCGACGATTTGTGCAACCAGGTTGGCGTTGAGCTTCGTCCGGCTCGTTGAGCCTTCCACGTCCACGTCGAAGCCGGTCTGGATTTTCCTGAAGCCGATGAACTGGAGCGGAACGATGTCGGTACCCTGGTGGAGGAGCTGATAGAAGGAATGCTGGCCGTTGGTGCCGGGCTCGCCGAAGACGATGGGGCCCGTGGAATACCGAAGCCGCTGGTTATCCACGTTCACCGATTTCCCGTTGCTCTCCATGTCCAACTGCTGCAGGTGCGCCGGGAAGCGCAGCAGAGCCTGGCTGTAGGGCAGTACGGCGGTGCAGGGGTACATGAGGAAATTCCGTTCCCATACGCCGATGAGGGCATCCATCATGGCGGCATTGTCCCTGATGTTCGTTTTGCACGCGAGTGCATCCGCCTTATGGGCGCCGGCCAGGATCTCCGCAAACACGTCGGGGCCGAAGGCCAGGGAAAGGACGGCGCCGCCCACGGCGCTGGTTGACGAGTAGCGGCCGCCGATGAAGTCGTCGATGAAAAACGCGGCGGCGTATTCACTGGATTTGGCGAGAGGACTGGTGGCGCTGGTCACGGCGATCATGTGCCCGTCCGGGTCCATGCCCCTTATGCCTGCGGAAGCCATTTTCGCTCTCACCATGCGTTCATTGGCCAGGGTCTCCTGCGTTGTGCCGCTCTTGGACACCAGGATGAACAGCGTGGTTTCCAGGTCCAGGTCCGCGAGCACGCCGTTGGCGTCGTCGGGATCGACATTGGAGATGAACCTCGCCTCCATTTGCAGAAGGCCGCTCTCTCTCGCGTATTGCTCGAGGGCAAGGTACAGTGCCCTTGGCCCGAGGTCCGAGCCGCCGATGCCGATCTGCACGACGGTTTTGAAGGGCTTTCCCGTGGAACCTTTGATCTTGCCCGCGTGCACGGCGGCGCAGAAATCGGCGATTTTCTTCTGCTGTTCCAGGTAGAAGGCCCGCAGGTTCTTGCCTTCGTGGAGTACGTCCTTGCCCAGTTGGCCGCGGGTCAGGTGGTGCAGGACCATCCGCTTCTCGCCGGGATTGGCGATTGCGCCGTTGTAGAGGCTTTCGTACTTCGCGATGAGCTGTTGCTCGTCGGCGAGTTGCTGCAGGCCGTTCAGGACTTTGTCCGTCACCTTCTTCGCGGCGTAGTTGTACGTCAGGCCGCCGCCGGCGTCGATGGAGTACGCGGCGATGCGCTGCGGGACCGGCAGCAGTTCCTTCAACGAAATCGTCTCGGTGCTCAGGCGCTTCAGGGTCGTGTAAGCCCGCGTTGCGTCCAGGTTCATAGATTCAGCTCCATAGGTCAATCTCTCCAGGAAAACGTTCTTGGAGCCATTGTGCCCTACAGGCGGGAAGAAGTCAAACGGTGACGCTCCATGATGCAGGGCCAACGCAGAATTGCCCGGCATATCACGCGTATGTCATTGCTTCGCTTCGCTCGCAATGACATATGGGGCACTGCTACGGACCGACTTTGCGCTTGTCCCGCTTCGCAATGAGCCGCCAGGGTATGTGGTCGCATGCTTTGAACAAAGTGGTTCAGTGATGAGTCCGGATGCGCGATGATGGCTGTGGGGTTTTTCAGGGAAGGAGAAAGCAAGGAGTGTTGTGCGTCCTTGCTTTCTCGTAGTTGGCGAATTCGTTATTGCGCCGGACCGTTAGCGGGAACGGGCGCCGGCGAGACTGCCGCGTCGGCTGCGGCTGAAGCGCGGCCTCTTGGAGGCCTTGCGGGCGCGGAGGACCTGCCGCTGCGCCTTTGTCCGCTCCGGGCTCTGGGACAGGACGGCGGCGAAATGGGCACAGGTGAAACCCTCGTATTCCTCCAGCTTGATCTTGGTGCCGATGAACCGCTCGATCCTGGACAGTTGATCTCTCTCGTCGGGCGAGACGAACGTGATGGCGTCGCCTGCGGCGGTAGCTCGTCCGGTGCGGCCGATCCGGTGGATGTAATCCTCCGCGTAGTTCGGCACGTCGAAGTTGACGACGTGCGAGATTCCGCGAACGTCGATGCCGCGAGCCGCGATATCGGTGGCGACCATGACCTGGAACTTGCCGCCCTTGAAGCCGTCGAGGGCGCGTTGCCGCTGCGACTGGCTGCGGCCCGAGTGGATCGCCACGGACTCGATGCCCGCCCGCTCCAGCTTGCGATGAATCTTATCCGCCCCGTGCTTGGTCCGTGAGAACACCAGCACGCAGCACATCGGCTTGTTCTGGAGCATGTGCACCAGCAGGTCCAGCTTCTGCTCCCTGGCCACGGCGTGCACGCATTGCGTGATCGTCTCGACCGGGTTGTTCTGCTCGCCGATCTCGATCAGCAGGGGAGATTCCTGGATGCCGGCGGCAAGTCGCTGGACCTCCGGTGGAATGGTCGCCGAGAAGAGCATGGTCTGGCGGTGCGTCGGCACGGCGGCCACGATCTTCTGCACGTCGGCAATGAAGCCCATGTCGAACATGCGATCCGCTTCGTCGAGCACGAACACTTCCACCGCCTTGAGGTCGATGGTGTGTCGCCGCATGTGATCCATCAGTCGCCCGGGCGTGGCCACAACGACATCGACGCCGTGGCGGAGACTGTCGAGCTGCTTGTTCATGCTCACGCCGCCGTACACGGCCAGCGTCCGCGTGCTCGTGAATTTCCCGTACGTGTGGATCGACCGCTCGATTTGCACGGCCAGCTCCCGCGTCGGCGTGAGGATCAGTGCTTTGATGACTCGCTTCTTTCCTGTCGGGGCCTTCAACAGCCGGTTCAGGATGGGCAGCACGAACGCCGCCGTCTTGCCTGTGCCCGTCTTGGCACAGCCGATAATGTCCTGGCCGCTGAGGGCTGCCGGAATCGCCTGGGATTGAATTTCTGTGGGGGTCGTATAACCACTGGCTTGAATCCCACGCACCAGCGGCTCAGGAAGACCCATTGTCGTGAATGACATCAACTAGAACCCTAACAAGTACCTATAAAACCACGTCTGAACACAAAGACCAACGAGAGAGCGTGCTGAGAAGCGGCTTTCGAAGATACATGCGGGATCGTGACGTGCCGTCCTGCCGAAAACTACATCCCATGGGGGTATAGAACGCCTACCTCCTGTGATCCAACTATTTTCATATTACCGCAAATGTACCCTCGGTGTTCCCGGAAATCAAGAACATTCCTGAATTTGTCCGACCTGCTGTCAAGAGGGGGGGCAGACAGATTCCAACGAACCCGCCCATACAGTATCGGCCATACATCGCCGGCGGTACGGCAAAATCTGCAAAATATGTCAACTAAGGAGAAATACTGAGGCAAATGCCCGGATTGAGGGTTTTCCCTAGTGGCCACATTGTTAAAATGGATATTAGTTAGGTAGACAGAATCGTTGTGCATGTCAGGATCATTCGAACTGCGGATAGGACTTCCGCTGTACGGGATGGCGACAAAGGAGTGAGGAACGACGTTGCGGATATTACTGATTCAACCCGAGGTACCCGGAGGGATCGGATTTCGTATGGCGGCTCTGCCGGAGCCTTTGCACCTGGAGATGGCGGCCGCGACGGTTCCGGAGCACGATCTTCGCATTCTTGACATGCACCTGGACGGCGATCTTGATGCCGCCCTGCGAGGCTTCGAGCCGGAGATGGTAGCGGTCACCTCGCTGACCCCCGAGGTCTACGCCGCGCGGGGGGTATTGCAGCAGGTCAAATCCTTCTCCCCGGAGATCTTCACCGTAGTGGGGGGGCACCACGCGACGCTTCTGCCGCAGGATTTCTTCATCCCCCAGGTGGATGCCATCGCCGTCGGCGAAGCGGAGCTCATGTTCAGGGACCTGGTGCAGGCGGTGTCGGACCGGCAAGGTCTGGACGCGGTCCCCAATGTGGTGTGGCGGAACAGCGACGGCGGGTTCGTTCCCAACGCCCGCTCGGAGGCCCGTGTCGATCTGGGCCGCGTGCCTCTGCCGCGGCGGGACCTGACGGAGCCCTATCGAGAACCGGTACTTCTTCCTGTTCGACAGACCCGACACGTCCGTGGCTACGTCGAGAGGCTGTCCCTTCTGCTGCAGCTTCTGCAGCGTTCACGAGTTTTATCGCGGGTCCGTCAACCAGATGCCGCCTCAACGCGTCCTGGCGGAACTCGCCACGATCCAGACCGAGCACATCACGTTTGTGGACGACAATTTCCTCATGAACTGCAAGCGGGAGAACGAGATTGCCGACCTGATCCAATCGGAGGGCATCCACCGAAGGTACTCGATGGAGTGCCGCACGGATTCCATTGCGAGACATCCGGAGTTGATCGAGAAGTGGGTAGAGGTCGGGCTGTACGCCGTGCTGCTCGGGCTCGAGGGCGGCTCCGACAAGATGCTCCAGAGCGTCAACAAGTCCTGCAAGGTCGATACGAACAACGAGGCCATCCGGATTCTCCAAAGCAACGGCGTGATCATCTGGGGCGCCTTCCTGGTCGATCCGGACTGGACGGACGATGACTTCCAGCGGCTCCGCGACTACGTGTGCGAAAAGGAGATCACGCACACCCAGTTCACGATTCTCACCCCGCTGCCCGGGACCCGGCTTTATCAACAACGTCGTGACGAGCTGTTGACGGACGACTACTCCTGCTTCGATACGCTGCACGCGGTCCTGCCTACCCGCCTGCCGCGAGAGACATTCTACCGCCGCTTCGCCGATCTGTACCGGCAGTACAACATCGGGCCCTATATCGACCTGGTGCACGCGGGCAAAATGACCCTCGAGAACTGCAAACGCGGCAAGACGATGCTGGACGCCATGGCGGACTGGGAACTGTACGTCGACAAAGATCCCGTCCTCGGCCGCCGCGAATCCCCATCACCCGTGTGACCTGGATTCCCGAGAGCCGTGGCGCGGTACCGATTCCACCCCCCTGGAGGAGTGGATGACTGTCCCGAATATCCGTCCCTGATATCCCCGATTTCTTCTGAAATTCTGCCGTCTCGCATCCGACGACAATAAGGTAGGATGCCGTTGTAGCTGCTCGAACCGTCGCGGCGTGAAACCCAAGCCCGTAGGGTGCGTTCTTAACGCACGCGTTCAATCGTCCTCTTCTCCAACCGCGAACCACGCCAACCACGCCAAAACTGCACCGGACATGTCATTCCGCGAAGGCGGGAATCCATCCTCCATCGGTCCATAATAGGTGACTGTCCCCCACACTCTCTCCGGACGAGATAATTCGTTAATTAAAGATGCGGCCCCGTTCCCCCCTTTAATTCTCCTCCTTGGTCTTCTCCTATTCGTACTGCAGGGCCATTTTCGGGTCGACTCTGAGCGCCCGGCGGGCAGGGATATACGTGGCCAGCAGTGAAGTCGCTGTGAGCACAACCACGGTAACAACGATACTCAGGAGATCGATGCTACTGATGCCCTCGACCGCGCTGCGGATTACCCGCGTCATGGCGACCGCCAGCAGCATGCCGACCAGCAGACCTGCGAACGTCGATATCGCGCCCTGGCGCAGCACCAGGATCAGAATGTCCCACCGCGTCGCGCCCAACGCCATACGAATGCCAATCTCCGGAATCCGCGAAGTAACCATATGGCCCTTGATCGCATAGAGGCCGAGGCCGGCCAGGGACAGGGCCATGGCCCCGAACATCACGGCAAGTCGGGCCACAACTCTCGTGAACAATACCGTGGGATCATTGCGATGTCGATCCGCCAGAGACGCAACCGCGACGACCGGCAAACGAGGATCGAGCTTGCGAATCCGTGCGCCGATGCTGCGCACGAGGTCAGCCTCGGCTCCCGGTGCCATACTTCTGGCTTGCAGATGGATGGATGTGGGCACGTTCTGAGCTTTGATTGGCTCATAGACGTGGGGTTGGTCTTCCCCATTGCCCCAAGCGCTCTGTAGATTCGGTACGATTCCGACCACTCGGCGGGGCGGTGGTAACCAGTCAAAACCATACTGGATGAGACAGCCAAGGGCACTGCCATCCGGCCGGAGTTTGCGGGCCAGAAGCTCATCGATGATCACGACTTCCTCTGCATCAGGAACACTGTCGAGACGATCAAAGGGCCGGCCCTGCAAGAGCCGAATTCCCATCGCCTTGAAGTAATCGCCGTTCACCTCGTACTGGTGAAGTTCCTTCGTCAATAGGCTGCCGGACGCATCGTCTGCGCGGCCCGGCACATACTCGACGACTCTTGCGCAACTCCAGGGCCACCACCCCAGGTCCACAGGAGATTTACGAGACAGGCCAACCGCCTGAATCTCGGGGAGATCCTTCAACCGCTCGGCCAACGTCTCGCAGGCTTGCCTTGCTTGAACAATGCTGTAACCTCCCGCGAATGGTTCCACACTGACGATCACCTTACCGTCCAGGCCAAAACCTGGTTCGGCCCGGGCGGCCCTCAGCGCGGTTCGAGCCAATAGGGTCGCGGTCATGACGAGCGCGACAGACAGGGCCATTTGACAGAGCACCGACAGGCCGCGTGGCAAGATCCATCGCCTTCTTCGCGCAGCTTGAAGTACACCGCGGCCGGATTCCTTCAGGTCACCACAGAGATTGCGCCCGATAGGCGCAGGGCCGGTTTCAGGCCGAAGAGCACGGTGGCAATCACGCAGAAACCTAAGGTGGCCCCCAGGACGCGCACGTCCAGCGCGATTCCAGAGGCAATGGCCTCCCCCAACTGCATGGGAAGCTGGCCCATCGCCGCCCACAGCTTGAGAATCCTGATGCCCCAGAGGGCCACGACCACAGCCAGGATCCCTCCGAATGTGGCCAAGAGAAGCGATTCGATCAGCAACTGCCGCATGATCCTCAGACGCCCGCCCCCGATGGCCGCACGGATGGCGATTTCCCGTTGGCGTCCCTCTCCTTGAACGACAATCATATTCGCCAGGTTCAGGCAGGCAATGAGCAGCACGACCCCGGAGGTTCCCATCAAACCCAGGCTGATACGATCCAACACGGGCCTGTCATTGTCGACAGCATCGGCGTTGAGTCTGGGCAACGGGCGGAGGCGAAACATGGCCCCCTCTTTATACCGGCTGGGATAAATCTGCTTCAGGCGTGGGAGCATAGATTGCAGCCGTGCTTGCGCCTCCGATAGTCCCAAGCCAGGTTTGAGTCGTCCCACTAAGACTGATGGCGGATAGTGCCATCGTTCATCCGGCTTCTCCGGCTTCTCTATATAGCATTTGTCCACAAGACCGTACGTGCCCAGAGGTAACCAGAGGTCGGGGGCGACGACGGCTGTCCCTGTGAACGTCTTTGGTACAACGCCAATGATTCTACAGAGCGTACGATTGAGACGCACATATTGGCCCACGATCTCGGGCTCAGCCCCGAAACGCTGCCAGGTTCGGTAGCTCAGGACCACCACCGGCTCGCTGCCGGCCACTTCCTCCTCCGGCAAGAAAGTCCGCCCATAGAGGGGTGCTACCCCCAGGACGGCGAAGTAGTTGGCCGTGACGTACAGCGGATCCACATGCCTTACAATGCCGTCTCTTACCAGGGTACAGGTTCTTGTGCCGTAATTGTGGGCGATGAGATCACTGAACACCGGATTATTGTCACGCAGGTCGACATAGCCCGCATATAGGACGAGATTGAACTTTTCAAACTCGCAGCGCACCAATCGGTCGGGGTCTTTGACGGGCAGCGGTCGAAAGAGCAGCGTATTGACCACGCTGAACATAGTCGTGTTGGCTCCGATGCCGATCGCCAGCGTGACCAGGGCGATGGCCGTAAAGCCGGGTTTCTTGCACAGCATGCGAAAGCCATATCGAATATCTTGCCAGAGCGTTCCCATCAGGCCACCTCATAACCGCTCAACGGACCGTCCGCCCTGCTCACGGCTGCATCTCACTCGCGCTGCCGGGCGTCCGGTTGTCCTGCCGGCCCGGCACGAAGCCTGCTGCTTCGCCTACTATGACGCGTCACGCGGCCCGGCGTTAACCGTGAAAGCAGGGTTTTTCCTGCGAATTTTCCCTCCGCGGATGCCGCCAATGGCATGGACAGAGAAAAGGCCGTTCCGCATGGGCGGTCCGGCCTGGGGGGGATTCGGGGGACACAATACTCAATTCGGGACCGAAATAAGTAAGGCGTCCCCGAAATTATCCCTTCCTTGTTTCCTCGACAGGGACTATCCCCGCTATCCCTAGCCATAATGGGTGGCTGTCGCCATTATTCTTATTTTTCCGGCGACATACTGGCCTGATTCGTTCCGCCATAGGCGCCGAGATTGATGCGGCCGCCGTTGGGCATTGGCTCCTGCCCGACGGATGTGCTCGGGTCGCCCGCGTCAATGCAGGGGCTGGTCGTGGTGTCCTGGATCCATGTCTCTGAGATCGGGTCCCATCGGCCCGCCTGCGACATCAGGTGGTAGTCGCCGTCTGTCCAGATGGTCGCAGGATCCGCAAGCCACCACGCCGTGCTCGAGTCGGCAGGAGCGGCCCAGTAGCCGGGCAGAGCGAAACCGGGGTCAGCACTGGAATTGCCTGTGCCCGGCCATCCCCCTGCCACCGCTGTATAGGAAACAATGAATTGGTCCGAGTCGGTCGCCTGGATCTGCGATGGCTCATTCCCCCATACAATACAGTTGGACAACGTTGCACCACTGCCCGAGAGAATGATGCCGGCCCCCAGCTCGCCGGCCCAATTGTCCGCGATTGTGCAGTTGATGAATGCCGCGTTGCTGCGCTTGCAATAGACTCCGCCTGCGCCGCTGGTGTCCGCACTACGATTGCCGACAATGAGACAGTTGGCGATGGTGGGACTGCTGTCCACACACATGATGCCTCCGAACCGTCCCCTGCCACCGGTAATCACCAGGCCACACAGAACGGTGTCCCGATTTTCCCACCCCGTGCAGTTGACGACGACCCCTCTGCCTTGGGCATCGATCACAGGCCAACCTGCAGTACCGAGATCGCCTGCATTCAGACCGTTCACCTCGATGGCCTTGCCCAGAAAGTCGATCGCCTCATGGTAGGTCCCCGGCCGGACCATAATCTTGGCTCCTCTCTTTGCTACATCGATGGCCTCTTGAACGCAGTCGAAGGGGTGTTCGATTTTGCCATTCTCCTGGGGATCGCTAACGTTGGGATCGCCCGGAAGAGGATCCTCGGGGCCATCATCGTCGACATAGAGCGTGTCCAGAGTGCTCTCAAAATAGGCATGGACGCCGTAATCGCTTCGCATCGTAATCAGATCTGGATTCGAATCGAAAAATATGCTTCCCCGCCAGCCGACAAACTTGTATCCGGGGGCCGCCTTAGCTTCGAGCAGAACCTCCGTTTGGTCCGCATACTGGAAAGTCCCCTCACCCGGGGAGAGGACAATGCCGCCGGCCAGGGCAGAGATCGTCAGTGTTCGGATGGGTTCAGGCGAACCGGGCGGCAATCCCGGGGTTCCACTGACATAGAATTCCAGATAGTCAACGATATAGCCATCAGTACCGTCTCCAATGAGGCTGAAGACAGCTTCACCATCGTAGAGATAGTCTTTGTATGGCGTCAGATCGATTGTCGCTCCACGAACCACGTGCCTGGTCGTCTGCTCCCAGGGGTACACATCAGGGAATCGGAAGGCCGTCCTGACCCCATCGATCCACAGATACCCAGGCCGGCTTTCCGGCCAGTCGACATACTGTACAAACAGGGAACACGATCCGATGTCTGAAAACGTAGGATACGTGAATCGGAAGGTCCGCTGCGCCCAGGCCCAGACAATGCCTTGGTCTGTGCCATCCCCATCCGGCACGCCCCAGTCGGATCGTACCACCACGTCCCCCGGCACAACGGGAGTCGCCCCGTTGAATCCGTCGTCGTCGCCAATCCTGTACGTGTACGAGGCCGCCCGACAAGGCTGCACCGCAACCCCAAGGGATACCGCAAAGAACAAGCAGACAATCGTTACATTCCTCATGATGCCCTCCTTTTTCAAAACCGCAATTATCTCTGCGCGGCCGCACGTGCTCCGCTCTGTGGTGTGTCCCATCCAGTGGGCATGCCGCCAACCGTCCCCCATTGTAGGCTTGCCGAGTGACAATTGCAACAAAAACCGCAGGCAATTTTCCGCCCCCGGCCTGTGGTAATTCCGGGGCTCGGGCGGTGCGTATGGGACTGCTATTGCGGCAAAGGGGCGGCGTCGATGGTCAGGGCAGAGTTGGGATCGACGAGGCCGGCCTCGATCAGCGAGACCGATGCGGCGTCGGAATCCGGGCTGTTGCTGTCGGAAACCAGCAGCAAGGCCTGGCTGTTTTCGAGCTTCAGGACCTCCGCCGATGCCGTTGGGGACAGGCACAGGAGCAGGGACAGGACTGACAGGGGGACGAGGTACTTCAGGACTTTCGTGCTTCTCATCATATACCTTTGCTTACCGGCCGATCCGTCAGCGCACACTAACTCCAGTGCTCTCTCAACTTATCCTTTGCCGGCATCCAGGTGCCATACAGGGGCATCTCCTCCATGAGCCTCCGGGCATCGATTCTATAACCTCCCGCCGTGCGAGTCAAACATTTCAGTTTTGTAGGGTGTGCATCGCACACCGATCCTCTTTCGAACTGCAAAAGACGCGAACCACCGAGAAGATCACCTCACGCAGGGACGCCGAGACGCAGAGGATGGAAGGAAGAAACGTAGAAAAGTGAGGCCTCCGCAATCCGCAATCCGCAATTCAAACGCCCCTCGCCCCGCCCCGACCACAACCGATCCACAAGGCAATGAATAATGAAGACACGCCCCCAAACCCTTAATTGTTAATTTGAGGGCTGACCCTCTTATTGCCCCACGGTGGGATCCGCCCACCGATTCCAATTCTTTACCACGAAGGACGCGAAGACCACACGAAGGATTCCGCAGAAGTGGCGTACCCCTTTAGTTCTCTAAATGAGGATTTACACCGACCGTCTAGTGCTGGTATATTGCCCACCATGCCACTGTCATGGAATGAGATTCGTCAGCGTGCCATCGTCTTTAGCAAAGAGTGGACGGACGTTACGCGCGAAGCCAGCGAACGTCAAACGTTCTGGAACCACTTCTTCTACGTCTTCGGCGTCCGCCGACGCACGGTCGCCACCTTTGAGGAACCGGTCAAAAAACTCTCGGGCGATTGGGGCTTCATCGACCTGTTCTGGCCGGGCAAGCTGCTTGTAGAGCACAAGTCTCGCGGCGGGGACTTGGGCAAGGCTCATGCGCAAGGTATGGACTACATCCGTGGACTCAAAGATAGCGGGCGCGACCGCGAGATTCCGCGTTGGCTGATCGTCTCGGATTTCGCACGCATCGCCGTCCATGATCTTGAGCCAGAACAAGACCCTAACGCGCCCCTGTTCAAGCGTCTGCCCCCGAGTGTCGAATTCCCGCTGGCCGATTTCCACAAATACATTCGTCATTTCGCATTCATTCCCGGCTACACTTATCATAAGCTCAACGCCGAAGATCCCGCCAATCTAGAAGCGACGCAGCTCATGTGCGACCTGCACGATGCCTTGGAAGCAGGCGGCTATACTGGGCATGCACTCAAGCGATTTCTTGTTCGGATACTCTTCTGCCTCTTTGCGGAGGACAACGGCATCTTTCCCCCTAACGCCTTTGAGTTGTTTATCCGTGAGCGTACGGCGGAGGATGGCTCGAATCTTGGCGTCAGCATTGAACATTTCTTCCGCGTCCTGAACACTGAGATCCCGCGACGCCAGCACAACCTCGACGAGGACCTTAGCCAATTGCCGTATGTCAACGGTGACCTGTTCGCTGAGCATCTCGACTTCGCCGAATTCAACAGTGACATGCGCAACCGGCTGCTTGCGTGCTGCGGTTTCCACTGGGAAGCTATCTCGCCTGCGGTCTTTGGTTCGCTCTTCCAAGCGGTCATGGACAGCAAGGAACGCCGACAGATCGGCGCGCATTACACAGCCGAGAAGAACATTCTCAAACTCATCCGCTCCCTGTTCCTCGACGAACTCCGTGCTGAGTTTGAGAACATCAAGGCCGACCGCTCCACGCGCCGTATCAGGCGTCTGGAAGACTTCCACGAGAAACTCGTTAAGCTCCGTTTCTTTGATCCAGCTTGTGGCTGCGGCAATTTCCTCGTCCTAACGTATCGCGAACTCCGCAGACTGGAACTCGAAGTCCTTGTTGAGCTTCAGGGCCCGCAGCGACATTTGTCGCTTGACGACGTTTACCGGCTCTCCAAGCTGGACGTCCACCAGTTCTACGGCATTGAGATTGAAGAATTCCCGGCGCGCATCGGCGAGGTCGCGCTGTGGTTGACCGACCATCAGGCCAATGCCGCGATTTCGGAGGCATTCGATCAGTCTTATGACCGCTTGCCATTACGTTCATCCCCGCACATACACGTTGGCAACGCCCTCCGTATGGACTGGCGAGAAGTGATTCCGCAAGAACAATGCTCCTATATCCTCGGTAATCCACCATTTGTAGGAAAGCACTTGCTGACGGACGAGCAAGATGCGGACATGGAGCTTGTCTGGGGTGATACTGCGGGTACGGGAGTGCTCGACTACGTGACGGCGTGGTACCGGCACGCCGCTGAATACATCCAGGGCACGCGAATCCGGGTGGGCTTTGTCTCCACGAATTCAGTCTCGCAAGGCGAGCAAGTTGGGGCACTCTGGCAACCGCTTTTTCGGGAATACGGCCTGAAAATCCAGTTCGCTCACCGCACATTTGCATGGGAGAGTGAAGCGCGGGGCAAGGCGCATGTCCATGTGGTCATCATTGGTTTTGGCGCGTTTGACACTAGCGGCAAACGCATCTATGATTACGGAGAGGACCCTGAGAAGGCTATGGTGAGCACGGCAGGCAACATCAGCCCCTACCTTATCGAGGGGCCAGATGTCGTCATTACGTCGCGCAGTAACCCTATCTGCCAAGTGCCGGAGTGCACATATGGCAACAAACCGACTGATGGTGGCCACCTCATCATTGAAGAGGAGGAGCGGAGAGGGTTCCTGGAAGAAAACCCAGAAGCTGAGAAGTTCATCCGTCCGCTCTTATGCGCCGACGAATACCTTCACTCAGTTCCGCGTTGGTGTCTGTGGCTTGTCGATGCGTCGCCATCAAAGACTCGGTCCATAGCGGGAATCAAGAAGCGTGTCGAGGCAGTTCGGGCCTTTCGCCTTGCCAGCAAGAAGAAAGCGACGCGTGAAATGGCAGACCAGCCCACAGTATTCGCGGAAATCAGACAGCCGACATTTCGCTTTGTTGTCGTCCCACAGCACACATCGCAGCTACGACGCTATATTCCATTCGGCTACTTCCCTCCAGACTACATTGTCCACAACAGTTGCTCCGCGATACCAGACGCCACGCTCTATCATTTTGGTGTCTTGTCATCTGAGATGCACATGGCTTGGGTCAGAACAGTCTGCGGTCGCATCAAGTCTGATTATCGGTATTCAACGAATCTCGTCTATAACAACTATCCTTGGCCGCGGACACCGACGGACAAGCAGCGAGCGGCGGTGGAAGCGGCCGCGCAGGGGGTTTTGGATGTGAGGGCCAAGTACCCGGCCTCGACCTTGGCCGACCTTTACGACCCTTTGACGATGCCGGGCCCGCTACTCAAAGCCCATCAATCGCTCGACCGCGCTGTAGATCGCTGCTATCGGAAAGAACGTTTCGAAAGTGACCTCCAGCGTGTCGAATACCTCTTCGCCCTCTACGAGAAGATTACAGCCCCCTTACTGCCGACGGCTAAGTCGAAGAGGAAACGCCGGTAACAGTGGGACAACGAACACGGTTACAGCGGGGACAGCTACCTACTAACGGCTCGAATAACTGGGGATGGCCACGGATTGGTTAAGATGGAGAAGACAGCGAAATGGAAAAGGCACAGTCCAAGGGTGAGCACTTCACAAACACCGTCACCCTCCTCGCGGCGCTCATAAGTCTGATCATAAGCATCATAGGCACACTTGGGGGCATGACTCCTGGAGTCCAGAGGGTCGTGCTGCCTTCAACCATTATCATAACAGTGTGTTGCGTCTTCGCGGTGTTCGGACAAACAGGTGTTACGACGGTGAGGACGGTGGCAAAGGCCATCAGGCACCGTCGCCTCGTTCCCAGGTACTTCGACCGGTTCAGAGTGTTCGTCGACAGACTCCAGCCACTGTGTGATCGATGCCATTGTGATAGCATTCCATCTGTCCTGCGCAATTTTCCGCCGCTGCTGAGCGGCACTTTCGCGGATTTGCCAATCCAGAGCCATCTCGCGGACCTCGCAGGGACCCTGAGCTTTATGGCAAGCACGTCGCCACGAACAAAAAGAAATCTCGTGTTATCGGTGAAGTGGTTTGATTCGGTTCTGCTCATGTATGATCGACAGTGTATCTCTGAACCCGCGAAGCAGATTCGCCTCTCCCTGGATCGGGGAATCGATGCGCAGAAGAAGCCACAGTGTGACCACGTAATGCGAGAATACCAGAAGGTCAAGCTTGGCTACGTCATGTTCCGAGAACAATATGCGGAGTTCGCGAGGGACATCAACAAGGCATTTGGTGAACCCATTGCACGAGAATACTACGACAAACCAGACGAGCTTTGAAAATCAAGAGGGCGGGAATTCCGGTGACACATTACTTTATTCGAGGCCACGATATGGGGCTCCAGAGCTTTACATAGGAGATCGGTGGGCATAGCCCATCGTAGCGGCTCTGGCCGAAGCCGTGTCCCGCCCTTCATCAGCGTTTATCAGCGTTCATCGGCGGTTGCATTTCCTCTGCGTCCCAGCGTCTCAGCGCGAGACGATCAGTTATTGTCAGTTCTCATTTATCAGTTCCCAGTCTGAAATCGGTGTATATCTGCGGCGGAAGGAGGGTTGATGGTTGCTGGTTGATATCTGTTGTGGGTTTCTCCGTGGTCTGCGTGTCTCCGTGGTGAGGAAAGACAGTTCTCGGTTGGCGGTTCCCAGTTGAGAATCTGCGAAAATCGGCGAAATCTGCGGATGATGATCAGTAGTCGGTAGCCGGTAGTCGGTTGTCAGTTGAAAGACTGGATTCCTGCCATCGATCAGGTCGGGGGGGGACCTTTCGCAGGAATGACAGAGTCGGTATCGGCATCAGTCGGCGGTTCCGGGGCTCGGGCTTCGCGGTTGAGAGCCGTCAAATGAATCTGGATTCCCGATCGGGTCGGGAATGACATGCGAGGGGCCTTTTTCGCGTAGTTCGCGGTTGATGATCAGTGGGCAGTGGAACAGGGATCAGGGGGATTGTGCGAAACAAAGCCAATTGATGGGGGTCGGGACCTGTGGGACGAGGGACGGGGTGAGGTGGTTCCCGCGTCGCCCGCCCCTGCGGCCTTGCCCCGGCGTCCTGCGCGAAACAAAGCCAATTGATGGGGGTCGGGACCTGTGGGACGGGGATCGGGGTCGTGCGAAACAAAGCCAATTGGTCCTGGCGGACAGGTGGTGTGCGGTGCACACCCTACGAGACTCCCCACCGTTGTTGTGTCGTGCAGGATCATTCTCCCACATGAGGGGGGTATTTGCAAGTGTCGGGCCGGAGGCGCGATCAGCCTCCTGGCGGCTCGGGAGGGATGAGCCGATGATCTGTTGACCGCTCAGGCGGTCGAGACGATCGATCAGGCCCGTCAGATCCCGCAATACTACGAGAGCGAGGGGCGTGGTCGGCTTTCGGTGGCGGATCCGAGCCTCGGTGTAGGACGGGCGTCCTCGCTCGTTCCCCTTTGTCGTGCGTCTTGGCACGGCGGTTTGAGCGATTGCCCGTACTCCCCAGGGGCGAACGGGGACGTTCGCCCTACGAAGAGCGGCGTGGACTGCCACCATATTCCGGCCGCTCAATGCCGGGGTGGACGGGGAGCCGGCGGGTCTCGTGGAGCCTTCCCATCTTTGGATGGCATTCGAATCCGATAAGTGGCAGGTCCGAGAACCGAACGTGCCATGAGGCCGTACAAAACGCTAAACCGGTGCTGAGAATTGGTCGATGCCATGAGCAGTGGCGCTGTCTCAATGGTAAAATGAGCAAAAAAATCGTTTGACTTCGGAATTGATGAATCGATAATGACCACCCGGTGGTGCTATTATCGGGTGTGACTGCTGGAGCCGAGTGGCCCGGCCCGGCAGCGAAAGGATGCAGCTCGGGGTCCCCCCGGCGGTAATTCATGACGACGGAAACCAGTTACGATTCTCTGTTTGGCAAGTTGGCGGTAGACCAGGGGCTCTGCACGGACGAGGAGCTTCGCCGCGCGATCAAGGAGCTCAAGGAGCGCCGCAAGGTCGATCCCCTGATGCTCCAGGATTTGATGGTCGAGTTGGGGTACGTCACCACAAGCCAGGCGGAGCGACTCAAGACCAGTATCAAAGAGAGCAAGGTCGCCGCCCAGCAGATTCCCGGCTACAAAATCATCGGCAAGGTCGGGGCCGGCGCCATGGCCGTCGTGTACAAGGCCAAGCAGATCAGCCTCAACCGCACCGTCGCGATCAAAGTCCTGCCCCGGCGATTCAGCGAGAACCCCGAGTACGTGCAGCGCTTCTACAAGGAAGGCCAGGCCGCCGGCAAGCTCAACCACCCGAACATCGTGCAAGCCATCGACGTTGGCGAAGCAGGCGGGTATCATTACTTCGTGATGGAATTCGTTCAGGGCAAGACCATCGCCGACGACATCAACACCGGCAGGGTCTTTCCCGAGCAGGAGGCCATCGAGATCATCATCCAGGTCTGCCACGCGTTGCAGCACGCCCACGCGCACGGCCTGGTCCACCGCGACGTCAAGCCCAAGAACATCATGATCAATGAGCAGGGCGTCGTGAAGCTGGCCGACATGGGTCTGGCCCGCGAGACGACCGACATCGAGGCCGCCCAGAGCGAGGAGGGCAAGGCCTACGGCACGCCATACTACATCGCCCCCGAGCAGATCCGCGGCAAAATCGACATCGACGGCCGGGCCGACATCTACGGCCTCGGCGCCACCTTCTACAACATGGTCACCGGCCGCGTCCCCTTCACAGGCGACGACTCCGCCGAGATCATGAAAAAGCACCTCAAGGAAAAGCTCGTCCCCCCCGACCACATCAACACCTCCCTCTCCGCTGGCGTCTCCGAAGTCATCGAGATCATGATGGCCAAGCACCGCGAGGACCGCTACAAAAACGTCGAGGAAGTCCTCCTGGACCTCGAAGCCCTCCGCGAGGGCCACGCCCCCCTCCAGGCCCACAAACGCTTCGACGTCTCCATGCTCGAACAACTGGAGCAGGGCGACGTGGTCGAGCCGGAAGAAGTCGGCGATGTCAACGAAGTGATCACTCGTTACCGCCTCACCGTCATCGTCCTCGCCGCCGTCACCGCGATCTCCGTCCTGGCCGTGATCGTGCTCTTAGCCCTCCGCCGCTGATCCCCACGTCGCCAAACCTGTACCGCGAAGGCTCATTCAACACGGATTGCACAGATTCACACGGATTTCCAACGAATAACCAGCAACTCCCTTCCAACCGCGAGTCACGCGAAAAAGGCCCCGTGCATGTCATTCCTGCGAAAGCAGGAATCCAGGTCTTTTCCGATCCAGCCGCAGAGAACACCGAGCCCCCGGAGAAGGGACGCGACCCGGGCTACCCCCGCAATCGTAAATCAGAAATCGTAAATCACAAATGCAGAGGCCCCCGACCCCTGTCCCACTGACAACTGCTCATCCCCGGTCCGGCAGGACAAATTGGCTTTGTTTCGCACGAGTACCCTCGCGCCCTTCGCTCCGCATTCCGCATTCCGCACTCCGCATTCCCAAAGCCACCCAACTCTCCCAGGATTGGCTTTGTTTTGCAGAATCCGCCCCCGCCCTCGACCCCGCCATGTCATTCCCGACCCCCGATCCAACGTCGTAGGGTGGGTTCTCAACCCACGCGTTCAATGCTTGCTTGCCGCCCGCGAAGCCCGAGCCCCGGCACCGCCGACTGATGCCGATACCCACTCTGTCATTCCTGCGAAAGGCCCCCCTCGACCTGATCGAGGGCAGGAATCCAGTCTTTCAACTGACAACCGACTACCGACTACTGATCATCATCCGCAGATTTCCGACCGAGAACTGCCAACTGCCCACTGACAACTACTTCGGCCACAGAGAAAACGAAACCGCAGACGCCGTCCTGAGCGGGGCCGAAGGATAAACGCCGATGAACGTGCATTTTGAACTGGGAACTGGCCACTGAGAACCGTCAACTGTTTATCAACCGCAGACAAACCCAGATGAACGCCGATGAAGGGCCGGCACATGGCCACGGCGAGAGCCGCTACGATGGGCTATGCCCACCAATGCCTATCATAGACGTCCGCGGAATTCCCCCATAAGCTTTTACCTGACAACCATTAATCCTTATCTCGCAATGACTTACGGCTTCGCCATTCGAACTGAAGATCTGTATGCGCCGGTTCAGGTATAATCAGCGTGATGACGATGACCGTGCTTTGAGGGCAGTACGTGAGCATGCCCAGGGATTGGGTTGCACGTTAGGAGACGCGGAATCATGGGAGCGACAATTCGACAACAACAAGGTGACGTGTACGTGATGCGGATTACGGGGTTGCTGAGAAAATCCGAGTTGGATGCTCTGCAGGCCTCGGCGGCCAAGATGCTGGACTACGATCCCCTGTTACGCGTCAGACTGTTGATTCTCCTGGAGACGTTCGAAGGATGGGAACGCAACCCCGACTGGGGCGACATGAGCTTCTACGCCGACTATGGCGACAAGATTACCAGGATTGCCATCGTTGGCGACCCAAAATGGCAAACGGAGTTCGAGATGTTCACAGGAGCAGGATTTCGCCCGGCGCCCGTCAGATTCTTCCCTTCGGACCAACTCCAACAGGCTCGCACATGGTTGGCTGAATAGGTAGGCGGCGGGAATCCAGATTCCTTGAACCACGGAGGACACGGGGACCACAGAGAAAACGAAACCGCAGATGAACGCTGATATTCAAACCGCGAAATACACGAGCCGCAACACGTTCTGTACTCTGCGTCCCTGCGTCTCTGCGCGAGACCTAATTCTTGTGGTTTCAGTAGCTTACGTGTCACCCTCTCGAAGAATCTGCGCAAGAAAACAAGATCCCAACAAGTAGTAGTACGAAGACTTCACTGTTCTGATCCCCCCTTAAAGATTAGAATAGGAGCTGACCCTCGCCGTCCTCTTGAATATGATTGAACAGGTTAATGCGGCGACAGCAGGAGCAGGTCTATGACAGTGAAGACATTCTTAGAGATCGAGCAAATGGAAGGTCACCACTACGATAAGGAGAATGCGGATTTCTCATCTCTTACCGCTTGGTATGATCGGGCACGAGAAAAGCAGTTCTCTGAGTTCTCTGTCGAGGATTGGTGCAAATGCGTGAGGCAGGAATTGTACCTTAAGTACCTGATTGAGTGGCCCATTGCCGAACTGAGGAAGGACCCACTCGCTGGCGAAATGTACGATGGAGAGTTGGCAAATGCCTTCACATCTGTGAGCCAGGAGTTTTGGGTGTGCCAGGAACAGGCGAAAGAAGAGGTCAAAGCGATCTTCCGCTCCGCATATGATCAATATCCAGATAATGTGCAGCGGAACATTGACGACGTGTTACGTAGATGGGGGCAACCGGGGGGCAACTCTTGACACTTGACAGACAGGTCCGCCTGGCTTGCATCCGCTTTGTCAAGTGTCAACGGGCTGTTGCCGGAATAGGCTTGCTTTTCAGGAGTATGTGAGTATACTTTAGGAGTCCTGATGAATTGGTGGTAAGGAAGGGACTCCTTATGATGGGCAGACAGTCACAGCCGTCGGGCAAACTCTTCTACTACGATTTCTCTCTGGAGCAGCGGATTCCACAGGACCATCTGCTTCGCAAGATCCGGGCGATGGTGGATTTCGAGTTCACCTACGGCTTGGTCCAGAGGCGCTACGGCGTCAAGGGCAACGTCTCGGTGCCGCCGCCGGTGATCCTCAAGCTGATGCTGCTGTTGTTCCTCTACGATGTGGCCTCGGAGCGGGAGTTGATGCGGACCCTGCCGTACCGTTTGGACTGGCTGTGGTTCCTGGGCTATGACCTCGATAGCGAGGTGCCCGACCATAGCGTGCTGAGCAAGGCCCGCCGCCGCTGGGGCAGCGAGGTGTTCGAGACGGCTTTCGCCAGGGGAGTCGCTCAGTGTGTCCAGGCCGGTCTGGTCAACGGACGCAAGATACACATGGATGGCAGCCTGGTGGACGCCAACGCCTCCAACAACTCCGTCTGCAAGGGCCCGGAACTCTGGATCGAGCGTCTGCGACAGGCGCTTCGAGGCGAGATGACGAAACTGCAGGAACCTGAACCTTCCCCGCCTAAGCCCGCCGCCGACGGCTCTATGGCCACGAGTGAAGCCTGTGCATCGGTCCCGAAGGCGATTGCCTCGCCAGCTGCCGCGACTGCCACGGCGGCCTCCAACGAAGGGGAGGGCCCCTGCGGCCAGACGCCTGCTCCTGTGCCTGCCACCCAGTCGCCCCCGAGCGGGACCAAGAAGTACTATAAGCCCAAGAACCGCTCCATGGTCAGCACGAGCGATCCGGATGCCGCCATCGTTCGCAAAGGGCCCCATGGCCCCCGGGCGCGGTACAAGAATCATCGGGTGGTGGATGATCTGTGTGGCGTCATCACGGCGGTGGCCACCACGGCCGGGGATGTGGAAGAGAACGCCAAGTTGATGGACCTGGCGGATCAGCACGAGCAGAACACCGGCTGCACGACAGAGACGGTGGTGGCCGACATGCAGTACGGCACGGTGGAGAACTTCCGGGCTTGTCGGCAGCGTGGGATCAACAGCCACATGGCGGACCTGACGTTGTCGCAGGCGAACAAACCCTGTATGCAGGGCATCTTCGGCATCGAGCAGTTTCTCTACGATTCCACGAGCGACACCTACCGCTGTCCGGCAGGCCAGACGCTCACACGTCGCAAGCACAAGAAGCAGCGTCAGGCCTATGAATACGCCTGTGCCGCCGCGGTCTGCCAGGAGTGCTCGATGCGCCAGCAATGCACCCGCGCCAAGGGGACCGCCCGGACGATCAAGCGGCACTATGACCAGGACGCGATCGACGCCGCCCGGGCGCAATCGCACAGCCGGGCGGCCACACGCGACCGCCGGCGTCGTAAATGGCGGATGGAGGGCAGCTTCGGGGATGCGGCGACGCACCATGGGTTCAAGCGGGCCCGGTGGCGTCGGCTCTGGCGTCAGCGGATTCAGGATCTGCTGATTGCGACGGTGCAGAACTTGCGAACCCTTCTGCGCCATACGGGTCGGCGCACTCGTGGGGCCTGCTCGCAGGCTCCAGGCCACAGCGCCCCGGCCCCACACACGCTCGGGACCATTCTGGACACGCCGGCAGGACTTCTCCGGACCTTCCTGAAGCCTCTACAGTCGATTCATCGCCGCGGAGCGACCCCTGTGCCTTCCGGCCCCTGCTACCCATGACCGCTCCCTCACGGCTGCTTCCGGCAACAGCCCGTCAAGAGTTGACCCTGTAATCCGCCTTTCTTCTTGCCTTGCTCGGTGTGGCGCGTTATCACCACGGCGGTGGCTGAAGGAGAATCGGATGACCATGACGAATCCCAATGACATCTTTAAACAATATCTTGAGGAGAGAACCGTTACTAAGTAGGTAGCCACAATCCATCACATGAATTCCTTCAGCCAGAATTTGCCGGACAGGATGCCTGCCTTGCGGCGTGCCGTGCCGGGGGACAGGCCCAGGAACCAGCGTTCGGCCTTCCTTGCCTCTTTATCCAGGGACTGGAACTGGCGGTTGGCGACAATCAGGCGTTTGATCTCTCTCCAGAGATGATCCTGCGGATTCAGCTCGGGACACTGCTTGGGAAACAGGGGACAGTCACCTATTATTGCCGACACGAAATAGGTGGCTGTCCCTAGTATCTTCAATGCCGTCAAGCGAATAATTCCTTATTCAAGACGTGACCCCCCGTTTTTCCTAAACCGCAGATGATCGCTGATAAACGCCGATGGATGAAGGCCGGGACACGGCTTCGGCGAGAGCCGCTACGGTGGGCTATGCCCACCGATCTCCTGTCCCTCTGGAAGACGCGACCGGACGTCCGCTGATAATTATATAATCAAAGATGTGACCCCGTCCCCTAACTAGGGTCCGTCCCTAGCGTCCTAGCGTCCCCGCGCCCGTGGTGAAACGCAGCCCTGAAGATGAAATGGTTCTGACGATCCGGTTATATTGCTCTGCGTCTGCGCAGCCAGCCGACAAGACCAATGCCAATGCTGCTCAGCACAATCCCAGCGGGGGCTGGGACAGACTCATTCCACTCGTAGATGAACCCATAGTTGTCACCATCCCAAGTATTGTTGTAGTAACCGACGATGGTGTTGCCGCTGATGCCTGTCGCATGAGTACCATAGCTGCCGGGGTAATCCAGAGTAGTCCAGGTCTTCCCGTCATAGAGATAACTAAGAAATCTCCCCGACACGGGGTCGGTATACCAACCAATCATGTTGTCGCCCTCGATGTCCATAAGCCCACCGCCACCCCACGGGCTGTCCACGACGGTCCAAGTCGTTCCGTCATAGATAAAGCTGTGGTCCTCGTACATACCCACTTCGTAATTCCCGGCCACTCTCGTCCCATCGATTGCGCGTAACTCACTCCAAGTGCTTCCAGGATAATCTAAGGTGGTCCATGTCGTCCCATCGTAAAAGAGCCCATGACGGTGGAAGGGGTCGTCCTCATATAGACCCACCATCCTATTGCCTTCAATGTCGTGCAGTTGCATGGCATTGGCGAACGGTGTCCAAGTCGTTCCGTCGTAACGAACACCGATACCCACATCGAGGTATCCGACAATGTTCTGGCCGTCAACGCCCTCCAGTATAGTACCGACAAGGCCAGCCAACTCGGGAACATCGAGCGTGCTCCAAGTCGTCCTGTCATAGAGGAATCCGTGTGATGCCCAGCCGTTGGAGGGATCGAAGTAACACCCGACAATGTTGTTCCCCTGAATGCCCAAGGCATAGGTATTGGTACTCCCTGGGTACATGATGGTGGTCCAGTCGCCAAGCGCATGACCCGAGAGGCACATTGTGACCAAAGTGACAATTACAACGGTGAACCGATCAGCCTTCATTTTCATGTTTCTTCCTCCATGTCACGTGCACAGAGAGACATCCGTAGACCTCAACTGTGCGCCATTGAAGCCCTTCTCTATGGCGTCCCAACAGTGTAACCCATCCTCCGTGACATGAGGCCGGACCTCCTAATCCGACCAGCAGATGAAGCCGATTCTACCAACGCACGGCAGCGCATATCTATTCGTGGAAATACCTATTTCTGCACCCAGCCCCTCGGTTTCTGAGGGCAGAATATGCACGAACCCGCAAGGTGTAGGTATTTCTTGCCCCCCAGCCAGGCTTGTCGCGGCAAATAGAGCCTCGACTGCCGCTCCCTCAATTCCTCACCACCAGCCGCCCCTCAATCTCAACCGCGCCGAGGTTTTCGGGTCTGCCGACCCCGCCGTCCGACGCCTATGCTCTTGCCGGTCCCGGAGGGACCCCAGCCCGCCGCGCATGAAGCCGTTGCCTGAGTCGTTTCCACTTGGCCGACACTGCTGGTTCGGCCACGATGCCGATGAACTCGCACAGGAGTCCCGGGATGAATTGGCATAGGAGCCCCAGGATGAACGCCAAGGCCAGTCTCCCCCAGGAGTTCTTCTGCTGGAGGTCCCAAACGGCCCGCAGTTGGGGCCTCTTGACGTTCAAGGCATCCTCGATCTCTCTCTTCTCCTGTTCGAGCGTCTCGATCTGCTTGGTCAGCCGCTCCACGAGGATTTGCTGCTGGCGAATGTGCTCATCTGTCTCCGCGATGGACCGCCGAGCCTCGGCCAGCGCTCGTGATACATCCACGGCGGATGGGCTTCGGTTCGGGGTCGCAAGCAGGAATACCAGCAGCAGGAGAAGTACGAGGGATATAACAGCAAGGAAGATGGTGTGGCTTATCGGGGGGATGTCTGATCTGCCGCCGCCCTGGGTAGAGCGCCGAGGCGACCGTGCAGAGTCAGAGTCGTCATCTCCATCACCTCCACCTTCGTCGCCTCCCCCTTCGCCGCCTCCACCGCCATCCCCGCCACTCTCGCCGCTGGCGCTATTCTCGCCTGTTGTCCCGCCATCCATATCCGGAGTAACCGTCTTGACCCTTTGCCGAGTGTAGTTTCTGTGGAATCCTATGAAGGCGAGAGGGTTCACAATATGCTTCCAACGCACCCGCACCGTCGCAAAAGCCCGAAGGTCCAATACCCTGATGTTCATGTTAGTACCTCCTTTCTCACATGCCGGACTTCGCCATTTTATGGCTAACCATTGTACCGCGTGAGTATCGCCCTGTCAATGTGATGCTTGCAGGGGGGGGGTGGGGCGAGGGGGCGTTTGAATTGCGGATTTCGGATTGCGGAATGCGGGGCGAGAGACGCGGCGTTTCGAATGCGGAGTACGGCCTGCAAACTGAGGGTTATGCATGGCCGCCGATTCCATATGCACACGCCACCCATCCGCTATGTGGTATTACCACCTACCGCCGTCCTCTAGCGCCGTGCTCGTCACACGCTAGGTTGCACCACAACCTAGCGCAGGCAACAAAAGCGTCCTCCGCATGACGCCTCATGTTCCTTCCTCCCTTCTTCCCCTCCTGCGTTCTTCCTCCATGTCATTCTCTGCGTCCCAGCGGCCCAATGGATTGATTATCGATGATTGATGATTGATGATTGGATCTGCGGAAATCTGCGATATCTGCGGATGGTGATCAGTAGTCGGTAGGCAGTAGTCGGTTGTCAGTAGTCGGTAGCCGGTTGTCGGTTGAAGGCCTGGATTCCCATCGGGTCGGGAATGACATGAAAGGGAGATTGCCGCGCTTCGCTCGCAATGACATGAATAAGGAAGTTCTCGCGTGGTTCGTGACCTTCGTGGTGAAGAACAGGGATCGGTGGCAGTCGTGGGCGGGTTTGAAACCCGCCCCTACGAGGCGCGACCGTGTCCCGGCCTTCATCGCCATTCATCTGCGGTTGCATTTTCTCCGTGGTCTCCGTGACCTCCGTGGTGAGAGACTCTGGATTCCCGCCTTCGCGGGAATGACATGAAGGGAATCCGTGTCGAGGTGCGGGCGAATGAGGATTCGCCCTTACCTTGTCTTCCTTCTCTTCTCTCGCCTTTTCGCTTTGTTTTGGGCTTGCCATGCTTTGGCTTTGGCTTTGCATCGGGCTTGCAGGTCCTTCGTGCTGCGTTTCTCGACTTCGGCGCGGGCTTGGACGGCTTCGGGACTGTTGTAGAGGGCTTCGCGCTTCTCCTCGGGCCACTCGTCGGGGAAGTTCAGGTAGGCGTATTGGCCGTGCAGCATGATCGCCATGCGGTCGCGGGCGCGGGCGGCCTCGATCTCCTCGGCGAACAGGCCGATGTGCACGCGGACCCAGCGGTATCCGACGTCGGCGCTCCATTTGTTGCCTTTGCGGGACACGCCGCGGTATTGGGATGTTCCCTTGCGGGCGCGGGCGTTGAACGCGTTGTGGCGCGGGTCGCAGTTGCGCAGGTTGCTCCGGCGGTTGTCGGCGCCGTTGTGGTTGCTGTGGTCGACGACCTCGCCCTTTCGCGGCTCCATGATCTCGCGATGCATGAAAATGACTTTGCCGTTTTCCTTGCGGAAGGCGTAGACCGTGTTGTCGGAGACCATGGCGAGCCAGTTGTGCTTGCTGAGCCATTCGTAGTCGGCGGCGTCGACGATGGCGAAGTGGCCGCGGGTGAGCGGGATGAAGCGGATGTCGCCGGTCTGCGGCTCGGGGACGGGGAGGCGGTAGGAGGGGTCGTGGCGGGGGGCGAAATTCCGGCAGGTGCCGCCGGGGGACACCGCCCGCAGCCGGCCCGGGGCCTCCGGGGTGTTGACGCACATCAGCGTGTTCGGCCAGCCGAAGGTCACCTGCCGCATCCAGAACGCCGGATCGCACACGCCGTACGCACATTGGGAACAGAGTCGCTTCTTCATATGACCTCCATCTCTCGCCGTCGGGTGGCACGGGCAAACTCGTTGGGTTCGTCCCAAGTTGTTGAGTTTTGGGTGGCAGCGTCAAGCGCAGCTTGGCGATGGTCTTGCCCATTCGCCATCGCCAAGGCCTTCGGCCTTGACGCTGCCACCCGACTGCGCAGCTTGCACAGGCTCGATCTCAAGGATTTGGGACGAACCCAACTCGTTTGACGGTGCTCGTTCGATGTAGCCTGCCCAGTCGAAACCCCACGGGCCAACGAGTTTGCCCGTGCCACCCGTGGCTATGCTTGTTCAGGCGACACCTGCTGTCGCCCGCCTGTTCGCCGCCGGGCACACGCCCAGGGTCAACGCGCCGTTTCTCCGGCGGTGGTTGTATAATAAACCATCTAACAAACTCTGGCAACCAAAAAATGTCTAACATGGCAGTGCACAACTGCTTGTGACGGCAGGGGATAGGAACATTCAGCAAAGAAACCCGCTTTTTTCCAGTTGTGGAGGCGCGGAATCTTGCGATCCTGCAAGAATGCCCTTGCAGCCACTATGCCGTGGTGCATCCTCAAGCTCCGGCTGGCAGGGGCAAGCGGAGCCGTTCATGGGCCTTGGCGCACCCGAAGAGGATGAAACTGGCATGCTCTTCGTAGGTCGTGCGTCCTCGCACGACTCTGGGCGAGCGGGGACGCTCGCCCTACGCGGAGATCTGTCCGGCGTATTTTCAGAGGAGTCTTCGGAGCTTGCCGATGGTGTTGACGCACATCCCACGAGCCATCGGCAAGCTGCGCTTGCCGCTGCCACCCATCATAAGTCTGGAATCCGAGACAGCGTACACCCATCGTGACAGGCGTGCTTCTTACCTTCGTATCTTCCTGCCTTGTGTTGCCGTGATAGCGCCGGGGCGGGTGTTTTGGGCGGTGCGCGTCGTGGCCGGCGGGGTGGTCATGGCCACGCGGATGCCGGGGTAGTCACAGCGCAGGTGTGCGGCGAAACGATGGCGGTGCGTGGTCCGGCAGTACTCCGGCGGGAAGCACCAGGCGCCGCCGCGCAGGACCCGCAGGACGCCGGGCTTGGGACCCTCGTGCTCGTCATCGTCCCTGTAGGGGTAGGGCAGGAACGCGGAACTGGTCCATTCCCAGGCGTTGCCCGCCATGTCGTACAGGCCGAGCGCGTTCGGCGGGAACCGGCCGACGGGGGAGGTACAGTCCCATTTGTCCGAGTCCGCCACGCCGCGCACGTTGGCCAGTGCGTGACTGATCGTCCCGGTCTGGGTCGGGTATTCGGATGTCATCCCGGCACGGGCCGCGTATTCCCATTCCGCCTCCGTGGGCAGGCGAAGGCCGGCCCACCGGCAGTAGTCGTCGGCCTCACGCCACGTCACGCCCACGACGGGCTGGTTTGGATCGCTGTAGTTCGGATCGTCCGCGTGATAGGGCCGGATCGCGCCCTCGGCTTTCCGGAACTTGCCGTACTGCTCGTTCGTTACCTCGAACTTGCCCAGCCAGAAGCCGCCGACAGTGACCTTGTGGGCGGGCCGCTCGTCGCTTTGACCCCCATCGCTGCCCATCGTGAACTCGCCTCCGGGTATCCAGATGAGCGCGGAGCCATCGGCTGGATTGACGTACTCGTCCCCCGGCCGCGGCTCTCCCAGCTTCGGCGTCCACTGGCGCCGCTGAAGCGGCACAAGGTGGGGCGTAGCGGAGGGGGCCGCCCCGTCGGGTTCGGATGATTTCGGGCTCTTGTTCGCTTGTGTTGTTGCCGCCGCCACAGGAATGGATGGGGGTTCTTCGTGCTCGGTGAGTATGACCGATACGGACGCCTCGTCGGAGACTTTTGTGGCGAACCACTGCGGCTCCTGGATCCAACCCTGGCGGTACAGCGTACCGCTTCCTGTGTGGCCGTCCAGCGAGCCCCTGAACACGACCTTGTCCTCGCCCTTGGCGCTGTCGATTCTGATGCTGCGGCCCCAGAGGTAGAACGCATCACTGGTGGTGCTGTCGTTGCAGAGGTACCTGGCGGCGGTGATGTCGCCCTTGCGGCCGATGGAGATCGTGCCGTTGAGGGAGGGGCAGGCCGGCACATCGAGTTCCCACGTGCCGGACAGGTCCGCCGGCTGTCGCTTCGCCGTCCACGGTTGTATGCCGGGAGAGGAATCACCGAGTTGCTCCTGAGTGCCGCGAATCTCGTCGCCCTCGGCAAGGCCCTCAAATCGCAGCTTCATCTGCCGGCCCTGGATCTCTCCGTCGAGCGTCAGGGCCACGCGCCTGCCGGAGATCGACGCCTCGACGCGTTGGGTCACGCCCAGGTCGGGGAAGTGCGCTGCGCCGGCGATGGTCTGAAACTCCTGGCCCATATGCAGGACCGTTCGGATTTCGCCCTGCGAGGTGGTCGTTGTCCATTCCCAGATCCCGCTCACGCGCGCGGGGATGATCCACAGGTACACGACTCCGCCGCGGGCGCGCAAGTGGCGGGCCGCGCGGTCGGCCCCCCAGTCGTCCATGTGAAATGCGTGGGACACGACGCGCGTGCCGGGCCGCAGCTCGCGAAAGAGCTTGGGCCGGACCATGAGATTCACCTCGTTGAGCAGGTACATCGTGACAACATTCGCGTCGTGGATGGGCACCTTCATGATGTCGCCGATCTTGAACTGGACGAGGTGGCTCACGCCGGCGTACGATGCGTTGTCGATGGATTCGCGGATGCGCTGGCCATCCAGGTCCACGCCGAGGCCGCGGGCGCCGAATTCCTTCGCGGCGGCGATGACGATTCGGCCGTCGCCGCACCCGAGGTCCACGACGTAATCGTTGCTCGTTACCTCCGCGAGCCTGAGCATGACATCGACGACCTGTGCGTGTGTCGGCTCGTAAGGCACATCAAGATCCGACGGCCGGACTTCATCACCGGCAAGGGGGGCGGCGCACAGACCGATTATCAGAGAGATCAAGACAGGCCGGCCAACGCACACCTGTGTCCGCCCCGTGTTCATGACAAACCTCCTGTCGATGCCGATGATAGACATGCAAAGACTCTCCCATTCGAAACTGCGCATGTAGATCCATCACTCTTTCGCGTCCGTCGAATCCAGTTCCTATCTTCCTCTCTGTGGGCGCATCCCGCTCGTCAGGTTTGTGCCTAAACCCCAATTGGCAATTGCCCGTCAGGACGTAAGGAAGCTGCGAGAGGACCGGCTGAATCGCTGCGGGATTTCCGGGATCGTTAGTGCGGGGGGATCGATGAGGGGGACTTAAGAGTCTGCGCGGATACTCACTTAATGCGTTGATGCCTGTGCTGGTGCTACTCAGCGCCCTGTTCACGGTATAGTGAGTCGAGAGACTTCAGTGGCTCCACTGTCTCCGACAGTCTTGGGGATACATCGTTGGGGTCGCGTATCAAGCTCGCCGTGACGAAGACCACGAGTACTCGTTTGGAGTTGTCCTCGTTCTTGAAGCCTATATGCGGCCCGAGCCACGAGAAGAAATCTGTTATGGAAGCACGCTGCGCGCTTGCCTCTGATCTGATCACGTCCGTCATTGCCAAGGCTACAGTACCGCCATCGTGGACCAGAATCCTATTGCTCGGTCGATCCAGTCTTACGGTCGGATGGTTGGCACCTCGAACGAGTGGCGTACCGCGCGTGACGCCATAGGCAAGCTCAAGGCTGACCTCGTTTTTGTCGCCGACAGACGGAATCACCAACACGTCAAAGGACCCGTCTTTGTCTACCAGGCCCACAGGATTGGTGCTACAGGTGGTCCAGGTGATGACTGGGAACTTCGATTCGTCGCCTTCTCTCCCCCTTATTTGCGGGTCCGCTACCATATCCAGCCGATTAGCCTGCTCAAGTCGGTCCAACTCTGCCATGAGTAGATCCGAGGGCACTCGGTCCGATAGACGACCTGCCCGCAGGTTGAGATCCAAGAGAATGTCGTCTTGGCGAATGTGATCTCTACTTCCGGGAGTCCATTCGATGCCGAGGTTCTGCAGATCGCGGGGTTCCATCGCGACGATGCGCGTGTCCAGCAGGACGAGGCGCTTGCGTGTGTCGTCTGTCTGTGGACTGCCGGATGCGCTCGAATCACTCTGTGTTTTTGATTCGGGGGATGTCTTCTGTCGAGTGACTTCGTAATGGTCCGCCTTTTTCTTGACGACGTAGGGCGTGCCCGCCGTGACCATGCGGAGGGCGGTCTCCAGGGGCACGGCGTTCAACTCAACATCGATTTCTCCCGTGACATCTTCATCGACAGCAATGGATACTTCCGCGGCTGCCGCGAGATCCATCAACGCCAGTTGACGACTGACGCCACTGAATAAATTGCTGATCGGGCGGTAGACGAGATAGGTGCCTTGCGGCCAGGGGGATGTATTCGACTCTTCCTCGAAAGTACGCCGGCCCCTCGAAGCGACGAGATAGTAGTCTGGCGTCTTCCTGATGACGTAGGGTTTGCCGGCCAGGACCATCTCCAGAGCCGTCTCCAGCGAGACATCCTTCATGTCCGCATATACCGATCCGGTCACCGTCTCGTCGGTGATGATCGGCACGCCGGCCATGGTGGCAACATCCTGAAGGACCAGGCGCAACTGGTCGCCCTGCCATACGTTGGTGATCCGAGGCCGTTCCTGTCGGGCAATTGTGCTCTCCCCGATCTTCTTGAACACGTACGGCGTGCCTGCCAGAATCCGGCGAAGCGACTCCTCGACGGAAACGCCGGCGAGTTCGGCCGTAATAGCCTGGGGCTTGACCGTCTCATCAACCGCAATCCTCACCCCCCCGCGTCTGGATATCTCCGCCAGCACTTCTCGCAGGTCCACGTTGGCGAATGTTGCGGTGATCGGGTCGCCAAAGATGCGGGTAGTGACTTCCCCGGATGATTCTCTGAATCCTCCCATTCCGCCCATCCCGGGGGCGATCTCATTCGCACCGGTGTCGTCGATAGGGCCCTCCAGGATGGTCGGCATCGCCATGATGTATACGGACTCCTCGTCCTTGCCCGGCGCCGGCATATTCCACTCGGTCGTCCCGGCAAGAGTGATGCACTGGCCGCTATATACGGTGGCGGCTGCCTGAACGATTCTCCGCCGCACAACCGGCACGTCCGCGCCGGCGGAAGGCCGAAGGACGTCGGTCGTCCCGACCACGATCTCCAGGGTGACAGCATTGTGGTCACCAATGTGCGGGGTCAGGTCTATTTTGACCCCGGCCTCGATTCTCTCCAGCTTCCCGGGCTCTGAGGAGCCGTCGGCAGGCGGTGCGGCACGAATGTACTCGTCATGACCGATTCTAACCTGGCACTCCGTTCCGTCTCGTGCCACGACCCGCGGGCTGGACAGGACCTCCACGTCCTTAAACAACGGAAGGAGGGCGTCCATCGTCTCGCCCGGCAGTGATTCCTGGACGACATGATCGCGGAGGACCTCGCCGACGGTCAGGTGAAAGCGAGGCCCGAACTCGCCGGCTCGTCCCTCAGGCCGGACCCGCTTGCCGAGGATCTCCTCTATCTTCAGCACGGTCTCGCGGTCCAGCTCGCTGCTGTCGACCGCCTTGACGACCTTGATGCCCACTTGAACATAGGCCTTGTCTGCCTCTGCGTCATTGGGGTCAGACGCGGACAGTTCAGCGACCTCGGCGGGTGCTGTTATCCCAGGCCCGTTGATCGTCGGCCGTACGAGCAGGATGTGCAGACGCTTACCGGCGGTTCTCGTCCTCCTGCTGCGGCGTGCCCCTCACGAAGACTGCTGAGTATTCATTGTTTCGAGCAATGAGCATCCATGCCATTTTTGTCGCAATCATTCGTTCGTTGGGGTCGGCGGGGTCGTCGACCAGATGGGTGAGAGCCAGTTTCGCATCAATCACTACCGCGTTCGGATCGTTCGGTAGAGAGACTGTGGTTTCCAGTCTCATGGAGCCGAGTCCATCCTCTTCCGAGGCTGCTTGAGGCACAGGAGCATTCGCGTCTTGTGCCTCGCCGATCATGATAGCCCCGGGTTGCCCCGGGAGCAGCAGAATTGTCGGATTGCTCACTATGCGAGCGTAACCGCGGGACACGAGGAGGTCCACGAATTCCTTGTCCTTGTCGCGTGCGAGCATGACCCCGGAGAGGGCATCCGCCAGAGGCCGCTGGAGTTGCTCAAGGCTTGGCTGGGGCAGGGGCCCGATGACGCGGCCGGAATTTCCTGCCGGCCTGCGCAACAGCAGGGTTCTCGCTTCCGCCGCCGTCTGCGGGTCGAGCGTACGGTCGGCGGAAACCTCGACGAGAGTGTAGCTGACCATGACCGGTGTGCGTGCCGGATCATTCGGCTCTACTTCGGCCTGCACAGCATCCGCCAACGCAGCGAGATCGTCGGCCGCGGGACCAGGCGGACGGGCATCTGCCCTCGCCAGGGCGAGAGCCGCAGGGATTGCGACGCCGGCGACGAGCAGCAGGGTGATCAGGCCGGGCAGCCAGGCGAAGCGTCTGTCATCGGCTGTGGGTCGGCCGAGCAGGCGGGCGATGCGGTCAAGCAGGCTGCCGCCGGTGGCGGCGATGGCCAGCTCGGCCTGGCTGTGGCGGATTTCCTCCAGGCAGGTCAGCGCCCGGGCATATCGCACGGAGTCGCCGCAGACGCACACGGCCATGTCGTCACAGCAGTTCTCCCGCTCGATGCGAATGCGGTGAGAGACCCACCAGACGGCCGGATGGTAAAAGCCGAGGATCTCCACGACCGTCTGCAGCACGTTCACGAGGTAGTCGTATCGGCGGATGTGCGCCAGCTCGTGGGCGAGAATTGCCTCCAGTTGCTCGGGGCTCAGGCCGGTCAAGGCGCTGGCGGGCAGCAGGATCACCGGGCGCAGCCAGCCGACGACCGTCGGGACCTCGACGAGGGCCGACTCAAGCAATGTCACGGCCCGGTGAACGCCGAGCCGGCCGGCGATCTGCGCGAGTCGCCGCTGCAACGCATCGCCAACTCGGTGGACCATGCGGCGTTTCAGCCGCTGCAATTGCATCCACCCGCCGAGATGCCACGCGGACAGGCCGAACACGCCGACCAGCCAGCCCAGCACGGCATACGGCAGGGCGGGTTCAAGCGCCGACGTGATTCGCTCGTTCCAGGGGACGGGAATAGCCACGTCCACAATTTCCAGCGGCACATCAGAGAGCGTGAATGGCTCATCGGGCATCTGGGCGACGGTCGCAGGCGCTGCAGTGGTCACTAATGGCTCGGGCTCAGGGCCCGCCTCCGCGGCAGGCCCCCGAACCTCGATAAACTGCATCGTTGCGATGGGCAGCACGACCATCAGTGTCAGGGCTGCACAGGCGGTCAGGTATCGCACGTTTGCGCTGCTTCTTCGCAGCAGCCGCAGGAAGCCCGCCAGGAGCATTGCCACGACCGTCGCTTGCCAAAGGAAATGCACCAGCATCCAGCCCAGCCGCTCCACCGTCGCTTGGGAAAGCAGGTTCTCCAGCCACAACATTATTGTCCCTCCAAATCATCGAGCATTTGTCGGATTCGCTTCAATTCCTTCGGCGAGACCTTCTTGGCGGACAGGGCTCGCAGGACGAGCTTCTCCGCCGAGCCGGCAAAGACCCGGTCGAGCAGGTCGCCGATCAGTTGCTTCTGCGTGCGTTCCTCCGAGACAGTCGGTCGGTAGATGTGCTTGTGTCCGCCGGTCTCGCGCACCAGCAGGCCCTTGTCCACCATGATCTGCATCAGTTTCAGCGTCGTGGTGTAGCCTGTCTCTTCCTCCTGCTTCAGGGCTTCGTGCACGTCCCGGACGGTGCTGGGACCCTTGTCCCACAGCACGCCCAGGATCGCCAGCTCCCGATCCGTCGGACCCGATGTCTTCTTTCGCGCCATGACTTTTCTCCTTAATCTCTCCCCGCCTTTTCCATATCGGCAGGTTACGAATGAATTCGTAATAAATCAACGAAAAAATTCGTAGTAGCATAAAAATTTCTCGCGGGCAAGGGAAGAACTTCTGACGGGAGAGCCGGCAAGTACCACTGGAATGTCATTCCCGTGCAGGCGGGAATCCAGGAACCTGTCGAATGGTCCTCGCTTGGCGAGTCGGGTGACAATCCTGCTCATACTGTTGCAGGCTCTTGCCGGGAAGAGAGCCTTCGCGATGCACTGCGAGGGCCTCTGCTTCAGTGGGTCTCTCCTGCCTGGCGGGCATTTGCGAATCAGAGGTCTTCTCTCTCCTCCGTCACAAACCAGACCTCCGCCGGCTGCTTCTCGACTCTGAATTGAAGGCCGGTCTGTCTTGCGAGGTTGTTCAGCAGCGCGGGCAGGTACGTCTCCTTGTCGATGACTCGTTCCGGGTAGGTGTCCATGAGAGCATCGCAAGACAGGTACCGGATCTTCCCGGTCGGTACCGGATCGGTTCTGTCGTCGATGGCGATGTTGATACCGTCCGCAAGTTGACGAAGCAGGTCAGCCAGAGAATCCGCTTCGCCTGTGTCCCCGTCCTCGGACAGAGGTGTGTCTCTGGTGATGCGCAGACAGAACTGATTCGGATCCTCGTCAGGCAAGGGCGTTGGAGTGTAGCGACCCGTCACGACGATGGTGTCTCGCTCGACCGTGCGTTTCTCAAAGCGGATCGACCGGCATATCTCTGTGCGGAGGATCTCCTCCAGGGCCCGGAGTTTCTCTTCGACGGAACACCCGTCGCGGATGATCCAGTCGCCCTTCGGAAAAGGCACACCCCGGAGCTCGTTGGGGACGACGAAATCGTAGTCGGGGATGCCTAGCACCCAGTTCAAAACGCTTCGGGCTCTGGGCAGATTCACGCCCCCGTACCAGGCGCCTCGCTTGAGTTGACCGTCCCAGCGAAACCCGCCGCAGATGTACCAGGCATCGACGAGAAGCACGTTGAGCCCACCCTGGCCAAGGCACATGTCGACCATATAGTCCTGATGCTCGGGCATGAAGGGCGGCTTGACAAGTTTCACCACTTCGCCTTCATCAAGGCGGTATGTCTTGTCGAAGGGTTTCCGCCACTCCGTGCGTTGTGGCCAGTCATCGGCGATTGGCCTGACCGGGTCCTGCGGCTCCAGTACCGCCGTGCCCACGTCGATTGTATCCTTGCCTGTCTCCGACGCGGCCAACGGGACAGTCTTCATCACGTAGTCGGGGGCGAGAAATCGCAGTCGATACGCATGGTCACGTGGCAGCGCACTAAGCCTGAACTTACCTTCGCCATTTGCATACCCCGCGGAGATGGGGGTCTGAGGTTGGGGCGGGTCGTCGAGGAATACAATGACGAGAGACTGGGGGATCGGTTGACCGTTGGAATCGAGCAGGCGCCCCTGAAGTGTGAGACCAGGCTCGAGCCTGACTACGGCAAGGGACGCGGGATCTTGGACTTCCACCATGGCGGCCAAATTCTTATGTCTTTCCTGCACGACGAGGCAAGCGTTGGTTCCTTCAGCCACCCACGTCGGCGACCAGGGCACTTCGAAGTACCCCTGCCCGTTCGGCTCAACTGCATAACAGGTCATGGGCAGGGCGGTCACGTGCACGGGACTGTGACTGAGAGGGTCATTATTCGGGTCCAGCACCTGGCCTCGTATCGTGACGCCCAAGGCGAGCTGCTCGACGCACGCGCCGTGGCCGATAGTGCTCTTGACGAATTCCATCGCCTGCACAAACCTCGTCTGAGCGAAGGCGAGGCCGACGGTGATGCAGGCGGTCAGGCCAATGGTAGCAAGCGTCCAACGTGGGCCGCTGCAGGGGTTGCTGCATTCGTCCCGGACGATGCGGCGGATGCGGCCGGCGAGTCGCGTCCTGGTGGTCACCACGGCGGGGATCAATGCCGCCTGGCCCAGAGCGGTCAGACCCAATAGCGTGCGTGCATAACGCGTGCCCACCTGGCCGGAGGCGATCACCCAATCGTCGCAGACCTCTTCGCTCAGGTCCGCCAGCCGCCAGCGAACCAGCCAGGAGAATGGCTGCCAGGGCAGCAGGCAGATCATCAGCTCGGCAAGCAGCGCGCTGACGTGATCGTGCCGCTTCCAATGGGCCAGTTCATGACACAGGACGCTCGACCAATCGAGGCGTGCGTCGCCGCGGGAGCCGCTCGGCACGAGCAGAACCGGCCGTCGGCCCCAGCACCAGATGACCGGGCTGCGCGCGTGGCCGCTGGCACGCACGATCACATTGTCTTGGACTCCCAGCTTGGCCTTTGCACTGTCGAGGGCCTCCACGATTGGAGCGCTCTGTGCCGGCGCAGAGCGTCTGACGAGACTCAGACCCAGGAGCAGCCGAGCCAGTAATCGCAGCAGCAGAGTCGAGGTTGCCCCGAGCCACAGCAGTGGCAGGGCGGTTTGCCACTGGAACCTGGGCGTCACAGGTGCAACCGTCCTTGACAGCGTCACGCCAGCGCCGGCTGGCTCAGCGGCCGTGTCGCTCACCGGGGCTGGAGCGGTCGTTGCAGGGTCAGTCTCTACGAAGAACGGCTGAGCTTCGCGGATGGAGATTGTTCGCTCCGCCACGAACAGTCCCCATTGATTCTGTCGCACCGCGTGGCTCAGTGCGGGGATCAGGATCGCCGCGAGCAGCGACAGCAGCAGCAGTTGATGCGCGCGGACCGGCCGGCGCCGCAAGAGAATACTGCCTGCAAGTCCCGCCGCCAGGCAAGCTGTGCTCTGCCAGGCCAGCGGCCAGAGCCACGGATGTTGTGTGAAGACTTCGCTGATCATTGTTTGCCCTCCTCTTTTGTTTCCCGCTCTTTCTGTTCGATCAGGTGTTTCAATTCGCCGAGTTCGTCGGCGCTCAAATTGCCCTCGCGGATCAGATGCTGGAACAAGGCGATCGCGTTGCCGGCGAAGATGCTATTGAGGAACTGCCGGACCGAGCCGGCGCCGGCCTGGTCGCGCGTCTGTGTGGGCAGGTACACGTAGCTCTTGCCCTCGGCCCGATGCCGGAGCCAGCCGGCCTTTTCCAGCTTCTGCATAGCCGAGAGAACCGTCGTATAGGCAAGCTGTTTCTTCTGGGCGAGCCGATCCCGGACTTGGTGCACGTTGGCCTCGCCCAGTTTCCACACGGCTTCCAGAACTGCCCGCTGAAGCTCCCCCAGATCGTCCAATGGTTTGCGTGTCATAGGCTTATCTCCATGCGAAGAAGGACACCAACCGTTGCTACTCCAGTACACAGTACTACGCATCGTAGTAGATTGCAAGCGAAAAATGTGAAAATAGGCAAGAATTTCTATGGAACGCATGGGGCGGTAGCACCATGCCGTGTGAGAATAAAGAAACGAGCCCGGCATCGCGTGATTGCCAGGCCCGTCGTAAGTCTTGGAGCTTGTAGGGGCGGGTTTCAAACCCGCCCGTACGGACGCCCGATGCGTCTTTACTCTTCCTCTTCCTCCTTCTTCTTGCCGTACTGGGCGACGATCTGCTGCTGGACGTTCGGGGGTACAGGCTCGTAGTGGCTGAGGGTCATGGTGTAGCTGCCCCGGCCGCCGGTGACGCTTTTGAGCTGGCTGGTGTACTGGGCCACTTCGGCCAGAGGGACCTGGGCTTTGACGATGATGTAGTTGCCCGGCAGCATGTCCTGCCCGACGACGCGGCCTCGCTTGGAGGACAGGTCGCCGGCGATATCGCCCACGTTTTCAGCGGGGATCGTGATTTCGATGTTGACGATGGGCTCGAGCAGGACCGGCTTGGCCTTTTTCACCGCGTCGATGAATGCGCCCTTGCCCGCTGTGCGAAAGGCCACTTCCTTCGAGTCTACGGGGTGATACTTGCCGTCGGTGACGGAAACCTTAACGTCCTGCATCGGGAAGCCCGCGATGGGGCCGCTCTGCATGACGTCATTGACGCCCTTGAAAACGGCCGGCTCGTACTGGCCCGGGATCGTGCCGCCGTAAATGTCCCAACTGAACTGCAGCGGCGGGTCGCTGCCGCGATCGGCGGGTTCGACATTCAAGTACACCTCGCCGAATTGGCCGGCGCCGCCGGTCTGCTTCTTGTGACGATAGTGCCCTTCGGCCTTGCCCGTGATCGTTTCTTTGTACGGGATCTTGGGCTCCTTTGTGTTCACGGACAGCTTGAAGCGGTTCTGCATCTTCTCGATCATGACGCGAAGGTGCAGATCACCGAGCCCCTGGGCCACCAGCTCCTTGGTCTGCATGTCGCGGGTGGTCCGGAAGCACGGGTCTTCCTCGCGCAGCCGGTCCAAGGCGCCACCGATTTTCTGCTCGTCGCCGCGGGAGGCCGGCTCCATGGCCAGGGCGAACATCGGCTCCGGGAACGCGGGCATATCGAACTTGCCCGACACCCGGCCGTCCGAGACGAGGTCTGCGATTCTCAGCTCCTCGACCTTGGCGAGCGTGACGATATCGCCCGCGACGCCAGTGTCGATTTCTTTGATCTCGCCACCCTGGGATTTGAGGATATGCCCCGGCCGCACGCCCTTCTTCTCGTCGTTGCGAATGAGGTTCGTATCGGACTTGAGCGTGCCGCTGAAAACGCGGATGCTCGAGTATTTCATGTTGGATCGCGGATCGAACGCCACGCGGAAGACGATTCCCGCCAGCGGCCCGGCAGGATCGGGTTTCAACTCGGATGCGTTCTCGTCGCCGACCAGCTTCACCGGCCCGGCCTGGAGCGGGGAAGGCGTGTACTTCGTGATGAAGTCCAGCAGCTCTTTCACGCCCATCTCATGCTTGGCGTCGGTGAAAACGATGGGCACGAGCGTTCCCGCAGCGAGGGCTTTGACGAACCCGGAGGCAATCTGCCCGGCGGGGATCTCTTCGCCGCCAAGGTATCGCTCCATCAGGGCGTCGTCCGCCTCGATGACGCTCTCGATCAGTTGCGTATGAGCCTCGGCCACGTCCATCACAGGGGAGCTACCGCTGCTGTTGACGATGCAGTCGATGACGGAACTCTTGTCCGCCGAGAGCAGATTGGCACAGCGGCACTGCGAGCCGAAGGTCTCCTGAATCATGTGAATCAGCTCGGGCAGCTCGAGGTTCTCGGCATCGACCTTGTTGATAACGATCACGCGGGGCTTCTTCTGCTCCCCGGCGAGCTGGAACATCTTTCGGGTATTGGTCTCGATGCCGGCGGCGGCCCCGATAACGATGATCGCCGTCTCGGCGGCCGGGATCGCCGCAATCGCCGGACCGACGAAATCGGGGTATCCCGGCGCATCGATAATATTGATCAGTTTGCCGTCGTACTGGGCGAACATGACCGACGCCAGGATGGAGTGCTGATGCTCCTTTTCCTCGTCGTAGTAGTCGCTGACGGTGCTCTTCTCGTCAACGCTTCCCAGCCGGTTGATCGCCCCGGTGAGGTGCAGGATCGCCTCGGCCAGCGAGGTCTTGCCGCTGCCGCCATGTCCTAACAGAACCACGTTCCGAATGTCGCCCGTTGCCGTCACTTTTTGACCTCCAACGACGTTTCCAGAATTACACTTACCTTTGAAAACTGCCAATACTACTACGTTTCCAGGGGATACTCAAGGGCCTTTTTCTGCGAATAATTGGCTTTGTTTCGCACAACGGCGCCTGCCTGTAGGGGCGGGTTTGAAACCCGCCCGTAAAGCCAAGGCGTTCTTCCGGAGAGTGTGAAGTGTGAAGTTTGAAGTGTGAAGCTGGGTAGTTCCATGGCTGGCCCCTCCTGCCTGACGCCTGCAACTTCAAACTTGCAACTCCCGACAAATTGGCTTTGTTTCGCACAACCCATTCTCCATCCGCCTGCGGGCTCTCGGAATTGGCTTTGTTTCGAATGGCCGGGGCTACGTCATTCAGTAGCATAGGCTGCGCCCACCGCTCGTCCGGCAGGACCAATTGGCTTTGTTTCGCACGACCGATCCTCCTGCGAGCCGGCATGCTCTCGAAATTGGCTTTGTTTCACACAGTCCGTCGTCTGACTCCCTGCTGCCTGTCTCCCGGCAATTGGCTTTGTTTCGCACGGTCGGGCACACGGAAACCTGCACGTCTCGTAGGCGGCTGTGCCCACCGGCGGCCCCATCGCCGCAGAATTGGCTTTGTTTTCGCAGACGCGCCCTCACCATCTTGCTCCCATAACCTTTTCCCAGAACAGGACTTAGCGCCTATCCCGCCCTCCACGAATTGGCTTTGTTTCGTACGGCATGGCCTTCGCTTGACACTTCACACTTCCAACTTGAAACCTCTTTCCGATTGGCTTTGTTCCACACACCTGCATACGCCTGTCATCACACAGCCCGGCTACGCATCCTCCCGTCTTTCAATCCGCAGTCCGCAATCAACAATCCGCAATCTCCAGGGCTCCCAGCCCCGCGATTGGCTTTGTTTCACAGAATCGATCCTTCCGCCAAGCCTGTTTCTTCTCCGCCGGTAGAATCCGCCGGAACTCGGGGGAACCTGCCGACGGGGCGTCGGCAAGCGAGTTTTTCGCATTGAGGCCACCCGCATGATAGATCGCACGCACCGCTGGTCACCTGTGCCCTGGAAAAGGACGCCAGCCCGAACCATGCTGGAGGCCATGAAGCGGCAAACTCCCATCGCGAAGCGACGGAACCAACAGTCCCGTCTCACGAACATAGGACACAAGCCATCCGCCGGACCTTGCGGGGAACAAGTTCGGCTCGCTTGTCACAACTCGCTATTCAATTATTCAGGAATTGTACAAACGACCATATTTTCTGTCAAGCGAAATCCGGAAGAATGCCGAGAAGTTTCCCGGCCGGAACCGAGATCGACGTCCCGGAAGAAACCTGTAGCCCAGCCGCCCTCGGCTGGGGGACTCCTCTTGCCCTTCCGGCCTGTCCGAAGAGGGTGAAAAGTGGCCCGGGCCCGCTCGTAGGGTGGGTCCTTGACCCACGCGGTTGTCTTCCCGGAATTCTCGCTTGTCCGCTTGACGTGCGCGACCGGACAAGCTACAATTGCGGGTGGCATTTGGAGAGAATCGCGTGGTGGCAGTACAGGAGACGGACAATCTTAGGGACTCGCCCGGTGCGGACGCGGCAGTGGTCGGTTCACGCGTGGCGGGGGGGGGGGAATGACATCCACAAGCAGCCTGAAGTTGTTGGATCCCCCGCGCGAGGCGCTGCGGTCACGTTATGGTCGCCGGCGTGTAGTATCAGGACGACAGAAGAAATAGGTATGACGTCCCCCGAATTCGGACATCATGTGTTGCATCTAAATTCTGAGCTGATTACATGAGCAAGTGTAAAGGAATAAATCGAAAAGGAAAAGGCTGTGGAAGTGATCGCATGCCTGGGTCTGAATACTGCGAGGCGCATCAGGACCAAGCGCCAAAGCGCGGAAGGACAGATAACCACAACACTATACAAGAAGAAAAGGCACAGGTTCCGACCAAAGTCGGCAGAGTATCGCGTGTTATAAAGTTAGCATGTAGTCTAATTGGCCTCTTATCTGTCCTACTCAATTTCTGGCTAGGTTATTATTTCATATTACCTAGGGTAACAGCGTCCATAGAAATGCCCAGCAACAGTAATTTCCCATTTGAATCGCACATAAGTATTGCGAATAACGGCAACTTTGCAATCACGAATGTTGTCTGCTCCTTGGAGGACAGCAAATTGAGTGCAAGTGTTAGTACTCCCCTTACAATGTATACACATGACCGCGAGGGCAAATTGGCTGGCAAGCGGGTTGTGCGATTTCCTGAGATAAAGGCAGGACATTCTGAACCATTGGAGCTTGCAAAGATGTTAGGCCTTGTAGGGAGTAGAGCTGACTCCGCATCCTTTTCACTGAAGATCAGTTATAAGCCTGCGTTTCTGTCTATAAAGACTCAGGTCTTTAGATTCAAGCTCTTCAAGACCGTAGATGGAAATTATAATTGGCTTGAGTCAACAATCTAGTGCTCTTTCCAGTAGGGGAGAGCAAGATCAGGGGTCAACTCTTGACACTTGACAGCCCGCGTGGAATCGCGGGGCATTCGAGGTCAACTCTCAGTGCTTGACCATCGGCATAGACGCGGGTGGGGTCTGAGTCACGGCCAGACCGATACGAGTGGAGTACGCGGATGCGGTGGACCCTCGAATCGAGAGGTTGTGGTGGAAAGCCACAACGGAATGAAATCCGAAACAAGCACGAATGCCTGAAGCCCGAAATTTGAAACGGGCATGTCGGCCTGCGGCCGCGTTTCCGTCATTCAGATTTGGGTCGTTAGGGTTTGTTTCGGATTTCGCGCTTCGTGCTTTCTGCCGTCGCGTTCCTTGCTTCAGATTTCTCCGGCGATTACCTGACGGGCGGGACAATTCTCGAATAATTTTTGCCGGGGGACATCGTATTTGGCGGGGGGGATTTTATGGGGCGATTGATGCAGGTGCGGACGGGCGGCGGGGGAGGGGACTACAGGTTGTGGGTTGAGGCGGGGGCGGGGTTGTCTATTGGGGGTTGGGTTATGGGGCATTGGGGGCGGCGGCGTCGCGACATTAAAGTGGCGACTGTTTTCTGCCGATATGGCGGCAAGTCTGGGGTGAAGATTTAGAGTCACTAGGAAGGACGCATGAGCATGGATAAGAAGGAACTGATCGACCGGATCTGCGAAATCAACAAGAGCGCCAAGCCCGAATTCCTTGCCAAGTTTTCCGAGCAGGAGTTGAACGCCTATCTGGAGCATTTGGCGGGGGCGGATCTGGCCACGGCGAGCGTTTCCGGCTGACAACCACTCGCCGCGGTCGCGCTGTCCCATGCCCGGCGGCGCAACCTGTCACGACGTCTGTCTTCGGCGCAGGCGATCCGTTGAAGTCGCGGCATGCACGACGACAGGCACTCACCTCGGAGGGGGGCCCGCCAGGGGAGAGCACGTCACAAGGTCACTCTTCGCCCAGGGAAGTGCCCGACAAACCCTCCACTCGCTCCTTCGTCCTGTCTCTGCCCTTCTTGCCGTTCTTGCCATTTGGCGAAGGCGAAGGTGAGCCCGGTGCGGGCTCGGGGGCGGGGGCCTGCGGCGACGCAGCCGCCTCGGAGGAACCGGATGAGCCGAATGGCACCACGTCCAGCGCCTCTTCTCGCGAGGCCGGCGTGGGGACCTGCACGACGTCGTTGCTTTTGAACTGCAGCAGCAGCGGCGTCAGGCTGCCCGGCACCGCGAAGGCGAGATCCATCTTCACGGCGTCGCCGGTGGTGCTTTCTGCCGTGATGATTTCGCCGAGTGGCTTTCGCTCCAGTCGGCCCTTGCCACCTATGTATCCGAGGGGATAGACGGCCTGGCCTGCCCCGGTCAGCAGCGACTTGCCGGCGTTCCTTGCTCCGCAGACCAGCCGAAGCTGCGAGAGCGTGAACTTGCCGGCGTCCCTCAAGCCGCGAGACGCCAACTCGACGCGAACGAGCATCAGGTTCTCTCCCCCTGAAATCGAGATCGGTTTGCCCTCGGCGTCCCGCAGGCTGTCCGGCGCCTGTCGGACCCCGCCCTTAGGCACGTCGATTGTCGTCATGCTCGTCATGAGCGGGACCTTCTCGTTGATCTTGTGACGGTTCAGGTAGAGCTGATCCACATAGCCGGCGTGCAGAACGGCAAAACTCTTCGGCTCGCCGATCGCGCTGAAACTGCCCCCGCTGACGGTGGCGAACAAGCTCGTGACAAAACCGTCCGGGCTGAGGACCGGTTTGCTCGGCCGGGACGGGTTCGGATTGCGTGTGTCGAATCGCGGGTACGGGTACTGGCTGGGCAGGGGGGCCATGGACGCCGCCACGAGCACGTAGCCCGTGATCAGGTAGCCGAGAACCACGCCGCACACCGGACGGCCGATCTGCTCGGGCAGCTTGCCGAGATCGGTCTTGCCCTTGATGAGCTGCATCGCCCCCGTCTGAAGAAGTGCGAACGCCAGGATGAGCAGCAGCGCGAAACAGATCAGCGGCGCCCACACGGCAATGCCCGGCGAATACTTGATCAGCAGGCGGGACAGGATCTCGAAGAAGCCGAACGCGACAAAGCCCGCGATGACCGCGTTGAAGACCATCGTGATGCCGTGCACCAGCGTTCCCTTGAGAAAGAGGAAGACGGCGCATCCGGCCATAATGGCGAGCATGACTAAAGGAACCATTGCATTTCTCTCCGAAATATATCCTTTTCCCGAAATCCTCAGCAGGGGAAGGTGTGCGATGCACACCCTACGCATATTGCGCGCCACGTTGGGGCCTGTAGGGTGTGCAATGCACGCCGTTCATCTTCTTACTGGGACGCCTCAGCGGCCTCTTTCTTGCCTGCGGCCAGCACGCGGAGCATCTCGTTGATGGCGGTGGTGCCGGCGATGACCTTTCGCAGCGACTGCTCCTGCAGGTAGAGCATCTTGGCCCGGCGGAATTGCATGCCCAGCTCCGGCAGTTGCTTGACCTGCCGGACGGCCTTGCGCAGCTCGTCGGTCAGGACGATCATCTCGAAGACCCCGGTCCGCCCGACAAATCCGGTGCCCTGGCAGTTCTGGCACATCGAGGGCTTGCCCCGCTTGTCGAAGATCTCTTTGCCGGGGCGGTACAGGACTTTGGCCTTCTCCGCGGGCAGATTGAATTTCTTAAGCAGCTCGGCGTTCGGGGCGTATCCCTGCTTGCACTCGTCGCAGAGCTTGCGAAGCATCCGCTGGTTGCTGATCCCGACGAGCGTCTCCGCCACCAGCTTCCTGTCGCCGACCATCTTGAGCCACTTGCCCAGCGCCTGCAGGACGCTGTCGGCGTTCATCACGATGTAGACGATCTTGCCGTCCTTGGCGGCGGCGCTGGCAACCTTGGCGGTCTCGTCATCCTCGCACTCGCCGATGCCGACGATGTCCGGCCCCATGCGAACGATGGTCTGCAATCTCTTGGCGTAGGTGGTGGTGCCCGTGTCGGTGAGCGAGTACACGACCTGCGTGACGTTGAGCAGCTTGGACGAGGGCACCTTCTCGATGGTGTTGATGTTGTTCATGAACGCGTCGTGGTTTCGCACGAGGGCGTACATGGTGGTGGTGATGCCGCTTTTCTTGGGCCCGGTGATGAGGAACAGGCCCTTGCCTTCCTGCCGCAACCGCTCGAGCGGCTCCACTTGATCCGGGCCCATGCCGAGGTCGGGCAACCGCATCGACTCGCTCTTGGTGACATGTTTGAGCCGGACCTGCTCGCCGGCCGTCGAGCCCGCCGTCTGAATCTCCCAGTCGGTGTTCTCCTTGCTCTGACGCGTGCGGAACTTGCCCTTCTGGGGCTTGCGCTTCTCCTTCACGTCGAGTGCGGCCAGCTCTTTCATGAAATGGATGAGAAAGTCCATTTGCTCGCGCTGGATCGCCGGCTGCTTGGCCGGCGCGCCGTCGATGCTGTACGTCACCTCGTAGCTCTCGCTCTTGGGGGCGAACATGATCGTGTCGGCCCGGCGCCACTTGGCGTCGCTGAGGACCTCATACGCCGTCCGGTAGCCGAAGAACGTGGGCGTCCGGGGCTCGGGCAGCGGGACCTCGTTGTTGTTGGTCGTGATGAACATGAAGCCCTGCATCGCCTCGAGCTTGTCCGACGTGCTGAAGAGGCTCTTGGCGTGCTCGACCGTGAGTACGCGATCGAAGTCCAGGACGCGCGCGTTGCGATGCTTGACGTAGGCCAGGGCGGTTGCGCCCCCGATGACGATGAAGGCCAGTAATCCGACGGGGAAGATGGGGATCAGCCACCAGAGCAGGATGCCGGCGGCGCCCGTCCCCAGCAGCAGTCCCATCCACGGTCCGATTTTGGTTTCTACGGCCTTGGCGTCCTTGTACGCCCAGCCGATCAGCAGGAGCCACAGGAGATACATGACGAGAAACACGACCAGCTTCACGGCCGAGATGTAGCCGCCATACTCGATGGCCATCAACAGGAAGTCCGGCATTTACTGCTCCGTTATCAAAGCTATGCTATTGTGACGCACGGCGGGCACGCTCTCGACAGGCATCAGAGGATTCCTTCGGCGGTGGTGCGAATGCCCTTGAGCGCCATCTTGAGTTCGTCCGAGTTCGGGGCGTGCTTGTAAGCGTCTTTCGGATCGATCCACCCCTCCTGGACGAGCCTGCAGAGGTTCTCGGTGAGGTCCAGCATGCCATCGCGTTGCGAGCCGCGGATGACGCTGGGCAGGTCGGCCTCGCGGCCCTCGGAGATGAGCTTTCGCACGCCGGGGCTGGCCAGCAGAACCTCCACCGCCGGAATGCGGTCGATCTCGTCCCTGATCGAGGGCAGCAGGGCCTGACTGATGATGGCGCGGATAGAGATCGCCAGGGCTTGGCGGACCAGCTCGCGCTCGTTCTGGGGAAACAGGTCGAGCAGGCGGTGGACGGCCTGGGAGGCATTGGACGAGTGCATGGTCCCCATGACCATGTGCCCGGTCTCCGCCGCCCGCATGCCGGCTGTTACAGTCTTGGAATCGCGCATCTCCCCGACGAACACGACGTCCGGGTCCTGGCGCATCAGGAACGTCAGGGCGTCCTCGAAGGTGGGCACGTCGATCCCGATCTCTCGTTGCGAGACGATCGCCTTGTTGTCCTTGAACAGATACTCGATGGGGTCTTCAATGGTCACGATATGGCAGGATCGGGTCCGGGTGATGTAGTCCAGCATGGACGCGATGGTCGTCGTCTTGCCGCAGCCCGTGGGGCCGACGACGAGCACCAGGCCCTGGCGGGACTCGGCGATCTTTTCCACGATAAGTGGCAGGTGCAGGCTCTCGAACGACGGGACGTAGGTACTGACCCGCCGGGCCACGAGACTGACGACGCCCCGCTGGCGGAAGACGTTGATTCGAAAGCGGTTCTCCCCGCCGACCTCGTGGGCAAAATCCAGAGTCCCATTTTTCTGGAAGAACTCCCTCTGGGCCGGGCTCATGATTTCGAAGACCAGCTCTTCCATTCGCTCAGCGGTCAGAACCTCACCCGTGGTGTTTTTCAATTCGCCGTACAGCCGCAGCTTGGGCGGTTGGCCGACCTTCAAATGAATGTCATTTGCCTGCGTCTTGATCGCGACCCTGAAGTACTTGTCCAACTGGGGCTCGCCCTCAAGGGCCTTGCGGGCATCGAGAGGTTGTTCAGGGGTCATACTCCCACCAACTCCAAAAACGAAAAGATCAGCCCTGCATGCCGGCATGCCTTTCGCCGGCTCGTTTGTGACCGACCATTCAGCGGTAAGATTTGCAGAAACAAACCTTTATATCACCATGATACCGGCGTGTCGGGCTATTGTCAAGCTCGATACTTTGTCCGGCGGCGGGAATCTCCGCCTGTCTTAACACCGCGCCATGCGGATCTCTGTGTCCCTTCGCCGACAAGGTAATGCCCTATAATATTCCTTGCCGCCGAGCCTTTCAACTCTTTTGCTTTAGTTTCGACGTTCACCTATAATAGTCCCTGATTGAGCCCTGTGCGTTACACGTGATCCATTCCGCACAGCGAATCATGGGGAAATCTATGTCTATGGCACACGGCCTGTTTTATAACCTGGGCAGGAAACTGGGGCCGAAGGTCCGCAAGGTCCGGTGGATGTGGGAGTCCCTGGCCGGCACGGAGGCGGACGCCATCCGGCTGGAGCATGGGGTAGGGCTGGACCTGGCGCACGAAGCCGAGCTCCAGCTTACGATGGATCCGGACTCGAAGGCGGCCGAAACGCTGCAGGAGATTGGCGGCCGGCTTTCTGCTTGTGTGGCAAACCGGCTCAGGTTGTTCCGATTCGACGCCTTCCAAGGGGGGCAACCCAATGCGTTCGCTCTGCCCGGGGGGTTCATCTTTGTCGGCCGGCCCATCCTCGAGCTATGCCGGTGGGACAAGGATCAGATTGCCTTTGTCCTGGCCCATGAGATGGCCCACGTCATCCGCCGTCATGCCATCGAGCGCATCGTGACCAACTCGGCGGTCTCCATGGCGGCTCGCGCAGCTCCAGTCAGCGGAGCCCTCGGTCCCTGGCTGCGCAATGTTGGCCTGCGCTTCCTCGAAACCGCCTATTCGCGCGACCAGGAGCTGGAGGCCGATAAACTGGGCGTGCGGCTCGTAATGGCCGCGGGCTACAAGCCCGATGCCTCCGCCGAGCTGTTTTCACGCCTGGCGGAGCTGAGCAAGTCGTCTGATCCTGCGGCCCTGGGGGAGTATTTCTCCACGCATCCGAGCGCGGAGGTCCGCATCCGGAGCATCCGCCGGTACCTGCAACACCGCCCGGATGGGCCTGCGGAGCGAAGAGCGTAGCGATGGACTTAGTGGACTGTGTGGACGGAGTGGACGAGGTGGACGCTTCGCCGGCTTCGCGCCGTCCACTGCGTCCGCATCGTCCATAACGGACACGTCGTCCATTTGCGGCGACGCAGTGCGATCCCGTGTCCCTTGCCTGTCTGATGCTCGATGGCCGCACAATTTCCTCGATTTAGAGCCTGCCATCTGCTATACTAAGGATGGGTGTAGCTTGCGAGGAGGACCGGAAATCGGCAGGGGGCCCAGTCCGGGTCTCCGGCGCTCTGCATCGCTCCTCGGCATGGATGGAGGGCCGGGAAGGACCGACCCGTCAACATAGGACAACCTGGAGTTGCAGACCGCGATGAAAAGAGCAAGGCCGTCGTCTGTTGTCACCATCTTCTTATATGCATGCCTTACGTCCCTGGCCATTTCGCCCCCGGTCCTGAGTGATGAGCCGGTCGCAGAGCAGCCGCTGCTTCGCATCAATGAGGTCATGGCCTCCAACGCCACGAGCCTGGCCGACCCACAGGGACAGTTCGACGACTGGCTCGAAATCTACAACGCCGGGGACGTGGCCGTGGACCTGGCAGGCATGTGGCTGACCGATGACCCGGCCGAGCCGACCCAGTGGAAGTTCCCCGCCAAGGCCGCGGTCGTGGCTCCCAAGGGTTATCTGGTTGTCTGGGCCGATGGGGATGTCGGTGACACCGGTCTTCATGCGTCCTTCCGGCTGAGTGCCCCCGGAGAGCAGGTGTGTCTCTTCGCGGCGGACGGCCGGACCCTGATCGACAGCCTCACCTTTGGCGAGCAGACGGCGGACATCTCTTACGGCCGATTCCCGGATGCGAACGATGCGCTGCTGTTCTTCTCAGAACCGACGCCCGGCAAGGCGAACAAGGAGGCTTACCTGGGCGAGGTGGCCCCGCTGGCGTTCAGCCACGAGCACGGCTTCTACACCGCCCCCTTCGATCTGACGATCACAACAGATACAGCGGATGCACAGATCATGTACACGACCGACGGGAGAGATCCGGACGACATGAGCTACCGGTTCCGGCCCGGTCGCCCGTACACGGGGCCGCTGCGAATCAGCAAAACCACGTGCCTCCGCGTCGCAGCCATCAAGCCGGGCTGGAAATCGACCCGGCTCTGTACCCAGACTTACGTCTTCGACACCCGCGCACAAGTGATGTCTCTGCCCATGGTCTCCCTCGTCGGTGATGCGGCCAAGACCTTCTACGAACCGAGCGGTGTCATGGCCATCGTCGGCGGTGCGTACAGCGGCGGCGTCTGGACGTCTGCTGGCGTCGGCAGCTATAACAACATGCTGAATCGCGAGTTGGAATGTCCGGTTTCCGCCGAGTGGATTCTCCCCGATAACAGCGAAGGCTTTCAGATGAACTGCGGGCTGCGCGTGCACGGCAGCGACTACACGCGTCCTCGCTACGTGCGCCAGAATGGCTATTGGTCGACGTATACGGGCAAGATCGGCCTGCGCCTGTACTTCCGGGGTGAATATGACGAAAAGCGGCTCGAGTACCCGCTGTTCCCGTCGTCCAATGCCCAGGAGTACGCCACAGTTCTCCTCCGCGCCGGGCACAATGACCCGTACAATCCGTTCGTCAAGGACGAGCTGCTTCGCCGATTGAACAGGGATATGGGGCAGGTCTCCTGCGCCGGCACGTTCGCCAACCTCTTCATCAACGGCGAATACAAGGGTTACTACAATCCCACGGAACAGGTCACCGAGGAGTCCTGCCAGCAATGGTTCGACAGCGACCAGCCGTGGGATGTGATGACCATGAGCGGCGTCCGCGACGGCGACTCCATCTCGTGGAATGAAATGCTCAACTACGCCCGCAATCACAACCTGGCGGACCCCGTCTTCTATGCCGAGATGTGCAAGAGACTGGATGTGGTGTGTTTCATCGATTACCTGATCATCCGCTTGTGGCCGAATGACTGGGACTGGCCTCAGAACAACTGGTCGGCCGCCTGCGAGCGATCTCCGACAGGGCAGTGGAAGTTCTTCCTCTGGGACGCCGAGGGCACCTTCGAGCGCAACCAGGAAGTACTCGACAGATTCGGCGAGTTGAACAGCCAGGGGAGTGCGAACAGCGTGGTCTATCGTGCGCTGAAGGCGAACAAAGACTTCCGCATGCTCTTCGCGGATCGTCTCTACAGGCATTTCTACAACGGCGGCGCGCTGACAGTAGGGAACGTCCAGCGGCGATTCTACGAAATGCGGGATCAACTGCGTGGCGTCATCCCCTCCATGGACACGTACATTCCCGCCACCTGGGTGCCCGCGCGCAGCCGATCTTCATCAACGCCTGCACGCGCGAGGGCGTGTACACCTTCGACGGCCCGCAATTTACGGTCAATAGCGTCCCTCAGCATGGAGGCCACATTGCCGCCACCGACTCCGTGGGGATGCTGCCCGGCCGGCAGGGTACGATCTATTACACGCTGGACGGCTCGGAACCCTCGCAGACCACGCCGCCGCAGCCTGTCGGCACGACCCTTGTCACCGCGGGTGCGCCGAAACGCGTACTTGTCCCCTCAAGGACGAACATCGGCGACTGGCGGGGGGCCAGACCCTTCGACGACTCGGCCTGGATCGCCTCCTCCGGCGGCATCGGCTACGAGCGCGGCATAGGCTACCAGGGCTACATCGGCACAGACGTCGGCGCGCAGATGTACACGATCAACTCCTCCTGCTACATCCGCATCCCTTTCACGTTCAACGGGGACAAGAGCACGCTCACACTGATGACGCTCAAGATGCGGTATGACGATGGTTTCGTCGCGCACCTCAACGGCATGGAAGTGGCGAGGAAGAACTTCGAGGGCAATCCCGCCTGGAGTTCCGCCGCTGTGACGGATCGGCCTGATGCGGACGCTCTCGCCTTCGAGGCGATCGACATCTCACAGCACATCGGCCTGTTGCAGCCGGGCGCCAATATGCTTGCCATCCACGGGCTCAATATCTCACCGGCTGATTCGGATTTCCTCATCGCCGCGGAGCTGTTCGTCAGTTCCAGCGCCACCGGCGACACACCCGCCGGCCCGTCGACGCTCACGAGTCCGATTCGCCTGACGCGCAGCACGCTGGTCAAGGCCCGGGTCCGTGCCGGCGCGACCTGGAGCGCGCTGGCGGAGACCACGTTTGCGGTCGGGCCGGTGGCCGAGAGCCTCCGGATCAGCGAGATCATGTATAATCCCGCCGATCCCAATACTGAGTACATCGAGCTGACGAACATCGGCGGCGAGACAATCGACTTGAGCCTGGTCCGATTCACCGACGGCGTCAGCTTCGAGTTCCCCGCCTATGAGCTCGCTCCCGGCGGCCGCTGCCTGGTCGTCCAGGATGCGGCTGCGTTTGCAGCCAGGTACGGCGAGGGCCTGCCATGTGTGGGGCGGTACGAGGGGAGTCTCAACAATGCCGGCGAACGCATCGGGTTGCAGGACGCCGCCGGGATGTTCGTCCAGGCCTTCGAATACCGTGATGACTGGTATGACATGACCGACGGCGGGGGCTACTCCCTGACCGTGGGCGATCCTGCCGCGGCTGATCCGAATGCTCTGGCCGATGCGAGCGCGTGGCGGCCGAGCGCCCGCCCTGGCGGATCACCCGGGACTGACGACGGCGCCGGCGTCGTGGAGCCGGGCGGCGTCATAATCAATGAGTTGCTGGCCAATGCCTCGCGCGGGAGCTCCGACTGGATCGAGCTGTATAACCCGACCGACCGGCCGGTGGACGTCGGCGGCTGGTATCTCAGTGACAACGCCGACAATCCCGCCAGGTATGAGATCGCCTCCGGCACGGTCGTCGAGCCGAACGGCTACCTGGTTCTCACAGAGGACGGGCAGTTTGGCAACGCCGCCGATCCGGGTTGTCACACGCCGTTTGCCCTCAGTCAGAACGGCGAGACGCTGTATGTGTATTCGGCCTCGCAGGGGGCCTTGACCGGCTACAGCGACAAGGTGGAGTTCGGCGCTTCCGAGCCCGGCGTCGCATTCGGCCGTTATCTCCTGAGCACAGGTGTTTCGGACTTCCCGGCTCTGCTCGAACCCACTCCCGGCGAGGCCAATGCCGGCCCGCAGGTCGGGCCCATCGTGATCAGCGAGATCATGTATCATCCTGATAATCCTGGTGAGGCCGAGTACGTCGAGCTGTTCAACGCCGGTGACACGGACGTGACGCTGTATGACGTTACTGCCGCCTCGCCGTGGCGATTTGCGGGTGACGTGGCTAATCCCGGCATCGAGGTGCTCTTCCCGAGCGACCCGCCGATCACCCTTGCGCCGGGCGGATATCTGCTCCTTGTCGCGGACCGGCTGGCTTGTGAGGCGCGGTATGCCATCGCGGCGGATGTTCCTGTTCTGGAATGGGGCTCGGGCAAGCTCAATGACGCGGGCGATACAATCACACTCAGCCGGCCGGGCCAGACGGATGATGAGGGGACTCGCCACTGGATCTGTGTGGACCGCGTCTCCTTCAGTGACGGCGCCCATCCGGAGAGCTTCCCGAGCGGGGTCGATCTGTGGCCTGTCGAAGCCGGCGGCCAAGGCTCGTCCTTGACGCGCATCTCTTCCGGCCGTTACGGCAACGACCCGAATAATTGGCAAGGGGCGCTCCCATCCCCCGGCACTGCCAAACGCCGCGCCGGTCGGTGACATCTCTCCTGGTCTTGCCGGACATGTAGCAGAGGCATGAGTCCGGGCGATTCACCTCCGCCTGAAATGATCGGTACTGATCTCTCACATCTTCAGGAACAGGTCTCAAGGTGGCCGCGAGCGAACCCACCTGAGATCCGCTTGTCGGCAAAAACGGCCGTGAAGCGGAGGTCACGTCACCACGGAGCCCGTCAACGCTCTCGCTCACACGGCGAATGGCACGATATGAACCGCCCCTGACGCTGTCAACAGGAAAATCCCTTGCCGCAAGTGCGGGGTGTACGACAAGATTGTGGCAGAGCGAGGATGAGACTCTTGGGTGGCAGCGTCAAGCGCAGCTTGGCGATGGCCTGCCTCGGACGCAGCATAACCATCGCCAAGGCCTTCGGCCTTGACGCTGCCACCCGGATCGAGTGCCACTTTTTTGTCGTGCACCCCAAGTGCGGGGGTGCGGTCGGCATACGGTGGCGGATTCGGATTCCAGCCGACACAAGAGCGCAGCCCAGTCTTCTTTCGCCCCTACGGGGCTTTGAGATAGGATTGACTATCGTACCCACCGTTGAAACGGTGGGCTAGTGTCGATCGCCCCCGTGGGGCGGACGGGCCGACGCAAGAGGACTGGAGCGAAGCCCAAGCCCGCAGGGCGATAGAGAATAGCTGCAACACCTGCGGGATAGTGATCGACCCGTCCGGGTGCTGTCCAAGCCCGGAGGGCGATAGCCAATAGCCGCAACGCCTGCGGGATGGTAATCGACCCGTGCAGGCGCAGTTCAAGCCCGGAGGGCGATAGAGAATAGCCCAGCGATTTATCGCTGGGGAACCGGGGCCGAGGACAAAAGCCAGTCCCGTAAGGGACGAAAGAGGCGCAGTCTGCACACGGTGGCTACACGCCGCCACCGAATTCCGACCACACCCCAAGTGCGGTGTGCGACTACGCTTCGGGGGAGCTATCCGGATTTGTCATGCTGAGCGAAGCGAAGCATCTGGCCCACGAATGAAACCAACGCTTGTTCCCATGCACAGCGGAGATCCTTCGCTGACGCTCAGGGCCTGCCCTGAGCATAGTCGAAGGGATGACAGGATGGATGCACGGCCCCCCCACGAAGCGTAGTCGCACACCAAGTGCGTCGGATGCCTATCATCTCTCTCACGTCGGCACGTGGCGCTGGGGCGGCGACAACGTCCTATATCTTGATGAAGGTGCGTTTGCGGTACATGGAATAGAGGATGAACCAGAGGATGGCCATGCCTGCGACGGCGCGGACGAAGTCGTGCCAGTCGCCGGTCCATTGGGCCAGGTTGCGCACGAAGATGTCTCCGAGAACACGGAAGTCGAACACGTGCGTCGCCATGTACACGGCGATGGCGTTCATGCCGATCACCACGAAGAAAGAGGTCAGAAAGCGAAACTCAAGCACGTCGATGGCCAGGTAGAACAGGCCCAGCAGCAGGAGGCTCCATCCACCGGCGTACAGCACCATCGAGCTTGTCCAGATGTGCTTGATGATCGGGAAGATCTGTCCCCATGCCCAGCCGAGGAGGACGCATGCGACGCCGGAGATCAGCAGGACCACCACTTTCTCGGTCTTGGTCCGGTCCGACCGCAGCAACTGGCCCGCGAGCGCCCCGATCATCACCGTCGCGCCGAACGTCATGCTGCTCAGAATCCACGTATAAGGCGGGTTCGTTCCGTCCTGGAAGCGGCCGAGAATGAGCGTGTCGATGTAGAATGCAAGGTTGCCTTGCTCGGTCAGTTGCCCCGCGCCGTATCCCGGGACCGGCACGAGCGTGAGCAACGCCCAGTATGCCAGGAGCAGGCCACCCGTCGCAAGAATCTGCCACTGCAGCGCCAGGTTCAGCAGGATCAGCGAGGCGATGAGATACCCCGCCGCAATCGCCTGAAGGGTATTGCTGTACAACTGCAGCTTGGACAGATCGTACTCGAGCAGCCGGCCCTGAGCGATCATCCCCAGAATCCACAGAATAAACACCCGGTACAGGATGTGGCCGTAGAGCTGGGCCTTGTTGTCATCCGGTCCGAGCCGCTTGGCGAAGGAAAAGGGCATGGCTGCCCCCACGACGAAGAGAAACAGGGGCATGATCAGGTCCCAGGCGACGAAGCCCTCCCAGCGGACATGATCGGTCTGCGGCAGGATGTACTTGTTGAACCACAGGTTGTCCAGCCCCTTGGCCAGACCGCCCACGATCCAGTAGCCTCCGATAATCCAGAACATGTCGAACCCGCGCAGTGCATCGAGCGACATCAGCCGCTCCCGGGTGGCTTCCACTGGCTGTTCCACAGGTGCATCCATCTTCATATTTCTACAATCCCCATGTCGGAGCAGGACCCCCGTACTGACGAGCCCGCGCCCATTCGCCATATTCTCCGGCATCACCAGCCTGATTCACTCAGAGAATAGCACCTCGTGTCGACAAGTGCAAACCCACTTTTGCCTCTGATCAAACCACATACTTGCAGCAAGTTGTAACCGCGATATAATCACTGCCCACTTAATAGTATTAAGGCAGGAGTTTAGGGACCGGTGGCAGGAAACGGTGATTTCGATGCAATGAGCCCGGCGTTCGAAACGTCTACAGTGTACTTGGTGGCGTCGTGCCGACACGTGGCGGCGGCTCACAAGGCAACTGTGCTCTGCATCTATGACGGTGAGCAGCACATTGCGGGCAGGCTCGCAAGCCCGCAACACGGTCGGCGCGACCGGCCACCACGTGAATCTGCGACGATACTGGATGGGATCAGGTGTTAGGCGTGTTCATGAAACGACATTCTTCACAGGCAGGTCTACAGACGTTTGGCTCAAGCAAGTGTCTCGTTTCCCTCATTCTCCTCGTGTGCATTGCTCTGACCTTCTGCGGTTGTCGGACGCCCACGGAGCATCGGGAGAAGGCTGATGAAGTGGCCGATAAAATCATCGAAGCCAAGCAGCAGGAGGCCTTGGGCAAGACGGAGCCGCTGAGCATCGAGCGGCCCAGCGATATTCTGCGTCGGCGGCTGATCGAGGAGCAGGGCCTGCCCATTTCGAGCGAGGCATCGCTGGGCACGGACAAGCTCAAGCCGGTCGCTCACTGGCCGGACGAGGAGTACCCGCCGGAGGTATCCTCCCCGGATGCGAATATCCCGATCGAGCCGAACCAGGCCCTCCAGCTCTCTCTGATGGAAGCTCTGCAGATCGCGGCCCGCAATAGCCCCGACTACCAATCCCGCAAAGAAGATGTTTTCAGGTCGGCGCTCGATCTTGACCTTGCGAGAAACGCCTTCCGCAACATCTTCGCCGCAGGGGCCGACAGCCAGATCACCACGGACACGGTGGGAGACGAGAACCGTCACGACGCTGGACACGAGCGCTTCGGCCGGGGTGACGCGGACCTTCAAGAATGGGCTCGACGTCAGTTCACTGATCGCCGTCGATCTGCTGCAATTATTGACCCAGGGCGGGGCCTCGACCCTCGGGCTGACTGCCGATACGTCGGTGTCGCTGCCTCTGCTTCGGGGCTCCGGTCGGTGGATCGTCGCCGAGCCTCTGACGCAGGCGGAACGCAACGTCATTTACAGCCTATGGGACTTTGACCGCTACCGGCGGACCTTCGCGGTGGGTGTTGCCCAGGACTACTATGCGGTTCTACGCCAGTTGGACCAGGTGAAGAACGCCCGAGACAACTACGGCAGTGCAATCCGGTCGGCCCGCTGGTCCCGCCGCCAGGCCGATGCCGGGCGAATCCCGGAAATCCAGGTGGACCAGGCGGTTCAGCGGGAATTGAGCGGGCGCAACGGGTGGATCTCCGCCCAGGAGCAATTGGAGAATCGTCTGGATGCCTTCAAGACGGGATCGCTCGGGCTGCCGACGGATGCCCTGATCAAGCCGGACCCGAATGACATGGTGCAACTACGCCAGCGTGCGGAAGAGTACGTGAAGATGATGAGGGAGGCGTCGCAATCCGGGTCGGTCCAGGCAGTTCCTCCGGCCGATGCCAACGTGGTGTTGGCCCCGGCGAGCAAGGAAGATGCCGGACCGTATGAGATCGACGAGGACGTGGCGGTCAAGCTGGCCCTGGAGAATCGCCTTGACCTGCGAGCGGCAAACGGCGAGGTCTATGATGCACAAAGGCAGGTGGTCGTTGCCGCCGATGCCCTGCGGGCAGGCTTGAACCTGGGCGGCTCGGCCCGGTTCGCCGATAACGATGATGATGGCGCCCTGAGCTTCGAGGAGGGGCGTTACGCGGCTCTGCTCTCGCTTGATCTGCCCATCGAGAGGACCAGGGAACGAAACGCCTACCGCAGCAGCCTGATCAATCTGGAACGGGCGACGAGAAGCGTGCAGGACCTGGAGGATCAGATCAAGCTGGCCATCCGTGGTGAGTTGCGAACGCTCCTGGAATCGCGGGAGAGCCTCAAAATTCAAGCGCAGTCGGTCGTCGTGGCCGAGAAGCGAGTTGCCAGTGCCCAGTTGTTCCTGGAGGCCGGCCGGGCACAGATCCGCGATTTGCTCGAAGCCCAGGATGCGCTGCTGTCGGCGAGGAACCAGTTGACCTCGGCCGTCGTGAACTACCGCGTCGCGGAATTGCAGCTCCAGCGAGATCTGGACCTGCTGACGATAACGCAAGAGGGGTTGTGGCAAGAGTTGTCACCTGAGGAACTTAGAAATGGCATCTAACAAGGGTATAAGCAAGAGCGGCGGCGCCAAGCGGCCGTACAAAATTGCCGGCGTGGCGATTCTCATCGTGGCCATCGGCATAGTTGTGGTCTGGCTCAAAGTGGTCCGGGGCGGCGAGGATCCCATGAGCGCCATGGCGACCTTCGAGGCCATACGGGGCCCCCTGATCATCAGCGTTCTCGAGTCCGGGGCGATCAAGGCCAAAGAGCAGGAGGTCATCCGGAACGAAGTGGAGGGAAGGACGTCGATCATCTGGATCGTTCCTGAGGGCACGGCCGTCAAGAAAGGCGATGAGTTGGTCCGGCTGGATGTCAGCGCGATGAGTGACAAGCGGATCGACCAGGAAATCAGCATGAAGAACGCCGAGGCCGCCCTCATCAATGCCCAGGAGACTCTGAAGATCACGGAAAGCCAGGGCCAGAGCGACGTCGACAAGGCCGAATTGACTCTCATTTTCGCCGAGCAGGACCTGAAGAAGTACGTCGATCCCAATGGCGGGCAATACGCGAATCTGCTGGCTGCCGCGAAGAACAGCATCACCATCTCTACTGAGGAAAAGGCCCGAGCCGACTACACGCTGGAGTGGTCCGAGAAACTGGCGAAGGAGAAATATCTCTCGGAGACAGAACTGCAGGCGGATAAATTGAAGGTGACACAGTCACGAGTGAAGCTGGATCTGGCGAGAAACGATCTCAAGTTGCTGGAGAACTTCACAAAGCAACGCCAGGTTGTCCAGCTCGAAAGCGACGTCAAGCAGGCGAAGATGGCCCTGGAGCGTGCCTGTGCCAAGAAGAACGCCAATGACGTCCAGGCCAAAGCGGACCTGGAGGCCAAGGAGCAGGAGTACAAGCGTCAAGTGGCCAAGCTGACCAAGATCGACGATCAGCTCGGCAAGGCCACGATCCTGTCGCCGGCGGATGGCATGGTGGTGTACGCGACCAGCTCCCGCGGCGGCTTCGGCCGTGACGACCGCCGACCGCTGGCCGACGGTGTCGAGGTCTTCGAGCGACAGGAGCTGATCTATATCCCGAAGTCCGCGTCGTCTGTGGCGGAGGTGGACGTTCACGAGGCGAGCCTTGAGAAGGTCCGTCCGGGACTGCCTGCGATTGTCAAAGTGGACGCCCTGCCCGGCAAGGCGTTCATGGGCACCGTGGCCCGCATCGCTCCGCTGCCCAACGCGCAGAGCATGTGGATGAACCCCGATCTGAAGATCTACACGACGAACATCAACCTGGAAACCATGGACATTGGACTGCGAAGCGGCATGAGCTGCAAGGCGGATATCATCGTCGAGCAGTACACGGACGTCGTGTATGTCCCTGTCTGGACGGTCATACGAGTCTCGGGGCAGCCGACGGTCTATGTCGTCAAGGATGGCCAGATCGAGCCTCGCAAGGTCGAGATCGGCTTGGACAACAACAGCTATGTGGTGATCAAGAGCGGGCTCAGCGAGGGAGAAATGGTTCTGATGGCCCCGCCTCTGAAGGAAGCAACCCTGGAGCCCGGGGCCAGGCTTGCAGGGGCCGGTGCGGACGGCAACGATCCTATGGCCCAGCGGATCAGTGAGAAACTCAAGGCAGCCAATGGGACGGAGGCCGGCTTACCACCCGCCGGTGCGGCAGGTCCGCAGACAGGCCCGCAGGCCGGTGGACCAGGGGAGGGACGGCAGGGCGGCCAGGGCTTCCAGATGCCTTCGCCCGAGCAGATACAACGCCTCCAGAACATGACTCCGGAAGAACGCGAGAAGGCGATGCAGGAACGCCTCAAGAACATGACTCCCGAGGAGCGCGAGCAGGCGGAAAAGATGCGTCAGCGCTTCCAGAACATGTCGCCGGAAGAACGGGAGCAAATGCGGCAACAGCGTCGGGGCGGGCAGGGCGGCGATAGCGCCGGTCCCGGCTCCGGCGGTCGTGGAGACGGTGCAGGTCCCGGCTCCGGCGGTCGCAGAGGCGGTGCAGGTTCCGGCGGCCGCGGGGACGGCGCGGGTTCCGGCTCCGATCGACCGGAAAGGGAACAGTAGATGCGCAAGGTAACGCTGCCGGACAACGAGCGGGAAATCGTCAGACTCGAAAACGCCTCTAAGATCTACCAGATGGGAACGGAGGAGGTCCATGCGCTTCGCAGCATCAACATAACCTTTGAGAAGGGCGATTTCTGGGCGATCATGGGGCCCAGCGGCTCCGGCAAGAGCACGATGATGAATGTCCTCGGATGTCTCGACCGGCTGACCTCGGGCTCGTACTACCTTGACGGCAAGGACGTCAGCCAACTGGACGACGATTCGCTCAGTGAGCTTCGGCTGCGATACCTGGGGTTCATCTTTCAGAGCTTCAACCTGATTCCTCAGTTGACAGTGCAGCGAAACATCGAGTTGCCGCTCTACTACTTAGGCTGGGACGCGGCCCGCAGCGCCCAGCGGGCGAAGGAACTTGCAGAGGAGGTCGGGTTGGGCGACCGCCTGGGCCATCGGCCCACGGAGCTGTCCGGCGGCCAGATGCAGAGAGTGGCCATCGCCCGCGCCCTGACCAACGACCCGCAGGTCATCTTCGCCGACGAGCCCACGGGTAACCTCGATTCGGCCACGGGCGTCCAGATCATGGAGGTCCTGACCCGGCTGAACGAGCAGGGCAAGACTGTCGTGATGGTCACCCACGAGCCGGACATCGCCGCCTATGCCCACCGCCGGCTCCACATGATCGACGGTAATATCGACAGAATTGAAGAACGCGCCCATGCGGCAAACTAAGATTGCACGAAACATACTCCTGGGCATCGAGAACCTGCTGCTGCACAAGCTGCGCTCGTTCCTGACGATGCTCGGCGTCGTCTTCGGGGTCGGCAGCGTGGTGGCCATGCTCTCCGTCGGCGAGGGCGCCAGCAAGGAGGCGCTCGCCCAGATCCGAAAGCTCGGCAGCAACAATATCATCGTCTCGACAGTCAAGTCCGTGGAGGAGGAACAGGCCAGCACGGTGCATTCCCATATGAGCATCTACGGGCTGACGGTGGACGACCATCGCCGGATCGCCGAGAGTTTCGCGAATGTGCAGCAGACGGCGCCCGCAAAGCTGATGCGAAAGGAATCCCGCCTGCGCGAGAGGGCGATGGAACTCCGCGTCGTAGGCGCGACTCCCGAGTGGTTCAAACTCGTTCCACGGGAGGTCGTCGCCGGCCGCGTGCTCCTGCAGGGCGACGAGGACAAGAGGTCCCCCGTGGCCATCCTGACGGAATTCGGCGCCCGGAAACTGCTGGCGACGGAGGGCTCCGTCGGCGAGACCCTTCGCATCGGCGGAAGTGAGTTCGAGATTATCGGCATCATCCGCAGTGAAAGCGGGCAGGCCGGCAACATTCAGATCCCCGACCAGGACATCGACGTCTATATCCCCCTGGAGGTGGCCCGCAGGTATTTCGGGGACATCTTCGCCAAGCGGACGGCGGGCTCGGAGGAGCGGGAAATGGTCCAGCTCCATCAGATCATCGTTCAGGTGGATGATCCCCGGCACGCGGAGACCGTGGGCGCCGGGATCGAGAGGATGCTGGAGCGGTTCCACAAGAAGAAGGACTACGTGGTGAGCGTGCCCCTGGCGCTGCTCAAGCAGGCGGAGGCGACAAAGCGGACGTTCAATATCGTATTGGGTTCCATCGCGGGCATCAGCCTGCTCGTCGGCGGCATCGGGATCATGAACATCATGCTCGCCTCCGTCACGGAGCGGACCCGCGAGATCGGGATTCGCCGGGCCATCGGCGCCAAGCGAAAGCAGATCATCTACCAGTTCCTCATCGAGACGGTCGTGCTTTCCATGGCCGGCGGCCTGGTCGGCCTGGGCATCGGCGTGCTGATCCCGTACATGATCACACATTTCTCCCGCATGCCCACGGTCGTTACCGTGCGCGGCATCCTGCTGCCGCTGTTCATCAGCATGGCCATCGGAATTCTCTTCGGGCTGTATCCGGCCATGCATGCGGCGAGGGTAGACCCCATTGTGGCATTGAGGCACGAGTGAAAGGATCTACGATTTACGAATTACAATTTACGATTTTGGGCTCACGCCGGATGCGAAGGCACAGAAGGAGCGAGAGCTTTGTGTATCCCATCAATCGTAGATCGTAATTCGTAAATCGTAAATTGCCATGAGACAAACGAAAATCGTACGCAACATCTGGCTCGGCATCGAGAACCTGCTGCTGCACAAGCTGCGCTCGTTCCTGACGATGCTCGGCGTGGTCTTCGGGGTCGGCAGCGTCGTGGCCATGCTCTCCGTCGGCGAGGGCGCCAGCAAGGAGGCGCTGGCCGAGATTCGCAAGCTGGGTAGCACGAACATCATCATCTCCTCGATCAAGCCGGCGGAGGATGAGGCGACGAGCTCGATGCGCAGCATGATGAGCGTCTTCGGCCTGACATACGAGGACCATCGCCGGCTGGCGACCAGCTTCGCGAACGTCCGCCAGACCGCGCCCGTCAAGCTGACACGCAAGGACTGCCGTCTCCGCGAGCGGTCGATGGAACTTCGCGTGGTGGGCACGACCCCGGAATGGTTCGACCTGGTGCCGCGAGAGGTCCTGGCCGGCCGGGTCCTCCTGCCCGCGGACGAGCGGAACCAGGCCCCTGTGGCGATTCTCACCGAGTTCGGGGCCCGAAAGCTGCTGGCTACGGAGGGCACGATCGGCCAGACGCTCCGCGTCGGAGGCAGCGAATTCGAGATCATCGGCATCATCAGGAATGAGAGCGGACAGGCGGGCAATATCCAGATCCCGGACCAGGATGTGGACATCTATATCCCCCTGGAGGTGTCACGGCGCTATTTCGGGGACATATTTTCGAGAATGACTTCCGGCTCGTTCCAGCGGGAGCGCGTGGAGCTGCACCAGATCATCATCCAGGCGGACCAGACAGAGCACGTGGAGGCCGTGGCGGCGGGCGTCGAGCGAATGCTGGAAAAGTTCCACAAGAAGAAGGAGTACATCGTCAGTGTCCCGCTGGCCCTGCTCAAGCAGGCCCAGGCCACCAAGCGCACGTTCAATATCGTCCTGGGCTCCATCGCCGGCATCAGCCTGCTCGTCGGCGGCATCGGGATCATGAACATCATGCTCGCCTCCGTCACGGAGCGGACCCGCGAGATCGGGATTCGCCGGGCCATCGGCGCCAAGCGAAGGCAGATCGTCTACCAGTTCCTCATCGAGACAGTCGTGCTTTCGATGGCCGGCGGTCTGGTGGGCCTGGGTATCGGCGTGCTCATCCCTCTGCTCATCACCCACTTCTCGGAAATGCCGACGGTCATTACCGTCAACGGCATTCTGCTGCCGTTGTTCATCAGCATGGCCACCGGGATTCTCTTCGGCCTGTACCCCGCGGTGCACGCCGCCAAGGTCGATCCCATCGTCGCCCTCCGGCACGAGTGAGAGGATTTATGATTTGCGATTTTTGATTTATGATTTGGGCTCCCGCCGAGACAGTAGCTCGAGGCTGCAAGTGAGGCACGTCTCCCACCTGCAATTGTAAATCATAAATCGCAAATCATAAATCCGCAAATGGTCCTCCCACCTCTGGTTCCCGCCAATAAAATTCTGCCGAGTTGTAACCGCGGCTTGGGCGGGCTCACTATGGTAGTGAAAAAGCGTCAGGGGATATCTGCAACCAGCCGCTCACAGCGGTCTTTGAAAGGAGCAGGCAATGGCAAAGAAGATCACGATTGCAGTGATGGGAGTAGCACTGTTGACCACGGTCGGCCTGATTCTGGCCCAGGAGGGCCCACAGGGGCAGGGCGGCGGGCAGGGCAATGCCCCGCGCATGGGCCCCCAGGGCGGGCCGATGGGTCCGTGGCTTGACGATCTTGAGAAGGCGTATGAACAGAAGAACATGGACAAAATCGGAGAACTCATCAAACAGATGAGGGAGCGGCGCCGGCAGTTCCCGGGCCGGCCCGGGGAACCGGGCCTCGGCGGTCCGCCCGAGGGAATGCGGGGTCCCGGCGGCGGCCGGTTTGGCCCGGGGGGTGAGGCGTCGTCGCAGCTCCTCAAGCCGCCTGTGCCCAAAGGGGCTTCGGAGAAGGCGATTCTGGCTGTGCTCGACGAGATGAATGCCGGTCAGCGAAGGGGCATGATGAACGTGCCCCCGGAGGGCGGCCGGTTCCTGCGGCTGCTCGCCGAGGCGATAGGGGCGAAGAGCATCGTCGAGATCGGCACGTCGAATGGCTATTCAGGGATCTGGCAATGCCTGGCCCTCAAGGCCACCGGCGGCAAGCTCACCACTTTTGAGATCGATGCCCAGCGGGCCGCCCTGGCACGCGAGAACTTCAAGAAAGCCGGCGTCGCCGATATCGTCACCCTGGTCGAAGGAGACGCGCACCAGAAGGTCACGCAGGTAGAAGGCCCCGTGGATATGGCCTTTGTCGATGCCGACAAGGAAGGCTATATCGATTACCTGAATAAGCTCCTGCCGAAGATGCGGCCGGGCGGACTGATCGTCGCGCACAACATCACGCCGGGCATGGCCGATGCAAGGTACCTCGAAGCCATCACGACCAACCCGGACATCGAGACGCTCTTCTTTTCCGAAGGCGGCGGTATCAGCGTGTCCATGAAGAAACATGACCTGAAATAGACGTGTCGCCCCCCATGGGCGAGCGAGTTGTACAAGCGGCTTCTTACACAAGGGGGTGTCGGTGGATCCTCCTCGATGGATGCGGCGTTAAGACCATCGGCACCCCCACGCATGCCACCCGGCAACGGAATGCGATTCAACAACACGCCGCCCTTGGCTGTGGAACGTCCGGAAAAATCTCGCTCCTTTTCACGGAAACTCCGTTACGTTTCCGTGGCGGTGGGGGACTAATTATGGATGAAAAAGCCACGGGACCCGCAGGTGTCGAGGCTGACCCGGATGCCCTTCGCCCGGTAAGGCCATCGAAACAAGCCTGAGGGGACGTATGCCATGGGGAGGTGTGTCATGAGAGCAAGAGCCTGTCTGAGTCTGTCGATTGGGATCGTTGTGTGCTGGGTGAGCCTTGCTGCCGGGGGCGATCTCTATGATGAAACCGCGATCCCCGTCCTGCAGTTGAAATTCTCCCAGACCAACTGGTGGCAGCAGTTACAGACCAACTATCAGTCCAGGACGAATCTCCCCGCCACGCTGACGGCCGATAGAGTCGTCTATGAGAGCGTGGGAGTCCGCTTTCGCGGCAATACGTCCTACCAGATGACCGGGACCTCCCAGAAGAAGTCCTTCAACATCGAGATCGACCACGCGATCCCGGGCCAGAGCCTCATGGGCTACGAGACGCTCAACCTGATCAACTGCGCCGGCGACGCCACGTTCATGCGGGAGGTGCTCTACTCCAACACATGCCGGCAGCAGGTCCCCAGCGCCAAGGCGAATTTCGTCAGGCTTGAAATCAACGGTGAGAACTGGGGCATCTACGCCAACATACAGCAGCTCAACGGCGAGTTCATCCGGGAATGGTTCCTCAGCAACGACGGTACGCGCTGGCGTGCCCAAGGGGATATGGGAGGCGGGGGAGTCCCCGGCGGCCGCACCCCGCCCGGCGGCACTACGCCCGTGACTCCGGTCGGACCGGATGTGCCACCGCGTGCGACTGCTGGAGAGATCACGATCGCTGAGGCCCCCGGAGGCGGCGGGGGCGGTGTCACGAACGGCGTGGCGGCCCTCACCTGGCAGGGTACTGCTTCGACCGCCTACGAACGCGTCTATGAGTTGAAGAACAGCGGGCAGGCCGATCCCTGGGTCAGCCTGATCCACGTGTGCGACGTGCTGAACAACACACCGTTGGCCCAACTGCCGGACAAGCTGGAGCCCGTGCTCAACGTGGACCGTGCCTTGTGGGTCTGCGCATTCGAGATCGTCTTCCAGGATGACGACGGGTACGTGAACAAGCGCGGCAGCGATTACTGCCTGTATTACGAGCCTGAGAACCGGCAGGACGCACCTGATGCAGTATGATGGAAATGAATCCATGAATATGACTGGGGCGGGGTGGTCCATCTTCTACCGGGCGGATGATCCGGTGGTGCCTGTCATGTACCGCCTGATGGCTGTTCCTCAATATCGCCAGAGGTACCTTGCCCACGTCCGCACGATTCTGGATTCCTTTTTCACGGAAGAAGGCCTTTCCACGAAGATCGATGCCTATCGAGCTCTCATCGAGAATGAGGTGAAGGCCGATACGAAGAAGCTGTACACCACGCAGGCGTTCACCAGCGGCATCGAGACACTGAAGAGTTTCGTTCGAACGCGGCGCAGCGCCATCCTGTCGAATCAGGAGGTGAACCGGCCGGTCCCCAAGATCCTCGCCGTCACTCAGGAGACCACCCAGCGTGAAGCCGGACAGACTATTACGGTGACAGCTCATCTCAGCAGCGCGGTGGCTGTCTCCGGCGTCCAATTGTTTGTCGCGCCGGGTCCCTTTGCCCTCTTTACGCCGATGCCCATGACCGACGAGGGCCACCAGGGCGAAGGCGAGACAGCCGAGCACATCTTCAGTGTTACCCTGCCGGACTATCCCGCGGGCACGGTGCTGCGCTACTACGTTCAGGCTATGACGGACGATGGGCTGGGGACTGTGGCATTTGATCCTCCCTGCGCGGAACATGAGGTCTATGCCTACGTGGTGACCTACCCGCACGGGGCTTCCTCCGCGGTAGTTGTTAACGAGGTCATGGCGAGGAACCGGTCCGCCGTTGCCGACCCGCAGGGCGAGTACGATGACTGGATCGAGCTGAAGAACATCAGCGACCAAGCTATCGACCTGTCCGGGATGTATCTGAGCGACAATCCGATCAACCCGCTCAAGTGGCAGTTCCCACAGGGGACTCAGCTCGGACCCGGCGGGTATCTGATCGTCTGGGCCGATGAAGACGGCGGGGATGAGCCGGGCCTGCACGCGAATTTCAAGCTGTCGTCGGACGGCGAGACGGTCTGGTTGTATGACACCCCCGCCAAGGGCTACGCGCTTCTGGACTCCGCGACATTCGAAGACCTCGCGGCGGATCGATCCTGCGCCCGATACCCCGACGGCACCGGTCCCATGCAGACAGCCTCCGCCCCTTCGCCCCTGGGCCCCAATGCAACCCCGGTGACGTCCAAAATCAAGTGATGGCAGAAGACAGACGTTAAACGATCATGCTTGAGTTTCCCATAGGACATCACCAAGCCCCGGGTGGCAGCGGCGATAATCTTTGCCACCATGCGTCGCACCTGTTCTTCCTTCATGATAGCATCTCCTTTCTGCATTCGCCGCCGCCCGCCTCCGTGTCATGGGGGCCGTGGCGAGCCTACAGATGGAAATCCCGTGCGCCTTCAGGCTGGTACACGAGCCCGTCGATGCGGATGCGGTTGGCGATCAGATGTCCAACTCTTCGCCCAAGAATCGCCAGACCCATCGGTGTCAGGATCGAGACCTTCCTCGTCTCCTGATCCCCGTTGCGCGCTGCGTCTTTCGGGAACACCAGGGCTACGGTCATCTCGGCGTCGTGCTTGTCTCTCAGGCGGACCTTGGAGTTCATCGTCACCACGTTACCCGCCACATCGTGAGGCGGAACCGTATCCGCCGTGTCCAGCAGTCGCTGGAGCCTGTCGAGGTAGCTATCCCGAACCGACCCTGATGCTTTGGCGTCAGCCAGCACCTTACGCAGTCGCGTCGCGTCGAAGTCCGTCACCTGCGCCGTCTGACCGGAAATGCCGGCGCCGCGTTCGGAGTTCATTTGTCCCGCGCAGGCGTCCAGCTCGATGCGTCGCCTGTGGCAGAAATCCGTGATCCTTTCCGTCAGGAGTTTCCACTGGTAGGGGGACAGCCCCTCGATAAAGACCTGTCCGGGCGCACTGTAGAAGGCATCGTGCACCTCCTTCGTATGGCGCGCATGAAGACACTGGAATTTGTCCTCCCACCAGCATACGTGGTAGTATTTCTCTCGGTACAAAGGGGTCTCCGCAATTGCCTGCGCCACGATGTTCTGCACTTGTTTTTCGGTCATCGAATCATCTCCTTTGCGGACTGTGTGCCGCCATTGTCTGGTGATGCTTTCATCGCGTGGACTTCCCTCGCGGGGAGAGGCCGCGATTTCATGCCCACGGTGAATTGCGTTTTCGTGTTTCGAAGAGCGTGATGTCGGCCGGCCGACACATCCTGGACAGAGTATGAACGCCATCAACCCGGCGCCCGGGTTACCTTTTGGATGGAAAGCTGGCCGATACGATCAGATGGAGCAGAGGGGAGGGTCGTTTCGGGCGCAGTGGGGGCGTTTGTTCCCACGAGAGCGCGTCAGGGACGCGGGCGCGCGAGAAGCACAGATACGCATGCTACCAGCGAAACCGACCGTGGCGAACAAATTGTGATGGGTGGTAGCCATTGTTATCTTCATGCGTTTTGCCTGGATCGTTTACACAACCGACGCATTCACACGATTGCATCCCTCTTGTATACGTCTAATATAGCAGATGGTTTCCTTGCGTCAACCCCTTAGGGCGAGGAAATCCCTCATCGGGTGTGGTCGGCATCCGGTGGCGAATTGGGCCGCAATGTAGGGCAAGCGAGGGCGCTCGCCTCCTTGTCGTGCGTCTTCGCACGACGATCCGAGCCATGGCGAGTCTTCACAATGGGCGGGCGGGGACGCTCACCCTACAAAAGCCGTAGGTACCGCTACCGTATTCGGACCGCACCCCCTCATCAGGACGATGCTTGCATCCACATGACGCATTGACACTCCTTCCCACCGGTGGATACTATAGAAGTTGGCGGCAGATTCAGTGTCCTGCAGAGGAACGGCATCTGATGGTCAAGGAGACGAGTATATGGGTGGACCGAAGGCGTGGCTGTTGTTGATGCTCTCCGCGTGTGCTGTCACCTCGACATATGGTGGCGCGCCGGCGGACCCGGACCCGAATCGGTTTGCCGGGGAGATCAAGGCGTTTGCGGAGTGGGACAGCAAGAACGCCGTGCCTGCGGAGCCCGTGCTGTTCGTCGGCAGCTCCAGCATCCGCATGTGGCGGACGCACGATTGTTTTCCCAGTCTGCCCGTCGTCAATCGCGGCTTTGGGGGCTCGCACATCTCGGATGTCCTCCACTTTGCAGATCGTCTTGTATTCCCCTATAGATCGCAGGTGATTGTCTTCTATGCCGGGGATAACGATATTGCCGCGGGCAAATCCGCCGAGCGCGTCTTCGAGGACTACCGCAAGTTTGTGGGGATCGTTCGCGCGAAGCTGCCGGAGGCCCGCGTTGTGTTTCTTTCCATCAAGCCGAGCGAGTCCCGCTGGTCGTTGTGGCCCGAAATGAAGAAGGCCAACGAGCTTGTGCAGGACCTGTCCCGCAAGGATGACCGCCTGTTGTTTGCCGATCTGGCCACGCCTGTTTTGGGCGTCGACGGCAAGCCTCGCAGCGAGCTGTTCCTCGGGGATAAGCTGCATTTGAGCCCCGCCGGATACGCTGTCTGGACACAGGCTCTTGTGCCGGTGCTCCGGCAGGCCCTGGCCTTGCGTCGCGACACAAGTTCTCCCTGAGACACGCCTGCTTGTTCGCCCGCCATACAGACCTGAAGACACCGATCGTCCAGTAGGTCAGATAATATCCGCGTTTTCTGCGTATTTTTTTTCTCGCTTGCAGTTGGACGGAACATCCTCTATAATAAGCGCATCCTCTATAGTGTGGCGCCGACGCAAGGTCCGCCCGGTGCCGTTTCGGGATGCAAAGTAAGAAGCTTTCATAAGAGGAGAACGGAGAGCGTCATGGCCCGCCATTCAAAAGCATTCACATTGATCGAACTTCTTGTGGTTATAGCTATCATCGCGCTGTTGATGTCCATTCTCATGCCCGCGATGTCCAAGGCGAAAGAGAGCGCCCGCGAGATCGTCTGCAAGTCTCACCTCAGCAGCGTAGGGCTGGGGATGATGATGTTTCTGCAGGACAACGACATGAAGGCGGCGGACAACAGCAAGTCCAACGGGTTCTTCTGGTATGATGCGGCCCACAACATTCGGCCCGTGACGGACGGGGATGCCTACTGGGGGGTGGCGTACATCAGCTACATCAAGGAACCGAAGGTTTTTGGCTGTCCCAGCTATCGGGCCGTGGCGGAACTGATTTATCCGGATGAGCCCAAGCTGATTTTCCAGGCGGCGTATTCTCTCAGTCAGTGGGTCTACTGGGACCTGGATACGAACAAGGAGCGAGGCACGCTCAGCAGGATCAAGAACCAGTCGGAGTTCATCGTTGCGCATGACCACGTCGAGCCCAAGATCGAGCAGGGCGCCAATGACATGTTCCACAATAACGGCGCCGGCACCATGAACCTGACCCACTATCGCCAGGGCGGCGGTCGTGCAAAATTCTACCGCGGCATCTTCCGCCACAATATTCGCTCGAACGAGGCCTTCGAGACGCAGGGACGGGCGAACATCCTCTGGCTGGATGCCCACGTCACCACGCTGCAAGAGACCACCGGCGATGATGTGCCGAAGTGGTGGTACAGCGGCAAGAAGCCCTAACAGGCGCAAACGATTTCATCGAAGGCTCTGACAGCCGTCGGCGCCACCCCCGCAGGCAGCATCGCCGTCGGGCCCAAGAATATCGCAAATCAGTCGCAATCGCTCCAGCCATTTGTTATCCTCTGCAGACTGCTTGAAATTCAGGGATTGAATAGGCTTTTGGGGTCAATGATGAGAGCAGTCTCACTGTCTTTACTGTTCGTTCTTTTGCTCTCGGTGAGTGCACCTGCCGCCCAGACGCCGGAACTGCGGGGCGTGTGGATGCATGCCACGGCGATCAAAACGAGTGCGGAGGCGGATGCCGCCGTTGCCAAAATTGAGCAAGCCCGCTTCAACGCCGTCTTTCTCCTCGTATGGTACTGGGGCGGCCAGGCCTTTTTCCGCAGCGACCTGGCCCCCATGGGCGACGGCGTCGAGCCCGGCTATGACCCCCTCGCGTACATGATCGAGCGTTGCCACAAGCGAGGCATCCAGGTCCATGCGTGGTTCGTCAACGGCTCCCACGGGGCGTCCGAGCCCAGGAATATCCTCAGCCAGCATCCGGATTGGGCCGTCAGGGACGGCGCGGGCTGGACCACCTGGTATGATTTGGGCAAGCCGGAGGTCCGCCGCTTCCAGAGCGACCTGATGATCGAGTGCCTCAGCAGGTACAACGTCGACGGTATCCACTTCGACTACATCCGCTATGGCCCGCATCAGTGCTACTGTGATTACTGCCAGGGCGAGTTCGCCATGCGCTACGGCGGCATGCTGCTGACCGACGAGCAGCGTAAGACCTTTCCCACCGGTGCCGGAATCACCGCCAACCCGCTGACGAACCCGACCACGGCGACGGTCCTGGCCACGCTATCCGACGGGACGCCCGCCATCGCACTGAACGCGCTCGGCAAAGGGGCCGTGCTGCTGCTCAACTGGCACGCCGAAAATGAGATGCCGCCGGCCGTCGCGGAGACCGTCAAGGTCATGCTCGATCTGTGGACCGTCGCCGGCACCTGGCCGGTCCACATCACCACGACGGAGGAGAACCGCAGCGAGTACGGGATGGAATCGTTCGAGGCGGCCCGGGCGTCGCTCCGCCGGCTTGGCCACACGATCAAGGCGATCCCCATCGAGCAGGTCAAGTCTCTGCCGCCCGGCAGCACCCTCGTCCTGCCCGCCGTGTACGTCATTTCGCCCACAGTGGCGGGGGACCTGGAGCAGTACGTCAAGAGGGGCGGCATGATGCTCATGATCGACGGCCCCACAAAGTCCATGCACCTCGGCCCGGTCCGGCACATCACCGGTTTCTCGCAGACGGGCAAGTACATCCATCGCGACGACGTCATCCAGTCCACCGGCCGCAGCCCGATCGTGCTCCGCGGCGCCCACCAGCTCGACGTGCTCCAGTGGAAGTACCGCATGCAGCGATGGGCCGAGTTTCGCAAGTCCGGCGTCACCGATCTCGTCCGCGACGTCTACCGCCGGGCCAAGAAACTCAAGCCCAAGGCCCAGGTGACCGCCGCCGTCATGAGTTCCTTCGAATCGGCCAACTCCGCCTACCAGGACTGGCCCCGCTGGCTCCGCGACGGCACCATCGACTACGTGATCCCGATGGCCTACACGGAGGATATGATCGAGCTGCAGCAGCAGATCGCCAGTTGGAAGACCCTGGACCGCCAACTCCAGCGGATCATCCCCGGCCTGTCCATCTACCAGAAAACGGGCAGCCAGACCACCACGCGCAGGCTCGACCTCATCCGCGACCAGCAGCGCCTCTGCCGCCAGCAGGGCGCCGACGGAAACATGTATTTCTCCCTCCAGTATCTGAGCGATCCCCTGATCACTCTCTTTCGCACGGAGTTGTACCCGACCGCCGCCCCCGCCTACGCGCCGCCGAGCCGGAGTTCCTCGCCGCCACCGCGGCCGGAAGCCGCGAAATCCGAAACAAATCCGAAAACCAACAACTAAGAACTCGCAAACAGAGGCACTTCCGTAGGGTGTGCATCGCACGCCGGATTCCCTGTCAGCAAAAGTAGGGTGGGACTTGCCCCACCGGTTCTCCCTGATGAAGCTGCGACAAATTACTTGGAGGCCTATATGGGCCGGACCGATGTGGTGAAGCCGAAATGAGCACGATAACTGCGGAAGTTCGAGGCCAAGAAGAACGGGACGGAAAATGGGTGCGTCCTTGGTATTCCCGGGCAGAATCCCGCAGAGCGGTATCGAGAAACTCGGAGGAATACGTGTAAATACGTATTTTGGGGGGATGGCGATTTTCTCTCTCAAGTACGGCCAGTTGAGTGCCGATGATCGCGCCCATGAGACTGCCCAGTCTTGGGCATCCAGGAGGAAATCTGCGAGAGATCTCTTGGATTCCCATGGCGAGCAAGAGGAGACAAGACCATGGACATACCAGTCCAACTTGAGCAAACGAGGGATTCTAGCAGAAGTGAGGGAGAACCGGACGCCGCCATGAGCTTTACGCGGGCGCGGCTGAAGATCAAGGATATTCTCAATCCGAATGTGGTAACCGCTTCTCCGGCGGAGACAGTCTTCTGTGCCGCCAGACGGATGTGCCACTGCCGGGTTTCCTGCGTCGTGGTGGTCGACAGTGGCAACATCGTCGGCCTTTTGACGCAGAAGGACCTGGTCCTGGGTATCGCGCAGGAGCAGGAGGCCTATGGCCAACTCCCTGTGGCGCAACGCATGTCGAGCCCCGTGCTGGTGGCCTCGCCGGATATGCCCGTGCTCGAGGCGGCCCAAATCCTCAGGTCCAAGGGCATCAAACATTTGCCTATCGTAGCTGAAAGGAAGCTCGTCGGCATCGTGACCCAGACCGATATCACCCGCGGCTTGATCTATATGACCCCGCTGCAACGCGTCTGTGAGGTGATGAGCCCGCACGTCACGACCATCGATGAGGGAATGACGGTCACGGAGGCGGCGCGGACCATGGCAGCGCAGAAGGTCTCCTGTGTCGTGGTGACCCGATTCGACGAACCCATGGGGATCCTCACCCAGAAAGACATCCTCATGCGCGTGATCCTGCTGCAACGGGATCCGACCTGCACATCGGTGGGCGAGGTGATGTCCGCCCCAATACTGCCCATACCGCCGGACTACCCGGTCTTCGCGGCAAGCCGGGCGATGGACAAGATGCGCGTGCACCGGCTCGTCGTCACCGAGGCAGGGCACGTTCGCGGAATCGTGTCTCAGACCGACATCCTCCACGCCGTCGAGCGAAGGCTCGCCGAAGAGGAAAGACACTGGCTGCTTCTGGTTTGTTCCGACGTCCCTATGTTCATGCTTGACGCCACAGGGGTTGTGACCTATGCCAACGTCGCGTTTCTGAGATTGTTCGACGCGCAATCACACGAAGAGCTGGTCGGACGCATATTGTCGCAAGAGCGTCTCTGGAGCGGTTCGGAAGACAGAGAACGCCTCTTGGCCATGCTTGAGAGGGGCCAGTCAGATCTGCTCGAACTCGTCGCGCGGACCGCCGCCGGCAGACCACGGCGTATCGTCGTGCTCCTGGCAGTCACAAAGGACACCGGCGGCGACATCATTGGCTGGCAAGGCGTGGCGTGGCCTGTGGCGGGCGCCAGGACGCGCAAGAAAGCGCTCTGTCACAATTCCCGCGGGAACACTCCGGGCTACGTCACGCCGAACCTTTGACGGCGCACAACCGGCCGGCAGAGTCAGTCGGGCTCTGCGGCCGTAGTGCGATGCATCAAGGCACTTCCTACAGCCCGGACCGACCGAGGATCCCGGCACCGGCTCATTGTGTGCATCCTGCGCGATCCCAGGGCAAGACGCCACGGAAACATGCAGGGGCCCGGCCCCATGCCGCTTTGTGATTCCGCCCTGGCGCCGCGGTGTCGCAGAACACCTGTGATTGGTCAGACGCGCGGGTGTCAGTGGCTGGGGTCTGCTCCTCAAGCCTTTTCTTATGTGAGCAGTTTCACGGCGGCGTCCGGCCGGACGTTGGCCTGGGCGGCGAGGGCCCCGCTCGAGCCGGACCCGATTTCGCTCGCTACCCAGGACGCAAGGTCCTTGAGCAGGCCCGGTTTGAGGTCCTCCATGTTCAAGTCTACGGGCGCGTGCCTGAGGTACACTTCGAAGTTCCCGGCGGCTGGTCCCGTGACATCGATGAACCCGTTGCTGCCGACGACTTGCCTGACGGCCGTCCTGGCCTCATCCAATACGCCGCGACCCAGAGGATCTGGGAACTTGTGCTCAATGCCGGAAACCGGCGCTGATCCATAGGATCCCCAGAGTGCGCGGACCATCCCTGTGCTCGTGGGACTTTCGGCCCTGGACATAGAATCCTCCACGAATGCACTGGTGTTTCTTAGGAATGATCTGTTTTCCGGGCCCCCCGATGGGTGCCCTCCGTTTCACAAAGTATAAGAAATAATTCCCGGTAGCAAAAGGGAGATCAACTCAATCCTGAGAGGTGCTGAAAGCGGCGTGCCTGTCCTTTTCAGGTCAGGTAATTCCCCGTCCTTTTCCATTCAGGTAATTCTGTAGGCACTTACTTTAGGTAAGGCGCGAATCGAGCATGGTGCATCCAAGGTTCACAGGTTCTCCGGTTTGGACGTTTTGCTCAGGTTGACGGATCGGGCGGAGATCATGAAGATACCGTCGCCGCGATAATGGAACGTCTCGGGGTACTTGGGGGAGGCTGCAATTCCGGGACCGGTGATCTTTGTACCCTGCGCCGTTTCAAGACAAGGCATTCCTTTTTTAAGAAAACAACTTGACTGTCAGGATGAACGCCATATCATTGGGGAAGCGATGTTTTGAGGGTAAGTATCGGCGTCTGCTTCGGAACCTGCATGGGGTGAAATGGGGGGCCGGATTCAGACGGCCGGCGGATGAGACAAAGAAAGGGGGAAAGTGCGATGACAACATTCATTATGACGGGGAGATACTTCGGAGAGGTTGCAACGCGGACCTTGGGCGATATCGGTCACACCTGCACATTTCAGGTGATTGCGGGGGCAGCATACTCGATGTGAGACCAGGGTAAGAGGATATCACGGAATTAGATCCGATAAATGGCGTGTTGTGCGGTTGTCGGTTTCGAGCCAATGGCTAACTTCTCGTTTCCCGTTTGGCTGTCGGCGTAACCCTCCGTATACTTTGCAGAACAGTCGAAGTCTGCCGCACGATAATGCGGCGTTTCGGAATCCAGAAGGGGGGAATATGAAACACGCCCGAAGTCTCCGGTTCTCGGAACCGGCGCGGCTCAGCGCTGGTCCTATCGCTCATCTTCCTGGTCATGTTCTCTGCCTTGGCCGTCGCCTTGGCCACTTTCTCCGGCGCCAACGTCCAAATCGCAGAGAATTTCCACCGGGCCGATATGACCCGCGGCTGCGCGGAGTCAGGCCTGGAAGTGGTCCGCTACTGGCTCAGCCAGGTGCAGATGTCCGGCAAGATCGACGACAGTCAACGATTCACCACCCTGGCGGCCATGCTGCAGAGCAGGCTGACCGCGGCCGACGCCGCGAACATCCTCAATGGGCTGACCTGCACCGAGTCCACCATCACCCTGGTCGATGTTCCGCTCAATTCGAGCGGCGGCCAGAGTTTCTCCGCGATCCTGACCAGGATCGATGACGACAATGTCCAGTTGGAGGTGACCGGCAGTTATGGCTCACTCCAGCGGAAGATCCGGTCCATCTTCCAGTACCTCCCGCGGGCGGACAACGTATTTGATTATGGCGTGGCCTCGAGGGGTCCTCTATCGCTATCGGGCAACATCGAGCTCGACGGCATCAACATCGAAGTGGAGTCGAATGCGTACATCGAGTGTACACCACTGCTGGCTTTGGAGATCATCGGCAACTCCATGATTGCCGGGGACGTGAAGATCGCGAATCCTCTGGCCTACGTCCATCTGCAGGGCGGACAAGCCGGTGTTGGCGGCGTGACCGGCGAGGAGGCCATGGAACACATCCAAATCGGTGTGCCGCCGACCGAGTTTCCAGAGATGGACCCGGACGATTTCTTAGGCTATGCCACCAATGTCCTGAGCCCCGCGGTGGACTTGGCCGCCAATGCCGCGTACGACAACCTGCGGATTCCGGCCAACCGGAACCCGAGTTTCTCCGGACAGACCACGCTCCGAGGGGTCGTCTACATCGAGGCTCCGAATGTCGTCACCTTTACGGGAGGGGTGAATATCACGGGCATAATTGTCACAGACGGGGATCCGAGTGACAATTCCGGCGCGAGCCAACTGTCGTTCACCGGCAACGTCATGGGCTATCCCGTGAGCCAGTTGCCCCAGGAGTCGCAGTTCGAGGGCCTTCATGAGAAGACCGGCACGTTCATCCTCGCGCCCGGCTTCCACCTGAGCTTCGGAGGCAGTTTCTCCATGCTGAGCGGGGCCATCGCGGGCAATGGCATCGAACTCCACGGCAATGCCGGCGGCACGATCAATGGCTCCATGATCAATTACTCCTCCTCGCCGATGACGCTCAGCGGCAACTCTGATCTGTTCTTCAATCGGTCCGGGCTCGATGAAGTGCCGGCGGGTTTCGTACCCAGGATTGTTATGGTATACGATCCATCGTCATACGTGGAACCCGTGCTCTGAGTCCGTCCAAAGGATACGGAGTCATCCATATAGGGTTCTTGGCAAGTAGAAAACACTCTCTTTGAACCGAAAACTCTCCCCCTATGAAACATCCGTATTTCGGTCTGCTTGTGTCTGCTGTTGTGCAGCGTGACACTAACCTATCGAAACGTCCGGGTTCCATCGCCCTTTTTCGCTCCTGCGAAGTTCGTTGGAGCAACGTGTCGAGTCCGCCGGCCGAAGGCAGGCGTCTCTTCCGTGCAGTCATCCATCCGGATCTGGACCTCAGTCCCTTGGGCCTCTCGGCACAAGGGCGGGCCCCATCCCGACCTCGTCGGGACCAGAACAACGTCAGTACCGCACCGGGTTCAATGGGTCGTCCATCACACGGGATGGACGGGACACACCTGGTGACTTGCCCCTCATGGGGGCATTCAACCCCGTCTGACTCCTGGCGCGGGCGAAAGAGATTTCAATGGACTTGGATCATTTCTCCCGGCAAAAGGTCGAGGCGGCGGCCGTCCAATCACACCTGTGTGGTCTTAGCCAACCCCCAGTCCAAGATCGACCGCCGCACCGTTTCGCTCATCCGAACACCCGTTTCAGATCGAAGGCCTCCTGTCGCTGCATCATATAATAGGCCGCCTTACTCCACTTAGACGCCAACGCCTTCGTCGCCAGGGCCCCGTTGCGTTTGGACCGTTTCTTCTCGTAGAAACTCTTGGCCTTCGGACAGACTCGCAACGCATGGTGCACCGCCTCCACGAAGGCCCAGGCCAGATAGGCGTTACCGTTCTTGCTGTTGTTCTCGTCCTTGTTCTTGCCGTTGGACGTGTGGGTCGCCCGGACACAGCGGCAGTAGGAGGTATAGTCCCCGACCGTCTCGAACCGCCCGATGTCCCCCGTCTCCAGCATGATCGTCAACGCCAGGATCACTCCCACCCCGGGCATCGTCAACAGGCATTCGTACGCCGGCTTGAGCTGCGCGTGCTCCAGGACCTTCTTCTCGAACCGCTTGATCTTCTTGCTGAACTGCTCGACCAGGTCCACCTGCTGCTCCGCCACGAACGTCAGACAGTCATGGTCCCCCAGAAGCTCCGTACGCTCCGAAGCACTGAGCTTGCGAAAGGCACGCCACCCGACGCTTCGGCCGCTCTGACGCATCGCGAGGTTCTGAAGGCTCAGGACGATCCCCGTGCGCTGCTGCACCAGGAGCATCCGACGCCGCAAGAGGTCCCGCACCGGCCGGTCCTGACGCGGATAGATGTACCCGGTCGGCAGGACCTCCAGTCTCGCCAGGCGGGCCAGGAAGGCGGCGTCCGTCAGATCATCGGCGGCCTTGATCCCCTTGTATTGCTTCATCTCGCAAGGATGGGCGAGAACGACAGGATAATGATGATCCATTAATCCGTCCACCAGCCAGTACCAGTTGTAGGTCGATTCGACGGCCACGACCTTGAGCCGCTCGCGGAAGGGCTCCAGCGACTCTAAGATCAGCGGCAACTCGTTCGGCAACCGTCTTCGCAACAGTGGCTTGTCCCGCCCGTCGGTGATAACATACATCGCATTGTTGGAATGAAGATCGACGCCACAGAATAATGTCTTACGCATGTTCGGGCTCCTTTCCTTGAGCGTCAGCAATTCGTGTGCTGTCTCCCATCGGCAGCCTCCTGGTTTCCCAGTGTAGCTGCCTCAGGGAAGGAACCCTATATGCTTATCACACCTGCACATCTCACGATTGGGGTGACGAGGTCTCAGGGGGTATCGTGACGATGGAGGCAAGAGGAGCGGCTGCTACTTCAACCTCCAGCGGGCGTCAGAGGTTCTGAGGCCTGCCCTCGGCCGGGCTCCGTTTGGCCCGCCGATAGGCATGGGCAACGATGCGATCTGAGCTACAGCCGTGTCATTCCCGAGGAGGAGACCGACTTCACCGCACGGCCTGTCTCGCACAGCTTCCTGTTCAGTTGCTGGATTCGCCAGGGCCAGTTCCCGCTCCAGCCCTCGGATTGGGCCTGCCTGCACAACTCAATAGCCGGCTCGTAGGCTCCCTCCTGCTCCAGCATGGTGCTCGCCACCAGGTAGCCCAGATGGACCGGGAGCGAGTCGCCAGGGTGCGTTTGCCGCAGCGCTTTGGCGGCGTCTGGCGCCAAGCGGATCTGCTTGTGACAGGCGGCAAACGCCAGGTCCCGGGCGTCCGCGAACGCATCCTTCCACCGGCTTTGGAGGCGGATCATCTGATGATACACATAGTACAGTCCAAGCGTGTCGTTCTCCGCCGTTGCTCTCTGCTCGGCCTTCGCGAGGACTCTGGATGCCAGGCCCCTGTCCTGAGGCTTCTCACTGAGCCGATCCGCAAGGACCGTGAGCAGGTTCGCCGCCGTCTGGAAAGTCGTCCGTCCTCTGTCTCTCGTCAGAGGTTCTCGATTTGGCGGGCATAGCAGAGGTGCGGAAGGCGGCTTCCATGTACTGCTGCTCGGCGGCAGAGAACGAGGATATCCACCATCCTGTAAGGCCGAAGTATCCAAGTTCGCCCGTGGACTGAGAGCGTTTTGTAAAGATTCTACTGAGGATGTCCATGTCAGCTCTTGTCGGCCGCCTGATAAGATCCAAATAAAGCATAATAAGTCGGGCGCAGGAAGCCAAATTGCGCATCGAAAGGCCACGTGAGACTGGGGGACAGATCGTGTTTTTATCGGATTCGGCGGCACAATGGCGCCGGACGTCGAGTCACAGGTTCTCCGGCTTGAATTTCCTGCTCAGGTTGATGGATCGGCCGGAGATCATGAAGATGCCGTCGCCGCGGTAGTGGAACGTCTCGGGGTATTTGGGAGAGGTTGCCACGTGGGCCTTGACCACCTCCCAGATGAAAAGGTTGTGTGTCGAGATCAGCCGGCCCTCCGCCAGGCGGCATTCGAAGTTCGCGTAGCACTCCTCGATCAGGGGAGCGGCGACCTGGGCGGCGGGGACAGGCGTGAGGCCGAACTCCTTGAACTTATCAACCTTGTCGCCCCGGCAGTTGCCTATGCCTACGGTCTCATTGATGAGGTCGGTGGTGGGGAGGTTGATCACGCATTCCCTGCTCCTGCGGATCATCTCGAAGCTGTGATTTTCGTCCCAGATGAAGCAGCCGAACAGGGCCGGGGAGAATCCCATCATCATGTGCCAGCCCATGGTCATGATGTTGGTCTTTCCCTTCCACGCCGAGCTGACGAGCACGATCGGCCCCGGCTCCAGGTACCGTCGGATCTCGGACAGCGGAAAATCTCTCTTCCTGAACGTCTTCATGGCTGATCCCATTCAAATTTGACTCTACGATGGTACCCTGCCGGTCCCCGGCTCCTGCATCAGACAGTTCCTTGGATCGCCGGAGAAATAAGCCCATCTGTTTGAATTGATGATTGATGATTTACGATTGATGATTGGAATTGAACCTGCATTCCGCGGTGTTCCCAGGGGCCATCTCTTGATGGGGGCGACCTGCGTTTGCGGCGTTCAATGGATCACGCGGCTTCGGGGGCGGGTTGTTGTGCGGGTTGCGGGGCCGGCTCGGTGCGTCGGCCGAGAGCGAGCAGGGCGGCCAAGATCACGAGGGTTGCGAGGGCAAAGGTCCAGCGGGGGGGCAGGCCGAGGGCGCTGGGGGTGTAGGCGCAGAGCAGGGCGACGGCGGCCACAAGGAGGCTGTAGGGCAACTGGGTGCGCGTATGCTGGATGAGGTCGCAGGAACTGGCGGAGGCGCTGAGGATCGTGGTGTCGGAGATGGGACTGCAATGGTCCCCGAAGATGGCGCCATCGAGGACGGCGCCAAGGCTGATGATCGTGGTCAGGCCGTAGGTGTTGCCGTCGAGGGCGTAGGCGATGGGGATTGCTGTCGGGATCAGAATCGCCATGGTGCCGTAGCTGGTCCCCGTGGCGAAGGAGATGACGCAGCCGACGAGGAACAAGAGCGGCGGGAAACAGTATGGGGGGAGCCGGTCGGCCAGCAGGCCGGCCAGGAATGGGCCTGTTCCCAGGCTCTCGCAGCAGTTCTTCAGGGACCATGCGAGGATCAGGATCAGGCAGGGCAGGATCGCCCGGCGGACACCTCGATAGAAGCATCCGGGCACGAGCGAGGCTCGCAGCGAGCGGGTCAGGGCGCCGCACAGGAGGGCGATTGTCGCGCCAAACAAGGCGGCAGATACGAGGATCTGCTGGCTGTGCTTTGCAGCGCCGATCACGCCCTGCCAATACGTCGGGCTCAGCAGCGAGCCGACACCGGCGAGCTTGGCCGGTCCGCCGCCGTCGATCCACAAGCCCGTCAGATGGAACAGGATCAGCCCGGCCAGCGGCAGCAGGGCGGTGATCGCTTTGCCGGGTCGGTCGGAGGTCGCGGCGACCTGCGGATCGGCGTTTAGCGGTGCGTCGTTGCGGGCTTGTTCCTCGGCGACTCGCATGGGCCCGAAGTCCCGGCCCATGAGGATATGGGCGTACATGAACGCGAGCATGAGATAACAATAGAATCGGTAGCTCAGGGCGTCGAAGAACATGGCGTAGCCGCTCTTGCCCAGTCCGAGTTGGTCGCTGACGCCGGCAAACAGCGAAGTCTCCACGATGATCCACGTACTGACGATAGCCAGCCCCGAGACCGGGGCGGAGGTGGCGTCCACAAGGAAGGCGAGCTTTGCCCGGCTGACGCGAAACCGGTCGGTGATCGGCTGCATCATGCTACCCACAATTATCGAGGACGCGTAATCGTCTATAAAGCAAAGCACGCCCATCGTCGCGGTGGCGAGCTGCGCCGATTTGCCGCTGCGGACTCGCTTCATGAGCCAGACGACGATGCCGCGGAACCCGCCGGCGGCGATGACGATCTCGACCATGGCGAACATCGGGGCGATGAAGGAAAGGGTGAGCAGGCTCCTTTTGTTCGTGGCCGTGGCGATGACGAGCGAGGCGGCGGATTGGACACCGGCTGCCCACGCCTCAAGGCTCGTCGGGGCCGCGGGAATCGAGGTCAGCAATCCGCCGGCGACGACCGCGGCGCCCAGACTGAGAAGGACGTTGCGGGTCAGGAAGGCCAGGACAATCGCGAGCAGGGGGGGCACGATGCTGTACCACCGGGCCTGGGAATCGGCGCCGTTGCCGACCCACGCCGCCAGAGCGCACAGGGCCGCAAAGATCACCCCCGCCCCGATCTGCCTTGTGTAACGTCCTGCCTTCAACCGCTTCTGATCGAAATCTGTGTTTCATCACATCGGCCGGACCCCGGAACGGCCACGCCGTACGGATTCTCCTGCAAACGGCGCGGAAAGCAAGCAGAAATACAGATTTGGGGCGCCGAAGTGTACGCCGGCCGGCCGCGATCAGTTACAGGGGGGCGGGATAGCAGAGGTGGCGGGCCTCAGCCGCCGTCCGACCACAATACTCGCACTTGAACTGCGGGTCTCGAACGATCGCCCGGAAGCACTGCGGCTCGTGAACATGATAGAACTGCTCGGCAAGCCAGCACAGGTGCTCGTGGTGCTGGTCCACGGCACATCGCTTCTTCCGCCGGAAAACTCCGCTGCTCGTCATATCTGACCTCTTCGTCGGGCCGTCCGGGTGTTCGACGGCAGCCCGTCAAAGGCCCCGGCCGCCTTGTCCCCGCATAGGCCCCATAGATCGTACGCCAGTCGGGCCTGCGAGAGGAAGGGGTATTTCCCTGACAAGGCAATACGCGGATTCCCCGCACGTAAGTTGAAAATATACCACTACCCCTTGCCGATTGGTGGGGACACGCGCGGCGGCTCGAAGCGATCGGCCATGCTCTGTTCTACGATCCACTTGGCGAGTTGACTGGGGTCTCGCGGTCGCTTCCCGCGTCCATCCGGCTTCTTCCTCTGTCTTCTCTTCTTCTCAGCCATATTCCCATTGTGCCATGCGGGCGCATCAGTGCACGAAGATCATCGCCTTCTCATGCCGGTGGCGGGAGTTCAAACGGCTTCACGCCTTTGGGTAGTTTCTTCTCTTCAGACTGTAACCTGCGTTCAACCTTTTTCACATCCTCGGCAGGAGGCAGACTCTCCGGGAGAATGCCTCGACCCCTCAAGAGCTTGCGTATCTCCTCATTGTTCTTAACGTGCTCAAAAGTGATATGGCCCTCAGTCCCCAGGTTCTGCTGTTTGATATTGTAGTTCGTGATCTCGTTTGCAAAATCCTTGGCCTTGATGGTGATGGTTGGCAGAAAGTCCGCCAACGGCCTGTTGTCAGGGACGCCAAGCCTATCCTTCATCTGCCTGGTTGTCTGTCCCCCAAAGAGGGCCGTGTCTCCCTTGCTCCTGATTCTGCCAAAGCTATCTTCGTCCCGCAACCGTTCAAAGATTATGCCAGACAACTCCTTCTCCGATTGAGTCAGCTTTCGTCTGGCGCTGATTCGCTCGGCCTCGGCCAGCCGCTTTTCTATGACTTCCTGCTTGCGGGTCTGTACGGCGAAATATGTCTGGGCGAAAGCGATTTGATCCTTGGCCGGATCTCCGTTCTGAGCTATGAGATAGCAGGCATATCGCGTCAAGGCGATATCATCAATGGGTCGCTGTGCCCCAGAACCGACACTGACCATTTTCCTGATACCAAGAAAATGGTCCTTGGGGTCATAACCTGAGTTATTACAAGCAGTTATGGCCTTATCGACTACCTTTGCGAAGTTCTCCCACTTCGCGTAGCCGAGAAGCTCCTGAAGGTCGCGTGCACACCAGAACTCGGTGTCACTGTCAGGGAACCCCCTCACTAAGGACGGCATTACATCAGGCTCACTTATCGAATTTGATGTCCCTGGCGCCAAAGAAGCCTTCGGGTATGAGGCAACGCTCCTCATTGAGATTTGCGACAAATATGTTCAGGCAGACGAAGAGGGCTTGTTGCGTGACAGCCAGAAGAAGCTCGCAAAGCAGGCGTTTGCCATCCTAAGAGCCTGTGCCAAGGTCGGCATCATTGCATTGATTGATGAGGCCACTGGCTATCAGCAATACCGAGCCAAGAATGCCCTTCAGTTGAAGATACAGGCATTCATAGCGGACGAGATACAGGAATGGGCCCGGATGTTCCCGGGAGAATTCTGGTTAGAATTGGCTCGCCTGGAATCGGTAAGGTACTCCCCGCGAAACAGGCCACTCCGTTGGGGCCGGTATGTAATGATGTTCGTGTATGACGCCGTAGACCCCGATGTCGGCAAGGCCCTTAGGGAACGAAACCCCGATCCGCACTTCATGCAGAATCACCATCAGTGGCTTAAAGTGCATGGCAAGCAGAAGGTGAACGACCAGATACAGCGAGTGATTGCTGTTATGAAGTTATGTCACGACATGGATGACTTCAAGAGGAAGTTTGCCCACGTTTTCAAGAAGACTCCCCTTCAGATGACTTTTGCCGACATTGATTGGGTTGCGAAGTAGGATTGGACGTACTCTGATCCACGATCCACTTGGCAAGCTCGTTAGGATCACGCGGACGCTTCCCGCGTCCGTCCGGCTTCTTCACTGGTTTTTTCTTCTTGTCGGCCATGTCAATATTGTATCATATAGGTCGTTGGATGCAATGGTGCTACGGAGGCAAGTTTCAACATTACCTGATGAGAAACGCTGTGTTCATATGGGTAAGGGGAAAAGACGCCGTAAGAAGAACAAGCCCAAGAATCCACAACCTACGCCCCCGAAGTTGGAAGCTGGCGGAAAAGGCGGCAGACCACCGGCTCCGCCGCAGAATGACAAATCATTGCCCGAAGGACAAGAGCACGAAAACCATACCACCGGCAACAAGCATACAGCACGCGACGAAGATCAACGCCGAGAACAAAATGCAACGTCTGCAAAAAGGACCACGACCCAAGCAATAAATCAGGATGCATGCGCCAGCATAGCCCCCAAAAACACACAGAACCCCAGTGAGCCCCCATCCATAGCCAAGCCCACGACGAGAGAGCAAAAGGCGTGGCGCGACTGTTGCGCGCTCAAAATCAATGCCTTGGCGGCGGTTGCCAATACACTCTCTTTTATTGCCGCCGTGGTTGCCTTGGTCTTTGTGTACGGGCAGTTGTCCGCGATGCGTGACCAATTGGGGCAGATGAAAGACGACTCCAAATCGAGTTCCGAGGACATGAAGAACCAACTTAGCATCATGTCCAAACAGGGCGAAGTCATGGAGAAACAACTGGCACACATGCAAGAAACGGCCCACTTGGAACAACGACCGTGGGTGGGCCTCGAAAGGGCAAGCCACAAGCCAATTGTCGCAGGCAAGCCGGCCGAAGTCGAACTTAGGTTCACTAATACCGGAAGGACTCCGGCCATCATTGACTTCGCCGGGAACACAATCTGTGTTGGTCCATCCACATGTGACATGGAAGCTTATGCAGTTACTCAGATAAAAGCTTGGATGTCCGATACAAGAAGCCAGGGGCCTCTCGCGCCCAATGCCAGTTTTAAGATAGATGCAGCCACTAATGGGAATGTCGATTCTAGGCTTGCGGCTATAAATTCCAAGGCAGCGTGCGTCTACATGATAGGGAAAATTGCCTATCACGACATCTTTGGGGAAAAACACCAGACCCGATTCTGTTACGTCGCCGACCCCTGCACAACAGACATGACTGAGTACCACCAGTACAACTACATGGACTAACCGCCTCCCGGTGCAATGAGACCTCATGTCGGTACTCCCAATTGAAAGTAAACCACTACCGGGGAGTCTCACTTGCCCAGGTGTCCGATGTGGCTTGGCAGTACTGATATTTGCGTTTTTTCTGTTGCAGAGCCGGGCAAAGGGTGGTATAATACTATCTTTTAGTATGTATTCGATCGTCGCCGCTTCACGAGATCGTGTGAAGGCGGATGGCTATAAAGGATCGGGGAGAAACGAAGATGAAGACGTTGTGGGTCGCGCTGCTCGTGGTCTCGGTGGCTGCGGGCTGCGCCAGTACGGATCGCCAAGGGTTAATTTCCGCAGGATATAGTCCGCAATACGCAGACGGGTACGTGGACGGCTACTCTGCCGGATGTCATTCCGTGGGTCACCCGTTCTGTCAGTTCGTCCGAGACGTCACGCGTTTCGAGCAGGACCACCAGTATAAGAGGGGTTGGGAGGACGGCTTCTCCATCGGCAGGACGGACTACGCTGCCGTGTGGTAGTCCGGCCCGCGAGTCGTGAATGCCGCGACGGCATTCGCCGTCGTGTCTCGCTGCCCGCGAGCGTGGTATGCAGCCGTGCCTGGCCACAGCACCACGCATGTGTCTATTGTCTTCCTCCGCGAACCGGATCCTCCCAGTCGCATAGAACCTGCCTACACCCGGTATCCCTGCTTTCAGAAAACGATGGTGTATGACTGCGGGTCGTACGTCAGCACTCGCAGCAGATCGAATCCCGCGGGAATCTCGACCATCTGCGCGCGATCGAAGTTCATCGAGATGTTGCCCTCTACACGGGTCGCGTTGGGCGAGTAGCTGATCAGTGTTCCTTTGACCACGGCACTGGCATTGCCCGAGAAGTACAGGCTGCTGGCCGCCAGGACGCCATTGACGGAGGAGAAGTTGCCCGTAAAGGACGCCCCAAAGCCCGGCGCCAGGATCGAGGAGCCCTGCTCCTGCCGGATCGCGTCGAATTGCGAACCGATCGGGTATCCCCCGGAGGCGAAGTTGCCCTCGAAACTGAGCAGGTTTGAGCCCGGGTTCGACGCATCTCCATTGGCCACGATGATTCCCTGGAGGCTGACGTTGCGGGTGAATCGCACGACGTTGGGCGCCTGGATGAACAGGATGCCCTGAATCGTGACGTTGCCGAGGAAGGTGGGGTTCGTGCCCGCCTGGATGGAGGCATTGGCCAGCGTCATGCTGCTGCTCAGATCGGTGGTCAGGCCGACCACGGGGCCGGTCGCGTACGTCTGAAACGGCGCGGTCAGTGGGACCGGGAATTCGACCGGGTCAGCCCCGATGGTGACGTGATTGTCGATGGCCTGCTGCCCGGTTTCGCCGGCGATCTTGACATCGCCTCCGAAGCTGACGGTGCCGAGCGGGTTGCCGATATCGATGTCGCCGTCGAAGTTGGTATTGCCTCCGACGGTGACGGCCAGGATGTCGTTGGCGCTCTCCACGTAGATATCCGCCTCCCAGTTCTCGGCCGCTCCCGTGAGCGTGGGGTTCTGGGGGAATTGCAGTGCGCCCTTGGTGGCCATGCCGTAGTTGAAGATCGGGAACTTGTACGGCTTGACGTGGAAACTCACGCGGAGGGTCCGGGCCGAACTGTGGCTGGTGCCGATGATGAGAAGCCGCAGCAGGGTGGGATCCGTGGAATCGACGGAGATCTGGCCCGAAAAACTCTGCCCCGCGAGTGCATGGACCACGACGGTCGGGATCGATCCGTCACCGTTGATATGGAGGTTCTCGATGCCGTTGGCCGCCAGCTCCGTCTGCAGGCGTGAAATCGCCGTACTGAGATAGTCTGCCACGGGTGTTGAGCTCGGCATTCGGACCCGGTCCACCCAATATCGTACTACTTCCAAGCCGGATTCGGCACTGGCGAACGCCGCGTTCGCCTCTCGCTGGTTGTCGGACATCTGGAGATTGGCCCCGGACATCGTGGCCATGCCGACCGCCAGTGCTGTGAAGACCACCAGGAAAATCGTGCAGGTGATCAGCGCACTACCCTTGCGAAACGCACGGGACCGCATAGTGTCCCCTCCAAGAATAGAATCGATGGTGTGCGGTACTGTATGTACTTCTAATCCTATGCCCCAATAAACCATAGAAAACAAAATTGGGCCTCCAAGCGGGGTATGGAAATCTGTGTGAATCGTTTGCTGCCGCAATGGGAGGAGGGTGTCTGCCCGAATTCGAGGGGCGGGCGTTTGTGGGAAAGACGATCAGCGCAACTCTGGCGGACGTGCGGTCGCGCAGAGCCTGTTTGCCCTCGACCTCGCTGCGTTCAAAAAACGATGGTGTAGGACGCCGGCACGTACATCAGTACTCGGAGCAGATCGAATCCCGCCGGAATCTCGACCATGGCGGAGCGGTCAAAGGTCATGTTGATATTGCCATTGACGACGGTCGGCGACTCCGAATAGTTGATCAGAGTACCGCTGACAACAGCGCTGGCGTTCTTATCGAAACGCAGACCGCTGGCCGCGATGACGCCGTTAATTGCGGAGAAGTTTTTCCAGAACGATACCGCAAAGCCCGGCGCGAGAATGCACGAGCCGACCTCGCTGCGCAGGCCGTCGAACTCCGCGCCCGCCGGATAGGGTCCGGAGGAGAAGTTGCTTGGGGTCTTGGGCGTCGTCGGGTCACCAAGGTTAATCTGGTTGGTGCCCGGGTTGTTCACATCTCCGTCCGCGACGATCATGCCCTCGAGGACCGTGTTCTTCGAGAACGTCACGATATTGGGGGCCTCGATGTAAAGGATGCCCCGGATGTTGACGCTGTCGGCCGTGAAGGTAGGGTTCGTGCCGGCTTCGATTACAGCGTTGGTAAATGTCGACTGGCTGAGGTCGGTGTCCGAGTCGATGACAGGTCCCGTGGCGTACCGGCGGAAGCGTTGCACGTCGGGCACGGGGAACTCCGGGCGGTCTTCCTCTTCGAGCATGTTGACCTCGCCGCCGAGGTCCAGGGTACCACCGGTACTGACGCCGGCCAGCGGGTTGCCGATGTCAATGTCGCCGGCGAAGGTGGCATTTCCGCCGATATCGACCGCGATCAGACTGTTGGCGCTCTCGACGTAAACGTCCGCCTCCCAGCCCTGGGTGGCTGCCAGGAACCTGGGATTCCCCGGGAGCACGAGCGGACCCTTGGTTGCCATGCCGTAGTTGAAGATCGGGAATCGGTACGGCTTGATGCGGAAATTCACGCGGAGGGTCCGGGCGGCCTCATGGCTGGCGCCAACGATGAGAAGCCGCAGCAAGGCGGGATCCGTGGGATCGACGGTGAACTGGCCCGAAAAACTCTGGCCGGCGAGTGCGTGGACCACAACGGTCGGGATCGATCCGTCACCGTCGACACGAAAATGCTCGACGCCGTTGGCTGCCAGCTCAGTTTGCAGGTGTGAGATCGCCGTACTGAGATAATCTTCCACGGCTGTTGAGCTCGGTATTCGGATCCGGCCCACCCAATATCGTACTACTTCCAGGCCGGATTCGGCACTGGCGAACGCCGAGTTCGCCTCTCGCTGGTTGTCGGACATCTGAAGATTGGCCCCGGACATCGTGGCCATGCCGACAGCCAGGGCTGTGAAGACGATCAGAAAGATCATGCAGACGATCAGCGCACTGCCTTCGCGAAACGCACGGGACTTCATGGTGCCCCCTCCAAAAGGAAATTGATGGCGTGCGGTTCTGTATGTACTTCTAATGCCAGTATCCTGAATAAATGATAAAAAACAAAACAGGGCATCCAAACATGATTTGCGGACGATCCGCTGTCGCGCACAACCCCGCGCTTGCTCTGCCGCACTCTTGTCGTGGGCCCATCCGGCGCCGGAAAAGCGAATCTGTGCGGATCGTTTGTCGCTGCGCGATATTATACGTATATTCTCAACGGAGCCTCACAGGCATGCCGTGAGGACGACAAATGGTTGTGAATCCGGCGAAGGCCGGACACAAGGATAGGTGACACGCGCTCTTCCGCCGCCTCAGGTGCGTGTCACTTTTTTTCTGCGCCGGTCCAGGTCGTGTCGGCAATCGTAGTCGTTATTACAGGTCCCTGAGGAAGGTGTCTGTGCGGATTTAGCGGGCGTTTGTAGGAGAGATGGTCGTACGGCATGGCGCACGTGCGGTCGTGCACGACGGTGGACCGCCATGGTGTAGCGGGAATCGGATCGTTCTCTTTGCCGCCGTCACGACCGCATGTGGTATAGTCAGTCACCGGCAGCGTGGCCTGTGGCCGGCGCTGTCGGTGCAACAGTTACAGGATCACCTCTCGCTCCTCTTGTGGCGGGGCGGGCTGCTCCTGGAACCGCTGCGAGGGTCGCTGCTGGAAGGGCTCCGAGGGCCGCTCTTGGAATGGCTGCGGGGGCCGCTCCTGGAACGGCTGCGAGGGTCGCTCCTGAAACGGTTCTGCCGGACGCGGGGATTCCTCCGGAGGATCATATGCTTCAAAGGGCGACCATCGGCTCCTCGCCTTATCGACGATCTCGATCAGCCGTTCGATCACAACCTCCGGCGTGTCGTCGAATGGATCGACGATGAACCGCTTCAACTGCTCGTATAACTCATCCGATATCCTGAACGTCCTCATGGATGTGCTCCAAAAACATGTTCCGTCGTTCTGTTGCCAAGGTGCTCAAACGTGCGCAAAGCACCCGATAAACAGTATGAAAGAATCCCCTGGACGCCAAAGTGTCCTGCGTCGCGTTCCAGGCGGGGCGCAGCCGGCGTTTGCGAATATGCCATGGCATTGACATACTTTATCAAGGGCCGGCTGCGCCCTCGTGGACGCCGGACCGTTTGACCCGGATGGAATTGAATCTCGAATGTAGAGCCAGGAACAAAGGGGAGAAAGAATCATGTCTCACTCACAAGATGGGAAAAAGGGCCGCAGTACAAGAAGTCTCGCTCTGGTGCTGCTCGCCTGGGTCTTCATCGGCGGCCAGGCCTTGCTGGCGGCGGGAAACATCTACAACTACGCCAACACCAACGGTGACCCGAAAGCGAAAGCGGATACGGGGAATATGCCGTGGGAGCTCGCCGGGCAGGGGGCGCAGAAGATGCGTTTGATCGCCATGCAGGCCTGCCCGGATGTCGTCGGCGACGTCGCCATCTTCCTCGCGGTCGCTAACGCGCTGGGTCTGGTTGCACTGGTTTGCGGCCTGCTCGCGTGGTCGCGGTCAAACTATCGCAGCGGCAAGTTGACTATGGCGGTGGCCGTCGCGATCATCGTAGCCAACTCGATCGTGAATCTGCCTTACGCGTAAAATGATCGCGACGTTGGAGCAAGAACCTGCCGGTGCTGCGCGCTGTGCACGTTTCTTGATCCCTCGATAGCATATCCAAATCCGCGGTGGCAGCGGCAAGGACGAAGGCTTTGCCGATGGCGAAGAATCAAACCATCGGCGAGCCGGCACTTACCGCTGCCACTCGGGATCATATTCTTCCTGTCAACCCTGCGAGCAGCCTCGATCTCGCCTGATTACCCGAAAACCCCACGGGCAAACGGGTTTGTCCATGCCACGCATCGTGTTCCCCAGAAGGTCCCCACAGGCTCCACGGAACCAAACCGAGCCAAAATCTTAAGAAATCATGTAACGTTTCGCCGACATGGCGGACATATCAGTAGCGGAAAAGGGCATTGCTATCGGCTCGATTTGCCTCTATAATGGGTACAAACGAGGGATCGTTGGCGGATTCGTGACACACACAGGGAAAGCAGGTGGGATTCTGGAAAGGGAGAGCATCATGAAACTCAGATCGTGCCTTATCGTCGTGCCGTTTCTGTTGGCCGTGATTATTGCGGCGGTGCCGCCGGAGCCGGTGAAGTGGGCATCGCTGGGCGGCGACTACCAGCGGAGTGGGCGGAGCCCGGACCCCGGACCCACGGGAGGGTGCATCGAGTGGCAATTCGAGGCGGATGCCGCCATCGTGGGCAGCCTTACGGTGGGCTCCGATGGGCGAGTCCATGTGCCCTGCCAAGACGGCAAGCTGTACGCGCTCGATGCGGGCGGCAGGGTTCTCGTGGGTCTTCGATGCCAATACGCCGCTGTGGAGCGCCGCGAGCATCGGCCCGGACGGCAGCCTGTACGTTGGCGGCGAGAACGGGACGCTGTACGCGATCGATCCAAATGGCACGTTGCGATGGACCTACGACACGAACGATCTCATTTACTCCTCGCCCGCGGTTGCATCGAACGGCGACGTCTACGTGGGGTCGCGCGACGGGACGCTCTACGCGTTGACGCCGGACGGCGCCGAGTTGTGGCGGTTCACGACGGACGGTCCCGGGAAACTGCCGGCCGGCTCGATTTTCGCCTCGCCCGCCATCGGGCAGGACGGCACGGTATATATCGGGGGGATGTACGACCCGAATCTGTACGCTCTGAACCCGTCGGATGGGAGCGTCAAGTGGGCGTGCAGCTTCAAGCCGGCAAGCGGCGAGGACGGCGGCTGGTCCTTCGCCTCGCCCGTGGTCGGCCAGGACGGCACGATCTACCAGACACTGCTCTACGATAGCCATCTGTACGCTATCGAGCCGGACACCGGTGCGATTCTCTGGGCCACCGACCTGCTCGATCTGACGGAGTTCGGCATATCGAGCAAGGACCTCGACCCTGACGCCGCCGGATGGTCCGAGCCGGTCCTTGGCTTGGATGGGATCATCTACGTCTGCCTGGATGACCCCTATCTGCGAGCGGTGGGTCCGGACGGCACGATTCTCTGGGTGAGCAAGCTTGGCGACCTCGGCGGCTTCACGCTCACTGTGGACAAGAATGACCTGATTTACGCGGCCTGCGAGGACGGCAACATCTATGTGGCCGATCCGTTCGGCCAGGACGTGACCCGGTTCGAGCTCGGCGGCTGGCCCGCCTTCCCGGTCATCGCCGGCGAAGACCTCCTCATCGCGGCTGATTCCAAGGACTACTCCGCCTACGAGGCCGGCGGAAAGAATAAGGTCTGGGCCATCTCCTCCCTGTGCCCCGAAGGCTCCCAGCCGGTCTCCAAATGAGCATGAACTCCGGCACGTCGAGGGATAGTCGATCACGGCATTTGGCAGAGGAATCGCAATGCGAGAGGCTGCATTTGCGTTAATTTCGGTCATTCTCCTTCTGGCGAACCTTGCGGCAATAAGCACCTCCGGCCGCGAGCGGGCCAAGCGGGTCGTCTGTCTGGCCAATCTGCGCCAATTGACGTCCGCCTGGAGCCTCTACGCCGACCAGAACGATGGCAAGATCGTCAATGGTTCGGGCGGGATGCACTATGTCGGATCGAGTAGTCAGACAGCAGATGGTTCCACGCCTGACATTGTTGAGCGGGCCTGGGTGGGCAGGGGCTGGAGCGCCAACTGGAGCAGCTCAAAAGTGGCCGATACCGGCGTCACTGAGGCACAAGAGGAGTTGTTTATCCAGGAAGGGGCCCTTTGGCCGCTGATTGGAGATCGTCGTCCCTACAAGTGCCCGCTGGGAAGGCCCTACGAGTGGCTCAACTACTCGATTGTGGACGCCATGAACGGCATGTACCGCATGGGCACGGCGTGGGGGGCCAACCATACGACTGCTGTGGGCACACGGGTGGGCGATACGGTTCTATGGATCAAAAACCGGGCTGAAATCATCAGTCCGGGTCCGTCACAGCGGATGGTCTTCATCGACGAAGGAGCCATGACGCCGGACAGCTTCGGCGTTAATTACACGTACGGTCCCTGGTGGGACGGCCCGCCGGCTCGTCATAACGACGGCACAATCCTGTCCTGGGCGGATGGCCATGGGAGCTATCTCCAATGGACAGATCCCGAGACGATTGCATACGGCAGGTACTACATCGATCGCCATGGCCCCGGTTTCATGCCAAAGACTCCGGAAGGCATCAAGGACCTGGAGGACTTTCGCCGGGCCGTCTGGGGCAAGCTTGGGTATTGACGATCCAACGAATAGGCTGAGGAATATTTTATGAGTGCAGGATCGCAGCATTTGGGAAAGGGGGAATTGGGAGTCCTGATTTTGTGTGGGGCATTCGTACTCCTCACTGTCGGGGTTGTGGGAGAGGAGGGCCGGGAGCGGGCCAAGCGGGCCGTCTGCCTGGCCAACCTGCGCCAATTGACGTCGGCCTGGAGTCTGTACGCGGATCAGAACGATGGCAGGATTGTCAATGGCGACGCTGGGTCGTGGCGCAGACAGAATAGCACGATGCCGGATGGCTCCAAGGTCACTCTCGTGGAGCAACCCTGGGTGGGCATGACCTGGCGCAATCCCTACAATACACCCTACGTGCCGAACACGGGCCCCACGGATGCGGAAAAGAGGCGTGGAATCGAAGAAGGCGCTTTGTGGCCGCTGGTGGGTAGTACACGTGTCTACAAGTGCCCCGTCGGCAGGCCGTATGATTGGGTCCACTATGCGATTGTGGATGCCATGAACGGCATGTACCGAACCGGCACGGCGACGGGTGGTTTCTTGGCTGGTGTGGGCGTGCGCGTGGATAGAACGACGCTCTGGATCAAGAAGATGAGCGAGATCGACTTGCCCACCCCGGCCGAGCGGATGGTGTTCATTGATCAGGGGGCGACGATGCCTAGCAGCTTCGCCGTGCATTACACGAAAGGGTCCTGGTGGGACGACCCGCCGGCTCGTCATAACGATGGCGCAACCGTGTCCTGGGCGGACGGCCACGGCAGCTATCTCCGGTGGAAGGCGGCGGAGACGATCGCGTACGGCAGGAAGTACCAGGACTACAGCGGCATCGGCCTTACGCCACAGACTCCGGAAGGGATTAGAGACCTGCAGGATCTTCAGCGTGCCGTCTGGGGGCGGCTTGGATACTGACAATCTGATGAAGCGGTGAGTTGAGGAGAGACTCATGAAGGCGAGAGCGGAGTACCTGGGAAAGTGGGAGTTGGGAGTCCTGATTTTGTGCGGGGCGTTCGTGCTTGTTACCATTGGCGCCGTCGGCGAGAGCGGCCGCGGGCGGGCGAAAGAGGCGGTTTGCCAGGCGAACCTGCACCAGTGGGGGAGGTACTTTCAGGACTACATCGAACAAAATGACGGCAAGTTCTTCTCCGGCTGCAATGACCAGGGCTACTGGTGGCCTCTGCAGTTGCCGCAGGAATTGCAGGACTGGAGGAAGAACCGTACGTGGTTCTGCCCAGTGGCTACGAGGCCGGTCTTTGATGGACCCGGCGCGCCGGTGTCGCTGCGGAAGGACTCCGCTTGGGGTATTTACGACAGCCCAACGCATTACACGTACAAGGGCAAGACGTACACCATGAACCCCAACGGCCTCGCAGGCAGCTTTGGCCTGAATGGTTACTTGTTGGATATTCCTGACCGGAGTCAGTACGAAGGGGCAATGCCTGCGGCATACGGTTGGCGGGACCTTCCTCATGTGGCGAATGCGGATACTGTGCCGATGTCTCTGGACGCCTTGCGTTTCGACCTGTGGCCGAACCATGTGGATGCGCCGGCGTCGAGTGAAATGGGGCAGTTGGCAGGCGCTCGCATGACTCAGTGCTGTGTCAATCGCCATGACGGAGCGGTGAATTGCCTGTTTGTGGATGGGTCGGTTCGCAAAGTGGGTCTGAAAGAGCTTTGGACGTTGAAATGGCATCGAACGTTTCATACGACCGGGATGTGGACCAAGGCGGGTGGTGTGCTGCCCTACGACTGGCCGCCATGGATGAGGCCATTCAAGGAGTACTGAGTCGTTCGTTGCCCGCGGGCCTCTTAGAGGAGGTCTTCCAGGAGCCTGTCCACGACGACATCGAGCTTCTCGGCGATGTCATATCGCCCTTCGGCGAGCTGACGTTTGATGTCGAGGACTTTTTCCACCCGGAACGACGGCTCTTGTTCCGCCACCGCGGCCGCTGGACCCCGCTCATGATTGTCTGTGCACATCGTAGAATCCATTCGTTACCCACCCCATAGCACGGCAAACCAAACACATCGCCCATAGAATGGAATATGGGACCCGATGTGCCAATAGGCAAAAGACCCATTATTCGATCAGGGAAAACCTGAATCGGCCATCGGGGGATAGGCGGAGGAGGCCGAGTGTCCGTGCTGCCGGCCTACACGCGAGGGGTTTTGTACTGAGCCATTCTGCGTGGATTTCCTGATGGGGAATCGCCACATCTGTCTGAGTTTGCGCGCATCCGCCCGAGCCATCTGACGGGTGAATCCCCGGCATTCAGCAGGGCTGGATGTGGCGAATACCCATCGCACCAGAACACCGCCCGAATGTATCCTACTTCATGGAAGGGGAGCGTGCCGCTCAGCGTGGGCGGGCCGATCAAGGCAGGACAGACAGATAAGGAGATCACACGATGAACACGCGACATCTATCCATCATCAGCGCCTGGCTCATGCTGCTGGCGTTGGTCTGGCCCGCGCAGGCAGTGGAGGTGACTGTCCAGGTGGAGAACCTGGCGCCCGAGGGCGGCGTTTACCTTTCGCCAATGTGGGTCGGCTTCGATGGTCCGCAATTCAGGCTGTTCACGACAACCAATGCAGGTACTCCCAGCCCCGGGCTGACGCGGCTGGCTACGGACGGGGATGCATCGCTGCTCCAGCAGGAATTCCAAAACACCGTCCAGGATGGCGTGGAAGGGCTCATCGGCACCGGGCCGGACTCGCCGAACGCGCCGAACTTCGCCCCGGGCACGACAGGCCAACGCACGTTCGATCTGGACCCGGGAACCAACCAATTCATGAACTTCGCCGCGAAAGTCTATCCCGGCGCAACCACTTTCATCGCAAGCACAAGCCAGATCGATCTCTTCGATGACGAGGGCCGGTTCAACGGCAAGCAGATCATCACGATCCTCGGCACCGATGTCATGGAAGCGCCTGCGTCCGGCACAAGCACAACCCGCGCGGCGACAAATCGGTCGGGCCTCACGATCACCGGCGGCAATAACGGATCACCTGTCACCACTGCCAACCTGCCCGGCGTCGTCTTTGATCCCGTGGCGTCGAACCTCGAGCTGCCCGGCACGGTGGTCGCCAGGATCACGGTCGTGCCCGAGCCGGCCACCATCTTCCTGCTCGCCGGCGGCAGCCTGATCCTGCTTCGCAGACGCTCGCAGATAAGTCAGAAGTAGTGGAGGATAACGACGACAACGATCTTGAACCTGTTTTGCGAGCCGGTGCGACGGGGCTACCCCCAACACATCGGCTCGCCGTATTTCCTGGGACCTCCAGCCGAATAAGCCCTGCTATGTCACCCCCCGCACGGGCGGGGGGCCAGGATCGTTCGATGGTGGCTGAATTTGCGCCTCCTCTGAAAAGAGCGTGGCGTCAACATGTAGGGTGGGTTCTCAACCCACGCGTCAAGAAGGCTTCGCTTGGTGACCACGTGGGTCAAGGACCCACCCTGCGAGCTCGCAGGGTGGTTGGATGCGTCCAGAGGCTCTTGAGTTTCGGGTGGCATCGGCAGGCTCCGCAGGCTACAGCTTGCCGCTGCCAACCGTTGCTCTTTATCTTGACAGGGCAGGCCTCTGTGAAATCACCGCTGTGCGACTTTGAACTGGACCTCCTGACCGGCCTGGAGTTGCAGGGGCTCTTTGAATTCGCGTGAGCCGTGATCGCTCAGGTTGAATCGGGACAAGCTGAGCGTGCCGCCCAGGACGGACAGCCCCACGTTCATGCTCCTGCCGGCCTTCTTGAGCGAGCACGTGCCCCAGGCGTAGCCATTTGACCAGAAGCACGTGCCCTTGCCGGCGGCGAAGGTCATGGACTTATCCACGCCGGAATACCGGAATCCCGTGAGTGCGGGCACGGCGGCCCAGCTTGCCATCGCGCGGGCGTAGTGATGGCCGCACTCCGCCTCGTCGAAGGGGCTTCGCTTGCCTCCGTCGTAGCGATCGCGGATGTTCCGGATGCATTTGAGACCTTCGTCGGTCTGACCCTCGTACAGCATTCCGACGGCGGCGGTGTATTCGAAGCCGGTCATGACCTCGCTGAAATAGGGGAACGGGTTGGCCGGCCGGTCTTTCGGGTAATCGGCCATCAGCAGGACCGACTCGTCGCCCAGGGCGAAGCTCCGCATGCAGTTGAAATGGCCGAAGAGGTTCCCCCGGTAGTTGTATTTCATGATGCTCTGGAGCGTCTTGCGGACGTGCTGCGGCTCGACGAGATAGCCCAGCCCGAGAACGTGAGCCATGTACTGGCCGACGAGCTGATCGACGAGGCAGCCGGACCCGAGCTGATAGTCCGGCTTAGTGGGGTCCTTGGCGCCCATGCCCACCTGCAGAGCCGCGGCGACATCGGACTCACTCTTGGGCGGGCGAATGTGATGCTCGTAGTATTCGCCGTTGAACAGGTTGGCGTCGATCCACGCCTTGCCCTTTGTGAAGAGGTCGTGGCAGGTGTCCGCGAATTCTTTGTCGCCGATGTACCGGGCCATCTCTTCGGACGCCCGCAGCGCGCCGAGGTACCAGATTCCCATCTGCGGATTTGGCCCGTAGTACTCCACGTCCATCGTGTTATGCTGGCAGCCCTCCATGACGCCGTCCTTGTCCGCGTCCCAGCCGCCGGGAATCCAGCAGAACTCGACCGCCTTCTTCACGTGCGGCCAGAGCGTCTTGAGCATCTGGTCGTCGCCCGAGAGCTGCCAGTCGCGATACATTTTCATGATGCAGCCCATCTGCCCGTCGGCGGCGGCCTTGCCGAACTCCTTCGCCCGCTCCAGCGGCAGGTTCACACGGAAAGCCATCATCCCATCGTCATTCGTGGCCTGGGCGAACTCGATCTCACGCATCGACTTTGCCAGGCTGCCGAACAGGAACGCCGTTGCCTGCTCGTAGTTCCACACGTGCGTGCATGAGCCGTGACAGCAGCCGCCCTTGTTGTTGCAGCCCTCGAACCCGTAGAATCGCCCGTCCTCCGTGCGGAAACACGTCTGCGTGCGCAGCGTGCTGATGTTGAAGAGCGCCGCCTCCTTGACTACCTCGGGCAGATCGCTATCGCAGAACGCCCGAACGAAGCGGACGGTCTTCTCCTCCAGACTGCTCAGTTGCGGGGCCGTCTTCTCCGCGACCTCCCAGGCGTCCTTGTATTGAGTCGTGTAATAATTGCCGATCCGGTCCTGCTCGTTGTTCTTGGGCGTCCACGTCATGCGATTGGGGAAGTGCCAGGTGATCAGGAACGTCACCGGCACGGCCCGCTTCGCCGGCAACTCGATGCTTGTCGCCAGCGACGCTATCGGCATGTCCTCGCCCGTGGCCGGCCGCTCGTCGAGTCTGCCGTCGGCGCTGAAGTCGTCCCAGAAGTCGAGCGCCGAGCTGCCCCAGCCGCCGGGAATCCACGAGATCCGATGCGTGATGCCGCCCCTGGCGGTAGTCGTCAAGGCGATCGTGCCCCATTGTTGCGCCTTCTGGGCGACGCCCTCAGAAGACATGAAGATGCCGCTGACAGCCTGTCCCTCGCGGAACTCATTGCGATTGGCCTTGGCCCCGCCTTGCCCCGCGCCGTCATTGCCGATGAAGTTGGGCAGGACGCCGCAGACGGAAGCCTGGAGAGGCTTATCCGTCCTGTTACGGAGCACATATCGCAGGACCGCCACCGGAATACCGCTCGACTCCGGATCTGCCGGCACCAGTGGATTGAACGCCTGCAACGTGACATCGATGGGCATATCCGGATCGGCCAGCTTCACCTGCCCCAGCGGATAGGCCGCGGCGAAGCTGCACTGCCTGAATCGCGGCAACCCATGATTCACGGCCGCGCTGCCACTGGCGCCCTCATAGAGGGAGAGGGGAATGGGTCCCTCCAGCCCTCTCGCATACGTCCGCCCTGCGCCGTCCTTCACGAACACAACAAAGCACGGCCCGAACGATCTGACCGGCACGAACCCTTTCGACGGCCGGTTCATGATCTCCCAATCGCGCAAATTCCCTCGCCCGCCCAGCGACACCGTCCCCGTCCCAATCCCCCCCAGCGGCAGCGCAATCGCCTCCAGATGCTGCTCGTCATACTTCTTCAAAATCGGCCAATCAGTCATGGCACGCTTATCGGCCTGCGCACCTCGAATCACAGGATCGTCCTGGGCGGATAGCGAGGTCAGTGGCGATACGCAGCAAAGAACTGCAGCCAACACGAAACAGAAAAGGAAATGCCGATTCATAGTGTCCTCCTGACAAGACGTCACAACTCCTGAACACACAATCACTCGCTCGGCAATATATTCTTCCGCCATGATCATGGCAACCGAAATAGCTCCGTTGGAGTCTCTGCGCGCTCCAGGTGCGGTCGACGTGCGGTGGCGGCGTGTAGCCGCCGTGTGCGAACCGCCCTCTTTCGTCCCTTACGGGACTGGCTTTTATCCTTGGCTCCGGTTCCCCAGCGATGAATCGCTGGGCTATTCTCTATCGCCCTGCGGGCTTGGACTGTACCATATTTGATCGTGCCAAGCCTAAGATCAAGCTGGGCTATTCTCTATCGCCCTGCGGGCTTGGACTGCACCCCAGTCCTCTTGCGTCGGCCCATCCGCCCCACAGGGGCGATCGACACTAAGTAGGTAGCCAAAAGTTTTCACAGGAACGATTCTCTTCGCGTGTATGATGGGGTACATGCGAAGAACGAAGAGCGCCTCAGAACGTGGTTTCGATCGATATGATAAACATCGTCTTACGCGGGCCTTACAGGGGGTCGCTGACATTCGCACCTACCGGCGTATCGAAGCGATCCTGTTGGTGGCCCAGGGTCGGACGGTTCCGGAAGCAGCGCAGATCACCGGGACCCGGCCGTGGAGCGTCTATCGCTGGGTGCGGGCCTATCTGCACACCCATTGTCCAGACCGCCTGCAGGACGCACCGCGTTCCGGACGGCCTCCGGTCGCCACGCCGATCACGGACGCCCGTCTGGTACGCGAGTTCCGCCGGGACCCGATGCGTTTGGGCTATCGCGCCACGGGTTGGACGGTGTCCTTGCTGGCAGATCACCTCCAGCAAAGGTACGGGTGTGCAATCTCGCCTCGTACCCTGCGGCGGCGGATGCGGGACTTGGATCTGCGGTGGAAACGTCCCCGGTATGTCTATGCGACCAAGGACCCGAACCGAGCCCAGAAAAAGGGGGCCTGGTTCGCCGCCTGAAACGGATGCCGGCGCTGGCGGTGCTGTTGTTTTCGGATGCGACCATCCTCCGCTGGTTTCCGCCCTTGCGCTATGTGTGGGCGTTTCGCGGCGAACAGGCGCAGGTCAAGATCACGGGCCAAAACGACAAACGGGTTCTGTTCGGCACGATCAATCCACGAACCGGACACCGGGTGGTCCTGCGTCGGCCCCGCCAGCGGCAAGAGGACTTTCAAGCCTTCCTGCGGGAGTTGCGGCGACGGTATCCCGGACGCCCGATTTGGCTGTTGCTGGACAAGGCCTCTTTTCATCAGGCGATCAAAAGCCAACGACTGGCCACCCACTTGGAGGTGACCCTCTTGTGGTTGCCGAAGCAGTGCCCGGAACTGAACTCTCAGGATCATCTCTGGAAGGAGTTGAAACGGTTGATTGCGGCCAATCGCCAGTTCCAAACGATTGATGATGAGGCGGCCTACGCGGAACAGTGGCTCTTGGGACTAACTGCGACCCAGGGCCTCCGCAAAGCCGGTGTCTTGTCGGCGGATTTCTGGCTCAAGGCTTTTGTGTGAAGACTTTTGGCTACCTACTTAGCCCACCGTTTCAACGGTGGGTACCGATAGCCAATCATATCTCATAGCCCCGCAGGGGCGAAAGAAGACTGGGCTGCGCTCTTGTGTCGGGTGGAATCGCAACCCACCACCGTACGCCGGCCGCACCCCCGTGACAAGTGTGCGACTAAGTTTCGTGGGCCCCGATGGCTTCGCAGGGCGGGCGAGGACGCCCACCCTACACCCGGAGCCGTCGGCGCTCTTCGTAGGTCGTGCGTCCCCGCACGACCCTCTTGGCCCTAGGTGAATACGCGTCGAAACGCACGGTTTCTCACCCGGTCAGCGGAATCTGCCCCACGAGATTTAGTCGCACACCGTGACAACCGGGCCGATTTTTTTTGTTGACATTCATCGGTGGGGGGATAGAATCCTTACCTACAGGAGTGGTGGTGGGAAGTCGGCAGGACGGCCGTTCAAACCCTTCCCTTTTTCATCGTTGGTATTTGGCTGCGCAATTGCGGGCCCGGGCAGAACAGAGGTGGGCTGCGCCCAGGTACAGGAGCAATGTGGCCGGATGCCAGATCGTCCAATCAACATGGCGGGCGGAGAAGGGAGGTGGACGTACTACATGCGGAAGCGAGAGCGATCCAGGGATTAATGTAGAAGGACCAGGGAGATTTTGTGTCCATGATGGCTGGCGGTCCGCAGCAAATGAAAAAGCAGAAGTTTACAGGAGAAGAAAATGAAAAAGTCAATGTTAGCAGTTGCAGCGTTTGGTCTGTTGATCCTCAGTGCACCGGCGTGGGCCGACATTACCGTCGATCTGATCGCAGACGGCGGGGACGTGGGATTCGACGCCGGGGACGTGGTCGTCTCGTATGACGGCGCCAATATTGTCGTCACGATCACGTCCGCCGCACCCTGGCTACTGGCCGAGACGCACGTGGACGTGGCGGCAACTGCCGCCGATGTGCCGCAGAAGAACGGCAACCCGACCCCGGGCCAGTTTGCCTATGATGAGGAGGACGCAACTAGCGTCACAGATACCGTGCACGTATATACAATCCCCTACACCTTGGCAGCCGGCCAGTCTGTTGTCATCGCTGTCCATGCCGCCATCGAATATGTGGAGATCGTTGGAGTACCGGACGATTCCCTGGACAGGCCGCTGGATGACCCCGCGGACATCCTCTACGAGGAAACCGGCTGGGGTAGCGGTACGGACTTCGATGGCAAGAACTGGGCCATGTATATCGAAGGAACGTATGAGCAGTTGATCCCGGTCATCGTTCCGTAGATGGAACGGATCACGTCAGACACAGGGTCATGAGACCCGGCGGATTTGGGTTGATTGCAGGGCCGCAGGCAAAACGCTTGCGGCCCTTTCTCCCGCCTCTTTCCGACCACGGAGAACACAAGAAAGCGATCAACCGCGAACCACGCGAAAAACGTCCCACGTATGTCATTCCCGCGCAGACGGCAATCCACGTCCTTTTTCTTCGACACGGATTCACTTATCAACATGCTGCTTGGCCTCAAAGCGACACACTCCCGCCTCGCCAGAGGCGGCAGGAGCGTTGGATATTGCACATCCTCAGATCTATCGGCTTCGCGCGATGCCGGTGAGCGAGAAAACCGGCGCCGTTACTCCCGACGTCGTAAGGAGTTAAGAGCAGCGGTGAAAATATGTAGCTATTTTTGTGGACAAATAACGTTCCATGCATTACGATTTGACCATAGTCGTGTGGCAAGCGTTTCGGGCCGGCGGGGCGCTGCCGGCGGAGGATGGACAAAGATCGAAGGGAGAAACCATGGCGCAAGCGAGTTGTCACAACTGTATTTACTCCTGCTGGGATCCGTGCCAGGCGATGCACAGCATGTCCCTGGGCTGGGCGCACCGGCCGATGTGCGCGAACCACCCGGATACTCCCGGCTTGATGCGCCCGACGCCCGTCGGCAAGACCTGCCGGAACTACCGGGTCAGGCCCGCCACGCCCGAAGGGGACATCAGGCGCATCCCATTCGGCGGCGGGCTGTACGCCTACGTGGACGCCGCCGATTATGAGTGGCTCAGCCAGTACCATTGGAGCCGGTTCAGCGGTGGATACGCCGCCCGGCGCGACAAGACGGGCAAGTGGATCCTCATGCACCGCGAGATCATGCAGCCGCCGGAAGGGAAGGACGTGGACCACCACGACGGCAATAAGGCCAACAACTGCCGGTTCAATCTTCGCATCTGTACGGGCGACGAGAACCGGCACAACCAGGCCCTGCGCTCCGACTCGACCTCCGGGTTCAAGGGCGTGAGCCGTGATAAACGCTCCGGCAAGTACCGTGCCAAATTCACGCACCGCGCCCATCACTTCTGGCTGGGCTATTTCGAGGATCCGGTGGAGGCGGCCCGGGCCTATGATTACAAGGCGGTCCAGTGTTGCGGCCCGTTCGCCCGCGTGAATCTGCCCGAGGAATGGCCCCCCGAGCGAATCCAGGAGGTTCACGCCGCGCACCAGGCCGAGCAGTCACGAACAGACGCTGATCCATGACGAAGTGGAGAGAAGTCTGGCGAGATGGCTGAGGTGATCCGGACAAGGGGAACCGCAGACACCGTCCCTTCGACAGGCTCAGGGCAGGCTCTGAGCGGAGCCGAAGGATCAACGCTGATGAACGCCGATTGTAGGGTGGGTTCTCAACCCACGCGTTCAATTCCCTCCAACCGCGAACCACGCGAGAAGGTCGCTCACGCAGAGACAAGACCGCAAGAACCTCCGAATGCCTATAATCCCGCCTCCCAGTCAAGCAACATGTGGGCAGGATTTGTCTCGGATAATTCAAATGCAAAACATGACCCTGTTGCCATCTGTTGCCCTCCGCCGTATGCTCGGCGTCTTACTTCAAACATCAAACTTCACACCTCAAACCTATCCCCTATCACTTCTCGCTTGCGGGCTCCACCCTCCTTTGGCATAATGGTTCCCAGAGAGGCACCTTTGACAAAGCTGCGATCAATGACAGTCCCGGCCCGCCGTGGGCCGGAGCGATGCGGTTTGGCCGAAATTCCTTGCATGGCCATAGAGGTGCGATGGCCGAGGGAAAAATGAGACAAGAAGACAGGCACCTAAGGCCGAAGCCAGACCCCTTTTTCTGGCGTCGTAACCGTGTGGAACCTGTTAGATTCTTGAAGGTTTCTCAAAATTGTTCTTGACCGGACATCGCAAAATTGCGATAATTCAAGTGGAGCAGTGATGCCCAGGACGCTCGTGCTTGTCTACCAGGAGGAGGGCTCGGTGCCATTGCTCGAATGGCTGGACGGCCTGCCTGAAAGGGCGCAGGACAAGATCACGGCCAGAATCGAGCTTCTCGCCGAGCGTGGCCATGAGCTTCGAAGGCCTCATTGTGATTATCTGGAGCAAGAGGTATACGAGCTTCGAGTGAGGCTCGGCCACGTGCAGTACAGAATCTTGTATGGTTTCGTCGGCCGCAACGTCGTGCTGCTTTCGCACGGCTGCACAAAGGAAGACGCAGTGCCGAAAAGTGAGATCGCCCGGGCGTTGAGGAACCTGGCCGCCTACAAGAGCGCTCCGGCCAAACACACGTACAGTGAGCAAGAGTAATGGCTAACAACAAGAAGGCTACAGACGCCGTCAGAATCCTTCACCGGCGATACATCAAGGGCAGCGAGAAGCGCCTGGCGTCCCTGGCTCGCGAGCGGGAGAACCTGCGAATTGCCGAGCAGATCTACGAGCTTCGCACCTCGGCGGGCCTCAGCCAGAAGGACCTGGCTCGCCTGGTCGGGACGACCCAGTCCGTCGTCAGCCGACTGGAGGACGCCGACTACGACGGCCACAGCCTCACCATGCTCGAACGAATCGCCCACGCCCTCCATCATCGGGTGTGTATCCACTTCGTCCCCCAGGACAAACCCTGCGCCCTCTCACGCCGATGACGCGGACCCCGCTCGGGATAATAGGACAGCAACCTATTAAAGATGAAAACAATCGGCGACTGTCACTAGTAACAGTCCCTTGATAGAGTGGTGAGGTCAGATGGATACAGATTTCTAAATGCCGATGACGAAGGAGACTTTTCATGTCAGCATGCGAGGTTTCGGGGCAGGAAGGCAAAGAGCCCAAGGCCCCCATAATGGGACCGGCGAAGTCAAGGGGTTTTCGCGTCACCTTCGTGGTACTATCCTTGATTGGAGTGCTGCTGGCGGTCTGGGCGATCCATGTCTTGCGCGGACCTTCGGCCTCGGCTCTTTTCCGATGGTATGTCATGGACCCTATCCCGCCGTCAGTGACCCATATAAAGGTCGATCAGCCAAAGGCACATGGAGGTTTTGGGTACGTCTTCCGCTTTGCTGTCAGTCAGGGCGATATCGAACATATCCGCAAGTCCCGGTCATTGCGCAAAACCCTGACCAGTATCAGCTACAACGATGTCCTCGATCTTTCGTGGGTATTCGAGGACGCCCCGTCCATTGTGCGTGGGCTTACGCCGTACCGCCCGGGGCAGCGCAGACCTTCCTGGTTCGACTTGGCGACATGGAAGGACCCGGAAGCGTATGCGTTGGTGCAGGTGGACTGGTCTGACAACGAAGACACGCAGATTCTGGTATACAACAGTGACCTGAAACAAGCATTCTTCATGGTATTTGATTACAGAGGGACAATGAACTTTGATTTTTCGCCCTTCGGCAAATATAGGGGCGGGCGGTACAAGTGGAATGAGGATAAGCCGTTGGACAAAAAGGAAAGAGGGTAAATCTTAGTTCCGGGGACACAATACTCTATTGAAGCTAACAAGGGCGAAGGTCAGATTGCCAGTGTACAGACTGGATTTCCGCCTGCGCAGGAATGCGTTCCTGCGCGAGATCGATTTCTTTCACATGGGAGGGGGACGGGGCCGCATCTTTAATTATATAATTATTTGGGGAGAGGCGGCCGGGGAATGATGGGGACATTCTACTTCTCTCGGAGCCGGACGGCTTGAATTCGGGACGAGGAACCGAAAAGCGATACGTGACAAAGGGGGAAGTTTGAAGTGTGAAGTTTGATATTTGAAGTGTCAAGAGGGGCGTGCGGCGGGGCCGGGGCATCCACCAGATGACATCACCACCCTGCACTGTCCTCTTCAGACGCTAGGTTGCGGTGCAACCTAGCGCGTCTCAGAGTGGTCCCCCATGTGGCACCTCTTGTTTTCCTTTCTTCTTTCCTGGCTGCGTTCCTCCCATCCATCCTCTGCGTCTCAGCGTCCCCATTCGACTGCGCTCAGAGCCCGCCCTGAGCTTCGCCGAAGGGGCAGGTTCTGCGTGAGAGAATCTATGCAGTTTTCGCACCGCTACTTGTCAGAATCTTGTCTTCCTGCGCACATTCTTGCGGAAGGGTAGCCTAAGTCGAGGCGACCAAACGGATTGTATCTCGCGCGGAGACGCAGGGCCGCAGAGTTCAGGATGCGTTTTGACCGGGTTTTCTCTGCGCCTCCGCGTCTCTGCGCGAGTCGATTTTGGTTGCGGCCGAAGGCCGCGCTGCGTGGTTCGCGTGGTTCGCGGGTGAAGAGGCGGTTGTTGGTTGGTGGTTCTAAGTCGAGAACCCTTCGTGCAGTTCTTCGTGCTCTTCGTGGTGAAAATCTGCGGGCGAATAATGATTCGCCCCTACCGCGTTCGCGGGAATGACATAAGAGTTGATCTCTGCGTCCCTGCGTGAGATTGATCTTTTCGCATAGTTCGCGTCCCCCGATCGGGTCGACGGCGATGATTTCGCGGTTGAAGAGGAATACAACGCGTGGGTTGAAGAACCCACCCTACAATCTGCGTTCATCGATGTTCGTGACGAACGGGGGTCGGGGATCAGGTGTCAGGGATCGGGTTGAAATCCGTTTCCATCCGTGGAATCCGTGTCGAAGGGGACATCATAGGGGAGAGTCTATTTCATCCTCGTACGATGGAGTGTTATACTGGCAGGAAATCAGGACTTGGGGTCATCTGTGGACCCGTCTCATTACTGTTGGGCGGATGTGACCATGTACGCGTGGAAAGGGAGATGATTCAGCCGACGATCCAGTTGAGAGGCCTTCGGCTGCGGCCGCTGCGCGTTGAAGACGCCGAGGCGTGGCACGGCTACCTGAGCGATCCGCTGGTGATCGAACGGACGAGCTATCCGATCATGTCGCCGGCTGACGTCGTGTCGATGATCGAGAGGCGTCTGGCGGAGTACGCCGCGGGCACGTCGTGTATCTGGGCGATCACCGCGGAAGATGACCGTCTGCTGGGAACGTGCGGCTTCCGCCGGCTGTCGAGGGCCGAGGGTGTGGCGGAGTTAGCCTACGACCTCGCGAGGGCGTGGTGGGGTCGGGGGTACATGTCGCAGGCGGTTGGGGCGTGCGTCGATTGGGTCTTCGGGTGGCCGGAATTCGACCGGGTTGAGGCCTGCGTCGTGGTGGGCAACCGGAGGTCCGAGCGGGTGCTCGAGCGAGCGGGGTTCAGCCGAAAGGCGATGCTCAAGGCGTACAGGATGTGTCGAGGCGAGCCCCGGGACTATAGTCTATTCAGCCTGTCCCGGGCGGAGTGGGCTGACGCCGGGACGCCATGATTGCGGATTTCGGATTGTAGATTGCGGATTGGAAAGGCGGGCCAAGCTCCTACGTTCCTACCCTCTCACCTTCAGCCATCTTCTCTCCGTGGCCTCGGTGAGCTCCGTGGTGAAAAACATAGTGCTGGTTGTTTGTTGAGCGGGACCGGGGCATCTACCAGATGGCATCACCACTCTGCACTGTCCTCTTCAGACGCTAGGTTGCGGTGCAACCTAGCGCCTCAGAGTGGTCCCCCATGTGGCACCTCTTGTTTTCCTTTCTTCTTTCCTGGCTGCGTTCCTCCCATCCATCCGCTGTGTCCTGGCGTCCCCATTCGACTGCGCTCAGAGCCGATCCTGCGCTTCGCCGAAGGGGCAGGTTCTGCGTGAGAGAATCTATGCAGTTTTCGCGTGGTTCGCGTCTTTCGCGGTTGAAAAATGGTTGTTGGTTGGTGGTTCTAAGTCGAGCACCCTTCGTGCAGTTCTTCGTGCTCTTCGTGGTGAAAGCCTTGAAGAAGCTCGGTGGGCGGAGCCCTGGTTGTTCTACACTGATGCCATAACGGAAGATTCGCAGAGCCCATTTTCCGAGCCAGAAACCAAGCTTCGGATTGGGTGTGGTCGGAATTCGGTGGCGGCGTGTAGCCGCCGTGTGCGGACTGCGCCTCTTTCGTCCCTTACGGGACTGGCTTGGCTCTCGTCCTTGGCCCCGGTTCCCCAGCGATCAATCGCTGGGCTATTCTCTATCGCCCTGCGGGCTTGGACTGCGCCCGGACGGGTTGATCACTATCCCACAGGCGTTGCGGCTATTTTCTATCGCCCTCCGGGCGTCGACTGCGTCATGGCTGAGCTTCGTGATACTGCCAAATTGAAGGCTATTCTCTATTGCCCTGCGGGCTTGGACTTCGCTCCAGTCCTCTTGCGTCGGCCCGTCCGCCCCACGGGGGCGATCGACACTAGCCCACCGTTTCAACGGTGGGTACGATAGTCAATCCTATCTCAAAGCCCCGTAGGGGCGAAAGAAGACCGGGCTGTGCTCTTGTGTCGGGTGGAATCCGAATCCGCCACCGAATGCCGACCGCACCCCGCCGGGGCCGCTGCGCCGAGATGTGTAGAACAACCAGGGCGGAGCCCACCCTACCGGCTTCCGCCGAAGCCGTGCGCAGTTCAATCCCTCTGCGTGCCTCTGTGGCCTTCGCGGTTTCAATATCGGCGTTCATTGGGTGCGTCAGGGGCTATTTGATCCCCAGGACATCGGCCATGGAGTAGAGGGCGGGGGGCTTGTTGACCAGCCATTCGGCGGCTCGCAGGGCACCCCGGACGAAGGTGTCGCGGCTGTGGGCGGTGTGGTTCAGGGTGATCGTTTCGCCCAGGGCGCCGTAGATCACCGAGTGAACTCCTGTGATATCGCCGGCGCGGACGGCGTGCATGCCGATTGTGCCTTTCTTTCGCAGGGCGTCTTTACCGGCCCGGCCGTGAGTGAGGCTGTCGGGGTAGGGCCGGCCGGTGGCTTGGCAGATCTTCTGGGCCAGGGTCAGGGCGCTGCCGCTGGGGGCATCCTTCTTGAAACGGTGGTGCTCCTCGATGATTTCGATGTCGTAGTCCTCGCCGAGCATGGCGGCGGCCTTGCCGACGAGCGAGAACAGGACGTTCATGCCGACGCTCATGTTCGTGCCGTAGAGGATGGGGATCTTGCCGGCGGCGGCTTTGATCGCGTCCTGCTGGGCGTTGCTCAGGCCGGTCGTTCCCATGACCAGGGGGGTGCCATTTGCCGAGCATTTGGCTATGGTATCGTTGGCGGCCTCCGGCATGGAGAAGTCGATGGCTACGTCTGCCTTGGCGGGCCAGGCGCTGTTTATGGCGAGATCGAGGCGTCCGATCCCCGCCAGAAGGCCCGCATCTTTGCCCGCGTCCGGGTGATCCGCCTTTTCGATAGCGCCAACGACGTTAAATCGTCCGGATTCCGCGGCCAAGGCAACAATTCGCCGGCCCATCCGGCCCGCCGCACCCACAACCACCAACTTTAGTCCCATCTGAGACTCCTTGTACCCATAACGGCTCACGTTTTGGCAGGAATATACCCTATATGTGCCGAGTTGACAAGCTTCAAGGGTGCGGCCGGAATACGGTGGCGATTGGCGCCACTCTTCGTAGGGTGAGCGTCCCCGCTCGCCCCTCCTGTCGTCTGGCCCCGCACCACACCCTGTCGATTGCAAGTCCCTACAATGGACGAGCGGGGACGCTCGTCCTACGCGGAGATCTGAATTCGCCACCGAATGCCGGCCGCACCCAGCTTCAAGCGAAGTCCTGTCCAGGGAGAACAAGGCTGCCTGTAAACCGTACTATATATTGAGTTTTTGGCCGGTGAGCCCACAATTCACGAGATTGAGGTACTTTCTCGCGGTATCAGTATATATCACCGCTGCGGTGAGGTTTTCACCTGTTCGATTCTGTTCTTGCATCCCTCGGAGTGAAGATGGCAACCTGTCATCCTGCATCCTTGGGTGTTATGGGACGCAGTGGGTCTGAGGCCGGCAACTCAACGTGCTACTTGGGTGGTAGGCCAAAGCCGTCCCGAAAAGGGCAAAATCTGCAAAAAAGTTATTGCCACCGGCGGGTCGGACGATTAATATAATTGCTTTGATCAGTAGGACTAATGGCTGCCACAGCCGTAGGCACGCTTCGAAAAGGTGCATGGAATGATTTTGACTGGACGTGTATAACGGTGCAGCGGCATAGGGATATAAAGTATGCAGAGTGCTGCATTTGTGACCAGAGGATGGCTGTGGATCTGACGTTTCTGCTTGAGTATCGGAATGCCAGCGGGGTTGATGAGGTTTGGCTGGCTGAACAGGTGAAGGGCCAAACCAGCTATCGGAGGCGACAGATGTAGGCAAGAGGTAGATGACAACCTCGATTGGCAGGGGATACTGGAGTGGAAACGAGTTTGGTTTCCATTTTTTTTTGTATCGTGAAAAGCCGCCATCGGGCGGATAAGCGTCGGAGATGCGCTGTGTTGTAGGTAGAGAGAGCCAGATCATGAACCAGGAACTGTTACGGATCGTCGAGAACATAGCCCGGGACAAGAACATCGACAAGGAGTCGATCTTCTCGGATTTGGAGGAAGCCATGGGCGCGGCAGTGCGGAAGCACTTCGGCGAACCGGACAGTGCGATTGTCGTTCAGATCGATCGAGCCACAGGAAAAGTCAGCGCAAGCAAGAACAGTGAGCCCATCGATATCAAGCGTCTGGGGCGCATCCCCGCGCAGACCGCCAAGCAGGTGATGATCCAGAAGATCCGCGCGGACGAGCGGGACAGCATCTTCAGCGAGTTTGCCCAGCGCAAAGGCCAGCTCATCAGCGGCAGCGTGGTTCGCTACGAGGGGGGAACGCTGATCGTCAGCCTGGACCACTGGACCGAGGGGTTCATGCCGAAGGGCGAGCAGATCATGGGCCAGACGCATCGGCCCGGCGAGAGGATCCGCTGCCTGATCCTGGACGTGAAGGAAACCGCCAGTCAGGTGAAGATCATCCTGTCGCGGACGCACCCTGACTTTATCCGGCGGCTGTTCGAGTCGGAGGTCCCGGAGATCGCCGAGGGGATCATCGAGATTCGTGCCCTGGCCCGTGAGGCCGGGTATCGCAGTAAAGTGGCCGTCACATCGTACGACGATAAGGTGGACCCGGTCGGCGCCTGTGTAGGCGTCCGGGGAAGCCGGATCAAGAACATCGTCGACGAGCTTGGCGGCGAAAAGATAGATATCGTTCGGTGGAACGACTCGTCTCAGACTTTGGTGGCCAACGCACTGATGCCGGCCAAAGTCAGTGAAATTGCCTTATGCTTCGAGTTGGGTCGGGCCACAGTCGTAGTGGAGGAAGATCAACTCAGTCTGGCCATCGGCAAGCACGGCCAGAACGTTCGTTTGGCAGCACGGCTGACCGGGTGGGATATCGATATCCTGACGCCTGACGAATACAACCAGGGCATCGAACGCCTGGCAACGTGTGTCAAGAGTGTGGAGGGAGCAGATGAAGTACTTGTGGACAAGCTCATCGCGCTGGGCATTATCTCTGTCCTCGATCTGTCCGACGTGGGGTCCGAGCCCCTGGTCGGCGAATTGAAGCTGGACGCCGAGTTCGCCGAACGGCTGGTGGATGCCGCGGAAAAAGCGGCCAAAGCCGCCGCCGCCGCAGAATCCGAACGAAAGCAGGCGGAGCGGGAACCGGCCCAGCAGGGCAGGACATTGAATGCAGCGACTGAAGAGCGAGATGACTAGAACGTGGAGGTTCTTTGGCTACTACGAGAGTTTACATATTAGCGAAGGAGCTCGGAGTTAAGAGCGCCTCGATTGTGAAGAAGTGCCAGGACGAAGGCCTGGATGTAAGGAATCATATGGCCACCATTTCCGCGGGGTTGGCGGCCACGATTCGGGAGTGGTTCAGTGAGGGTGAGAATGTGACAACCGTCGAGACGGCGGAAAAGGTGCACCTGGACGAGGTTCGCGTTCGAAAGCGACCGCAGCGTAAGAAGCTCCTCGACGGCGAGGAAGAGTTCGAAACCGAGGAGATCGAAGAGTCTGTGGCCGAGGTGGCCCAGGCGGTTGCGGAACCCCTGTCGCAGGTAGAAACGCCGACAGAGGAAACGACGGAAGCGGCGGAGATGGAGATTCCCCAGCCGGGGATAGAGGTGGTCGAGACGCCGCCGACCGCTCCTGTGGCGACGAGCGCCGTCATCGAGGAGTTGCCCGCTGAACCGCAAGTCAAGGCGCCTCCCAAGGTCGAGGAGAAGAAGATCGAGGTCAGGCCCGAGTTGGATGTCAAGCCGGCGGGCCCGATGCTCGAGAGGCCTACACCCGCAAAACTGAGTGGTCCGCAGATCGTTCGCGTGGAGGCGCCGGAAGTGATGGATCGTCCTCGCCCGCGGTTCAAGCCTCGGCATGAGAGAGCCGTTACGGAACCCTTGATGTACGGCGGCGGTGCGAAAGCAAAAGCGGAACCAGCCACTGCCGGTGCCGCTGCCGCCGACAAGAAAAAGCACAAGGATCGGACGCACGGCCGCAGAAAAGATGAGACCGACGACGAAGCTCAGAAGAAGGCCAAGCTGCGGACGAAATGGCGGCAGAGGGATATTGAAGAGAGGCAGGCCCGGCTGACCGCCGCAGGTGGCGAGGGGCTTCGCATTCGTCCGTCGCGCAAGGTCACGTCGAAGGCCCAGCGTGAGGCCGCCGGCCCGGTCCGGCCCAAGAGAATCAACATCAATGAGCCGATCACGGCCAAGGACCTCGCTTTGGCTCTCGGCGTCAAGGCCACCGACGTCATCGGCAAGCTGATCCAGCAGGGCACGATGGCCACAGCCAATCAGACGATCAGCAACGAAGTGGCCGAGTTGGTCGCCCTGGAGTTCGACACGGAACTCGTCGTCGAGCAGAGAACCACACTGGAGGAAGATATCCAAAAGGAATTCGAAGCCCGCGAGCGCAAGAATCTGACAAGACGGGCCGTGGTGGCCGCCATGCTCGGGCACGTGGACCACGGCAAAACGAGTTTGTTGGACCGGATCCGGCAGACCCATGTGGCCGCCGGAGAAGCCGGCGGCATCACGCAGCACATCGGCGCTTCCCAGGTCAGTTGGGACACCAAGACGGTCACGTTCCTCGACACGCCGGGCCACGAGGCATTCACCGCCATGCGGGCTCGGGGTGCGAACATGACGGATATCGTCGTCTTGACGGTCGCCGCGAACGACGGCGTGATGCCCCAGACCGTGGAGGCCATCGCGCACAGCAAGGCGGCGGGCGTGCCGATTGTCGTGGCTCTGAACAAGATCGATCTGCCGGGCCTCGACATCAATCGGATCTACGCGCAGTTGTCCGAGCACGGTCTGACTCCCACCGAGTGGGGCGGCGATACGGAAGTTGTCAAGACCAGCGCGGTCACCGGCCAGGGCATCAGCGATCTCCTGGAGGCGCTGGACTACGTGGCGGAACTGCGTGACCTGAAGGCGGACGACACCATCCCGGCGACCGGCTGGGTGGTGGAGGCCAAATTGTCATCCCAGCAGGGCCCGGTGGCGACGGTCCTGATCAAAGAAGGCCAGCTCAGCCGCGGCGACGTGATTCTGGCAGGCAAAACCTACGGCCGCGTGAAAGCGATGAGGGACAGTTACGGCCGCGAGATCAAAGTGGCCACCAGTTCCATGCCCGTCGAGATCGTCGGGCTCAACGGTGTGCCCCAGGCGGGCGACCGGTTCTATTGCCTGGACGACCTGAACCGGGCCAAGGCGGTCGCCGAAGAGGGCCGGCTTCTTCAGAGGGAGCGGTCCCTGGCCGAGCGAACCCAGGTCACCATGGAAAACCTGTTCAGCCAGATTGCGGCCGGCAAGGTCAAGGATCTGAATCTGATCATCCGGGCGGACGTGCAGGGGTCGGTGGACGTGCTGAAGAAGTACCTGTCCGAGCTCAGTACGTCGGAAGTGAGGATCAATATCCTGCAGGCGATCACGGGCGGTATTACGGAAGGCGACGTGCTTCTGGCGGAGGCTTCCAACGCGATCATCATCGGCTTCAACGTCGTGGCGGATGAGCATGCCGCCAAGACGGCGGAGTCCGAAGGTGTCGATATTCGATTGTACAACATCATCTACCGGATCACCGAGGATCTGCAGAAATCCATGGTCGGGTTGCTGGAGCCGCAAGAGCAGGAGAGATCTCTCGGCCGAGTGGTTGTCCGGGCCACGTTCAAAGTCTCCCGAATCGGCACCGTGGCCGGCTGCTATGTCACCAGCGGCGTAGTGACCAAGAGTGCGAAGGCGCGGTTGATCCGCGACAATGTCATTGTCAGGGACGCTCTGACGATCGAGTCCTTGAAGCATGTCAAGGATGACGTCCGGGAGGTCAAGACAGGAATGGAATGCGGCATCAAGCTGGCCGGATTCGACGACATCAAAGTGGACGATGTGCTTGATTTCTATGAGATCGTCAAGGTGGCCCGAACCCTTCAGGCATAAGGGATGCCAGGCCGCCAACGTCAGAGAAAGAATAGTCCTATGCCGACCCGAAGACAGGAAAAAGTCGCTCGCCTGGTGAAAGAGGTGGTCAGTGAGGCCATCCTCAGCCATCTGAGCGACCCGCGGATCACGGGGATCGTCAGCGTCACTCGCGTGGCCGTGACGCCGGATCTGCGCAATGCCGACGTGTACTTGAGCGTCTTTGGGACCAGCGACAGCGAGAAGGAGAGAACCTTTGAGGCGATCACCCACGCCAGGGCGAGAATCCAATCCCTTCTGGCGGCGGCGATACAGAGCAAGTTCTGCCCGACGCTTCGCTTCCACAAAGACGAGCAGTTCCAGAAAATGCTCGAGACCATGCGACTGATCGACCAGGTGGCCAGCGAGCATCGCGATGAGGGCGGCAAGCCGGATGAGCAACAAGATGAGTCTTCGCGAACTCCTGATGGGTCCTGATCTGCTTCATCCTGCTGACGTACCCTGGACCTGTGAGGCCGTTGTTATGCCGCAGCGTTTGGAAGGGCCATGAGAAAAAGCAGGGAATATGCCCAACGACTACAGAGGCTCTATCGCGGCCTCAAGCGTGTGCACGCGAAGATCGAGCCGGTGATCCACGACGATCCGGTGGACGCACTGATCTATGGCGTCGTCAGCGAGAGGATGAGTGCTTCGGCCGCCGAGGCGGCCATGAAAGCGATCCGTAGAACGTTTGTCAGTTGGAACGACCTGCGCGTCTCCCGTCCGGAGGAGATCGTGGAGGCGCTGGGACATGATACGGCGGCGGGCAGGGACACGGCGTCCGTGCTTACCGCGGCGCTGCGGGCCGTCTTCGACGTACATCATACCGTAAGCCTGGAAGCCCTGAAGAAGCTGGGAAAGCGACCCGCCAGGCAGGCGATCGAGAAACTGGGCATCAGCCGCTTCACCGCGAACTACTGCATGCTGACGTCCATGGAGGCCCATGCCATTCCGTTGACCGAGCCGATGCTCGGCTATCTCAAGCACCACAAAGTTGTCGATGCCCAGGCCGACATGGAGGATATCGAAGGCTTCCTGACGAGGCAGGTGCCCGCGAAGAAGGCGTATGAATTCTATGCCCTCTTGCGCGAGGAATGTGAGCACTGTAAACCCGCCGCCAGGAGATCGCCCGGAAAGGCCCGGCGCAAGACCGGAAAAGCGACAAAGGGCAGGAAGTAGGTCCCCTACGGGCGACAGTGACGACACGAATCAGAGAAATGGAGACCATGTCAGAACGAATCCTGAAATTCGGCATCCCCGCCGGCAGTCTGCAGAAGGCCACGACCGACCTGTTCGAGAAGGCCGGGTTCAATATTTGCGACTCCAAACGGAACTATCAGCCGACGGTTGACGATGAGGAGATCCAACTGGTGTGTCTGCGCGCCCAGGAGATGGGGCGGTATGTGGGCGAAGGGGTCCTCGACGCGGGCATTACCGGGTATGACTGGATCCGGGAGAATGCCTGTGAGGTCGTGGAGGTATGCGAGCTGCCGTACAGCAAGGCGACGAGCAATCCCACACGATGGGTGCTGGCCGTCCCGAACGAATCCCGCGTCACCCGGCCGGAGGACCTCCAGGGCGGTATCGTTGCCACCGAGCTGGTCAACGTGACCCGGCAATACTTCCAGGACCGCAAGATCGATGTGAAGATCGAGTTCAGTTGGGGGGCGACGGAAGTCAAAGCCCGCCTCATCGACGCCATCGTCGAGCTGACCGAGACGGGGACCTCGCTGCACGCCAACAACCTGCGGGTCATCGATACCGTGGTCGTCTCCACGACGAGAATGATCGCCAATTGCACGGCCTGGCAGGACGCCTTCAAACACGAGAAGATCGAGAACATTGCGATCCTGCTCCAGGCGGCGATCGAGGCGCGCCGCAAGGTCGGCCTGAAGATGAACATCCGCAAGGACAGCCTGGACACGATCCTCAAGATCCTGCCCGCCGAGAAGAGTCCCACGATCTCCAGTCTGGCCGACTCCAGGTATATTGCCATCGAGGTGATCGTGGACGATAATGTCGAGAGGACCCTGGTGCCCGCCCTCAAGAGGGCCGGAGCCAGCGGCATCATCACGTATCCGTTGAACAAGGTGATTCACTGATTCAAGCTTTGTTGTGTGAGTAGAGGAATATTCCATGGGCAACCGTGTCCGTGTCGTGCACAGGTCTTTCGTCTTGCTCGTTCTCGCAGGGATCTTCATGGCAGCCGTCTCAGGGTGCAACTCGCCGGAGAAGCTGTCGCAGGTACCGGAGAATCCGCCGCAGCCGGTGCAGAAACCCGACGAGGGCTCGCCTGCCGCCGCTGTGAAGGAATCACCGGTGCAGAAGCCTGCTGACAGCATGCCTGCCGTCGCTGTGAAAGAACCCCCAGTGCAGACGCCCGATGGCGGCTCGCCTGCCGCGGTGAAGGAAACATCGGCGCAGAAACCTGGTGACAGCGTGCCTGCCGTTGCTGTGAAGGAGCCGGCGGTACAAAAGCCGGATGACAGCTCGCCTGCTGCGGCTGTGAAGGAAGCGCCGGCACAGAAGCCCGAAAGCGACTCGCCGGCCGCCACCGTGAAAGAACCGCCGGTGGGCGTGGTCGCCAGGATCGGCGAGCATGAGGTCACGAGGGACGAGTTGATTCAACAGCTTCTGCAGGAGATTCGGCCGCGCAGCGAAGAGTACATCGCTCCGCAGAAGCCGGTCACTGCCGAGGCGGTCCTGCTCGACCTGATTGCGGAGAAGGCCATGATGATGGAGGGACGCAAGCTCGGGTCTCTCAACGATCCGCTCCTGCAAGCCTACATTGAGCGACAGAAGAAACAGAAGCTCGGCAGCATGGTCGTGCTGGACTACGTTCGCAAGAACCTGTCCGTCAGCGAGGCCGAGATCGATGAGATGATGAAGAGCGACCCCAAGCTCACCCGCGAGCGAGCCGGCATGCTTGTACAGCGGACCAAGGGCATGGCGCTGCTGGAGCAGTTCTATAAGGATCTGCTTACGAAGTTCCATCTCAAGCAGGCGACGGAGAACCTCGCGAAAGCGTCGGAGATTCACGAGCGACTGCTGCGCAATCCGGCCAAGCCACGCAAGGAACCCTGGATCTTGAACAGCCAGGCGAGGGATGAGCTGACGCAGGAGGAAAAGGCGATGGTCCTGGCGGCCTACGACGGCGGCGAGGTCACCTTGCGGGACTGGATGGAGACGCTGTGCGAGATGGCTCCCCCGCGGCGGCCACAGGACCTGGCCACCGTGGAAGGGGTCGAGCGCCTGCTCGATAGAACGCTCCGATCCGCGATGCTCGTGGCGGAGGCGAAGGCCCGCGGGTACGACAAGGACCCCGAATACGTGCGCGAGATCAAGGACCTCGAAGATCAGCAGATCCTCTACAAGGTCCAGAGCGACAAGATGAGGGATGTCCCTGAGCCGAACGAGGGGCAGGTTAAGGCATTCTATGAGAAGAACAAGGAGTGGTTCGCCGAGGGGCCCTTCCTGAAGGTCGATCCGATCTGGTGCAAGGATTTGGCGACGGCGCGGGAGGTGAAAGAGAAGCTTGACGGTGGGGCGGACTTTCGTGCGATGAAAGACGCGCACTCGCTGCAGAAGGAGATCGAGCCCTACAGGATCTCCCGCAGCAGCGAGGGACCGCTCTGGGACGAGCTGTGGAAGGGCGAGCCCAACCAGGTGGTCGGGCCCGTGAAAGGGTTCTATGAGACAGGGCTTGCATGGCGCGTTGTGAAGATCCTGGAGAAGACGCCCGCTCAGGACAGGGCGTACTCCGAGCAGCTCCAAAGCATGGTCAAGGGGACGATGTTCATGGAGCAACGAAAGGCGCTCCTCGATCTCTACAGCAAAGAGCTTCGTGAGAAGTACAGCTACGAATTGTATGCGGATCGGATTCAGGGCATCGATCCTCTGGATCCGGCCCTTTACGAGCAGACAAAACAGTGACCCTCGTGCCGAGCAGTGCCCTGGGACCACTGCCATAAACGGATTGTAGCAGGGACGGTTCTGGGTATGGTCTTCACGCTGCAACGATACATATTTCGAGAGCTGTTCAAAATCTTCCTGTTGGCGACGATCGCGCTGACGCTGATTTTGAGCCTCGGCGGGATCCTGCGGCCGGTTCAGGAGTACGGGGTGGGCCTGCAGCAGGTCCTGCATATCCTGCTCTACTTCATGCCGATCACGCTGACGTTCGTCCTGCCGATGGCGGCGCTGTTCGCCTCGGCGCTGGCCTACGGCCGCTTCGCCAGCGACAACGAGCTGGACGCCTGCCGGGCCAGCGGAATCGGGGTTTCCACGCTCGTGTATCCGGGGCTGACCCTGGCCGTTCTCGTGGCGATCGCGAATCTGCTGTTGAGTTTTCACGTCATGCCGTACTTCGTCCGGCTCGCCGAGCGGTCGTTGAAGGCGGATGCCAAGCAGATCCTTTTCCGCAACATTCAGCGGCACGGGTACTACAGCCTGCCGCCCGATGAGCGGTACCTCATCTACGCGGATTATGCCGATGCGAAGACCGATACTCTCTACGGCATCGTCGTGATTGAGTCGTCGCAGGAGGGGCTCAAGCGGATCATCACCTGTGAGTCCGCCCAGGTATACTTCAACCCCCATGACAGGTTCAACGAGGTCCAGTTGACCGCGCAACACGAGGCAATTGGGCGGCCTCGACGACATGTGGTTTGAGATCGAGGCGGCGTCGTTCCGGCAGGAGTTCGGTTCGCTCCTGGGCGATGATATCAAATTCAAGAAGATCGATGAGATGAAGCAGATCCGCGTCAATCCGCTGCTATTCGATCCCGTGGCGAAGACAGCCCATGAGCTGTATATGCAGCTTGCAGCGGAACTGCTGTCGCAGGACATACAGGCGAGATTGGCCACGTCTCCTGCCGCCTTCTACGAGCTCGAAGGGAAATCGCAGAGGGTCCGGCTCTCCGCGATGGGATGCGTCCTGGAGGACGAGCCGGCCGTGTCGCTGCGGCCCCCGGTGACCGTGGAGGAGTATGCAAAGCAGGGCGACAAGCCGCCTCGAAAGTTCCTCAGTGAGAAGGCCATCCTCTACCTCGACGACACCACGCCGGACCTGCAGGTCCACCTGCAACTTTCCAGCGCCGAGGTCATCGGGACGGGGCAGTCAGTGATCCATCATGCCGCCGGCGGCCTCGCCATGCCGGAATCCATCAGGCAGGCTCTCCGCCGGACGCAGGCCGGAGGGTTGAGACTCGGGGGAGATTTGAGTTCTGTGCTGCAAGGTCCGCCGAGTCCGAAGCTCGCGGGCCTCCAGGCAATATTGGAGCGGCAAATCCGCGGGACGCTGGTCGATATCACGGGCGAGATCCACTCGCGGCTGGTCTTTGGCGTCGGTTGCATTCCGATGATTCTCATCGGAATTGGCTTGGGAATCCTCAAGCGGGGTGGACACCTGCTCAGCGCATTCGGCGCCAGTTGCGTGCCCGGCGCCGTATTGATCGTGGCGATCATCAGCGGCAGGCAGGTCGCAGGGAACACCCGTTGGGCCGAGGCCACGCCCGGGATCCTCATCATGTGGGCCGGCCTGGCGTTCCTGCTGCTTCTGGCCGCCATCATCTACTCCCGGCTCCTGCGACATTAGGTGTCGGCACGCTGTTTGATGGCCTGGCGGACCTCGCGGTTGATGCGGGCGCTGCACCAGTGCTGGCCGCACATGGAGCAGTAGTCGGCCGAATGCAGCTCCGATGCGCCCATTTCCTCGCACGCCTCGCGATGCATCCGGTCGGCGGTCTTCGGGTCGAGGGACTCCCCGAAATGCGTCTGCCAGTCGAGGTTGCTCCGGGCCGTGCTCAGCCTCCTGTCGCGTTCATCCGCGCCCTTGAGGCCGCGGGCGATATCCGCCGCATGGGCGGCGATCCGGGCGGCGACAACGCCGGCCCGTACGTCCTCGGCGTTCGGCAATCCGAGGTGTTCCCGGGGTGTGACGTAGCACAGGAAGGAGGCTCCGTAGAATGCCGCCGCGCAGCCGCCAATGGCGGACGTGATGTGATCGTAGCCGGGTGCGATGTCCGTCACCAGGGGACCGAGCACGTAGAAGGGGGCCCCGTGGCAGATCTCCTGCTGGAGCTCCATATTGCGCTGAATCTGATTGAACGGCACATGGCCGGGACCTTCCACCATGACCTGGCAGCCGCGTTCCTGTGCCCTCTGGGTCAGCTCGCCCAGCGTCCGCAACTCGGCGAGCTGCGCCTCGTCGGTGGCGTCGGCGATGGCGCCGGGACGCAGGCCGTCGCCGAGAGAGAAACACACATCGTATTCGACCATGATGTCGCACAGGTCGTCGAACAGCTCGTACACGGGATTCTGCTTATTGTGATGGAGCATCCACTTGGCCAGCAGGGCGCCGCCCCGGCTGACGATGCCGGCGACGCGCTTCTCGATCAGCGGCAGGTGCTCCCTCAGCACACCGGCGTGGATCGTAAAGAAATCGACCCCTTGCTTCGCCTGCTTTTCAATCGTCCGCAGGATGATGTCGTTGTCGATGTCTTCGACGTTCCTGCCCTCGATCACCTGATAGATCGGGACGGTGCCGAAGGGGACCGGGCAATGCGCAAGCAGCTCGCTGCGGATTTCGTCAAGATTGCCACCGGTGCTGAGGTCCATCACCGCATCGGCCCCGACCTCCAGCGCCGCCTCCAGCTTCTCGATCTCGGCGGCCACGGAAGAGCGGACGCTGCTTGTCCCGATATTGGCATTGACCTTCGTCCTGAGCGCTCTGCCGATCCCCGCCGGCTTGAGATTGGTCTTCAGGTGGAGTCCGTTGGCCGGGATCACCAGCCGTCCCGCCGCCACCTCCGCCCGGATGAGCTCGGCATCCACCGCCTCGTCCCGCGCCACAGCCTGCATGGCCTGCGTGATCTTTCCGGCTCGAGCGTGCTCCAGTTGCGTCGTCATGATTCTACACTCCTCGTTGCCAATAAAAAAATCGCTCCCGCAGGAAGCGATTCGCCAACTCTCGATGCCTCGTTTGTCGCATCGCTTTCCTACGCAGGCCTTCTCGCCCCCGCATCCGAGTTTCGGATGCGATCCATGGAGCGATTATCCCGATCAGGTTCAAAGGGTTTTGTCTCAGACCCGCCTCACAGCAGGCCACCCCTAGCGACCAAATCCATTATACCGGACCGGCGGTACCGTTCAAGCAATTCTTCCCGATCTGAACGCCATGTGTGCGACTACATTTTGTGGGGAAGGAGGCTCATTCTGTCATCCCGAGCCCATTCGACTACGCTCAGGGCAGGCTGCGCGAGGGATCTGGCCGAGATTGCACGGTGCGCCTTTGCGATGCCAGATGTCTCGGCTACGCTGCGCTTCGCTCGACATGACAAACGGGGGCTTCACCACGAAAATTAGTCGCACACAACGCCATGTGCAGGAGCGTGCAGGAGAAACCTGAGCTTTCCATTTGATCTCTCCGGAGCTTCGGGCTACAATAAGGTCGATAGAAGCGGCGTGCGGCACGGGTGAGACAGTGCCGGCGAGTTTCCATCTGTTATTGCGGGCCAGATGTCTTGGAGGTCATGGAAGAATGCGCGACGGTCGCAACGCCGCTGTGTTCATCAGTCATGCCAGCGCCGACGATGAATTCGTAAAGCAATTGCGAGAATCGCTCGAAGCCCACCATATACCCGTTTGGGTGGACTCCCGCGGCCTGCGGGGCGGCAGCAAGCTCGCGCCGGAGATCGCGCAGGCCATCGGCAACGCCCGACACTTCATCGCTGTGCTCGGCCCAGAAACCGTGAACTCACGATGGGTTCGCCGGGAGATCGAGCGGGGGCTATTGGTCGAAAAGCGGCGCAAAGCCGACGGCTATCGCGTCATTCCGCTCCTGCTCCCCGGCCTTGAGCCCGCCGCCCTGGAAGCCTGGTTCGATGAGGAGCCGACAGGCATTTCAGTTGGGACCGGCCCGGACGGCCTTTCCGCGGCCATGCCTGACATCCTCGCTGCTCTGGGGGAACGCCTGCCCACCGGCAGCCAAATGGCTGCCCAGGCCGATGGCAAGCCGCTGGCGGAGCTCGTCCTCACGCTCGCGGACGCGAAGATCGAGACTCAGGAAGGCAAAAGGCGTGCCAGTGCCGTCGCTATGCTCACCTATGAGCCGGCTGACTCCGCTGTCAAGGGCATCGAGAGCCGCCGCTTCGCGTTCACCGCGCCGCTCGGGCCCATTGAGGCCGACGACCTGCGATGGTACCTGGAGCAGTATTTCCTCTGGCCGGTCGGCGTGTTCGAGAACCCGCGCTAAGGGCATTGAGAAGAAGTTGCCGCAATGGGGTAACGATCTCTTCCAAGCTGTGCTGGGCATCGACACCGCTCGCGAGGCGTTCTCCGCCTGGCAACATGCCGCCGACGGTGCCGAACGGCGCTTCTCAGTGCAGGTGAACAGTGATCTGCCCGACGGCGCGCCCGCCGAAGCCCAAGCCGCCGCGCGTGAGGCGGCGACTGAGCTTCTCTCCCTTCCGTGGGAGCTTCTGCACGATGGTCACGACTGGCTCTTCCAGGGAGCGCATCCTGCTCGGGTTCGCCGTCGTCTGCCAAGCCGTCAGGAACAGAAGGCACGTCCTGCAACCCTGCCCATCCGCATCCTGCTCGTCAGCCCGCGTCCGGAGCATGATGGCAAAGGCAACGACATCGGTTATATCGACCACCGTATCAGCGCCCGGCCGCTGGTCGATGCGGTGGAAAGCCTCGGCGAGTTGGCGAAGCTCACGATTCTCACGCCGCCCACCTACGCTGCACTGGATGAGGCCCTGCAGGCCGCCGCCGACCGCAATGAGCCGTTCGATGTCGTCCACTTCGACGGCCACGGAGTCTATGACCGTCACCTTGGCTTGGGCGGATTGTGCTTTGAAGATGCCAAAGACGCCGGCTTGCCGGAAAAGCGTCAGATGGAGTTCGTCGACGCTGTCAAACTGGGCGGTCTGTTCCGTCAACACCGCGTCCCGTTGGTGTTCCTGGAGGCCTGCCAGACGGCGGTGGCCGAGGTGGACCCGACGACCTCCGTGGCCGCGAGGCTGCTTGAAGAAGGTGTCACGTCCGTCGTGGCAATGAGCCACAGCGTGCTGGTCGAGACGGCCAGACGATTCGTGCAGGCATTCTATAAGTCATTGGCACAAGGTGCCCGCGTGGGCAAGGCCATGCTCGCCGGCCAGCGAGCGCTCTTCGATGACACCTGGCGCGGCAAGATCATGGGCGCGGGCGACCTGCGATTGCAGGACTGGTTTGTGCCCGTCGTCTACCAGGAGAAGCACGACCCGCAACTCATCACGAGAACTCCGGCAAGGGAGGTGCGCCAGCTCGAAGCCAGGAGGCGAAGGCTCAGCCTCGGCGCGCTGCCGGAAGAGCCGCCACACAGGTTCCAGGGGCGCAGCCATGAGCTGCTCGCCCTCGAACGGCTCCTGCACGACGAGCCCTGGGCCGTCGTGCGTGGTACCGGTGGCTCGGGCAAGACTACGCTTGCCGCCGAGTTGGCCCGCTGGCTCACTCGCACAGGACGCTTTGCGCGGGCCGCCTTCGTGAGCCTCGAACACCACCGCGACGCGCGTGCCGTGCTCGACACCCTCGGCCATCAACTCCTGCCCGACGGCGACAAATACTCTGTAGCCCAGTTCCCGAGCTTTGACAAAGCCCTTCAACCCGTAGAGCGGGCACTGGCGGACCACGCCACCATTATCGTCCTGGACAACTGCGAGAGCATCCTGGATGCAGGCGACGCCCTCACGGCGTTGCTCGACCTGTGCAAGCGGCTCCTCGACGCGGACCCAAGGATCCGCCTCGTCTTCACCATGCGTGAGCCGCTGCCCGCACCGTTCGACCACGCAGGCCGCCAGCGGGAACTGGGCGACTTGGCCCGCCCCGACGCCATCGAGCTGGTGGGCAAGGTAATGAAACAGAACGGTTGGACGCCGCCCGCCACCGACCCGGGCGGCACGCCGCAGGAGATCACCGACTTGGTGGAGGCGGTGCACTGCCATGCCCGCGCCCTGGTGCTCCTGGCGGGCGAGGTGGCCCGTCGTGGCGTGAAGGCCACCACCGCCAATCTCCGCGCTCTCATGGCCGAGTTGGAGCGCAAACACCCTGGCGACCGCGAAAACTCACTCTACGCCAGCGTCGAACTCTCCCTCCGTCGCCTCTCCCCCGAATCGCGCCAGCACGTTAAGGTGCTCGGCGTCTGCCAGGGTGGAGCATGTCTTCCCATTCTCGCGCACCTCACAGGCTTGGAAGTAGACGCTGCTCGCCAACTGGCCATTGAACTGATCGACGTCGGCTTAGCCGAAGACATGGGCTATGCCCACCTGCGCCTGGACCCCGGCCTGCCGCCATATCTGCTAGGCGAGTTGACTGGTGACGAAGCTATCGCCACACGCGCCAAGTGGGCCGAGGCCATGGCCCAACTCACCGTCTACCTCTACGAGGAGCAGTTCAAAGATGCCCAACTCGCCGCGCAACTGACGCTGCTGGAGTTGCCTAACCTCCTTGCGATGCTGGAGTGGGTTTCGGCCTCCGACTGGCCGGCGGAAAGCGTCGTAGGTCTGGCCGACAGCGTGGAAAGGCTAGTCGCCAACCTAGGCCAGCCCCAAGCTCTGGCCGTGGCCACGCGCGTGCGCGAACAAGCCGCTCGGAAACTGGGCGACTGGAGCCACGCCCGTTTCCTGACCGGGTCTTCCAACATTGACCGGCTGCTGGAACGCGGCGACCTGCCGGCCGCGCACGAGTGCGCCCAGCAACTCCTCGCAAAGTGCCGTGCCGCCGGTGAGGCTGCCTATCCTGAAGCGGCTTACGATCTCGCATCGGCATTTATCCGGCTCGGGCGAGCGTTAGGGTATAGTGGAGCGGCTGAAGCCGCATTGGAGCCGCTGGCGGAAGCACAGCGCCGATTCCAGCAACTGGCAAATGCCGGCGATGCTGACGCCGAGCAGGTGGCCTCGGCTGCCATCACCGAGACTGGCGACTGCCTGCGCAACTTGGGCCGGTTGGATGAAGCCGCCGCCGCATATGAAAAGGCTATCGAGCTCGACCAAGCAGGCAATCGCATGAGGGATGTTGCTGCTGGTAAGGGTCAACTTGGCACCGTGCGGATGTTGCAGAAACGCTACGCTGAGGCGCTCAAGGCTCACGCCGAAGCACGCGACACCTTCGAAGCATTGGGGGAACCGCAAAATGTGGGCGCAATGTGGCACCAGATCGGGATGGTACATGAGAGCACTCACCGATTGGAGCTCGCTGAGCAGGCCTATCGCCAAGGTTTAGCCATTTTTGTGCGAGAGAACGATGCCCCACACCAAGGTATGAGTCTTGGCCAACTGGGCAGTCTCTACGACGCGATGGGCCGGTTGGAGGAAGCGGTCACGTTCTATCGGCAGGCCATTGGCGTTCGTGCGCGGCTGAAAGACCTTGCTGGCGAAGGGAGAACCCGCAGCAACTTGGCTGACACGCTGACCAAGTTGCTGCGCTACGACGAGGCCCGGCAGGAACTCCAACGGGCGATTGAGTGCAAGAAACCTTACGGCCACGCCGCCGAACCGTGGAAGGCATGGTCACATCTCGAAGACCTCGAGCGCGCCACCAACCACGGTGAAGCCGCTGCTGCGGCCCGGGAACAGGCGATCCAGACCTATCTGGCCTATCGTCGCGCCGGCGGCGTTAGCCAGAGCTCTCGCGCCCGACTCTTCGACCTCGTCTCCCAAGCGATCAAGGAGAACGCTCCTGCGGAGGCCCGCCAACTTCTGTCCCAGCTTGCTTCGCGTCCCGACTTACCTCACTTCGCGAAAGCGTTGATCGCGGAACTCCAGTCGGTGCTCGTCGGCGAACGCGATCCTGCCCTTGCCGCTGACCCCGAACTCACTCCAAGGGACGCTGCTGAACTTCAACTGCTCCTGGAGAAGCTGCCGCTTGGGTGATCCGACGATTTTGTCTCACAGGATGCCGTTGACGCTGGTGAAGAGGGTTTCGAATCTTTCGAAGGCTTCGTCGGCGCCGGGCAGTTTCTGGATTTTTCTGTGGTTGCTGCGGAACAGGAATTCGGCCGGGATCATCGGGTCGAAGTTGACGGGTTTCACCTGGCCGGTGGCGAAGGCACTGTGCACGATCTTCAGGACAGGCTCGTCGGTGACGGCGGCCACCGTGCGCGACAGCCTGTGCCTGCGAGGCAATCCAAAGGATTGGTCCGTCAGTGCCAGGTACATTCGCGGGCCGATCAGGTCCTCGACCGTGCTCGTGGCCGGTTCGGCGTACTTGTGCAGCGGGAAGACGTGGCACCGTTCGAGCATGCGGGAGACCTCTCGATGCTCGGTGATCTCCGGGCGAACCTCGGAAAGACTCAGCAGCACGGCAAAGCCCGAAGCGTCGTTGGCCAGCAGACCCGCCAGGGTCGCCAGCCGGACGAGATCGCCGCACGGGACGATGGTCCAGGCCGGGTGCAGACCGGTCCTGCCTCGCTCGTTCAGGCGCGCGGAGAACCACTGGAGGTACAGCACATCCGCGGGCTTTTCCACCAGCAGCAGTTTCTTCGCCGCCGTCAGGTCCTGCATGATCCGATATCCCAGCGACGCCTGAAGCGGCAGCAGGGTGTCATGGTCCATGCTGAGGACTTCATCGCCCACCTTTGTGCCCAGATACTCCAGCCTGCCGTCCGGCGTCTGCCGAGTCACCTCCTCAACTGTGCGAACCCACTGCATCCTCTCCGGATCGATCATGAACGGAGAGTGCGTCGCGTAAAGCACCTGGTACTGAGAGACCAGTCGCTCGCGGATGTATCGAAGCAGGTCCCACTGCGCCTTGGCGTGCAGGCCGAGCCCGGGATCATCCAGGAGGATGATGAGGTTGTCGCCGTAACGCCTGCGGACGCCGGCGTACCAGACCAGGAAGGAGAAGAACCAGACGAACCCGGTGCTGCGCTCCGAAAAGTTGAGGGACAGATCGGTTCTCGTATTGACGATGCGGGTCTCGAAGACCAGCCCGCGGTCCATGGGCGACGGATCGCCCGGGCGGGCGGGGTAGAGATGGAAGCTGACCCTCAGGTCCCGCTCCTGACTCCAGTACTTGGCGATCTCGACGGTGATGGGCCGGGCGGCGTCTTCCAGGTCCGCGATGAGCTCCTCCGACCGCTCGATACTGGTCAGTGCCTCCACCGAGGTGCCCCCGAGTTCCAGCAGCGCGAGGAAGACCCGGTCCGGGCCCGTGAGGTCGCCCTTCTTTCGTCTCTCCAGCAGCGCATCGATCGAGATGCGTCCATCCATAATGTGCCATTCGGAGAAGTACAGGAGCTTGGGCAGCAGCGCTCCCACGTGCTGCTCAAAGCATGCATTGTCGGCAGGAACAGGGTCGGCAGGCGGCGTCGGCATTGTCCGCGACGGGCTCTCGATGGAGCTTCGCTCCTCCTCGACTTCCGGCGTCTCCGTCTCCTTGGCAACATCCTGGATCTGTCTCAGACTCCTCACAGCCTCCTCCAACATCCGAGAGCGATCGTCCAGATCGTCCGCGGTCTGCGCCGGCTGCGGGTCATGCGGCACATTCATCGATCGGCTGACGGATGCGTTCATCGCTGTGAGCGAGCCGGTCCATCGGCGCCCGGGATAGTACCCTTTCTCTACGACTATGGTGCGGGATTTGACCGCGCCGGGGCCGAGGATGCTCTCCAGCTTCTCGACATCCTTGTCCTCCAGCTCCCACGTGGTGATCAGGGCATCATCCGGCTCGCGATTGGGCTGCTTCTGATACTCGCGGCGGCGGGCCCGCGGATACTCCATCAGGACGTCGAAATTGGCCAGTTCATCGACATCCGGATTCAGCTTATAGAGTGCTTCCAGAAGCGAGGTCTTGCCGGCGCCGTTCTTGCCGACAAAGGCCGTTACCGGGCTGACGCTGAATTCCGTGGAATCCTCGATACAACGAAAGTTCTTGACTTGCATCCGTCGCAGCTTCATGACTGCATTCCTCCACTGAGGTGTATATTCGCCTTTCGCCCCAGCCGACTTGCCAATCGTTCGCTATCCTAACAGGGGCTTCCGCATCCGTCAAATGCATGTCATTCATATTTTACTCTATAGCGCCCGGATGACGGTGAAATCCGGGTGGCGAATGGGATGAAGTCAGCCGGTGATCGACGAACGCGGCGCCTACTGACCCTCGAACGAGTGCTGATCGGCCACGTTCAGCCCGGCCAACTCGGCCATGGCTTCCCATGTCAGGGCCGGACTATCGCTCTCTTTGTGATCGGCTGTCATATGCGTGGGGATACACAGCACTTCCATTTCCATGCCCGCGGGGCTCTCGATGTCCGCGCCGTCGGCCGGGAGGCACGTGAGATAGAAAGTAGTATCGTGGGTCGTGCCTTGCGGATCTTTGTGTGTCAGTCTTACGGCCAGCTCATCGTCCTGCTCGACGATCTCGACCTGTGCCGGCTCACCTGGCCCCGTATCGCTCATCTTTTCGAGCCATTCGCCGAGCGACAGACCCAGGAGAGTGATCTGTCCATCGAGCTCTCTCGCCAGTTGCCGGTTTCGGAATTCCTCAAGCTCGTCCGATTCGCTCTGCTTGTCTTGAAACGGCGGCAGGGGTGCGATTCCGGGCAGGCCGGACTGCGTCTTGACCAGCACCGCGCCGTCCCGGAAAACGACGCAGATGTGCGAGTCGTCCGGATTGGCCCAAACGTACACCTGGTTCGCCGCCCCATCAAAATAGGAACTGCTGAGCTGTTCGCCCTGCGCGCCGAGAAGGTCGGCCACTTGGCGATAGGTCATGCCTTTTTGAATCTGAGTGTACATGGAGCTCGTGAAGGTCAGGTCCGCGGCAGGAGGCGTCTGAGGGGCTTCGGCCTCCTGCGACGCCGTGGTATCGACAGCGTTCGCGTCAGGCGCGGGCACGTCGTCAGGGGATTGGCCGGCGGGTTGGACCGGCGGCTTCAGCCTGGTAAACGTGTACGCAATATCCTGACCCGAGACTCGGACTTCAATGCTGCTTTGTATGCCGTTCAGCAGCAGGGCGAATCCTTCGTAGGTTCCATCCGCCCTTTCCATCAGCATCACGGACCGGCAGCAGTCGTACATGCGCTCATTGATGTGAGCTTTGACGCGCTCCTGCAACTCGGTTCTGCTGATGCCTTGTGCACAGGATGTATTGGCTCCGAGCCAGCCAACCAACGCTAACGCCATTGCGGTATACATGGGTCTACGCATAGCACGTCATCCTATAACAAGTGAAATCATCCTGTCAGTTGCTGAATGGACCCCATTATACCATCGGCCGACCTGTTCTTGTCTCGCAAGTGCATCGCTGGTATAGTGGCGCTATATTCCTCGTTCTTGTAGGCCGCAAATGCAAAGGAGGTTCAGATCATGGGCAACGAGTACAGCATATCCCGGCGGAGTTTCTTGAAAACGTCAGTGGTCGGTGCAGTGGTCGCAGCAACAGTCGGCAGGAATTCCGCGATGGCTGCACAAGGCGGCACATTGCGGCTGGGCGGGCCGGTCTTTGAGAAGGTCCAGGACTCGCAGGGCTGGGTCGACGCGGTCAAGAAACTGGGCTATTCCGCCGCGTATTGCCCCGTTGGACCTGATGCCGGCGACGACGTGGTCCGGGCCTACGAGGAGGCCGCGGCTAAGGCGGGCATCATCATTGCCGAAGTCGGGGCGTGGAGCAATCCGATCAGCCCGGATGAGCCGACACGCAAGGCTGCTCTGGAGAAATGCCGCACGAGCTTGGCCCTGGCCGACCGTATCGGGGCCCGCTGCTGCGTCAATATCGCAGGCACCCGCAGCACGCAGTGGGATGGTCCCGATGCCGCCAATTTCACGCAGGGAACGTTCGATATGATTGTCGAAACGACGCGGTCGATCATCGATGCTGTCAAGCCGACGCGGACGTATTTCACCCTGGAGATGATGCCCTGGGCCTATCCCGACTCGCCGGACTCGTACGTGCAATTGCTCAAGGCAATCGACCGCAAGCAGTTCGCCGTGCACCTCGACCCCGTGAACCTCGTGTGCAGCCCGCAGCGATACTACGGCAACGGCCGGCTCATCCGCGAGTGTTTTGAGAAGCTCGGCCCTTACATCCGGAGCTGCCACGCAAAAGACATCCTCCTGCATCCGAAGCTCACAACGCATCTCGACGAGGCGCTGCCGGGCACAGGCGGTCTGGACTATGCCACATTTCTCAAGGAGCTGAACAAACTGCCCGGCACGCCTTTGATGCTGGAACACCTGTCCAAGGCCGAGGACTACGTCCAGGCCGCCGACTACATCCGACGTGTCGCGAAACAACTGGAGTTGTCATTCGCCTGATGGCCACCCCGGGTCAGCGGCGCGGGTGCGACTACATTTCGTGGGCCCCGATGGCTTCGCAGGGCGGGCGAGGACGCCCACCCTGCGCCCGGAGCCGTCGGCGCTCTTCGTAGGTCGTGCGTCCCCGCACGACTCTTTTGGCATTGAGTGGATACAGGTCGAAACGCACGGTTTCTCACCCGGCCGGCAGAATCTCCCCCACGAAATTTAGTCGCACACAGCGGCGCCGGGCGCCATGTCTACGCTGCGTAGACATGTCCGACCAGATGCCCATAGCATGCTTACGCGAGCGTAAGCATGGCGCCCGGATCAGGCAGTGCCGGGGTTCTCGTGGGTCGATCCGCCGCGGTGGGCGGCGTGCTTGCCGTAACGGTCGCGGATCTTGTCCACGACCTGGTCGAGGCGCTTGAGCTTCTCCTGTTCGGGGTCGCGAAAGAGCAGTTGCTGGCCGGCCTGCTCCGGCGTCAGGCCGGATACGCCGAAGCCAAGCAGACGCAGCGGACCGCCGGAGCGGGCGTGCCATTGGCGAAAGACGTGCTCCGCCGTTGCCCACAGGGTCTTGGTGACGTTTGTCGCCTCGCTCAAGGTATCGCTGCGCGTCACCGTGCGGAAGTCGCCATACCGCAGCTTCAGTGTGACCGTCCGAGCCTTGAGTCTCTCCTGGCGCAGCGCTGCGCGACCTCCTCCACCTGTTCAAGCAGCACGGCCAGCAGTATCGCCGCATCGCTGATGTCCGTCGCGAACGTCTGTTCGCTCGACAGGCTCTTGCACTGGCGGTCCGGCTCGACGTCCCTGTCGTCCTCGCCCCGGGCCAGCCGCTGCAGGTCGTCGGCTCCGTTGCCGACGATCCTCTGGAGTTCCTCCAGGCTGCTTTGGCGAAGTTGGCCGATCGTGTGAATGCCGTGTGATTTCAGGGCCTTCTCCGTAACCTGGCCGACGCCCCAGATCTTGCCGACCGCAAGCGGATCGAGAATCTGCTGCTTGTTCTGTTCCGTAATCACCACGAAGCCATCGGGTTTCTTCAGGTCCGACGCCAGCTTGGCGAGGAACTTGTTCGGCGCGATCCCGACCGAGGCGGTCAGATGCGTCTGCTCGAGGATTTCCTTTTTGATGGCTCGGCCGATTGTCTCTGTGCTGCCGAAGAGATCGGTGCTGTCGGTGACGTCGAGAAAGGCCTCATCGAGCGAGATCGGCTCCACGAGGGGCGTGTACTTCTCGAAGATCGCGCGGATGATATGCGAGACCTCCGCGTACCGGTCCATCCGGACGGGCAGCAGGACGGCATGGGGACAACATCGGATCGCCTGGGCCGTCGGCATGGCGCTGTGGACACCGAACTTGCGGGCCTCGTAGGACGCGGCGCTGACCACGCCCCGGCTGCGCGCGTCGCCGCCCACGATGACGGCTTTGCCCTTGAGCTCCGGGTGGTCGTGCTGCTCCACCGAAGCGTAAAACGCGTCCATATCGACGTGAATGATCTCACGGGCCTTGCTCATGACTTCACCGGGATACCATCATTGCTGATCATTGTACCAAAGTTCAGGTCCCGCGGACAGACTGTTTGATGTTTCGTGGCCTGGGAGGTATGCTTGAGCCCGATTATGACCCGGATGTCTCGGAGAAACTGATGAACCCGCAAACGCCGTACAACATGTCCTTACGATTCAGAATTCATGCGATCTGCCTGCTGGTGGCACTCGGTCTGCTCTGCGTGGGGCGAGCGGGTGCCCAGTCCAGTCTGAAGGTCGTTCTGCCGGAATGCGGACACCCGCATCTGGCGTGTACGGCCGAGGAACTGGGGCGGTTGCGGCAGGCATATCGCGGCCAGGGCGCCGAGCATGACGTCGTCGCCGCTTATGTGACGGATGCGGAGCGATTCATCACCGACCCGATCAACTTCCCGCCGCGAGGTGGTCAGCACAATCAATGGTATCAATGCGACAAATGCCAGGTGGCGCTGCGGACGATTGACGCGACTCATCATGAGTGCCGCAAGTGCAAGAAGGTCTACTCCGGGCCGCCGTATGACGATGTGATCTTTGCGCACGAGCATAGCCGCAATCTTCAGCGGATGACGACTGCCGCCTGGGCGTATGCGATCTCGGGCGACAGGAAATTCGCCGGATACGCCGCCAGGGTCCTGCTTGGCTATGCGGAGCGATACTCGCAATACCCTTATCACGACAACTCGTTGAAAACGAACCCAGCCGAGATGGGCAAGTCGGGCGGACACCTGTTCGAGCAGACGCTGAACGAGGCGGCGAGCATGGCGACCAGCATCGGCCCGGCGTACGACCTGATCCACGACTGTAACGCGCTATCGGCATCCGATCACCGGAAGATTCGCGAGGGCCTGCTGCTGCCCGTGCTCAGGAACATCGACAAGCACAAGGCAGGCAAGAGCAACTGGCAGACGTGGCACAACGCCGCGATGCTCTGGGGCGGGGCGCTGGTGCACGATCCGAACTGGGTCCGGAAGGCGGTCGCGGACGAGCGGAACGGGTTCTATTACCAGATGGATGCCTCCGTCTCAAAGGAGGGGATGTGGTATGAGAATAGTTGGGGGTATCACTTCTACACGCTCAGTGCGTTGATTGAGATGGCTGAGACGGCCCGGCGGCTGAACATAGACTTGTGGGACCACGAGCGGCTCAAGAAGATGTTCACGCTGCCGGTCTACTATGCGATGGGCGACGGGATGCTCCCGCGGTTCGGGGACGATGTCAATTCATCCGTCAGGCGGGTCGGCCGCATGTTCGAGCCCGCCTACCACGTCTATCGAGACCCGCAGCTTCTGCCGCTGCTGAGCAACAGACCAGGTTTCGAGAGCGTCCTCCTGGGACGACCCACCCAGGCATCCGCCGAGTTGCCCGCACTACAGAGTATGGTCTTTGAGGAGGCGGGACACGCAATTCTGAGGGGGCCGGGCCCGGCGGGACTGACGGCGGCGATGACATTCGGACCCTACGGCGGTTTTCATGGGCACTACGATAAGCTGAGCTTCGTCCTCTTTGGCTTCGGCAGGGAGCTTGGCGTCGATCCTGGCCGAGCCGCCAGCCAGGCCTACCGCCTGCCCATCCATTCGAATTGGTACAAGGCCACGATTTCGCACAACACCGTACTGGTGGACGGGCGAAGCCAGAAGCCGGCCGCCGGCAAGCTGGAGCTATTCGATCGCAAGGATGGTTACACCGCCGTGGCGGCAAGCTGCCTGGAGGCTTACCCCGGCGTGACACATAAACGCCTGCTCTTTATCACCGACGCCTACCTGCTCGTCCTTGATGAGCTGCGCTCGGATGCCGATCGCCGGTTCGACTGGCTGTACCACAGCAAGGGCGCTCGCGTGGTTTGTGACCAGGCTCAGGACAGCGCAGCCCCGGCGGCGGACTACGCGGGCGGCGAGTACATCCAGAATCCCAGGCGGGGCACAACCGGTGAGCCGGTTCGTGCGCGGTTTGAGGATGGGAACGTGACGACGTACCTGACCATGGCCGGCTCGGCCGACACGATGGTAACAACCGGCGATGGGGTGGGCGCTTCGGTGGATGACCGGGTCCCCATGGTCATTGTCGGCAGAAACGGCCGGGACATGCGTTTCGCGGCGGTCCTGGAGCCCGTGCGGGCCGGGGTGCAGCCGCAGGTTGTCGGCGTTCGGCTTGAGGAAACCCCCGATGGCTTGGCGGTCGCTGTGCAGCTTGACGGCCGCACAGATACCGTCAAAACACGCCCGGAGGGTGGGATTTCCGCTACCCTGTCGCAAAAACCGTGATATTTCGCGTCCCGGACGTTGCAGCATTGGCATGGTCGCGGTAGAATATGGTAAGAATTTGGGAACATACGCCCATCCCTGTGCATCTTATACCTGACCAGGGAAAAGGTGCCGGACCTGGGAACACAGGGTCTTGAGAGGAGCATGGTTATGAGCACGCGAAGAGCGTTCACGCTGATTGAGCTGCTGGTTGTCATTGCCATTATCGCACTTCTCATGGCAATTCTCATGCCCTCGCTGCAGCGGGCGCGAGAGCAGGGCAAACGAGCCGCTTGTGAGAGCAACCTCAAGCAGTTGACGCTGGCTTGGATCATGTACGCCGATGAGAACGACGACAAGCTCGTCAACGGCGCCGCCGGAAACGGTTGGCAGGCATTCAGTGCGTATGACCCTCAGAAGCACACGAACGAGAACCCCTGGGTGTGGCAGTGCTGGGCTAGTGATTGGGCGTCGGGCGGACAGATGCCGGTGGAGGATCAGAAAAAAGCGATCATGGCGGGGGCCCTCTGGCCCATCGTGAAGCAGTATAATCTCTACAGTTGTCCCACGGGGACGCGGGGCGAGATGGTGACCTACGCCCTTATGTTCTCCATGAACGCCATTCACTACGATTGGATCAAGGGCGTGAAAGGTGCCTATGTCAAGAGACGCAGTGAAGTTCGTCCGAATCCGGCGTTGAGACTGGCGTACATTGACGAGGGCTGGGTGTCGCCCGATGCCTTTGCCGTCAACTATAATAGGGGGATATGGTGGGATGATGCGCCGGTGCGCCACGGTGACGGAGTGACGGCCTCGTTTGTCGACGGCCACGTCGAATACAAGAAGTGGAGAGGCGCTCAGACTATAAAGACCGGTAGGGCCAGAGTACGCGGCTTCAGCGGCGGCCAGTGGGCTCCCACAACCGACCAGGAGTGGGACGATCTGCGCTGGATGCAGCGGGGCTGCTGGGGCCGCTTGGGCTATTGACAGCCGCTTACAGGTTCGCCGAGCCGGGTGAGCCACCCTCCGTGGTGCTGGGGCGCCAGGCGCTCTTGCTGTCCAGCGTATTCGGGTTCGCGCGGGGGTCCTTCACTGTGAGGGAAAAGCCCATGCCGTCGGTGGTGTCGAACCAATCATCCTGGAAGCGGAAGCTGTGAATGACGGTGCCCACGGCGTCGAGCAATTCAAGTCGCTCGCCCGCGTTACTCAGACTGCCCGTGTACTGGCTGACGATGGGCAGGCCGGAACCGTACCTGGCTGTGAACGCCGCGGCGTCCTTGACCACAAGGCAATAGCCGCTCGGGGCCAGTTCATAGCTTGGGAAGATGAAACTCACGCCGTTGGTGAACTCCACGAGGCTCAAATCGATCGTTTCACTGCCGATATTAGTCAATTCGATGAATTCCGTGTTCGGATCGTCGGGGTTTCCGGTGTCGGCCGGATGATACATGATCTCGCTGATTCGCAGACTCTGCGCCACAGGCCCTACGGCAAAGACCGCCTCGTTCAATGCGCTCCAGATCGTGCCGCTCAATGTGCGCGCTTTGACCCGTGCGCTGTGGCTCAACTTGATCGGTCCGCTGTATCTGGCTCCTCCGGCCGGAGTGCTCCCGCCGCCGGGGTCGCTCCAGGTGGCGGAGAGTGTGACGCTGAACAGAAAGTCCGAGCTCGATGCCCCGGCATTCATGGCCTGAATCGCCAGGATATTCTGCCCGCGTTTCATCGCATTCTTTGCGTTCGGCGCGTTGATCTCCGCGAGAATCACGGCATCGACGTCCGGGTTCTGGGGGCTTGCCCCCGAGTTCCACGCCGGTTCGCCCGTGAGATTGGCCCGCGCGATTTCGATCCCGTTGATGTAGGCGACGAAGCCGTCATCATACCGGGCCCGTAATTGCACAGTGTCGGATGCGCCAAGGTCGCGGTCGAGCGTGAAGGGGATGCGAATGTAGCAGCTCGACTGTTTATTGTACATCTGGCCGACGGTATCAAAGGAGATGAACTGCTCGTAGCCGGTGCTGCGTTCAAAGCCGACACCCCCGGGGCCGCCCGGCGAGACGGTCCAGGCGGCATCATCGAAGGGCTGGCCGCCTCGCCACGCGTCACTGATCGGGCCCGTTGGAACGAGCACACGCTTGGTGGCATTTTCCGCCACAATGACCCCCGCACCGTTCTGGCTCACGGCGCGAGGGTCGCTGCCATCGAGTGTATAGAAGACTGTGCCGGCGCCGGCTTGCATGGAGAGACTGTCGGTGGATGCCACGTGACCGCCATGCTTGTAGCCGCCATTGACGAAGAACACGGGCGCGTCCACGTTCGGGTAGAGTCCGGCGCTGCGGAACTGGCTCAGTACAATGCCCGTTCGCTGGGGAAGGTACGTGGTGAGAATCCAGTTGCGCTCGTTGAGCCAATCCTGTTGTGTGAGCGGCTGCACATGGCTCTGGTCGCCCCATCGCGCCGACTCGGCGATGATCGCCTTCTCGACGATTGCCGCAAGACCCTCATAGCGGCTAATCAGCGGCGTGGGCGTCAGGACCGACTCGTTGAACATGAAGCGATGCACGCGGTCCGCAAAGAGCATCCTGTACTCCGGGTTCTGTTTGAGATTCTGGTGCGGCTCGCCTGCGGACGAGAAACTGTTGTTCAGGGCGTTCTTGTCCAGCGGGGATCGGTCCCGGTTGTTGCCCATCGTGTTCTCATAGTCCCAACAGAAGAACATGAAGCCCGTGCTGTCGGCCGTGCGGTCGCGGGCCGCGTACCAGTTCTTCCATGGCCAGTCCCAATTGCCGCCCCAGAGGTTGACGATCAGGTAGTCGATGTAATTCGTCACATTCAGCAGAACTGGGTAAGCGGGGTTCGGTGTGCCGTCGGGATTGCGGCCTTGCAGCCGCTGGTAGGCATCGTTGGATGTCGCGGCCGCCCGGCACAGGCTGAGCGTTTGGCCCCAGGCGACCGTGTCCCCGGTCCCGGGTATCGCGTCGTGGAGTGAATCCCAGTCGCCCTCCTGGCCTCCATAGTAACTGGAGCAGAACGAGGCGTCCGGCCGCTCGCACGGGTTGTACAGGCCCCAGTACAGGCCGTTCACATAGAGATGCACGAATGTCCCGTGTGAGCCGAGGTTGCCGGTCGCCCGTTGCAGACTGCGCCCGAACTCATCTCGCGTATACTGCTCCGTATATCGGGCCGCATTCCATGAGTATCCGTCGTTGGCGCCGCGCGCAGGGTGATCGTGTTGAAGTGGTCCACGGCCGTGTCGCCGAACAGGGGATAGTGCAGCTCGGAAGGGCCGTAGATGCTCTTGAACAGCAGCCGGAACGATTTCTTCGGCGTGAGGCCCCAATTGCGAAAGGCCCCGCCCTGGACGCGGACGCCGCAGTTGACTTGGAAACCCGGTGTGCCGTCCGGGTAGATCAGCTCGGCCGAGCACGGCCTTTCCCAGGCGACCCCGCTCTGGGTGGGATTGGCGTAGAAGCCTTTCTGCGCATCGAACAGGTCTGTCAGGCCGGCGACGATCGACATGGATGGAATGGACAGGAGCGATTCCTCCATCAGGGGAGCGTACCTTGCGTCCTTCACGATGTCGGGGTCCATCTCATAGTCCGCCGCCTTCGAACCCCACGTTGTGGGAAATCCGCCAGGCCTTGGTGGCTGCGTTAGAACGTTCGACAGAAAGAGGTACGTGTGAGTAATGCTTCTGCTGGATAGCCAGCCTGACTTGAGGGCCATGGCCCGCAGGCAGGTCGTTCTCACGATGTGGATGGGGCCGGTATAGACCCGGGCGCTTGAAGGGCCATGTGAGCCCGGGGCCGGCTCGCTGCCATCGACAGTATAGTAAATCGTGGCTCCGGGCGTCTCGCACGCGAGGGCCACATCAAAGGGTGCATCATAGAAGCCGCGGTCGTGACTGAATTCCACGTCCGCCACGGCGCCGATGTAGGCGAGGAAATTGGAGCTGCCCGGCGTTGGAAGCACCATGAACTGCCACGGCCCTCCATCGGGCAGCCGGCCGTAAGAGGTGTCGCTCGCCAAATCCGCAAATGCCATATAGTCAATCACTGTGGCCCCGTCTTTGTCGCAGAGAGCAATCTCCTCCCCCTCGACACCGAGCTTGAAACTCGCGTGCAGCACGGCATCGGCCGTGTCGCCATCCGCCCAGATGACCAGAAAGCCCCCGGCCGCAATCGTGGTCGCCGCAGGCTTGCCCGTGGGAATTCGCCACCTCGTCGGGTCCGACAGATCGTCGGTCAGGTACATCCCCCCGATATCGATCGGTTGACCGCCGGCATTGTAGATCTCGATCCAGTCATCGTACTGGCCCTGCGGGTCCGACATGACGCTGCTGTTGGCCGCCATGACTTCGTTGATGAACAACGGGCCGGTTCCTTGCAGTGACAATTCACCGGCAACAGCGCCATCGACAAGCGCCAGAGCGAGCAGCACATATCGGACGCATTCGAGCATGTCACACCTCCGTCACCCAGATTCCCGCGGAGCAAGATGCTCCCTCCTGCAGTCCAGTCCCGGCACCGGGAAAGAACTCCGCAAAAACTACCCGATTATAGCCTACTCGGTCCGGCTCAGTCAATCGGGCCTCTGAATAGCAGGTGTACAGATGGCCGACTTGTTACGAGAAATCCACTGACGGGCATGGAGGCAACTGATTGTGGACCGGGCGGCGGGCGTGCTATAATCCGGCGTCTTGGTCTTTGACTTTCGAGGTCCCTTTGAAGGAGGAACTGCAATGCAGAATTCCATGTCTCGGCGGGCAGTGTTGAAGGCAGGAGTGGGGGGCGGGGCCGCGCTGGCGTTTTCGGCGGCCAGCTATGCGCGGGTCATCGGCGCGAATGATCGGATTTCCATCGGGCAGATTGGGTGCGGCAGCCGGGGAGTCGGTGCCCATATGGCGGGGGTGGCTCCCTATGCCAAGGAACAGAACATCGAGGTCACGGCGGTCTGCGATCCCTGGCGGTTGCGGCGAGAGGAGGCTTCGGCCAAGGCGAATGAAACGTACGGCCGGCCGGCCCGGCAGTTCGTCTCCTATCGCGACCTGCTCGCGCTCAAGGACGTCGATGCCGTGATGATCGCCTCGCCCGACCACATGCACACGACACACCTCAAGGCGGCGGCCGAGGCGGGCAAGGACGCCTACTGCGAGAAGCCCTTGGCGATGGATATGGAGAGACTCAAGGAGGCGTGCGACGCCGTGAAGAAGGCGAATATCGTCGTCCAGATCGGGACACAGTTACGCAGTCTGCCGAGCTTCACAGGCTGCCGGGAGCTGTACAAGACGGGAATTCTCGGCACGGTGGGCCGGATCGAGCAATGCCGCAACAACGAGACGCCGTACTGGTATTCCTATGTGAAGGACGTCAAGCCGGAGGACGTGGATTGGAAGGAGTTCCTGGGGGATCGGCCCGCGCAGCCGTTCGATCCGGTGAAGTATTCCGGCTGGTACGGTTATCGCGAGTTCTCCGACGGACCCGTCTGCGGCTACGGCAGTCACTTCCTCGATCTCGTTCACTACATCACCGGCGCCAAGTTCCCGACCAGTTGCGTTTGCTCTCGGCGGCACGTTCACCTACAAAGACGAGCACAAATTCACCTGTCCGGACCATGTGCAGGCCCTCTGGATCTATCCGGAAGGGTTCATGGTGAGCTACTCGACCCTCTGCGGCAACGGCGCCGGCAACAGCTTCAAAATCTTCGGCGACGAGGGCATCCTCGACATGGTGGAGTGGACCAAGCCGGTCCTGACCGCCGAGGGCGGCGCCAAACGGCAGGGCCAGATTCGGGGCAGGAACCCGGTGAAAGACGTTCCTCGGGCGGAGCACTTCCTCGACTGGCTCCAGTGCCTGCGCTCCCGCGGGACGCCGAACGCCCCCATCGAGGCCGGCTACCAGCACGCCGTCGCTTGCCTGATGGCCGTCCGCTCGTTCGACACCGGCAAACGCATGATCTACGACGCAGAGAAACGCGAGATTCGCGAGGGATAGTGTGACAGTACCAATGCAAGGTATGAGGGAAGACGAAAATGGACGCAAAGAAGCACCTTACGCGGCGTGAGTTTCTCGATAAGGCGACGAAAACAGGGGCCGGTCTGGGCGCCATGTCCACGCTTGCGTGGACATGCTCTCTCTCGCATTCAGAGCATGCCTACGCAGGCGTAGGCATGGCACCCGCGCAGGACACTTGGCAGATCGGGTGCTACACGCGGCCTTGGGCTGAGCAGGACTATCGCGTTGCACTCGACGCGATTGCCGAGGCCGGCTACAAGTACGTCGGCCTGATGACCACCAAGTCAAAGACCAACCTCGTGATCTCCGTGGAGACCACGCCGGAAGAGGCGGCCCAGATCGCGAGGAGGTCAGGAAACGCGGATCTGAAGGTCGCCTCCGTCTATGGCGGGCGGGATTCCGGTGGAGAAGTCGCTCGAAGCGGGCATCGAGGGCCTGCGCAAGCTGATCGACAACTGTGCCGCATGTGGGGCGACGAACCTCCTCATGGGCGGCATCGGCAACAAGGAGTTGTACGAGCCGTACTACAAGGCGATTGCCGCATGCTGCGATTACGCGGCGAGCAAGGGCATGGGCATCAGCGTCAAGCCGCACGGCGGTCTGAACGCGACCGGGCCCCAGTGCCGCAAGACGATTGAGTTCGTCGGGCACAAGAACTTTCGCATCTGGTACGATCCCGGCAACATCTTTTACTACTCTGACGGCAAGCTGAATCCGGTGGATGATGCACCGACAGTGGACGGGCTGGTCGTGGGAATGTCCGTCAAGGACTTTAAGCCGCCCAAGGAAGTGCTTGTGACGCCGGGAACGGGACAGGTGGATTTCCCCGCCGTATTTGCGAAGCTCAAAGCGGGCGGTTTCAAGGGCGGGCCGCTCATCGTCGAGTGCCTCGAACCGGGCGATCTGGAGCATACGATGGAAGAAGCGAAAAAGGCGCGTCGGTTCCTCGAAAATCTGACCGGGCAGAAGTCCCGTGGCGATGCAGATGCGGCTGCCAGTGCCGGACCCCTCCGGGCGGGCGTCGCTGTCACCGATATCACGCCGCCGATCGGCTATCGCATGAGCGGCTATTTCAGCGAGCGCCTGAGCACGGGCGTTCTGAACCCGCTTCACGCCAAGGCCCTTGTGTTGCGGCAGGGGAGCACACGGGCGGCCATGGTGTTCTGCGATATCATCGGTTTGTCGCCCGATGTTTCGAAGCGGGCTCGCGAGCAGGCCCAGCAAGAGACAGGTATTGCCGCCGAGAACATTTTGCTTGCCGCCACGCACACACATACCGGTCCGCTGTACCATGATGCCTTGCGGGACTATCTGCACGAGCGGGCGGTGGCTAAGCAGGGAAAGGACCCTTGTGAGGATAAAGACTATCCTGCTCAGCTCGTAGCTGGAATCGTCGAGGCGATCAAGCAGGCGGATGCCAAGGTACAGCCGGTGCGGCTGGAGGCTGGAGTGGCCCAGCAGCAGGGCCTGTCCTTCAACAGGCGATTCCACATGAAGGACGGCACCGTGCGGTTCAATCCGGGCCCGCTGAATCCGGATATCGTTCGTGCCGCCGGACCCATTGACCCGAGCGTCGGCATCGTGATGCTTCGCGATGCAGACGGCAAGAATGCCCTGGCAGGCGTGGTCAACTTCCCGTTGCACCTCGATACGACTGGCGGAACACAGTACGGGGCGGACTACCCCTACTTTGCGGAGCATACTCTGCGGCAGACGCTCGGCAACGACTTTGTGCTCCTGTTTAGCACGGGCACGTGCGGCGACATCAACCACATCGACATAACCACCAAGGAGCGGCTCAAAAGCGATACCATCGGCCGGACGCTGGCCGGCACGGTGGCGGCAAGTCTGCCCGAACTCAAGACCGTGGCCGCACCGGTGTTGGCGGTCCGCCGACAGATCGTGGATGCCCCGATGCAGAAGTTCACGCCTCAGGAGATCGAGCAGGCGAAGCAGGATATGCCCAAGGTCGGCACGAGCGGGTTGTCGTTCCTCGACCAGGTCCGCGCGTACAAGATCCTGGATGCGCAGTCGCGCCGCGGCCCGACGTTGCCGCTCGAGGTGCAGGTCTTTCGGCTCAGCGATCAGGTTGCCGTGGTTGGCCTGCCGGGCGAGGTCTTTGTCGATCTCGGCCTTGCCATCAAGCAGGCCAGCCCATTCCCGACAACGCTCGTGGTCGAGCTCTGCCAGGACGAGTGCGGCTACATCCCAACGCGAAAGGCCTTTGCCGAAGGCAGCTATGAGACCGTCAATTCCCGCATCGCCCCGGGCGGCGGCGAGATGATGGTCGAAGCGGCGGTCCGCTTGCTGAAAGAGCTTGCCCCCACGGGCAAGACCGGCTGATCCGCCCACCGCCGTGCGGAATGCAGAATGTGGAGTATGGGTTGAGGATTGCCCGGCAGGCGAACTTGATCGCCGGCCAAGCCGTAAATCGTGTATAGGAACGGTTGCGCGGTGAGTCTATAAAGGTAGCGGAATTTACCGCGATACCTGCATGAAACTGAAGACGAACAGGAGGTAAGAACGCATGGGACTCCAGATGAGAATGTTGCTGCTCGTCGCCCTGATGTTCGGCATTCTCTACGGGATCATCGTGGCCCTCGGAACCTACGCGGGCGTCAACGACCCCTTTGCCTACATCATCATGGCGGTGGTGATTGTCGGCCTGCAGTACCTGGTCGGCCCGAGCCTTGTCAGCGCGATGATGCGGGTCCGCTACGTCAGCGAGGATGAAGAGCCGGAGCTGCACCAGATGGTCGCGGAGCTGGCTGAGAAGGCCGGCATTCCGAAGCCTCGCGTCGGCATCTCGGAAGTCTCGATCCCGAACGCTTTCGCCTTCGGCCGCTCTATCCGTGACGGCCGGGTCTGCATCACCCGCGGCATCCAGCAACTGCTCAATCGCAACGAGCTGCGCCTGTCCTCGGGCACGAGATCATGCACCTGAAGAGCCGCGATATGATCGTCATCACGTTCCTGTCGGTGATTCCGCTGGTGTGCTACTACGCGGCGTTGAGCCTGATGTTCCGTCCCAGCCGACGCGACGAGCATGGCGCAAATTACGCGGTCCTGGTCGGACTCGGGGCGTTTGCGATGTACTTTATCTCCAATTTGCTGGTCTTGTACGGCTCGCGCATCCGCGAGTACTATGCCGATGAGGGCAGCGTCAAGCTTGGCAATCCGCCAAACCAACTGGCGACCGCGCTCTATAAGCTGGTCTATGGCTCCGCCCGGCTCAAGAACGATCCCCGCGCCCAGTATGATCTGCATCGTGCCGAAGGGATCAGAGCCTTCTTCGTCAACGACGTTGCCAACGCATCAAGGGAGATCGCCGACCTGCAGCAAGTGGATCGGGATTACTCCGGCACGATCAGTGAAAACGAATTGCTCAGCCTGCGTTCCCAATCTGTCCGCCTCAAGGGCGCTGAGCACATGATGGAGCTCTTCACGACACATCCCAACATGCTCAAGCGCATCAGGCGCCTGGCCACGCTGGCATAAGTCCCATAGTATTGTCAAATCCCGGGTGGCAGCAGCTAACGCAGCCCGCGGAGCTTGCCGATGGCGTTCCGCAGCATGTGAGAGCCATCGGCAAGCTGCGCTTGCCGCTGCCACCCATCCTTAATGTCCTGATGTCCTCACAGACACCATCCCAGGTACCCCCGCTCGTTTCCGGACTTTCGAATTGACAAACCGGCTCTCCATATGGTAGCATAATAGGCAGTGGTGCGATTGAGACCCGCGTACCGCATAGATTGGGATCAGAGGAGGCCGGGCAGGAGGCCCGGAATGCCGCGCAAGTGCGGCCGCACGTGCTTATCGGAGGTCAAATCGTGGATTGTCCCGCCCGGAGAGAATCGCTGATTGTCATTGCGGCCGTTTCCCTGTTCCTGAGTTCCGCCCTGTTCGCCGAATCGGTGGACCTTTCTCAAGCTCGCGAAGCAGCGGATAGTTTTCTCAAGATGCGGGCTGCCCGTCCGGACAAATCGCGGAACACGCTATCGGTGGCCTCATCGGAGGGCATTACGGCTGCCGGCATCCGCGAAGTTCGTGACGATAACGGGACGGTCTTAGCCTATGTGACTGATCTGACGCCTCGCGGCTTCATCGCCATGTCGGCGGACACAGATCTCGTGCCCATCATCGCGTACTCTTTCCGCAATTCTCTCCCCGCAGATCTGGACGAGAGCAATCCCCTGTATCGCATGTTGCGCGAGGACCTGAGGCTCAGGACCATCGCGCTGGCGGAGCATCCTGAACTCAAGAGCGTTGAGACAAGCAAACTGTGGGATTCATATATCAGCGCGCAGGCGGCCGAGCCGAACGATGCGACATTCGAGCAGTGGCCGGCGGAGGGCGCCACCTCCACGGGCGGCTGGCTGGAGACCGCCTGGGACCAGGACACACCCTATAACAAGTTCTGTCCTCTGGACCCCGTGGATCGTGCCAGATCCTATGTGGGCTGTGCGGCGACGGCACTTGCCCAATTGCTGAATTATCACCGGCACTGTGAGGCCAATTTCAGCGACGCCGATTCCTACATGGCATATAGCGGCATGAAGATCGATGCCGACAGCACTCTCTACGACTTTCCATCGTTTGGCGAGCTGAACGGGTATCTCGACGCGGCCCGGGCCAAGTACAGTGCAGGAGCCGATGTCAACGACACGGACGCCGCAGCGCTGAGCTTCGCCTGCGGAGTGGCCATGGGAATGGACTACTCCAGTGAAGGGTCGGGCGCTGCGCCGGTTGCCGTGCGAGACGGGTTGCTCGACAAGCTCGGCTTTCACGCGGCAGACATGTTCGGCGGGCTCTCCGCGGATACTTATCGCGCGCTGCAGGAGAACATGATCAACCAACTGCCCGCCCTGGTGGGCATCTGCACGCCGGACGGGTACATGGGACATCTGGTCGTTTGCGACGGCTACAATACCAACGACGAATACCATCTCAACTTCGGCTGGGGCTCCGACTACCCGGACAAAATGACCGAGGTGTGGTACCGTCTGCCGACGGACCTCCTGTCGCACAAGAACGTGATCAGCGAGGTCATCCTGAACATACAGCCCACCAAGCCCGTCCTTGAGGTGGACCCGGTGTCGATGAGCTTCCACAGTGCTCCGGGCCAGGAATCCGCACAGCAGAGCCTGCGCCTGGCCAATGACGTCGAGGGAGTTCATGTGCATTCTGTCTCTAGCCCGGACGGCTTTCTGATCGCCCGAGCCGGCGGTCAGTACTCGAATCGGCTTGACTCCTTCGCGATTCAGCGTGCGGGAGAGGGGGCGACAATCAACGTCAAGTTCCGGCCGGAACGGGCGGGGGGATACCACGGGACGCTTGTCATTCAGTATGGCGATGGACGGGCGAAGTACGTCATTCTGAAAGGCTGGTCATACGACGGCGGTACCCGGATCATGGCCGGGAACGTGTCGGGTGTGTGGTCGCAGGCGCAATCGCCATACTTCGTCATGGGGGATATCCAGGTGCCGCAAGGGAGGGAGTTGGGGATTGAGCCCGGCGTCAGAGTTTTCTTTGTCGGGCCGTATAGCATGACGGTCGGCAGGAATGCGCGATTGACGGCCCGTGGAAACGCCGCTCATCTCGTGGAGTTCACCGCCTGGAACAGAGACTGTGGTTGGACGGGCCTGCGTTTCGTGGACTCGGGCGACGATGACCTGTTGAGTCATTGCTCGATCACGTTTGCGAAGAAGGGCGCTGGAGCAATTCCGCAAGGCAACAGTACGGCAGGGACCTCTGCGGAGACCCGGGGCGGAGCCATCTACTGCGAGGGCTCCGATCCGACCATCGAGAATTGTAAAATCACAAATAACGTCGGGGACGTGGGTGGGGCGGTGTATTGCGTGGGAAGCTCGCCCGTGATCAGCAACACGTTGATTGCCAACAACACCTCGGCCGGGGGACGGCCGCGATCCGGCGGCGTCTGCTGCGATCAGTGGGGCGTGCCGGAGCTCAAGAACTGCACGATTGTGCATAACTCGCCCGGCGGGATCTTCGCGACGTCCTGGGAAGGCACGAATGTGACGAACACCATCGTCTGGGGCAACGACGTATATCAAATCCAGACGGATGAATGCTCGCCGACCGTGTCATTCTGCGACGTGCAGGGAGGCTATCGCGGGGAGGGCAATATGAACGTCGACCCATGCTTCTTCGACCCAAGCGCCGGAGCAGGGATCGACTACGATGGCTTAGCGGCCAGTTGGGCGTTGCGGACCCGCTCGCCATGCGTCAACGCGGGAACTCAGATCGCCGACCTTCCGTCAACCGACCTGGCGGGAGGCTCCAGGATTCAAAGTGACGTGGTTGACCTCGGCGCGTATGAGAACCAGTCGAGTGTGCCCTTAATGACGATTTCGCCTTCAGTCATTGCCGACGCAGGTTTCGTGCCCGTCGATGCAAATGCGGCTGTCCAATTGGATATCGAGAACACCGGGACGGGAGACTTCAAGATCGAGGGCCTGAGCATCGCCGACGCGAACGGCATATTCTCTCTGCTGACCCCGGTCCAGGACCGTATTTTATCACCGGGGGATTCAGTACAGGTCAAGGCTGGCTTCCGGCCGCGGCAGGAGAAGAGCTACACCGCCACGATGGATGTTCACTCGACGGCTGATAACGGCGAGCACAGGCAGGTCACCCTGCGCGGCGTGGGCGTTTCCGGGACCATTGTCCCCGGCCCATCCGTCAGCGGCACCTGGAAGAAGGCACAGAGCCCTTACGTCATTACCGGTGACATTCGCATCCCCAAAAGCAAAACGCTGACGATTGAGCCCGGAGTCGTGGTTAAGTTCGCCGGACGATTCGGACTGACGGTCGTGTACAGGGCAACCCTGCGTGCCATCGGCGCCGAGCGGGATAAGATCGTCTTCACCGCATCGGATACCGCGGAAGGCTGGTTCGGCATTCGCTTCCTCAATAGCGGAGCCGATGACACGCTAAGGCACTGCACAATCGAGTACGCAAAGAAGCCTTCCACCGGCGGGGGCGGCCTTCTGGATCTGTTTGGCGGCGCGATCCTCTGTTGCAGCCCGCCGGATGAAGAGCCGGGCTTCCCCATTGCTTCCAGCCCGACAATCGATTCCTGCCTGATTGCGCACAATCTCGCCCGCACCGGCGGCGCGATCATGTGCACGGAAGAGTCCGAAGCCACAATCACCAACAACACCATCGTAGAGAATTCTGCCGAGATCGATGGCGCGGCCATCGCTCTCTATGATGCGTACTGCGAGGTGGCCAATAATGTGATCGCCCGCAATTCCTCCGACGTGGTCGGTGGCGGGATTATGAACTATCTCGGCTGTCCGTTGATCGCCAACAACACGATCGTTCATAACAGGCCCACTGCGATGCACCTTGAGGCGACGACCATGTATGGCCTCGTCTTCGAGAGCTGTATCATTGTCAATAACATTGTCTGGGAGAACGAGGTATTCCTGTCCGAGGATGTCATGGATGACGAGTACGAGATCGAGTACAACGACATCCAGGGCGGCTGGCCGGGGAAAGGCAATATCGACGTAGATCCGCTCTTCGCAGACCCGGCGGCGGGAGATTACCATCTGAAGTCCAAGGCGGGCCGCTGGAAGGCCAGCACGCAAGGCTGGATAAAAGACAGCGTTACCAGTCCATGCATCGACGCCGGTGATCCGGGGGCCGATGTGGCGGATGAGCCACAGCCCAATGGACAGCGCATTGATATGGGCGCCTATGGCGGGACCGAGCAGGCCAGCAAGTCATCCGGCCAGTAACGCGGGAGGTATTAACGCTGGCTGACAGGCGCGTTTCTTACGCAGCGAAAGCCGTAGATGTCGTATCCGAAGCAGACGTCCACATAGCCGGGAGCTTCGTTGTAGCGATAGCCGGAACGGCAGTTGTCGCCGCTGAACTTCCAGGCGCCGCCGCGAACTACCTTGTTCTCGCCTTCCTTCGGCCCGCGAGGATTCTCCCGGGGTGATTGCTGATAGTAGTCCACCTGGTAGAAGTCGTTACACCACTGCCATACATTGCCGATCATGTCGCATAGTCCCCACGGATTCGGCCGCTTCTGCGCCACGGGCTGAGGGTGTCCCCCGGAGTTCTTATCGAACCAGGCATGATCGCCCAGTTTGGAGACGTCGTTCCCGAAGAAGTAGGTTGTTTGAGTCCCTGCCCGGCAGGCGTATTCCCACTCCGCCTCCGTGGGCAGCCGGTACCCGTTGGCTTCAAAATCGCATTGCCATGTTTCCAGGTTATAGCAGGGTTGAAGCCCCTCCAGGCGGGAACGCGCGTTGCAGAACTTCACGGCATCGGACCAGCGCACTTGCTCCACGGGATTCTTGTCTGCCTTCCAGCGGGACGGATTGTCGCCCATGATGTTTTGATATTGCTCCTGGGTCACCAGGTGCTTGTCCATATAGACGGGGCTTACGACGACCTCGTGAGGTGGGGCATCGACCTCATCCTTGTCGCCCATCATGAACGCGCCCCCGGGAAGCTGGGCCATCTCGATCTCAGGTGTTTTGCTCGTCGCGCCGTCGGTTGCCTTGGTGTCATTGTCGGGAGTTTTGTGCTCGCAGCCTTGGATCAGGGACAGAGCCACGGCGAGGAAAAGCACAGTTGTCAGGGAGTATCTCATGGTTCTCAGTTTCCAGTTCATGCTTGTCGACTTGGCGTTTCACATCAATAATTCGGCCAGATTTCGTATCCGTCGGGATTCCGCAGGCACAGTCTGCAGCGCCTGCGGATTTCCTTCGCCACCTCCACGGCTTTGGGCTGAGTCAGGCAACCATAGCTCGCCTCCTGGTACAGCTTTCGGACAGTCACGTGATACTGTCCCAGAAGGCCATCCTGGGCGCCGCCCATCGCTCTCCATTTCTCGCTGAGATCCTTGTACGTCGGCAGGTTCTGAGGGTCTTTCTTTGTCGTGAGAGCCTTGGTTTTGCGGGCCAGCTCACCCGCGTATTCCAGGGACTTGATGTTCTCCTTCTGCACGGCGTATTCCTGCGGTATCTGCTGCGCGATCTGTTCCAGGCTGTCAAGGTACGGCTTCAACTCGGCCGAAGATGCACTGGCCGCGCGCAGGAACTTGATCATGTCATTGGCGAAAGCTCGATACTCGTCGATTCGCTCCATGTGTCGCGTAACGAAGTAAACCATGTCATCCACAGCCCCCGCGACGTACTGGCCTTTTTCGACCTCCTGGCCCGCGTCGCAGACCGCCTGTATGGCTTCCGTGCCCCCGCAGGTGCAGGCGCGGCGGACCCCTTCGCCGGCCCTTCTGTGATGGGTGCGCAGCTTGCGGCCGGCAGGGTCGAGGATGCTATCGCACGCCTGTCTGCCCAGCGTCGCCTTCATCACGTCCACGGGCGTGAGAATCGAGGCGGGGGTGCCTTGTCCCTCCAGGAAGTAGATGATAGATTCGCCCTTCGGCACCACCTTCTTGCTCAGATGATAGACAGCATCATCCCCGTTGAACCACACGGGGTAGACGTACATGCCCGCCACTGCCCGCCAGATCTGGCCCTTGGCCTCCCGGAATGTGAAAGAGGTCTTGATGCCGCTTTCGTCCAACTGGGTGATCCACCTCGCGGGGAACGGCCGTTTCCACGTGCTCACCACGTCCTTTTCCAGGTACGAGGGTTTCAACTCCTCCCTGTGCCAGATGCCCGGCGATTCCAGAACGGCCAGATAGAGGCTCTGCCCGTCGTTGTCGAAGTCTATGGATTCGATGAGACGCGTTCCTTGGCGCCATTGCCCAGGTTCAGCCTCATCTGCTGCTTTGCCTTGGGCCAGGTCATGACCAACTCGCTGTTCCCGCCTTTTGACAATCCGAGGAAGAGATTTTCCGCCGGGACGTGGAGCGTACTTGCTGAAGCAAATTGTCCGGGAGCAACGATGAGGTCGTCGCCTACAAAGCCGGCCGCGACGCCGTACTCGATAGGACCCGACAGACTGATTCCCTTCGTATCCTCTGCAGGCCTGATCTCGACGATCTGCGTTTTGTCGAATGCGAAGACAACCGATAGATCCTTCCCATCGCCGACGGAGAATGAGACATCGAGGGCCACTTCATCGCCAGCATTTCGCAGGACTTCACAACGGCTGATGCGGGCGGCTTTTGCCTTCATCGCAAGCGGGACCACATCCAGGATCTTCCTGCTCGCATCGGCCTTGGAGTACATGACCACTTTCCCTTTGGCCGACCAGAATACGGTGGTCACGTACTGATTCTCGACTACTGCGTCGCCCTTGAAGGAATACTCCCGGCCATAGTACCCGGGGTCCGAGGAAGCCTTGAGCGGGTCAGCTTCAAGCGTGAGAAGATCCGTAGGCACCGCTTTCCACGTGCTTCGGTCTCTTATGTCAACGGCGGCGCCAAAAGGTACGCCCGTATCCCAGAGCACAATGCCGGCGACTGTTCTGTTTTCCGCCTGCACCAGCGACGTTCCAGCCGCAATTGTCAGCAGGACACTGAGTAATGGATATATCCAGACGTGCGGCTCCTCGTATTGCGACCTCATAACCAGCGTTGCCTCCAGAGTGGCTGTAATTCCACGAACACGGGGTCTCCCATCCGGTATCCTGCACCGTGCAGGAAATCCAACGGAAGAGCGGCTGCGCCAAATGGTAGCAGGAAACGCCTGCGACCGCCACGATTCACAGGCGTTTTTCTTGGGGGCATCCTCGTGGACATGAAGAGGGACCGTCCGGGGCGTCACTCTCGCAGCTTACGGTTGTGGCGGAAGGCTCTGCTCGCCTGGACTTGTCGGCCCGTCATTTTCCCTTTTGGGGGAGGACGGTCAACGTTCCTGCCATCCCGCTGGCATCGTGGAGCAGACAGATGAATGGCTCGGGGCCAGGGGTCATATCGCCGATGATCAGCGTGTAGGTCGTGCCCGGAATCGGCTCCATCACCCCCGAGTTGTAGATTCCCTCGCGGGTCAGCGCCGGGCCGGGCGCAGACGGGAAGAAGGTCGCCGGATCGGCATACAGCAGCGGCGGCTCCTTTGGCTGCGGGACGGGGATGACCAGACCCGGCTCCGGCTCGCCGTTCAGAAAGGTCACCGTGTGGGGCGCGTCGTTGTGAGGGGACATCTCCCAGATCACGGTGTCCCCCGGGCGGACATTGAGCTTGTCGGGGAAGAACCGCATCAAGTCGATCTGTCCCTCCGCGTAGCCGATCATGACGTAGTAGGTGATAGTGCCTTCGGGGTTCTTCACGGGAGGCTTGGTCTGTGCCTCGGCCGCACGCAGCACGGCAGGCACCTGGGCGAGTCCCTCGGCGACCTGCTTTTTGCCTTCGGCCATTTGCTGGTTGGGCGACGGGATGCTCAAGTCCGGGGCCACGACCACCACCTGGCCGGACATGATGACCCCGTGCACAACGCATATGTAGTCATAGACGCCCTCCCTGGTGAAGGTGAGGCTGAACTCCTGTACCTGGCCTTCTTCCCGGCCCATCAGGCCTGAGTTGGCATAGGTGGTGCCGTCATAAAGGTCATCGAGCGGGACGGCGGAATTGACCGCTATCGGGTTGAACAGGAGCGGACTGGGCGTGGGGGGGAACCCCGCCTCTTCCGCGGGAATGATCAAGGCAGGAAGTGTCGTGCCCGCCAGGAATGTGACGGTATGGATCTCGTTCGAGTTCTGCAGCCACTGGACTGTGTCTCCCACGTGAATGGTCACGGACTGTGGGAAATAGGCGTTGATCCCGACGCCTTTGTGGGGGTTCTCCGCCCCGACCATGACGGTGTAGGTCTGGGTCTGGGGCTCGGGTACATTCTTCTTCGCGCCATAGGTTGTGACGGACAATGTCAGGCAAACGAACAGGGCCAGTAGTGCTATAGAATGCTGGGAACGCCTCATACGCACACCTCCTTTGTCTTTGTCCTTGTCAGATTGCTTGATGTCAGCCACTCTACAATAGAATGACCGTTGCACCGCCCGCATAAGAGATTTGCTGATTTGGCGCTATCAGAATGCTGATGAGGGAGATGCTCATTCCTCGCGGGGCGTTGCCGGTCCTCGCCAGATGCTGCCGCCGAAGGTGGTGATGTAGATCACGCTGTCATCGGACGGGTCGAAGGTTACTCGCTGGATATTCGAGAAGGGCAGGTCATCAAAAGGCTGCCAGGTCTGGCCGTCGTCTTGCGAGAGCCAAAGTCCGGCGCCGGGGGCCCCCTCGGTGAGCGTCATGTAGATCCAGCCGTCGTGCTTCGGATGGAAGTACCCGCCGAAAGTCTGCGGGCCCTGGCGCCCAATGCGTTGCCACGCCTTGCCGCCGTCGGCTGTGCGATACAGGCCGCCGGACTGGTCGCCCCCGCCTGCATCGCAGGTCCCTGCGAGGATGATGTTACTGTTTTGCGGATGGACGGCGAAATCCTTGGGATACAGGAATAATGTCGAGGCGTTGACCTTCTCCCAGGTCTCCGCGCTGTCCTTGGAACGGTACAGGCCGACGCCTTCAGGCATGAGCGGCTTGGCCCGGGCGGACCGCGCGGCACAGATCATCGCGAACAGCGTGCCGTCTCTGTGCAGAATTATGCGGGAGACGCGCATGTTCAGAGGATCGCCCAAGCCGTTCTTCTTCAGCGTCCAGGTCTTGCCATCGTCGGTGGATTTGTAGACGCCTTCCATGAAGACGCCGGCGTAGAGAGTGCGCGCGCTCTTTGGGCTTTTCGGATCGACCACGATCCCCGTCACCGGCCGAAGCGGCAGGCCCTGCGCCTCGGATTTCCACGAGGCGCCGAAGTCCCGCGAGATGCACAGGCCGCCGGGACCGTTATGGCCGTGACGCTCGGAGATGATGTTGTCGTTCGGGATGTCGTGCACATCGGAGAACGCGCCCCACATCTTGCCCGGGATTTCCGGGTCGAAGGCCATTTCATAGCACGTGTTTCGCCATGGGGCCCAGGAGTTCTTGTCCCACCAGATCCAGGTCTTTCCCGCATCGACGGACCTCGCGAAACCGATGTCCGTATACGCGATGTAATGCCGATTGGGCTCGAACGGATCGATGTAGTAGTTCCACGTTGTAGTGACCACCAGCCCGGTGCACACCCATGCGGAACTCGGCTGGGGTTTCTGGCCCGGGGCCGGGTAGGTATCGCCGCTGAACCACGTTTCGCCGCCATTGTGTGTGATGTAGCTTTGGCTGTAGACCAGGATCAGCCGATTGGGGTCGGTGTTGCAGATGGCAGCTCCGAAGGGCGTCTCGCCTCCCTTGAACGACTGTCCCGCCGAGGCGGTGACGTAAGTGGGCGCGACGTTATATTGTGTGAAACGCGGGTCCTGGTAGAAAGTGGCACGCCAGTTGCCGCCGCCGTCATCGCTGCGATAGACCGTCTCATGGTAGGGGGGATGGAAGCCGGTGCTCGTGTTCATCACATAGACGGTGAGCGGCGCCGCATCCGTTGTCAGAATCTGCCTGTACTGGGCGATGGAGCCATACGACCACTGGTCCAGCTTGCCTATCCGTGTGTTGATGCCGGGGCCCATGGCGGACTGCCAGGTCTGGCCGCGATCGCGGGAACGATAGACGCTGCCTGTGAAGACGCCACTCTCATCTTTGCTCGGCACGGTGCAGTAAAGCACAGTCGTGCCTGTTTTCAGATCGGACCCGCCGGCGAATCCCTGGATCTCCTTCCACGGCAGCCCGTCCATCTTCTCCGCCCAGGTCTTTCCGCCATCATCCGACCGCCAAATGCCTTTGTCGGTCGTGGCGAACATAAGATGGCCGTCGAACTGGAACCCGATCACCTGGCCTTGCGGACCCGGGCAGGCCGTCCAGGTCTCGCCCGCGTCGCGCGACAATTGACATCGGCCACCGCGTGTGCCGACAAGCATGACGTTCGGGTCGGATGGGTTGATTGCGATCTCGCCGGAGAGCGATTCCTTGAGATTGCCGATGGGCGTGAAGGTTCGGCCCTTGTCACGGCTGACCCGGAGCCGGCCGCCGGAGGAGGCGTAGACCACGTTTGGATTGAACGGATGAAAGCCCGGCCGGCATTGTGTATCACTTCGCAGTTGGGCGTGATGAATCATGCGCCAGTTGTGCCCGCCATCCTCGGAGATATAGGCCGCGCTCATGTCACAGTTGAGCATCATCAGATGCGGATCTGCGGGCGAGATGGCGGGGGAGAACATGCCCCCTCCGCCCGACAAGCCCGCCGGCTCCCATTGGGCTCCCAAACCGGTGCTGAGAGATATCAGCGATGACAGGACCAGACCAAGACGATAGGCCGGTGAAGATGAGGTGCGGGGATTCATGGTTTCACTTCTCCTTGAGAGGATACTGCGATTCGATTCGGATGGTTGTCGCGAGAGGTTCATTATTGACCGTGCCGCCGAGTTCGCCAGTGGCATTGAAATGTACTTGCCAGTGGTCCGCGATGTTGATCCCTCCCGGCGCGACATACGTCACAGCGGCCGGTTGGAAGACCTGTTCATCGACGATCTCGAACACGTGCAGAAAGAGGGTGCGGCTTGTGCTGCTTGGATCGCCCACCTCGATCCGCCAAGGGCAAATCGGCGGCTTCAATCGGCCTTCCGTCGTGTGATTGTACTGGGCGGTCGGTTCGAGCGGATGGCCCCAGGCCTCCTTGCCGGGACCGCCCCGGACTACGATTTCCGCCCTCTCCGGCAGCAGGGGGTGCAGGAACATCCGGGATCGGCCGCGCGACAGTACCTGCTTGTCGCCATCTGCATCAGGCAGGCTCAGCCATGTCAGGCAATTCTCCTGGCGCTGTGGCTCAGTGGGGACACGGAGGAAGAAGTGACGACTGAGATTCGCTCGGATAGCCTCCACGCGGTCGAACACGACGAAGAATTCTCGTTCCCCACGAAGGTACAGAAACTGGCGGGTCACTTCGCGGGCCTTTTTGTCGTTGTAGCCCTTGGTGATATCCGCGGCGGCGTAAGTGTACTCGTGATTGTGTTCGAAGGCCAAGATGTGGCCGCGCTCGCGGGGGAAGGGGCCACCTTCGTACACGTGCCGCAGAAGGCCGCCATCATTCTCGTTGCCCTTACCCCGCCGGAATTTCTCGTTGGGATCGAAGACCGTCACGATATTGTAGATCAGCGAGCCGCCGGCATAGTAGTCGGTATCGTTGTGGCCCTGGCCGCCCTGACGGGAGACCAGCGAGCCTTGCTTGCAGATGAGGAAGTGCCCCTCGTCGTCCCGCGAGTGTCCGGCGAATTGCGGCCCGCAACCGAAGAACGCCCAGGTCGCATTGGGATCGTTCCAGGCGCTTCGCATGTACACGTGCCCCGCGCCGGGGAACAGGTAACCCAGTGGGAGCGTGTCCGGCGGAGTGGCCTGGATGGAAGGATCATAACACGCCACACGTTGCCATCGCTCCCGGAGCCATGAGGTGCCCCGGTCTGCGAACCATTGGGAGAGCCCGTCGCGAAGCATCGGGGCCGCGCGGGCGAATGCCGCCGGTCGGGAGCCGTCGCCATCATCGATCCAGGCCGTACGCTCGTTGTGGGGCATCATCGTGTACGCCACCCATCGCGGCGATTCCACAGGATAGCCCCAGGGTTTCAACTGCCTGAACAGGTCCATGCCCGTCGCCGTGCGCCATGCGTGGAAGGCATACGGGATGACCGTCACCGGTCCGTACGCGCCATGCCCATAGGACTCCGACCAGACGCCGCCCATCTTATCGAACGCCGGGATGCACTCCGCAGGCACCCGTTGGTTCCAGGAGTCGAGGAAGCTCCTCGCATCCGCTTGGTACGCGGTGCCCTCGCCGTGGATCGCCAGTGCGATAAGCAGCTTCTGGGTGATCGCATCGCGGCTGTTGCCGATGTTCAGGTGGATCGGGCCCCACGTCTGGTTGTATTCCCAATGGCCCCACTTGAGCAGGATTTCAGGCGTGTCGGTGAAGAATCGCAGCCATGATCCGAGGGCGTCGCCGAATCGTACTCGCTGCTCGGGCGTCAGTGCGTCGTAGATCCAATCGTACGCTATCGGATGATACCCGAAGTGACTTCCCTCGCGATTGGAGATGAGGCTGCCGTTACCCCATTGCTTGATGATCGTCTCCGCATAGGGCCGGGCGTCATGTCCTCTCTCCCGCTCGACGAGGTATGCGATGCCGCAGTTCATCAAGTCCTCGGGAATGGCCCAGGCGTTTGAGATGTACTGGATGCCGCCTCGTTGCACGGCGTCGTCCGCCTGCTGCTTGATAATGTGATAGTCGTCGGCGAGCGGTCCATCACACCGCCGGGCCATTTCCTGCACGTCCTCGATGAACAGCCGCGGATGAGTCGGTTTGACCTGGTACTCGGCCTGAGCGAGGCAGACCTGAAACGTTGTCGTCACGATGACTGCCAAGATTGTCACGTGTATCGGCATAGCTTTCTCCTTCTTCAATCCTGTACCCAGTACATCGGTACCTCGCCGGGGATAGCGGTAGGTCCCGGGAGGCGATTGCCCATCAGGTCCAGTGCGTGATAGCCTTTCGGAATCGGCAGAGCCGAGGCGCCTGCTTTGCCAGCCCAAAGCACCACCACAGTTCGTCCGCGCGAACGAAACTCAAAGGCCTGCAACCACGCCGGCTCGGCCCGTTTGCCGACAAACTCCACATCGGGACCTAGCAGCCGTGACAGAGCGGCTTGGGCGGCATACTGCTTGCGAGGCGCGCCGCCGTACTCGAAGAAGATATTCCCGGCGCTGCTCTGGTTCAAGGCATCACAGGTCCCCGCGTGGTAAAAGATTTTGCGTGTCCCGGTGGCGAGGAGGATCGCGGCGAACCTGACCAGATCTCCGGCGGCTCGCAACTCATTGGGACGTAGTGCGGAGTTCATCGAGCTGTCGCCGACGGTGAAGGGAGTGAACGGCGGGTCATCGTCGCCGTAGCACCCGATCTCCGTGACCCAGATGGGCTGCGTCGAGCCCTTTGCCTTCATGTGTTCCGAGCACTTGCGGAACGCGCCCTCATAGGCATCCGGCCGGCCGCGATGCGGGTAGAGATGCAGGTTCATGGCGTCGCACCACCGCAGGCCATCCTGCTCGATGAACTCGTCCACCCATTTGGAGTCCGGCGGGCAGGCAATGCCGCCAATGACGACGCACGCCGGGTCCGCCGCTTTCGCTGCCTCGAACGCCGTGCGCAGGAGAGAGACGTAATCGGCCGTGGCGTAACCGAAAGAGGATGGAACCGCGTAGGTCGTATAAAGGGGCTCGTTGAGAATCTCGAAGACGCGAATCCGCCCTCGGTAGTGCTCGATGGTGGCTTGCACGTACGCCGCGAAATCCTCCGGACGCTGCGGCTTGTGGGCGACGACGAGACGCTCCTGGAGATAGCGGTCGTTTCCCGCGCCGGCTTTGATCTTCTCCATGTCCGGCTTTGTCGCCCAGGGCGCTGATGGGAAGGGCAGCAGCACGAGCACCTGTCCCTGCACATCCAGCACGCGCTCGATCTGGGCATCGGGGACATGGAAATCGAACGCACCCGGTTGAGGCTGGATCGTGTGCCATTTCACCGACCAGTCACGCCACCAGCGAATCCCGGCGTCGTGCGAGAGGCGCAGCAGAAACTCCCATGAGAAGGCGTGATTCATGCCGAACAGGCTGTCGGGCTCCGGCGAAGGCTCGATCACGGCACATCGTAGCGTCTGAGCAAGCCCGTGCTGTGGCTGCCACTGCAATTGGAAGAACCCTCGCTGTCCAGCCAGCACCCGGTCGTATTCTATCTGCGTGGCCTGCTTCGGCTCGATGGACTGTTTCACCTCCTGATGCCAAACAGGCCGGTCAAGATAGTCCAGCAGGGTCAGCGTGCCGGTCAGCGTTTGGGCCGTGTCCGCTGCGTTGAAAGCCCGCAGGCGAAACATCAGTCCGGCCTGTGGATTTGTGAAGATGTTGCCGGTCTTCTCGGTTTCCACCTGCGCTTCCAAGGGATGCCTCGGTCGATAAGGGGAAGGCTCCTTGCCCTGCTCCCACTGAATCGCATCCAGCCAGAGAGTGCCTTCCGCTTTCTGTGCCTCGTGCAGGTCCAGGCCTGCGAAGCCGCAGGCGAAGTCCGTTTCGGCGGTGAAGGCGAGTTGAACCCGCGTCCAGTCCTGCCCCGCGGAGAAGGTCTGCTGCACCCTGCGTCCGTCGGCCTGCCAGATGACCATGCGCACGGGCATGTTGGGACGATCCGCGGCGACGTAGGCCGAGAATACATACGATTGTCCACGCTCCACCGGGACCCAGCCCTCGTGCCCGACAAGGAGAGTCTTGACGGGTGACCGGATCGGGTCGAAATAATCGAAGTAGCATATCGGAAGCGTCTGGGGCGAGAGGGACAGTTTCCAACTGTGCCGGCCCTCGAAGGCCCGCTGGTCGTCGCATTCGCCGAGCAGGCGGAACACCTGGCCGCCCCAGCCGGGCAGGTCCGGGGCCCAGCATCCCCAGCCGGTGCCGCCACATTCGAATCCGCTGTTGGGCAGCGCGTTGGTCACGCCCGTCATGGGCAATTGAGGATGCCACTGGCGGCGAAATTCCGCGATAGGCTCCAGCGTGGCGTCGTCCAGGTAGAGTGTGCCTGTGCCCGAGAACCAGATTTGGAGTCGGCTATCCTGCGGTTTCAGGTCGCTTTTCGCGCGGAAGAAGAACTCGAATTCCTCCCATGCCTCGCGAGGGGCGAAGGAATCGGCGAGCCCGACATTGTCCCACTGCCGCCGGTTGACCATGGCCACCTGCGCACTTGCGGACTCCAGGTTCTCCGCCCGTGCCCACAGGCGCAGGCGGTACCACTGCCCGGCCCGCACGCCCACGCGATCCAACTGTGCGAGCATCGCGTGGCTGTCGGGAAAGCCCGGCACAAAGCGGGTGCAGTCCAGTTTCACAACCTGTCCCCGCTGCGGATCGGTGACCACGCTCAACCGCTGCTCGATGCCTGCCCGCCCGGAGGTTCCCCATCCGTCGGGAATGCCGTCTTTATCCGCATCCTGCTCGAAAGAGCCGTTGAAGATGAGCGCATCGGTCTGAGCTCTTCGCGATCGCTGCCGGCACCAGGAATGTCGTGAGGCATAGGATGCGTATCGATGTTGTCATGGTCGCCTTCTTTCACGAAATATGTGGCCGAGTGTTTCCCGGCTGTGTACATTCTACACCAGGTGTCGCTGAGTTGACAGAGATCGATGAAAGGGTTGATGTGTCGTTGCCTGTAGGGAGAATCGGACGCGTGAGTATCAGCCGCCTGATCTGCGGGTCGAATCCGATCATCGGCAGCGCCCATGACCGGGACTTGATTTACATGGCGGCTTTGATGAGGCACTACTTCACGGATCGCAAGATCATGGACCTGTGGGAAACGTGCGAGCAGTGCGGCATCAACACCATGATCGGACCCGTGAACAGCCCTGCCGCGTATGGCGAAGATCCCACCATGCGGGTGTATGGCCAGTACCGCAAGGAGCGGAGCGGGAAGATTCAGTGGATTGCCCAGACGTACCCGGACGCCGCCGACCTCACCAGCTCCATCCAGAAAGCTGTGGATAACGGTGCGGTTGGCGCGTTCATCCTGGGCAATATCGCCGACCGCTGGGTCCAGCTCAATCAGATCGACCTTTTCGCGAAGACCGTTGAGTTCATCCGGAAGAACGGCTTGATCGCCGGGACGGCGGGCCACGCACTCGAGGTCCCGATGACGTTACAGAAGGCCGGCATCGACGTCGATTTCTACATGAAAACCCTGCATCGTGACGACTACTGGTCCGCCACGCCCGAGGCGGAGCGTCCCGCACAAGGTCTGCCGTCTCACGACAACATGTGGTGCGCCCGCCCGGCGGCGACTATTGAGTTCATGAAGACCGTAAAGAAACCTTGGATTGCCTTCAAGGTCCTGGCGGCGGGAGCCATCCATCCGCGAGACGGGTTTCGATTCGCCTTCGAGAACGGGGCGGACTTCGTTAATGTGGGCATGTTCGATTTCCACGTCCGCGAGAACGCAATCCTGGCGGGCGACATCGTAGCCGAAGTCACCCACAAAGGCCGCAATCGACCGTGGCTCGCATGATGGCGTCAGACCTTCAGAAACGCGCGATGGCGATACAGGAAATGCAGGAATAGCCATCGGATCATCAAGGCACCGAAGGGTAAGAGCAGCGGCGCAATCAGTCCTGCATGTTTAGCGACGCCGCCGAGGAAGAATTCCGCTATCCCTTCGAAGTCCACAAATCGCTGCAGGAAGTAGATCGTGATGGCGTTCATCCCGATGACAACGAAGAAGAACGACCACCGACGGTACCCTTGTACGTCGATAATCCAGTAGAACAGGGCCAGCAACAAAAGGCTCAAGCCACCGGCGAACAATACGTAGGAGCTGGTCCAGAGAATCTTGATGATAGGGAAGAACTGCCCCCAGATCAGTCCGGCGGTCAGGGCCACGATGCCCGCCAGAGCCAGTCCCGCCGCCTTGCGCGATCCGGAGCGATCGGACCGAAGCCAATGTCCGGCCAGCGCACCAGCAGGGCGGTGCAGATCGCGGGCAAAGTCGAGATCGCGCCCTCGTTGTCGCCGAACTTGTAGTACAGCACGCCCGGGATCAACTGCTGATCGACATAGGAGGACAGGCAGCCCTTCATCGTAAGATCGCCGGCGGCGCAACCAGGAGCCGGGACCAGCATGGTGACTCCCCAGTACAGCAGCAGGATGGTCGACGCGACGATGGCCTGGGTCCGCCATTTCGTGTGGATCACCAGCAGGGCGGCGAAGAAGTAACACAGGCCAATCCGCTGGAGCACGCCGGGCCACCGCATGTGGGACCAGTCGAAACGCAGCAGGCCGTTGGCGATCAAGCCGAGGAGAATCAGTACGGCCGTTCTCTTGATGACATGCAGGTGGATTCGGGCAAAGCTCTGCCCCCGCTGTACGCGTCCGGCCAGTGAGAAGGGCAGCACCACCCCGACGAGGAAGATGAACAGCGGGAATATAAGGTCCTCGAAACGAAAACCTTCCCACTCGACGTGTTCCAGTTGCTGGTCGATGGTCCGTGTGATCGGATGGTCCCACACGTGGACAAGGCTCTGGAGAAGAGTCCCGCCGCCGATGATCCAGAACATGTCGAAGCCGCGCAGTGCATCGATGGAAAGCACGCGATTGCTTCCCGACCCCTTCTGTTCATTATCCACAGGTCGTCCCCTTTGCTTTGCACGTTACTCAGGCAGAATGATGTCCGATGGCAGTTGTCCCACGGCCAGCCGGGAGAACCTCTCGCCGTATTGGGTGAAGCCGGGCACAAAGCCGCCGTGGGAGAGGAAGAACTGCCCGTTCTCCACGCCCATGAAGCGGTCGAGCCGGTCGGCTTTGCCTGTCCCGTCGTGGCTGAAGCTCGCCGTGATCAGCTCGGTCCACCGGTCGTCGACCGTGCGAATCCACTGGTTGCCGTAAAGGGCCTTGCGAAGCACATGGCCGTTGGCGCCCCCGAAGTTCTCGCTGAAGCTGTACAGGCCTCGCAGATAGCCGCCTTCCTTCGGGGCGTTCCAACTGGAGATGAGGAACCACTGCTTCTTGTCCGGATGGAAGTAATAGCCGGAGTAGATCGTGTGCGTGGCGTCGGTGGGCTTGGCTGTGACGATGAATCGCTGCTTCTCGCCGGTCTTCCACGGGTACACCATGTGACTGTGCCCGCCCGTGCCCTCATTGCCGAAGTCGCCGGCATACACGCCCTCGCCCTTGGCGACGAGTTTCACGCGATTTTCATCGGCGACCTTTCCGCGATCGACGGCCTCGCCGCCGCTGTCCCAGACGCTGAAGATGATTCTGCGCTCGGTCGGGCTGTTGACCTGCATGCCGAAATAGCCGCGATGCCAGCCGCAGGCCATGTAATACGTCCAGACCGGGTCTTCCAGGCCGGTCATTTCGCAATAGAACGCATCGACCTTCTTGTCCTTGTCCACAGGATAGGCAAGGTGTACCGAAGCGGCATTGCGGCGGGATTTCAGGTTGAAATGCGCATCCTGCGTCGCCGGACCATCGAGGATCAGCGTGTCGAGATCGCCGAAGGGCCGGCCTTGTGGGTTGAGCGACTCAAGCGTGAAACGCTGGTACCCGGCCTGGGCGATATCGAACGAACCGAAATCGGCGGTGACAAGCTCAGAGCCGCCGCCATTGACCGATGCCTCCTGTGACTGGCCCGCGACGGTCAGACGCAGCTTTGATGTCGCGTCCTGGGGGAGCCTTAAGACCACGGAACACTTGAGCTCGCCGGGGGTCCTGATCTGGCCGAACCAGAGTACCTTCAGTGCCGGATCATCCCAGCGGGTAATCCCTGAGCGTGCGGAGACTCGTGCGTCATCCACATTCGGATCGACGTAGGCGGTAAAAGCCGGGATGCGCAGTTCAGCCGCTGCCGCAGCAGCCGTGACGAGGACGAGAACTGCAACCATCTGCAACAACGATAGAGAGTGACTTTGCGGTTTTCTGTTCATGGCACTATACTATCCGCTGACCGCCGACGCATCAAGCGGACGTGTCATATGGAGAACAGTGTCGCCGTATGAAGAAGGGGCAATGATGAAGGACTTCTCTCTGTTTCTCTGCACAATCATCTTGAGTCTCACGACCGGGGTCGGGGCGGAGAACGACCTGTGGCGGGACCCGCAGCCGATCTCGCGGAGCCTCCCGGCCATTACCGCTGACCATCCAGGTAATGTCTTCGCTGCCGGTGAGCCCATGACGATCAAAGTCCCTCGGGACCTTCCAGAGCAAGCAGTCCGCTGGCAGGCGGTTGACGACAGCGGGGCGGCTATCGCACGGGGCGAAGTTGTTCGCGGTGAGGCGGCCGTGGTGAATCCTGGCAGCCTGGGCATCGGCTGGTACCGGCTTGATTTCCTCGACGCATCCGGCAAGGTCCTTGCGCGGACCACGGCCGGGGTCCTCTCGCCTCTATCTGTCCCGACGCCGCAGGACTCGCCTGTCTGCATCGATTCGGCGACCTCCTGGTTTGCGCCGAGTGACGCGCCCAGGCAGGAGCGTTTCGCGTACCTGGCTGCGCTGGCAGGGGTGAACTGGATACGCGACCGCATGAGCTGGGGCGAGCTTGAGACCAGCCCGGGTGTTTTTGCGCAGAGCACAACTTACGACAGTGCCGCAACTCTCCAGGCCAAATACGGCCTGAAGGTCCTTCAGGTCTTTCATCTTACCGCCGAATGGGCGACGGATCGCCAACTCGACGGCGAGCGTCCCTCGGGCCGTTTCCCCAGGGACCTACGGCAGTTCTACAACTTCCTCAAGGTGATGGCGCAGCGATACGAGGGCCGTGTCCTCGCGTGGGAACCGTGGAACGAGGCGAACATCCCCATGTTCGGCGGGCATACCATCGATGAGATGTGCACTCTTCAGAAGGCGGCGTACCTGGCGTTCAAGGCCGCCAAGCCGGACTTGACGGTCTGCTGGAACGTCTATGCGGAGTCGGGGACACCGCTCCACGTTCAGGGCGTTCTCGACAACGAGGCTTGGCCCTACTTCGAGACCTACAACATCCACACATACACCAAGCCCGACGATTACCTGAACGCATTCGCCCCGGCTCGCCAGGCCGCTTGCGGCCGGCCCATCTGGCTGACCGAGTGCGGGATCGGCCTGCCTTGGCAGACCGAGCGGCCCTGGAGCGAGCTATCGCCCGAGGACGAGCGGCGACAGGCCCAGTTCATCGCCACATCCTACGCCAGCAGTCTCTTTGCCGGTGTCAACCGCCATTTCTTCTTCATCCTGGGCAACTTTGCGGAGAACAAAATCCAATTCGGCATCCTGCGCCACGACCAGACGCCGCGTCCGGGGTACGTAGCCCTGGCGGCAGTAGGACGCTTGCTTGCCGGCGCCAGACCTCTCGGACGACTCATCCTCGAGCAAAGTTCCGATGCACGGATCTATGCCTTTCGAGCTACCCCTGACGGCGTAGAGCGTGACGTCCTTGTGGCCTGGGCCAACAAGCCGACGGAAGTCTCCTGGCCTGCAGGGCTGTCACCCCAAGCCATGTACGATTATCTCGGCCGGCCCGTCACGACATCCTTGCCCGCCAGCCTGACTCCCTCGGCCTTCTTCGTCGTGCTGCCGGCGGGCGATGCCACAAAGCTCACGCTGCAACCGCCTGCATCGGTCTCCGGCCCGCGTTCCGGTGGCGTTTGTCCTGTCGTTCTCCAGCTTCAAATGCCGCAATCGGCAACCCATCTCGATCAGCAGGCCCACGTGATCCCGCCTGCGACGCAGACAGAGCTCAGACTATTCGCCTACAACTTCAGCGGCGAAAAGATCGCGGGGACCATCACCGCGCAGCAGATACCCGCCAACTGGCAAGTTACTCCCGCAAGTTGGACCGTGACCCTCGACCCGATGGAACGCAAGGCCTTGCCTGCTCAGGTTGCCATCCCGCCTGGCGGCAGCGCCGACGGGATCAAACTGCAGGGCGATTTTGGCTTGGCGGGCCGGTCAGTCCTTGCATTCCGCCTCATGGTCAAAGAGAATTGACTCATCGAATTCGCACTGTTTGTCACGGCGTAGAATATGAACAGGAAATTGGGGAAGAGGCTTGTATGAAGACGAATCGCTCGGCAGTATTCCATCAGATTACGATTTGGACGGCCTTGTTCGTGTGGTGTGTCTGCTCAGTGCAGGCGACAGGGCAGGAGTTCCGGCGGTTGCCGGTCAAGGAGTACCGCGACAAGATGAAAGCCGGCTGGATCGGCCAGATCTTCGGCGTCTCCTGGGGTGCGCCGACCGAGGGCCGATATCAGAAGATCATGCCCCTGGAGAACATGCCGCCGTTCAGCGAGGACCTCATCAACGACGCCTTCGGGCAGGACGATCTCTACGTGGAAATGACCTTCCTGCGGACTATGGAGGAGTACGGATATGATGTCCCTATTCGCCAGGCGGGCATCGATTTCGCCAACAGCGGCTATTCGCTCTGGGTTGCCAACGCGGCGGGACGGGGCAACCTGCGCAACGGGATCGCACCGCCTGACTCCAGCCATCCGAAATTTCACGACTGTGCCGGCGCGATCGACTACCAGATCGAAGCGGATTACTCGGGCCTGATTGCGCCGGGCATGCCGGATGTCGTCATCGCACTGGGTGAGAAGTTCGGCCGGCTGATGAACTACGGCGACGGTGTGTACGCCGGCCAGTTCATGGGCGTGATGTACGCCGAGGCATTCTTCGAAAAGGACGTGATGAAGCTCATTGAAGCGGGCCTGAAAGCCATTCCCCCCGAATCCCTCTACGCCGGCATGGTCCGTGACATGCTCCAGTGGCACAAGGAGAATCCGACCAATTGGGAAAAGACGTGGGAACTGGCGGAGAAGAAGTACAACCAGGACAAGAACTACAATATCAGTGCCCTCGACGTGAAGCGCGAGGGCGCCTGGGTCCTGATGGGCCTGCTCTACGGCAATGGCGATCTCGATCAAACGATCATCATCTCGTGCCGGTGCGGATTCGACAGCGACTGCAATCCATCCTCCAGCGGCGGCATCCTGTTCACCACGCGCGGCGTCTCGAACCTGCCCGACAAGTACTATCGCAAGCTCGACGAGACGAAGATCTTCAGCCACACGGCCTACAACTTCCCTAGGCTTCTGGACGTCTGCGAGAGACTGGCCCGCCAAGGCCTTGCACGAGTCGGCGGGCGAGTCGAGAAGGACGCCAATGGTGAAGAGGTCTTCATCATCCCGGTCAAGACGCCAACGCCGAGCAAATTCGAGGACCTGAAGAACCCGGGCCCGATCGCCGGCAGCGTCTTCAGTGATGCAGAGATGGCCAGGATTCAGAGCCCCGGCCTGAAATGGGCGTCCAAGTACCTGGACGGCTGGACGCTGACGAACTGTGATCCCGGCCAAAGCTTCATGCTCCGGGAATCTCAGGGCCGCAAGAACGTATTTGTGCTCAGAGGTCTCAGCAAGGACGCCAAAGGCTACGTGCTCGCCAAGACGGTGACCCCGCCTGCCGGCAGTGCAGGGACACTGGAATTCTCCGCGGCCCGCGACGCGAAGCCGAGTGGCTGGAAGATCAGCGTGAAGGCCGACGGCAAAGACATCGGCGGAGCAACGGTGAAAGAGGGATGGGCACAAGTCACATCCTCGTTGCCGGACAATGCAGGGAAACCCCTGGCGGTGGAGATCACGATGGAGCCTGTGAAACCGCTTGGTGAAAAGCCGGGCCCACTGCCTCTGAGCATCACCGTCCCAACGCTTGTGAGTCGCTGAGATACGCCGGCGGTCACCAGCCGGGGTCTGGTCGAAGCTGGGCCTTGAGTCCTTTGGGGCCGACAATGTAGATCGGGCTTTCGCCCAGGGGCACGCTCAGGTTCTTCGTTCGTACCGGATCATGTGGCACGAAGCGACGCGTCCCGAAGATGTCGTAGAACGTCAGTCCTTGCGGGTTGTTGACGCGAATATATGCATAGGGCTTCGTGCTCCAGGCGACCATCAGGTCCCGCTCCGAACCATCCTCACTGAAAACCGCGGCATACACGTCGGGGCCAAAGCAATCGTTGCGCTGCGGGCGTTTGCCTTCGAGCATGCGCGTCATCCACGCGCAGGCATAATAGGAGTACTTCGGCGTCAGGTCATCGCGCACCAGGCCCACCATGTCGGCCTGGTCGAATTGCCTGTCGCCGCCGTCCTTGAGCGTCCACCAGAACACCTTGTCGACTCTGCCCGACGCCAGGGCCAGCACGTGAAAACGCACGAGCATGTCCGCCTGCCGCAGCTCGGATGTCCCGTAGGGGTGTATGTGCGAATTCCAGCAAATCTCTGTGATCCAAAGGGGCTTGGGCTCGCCGAACCGGCGCATCACTTTGACAAGCTCCTCCGTCTGCTCCAGGAAGCTCATGCGAATGAGGGGATAATCCGCGGTCAGGTCGTGCTTGTGCCAGCTCTTGACGTACTGATCCAGCTCCCACCAGTCGAATCGCTCCTCCGGGGCTGAGGGCGGCCTGTAGGGGTGAAAACAGGCGATGTCGAAAGAATCATACGGCACGGCCTTCAATATCTTCTCAGCCCAGAGCACGTCACAGAACGCCATGTTCAGGCCGAGCACCTTGGCATTGGGATTAGCCGCATGAATCGCGGCACCCGCGGCGGCTAATAGACGTGCATATTGTTCCGGCGTCCCCTTCCAGAAACCGCCATTGGGCTCGTTCCAGATCTGCCAGTCATCGATCTTGCCTGCGTACCGTTTCACCGCGGCACGGGCGAAGGCGCAGTAAGCCTCGACACCTTCCGGAGTAAGAGGGTCGTGGAATGGAGGGCTGTACGCAAGATTGCCGAATAGGAGCAGCCCGTGCGCCCGGCACATCTCCACCAGTTCATCATGAGCTTTCCAGTCGTATAGTCCCGGCTCGCGCTCGATCTGCCTCCAAGTGAAATCCTGCCTACCCCATTTGATGCCCGCGTCCTGCATCAGCTTGAGCCGTGCCTCGATGTCGGCCGCGCCAGGCCGAAACGCCGTGTTGATGCCGAAAGGCGATGCGGGACACAATTGGTCGGCGAATCGATGCGGCGGCAAATCCACGCGAAAGCTCCCGGCGACCGCTGGCGCCTGTAGCAGCATTACGGCGACGAGTGCGATTCTTTTGAACACGGCGGCACCTCCATAGAAACGGGAACAAATCAACCAGCCTGCGAAAGCCGCAGGGATTTGCGAAGCTGGGCGGCACGGTCGAAGATCTCTGCTCTCGTGACGCCCGCCTCGTCGTACATGGCAAAGATGTTCTCGTCCGGCGTCTCCGGGGGTACGGTGTGCGAGGCGGCGAAGATGTAGCCGCCGCCGTCGCGGGTCATTCCTTCGAGCAGCTCGGCGGTGGCCCTGCGCACCTGGTCGGCTGTACCGTTGGGCAGAACGCCCTGGGTATCGACGCCGCCCATGAAGGCGAGGTCCGTGCCGAATTCCTTCTTCAACTCCAGCGGACGCATGCCGGGACAATTGCACTGGATGGGGTTCAGCACATCCACGCCGATCTCGATCAAATCCGGAATAATAGGCCGGATCGCGCCGCAGGAGTGGAACGCCGCGCATAGGCCGCGTCGCTTGGCGACATCGGCATTCTGCTTCAGAAGCGGCTTGACCATTGCCCGCCACATGTCCGGGCTCATCAGCATGGATCGCTGACCGCCGGCGTCGTCGCCCAGCCAGAGCCAGTCGAGATCGAACCGCCGGCACGCGGCTTCAGACAGGGCAATCGAGAACTCAGTGCACCGCCGCATCATTTCCTCCGCCAGGTCCGGCTGAAGCGCAAGCTCCGTCAGCGTCTTTTCCATCCCCTGCAGACGCCAATACATCTCGAAGACACAGGGCGAGACATCGCAGCCCACGAAGTAGTCGCGTCTGAACTCCATCACCGGCTTCATCAGGTCCACGAGCGAATCGACGCGATCGATGGGAAACTTGTATTGCAGCATCTGCTCTTGCCCGGCGTTGACCAGAGGGTACCTGGAGATTTGGTTGAAGCCGTCGATCCGCGTCCACTCGATCCCCCATTCATCGATGTGCGATTGGCCGTCGCGGTCGTGCACGATCCCCTCCATCGCGTAGTTGTTGCTCACCCAGGTCTGGCGGATGTCATCGCCCATGACGGCGGCGACATACTGCGGCGGGATCTCCAGTAATCTGCCCAGCCGGTCCCGGGTCTGCGGGTGGTACCACATGAAGATCGGCACACGATCCACGGGCTTTCGCTGCAAGGCGGCATGTACGCGCTCTTTCGACGTCATTTCTGCACCAACTCGATGTCGTTACCCGTCCGGGGGCAGACTCTCGCAGCGTCTCTCTTCATGGCATATCCTTTCAGATAGTCGGATTTGACAGTACAGGGTAACATATTGGGAATGGTACTCAAGAGGAGAATTCAACTATGGTTACGAACCGTCGCGACTTTCTGAAGAGAGCGTCGCAAGCTGCTATTGTGGCCGGCTCAGCATTGCCACTGCGTTCTATCGGCAAAGAGTTACCGGCGTCCATTCCCATCGTTGACACGCACCAGCACTTGTGGGACCTGACCAAGTTCAAGCTGCCGTGGCTCAAACCGCCGCTGGACAGGAGTTTCACCACAAAGGATTACCTCGAAGCGACCCGGGACCTTCACATCGTGAAGGCGGTCTATATGGAGGTGGCGATGCCTGCCGAGCAGCGGGTGCAGGAGGCGGAGTACATCATCGAGCTTTGCAGGGATCCGAACGGTCCGACGTGCGCTGCTGTGATCGCCGGCTCGCCCGCCGAGGATGGCTTCGAGTTGTACATCAGGCGATTCAAGGACAATGCCTGCATCAAGGGTGTGAGGGCCTCTTTCTCGTCTGCCAAACAAATGAGCGATGGGCAGGTAGTCAAGAATCTGCGGCTGTTGGGCGAGCTTGGCATGCGCTTCGATCTGAACGTTCCGCCGCAGTCCCTTGCTGACGCGGTGCAACTGGTGGACCAGTGTCCGGGCACGCGGTTTGTTCTCGATCACTGTGGGAATGTCGATCCGGTCGCCTTTTTTCCTCGCGACCGCGCTGCGCCGAGAGCGGGTCAACACTCCCCCGACGAATGGAAGCAGGGCATGGACAAGCTGGCGGCAAAGCCCAATGTCATCTGCAAAATCTCGGGGCTCGTGGACAATGTCCCCGGCTATCCTTTGACAGCGGATGATCTGGCTCCGATGATCAACCATTGTCTCGACACTTTTGGGCCGGACCGTGTGGTCTTCGGGAGCGACTGGCCGGTATGCCTTCGCGGGACGTCCCTGCGCAACTGGGTCGAGCTCCTGAGGGAAGTGATCGCAAGCCGATCTGAGAGGGACCGACGCAAGCTCTTCCACGATAACGCAGTCAGATTCTACAATCTGCCCTTGTAGTCGCAGTACGCCGACTATCTCAAAACTGTGGGTTGCGGGTGCCATGTCCGCGCTCGCGTGGACATGCTCCATCGACAGAGCAAGGCATGCTTACGCAAGCGTAAGCATGGCACCCGACCCAATGACCGAAAGCCGCCCCCCCAAATTGGGATGGCCGCAGTGGTAGGGTGGGGCTGGCTCCACCGATTCCTCTGTGCCGCTTGTAGTGGGGCAAGTCCCACCCTGCTGACTCTACGTCTCTGTTTGCAGTCGCGAAGCCGGGACGTTACAATTGCGGCATGATAATCATAAAGAGCTACGTGGCATGTATTCCGATGTTCGTACTGCTGCTGGTTCTGTGGGGATTCGCGGGCACGGCTTGTGCCGCACAGCCGGTGGAGGCGACCGACGCAAATCGGGTGGTATTCCTGCCTATTGAAGTCCCCATCGTCATCGTCAAGTACTTCCCGGTGGACGGCGACAAGATCGACATCAAAATCACCGGCGATTGGGGCGAGTCGTTAGCGGCGACGCGGGAGAAGACCGAGCGGATCACGCGGCAGACGATTGCGGCCTTAGAGGAAGGCTCCCGTTATCATGGCTATAAGGATGCGAACGCCAAGCCGAGCCTCAAATACAAGATCCTTTCCGTCAGCGAGTTCCTGCGGCCTTTGCCCGTTCGGCCAAAGCGGCCGGGCGACGGAGTCCCGATGACCGATTACACGCGGATCATGGCCGACATCGACGGCCGGACCTGGATCGAGCAGAAGGGTGTGAAGGAAATCTGGGTATTTGGCTATCACGGCGGTGTCGTCGGCTTGTGGGAATCGAACATGTCCAGTCCGTTCGGCGACGTGAGCAATTCCGATCGCGACCCGAACGATCTGCCGGTGCTCAGCCGCACATACACGATGTACCACTACAACTACCAGCGGGATGTGGGCGAGGCGGTCGAGAATCACGCTCATCAGATCGAGCATCTGCTCAATTACGTGGACGGCCGGGACACCACGCCGGAGGAGAAATGGCCGGACCTGCTCTTCTGGGGTACGTTCGTGGGGAGCGATGCCTCGCACAAGTTGGTTGCGGTCCGCACGCCGGATGGCAGGCAGGTCTATCGCTGCGGCTGGACACATTACGCACCCAACAGCGAGCGCGATTATGACTGGACGAATCAGCGGATGATCGAGACCGATATTGAGGATTGGCGGCCGGAAGGGCTCGGCAAGACGCAGAAGATCAACTGCGACCGCTGGCAGGGCAACGACCTCCAATGGAAGATCTACTGGATGCAGAACCTTCCCGGCGCCGGCAACAGCCTGACGTTCAAGGGCAAACGCCTGACGAATTGGTGGCTTTTCACGGGCGACTGGGATTACGTGATGAAGAACAAGATCGGCCTCGTCGAACGATAGAGGCCTTGTGCTCACAGGTCTGAAGGGATGGCAGGCAGACTCCTCATCAGTTCGTGCATCCTGGCGGTTCTCTGCGGTTTTGCAGCCGCCGCTCAGGATGTGAATGATCCGTCACTCCTGACGGTTGCGCGGATCTTTGACTCCAATGAGTTCAAGGGCGAATCTCGCGGTCCGTTCCGATGGCTCGAAGACAGCTCCGCGTACACCGCCCTGGAGGACTCCGCCGAGATCAAAGACGGCAAAGATTTCGTACAGTATGATCCCCGGACGGGCGAGCGGCGGATTCTCGTACCGGCCCAAAAGCTGATTCCCGAGAGCCAGTCAAGCCCGCTCAAGGTCAGCGATCACTCCTGGTCCCAAGACCGTCGCAAACTGCTGATTTTCACGCACGCCCAGCGTGTGTGGCGGACGAACTCGCGGGGCGACTACTGGGTGCTCGATCTCGATGATTGGACGCTTCGGAAGCTCGGAGGGGAGGCGAAGCCGTCCACGCTGATGTTCGCCAAGTTCTCTCCGGATGGTGGCCGCGTTGCTTACCTTTGCGACCGCAACATCTATGTCCAGAACTTGAGAACGCTCAAGATCAGGCAGCTCATGCGCGACGGCTCCGAGACGGTCGTCAACGGCACCGGCGACTGGGTCTACGAAGAGGAGTTTGGATTGCGCGACGGATTCCAATGGAGCCCCGACAGCAGGTACATCGCGTACTGGCAATTCGACACTTCGGGCGTGCCCGGGTACTGCCTTGTCAACAATACGGGCTCGTTGTATCCAGGTATCACCACGATCCCGTATCCGAAAGTGGGGCAGGAGAACTCTGCTTGCCGGGTCGGGGTCGTCAAAGCATCCGGCGGCCGGACACGCTGGCTTCGGCTCTCGAACGATCCTCGAAATCACTACATTCCCCGAATGGGCTGGACTGTCGACTCGAAGTCCGTCATCCTGCAGCAGCTTAACCGACTGCAGAATACGGTCGAGGTCATCATTGCGGATGCCCGCACAGGGGCCGGCCGGCAAGTGTTGTGCGAGAAGGATGACGCCTGGGTGGAAGTCTGCGACAGTCTGACCTGGCTGGACGGCGGCAGGAGTCTCACGTGGCTGAGCGAGCGCGACGGCTGGCAACACTTGTACCGGGTCTCGCGTGCAGACGGGCAAACCACGCTCTTGACGCCGGGACAGTTCGATGTGATACGGCTGGAACGCGTCGACGAGATCGGGGGCTGGGCGTACTACACAGCCTCGCCCGACAATCCCACGCAGCAGTACTTGTATCGGGTCCCGCTCGACGGCAGCGGCAGAGCGGAGCGACTTACGCCTTCGGATCAGGCGGGGACACACGCATACGACATCTCACCCGACGCCAAGTGGGCGCTGCACACGTACTCGTCATTCGACGTGCCGCCGATTGTCGAGCTTGTCTCATTGCCCGACCACCGCGTTGTCCGTGTTCTCGTAGACAATTCGGAACTGCGAGCTAAGCTGGCTGCTCTAAAGAGAGTTCCGACGGAGTTCCTCCGTGTTGACATCGGTGACGGTGTGCTGCTGGACGCGTGGTGCATGAAACCGCCTGATTTCGAGCCGGGTAAGCAGTACCCGCTGCTTTTCCATGTATACGGGGAGCCGGCGGGACAGACAGTGCTGGATCAGTGGGGCGGCGAGAAATACCTCTGGCATCTGATGCTCGCCCAGCGCGGCTGCATCGTCATGAGCGTGGACAATCGCGGGACGCCCGCTCCTCGCGGCCGCCAGTGGCGTAAGTGCGTTTACCGGCAGATCGGCATCCTCGCCTCCGCGGATCAGGCGGCCGCAGCTCGCGAGATCATCGCACAGCGACCCTATATCGATCCCAATCGCGTAGGCGTGTGGGGCTGGAGCGGCGGCGGATCCATGACTCTCAATGCGATCTTCCGTTATCCCGACCTCTACCGCACCGCCATCGCCATCGCCTTCATCAGCAATCAGCGGTTCTACGACACGATCTACCAGGAGCGGTACATGGGCCTGCCGGACGATAACGCAGAAGGCTACAGGAACGGCTCGCCCATCACCTTCGCCCATCAGCTCAAAGGGAACCTTCTGCTCATTCACGGCACCGGCGACGACAATTGCCATTACCAGAACTGTGAGGCCCTGATCGACGAGTTAATCAAGCAGAAGAAGCAATTCCGCATGATGTCGTACCCCAACCGGACCCACAGCATCCGGGAAGGGGAGGGCACCAGACTCCACCTGTACGAGCTCATGACGCACTACCTCGAAGAGAACCTCCGTATCGATTACTGATTATGCATCTCCGGCTGAGGAAGCCAAGCCGAGCTTCTTCTTGACTCGATGATAGAGGTACGATGCGCCGATCATGAGAACGCCGAGCACCAGGAAGGATACGATCCGGTAGGTTTCCTGCACCTCGGCCACTCCCAGGTTATCCATCATGTGTCATGAATAGTCCGACCTTATAGCTCGATGACCGCCACGTCGAACCTGTCGATCTTGATGGATGCCTCCGTCCTTGTGTCGCTCAACAGTTCGAGCTTATCCCGCGGTACGTCCACCGTTTGGGGCTCGTCGGTGTGATTGATGAGGAACAGCAGTCTCTTGCCGTCTCCCTGGCGGATGGATGCTTCCATGCCGACCGGCGGACTGACCACGGGACGAATGCCGGAATCTTCGAGCAGTTGATGGATTATGTCATCGTAGAAGGCGTCCTCCTTGACCACGGTCCCCACGTACCATCCCTGGCCCTTGCCGTAGCTGTTGCGTGTGACCGCCGCGAAGGGCTTCATATGCCATTGATCCACGTAGTGAGCCAGCGGTGTGGCGTCTTGAGGAGTCACCCAATCTACGTACTGGACCGCCGTGTAGCCGCCGGAGACTGTGTAGGAGGTGTCGGCGCCGAGGCTGCTGTATTCCTCAATCGTGATCCCGAGAGCCGGAGAGAGCAGGCCCGGCAGCGTTCTTTCGTGGCATAGATTGCGTTCGTCTTTCACGCCCGTTCTGCAATCGGCGAGCAGGACACCACCCTCTTTGACGTAGGTTTCCAATTTGTGAGCCGTTTCATCCGGCATGATCGACAGGTCCGGCGCGAGAACCAACTTGTATTTCGACAGGTCCGCCCCGCGGTTCACGATATCGACGTTGACGCCAGCTCGCATGAGCGCACCGTAGTAACGTCGGATCGCGCCCTGCAGGCTGTTGCCGGCAAAGCCCGGCTGGAAACTGAGCGACCACAGGTTGTCGTAATCGTAGAGGATGGCGACATCCGACACGACCGTTGTGCCGCGCAGGTAGCTCTCCAGCTTGCGAAATTCCTTCGCCGTCCGGGCCGCCTCATGGTAACGTCGCAGCGGCTTGCCGTCGTGTCCAAGCAGGCCGTGCCAGTACTGCTCGCGGCCAACGGTGCACGTCCGCCAGCGGAACCAGATCTGCCCGTCCGAGCCGTGCGCGAGTTGCTGGTAGGCGATTTTGCGGATCTCGCCGGGCCAGGGATTGCGGCCGAAGCTCTCCCACCCGCAAGGGCCCGCCGTCTGCTCCATGATCATGAAGTTCTTCTGCTTCAGCCCTCGCATGACATCGGCGGCCAACGATGCGTCGTACGGGATGTTCGGCTTGTCCGACCAGATCGGGTAATTGTCCCAGGACACCAAATCAAGGTCCCGAGCCATTTCGTAATAATCGAGCGAGCTGAACAGGCCCATGAAGTTGTGCGTGATGAAATCGTCCGGGCAAAGCTCTCGAATGATCCTCGCCTGGGCTCCCTGAAAGCGGGCCTGCTGCCACGTGATGAACCGTTTCCAGTCGAGGCAGGCGCTCGGGTTGCCCATGACCCATGGACGATCCGTGGCGCAGTCCGGGATCGTGATCTCGTCCCAGGCAGTGAACTTGAGTCCCCAGAAGTGATTGCCCCAGGCGCGGTTCAACTCCTCCAGCGAGCTGTATCTCCTCCGGAGCCAATTCTGGAACTGGGCCAGGCACGAGGGACAGAAGCACTCCTCACCGCCGAACTCGTTATCGATTTGCCAGCCGATGATGTTGGGCCTCCTGGCGAAATGCTCAGCCATCGCCAGGGTGATCCGCTCGGAAAGCAGCCGGTAGTCGCGATTCGAATAGCAGTTGTGCTTGCGGCCGCCCCAGACGATACGCGTGCCGTCGGCCTTCATCCGCAGGGCCTCCGGGTACTTGCGGGCGACCCAGGCGGGCATCACGGCGGTGGGGGTGCCGAGGATCACGTTCATGTCATAGCGGGCGAGCAGCTTTACTGCATCGTCCAGCCAGCCGAACTCGAATTCGCCTTCACGTGGCTCCATGTCGATCCATGCGAACTCGGCCAGTCGCACCGTGTTGAAGCCCGCCTCCTTCATGAGCTTGATATCGGTTTCCCATCTGTCCCGCGGCCAGTGCTCGGGGTAATAGTCCACGCCGATGTACATCGCCCGGCCGGGCGAAAGCACCTGCTGTCCCTGCACGACGGCTGTCTGCCCGAAACCAACAACCGACCACCAGCAACCAGCAACGATGCTCACGAGTGCCATGCGTCGTTTCATGTTATCGCCTTTCCTGGATTATGGTTTCTCACATGCCCCGATGGCCGGCTTCCTTTCTTTGGGCACTCGATGGCCCCAGAAGTCCCTGCCGCCGTTGCCCTCTATGGGCACGCCGGCATTTATGCATGGCGAGTCCAACCTCAACTTGTAGGCAGTCGCCCGGGCGAGTTCCGCCGGGTTCACGGGCATTGTCGCGCCGGCGTTCACTAGCCTGGGATCGACGTGCTTGCCGACTACCTCGCCGCCCATCTTCTCCTGGCCGGTCGCCTCCGCCCACTCGGCAAGAGTAGCGTGGCCGTCGAATGACAACGTTTGTCCGTCCGCCGACCAGTAGATATTGTTCTCGAATCGCCCTCTCTTTGTCTCGCCGGAGACCGCGTCGCCGGAGCAGATGAAGACGTTGTTGCGGAACACGACGTTGGGCATGGGTAGGCCGCCAAACCCGACGGCGGCGCCATTCGCGTTGAACACAGTGTTATTGTAGACTCGGCAATCTGACGCGTTGGGGCTGGCGGAGTAAACATCGATACCGCTGCGCCGGTTGTTCTTGACCCCATCATTGTGGCTGATGTTGTAGCGGATCACGTTGTTCTTGAAATCCGGCGCGCCGGGATACTGGCACAGGAAGTAGCCCGGCCCGTCGTTGTTGCAGGAGAGATTGTACTGAAGGACGGAATTCGATACCCCTCCATCGAGATCGAATCCGCCGCCGTCATCTCCGGGGCTCTTGTTGTCGTGGGAGATGCAGAACTGGATGGTGACGCGATCGGCGTTCCATGCCCAGATGCCGACCGGGCCGTTGCCCTTGCGGGGCATGTCCCAGCCGTTGTTCGAGGCCTCGCAGTACTCGATGATCGCGTCGCTCACGTTGCCGACCACGATGCCGTTGCCGCTGTGGTTCGTCAGGTTCGAGGGATCGCCGGGATTGTTGTCCGCGACGCAGCGGTTGATGCGTACATGTGTTGACCGCTTATGGTAACCCACGGCAATTCCGGCAGAGCCATTCTCGTGGGCATATACATGCGTGATCCGGACATTGTGGACGCCGTCCAATTGCAGTCCGCTCCCTCGGAATCCGCTTGTCCCGATATCGTCGATGTCCGTGCCCTTTGAGTCAGTCACAGAGACGCCGTCCTCTGTATTTCCGTTCTTGCGCCCTGCGCCGACAAAGGTGAGGTCCTTCACAACGAGGTAGTCACACCCATTTGCCCTGAGGCCGCTGCCGTTGCCTCCATCGATGATCGCCCGTCCTTTGCCGTAGGACGTGATTGTCATTTTCCTGCCGGAGGCACCGCTGTCATTTCGGTTAAGCTCGATCGTGCCGGCGAAGCGATTGCCCGCCTGGAAGCTGACGCAGTCGCCGGGCCCGAGGTTCGTAGCGTTGACTTTCTCTATGCTCCGCCAGGGCCGGGCGCGGGTTCCCGGATTCGAGTCGTCCCCCGATGGGCTGACATAATGCTGTCGGGAGTAGGCATTAGCCGGACCGAGGGCCCATAGTGATAGGCCGCATAGCAACGATATAAGACCTTTGGACATCCTGGTTCTCCTCTATGTCACTCGATCAGTTGCCTGACCGCGCCTGGGCTGCTGCTGATTCCTCATTTGGCAAGGCGACTCGCAAATCGAACGGAGTGTACTCAATGGAATCCAGGACCTGAACCTCGCTGACGGTCACCGTCCGCCTCGGTGTGATCCGGTACTGCACATAGCGGGCATCCACCGGCTGTTGCGGTGCCAGCGTGTAGGTGAATCCGGTGGCGGTTTCGTCGTCGGGCATCATGTGGTTGACCGGAATGTCCTTCCATCGCAGATTCAGATCGAAGAAGCCCTGGCTGGTGTACTGCTTCGCGTCGGCCGAAGTGAGGACCTCCACCGTGTCTTTGACTTCCCTGTCCATGGCGTCCCACCAGGGCCAGCCCGCGCTGAGGTCGATGCGAAACGCCCCACAACGCGAGACGTCGCCCAGGTCCACCGTGACGACGGGGTTCTTCCCCTGGTCCCAGCAGAGCCCGTAGCGGGGCCCGATTCCGCCGGCGTAGGGCGGTCCGACGACGCCGTCGGTGAGCTTCGTCCCCTGCGGGTCACCCGCTTCCCAATGTGTCGCCGAAGGGACGGAGACCGTGTAGCTCTTTTCCTTGGCCAGGTTCCTGCCGTAGCGGACCCAGCGGCCGACGTATTTCTCGCCACCGGCGTCTTTGCCGTCAGAGTAGCCGTACTTCACATCAGTGACGGCGCCCTTGAGATTCACTCGCAGCGAGTTCACGACGGGGTGGTCCTGCCCGCCCACGTTGATTGTATATCGGTAGGGCACTTGTTCGATCAGCTCCGTGTGGCTGCGCTCGACGAGCGAATCGTCGCTCTGCACTTCGCTCCAGTTGAACGTCACCTCGATGGGCCTGAATTGCGCCACCTGCGGCCTGTGGTTGACCTCCATGCGGACGCTGTAAATGCTACATGCATCCGTCCCGGCGGCCGAGCTATTGAGCAGATACTTGAACAGTACCGACTTTGTGCCGGCCGGAATATCCATGACGGTCTCATAGTGGATCACGTCCCACGGCGGATCGACCTTGTCGAGCGAATAGCTTCGCTGCCAGGTTTGCCCGCCATCGAAGGAGTGCAACAGGTCGATGTGGGATTTCGGCGCCCGGTTGTAGAAGCGACCACCGTACTCGATGCGTGCGATCTCTGTTGGCGCATCGACTCTGAAGACCACGTATGCATCTTCCTTCGCCTTCACGGCATACATGACCCCCTGGTAGCCGGGGTGCTCGGCTTTTGAGGTCATATTCTCTTGCTCGACGACGTACGGCTTATAGTTCTCACCCTGCAGGTCCGGCCAGATCACGATGGACTCCGTCTGATCGCCAGCCCCCACGTACACGGTGTTTCCGCCCAGCAGCAAGTTCGGCTGGGTCTTGCTGTTGAGCATGGTGGTCGTCTCAAACTCGATAGCTCGCAGGCAGGCATCCGCCGGATTCACTTTACCCATCAGAGAGACTTTCACCAGGATCTCATACGAGCCATTGACCTCGTTGGTCAACGCCAGGTCGAGCGGGAGATCACCGACTTCTTCGGCCCTCCACGCCTCATTCCACGTCAATCCGTTCGTTGCGCTGATCGAGATACTCGCGACATCCGCAGCGGTCCTTCGGGAGAGACTGCCTTTGATCTGCACGCGCGTGACGACATTGGCCCCTTCCACCTTGAAAATAATCTCGCCGGGCTTGGCGGCCTCGGAGGGCACTACACCACTCGGCTGGATGGCTCGGCAACCGAAAACGCTGTACGCCGCCTCCGCCAGGGATTCGTCTGTCAATGCAGGCCTGAACACGCGGATTCCATTGCCGCGGATGCGATAACGCTGATTCGGCTTCTCCGGGTCGGCGTCGTGATTGGGCACATAGTACTCGCGAGTGTCCCCCAGGCTCTTGTAGTAACGGGTATAGACTTCGTTCTCTCGCAGATTGAGGATGTACCGATGCCCACGGTCCCAGTTGTAATAGTAGAACCGGTATTTCAGGCCGTTCGGGTTGAAGCAGCGGTACTCCTGCTCGAGGTCGCGGGCACAGTCCGCCCCGGTGAGGAAGCCATTGCTGCTCGTGGCGTTGAGGCAGTGGTAGCGGGCGATGTGCCCGGGCTCCACGCGTCCGCCGGAGGCCTCGCAGCCGCCTTCCTTGCCGATATCCTCGACGCCCGCGATGGTCACGCCGTCGCACAGCGTGTAGAGCGCGGACATGCTGTTGTCATACATGTGCCAGCGGCCGCCGTACTGAACTTCGGGGACGGTGTGCAGCGTGACATCCCAGAATTTGACCGGGTATCCCATGGCGTCCCAGATCGAGCAGTTGATCCCGGCGATCGTGCTGCACATCGTGTAGCCGTAGTCGTTGAACTGCCGGATCGGGTCGGTGCACTCCATTCCATGCAGGTTCATCGGCATGGTCTGCCGCCGCGCGATGTGGCTCCAATAGAACATCGCCCGGCATTTCTCCGCCGGCTCCTGCCACCGGGCCGTGATGCTGTGGATCATGCTCTCCATATCATAGTAGTCCGGCGAGGCGTCAGTGACGACCTTGACATTGCACACCTCGCCCGATGCCACACCCACTCCCGACACGATCAGGAACAACGCTGCCGCTACTGCAAATCCTGCTCTCATTCGTGTGTTCTCCATTGCACCTGTGCGATCACCTCCTTCATCATACCTGAGTTTCCCGTCCTGTAAAACCGCTTGTCGGTGAAGATTGCCACCGGAAATGCCGCTACTCTTATTGGAGAGATGTGAGACTCCGTGTCTTTGTCGGGTCCCAGCAAAGCCGGGCGGACAGTATGTTGAACGTATGTACGAATTTGAGCATTCGAAACAGTGGATTCAGCCTGCTATCCCGCATACGACAGCTTGCCGTTTTCGAACCTCGCTGCGGAGGTGTACGGATGGGTTTCGTTCTTCTTCAAGCCCACGATGTGCTCCACCGTGATTCCGTCGGCTTTGAGGTAGTCGGAGATGAGGGCCCGATGACATCCCATCACTTCAAAGGTACAACCACGAACAACAGTTCTGCGTCGTCATCAGCCTTCACGAGAAGCTCAGTCTCGTCGCTGATCATGGCGGCGTCCAGCGGCCGCAGGACCTGATCGTTTATCGAGATGCCATTTCCTTCGACCACGTACAGGTAGCCGCCGTAGCCTTCCTTGAGTCGGTAGGAGACTGTCTTGCCCTTCTGCAGAAAACACGAATACACTTTGGCCTCCGACGCGATCGGCAGGCTCTCCGGGTCTTCATTCGAAACGAGGGCAAGCAGCCGGTTCGTCCGTTCCTCTCGTTCGACCTGCTTCTGTTGCACGGAGGGAGGGAGTCCGTGCCTCAGCGGGGCAAACCACATCTGGATGAATCGCATCGGCTGATCGGGCAGATTGTTGATCTCCGAGTGAAACAGGCCTCTTCCGACGGTGGTGTGCTGGACCCAGCCCTTCTTGAGAACGCCGCCCTCGCCATGTTGATCCGCGTGCCGGAACTCGCCCGCCGCGCAGTACGTCACCACTTCAATGTCCCGGTGCGGATGCAAAGGCCAGATCGCTCCGGGCGAGAGCGTATCATCGTTGAACACGCGCAGCGTGCCGAAGTGCATATAGCGGCGGTCGTAGTATTCTCCGAACGAGAAGTGCCACCGGCCGTGAAACGTCCCGTTCTCAATCTCCCCATCGGCCTGATAAATGTCTTCCGCCTTGCGTACTGTAATCATAGCCGGCACTCACTCATGCATCGGGTTCGGTCCTTACTCCCTGCATTTCACTGGAGGAGCCGAATCCGGGCAATAGGTGATTTCCTGAAAGGACCGCCGGGATCAGCTTCGCTTTTTCGCTCTCGCCTCCTGCAGCTCGCGCCAGAAGGGCTTTCCGAGAAAGCTGGTCTCATCGAGTGTGCAGAATTGCTCGTACATGGGTCGGGTCACGGTGAACGCGAGGATGTCGGGCGGCAGGTATTTGCGCATGGCGATATCCGTGGCGCCGAGCATGGCCTGGGGTTGATCGAGGTCCTCGAACAGGGGACAGAGCTGTCCGCAGCCGGAGGCGAAGGGTGCCGTCACGCGGGGCGGCGTGGGTCGTCCCTGGTGATAGTAGGCGGCGGTGATGAACAGGCTCAACTGGTCGGGATTGACAAGGAAAGTCACCGTCTTGAGATACTCGTACTGGTCGTCCTTGAGCGGGCCGATCAGGACGTTCGGATGGCTCGGCTTATAGTGCGGGCTGCGGTCGATCCACTCGGCCATCACCTCGGCGGAGGCCTTGAGCCCTTCCGTGCCGTAGAGAAAGTCGATCATCTCCTGCCGGGAGCGGGTCGAGACATCGAACAGGTACGTGCCCGCACCGCCGCAGCCGAAGTTCCCGCCGGTTAAGTGTATGGTCTGGCCCTTGAGCCAGCTCTTGTAGAACATATACACGCAGGCCCATTTCCCCTCGGCCGGGCGAACCAGCGGCTCAAACGCGGACGCATCGGGTGCATCGTACAGGCCGATCACCGGCAGGGTCAGGCCGGCTTTCTCGATCAACAGTGCGGGATAACGAGGCATGATTTCATCCTTGATTATGACAACAAATTATGGATTACGAGAACTGTCGTCCGCCCGTTCAGGAGGGAAAACAGTCCAGGGCTTCGGCGGCATGTCCGGCAGGTGGCCTTGCAGCCAGTCATACTGCGGGTGCTTCTGGAGGAAGTCGGCCGCATTGAAACCGGTGTCGCATGACCCGCCCCACTTGGCCCAGAATCGCCAGGCCTTGGCCATGTCCGAGTCCACGACCTTGCCGTCGAAGGCCCCCGATGGTCGGAAGGCTCGCCCCGTCCCTGGCACGCTGCCGTCGTCAAGCTCGAAGTGCCCGCAGATGGTCCGGCCGCCCGGCTGCTCTTTCTGCAGGTACGTGTCGTAATGATCGGCCAGCATTTGCCGGGCAAGCGGCACGTCGATTCGCCCGAAGTGCTCTTTCATCAACTGGTTCCAGCGCACCCGCCGGCTCACGGAAACGTCTCGGATGTCGTCCCAGGTCGCCGTCGTCTCGAGTCTCAGAATCTGGGTATTCTCCGCGACGTTCGAGCCGGTGAAATATCCGTGCTTCTTCTTTTCGAGGCTATGGTATTTCAGGCCGAGTTCCAGGCAGGCGATCTCCCCGGTCCGGATGTCCCCGAGCAGCCACGAGTTTGCGTAGGCCCCGTTGTTGTCTTTGATGAGGATGTCCGCCCACTCATTGATGCTGTCGGCGTACTGCATCGCCTTGCGGGCGCGGACGAACACGGGGACCCTCCTGGCGTTGAAACCGTCGAAGTCACCGATGGTTGTCTCCGTGCCGATGAGCCCCGCATCGGTGATAAAGAAATCCGTGGCGCTGTAGATGCAGGGGCCCCAGGTCTGCATGAGGATGCGATGGCCGCTCTGCGGGACGATGTCCAGGATGATGTTGGCGGACTTGCCCAGCCAGTAGGAGCACCAGGAATTATGGGCCATGACGATCTTGCCGCCGGCGGTGGCGTCGCCGGTGGCGATGAAGGCGCTGCAGCCGGGGTGATCATCCCGGATCCTGTGTTTCTCCTTGGGCCACCAGTACCATAAGATGTCGATGAACCCGTTCATATACAGGACCTGCTCGTATGTCGCCTTCTTGCCCGCGTGCTGCATTCCGGCGGCGATCCCCCTCATCTCCTCGACGTACTCCGCGGGGACCTTGCCTTTGAACAGCCGGGAGGCCGCCCGGACGAAGTACTCAGGCTTCAGGCCCGTCTCAAATTCCTGCGTGTAGGAGAGCGTGCGCAGGAACTCATCAATCTCGTTGGCCGTCAGGTATCCTCGCTGGAAGCCTCTCTCAAAGGGCCCGCCTTCGGTGTGCAGGAAGATCCAGCCATTGGCATCCTGCCGACAGCCCTTGGCCAGCCATTGCTCCTGTTGCTGCGGGCTCGTCGAGACTTCCGTGGTTCGGCACGATACGAGACAGCCAGCCGAAAGGATGACGACGCAACCTGTGACGAGTTTCCTGTGCATTGCAGCTCCTGTTCTCCACATCTCAGCAGAAAGCAGGGCGGGTTTGAAACCCGCCCCTACGGATTCACTTGATCCGGTTCAGCGGCATTGCGGTTCGGCGGTTCTTTGCCGAGCAGGTGGCGGACGAAGAAATCCTCCATCCGGCGCTGGCCGTAAGAGCCGCCCATGCCGTGCCCGCCGCCGGGGATCACTAAGAGGTCGAAATCCTTGCCCGCCTTGATCAGGGCATCGACGAAACGCATCGTCGATTCCGGCGGGACGTTGTTGTCCATCTCGCCGACGATCAGGAACAGCTTGCCTCGCAGCCGGTGGGCGTTGTCGATGTTCGAGCATTCCGCATAGCACGGCCCGACCGGATAGCCCATCCACTGCTCGTTCCACGAGGCCTTGTCCATTCGATTGTCGTGGCAGCCGCACGAGGCGACGGCGGCGTTGTAGAATTCCGGATAAAACAGCACGGCCCCCGCGGCGTTCTGGCCCCCGGCGGAATTCCCATAAACGCCGACCCGGCTGATGTCATAGCACGGGTACTCCCCGGCCACCGCCTGGTGCCACAGGATTCGATCCGGGAACCCGGCGTCCTTCAGGTTCTTCCAGCAGACGTCGTGGAACGCCTTGGACCGATTCGCCGTACCCATGCCGTCTATCTGGACGACGATGAAGCCCAGGTCCGTCAGCGATGCGAATTGTGACGTGGGGCTGAACCGCTTGGGCACATAGGAGCCTTGCGGCCCCGCGTAAACGTACTCGATGACCGGGTATTTCTTGGTTGGGTCAAAATCCCTGGGTCGGCAGATGATGCCCCAGATGTCGGTCTTGCCGTCGCGGCCCTTGGCCACGAACACCTCCGGCGGGGACCATCCTTTGGCAGCCAGCCCGCTGATGTCCGCCTTTTCCAGGGGACAGACCAGCCTGCCGTCCAAGACGCGGCGCAGCTCATGCACCGGAGGCGCATCCACGCGGCTGTAGGTGTCGATCAGGTAACGTCGGTCCGGCGAATACTGGATCGTGTGGTTGCCGTTGCCTTCCGTCAACGCCACCAGGTTGGAGCCATCGAAGTTGATCCGATAGTAGTGGATGAAGTACGGGTCCTGATCCACGTTCTTGCCGCCGGCGTGGAACCAGATCTGACGTGTATCCTCGTCGATGAGATCGATGCCGCGCACGACCCACTCGCCCTTGGTGATCTGGTCGCAGGCGCCGTCCTTCGCGGCGTCGATGAGGTAGAGATGCCGCCAGCCATCGCGCTCGGAGACGTAGATGATCTCATCGGTCTTATCGAGCCAGTTGACCCGCTCCAGTCTCAGGTTCTCCGTGTGCGCGGTCCAGATGAATGTCTCGGTCTCTTCTTCAAGGATGGTGCGCACGGCGCCCGTGCGCACGTCCACCGCGATCAATCGCAATCGCTGATGTCCGCGGTCCTCCTGTTCGTAGGCGATGCGCCGGCCGTCACGCCTCCAGTGCAGACTGGGCCTCTCCCACTCATGCTCGAACCGATCCACCGCCGGCTTGGTCTGCTTGCGGCTGGCCACGTCGAAGACATTCAGCTCATAGCGAGGGAATTTGTCGCCGGGCAGCGCGTATGGTCTCGTCTCAAGCACAGCTCGGCCGCCACCCTGGGGCGACGAGCGAACCAGGTAAACTTCTTTGCGGTCGCCGGGCTCGACTCGCCAGGCGATCATCGCCGTGGAGTCGGGTGACCAGGAGAGCAGGCTGTAGGCGTTGCCCTCAGTGCCGTCGGTGCTGAGTTGGGTCGTCTCGTTGGAGTCTTTGGCACGGACAAACACGTTGTTGTCCTTGATCAGAGCCGTCCACTTGCCGTCGGGGGAATCCGGGGACGCATTGCGGCCTCGCCCTCGCCGGCCGGACCGTGGATTCTCGGAGTCCTGGCTGGAGGATTGAGGGGGGGCGGCGTCCGTCTTGGCAAATGCATAAGACGCCAGATCGCACGTCCAGACTGCCTGATCCACAGTGAGCCGGATTGTCCTGCCCTCGTCTACAAACTCGATGCTGTCGAAGGGCAGTTGATCGGCGCGATACTCCGTCCCGGCGGCTTTCGACAGGGCGGCGGCCAGTTTCTGGTGGTCAAACGCCGCTTGTCGCGTTCCTTGCTCCGAATTGATCAGGATGAATTCCCTGGTGTTGCCGGTCAGGTCATTGCGATACCAGAAGCCCTTATTGTCCGCGAGCCAGTGCGGCGTGATTTGGCCCTTGTAATAGCCTTCCACCCTGCGTGGCGGCCCGTACCTGGACTGTGGAGACGCTTTGGATTGCGGATTTGCTGCTCGATCTGCTGTCGTGACGGTGGCGCCGATGATACACATGGCGAGGATTGTGAATCGCGCAGTTCGTCCCGTCCGGCTGATGTCGGTCGTCATAGATGCTCTCTGCCTCAATCTTCAGTCTGATTCGTGGTTCAACGCGTCGTTCACCGGTAGTATCGCCAGTCGATTTTTCCCCTGTAGGCCATCGTCTCATCCACCAGGGCGAACAGGTCCGGGTCATACGCACGCAGGGCCTCCCGCGTGGCGATCGGATGGCCGGCGTCGGTGGGCGTCATGCCCCTGCCGACCGCGTCGAAGTAGGCCAGCACGCCTTGGGCCCAGTATTCCACGCGGTCCTGGACGGCGGGCGTGCCTTTCCATTGGCCCTTGCCCATAGCGGCATCATAGATTGTCTTGAGTCGCTCGTCAAAGCGGATGTCCATACGCTGGACCCGCAGCTCGTACTGCTGCACGTCGCGGCGTCGGCTGTCCCAGTTTGGGTCCACGGGCCGCGTGCCGGTGACGTGGTAGGCCGCCTTGGCGAGAACGCGGATCACCTGACACTCGGTCGCGTACGGATTCCCCGAGCTGGCCAGCACGTTCTCCTGATCCACCACGAGCAGCTTCGTTTGCGGCGAGTATTCCAGGAACCGGGCGGAAAGGTCCAGGTTTGTGGTGACACCGTAAGATGTCTCCTCTGGTGCCGAACGGGCGGGTTTGAGACCCGCCCCTACAGGACCACCAATCCTGTACTCGGGCAGGTCGGCAATGCTCTCGTCGGATCCGAGCACGACCAGCTTCACGCCGTCGGCGATGAGAGCCTTGAGGATGTCGTGACGATAGGCGAACATCCTGCGGACCGTGTAGTTGGCCTGGAGCATGGCCTCGTTGAGGGCCCCGCGCCCCAGCACGGTGAACTCGCGGGCCCAGGTGGACTTCGTGTAATATGGGTCGATGTGGAACCTGGCCGGCGGCGCCTCGACTCGGGGCAGTGGCTGCAGCCACGTGTACCGCCAGTCCTGGTCGGGACTCAGGTTGAAGGTGGTCCGGACCAGCTCGTAGCCGTGCGGATCGTAGATCTTGAGCTGCTCGCGCCTGCCGATGGGGCCGTGGTTCCAGTTGTTGATCCGGTTGCAGTCGAAGTATGCCTGGGCGATCTCGGCCCAGTATTCGCCCGGATTCGAGCCGGCGTAAGTGTTCTTGAAGAGCCCCTTATCGGTCGCGTTGCGATAGGCGGCGTTCTTGCGGTCTCGCCACGTCGGATCGATCCTTCCCAAGGCGCTGTCGATCGTGTGACAGAACTCGTGCACGGCGATGCTTTCATCGTCGTAACGGTCAATGGGCAGGCTCAGCAGGTTCTCCTCGCCGAAGCTTGTGGGCAGGCCGCCGGTGCCGCGCACCCGCTCGTTGAGATAGGCAGGGTTCGGGGCGTCTCTGTATTCCGGCATGTCGGTGTACACTTGGTCCCTGCCGATGACGATCAGGTACATGCCTCGATCGACCATGGCCTTGAGGATGTCGGGCCTGCCCGCCAGCATATGGATGACAATGTCATAGGTACGCTGCAGCGCCAGGTCCGCCACCTCCGCGGAGGCCGCCGCCGGCATGCCGTCCACATCGATGTACTTGCTGTAGAATGTCCGAGCGGCGTCGCGATGTTCCGGGCGGACTCGCTCGAAGAACGGGTCCGGCGGCGAAGTCACCGGCGGGATGTCCCTGTTTGCGGCCGCTTGGGTATGGGGCCATCCTGCAAAGATCAAAGCGATTGTCAGAGTTGTCCACTTCCCTCTTGCCGATCTCATCTCTATCCCTTTCCCTGGGCGATGCAGAGTCATGTGTCTCTATGCCATCATGGATTATAGTGGCATTCGTGCAATAAAACAGTACCATTGAGCGTCGAATACGCAGTACAGACGCGAGATTGTGGGTCTGTATTGCAGAGCCGGATACCCCTTCCCAGGGTGGGAATCGGTCGAACGGTGGTCCGTAACCTTTTCAGGAGGAACACGCCATGAAGAAAAATGTAGGAATCCTCATCATTGCCGTAGTGCTGACCTTGGCCGTCGCATGGGCCGCCTTTGGGCAGGCTGGTGGGCAGGGTGGTGGACAGCGGGGCTTTGGCCAGATGCGCGAAGCCCAGACGAAGGCCCTCGCGGCTCTCCAGGAGAGCGTGGCCAAGCTCAAGTCGATGATTGACGCCCAGGCCAAGGCGATGGAGGGCAGGTCCTTCCAGGACATGTCCGAGGAAGAAAGGACCAAGATGAGGGAGGAGTCCACCAAGAGGCGCGACGAGCAGCAGAAGATCATGGCGGCCATGCAGCAGCAGATGGACACGCTGAAAGGCGGCCGGCAACTGGCGACGGAGCATCAGCAGGCCATTGCCCCATTGAAGGAAGCCCTGGCCTCTGCGCAAAAAGAGAACGCCAAACAGACGGCTACCATGCTCGAAAAACTGATTGCCGAGCGTCAGAAGCAGTTTGAAGAGAAGATGGCGGCAATGGGCATTCCGGCGGACCAACTGGAGCGAATGATGCAGCCGAGGCAGCGGCAGCAATAGCCAGCAGTAGTCGCTGAGTACCGCGTCACAGGCCCGGGCGCCGGTGACTATCCTGAAAGTCAAAAGGCCCTTTCTTGCGAAAATGTGCCATCGAGGTACAATCATCGCAGGGAAGGGCCTTTCTGATTTATTGAGGAGTATGGTATGGATCGCCTAAGGGGCATCGTGGCCTTCACGGCAGTTCAGTTGTTGATTGCAGGTTGCGGGTCTGTGCAACACTCGGAGTCTCCAACTGATAACAATGCACGGCAGACAGTGGATTTCAATCGCGACTGGAAGTTCGCCAAAGGCAGCCAAGCCGGGGCGGAGAAGGCTGACTTCGATGACTCCGGGTGGCAGGTGGTCCGATTGCCGCACGACTGGGCGATCTCCGGGCCGTTCAATCCGAGCGAAAACGGCTACGCCGGCAAGCTGCCCTGGAAGGGCGAGGGCTGGTATCGGAAGACATTCACGCTCGACAAGGGAGCCGACGGCCGGCGGGTTTACTTCGACTTCGGCGGCGTGATGGCGTTTCCCAAGGTTTATGTCAACGGGCAGTTGGCCGGCCAGTGGGATTATGGCTATATGTCCTTCCGCGTGGATGCCACGCCTTTCGTGAAATTTGGCCAAGCCAATACGATTGCTGTTTATGTGGACACGCGGAGCCACGGCACGCGCTGGTACCCCGGTGCGGGGATCTATCGCAAGGTGACCATGACGGTCTGCAATCCGATGCACCTGGCCCGCTGGGGCACCTTTGTGACCACCCCGAGCGTGGATGACAAGACTGCCACTGTTCACATGCGCTCGACTATCGAGAATCATCTCGCGGCCGACTCTCCGGCGGTGGTCCTTGTCACGCTGCTTGACCCGGCCGGCAAGACTGTGACGCTAGGGAAAAAGTCGGACACCATCCCCGCCGGCGGGGCACGGGAGTTTGACTTGTCTTTTACCATTGCGAAGCCTCAGCGATGGGACATTGGCAAGCCGAGGCTATACACCGTTAAGGTTGTTGTGTGGGCGCGCGATAAAGTCGTGGATAGGGATGATGTTCCGTTTGGCATCCGGACATTCGAGTTCACGGCCGATGACGGCTTCCATCTCAACGGTCGCCGGGTACAGCTCTACGGCGTCTGCCTGCACCACGACCAGGGGCCACTTGGGGGCGCGTTCTACCCTCGTGCTATGGAGCGGCAGTTGGAGATCATGCGGGACATGGGCGTCAATGCCATCCGCACGAGTCATAACCCCCCAGCCCCGGAGTTGCTTGATCTGTGCGACCGGATGGGCTTTGTCGTGTGGGACGAGGCGTTCGACAAGTGGGACGGCACGGCCGACCGCGTTCGGGGCGAGCCGCCACTGGAGCCGTACGGCGAGAAGCAGATTCGCAATCTGGTGATGCGGGACCGCAATCATCCTTCTGTCGTCGTCTGGTCGATTGGCAATGAGATCGGCGAGGGTGGCAGGGAGGGAGTCACGCCGGAGCGCGTGAAGTTCATGAGCGAGTTCGTACGCAAGTACGACCCGACCCGGCCGGTGGGTATGGCCAACCATATCCCCGCCATGGCCGAGCGGCCGAACTTCGACGCCCTCGACCTGACCGGATGGAACTACAGCCGCCGATACGCGATCTACAGGCAGCGATACCCCGACAAGCCGATCATTTACAGTGAGTCGGCCTCGGCCCTGAGCACGCGAGGGTTCTACGAGTTACCTTTGCCCAGCGAGAAAACCCAGTACTCGAAGCAGCTCCAAGTGGATTCCTACGACTTGAACGCCGCCGCATGGTCGGACATCGCCGATGCTGAGTTTCAGTTGATGGAAAAGGACAAATTCGTGGCGGGTGAGTTCGTGTGGACGGGCTTCGACTACCTCGGCGAACCGACGCCCTTCAGCCAGGAAGCGAAAAGCTCGTACTTCGGCATCGTGGACCTGGCCGGCATCCCCAAGGACCGGTATTACCTCTATCGCAGCTATTGGCAGCCGGACACGACCACCATCCACATCCTGCCCCATTGGAACTGGCCCGACCGCGTCGGCCAGAACGTGCCGGTCTTCGTGTACACCAATGGCGATTCCGCCGAGCTGTTCCTGAACGGCAAATCACTCGGGAAGCGAACAAAGGGCGTTCTGCCGGATAGGCCCGCGAATTTCGCAAAAGGCAAGCCTGTCACAGCCAGCTCCGAGGAATCGGGCAAGGGAAACCTGATGGCCCTTGCCAACGATGGTGACGCCTCCACCCGCTGGTGTGCGGCGGATGCCACCGCAAATCAGTGGTGGCAGGTCGATCTAGGCCAGGTCCAGCCGGTGCGATACTTGCTCCTGGAATTTGAGCGAGAGGCGAAGAACTACGGGTATGAAGTCAAAGCCTCGACCGATGCCTCTGCCTGGCAAACTATCGCGAGCAAGAGTACGAGCAGGCAGCCGCAATGGGGCGGGCCCACGCAGGCATTCCACGACGTGGACGCGCAGGCCCGGTACCTGCGCATCGAGTTTACGCAACTGCAGGGAGGGGCCTGGGCCGGGCTCAAGGAGTTCGGCGCCTATCCAGCCAAGGCGGAGTCCTCCTACTACGATGTCACCTACAAGTACCGACTTCGGTGGAACGATGTCGTGTACGAGCCGGGCGAGTTGAAAGTGATCGCATACAAGGACGGCACATCGATTGGCGAGGCTGTGATGCGAACTGCCGGGGCACCAGCGGCCATCCGCCTGACGCCGGACCGGAAGAAACTTACGGCTACGGGCGATGACCTGTGCTACATCCTTGTTGAAGGCTTGGACAGCAGGGGGACGCTGTGTCCGCTCGCGGACAATCTCGTTCGCTTCAAAGTCGATGGTCCGGCGGAGATTGCGGGCGTCGGCAACGGCAACCCCATGTCCATCGAGCCGTTCCAGGCGGACTATCGCAAGCTCTTTTTCGGCAAAGCGATGCTGATCCTGCGAACGAAGGAAGGAGCACAGGGCTCAGTGCGCGTCACTGCCGAGAGTGAGGGCCTGACTTCAGGCGAGACGACGGTTAAATGTCAATGATGCGGCATATTGGGAAAGGCAGGGGAGATACGATGAGAATGAGGCAGATCATCGGGATCGTCGTACTGTTGACTGGCAGCGGGGCACTGGGCGCCGATGCGGACATCCGGCTGAATTCGCTTGGTTTTCTACCCGACGGCTCCAAGAAGGCGACAGTCGTTGTCGCGTGTACCGATTTCTCGGTCAAGAGAGCATCGGACAGCAATGCCGTGTATTCCGCTAAGGCCACGGGGCCAGTGTACCAGGAGGATGTGAAACAAAACGTCTGGGTCGCGGATTTCTCGCAAGTGAGCGAGAAAGGCACGTTCTACCTGGACGTGCCGGGCGTGGGTCGGTCGGCGGATTTTGAGATCGGAGATGCCGTCTACGATTTCGCGTTCTACACGGCCATACGGGGCTTCTATCTCTGGCGGTGTGGCACGGCAGTCAGCGGCGAGCATGACGGGCAGACATACGCCCATGCCGCCTGTCACATGAACGATGCGTACGAGGATTACGTCGGAAGGTCGAACTCCCGGCGGGACGGCACCGGCGGCTGGCACGATGCCGGCGATTACGGCAAGTACGTCGTCAATGCCGGCGTCACGATGGGCTGCCTGTTCCTCGCCTGGGACCATTTTCAGAACGATCTCAACGATATTTCGCTGAATCTGCCCGACACGGCGCCGGGGTATCCCGATTTTCTCGAGGAGCTCAAATGGGAGACGGACTGGCTGCTCAAAATGCCGTACGGGGACGGTTCGGGCGTGGTCTCGCACAAGCTGACACGCCTGAATTTCGAAGGCTTCATCATGCCTGAGAAGGACACCGGCAAGCGTTACTTCACCGAATGGAGCTCGGCGGCGGTCGCCGATTTCGTCGCCATGATGGCGATGGCGGCGAGGTATTTCAAGCCGTACGATCCCAACTACGCGCAGCTTTGTCTCGATGCCGCAGAGGAGAGCTACGCATTTCTGACGGCCAATCCGAAGAACAAAGCGTTCGTCCAGGGCAGCTTCCAGACGGGCGGCTACCAGACCAGCGACTCCGACGACCGCCTGTGGGCCGCTGCCGAGATGTGGGAAACGACGGGCAGGGCCGAATGCCTCAAGGATTTCGAGACAAGAGCGGCTGCCGGTTCGACGACCAGGATCGACGAGAACTGGGACTGGGGCAGCGTTCGAAATCTCGGCATGTTCACCTACGTCCTGTCCCAGCAGGAGGGCCGGGACCCCAACCTGGTGGAGCGAGTCCGTCATGACGTGGTGGCGGTGGCCAGTGCCCTCGTCACCAAGGCGAAGCAGGACGTGTACGGCCGGCCACTGGCAGGCAGGTACTATTGGGGCTGCAACGGGACCGTCGCCCGGCAGGTGCTGAATCTGCAGGTAGCCAACAAGGTGTCGCCGAATCCGGAGTACGTGAACGTGGCCCTGGATGCCGTCGCCCATCTATTTGGCCGGAACTACTATGGCCGCTCCTACGTTACCGGACTGGGCCGGCAGCCTCCGATGAATCCGCACGATCGTCGCTCGGGCGCCGACGGCATCAAGGCCCCATGGCCCGGCTACCTCATCGGAGGCGGCCACACCGCCACGGACTGGAGCGACACCCAGGCCGACTACGAAACCAACGAGATCGCCATAAACTGGCAGGGTGCCTTGGTTTACGCCCTGGCGGGCTTTGTCAGCAGCCCCGCGCAATAAGCAAAAAAACAGGGTGTGCCGAACTGAGCACACCCTGCGTCTTTCATGAATTGCCTCCGACTATTGGGGTGGAGGGCTGTCAGGCAGAGGATCTCCGGGCGGGGGCCCATCTGGTGGAGAGTTCGGCCCTCTCATGTCGCGGAACCCGCGGTCGCGGTGGCCATCGGGACCACTTGGTCTGTTGGGGCCACCCTGATGGTCGGGTCTACCCCTTCGGTCGGGTCCACCGGGGCCACTTGGACCGCCTGGTCCACGAGGTCGCCAATGACCCATATGTCGGTTGAATTCATCCTGCCACTTGGTAAACTGCTCGGGCGTGAGGATGCTCTTCATAGATGCGACAAACTCCTCACGTTCCTTCCGCTGCAACTCCATCATTGTTTCCCATTGTTTTCGGGCCGCGGCCAAACGCTGGCTGAACATGTCCTTGATCTGCTGGACCTGCTCGTCAGTCAGGCTCAAATCGGCACGCCATCGATCGATTAGCTCATTTGGTGGACCGGGCGGCCTTTCACCACCTATTGGCGGGAATCGTATGATTCTGTCCTTGAGCGAGAGGATGGTGCCACCGACGCCGATGCCTATGCCGGAGGCGAGAATCACGGCGGCGACGATGACCTGGCTGATGATCTGTCGACGGGTGAACGGCCACTTCGACCGGGGCGTCACGGGATGAACGGGTTTCGTTTCGTCTACCATAACCGTATTTCCGGCAGGGGGGCTACCAGCTCCATGAGAGGACTATTCATGTATTGCCAGAATTGGACGGCCAGGAACAGGATGATCGAGGCCGCCGCGGCCGACAGCCCGCCGAACAGGCCCAGCGGGATCAGCGTGACCGACGGCCGGCTCTCGGATTGAATCCGCAGCCGGACCATCTCCGCCACGCCGAACACGGGCGTCTGCTCCTCGCGGGCTCTGCGAGCCAGTTTTGCAAGACCCTCTAAAGTGTCCATCCGAGTTTCTCCAAAAGATGTTCTCTCTCGGCTATTTCTTTCATTTTCCTGCGAGCCCGAAGCGCCTGGGTTTTGACCTTTGCCCGGCTCCATCCCATCTGCTCGGCGATCTCCTGCGTGCCGCACCGCTCGAAGTACAGCAGCGTCAGCACCAGCCGGTCGGGCGCGGGCAGTCGGGCGAGCAGGGCTTGCAGCACCGCCGCCGCTTCGGCCGGATCGATGCGCTCCTCATCTTCCTGCGCCTCGATCTTTTCCATGATTTCAAAGTCCGGCAGGGGCATCTCCTGCGGCTCCCTGGCCTTCTCCCGCCAGAACTTATAGCCCGTGCGGGTGGCGATCCGCCGAAGCCAGTGCAGCAATGGGGCGTCGCCACGATAAGTTTTCAAGCTGAAATACGCTTCGACAAACACTTGCTGCACAAGCTCCTCGCATTGCACCGGGTCCCGCGTGAAACGCCAGAGCAGGCCGGTGATCTGCTTTTCATACCGGCGGACCAGTCTTTCATAGGCGTCTTCGTCGCCCTGGACCGACGCCTTTACATCCAACCAGTCTGTGTTTTCCACAAGCGCTATTCTACCGGATCGTTCTCGATCTTCCAACAACCCCTCGGCAGGGCAGCATTGGCACGGTGCATCTGTCATTGATTCACTTGCTCCACCCTGATAGTGGCACAAGACATGCGCCGGTGACAGTAAAAACGGCCGAATACGGCTCAATAGTGAAAAGCGTGGTCCGGTGTAACCATCCCCGGTTCCACGCCACTTACAGGGTGTAATACGACAGTCCTGAGTTTTGAGTGTTGAGCTCTCCATCAAACCGTTTTCCAGTCGAGCAGGAAGCGTGAGCACTCAAAGCCATCATGTGAAGGAGTCAGGGCCATGAGTTCAGAGGAAATGAGAGTTGAGCTTGAAGCGTTCGTCAATACAGGTCTGCAGGAAGGCTGGGGCGGCTGGCCGTTGAAGGAAGAAACCCGGATGAATCAGACATCAGGCGTGCTGCATGCAGGACCGATAAAATTCCGGCGCCGGCAAAACATCCCGGCAACCGCTGCCCGCGGACGACTACAGGCTTTCCGTGCCGGCGGCCGATATTTTGTGGAGAATTGAAAAAGTTGGGCAATGGCCCGATAAGTTCAACGTAAAGCAGGGTTTGGTCGATTTAAGAAGGAGTCAGAAAATGAAAAGACAGGTGATCGTGATCGGAATTGCTGCGTGTGTGCTGGCCCTGGCGGTTGGGGGACTGTCCATTGCCCAGCCGCCCCAAGGCGGCAGGGACCGAGGTCCGGCCGGACCGGGACAGTTTGATCCCGAGCAGATGCGCCAGAGGATGACGCAGCGGATGAAGGAGCAATTGGGCGCCGACGACGAGGCTTGGAAGGTCCTGGAGCCCCGGCTGATGAAGGTCATGGAACTGAATCGCCAGGTTGGAGGCGGTCCCGGCGGCATGTTCGGTATGTTCGGCCGTGGTGGCCCGGCAGGCAACCGCAGTGATCGCGGACCTCGGGATGGACAGAATGCGCCGGGCCGGCCCGCCGACCAGCAAACGGCGGTCCAGAAGGCTACCGAGCAATTGCGGACCACGCTCGATAATCAGTCGGCAGCGCCGGAGGAGATTAAGAAGAACTTGACGGCCCTTCGCGAGGCTCGCGAGAAGGCCAAGCAGGAGTTGGCGACGGCCCAGCAGGAGCTGAGGCAGATCCTCACCGTCCGCCAGGAAGCACAGTTGGTCATGATGGGACAATTGCCCTGAGCACAAGGGGTCCAATGAACGCACTCGTAAATAGAATGGTCAGTCAGGGTCTGATTGACGAATCCGCGGCCCGGGGGATTGCCGGTCTGCTCGCCGAGGGTGAGCCGCCCGCCCGGGCCTTCGCGGTCAATGGCGTCGCCGAGGAAAGCCTGCTGCGGTTCCTTGCCCGCGAGCTCAACCTCACGTTTGTCGAGCTGGAGCAACGGACGTTCTCCAAGGAGTTTCTCGCCCGGTTTCCCGCCCGCATCCTGCTGGACAGGCACATCATGCCCATTGAGGGGGAGCACGATGAGCTGTTGGCCGTGACGAGCAACCCGTTCGACACGTCGGCGATTGATGAGCTGCGCCTGGTGACCGGCAGGGACTTCCAGATCGCGCTGGCCCCGCTGGCGGAGATCGACCGGTGCATCAAGCGGTACCTGGGGGTGGGGGCCGACACGGTGCAATCGATGATCTCGGAGGCCGGCGAGAATGGTATCCAGGTCATCGACACGGACGCGGACGAGGACATGGACCTGACGCAGGCGGCCGAAGGCGCCTCCATCATCCGTTTCGTCAATCAAATCCTGACCGAGGCCATCGAATTGCGGGCCACGGATGTGCACATCGAGCCGTTCGAAGAGTCCCTGCGGGTGCGGTACCGCATCGATGGCGTTCTGCAGGAGGCCTCGGTCGCTCCCGAGGTCAAGCAGTTCCAGGCGGCCATCGTCTCCCGCTTGAAGATTCTGAGCAAGCTGGACATCGCGGAAAAGCGTATCCCGCAGGACGGCCGCATTAAGATTATCATCGCCGGCCGGGAAATCGACGTCCGCGTCTCGGTGATCCCCATGCTCTATGGCGAGGCGGTTGTGCTGCGTCTCCTGGATCGGTCCTCGGTCCTATTGGGACTGAACAAGCTGGGCATGTCCCAGCGGGACCTGGGAATCACGCGAATCATTCTCGAACGGCCGCACGGAATCATCCTGGTGACGGGCCCGACCGGGAGCGGCAAGACCACGACGTTGTATGCGGCCCTGTCGTGCATCAACGACATTCAGCGAAAGATCATCACCATCGAGGACCCCATCGAATATCAGCTCCACGGCGTGAATCAAATCCAGATCTCTCGCAAGGCCGGGCTGACGTTCGCCAGCGGTTTGCGATCCATTCTGCGTCACGACCCCGATGTCGTCCTTGTTGGCGAAATCCGCGACTCGGAAACGGCGGAAATCGCCATCCAGGCCTCGCTGACCGGCCACCTGGTCTTCTCGACGCTGCACACGAACGACGCTCCCAGCGCCTTGACCCGGCTGGTGGATATGGGAATCGAGCCGTACCTGGTGGCCTCCTCGCTGGAGGCCATCCTGGCGCAGCGACTGGTGCGGGTGATCTGCCCCGACTGCAAGGAGTCGCTCACCGAACATGAGATGGCGCCGCTGCGGCGGCGGTTCGGAGACGAGTTGCCCCCCGTGCTTTACAGGGGCCACGGCTGTCGGCTCTGCCAGGAGACCGGATATCGCGGCCGGATCGGCATTTTTGAGCTGATGGTGGTCACGGACGAAATTCGTTCCCGCATCCTGGAGAACACGTCGGCGCCCGAGCTGCGCAAGCTGGCGGCCACGCAGGGCATGCTGAGCCTTCGCGATGATGGATTCAGGCACCTGTACGAAGGGCGCACAACAATCGAAGAGATCCTCCGGGTCACCAAGGACGACGCGTTCGACCTGACTCGGCTTCAGCAGGCGGAGAAATAGCGGCAAGGTCAAGGCATGGCGACATTCGTGTACAAGGCGATTGATGCACAGGGACGGCAGGTGGCGGATAAGCTCGTCGCGCCGGACCGTGCCTCGGCGATTGAGGAACTCTGTGGTAAGAGCCTCAGCCCGGTTTCCGTGGAAAGGCAGGAGGACCGCCGGACGGAGGGCCTGACCGTGCGCATCGGCCGTGTCTCCAAGGGCGAAGTCGAGGCGTTCACCCGGCAATTGGCCAATCTCCTGGCGGCGGGTGTGCCCCTGAGCCGGGCCCTGAATATCCTCAGTCGGGAAGCCACGCGACCGGCCGCCGCAAGACTCTGGGCGACCGTGCACGACCAGGTGGCAGGCGGGGCATCTTTGGCGGATACATTCGCTCAGCACCCCAAGGTGTTCTCGCCTGTGTACGTCGCCATGGTTCGCGCCGGCGAGACAGGCGGCTTTCTCGATGTTGTGCTCGAACAGATTGCCACGTTCCGCTCGCGCGAGCAGGACCTCAAAGGCAAGGTCACATCGGCCCTGATCTATCCGATGATCTTGTCGGTGCTTGCCACCGGGATCCTGGCGTTTCTGCTGATCTACTTCATCCCGCGATTTTCGCTGATGTTTGCGGAACTCGGCGGGTCGTTGCCGACATTGACAAAGGCGATCGTGGGGGTCAGCGGGCTGGTGGTCCGTTACTGGTTCGTCCTGGTGCTTGTTGTCGCTCTGATCGTCTTCGGGATTCAGCGGGCATTGGCGCACGAGGAAGGACGTCGCATCCTGGAGCGTGTGATGCTCCAATCGCCGTTGTTTGGCCGGGCGGTGTCGAGATTCGCCCTCGTGCGATTCTGCCGGATGCTGGGCACGCTCATCGAGGCCGGTGTGCCGCTCGTGGCGGCCCTGCGCGTGGCCAAGGAAGCCATCGGCAACCAGGTCCTGGCGGACACGGTGGACGGTGCGATCGGGGACGTCCAGCGCGGGACTGCTTTGGCCCGCAGCCTGGAGAGCTGTCGCGTGCTATTCCCGGCTTCGGTAATCGAGATGGTTTCGGTGGCGGAGGAAAGCGGCCGGTTGGACAAAGAGCTGACCCGCCTGGCCGCCGCCTACGAGCAGGAGCTGGATCGGTACCTTAAGATGCTGGTAGCGCTGGTGGAGCCGGCCCTGCTGTTCGTCATGGCGGCGCTGGTCGGCACAATCGTCATTGGGATGATCCTGCCCATCTTCAATATGCAGGAATTGATTCGGTAATGGTGTTGATTGCGGAGTGCGGATTGCGGAATGCGGAATAGATTCGCAATCGCCCATCCGTGGTCGAACAACTGAGGATATGATATGAGAACATGGCTGCAGAACACCAATCGCAGAATTCGAATGTCAGATTGCAGGTACAACTCACAGGTTCTACTCCGCACTCCGCATTCCGCAATCCGCAATTCGTCGTCCGGCTTCACGCTGATCGAGCTGCTGCTGGTGCTGGTCATCCTGGCGACACTGGCGGCGATTGTGACGCCGAAGTTTACGAGACGCTCGGAGCAGGCGCGGATCACGGCGGCCCGAACGCAGCTCTCGTATTTCGAGGTCGCCCTGGATGCCTTCGAGATCGACCTCGGCCGCTACCCCACGAACGCCGAGGGGCTCCGGGCCCTGGTGGAGAAACCGGCGTCGAATGCCGAGGACTGGCAACAGTCATACCTCAGGACCGACATACCGAAGGACCCCTGGGGTAATGAGTACAGCTATCGGTATCCGGGTCAGAACAACCAGGACAGCTACGATCTGTATTCCTACGGTCCGGATGGCAAACTCGGCGGCGACGACGATATCACGAACTGGACGGAAGAACAGTGATACGGCGGCTTCAAGTATCGGCGGCACACGTGTATGAAGATGAACACTGGACAACGCGGCGAACGACGGGCCATGACGCTCCTGGAGCTGATCCTTGTCATGGTGATCATGTCGACTGTGCTGGCGATGGCGGCGCCGTCCTTGCGGGGCTTCTTCGCCTCGCGTCGCACGGAGGACACGGCCGCGCAAATCCTCGCGTTGACCCAGTTGGCCCGCTCCCAGGCGATCTGCGAGGGCATTATTTATCGGCTCAACTTCGACACCCAGCAGCGCACCTACTGGCTGACGTCGCAGCAGGCCGGGGCTTTTGAGAAGCTCGAGACAGGATTCGGGCGGGTCTTCACGCTCCCGAAGGATATCGAGATGGAGCTGGAAGGGATCGAGGAAGACGACAAGGACAAGTTCCTGGCGTTCACGCCCCATGGGACAGTCACCGCGGGCACGGTCCGGCTCATCGACCGGCGGGGACAGGCCGTAGAAGTGACCTGCCCCACGGTCACCGAATCGTTCTCCGTCGTGGAAAGCGACCGCATTTATGGTCAATATATTTCGCGATAACCGAATGGCAGTGGGCCACCGCCGGCGCGGCTTCACGTTTATCGAGCTGCTTGCTACGGTGGTGCTCATCGCCATCATCATGCCCGTGGCGATGCGGAGCATCGGGCTGTGCACCCGGCTCGGCGGATTGTCGCGCAGGCAGATTGAGGCGGCCTCGCTGGCCAAAGCGAAAATGACCGAGCTGACCATCACGGGAGACTGGGAGAACGGAAATCAGCACGGGAGCTTCGACGAGGAGTGGCCCGGGTATGAGTGGAAGGCGGCCGTCACCAACTGGACGGATTCCACCGTACGCCAGCTTGACCTGACGGTGCTCTGGGAATCGATGGGCCGACAGCGGACAGTCACGTTAAGTACACTGGTCTATCCGGAGGAGAACTGACGTGACGATCCATCCAAACGATCCCCGCCTATCTCCGGTACGAAATTGCGGATTGCGGATTGCGGATTGCGGATTCGCATCGGGAGTCTCTTTCAATCCGAAATCCGAAATCCGAAATCCGAAATCGGAAGGGGGCTTCACGCTCCTGGAGATGCTGGTGGCGATGGTGCTGATGGTGGTCGTCGCCTCGTGCCTGTACACGGCGTTGTACACGGGTTTTCGGGCGTACCGCAGCGCGCAATCTGCTGTGGAGCCCACGCTGCTGGCGATCAACGCCATTGAGCTGCTGAAAGAGGACATCGACGGCGTTCTGCCGCCCGGCAGCCATCTGGCCGGCTCGTTCATAGGCACGGATGCACCGGGCACGAAAGGCGTGGACGCCGACAGTCTCGAATTCTATACGACGCACATCTACGCGGAAGAGGAGCAGTTGATGGGCGGTATCGGGAAGATCGAGCTGCTCCTGGAGAACCGACCCCAACAGCAAGGACGGCAGCTACATGCTCGTCCGCCGGCTGATGACGAATCTGCTGGCCCCGAAGGAGGTCCAGGCGGAGGAGTACGTCCTCTGCCGCCGGGTGGTGTCCATGAACCTCCGCTACTTCGACGGCTATAGTTGGGTGGATGAGTGGGACTCGACGGCCGACGCCAACAGCCTGCCCCGGGCCGTGGAGGTCGATATCGAGATCGCGCACAACGGCAAGAAGGGCACGGAAGAGCCGCTCAAACGCCGGCTCGTCCAGAGCTTCGCCCTGCCATGCCAGACCGCCGCGCAGGAGGAGAGCGAATCGACGCTATGATACGTACTATGGCTGAAAACTCCGTGGCACGGGTGGCAGCGGCAAGCGCAGCTTGCCGATGGTTTGCCCATCCGCCATCGGCAAAGCCTTCGGCCTTGCCGCTGCCACCCAGATACGCAGCCATGTCGGATTCGCGCCGCGCGGGCATTCCGCATTCCGCACTCCGTACTCCGCAATCGGGAACGGTTCTCATCGTCACCATCTGGGTCGTTCTGGTGCTGGCGGGGCTGGCGCTGGTGTTCGCGCAGTCGATGCGGGTGGCGGTGGCGGTTTCGGCCAATCACGTCGCCTCTCTGCAGGCCGAGTGCCTTGCCGCGGGCGCCCTGGAATACCTCGTGGCCAAGCTCAGCGCGGGCACGCAGGAGCAGGGGACCTCCACTGAGACGACCGACTCCTACACGGCGTTGCAGGTGGGGGAGGGCTATTTCTGGATTCTTCGCTCGAACCTGGAGAGCGACCGGGAATTCGATTACGGCCTGGTCAACGAGTCGAACAAGATCAATCTGAATTCCGCCTCGCAGGAGATGCTGCAGCGGCTGCCCGGCATGACCGCGGAGCTGGCCGCCTCGATCATCGACTGGCGGGACAGCGACAGCGAGGTCACCACCGGCGGGGCCGAGGACGAGTACTATCTCCTGCAATCGAACGCCTACCACTGCAAGAACGCATCGCTGGAGACCGTGAACGAGATTCTCCTGATCAAAGGCGCCTCAGAGGAATTGCTCTACGGCGAGGACACGAACCTCAACGGCGTCCTCGATGACTGTGAGAACGACGGGGATCTGAGCGATCCGCCGGACAATCAGAACGGCCGTCTGGACGCCGGATTCTACGACTACGTCACCGTCTACAGTGTGGAGGCCAACGTGGACAGCCAGGGCAGTGCCCGCGTCAACATCAATTCCGCCACGGCCCGCGGTGATTTGCGGAACACGTTGCAGAAGGCGGTCTCGGAGGAGCGGGCCCTGGAGATCATGGGCCTGGTCCCCACCACCCCGGACTACACCAACATTATCGACTTTTACTTCCGCACGAGCATGAAGCCCGAGGAATTCTCGCAGGTCGCCGATCTGCTCACGACGAGCGACCAGCAGACTCTTCCCGGGCTGGTGAACGTGAACACCGCCCCCAAGGCGGTGCTCCTGTGCCTGCCGGGGCTGGAGGAGAGCGACGTCGAGGCACTGCTCTCCTACCGCAGCGCGAACAGCGACAAGCTCACGTCGATCGCCTGGGTGGCGCAGGCGCTGGATCGGGAAAAGGCCGTCGGCATCGGCAGCTACATCACCATTCGCTCGTCGCAGTACTCCGCCGACATCGTCTGCCTTTCCGGCAACGGGCGGGCGTACAAGCGATACAAGGCGGTCATTGACACGCAGGAGACACCGCCCCGGGTGGTGTACTGGAAGACGTTGACTCGGTTCGGCTGGCCCCTGGACCCGCAGATTGTGGCAGCCCTGCGCAAGGGCGAGCCCCTGACCAGCGTGGTGTTGAGCATGAATTAGGATTCTACAAGATGGAGATCAGGCGTACGTTAGAAAAGTGGTTGATGCGCAGCCGGTTAGACGCGGCATTCAAGGAAATCCGAAAGCGGGTTTCCTCGAAGACCGTGGAAAAGTGGTTGATGTACAGCCGGTTAGACGGGGTATATAAGAAGATTCGAACACGGATTTCCTCGAAGGACATACCCCTGCTCTCCACTTTGGAAAATGCCTATCGCCAGCATATGATGAAGGGCGGCGCGCGGCACATCCTGGGGCTGGCGATTGACGACAGCGGCGCCGTCGCGACGGAGCTGTACATCCAGTCGGGCCGTGCTGAAGTCCGAGCCGTAGGCGAACTCTCCTGGGAAAAGGACTTCACGCCGGATAACGCCAAGGAGCTGGGCGGTCAGCTTCACCGCTTCCTGCGAGAGGGCGGATTCTCCGCCAACCGCGTGGCGATTGGCCTGGCGGCCAAGTGGGTGCTGGCCAAGGAGATCGAAACACCTCCGGCGACCCCAGAGGCTCTGGCCGGCATGCTCAGCATCCAGGCGGAGCGGGCCTTCTCCCTGAACGCCGACGAGATGATCTTCGACTACTGCGGCAAAGCCGGCACTTCTCAGAAGAACCAGGTTCTGTTGCTGGCCGCGCCGCGGCAGATTGTCAACCAGATCAAGGCGATCACCGATGCTGCCGGGCTGCGTGCCCAGTCCGTGACTGTCTCTGCCCTGGCCTGCGGCGGGGCATCGTGTGATGCCGATCCGACGTACCGACTCGGGTTATATGCCCGACCGACGTACTGTGAGTTCTGGGGACAGTCGGATGGCAGCCCGCGATTTGTCAAGCATGTAGCGATAGGGCAGGATGGGACGCCGGCCGGCTACGCGGACCTGCTGAGCTCCACGATCCAACGGCTGGTGCTGTTGTCCTCAGGGCAGGACCAGTTGCCGCCGTACCGGATCATGGCCTACGATACCTGCGGACTGGCGGACGACGTTCTCCATCGTGTCAACGAGCGGCTCCAACCCCAAATCACGATGCATGACGGCTGTGCCGGCGTGTTGGCCGGGGGACTCGAATGTGCCGATCCTTCGCAGGCCATCCGCTCGATTGCCGCCATCGCCGTCGCTCTACCCGACGTTCGAGGGGACCGGCCCGCAGTGGATTTCCTGAATTCGCGCCTTGGAGCCGCGCGACGCACAGGATACAAACGTGCGATCACTTGGGCCGCCGGCATCGCCGCCGTCTGTCTCATCGGCCTGGGCATCCTCCTGCTGGATTGGCGAAGCGACAGGAAGGACATCACTGCCTATACCGCACAACTGAAGCAGATGGGGCCGGATATCGCCGTGGCCCGGGAGATCGTGGACCGTGGCTCCTATGCCCGCAGTTGGACCTCCAGCGACCCGCGGTTCCTCAATTGCCTGCGGGAGCTGACCACGGCGTTCCCCGATGAGCCCAGCGTTTGGGCCACCAGCCTGGCCCTCAACGAGAGCGGCACGGGTCTGCTGGTCGGCAAGACCACCAGTGAGTCGAGCTTCTATGAAGTCCTCGACAAGATCAAAGAGAACAAGGCGTTCTCCGACGTCAAGATGATCCACATCCGCTACGCAGGCAGGGATTCCCGGGAGAAGGAATTCGCCGTCAACTTCAAATTCGAAAGCGTGAAATAGGCATGGTTCTATCGAAACGTGAACGCATGATCGCTGTTGTGACCTTGTTGGCGGTGGGCGCCCTTGTGCTGGACAAGGCTGTGCTCAGCCCCGGCTGGCGCCGGCTGCAGGCCACTGAGAACGAGAAGCAGGAATTGCGGGCTCAGTTCATCGAGGCGCAAAATCTGCTTGAACGCCGCGAGCAGTTGGAGCAGAAGAGGTCGAAGGGAAAACTGTCCGACGCCCTGCGCAGCGATGCGGAGGCGGAAAGTCAGGTGACTCGGGCGCTGGACGACTGGGCTGGGAACACGCAGTTGACGCTCACGTCGGTCAAGCCCGAGCGCGTAGCCGGTGACAAAAGACTGCAGGAGATGACGTTCGTGGTGGCCGGCAGGGGGCGGCTTGATGCCGTGGCGCAGTTCCTCTACGAGGTCGAGACGTCCGTGCTGCCGATCAAGGTCAAGGACATGCAGCTTGGCTCGTCCGGCGAATCCGGCGACAACATGTCCCTGCAGCTCACCCTGTCCGCCCTGTATTTGGGGGCGGCCCCCAAGTCGTCGCAAGAGCCGTCACAGCCAAAGCAGCAAGAGGCAAACGATGAAGAGCAAGTCTTACAATAGGACCATAATTGTCAGCCTTCTGATGGCCACGATCACGCTGGGCGCGATGCTGTGGCCCACGACCGGCCGCAGTCAGAGCTCGAGCCGGCGGGACCGTGTTCGTCGGGACACGTCCTCCCGCTTCAGCTCATCGAGAAGCGAACGGACTGTTCAACGGGCTTCCGAGCAGAAGGTTGCAGTGACGAAACCGGTCGAGCCGAATGCCGCGGCGAAAGTAGAAGCGGTGATGAATCCGGACGAAGTCGGCCCGTCCGTAGCGAGTGATGCAGAGGAGGAGACGGGGCCTTGGGCCAAGTACAGGGTCATTCTGCAAAGGAATATCTTCTCCCGGCAGCGCACCGCGTACCGGCCGAGAGACCGCAACAGTGCGTTGCAGGTGGTGGCGGCGCCGAATCCGGAGACTCACTTTGTCCTCAGAGGGATTGCCCAGGAGGACAACCAGGTCATCGCGTTCGTCGAGGACACGCAGGACGGCGGGGTGTTGCGGTTACGCCAGGGCGATCGCGTCGCACGCGGCGCCATCAAGGCCCTGAGCCTGGATGCGCTGGAGTACCAACTGGAGGACAAAACGATCAGCATTAGACTGGGGTACGACCTGGAGGGCGTGCGTTCACCGGTGGCCGTGACATTGGATGAAGTGTCCATTATGCCACAGGCACCCGCGCCGGCGCAGACGCCCGCACCGGCACTGACAGCAGCGCCGGCCGGCCAGCCGACACAAACACGGCCCCAGCCACAAACGTCCGCCCCTGCGGGCAATGAGGCCGACATTCTCAAGCGACTTATGGAGCAGCGCAGGCAGCAGCTCGGGCAATAGCGTCCCGGGGCTGCGAGCTTGCGTGGTCATCGAAATACACAGGAGACAACATCGATGCGTAGTTTGCGAATCATTGCGGTTGGCGCCGTCCTGGCCCTTGGCATCACGTCGATTCCCGGCCGTATCGCCGCTCAGCAGAATCCCGATCCCCCCGCGGCGGACGGCAAGCCCGTGGAAGTCGTCAAAACCAACGGCGACATGAAGATCAAGCTGAACTTCCAGGACACTCCCCTGCAGACCGTGCTGGAGTACCTGTCCGAGACCGCCGGGCTGACCGTTGTCTCCGATGAGCCCATTGCCGACAGCCGCATGACGGTCATCAGCCGCCAGCCCATCTCGCTCGACCAGGCCGTGGCCCTGATCAACTCGATGTTGAAGGAGAAAAGCCTGACTACCGTGCTCACGGGCAAGACCTTGAAAGTGGTCACGCTGGCGAACGCGAAGAAGGAGAACATCCCCGTCCTCACGGGCCGGGACCCGAACGCGGTGGTTGCCAGCGACACCGTGGTGACTTACATTGTACCCGTCGGCCACGTGACCGCCGTCGCCCTTGCGGAAAACCTCAAGGCCCTGCTGCCGGAGTACGCTAGTCTCGAAGCCAATGAGGACGGCAACGCCCTGATCATCACGGACACCACGGCCAATATCAAGCGCCTGATGCAGATCGTCTTGGCCCTGGATACGCACATGGCCTCCGTCGCGGAAATCCGGGTCTTTCGCCTGGTGAACACCAGCGCCACGAGCGTGGCCAACCTGATCAACAGCGTCTTCCAGCAGCAGACGCTGAGCAGTCGCAGCCGCAACCAGCAGGGGGGCTTTCGCGGGCCGCTCGAGATGATGATGGACATGAGAGGGGGACCGGACCGGGGACGGGATGACCGCAGCCGGAGCAGTCAGCAGGGCACCGGTGGCAACGTGAACGTGCAGGTCGTGGCGGCCGCCGACGAGCAGACGAACTCCGTCGTGGTCCGCGGCCCGGCCGAGGCGATGGAACTGGTGACGGGGATCATTGACTCACTGGACGATAAATCCGCCAAGGTCGCCGATGTTCGGGTCTTCCAGCTCCGGTATGCAGATGCGACGAACGTGGCCGACGTGATCAACCAGCTCTTCGGCCAGCAGCAGCAGTCGTCCTCCCGGTCCCGGTCGAGCCGGGGTGGCGGTGGGCAGGATATGCCGGGTCCCATGATGTTCCGGGGTCCATTTGGGACCGGGGGGGAGGTCGATCAGGCGCAGGGGGCCAGCCTGGTTCAGGTCACCGCCGCGGCCGACAGCCGCACCAACACCGTCGTGGTCACCGGCCCGGAAGCTGTCCTGCAGGTCGTAGCCGACGTCATCCAGAAGCTGGATGCTCCGCTGGCCAATGTGGCGGACGTGAAAGTCTTCCGCCTGGAATATGCCGATGCCTCAGATACGTCCGAGCTCATCAACGAGGTCTTCGGTCAAAGCCGCACCAGTTCATCCCGGTCCTCATCGCGCTCAAGCTCTCAACAGAGCTCAATGATCAGTTTCTTCCGGGGCGGTCCCGGGGGATTCGGGGGGCCGCAAGGCGCCCAAGGCACCCAGAGCACCGCCGCCTCGGATATCGCGGTGGTTGCCTCGGCGGACACGCGCACAAACTCGGTCGTGGTCAGCGGTCCACCGGATACGCTGACGGTCATCGCACAGGTTATCAAGGAGCTGGATGAGAACCCGGCGGCAGAGCGACGCATCTTCGTCTACGCGCTCAAGAACGCCAGTGCCGTGAACCTCATGACGATTCTGAACAACCTCTTCCAGGAGATGCAGGCCCTGAACCAGCAGGTGACCGGCAGCCGAAGCAGCACGACTGGCGGACAGAGAAACGTAGGCGCCGGCGGGGCCGGTGGTGGCATGGCCGCCGCCGGGGCAGGCGCATCTGCCTCCGGTTCCTCCACGGGCGACACCCTCTCCGAAGAGACGTACTTTGAGGCCGATCCGAACACCAACTCGCTGCTATGCATGACCTCCTCGAAGAACTACGACAAGATCAAGCCCATCATTGAAGAGTTGGATAAGCCGGTCGGGCAGGTCCTGATCAAGGTCTTGTTCGCCGAGGTCACCCACACCAATAGCGTGGACTGGGGCACCGAGTTCTCCATGCTGAATCTCCGTAACAGCGGGGGCTCGACCGGAACGGTCCAGGTCTTCGGCCGGCCGGGTACGTTGACCACGCCCGGCGGTCAGCAGGGGCCGGGGGTCGAAGGGCCGACGGGCTTATCCGTGCGGACCCTGGAGGGAGATCTGGACATCACGATCCATGCCCTTGAGGAGACGGGCCGGCTGAACGTGTTGTCGCGACCGTACGTCCTGACCCGGAACAACCAGACGGCGACGATCCGGGTGGCGGAAGAAGTCCCGATCCCCAGCGGCGTCAGCCAGGGAAATGCCACCACCCAAACCAACTTCACCTACCGCGAGGATATCGGTATCGTCTTGGATGTCACGCCGTCCGTCAACCCGGATGGGCTGGTCAACATGACGGTCGTCCCCAGCATCACAACCCGCACGGGCGAGACAGTCCAGATTTCCGAGGATCTCTTCCCTGAGGTTTTTGCGACCCGTTCCGCCAGTACGAGAGTGGCGGTCCTCAACGGCCAGACCATCGTCATCGGCGGCCTCATCGAAGACCAGCTCAAGGATACCGTCAAGAAGGTGCCCATCCTGGGGGATATCCCCCTGGCAGGCATGCTGTTCCGACGAAGCATCAAGGAGAAGACGAAGACCGAGTTGCTGATCTTCCTGACCCCGATTGTCGCCCAGAAGCCGGAGGAGCTGACCGACATCTCCGCGGCCGAGCGGGCCCGGAGCAATTTGGAGAAGGACAAACAGACGTCCGAGATTTTCCAAAAGCACATGGATGCCATGGAGAACAAGCCGCTGGAGAACAAGCCAGTCGAGTGACGCGGGCCAGATCCTTTATTCCGCTGTGCTACGTTCAGGATGACAAACGGCCTCCGGGTGGCGGGTGCCATGCTTACGCTTGCGTAAGCATGTCGTGCCCATTGAATAGGACATGTCTACGCGAGCGTAGACATGGCACCCAACGCCGTGAACTTAAGCGGCCTTGGTCTTTTCGTAAATCCTTTTGGCACAGCGTTTTTCCTTCTCATTGGCGGGGCGGATTCTCGGTAGGCCCGCGGGAGGATCGTTCTTCTTGTGCGGCCAATGCCGAGCCTGTTTCGGTCCGCTTCGGACGTAGGCGTCTTTGACTGCCTTTTGCAGTTGAGCCCGAAGACCGGCTCTTCGAGCAGACCGCCCGAGAGGATGCATGATGCGCCGGACCACCCGCAGCGATTCGCATACGCTCCAGCATAGCGGATCCCGCTTGGCCCCGATCAATGCCTCCACGCTCCACAGACCGACTACCAGATACGCCAGCATCGCCCAGTCCAGTTCCCGCCGGGCCTCCTGCGGACAGCCGCTTCGCATCTTGTGCTGCTCCAGCGTCCGTTTGAACGAGCGATAGAAGACCTCGTGGCCCCACCGCATCCGATAGAACTGACCGATCTGCCGATCCGTCAGGGCCTGCTCCTCCATCACGCTGGTCACCAGGTACACCGGTGAATGATGCGCCTGCTCGATCCGGATCAGCCGCAGTTGCAACGGCGGACACTTCGATTGTTTTCGCGTCGGCCACAGCCACACCAACTCGCCCTTGATCTTGACGTGCACATCCGTCAGACCCGTCAGCAGCGTACGGTTCGAACCCATCCGCACCAGAACCTGCACTCCACGATCTACCAGCGATCGCAGAAGATCAAAACCCGTAAAGCCGGCGTCCGCCACCAGCAAAGACCTGCTCGGCAGCAATCCCGCCATCGAGTGCAGGTGCGTCTGCTCCGACTGAATCCCCGCTCCGATCCGCCACGCCCACGGCAGTCCTGTGCCCAGGTGGTACAGACTGGTCAACGACAACTGCGGCCCCGTCTTCTTGCGACCTGCACAACCGAAGCTCTTTTGGTTCCTGGCGGTCCGGGGGACTTCGATCCGTGTGCCATCGGCCGAAAAGGCCAACCAGCCGTCCCGCCGCCAGAACGCACCGGCGATGCGACGATGGTGACGCCGAAGGTGGTGTTTGATGGCTTGGCGTTGTTTGCCATTGATCCTGCGGCGGGCCTTGATGTATCCCTGGTAGGTCCCGCCGGGACGTTTGCGGCCTCGATACATCTCGATCAGCCCCTGGCGGGCGTGAGTGAACCGATCCTTCAGTGTCCGCGACGGCTCCAACGCCATCAGCACAGACAGGTAGATCACATACTCCAGCGTCCATCGGCCCACACGACAACCGCTCGTGGACCCCAGAGCCGCCAGAGCCGAAAAAAGGGGGCCATGAAAATCTGACTCATGGCCGAACGCAACGGCTGCCGATGAAAATGCGTAGAGCCTCTGCTCTCGATCTTTCGAGTGTTCATTGGACACCTCCTTGCTTTGTTGTCCGGACAAATACAACATCGGCAAGGAGGCTCTATTCTCTTGCGTTTCCTTCACTTGCGTCTTCTATAATCCCTGAAGAGTTCACGGCGTTGCATGGCACCCGGCCGGCGGATCTCTCAGGCGAGGTGCTTGCGGAACCAGTCGCGGGTGCGGCGCCACATTTCCTCGGACAGGACGTGGCCGGCGCCGTTCTCGATATAGTGGGTGAAGCGGTCGGCCGCCCCAGCCTGCTCGTAGGCCCGGGCGATGGTCGTGATGCCCTCGCGGACTTCCTGGATGGGGCTGCCGTCATCGAGCTCGCCAAAGTTCAGGTGCAGCGCGCGGGGGGCGATCAGGCCCGCGATGTCCGGCGTGTCGCCGTACTGGAACCAGCCCGGAATGAAATTCGGGAAGCAGTGCAGGATGTGCGTGCGATGGATGGCTGCGTACGTCGGCAGGCAACAGTTGCCAACCAGGCAGACCAGCCGCGGCTCCCAGGGGCCGACCAGCCAGGTGTGGGTCGCGCCCATCGAATGGCCGTAGCAGCCGATGCGGTCGGCTTTGACCTCCGGCCGCGAGCAGAGGTAGTCCACCGCCCGGCGCATATCGAGGATGTTCTTCCAGGCCATGCACTTGCCGGCCACTACGTAGCGGAGAAACTCGCATCGCTCGAAGTCGCCGCCGCGCAGATCCTTGCTTTGTCGTTCTTCGAAGCAAAGTGCGTCGGGGCAGAGCACCACGTATCCCTCTTTGACCAGCGCAACGCCGGTATGATGCATTGGGTTGCCTGCCAGTCCCGCCGGTTCTGTTTTGCCCAGGTGGTACTCGCCATTGTGCTGATGCCAGACTGCCACGGCGGGGGCAGGGTGATTCGCATCGACGCCGTCGGGCACCAGAAGCATCGCCGGCACGCGGTCACCCGGCTCGACCTCATAGGTCACGGACTCGATGCGGTACCCTTCCTTGCGGATCGTCTCGCGAGCCACCGGCCGCAAGTCGCACGGCTGCGGCCACGGCCCGCCCAGGCACTCCAACAACTTCTTTCGCAGGTCTTCAGCTCTTGTCACGTCGTTTCCTCCACGGGCGATCCCGGCGGGACCGGCCAGGCCGACAGCCATCGCTACCCCGGCCACTGACCCCGCCAGAAAATCACGTCGCGCGATCCCGCCCTGGTTCCCCTTGTCTTCTGGGCACATATCTTCACTCATACTATGACATCATGATGGATTCAGCGTTCCGAGGCGAGCTTTCTAAGGACGGCCCTGGCTTGGTCGTACTGTTTGAACGCCCGCTCCTCTTTCGCAAATTCCGTGGTATGGGCGGCTATCCGGTTGCTCTTCCAGGTGATGCCCAGTTGCTTGTGCAGGAGCTCGTGGTAGATGATGAAGTCAACCGCGAACTCCGGCACGGTTTTCCTGTCCAGCACCGCGTTCACCATGACGGTATCGTGCGCGTGGTCATAGTGGCCGTATTTGCGCACCGCGAAGCTCCGGCTCCAGACGAGATGGGGCCGGCGCATAGCGCCGCTGAAATAGGCGGCATTGACGCGGTCGAAGGATGCGGCCAGGTCGTGGCACATGCCTCGTGTCTGCGCTACCACGCCGCCGAGCGACTCGAGCGCCGAGGCAATCTTCCGGTAGGGCTCGCTGCCCGCGGCATCGTGTACGGCTTTTCGATCGCCTCCCTTCTTGAACGCGATCCGGGCCACGGACCGCAAGAGATCCTCGTCGAAGCAGATCGCCGGAGTCGGCAACTGCACCAGGGCCCAACTGGAATAGCCGCAGATGTGGTACATCCCGTGCATTGGGCGGAAGTGGACCAGAATCTCGAAGGACGTCTTTGCGGACCACTGCGACGCTTCGCGGAAAGCAGGCTCCGCCCTCCGGACGGCGGCACAGTACGCATCGAAATTCTCCCGCTGGGAGAAATAGGCCAGCCAGCCACGCATCTCCCTCGCCGGCCTCTTGAGCTGCTCCGGCCGGATATTCTGCGCCCGAATCTCCTCCTCGATGCTCGCGCTGTCGGACGCGATCGTTTCATAAACCTCCTCCGGCGGCTCGTCGCGCTCCCCCGTGGCGAGGCCGGCCTGGCCTTGTTTTCGAGGGACGGAATGCCTTCGTCCCGGCCGCTGAACTGCCTGGGCCAGCCGGTGCAGAAGGTTGTCGAAGTGACGCTGGAGGCCGCGAAACGACACGCTGTCCGGCGGGAAGCTGCTCGCCGACGATGTGTCCTCCGTGGCGACGGTGCTGAGGTCCAGACCCTTGAGGAACTGGTAGGCTTTGCGCGACGGCAAAGGCAGGCTCTGCACCCGGACGCCTTTGTCCCTCGCGATCTGCTCGATGCCCCCGACGTTCTCGTCGATCTCGCTTCGAAGCTGCGTCAGCCGCTCGGCCGAGATCGGCCCGGCCAGCTCCTGCCTGACCTGCTTCGCAAATTTCACCAGCCCGGAGATACGGAGTCTTCTCATGAAATCCACTGCTACCGATTGCGGGACGTTCTGTCAATATCGTGCGAATGCAATTGTTGAATCGTGGAGGTCCGGGTGATAGCATGAGCGGTCGAATGTCACGTATTTTCGCAGAACCTGGCTTTCGGAAAGGGGCATGAGATGAGTCACGTGCAGAAGAGTTCGGGCACGGGTCGCGTTTCGCGGCGCGACGTGCTTACGGGGGTGGCGGTGGCGGTCGGTGCGGCGGCGTTACCCGGCATCGTGCGCGGGCAGACCGGGAAGATTGTCAAGAATGGGCGGATCAAGCAGTCTATCTGCGGCGGGTGTCTGTCGAAAGCCAAGATGGACCGGGAGCAGACGGCCAAGCTGCTGGTCGAGATGGGGCTGCTCGGGCGGGACCTTGTGGGGCCGGATGAGTGGCCTGTCCTCAAGAAGTACGGCCTCGTGGCGACGATGGTGCCGGGGGCGGGCTCGATCAAGAAGGGCCTTAACGATAAGTCCATGCACGCCAAGTTCATGGAGGATTTCAAGACAAACATCAAGGCCGCGGCCGAGTACAAGTGGCCCAATGCCATCTGCATGGCCGGCGACCGCGCGGGCATCAGCGACGCCGAGGGCATGGACAACTGCCAGGTGATTCTCAAGGAGGCGGTGAAGATCGCCGAGGACTCCGGCGTGACCCTCTGCATGGAGCTGCTCAACAGCAAGGTCAACCACGCCGGCTACATGTGCGACAAATCGGAATGGGGCTTCGAGCTGTGCCGCCGCGTGGGCTCGCCGCGATTCAAGCTGCTCTACGACATCTACCACATGCAGATCATGGAAGGCGACCTGATCGCCACGATCAAGAAGAACATCCAGTACATCGGCCACTTCCACACCGCCGGCGTTCCCGGCCGCCACGAGCTCGACGAGAACCAGGAAATCTACTACCCCGCGGTGATGCGGGCGATTGTCGACAGCGGCTACCAGGGCTACGTCGCCCACGAGTACTCGCCCGTGCGCGACCCCATCGAGTCGCTCGTGCAGGCCGTGAAGGCGTGCGACGTTTAGAGACAAGGCTCAAGTGTGAAGCATGTAGGGTGGGTTCTCAACCCACGCGTGAGTCGCGCGTCGATTCAACAGACGCGTGGGTCAAGGACCCACCCTACGAGGAGAATGCGATGGCAACTCATTTGAACGATTACTCGCGAAGAGATTTCATGAAGACCTCGGCAACGGCTATGGCCTCTCTGTCGGCCTTGCCTCTGGGCTTTTCGAGCAGGGCGTATGCCGGTGGGTCTGACCGGGTCCGGGTCGGCGTTATCGGCTTTGGCGGCCGGGGCTCCGGCGCTGTGACGGATTGCCTCGCCGCGGACGACGGCGTCGAGATCGTGGCGATCGCCGATGCCTTCCAGGACCGCATCGATGGCAGTCTGTCGAAGGTCAAGGAGTGGTGCGAGAAGAATGGCAAGCCCTTTGCCCAGAGGGTCAAAGCCGCGCCGGACACCACGTTCCTGGGATTTGACGGTTACAAGAAGCTGTTGGCGCTGAAAGACGTGGACCTCGTTCTGATCGCCACGTGCGCGAATTTCCATCCCGTGCATCTGGAGGCGGCGATCCAGGCGGGCAAGCATGCGTTCGTGGAGAAGCCCGCCGGCGTCGATCCGCCCGGCATGCGCAAGATCATCGAGGCCGGCGAACTGGCCAAACAGAAAAAGCTGGCGATTGTGGCCGGCACCCAGAGGCGGCATCAGGCGAAGTATCGCCAGAACGCACACGCCGTCGCGCAAGGCGCGATCGGCCGGGTAACGGGTGGTCGCGTCTGGTGGTGTGGCGGGGGCAGCGCCAGACCCATGCGGCGCGAGAGCGGCTGGAGCGACGCCGAGTACATGATCCGCAACTGGTACCGGTTCAGCCAGACCTCCGGCGACCACATTGTCGAGCAGCATGTCCACAATCTCGATGTCGTCAATTGGTTTATCGGCCGGCCGCCCGTGCTGGCCCTGGGCTTCGGTGGACGAGCCCGCCGACAGGGGGGAAACCAGTACGACTTCTTCAGCGTCGATCTCGACTACGGCGAAGACGTGATCGTGCACAGCATGTGCCGCCAGGTCAACGGCTGCTTCACCCGCGTCAGCGAGCAGTTCATCGGCACCGAGGGCTCCGTCTGGGGCGATGGCAAACTCCAGGGCAAGCAGGTCCCCGTCCCCGAGTTCGAGGAGAAGGGCGGTCCCTACGTCCAGGAGCATCGCGACCTGATCCGGAGCATCCGCGCCGGCGAGCCGCTCAACGAGGCCCGGAACGTGGCGGAATCCACTCTGGTGGCGATCATGAGCCGGATTTCAGCATACACCGGCCAGGTTGTCCGGTGGTCGGACCTGACCAGCAACAGCAGTAGCCAGTGGTACAATCTCACGCTTACACCCACGGCCGGGGACTTCGAGAGCGGGACGGTCACAGCCCCGCCGGAGAATGTGATCCCTCTGCCCGGCCAGGCGTGAGGGTCCGCGCCCAGACCGAAGGCTTAACCGATGACGAACGTCAAACCATCGGCTTGGTGAGTCTTGACGAACAACTTCCGAGATCCGCGGGTGCCATGCTTACGCTTGCGTAAGCATGCTCTGCTCATCTGATAGGCATGTCTACGCAAGCATAGACATGGCACCCGGCGCGTAGGGTGGGTTCTCAACCCACGCGTCAAGAACGTTTCGCTTGAGTGACCGCGTGGGTCAAGGACCCACCCTACGAGGAGCGGCCGAAGGCCATCTTCATTCTTCTGTAGCGCACCGACGGGCCGTGGATGGCTCCGCTTGATGATGCCAACCTGAGACCCAAATCCTGCTCTGCCACAATCCTGTCGTGCAGCCGCCGGAGTCGCTCAACGCAAAATTTCGCAAAAAAATTGTCACGAGAGACTTGACAAGCTTCTAACCGCTATCTACACTCGCCTTTGATAGCAGTTTTGACAAATGGGGTGGATTCATTTAAGCCAGCGCAGTCTTCGGGAGTGAGGATCAGCACGAACATAAGGCAATGAGTGGTCGAACGGTTTTGTGACTTCGGCCCGTTGCCGCACTGCGCGGGGCTCCGTAATTTGGGAGGGGTAGAACGTGGGGGGTGGCCAGGGAAGGCCGGTTTCCGTATTTGTCGGCGGCTTGCGCCGGCGGCAGATGGTGCTTCTTTTCGCCTGCTGGTTGATCGAAGCAGTCCTTTGCGCCCTGTTCCTGCGAGGGGACAGCCGGCTTGTCGTACCGACAATCCAAGCGGTTCCCGCCTCGCTCACGCCGGCATTCGCCACGAATGGGACCGGCGCCTTTTCCGCTCACCGCCTCGATGCCGGCGCCGGCTACCAGCCTGCTTTCTCTCTCGGCTGGAAAAATCTGCGCGCGAAAACGGGCGTCTCGGAGTCTTCAAAACGCCTTTACACAAAGTCATCAGAATTGACGACCTCCAAATGGAGTTTTACGAGCATGGCCGGAGCGGAGCCGAAGCGGCAGCTCCCCACACGGCCCGCCGACAGGATCCATCTACGGACGATGGAGCCCCCGACATCGAGGCCCGGTTTACCGAGGTGTTCGATGCCTTCCGGAACGAGTTCCGACCGGAAACCCGCGGCATGATCATGGACAGTCCCTTTCCCATGGACATGAGCAATGTCTCGAAGGTGATCATCCGCGGCTTGGACTATCGTGTCCTTCGCGGCGGTCAACTGGAGCTGGGCATCCGGTGCCGCAGCGCCATTGCCTCGGGCTCCGAGATCGAGCTGCGGGGCGGAGTATTGATCCAGGTGGAGGGCAGAAAGCTCTTGAGCAACTACGTTTTGTGGGACATGGAGAGGAGTCAGTTCTCCGTGCCGGGTACCTATATTCTGGATCGCAACGGTGTGCCGGTCCGAGGGGACGGCATTCGCTGCGATCATCATCTGCAACCTTTGGGGACGCCAAAGGTTTACAGCAAGAAAGGAGCATAGAAATGGACAGGAGGTTCATCATTCTAACGATTGCTGCCACGATGTGTGTCGGCCAGCTTGCTTGGCGCAGGGAACGGACCCGAACCAGTTTGACTACACACTTCCGGCCATCGAGCAGTTCGCCTCGACGGGAACGCTCGCCGGCATGACGCAGGCGTACCAGACGCTCAATGAAGGCGTCAACGACCCGAATGTGACCGGGGACAGGAGGCAGCTCATCCTGCTGCACGTGGCGGCGCGCGCCGGAATGCTTGTGTTCGACACGGACAACGTGGCCGTCGACACCAGCCTCCTGGAGGTCGTGCAGCCCCTGGGCATCACGATCACGGGCAACAAGTTCTTCTCGGCGGATCCGAATGATCCGGCGTTGATCGAGCTTGTCCTGCCGCTCGATCCCGAGGACCCGAACTGCCTGGTGATCCCGCCGGGGGCCGATGTAGAGGCCGCCGCCGGCGCGATCAATACGGAGATTCTGCCTGAGCTCGACAGCATTCTCGCCGAGCTGAACCAGGTCACGAATTCGCCGGCGTTCGTCATGACTCTGCCGGCCGCCCAGACGGGCCTGGAGGCGGACATCGAGGTGGACTGGGGCGACGTGCTGGCGCTGAGGACGGCGTTGCTGTCGCTCAAGACCCTCCTGTACGCTCTGGCCAGCCCGCCGTACGATCTGCAGATCGACCTGACCAATCCGATCTTCACCGGCTGGGAGTGCCAGATCCTGCCGGAGACCACAACCATCAACACGATCCTCAACGCATATCCCAACCTGCTTGAGATTCTCCCCGGCATCGGGACTGCCAGGTTGGCACAGACAAAAACAGATCTTCTTGCCGCGCTCGACGCCGGGATCGCCGCGCTCGACAGTATTCTCGCCGAGACGGACGATCAGTCGAACGATTTGCTGATGATGGAGGCCGAAGACAGACCTCAGAATATAGCGCTCAGGACGGAATTGGTGAAGTTCCGGAATTCCCTGGCCAGTGGCACGGCTGCCACGTACACATTTGGGTCCAGCCAGACGTTCAACCTCAACGAGGGTGCAGTTGTCATTGGCCAGCTTCGATTGGAGTTCGAGCCGTTCAGCCAGGAGGGCACCGGCTGGGTCTCCGTGCCGGAGACGGAAGGATCCCCCGCGTTCTGGGACATCGAACAGTTTTCCGTCGAGGGCACTACGATTCAGGGCGACATCAGTGGCAGTACCGGCATGGACTTCTTTACAGGCTCGTTTGACGGTACGATCTCGGCTGATGGAAGCCAAATCACCAATATGACCGTCCAATGGACGTCGCTCAGCAGCAGTGACACGATCACCGGCCTTTCGGCAATCCGGACACTCAACGAACCGGTCAACGTGCTGTTCAATCCCGGCCCGATTTTCGCCGGCACGATCAGCCCGAGAGACGCGCTGCCACAGTTTGACCCGAACGGCCAAGCGATTCCCGGCACCATGGGTCACGGCGTCAACAACGACGCTACGCTGGCCGGAGTCTTCCCCGGACTGACCCAGCAGGACTGGTTCCCGTTTGGTTTCGAGCTCTGGGGCGGCAACACGAACTTTATCGAGGATCCCAGGGCCGACTTCATTTTCAGGAACATCGACCAATTCGGGTACGTGAGACTGGGCCAGTCGAACGGAGGCAACCTGACCGGCTCGGGCAACTTCCAGTACTACGTGATTGTCGCCCGGGCGCGACCCTGGCGGACAGCGTCAGGGGCTCGACCGGCGACTTCTACAATGGATCGCTCTTCACAGGCACCGTGGAGAATCCGGAGAACATCCTCGGGGCTCCCGACAACCAGTTTGCCACGATAGGCGACACCGAGTTCCTCAACCTGGGCGGTGATTCCTTCTCTGGCTTTGTCGTGCTGACCAATCCGGGCGGTTGGACAAATGTGACGGTCATCACCGGCGGGGCCCAGACTCTCGTGACGGCCACCGTCACCCCCGGCGAGCTCGCCGCCAGCGGCACGGCCACCAGCACCATCACGATCACCGTCCGGGATTCGTTCGGCAACGCGGTCGCGGGGATCGAGCCCAACCAGATTGTCGTTTCCACCACTCCCGCCGGCGCCACGATCGTTCAACCCACTACGGCCACGAATGCCGGCGGCCAGACGACGGCCCGAATCGCGAGCACTGAGGTCGGCACGCGGCGCATCAACGTGGAGCTGGACGGTGTGATGTTCAGCGAGGCGGCCTCGGTCGTCTTCACGGCGGGCGCGGCTAATAAGCTCGTCTTCATCACACAGCCGGAAGGACCCTACGTCGCCGGCGAAGAGATCACTCCGGCTCCCGTGGTCGCCGTAGAGGATGCACAGGGTAATATCATCACCACGAGCGCTGCAGCGGTCATTATGGCCATCGGAACCAATCCGGGCGGTGGCACACTCTCCGGAACGACGCAACACGCGGCGGTGGGCGGTGCAGCCACGTTCCCGGACCTGAGCATCAACAAGGCCGGTGCCGGTTATACCCTGCAGGCCACCTCACTGGGCCTGACGTCGGCGGTGAGCGAGCCATTCGATGTCACTGCCGACGTTTCTACCGCTCGCCTGGTCTTCACCACGCAGCCGGCGAATTCTGCTGCACTGGGGGCGCTGATCGGTCCTCCGGTGGTGACGATACAGGATGCGTTCGGCAATACCGTGACGACTCTCGATCCGCTGGTAACCCTGGCCATCAAGGCAGGCACCGGGGCCGAGGGCGCCGACCTGATAGGCGATGACTCTGTGACCGCCACCGATGGCGTCGCCACGTTCAACAACGTGAGAATCACCGGGGCCGGAACCGGTTTTCAGTTGACGGCCACCGCCACGGACATCACTGGATCGGTGGATAGCCAGGCGTTCAATATCCTCATCCAGCCGGCGATGACGATCGAGAAGACCGATGATTCCGATCCCGTCGATCCGAATGATGAAGTGGAGTACACGATCACATATGGCAACGAAGGCCTCGCTGACGGCGCCAACGTCGTCATTCGGGAGACACTGCCGGCCGGACTGGAGTTTGTCAGTGCCGGCGAAGATGGTGTCTTCAGCGCCGGGACGATCACGTGGAACGTAGGCACTGTCGCGGCCGACACAAGCGGCCTGACGGTGAGCTTCGTCGCCCGCGTCACCGACTCCGTGGCCGACGGCGGCGTAATCACCAATAGCAACCTCACCATTGCCGCTGCGGGCCTGCAACCCGTCGGACAGGTGACGCCGGAGACTACGACGGTGAATGATAGAAGGGCGCCGCAGGTTTCCGGACAGATTCCCGAGCCCAACTCCATCTCTGCCGCACGGGATACGATCATCCGGGTCCATGTGACGGACCCCGGCTCGGGTGTAGACAGTGAAAGTGTCCTGATCTTCGTCGAAGGGGATCTCATCTATGACGGCTCGGCGGAGACATCAGACGGTGAATACGATACCACCGGTGACGAGCAAGCCGTTCGGGGCATCACTCGGCGGACCGGAGATCCCAATGATCTCACCTTCACCTTCCTGCCCTCGACCCGGTTTGAATACGAGCAACAGGTGGACGTCACCGTCGAAGCGGCGGACTTGGAAGGCAACGGGAACACGGTGAGTTACTCCTTCTTCACGCAGATGCGAACGTTTGGCGCCAACGTGAAGGTGAACAGCGATACAGGTGCGGCGATCCAGGACAATCCGGCCGTTGCCGTAGAGCCCAACGGGACGATCTGGGTGGTCTGGGATCAGCGAGCCACCTCGACCTCGGACGCAGACGTCTACATCGCCAGGTTGCCGGCCGACGGAAGTGCCTTTGAGCCGTCGGTCCTGATCTACAACAACAGCCTGAATCAGGCGAACCCTGCGATTGCGATTGATGCTGCCGGCAGGTTGTATGTGGCCTGGGAACAGTCAAGTGCCACAGATCCCAACCGCTTCATCATGCTGGCCACCTCAACCGACGGTGAAACCTGGGTCTCCGATCCGAACAACCCGCCGTTGAGGGTCGATCCCGCTCCGCCGGAGCCAAACACGGTGGTCGTGGCGCGCAACCCGTCCATGGCCGTGGCTGAAGGCGATCGGGTGTACATTGCCTGGGAGGAAACGAGGAACAGCGGCGACAGTGATATCTGGCTGAGAAGCTTCCACGCGGTGGCTGGATTGGCGGCCGCCACGCAGATCACCACGGATACCGCCAATCAGACCGAGCCGGTCGTGGGGATAGATTCCAACGGCGTGGTGTACGTGGTCTGGACTGACGCGCGAAACGCCGGGACGACGGGGACGGATATCTTCATTGCACAATCCACCATTGGGCCGTGGACGAATACCCCGGTTGTCAATACGCCGGGCAATCAGAGCAGTCCCACGCTGGCGCTAGCCACACAGGTGCATATTGCCTGGGTCGACGCCAATGACCTGATGGAGACCTTCCTTGGGTCGGAGACGCCGGTAAGCATCCTCGATCCGTGTGAGCCGGGTGCTCTGCCGCAGTTGCCAGGCATGGCGGCGGTGGAGACGGATGCTAACGACAGAGTATTTGTGACCTGGGTGGACAGCCGCGATGTAATCGGTGCCAATAATGACACGGATATCTACTTTGTCGAGGGCGCCTTGCGCTTCGGGACCAACATCCTCGTCAACGACGACACGGGGGCAAGCAGACAGACCAAGCCCGCGATCGGCGTGGACGCCGAGGGCGAGCCGTTCATCGTCTGGGTGGATAACAGGAACGGCAACGACGATATCTTCTTCGCCGGTGCCACCGCGATTCGTCCGCTGGGGGTCGTGGCGGAGCCCAACCGCGTGACGGTGCCTGACGTGCCTGACCTGGAGGTGATCATTCCGCCCGGCGCTCTGCCGGAGGGGATTGATGCCAACGACATCACTATCGCGGAAGTCACGAATCCGCCGCAGCCTCCTTTGACCGCGTTTGGCGTGGCCTACGATTTCGGGCCGAGCGGTGTTGTGTTCGAGGAGCCGGTGACGCTCAGGATCCCGCTGCCCGATGATGCTCCGTTGTTCCCCATCTACTTCGTTTCCCGCTACGATGCGGGTACCGGGACTTGGACTCAGGAGGGGATTCATAACCCCGCCAGGAGAGTTGACGGGCCCGAGGGCTCGTTCCTGGAGGTCCAGGTCGATCACTTCACCCTGTTCATCGTGAGCGGTGGAGCGGTGTCCGACGACGACGGCGGTGGGTGCGCGCTGTCACCCTGGAGCAACGCGGGGCCGGTGGACTTTATTGTGCCGTTTGCCGCGCTCGCCCTGGTTCTGCTCATGTGCAGCATCGTGGGCGGATTGCGGCGTCGTTCCGGCGGGACACGGGAGTGATGAGGTCTTGCGTGCAAGGTAACGCTATCAGCAAATTCAAGATGCGGACAGGTGTGTGGCGGATTGCCTTGGGCTCTGCTCGCGGGCAAAGCCACACATCTTTCCGCTGAAGGCATCACTTGTTCGGGCTGTGGCCTATGACCACGGCCCGAACCGTATTCGCGGGCACCCCACGCTCCGCAAGGAGTCCTCACGGAATCCCGTACCTCATCTGATGCAACGGATAACCCCGCGAAATGTGCACCGGTAGACTCAGCCCATCCCAACCACCATCCATCCTTCCTCTCCCCTCGAAATGCACACTAAGAAAGCGGGTGGCGGGAATCGGACCCGCGTAGCCAGCTTGGAAGGCTGGTGCTTTACCCCTAAGCTACACCCGCATTGATTTTTCGTATTGAGAGCTTATAATTACCTCTTTCTACGGAAAGTCAGGTTAAATGGTGCAGGTGCAGATGTCAAGGAAAATGAAAATCTCTGAGCGTGCGGCGGCGGCGAAGGCGGCGTCGATTCGGCTGGCGGCGGTCAAAACGGAAGTGAAAAACGACGCGTTGAACGAGATCGCCAAGGCCCTGCAGGAGCACTCTGCCGAGATTCTCCAGGCCAACCAGCAGGACCTGGACGCCGCCCGGCAAAGCAACCTCGCAGCCCCGCTGCTCAAGCGGCTGAAATTCGACGAAAGCAAGCTCGCCGACGTCTGTGCCGGCATCCACAGCCTCATCAAGCTGCCCGACCCCGTCGGCAAAACCCTCTCCGCCATCGAGCTCGACGAAGGCCTCGAGCTCTACCGCGTCTCCTGCCCGATCGGCGTCATCGGCGTGGTCTTCGAGTCCCGCCCGGACGCCCTCGTGCAAATCTCCACCCTGTGCCTCAAGAGCGGCAACGCCGTCCTGCTCAAAGGCGGCAGCGAGGCCGCCCACACCAACCGCATCCTCGCCGACACCATCGCCCTCGCCGGCCATGCCGCAGGCCTGCCCGAAGGCTGGATCCAGCTCCTCGAAACCCGCCAGGACGTCGCCGACATGCTCGCCCTCGACGACCAGATCGACCTGATCATCCCCCGCGGCTCCAACGAATTCGTCCGCCACATCATGCACAGCACGAGCATCCCCGTCCTCGGCCACGCCGACGGCCTCTGCCACGTCTACATCCACGCCGACGCCGACCTCGACATGGCCGTCCGCATCACCGTCGACTCCAAGTGCCAGTACGTCGCCGTCTGCAACGCCGCCGAGACCCTCCTCGTCGACGACAAAATCGCCGGCCTCTTCCTCCCCGCCGTCCAGAAGGCCCTCAGCGAGTGCCACTGCCGACTCAAAGGCGACGACCGCACCCGCGCCATCATCGACGTCGAGCCCGCCACGGAGGAAGACTGGTCCACCGAGTACCTGGACTACACCCTCTCGATCAAGGTCGTGGATGGCCTCGACGCCGCCATCGACCACATCAATCGTTACGGCTCGCGACACACCGACTCCATCGTCACCGCCTCGCGCGAGACGGCCGAGCGCTTCATGAACCTCGTCGATTCCGCCGACGTCTTCTGGAACTGCTCCACCCGTTTCAGCGACGGCTACCGCTACGGCTTAGGCGCCGAAGTTGGCATCAGCACCAACAAAATCCACGCCCGAGGCCCCGTAGGCCTCGACGGCCTCCTGATCTACAAATGGAAGCTCTACGGAAAGGGTCAGATAGTCGCGGATTATACGGGTCCTAATGCGCGTAAGTTTACGCACAAAAAGCTACGTTAGCGGCGCTTCGGTGATAAGTCTTGGGTACTTCTGTCACCCTATAGATGGGCGGTATAGGTCGGTAGGAATTGCACGTTGAAGACATTGCATGAATGGCTTGAGGAGCAAGAGGCGGCGATAGCGCCGATGTTGGCACGACAAGAGCGTGCCAAGCAACTCAAGGCCGAGGTACCTCCGGCTTGGCTATTCGTGGGGATGTGCGGGGTTGCCTGGGAAGACGGGTTGTTTGAGATCAAGCCTGGATTTCTTTCGCTGCGAAGTGTGGAGAATGCGCCTGACATCATGGACGTGTGTGCCGCTGCCGATTTTCAGAAGACCGACTCTCTCAGTGTCGGTCGCTATTCTACAGCGATCCGTGCAGAACTCGTGGTCGGAGGGCCTTCCGCTGAAGAGAAATACAACTCCGCCCGCTTTCTCCATACTCTTGCCTGGCGCGTCGCTGCGTTACTCAAGTTGCGGGGTTATTCCGCACTGGTATGTCCAGCGTCGGCTACCATTTCCTGGGATACAATCGCAGCCGCACCCAGCCATTCCGTATGCTTCCACGTGCTTGACGACATTCCCAGATCCATCTCACTTTCCGACAAGAAGGTCGTTGTATCCAGAGATGATCTCGAATGGGTAAGCAATCATCTTGATGCAGCGTTGCATCTCGGACACGAATCAGTATCGAGGAGGTTCGATCTTGCGTTCAACCTCGCGTACACATGGAATCACACGAGTGATGCTCGTGTAGCGATTGCGAACCTCTGGTGTGCACTGGAGGCTCTTTTCGGGTGTGAAGATGACCGGCCGGTTACTCAGAAACTCGTCCAGCGGATTGTAGATTGGCTACCGGGCACCAGTACTGAAGACATAAGAGGTCTCTATGATCACAGATGTGATGCGGTACATGGGCGATGCCTGAACCAGGAGAAGATTGAATACATTCTCGGTGGATCGCTGTCTTGTCTCCGAGCAAGCCTCATAAAGTGCATTGAGGGAAGGACGAAGCCTTTGCCTGATTGGAATGGACATGAGATAGGCCAGGACTGACCCGGCGGGTGCCATGCCTACGTTCGCGCAGGCATGCTCTATGTGCACAGTTCAAACCACGAAGAACACCGAGAAGAATAGGCGCGGGAAATTAGGGCCTATGTATATCTTTTATACCCGGTGTGAAATGTGTAGGTGTGACCCTCGGTTCCCGGTGAATTTCAATGAGTCCTTAAGTCAGACCGTAAGCATTCCTCGGGTGCGCAGCTTCTTGATCCTGTTCAGTGCGTCCTGAATTTGGTCCTTCAGGTCCAGGACTCTGGGCTTGTCGCCTCCTTCTCTCGGTTGGCTCCAGTCGAGGTCTTTACATCGGGCCAGAGTCCTGACAAAACGAACGAGCGAGTGCAGTTCCAACATGCAGTGCTGATAATCGAAGATCTGAGAACCGAGAAAATGCGTTCGCAAAGAAGGTCCTCCTTAAGTCAGAGAAAGTGATGTCCGACAGCATCCTGGGTGTCTCATAGCGTCTCTCCGGTAGGTTCAAACACCTCGAATCCCCATAGAGCGTGTAGAACTCCTCCACGGTCGGCACGCCCGCGCACTGAAAGGCACGCTCGCAGATCTTCTGGCTCGCCATCAGGCTGTTGACCAGATCGATGCCAAGCTCTGTGTTCTCAGAGCCCTTCGTCATAATCAGATGCCAATCACCCCAGCAGGAGACATGTTTTGCCGCATCGCCGAACTCCAGAAAATGAGAAAGACTGATCGGGATCGGCATGATCCCAAGCTCCGCTCGTCGATTTTGCCAGAGGAACGGGGAACTCTCATTCCCTCGCGCGGCCAGATCATTCCGGGACGCGGATTTCTTTTCCGCTCCTGGCGCCGCTGAATCATCCGGGGACGTGGATTTCTTCTCCGCCGTGAGCAGATCGACCAGGGTCGAGTACCACTGGCGGGCAAAGACCCAATCGTTGCCCCTGCGCGTGGTCTTATTGCGACCCACGCTATACTCGTTGGCGAAATGAGCAACATCCAATGTTGAATCACCAGGGATGATTCCCTTGTGCAACATGACGGTCAATAAATAAAGGGCCTGAAACAACTTGTGTTTCGTCTTCTCCTCATCCTCGATGTCGTAGTCCGCCCCTATCTTAAGGCTACCGCCGCAACCCCATAAGAACTCCAACATAGTACAGAGCAGAGTATCCAGGGTCTGCGTTTCTATGACAAAATGACGCTTCGATGGTTCTGTTGGACTTGAGGCTCCTCTTCGGTCCCCCGTACTCATCAACTGAAGAAGCGTGGTCATCTCCTCCCAGGTCTGGAGCGGTCCCTGGGACAACAGCTTTCTGTCGAGGTACTGTTTGAGGTTCGTCTCAAGAAGATGGCGGACTCGCTCTTCCACGCCCTGGGCCTGGAACTTGGAGTACAGGTCTTGGGTCGGTTTATCGTACAGCGAAAGCATCTTGTGTAGGGAGAGGACACCCTGAACGTAGTCGTTGAACTTCTCCCCGGCCTTGCCGTCTTTCCAGAGGTTCCGCTTGATGTACGGCCTGAGGAGGTCATCGCGATAGACGATGAAACTGACATTGGCGTTGTATGGAATCGAGATCAACGATCTGGCATCGCGCATAGCGAAGAGCAGTCCCGGCCGATGCATCGGTCGCTTGTTGTCCGGCGACAGCTCTTCCAATTCCTTGATGATCGTGCTCCGCCGCTCGCCGAACAGGCGGATTCTGTCTTCAGGTATGTCGCTCAGGAAATGGTACGTGTTCCGCTTCTTCAAGATGAGATGATAAGTCGTCATCAAGCGGTACAGCGCCTGGTGAGATCTCTCTTGGGTACACAGGCTCCAGAGGTCTTTCATGGATTCAGGCTTCCCAAGCTCGCCGCACTGGGTCCCCGACAGCATCTCCGGCAATTTGGTAAACAGCGCTTTCAAAACCACGTATGTCTTCTTTGCGAGCGACTGACGTATAGTGCTCAGTTCCCTTAACTTGTTCGTCTCGTCTTCTTCTTCCTGCCTCTTGGGCGACTCCTTGTCTTCGCTCAGTTTACTGGTCGCCCCCTCTGTGCTCATCCCTTTCAACTTCTCTCGGATCGCATCTTCTCCCTTGGAGAGGACAAAGTCGATGTAGCTCCAGAACTCCACTCTGCATTCGCAGCCCAAGTGCCTGTCCAGAATCTCGCGTATTTTCCCTGCCTCCGTCTTCTCGCGACAATCCAGGAGCTCTTTCTTGAGCCTGCGTCTGGCACCTTCCGATTTCATCCAGGGCATCGTCTCGTCCAGAGCTTCCAGCACCTCAGAAGGATCTTCTCGCCGCTGTGACAGTATCTGGCTGATCTGCTCGGCCCGCCTATTGAGCATCTCTTGGTCCGAGCTGCTCGGCCCGTCATAGGCCGCGCTCTCCAGCTCGTTCATCCATTGTTTCACATTGGCCGGGGGCTCCCCATTCATATTCAGCAGCGCTCGCACCGCGCTGCTCTGGCAGCATCCGGCTTCATCAATAGATTTCGACATCCGGTCCAGAATGGACTCGATCTCCTTCGCTTCCTCAGGATCCACGGTGTACTTTGAGAAAGGCTTGGCACCTGTCTGCGTCCCAGGGTCATGTTCAGCCTGCTTGCCTTTCTTTGACATCCGCGTGATTACGTACGGAAGCACTTGTTGATTCTCCTTCGCAATCTGCCTGAGCACCCACCAGCAGAACCGGCAGAAGAAGCATTTCATACAGTTGCTTCTCCTCGACAACGACGCAAAGGCAATCAGCACCTCCTTCAGCACGATGGCCTCGTTCGGCTCCAAAATGTCGTTCAAACACTGCACCAAAGTGTCGGGACGGCCCATCAAAGACTTGTGCATCGCACTGATGAGTTTGGCCACATCCTCAGGGTTCTTGTCCGGGCCTCCGACGCTGTCCTCGACGCCCTCGGCCACAGCGCGCCTCCAGCACAATTCGCCGTACCAGTTGACCCAGTAGTTATCGAAGCTCGACACATACAGATCGGTTCGACTGGGAACGTACCGCGACCGACGCTGGTTCATATAGATCCGCTGGAGACTGCTGCGGTCGAAGTCCTCGTACCTCAACGCCGGGTACAGCTCCGGCAGGTCCTCTCTGAAGAACGTATCCCATACCTGTTTCTGTTGTGCGTTCTCCGTGAAAAGAAGGATGTGCCCGTCGCCAGGATAGGTTTCATAAAATGTCAGACCGGACCCCATGACGATGTCATAGGCGCATCGCCTGGACTGATTGGCCGCTTTTCTGGACTTAACGACACGGATGAAAGACCGGGATTCCAGCTTGCTACTCTCTTGTCCCGGGACTTTGTCGATGATCTTGAAGATGCTGTAGCCTACAGACCCCTGCCGGCTGGCTTCATAGCCCGCCGGGACGGCGATGGGCTCACTGGTAAGCGTGATCTCCACATCCGACAGGAAACTCTCCGCCATGCCGGTCGCCACCCACGATGCCTCATGGTGGAACTCGCTGGAGACAAGAATCACGAAACGCTTGAATTTCTTTCGGACCATGGCGAACGCACGGTTCATTGTCAGTCGGGCTTGGGACTGACTCAACTCTGTGTATTGGCGAACGATTGCCAGCAGTGCGTTGATCGAATCAATGAACAGTATGCCTTCCGGCTGAGAGCGGTCGATCTCCTTGGGACTACCTTCGGAAGTCGGATTCTCGTCAGTCTCATCCTCTTCGCGCGAACCGGCCAGGATGCCGGAAAGAAAAGACCAACCCCAGTCAAGGAATAGCGGCACCACAATGTCCTTGAACGGTCCTATGAGGAGCCCCGTACCGAACTTGGCGACACCCTTTGTCAATTCATCCGGCTTCTTGGCACCGGGTTTGGCTCGGATCTCCTTGACAACCTCCTTCATGAAGCCGGCAGATAGCGGCACCAACAGATCGCCTCGCTTCTGCTTCTGGAAGAAGTGGAAATCTGTCGTGACCTTGCGGACGACCTTACGTGGATCGGTTCTCAAGAGAGAGAAGAAGAGCCATGAGTTTGCCAGAGACGTACCTGCAGTCGTCGCTGGCCAGATAGTTGGACATGATCTGCAGGCCCAAAGTAGTCTTGCCACTGCCGGGGCCACCTCTCAACACGATGATGTCTCCTGGCCGGATGCCTGTGCCGGCGCCCAGGCTCTCGTTGTATCCCAACAGCTTGTCCACTGCCGGAATGTTGGTCTTGAACTCAGGCCTGACCAATGTCGACAGGTGTCGATCTTCCTCCATTCCTGTGGTTTGCTCCCTGGGCTTTTGTGCTCTTCGCTCCTCAGGACGTTCAGATGATCCCATGTATAGCCTCCGAGATACTGTGCTGCCCCGCGGCTTTGGAATCTTAAAACGGGGACGGCCACCTATTATCTCCCTGTGCTGTCACATCCCGCGCGTCTTTAATGCCGCACCGACGCTGATGCTTGAATGTTTGAACAGCTCCAGCCTCAAACCGATCCGTCACGGTCTTTGGGAGTCGTCTACTCACTCAACGCGCACTTGCCGCAAGTCCACCGACTAATATTGTGACAAAGTCAGTCAAACACGGCAAGGAGAAAATGAGTCAAGAGCCAAAGTTTTTGGTGTGGCGGGACATTCGCGTCAAAGACCGCAAAGATTAAAGACCTGTGATATCCAGGGTTTTCTTGGTGTGTCTGGCGAGAATAGGTGTTGTTGGTCTCTGGTTGTTCGTTGTTGGTAGGGGCGGCGTTTGAAGAAGGAATGGATTCCCGATCAGGTCGGGAATGACATCCACGTGTGCGGGGCATATCTACGTATTTCTACGTAGTTCGCGGTTGGAAGGACCTGGATTCCTGATCAGAGCCTGCCCTCGACCTGATCGGGGGTCGGGAATGACATCATTCTTTGAACCACGAATTGCACGAATGGCACGAATTAGAAGCTACAAGTCTCCGTTGGATTCGTGTGATTGGTGTGATTCGTTGTTTGTTGCCGTTTCATGCGGGAAATTCAGGGCGGCGTAGGGGCCGTGGATCGCGACGGCGGCGCGGTCGTAAGCTCTCGCGGCGTCGGCCTCGATGTCGTAGGAGCCGAGGTAACGCTCTTTGCCTTGGTCCTTGATGTGGGCGATCCATTTGCGGCGGCGCTTGTTGTAGGAGACGCCGAGGTATTGGCTGCTTGCGGTGCGGCACTTGCGGCGGTTGGCGTTGTTCTGGGCGGTGGTGCAGTTGCGGCAGTTGCGCTTGCGGTTGTCCAGGCCGTCGTGATTCTCGTGGTCGCAGACGAGGTGGTCGGGCGTGTTCCTGATCAGGCGGTGCATGTAGATGCGCTTGGATCGGCCGTGGGTCTGGACGTTACGCACGGCGTAGCAATTCTCCACGTTCATCTTGCAGCACCAGCGGAACTGCGAGAGCCAGACGTAGTCCTCCGGATCGACCTTGGCGAACTTGCCCTGCGTCAGCGGGATCTTGCAGTAATCGCCGAATTGGTCGGCGAAGACGGGAAGGCCGTCGAATTTATGATTTATGATTTTTGATTTATGATTTGGGGCGGAGGCGTCCGATTTTTGATTTTTGATGTTTGATTTTTGATTTGCGATGGGTGCAGCGGCATGCCCGATCGTTCTGCTCTGATCCCCGACCCCTGACCCCTGATCCCTCTTCCTGATTTCGGGCTTGGGGCGGTGTCGGCCGCAGCGGTCGGTGGGCTGGACGATGGGCCAGCGGGCTTGGGCGGTGACGGGGTCGGGCGCCGGCGGGTTGCGCACGCAGCATAAGCGGCCGGCGATCTGCCGGACGAAGTAACAACTGCCGCATTGTCGAGCGGGCATGTCGGGCATGCCTTGTCCTCTCCGGCCCGGGCATCGCGGGCGAATGATGATTCGCCCCTACGGCCCAATGGGCCGGTGACGCTCCTGGCGCTTAGGCTGGCTGGCATGGGCAAACCATCGGCAAGCTGCCGCTTGCCGCTGCCACCCAGAAATATCATCCGGCCGTAAACCGGGCCGGAAAATCGTCCCCCCCTATATGCTCGAAAGTGCGCGAATTGGTCGAAAATTGTGAGCCGGGACGCGGGCGAGGTGGATGTAAGTCCTTGCGGGGCAAGGAATAAGAAAATGTTGCATGGCGGGCGGATTGGGTTCTAAACCGGCGCGCGAATCGTGCGAAAATCGACTGAAAGTGGTACGGGGGGACACGATTGCGGATTGCGGATTGCGGAATGCGGATTGAGGGAGGAGGCCGGGACGGCCTGATGGGGGGTTGCGGCCCTGGATCGGGGTCCAGGGTGACATGATGGCAGAGTTATGGCGGGGGACGCGGCGGGAATCGCGGATTGCGTGTAGTGCGGGCGAAACCGGGGGGGGCGGGTTTGAAACCCGCCCCTACGGCTTGATTGTCACTTGGTGATCGGCGTCAGGACGATGTTTCGGTACTTGATGCCGGTGTGGTCGCCCTGTAAATAAATTGGGCCGGGCTTGAGTTCGTCGGACCAGAGGGCGCCGCCGGTGCAGCCGAGGAGCGGCTGGTTGTCGATGATCTTCCGGCCGTTGAGGATCACGGTGGCGTGGCGGTCGAGTAGCGTCAGGTCGAGGGTTTGCCACTGGCCGGCGGGCTTCTCGGCGCCGACGGTAGGCGTGATCCGGCTGTAGATGCCGCCCATGTTGTGCGAGTCGAGGGGCTTGCCGGCGGTGTCGGCGACCTGGACCTCGTAGATGCCGCGCAGGTACACGCCGCTGTTCTCGCCTTTGGCGACGTTCAGCTCGAGCTTCAGATTGAAGTCCTCAAACTCGGCGATGGTGCGGAGGTTGCCGTAGTTGATGTGCGGCTTGCCCTCCTGCTGGACGGGCTTATTGACGAGGACGCCGTCCTCGACCGACCAGCCGCTCTTGGCGCCGGGATCGGTCAGCTTCCAGCCTTCGAGGTCCTTTCCGTTGAACAGTGTGACTGGCTTGCCAAACTTGGCCTTGGCCAGGTCCGGCTTCGGCGGCAGGGGGGCAATCCGTTTGCCCGTGAATGTCGCGGGGGCGGTCATGGACCCATCCGGTCGTTTGGTAACCGTGGTGAGCTTGAGGTTGTCGCCGTCGAGCGTCGCGGTGATCGTCTCGGTGGAAATCTTCTTGGGGTCCCGGGGAGCTTCATGGATGCGCGTCACGACAAGGGTGTCGCCTTTGACTTCGACCTCCTTCACAGGCACGACGCTGCCGCCGCCCCAGAGGATGCTGCCGGAGAGCCTGCCATCCTTCTCGACCACGCCGAGCCAGCCGGCCCCGCCGCCGGGAATGGTCAGCGCCCATCGGCCGACGAAGGGATTCGCCGCTTGGCCGGCGAATGCGGTGCAGGTAATCGACAAGCCCAGGACAACCAGTGCGTAACGCGTGCCTTTGTTCATGTGATCAACCCTTTCCTTCACATAAGATCCAGCTATGCTTCGAGAGATCGTGCCCAACAGGATACCCGCGCGGCCGTGACAATGCAACAAGTGTCGGGCCGCTCGGTCTCCACGTGTCTGCGAAGATTTCAGGACATTTTCGGATGGGTGGCATCGGCAAGGCCGAGGGCTTTGCCGATGGCGAATGGGCAAACCATCGGCAAGCTGCACTTGCCGCTGCCACCCAAGACTCAAGAACTTGGGACGAACCCAACGAGTTTGGCGGTGCCACCCGGCCGCGCAACCAGCCTGTTGGGACAGGGTTTTAGTCGCACACGCGCCGCTGTGGGGACGCAGGTCGTCACGGCTCGCCGCCGAAGGGCAGGAGCAGGGCGACGGAGAAGCCGGTGCTGTCGTCCGTGAATCGTCCTTCGGCCATGAGGTCGCATCGGCTGAGCCAGCCGGTGCTCGATGGGCCGGCCTTGAACAGGGTCACGGTTCCGCCGACGTAGCCGCCGGCGTCCCACTGGTGATCGACGTCGAAGGAAGTGCTCACAGTCTTGGCGTCGAAATCCAGGCTGCCCGTGACATAGCGAAGGAGCAGGCCGCCGTAGACGGTAAACCGGTCGTGCCGCCAGGTCGGGCCCGTCGCGAAGTTATACTCGACGATGTTCAACTCCTCGTCCGTGGGCAGCAGGGTGGGCACCTCCGGCTCCCCAATGAGCCACTCTTCGACGGTGTCGAAGCGAGAGACGAGGTTGGTGAATTGAGCCATCGCGCCCCAGGTGAAGTTGTTCCACTCGAACGCGGTCAGCCGCGTGCCCAGGCCCCAGGAGAGATTCATATCACCGTCAAAACCGGAGGCCTCGGCCTGAGCCGCTCCGAGACGGACGAAGAACTCCAGCCACTGCGTAGCCGCGACGGAGAATACGGCGAATGCGCTGTCGAAGTCGAAGTCCTCCGTGACCTCGTCCCCATCGATCTCCAAGGGAAGATCGACGTCGGTCTGCCCATATTCAAGGGATATGCCGAAGCGCTCGCCGCCCAGCATGGCGGTGGACGGCCCCGCCAGCGTCGTCGCGAACACAGACTGGCCCACCACAAGAACAGCGAGAGGAACTACGATTCGTCGCACAACTCATCTCCTTGCGTTCTCACCCGCGGAAAACGGATAACCCACGGCCTGTTTCCGCTTCTCAAGCCCGGCCGCACACAACCATTACTCAGGCCGCTCTATTGTGTGCCGGCCGGTCCGAAAAGGCAATGGAAAAACCCGAGGCATGCTTGTGGTGACGTCGTGAGGAGTCTCGGGGAAGTGTAAGGTGTAAAGTCTGAAGTGTGAAGTCGGATGGCCGGGCAGAAGGGAAGAAGGTAAGAACTCGCAGGGTGGGGCCTGCCTTATGCGTGGCGGAGGGCGAAGGCGGCGCCTCGGCGGAGGGCTTCGGCGTTGGTGGGGATCATTTTGTAATGGCGCTCGGCCAAGACGTCGGGCAGGGCCTCGGCGGCCTGGTCGGGGGTGAGGTGGCCCCGCTTGCCCAGGTAGGCGCCGAGCATGACCATGTTGGCGCTCTTGGGCGAGCCCGCCTCAAGGGCGAGGTCCTCGGCCGGCACGCCGATGACCTCAACGCCGTCCGGCACGGAATGCACGTTCTGGATCAGCGAGTTGTTGAAGATCATCAGTCCGCCCGATTTCAGGCGCGGCGCGAATTTGCTCAGCGCGGCCTTGTTGCAGATGACGAGCGAGTTCGGATTGCTGACGACCGGGCAGGCGATCGGCTTGTTCGAGACGATCACCATGCAGTTGGCGGTCCCGCCGCGGACCTCGGCCCCGTAGGACGGCATGTACGTCACTTCCAAGCCGGCACGCATCGCCGTCTGGGCCAGGAGCTTGCCCGCCAGGACGATCCCCTGGCCGCCGAAACCGGCCATTACCATTTCTTCGTAGAGGCCCGTTGTGATTGCGGATTGCGGATTGCGGATTGCGGATTGACTCATTGGCTCACCTGTGTCTGCTGATCTCAGCCCTTCAGACGGGCGATAGGAAAGACCTTGCTCATGTCCTGCTCGATCCACTTCATGGCGTCAGCCGGCGACATCCGCCAGTACGTGGGGCAGGGGGACAGGATCTCCACCAGCGAGAGTCCCGGGGCTCCGTTCATCTGGAGCTCGAAGGCGTGCTTCAGGGCCGCCTTGGCCTGCCGGATGCGAGGGACACTGCTCAAGGCGCAGCGTTCCACGTACACGGCGCCGGGCAGGAGCGCGAGCAGCTCCGAGACTTGCAGTGGATAGCCTTGGCCGTTGGATTGCCGGCCCTGGGGCGTGGTCGCCGTCACCTGGCCGAGGACAGTGGTGGGAGCCATCTGGCCGCCGGTCATGCCGAACACGGCGTTGTTGATGAACACCACCGTGAGCTGCTCGGCGCGATGAGCGGCGTGGATGATCTCCGCCGTCCCGATCGCAGCAAGGTCGCCGTCGCCCTGATAGGAGAAGATGATGCTGTCGGGGTTCGTGCGTTTCATGCCGGTGGCGACGGCGGGGGCCCGCCCGTGTGCGACCTCGATCATGTCCACGTCGAGGTAGTTGTACGCGAGCACCGCGCAGCCGACCGGGGCGATGCCGATCGTCCGGCCCCGGATGTCAAGCTCCTCGATCACCTCGGCGATGAGCCGGTGAGCGATGCCATGCCCGCAGCCGGGACAATAGTGCGTCGGGCAATCCTTGAGTACCCTTGATTTCTTGAATACTGTCTTCATCGTTTATGGCTTACTGTAAGCTCTTCGATTTTTCCCAGGAGTTCATCGACGGACGGTACGCCGCCGCCCATGCGTCCATGGAAGAGCACGGGCGCTTTTCCGGCCACCGCCAATTGCACATCCTGAAGCATTTGCCCGGAACTCATCTCGACGGTCAGGAAGAGCCGGAACTGTTCGGCGGCCCGGCTGATCTGCTGCGATGGGAACGGCCATAGAGTGATCGGCCGGATCATGCCGACCGGGAGGCCTTCTTCTCTGGCCCTGTCTACCGCCGCCCTGGCGATCCGTGCGACGACGCCGTACGCGACTATGACAATCTCCGCGTCGTCCAAAAGGTACTCTTCGCAGAGGACCTCATTCTTTTCAATTTCCCGATACCTGGCCTGAAGCTTCTTGTTGAGCTCCTCCAGGACTCCCTCCCCGAGCCACAGGGAGCGTACGATGTTCTGTCCTCTATCTTTGGCCCCAGTCAATGCCCAGTCTTTGGCGGGCAGTTGCCGGCGGGGCTTCGGCTCCAGCGTGAGAGGCTCCATCATCTGTCCGAGGATGCCGTCGGCCAGGATCATCGCGGGCATGCGGTATTGATCGGCCAGGTCGAACGCCAGGGGTATGCAGTCGGCCATCTCCTGCACGCTGGACGGGCCGAACACGAAGGTTTTGTAGTCACCGTGCCCGCCGCCGCGGGTGGCCTGGAAGTAGTCGCCCTGTGCGGGGGCGATATTGCCGAGCCCGGGGCCACCACGCATGACGTTGATGATGACCGCTGGCAATTCCGCTCCCGCCAGGTAGCTGATCCCCTCCTGCATGAGGCTGATGCCGGGACTGGAGGAGCTGGTCATGGCACGCTTGCCCGTGGCCGAGGCGCCGAACACCATGTTGATGGCGGCCAGCTCGCTTTCACTCTGGATGAAAACCCGGCCCTCCTCCGCCATGCGGCGGGCCATATAGGCGGAGATCTCGTTCTGCGGCGTGATCGGATAGCCGAAATAGGCGTCGCAGCCGGCGATGATCGCGGCTTCCGCCATCGCCTCATTGCCGCACATCAGAATTCGTTTGCTCACCGCTTTTCCTCGATCAGGCGGGGCGTGTCTTTCTTGGCCGCCGTGGCGACGATGGGGATCCGGTCCGCCTCCTCTATGTATACCTCGATGACGGCGTCCGGGCAGACAGTGGCGCACCTGGCGCAGCCTGTGCAGCCGGGATTCTTCGCCTGGGCGGCGAAATAGCCGTTCTTGTTGGACTCCTGCGAGGTGACGATGCAGTTGTGGGGGCAGGCCGTGATGCACAGGCCACAACCCTTGCACCGCTCCATGTCGATTACGATTCTGCCTGCCATGATTACATCCCTGGCGATTTCAATCTTGACAAATATGCCCCGACGAACATTGGCGCGGGCAAATACCGCGCTCCAGCACGGCGATCATGCTACCAGCGCAGCATGCCCCTGTAAAGAACAAAAAGGCGTGCCTCCCTGGAGCAAGGCTCGCTTCATAGTAGCATGGGAACAGCCCATTTCAATTCATATGACAGGGGGGGGCGAGGGCTGTCGACCGTCTGCTTCCGCTCCGTTAAGGAAGCTATGTTGCTTCGTGGAGAGTCGGCCCTTCGACTTGACCGGCAGGACAGCACTGGTCGCAGAAGCAGAGTGTGGCACCGGCTTCATTTTGGCGTAAAGGCCGGCCGAGGGGAATTCTGGGGGCATCGATGAGCGAGTGGATGTCAGCTTGGTCATCCCGTCCGTCGGCAGAACAGAGCGTCTCCACCCGTTTCAAGAAGCAGGGCCCGTTGTGGGCGGCTTGGATGCAAAGGGACGGGGCCTGCCAGGAGACCCCGTCCATCAGTTGAGCACAAGGAATAATTAGAGGGCTCTTCTTCTGCGGAGCCAGCCCACGAGGCTGACGCCAATACCGCCGAGCAGAATAGCTCCTGGCGCAGGAACAGGAGGAGAACTCAATTGCGTCCACAATCCCGCCGGGACGCCACCTACTCCGTTGCCCTGGATCGTCAGTTCGTGGGCGCCGGGGGCCAACAGGACTTCCCCTCCGGAGTACACGGGGTTCTGCCATGCCGCTTCCCCGTCGCCGCCAAAACCAGTTGGCGCACCGGCGTATGGAAGGGTCGTCGTCAGAATAAGCGCTGCGAAGTCGTAGACATAGTAGATGTCATCTATGACGTAATCGTCGGTAATCCTGAAGACGGCAGGATCCGTCAGGTTAAAGACATAGGGGGAACTGATGGAGTTAACGAAAGCTTCGTTGATTTGATCCGAAAACCACCCCGCGTCCAGAACCGGTGCCGCCGAAGCGGTACCGACCATCGTCATTACAAAACAAACTGCCATCAATCTCTTCATTCTCATCTCCTTCTCTCCGATAAACCCTGATGCAATAACAACTTACGTGGCTGTCACAGTAGCAAAGCCAAGACCGGCTTTTTCCTTCATCCAATTCTTTCGAACCAGACTTGGGCGCGTCCAACAACCCATCACCGTGCCTCCAGCGAAGCAAAAGGCCACTTCGCGGAGTCACGAGAATCACTGCTTAGCTCTCGTCTAAGGCAATATTCTCTATTTTACCAAACGCTTGTGAAAAATGTCAAGATTAATACTATGGGAATACTGGGAAAATTTCAAGAATCCGCTTCTTGCAGGAGTCTTTCCACAGGCTGGGTATGTTTCTCTATGGAATGCCTGTAGTGGATGAGGGATCGCAGATGACTGTGCCCTGCCTTGGCCCTCCGTTCTGTGTCTTCTGGCTTCACGGAGAGGCTGGAGCTTGTCAGCGGGACTGGTCTGTGGTTTACTGTGCTCCATATGGAGAGCCGGTTGTTTGATCTGACGGGTGCGACGGCCCTGGTGACGGGGGCGGGGCGGGGCATTGGGTTTGCGCCTGGCGCGGGGATTGGCCCAGCAGGGGGCCGATGTGGCTCTGGTGGCGAGGACGCGGAACGAGCTGGAGGCGGCGAAGGAGCAGATCGAGAACCAGACAGGCCGCCGGGCGTGGGTGTTTCCTTTTGACTTGGCCAATCTTCATGCCATCGGGGAGCTGTTCGACAAGATCGTTCAGGCGGTGGGGGGCGTTGACATCCTGGTGAACTGTGCCGGGATGACGGTTCGCGAGCCTACGGAGGATGCTTCGCTGGAGAGCTTCAACCGGGTGATGGAGGTGAATCTGACATCCGTCCTGTTGCTGTCGCAGGCGTTCTGCAGGCACCGCAAAGAGATGGGCAAGCCCGGGCGGATCATCAACATCGGCTCCTTGGCCTGTCATGCGGCCCGGCCGACCATCGCCGCTTACGCCTGCAGCAAGATGGGCGTACTGGGTCTGACGAGGACGCTGGCGGTCGAGTGGGCCAGGTATGGCATCAACGTCAACGCCATCGGACCCGGCTATATCGCGACCGATCTGACGGCTCCGTTGCAGGCCGATGCCGAGTTCAGCCGGTGGGTGCTGTCGAAGACGCCCCTGGCCCGGTGGGGCCGGCCGGAGGACCTGGTCGGCACGGCCGTGCTGCTCGCATCCAAAGCAGGCGACTTCATCACGGGACAGATCTTCTACGTGGACGGCGGCTGGACCGCGCTTGTGTAGGTGGATGGTATGCAAAAGGTAGCAAAGGGGAGTCTCTCCATGAAGTCATACATCATCGCTGCAATTCGTAGGGTGTGCATCGCACACCATTCATTAGAATCGATCCGAAGCAAGCGGTGTGCGGTGCACACCCTACGGCTTATCATCGTCCTGGTTGCCCTTTGTGGGCAGGCGATTGCTGGTTCGGGTGCGGACGGGACATTGAAGGTAGACGTTCGCAAGCGTGTCGCGTCTGCGGATGCTCCGGACCGGGCTCACATCGTCTGCGAGACACAGCAGTGGAAGCCGGCCGAGACCGCCATCGTCATCTGCGACATGTGGGATCACCACTGGTGCAAGGGGGCGAGCGAGCGCGTGGCCGAGTTAACGCCGGTGATGGATCGTGTCGTCTCTACGGCGAGGGACAAGGGCGTGCTCATCATTCACTCGCCCAGCGGGACCATCGACCGCTACAAGGATCACCCGGCACGCCAGCGGGCCAAAGCGGCTCCGAGAGCGGCGAATGTCCCGGCGGGCATCGAGTCGTGGTGCCCGTGGAAGGACGAGACGGAGAAGAAAGTGTATCCGATCGACCAGTCCGACGGCGGCTGCGATTGCCGGCCGCGATGCAAGGAGGCCTCGCCCTGGACCGGGCAGATCGATGCCATCGAGATCAAGGACGCCGACGCGATCAGCGATTCCGGCGTGGAGGTCTGGAACCTGCTGGAGCAGCGGGGGATCAGGAACGTGATCCTCATGGGCGTGCATACGAATATGTGTGTGCTCGGGCGGCCCTTTGGACTTCGCAACCTGGCCAAGGCCGGCAAGAACGTCGTGCTCATGCGGGACATGACGGACACGATGTATAATTCGCGCCAGCGGCCAAATGTCAATCACTTCACGGGCACCGACCTCATCATCGAGCACATCGAGAGATACATCTGCCCGACCGTTGCATCCACCGCCTTCACGGGCCGGCCGCCGTTTCGATTCAAAGAGGACAAGCGGCCATCCGTCGTGTTCCTCTCGGCCGAGAACGAATACAACGCCGCCGAGACGCTCCCTGTCTTTGCACGCGAGTTGGAGCTTCATCGCGGCCTGCGTTGCGAGATCCTCCAGGCCAGCACCGCCAAGCAAGGCGAGGAGATCCACTTCATCAGCGGCATGGAGACGCTGGCCAACGCCGATCTGGTTGTCGTTTATGCCCGGCGAAGGGGCTTCCAGGCCGACCAGATGAAGTACCTGCGGGACTTCCTCGACCGGGGCAAGCCGCTGATCGGCCTTCGCACGGCCAGTCACGCATTCGACTCCCGCGGCAGCGCGCCGAAAGAGGGACACGACGAGTGGGCGAAGTTCGATCCCGAGGTGCTCGGCGGCAACTATCACGGGCACTATGGCGCCGGTCCCGTGGCAACGGTGATGCTCGCCCCCGGCGCTGAGAATCATCCCATTCTCAAGGGCATCGAGCTGCCCCTGCGGAGCAACGGCTCGCTCTACAAAGCAAGCCCGCTAGTCGCCGGGACCACGCCACTGCTCATCGGCGAGATTGCCGACCAGAAACCCGAGCCCGTGGCATGGACGCACCAGTACAAGAACTCCCGCGTGTTCTACACTTCGCTCGGCCATCCCGACGACTTCGCGAACCCGCAATTCCAAACGCTGCTAACCAACGCTGTCTTCTGGGCGATGGAAAGATAGGACTTATAGGACGCATTGGACTTATGGGACCTATGTTGTCGTGGTGCAGAATTGGTCCTATTCGTCCCATGTGTCCGATTAGTCTTGTGTGCAGCGTTTTGCGCAAAATTTACTTCGCGCCTTGTCAACCGCGGGGCTACGATGGCCGTCTATGCCCGTAGTTGGAGCCGTAGCATTGATGGCAAGTAGCGACGAGAGCTTAGTGGCCGCCCATCTCGCGGGTGATCAGGCGGCGTTTTGTGAGCTTGTCCGACGGTACGGGGACGGCGTGCTGGGGTATTTGTTCCACATGACGGGCAATCTGAGCCAGGCCGAAGACCTTTTCCAGGAGACCTTCAAGCGGGTCCACGAGAAGGCCCACACCTTCCGCGGCGGACGCTTCAAAAGCTGGCTCTTCACCATCGCCACCCGTGCGGCCATCGATCACCGCCGGCGCAAACGCCTGACGCTCGTCTCCCTGGATCAGGCGGACGATTGCGACGAGGCGAATCCATCGCAGGCTGGTGCCCTGGCGGACGACAATGCCGCTGACCCGGCCAACGAGTTGGTCAAAGAGGAGCAGAAACAGCAGGTCCGGCAGGCGATTGATATGCTCCCCGTCAAGCAGCGGGCGACCCTCATTCTCGCCTACTATCAGCAGCTCAGCTACCAGGAGGTGGCGCAGGTGATGGGCTGCTCCATCGGCACGGTGAAGACCCAGATGTCGCGGGCGCTGGCTGCCCTGGCGCGGAAACTGCCGGACTCCATTGGCGTGACGGAATGAACATGCACTTGACGGAACAACAACTGATCGACTACCAGTTCAAGCTGGCCTCCGACGCCGGTATGGAGGAAGCCCGTGCGCACCTCGATCAATGCGAGGCGTGCCGCCAGCGGCTGGCAGGGCTGAATCGTAAATTCGCCACCCTGGACGTGCTTCGCGAGGAGGTCAAGCCGTCAGATGCCCTGATTGCCGGAACGGTTGAGAATGCATCAAAAGCTCGCCGCACGAGAGTGATCCCGATGCTGTCAATGCCCTGGCTGGGGGCAACCGCCGCGGCAATCGTTGTCGGCGTGGCCGTATTCATGATGTCAAACCAGGAACAACTGGAACGCTTGGAGAAGACCCCGGCCCCTGCAGTGCAGGAGATGAAGGACGCCCCGGCCCAGACGGTAGAGAAAGAACTTGCGTCCGAGCCTCGCAAGATGGCGCTTGCCCCGGCGCAGCCCTCGCTCGGACAGGGTCTTGCTCAGTCATCGGCGGGTGGCAGCGTCAAGACCGAAGGTCTTGGCGATGGTTCTTTCGTACTTGAACAGGGCCATCGCCAAGCTGCGCTTGACGCTGCCACCCAGCCCGCACAGTCTGGCGCCATATCCGAGAAGCCGCCATTCGCGCCGGCCAGCGCCATCGAGTTGGTCGTCCTGCCTCGACGGGAGAACGTGCAACTGACGATCTACAACGGCGCGGACCTGACGCTGGTGCGGGAACGTCGGAATCTGACCTTGAAGCAGGGCTGGAACTGGCTGCAATTCATGTGGGCCAATACGCTGATCGACCCGACCTCGCTGACCCTTGAGCCTCTGGAGCACAAGGACCAGGTGCAGGTCCAGCAGTTGGTCTTCCCGCCAAGGCTGCGGGAGCTCGGCCGCTGGCTGATCCGCTCCGAGGTGAGCGGCCAGGTGCCCTTCGAGCTAACCTACTCTCACCAGCTACCTATCTTGGCGAGCCTTCTACATGGGCACGCTCTCGCAAGACGAAAGAACAATGCACTTGGAGGCCTACGTCCGCGTCGCCAACGGTAGCGGCGAGGACTATGAGCATGCCCAAGTTCGCCTCCTCGTTGGTCGCGTCCATCTGCTCGACCGTATTGCCTACTTGGCCCGCCAGCAATATCCCTACGGTCGTCCAGGTATGACCAAAGACCCTCGTTGGGTCGAAACGGCCGGGATGACGAGGGACGAACTCGTGCGGATTAAAAGTGCTGAGGCCCAGGCAGCGGCTGGCGACAAGGTCAAGCAGATCGTCAAGGAGGGGCTCAGCGAGTACTTCCTTTATACGATCGAAGGGACGGAGACGATTCCGAACAAGTGGGGCAAGAGGTTGCTTTCGTTCGAGACCGATGAGATTCCGATCAAGGCGTTGTACAAGTACGACGAGGAGCGGTGGGGGGACTCAGACGATCCAATTCCTGTCATTCGCCAATGACGAGGAGCACAAGCTCGGCGAGACGCCGCTGCCGGATGGCATGGTTCGCATCTACGGCAGGGCGGATGAGCATGGGCATTTGTCCTATGTCGGCGGCACAAGTGTGAAGTACATCCCGGTCGGTGAGGAGGTGGAGCTGAATCTTGGACCCGCCCGGCTGGTCGAGGTCAAGCCGGTCCTGATGGACTATCGAACGGAGAACCATGTCTTCGATCAGGACGGCAACGTTGGCGGCTGGGACGAGGTGCGGACGTGGAAGATCGAGGTCACCAACACGCGCACGCTGCCGGTGGAGATCGAGATCACTCGCGGCCTTGGGACGGCCTACTGGACGTTGAAGCAGGGGGACTCGCCGGCAGCCTTCGAGAAACATGATGTGACGCACGCTCGCTTCCGGCTGACTGTCGAGCCGCGGAGCAAGCGGACTTTTGAGTATACGGTGACGACTTATCACGGTGTCCGCGAGCAGTCGGCCCCAAACGCCAGAATATTGAATGGAAATTGAGTTGTGATATTGGAATGTCAGACGCTGCAACGGAATGAGTCCCATCATGTCACCCCCGCGCAGGCTGGGGTCCAGGATGCTTCGATGTGTAAATGGATTCCCGCCTTCGCGGGGATGACATGTGGGCAGTTTGGTTGTCGTGTCATTCTGTCAAGGGCTTTTAGAGAAGGTGTGCGGTGCACACCCTACGAATTTGGGAGATTTGTTATGATCGCAAAACGTGCTGTATTGATCGTGGTTCTGGTTCTGCTGTGTGTCGGGGCGGCTCAGGCGAGGATCAAGCTGGTGGCGCTGCCGGAGCGGGCGGCGACGGTGATCCGACTGGACAATCCCAACGCCACGCTGATCGAGGAGGAACGAGTCCTGACGCTTCAGAAGGGGCTCAACAAGGTGGATTTCTCGTGGAAGGGCGTGCAGATCGATGAAGATTCGATCCGTCTGCAGAGTACTCGACCATCCGGCGGATGTGACGCTGCTGAGCGTCAGCTATCCGCCGGGCGAGGCGGCGCTGGTCTGGGAGATCAGCAGCGGCGGCGACTTCGCCGAGACCGTCCGCATCAGCTACCTGCTGAGCAACATCGACCGGCTGATCACCTACAAGGCCGTCGCCAATAAGCCGGAGACGCTCGTCGATCTCAAGAGCTACCTGGTCCTGCGCAACTTCTCCGGCGAGGATTTCGCGAAGGCCCGCGTCCTGCTCGACTACGGCGAGGCCTTCGAGCAGGGCATCGACCACGAGGAGACCAAGCAGATGCTGTTCCTCACCGAGCCGAACGTGCCGGTCCGCAAGATCTGGACGTTCGACGCCGCGCACGCTGCCGTGGGACCCGGAGCAGCTCGAGAACCAGAACGTCGGCATCCCCGTCAGCTACGAGGTCACCAACAGCGACAAGAGCCGGCCTGGGCAAGTTCGCCCTCTGGGGCGGCAAGGCCCGCCTCTTCCAGGAGGACGGCCACGGCAGCACGATCTTCCTCGGCGAGGACAACGCCTCGCTCGTGCCGGTCGGCGAGAAGATGGAGCTCTACATCGGCGACAGCCGGGATATCGTCGTCACGCAGCGAAAGATGCGGGACGCCCAGATCGATATCCGCAAGAACAACGCCAACGCAAGTCGTCCTCTTCGACACCGACGAGATCATCACGGCCAAGATCGAGAACTTCAAGGACAGCCCCGCCGTCCTGACGATGATCCAGCACATCCCCGGCCAGTGGGACATGGAGGAGTGCAACATGAAGTACACTAAGAAGGACGCCACCACTCTCAAATTCGAGATCGAGCTGCCCGCCGCGAACCGCAGAGGGCCCGGCGGTGAAGGAACTGACGATGCACTACCACCGCCGCAACGTCCGTCCGTGAGGTTCTGAAATGGTGAGGACGTCGACAAACGCCTCCGTATGTCATTCCCGCGAAAGCGGGAATCCAGGAACCTATGGAGTGGACCCCCGCCTTCGCGGGGGTGACATCGTGGGGAGTTCCGGGGTATCAGCAAGTTCGCAGGGTGGGCTATGCCCACCATCTGCCTGTGAAAGGAAAGATCGTTATGAAACGGATATACGCAGTCCTGATAATACTCACCGTCCTAATCGGCATTGCGTCAGCAAAGGTGGATCTGACAACCTTGCCGACGCGCGACACCGTGCAGCTGACGATCTACAATTCCGCCGACATGACCCTCGTCCGCGAGAGCCGGGCCCTGACCCTTAAAGAGGGCGTGAACAGCTCTACAGTTCTCCTGGGAGAACACACTGATCGACCCGACCAGCCTGGAGATGCTGCCCAAGGCCCAGGCCGACAAGATCGAGATCGCCGAGCTGGTGTATCCGCCGCGAGTGAAGAACCTGGGCATGTGGAACATCCAGAGCGAGGTCAGCGGCAAGGTGCCGGTGGAGATCACGTACCTGACCAGCGGCCTGACCTGGCGGGCCTTCTACATGGGCACGCTGTCGCCGGACGAAAAGACGATGCGGCTGCAGGGCTACGTCCGCGTGACGAACAACAGCGGCGAGGACTATGAGAACGCCCAGACCCGCCTCATCGTCGGCCAGGTCCACATCCTCGACCAGATCGCCGAGCTGGCCCGGCGACAGTATCCCTACGGCCGGCCGGGAGAGGTCGTTCCCCTGGATCGGATGGCGCCCGCCCCAGCGGTGGCGGCTCCGGAAAGAAGACTGAAGGCTGCTGCGGTATTTGACATGGCTGCCAGCAAGCCCAAGGAAATCGTGAAGGAGGGCCTGAGCGAGTACTTCCTCTACACGATCGAAGGCACGGAGACGATTCCGACCGGCTGGTCGAAGCGGCTGGCGAGCTTCGATGTTGACGGGCGTGCCTGTCGTCAACCTCTACAAGTTCGAGGAAGAGCGGTACTGCCCGCGCGTCAATCGGTTCCTCAGCTTCAAGAACGACGAGGCCCACAAGCTTGGCCAGACCCCAATCCCCGACGGCAATCTCAAGGTGTATCGCATCGGTCGATGATCGAAGCACCTGTCCTACGAGGGCCAGTCCTCGTTCAAGTACATCCCCGTCAATGAGGACGTGGAGCTGAATCTCGGGGCGGTCGCCGACGTGGTCGTCGAGCCGAAGCTGATGGACTACAGAACGGAGAACTACCGCTTCGACAACGACGGGCAACATCTCCGGCTGGGACGAGATCCAGACATTCACAGTCGAGGTCCGCAACACCCGCGAGGTGCCGGCCAAGATCGAGATCATCCGCGATCTTCCAGCCGCCCCAGTGGGACCTCAAGCGGAGCGGCAGCATCGAGACAGCTTCGAGAAGATCGATCTGGACACGGTCAAGTTCACGCTCGATCTGCCGCCGCAGTCGAAAAAGGTGTTCGAGTACACGCTGACGACCTATCAGGGCGTCCGAGCCGAGGATTGGGGCAAGCGCCAGCAACAGAGAGGACAGGCCAAATGAGAATCATGCACTGTTCATATCCGGGTGGCAGCGGCAAGGCCGAAGGCTTTGCCGATGGCGAACGGGCAAACCATCGGCAAGCCGCGCTTGCCGCTGCCACCCGGCTGCCAGTATATCATTCCCGCGAAGGCGGGAATCCAGCCACCCATCGGATGATTCTGGACCCCCGTCCCCGATCAGGTCGAGGACAGGCTCTGCGCAGGGGTGACATGTCCACAGGCATTCTACCGCGAGCTTTTCTGCTTCTCGTCCTCACGGCAGCGGCGTACGGCAAGATCGATCTGGTGACCCTGCCGCCACGCGATGCGGTGCAGGTGACGATCTACAACTCCGCCGACCTGACGCTCGTGCGGGAGAACCGGGCGCTGACTCTGAAAGAAGGCGCGAATGCTCTGCAATTCTCGTGGGAGAACACGCTGATCGATCCCACGAGCCTGGAGATGCTGGCGAAGGGCCGGGCTGATGCGATTGAAATCGCCGAGCTGGACTTCCGCCGCGCGTGAAGAACCTGGGCCTGTGGAACGTCCGCAGCGAGATCAGCGGCAAGGTCCCCGTCGAAATCTCGTATCTCACCAGCGGCTTATCCTGGCGGGCTTTCTACATGGGCACGCTCTCGCCGGATGAGAAAACGATGCACTTGCAGGCCTACGTTCGCGTGACGAACAACAGCGGCGAGGATTACGAGAACGCCCAGGTCCGCCTCATCGTCGGCCAGGTCCATATCCTCGATCAGATCGCCGAACTGGCCCGCCGCGAGTACCCCTATGGACGACCCGGCGAGCAGCGTGTGAGACGTGCGGCCGGCGGGGCTATCAAGAAAGAAATGGAAAGCCTGGAATTGCGCTCCCCGACAACTGCAGACGCGTTCCTTGTCGAACCCAAGCAGGTTGTCAAGGAGGGGCTCAGCGAATACTTCCTTTACACGATCGAGGGGACTGAGACGATTCCGAACGGCTGGTCGAAGCGGCTCCTGAGCTTCGACGTCGAGGATGTGCCCGTGGTCAATCTGTACAAGTTTGAAGAGGAGCGGTACGCCGGCGACGTTGTGCGGTTCCTGAGCTTCAAGAACGACGAGGAGCACAAGCTCGGGGCCACGCCCATCCCGGATGGCACGCTCACGGTCTATCGCCGGGCGGACGCCGAGGGACATCTGTCCCACGTGGGCGCACTCGTCCTTCAAATATATCCCCGTCAATGAGGACGTGGAGCTGGACCTCGGGCCGGTCTCGGATATCGTCGTCGAGCCCACGCTGATGGATTTCAGGACGGGCAACTACCGGATGGACAACAATGGCGACGTCGCGGGCTGGGACGAAATCAGCACGTTCGAGGTCAAAGTGAAGAACACCCGCGAGATTCCCGCGAAGGTGGAAATCCGGCGCAACTTCGACACGTCGTACTGGACGATTCAGCAATCCGGCGAGTTCGGCCGGTTCGAGAAGGTCGATGTGGACACAGTCAAATTCACGCTAACCCCGGCGCCAAGATCGGCGCAGAATTTCCAATACACCCTGACCACGTACCAGGGTACGCGAGCACAAGATTGGACGCCGCCCACCAAGTGACGTACGGGTCCTTACGGCACAGGCGGTGCGGCCGGTGGAATCGCCTGTGACGCAAAGGCAAACGCGTTGAATTCGGGTCCGTATTGTGCCAGGTAGAACAGCGAATAGGATCGCTGGAATACATAGATCGGCAGCATGAGCACCGTGCCGACGAAGGGGATCGCCAGCAGACAGCACGCGCAGCCGCAGGTCAGGCACATCGTTGCGATCACGATACTGCCGATGGCGATACTGATAATGATCTGGAACAGGATGTAGAGGACGAACCGGCCTTTGTTGAATCCGAGGATATCCAGCAGGATTCGCCATGCGGCAACGGCGCTGGGCGTCCGCAGGTACATGATCGGCACGACGAAATCCCGCGTGAATTTCCCAATAATGGCCGCAACAATCATGGCCACGACAAAGAGCAGGGCGCATCCGGTCATCACGGAAACCGTGACAGCGTTGAGGCCGGAGCCATCTCGGGCCATGAAGAACGCCGCAACGCCAAGGCCGATGAATGTGAGCGTCACCAGAGACACGATGATCCCAAACACGATCTGGAAGGCGAACAGGCTGTTGCCGTGTCTGCGGAACTGGTGCCAGGGGTTCTTGACTTCTGCCTTGTTCTGGGCCACGCAGTAAAGGAACATGAACTGGCCCCGGCTCTTCAGCCATGTAATGACCAGGATGAAGGCGATGACGGCAACCACGATGATAACCGCGACGGGGATAATCCAGTACATGTTGGCCGTCAGCCACTCTCTCGCCTGATCCATGCTTTGCTGGACGCCCGGGTGCCCGCGGCCGGAGCTATCCGGCATGCCGCCGCTACCACCGCCGCCGCCTTCAAACATGTGAGTCAGCCAGGCGCAGAAGCCGATGACGATCCACCGCTCCAGGCTGAAGGGGCGGAACAGGATCATCTTCACTCGCTCGATAGCCGGGCCGATGGGATCGACCACGCTCACGTAAGGCGCTCGCGACATCATATGATCAGTCCTTCAAGGTACAGAAACCAGTTGCACGCGATCGCGGCACAGAGGAGAGCCGCGAGACCGCAATGCGCTTTCACTACTCTGCGATCGATTGTCCCCGGCTGGACGGTCAGGGCGTACAGCCGGTACGGAATCTGGAGGCAGAAGAACGCGAACAGAAAAGGCCCGAGGCGATGGAATCCGAGGCTCGCCCAGACGTCTCCGTGCGCCAGCGAGCAGAATGATCGTGACATCCCGCACAGGGCGCACTGGACGCCGAGGGTCTTGTGAAGCCAGCAGTGGAAGGGCCAGCGAAAGCCCTTCCTCTTGCGACTGCAGGAGGAACGACGCGGCCAGGACCCCCGCACACATCAGTAGCACGATCAGGTGGTACTCTCTTTGATTCGCGTGGGTGTTCTCACCCGCCGCCGAGCGGGCCTGACATGGCCAACAGGTTGTATCGCTTGTTCGGGGCACATCGACTCCGAGCTATGCCGGCACTGTGCCGAATTGCTGTCTCAGTTGACGCAATTCCCTGTGGATCGGCCAGTCCGCAAAGGCCAGGTAGAACAGCATGACGACATTCGCGACGGGAACCAGCATCAACAGACCCAGGGCCCAACTGAAGCCCGCCTTGGAAAAGACTTTGCAGTACACCAGCGCCACGATGATGCTGATCACCAAGGATACAAGAACCGAAATAGCCACAAAGACGAATACAAACGTTGCGGCAAGTTCGGTAGAAGCCTGCGGTTCCATCTCGCTGCCTTTCCAAAACAATGATTCTCTATGCCCCAGCAGCCTGCACAGATACAGACGCCTTCAGAGTATATTTCATCACGCCGGGGACACAAGGAAAATCCCGCTACGGATCTCTGTGAATGCTCTTGGTAAGGCTGGGTGGCAGCGGCAAGCGCAAGCTTGCCGATGGCTGTCAACACTCGCAGCACCATCGGCAAGCTCCGCAGGCTCCGCTTGCCGCTGCCACCCAGCGTGCGTTCTTGTTTGGCACTCTGCTCCTGGGCGAGCGGGGACGCTCGCCCTACGGGAGGCTCTGGATCACCGCAATCGCCCGGGCCACGCGGTCGCGATGCTGCTCGATGGGGGCCGGGGCCTTCGTGAAAGTTGTCATATCCTTGGTGATGTCCGCGGGGACATCGAGCAGGGCGGCGAATTCCTTCTTCTGAGCGGCGCCGAGCGAATCGGCTTTGACTTCGAGCAATCGCTGCAGCGTCGCCAGGTACTCGTAGTCCTCGATGCCGTCGCGGAGCATTTCCCAGCGGATGCTGTCCACGGGGCCCTCAAGGACCGGCTCGCCTGGGTGTGCGTCGGCGGCCGCGAGAGGCGGATAGATGAATCGCCCGTCGCCGTTGCCCCATTGTCGCTTCTCGCCCTTGGGCGTGCTGTAACCGGACACCCAGCCCATGGGGTCCTCGTACGGATTCTGCGGATGGTCCGGCTCGGGGTACGCGGCGGAGCTGGTCCAGTAGTTCGTCTCCCAGACGAGGATTCCCGCGATCTTCCGCTGCCACGTCTGCCAGAGCCACACGCGAAGCTCCGTCGCCGGGTGGTCGATGAACAGCGTGCAGTAGGGGGCCTTCGGGCCGGTGCACACGTACCACCAGAATTTCTCGCCCTGGGTCCGCCTCTGCTCCGCGGGCTCGGGCCTGTACTGGTCGGAGATGGCGCACCAGATGTTCGGCCCGCCGATCAGCGCCGGTTCGACCTGTTCAGTGAGCATGCGGCTGATGTCAGGGGCGGCCGCCTTGAGCTTCGCGAAACCGTTGCTGACGAACGCGTAGTCCTTCGGGTCCGGCTCGTCGAACCAGTAGACGAACGCCTCATCGAGCCAGCCCCGGGTCCGCAGGTGTTCCTGGACCTGGGAGCAGTAGCTGTGGAAGAGCGTTTTGTAGTGGGGCGTGTTCTCGCCGAAGCCGAGCAGCTCGGGCTCGTTGCGGGAGTGGAAGGTCCCGCCGCCCATGCCGGGGATGTCCAGCCGGAACGAGTTGAAGTGATAGTGGTCAATTCCTCGCTCCATGGCCTTGTCCCAGGCGGTGAAGTCGAGCTTCACCTGGAGTTTCTCTCGCTCGACCTGCGGCAGCTCCAGCGGCTCGAACCCGCCGCCCTCGATCAGCTCCTTGCCCGTCGCCGCGTCAGCCAACGATACATCGTCGAACCACATGAGACCTGTGTGCTCGCCGCTCTCGGTCCAGCTCGCCGCCCGTAAGCGAAGCTGAGCGGATTTGGCGCCATTGGGGAACTTGCGGATGGTACGGTCGAACTCCTGCCATTGGCCATTGCCCTCCAGGCCGATGTCATTGTTACCGCCGGAGATCCACTTGCCCGAGGCATCGTGGTGATTCAACGTCACAAGGAACACCTGCCCGGGAATCGCCGTGCGGTACCAGAATCGCAGTCGCAGGCCGCCCTGCGGAATCTCCACCAAGGGCTCGTAGGATGCCTCCACGTTCAGGTCGCTGCGGTCATCGAACACGAGCAGGGCACGCTCGCCACTATGCTTCTCGTTTGTGACCTCCTGCCCGCCTTGCCATTTGCGCTTCGGCGGCTTGATGTCCGGCCATGCCGCCCGTATATCATCGAGCGGCGCGGGATCATACGGAGAGATATGATGCGCTCCAAAACTCGCCCAGTACTTGTCTATTACCTCTCGCCTCTGCTGCGGTTGGGAGATCTTCTGGTAGCGAAAGACGTTGCCCGGGCTGAAGCCGAAGGCGCTCGTGCACGTCATGCGGTCGGGCAGGACGAAATCATACACCTCTACACGGATCGGCACGGCCGTACTGAACCCCTCCGCCGCCAGGTTGATCTTGCCCTCATACACGCCGGCCTTCGCATCGCGCGGCACCTTCACGCGAATCCAGAACGGCTGATTCTTCCCTGCCTCCAGGTCCATGGCCCCCTTCAATGGCGGCAGGGGATCAGGCCAATACCCCGCCACGGCACTGCGATCCGTCGGCCGCGTGGCATTGACATACCGCACCTCGAGCACTTCGATATTCGACGCAGCTATCGTCGCCCCCGCCGGCCCCGCCAGCGTCCCCGCCTTGATGGTCAGCCCCTTCACAGCCGCCGCCGGCCGAACCACCAATTGCACCGCCTCCACCTCATTCTTCGCCGTGCGGACTGTGATCGCCTCGCCTTTCTCGCTCGGCAGCCCCTTGTCACGCCCTACCTTCCACCCCGACGACGCCCACCACAGCCCGATGGCTTCCCGTGACTGTGGCAACGACTGCCCATATTCGGTGAGGGAGGATTCGTCCGCACTCGCATGAACGACGGCAAGAGCCACAACCATAAGCAAGACAACACCGTTTCTGCCCATATCTGGACCTCCCAAACCCGGCCTTTTTCGAATTCCCTGGCTGATGATTGTCCGGCGGAAGGGCCGATCCGTCAAGAAAATGGCATGCCGAACCCCGAGAATTCGCGTCTGCATCTATTGACTTCATGAGCGGGAGCGGTTAGGATTATCGTATAGAGTTGGACCGAAATCCTAAGGTTGGACGTGACGTCTGGAGGTTGGGTCCTGTGGATGTGAGGGCAGTGGATGAGACTTCTGGCGGGATGACTGTGTCCCCATCCACCCATCGCATACATACACGACTACTCTCCAGCCACGCGCCGCCTGAACTGCCATAGCATCTGTTCCAGCCCGTGTTTGGTGGGCGTGTGCCCGGCTGGGACAAGCAGCATTCGGGCGAATGAAATGGTGATGAGAACAGCTCACGTCATTATGCGAGGAGGTACGAGTCATGCTGATGAGCAAGAAGACCAGGTGGACCTGTTGCATCGCAATCATGGGACTTATCGTCTCACAGGGATTCGCGGCCACGCTCCACGTGAACCCCAGCGACACAACGGCTTTCAAGAGCATCCAGAAGGCCATTGACAGTGCGAAGGCGTTCGACACCATTATTGTCCATGCGGGGGTCTACAAGGAGAACATCAGTTACAAAGGCAAACCGATTACGATCATGAGCGTTGACCCGAACGATCCTAACGTGGTCGCGAATACCATCATCGATGGCAATGGGGCGAACGCTGTCCTGTTCCAGAACGCAGAGACAGATCGTTCCGTTCTCCGCGGCCTGTCCGTGAAGAACGGCAAGAATGGAATCGACTGCGTTGCTGATAGTCGGCCCTCGATCACACAATGCGTGATCTATGCCAATAGCGCCTCCGGCATCTACTCCGGATCTGCAACCATCAAGCAGTGCCAGATCCACAGCAATGGCGATCATGGAATCACCTCCTGCACAGGAGTGATCCGCGAGTGTACGATCAGCGAGAACCATGGCCATGGTCTTTCCAGCTTTGGAGGGAAGATAGAGGATTCGGCCGTCATCAAGAACAGCGGCTTTGGCGTATATTCTCACCAGGGTTCCGCGACAATTACCAGGTGCACGGTGTCCGGGAATGGCGGCTATGGAATCTACTGGCTGAATACCGGCACCACGGGCGAGGTGAAGAACTCGATCCTCTCGAAGAACGGCAACCCCGGCATCTACGTGAACGGAGCCTCTGTCGCCGTCACGAACTGTACAGTGGTCGGAAACACTCTGGCCGGTGTACAGGTCCATGGGGGTGCAAAGACGGCGGTGACGAACAACATCATCGCGTGGAACCAGGGACATGGTATCACGGGGACTTCGCCGGCGGCATCCCTGACGACATCGAGGTACAATGATGTTTTCGCCAATCAGGTGGCCAACTACGGTGGAGGGGTTGTCCCCGGCCAAGGCGATATGCGTGAGCACCCCTGGTTTGCCGTGAATGGCTACTGGGATACAGATGGCTGGCATGAGGGTGACTATCACCTGTCGTCGACGGCAGGTCGGTGGGACCCCGTGGCCAAGGTATGGGTGGACGACCCTGTTGATAGTCCCTGCATCGACAAGGGCGACCCCAACACCCCGGCTGGGGATGAGCCTTATCCGAATGGCGACCGAATCAATCTCGGCGCTTATGGCGGCACGGCAGAGGCGAGCCTGTCGGTAAGTAAACCAGAGTGCGTTGAGTACCCGGAGATGGATTTCAACCAGGACTGTAAGGTCGATCAGGCCGATCTGGATATATTCATGCAGCAGTGGCTCGAATGTGGTATGGACGATCCCAACGCCTGCTGGCCGGATGAGCCTCCGGCCGAGCCGCCAGTGTTACCTGTGCTGCCTTGATTCCGACCATGCCTGGTGCCGGAAGCTTCCGGCGAGCGTGCTGTCTGGACGCAACACCGGACGAGTCATGGCACACTCTTCTGATTTTGGGCGCGTGAGGCTCAAGCCTCTTGATTCCAAGCGACGTCGATCGTGTGCGAAAGCTTGTCGAGGGGGCAGGGGGCGCAGCGGGGGTTGGGCTTGCAGTAGTCTTTGCCGGTCATGACGAGCAGGGCGTGGAACTCGTTGAAGAGAGCCACGTTGGGCTCCAGGTTGGACATGAACAGGTCCTGCAGTTGGGTATAGTCAAGTCCTTCCGGGCTGATCAGGCCGTGGCGGACCATCACGCGGGCGGTGTAGGTATCCACGACGAAGACGGGGCGGTGGAACGCGTAGAGCAGGATCGAGTCGGCCGTCTCGGGGCCGATGCCGGAGATGCTGAGCAGCTCGTCGCGCAGACGCAGGGTGCTGACCGGTTCGAGGTTCTGCAGGTCGCCATCGTACCCATCGCATAGCCAGTTGATGAAGTTCTTGAGGCGCTTGGCTTTCACACGGAAGTAGCCGGCGGGGCGGATCAGCTTCTCAAGCTCGGCCGTGTCGATCTCGTGCAGCCTGGCGGCATCAAGGCATCCGGCCGCTTTCAGATTCGCGATCGCCTTCTCGACGTTGGCCCAACTCGTATTCTGCGTCAGGATCGCTCCGACGGCGACCTCGAAGGGCGTCTCGCCCGGCCACCAATGCTGCGGGCCGAAGAAATCCAACAGCGTCCGGTAGATCTCAAGCAACTGTTCCCGCGTCGTGCTCATGCTCTTGTAATCTCAATTCATGTTCAGTACACTCTGGGCACTCCGGCGGCAAATGGATTTCCGCCGGCACTGTGCAACAGACGACCCGAAAGGTGGTATCCCTGGATGGCCGGCCGAAAGAACGGAAAGCTCGGTTTCACGACAAGCCAACTGTTCAACTTCACTCGGGACTCCTACCTGGAGCGGACGAGCCGGCCGATGTACGCCATCGCCTTCCTGCTGCCGTTCATTCTCTTCTACGAGATCGGCACCATTTTGATCAATACCGATATTTTGAACCGCACGCAAGTGCGAGTCGTGGCATTCGTATGGCTGCAGGATCTTTTGCTGTACCTCGGGACCGGCAACAAGCTCGCCTGGCTCGCTCCGCCGCTGGTGGTGGTGGTCATTCTGCTCGGCCTGCAGATCGCCTCGCGGAAACCCTGGTGGTTTTGCCTCAGCGACTACACACCGATGGTGCTCGAATGCACCTTGCTGGCGGTGCCTCTGATCGTTCTGAGCCTGTTCTTCAACAGCCCGGTCGCTCGCCCTGCAGAGGGCGCCCTGTTGCCTCATTCGGCGGCGATCCAGCCGTGCGCGGTTTCCGTGGCGGAGCAGCCGCCGCTCCCGACGAGCCAGTGCCGGCTTCAGCACCCCCAGCCCCCGGCGAGCCGGTGCATCAGTCTCTGATGGCCGATGTTGTGACCGGCGTTGGGGCGGGCATTTACGAGGAACTGGTCTTTCGGCTGATCCTGATCTGCGCCCTGATGGTGCTCCTTCAGGACGTCATCGGGATCGACCATAAGAACGCCGTCATTTTATCGGTACTGATCTCGGCAGCCCTGTTCAGCGCCCACCACCATCATATCGCCTTCATCAACGGCCAGCTCGGGCGGGGGGCTCCCTTCAGTTGGACGGAGTTTGTGTTTCGCACGACGGCGGGGGTGTATTTTGCGGCCCTGTTCGCCATCCGCGGCTTCGGAATCGCCGCCGGGACCCACGCTTTCTACGACATCATCGCCACTATTATAAACGCTATTTTCTTCCACCCATAATCCCCAGGGATTGCGCGAACTTTTTGTCGCCCGCCAACGAAAATTCTCTATGGCGCTTACTCATTGGCACTCCTGAGTTTGCGGAATAATCGTCCCATAAGCGTCCCGAAGGGCCCTATCAGTGCTGATATTGCACTTGAATCGGGCGGCCGGTTGTTGTATAATACCGGAGAAGATAGAAACGTGTTTTCAGGGTTTCTCGTTATGGAATCGCCGCAAATCAATGTTGCCATCGACCAACTGACGTTCAGTCTGTTCCAGAGACCGTTGCATCCGGAGCTCTTCCAGATCTACGCCACCCGGCAACTGAAGACCGAGAAGTACGAGGCTCTGATCTGGGTCACCGGTTGCACGCACGTGGTGAGCATTTTTGCGGGGGACGTGTGCCTGAGCGAGGTGGTCAGCACACCCGGTCAACAGCTTCCGCATCGCGGCCTGGTCGAGCGGTTCCAGTTCCGCGGGCCCCGCACCCACAAGTGCACACTCAGCCGGGGCGTCAGCTACATGACCGATTTCCAGATCGAGAAGATGAGCCCGAATCTCTATCGGCAAAGTCACACGGACCTGGAGCGGTTCGCCCGCAGCCGCGGGCGTGTTCGTGAAGTTCCCCGAGCTCGAAGTGGACAGCCTCCAGCCGTTCTGCTACATCGATTTCGAAGCGCGACGCAACGAGCTGCACATCCACACCTTCGCCGCCTATCCCGACCAGGTGACGATGGTCAAGACGCAGTCGCTGTTCGACTTCCAGTAAGACAGGGCGCGTACGAGTGCCGCATCCCCGAAGTCGTGCGCTTGGAATCACTGCGCCCGGTTACGCCTCGCTCCCGGTGAAGCAACGCTTGCCATGCTGAACGAAGTGAAACGCGGGTGCCATGTCCGTGCTTGCATGGACATGTTGGTCCGGTGGTGAACATGCTTACGCGAGCGTAAGCATGGCACCCAGACTTGTAGCCGGTTTTCTTCCCGACACCAGCCGCGCAGCGGCCCAGCGACTCGCAGGGACAGAAACGCAGCGTCGAAGGCAACGACGGGCGAGGCAATCTTGGCCGCAGGATTTCTGAGAAGCGGTACTGTCAGTTCTGCAACTGCACGTTTTGCTGGAGGACGTGGATCTTCTCGCGGATCTCGCTGGACATCCGGCTGTTCGGGAAATCGCGGATGATCTGCTGACCGACCTCCAATGCATCCGCCCACTGCTTGTCCGAGATGGCCATGGCAAACCGCACGCCGAGGTTGTGCAGCTTCGTCCGGAACACGTCCTTGGCCGCCTCCTGCAGAGCCAGGGCCTCGTTCGGCGTCAGGTACATGTCCAGCTCCCGAAGGATCTCCAGGCTGCGGTCCGTCTCCTGCCGCTTGATCGCACTGTCCCAGGCGGCCAGCAGAGACCCGCTTGTGCTGCTCTTTCTTGTCCACCAGTTGCCGGCGCATGTCCTTGGCTCTTTCGGAATCCGGATAGGCTCGGATCAGCGATTCGATCTGGACGCTGGCCTTGGCCCACTGGGAACTTTCGAACAGCGTCTCGATGTGCGCGATCGTCTGGTCCAGGCGCTCATCCTCCGTAGAGTCACGGTACTGGTCCACCTCGCGCCGCAGTTCCTCCGCCAGGCTGCGATAGCCGGCGTGGCCCGCGATCTCATCGACGATCTCGTACGCGCCGTCGAAATTCATCTCCTTGAGCTTGTCAAACACCGCTTCTCGCAGGGACTGCTTCTCCTCATCGCGGAAAGCAATCGTCTTGACGACCTCGCTGACGCGCGTGCTGTGATTGATTTGCTGAAGACCCCGGTAGATGTTCTCGAGTGCCTTGGCGGCCTCTTCCATCTTTGTGCTGTTGTCCCGCAGCGTGTTGACGATGCCGGAGACCTGCGAGAGCATGGTTATCAGAGCGCCGAGGAGGACGAGTGAGCCGAACATGAACAGGGCGTCGCGCACGGCCGCGGTATTCTCAAACACCCGTGTGAATACGACCAAAACTAAGACAATGACCGTGACCAGAGCGGCGATGATGATTGTGATGTGCCACTTGAACTGCCGTACCTGGCTGTCTTGATTGGAGTCCATGGGCTCTTTCTCCTGGCGAGCAGACAACTCTTCACAGCCAATCCTATTATAGGCGTTGGCAGCCGCCGAGTCAACCGTGCGGCTGGCCCCTCACCTAATATGACGTCCACCCGGGGGGATTTATTCCTGCCCTGCGCGAAATTCCGTGAGAACAGGTGGACCCGATGGCTCGCCTTGCCTGCATCCTCAATGCCTGCTGACGGCGCAGTTCCCAGATTGACAAGCCCCCGCAACAGTGCGCACAAAAAAGAGCCGAAGTCTGGCAACCTCGGCTCCTGTGAGACAGCTTTTCATTAGCGAATAGAGAGCAAGCTTATGATCTACACAGCCGTCCCACAAACCAAAACACCAAGATATAAGAAGAAAAGAGCACCTGACTTGACCCTTGTATTCTACCTCCAATCGGCTTTTTTGGCAAGCCTTTTCCCGTGGAAAACCTCTCTTTCTTCGCACTGCCCGTCTCGCAGAGCAGCGGTGCTGCAAGTCCTGTGACTTCCTGTACTTAAGAACATTTCAGTCCAGCCGATGCGTGCCCGGATAACACGTATGCCTGGAGAGTGCTCCGCCTTGTGCGTGCCAGTGGCGGGGTATTCCCCCCGGACTACGCCTTGGCCCCGGTGGCGGGGGCTACACAGTAGACGTATGTCAGGGCCCCCGAGCCGGTGTTGCGGACATCGTGCAGGGTTTCGGGCGGGATGTACACGGTCTTTCCCGCTCCGACGGCAAAATGGTCATTTTCTCCGATCTGCAACTCGCCCTGGCCGGTGAGGAACACGAGCAACTCCTCGTGATGCTTGGTGCTGTGTTGTCCACAGGCCTCTCCCGGCTTGAGATAGACCCTCCCGGACCGCATTCCATGGGTCTGGGGCTGGCCCTCCAGGATTCTCTGGTACTCCGGCTTGTCGTTCAGACTGACCACCATGACTTTTTGCGGTGACGCCATGAATTCTCCTTGCAATGTCCGTGCCGTTATTTAATATCGGGTCCGTAATACGGATTCGGAGCCTCTGTGTCAACCATCTGTGTTGATTCGTCGTATGGAATCATGTACATTCATCTGTGATTTGCCGGGCAAAACCGGACCACTGTGGAGTATGCAAGGGCAATGACGCAAGAACTCAGGGCACTGATAATTGCCGCCGCCTCAATCGGCTTCTTTCATACGCTGTTGGGACCCGACCATTACCTGCCGTTTATCATGATGTCCTGGGCCCGCAAGTGGTCCACCGCCAGGACGACGGTGATCACGCTCCTGTGTGCGCTTGGGCATATCGGCAGCTCGGTGGTGCTGGGCCTGATCGGCGTCATGCTGGGCCTGGCGGTCGAGAACCTGACGGGGGCCGAATCCATGCGTGGCCGGATTGCCGCATGGCTATTCATCGCATTCGGCCTGGTCTACCTGATCTGGGGGATTCGGCATATCTATCGCGGCCGGCCTCACCAACATACCCACTGTCATGTGACGGATGAGCCGCGTAGCCACGTCCATCCGCACAGCCATTTCGGCGAACACGCACATGTTCACGACGTCCAGTCCATCAAGAGCCTTACACCGTGGATTCTCTTTACAATCTTCGTTTTCGGGCCGTGTGAGCCGCTGATTCCGTTCCTGATGTACCCCGCCGCGAAGGGCAGCCTCTTCGGCCTTATCACCGTGACTTCCGTCTTCGGCATTACTACGGCAGCCACAATGCTTGCCACAGTCCTCCTCGGCAGGGCCGGCGTCGACTTCCTGCCCCTGAGAGGCGTCCAGCGGTACAGCCATGCCGTCGCAGGCGCCACAATCCTGCTGTGCGGCCTGGCCATCCAGTTCCTGGGGTTGTAAGCCCGGGCGACACCCTGTAGTTCGCATGCCCGCCACAGAAGTCACCCACATTATGCCGCCATTTTCGTGGTCAAAGGACCATGAATCCTCTTGTACGCGGGTGTAAATGGGCTTAAAATCCACTCACGTATGGTGGTCCTGCGTAAAACCTGGAGAGAAAGACCATGTTGGCGAGGCTGCATAGTGTCACGCTGGAAGGTATCGAGGGTGTCATTTGCGAGGTGGAAGTGGACGTCGCCCGGGGCGGCCTGGAGAAGTCCATCGTCGTGGGCCTGCCCGATGCGGCGGTCAAGGAGAGTGTCGAGCGGGTCCGAAGCGCGATCGTCAACTGCGGGTACAGGTATCCCAAAACCCAGTCGCTGATCAACCTGGCGCCGGCGGATGTGAAGAAGGCCGGTCCCGCGTTCGATCTGCCGATCGCGCTGGGAATGCTCATTGGCGAAGGTGTCCTGACCGGGCCAGCCGTCAAGGATTACGTCGTTGCAGGGGAGTTGGCCCTGGATGGGCGGGTTCGGCCGGTCAACGGAGTGCTCAGCATGGCCCTTACGGCTGCGGCCAACGGCTTTTCCCGGATGATCGTCCCGCTGGACAACGCCAAAGAGGCCGCTGTCATGCAGAATATCGAGGTGTTCGGGGTCGGCTCACTGTCACAGGCTGTGGATTTCCTGGCTAGCCGGCTTCCGCTCGACACGACCATCACGGATGTCGATTCGCTATTCGATATCGCGTCACACTACGAGATCGACTTCTCCGATGTGAAGGGCCAGGAAAGCGTCAAGCGAGCCCTGACCGTCGCAGCGGCAGGGTCGCACAATATAATGATGATCGGGCCACCTGGTGCAGGTAAGACGATGCTCGCCCAGCGATTGGCGACAATTCTGCCGCCGCTGAGTCTGGAGGAGTCATTGGAAACCACGCGCATCTATTCGGCCGTGGGACTTCTGAAGAAGGATCAGGCATTGCTGGCCACGCGGCCGGTTCGTGCGCCGCACCATTCGGCGAGCGGCCCGGCTCTCATTGGCGGCGGGTCTTCGCCCCGGCCGGGAGAACTCTCGCTGGCCCACTTCGGGATTCTCTTCCTCGATGAGTTCGTCGAGTTCCCGCGGCACGTGCTGGAGATGATCCGCCAGCCGCTTGAGGACGGCTACGTCGTCGTCTCCCGCGCCAAGAAGACGATTCACTTCCCCGCCCAGTTCATGCTCGTGGCGGCCATGAATCCCTGTCCATGCGGATACTTCGGGAGCAATCTTCGGGCCTGCAAGTGCGCGCCGGGACAGATCGCCCGCTATCTGGCCAAGGTGTCCGGGCCGCTCGTGGACAGGATCGACATTCACATCGACGTTCCCGCCGTGGCCTTCAGCAAGCTGCGGTCCAAAACGCGCCAGATTGACTCCGAGACGTTGCGGGCGACCGTCACGGCAGCCAGGCAGGTGCAGAAACGACGCTTTGGCGGAAGCAAAATCCTGACCAACGCGCACATGACGCACAAGCAGTTGGAGCAGTTCTGCCAACTCGATTCGGCCGGCGAGTTGCTGCTCAAGGAAGCAGTGCTGGAACTGGGGCTCAGCGCTCGTGCGCACGACAAGATCTGCAAGGTGGCCCGGACCATCGCCGACTTGGATGGCAGCGAAAACATCCGGGCCGAGCATGTCGCGGAAGCCATAGGTTATCGAAAGCTCGACAGAAAACTCTAAGTTTCAGCCTTTGGCGTTGTTCCAAGCACTATTCCCCGATGAGAGATAAGGTTGGCAAGCCACACGAAAGGCCCAGCTGGCTTGAAGGGCTGGGGAGGGCAACGGACTGGTTGTACTATTCTCCCCTGGAAGAGTGGCTTTTTTACGCTTGACAGTGGTTTTCTGGGAGGGACAATTCGATAGAAATGAAGGTGCGTAGTGACATTTTGGCGACATGAATCTGGTGAGACTTGAGCCTTGCGCCCGGCACCTTCTGGTCGGGCCTGATTGATGATGTCCGTATCTACAACCGCCCGCTAAAGCCGTAGGACCCAATAGTCGATTTGGGAGCCACTTTCTGAGGGCCCCGCGGCGGGACCGTCTCGCCGGCCGCAATCTCCGCAAACGACATGGCTCGCCATAGCCTCAGAGTGCCATCGCGGCTGCCCGAGAGGATGGCGTTGCCGTGCTCGGCGAAGGCGACGCACCAGACCCACCCGGCATGCCCGGTCAGAATGGCCACTTCCTGGTCAATCTCGGGGTGCCACAGCCGGATCGTGTGATCCATGCCGCCGCTGGCGAGGGTGCAGCCATCCGGAGAGAAGACCAGAATGTTGACCGCACCGGCATGCCCAACGAGCTTGCGCAAGGGCCGTTGGCCACGGAGGTCCCAGAGAAAGATCACGCCGCGCTCGTCGGCGAAGGCCAGCAACTCGCTGTCGGGCGAGAACACCACGGAATCCAGAAAACGCACCTTCTGCGGGCTGCTGGCCACGACGCGGTGCTGCGCGATGTCCCAGACGTGCACCCATCCTTCCGGGCTCCCGGTGGCGAGTCGTCTACCATCGCGCGACACTGCTAGGGGCTGCATTGGAGAAGAGCCCACCACGCCGCTGAAGTTCGCGATCATCCGCCCGCTCGCCACGTCGGTCAGCTTGATCCCCGTGCCAAATCCGCCCCCCGTCACCATGACCGTCCCGTTCAAGGCGTAGGCGATGTGAGTGATCAGGCCGTCGTGAAGCTTCAGAGGCTCCTTCACCCTCTCCAAGGTGTCCGCATCAAGGAAGGCGACCCTTCCGTCGCTGCTCCCCACGGCCAGTTCCCGGCCATCCGGCGAAAACGTAAGCCTCCCGAACCCCCACCCCGGGTCTCCGACCTTGAAGACATCGGTCATGGCCACGTGGGCCAGGATGGTTCCGGTTCCCAGATCGCACAAGATGAGGCTGTAATTCTCGGCAGCGACGGCCCGGTCCTGAGCGGGAGATACGGCGACTCCAAAGATCACGAGTTGTTCACGCTGCGGTGAAGGCATGTCCCTGGGAGGAAACAGCGTAGTGAACTCTTCGCAGGGCGGAAGGGAGGACGCGAAATCCGCCGTCTGCAGAGACCAGAGCCGGCCGGTGCCGTCATCACTGGCCGAAGCGAGCGAACGTCCGTCGGGTGCAATGACCAGTTGATTGACGGCTGCGCTGTGCCCAGGCAAGAGATCAGTCTGCGCCGGTTCTTCGACATTCCAGGAGCGAATGTTCTGGTCGAGACTGCCGGCGAACAGGGTCCGGCCGTCCGGCGTGAAAGCGACCGAGTTGACGTGGATAAAGTCGCTTCGCTTGGTGTACATGGTTGCCTGCCGTTTCACGTCCCACAGCACGACGCGTTCATCCGCGCCACCCGTGGCCAGCGTGCTTCCATCCGGCGAGAAAGCGGCAGACATGATGAAATCGACATGGGCTATGGGAAGATTCGTCAGGACGCCGTCAACCAGATCGTACAAGGCAACATTCATCGCTGGCGTGTCCTTCGTCTGATTGCAGACAGCCATGGTTCGCTCATCCGGCGAGAACGCCGCCGGCCCCAAGAAGCCAAGGTTCGTCCTCAACGCGAGCGTGGGTGTCGCGCCGGCTGAGCCGGTATGCAGTTCCCAGAGGTCAATCGATCGGGTATCGGTTGCCCGTGTGGCCAGAAACCTTCCGCCGGGACTGAAGGCGAAGTCGACAAACGCCCCCCGGCCCACGCTGGTCGAGAAGAGGATGCGCTCGCGGACGATGTCCCACATCTTCAGGGTGCCGTCGTCGCCGCTGACCGTGGCCAGCCATGTGTTGTCCCGGGGGTAGAAGGCCAGGTAATCGATGGTGCCCTCGTGGGCTTGCCAGCGTCTGATGCGTTGTCGCGTTTGCGCATCGAATAGCTCTACAAAGCCGTCGCCGGCGCCGAACGCCAGCGTGCGACCATCCGGCGAGTAGTCGACCGATTGAAAGCCGCCAGCGTTGGTGGCCAGCACGTCTGCCCGGCTGCTCGAGCAGAGCCGATAGAGATATCGCCAGTCGAAGCCGCGAAAGTCCGGCTGGCCTGGTGGCGGTCTCTGCGCCTTGAGCAATTCCAGCGCACCCCCAATCTTGCCCGCCTTGTAGGCCGCATGCGCGAGCTTCATCTGCGCGGCATAACGGCCGCCTTGGGCGATATGGCCCAGGCTTTGGGCCTGTGTGCGAGCCGCCGTCTCTCTCTGGCGTGCCTTCTCCGCTCGGAAGTACATCGTGGTGCTCACGACGAAGCCCAGCATGATCACCGCTGCCATAAGCACGACCGTGGCCACCGCGCCGGCGTGTTTCTGCACGAACTTCTTGACTCGATACGTGGTCGTCTCGGGCCCGGCGATCAGAGGATTGCCGTACAGATAGTTCCTAATATCATCTGCAAGCTCGGAGGCCGACCGATAGCGACGGGTGCGGTCCTTACGCATCGCCTTGAGTGGAATCCACTCCAGTTCCCTGTGCAAACGTCTAGCCAACGAGGCAACATCCGTGCGGCGACCTTCGGCGATAGTCCTGGCCTCTTCACCGAGGGCTGTAAGACGCGTGCTGGGTGTCTTAGGCTCCTCTTGGCAGATCACCCTGCGGGTCTGGTCAGGCCCGCCTTCGCGAAGGGTCTTGGGGTCAAACGGTAGTACGCCCGTCAGCAGTTCGTAGAGCACCACACCGAGCGAGTAGATGTCCGAGCGGGTATCGACGTCCTGGGCGGTCAGTTCCGCCTGCTCCGGGCTCATGTACTCCGGCGTGCCGACAAACTGACCCTGTTCCGTCACGAGTGTTCGCTCGGTCAAAGGCTGGCTCACCGCCTTGGCGATCCCAAAATCGATCACCTTAGGCGTCGCCTTCTCACCCTCAATCAGAACTAAGATGTTCGACGGCTTGATGTCCCGGTGTATAATGCCCTTGGTATGGGCATGCTGAATGGCCTCACAGACCTCCAGGAACAACTGGAGGCGTTCCTCGATCGTGAGCTTTTGGCGGTCGCAGTGTTCAATGATAGGCACGCCTTTGACGTATTCCATCGCGAAATAGGGCCGCCCGGCCTCCGTTGTCCCGGCGTCGTGGACGTGAGCGATACTCGGATGGTCCAAGAGGGCCAAGGCCTGACGCTCGGCCTCAAAGCGGGCAATGACCTGCTTGGTATCCATGCCCGGCTTGATGATTTTCAAGGCGACCTGGCGTCTGATGGGGTGTTCCTGGTCGGCCAAGTAGACGATGCCCATACCCCCTTCGCCGAGCACGCGAACGAGCCTGTAGGGGCCGATCCGACTACCGGACGTCGCAAACAGTTCCAACGAGACGGTAGGAGTCCCTTCGTCTTGCGGGCTTCCCTCTTCGAGAACCGAAGGATAGAAGCTCCCGCAACTGTTCGGGTTCAGCGCCAAATGCCGAGTCTCTGTCCATTCTCAAACCGCCTGAACTGACGAATGACGCAAACGCCGTCGGATTCGACGGGCATCCGCTCCCTGGCCCGGACGCCACTTTGCGGAAGGAGCAACTTCGTGCTCCCCAGATAACTCCACTCTTTATTGGGAATGTTGCGCGTTTTGCGGAAGAAATCCCATGATTTCTTTCAGTTCTTCATCCATTTCGCTCTCGCAAGCCACCGTACGGCGGAGATGTTGCCTCAGTGTGGCCTGGAAGCGCCTCTTGACCGTGATCATCATGTTCGAGGCCTGCTTCTCACTTTGAATGCCATATCTCTCACAGATTTCCGTCAACGATGGAGGCTTTACGCTGTTCAGCAGAGGCTGGACGATCCTGTCATGGAAGACCTGCCAGTGGGTCTCCATCACCTGCTCACGGCAGTCGGCTTTCACTTCCGAGAGGACCTGATCGAGCAAGGCGGAGACCCAGGCGTAGTTGTACAAATCCTCCAGACTGGACTGCGCGACGCTTTCCGGCAGAACAGGCGGCTCAATGGCATCCAGCGAGACGATCTTGTCCTTGGGAATCTGTCTCTGAGCAGCTTCTCTCCGTCGCTCATTCAGAAGATACATGTTCAGGGCGTGCAACAGGAAGGAGCGAAACCGTCCCTTGGATGAATCAGCCCGCTGGATCAGGTTGCGGTTCAGGACCACTTCGTGAAAGAAACCCTGGGTCAGGTCCTTGGCCTGCTCGTTGTCGTAGCCCTTGCGACGTAGGTAGCAATACACCGGCTTCCAATACCTTTGGAGCAACAGGCCGATCAGCGCTCGCTCTTTGTCCTCATGGGCTTTGACGTCTTCGATCTCAGACCAATGCGTGGTGAGAAACGCTGCCCCCGTTCCCCCCATGTCCGTCTGATCGCGGCGTTTCATATTCGCTACCCCATCGACTACGGCTTGGCGCCTCCACGCCATCGGACTGACCCTGCTGGAGCCTATGGTAGCGAGCCCAGTGAGTATCCGCAAGCGATAAACCAGGGTGTGTCAAGGACTTGCACGTCTCCACAGATCTCCCGCAAGAGAAATTCTGGAATTCGCGCAGCATCCAAGATTTTCAGGTGATTGGATTACAGAGGCATGGCTGTGAACCAGCGTTCCAAGGTCGCTCTTCGCAGCTCCTGAAATAGGCGAATCAGCGTTCCAGTGTCGCAAGTGCTTTGGCCGAGGAGCCAGAAAGGGCAGAACCATGAAAGCGACGACCAAGAACCACACAGCCCGGAGGCCGGGCCAGGATGTTCAGACTGGCGGAACAGGTACGCACGGGAAAACGGCGACCCACGTGACTGCTGTCGCGTTGCTTGCCATCCTGTGCTTCTTGCCAGCTGCTTGGGCGGAGGTCTACACGATCACAGTTGGGAACGAAGAGTTTCGTTTCACCCCTCAGCCTGAGCGAGGATACGTGGTCAAGTGTGCCGAGAAGGCCGGCGGCATTACCGCGTCGAGCGACATCTCAGCCCTCGATCCGGACCATACGACGCCGGTCGGCGGGACGGATTGGCACGGCATCTACATGGTGGAGAATGCCGGTCCCGCGGCCGAGAATGAACGGGCCATCACAAGACTCAGACAGCAGGGACGGGTCGCTTTTGCGGCTCTCCTGTTCTCATCCAACGGGCAAACGGTGGCGATCATCCCAGAGATCGTCGTACGAATGGTGCCGGGCGCGGAGATGAAACAGCTTCAACGCCTTTGCGAGAAGGTGGATTGCCGGCTCAAGAAGCGGATGGAGTTCACGGAGCAGGAGTATCTCCTGGAGGTCCTGGGGCCGGACGCCGAGGCTGTCTTTGCTGCCCTTGAGGCATTCAACCACTGCCCCGAGGTCGAGTGGGCATGCCCGAATACTGCATTCCAGCCGAAGCTCGGTGACCAAGTTGTGCCGGACGGCGCTGTTGTTGACCAAAGGGTTGGGATTGCATCGGCGGGAGAAGATCCCAATAACCTCGGCGTGTTCCCGAACGACGAATACTTCCCCATGCAATGGCACCTGCACAACACGGGCCAGTCAGGTGGGACACCCGGTGCGGACATTCGCGCGCCGGAGGCGTGGGAGATTACGACGGGAGACCCGAACATTGTGGTTGCCGTCCTCGACTGCGGCGTTGACACCAGCCATCCTGACCTGATCGACAACCTGGTCGCAGGATACGATTTCTACGAGAATGACCCGTTTCCAGACCCCACCCTTGTTGGGGAGACAAACCTCCACGGCACAGCTTGTGCGGGTCTTGTCGCGGCTCAAGGCAACAACTCTATTGGCGTCACGGGAGTTACCTGGAACTGCAAGGTGATGCCCATCCGACAAACACAGATACAATCCAACCCCGCCACGGAAGACATCGGGGCGACGGCACTCCGTTGGGCTGCGGCACATGGCGCCGACATCTTAAATGGGAGAGGGGCCACTAACTACCCAACTCCCATCATTCACTCGGCGATAGTGGATATCACAAAACCAGGAGGAATCGGTCGAAACGGCAAAGGATGTGTTCTTGTGTACCCTGCGATCAACGCCAACGCGTTGGTGTATTACCCCGCGAGGTATCCGGAGGTTATCGCTGTTGGCGCCACGGACCACAGGGACCTGCGCTGGGGCTATAGTAATTACGGGCCGGAGTTGGACATTATGGCTCCGGGCGGGCCATATCCGCCCGGCTCGGCCGGGGACGTATTCGCCATCTGGACCACCGATATTGCCGGAAGCCCCGGCGGTAACGGGATCATCAGGGGCCTCCGCATCACAGACTACATCCCATTTGGTGGGACTTCTGCTGCCACTCCAATCGTAGCCGGCGTAGCGGCCCTGATTCTGTCCGTGGAGCCCAATCTCACGAACGACGAGGCTCGGCACTTCCTGGAGCGGTCTGCAAAGGACCTCGGCGATCCGGGGAGAGATGACTACTATGGTTGGGGTCGAGTCGATGCGAGGGCGGCACTGGATATGGTCCTGGCCAAGCGGGCGGACCTGAACAACGACTGGAAGGTGGACGAAGAGGACCGGGCCATTCTGATGAAAGCGATAGAGGCCAATGACGTCTCGGCCGATATCGCTCCTGCGGCCAAACGCGACGGCGTCGTCGATGCAAAGGACCTTGAGCTTTTAACACAGTATTTGGGAACGGTCATCCCGGAGTTGGGCTTGATCGCCCACTGGAAGCTGGATGACGTGGAAGGTGACATAGCCCATGAGAGTATCAATGACCACGACGGCACTCTGCATGGTGGCGCTGTATGGCAGCCGACCGGCGGCAATCTCGGCGGCGCCCTACAGCTCGATGGCGTGGATGACTGTGTGAAAACTGAGTTCATTCGCGATCCAGCAGAAGGCCCCTTCAGTATCTTTGCCTGGGTCAAGGGCGATGCGCCGGGGCACGTGATCCTCTCTCAGGAGAAGGGGGCCAACTGGCTGGTGGCGAGTGCGCCGGACGGCACGTTGGCCACAGAACTCAAGAGCTCCGGGCGTACCGGGAAGATGTTGAAGTCTACCATAATCATCACGGATGGCGCATGGCACCGCGTTGGCCTTGTCTGGGATGGCACCAACAGGATTCTCTACGTGGATAACGTCGAAGCAGTCAGGGACACACAGACGACGCTGGCGGGAACCTACACGGGTTTGCACGTCGGGGCCGGTAGTACGCTCGCCCCCGGCACCTTCTGGTCCGGCCTGATCGATGACGTGCGAATCTATGATCGAGCGGTCAAACCGTAGGACGCATACCGATCAACTCCGAGTGAGGATGCGTGAAGAGAAAGGGAGGTGCAACATGAAATCGCCTCAGTCTTGTAAGGCTAGTTTTGCGGCCATCGCCGTCTTGGGCCTTGCCGGTATTGTGGTCGCTGCAGGGGATACCTGGACGTACAAAGCCATTATGCCCACGGCGCGAGGTTTCGTGTCCGGCTGTGTCCTGGATGGAAAACTCTACGTCATCGGAGGGTTCCCGAGTCATTACTCGGTGACGGCCGCGGTAGAGATGTATGATCCCGCTACCGATGCATGGACCAGGAGGGCTGACATGCCAGCAGCGCGGTGCGGTCATGCCACCTGAGCTTGGGACGACAAGGTGTATGTGTTCGGGGGAACGAGTCCGGACCCATACGATACGGTGCGGCCGAGAAGAACGTTTACGCGTATGACCCACACACCGACATTTGGACACAGAAAGCTGATCTGCACCTGCATGTGTGTCTAAGGGTAGATAAACTGTCTGACAAAACCATCGGGCTACGGTCGCTATCTTCCTCGTGGTGCTGGCGCGGCCGTTCGGCCAAGCAAGCCACTGCGGCACTCGATGCGCTTGTCACTTTGCGTGGCTCAATTGCCCACGGTGTTTCAGTCGCCAATAGTGTTACGCTCTCAGATGTTAAAGATGCCCGCAACTTCATCAGGCGATTGGCGACGAAGACTCACAACCGCGTATGCAGTTACCTTCAACCGGCATTGTCCTTCGGATGTCACGCCGCAACAATACCTTCACATTCTGATGGGACCGTGGATGGGCGATCCCTGTCGTGCTAAGACAGAACCAGTCGGCCGTCACTCCGTGTGCCATGCGGCCGCCCAATGCCAATTCTTACTGAGGATGGCAAGGTCCACGGCATCGATGCGGCCGTTGTGGTTCGCGTCGCCATTGGGCTTTCCCTCGGAATCACTGCCGCTGCCGAGCCATTGCTCGGAAAGCACCATCAGATCGTCGAAATCGACACTGCCATCGTCGGTGATGTCTCCCCTCTTGCTCACATGGACCAGACACAAGCTCGTGTTGTTGTGCTCGTCCGACTCGGTGATTGAGTTGCCTCCATCGGCCACCACATACAAGACGGCGTCAGGATCGTTGAAGTCCACGGCCGAGATGTCCCAGTCAAAACTCACCTCTTGGGAGGAATTGGCGTCGATCACAGGGATGGTGAAGCTCTTCAGCGCTTGGCCATCGAGGGAATCCCTGCGGATGGTCGCGCCCACATTCTGAGCAGCCACTACCCCTGCATTCGCGATCGTCGCCGTGATGCTGCGGGCCTTGTATCCGATCTTCTCCACGGAGACAGACTTCACGATGAGGTCCGGGGCCATCAGCGAGATGTGGGCGATGTTGTTGGTCTGATTCCGTTCCTCCAAGCCGATCTGGGAATTCGTCGCGACGGAGGCCGTTACGTAGATCTGCTGTGGGCTGTTGACCTTTGGAATCGTCCAGGAGACCGTGACCGTAGCCGTGCCCCCGGCGGGGATGGGTCCTGCGATGGTTTGGAAACCGCCGATTCGCACGCCGCCCTCGTGTGGGTTGCCGTGATAGAACGCCACGGGCACGTTGGCTTCCGCCACATCTCCCAGGTTATGAATAACGGCGGCGATCTGGATCTTGCTGCCGGGCTTTGGATTGGCCGGGCTCACAGAGATGTCCTCTGCCGCCACGGCCAGATCCCTGCCGAGTCCATGGCGCAGCACGCACAGATCCGTCTGGTATATCTCCGGCACTCCCTTGGCGTGGCTCCTGATCCTGTCCTTGTTGTAGGCCAAGGCCAACTCATCAGAGTCCACGTACGTGACAGCGAGGGCTTTCTCCACATCGCTGTCCGACGTCAGCGGATAGGCACTGCTCCAGACACCGAACGCCGGATCATACGTGGCGGTGAAGACATCCGTGCCCTTCGACGCGGTCGAGAAGCTGGTCCAGACCAGCGAGACTCTCCCCGTCGGGCCCTTGGCCAAGCGGAAGTCCCTGGCACCCACGCCCGTGATTTGCACGATGTGCTGGGGCATACTCGTATCCAAGCCACGACAACTAACGATGCTCCCGTCCCTGTACCAGACCAGCAGCGGCTCACCTTGATCGAACACGACCTGCGGATTGACATCGGGAACCTTGTCGTTGGTCAGTCGCAGTGGCTTGGACCATTGGGTGCCCTCATAGACCAGGGCATAGAGTTCCTTGTCCTCGTCTGTCCCCGTGTCCCAGTCGGCGTCTGCGGCATAGACGTACACCGCCTTCGTGCCGTCGTAGGCCAGTGTGGGGCGCAGCAAAGACCCGATTCCCGTGCCGGCGACGCTCGGCTTGGACCAAGTCCTGCCATTCCAGAAGCAATACCGGATCGTATTGGGGGCGTTGGGGTCCTGGCCGAAGATATCATCCTTTTCATTGGAGACCCACGTGACCAGAGCTGTATTGTTGGTCGCCGCTGCGATCTGCGGCATATAATCCAGATGGGAGTCGTTGGTCAGCGCCGTTGTCCTCCACAGTCCTGTGGCGCTGTCATACGAGGCCACGGCAATATCCATCGCGGCGGCCATGCCTGCCAGATCCACACTGTCAGGCAACGACCGGTTCACATTTTGCCAGGCACAGAGAACCTTTCCCGCCGGCAGCACGGCCAGTTGGGGCGAGAAGTCCGCTGTCCCGTCGTCGTGGATCGCGACAGGCGGGGTCCAAGTACCCTCATGAGACGTGCTAAATACGACCTGCGTGCAGTTGACGCTGGAGCGGGCGGGGTTGTCGTAGACCCAGGCCAGCAGCAATTCGCCCTTGTCGGCTGCGACAGCGGGTTCCGAATACTCAAAGACCTTCGTTTGTAGCACCTGTTCCGCTCCACCTTCACCTTGTGCGCCGGTGGTGGCCGAGAGGACAGTCAGATCGGCCGTACCCCCCTGATGGTCGGTCGTGGGCGGCAGCCACACGCCGTAGTCAGGCCCGAGGTAGTCACGCCCCATCAACTTCCATCCTTCACTACCTACGTCCAGGGGGACTTGGCCTGTAGCAGATGCGATGGAGAGGCTTTGCTGGGCTTGACTGCTCAGCGATCTGTCGTACGGGCAATACTCCCAGGGGCCGAAGGTTTTGGACGCGTCCCAACGCCAAATGTGTGCCGACACCTCCACACGGAAGTCGAGGCAGAACTCCAGAAGCTCATGGCCAGGTTCGGTCCACTCGATGTTGAGTCCAGCACCTTTGGCTTCTACCTCGAGGCCGGCCACATATGCATCCGCCACCCCCTCAGCCCAAGCCGGGATCCAAAGGGACACCGTGCCAGCCCAAGCCAGAGTATTCCCCTGTGCCTCCGGGAGGAGAATGTTAGCCATGTGAGACTCCACCCCCACCGTGAGCGACAAACCAATTCCCTCCAGCGAGTAACCCCAACTCCAGATAGGCACCCGAGTGTCATTCCAGAAGCGTTGTTGGCCAGACGTAACCCAGGAGTTCCCGTCGAAATAGAAATTGGCGTAGCCAGTCAGGCCGAATTCCAGGTCCACGCCCGCGACCCACAAGACGCAACGATCTACAAGACCAATCTCAGCAGGTGCATCGACAATCATCGTGAGTATGCCTACGCCTTGCGAGTTCACCGTTAGCTTGTCTACACCCTGGACTTTGGTCGTGACATCATTCCCGCCGAACATCGGAACGGCATTGGGAATGCTGAGTCCATAGTAGAGGCTCATATCCGCGTCTAGAACCTGTACGAGATATGGCCCGGAATCATACACCAGGCTCGCTACCTCGTCGCCTCCGTACGGAGACACTACGGGTCTTAGCACCATGCCCGAGGGCATCGGTGGCTGCGGGATGACCGTGAAGTTGGCGGCCACCCAGAGCGATTCCTTGCCGTCCGGCCCGCTGGAGGTCGCCCTCACCTGGAGCTTGCCGCCTGCGCCAAACTCCGTACCCACGTCGAAGGAGCGGGATACCTTGGTCTGGCGTGCTGAACATGTCTCCTCGTACGTTTTCCTCGGCGTTCGCCACTGGACCTTGCCTGGCACGAGTCCGTTCCAGTTGATCCTGACTGTGATCTGTTCAGTCAGGGAGATCCCATCCAGGAAGTAGACGCCCTTCTTGATACGAGTGAAATACGTGCCATAAAGATCCGTGATCACAGGGGCGGCGAGAGAGCGGAAGGTTACCTCATTGCCCCAGTCACTCTCGCCTGCGGAGTTCATCGCCTGTGCGGCCACGCGGTATTCTATGTTAGGAGTCAGCAATCCAGATAAGACCTCGCTGAAATTGGGAAGGGTCTCCTGCACAGACCCTCTCCAGGAAGTGTACTTCTCGGGCCAGCCTAACTGGATAGGGCCGCTAACCCCACCAGAGACCGTATTCTCGCTGGCCTCATGGATCGAAGGGACTCCGTCAGAGGAGTCTTGTTCGCGGGCGACCGACTGGATGGACGTGCTGGGGAGCAGAGGAATCAGGGGCTCAATCGTCCATCGATATCTGAACCGATACTGGCACGGCTCGTTACCATCGTCCACGATCTTGCCGGCCAACGTGGCGCTCATCGCCTCTATGTTAGTCACATCCAGGGTGGATACCGTGGGCTTCTCAATGGCCAGGGTGGTGAAACTCAGATCACTCCCCCAGGCCCCTTCACAGCCCGCATTCCTAGCCTGTGCGGCAAAGAAGTACTTCGTGCCCTGATTCAATCCCGATATGGTCTGGCTACAGGTCTCGCCAGTCCGCTTGGAGCCGGTCCAGGGGGTTTCGGTATACGCCCCACCTTCCTTCTTGTATCGGAACCGATACTCACACACCGCGCCCCCATCGTCGGTGAGCTTACCATTGAGCGTAGCCGTGGCCACTTTGACGGGCGTGGCCGCTTGGGTCGTGACGACTGGTGCTCTAAACGTCGTGAATGTCAACTCAGTGCCCCAGAGGGTTTCGCAGGTGGAGTTCCTGGCCTTGGCGGCGAAGTAATACTTGGTCCCCGGACTCAATCCCGTCAGCGCGTAGCTGAAGGACTCATTGGTTCGCATGGCGCCAGTCCAGGTCGTTTCGATGTAGGTTCCGCCCTCTTTCTTGTACCGGAACTTGTACTGACACGCCTCGCCGCCGTCGTCGGCGATCCTGCCGTTCAGGGTGGCGGTGGTACATTTGACATCGGTAGCGGCCCGCGTCTCCGCTCGCAGGATTGTCATGAAGCTTAGCTCGATACCCCAATCGCTTTGGCAACTGGAATTCTTGACCTGGGCGGCAAAGTAGTATCGGGTCCCCGGATCCAAGCCGGTGATCGCCTGGCTGAAGGTCTGGCCGGCCGTCTTGGAGCCCGTCCAGGCGGTTTCGGTGTAGGTTCCACCCTCCTTCTTGTACCGGAACTTGTACTGGCACGCCACGCCCCCATCGGCGGTGACCTTGCCGTTAAGCGTGGCCGAACTGCACTTGATAGCTGTGGCCGCCTGCGTATCGGCCTGGATTCGCACCGTCGTGAAGCTCAGCTCGGTGCCCCAGGCGCTTTCGCACGTAGAGTTCTTGGCCTGAGCGGCAAAGTAGTACGCAGTCCCCGGGCTCAATCCCGTCAGCGCCTGGCTGAAGGACTCATTGGTCCGCTTGGAGCCGCTGTAGTTGGTATAGGTATAGGACCCGCTCGCTGTCTTATACCGGAACCGGTACTGGCATGCCTGGCCTCCATCATCCACGATCTTGCCATTCAGTGTAGCCGAGCTGCATTTGATGGTTGTGGCCGCCTGGGTCTCCACCGTGACCCCAGCCGTCGTGAAACTCAGCTCGTTGCCCCAGGCGCTTTCCCCAGCAGAGTTCTTGGCCTGGGCAGCAAAGTAATACTTGGTCCCCGAGCTCAAACCCGTCAGCGTCTGGCTGAAGGATTCACTGGTTCGCTTGGAGCCAGTATAGCTGGTGTAGACGTAGGATCCGCCCTCCATCTTGTACCGGAACCGATACTGACATGCCTCACCCCCATCATCGACAATCTTGCCGTTGACTGTGGCCGAGGCACACTGGACGCCTGTGGCCACCTCCGTCGTCACAGATGGGATGTGAATCGAGGGGATAGCATATTGGATAACGAGTTTCAGACGTGTCAGGCAGCCGTAATTGGAGCCGCTTACCGTGTCGTTCACACGGAAGTACCAGTTCTGGTTGACCGGCTGGCCGTTGAAAGCGTTTGTCACGTGGCCTGAAGCCGCGCTTCCCAACGCTATATCGTTATCGTTTTCCGCGTCATCGTCCAGATTCTGATCCGTGTCTCCCCCCAAGTTGTCCCACGCAAGCAAGTAGTTCCCTGTCCCGCCACGCGTCGCAGAGGAAAGACCTATCTCATAGTCACTGCACCGGAAAGGTGAGGGGCCCCCAACTTCACGCACTACAGGGCGGACCTCGATCACGTACGAGAATCCTGTTACAGAGGCTCCGGCCGGCGCGCGGGTGACCGACCATGATTGGGCCACTTGGCCCGGGTTCTGGATAGGCATTTCCGGGCCCCCAACAAGACCACCACCGTACCAACTCTCATCCACAACCACAATCTCGCCAGCCTGGTCCGTCCCTGATGTCTCCGCCGTGACGTCGTCCACGTAGAAGGTGCCGGCACCATCGTTCCACTGTGCAAAACTGATATGGGTGACGCTGTCTTTCGGGTTTCTTGCGGGCCATGCGGCTGCGACTTTGTTGTTATCCACATACACATCGTACGCGTCAGCGGCAAGGTCCAGATCTACTCTGATGGTGTACCATTGTTTGAGGGACAGGTTCGTTGCTATGGGGGTCAGCGTCGTACTGCCTCTCTCCATCGCGACCAAATCCATCGTGCCACTTGTGCCGCCGCCATCCTTATGGAAGGCCATATAGACGAATCGCTCACTGTCGTTCGCGTTCGGTCCTCTGCTACTGGGGTTTGAATCGTCTCCGATCAGCATCCAGCCGGCACAGTCGGGATGGCCGGAGATATTGAGTATGGAATCCACGTAAATACGCCACTGCACCGAAAAACGCCCCGTTTGCGCGGAGCTGAATTCCTGCGTCAAATAGGCATTGCCGCCGGTGGCGGCAGTGCTTCCGGTCAGTTTGGCCTTCTTCGTAGCGTTACCGCCTACAGAAGCAGTGTCGAGGGTGAGAAGAGTTGGGCCAGCCGTGCCATCCTGGCGGCTTTCATACCAGTCCTGACCCGCTGAATTCGTTCGCAGGGCTGTACTGTCAGAACTGGCGTTGAAGTCCGAATCGACAAGCAACTGGGCGGAAGCGAGTTGGCTGCCGCCAAACACGGTGAGCACGAAACCCAACAGAGCTGCCACTCGCATCGTCTTCATTTCTACCCCTCTCAGTTGTCTGCCACAGGTGCATTCCGGGTTCGTCTGCCTCGACTCCCTGCTGTTGTGCCTTTACGATTGACAGCCGCTACAGGTAGTGACATGCGAGAAGGTCACGAGGTCGTTGGCACGCGACCCATATGCTGTGCGCACGTCACTTTTGCACCCTTTGAACAAGGCCTCACTACGGGACTTCGGCGTGTGTCAGGGCGACATTGGCAGCATGTGCCGGTGCCGCCGCCTGCACATGAACCCACAGGAAGCTCGACGCCCTTAGCTGATATTTCCCATATAACCTCTGCCCGGCAACGGTGCCAATCTCCTAACATACAAATATACCGCCATCCCCGGGGGAATTCACGTGCAAAATGCTTCCTTGCAAGACAATCGACGGGGAATAGAGACAAAATCGGCATTCAGAGCGCCCAGACAGGCGGTTTGTCCCCAGGTTAGCGATAGTCACAGCGGTGCCCCTTCCGCTTTCGTTGGGTTGTCGCCGCCTGCACCGGGTCATATCGGTGCCGCCCTCGGCGGAACGATCATCCAAGTCATATGGTCAATCCGCGAAGAAGAGGACTATGCCCAACTGTGGCGGAGGCCGGCTGAACACGTCGCGATGCGGCAATCTAACGGCCGCGACCTACAGTTCACTCTGACGACGATGCAATGATCTCCAACAGTGCTTGACGCCGTTGGCGAGCCGCAGGCACGATGACCCAGGGAGACCGACACTGTGATGCGGGTACTTCTTGTCACTGGATAGACTCGGGGACCAACCCAAGCCGTGAAGCGCGCAACAGGCGCGCCACAAGCGGATTCGTTTCGCCTTTGGCGCGGCTTCGGTTCTGCTTCGGCCAGCATCATAAGTCCTGTAATGACAATCATTAGTCGTTTTACTGCAAGCACTTACAGACCCGGGCAACGGACTGGTTGTCCGGTCGCCTTAGTCGGAGGCGCAACGGATCGGCCCCATGCATCGCTCATCAGGCGAGACACAGCCTGAAACCGCACATGGGCAACGGACGCAGAATCCGTTTCCCTCTTAAGCTCCATCGCCCGTAATCCTCTCTGCTCGGCTGCAGCCTCGTCGCTCGTCCGGGACGGCCATGGCCGCACACATCACCTTCCATCATCGACCATCCCTATCAACTCATCGAGGATGTCCATCGTGCGACGGCAGAGTTCCCGACCCCGGTCGGCCCAGAGCCCTTCTCCCCAGTACCGATAGCAGCTGGTCTGGCTCACGAGCAGATGGTAAAGAGCGTTGCGGTAGCGAGGATCGGATGAGGAGATACCGCGGCGCAGCACCCTCTCTCATACCTTGAGGCCGGGCCCCCAGCCTCGGCTACGCCTCCGTTACTCGTTGCACGGCAGACGAGGAGCCATTTTCCCGCAGGGGTGATCGGACAACCAGTCCGTTTTCCGGACCGATAAATGTTGAAAGCCGCGTTTTTTGCGATTGACAGGGGGTTCCGGCGTGCCGGTTTCTGCCGAAATGGATGGGGGTGGAGACAAAATGGAGACATGATTCTCAGGACAGCCGCGGCGATTCTTGGCACCGCATCTGGGAACGTCTACTGGTACTGTGATTGCATCTTGCTCCGCTCAGACACGATCAATTCGAACGACGCCGGTTCGTACCCTGCCGATGTCAGCGTGGAGATCGAGTCAATTCTCTAATCTACCTCAGATCCGGTGGTCCTGGCGCACGATGAGGCGTTGGCCACCGTCGAGGCTGCGGCTCCAGTTCTTGGGCGGCGCGATCCGGCGAAGGCGGTCGAGCTGTCCTATTTCCTTGAGGCGTGCGTAGATAAGCTGCCAGGCGCAGGGGACGTCCGGCCGGACCTCACAGCGGTCCTCGCAAGACCCACCGCACGGACCGTTGAGCATCCGCTTCGCGCACCGGGTGACGGGGCAAATGCCGCCGTACTCGTGCAGCACGCATGCCCCACAGGCGGCACATTTCTCCGTCCAGATGCCTTGCTCCTCCAAGATGCCGATGAACGCCGTGTCCAGACCCGCATAGACGGGCGTGTTGTGATAACGTTCCGCGACGGCTTGAACGCCGGCGCCACAGCCCAGCGAAAGGACCGCCTCATTCCTCTGGATGGCATCGGCCGCCTGCTCAATGAAGACGTTGTCGCACTGACGCTCGATGGTCAGCTCCTCGACTGCCAGATCGACGCCCTGCAGCCGCGATGAAATGCGCAGGGCTGAACTGATGATGCCGACCTCACGTTCGCCACCGGCCAGACAGACCGTCACGCACGTTCCACAGCCCAGCACGAGCAGCTTCTTGTGCCCCTTGACGATATCCAACAGCTCCGGGATCTTCTTTCTTTCGGCAACGATCATGAAGTCTTCTCCACTTTCTTCGATCGCGGCTTGCGAATTGCGGACTGCGGATTCCAAGTCGACGCATCAATCTGCGATTCGGGCTGTTTAGCCTTGTGGCCGTTGCGGGTGACGGGGCTGGGGCCGAGCTTGCGAACGGTCTCGACCATGTCAGTGATGGCGTCTGACAGAGGTCGCGCCATAGCCGCCGAGATATTGACCATGCGCAGGCGTTCCTTCCCCAGGCCCATCTCCTCCAGCATGTCGCGCATGTACTGGACTCGCCGCTTGGCGTAGAGGTTGCCACTGGTGTGGTGGCAGCCGCCTTCGAGGCAGCCGGCCACGAGGACACCGTCCGCGCCGGTCTCGAATGCCTTGATCAGGAATTCGGTCTCCAGCCGCCCCGTGCAGGGCGTGCGGATGATGCGGACGTTCGGCGGATACTGAATCCGCATCGTGCCCGCCAGGTCCGCCGCCGCATAGGCACAGTAGTGGCAGCAGAAGGCCAGGACTCTCGGTTGGAATTCGGGTTCTTCCATATGATTTATGATACCTTAACCGCTACCTTCTCCTTTGATACTCCGGCGCCGTCGTCGAAGAGCGTGCGGATCATCACTCGGAACTGGTCGGTCTCAAAATGGTTCAGTTGGATCGCCCGTGCTGGGCACTCGGAGGCGCAGATGCCGCAGCCCATGCACTTCGCCGCTTCGATCTGGCCCTTGCCATCCAGGTTGCAGAACGGGGCGCCGTATGGACAGACGTGCACGCACGTCATGCACGAAATGCACTTGCTCTGATCGACGCGAGAGACCTGCGGGCTGACGTCGAGGTGTGTCTTGGATAACACGGTCGCCGCCCTGGCCGCGGCTGCTCGCGCCTGGGCGATGCTCTCGTCGATGAACTTCGGCGAGTGCGCCAGGCCGCACAGGAAGATACCTTCGGTGGCAAAATCCACCGGCCGCAGCTTCATATGTGCCTCGACGTAGAAGCCATCCGCATTGAGCGGCACTTTGAGCATATCGGAGACTCGCTTATTGTTCTGGCGGTCAGCCTCAATGCCCGTGCTCAAGACGACCAAGTCCGTCTCGATATCGATCGGCTCGGGGAAGTCCGGACTGTTGACGCTGACCTTGAGCCCACCAGTCTCGGACACGACCGGCGGCCGCTCCGGCGTATATCGAAGGAATACCACCCCTGCTTCGCGGGCCTTCTTGTAGTAGATCTCCCGGAAACCGTAGGTCCGGATGTCGCGATAAAGGACGAAGACATCGGTGTCGGGCGATATCGCCTTGATGGCCAGTGCGTTCATGACGGCCATCGAGCAGCAGATGCGGCTGCAATAGGGCCGCTCCTCATCACGCGATCCGGCACACTGAATCATGACAACGTTCTTGAGCCCCGCCAGCAACCGCCCCTCATGAATTTGCTGGTCCAGGTCAACCTGGGTGGTGACGTTTGGTGATGAGCCCCCCAGGAACTTCGTCGTCTGGGCCTTCTCGGCACCGGTCGCGACGATCACGGCGCCAGCACTGACTTCGGATTTCCGGCCGTTGCAGGACAGAGTCGCATGGAACTCGCCGATGTGGCCTTTGACCTCCGCCACGTCCGTCGCGAGGAACACATCGATATTCTTGTGCTCCTGCACTTGTTTGATCAGGCTCGCCGTCAGGCCGGCGACGTCGGTGTCTTCCAGCGTGTGATGAATGTCATAGAGATGTCCGCCCAATCGCTGCGTTCGCTCCACGAGGTGGACCTTGAAACCCTGATTGGCGAGGGCCAGCGCCGCGGTCATGCCAGCCAGGCCGCCGCCGATGACCAGGCCTTTCTGATCGACGGCCAACGTGCCTGGCTCCAGAGGCGACAACAGGTGCGACCGTGCCACCGCCATCTTGACCAGCTCCGTCGCTTTCTGCGTGGCGATCTCGGGCGAGCCGGAGTGCACCCACGAGCATTGGTCGCGGATGTTCGCCATCTCGAAGAGGTATGGATTGAGGCCCGCCTCGCGCATCGTCTCGCGGAACAGCGGCTCATGTGTCCGCGGCGTGCAAGAGGCGACCACGATGCGGTTGAGCCGGTGCTCCACGATCTGCTGGCGGATGTTCGACAAGCTTGTATCCGAGCAGGTGAACATGGTGTGGGTCGCGAAGACCACGCCACGCTCGGCCTCGATGTCCTTGGTTACGCGCTCCACATCGATCACCGAGCCAATGTTCCGGCCGCAGTGGCACACGAAGACACCGATACGCGGCTCTTCGTCCGTGACATCGTGCTCATCAGGGTACTTCTTTGTCACCGTCCGCGTGTTGCGCGCCGACGCCAACAGTTCCATCGCCATGGAAGCGGCGCCGCTGGCCTGCATCACGGTCTCGGGAATGTCCTTCGGCTCCTGGAACGCCCCACCGACGAACACGCCCGGCTGGGACGTGGACAGAGGCTGCGAACGCTGCGTCGCGCAGAAGCCGTATTCGTTGAGCTCGATGCCGAGCCGTGAAGCAAGTTCGACGGCGGTGGCGGAAGGCTCCAAGCCGACGGCCAGCACGACAAGGTCGAAGTCCTCCTCTCGCAGCTTGCCGGTCTCGTCCACGAAGCGGGCACGCGGATTCATCGTCCCCGGCATCTGGACAATGCGCGATGGGATGCTCTTGACATAGCGGACGCCGTTTTGATTCTTGGCCCGCTCGTAGTATTGATCGAAATCCTTGCCGTGGGCGCGGATATCCATATAGAAGATCGTCGCTTCCAGGCCCGGCGTGTGGTCCTGGGCCACCATGGCTTGTTTCGTCGAGGCCATGCAGCAAATCGACGAGCAATATTCGTTCCCGCACTTGGAATCGCGCGAGCCGACGCACTGAATCCACGCCACCCTCTTGGCCTCGCGACGATCCGAGAGCCGCACGATGTGTCCCTCGAACGGCCCGGCGGCCGACAGCATCCGCTCGAACTGGACGCTCGTGACCACGTTCGGATATCGTCCCCAGCCGAACTCGCCCTTGCGGCTCGCGTCGAATTCCTCGAAGCCGGTGGTCAGAACGACCGAGCCGACCTCCAGCTCGACCGTCCGCTCTCCCATGGTGTGATCGATCGCATTCTGCTTGCAGGCCTCCACGCACTCCTTGCACTCCGAGCACAGGGCGCAGTTCAGGCACCGTTCCGCCTCAGCCAGTGCCTGCTCCTCCGTCAGACCCGTCTCCACTTCCTTGAAGCTGCCGACTCTCTGGGCCACGGGCAGCTCGCCGGCCTTCGCGCGAAGCTTCTCCTCGATATCGTCCGGCGGGGGAAGCAGTTCCTCCGGAACCGGCTTGACCGTGCCCTCGAACCGCTGAGAGACCATGTCCTTGCCGTTCAGATACCGCTCAATGGACTCCGCCGCTCGCTTGCCGGCCGCCACCGCTTCAATCACCGACTTGGGCCCACTCACTGCATCGCCCCCGACGAAAATCCCGTCCAGCGATGTCTGGAGGGTCACCGGGTCCGCTTTGAAGTATCGGCCCTGGGTCTGCGCTCCGACATGGCTCATGAATGCATCGTCGCTGGTCTGTCCGATGGCGGTGATGATCTGATCGGCTTCGATGGACAGCCACTGCTGCTCGTCATAGACTGGATTGAATCGCCCGTCGGCGCCAAAGACCTGCGTGCATTTCTTTAGCTCGATGCCGGCGACGCTGCCGTTGCCGAGGATTCTGCGAGGTCCCCAGCCGTTTCGGAACGTGATGCCCTCTTGCAGGGTCGCCTCGACCTCTTCGGGATAGGCGGGCATTTCGTGTCGCTGTTCGAGCGACACCATCTCGACACTCTTGGCCCCGAGCCGCAAGGCGGTGCGGGCTACATCCACGGCGACGTTGCCGCCTCCGATGACGACGACTCTCGCCTTGACCTCGGGCTTGCTGCCCGTCGAGCCGGCTTGACATAGGAAATCGACGCCCTGGAGGACGCCCGGCTTGTTCTCCCCTTCCACACCGAGCAGGCGGCCCTTGGCGACGCCAGCGCCGATGAAGACAGCGTCATTGTCTTTACGCAGCTTCTCGATGGTAGTGTCTTTTCCGACGCGGCAGTTGAAGACAAAACGCACGCCCTTACGCCGGATGAGCTCGACCTCGTGATCCAGCACCTTCTTCGGCAGTCGATACTCCGGAATGCCATAGCGGAGCATGCCGCCCGCCGCCGGTTGGGCCTCGTAGACCGTCACGGCAAAGCCCTTGTCGGCAAGATCGCTCGCGACAGTCAATCCTGCCGGGCCGGCTCCGATGACGGCCACCTTCTTGGCGCCGGCTGCGGGCTTCTTCTCCGGAGGCAGGCTCAGTTTGCCCGCCTCCAGCATTTGCACTTCCTGATCAGAGGCGAAACGCTTGAGCAGCCGGATGGCGATCGTGTCGTCAGCCTTGCCTCGCGCGCACTTGCTCTCACAGGGATGGGTGCAAATCCGGCCGCAGATCGCCGCCAGCGGGTTGCGCTCGCGGATCAGGTTCACCGCCTTGAGGTATTCCTTCTTCTTGATGAGCTGCACGTAGCCCTGCACGTTGACATTCGCGGGACAGGCCACTTTGCAGGGCGAATGGCCGTTCTTGAGAATGCCGAAGATGTTCGGCGTCGCCTGGGCGTAGTGCTTGGCGATGGCCTTGCGCTTGCCGAGCTCGCGGTCAAAATGATCCGGAATCTGCACAGGACAGGCATTGGTGCACTCACTGCAGCCGTTGCACTTGGTCTCATCCACATACCGCGGATACCGTTTGACGGTGGCTTTGAAGTTGCCCGGCTCGCCCTTGAGGTCGGTCAACTCGGACATCGTCAGGATTTCGATGTTCAGGTTGCGGGCACACTCGACGAGCTTGGGCGACACGATGCACGTGGCGCAGTCGCCGGTCGGGAAGGTCTTGTCGAGGTGGGACATCATGCCGCCGATGGCCGCCTCGCGCTCGACGAGATAGACCTTGAAGCCCGCGTTGGCCAGATCGAGCGACGCCTGCACGCCGGCGATTCCGCCGCCCTGCACGAGCACCGCACCTGTTTTCTTCTGACCGTTGTCACTCATAGACAGCCTTGACCACCTTTTCCGGCGAGATCATGAGCTTGTTCAAGCCGAGCCTCTGGGCGCGATGCCGAGGCACAGCCCCAGCAGTTGCGTGATGTAGAGGACCGGCATGTCGTAGCGGTTGCCTTTGCTCTTGGCGATGTCGAGCTGCCGCATGTCGAGGTTGATCTGGCACATGGGACAACTAACGGCGATGCAATCGGCGCCGGCCAGCTTCGCCATCCCGACGATCGAGTCCGTGAGATTCACGACCACATCGGTCCGCGACATGGACAGGCCGCCGCCGCAACATTCCACCTTGTGGGGCCATTCGAGGGCCGTGCCGCCCAGGGCCGAAACCAATCGATCCAGCGAGCTTGGGTTCTCCGGGTCATCGAAACCCGTGACCTCGCTGGGCCGAACCAGGAGGCAGCCGTAGTAGCTGGCCACCTTCATCCCGGCCAGCGAGCCGTGCAGGGCCTCTTGAATCGTATCGGCCCCCACGTCATCCAGAAGGACTTCGAGCAGGTGACGCACGTTCACCGAGCCGTCATAATCCCGGCCCACCGCCTCGGCCACTCTGGCCCGCATCTGCCTGCTCGCGGCGATCTCGTGATTCGCCACTTTCATCCGGTTGTAGCAAGCTGCACAGTTGACGACCAGGTCGAGGCCCATGTCCTTGGCCTTGACTAAGGTCGCCACGGGCAGGGCCGCCGCCAGAACGTGGTCAGTCTGATGCCCCGCCGTGGCTCCGCAGCACGTCCAGCCTTGCGGCTCGATCAGCTCGATGCCCAGCGCCTCGGCGACGGCCAGTGTCGATTGGTGCATGTCCCGCGCGGTGGACTCCGCAGAGCAACCTGGAAAATACGCGTATTTCATTTGCCCGCCCCGTCCTCTTTCGTCTTCTTGAAGATTCGACACACGGTCTTGCGATCCGCCCCGCGAGGAGGCAGCAATGCGATCTTGCGTTTCTTCAGCATGGTGGGGAACTTCTCGGTGTCGGCCATGAGCTTGCCGCTGCCGAGCTTGTAGCCGGCGATCATGGCGACGTCGTACGTCCGGCCGAAGATCTCGACGGTCTTGAGGAACGCCCGATTGAACAGCGGCACGTTGCCCTCGGGCCTGGCGGCGCCGCGATGGACCGCCAGCTTCCGAAGGGCGTCCATAACCGCCGCGACGTCGATCCCCATCGGGCATCGCGTCGAGCAGGTCTCGCACGAGACGCACATCCAGAGGATGTCGCTGTTGAGAAGCTCATCACCCATGCCCAAGTGCAGCCGCCGCACCATCTCCGAAGGCGGGCACTGGGCCATGCCCGACACCGGGCATCCGCTCGTGCACTTCTTGCACTGGTAGCACACGCTCAGGTCCACCCCCGAGATCTCCTGCACCTGCTTGAGAATGCCCCGAGTGGACTTATTCTTTGAAATCGTTATCGCCATGTCTTGGATTCACCCACACGAATCGATGTCTCAACTCTTTGCCGCCACCTGTTTCTTCTCTTTGCCGGGTAGGGCCGCCACTTGGGCCAGCGCCTTGAGTGCGACCGGCGCCACCTTGCGATAGACTTCCTCCGGCTTGCACACCCGGCCATCGATTGTCACCAGATCCTCGACCCTGATCCCGAACAGCTGCTCGTTCTCCTCCAGATAGGGCAGGATCAAGTTCCAATCCGCCTGTGTGAGCGCCGTGAACTTGCCGCCGTTGAGCTGTTGATCGACCACTTTGTGGTGCGGGTCGCGGACATAGATCGCGCCGCCGGAAGCGAGCGAGAACAGATTGCTGCCGGGGTACGGCTCGGGCAGCGGAACGACTTTGCCGTCCTCGTCGATCCGGATTCCGTTGAGGATCACGAAGCCGCCGCCGGCGAGCGGATCGCCCGCCATGAAGGACTCCGCCAAAAAGTCCAGGCACGTGCCATTGATGACGACCTTCGGCCGGCCAACGGAATTGATCAGAGGCCGGCCCGCCCCGTTGCCGAGGATGAAGATGGTGCCGCCTTTGGCCCCGTACATGAAGGTCTGGCCGAAGTCACCGTGAACGACGAGCTTGCCGCGTTTGATGATCTGGCCCAACTGGTCCTGGGCGTTGCCGTGCACGGTGATGGTCAGGCCGTCGATGCCGGAGGCGAGGTAGTCGCCGGAGCTGCCGTAGATGTCGATGGTCACGTCCTCGGTGTCGGGTCCGAGCCCGCAGCCGTGGAACCGCTGCCCCCGCAGGTCGAAGGTGATGAACCGTCGCCAGCCTTTGAGAAACGCGTCGCACAGGAGCGTCGAGTCGCAGCCTTCGCCTTCCGGCGGGAAGCCCAGCGCATCGATGACCAGCGTGGTCTCGCCGCGGGCAGGTCCGCGCAGGTCGCCCTTCGTCTTGAGATCGATCAAGCGATAGGGTCCGAGGCTGGGGTCGTCCGCATTGATCTTCGGCAGCGATCGCAGGAGCCGGAACAATTCGCTTCGAACGAGATGCAGGATGTGGCTGCGTCTCTTGCCACCGGTGGGGTACTTGCGGTCGTTGAGCAGCGTATAAGCCGCGATCACCGTCGCCGTGTTCTCCCGCGTGGCCCCCAGCTCTGCCAGGGTCCGGCACACCGCCCGAAACACGTCGAAGGACCACGCCTTGGCGCCGTCGCGGACAAACTCGTACAAGCCGACCACGCTACCGGCCCGCAGACATCCGTCCAGCTTCTCTTCCACTGCTTTGTCCCCGCAAAGGGAAGCGGGGTCCGCCGAGAAGTCACAGGACTGGCTCCATTTTGGCATCGGCACAGGCTGGCCGAACTTGTCCGTACAAGTCATACGAAGCGTACCACCGGCGTCCTTCTCGAGATTGAAGAGGAAGGCGCCGCCGTCCGTGTAGCTGCCGCCGCGGGCGTTCCAGTAGCGGTCGGCGACCGGGCAGATTCGCTCGTCCTCCTTGGCTAGGCTCTGTAGCGTCGCGTCGATCGCCTGCTTTTCTGAAGCGATCAGGCCGACCTGGACCTCGCCCTCGGACAAGGCGAACACCTGCGGCCGGAGCATCGCGGTATCTGTAATGCCGATAAGCTGGAACTTGTTTTCCCTCGCCACGTTGCGGGCGATGATGAAGAACCACGGGCCGTCGGGCGAGCCGTGGATGTGCGTCGTCTGGATGGCCTTGTAGATCCGCTGCTTCTCCTCTGGCAGCCGGTCGAAGTCCAGCTCGGTCGTCGGGGCCAGGGCCTCGATGATGTATTCGAGCGGGTAGTGATACGTCCGGTCCAGCAGATCGAACAGCAGGGCCGAGACCTCTGTGTCGGTGAGGAACTGCGGATAGATGTTCCGCTGCTTGAGGTACTCGCTGACGGAGTGATAGTTCGCGAAGTCGCCGTTGTGAACGAGTGCCATGTTCATCGCGGCAAACGGATGCGCCCCGCCGGGGTGCCAGACGCGGCCCTTCGTCGGGTAGCGCTGATGCGCGATCCAGGCGTGTGCGCAGAGGCCCTCGATTTTGTAGTACTTGACGATGGCCTCGGCGTAGCCGACGACCTTGAGAATCATGATGTTCCGGCCGTGAGACAGCACGAACGCCCGCTGCTTGCCGAGCGAGGCGTAGAACTTCTGGTTCAGCTTGAAGCTGTTCTGGCTTACGTACTCATCTTCGGCCGCCCGCCGGTCCATTGTCTTGAGACCGTTCTTCTGAACGAAGTCATCGAGCACCGTCGGCTTGACGCGGACGAAGTAGCGCCACACGTCCGGCGGCTTGACCTCCAGGTCGCCCACCGCCTGCCAGTCGTCCACCTTGTCCAATGCGGCGGATGCGGCCACGTCGAAATGCGGCGTGATGAACTCCTTCTCGACTTCCGCCCGGACATTCGGGTCCAGCAGCGCGACGTGCAGCATGTAGTGCTCGTCGAGCACCTGCCGGCTGACGCCCAACTGCTCGGGCAGCAGTCCAACTGCCGCAATGCCGCCGCCTTTGCCGTTGCCGCGATTGTGCATCTGCTTGGACGGCTCGTAGATGTGCCGACCGGGCACCGCCTTCGTGCAGCAGAAACCGACAACCCCGCAGCCCCCCTCATCTTCCGCCTTGCGCACCATCTGAGGCCACCCGCACGCGTCGGCCAGGGTCTTCCTCGAATGTGACAACTGTTGTATCAACTGCTCGTTCACGGCCTATTGCCCCACGTCATTCGTATAGTCAAGATGCATCAGGAGGTCGGTCCGGCCGCGCAGCTCGCTGACGCTTCGCATCCCGAATCGCCGCAGAATATCGATCAGCTCGTCATGCCATGCGTTGTACAGATTGATCATCCGCTGCGTGCCCCAGTCGAGATCCATCTTGCCGCAGAGTTCAGAGTCCGTGGTGGCGATTCCGCGCGGACAGCCCCGGCCGCTCTCGCACCGGCTGCACCGAACACAGCCCAGTGCGACCAACTCCGCCGTCCCGATCACGACGCCGTCGGCGCCCAGGGCAATCGCCTTGGCCACGTCATGAACGGTCCGCACGCCGCCGCTGGCCATCAATGTGACTTTGTCCCGGACGCCTTCGGCCTTGAGGAACCCGTGCACCTTGCCAATGGCGTATTCGATTGGCATGGCGATGTTCTTCTTCGCGATGTCGGGCGAGGCGCCGGTGCCACCGTAACCGCCGTCGATGTGAATGATGTGCGTGCCGGCGGCATAGCTGCCCACCGCGACCATGTCCACATCCGTTGGGGTCGAGACCTTCGTCGAGAGCAGGGCCCGCCGGTTGATGTGCTTGATCCAGTCGAGGTGCTTCATGTGGTCCTCGATGGAGTAGACACTGTGGAACGGGAACGGCGAGAACAACGAGATCCCGAGCACCGCCTCGCGCATCCGGGCCACGGCAGGGGTGTTCTTGTCGCCGAGCAGGTGGCCGCCAAGCCCCGGCTTGGCGCCCTGGGCATATTTGAACTCGACGATCGGCACGCGTTGGATCGTCTCTTCGCGGACGCCGAACAGGCCCGTGGCGACCTGCGTGATCACGTGGTCGTCATAGGGCCGCATCCGCTCCATGTAGCCACCTTCACCCGTACAGGTGAAGGTGTTCCACGCCACGGCGCATCGGGCCTTCGAGAGCTGCGTGACGTTACTGACGGAGCCGAACGACATGCCGCCGCCGTACCAGGGGACGTCGATCCGGATTTGAGGCCGGCCGTCGCCCCGGCGGTTGAGCTTGATGCTCGTGTCGATCTGGTCCTTCGACACGCCATTCGAGGGCTTCTCCGGGAACTTGAACCGCAGCTTGTCGAACCCGCCGCCGGAATTGCCGCACTGGTAGTCGAAGCCGTACTCTGTCGCGGGGACGCTTCCCGTCTCGGCCATCATCCAGGTGGCGAGGATCATGTCGGCCGTCCAGCGGTAATCGCCCAGGATCTGCATCATCGGGTTTTCGACGATCTGCAGCGCCGACTTGGGACAGGCGGCCACGCAATAGTGATTCGTCTCTTCGCACGCCGCGCCGATGCAGTGGTACGACTTCGGCTCGCAGAAGTACTTGTACCCCGGCTTGCGGACGTGCACACCGTACGGGCAAAGCTGGGCACATTTGCCGCAGTGGATGCAGTCGTGGTTGCGCCGGATGATGTATTTCGAGACTTCGTTCCGGTAGCGCGGCGGGGCCGGCGCGACTTGCGCTCCACTACAACCTGCGGCACACGCGTCTTCAGTGTGTTGGCCGGCAGGATGTCCCGAAGATCACTTTCTTTTACCGAAAAGCTTGCCAAACGTTTCCTCCTCGAGGTCCTCGAAGAACATCGCGCGGCCGATGTCGCCGCGCAGCCGGCGGACTTCGCGCATGCCCATCGCCCCCATGACCTCGATCAATTGATCGTGCCAGGCGGCGATCAGGTTCACCATGCGCCCGACGGCATAATCAAAGGGCACATCATCCAGCCTGGCGGGACATGGCATGCCCGCCTCGCAGCGATCACAGAGGTGACACTCCAAGGCGATCATCAGCGGCAGGTCGATGCTGACTAAGTCGGCGCCGCAGATGATGGCTTTGGCCATGTGCTCGGGCAGGGCAATCCCACCGCCAGCGATGAGCGTGACTTCGTCCCGAATTCCTTTTTCGATCAGCGCCGTATGAATCCGGCGGATCATGTCCCTCAAAAACAAAGGCTTTTCTACGCCGATCTGGTTGCCGTTGAGGTCGGCCACGACGTGGATCGCCTCTGCCTCGGCCAGAGTAGCCAACTCAATGGCCCGCTGCACACCTTTGGCATCCAGCGGTACGCGCACTGAGACAACGATTCCGGGATGCTTGTCCTTGAGCCGCTTGATGCGGTCGATCACGTCGGGGCCGTCATAGGTCTCCACCAGCCGGGTCTGGGCCAATGATTCCGGTGGGACAACAGGCTGCTCCGGGTTCAAACAGAACGCCATGTGGGGTGCCAGACGATCTACATCCTCCCCGACAAAGGGCCAGTCGGATGGGCCGGCCAGGGCAATGATGTCCGTGCGTACGGCGGCCTCGCGAAGGGCGGGACCCAGCTTGGGCAACGTGTGACGCGGCGAGGACAGATTCAGGATCAACGGCATCTGGATCGACAGGCACGAGGCGTCGATTCGGAACGACTGGTCCTGGAAGTTCAGATAGGCGGGCTTGCGACCGATGTCCGCCGCCGTGCTGATGTACTCGCGGCCGTGGATGCCGTCGCGTGTGGGCCGAACGATCTCGGACATGTCGGTCCACATGCTGTCGAAACCCGGCCCGCTGAAGGGGCCTCTGTACCCGGCGCCGGAGACGGGAATCTTGGCCGTCTCCGCCTGGGTCCACGTCGTATGAATGATCTCGGGCGTCCAGTAGCTGTTGCCCAGGGCCTCGTAGATCGGATTGACGACCAGCCGCAGCAGGCCCTTCGTGCAATTCTGAACGCAGGAGAAACAGCCCATGCACTCGAAGAACAGAGCATCGACCGCCTCCAGTGTGCGGATATACTCTGCTTCTTGCCGATAGCGATCGTACACGCAGGCCTTCTTGACGCAGTTGTGACACCGGGCACAATCTTCGCGCCAATCGACCACGCCGAACTTGCCGATGCGAGGTCGGCGCGGCGGCACGGGTTTCGTTTCAATGTGGTATTTCTCAGGCATAGCTCTTCTTGCACCCTACAGGCCGGCAGCCGCACGCAGTTTCGACACGATCTTCTCTCGGCCTCCCGAGAGGATGTGAATGCCCCGGACGCCCTTCATACCTTTGAGCTTGCCAATGATCTCGGCACAAATCTTCAAGCCTTCTTTCTCTTGAGCGTCTGCGTTTCCGGCGGCCTTGAGTCTTGCCACCAGGGCATCGGGAATTCGCAACTCCGTATGAGCCTCGCGGAGCTTCTCGGCCTCTTCGGCACTGCTCAGGGGCAAGATGCCCACCAGGATCGCGGTCTTGTCCACCAGTTCCTCTTTGCGGGCTGCATCAAGCCAGATGGCAAACTCATCTATGTCAAAGACAGGCTGCGTCTGAATGAAGTCCGCCCCGGCCCCGACCTTCTTGGCGAGCTGGATCATGTTCAGCTCCAGCGGTCGAAGGTACGGGTTCGCCACCGTCCCAATCAGCATGGAGAACTTGCCCGAGACGGCAGTCCCATCCAGGAGCGTACCTTTGTCACGCATCTGCCTGATGGTCCAGATAACCTGGATCGCATCGAGGTCATACACATTGGCCGAGTCGGAGCACCCGGTGAGGGTCTGGTGATGGCCCGACGTACACACGATGTTCTTGATTCCCAGCACGGCGGCGCCCAGCAGGTCCGACTGGATCGCAATGCGGTTGCGGTCGCGGGTGACTACCTGATAAATGGGCTCACGTCCCAGCCCGAGAAGCACCGATGACGCGGCGAGACTTGACGTGGCGATGCCGCTGTGATTGTCAGCCACGCTGACAGCAGCGAGACTGTCGCCCATCGCATCCGCCGCCGCCTTGATCGCGGCCCCCTCGGCCGCCGGAGGCGGCAGGATTTCCGCTGTCACGACAAATGCGGCCGACTGAAGGGCACTGGCCAACTTGCTGTCTGGTTTCATGCGGCATTCTCCCGACGGGTGCCCGTTCGCGCATCTGCCAGAACAGTCCGGGCCGGCTTGGTCCTGACAGAATGCACTCGGTCAAGCTTCGTTTGGAGTTGCTGGACAGCGTCGATCAACGGCTCGCTCTGTCCCTGTTCTTTTGTCGCGACAACGACGCGACCCTTGCCAAAACCGATTTCGTCCAACAACTCCTCCACGGCCTCGGCCCGCTTGGACGCCCGGAGATTGCCCTCCAGATGCTTGCACTGGGACTCGGGACAAACACACAGCACCACGCCATCGGCGCCCTTTTCAAACGCCTTGAGCAGGTATGGAATCGTCGCTTTGCCGGAGCAAGGCAGGCTGAGTGTCTTAAGCCCGTCCGTGTCGAGCCGGGTTTGCAACTCCTGGAGCTCGGCATCCGTCACACTGTTGGCACAGTAAAAGAGATGGATCGTTGGAGCTTGTTTATCCATAGCGCACTTGACCCAAACGGCCTATACAGGCATAATAGTCTGAGAAGCAGCCCGAGCTGCTTCGGCCACCGATTCGGACATCCGACTCGGTCATCGAAAATCAAAACAGGAGGGGCGGGGCTTGCCGTTTCCGGCTGCCGCTAAACAGCTTGGCAAGCCTCGCCCACAACCCAATGCCCTAAGTCATGGAATAATGGAACGATGGAACAATGGAGTATTGGGGCACGCACCGGCCGCTTCCCCATCATTTCATCATTCCGATATTCCGTCATTCCAATCTCCCGTCGTACATCTTCACTGCCGGCTGAACCGGGCGACGAACTCCAGGTGGCCCCTGAGGACCCACATCTTCTCCAGAAACTCCGGCCAGCCGCAGGAGGGCTGGAAACCTTCCGGGGCCTCCGAGTCAATCACAGTGCCGGAGACGACGACCCCTTCGAGTTCTCCCCAGAGGTCCGCCCAGACACTCAAGGCATCCTGCACAACGTTGCCGGTGACACCTCGAAAATGGGCCAACTCGGCCTGGGGCAAGGGTGCTTTGGCGATGATCTGCGATTTCTCGCCCTCAAACTTGACCAGCTTCACACCCTGATTCATACTTCCGGTCCAATATGTGTCCACCCAGCGCCTGGGTACTCACATTGCCCAGGCCGCTATCGATCAGTGCAAGAACCGTTCCAGCGTGTCCGAACCATCGATGTGTCTGTATCTCCTGATATTTCAATGGTTTACGTGGAATGATCGGGAATGCACTCTCAGACCTGCCCGGGGAGAATTGGCACAGAAAGTGGGCCACGGATCAACAAATGAGCCACAGTAGATGGAGAGGCTGCCTGCTGGTGCTTATGGTGGTGCTTGTACTTGTGGGCCGAACTAAAAGCTTATGCCGTATTCCTGAAGGCGACTGCGAAGGGTGGTCCGGCTGAGTCCGAGCTTGGCGGCGAGGGTTCGCTGGCTCATGCCGTCGGAAAGCGCACGGGAAATGATGATCCGCTCAATCAGTCGCTGGAGGCTCTTCCCTGGCCCCGGCTGATTCCTCTGCCGTCTTGTAGTACCGTTCCAAGAGCACCTGAAGGTCGCCCTGCAAACCGTCAAGACTGAGCGGACCGCGATGAGCAGGTCCATCTGATGCACCATTGAGGACTTCGGCAGTCAGCAGACTTATCGATAGTGTCTTGCCGGGGCTCATCACAACAGCGTGCTCGATGCAGTTCTCCAACTCACGCACGTTGCCGGGCCACGAGTACGCCAGAAGATGATCCAGGACCTCACGAGAGATCTTCGTCACTGTCTTGCCGTTCTCCCGGTTGTATTTCTCCAGGAAGTGGTCCACGAGCATGGGAATATCTTCGCGCCGCTCGCGAAGCGGAGGCAGGTGGATTGGCACGACGTTCAGCCGGTAGTAGAGATCCTGGCGGAACCGGCCTTGGCGGATGACCTCTTTCAAATCCGTGTTCGTGGCGGCCACAACGCGGACATCCACGCGAACCGTCTGCGTGCCGCCGACCGGCTCGAACTCGCCCTCTTGCAGTACCCGCAGGAGCTTGACCTGGAGACGCGGGCTCATCTCCGAGACCTCGTCCAGAAAGAGCGTCCCCTGATGGGCCAGCTCGAACCGCCCCTTGCGGTTCTGGATGGCGCCGGTGAACGCTCCCTTGACGTGGCCGAACAGTTCTGATTCGAGCAGCGTCTCCGGCAGTGCTCCGCAATTGACTTTCACAAGGGGCCCCTTCGAGCGGGGGCTGTTATAGTGGATCACGTTGGCCACCAGCTCCTTGCCCGTGCCGGTCTCGCCATTGATGAGGATAGGAGCGTTGGACTTGGCGGCCGTGGCGGCTGTCGCCAGGACCTGCTGGATCGACTTGCTCTGGCCGATGAGATTCTCCAGGCGATAGCGGCTGCGCAGCTCGCGGAGCATTTGTTCATCCCGGATGAGAATCTCGTCTTTTTCGACCTGAAGCAGGCGGTTGATCTTGAGCACCTGGGAGGCGAGTGAGGCCACAATTGACAGAAGCCGCAGGTCCTTGTCGAGGGTAGATTCCACCGCGAACGGCCGATCCACGCTCAGCGCGCCGACCGTTTCATTGTCCACCTTGAGCGGCACACAGATGAATGCGATTGGCCATGCCGAATCCGTCTGGCGTGCTGAGGTACGGTTCAGGAATCTCGCGTCCTTGGAGATATCCGGCACCGCCTCGGGCAGTCCGGTCTTGACGACATGACCCGTGATGCCTTCGCCGATATCGTACTCGCCCCGCGCTCGCTCGGCGCTCGAAAGCCCATGAGCAGCCACGATGCGAAGTTTGCCTACTGTCCGGTCAAGGAGCACGACGGTGCCGCGGATCATCCCCAACTCGCTCGCCAGCACGTTCATGGTCTCTTCGAAGAAGGAATTGGGGACCAGGGCCGTGCCCAGCGCCTCGCCCATCCGTGTCAACAAGCTCAGCTCGCGATCTTCCCGCGACTCGGCGGCAATCGCCAGCTTGCCATCGACGATCCGAAACCACTGGGGCACGCCGATGGCCGTGCTACGCCGGTTGGCCGCCTTTCGCAAGGTCAACGTGCGAATCCCCCGGGAGATGCCGATCTCCAGCACGACTTGCGTGATATGCCGCACCTTGGCGAGAAATCGTGATGAGTGAGCTTCCGTCTCCAACAGCCAGTATGCGATTGTGCGGAGGTCAAAGAGCCGCGGACAGATGTGTCCGAAGAACCGCAGGACGACATCCTCATCGCCCCAGAGGTCCAACATCCCCGTCAGGCTGTCAAACACATAGCGCGTCTTGGTTCTCTCGGCCGATCCCGCTTCAGTCAGTGCTTTCTCCAGCTCGGCGGCATCGGAGGGATTCTCTACACGCACCACGGCCTGGTGCGACTCCTTCTCCGAGGATTCGTAGAAATCGAGGAAGACTCTGTCGTTGTTTCCCTTTCCCGACGAGAAGCAGTCGATCAGTCGGAAGGCGCCCTGCGACATGAGCCCCGTATACGTGCGGCTGATCGTTTGCGGCGAGCGATTGAAACTCACGTAGGCGATGGGCGAACCCTCGGCCTCACTGGCCGCCAGAAAGCTCGAAACGAACTTGTCCACCGGCGCGCCGGAGTCCACTTCCAATACAATGTTGTCGCCGGGTAAGACGCCACCTACCAGGCGGTCAATCTCGGCAATACCGGTTGTCAACACAGGTTCACTCAACTCATGCCCCTTGAATCATCACAGGCAGTCCTCGCTATTGCCGTAAGTGTGCGCACGCGGTCACATTGTTAGCGGTCGAGCATTCCAGCGAGAACGATCTTCAGCAATACAGCCCCATTCTACCACACAGCGCACTTCCCCGGGGAAGAAAACCACATGTGCACCTGGTGAGTACGGCAGGCATGCTCGGCCTTGTTCGACGAAAAGTGCTCGCCCTGAGAACATGCCGCCCAACAGCATATTCACGGCAGCGCCCCGTTCTCAATCTTCTCGCAGTACTGCCCGCGTGCCCCGTCCATCACAACTGGTCGGGCGACGACATCAAGGCCCTCCGTCGCGAAGTCTCGATGTATAGTCCGCGCGAGGCTTCTTCCACAAATTTGTAGATGACAATGCCACATTCTACGAATGTGTGGCCATGAGGGCCCTGTCTGTGGAGCCATGGGTTAGCTGTAACCGGCTGCTACTCAGCGAGTTATGCCTTTTTCTCCTCTTCTCACGTCGTTGGGTATGGGATTTGCAAGATCAATCAGTCAGGGACGGCGTCGGCCGGCGAAACGGTCTTGCAGGGCAGGGGATATGAACCTGTTCACTTATGGATCGCTGATGTTTGTGGAGGTCTGGTCGCAACTCGTGCGAGGCGACTACGTGAAGCGTCCTGCGCGTCTGCACGGGTTCACCCGTCGGCGAGTGCACAAAGACGTCTATCCGGTCATCTTCAAATCGAACAACAGCGAGTGGGTGGATGGTTTCATCTACTTCGGCGTTAGTGATGAGGACTTGCGCCGGCTCGATGCCTTCGAGGCCGACGCCTACGACCGACAAGCTCACACCGTGGTTGTCGAAGGCTTTGAGAAGCACGTAGCCGAAGCCTATGTCCTGAAGGACTGCTACAAGTACCTGGTCAACAACAGCGAGTGGGATCCGCAGTGGTTCGCCCGCGAGGCCCTGCCGTTCTTCATCCACACCTATCGGGGCTTCACCGGACGCTGAGCACGCACTCCGCCAAACTCCAATGCGCATCGGTGGCCTCTCGACGAAACCGACAACTACAAAAGTGTATCTATCGGGCCGATGATCTACAAAAACGTGCGCAGCCGCGTGCCTCGGAGCGAACCGAGGCGATGCTGTAACTATCGGAGCAAGCGGGCATTAAGCAGTTTTCCCCCTCGGCCGCACGTCTGGCACGGGGTTTGTACGTCTGGATAGAGGCCAGTTGACATTTCAGCCTTGGATTTCGGGCGGATGAGATGTAACGCCGTTGGCCCGTGACGATTTGGAGACACGGAGATGTTGGCGATGGGGTATTGGTATGTCCTGACGTTGTCCAGGACACGGCTTGTCGTCTTAGCTGTAGCGGGTTTGTTGATCCTCTTGGCTTTCGGTGGTAGTGTGTGTGCCTGTCAAGCGGGCGTCGGACCGCCTTGCGTCGACGAAACTCGGCATCAGAACGCGTTCCGGAGATGGCGTGTGTGGAGACCGGAGTGGGATGGGGGCAGGGGGGCGAGTGGGTTCGGCGTACCGGGGAAGGGCAATCAGGACGCGTCATTCGAGCCATTGGCAGACTCTGGGCGTGGCAAGAGTGCGAAAGCCAGGGAACAGCAACTACGCCGCGTTCTTCAGGCGGTACGCGGTGAGTCGGGTCTCGATGAACACGTGACGTTCGATATTGGAGGGCACAGTCTTCGCATTGCGCTTCGGCATCTCGGGCTTATGGCTGTAATAGAGGTCATCTGGGCGGCAACCCTCCAGAGTCATATGCGGTCGCCACGTGTTATACCAGCTTTCGAATTCGATGCACAGGGACGTGAGGTGGTCGAATCCCTTGATGAGGGGCACGCAACGCAGCCACTCGTATTTGAGGGTCTTGATGACCCGCTCAGTTACGGCGATAGACCCGTGTTTGCCCACGGCTCCCAAACGAGGCTTGATGTTCCATTGTTCCAAGAGTTCGGCAAAAGCATCTCCGGTGAAGACACTGGCTTGGTCGGAGATGATGTGCTTCGGTGCCCCATGCTTTTGCATAGCCAGCTCCAGGGCCTCGATGATCCAGCCGGCGTTGGGGCCTTCCACAGGAGCGACGCACATGACCTTGCGGGAGAAATGGTCGATAGCCACGCACACGTGAATAGGCCACAGGCCCCAACGCAGGACCTTCGTGGTATCGACCGACCAGACGTGATTGGGATGCGAGGCCGGAATAGCACGAGATTCAGCTTTCTCTACGTTCTCAGCAGGGGCTGCCGTTGTGGGGAGCTTGCGAGGTTTCGGCCTCTGCAGGATGTTTCGCACGCTGGAGGCGGAGAGGAAGATGCCGAGCAGTTTCAGCTGGTTGGCGATGCGGATCCGGCCCCAACTGAGGTTGGCCTTGGTGATCTCCCAGACGAGCGCGGCGATCTCTGCTGGGGTCTTGTTGACTGGACTGCTGGAGGATTTCTGGTCTTCGATCTGGTGCAGCCAGCGGTAGAGCGTGGATCGGGCGATGCCGAAATACCGGGAGACTCTGCGTCTGGGGATCTGGAAGGCCTCCACGTGCCAGAGGATAAGGAGTCTTTCACGAACGGCGTATCGTGGGCTCTTGCCCTTCCGGTTGACGTGCTTCTGCAGGATCGACACCTACATTTCGAGCTGGTAGATCCGGTCTTTGAGAAAGAGGATTTCCTTGGCTTTGGCATCAGTATCCTTGGCCGCCAATCGTTTGAGGCTTTGCCTGCGAACCCGCCCCGAGAATCGAGCGGCCAGCAGGGCGGCTCGGATGAGCAGTGAGATAGCGGCATTAATAATGTCAAGATTCTCTGCCATGCCACCTCCTCCAAGGCTCCACAAAACGATGCCAGCGAAGCGAATTGGAGTGACAGTATAGCCTTCGACGGGGGCAGAAAGCCAGCCAGAAGGCAGGGTGCCTAAGTGTTGGTCATGCAAAGGGATAGGTACGTATCCAGAATGGTCCCGCCGGCGCTTGACAGGTACAGGCAGACCTGACATCAGAGCGGTGAATTCTGCCCGCCGTCCTTCATTGATCATAGCAAGGAATCGGTTATGGCTGGTTTCACCCGATTCTTGACATTGTGGCCGTGTTCAAGACGGATGCAATGTTCAGGGATAGGAATTGACTTATGGCGAGGAGTCCTCTTGTGTGCACGCTATTGTCAGTTTCTGTCCACTCACAGAGCCAAGTGTAACCAGTTGTTTCTTGCTATCTGCCCTTCAGAAAGAGCAGTACTTCCGACTCCAGTGACTGCCGTGGTGAGGCCTGCCACTGGCGGCAGTCCGCAGAACGCTTCTACTACTCCAATTGGAAGCGAAAGATAAGTGCACCAACGGCTAACGCCCCCCAGTTTCAAGCCACGTCTCAAATCCCTACTCGCTTTATTGATGGCCTGTACTGCACGGGCTGCCGCTTTCTCTCTACTTTCCCGCAAGGACTCCTCGACTTCGCTAACCACATCTCGCAGCGCTCGAATCGCTCCCTCACGTTTTTCCTTCAATCTGAAAACATCATCTAAGTAGGTAGCCAAAAGTTTTCACAGGAACGATTCTCTTCGCGTGTATGATGGGGTACATGCGAAGAACGAAGAGCGCCTCAGAACGTGGTTTCGATCGATATGATAAACATCGTCTTACGCGGGCCTTACAGGGGGTCGCTGACATTCGCACCTACCGGCGTATCGAAGCGATCCTGTTGGTGGCCCAGGGTCGGACGGTTCCGGAAGCAGCGCAGATCACCGGGACCCGGCCGTGGAGCGTCTATCGCTGGGTGCGGGCCTATCTGCACACCCATTGTCCAGACCGCCTGCAGGACGCACCGCGTTCCGGACGGCCTCCGGTCGCCACGCCGATCACGGACGCCCGTCTGGTACGCGAGTTCCGCCGGGACCCGATGCGTTTGGGCTATCGCGCCACGGGTTGGACGGTGTCCTTGCTGGCAGATCACCTCCAGCAAAGGTACGGGTGTGCAATCTCGCCTCGTACCCTGCGGCGGCGGATGCGGGACTTGGATCTGCGGTGGAAACGTCCCCGGTATGTCTATGCGACCAAGGACCCGAACCGAGCCCAGAAAAAGGGGGCCTGGTTCGCCGCCTGAAACGGATGCCGGCGCTGGCGGTGCTGTTGTTTTCGGATGCGACCATCCTCCGCTGGTTTCCGCCCTTGCGCTATGTGTGGGCGTTTCGCGGCGAACAGGCGCAGGTCAAGATCACGGGTCAAAACGACAAACGGGTTCTGTTCGGCACGATCAATCCACGAACCGGACACCGGGTGGTCCTGCGTCGGCCCCGCCAGCGGCAAGAGGACTTTCAAGCCTTCCTGCGGGAGTTGCGGCGACGGTATCCCGGACGCCCGATTTGGCTGTTGCTGGACAAGGCCTCTTTTCATCAGGCGATCAAAAGCCAACGACTGGCCACCCACTTGGAGGTGACCCTCTTGTGGTTGCCGAAGCAGTGCCCGGAACTGAACTCTCAGGATCATCTCTGGAAGGAGTTGAAACGGTTGATTGCGGCCAATCGCCAGTTCCAAACGATTGATGATGAGGCGGCCTACGCGGAACAGTGGCTCTTGGGACTAACTGCGACCCAGGGCCTCCGCAAAGCCGGTGTCTTGTCGGCGGATTTCTGGCTCAAGGCTTTTGTGTGAAGACTTTTGGCTACCTACTTAGCAGATTCTCTATGTATTGCCCATACGAGCCGAGTAGTCAATCCGCCAGGGCCCCCACGTCCCTTCTGAGCCCATGCCAACATGGCGTGCCTGCCAGTTGGTACTCTAAGCCATGGGCTATGATCATTCATCCGGCTGGCTGCGGCCATGTGGGGTTCAGTGAAGCCGGCCCCCTACCTGGCAGGGATTTGTAGGTTGACAACCCCGGGACCTGCTACGGTCTTTTCTGGGCGTTGCTGTCGACCATATCCTGTTCCGCCCGTGATTCCGCTCACTTGCTGAAGCTTGATGTAAGGGCCGACCATCGACATTTGCTCCGACAGCTTTGATTCCTTGCAGAAGATGCCCTCTGTACTTGCGACCGAGAATGCGTAATTTGCTGATTGTCCGGTTGCTGCCTCTGCAATACAGTTGACTCAAAGGGATAGGCGAGAGGTTGCGTCTCTCGCCGCCTGCAGACCGACCTGTCCAGTAACCATTTGCGTACGATCTTCCCGAAGACGCTCGAGCACAGACAAGGTGTGGGACTATAGATCACGACTTCATGCGCATCTATTTCAGGAGGTTTTGAGATGTCTGCACTACCGCTACTACCCAGCAAATCGCTCACAATACTCCATATTTCCGATCTGCACTTGCGTACCCGAGATCTCAAGGAAGCAAGTCTCTGGAAGAGACTGTGGAAGCGGTTGTTCACTAGGCTCACTCCCGAAGAGAACGGCTGGAAGAAACTGTGCAAATCGCCCATACTCAAGGAGGCTAATCTTTGCGTGATCAGCGGCGACCTCCCTCGCCGCTCACCAGCAAAAAGACTATACCGGGCCTTGCGAAAGGAGTTGGATGCACAGTTTCCTTGCCTCAACGGAAGACGACACTGGATTGCCGTTCCCGGGAACCATGACCGAAGATTCCTGGGGAACTTCATTCTGGGTGAGCGCACCTTCGAGCAAGGTCTGGACATGAATTGGAAGCAGCCGTGGTGGGATCCAGATTATCCATGCATAGTGATCCCACTGGACTCAAATCCCCGAAAGGCCGGCCTGCTGAGAACCAAGCTCGCTCTGGCACGTGGCGTGCTTGGGGATGAGTGTGACCGAATAGGCATTGAATTCCAGAATGTAAGGGAATCAGTTAAGAAGCATTTCTTTGAAGTCTTGTCTGAGAAGCCCGCCAAAGAAGTCGCATCCTATGCGATGAACCTTCGCGCGGCCTTCAATGTCGACGAAATTGAGAAACTCCGGCGTGTCGCCTACCCCAAGGTGAGAGAGCCACCCTATGAGGGTTTGGCGTCCAAATTGATCGACCGTACGGCAGAGGTTCTGGCATGTCTCTACATGGCGTGCGCCGTCAGGTGCGTCGTCTTTCATCATCACCCAATAGGCGTGCGAAGCGATGACAACATCAGCATTTTCCATCAGGACACTTATCTGCTGCTAATCGACTCAGGAGCCTTTCTGGAGTCGGCCCGGGAGAACCAAATCAGCCTGGTTCTACATGGCCACAAACATGTCCCGCATCGGATCGCAGTCCATCTGCCGGAGCAAGATATTGAAGAGGTGGGCATCGTGGGTGCGGGTAGCTCGACACGGAGGTCAAAGCAGGCAAGCGCAACAGCCAATGTGATCGGCGTTAATGAGGCGGGTGAGGTAGATGTCAAGTTGTTTGACCCTTGGGCCAATGACTGGTCCCGCCAACCGTCGCCGGTGCACCTGCGGAAGTGGTCGGAAGTTCGTAAGCATCTCAACGCAGAAGCAAATGACTGCGCTCGGTTCTCGTCGAAGGATACTCAGGTTGATGTGAGCATGCTCCCTTATGGCGATGCGATCATGACGGTAGAAGAGCATGGCTTATCGGTCAATCCAAAACTAGGTCAGGGAGCGCCAGCCATCTTCGAAATCCCGATTAGTTACAAATCCACTACCCAGATCGGACCCGTGCAAGTAACATGCCAGATAGAGAAGCAGGGTTCTCAATGGCAACAGGTTGTCTTTCATTGCCATCAAGAGCCTGGCTATGGGCCTGGCGAGTGGCACGGGTTAGTAAGAATAGAACCAACGGCTCCTGAGCAGACAACTTCATTCACTTTAACAACACGCTTCATCGCGTTCACCACGTTCGCGATGAATTCTTGGCAAGCGAGTTTTATGTACGCGAACAGGGATGTTCCACATAAGGAACACTGGTACTGGCGTTGCGGAATCCCAGTTAGGAAGCAACTCTTTGTCGCTCTTGAAACTACAGGCAACAGAGCCCTCGCGCCCACCTTCGAGAATCTGTATTCCAGATACTACAGGATTGACGGCTATGTTGACCAGAAAGAGCGTGACGAGATAATTATGGATCGAGCCGCGTCCAGCCAACGTGTCGCATTCACGGTACCGACACCGCTTTGGGGCTCCGAATACGGTATCGGCTGGGAATGGGGAAATCAATCGCCTGCGACGTGGCAGAACACTCCTGTTTTTACAGGTCTTCGAGAGCAACTCGATGTCGAGGCGCGTGAGGCTCGATCATGTGCTACCTCGCTACTACGGTTGATGTTAACAAACGCCCTCCGAGAAATAGGCAAAGAACTGGAAGCTACGCTCTATGTTTTGACACGGCCCAGTGGTGACGATCCGGGTAAGCTGATTCAAATAGCATGGAACCAACTTGTGGAGCGATCCACAGCCCGCGGGTTCGAGATGAACTTTGGAGCCGGAGTGGCGGGTAGGGCGGCATCACTGCAAAAGACCGTGGCATGGGTTCAACAGAACTCTGGCGCGACGGCTGAGGACAGATTGGTTGATTTTTATCTTCCCGAGGCAGAACGCAGCGGACATACGGGAATCCTGGCGGTTCCAATTCCACGTAGTCAGCCTTTAGTGATTCTTTCCATTGCCAGCACACAGGAGGACGACGCCTTCTCGTGCACGCTACGGCGGATTCTTGGGTGGGGAGGGCGGACGCAAATGAAAGACTATCCCAGATTTTCCGATTGGATTGGTCGGTTGTACCAGAGGATCAATGGTGTACTCATGCAGGCGCAGTCCAATCTCAGCGGTGAGGGTGCAATGCCCAAGCTAGATCGCATTCCGCTAAACCCCGCGTTCGATGATGTGGATGAGCAAGAAGTCGTTATCGCCGAGGCCGAACAAACCGAGAATGGACAATGGGATGATGCAATACGCTCAATAAATCCGGACAAGATCCAACGATCCTTAGAGAGGTTTGAGATCGCCCTTCCCCTGAAGATGGGGAGTGGACGCTCCTCCAAGGCACAGCAGAGGATTTCCCGATGGGTACCTAATCCCGGTAAAAAGAGTAAATCAACGAGACAAAAGAAATGAAGGCAGACCCGTGGTTGCGGGCTATTCGGAGAGGCTCGCTGGATGGATGTGTCTGATGAGCCATTAGACGCTGGTCCGCCATCGCTGATGCGGCTGATAGTTTCTCGTCCGCCGTTACCCGCCCAAGCTACTGTGAGAACACCGTCTGCAGATTGGCGGGGTGCAGAGTACGATCTCGACTCCGACTTCTGACGGTCGAATATAGCCCTCGGCGTGGTCAGGAAAGTATCTCCTTTGCCTTCCGTTGGCCCATAACCATATACATAGCTACTTCGGTACCCCCTGGTCTTCACCACACGGAAGCGTCTTCGGCGACACACTTCGGGAGACGAGTTCGTCTGACATTCCTTCACTGGCCTTGCTCCACTACGTCAGGCAGGACCACACGGAGCCCTCGGGGCACCCAAACCCACACGATGACAGGTGCATTCCAAGTAGTGCGGAATACCGTCCAGCGGGGGCGGCAAATCCGTTGCCATGGATACTGACTATGAACACCCTTTCGGGTAAGACGATGCTCGCCCAGCGATTGGCGACAATTCTGCCCCCGCTGAGTCTGGAGGAGTCATTGGAAACCACGCGCATCTATTCGGCCGTGGGACTTCTGAAGAAGGATCAGGCATTGCTGGCCACGCGGCCGGTTCGTGCGCCGCACCATTCGGCGAGCGGCCCGGCTCTCATCGGCGGCGGGTCTTCGCCCCGGCCGGGAGAACTCTCGCTGGCCCACTTCGGGATTCTCTTCCTCGATGAATTCGTCGAGTTTCCCCGGCACGTGCTGGAGATGATCCGCCAGCCGCTTGAGGACGGCTACGTCGTCGTCTCCCGCGCCAAGAAGACGATTCACTTCCCCGCCCAGTTCATGCTCGTGGCGGCCATGAATCCCTGTCCATGCGGATACTTCGGGAGCAATCTTCGGGCCTGCAAGTGCGCGCCGGGACAGATCGCCCGCTATCTGGCCAAGGTGTCCGGGCCGCTCGTGGACAGGATCGACATTCACATCGACGTTCCCGCCGTAGCCTTCAGCAAGCTGCGGTCCAAAACGCGCCAGATCGACTCCGAGACGTTGCGGGCGACCGTCACGGCAGCCAGGCAGGTGCAGAAACGACGCTTTGGCGGAAGCAAAATCCTGACCAACGCGCACATGACGCACAAACAGTTGGAGCAATTCTGCCAGCTCGATTCCGGGGGTGAGCTGCTGCTCAAGGAGGCTGTGCTGGAACTGGGTCTCGACGCACGTGCCCATGACAAGATCTGCAAGGTGGCACGGACCATTGCCGACCTGGATGGCAGCGAGAACATTCGCGCCGAGCACGTCGCGGAGGCCATCGGCTACCGCAGACTCGACCGGAAGCTCTGATCCTGGCTGCTGGTCTTTCAGCCGGCGCGTTGGAGTCTCGCGCAGGCTTCATCAATCACATGGGAGTAGACCTGCTGGTAGCGAGGGGGGCGTCCCTCGGCGAGTTTCTGCCTGGCCTCCTCCGGCGAGAACCAAGTCGGGTCTCGTCCGGGCTCGGGTGCGTCGGATTCCGATTCCACGTGCAGGAGAAAAGCGGCGACTGTCAGTTCCACACGTCGGCCATCCGGTTTACGCTTCTCGTGAGGGAAGATAATGAGTGGTTCCGACACGACGGTGCCGCGTACGCCAGCCTCCTCAAGAGCCTCCCGCTGCGCCGTTATCCACGGCTCCTCACCTGCTTCAATATGGCCCTTTGGAAACACCCAACGTCCACCCTTGGTGGTCCGCACGAGCTTGAACTCCACCGATCCACGTGTGCGGCGGTAGCAGATAGCGGCTGCCTGGTTCATGGGCTTACCGGATTCGCCACGAACAGCCATCGTGCGGGAACCCTTACTTGCCGAGCCTGATTTTGAACACAACCTTGTGGACGGAGGCGGGGCAGGTGATCTGGCAGGAGGGCAGGTGGGCGTCGTGCGGGTAGAGGAGGCAGAAGAGTCCCGGCTCAAGCCTGGTCTGGGCGATGATCGTGCCCACGCGGTAGAACATGATGTCCTTCTGCTCGTCATACGGCTCGACGATTTCGAGACCCGTCGTCGGCGAGTACCCCAGCAATTCCTGCCCACCCAGCAAGACCTGGATGTCGATGTACTTCTTGTGCGATTCGAACCTGCCCTGGTCAATCGGCTTGGTCGTATAGTGCTGCACGATGTAGTACACATCGTCACCATCGACGCTGTACCGGCCGTCGGGCTTCTGCACAAGCCCCGGCTCCGCAAGGACGGCAAAGGCCCTCTCGAATCCCTTGTGCAGCGGAAAATAGAGACGCCCATTTTCGATTCGATCAACAATCATCGTTCATAGCTCCATCTTCTACGCCAAGAAAAGAATTGGGCCACAGAGGACACGAAGAGCACAGAGATTGGCGAGTGAATCGTTCTCTCTGTGTCCTCTGTGCACTCTGTGGCAAGAGACTCATTTGAGTTCTTTCGTCTCTTTCGGCTGTCTGTCTCACAGGTCCAGCTTGTCGCACAGGTAGGTGCGGAGCTGGCTGGTGGCGATGCGGACCTGGTCCATGGAGTCGCGCTCGCGGACGGTGACGGTCTGGTCCTGGAGGGTCTGGCCGTCGACGGTGATGCAGAATGGCGTGCCGGCCTCGTCCTGGCGGCGATAGCGCCGGCCGACCGCGCCCTTCTCGTCATAGAAGCAGTTGAATCGCTTCTTCAGGTCGTCGTAGATGTTGCGGGCGATCTCCGGCATACCTTCCTTCTTGACCAGCGGGAAGATGGCGGCCTTGATCGGGGCCAGGGTCGGGTGGAATCGCAGCAGGTTGCGCGTCTCGCCGCGGACCTCTTCCTCGTCGTAGGCGTCCACCAGGAAGGCCAGCGTGCTTCGATCCATGCCAGCGCTGGGCTCGATCACATAGGGGATGTAGCGCGCCTTCTTCTCGTCGTCGAAGTAGGACAGCGGGCCGGACTGGTAATCCTCGGCCTCGTCGGCAAGCTGGACCTTCGTCAGGTCCCGGCCGTTTTCGTAGCCACCTGCTGACGGTCCGCATGCCTCGCTGATGCTGGCGAAGATCGTAGTCGGTGCGGTTGGCGATGCCTTCCAGCTCCTGCCAGTCGCCGCTGCCGAACGGGAACCGGTACTCGACGTCCACACACGCCTTGGCGTAGTGGGCCAGCTCGTCCTTGTCGTGGTCGCGGAACCGCAGATTCTCCTTCCTGAGTGCCCAGGTTCAGGTACCAGTTGCACCGCTGCTCCTTCCAGTGCTCATACCAGTGATCGTCGGTGCCGGGCTCGCAGAAGAACTCCAGCTCCGCCTGCTCGAACTCGCGGGTACGGAAGATGAAGGCCTTTGTGGTCACCTCGTTGCGGAAGCTCTTGCCGATCTGGGCGATGCCGAAAGGGATTTTGACCCGGGTCGTGTCCATCACGTTGCGGAAATTCGCAAAGATGCCCTGGGCGGTTTCCGGCCGCAGGTACACGATCATCGAGTCCTCGACGTTGGCGCCCATCTGGGTCTCGAACATGAGCTTGAAGGGCATGGGGGCGGTGAACTGTCCGACGGCTCCGCAGTTCGGGCAGACCTTGTTGCTCAGGTCGTGCGGTTCGGCCTCAACCGTGTTGATGTTCACGTGTTCCGTATGCTCCTCGGCCTTTTTGGTGTTGGCGTCCTCCAGGTGGTCCACGCGCGTCCGCGTGTTGCACTTCTTGCACTCGGAGACGAGGTCGGCGAACTTGTCGGCGTGGCCGGAAGCCTTCCAGACCAGCGGGTGCATGAAAATACTCGCATCGAGGCCAACCACGTCGTCGCGCATCTGGACGACGTTCTTCCACCAGGCCCGTTTGACGTTGTTCTTCAGCTCGACGCCGAGCGGGCCGTAATCGTAGCAACTCGCCAGACCGCCGTAGATTTCGCTGGACTGGAATATGAACCCGCGTCTCTTGCACAGAGAGACGATATCATCAAGCTTCGTCAGTTTTGCCATCGTTGTGGTCTCCAGAGAGTCAGAATAAACCCTGATTATACAGAAGGAGGGTGGGATATCAAGGTCCCATTCACGTCCGTTTTGCCGTGCATTCCGGATGAGTGAATGGGCTTGCCAGGCTCTGGTTGGGTCCAAGAGCAAGCTCTCGCTGGAAATACTACAGTTGCACGCAGAATTTTGTTGCACGGGTGATATTTTGTATACTTTGAGAAACGGAGGGCTCCCCCGTGGCAGCCCTTTGGAGGGTATCAAACACAAGAACTGTCGGAACGGTTGGGAGGAATTTGTATGCATGGGGTCGGAAGCATAACGAATCCGGAAGGAGCAACCCACATGGCATCCAAGCAAAACGACTCACCGTCTGCACCCGGCGCTCTGGCCGCCGGCAGGGAAGAGATCGCCAAGGCCCTCGGCAATACCGGCTTTGTTCACATGGTCGGGCCATCGAGCGAGAACTTCCAGACCTATCTCAGTCGCGAGCCATTTGAAATCGAGGTCGGAGAACTCAAGCCGGGCATGCTGGTGGAACTGGCAGAGTGGGTAACCAGGGAGTTCTCAGGAGACCCGGATGAAGTCCTGCAGATACAGGCGAACGTTGAACCTGAAAGGGCTGTGGCGCTGCTCACCTAGCGGCCCGTCCTGGTTGCGGATTGATGATTTCGGATTTCGGATTCGCGCCGCGTCCCAGAGCCACAATTCGCGATTGAGATGCCGGAGCTGACGTCTCCTATATCCCCAGCAATTTGTGCCGAATGTGCTCTTTCCCGAGGCATGATATACCGGGTCGGCCCACGGTTTTTCTCGTGGGGCGAGCGAGCATCCCCGCTCGCCTGACGCAGTCACACACACACCGGTGCCACACATGCAGCATTGCAGTTCCAGGCGACATATTGTATCCTGTTGCCGGCGGTGTTTCGCCGTGCAGGCATCATGCGATGCTGCAAAGCAGCGGGTACTGTAAGGAGGCATGACATGGCGTCGGGCATCTTCAGAGAGACAATCGTTCCGGTCCTTTTCGTGTGCTTGGTGGGTAAGATGAGCGTCGCGCAGACAACATGGGAGGTCAAGTCACCGGACGGTCGCGCTGCAATCTCAGTCAAGCTGATCGATCCCGGTCAAGCGGCGGACTACCCCGCAGGCAAGACACGGCTGTACTACGAAGTCAAGTACGACGGCACGGTCGTGTTGCCGCTGTCACCGCTGGGCATCACTCGCAAAGATCAAGACTTTGTGGATGCCGTTGGATTCCTAAGGGAGGAAGGACTGCGCAGCAGGTTTGAGGCCTATCCGATGATGCATGGCAAACGGAGGGCTTGTTCCTATGAAGCCAAGGAACGGACGCTGGTCTTCGGCAGTCCGCGGGGTGGCAACGTCGAATTGATCGTCCGGGCGCAGAACGGTGGCGTGGCCTTTCGCTACCGGTTCCCTGAGAGCAGCGGTGAAAAGTACGTCGTGACAAGCGAGGCGACCGGATTCCGGCTGCCGGAAGGTGGCAAGGTCTGGGCTCATCCCTATGACAGACCCAGCAAGTACACGCCGGCATATGAGACGTATTACGTTAACGGGGCGGCCGTGGGCACGCCTTCGAGCAGCGAGGCGGGCTGGGCGTTTCCGGTGCTCTTTTGCACGGCCGACCGCAGCCGATGGGGCCTGGTGACCGAAGCGGGGTTGGACGAGTCCTATTGCGGGTGCCGGTTGGAGCAGAACGCGCCGCAGGGTGTGTACCGGATTCGATTTCCCGAGCCGGGTGATGGTGACGGCACGGGCGAGGTGGAACCCTCGTGGACCTTGCCTTGGGCGACGCCCTGGCGGGTGATCATGCTCGGTGACTCTCCGGCGGATATCGTCGAATCGACGCTCGTGACGGATGTCAGTCCGCCGTCTGTCGTGAAAGACACGAGTTGGATCAAGCCGGGGCGGGCCTCCTGGAGCTGGCTGTTCGATCACGACAGCCCGCAGGATTGCACGAAGCTCAAGGCCTGGGTCGATCTGGCGGCCCAGATGGGCTGGGAGTATTCGCTCGTGGACGCCAACTGGGACCGGATGAAGAACGGCACGATTCACGACCTGATCGCCTACGCCAACGGCAAGGGCGTCGGCCTGCTCCTGTGGTACAACTCCGGCGGTCCGCACAATCACGTCTCCGAGAAGCCTCGCGGCCTGATGGACAACAGAGAGATTCGCCGTGAGGAATTCGCCACGCTCAAGAAGTGGGGCATCAAGGGCGTCAAGGTCGATTTCTTCCAGAGCGACAAGCAGAACATCATCCAGTTATACCAGGAGATTCTGAAGGACGCCGCCGATTTCCAGATCATGGTCAACTTTCACGGCTGCACGCTGCCTCGCGGCTGGTCGCGGACCTATCCGCACCTGATGAGCATGGAGGCCGTCCGCGGTGAGGAGTGTTACAGCTTCGACCGCAACTTCACAACCGAGGCCCCGATCCACAACGTGATCACCCCATTCACGCGGAACGCCGTCGGGCCGATGGACTACACGCCCGTGATGTTCCAGGACAACGTATACAAGCATCTGACAAGCTACAGCCACGAGCTGGCTCTGCCCATCATCTTCGAGTCCGGCTGGCTCCACTTCGCCGGCGGCCCCAAGGAGTACCTCGACCTGCCCGAAGCCCCGAAGGACTTCCTGAAGAGCGTTCCCGTAGCGTGGGATGAAACGCGTCTGCTGATGGGCGAGCCCGGCCAATTCCTCGTCCTGGCCCGCCGCCACGGCGAGCAGTGGTACATCGGCGGTATCAACGGCGAAAAGGCCGGCCGCGATGTCGATGTCCCGCTATCCTTCCTGGGCCAGAGCCGCTGCACCGTGACCATAATCCACGACGGCGCCACGCCGCGCACCTTCGCCACCGAGACCGAGGCCGTGATGCCCAACGGCCACCTGGAGATCCGCATGGCCCCCTACGGCGGCTTCGTCGCTATCCTCACCCCAACGCGGTAGGGTGACAATTTGGGAGACCGAGAGAGGAGCCGGAAGACACGTTGAATACGGCTTGGTTGCAGTGGTCAACTGGGAGCGTGGAAAGGGTTCGACATGTACAGCCTGATCACAGAGCACATCAATGTCCTCTTTGGGAGGTTTAGACAGGAGTACATAGATGAATATCGGGAATTGCTGGAGAACCAGATGGAGCGAGTTGGGCGTGCCGAATATCGTGATCGATATGTGAGAGTTTGGGGACTCCAGAGACTTGGCTTCGATGATCGTCATCGGGACTTGTATTTTGCTCAGATGAGAAGACTACTGAGAAATCCTCCGAACGCCCCGGAAGACTGGTATCCGAGATTGCGTGCCATAGCAGAAGAGCTTTACGAAATCAACCTGCCTGGTGAAAGGCAGGTGTTAGCCTTCGCTGCGTGCACTAAGCTCGGGCACATGGTTGATCAGAGGCTTCCCATCTACGACTCGAAGATAGCTGCATTCTACCTGTGGCAGCCCCCCGCGCCGCCGAAGCCTTTTGATGTGCGCATTGAACACTATCTGGAGTTCTATAGAGGTCTTTGGCGCGAGCAGAGGAGAATCTTGAGAGATGGCGTGTTGCGTCAAGCCATCAATCAGTTCAAGCGCAGGTTTGATGCTCACGGCTGCACGGATGAGAAGATCATCGACTTCTTGATCTGGCACTGGGTAGGCCAATGTCAAAGCAATGGGCTTGCTGGTGGGCAAATGCGGTATCATTGAGGCGAGAAGACCCCCGCGAGAGTGACGATAGTTCACACGCCAGTCCGGGATTCCGCAGAGAGCGATGGGAGACTCCGGAGAGACGGCCAGAGCGTCCAATCACACCGTTCGCTTCTTCTTGGTGCGAGCGAATGAAACGACCTTTTTGCTCTTCGTCTTCTGGCGTCTGCGGGCGTCGGCAATGATGGTGCGCAAGTCGTAGCCGAACTCTTCCACGATCTCCTTGTGATGGTGTTGAATCTCGTCGATGATCGGGTCTTTAGTCATGAAGACCTCCCATCAATTCCTCCGACGTGCAGATCACCGCGTGTAGTCTCTCCCTGGGCAGTGAGCCACTCTTGCAGTTGCTGGCGCATTCTGCGGAGGATTGGCTCCATCTCAGGTTTTGCGGCGAGGTTGGTCAGCTCGTAAGGGTCGGACTGAGTGTCGTATAGTTCCTCCTGAGGGTGGTGCTCGTTCAAATTGACGATTCGGGCGGCGTGGGGGTCGGCCTTGGCCTTCTCGACCCATGTGTCCCAGACCTCCTTGTGGCTCTCGGGGATGCCGGGGACTTTCGTCCAGTGCGTCGTCCAGGTGGATTCGGGGGTCAGGTTCAGGATGTACTTGTATCGCGTGTCCCGGACGCATCGCTGGGGGAAGACGTTCATGTCGCCGTCACGTGTGTGGCTGGCGTAGATGGTGTCGCGGAAGGTATTCTCCTTGCCCGCCAGGACGGGCCGGAAGCTCTTTCCGTCGAGGTTCTCGGGCTGCTCGCCGGCGGCGATGTCGATGAAGGTCGGCGTGACATCCACGAACGAGATCAGGGCGTCGCAGTGCGTTCCGGGCTTGGTCACGCCAGGCCAGACGGCGAGGAAGGGCACGCGGAGGCCGGCGTCGTAGAGCGTCCATTTCGAGTGCGGCCACTCCGAGCCTTGATCCGTCGTGTAGAGGAACAGCGTGTTCTCCTCGAAGCCATGCCTCTTCAGGGCCGTCCGGACCTCGCCGACGCGTTTGTCCAGCGTCGCGATATCCTGATAGTAATTCGCCAGAGCCCGGCGGGTCAGGTCGGTATCGACGAACCACGGCGGCAGCTTCAGCCTGGCGGGGTCAAAATCCTTGTTTCGCTCCCAGACGACGTGCGGACCGCTGTCCGCCACGATCAGGCACAGAGGCGTATCCGGTTTCGTTTTGACATGCTCTGCGAGAAGGCCGTCGATGGCCTTCGTGTCCAGGCCCTCCATGCGGTACGTCCGGCGATTGGCGGGATTCTTCGGCAGTTGGGCGGGGATGTGCTCGAAGCTGAAGACTTCCTTTGGGATCGTGTGGGCCTTGTGTGCGAGCACGATGCGGTAGCCGAGCCGTCGCAGGTAGGTCGGCAACGCTGTGATGTCCGACCGGCAGGTCGTGTGATTGCCCATGCATCCGTTGCGGGCCGGGTACAGCCCCGTGTACAGTGCGGATCGCGACGGTGCGCAGGTCGGCGAGGCCGCGAACATGCGAGTGAACCTCGTCCCTTCCTTCGCCAGAGCGTCGATATTGGGCGTCCTGACATCCGCGTTCCCGTAGCAGCCGACGAAATCGATGCCGTGATCGTCGGAAATGTACATCACGATATTGGGTTGCCTTCGGGTCCTGGTTTGTGCCGGCAATGGCGTGTGACCCGAGAGAAGCCCGGCTGCCACCGCCGACCATTTGAGGAAGTCCCTGCGATTGACGGAACGAAAGGCATCAGGTTCGCTCTTCACAATCTTCTCCTGATCTGCAACGCCATCATGCTCGACCTTTGAGCAGACAGTAAACCGGGGCATACGATAATGCAAATGGAAACCGAAGGTCCTCCGGACGTCCGTGGCGCCTTCGCAAAATGGCGAGAGAAAGACGTAATTGAGGAAGGCCTGAGCACTGGCGGCGAGGTAGAATGGGCCGGACCGGCTCAGGGATGAGTCGAGCCGGATGATTGGGTCGGGACTTTTGGAGAGAAAGACGATGGCAAGTTCTGGAGAGATGACCAGAAGCATGCGGTTGTGGAGAGTTGTCGTAGGCGTCGGCTGGATTGCGGCCGTGATGCCGACGGCTGCGTGGGGCACGGTGCCTTTGGAGAAGGATTCGAAGGTCGCAGTTGCGTCGAAGGTTTCCCTCAAGGCGTATGCATTCGACTTGGAGGACGTGCGGCTGCTCGATGGGCCGTTCAAGGCGGCGATGGAACGGGACGCCGCTTACTTGCTGACGCTGGAGCCGGACCGGTTGTTGCATCGGTTTCGGCTGTATGCGGGGCTGGAGCCTCGTGCACCGATCTACGGTGGCTGGGAGACCATGGGTGTCTCCGGGCACTCGCTCGGACACTACCTGTCGGCCTGTGCGATGATGTATGCCTCGACGGGGGACGAGCGGTTTTGCGAGCGGGTCAAGTACACCGTGGATGAATTGGAGGCTTGTCAGAACGCCAACGGCAATGGATATGTAGGTGGCATACAGGACGGCAAGCGGGTCTTCGCCGAGGTGGCGGCGGGGGACATTCGCTCCCAGGGCTTCGATCTCAACGGCCTGTGGGTTCCCTGGTATACGGAGCACAAGCTCTTTGCGGGGCTGCTCGATGCATACCGATATTGCCGCAACGACAAGGCGCTGTCGGTGGCCCGCAAGCTGGGCGACTGGGTTGGGGACGTTGTCGGCAAGCTCAATGAGGAGCAGGTCCAGAAGATGCTGGCCTGTGAGCACGGTGGTATGAATGAGGTGCTGGTGGAACTGTACGCGATCACGGGCGAGGAGAAGTACTTGAAGCTGTCCCGGCGGTTCCATCACAAAGCGGTGCTCGATCCGCTCGCGGACAGGCAGGATCGTCTGCCCGGGCTGCATGGCAATACTCAAATCCCCAAGGTTATCGGTGTCGCGCGTCGCTACGAGGTTACGGCCGACGCAACGGACCGTACTATTGCCGAGTTCTTCTGGGATCGGGTCGTGCACCATCATTCCTATGTCATCGGCGGCCACGGCGAGCACGAACATTTCGGCCCGGCGGATAAGCTCAGTGATCGTCTGTCCTCCGAGACCTGTGAGACCTGCAACACGTACAACATGCTGAAGCTGACCCGGCACCTCTTTGCCTGGCGCGCGACAGCCGAGTACGCCGATTACTACGAGCGGGCCCTCTACAATCACATCCTGGCCTCGCAGGACCCCAATACCGGCATGATGTGTTACTTCGTGCCGCTCAAGGCGGGCGAGTACAAACGCTACTCCAATCCGTTCGACAACTTCACCTGCTGTCACGGCACGGGCATGGAGAACCACGCCAAGTACGGCGACAGCATCTACTTCCACGACGACACGGGCCTGTTTGTCAATCTCTTCATCCCGTCCGAGCTGAACTGGAAGGCCAAGGGCCTCAAGGTTAGGCAGGAGACGAAGTTCCCCGTCGAGGATACGACGACGTTGACAGTCTCGTGCGACAAGCCGGTCAAGCTGGCGATTCGAATTCGCTGTCCGGGGTGGGCGACGCAGCCGCTGCAAGTGAAGCTCAACGGAAAGGCCATGAAATCCAAGGTGGAGCAGGGCGGTTACGCCGTACTGAACAGGAGATGGAAGAGTGGGGACAAGATCGAGGTCCGGATCCCGATGGGACTTCGACTGGAATCGATGCCGGACAATCCGAAGCGGGCAGCTATCCTCTATGGCCCGGTTGTTCTGGCGGGCGATCTCGGACCCGTCGAGAAGGCAGCCTCGGACTCTGTGGTCGTGGATGAGTACAGCTTGACGGTGCTGGTCACGGGGGATAAGCCGCTGCAGGATTGGCTGGTGCGAATGGAGGACCGGCCGCTGGGCTTCGAGACGTATAACGTGGGTCGCCCGCGTGACGTGGAGCTGATCCCATTCTACGAGGTGCACCACCGCCGTTACGGCGTGTACTGGGATTTCCTCACCGTCGAGCAATGGGAGAAACGCTACGCCGATTCTCTCGTGGAATTGAAGCGGCTTCGCGAATTGAAGGCCCGAACGATCGACCTCCTGCGGATCGGCGAGATGCAGCCGGAGCGGGACCACAACGTCGCCGGCGAGAAGACAGGGGCCGGCGAGTTCAACGGCCGCAAATTCCGCCACGCCACCGACGGCGGCTGGTTCTCCTTCGAGATGGCAGTCCTGCCGGAGGAGCCCGCGGAACTGCTCTGCACTTTCTGGGGCAGCGAGCAGGGGCCGCGAACGTTCGATATCCTTATCGACGGCACGAAGATCGCCGAGCAGTCGCTGAGCAACGATCGCCCCGGTGAATTCGTCGACGTCGCGTACCCGATTCCAGCCGACCTGACCAGGGGGAAGCAGAAGGTGACTGTGAAGCTGCAGGCCCGTCCCGGCAATTTCGCCGGCGGCCTCTTCGGCTGTCGCACGACGAAGAGAACCGCAACGCAGGGTCCTGCACCCGCCCCCAAGTAGTAGTCCGACCATGCTAATCTTGTGGATGTCGGGTGGCAGCGGCAAGCGGAGTCTTCGGAGCTTGCCGATGGCGTGCGGGCGTAAACACGAGCCATCGGCAAGCTGGCGCTTGCCGCTGCCACCCATTGTAACCGACATTCATTTTAGAGCGGGCCGAGTAGTAGAGTGAGCTTGAGCCCATGCGGTTGCTTCCACGGCGATGAATTGACGCATGGAAACAGCGAGGCCCATGCTTTGATGGGCACGGGCCTCGGTTCTCTACATAGCTTCCACCAGAGACACGAGATTCTGCGTCTCTACAACTGCCTGACAATCATCACGGCTTGATCACCTGGATGTCGTCGATGTACAGCTTGCCTGTGCCGTCGACGCTTGGGGCCTTGCGGTCACCCACGCCGATGTACATCTTCTTGATCGTCCTGGCGTTCACGCCTGTGAATTGGCTCAGCGGGATTTTCCACTGCGTCCACTCCGAGGTGACGGTCGCGTTCGCATCCGGGTTGTTCACGACGACCAGTTTGCCGCCGTTGTCCTGCAGGGCCACGTAGAAGGTCCCCGGATCGTTGCCCGGATGATCGACGCCGATGTCCGCCACCTGCCATGTGCCGGTGACGCTGCCGGTGGTACTGACATCCGAGAACTCGGCGATCGTGATTGCGCCGGCGTTCTGAGCCGTCAGGCACAGACCGATGTACACGCTGTTGTTCATCGTAATGTCGTGCTGCGACCGGGTCGCGTCGGTGCCGACGATGGACCAGGTCTTGCCGTCGGCGGAGTGTTCGGCCTTGAACGTGTTGCCCGTGCGGGTGATTCTCGCCCAGTACGGAGCTATCAGCCCGGCCTGATTGACCTGGTCGCTGGCGTCGCCCGTGAAGACTCGCCATGGGAAGGATACTCCGTTGCCCGGCGTCAGGACCGTAGTGGCATGCGGCGATTCAGCCGTCAGCGAGTCACGGATCATCACGCCGGCCTTGGTCCAACTGCTCGTCATCAGTATGCTGTTGACCTTGACAGTCATGGAGCCATCGCCGGTGAGCCGCTTGAAGGCGAAGCGGAACTGGTCGGCGTTGTTCCAGATGTCGTTGCCGGAGGCGCTCATGGTGATCACGGAGCCGTTATCCGCGAAGGCGATTGGATTGCCCCGGAACCACAGGCTCAGATCGGTCACGCCGTTCAGCGTCCAGTCCTGCGGAGCCTCCCAGGTCCGCACGATCTCCGAGTAGTACGGAGTAATGACGTTGTTGTATTCCACGGGCATCGACTGCCTGCCGCCATGAACGATGCTGGTTTCCATGATATCGCCCAGCGTGGGATCGTAGCCGACCATGGCCCCCGTGGTGTTGCCCGGATCGCCGGTCGGGAAGAAGTCATCGGGGGAGAAGCCCCAGCCGTCGATCCAGGTCTGGAAGACGCGGAATGGCGAGCTATTGGTATAGCCCTCGAACTCATCCACGATGAGATAGTCCGGGACGGTGAATCCCCAGACGCTGCCTTTGTGGACGGTCGTCCCGTCGGCCTCGACCTCATCGATGCGCCAGAAGTACTGTCCGCCGCCGAAGGCGACCAGCCCCGCGGAGGCGAAGCTGGTGCCGGCCTGCCGGCCTTTGTACTCGGGCGAGCTCGCGCTAGCTGCCTTCACAGCGGCTTTGTCGGTGCCGAGGTACACGTCGTGCTGCGCGGCTGTTTCTCCCGCCGACCAGCTCAGCATGGCGGCATCGCGAATGTCGACATTGGCGCCCACCACCGGCTGCGGATTCCAGGCCAGCAGCGGGTCGCCCCGCATCGCCTGTTTGACTTCCTCCGGCGTCAGCGCCTTGTTGAAGATGCGGACGTCGTCCACGGCGCCGTCCCAGAACTCCACTATGTCGTTGACCTGCCGCCCGATGTGAGCGCGGCTCGGGACGAGACTCCAGTTCTTCGGGGCCGAGGCCACCTCGATGCCATCGGCATACAACCGGGCGGTGGTTCCATCATAGGTCACGCAGATATGGTGCCAGACATCCGTCTCCCAGAAATTGGCTTTGAATATGTCAGCCCCAGCCCCATAGCCGCCGCCGTACAGATCCGTTCCATTGATGCCGATGAACAAGGCCGTGCCCACGCCCGGCGAGCCATAGCTGGCGATCCACCGCCAGCCGGGGGCGATGCTGTCGGTCCTGGCCCAGCCGCACATGCTGCGGGGCGAGGTCCCGGAGGCCCAGGTCTGCGGATTGCCGAGGTCCACGTAGTCATCGTTGCCATCAAGCTCCAGCGCGTCCCCGTAGCAGCCCTCGACCCATGTGGGGCCGCCTCTGAGCTCGCCATAGATATCCCAGCCGGAGTAGTCTACCGCCGTGCCGGACTTCTCATCGTCCAGCTTCCACCAGCCGACCAGGTTGGGATCGACCTTTACAGGCACAGGCCGGATGGTGAAGCCCCAGACCTCGCCTGTCACTCTGCTGCCGCTCACCACTTCATCCACACGCCAGTAGTACGTGGCGCCGCGAGTCAGGGTGCCGGGTTCGTACGAGAACGTTGGCTGGTCTGTCGCCTTCTTCGTGTCCCCTGTGCCCGCCTCAACGGCTGCACGATCCGTGCCGAAGTACACGTCGTGTCCAAATGCGTTCAAGCCCGGCGACCACTCGAGCACTGTGTTTGGATCGATGTAACCAGCGCCATCGGCGGGCTTGGGCGCCCAGGCCTTCTCGGGAGTCATGAAGAAGCTCCATACGTCGCCTTTGTGCACGGTGCCAGTGGCCTCGATCGCATCCACTCGCCAGTAGTACCTCTGTCCCGGCACCATGGGATCCTTAGGGAGGCAAAACTTGAACATAGCCGACTGGTGGGCCACGAGGAGATTCGCTTCCGTCAGGTCGGGCGTCGTGCCGAGGTACACATCCTCGAAGAGGGCTGTTTCGCCGGGCGTCCACATGAAGTACCCGACGAACGTGCCTGCCGAGTTATTGGCCGGATTAGGATCGCGTGCTTTCACTTTCGGCGGGACGAGAGCTTTTACCTCGGCAGCCTTGAGCGCGTGGTCGTAGAGGCGCACGTCATCGATAGCGCCGTTCCAAAACTCGGCATAGTTGTTCACCTGCCGGCCGATATGGGCCCGGCCCAGGACCAGATTCCAATTCTTTCCCATGCTTGCGGCTTCGCGGCCGTTGACGTAGGCTTTGGCGATCGATCCATCATAGGTCACGGCCACGTGGACCCATTCGCCCACTTGCCAGGCATTGGCCACGCTGAGATCGTCGCCGTAACCTCCGACATACAGTGTGCTTCCATTCAAGCCGATGAACATGGCGAGGCTGGTACCCTCCGACCCATAGGCGGCGATCCACCGGTAACCCGACGCGACAGTATTCGTCTTGCCCCACCCGCACAGCGAGCGCGGCGACTTGCCCGAGGGCCAGCCCGCGGGATTGCCGAAATCGACGTAGTCGTCGACGCCATCGAAGTCCAGTCCGCCGCCCATGCCGTCCATGCCGACTGTCCAGGTCGGACCGCCGATCAGGGTGCCGTTGAAGCCGTTGCCGCTGGAGTCACTGGCCACTGTACCCGACCCGTCATCCAGCTTCCAGTGCGCTATCAGTTTCGCCGGGGCGACGCTCGTTAGCCCCAACACCAGACACAGGGAGACTAAAAGAATCGATCGCTTGCACATGAATGACCTCCTTCAGATTTGCGATTTACGATTTGCTATTTACGATTTTGGCGGACCAGAACGAGCGAGGCGCTCGTAAATCATCAATCGTAAATCATAAAACTCTCATGGCCTCAACAGAACAGGATACCGCATCACCCGAGGCCATGCAAGGAGAAAATCCCAGTCCGGCACCGGTAAATGCAGGGGGGCCCATGTCCCTGGAACACAGGCCCCTGGTAGGGGCGGATTTCAAAGTGATCTGCGATACAAAAGAGACACCGGAGGCTCCGACAGGGGTGTCGGAGCCTCCGGGTATGCGTCTCATTCAGAACATTGAACTTCGCCGAGGTCGGCCGCGATTACGGTGTGACCGGTGCGGGCCGGCTCAGGCCGATGTCATCGATGTAAACCAGACCGTCGCCGCCTGCCACAGGCTTCTTGCGGTCGCCGACCCCGATGTACATCTTCTTTACAGACTTCATGTTCACGCCGGTGAAGGCTGTGAGCGGGATATTCCATGCGCTCCAACCCTCACTGAGCAGGATGTTGGCGTCCGGATGGACGACAACGGCGCTGCGGTTGTTCCAGTCCTGGACCACCACATACAGCGGCATGGCGTCCTCGTTGCTGCGCTGGGCGATGCCGATGTCCTCGACAGTCCAGGCGCCGGTGACGTTGCCGGTGGTGGCGATATTGGAGAACTCGAACTCGCGGACCTGGTTGGCCGCGTGTGAGGTCACCGCGATGCCGATCATGACCGGGCCGGTCATGGTGACCGTCTGCGGCGTGCCCTGTTGGGCCCATGTGACGCCTTCATCGCGGGAGAAGTAGCCGGTGAAGGTATCCCCGACGCGTACCAGCTTGACCCAGACCGGCACAGCGACCTTCGGAGTCGGCGTGCTTTGCGATGCGGGATAGGTTGCGTCCGCCGTGACCCGCCACTGGAAGGTGAGGCCGCCGCCGTCGCCGCCTGTCGCGGCAACCATGGCATTGACGGAGCCCGCCGTGTTATTTTGGCGGATCATGACGCCGCCCTTGGCCCAGCGATTCGTGCCGACGCCGTTGCTGTCCACACGGGCGATGATCGTACCGTCGCCATTGAGGGTCTTGTAGGCATAGCGGAACTGATCGGCCGCATTCCAGATATCCGTGCCGGCGCCGCTGAGACTGAAGCTGCTTTCACTGGTCTTCACGAACTTGCGCGGATTGCCGTGGATGTGGAGGATGACGGCATTGACGTCCTCGATCGTCCAGTCCTGTGGCTCCGTCCAGGTCCGCTCGGTTCTCAGAGTAGTTCGGCGAGCCGGAGTTGGCATAGTACAGGGGCATGGACTGAGCGCCGCTGTGACGCTGTCCTCTCTCGGCGATGTCGCCGTTGTAGTAGGTGCTTTCCGGGGTCCAGATATCATGTCCGACGCCTGCGCCGGTGTTGTTGCCGGGATAGGCCTTGACGAAATCATCCTCGGAATAGCCGAAGCCATCGAGCCAGGTCTGGAATATCCTGTTCGGTGAGTCATTCTTGAAGCTCTCGAAATTCTCGATGATCAGCCAATCGGTGACTCTGAAGTTCCAGATGCGTCCCTTGACAATCTCGCCGCTGGCCAGGACTTCGTCTACTCGCCAGTAGTACGTGTCGTTCCAGTCGAGAACCGGGTCAGGCGTGTAGCTGTTGGCGTCGACGCGACCACGATAGATTCCCGCCGCATCCGACGCGTTGGCATCCTGCACCACCGTGGAATCAGTGCCGAGGTAGACGTCATGATGCACGGCGCCGTCGCCCGCCTGCCACGTGAGGGGCACCAGGTGCGGGGCATCGTCGACTCTGCCCACGGTCGGAGTCGGGTCCCATGCCTGCCTTGGATCGGTCCGCTCATAGAGATACTGGACCTCTTCCGGCGTCAGGGCCTTGTTGTACAGGCGGAAGTCATCCATGAGGCCATCGAAGCGGTAACTGCTGTAGACGCCGATCTGGAACAGGAGGGTCGCGACCGTATTCAGGGTCCTTGCCGCCGTGGCGACGACCGTGTTATTGGCATAACACGTGCTTGTCGTGCCGTCGTAGACCAGGACGAGATGCACCCAGGTATTCTGCGACGTGTAGGTGAAATCCTGATCGGCGCTATAGTACTGGATGCGCCACTGGTTGTTGCCGCCGCGTGTGCGAAGGCTGAAATTCTGCGAGGCGACGCGGGCGCCGGTCTCGAAGATGCCGCCCTCCTTGAAGTTGTGTGTATAGACCCACACGCTGACTGACTTTGGCTTGGCGCCGTCGATCCCCAGGTCCACGGCGTTCTTGCCGATATCGACGGTGTCGTCCATGCCATCGAACTCAAGGGCGCCGCCGGCCATGCCGGCCGCCGGTTGGAGGCCGCCATTGGTGCCGGCGCTAATCGTGCCGTGGTAGCCATGTCCGGAGTAATCGACGGCCGTGCCCATGGCTTCGTCGAACTTCCACCAGCCGACCAGATTCGGATCGGCAATCGTCAGGGGCAGCGTCATGAACTTCCAGACCGGGCCGGGGACCTTATTGTTTGCCCCGTCGATCGCATCCACGCGCCAGTAGTAGATCGTGTCGCCTTTTAGCCCAACGGGGCTGAAGGCAGCCACCGGCGATGTGACCTTGAATGTGTCGCCGGTTCCCGCGATGACGTCGGCTTCGTTTTCGCCGAAGTACACGTCATACATAAACGCGTTCCTTCCCGGCTTCCATGTGAGCGTCGCATCCGTGAAAACACCGCGGGCATCATTGGCCGGTGTCGGGCCCCAGGCGCTCTCCAGTGGAGCCCTGAAGGACCACACGTCGCCTGTGTAAACCGTTGTGCCGTCGGACTCGACCTCGTCCACTCGCCAATAGTAGGTTGTGCCCGCCTGAAGCGCGGTCGGAATGACATACATCGAGGTCGCCGCCGCCGTAGCCGGGAGCTGCACGATGAACGGGAGATTGGGCTCGGTCCCGAAGTACAGCTTGTGCCATGTCGCCGTCACGCCCTTGGTCCAGGTCATGATCGCGATGATCTGGCCGAGTTCTCCGTTGACGGGCGAGGGATTGGTGGCTTTCAGGTCGCCCGGCCGGATCCAGGGGGACAGATAGGTGCCGGCGATGATCGTCTGGGTCGTGCCGATGACCGGCCCGCTCCACGCGACGCGCAGGCGGTCGCCGCCTGAGCCATCTCTGTGCAGTGCCTCGATGTAGTACTTTTTGCCTGCCTTCAGGGTGACGGCGGCGGACTTCTGCTCTGGGAACTTTGTCCACTCGGTCGCGCCGCTGTAGCCGGTGACTTGGCTGATCATGCCCCTGTTGGCCGGATTCTCATCCGTGCTCAGCCACAACTGACTCTGGTCGTCGCTGGTGATCCAGAAGGTGTAGTCGCCGTCGGCCGGCGGGTGGACATAGCCGCGGACTCGGGTCACATAGTACTCGGCCCGGCCGTCTATGCCATCGAAACTCGTCCGCCACTGGCTGACGGTGGGGTTATCCGGATATCTCCAGAGTCGCCCGTCCGTGATTTGGGCCATATTGGTGGCACTTCTGGCGCCGTCGAACCATTCAAACAGGATATTGCCCTTGCCGATGTCGGCGGCCAAGATCGGACCGGCCGACCACAGGATGACGAGGGCAATAACGATGTGCTGCCATTTCTTGCTCATAGAATCCTCCTCGATGGAAAGGATAAGCGAATTCCCTGGTTCCGCGCAGGGCGCCTGTACGGGCGAATCATCATTCGCCCCTACTCCCCGCGGCTGCAGGATAATAAGAAGGGAGGAAGGAAAGAGGGTAGGAAGGTCGGAGTGCCTCAAGTAGATCCTACCTTCTTACGTTCTTCGCTTCTTACCTTCTCTCTCCCGCCGGGGGCTGTCTCTTACTGAGACCACAGAAGACAATGTGCCGAATTTCACAGATCAGCGAGTTGTCACGCGCAAGCAACTTGTCGTCGGGTTACCTCCTTTCTGTCCGTGCGGGCGAATCACCATTCGCCCCTACCATAGACATGTCCAATGAAAGATGAAAGAAGCCTCCGGCAGTGCATACGGTCGTGCAGCTTCTTTCCTCGGTACCCTGCAACTGGATCGCTCAAAGGAGTGCAACCACCCACCTGTCCTGCGTGGGTGACTACCCACGATCCAACCTGAAATAGGTTATACCACCAGGAAAGGGACGTGTCAATCGCCATTTCCCATCGGTTTGGAGACGATGACGGCCTGCGCCCGAAGGCACAGGCCGTCGTACGATCTGCGCGTTGCCACTTGCCGCCGGAAAGCGACGGCCAGTCATAAGTCCTTACGGCCTGATGATCCGGATATCATCGATGAACAGCATTCCGCTGCCGTCGGCCGCCGGCGATCACCATCGTGGCGCCACCCTTAGCCCACCGATTGGACTGCGTGCCGTTGCCGGAGCCCGTACAGATGGACACCGTCCAAAACACATCGGGGCCCGCAGGATCATCTGCAGGCCCCGATGGCTGATTTCGAATTCCGCGCAGGGGCGAATGATGATTCACCCGTACAGCGCCGGTGGCGTCTTAACGGTCGCCGGCGAGATAGCGGACCTCGGATTCGGACAAGGCGCGGTTGTAGATGCGGAAGTCATCCAGGACGCCGTTGAAGAACGGATCGACCGCATATTGCGAGCGGCCCAGCCAGTTCTGGGTGGTGACGCCCAGGTCCTTCGGCAGCAGTGTTGTTGCCCCGGTGTCGACCAACAAGCCGTCCTGGTACAGACGCAAAGTCATACTCGCACCGTCGATCACGATCGCCAGGTGATGCCAACCCGTGCCAAGTGCCAAGGAACTGGTCACCTGCTGCTCACCCACGGTGGCTGTCTGGATGGCAAAGCGGGGGGTCAGGCCGGTACTGGGCGTCAGGAACATGTAGTTGGTTTCGCCTGTGCCGAAATCGAAAACCCGCTGCCAGGCGCCGCCGATGCTGGAGTCGTTCACCCACGCGGCGAATGTCGAGCTGGTCAGCGTACTGAGCAAGGAGCCTACGGGCACCTCCACATGGTCGTTCGTCCCGTCGAACTGCAGACCCTTGCCCATGCCGGGCGGACCTTGCAGATACCCGGGATCGCCGGAGGTGGTGCCATGGTGGCCCTTGCCGGAACTGTCCTGCACGTTGCCTTCCATCGAGTACAGCAGCACGAGACCATTGGTTCCGGGATCGGTGGCCGTGGCTACCTGCGGAGGCGTGGCATAGAGCCGGATGTCATCGATGAAGATGGTCCCGGTCCCACCGCCATCACCGATGCCGATGGTGAGCGTCTTGACGCTCTTGAGGTTCGCGCCTGCCACACTCGAAAGGGCAACATTCCACTGCTTCCACACCGGAAACGCCGTGCTGGCAGCGCCGCCATTGTAGGACACCTTCGTGCCGTTGATCTTCGCGTAGAGCGGGGCGGCGACATTGTTGGCATCCCCGCGGAACCAGATCACCAGCGTGGTGATCCCGTGCTTGCTCCAGTCCTGAGGCGTGGCAAACGTTCGCTCGGCCTCGGAGTTGGCTGTGCCGGAGTTGTCATAGTACAGCGGCATCGACTGCCTGCCGCCGTGAATGAGAGTCGTCTCCATGACATTGCCGGCCTGAGGATCGTAACCGACGAGTGAGCCGGTACTGTTGCCGGAGTGCCCGGTTGGGAAGAAATCGTCCGGCGAGAAGCCTGCGCCGTCGATCCATGTCTGGAAGATTCTCAGTGGTGAGTCGTTCGTGTAGCCCTCGAAGTCGTCCACGACGATGTACTCGGCAGTGGAGAAACTCCAGACTTCACTCGGCCACTTCGTCGGGGTCTCGGCCTCGTTGACCTCCGTCACTTTCCAGAAGTACTGCTGCGCCAGATCCACAGCCACGTCATAGCTTGACTCGGAGAGCCTGACCGCGGCGCCGCCGCCGTCCGTCACCGCCTGCTGGTCGGTGCTCAGGTACAGATCATGGGAAGCGGCCTCCCGTCCAGGCCGCCAGCTCAGGGTCACCTGCGGGTGCAGGTCCGTGGCATTGCTTACCGGCTTGGGCTCTCTGGCCGACACGGGGACATAGAAGAAGCGAACCTCGCTCAAGCCATACTGAACCATCCCCTCGCCCCAGTTGCTGTTGATAGTCAGTTTGACATACCTGGCCATGGCGCCGGCCAAATCAACAGTGGTGTTCGAGGTGTAATCGTCCATGCCCGTGGCTTGGGCGAATTCGGAGTTGCCCAGCGTGGTCCAGGTGGCCGCATCCGAGGAGTACTCGATCGTGACGTCTTTGGCACCCAGGCCGAAATCGGGTTCCACGATCTGGTTCGAGTTCCAGACCTGCATTTCGTGCAGCTTGTACGGCTTATCGAATTCGTACTGGATCCAGGTCGGTTGCGGCCCACCCCGCTTGCTCAACCACATGGTCTTGCCGATGGTGGAGTGCTGACCGTCGGCATTGAGGCCGGAGCCATCCACCGTCTTCTCCGGACCTGTGTCCTTGCTGCTTGCGCTGGAGGCCGTGGCTGTGACGCCCTGGATGGGATAACCATAAGGCTCGATGGTGAAGCTCCATAGGACGCCCGGATCGACAGTCGTGCCATCCGCCCTCACCTCATCCACTCGCCAATAGTAGGTCTTGCCGTACTCGAGCAGGCCGGCATCATACGTGTTGGCGTCCTGGCGCTGACCGACCAGCGGAATTGCAGCGGCATCCGTCCCGAAGTACACATCATGTGTCGCCGCCGTCGTGGCGGGTGTCCAGCTCAGTACCGTACCTGTCCCTCGCACTACGTCCGTAGCTCCGCCGCCCGGGACGGGGTTGTAGGCCTTGTTGGGCGGGACCACAAATGGCCCGTCCACACTGAAGTCATCGAACGCCACGTACCCGGTATTTGCACTGTACATGCAGTGCGCCAGTCCAACCTGCACGGCCAGTCCGTCCATGTCGTCCCGGTCGACAGGAGAGTCCGGGACCTCGGTCCACACGACTCCGTCGAAGCTTCTTCGGCAATGGAAGGTATTGCCGACGCGCTCGATCTGAAGGTAGCGAGCGCAGTTGTACCCGTCGCCGGTGCCTGGGCCTTCGTCCTCAGCGCCGTTGTCGATGCTGCGACGCAAGTTGGCCGACCAGGTCGGGAAATAGTGCACCGACACGAAGTCTTCCCCTGCGCCGGCGTCATCAAGATTGGCGACCCTGGCCATCAGGAAGGAATCCGTGTGTTCTGTCCTGGCACTGGCGCTGCCGGCCAACCCCGGGAAGTCGGTGACACGGACCGTTGCCACGAAATCGCCCGCGACAACTTTGTACAGGAATGGTCCCACGGGAGAGAACGCGCCCTCCCAGAACGAGTTCCTCGATTGCAGGAACAGTGATCCGGGCCGGTCCTTGGAGGCGTTGAGGGCATCGACCGTCTGGTTGGGGCCTTTTCCCAGGAAGCCGTCCCAGCCGGTGCCCTCGACACCCTCGGTAAGATAATCGCGGGCGGTGTCAAAGCCGTCGCTGAATACCGCGGCCTGCACCATGCCGCCCAGGCTTAGAATCGCGGCGATACAGGTTCCGTAAATCAGTCTCTTGCACATATCTGCCTTCCTTTAAATCTCGCCCTGTTGTGTTGCTTTGTCTCGACTCAAGAGCCGACTGTGAGAAAGCCCCGGCTCTCGTGGGTTCACGGGAGCCGGGGTCACACTTGGCAACCGGAGAAATTACGGCTGGGAAGTCACGATGCTGAAGTCATCGAACGCGGCGTAGCCGACGCTGTCGGAGAACGTCGCTTGAGCCAGTCCAACCTGCACGGACAGACCGTCGAAGTCCTTGCGGACGAATGGATCGCCCATGTCCTCCCAGGTCTGGCCGTCTGCGCTGATGCGTGCGAAGAAGGTGTTGTCCTTGCGCTCCAACTGGAGGTACTTGTACGCGTTCCATCCCTTGCCGTTGTTGCGGGGTTCGGCGCGACTGCCGTCATCGGCGGTGCGCACCATGTTGCCGCAATTCCAGATGGGGAAGTAGTCCACGGAGATCCAGTCCTCGCCCACTCCGGCGTCGGCGTCGGTCACGTTGCGCGCCATCAGGCCGCAGCTATTGTGGTAGACCCAGGCGTCGGAAGTGCCGGCATAGTCGGCGATCTTCACCGTGGCGACGAAATCGCCCGAAATGACCTTATAGAGGAAGGGCCCCAGCGGCTTCCAGGGCTCGGCCCAGGCCGCATTGACCGACTCGAGGTAAAGCTGGCCCTCCCGACTCACGGATGCGTCGGCGACGCCGTTGACGTCGTTGATATCGCCGGCCAGACCGTCATAGTTTGTCCCCGTGACGCCGTCGGCCACAAAATCGTGAATGGCGGCGAAATCGTCCTGGAAGCTGCTGGTCTGGAGCACGAAGTTGTCGAACGCGGCATAGCCTGTGCTGTCGGAGAAGGTCGAGTGGGCCAGTCCGACCTGCACGGGCAGATCGTTGAAGTCCTCGCGGACGAACGGATCGCCCATGTTTTCCCACGTCAGGCCGTCTGCGCTGATGCGGGCGAAGAAGGTGTTGCCTTTGCGTTCCAACTGGAGGAACTTGTAGGCGTTCCAGCCCTTGCCGTTATTGCGAGGTTCGGCACGGGCGCCGTCATCGGCGGTGCGCACCATGTTGCCGCAACTCCAGATGGGGAAGTAGTCCACAGAGATCCAGTCTTCGCCCGCTCCGGCATCGGCGCTGGCCACGTTGCGTGCCATCAGGCCGGCGTTGTTGTGATAGACCCAGGCGGCCGATGTGCCGGCATAGTCGCTGACCTGGACTGTGGCGATGAAGTCACCCTCGACCACTTTGTACAGGAACGGCCCAAGCGGGTTCCACGGCTCGGCCCAGACGGCGTTGGTCGATTTGAGATAGAGCTGGCCGGGATGATTGGCATCGGCCGTCGTGATCGCATCGGCTGTCTGGTTTGCATCCGAACCGACAAAGCCGTCCCAGAACGTGCCCGCGACACCTTCCGTCAGGAAGTCATGTGTGGCGTCGAAGCTCTCTGTCACCGGGAACATGGTGGCCACGATCGGTGCGCCGGCCACGAAGGACCAGACGTCGCCTGTAGTGATCTCACCTTTCGCTCGTATCTCGTCCACTCGCCAGTAATAGGTCTTTCCTCGTTCCAGCTCACCCTCCACGAGGTAGGTGGTCTCCGTCTGCATGCTCATCGACTCGAGGTTGTTTGGATCGGCGCCGAAGAAGACCTCGTGGCCCAGGACATTGTCGCCGGCGGTCCACTCCAGTGTCACCGTTCCCACCACGCGGGCTCCATCTTCCGGACTCTTGATGACAGCTTTGAGCTGGGCAAAGGACTCGACGCGGAAGTCGTCAAACGCCGCATAGGCGACAGCGTCGGAGTACGCGGTCTGGAAGAGCCCAACCTGAACCGGGATGCCGGCCAGGTCCTTGCGCACGAACGGGTCGCACAGTTGCTCCCAGGTCTGCCCGTCTGCGCTTTGACGGGCGTAGAACGTGTCGCCCTTGCGTTCCAACTGGAGGTATTTTCCGGCATTCCAGGCCAGATGATTGTTACAGGGCTCCGTGCGGGCGCCGTCATCGGCCATGCGAACCATGTTGCCGCAGCCCCAGATCGGGAAGTAGTCTACGGAAATCCAGTCCTCGCCGGCCCCGGCGTCCTCGGGGATGGCCCTGGCCAATAACCCGCAGTTGTTGTGATAGACCGGGGCGGCCTCGGTTCCCGCGTAATCGGTGACTTCCACCGTGGCGATGAAGTCACCCTCGACCAGCTTGAACAGGAAGGGCGGCATCGCGTCCCACGGTGGCGCAAGTTCGCGCCGGCCGACTCCAGGTACAGTTGCCCGGTTCTGGCGACCGAGGCGTTGATCGCATTGACCTTCTCGCCGGCGCCCAGGCCAAGGAACCCGTCCCAGCCCGTCTCGGCCACACCGGCGGTGAGGTAATCGTGGGCCGTATCGAAGCTGTCACTGAACACCGCACCCTGTACGGGCGAAACATCTTTCGCCACTACGGTCACCAGGATCAGGGCGCCACAAAACAGGTACATCGCATTTCTGCACATGCTTCTCCTCCTTCTATAAAGTACGGTTGATGTTGCGGGCATCGGCAACGCCCGAAATGTACTTATTTACCTGCCTCTGTGACATGACCAGAAATGAAACGATTGTGCCTCCGTCCCAGGCAACTTGGCCGTTGGACCGGCGAACTCACCTCCTTTCCATGAGAACGCTCTGCCTCCAACCAATAAAACAACGCCGGCTGTTCGATAAGGAAGCAGCCGGTGCTCCAGGCGAAACGGTCCGCCTGTCTGCTAGAACCAATGAGTCGGCCCGGGTCGCCGAACGATCATTTGTTCGAACTTCCGTGAATCCTGGTGTCCATCCATGTAGAGGATGTTGGCACCCTCAGGTTTGCCTCCCCGGCCGATGTGGGTCGTGCTGTCGTAGAGCTTATGTCGGCCCCAGAGGCCACCTACTACGTCGGTGAACGAGGCCGTTTCGGGATCGGGCCCCGTGCTAAGCGTTGCATCGAGCACTAACTCCGTGCCCCCGGCATTCTTCACGTTCAGGTTCTTCGGCCATTTCCAACTGTTCGGCACGCCATCGGGTTTGCCCTGTCTGCCGCTCTTTGTGTCCATCATCCAGAAGTAGCTGGTGACCCGGTAGAGTTCGTCCCGCCGGTCTTGCCGCTCAAAAACTTCCTCGATCCGAGCATTGTAGGGCGGGTCGCTGCTGTACTGCCAGACGATGGCCATATCGCCGTTTTTGCTCTTATCGGACGGGCAATAGAAGGTGTGGCGGTCGCCGCCGGTGGCGAGAATGTAGTCGGTGGTGCTGTAGGCAATGTCCCACCACCAGTTGCCGCTGGCATTCAACGGCAGTCTTCCGTCATACTCATTGGCGTACATGTGCAGGCTGATGCCGACCTGCTTGAGGTTGTTGGCACAGGTCACGCGACGAGCCTGGTTGCGGGCTCGATTCAAGGCCGGCATGAGAATCGCCATGAGAAGCGCGATGATCGCGATCACCACCAGCAGCTCGATCAGAGTGAACGCTCGTATCCTTCTTGAGACTATGGCTCTCATAACAACCTTCCTCACTGCGGAATACTGCTCTCTAAGATGTCGCCGGACACCAAACGCGACGACACTGACACGGCTGCTTCCCTGCAAACCACAGCATCGTCATCGCGGAAACGACAAGCGGTGCGTTCTCGGCGTCAACTAATCCATGATTATCTGAATCCCTGTCCGGCCACGCAATACAGGATTGCGTTTTTCTTTCGCCATTTTGCGAATGCCGCACCCAACGATCCCGGCTCCGCGTGCGGCATTCGGTGGCGGATTCCGATTCCACCCGACCCAAGAGCGCAGCCCAGTCTTCTGTCGCCCCTGCGGGGCTTTGGGATAGGATTGGCTATCGGTCCCCACCGTTGAAACGGTGGGCTATTGTCGGTCGCCCCCGTGGGGCGGATGGGCCGACGCAAGAGCACTGGGGCGCAAGTCCAAGAGTGTGGTCGGCTTTCGGTGCCGGATTGGGGCCTCGCCGTAGGACGAGCGTCCTCGCTCGTCCCTCTTTGTCGTGCGTCTTCGCACGATGGTTTGAGCGACTGCCCGTGCTCCCCGGGGGCGAACGGGGACGTTCGCCCTACGAAGAGCGCCGTGGACCGCCACCATATTCCGACCACACCCAGTCCGAGCCCGCAGGGCGATAGAGAATAGCCCAGCGATTTATCGCTGAGGAACCGGGGCCAAGGATAAGAACCAGTCCCGTAAGGGACGAAAGAGGAGCGATCCGCACACGGCGGCTATACGCCGCCACCGTATTCCGACCACATCCCCGGCTCCGGTCCTGAACGGCATTGGGTGCGGCTACCCCCATGACGTAGGAGGGGCCGTTGACCTTCCCTCTGTCGTTTTGGCAAAACCCTGCCAAAACCGGCAAATCCCTGCATCGTCCCGGCGCAGGGCATGTTATGAGCAAATGCCCAAGTCTCGCATGGACAGGCAGTTACGCACATTGCGTGAAGGCGGTCTCCCTGTCTGTTTCTGGCACATCATTTGCTCATATGGCCACTGTTGTAGAAACAGACAGAATCCAGGTCAGTGAGGGAGCCTTTGGATTGGTGATTGGCGAGCAGAATAATGTCCAAGCGGTGTTGTGAGGTCTGTGCGTACGCCTGCGGGGTCCGGCGCGGTCCGGCCCAGATGCGGGTTTGTGCGAATTGTCCCGATGCACCCGGCGAGCTGACGCAGGTCGCGGGCGATGACTGTTGTCCCCGGTTTCGGGCGAAACGAGGTCCCGTGGTCCGGCTGGAGCCGCCGGAGGCGCCGGACGAGCGGACCAGGCTCATCCCGCTGACCCGGGGCAAGTTCGCGATGGTGGATGCGTCCGACTACGAGCAGCTCAGCAGATACAAATGGCACGCGATAAAGGCGGGCGGGAACTTCTATGCCTGCCGCAAAGAGAAGGGCAAGACCATTCTCATGCACCGACAGATCATGCAGGCGCCGGAGGGGAAGGTCGTCGATCACAAGAACCACAATGGCTTGGACGACCACCGGCACAACCTGCGGAAATGTACGCAACAGCAGAACGTCTGCAACAGCCGGCCGCAGGGGGGCGAATCGGGCTTCAAGGGTGTGACGCGACACAGGGACAAGTGGTCCGCCAGGATCAAGTACAAAGGGAAGTTGTATTACCTGGGGTGTTTTGACGACCCGGTCCAGGCCGCACTCGCCCGCGACCGCAAGGCTCGCGAGCTCGCCGGCGAGTACGCCTGGCTCAACCGCCCGGACGCCATCGCCGGCCGAATCGTGTATCTCAAAGGCATCATCCGCGTCCGTGTACGCCTCACCGCCCGCCTGCAAATCCTGCCGGCCGGATGAGCCACAAACCCGCAATCACCGAAGAACATCTCCAGATGACTTCAACGAAGCGCCATAGACTCCCGCCGCAGAAAGAGTCAGAAACAACAAATCACACGAATTGCCCCGAAAAGGATGAAAATGGCATAGGCCGCTCGTAGGGTGGGTCCTTGACCCACGCGGTTGCCCATGCGAAACGTTCTTGACCGAATTCGCCGCAGCGAGTGCAGGTATTGACGGCAAGCCAGACGGGAAACCAGGGGAAACTATGGTCCGTGTCGAATGGCACCTATAGGGCCATGCCCCCCGCGATCCTTATAGGATGGCCCGGCGCATGCTCATGCGATACGGATAGGATTTCGGCAGACGTGAGGCAACCCTTCCTGTGGCGTTCAGAGAAGGAGTCACGCCACGATGGAAGGACTGGCCTACGAGCCAAGACTCATGGTATGATGAACGTAATGGCCCTTGGACACGCGAAATTCAGATCGTACCGGAGTTATCATAGATTCCGACGGGCAACTATGCGGCAAACGCGGTACGCACTCAGCGCCGAAAGCCAAGCCTTCCTGGAAACGGTGAAAGATACGGCGACAGACAGAGTCCGTGTTCTCGCTGCTGATGAACGCCTTTGGCGAGCACAGCTTGGCTGCCGCGACTCCGATACAGATGGAAAGCCAGTCCCCTATAAGCGGAAACGGATGAAACCGCTGCCAGAACGAGCACAGGAAGGTCGGGCCAATCCTAAAGGTATTCCCTATCTCTATCTTGCCACTGATCGTGACACAGCAATTGGTGAGGTCCGCCCATGGGTCGGGTCATACGTCTCAGTGTGTAGGTTCACGATACGGAAAGAACTCCGGCTTGTAGATTGCACGAAAGATGAGCAGCCGTACAAGCGATACAGAAAAGAACCACGACCGGAGATACGGGAAGAAGCCGTATGGTCGTCCATCAGCCGCGCGTTCTCCAAGCCGGTCAACCCCTGCGATGACATCGCCGATTATGTGCCCACGCAGATAATCGCGGAGTTCCTGAAGACCCATGGATACGATGGCATCGAATACCGCAGTTCGCTGGGCAAGGGGCATAACATAGTGCTCTTTGACCTCAGCTTGGCCGAACCCGGCACGTGCTATCTGTTCCAGGTAAAAACCGTGTCATTCGCATCCAAGGATACGGGGAAACGTTATCCTCCCGCCGCAGCACCATTGCATCTTCGTGATCGATAGTGTCTTGAGACCCAACAAGAAAGCCCGGCATAAAACCGAGCTTCGCTCGCTTCACTATCGTAGCCGCTACTTCACCAGGCGCACCCGCCTTTGATCGTCGTGGAAATCTGGACACCATACTCACTTCGGATGCCGAGATAGGTAAGATGTCGCGGGGATTCCCAGGAAGGAAATCACACGGAGCGTCGTTTACCTGAGCTGATCACGATCGGACCGGCCGAGCGGTCGTTGACGACGATCGTGAACATCGTATCTTCCCTGCAACTTGTGCGGCAGGCGGCCTGGACAGCGGGGAGGTTCTCTCCGAAGGCCGTGAAGGTACGCTCCGAGTCGTCGTTCCTGGTATACACGCCATTGGCATCGGGACCCTGCTGGTGGGCTCCCTTGCGGAGAAAAGACTTGCTGAAGTTGCCTTCGATCATGTATTTCGCGCCCTGCTCCGAAGCCACCGTCGGGCTGCCCTTGAGAATGCGCTTCGCGGTCTTCTCGCAGTCCGCCTGCTTGCCGCGGATGCGGACTTTGACGCCACCCTCGATGAACTCCATGGTGACTTTCTGCCCAATGGCGGCGATGGCCTCGGCCCCGGTGATCTTCTCGAATCCACCGGCCGGCGCTTCCGCGGCGGGCGCGACCTCGGGCTGCGGCTTCTGAGCCGTCGCCTTCGTCTCGATGGGCTCGCCCGGATTCCGGAGTTCGCCACGGAAAACGAGTCCGTGTTGCCCTTCTTCGGAGGTCAGGCTGCCAGGGCGTCCGACGAAGTGGGCCACGCGCGTCAGCAGGCTCTTCGGCGTGGCGCTCAGCGGTGTGAGCTTGAAGCGACCGTCGGGTTTGCGATCGAGGACGATCGAGCCGGTCTCCTCAGGCTCTCCGGCGTAGATCCCCCAGACGATGACCCTACCGGTCTTCACGACGGTGACAGGATTCCCCCTCATGACCAGCCCGCCGAAGGTCGCCGCGAGCTCACGATTGGGACTCGTAATCCAGGCGTTGTCTTTCTCGATCAGCAAGAACGCATGACGCTCGCTCAGCGGACGCTGAAGTCTCGCTTTGCTCTTAGGTATCTTCACGTCTTCTGCCAAGGCCCCAATGACTAATGACAAAACGGATAACGACGATTGAAGAGAGTATATCGTCAGCGGCATCAAGAATCCAGAAGAAATGGAGACTACGGCAACGCCCCAGAGGGTCACACAGAGGGTCACATGGGGTCAGAGCTTGATTAGCGGTTGTTGGTTGATCGTTGTTGGTTCTCAGTTGAGAAGCCTTCATACTACTACTTGTCAGAATCTTGTTTTCTTGCGCAAATCTTGGTTGCGGCCGCAGGCCGCGCTGGGCTCTTCGAGGTCTTCGTGGCTGAAAGGACCTGGATTCCCGCCTTCGCGGGAATGACGTACATGCGGTCTTTCTCGCGTGTTTCGCGTATTTCGCGGTTAAATCGCAGTTGTCGGGGGTCAGTTGGCGGTTGTCAGTTGAAAACCTGGATTTCCGACCCCGATCAGGTCGAGGGCAGGCCCTGCGCGGGAATGACATGGCAGGGGGGCCTTTTTTCATGTGGTTCGCGTCCCGCGATCCGGGGCACCGGTAGTCTACGTGCAAACCGGCAGCAACTGGAAATCCTCTCCAGATGACTTCAGCCATTAGTGTCATTCGTGCGATTCGTTGTTCAGGAGGGCGTTCGTATTTTGGTGAAAAGAAAACGCAAGATAACCTTTGCAATCGTGACGCAAAATGGATAATAGGACACAAGCTCGCTCCCGGGGGCTTCTGTGACACCGGGGCCCGTGTGGATTCGAGGTTGTAGCACCCCCGCCCTCGGGGGTGACCTTGCAGATTCCCAGCCGAGGGCGGCTGGGCTACACCTTTTGAGAAAGGCAGACAATGGTTGAGGTCAAGTCGCAGTTCATTCGTCTGAGTCTTGTCGCAGCGATCGTGGGTATTGCCGGGTGCGAGATGAGGCCGATGCACCGCATGACGCCGAGAGCCGAGCGTCGTGAGTCGGCGGCTGCGAAGCCGGTGGCTACGGATTCCAAGTCGCCCACCCTGAATATTGAGACCAAGCCATTCGGCGAGACAGCAGAGGGCCAGCCGGTCCGGCTGTACTCGCTGCGCAACGCCAACGGGCTGACAGCGGACATCATGACCTACGGGGCCATCGTCGTCTCGCTCCAGACGCCCGATCGCGACGGACGGATGGACGACATCGTCCTCGGTTATGACAACCTGCAGGACTACATCAAGAACAGTCCCTACTTCGGCGCCATCGTGGGACGCTACGGCAACCGGATTGCCAAGGGCAAATTCACGCTCGACGGCACCGAGTACACTCTCGCCACCAACAATAACAACCTGAACCACCTGCACGGCGGGGTCAAGGGCTTCGACAAAGTCGTGTGGGACGATGAGCCCGTGTGGAAAGCCGACGCCGTCGGCGTCAAGCTCAGCTACCTGAGCAAGGACGGTGAGGAAGGCTATCCCGGCAACCTCAAGGCCACCGTCACGTACCTGCTGACGAATAAGAATGAGCTGAGGATCGACTACGAAGCAACGACGGACAAGCCCACGCCCGTCAATCTGACGCATCATGGCTACTTCAACCTCACCGGCGGAGAGCGCGACATTCTCGGCCACGTCCTCGTCCTCAACGCGGCCCAATTCACCCCCGTCGATGAGGGCCTGATCCCCACGGGCGAGCTTACCCCTGTCCGGGGTACGCCGATGGATTTCACCAAACCCGCAGAGATCGGGGCGAGGATCAATAACGGGTATCAGCAGCTCAAGTTCGGCGGCGGATACGACCACAACTGGGTCTTGGACAAGCGAGGCAGCGGAATGACTTTGGCCGCTCGTGTCTATGAGCCGACGACAGGGCGGATCATGGAGATCCTGACCCTGGAGCCCGGCATCCAGTTCTACTCCGGCAACTTCCTCGACGGCACGATCACCGGCAAAGAGGGCAAGGTCTACAAGCATCGCTGGGGCTTCTGCCTGGAGACGCAGCACTTCCCGGACTCGCCCAATAAGCCGAACTTCCCGTCCACAATCCTGCGGCCGGGCGAGAAATACGAGACAACGACGATCTATCGCTTCTCAGCAAAATAATCGGTGGGATGAGAACCATAAATCCATTGGTATTCTGCAGGGGATCTGTATGCAAATGATGCAATTGGTGATGGGGCAGTCAGTATTCGGGGCACTTGACTGGGTGGCAATTGCCGCATATTTCGGCATCATTCTTGGTCTGGCCTGGTGGGTGATCCTCAAGAACAAGGACACGGCCGACGACTACTTCCTGGCCGGACGCAACCTGGGATGGTTCCTCGTCGGGGCGTCTATTTTTGCATCGAACATCGGCAGTGAGCACTTGGTCGGTCTGGCGGGCTCCGGTGCCACGGATGGTGTGGCAATGGCCCACTACGAGTTGCATGCCTGGTGTCTGCTGGTCCTGGCTTGGGTGATGGTCCCGTTCTACGTGCGCTCCCGCGTCTTTACGATGCCCGAGTTCCTGGAGCGGCGTTTCTCGGAGACGGCCCGCTGGTTCCTGTCCCTGATCTCCCTTGTGGCGTACGTGATTACGAAGATCGCCGTGGGCATCTTCGCCGGTGGCATCGTCTTCAGCGTTCTGCTGCCCGACATCAGGTTCCTGGGCTTGGACAGCTTCTGGATCGGCTCGATCCTCGTCATTGTCCTGACAGGAGTGTATACGGTCCTCGGTGGGCTTCGCACAGTGGCGTACGCCGATGCGATTCAGACGATCGTTCTGGTCATCGGCTCGTTCCTCCTGACGTACTTCGGCCTCAAGGCCCTGGGCGGCTGGGACCAGTTGCGCCAGATCGTCGGCTCGGAGATGTTCAACCTGTGGAAGCCGCTGGTCCCGCATGGCGTCACCGCCACGTGGGCGCCGGTTCGTGAAGCGGGCCGCATGGCATGGTACTTCAATGACAATTACCCGTGGATCGGCATGCTCTTCTGCGCCCCGATCATCGGCCTGTGGTACTGGACCACCGACCAGTACATTGTCCAGCGGGCCCTGGGCGCCCCGAGCGAGCGAGAGGCCCGGCGCGGCTCGATCTTCGCCGGCTTCCTCAAGCTGCTGCCGGTCTTCATCTTCATCATCCCCGGTATGATCTCTTTCGCCCTGGCCAAGAGCGGCAGGGTAGAGCTCCTGCAACAGACCCTGTTCAACGAGCAAGGTCAACTGGTTCGCGATCAGGCCCAGAAGGCTTTCCCGATGCTGGTGATGACGGTGCTGCCGGTGGGCGTGCGCGGGATTGTCGTGGCCGGATTGCTGGCAGCGTTGATGAGCTCGCTGGCAGGTGTGTTCAACGCCTCCTCGACGCTCTTCACCATGGACTTTTACAACAAGCTTCGACCCGGGGCCTCGCAGCACCAGTTGGTCTGGATCGGCCGCGTGGCCACCACGGCGATGGTCGTCATCGGCCTTCTGTGGATCCCCGTGATTCGGGGCGGCAAGGGGCTCTATGACTACCTTCAGGGTGTGCAGGCGTACCTGGCTCCGCCGATCTTTGTCGTGTTCTTCCTCGGTGTTTTCTTCAGGCGGCTGAATGCCAAGGGCTGCATGGCCGCGCTCGTCGTCGGCTTCGCCATGGGTCTGTTCCGCCTGGCCGTCGATACGCCGATGAAACTGAAGAACACGTTCCCGGATTTCGCCTATGTCGAAGGCTCGTTCCTCTGGATTGTCAACAATATCTACTTCCAGTACTACAGCGTGCTGATCCTCCTGGTGTGCATCGCGGTGATGGTCGTGGTCAGCCTTATGACCGCGCCGCCGAACTACGAGAAGATCCAGGGCCTGACCTTCGGCACGCGGACGGCCGAGGACCGCAAACGCACGCGGGCGAGCTGGAACGCTGCCGATGTGATTTTCTCCGGCATTGTCCTGGGGATCATTATCGCCGCGTACATCTATTTCTCGGGCTGACGGGAACGATGAAGAAGATGGTGTGCGTAGCACACCCTACCGCTACGGCTGTCGCCCGGCACGGGACCCTTTGGGGTACTTCTCCGGGTGGCAGCGGCAAGCGAATGCTTGCCGATGGTGTGTGAGGTGACCGGGTAACGGTTGCTTAGGGGATGACGACATGAAGTATGCGATAGGTTTGGACTACGGCACGAACAGCGTGCGGTGCGTGATTGTCGATACCGCCGACGGGCGGGAGCTGGGCACGTGCGTCTTTGAGTATCCGACGGGCGAGGCGGGGATCATCCTTGACCCGGCGGACCATAATCTGGCCCGGCAGAATCCGGCCGATTATCTCAAGGGTGCGGAGGTCACAATCGCCGGGGCGATTGCCCAGGCTCGCAAGGCCGATTCGCGATTCGATCCGAAGGACGTCGTCGGCGTCGGCGTGGATACGACGGGCTCGACGCCTCTGCCGGTGGACAGGAACGGCACGCCGCTGGCGATGCTGGATCGGTTCAAGGACAATCCCAACGCACACGCGTGGCTGTGGAAGGACCACACCGGCTACGCGGAGGCGGCGGAAATCACGGCCCAAGCCCGCAGGGAGCGACCGCAGTACCTGGACAAGTGCGGCGGGACGTATTCCTCCGAGTGGTTCTTCAGCAAGATTCTCCACTGCCTGCGTGTGGACCCCGAGACTTTTGATGCCGCGTACACGTGGGTCGAGCACGCCGACTGGCTGCCGGCGGTGCTGACCGGGACCGAGGCCCCGGACAAGCTTCGGCGATGCCGCTGTGCGGCGGGGCACAAGGCCATGTTCAACGACACCTGGGGCGGCTATCCGGACGCCGAGTTTCTCTCCGGGCTCGATCCTAAGCTCGGCAAGCTTCGCGGGACGCTGAGCAACCAGACCTACGCGGTGGACAAAGCGGCCGGAAAACTGACGCATGAGTGGGCGAAGAGATTCGGACTGCCCGCGGGCATCCCCGTGGCCATGGGGGCGTTCGACGCGCACCTTGGCGCCGTCGGATCGGGCATCCGCAGCGGCGTGCTCGTCAAGATCATCGGCACCAGCACCTGCGACATGGTGGTGTCGCCGACCGGCGTGAGCCTGGCGGATGTCCCCGGCATCTGCGGCATCGTGGATGGCTCAATTCTGCCCGGCTACTACGGGCTGGAGGCGGGCCAGTCGGCGGTGGGGGACATCTTCAACTGGTTCGTCAACTACATCCAGCCGGGCGGCAAAGAGGCCGGCTCGCACCAGTCCCTTACAGACAAAGCGGCGCGTCTCAAGCCGGGCCAGTCCGGCCTGCTTGCGCTCGATTGGAACAACGGCAACCGCACGATTCTCGTCGATCAGCGGCTTACGGGACTCATCCTCGGCCAGACGCTGCACACCCGGCCCGAGGAAATCTACCGGGCGCTGGTCGAGGCCACGGCCTTCGGGGCGCTGACGATCATCAACCGATTCGAAGAGTACGGCGTCAAGATCAGCGAGGTCGTCAACTGTGGCGGCATCGCCGAGAAGAACGCCATGCTCATGCAGATTTACGCCGATGTCACCGGACGAGAGATGAAGGTCTCTCGCTCGGCCCAGACCTGTGCCTTGGGCTCGGCCGTCGCGGCCGCTGTCGTCGGCGGGGCGTACCCGGACTTCGCTCACGCTCAGGCGGCCATGTGCGGCATCAAGGAGACCACTTACAAGCCGATCGCGAAGAACCACAAGGTCTATCGGCAACTGTACAAGCTTTACCGGCGGCTCCACGACGGCTTCGGAATGGCCAAGAAGACCCTGGCCATGGGCGGCGTGATGAAAGAGCTGCTGGACATCAAAGAGAAAGCCAACGCGTAGCGATGCACGAGAAGCTCAAACAACACGTCTATGAGGCCAATCTCGACCTGCAGAAGCAGGGCCTGGTCGTCTTTACCTGGGGCAACGTCAGCGGCATCGACCGCGCCGCCGGCATCGTCGCCATCAAGCCCAGCGGCGTCAACTACGCGGACCTCACGCCCGAGAGCATCGTCCTGGTCGATCTGCAGGGCAAGGTGGTGGACGGGAACCTGCGGCCGTCCTCAGACACCCCGACGCATCTGGAACTCTACCGCAATTTCCAGGGCATCGGCGGCGTCTGTCACACGCACTCGATGTACGCCACGATGTGGGCCCAGGCCGAGCAGGGGATTCCCTGCTTTGGAACGACGCACGCCGATCATTTCTATGGCCCCGTGCCCGTGACCGACCCGCTGACGCGGGAGGAGATCGATGGTGCGTACGAGGAGAACACGGGCCGGGTCATCATCCGGCGGTTCCACGACATCGACCCGCTCCACATGCCCGCCGTGCTGGTCGCCAATCACGGGCCGTTCACCTGGGGCATCAGCCCGGATCGGGCCGTCGAGAACGCCGTCGTCCTGGAACAAGTGGCGAAGATGGCCTTCGGGACCATCTCCATCAACTGGCATCAAACCGCAATTTTACGAGCGCTTCTGGATAAGCATTATCTGCGAAAACATGGAACGAACGCATATTATGGGCAACCATAGAGGAGAGGCACAATGAAGAAAGTGACGTTTGGTGTGATTGTCGGCAACCGCGGGTTCTTCCCGGACGTGCTGGCGAAAGAGGGCCGCAAGGACATTCTCGACGTGCTCAAGAGGAACGGCTACGGGGCCGTCGCGCTGTCGACGACCGACACGAAGTACGGGGCCGTCGAGACCTTCGATGAGGCGAAGAAATGCGCGGAGCTGTTCGCGTCGAACGCGGGCCAGATCGACGGCATCATCGTGACGCTGCCGAACTTCGGCGACGAGCGGGGCATCGCCGAGACGATCAAGCGCAGCGGCCTGAGCGTGCCGATCCTCATCCAGGCCGAGGAGGACGTCGCGGGCCAGATGAAGATCGACCGGCGACGCGATTCTTTCTGCGGAAAAATCAGCGCCTGCAACAACCTGCGCCAGGCGGGCATCCCGTTCACGCTCACTCGCTCGCACACGGTAAAGGTCCAGTCGCCCGAGTTCAAGGCGGACCTGGACCGGTTCGCCGCCGTCTGCCGGATTATTCGCGGGCTCAAGAATGTCCGCTTCGGCGCGATCGGTTCGCGACCGGCAGCCTTTAACACTGTCCGCTACAGCGAAAAGATTCTGGAGTTCGCAGGCATCGCCATCGAGCCGATCGATTTGTTTGAGGTACTCGGCAAGGTGGACCGGCTCGCCGATAACGATAGAGCCGTTAAAACGAAGCTCAACGCGATCAAGAAGTACACGATCACCGACTCGATTCCCGCCGATGGCCTGCTGAAGATGGCCAAGTTCGGCGCCGTCGTGGATGGATGGATCAAGAGCAATCATCTCGTCGGCACGGCAGTCCAGTGCTGGACGGCCCTGGAGGAGTACTTCGGCATCGTGCCCTGCACGTTAATGAGCATGATGAGCGAGTCGCTGCTGCCCAGCGCCTGCGAGGTCGATGTCACCGGCCTGCTCGCCATGTACATCCTGCAACTGGCCGGCGGCACGCCCAGCGCACTGCTCGACTGGAACAACAACGTCGAGGGTGACCCGAACAAGTGCGTCCTGTTCCATTGCAGCAATCTGCCCAAGTCGTTCTTCCAGAGCGACCGGATGGATTATCAGGAGATCATCGCCGGGTCGGTGGGCAAGGAGAACACGTACGGCACGATTGTCGGCCGGATCAAGGCCAGCCCCGCCACCTTCTGCCGCACGATGACGGACGACACGGACGGCGTGCTTCGCGTCTATGTGGGCCAGGGCCAATTCACGGATGACGCGCTCGACACGTTCGGCGGCTACGGTGTCATGGAGATCGCGAATCTGCAGACGCTCCTGAGTTACATCTGCCGGATGGGCTTCGAGCATCACGTGGCCGTGAGCATGTCCGAGACGGCCGACGCCATCGCCGAGGCATTGGGCAATTATCTCGCGTGGGACGTGTACCATCATTCGTGATTGCGGATTGATGATTGCGGATTGAGAACCTTGCCGCCCAGCCTGGCATCCGCAATGGAAGGCCTGTTCCCGCGAAGTATGCATGTGAAATATGGCTGACAGGATCCCAGAAGGATTAGCCGAACCACCCCGTGCTACGAGGGCGCCGTCGGTGCTGCTGTTCGTGGAAACGTCGCGCGAGTTCGGGCGCGGGCTGCTGCACGGCATCGCACGGTACTCGCGGCTGCACGGTCCCTGGCGGGTGTATCGCTGGCCGGGTGCGCTGGACTCGTTGCTGCCGGAGTGGAAGCACCTGAAGATCGACGGGGCCATTGTCCGCGACGTCAAGGCGGTGGAGGGCATGGCCCATTCCGGCCTGCCCGTGATTTTCGCCCAGCACAACAAGGACAGCTATGCGCCGTTCCCTGCGATCATCACCGATAGCGCCGCCATCGGGTACATGGCCGCCGAGCACTTTCTGGACCGCGGATTCCAGAATTTCGCCTACTGCGGGCTCGAGGAGCTTCTCTGGTCGAGAAGGCGTGCAGAGCACTTCGCTCAGCGTCTGACACAGGCCGGTTTCGAGGTCAATGCATACAGCCAGCCGGTCTCGAGGGCCGGCCGCAATTCCGGCAAGGGGCAGAGCCGCCTTGCCGACTGGCTGCGACGTCTGCCCAAGCCGGTGGCGGTCATGTGCTGCAATGATGACCGGGCCCTGCAGGTCGTCGAGGCCTGCAAGGCGGCGGACCTTCGCGTGCCCGACGACGTGGCCGTGCTCGGCGTCGACAACGACGTGCTTGTGTGCGACCTGGCCGACCCGCCCATCTCCAGCATTGCACTGGACACGGAGACTGCCGGACATGAGGCCGCCAGGCTGCTGGACCAGCTCATGAAGGGCGGCGAAATGGCCGGCCAGGAGATCCCGGTCCGCCCCACCCATATCGTGACGCGCATGAGCACGGACATCCTGACCGTGACCGATTCGGATGTCGCCGCAGCGCTGCGATTCATCCGCTGCAATCCAAACCGCCTGATCCAGGTGGACGACGTGGTCGAGGCGACGAACGTGTCGCGCCGCGTGCTGGAGAAGCGATTCAAGGCGATCCTGCGCCGCTCCGTGCACCAGGAAATCCGGAGGATTCGCGTCAACAACATCATCCCGCTGCTGGTGGGCACGGATATGAGCATCACGGAGATCGCCCTGCACTGTGGTTTCGACGGCGTCGAGCACATCTCCCGCTACTTCCGCAAGGAAACCGGCGCCAGCCTCCGAGACTACCGCCGCCAACACGCGCCAAGATAGCATCACTCGCGATTGCCTGGATCGCACATCATGGAAGTTTGCCCTGCAGCCACCGCAGCTCGGCGATGATAGAGTCCACCAGGGGCGGCTTGGAGCCCGGCACCATCGCGAAGGAATAGGTCTCCACTTCCAGGTGCTTGTTGCCGGTGGATAAGACCTCGCGCAAAAAGCTGTCCTCCAGCAGGTCCGCTGTGGACTGCACCGGCGGCGCACCCAGTTCAGCGGAACGTGGAAGTGGACCCGCCATTCGCCGTCGGGAGCCTGAGCAATCGCGTCGGGCAAATCCGCAAACTGCATGGGTTTCCCTTTGGCACGCACCCGCGTCTGGTGCAGGTAGGTGTCGTCGCAGAACGGTCGCAAAGATTCAGGATTCTGCGCCTCTGCATGTCGGGACACGTCTATCTTCAAAGATGCCGATGTCTGGATCTTCGGGACGGCGATACCTGCAACAGAGAACTGGCGGAACCATCGCTTCGGCGATTCGAATACCACGGCGGCGTGACAGCAGTCGACGCAGACGCCGATGTATCGCTGTGCACGGAGGTCGCGGTCGAAGAGAATCTCAAAGAAATCGAGTGTTGAGGCCTCAGAGTCGAGCAGGCAATCCGGCTCGGGCTCAAGGGCCAGAATGACTCGCTTGCCGGTCTCCTGCTCGATCTTGGCCAGTTCATCCGCCATTGACAAGAGGCTGTTCATCGCCTCGGGCTTGGCCTGCTTGCCGTAGTGACACGGGACGGTCGAGATGGTGCCGGTCTCGCCTTCAGGCAGGAGCTTGGCCAGGATGCGGGCCAGGTCCCGCGTATAGGCGGTCCGCTCGGGACATGTCCAATCGGGTAGATATACATCCTCCTTGACGCGCCGGCCGTGGAATTGGCCGTACGGGAAGCCATTGATCGTCACGGCATAGAAACCGCTGTCATCGAGGAATGCTTTGAAGTCGTCGGTCATGGGCAACAATTCGCCGGCGGCGAGGCGGCTCAGCCGCAGTCCCAGGCCGAACGGCTCGCGCGGACAGACTGCGGCCTTCACGGCAGCGGCGTACTGCCGGATCGCCGACTTGACTTCCTCCAGGCTCTCGCCCGGATGGATGTTAAGACAATACATGAGATGATTGCCGTTTCCCAGCTTCATGGTTATCCCGGCCGAAAGTCTCTTCCATCTCCTGCACGACGCGCTCGATCTCACCGTACGACAGATCGTGTATCTGGCAACTGTTCCCCAGTTCCTTCGGCATGACGAGCGTCAGCTCGCCGCCGAGGTGCTCGCGAAACTCCTCCAGTCCATGGTAGACGCTCATCGTCCCGTCCTTTTCGCGATGGCCGAGTGCCGGATGCCATACCGGCAGACCCGTCGCCCGCAAGGCGTTGACGACCGCCGCATGGTCCTGCGGGCTGATCAGTCCACGGTCCCGGGCAATCCCCAGATCCAGAGTGATTCCGATGGCCACCGCCTCGCCGTGACGGAGCTCGTATCCGCTCCGCACTTCAAGGCAGTGTGCGCTCCAGTGGCCGAAATCCAGCGGACGTGCCGAGCCCGCCTCGAACGGATCGCCGCCCGTGGCGATGTGATCGGCGTGCAGCCTGGCGCAGCGCATGATCGTCTCTTCCATGGCTCGCTCATCCCTCGCCTTCAGTGCCTTGGAGTGGTCGATCAAGAACGAGAGGAAACTGCGATCCTTGATGATGGCCACTTTGAACGCCTCAGAAACTCCCGCGATCCAGTCTCGTGGGGACAGCGTCTGCAAGAGGCTCAGGTCATTTATCACGGCCCACGGCGGTGTGAAGGTGCCCAGGAAGTTCTTGGCCCCGAGGAAGTTGATGCCGTTTTTCACTCCGATCCCGGAATCGCACTGCGCGAGCACGGTGCTTGGCAGGCGGATGTGGCGAATGCCCCGGTGGGTGATAGATGCCGCGAATCCCACGGCATCCAGGACCGCTCCGCCGCCCACGATCACGACGCACGAATGGCGGTCCAGATGGTGGTCTCGCAGAATTCCCGCGATCCGCAGGAAGTATTCCGGGTCGTTCTTGCAGGCCTCTCCGCCCTGTACCGTGACAAGGGGGCAAGGCCTGATGCTATCCCGATGGTTATGCAGCCACTGTTCAATCTGGGGCCGCAGTTGGGGCTGGGCCTGCTCAAGCCCCGAATCCAGGAAGACAGCCACTTTGGGCCGGGACCCTTGGATCCGGCTCCGCAGCACGTCGTTGCCCGGGGTGAACACGTCCCGCGTAAAGCAGATCGCGTAGCGAAACGTAACCTGGATTTCCTGTTCCAGCTTCATCCTGCGATATCATCCCAAAAGAGTCTTGATGCTTCGGGCCAGCCCCAGCAGCGAGCTTGGATGCTCCGGCAACTCGACGTTTGACGCGAAGGCGACGGGCTCATCCGCATCAACCCGGCCGTGCGTTCCTCGTATTCTGGACGGATTCTGCGAGACTCGCATCGGCGGCCACCCAAAGAACAGCTCACACGGGTCATAGCCGGGCTTGTTGTGGATATCCACGTGCGCGGCATAGTCCGGTGCTTCCCGCAGGTTGTCCCACCAGCGGTAGTCGAACCAGTATCCTCGCTTTGCCACAAGGATCAGATCGCCGCTCCGTGGATGCTCGATGCCCACCTCCGCCTTGGCCGGCCCATCGAGAACGCGATCTACACCCTCCAGAGCCTGCAACGATTCTCTCACAGCCTGCATCGTTCCCTTGTCCCACACGTGGACATGGGCGATCTGGTGATCCACGACGCAGAAAGCCTGACTGCCGGGCAGGTACGGGTACAGCATCCGCTTGACCTGTCTGGTCCGCAACCATCTTTGCTGCCGAAGCGTCCTGTTCGGAAAGACCACACCGGTGGCCCGGGTGATTGGATAATCGCCGAAGACGACGGCGTCGTAACCTTGGCTGCGAGACTGAGCGACCATGCGGGCAACCAGGGCATCGAGCTGCCGGCAAGCTCTCTCGGCTGCGCTGGAGTCCGGGCCGTATCTCTGCAGCGCGTAATCGAGGTGTGGGATGTAGCTGTAGAGCAGATTCGGGCGTTCGTGCGCCATGACGCTTTCGGTCGCAGCCGCAATCCATCGGCTCGAGCGGATCGAGGCCAGCGGACCCCAGTAGCTCTGGAGTGGGAAGACGCCAAGCTCTTTGTGCAGCCGGGTGTGCAATTCCTCAGGCAGCGCGATGCTTTCGAGGATCATCCCGCCGTGATGCTTGTGAATGGGCGCAGGCGAGTAGACGACATCCGCATCCGGCCCCAGTGACTGCTGAATGAAGAGTTGTCCGACGGTGCCTCCTCGCCGGCGCAGGTCGTCCCAAATGCGTGGACCCTGCATCAATCGGCTGCTCTGCTCCCAGAACAGAGGCTTCCACAACTCAGTGGAAAAGAACCCGTTGCCGACGATCCCATGGTCACTCGCAGGCGCGGCCGTGCGCATTGTCGCCTGCACCGGGCAGGTCAGTGCGGGGAACATGCCCGTCATGGGTGTGGCGGCGAGACCTCCCAACTCGGCCTTGCCCAGGCTTCTGGTCAGGAAGTTGTACCCGAGTCCTGCCACCTGAAGGAGAAGGATTCTTCGCTCCATATCAACTCCCATGAAACCGCCTCGCCACGCCTTCAGCAGCGACGAACATCAGGACCAGAACGCCGACGGCGGATCGATTGAACCATGCGGGATTCTGAGCCAGGGAAAACGCAACGAGCAGAATCTGGAGCAGGATCAGGCCGCGAATCAGGGCGCCGATCTTCTTCGGTGTCTCCCCGGCATGCGGCCCCGGATCCGCGAGCGTTGTAGAGAGCCACCCGAGAAGGACGGCCAATGGAATTATCACGACGGGTGGAACGACCTGCAGGGAAAGGAATAATATCGGACTCGCGATCAGGACGACCGCCGGAGGCAGCGACCATTTCCATCGCGCCGGTGGCCTATCCACTTCGCCATGAGCGAGCAGGCTCACACAGAGGATGTACAATGTCTCCAGTCCTGCTCCAACGAGAACCGGCGCGGAGGCCAGTCCACCCATGACGCCGGCTCCCAGAAGCACATTGCACCCGCGGCACAGGCCCATGACCGCGAACCCTGTGAGGGGAATCCTTCTGGCGGGACCGTTGTAGAGGAGGATAAGTCCAGAAAGAACGCAGGTCGTAATCCAGAATTGCGTCACGCCGGTCAAAAAGCTCAAGGCAATCGCTGCACCCATGAGCACCAGAGATGCAGTACAGGCGTGGGTGGCGCTGACTCTCCCTGAAGGTATAGGACGTTCCGGACGCTCCCTCGCGTCGGTGTGACGATCCATATAGTCATTGAGAATCAGCCCGGACATGTAGAGCAGTAGAGAGGCCAAGACAGCGGGAAGCAGGAGGGACGCGTTCTGGGTGGCGATCCCTGCAAGGGCGGCTCCCGCCAGGATGTCACCAGGGATAGTGAAGAGATTGGGCGGACGCACCAGCTCCAGCCATCCCCGCAGACTGCCCGCCCGATGCGGCTGCACTCGCTCGATTAGGGCTGCCGCTGGTACTGAGATACGGGAATCGGGGCAATGTCGTAGTTGGGCTTCCATTTCGCAGATTGGCCGTAGAACTTGCTTGCGTTGTCGTGGAAGAGCATCTGGAGCGTTTGCTCGTCATGCCCATCCTGTCTCAGGAATTCGATGGTCTTCGGCAGTGATAGAGGGTCGGAAACCCCCCAATCCGCGCTGCCGTTGACGATCATCCGCTCGGCTCCATACTCTCGGACGATTTCCGACACCCGCTGAGGATTCAGCTTGGAATAGGGGTACACCGTGAGCCCGGTAAAACACGCCGTCTCACGAGTGATGGGCATTGTGTCCTCGGTGTTGTGGTCGATCTCGATGCGGCGTTGGGTGAGTCCCTCGGCCCGGATGATGTCCACCGTGATGCGAGCGCCTCGCGCTTTATCGAAATGCGGCAGGTGCACCAGCACGGGCATTTGTCGCGACTCCGCCATCAGCAGTTGCTTGCGGAATGCGTAAATCTCGTTTTCAGTAATGTTATTCAGGCCGATCTCCCCAACGCCCAGGCAACGGGGATGCTCCAGGTACTCATCCATGCCCGCGACCACCTCATCGACCAGCGCCCGGTTCTCCGCCTCTTTCGGATTGCAGGAGATACAGCAGAAGTGGTCGATGCCGTAGCGTGCCGCGCGAACGGGCTCGAAAGTCAGGAGCAGGTGGAAGTAGTCGAAGAAAGTCCCTGCGTACCGGCGGTTGGCGCCCAGCCAGAAGGAGGGCTCCACCACGACGCGGATGCCGGCCCGGTACATGGCCTGATAATCATCCGTCGTTCGCGAGTACATGTGAATATGTGGTTCGATGATGTACACGGACGGTCCTCGTAATCATCCCAACGCAGTGCCCGCGCCTGCACGCGTGCGCCGGCACGTTTTACTCATCGGACGAGACCAGAGGCGTATTTAGCCAAAAGGCCCCTCACAAGGTCAGAACCTGAGGCGGTGGTCGTTGGGCAGCCTTAAACCGGCCCTGCCCAGGCGGGAAACGGCGCATGACCGCGGCAAGCGGAGAAAAGCTTGTGCTTGACTTTGCGGCGGTGGAAACTACAATAACGATAGAGTCCTCGCGAGTGCAGGCGGTGGATCATTGCAGGAGCGAGGGAAATGTACGCCCGATGCGTTGGACTGCCTGTGTGGAGATGATGAACGTGCAGCGGCGGATCTAGAATCCGTCCGTACGGCGGAGGCTGGTCGTTTCAAGCCCTTTCCCAAAGATTGTATTCGGGGTGAGCCTGATATCCGGCCCCGTGAGGACCTGTTGCTGCCATCCCACAGACGCGGCGTGAGTCTCGTCCTGTCATACGGCCAAGACGATGGTATGCCGGGCGAGTGAGAAAGAAGGGACAAAATGGCGACTGGGAGTGTGGAGATGAACAGAACACGGCGGAATGAGCGAAGCAGAAGAATCCAATCGGCGGTTGTGGCGGCTGCCCTATTGATTGCGGGTGTCACCCTATCCGGAGCTCAGGTGTCGCAGCAGCAGGGGAGCGAAATCGCCTCTCCCGATGCGGGGACAGGACAAGCATCCCGGCTCTTACCCAACTATGCCCAGGGCGAGGTCATCGTCAAACTCAAGGAGTCGCGGACCGCCGGGATTCAGGCGTTGTCTCAGGAGGCGGCCCTGCAGAAGTATCGGGCGAGCCTCCTGCGCCTCCGGGAGAGGTACGGAGTGGAGGACCAGGGCCCGGTATTCCATCGCACGCGCGAGGGGCTGCGATACCGCGTCCTGAAGACGCAGCGGAGTGTCCCGGCCGTCTGTGCTGAGCTGAACGCCGACCCGGAAGTGGAGTATGCGCAGCCGAATTACATCTATCGACCCTGCCGGACACCGAACGATCCGGATTTCCCCGACCAGTACGCACACCAACTGATCCAGATGGAGGACGCGTGGGACATCAGCACCGGCAGCCATGACGTGATTGTGGCCGTCATCGGCACGGGCGTGGATGTCAACCATCCCGATCTGAAGGACAACATCTGGGTGAACAAGGCGGAGGTCCCCGACAACGAACTGGATGATGACGGGAATGGGTACATCGACGACGTCCACGGCTGGAACTTCGGCGAATCCAACAACAATGTCACGCCCGAGGCGGAGGACTATTACGAGGATATCATCAACCACGAAACGCAGGTCGCCGGCGTCATTGCCGCGGTGGGCAACAACGGCAAAGGGGTGAGCGGCGTCAACTGGCAATGCAGCATCATGGCGCTGAGGCTGGGCCTGGCCTACTATTCCGACGAGGTGGCGGCCGCCCTGGACTACGCCGCCGCCAACGGGGCCCGGGTGGTCAACATGAGCTTCGGCGGAGACGTCTTCGGCCCCGAGGGCGACAAGGTCGTCAATACGGCGATCGATAATGCCTATCAGAAGGGCGTCCTGCTGGTGGCCAGCGCGGGCAATTCAGACTCGAGCCGGCCGCATTATCCGGCCGCCTATCCCAACGTCATGGCCGTCGCCTCCACGAATGGCGAGGACCTCAAGACCGGCCATAGCACGTTCGGTCCCTGGGTGGATATTGCCGCCCCCGGCACGGACATCGTCACCACCGATCTCGGTAACGAGTACATTGCCACGGCGGGAACGTCCTTCTCTGCTCCGTACGTCGCGGCCGTGGCGGCCCTGCTATTTGCACATCGGCCCGGATTGACCCACGTGGAAGCCAGGGCCATTCTCGAAAACACGACCGACCCCATCGGCTACGGCGACGTCGATCCGAATCTGGGATACCTCGGCACCGGGCGGGTCAACGCCTACCAGGTCCTGCTGGCGGCGGATGAGAAGCTGCCTCTGGGCGAGATTGCGGCGCCAAAACCGAACCAGGTCTTTGCGCCGGATGTCAATGCCGTCGAGTTGTGCTTCTTCGTGCACGGCGACTCCTATCAGCTTGACTACCGCCTCTATGGGCAAGGCGAATGGACAAAGATCAGTGATGGCAATTCCCCGACGGACCCGAATGGTCTGGTGCGTGTCTCGTTGACGAATGTGGGCGTGGGGACATACGAGCTGCGTCTGCGCGTGAGCGTGGGTGGGCGCACGCACACGGATCGCAAGGTATTCGGCATCGAGATGGCGCCGGCCCAGGCCTATTGGCCCAAACCCGCGAAGCCGGTGGGGGAGGATGACATGCCGGAGGATATCTTTCTGGGCAGTCCGATCTGCATGGACGCGGATGGGGATGGAGACAACGAGATCATCCAGTGTGCGGTGGACTGGTACAGCTACCTGGGCGGTGGAAAGGTGAACATTTGGAACGCCGACGGCAACTCTCTGCCCAATTGGCCTGTGGAATTCGCGTCGGATGATCCCTGGGCATTGACGGTCTTCATGCCTACCAACGTGGCCGTAGGTGACATTGATGGTGACGGCGGCTACGAGGTGGTCGTTGCCTCCGAGTACGACAACCTGATGTACGCGTATCACGTTCAGAGCGGCAAGATCGTGGACGGCAACTGGCCCGCCCAATTTGGCACGTGGGCCGGGACCCTGTCCGCGGGCCCTGTGCTGGCCGACCTCGATGGCGATGGGGATAGTGAAATCCTTCTGGCCCTCAATGCGGAATCGAGCGAGGACGGTGGCTTGTACGCCTTCCATGGTGATGGCAGTCTTCTGTGGGAGCGGCGTTACACGTCGGAGGGCCCGATCAGCGTGGCCGACTTCGACGGTGATGGCGATGTGGAGATCTCACTGTGCGGATATGGCCCGGGCCTGAGCCGAGTCTATACCTTCATCCTCGACCACCAGGGACAGCAGGTCGCACGGTGGAAAGGCGGCAGCCCGAAGGGAACGGCCGTTGCCGACATAGACGGCGACGGCAAGCAGGAGTTGATCTTCTGCACGGAGGAGGAGGTCACGGTGGGCCGTACCAACGGCAGCACGGTCTGGAAGAAGAAGGTGTCCGATCCGCTTGAGGAGGCCGGGAGTCTCACTGTAGGAGATACGGATGGCGATGGCTACGGCGAGGTCTACGTCGCCACGTACATCGCCGAGGCGGATGGCTTCGCCTTCACTCGTCTCTACGGCTTTGACTACAAGGGCCGCGAGCTGACAGATGCCGGTTTCCCGAAGATTGTCCTGGGTAGTCCGGCCAAGAGCGTTCCGTTGATCGCGGAGATCGACGGCGACGGGCAAAAGGAGCTGATCTTCGCCCCATGGGGCGAGCCGCTCATGGCGTGGGAGTCCGACGGCTCGGTCACGCCGGGATTCCCCATGCTGGGTCTGCCGGGGTTTGGCGAGGTCAGCCCCGCCGTGGCGGATCTCGATCAGGATGGCGACGTGGAACTCATGACCATTGCCGACTACCGCTTCCACGTCCTTGATCTGCCCTCGCCGTACACCCCTGGACTGATTGATTGGGGCATGGCGGGGCACGATCCGCAGAACTCCAGGTGGCTTTCCGTGGGACCGAAGCTGGACCCGGTATCGGTGCCGACCGAAATTCACCCCGGCCAGCGGTTCCAAGTGCAGTTCACCGCCTCGAACCCGGCCAACCGCACGCTGCGCTGGTGCATGGGCAATCTGCCCGAAGGGGCGTACTATGACGCACAGAGCCGCACGTTCTTCTGGAAGCCGACGGCCGACCAGGTGTTCGACGTCCAGACGCTCTCCTTCCTTGTGACCGACGGCATCCTGCAGGACAGCCGCAGCATGTCGGTTGTCGTTGTCCCGGACGCCATCTACTATGCCGCCATGGATGCGGACCCGAACTGGACGCTGGATGAGGGCTGGGCCTGGGGTCCGCCTACCGGGAAGGGCTCGTGGAATGGCGACCCATCCGCCGGACACAGAGGCGAGAATGTCATCGGCTACGCCCTCGACGGTGACTATGCCAACGACTTGGCCCAGCCTCGTTACGCTACGACCGGCCCGATCAACTGCGGGCAGTACAGGAACATCCGGCTGAGCTTCTGGCGTTGGCTGGGCGTCGAATCGCCATACGATCAGGCCTCGGTGCAGGTGTCGAACGATGGGACCACCTGGGTGGATCTGTGGGTCTCCGGCTGGTCCCACATCTCCGACGATGCCTGGCAGTTCGTGGAGTATGTCGTTCCGCCGGCCGTCGGCGATGGTCGGGCGACGGTGTACTTCCGCTGGGGCCTCGGACCGACCGATGACTCCGTGGTCTATCCCGGCTGGAATATCGACGATGTCCAGATCACAGGAGATCGCGTCCAGTAAATTGCGAATTGATGATTGCGGATTGCGGATTGGGCAGATTTCCAATCTGCAATCCGCGATCGTTGCGCGGAGTACCTGCCCTCGATCTGGGTGTGGTCGGAATTCGGTGGCGGCGTGTAGCCGCCGTGTGCGGACTGCGCCTCTTTCGTCCCTTATGGGACTGGCTTTTGTCCTCGGCCCCGGTTCCCCAGCGATCAATCGCTGGGCTATTCTCTATCGCCCTGCGGGCTTGGACTGCGCCATGGCTGAGCTTCGTGATACTGCCAAATTGAAGGCTATTCTCTATCGCCCTTGGGGCTTGGACTTCGCTTCAGTCCTCTTGCGTCGGCCCGTCCGCCCCACGGGGGCGATCGACACTAGCCCACCGTTTCAACGGTGGGTACGATAGTCAATCCTATCTCAAAGCCCCGCAGGGGCGAAAGAAGACTGGGCTGCGCTCTTGTGTCGGCTGGAATCCGAATCCGCCACCGAATGGCGGCCACACCCCTCGATCTCGCCGTCTCTGATTTGACCTTGAACAAAACTGCTGCCCTGACTATACTCATAAGGGCCGGGGGCCGATATTGCCTTCGTGCGAATAACGCCAACGTAGCTCAATGGTAGAGCTCTGGTTTTGTAAACCAGGGGTTGTGGGTTCGAATCCCACCGTTGGCTGTCCACTTTTCCCCAGGACAGCAGGCGCCAACTGGTCATTGTGTGTGCCTGACTTGCCCGTATCTGAGCACTTACGAATTGCAGACTCAGCTCTTCATGGTGGATCGTGCCAACGGTTGCCAACCGCGAGCCTTCCGAGCAAAGCTGTAGGTGTCGATTCGGGTGTCAACTCCTGTCGGCCATCGGCGCCGGTTGCCTTCCGGGTCTGATCGTCCACGAATGACAAGTCCGGCAAGCTCTTCATGGCTGCTTGAGGCACCAAGTGGTGGGGCCTGTGTCGGATGGACACAGGCCCCGCAACACATGATGTCATTCTGACGCGGGCTGGCCGTAGCCGATGTCATCGATGTAGATCAAGCCGCTGGCCTGCGAAGCAGGCTTGGCCTTGTCGCCCACGCCGATCACGATCTTCTTGATGCTGTTGGTCTTGACCCCGGCGGAGGTGAATGTGCTTAGTGGGATCTTCCACTGTGTCCAGGTGCCTGCTCCAACGGCAAGCGAATCGGTGTGAACTACCGTAGCCTTGTGGCCGCCCGTGTCCTCGACCGTGAGGTACAGCGGATCCGGCAGGTTGCCGGCCGGCTGTTCAACGGTCAACGACACCGATTCCCACTGGCCGGTCACGTTGCCTGTAGTGGTGATGTTTGAGAACTCCGCCTGTGTGACTACGCCGGCGACATGGCTGGTTGCCGCCAGACCGATGTAGACCTGATCGCCCATCGCGATCGTCTGCGGGTTCCACGGGTTCGCCACCCAGGTCGTGGGGGTTCTCACCCGTCGCATAGTAGACATTGAACAGATCACCCTTGCGTTCGAGCTTGATCCACAGGGGAATCTGGGCGGTCGTCTGCGCCGTCGGCAGCGTCAATGTCGTGTCGCTGGTAGCGGCGACGCTCATGGTCAGCCGCGCCTGGAAGTGCACGCCATTGGCAGGACTGGCCATCGCCAGCGCCCAGGCCGAGCCTGCATCCAGGGTCCGCCGGATCATCACGCCGGCCTTGGCCCAGGGGTCGGTAGCGTCGAGGCGTTCAACTCTCGCGACGATAGAACCATCGCCGGTGAGCTGCTTATAGACGAACCGGCCCTGGTCGGCCGTGCCCCAGATGTCCGTGCCCATACCATTCATCAGAATGTGCCCGTTGGCAGTCTGCACGAAACCGATGGGGGTGCCTCGCAAGTACAGGCTCAGCGTATCGGCCCCGTTGGCGGTCCAGTCCTGAGCCGTCTTCCAGGTCCGCTCGGCCTCTGAAGCGGGGAGGCTGGTGTTATCGTAGTACAGGGGCATGGATTGCCTGCCGCCATGGACGATCGCAGTCTCGGCAATCGTTTTGCCGAAGTGCACGCCGCCGGAGGTCCAGATGTCGTGTCCGACACCCGAGCCGGTGCCATTGCCGGGATTGTCCGTCGGGAAGAACTCGTCCGCCGAGAAGCCATAGCCGTCGATCCACGCCTGGAACAGACGATTCGGCGAGTCGTTAGTGTAGCTCTCGAAATCCTCGATGACTACGTACTCCACAGTGGAGAAACTCCAGACGTCGCTTTCCCATGTGGTGGGACTGGCGGCCTGGTTGACCTCGACGACTTTCCAGTAGTAGGTCGCGCCCAGCTCCAAGGCTGAAGGCGCGTATCTGGCCTCGGTCCGTGTGACTGCCGGGGCTGTGCCATCCGCCACGGCATTGCTGTCGGTGCTCAGATACACCTGGTGTGAGACGGCCTCCCGGCCCGCTCGCCAACTCAGCACGATATCCGGACCTGTGCCTGTGGCGCCGGAGGCCGGCTTAGGCTCTCGTGCACTCACCGGCACATGATAGAATCGCACCTCGCTCAAGCCGAACTGAGGGAACAGCCCGCCGCTCCAATTGCTGTTGATGGTCAGCTTGACGTACTTGGCCGCCGCACCACCGAAATCGACAGTGGTGCTGTATGCGTACCCAGATGTGCCGGGGGCTTTGGCGAACTCGGGTACACCCTCCAAAGCGCTCCAGTTGTTTGCATCGGTGGAGTACTCGACGGTGACGCTCTTGGCTCCCAGACCCGCCAATGCCTCGATCAACTGATTGGAGTTCCAGACCTGCATCTCCTGCAGCTTGTAGACGCGGTCAAACTCATACTGAATCCAGGCCGGTTGCGGCGCTGTGCTGTTGCTGAGCCACATGGTGTCGGCGGCCGTCCCATGCAAATCATCGGCATCCAGGCCGGAACCGTCGATGGTCTTCTCCGGTCCCGTGTCGGCCGTGTGCGAGCTGGAGGCCGTAGCCACGATCCCCGTGAGCGGATATGCATACGGCTCGACTGTGAAGCTCCACACGCTACCCTTGAAGACCGTGGAATCGGGCGCCGCATTAACCTCGTCCACGCGCCAGTAGTAGGTCTGACCGAATTCGAGAAGCCCGGCCGGATCAAAGGTATTGGCATCCTGGCCCGCGCTGGCCAATACGCTCAGCGAATTGGCAGCCGTAGCCGAATCGACGTCGGCCTGGCTGGTCCCGAAGTAAACATCATGCTTGCCGGCGGAGGCCGCAGGCTTCCAGCCCAGGATCACGTCCCGCAGTACATCCGTCGCTTTATTGGCAGGACTCGGATTCTTCGCTTGGGTCGGCTTCGACAGACCCTGGTCGCCATCCCACCAAATCTCATCGGCATAGATTCTGGTTGCCTGCCCTGTTCCGGTCGGATTGGCAAAGATCATGCCGTTGAGAGAGCCGGGTGTCGTGACTCCGAAGGCAATACCGCTCTTGACCATGTCTACCGAGGTCGGCCGGGTAGCCGCTCCGGCCGGCGCCGCGGCCTTACTGAGATACAGATCGAAGGTATCGGTCCCATGATCGGCCACAATCCAGACGTTGTACCATTGGCTGCGTGCCAGACCGGTCTTGAGAACCGTCGCACCGTCCGTTGTGGCGAGGTCAAATCCCGTGCCGTTGTCCACGAGCTTGAATCCGGCCGGGACGATCTTCGGATCCCCGGCCTTCGCGCTGGTGAGGGGGTTGGTGGTCGTATCGGAAATCAAACCCATATGGGCACGTATGTTGCCGCCTGTGGTCATCATGAACCGGAAGAACCCTACTCCCGTCTCCCCATCATCGATCGGATTGCTTATGGCGTTGAATCCGATGGCGCGTACCAGTGTGCCGGAACTGTGGCCAATGACAGACGCGGTAGTACTTCCGTCCTGGGTCGGCAGGCCGGCGTTGCCGGTGGCTTCGCCCTCCGTATCCAAGGTGCCTCCCAGCACTCCGTTGCAGGCCTGGCCATCGGGCTGGCCCGTGAGACCATCGAAATTTGCCACCAGTTTCAGTTCCGCCTGGGCGGTTGTGCTCACCAGCACCACCGCCAGGATTGCCGCCACGTTCCTCATCAATCTTTTCATCATCCCAACCCTTCAAAACAGATGTAAGTCACTGTTGCCCAGTAATCCGAAGAGCGGGGCCCAAGCCTTCCGGCACGAGCCCCGCCCAGTATGATCTATGCGATCCATCTCAGGTGTTATCATACCCGAAAGCGGTCATCCATTCAAGCTACTGGCCCGCGGCGGAACGGCCGTAGCCGATGTCGTCGATGTAGATCAAGCCGGTAGCACCGGAGGCAGGCTTGGTCTTGTCACCCACGCCGATCACCATCTTCTTGATGCTATCGGTCTTCACGCCGGCCGAGGTGAACGTGCTCAGCGGAATACTCCACTGCGTCCAGGCGCCTGCTCCAGCGGCATATGGGTCGGTATGGACCACCGTGGCCTTGTGGCCGCCGCTATCCTCGACTGTGAGGTAGAGCGCATCCAGCAGGTTGCCGGCCGGCTGCTCGATACCGAGCGATTCCGATTGCCACTGGCCTGTCACGTTGCCTGTGGTGGCAACACCGGAGAACTCCGCCTGTGCGGCCACGCCGGCGGCGTGGCTGGTCACCGCCAGACCAATGTAGATGCTGACGCCCATGGCGATCGTCTGCGGATTCCACACCATCGGCTTCCAGACGGTGCCTGCGGCATCCGTGGCATAGTAGCCATTGAACTGATCGCCCTTGCGTTCGAGCTTGATCCAGGCCGGGGTACGGATGGCCATCTGCTCCGCCGTCGCTATGAGGGTGTCGCTCGCCCCTGCGCCGGCGGTTGTCGGCCGCGTCTGGAATCGAACGCCATTTTCGCCGGCCCAGCACACGTACGCCCAAACGGAGGACGGGTCCAGAGTATGGCGGATCATCACGCCAGCCTTCGCCCATGCATTCGTGTTATCCAGGCGATCCACTCTGGCGATAATAGATCCGTCGCCGGTGAGCTGCTTGTAGACGAACCGGCCCTGGTCGGTCGTGCTGTAGATGTCCGCGCCCACGCCGCTCATCAGGATGTGGTCCGGCGAGAGCTCCGCGAAGCCCACGGGACTGCCTCGGAAGTACAGACTCAGCGTGTCGGCCCTGTTGGTGGTCCAATCCTGAGCCGTCTTCCAGGTCCGTTCGGCCTCGGAAGTGGGGACGCTGGTGTTACTGTAATACAGGGGCATGGATTGCCTGCCGCCATGGATGATCGTGGTCTCGGCAATCGTTCTGCCGTAGTGTACGCCGCCAGAGGTCCAGATATCGTGTCCGACGCCCGAGCCTGTGCCATTGCCGGGATTGTCCGTCGGGAAGAACTCGTCTGCCGAGAAGCCATAGCCATCGATCCACGCCTGGAACATGCGGTTCGGCGACTCATTGGCGTAGCTCTCGAAATCATCGATGGGAAGGTAGTTGACAATCGTGAAGCTCCAGACGTCGCTTTCCCACATGGTGGGGTTGGCAGCCTCGTTGACCTCGACGACTTTCCAGTAGTAGGTCATGCCCAGCTCCAAGGCTGAAGGAGCGTAGCTGGCCTCGGTCCGTGTGACTGCCGGGGCTGTGTTGTCGGCCACGGCATTGCTGTCGGTGCTCAGATACACCTGGTGTGAGACAGCCTCCCGGCCCGCTCGCCAGCTCAGCACAATATCCGGACCTGTGCCTGTGGCGCCGGAGGCCGGCTTAGGCTCTCGTGCACTCACCGGCACATGATAGAATCGCACCTCGCTCAAGCCGAACTGAGGGAACAGGCCGCCGCTCCAATTGCTGTTGATGGTCAGCTTGACGTACTTGGCGGCCGCACCACCGAAATCGACGGTGGTGTTGTGGGCGTACCCGGGTGCGCCGGGGGCCCTGGTAAACTCCGGCACGCCGGCCAGCGTTGTCCAGGCAGTCCCATCAGTGGAGTACTCGATCGTGACGCTCTTGGCTCCCAGACCCGCCAGTGCCTCGATCAACTGATTGGAGTTCCATACCCACATCTCCTGCAGCTTGTAGACGCGGTCGAACTCATATTGGATCCAGGCGGGCTTAGGTCCCGCAGCACTGCTGACCCACACAGTATTATCGGTGATGCCATGCAGGTCGGCGGCATCCAGGCCGGAGCCGTCGATGGTCTTCTCTGGTCCTGTATCGGCGGTGTACACACTGGAGGCCGTAGCCACGATGCCCGTAAGCGGATATGCATACGGCTCCGAGGTAAAGCTCCACACGTTACCCTTGAAGACCGTGGAATCCGGCGCCGCGTTGACCTCATCGACGCGCCAGTAGTAGGTCTGACCGAATTCCAGCAGCCCGGCCGGATCGAAGGTATTGGCATCCTGGCCTGCCTTGGCCAGCACGCCCAGCGGATTGGCGGCGCCGGCGGTGTTGACGTCGGCAAACGATACCCCGAAATACACATCATGGGTGGCGGCGAACGGCCCGGGCGTCCAGCTCAGAACCACGTCGCCGGGCACATCGGTCTGTCCATCCGCCGGGAATGGACCTTTGGCGAGCTCGGCGCCGCTGTCGCGGCCTGACATTATCACCTGAATCTGCGCTTCCGGCAGAGCCCCGTTATAGACGCGCACATCATCGAGCATTCCATTGAAATACCATCGGGGGGTGCTTCCGTTTCTGTCTTCTCTTCCGATTGCGGCGGGCAGAGTCGAGTTGTCGATCGGCTCGCCCCGGTCCTGGTTCGCCGGGCCGTTGAGTTGCCCGTTGATATAGAAGTTCGTCAGGTCTCCCTGAATCGTCACAGCCACATGGGTCCACTCGTTCAGGCGAACGGAAGTGGTGGAAAAGACGGATGTGTCGTTTCCGGTCCAGAGCAGATTGGGAGGAGTCGTGTCCCCCTTGATCGACAGGGAGTAAGCGGCTCTCCATTCCCCCTTGGTGAAGATGGCGTTGTGGTTCTTGGTCACGGCCGGATTGACCCAGGCCGCGATGGTCGCCTGGCCGGCGCCGCTCAGATCCAGAGCGGCAGGATTCCCCAGATCGATATAGTCATCGGTGCCGTCGGCTTGCCATGCACCGCCGATCTTCCCGGTCACCCACGTCCCGCCCCCTCGGACAGTACCGTTGACTCCGCTGCTGCTGGAGTCGGCGGCAATTGTGCCGGAGGTTTCATCGAGCTTCCAGTGGCCAACGAGGGCGCCCCAGGTAGTGCTGCCCAGTGCGACTGCCATCGCCACGGCACAGAGCGTCAGGTGTTGTGATTTCTTACCCATGACTATCCTCCTTCAAAGATGGAAAACAAGATGCTTATGCGACAGTTGTACGGCCTGTCTTCTTCGGGCCTTGCGAACAAGGCCGGTGTGACCTCCACCGATGTTCAGCCGGGAGACTGCAGGAGCTGCGGCTGAACCAGAATACCCATTCACTTGATTGTCTTACTGAGCTTCTCTGCCCGTGCCGGCATCTTTCTCTCTCATCAGCTCCAAAGCCGGCTCGGCAAACATGGCCCAGCAGTAGCGATACGCGCCGGGGTTTGTCGTGGCTAATGTCAGAAAACGATCACGAGGACCGATTGAAACGTCGATGGGTTCGGACTGAGCAGGCACGACGCCCAGCGTTCTGGAGAACCGGGGCCGGCCATCCACCAGGACCCAGAACGTCACCCCGATGGTATTGGGGTCGGCATCGCGCTCGGCAAAGCGGACTACGTTCTCCGACACTCCGCAGCGAGCGTGAAAACGACTGATCGCCGCCTCCGGCATTGCATTACGGATCGCGTCCAAGTCGAATGTAATCCCGGCGTTGGGGTGCATTCCTATGGAGGGATTGGCCCTTGTGTCGTAAATCCGCCCGGCTAACTGTCCGTAATGGACCTCTCCTGAGGAGCCGACCTGGAATGTGGCCCCATTGACGATCGATTCGTAGCTCGTGCCGGACGTCCTGGGACATTGCTCGAAGCGAATGCCCGTGGAGGTGACGATCGCGGAGCCATCATTGCTGTCGGGGACGAACACGCCGTCAATGAATGGCAGCGACGGCACAGGCATGAACCCATTGTCGTTCTTCCTCAGGATCGTTCGGCGGGATGCGATCTGACCCGTGGAGGCATCGATGCCCTGCCCCCAGACGCCGGTATCCAGACCATTGCCTGCCCCGACCATGTCCGCCAGGCTCAATCGTCTGCCCGGAATGGCAAACCCGTCTCGCGCGGGGATGGTGCGAACGAACAGATGAGGCCTTTGCTGCACGGGGACTCGCCGGGTCTGCCCGTTGGCTGCGACAGTCATCGCTTCGTTCTTAACCAGCCTTTGGGGCTGCACCACGGAACCGGCGCCGGCACGCTCAAAATCGATTCGGCCATCGAAGACATGCACCTCGGTGTTGCCGGCATTGCCTGCCAGCAGCCCGAATTCCGTTCCAAAATCGACAATGCTGGAGTCGGGCGTTTTGACGGCGAATCCCGTTGCGGAGGGGGGCACCTTGGCGGTGATCCAGCCGCTTTCCAGAAACATGCGGTTGGCGTTGCGCAGGTTGAATGTGCTCGGGGCCTGCAGAATGACCTCAGCGCCTTTCTTCAGCTTGATCCGGGCATACCCCTCTTCCAGCGTCATCAGGCCTGTTCGTAACTTGCCTGTCTGGTCGATGGGGATGTCCCACTTGGCATTGGCCGAATCCACGAGTATGCCCAGGGTCCGGTTCGCGTAGATATAGAGACCGAGAGCCGCAAGGATGCCCAACGCAAACAGACAGATAGCCGCCGTTTTGACCAGCCTGGCCCCGACAGCCGCGAATCGCTGCGCGGCCTGGGTGGCTTCGCAGATACCGGACCATAAGTCCCACCGCGCCGGAGTCTGTGACTGTGACTGGGCCCGTTGTTCCTCGGCGAGAAAAGCAGCAAGCTGCTGGCTCGCGTAGCGTTCGATCCGGCGAATTCTGTCCTCCTCGGAGGTTTCAGGGCCGACACGAGGAGCATCGGTGTTTTCCCGTCCATGTGCCTTCGGCGCCGGACACTCTACTATGCGGGATGACGTCTCCCGCTGCGTCTGAGGCTCATTGGCGCCCATCAGGGTCTCGGCCTTCGGCAGGCTCCCCACGAGATCCATCAGACCGACATAGGTGGTGATAAACTCCACGTAATAAGCGCGAGCCTCACGGTTCGTGGTGATCTCGTGATCAAGGACGGCGAACTGCTCAGGCGAGATCGTGCCATCGAGAGAGCGGACGATCCATTCCGCGAAGTCCCGTGGAATCGGATTCCCCTGGCTCATGCGAATTCCTCTTGGCTGATGGTCTTACGAACGCATCGAAGCAGCGCGTCGTGGATTCGGGCGATCCTCTTGTAGATGCCCTGAATGGACCGGCCCATCTGTTCGGCAATGCTCTTGACGCTCGCTTCGTCCCGGTACCGCAGGCAAATCAACTCGTAGTCCTTCTGACTGAGCTTATCGATGCAACTGCGCAGGGCCTGCATCCGGCTGTCGGTCTGCTCGATGAACGGCTCGGACTCATCGTGGAGCAGGTCCATGGCCGCCTGGCTCAGGAGAATGCTTCGCGTGGAGTGCCGCTTGCGAACGCTGAGGATTTGATATTTGGCCACGGTAATCCCCCACGCTACAAAGCTGGTGCCCCGCACGAAATTATCGAACTTGGACCACATCAGCAGCACCGTTTCCTGGAACAGATCATCCGCGTCCACCTGGTTGGGAACCATCGCCAGGATAAAGGCATAGATCCGCTTCTGGTTTGCCATGAGCAACCGCAGAAACTCGTTTGTCTTCGAAGACTCAGTCATAAATCTTTCCGTACGGGAATATCCCGAGGGGTGGCAGATTCTACCACGAAAAACCCTCCTGGTTCGTTTTTTTGCCCTCAGGAGCAAGCAGGAATGCCTTACTCGGCTCTTCATTGTGCGGGAACAAGACTTCGGCTACAGTGACGGCCAGGATGGGCGGCTGCACCCGTGGCGCCTCAGGGTCGGATAGTCTGGGGAGAAAAAACCACGAAGACGGATATTCCTTTATAGGAACAACCTGCTGTGGTTGCCGCCCGATCATACGCGCAGGGACTGAACTGACGCCAAATATGCGTAATGGATTCTCGTGGAGAGATGAGATGGAACGGATGAATCGCAAGGCAGTTCGCCATATTGGCGGATGGACGGGCCCATGCGTGTTGCTTCTAACCATGCCCCTGCTCGCGCAGCAAGGTGAGCTTCCCCGGTTGCCGCGAGAACAATGGGGAGCCCCGCTGGTCACTGTGTCTCATGCTGGAACCCACTGGATCATCGCAGGCAGGACGCAGAAAGTCACCCTTGACGAGAACCGACACGGGGCAGTTCGTCTTCTTGAAGGAGAAGATCGCCCGCGAGCCCCTCGTGGCGCAGTTGATCGGCACGCCTCACGCGCGGCAGCATGCCCTGCGGAATTACAGGCCCGGCGGGCATCGCTACGACCCGAACAACCCAGACCGGAACTACCGTCTGACAACCTTTGACGAGCTGGCGAAGCAGCTTCGCGAGATGAAGGCCGGAGGCGTCGAGCGGGCCTGCGTCACGCTGGCAGGCTGGCCCTACCTTGGGTATGACCGCCAGCATCCGGATGTCTTGCCGCCCGCGCCGGCTGCCGGCGGCTGGGAAGGTTTGAAACGATGGGTCGATACGTGCAAGGAGCTTGGATACATCTATAACCTGCACGATCAGTACCGCGACTATTACGTGGACGCCCCGTCCTATGATCCGCAGTTCGCCGTCCACGAGGAGGACGCGGTGAGCCGGCCCACGGCTTTTCCCGGCACCCGGTTCGGGACCTGGAAGGAGGGCTGCATCCCGTTCATGGATTACTGGGATGGTGGCAAGATGGCGTATATGAATGCCCGGCTCGCACTGCCGCACATGGTCAAGAACTATCAGTTGATGTTCGATCAGGGTATCAAGATGCAGGGCAGCTATCTGGACGTGTTCGGGTATGTGCCTCCGACGGAGGACTTCAATCCGGAGCATCCAGTGACGCGGGCCGACTCCATGAAGTGCCGAGCGGAGTGTTTCTATTGGGCTCGCAATAACCTGGGCATCGTCGGCACCGAGGCGGGCGCGGATTGGGTGGTCCCATACGTGGACTACTCCTCCGACGCGAAGGCGGGCCAATGCATTTCGGCGCCACTGTACAACCTGGTCTATCATGATGCGATCATGACCCCGGAGGGCGGAACGGGGGACCATCTGCGATGCCTCCTGAACGGCGGCTATCCCAATGTCGGACGCGATGACGAGAGTATGCAGCGGATGCGACAGATCGCGGCTCTGCACAAGAGGGTTGCCCTGCTGGAGATGACTAATCACGAGTTCCTGGACAAGAACTACCGCAAGGAGCGCAGCACCTTCGCCGATGGCACGACCGTGACCATCGACAGAGACGCCCGCACATTCGAGATCAAGCCGGCCCTGGAGCTTTCGAAATGATGGATGGAAAGAGAATTGCCGCCGTACTGATTATCGTCGTCGGATCGTTGTGCTTCCTGAACGGTCCTGCGGCCCAGACGAGAGCCGCTGAGGCGGGGTTCGACTATCGCAAGCTGGTCTCGCGGGCGGATCTTCATTACGACAAGCCGGTGAGTCGAAGCGAAGAGGGGATACCCGTCGGGAACGGTCGTATGGGCAGTCTCGTGTGGACCACGCCGGAGGCGATCAGGTTGCAGATCAATCGCGTCGATGTGTTCGCCAACGATTCTTACACCACGAGTTTTCCCGCGAGAAACAGCGACTACTGCGGCGGATGCGGATTTGTAGATATCACCTTCGGAGGGGAGATATTCACAGACGGAAAGATGTCACAGCACCTTTTCTGTTATGACGGTCTGGCTGACGTTCGAGGGGACGGGGTTACGGCCAACGTGCTGGCGTGGAACGAGCAGGATGTGATGGCCTTCGAGGTCGGCGATACCCGAAAGCAGCCCGCCGCGATAACCGCAACATTGAGGATGCTCAGGGCGCCCGCAGTGAAGACCGCTGCGCATACGGCCGTCTCGAAAATCGAAGGTCGCGACGGAAGGATCATATTGACCCAGAAGTTCACGGAGGCGGACTATTACTGCGGCTCGGTCGTGGCGGTCGGTATCGTCGGACGCAAAGCTGATGCGCGTACAGCCAATGAGAGTGAGATTCAGTTGGTTGCCGAGGCGGGAAACGGGTCTTTCACCATCCTGATAGCCAGTGCGGCGAGTTTTGATCCAACGGAAGACATCGTTGCGGCGGCGCTCAGGCAACTTGCGGCTGCGGAAGAGAAAGGCTATGTGGGGCTGGCGGAGTCGAACAAACGCTGGTGGCGCGATTTCTGGTCCAGGGGGTACGTCCGCCTGCACAGCGAAGACGGAATCGCGGACACCATCGAACAGAACTACACCTATTATCTCTACGTCATGGCGTCCAGTTCTCGCGGCAAGTTCCCGGCGAAGTTCAACGGGATGATTTGGATTACCGGCGGCGACAAGCGCTCGTGGGGCGGGCACTACTGGGGGGCGAACCAGGAGTGCATGTACAACGCGCTGCTCCCGGCGAATCGGATGGAACTGCTGGACCCGATGTTCGACATGTACAGCGGCATGTATGATTCCTGCTCCGTGGCAGCCCGGCAGCAATGGGGCAGCAAGGGCATTTACATCCCTGAGACGGTGGCCTTTGACGGGCTGGCGAAACTGTCCGACGACATCGCGGCGGAAATGAGAGACCTGTATCTGCTGAAGAAGCCCTGGGACCAGAGGAGCGAGCGATTCCTCGCGGCAGCGCGGACCGGCCAGCCCCATTCGAGCCGATGGAACTGGATGAGCGGCGGCAAATACGTGGACGGCGTGTGGCAGCCGACCGAACGCGGCGGGGGACCTTACGGGCCCGTGACGCACATATTCTCGCGCGGCGCAAAGATCGCATATACATACTGGCAGCGGTACGAATACACGCTGGACAAGACCTGGCTGCGTGACAGGGCCTACCCCATGCTCAAGGGCGTGGCGGAATTCTATCGCAACTACCCGAACATCACAAAGGACGAGGACGGCAAATACCACATCCACCACGTTAACAGCAACGAGTCCGTCCAGGGCGGACGCGATCCGGATGAAGAAATCTCCTCGATCATGGGCATACTGCCGGCGGTCATCAAGGCCTCGGAGATCCTTGGCGTGGACGCCGAGATGAGGCCGGTATGGAGAGAGTTTCTGGGCAATCTGGCGCCGCTTGCGACCGGGGGCGACCCGCCTGTCTGGATACGTGCCTTGCCGCCCATCTTTCGCGGCAGCGGCGGCGGCCGGCCCGACGGCAATACGATGCCGATGTGGTTCTTCGATTTGTGCACGCTCGAAAACGACGATCCCGAGACTATGAAAATTGCCAACGCGACGATGGATGGTTACCTGCGCGGTTCGAACACCCGGCCGGGCGTGCTGTCCAAAGTGCCCGTCACGGCGGCGATGATGGGCCGGGCCGATGCCGTGCGCTATCTGCTGCCCAACCAATTGTCCTTCCCGGACCGCGCGCCGATTCTGGCCAATCGCCTGGACCAGCGCGAGGGCACACAAACAACCAACGCCCAGCGACTCGGCCGGGTCGCTGACACGCTGCACAACGCGCTGATTCAGAGCGTAGCCGCAGGGCCTGCAAAGGAGCCGGTCATTCGCGTCTTCCCCGCCTGGCCCAGGGAGTGGGACGCTGAATTCTCCCTGTTGGCTCGCGGGGCATTCCTGGTCAGCTCTTCCATGAAGGCCGGGAAGGTTGAGTTTGTCCGGATCGAGTCCCAGGCCGGCGGCGGGTGTCGCCTGCGTAATCCCTGGCCGGGCGTGACGGTCACGTTTGAGCGCAACGGCAACAAAGCACAAAACCTGTCCGACGATCTGTTGAAGTTCTCGACGACCAAGGGAGAGGTTATTATGATTCGTCCATCGAGATAATCTTCATGAATAGAACGATCTTTGCCACTCTGATGCTGGGCTTGTTTTCCGTCTCGTCGATCCCTGCTGCCGAACTGGAGACGATTGCCGAAAGCGTCGAGCAGCACGATGCCCGCTTGGAATGGTGGCGTGAAGCGCGGTTCGGCATGTTCGTGCATTGGGGCGTCTACTCTCATCTCGGAGGCGTCTGGCAGGGCAAGCCGGTGCATGGCTACGCCGAGCATATTCAGCGAATGCTCAAGATCCCGATCCCTGTCTATCGCGAGCAGGTTGCGGGCAAGTTCAATCCTACCGAGTTCGATGCCGGCGAGTGGATTCGCACGGCGAAAGAGGCGGGGATGGGATACTTCATCATCACCGCCAAGCACCACGATGGCTTCGCGATGTATGACTCGAAAGTCAGCGAATACAACATCGTCAAGGCCACGCCGTTCGCGCGTGACCCGATGAAGGAACTGCGGGCTGCCTGCCGCAAGTACGGTGTCAAGTTCGGGTTCTATTACTCGCATGCCTTCGATTGGGGTGACCCGAACGGGCCGGGCAACGATTGGGAATACGACAATCCGGGCGGCGACCGCAACCTGCACGGCGGGCGCAACTGGTGGGACGCCAGCCCACACCTGATCCCGAAGATGCGCACCTACGTGGACGGCAAGTCCATTCCACAGATCCTGGAGTTGATCAAGAACTATGATCCTGACATTCTCTGGTTCGACACACCGCACAAGCTGCCCGATGCGGAGAACCTGCGGATCTTCAAGACGGTTCGTGCGGCCGCACCACGAGTGGTCATCAACGGCCGTCTCGTGCGAGGCATGGGCGACTATACGTCGAGCACGGATCGTCCGGCGGAGTTCTATCCTATCCAGGGCGATTGGGAAGGCATCCCGACCACCAATGAATCCTACGGCTGGCACCAGAACGATCTTTCGCACAAGCCGGCATCGCATTTCATCCAACTGCTCGCCAAGGCGGCGGCCCGTGGCGGCAACATCCTGATGAACATCGGTCCCATGGGCAACGGCCGGTTCGACCCGAAGGACACAGCGATCCTCCAGGGAATCGGGGTGTGGTGGAAGGTCAACGGCGAGTCGATCCGAGGCACCACGCGGACGCCGCTGCCCGTGCAAGCCTGGGGCGAATCCACCCGCAAAGGCAACACGCTCTATCTGCATGTCTTTCATTGGCCTCGCGACGGCGAACTTGTCGTGGGCGGTCTGAAATCCGACGTGAAGAAGGCGTGGTTATTGGCCGATGTGGACCACACGCCGCTGAAGGTAAGCCGACTGAACCCGCTTGATGTGTCGATCGAAGTGCCTGCCACTGCGCCGGATGCGGCAGATTCCGTGGTCGCAGTGGAATGCGACGGAGACATCGCGGTTGACTCAACCCGGCTGTTGTCCACGACCGTCGCGGCTGACACGCTGCGCGTGTTCGACGGGCAATTGCACGGCCGTCTCCGTTTCGGCCCGGGCAAGAAGACCGATGCCTATGTGCAGAACTGGTCGAGTCCCGAGGATTTCATCCATTGGCTGGTGCGGCTCAACGAGCCCGCCACCTTCGATGTCGTCATTGTGTATGATGCTCCGCCCAAGTCCGAGGGCGGCGCCTTCGGCGTGAAGGTCGGCGAGCACGATCTCCGCGGGACAGTCGGGCAGGGAGTGGAACAGACCGCCCCGCTGGGAAAAGTGACTCTGGCCCGTGGAGTGTCCGAAATCCGTGTGTACCCACGAGAAATCAAGGGGGATGAGCTGCTGCGACTTCGGCGGCTCGTGCTCACGCCCGCCGCCGGCGCGGCGAATTGACTGGAAAGGAAACCCTGATGAAGAAGTCGAGTGTTGCATACATTGTGCCCATGACGGTAGTTCTTTTGTTGTGGGTGCCCCGCGGCGGCGCCGGCTTGCTGAACGTGGATTACGAGGCGCTTGTCTCGCGGGCGGACCTGGACTACAACGAGCCTGCGCGCCGGAGCGAGGAGGGAATGCCCGTCGGCAACGGGCGCATGGGCAGCCTGGTCTGGACCTCGCCGACACAGCTCAAGTTCCAGATCAATCGGGTGGACGTGTTCGCCGCCGACGGCCGGACCGTCAGCTTTCCGGAGGCGGATTCCGATTTTGCCGGCGGTTGCGGCTATGTGGACATCAGTCTGGTCTCGGCCGGGGAGGACGTGTTTGCCGGTGAGGCGTTCAGACAGCACCTGTCATTATATGATGCGGTTATGACAGCCCGGGGCCGGGGCGTCACGGCACGGGTGCTGGCTTGGCCCCATCGCGACGTGATGGCCGTCGAAATCGACGATCAGCGAGAGGCGCCGGAGCCGATCAATGTCGATCTTCGCATGCTGCGCTACCAGGTGAAGCGCGTCACCGGACGCAACTATGAATTGGTGCAACAGCACGCGGTGGAGTTCCAGACAGCTCAACACCGGGCGACCTCCATTCTGGGCATTCGCGACGGCAGGATCACGTTGACCCAGAAATACCAGGAGGCGTTTAAGGATGCGCCGCCCTTTTATGACGCCTCGGCTGTGGCCATTGGGGTGATCGGGCGAGCGTCCCGGGCACGCTATCTCAACGATGCGACCGTGCAGTTATCGGCGGCACCAGGCCGGGGCAAGTTCACAGTCCTGATTGCCAGTGCCGCGAGTTTTGATCCGCAAGCCGATGTGGCCGGCCTGGCGATCACGGAGCTGGAGGCGGCTGTGCCCAAGGGATTTGCCGGACTGCGACAGGAGACGACTGATTGGTGGCGGGACTTTTGGGCCAAAGGATTCGTGTACATGCACAGCGATTCCCGCCAAGCCGATTTTGTGGAATCCCACTACACCTATTTCCTCTATCTGATGGGCGCCACGTCGCGCGGGGACTATCCCCCTCACTTCAACGGGATGCTGTGGCGAACCACCGGGGACATGAGCCGGTGGGGATCGCAATACTGGTCGGCCAACACCTTCGCCTATTACAGCAATCTGATGCCGGCGAACCGCATCGAATTGATGGAACCGCTGTTCTCGATGTACTTCAAGATGAAGGATGCTTGCGCACGGGCGGCGCAGCAACAGTGGGGCTCGCAGGGGATCTGGGTACCGGAGATCTGCTGGTTCAATGGCCCGGAGCCCCTGCCGGAGAATCTGATTCAGGAGTTCCAGGACCTGTTTCTGGTGCGAAAGCCGTATGAAGCACGCTCCAAGGAGTTCCAGTGGTATGTCGAGACCAAGAACCGCCATGCCTCCCGCTGGAACTTTCAGGCGGACGGCTCCTGGGATCATGGGCACTTCGTGGTGCCGACCAAGGCTTCGGTACAGCCGGATCGGTTCGGGTCGCCGGAGATCAACGGCATCTTCGGCCACTGCACCCACATCATGTCCGTTGCCTCCCGGATCGGCAACACGTTCTATCAGCGTTACCAGTTCACCGGCGACAAAGACTTCCTGCGCTGGAAGGCCTACCCGATCATCAAAGGCGCCGCCGAATTCTACCGCACCTTCCCCAATTTCCAGAAGGGCCCCGACGGCAAGTACCACATCCATCACGTGAATAGCGGCGAAAGCGCCTGGAACTCATCCGACACGGGCAATGAAATGAGCGCCATGCGGATGATCTTCCCGCTGGCGATTCACGTCTCCCAGATTCTGGACGTGGATGCGGACATGCGGCCGGTCTGGCAAGAGATCATCGACAACCTTCCCGGTTCCGAGAGACGCGACAATCGCGGGTCCAGCAACCGTCGCCCACGTGCCTACGGCTCATTTGTCTATGGCGGTCCCGGGGCCATCGAGCCGATCGGACCCGAGCCGGAGTTGAAGGCCCGTTTCCTGGGCTTTAACGGGCTGGGCAGCTTCATCGACAGCAAGGGCACCGGCGGGGCGCAAATCTTCCGCAACCGGATGCGGCTGCGCGAAGGACCCGGCGCCATCGATGCTGAGCACATCGGTGGTCTGGCCATGGGCATCCATCAGACAATGCTGGACAGTTCTCCGTCGTCGATCACCAACGACGAGCCGATCCGGATCTTCAGTGACTGGCCGAAGGATTGGGACGCCGCCTTCAGCCTCCTGGCTCGCGGCGGATTCGTGATCAGCTCGGCGTATCAAGGCGGCAAGGTCCCGCTGGTGGAGATCCAATCTCAGCTTGGCGGCCAGTGCCTGCTGGCCAATCCCTGGGGCACGGGCGGCGTGACGCTCCACCGCAACGGCAAAAAAGCCGAAGACCTCGCGGGCGAGACACTCACGTTCCCAACCCGGAAGGGTGAGACAATCGTGGTAGTGCCTGAGGGCACGAAGCCGGCACTTGTGAAGGTGCTGTAGAATCATATGAATGAAGATGCTAAAGGAGGCCAACGCAATGCGAGTAGAACGTGCAAGGTATGCAATCACTCTCCTCACAGTTGCCCTGTGTCTAACGGGTCTGAGCTTTGCCCAGGAACGCAGTCGCGGGCAGGGACAGCCAAGGTCCAGACGCACACAACGGGTGGTGCCGATGAAGGAGGTCCAGGTCGCCAGCCCGGATGGCAAGGTCAAGTTCACCCTTGGTTCAAATCCGGAGCGGCTGACTTATACGGTCACGCTCGATGACACCAGGGTGATTGAGCCGTCGTCGCTCGACATGAGAGTGGACGGTCATGATCTTTCGTCGGGAGTCATCTTCAACAGCTTGGAACAGTACAGCATTGACGAGACCTACCCCTGGCACGGCGTTCACAGCACGGCGGTCAACCGGTGTAACGGCGCCAAGGTGTCGCTCACGCACGACCTGAGCCAGATGGCCTACGTTCTGGAGGTGCGGGCGTTCAACGACGGCGTTGCTTACCGGCACGTCATTGCGGGTGACGCCAACGCCGTCCGCGTGCCCAACGAGTACTCCCAGTTCATTCTCCCGGCCGCCAGCACGGTCTGGTATCACGATCTGGATGGGCATTACGAGGCGGAATATGAACAGAAGGATATCTCTGAGGTGAAGGCGGGGCAGTGGGCGGGACCGCCGCTGACGTTCCAGTTACCGGGCAATGCCGGCTACGGCTCGATCACGGAGGCCTATCAGGTGAACTATGCCGGCATGGCGCTGGAATGTGACGGCCGGCACGGCTGGATTGTGGGCCTCGGCCACCGCCATCCGCTCAACTATCCCTTCGAGCTCCGCTACGGCCGCGAGAACGGCAAGCGCCTTGCCGTCCCGGCGTCCGTCACCGGCACGATCACCACGCCCTGGCGCGTCGTGCTCGTGGCGCGCGACCTCAACGCACTGGTCAACAGCGACATCCTGCCGAACCTGTGCCCGCCGCACGACCCGAAGTTGTTCCCGCAGGGGATGAAGACGCCCTGGGTCGAGCCGGGCCTGTGCGTGTGGAACTACGTGGACCGTAATTACGTGGAAGGTGGCGGCAGCAACTCATTCGAGAACATGAAGAAGTTCTCGCAGATGGGCGGCCAGATCGGCGCCAAGTACCACATTCTGGAGGGCTTCGCGTACGGCTGGCCCGACGACCAGATCAAGGAGTTTGTCGAGTACTCCAGGCAGCAAGGCGTTCGCGTGCTGTTCTGGAGGCACAGCAAAGACCTGCGCACGCCCGAGGCACAGGATGCTTTCTTCCAGCGGTTGCAGGATCTCGGCGTGGCCGGCGCCAAGATCGACTTCTTCGACCATGAGGCCAAGGAACTCGTCGATCTCTACGAGACGCTCATCAAGAAAGCCGCCCAGCACCAACTGGTGATCGATTTCCACGGGGCCAACAAGCCCTCCGGCATGCTGCGGACGTACCCCAACGAGATGATTCGCGAGGGCGTCCGCGGGATGGAATCGAGCGGATTGAAGCAGCGGGCGCGGCACGAGACGATCCTGCCCTTCGCTCGCTACCTGGCCGGGCCGGCCGACTACACGACGATGATCTTCACCGAGCGACGGCGGGATTCGTCCTGGGCGCACCAGATCGCCTGCCTGGCGACATTCCAGAGCCCGATGCTCACGATCGCGGCTCATCCGCAGAGCATACTGGACAACCCGGCGGTGGACGTGATCAAGAGCATCAAGGCCGTGTGGGACGAGACGATCGTGCTGCCGGAGTCGAAGATCGGCGATCTGTCGATCTTCGCGCGGCGCAGCGGCGACATGTGGGTGCTCGCCGTCATGAGCGCGGGCCCGGCCCGGACAATCCAGGTGCCGCTATCGTTTTTAGGCGACGGCCCGTACAAGGCGTCCCTCGTCCGCGACAACAAGGAGAATTCGGGCGCGGTGGTCCTTGACAACCAGACCCTTCGGCGAAACGATACGCTCACCATCGAGATGATCAGTGGCGGCGGCTTCGTCGGCCGCTTCACGAAGTAGTCATCGTCATTCGGTTGAATAGGAGATCGACTATGACAGGTATCAAAACGTGGCGGACTTCATGCCTGCTTTGCGTTGTCGCGGCGATAGTCACTGTGGGCGTCATGCCTCGCCCCGCGCGGGCTGCCGGCGCGATGTCACAAGACGAGAAGATGAAGTGGTTCCGCGAGGCAAAATTCGGCCTGTTCATCCATTGGGGACTGTACGCCGTGCCCGCCGGGACGTGGAAGGGACAGCAAATCCCGGGCATCGGCGAGTGGATTATGAACCGGGCGAAAATCCCGGTGAAGGAGTATGAGCAACTGGCCGGCCAGTTCAACCCGGTGAAGTTCAATGCCGAGGAATGGGTGCAACTCGCCGAGGATGCGGGGATGAAGTACATCGTCATCACCAGCAAGCACCACGACGGCTTTGCCATGTATGGCTCGAAGGTCACCAGGTACAACATCGTGGACGCCACGCCGTTCAAACGCGACCCGCTGAAGGAATTGGCGGCAGCCTGCGCCAAGCATAACATCCGCTTCGGATTCTACTACTCCCAGGCACAGGACTGGCATGAGCCCGGCGGCGCGGGCAACACGTGGGACTTCCCGCCGGATGCTGAAAAGGACAAGAGCGGCGCTTACGATCAGTACCTGCGTGACAAGGCCGAGCCGCAGGTGAAAGAGTTGTTGACAGGCTACGGCCCCGTCTGCCTGATCTGGTTCGACACGCCCCGCATGATGACCGCAGAGCGAGGTCAGCGATTCGTCGATATCGTTCACACGCTGCAGCCCGCCTGCCTGATCGACGGGCGGCTCGGCTCGGCCGGTGACTACCGTTCCATGGGCGACAACCGCATCCCCAATGAAGTAGTGCGCGAGGACTGGGAAGTGCCCGCGACGCTCAACAACACCTGGGGCTACAAGAGCTACGACAACAACTGGAAGACGCCCGAGGACCTGACGTTCAAGCTGGTGGACATCGTCAGCAAGGGCGGCAACTACCTCCTGAACGTCGGCCCAACCGCCGAGGGCGTGATTCCGCAGCCCAGCCAGGACAATCTGCGGGCCGTGGGACGTTGGCTCAAGGTCAACGGCGAGTCCATCTACGGCGCCGGCACGACCCCGTTCGGCGAAGAGCTGGGCACGCCGGACCCCGGACGCAAAGACAGCAAGGGCAATCCGGCTTTCAACGCCAGGACGGATTGGCGTTGCACGACCAAACCGGGCAAGCTGTACATCCACCTGTTCAAATGGCCCGCCGGCTCGTTCGAACTTCCAGCGATCAAGGATAAAGTGACAAAGGCGTACCTGCTGGCCGACCCGCAGAAGCAGGCCCTGACGGTCAAGCAGGATGGTCAGAAGTGGTCGATCTCCCTGCCGGCAACTGCCCCGGACAAGATGGATTCCGTGCTGGTGCTTGAGACTGCGGCCAAGTGACGTCGATGGAGAGTAGTGTTTCGTAACAGACTGGATACGTCCGGGTGGCAGCGTCAAGGCCGAAGGCCTTGGCGATGGTCAACGCTTCGACAGGTCACCATCGCCAAGCTGCGCTTGACGCTGCCACCCGACACTCAATGTGAGTTCTTGTGAGGGCTTGACATGAGATGCTATAGGGTGCCCGAGACGATTTGTCTCCTTTGTGTGGTGGCATATGTTATCGCAGTTGATGCGGCCGCTCTTGGCGGGACAGCGCCGGAGTCGAACGCCCCGAGGGCGGAGATTCGCACGCCCAGGGCACCGGAGACTCCGCGCATCAACGGCCCGTCGGTCTTTGGCGTGCGCCCGGGCAATCCCTTCCTTTACCAAATTCCCGCCACGGGTGCCCGGCCCATGGAGTTCTCCGTCGAGTCTCTGCCCGCAGGTCTTCAGGTGGACGCCAGGACGGGGCGAATCACCGGCTCGTTGAAGCAAGCCGGGGAGCACCTCGTCACATTGCGAGCCAAGAACACTCTGGGGACTAGTGAGAAGAAGTTCAAAATCGTCGTCGGCGAGACCATCGCCCTGACGCCTCCGATGGGTTGGAACAGTTGGAACGCCTATCACGGGAGCGTCACGGGCGAGAACGTCATTCATGCTGCCCGTGCCATGGCGTCCAGCGGCCTCGCCAATCACGGCTGGACCTACATCAACATCGACGACGCCTGGCAGAAAGAGCGAGGCGGGCCGTTCAAGGGCATCCAGCCCAACGAGAAGTTCCCCGATTTCCAGAAGATGTGCGATGAGATCCATGCCCTGGGTCTCAAGGTCGGCATCTACTCCACCCCGTGGACGACCTCCTACGCCCGCTACATCGGCGGCAGCTCGGACGATCCGAACGGTGCCTGGTCAAAGGGAGGCGGCAGGAGAAGCGGCAAGGTCTCCTTCGCCGAGGCCGACGCCAGGCAGTGGGCGGCGTGGGGCATCGATTATCTCAAGTACGACTGGAATCCCAACCAGACCACGCCGCGTGAGACCAGCGAGATGTTCCACCAGGACACCGACACGATGCGCACGGCACTACGCAACTGCGGCCGTGACATCGTCTTCAGCTACTCCAACAGCATGCGCTTTGACGACATTGCCGACCAGTCCAAGATGCTCAACTGCTGGCGCACCACGGGCGACATCGGCGACAGTTGGCAGAGCATGGCCACCAAAGCCTTCTACATCAACATCCCCCGCGGCCAGACCGATCCGCAAGGCCCGCCCAGTGACAAATGGGCTCCTTACGCGGGCCCCGGCCATTGGAACGATCCGGATATGATGGTCCTGGGCGTGGTCAACTTCGGAGGCAAACAACACCCGACCCGCCTCACGCCCGACGAGCAATACCTGCACATGACCCAGTGGTGCATGGCCTGTTCGCCTCTGCTGCTGGGCTGCGATCTCGATAAGCTCGATGAATTCACCCTGAACCTCATCACCAACGACGAGGTACTCGCAGTGAACCAGGACACGCTCGGCAAGCAGGCGACGCTGGTCTCCAACGAGAACAACGTCCTGCTGGTCTATGCAAGGGACCTCGAAGACGGCACCAAAGCCGTGGCCCTCTACAACCTGAGCAAGGAGCCGGCGACAGTGACCGCCAAATGGTCCGATTTGAAGATCTCAGGCCGGCAGAAGGTCCGCGACCTGTGGCGGCAGAAGGACCTGGGCCAGTTCTCCGATCAATTCCAGATGCCCGTGGCTGCTCATGGAGCGGAACTGGTGAAGATTCGCGCAGCCCGCTAATCAACCGGCACATGGCGGACGGTTGGAGAAGGGAAATACTGTGAAGTCAATGACTGCAATCAAGATGTGTGAAGCCTCCATTTGGGTGTTGCTCATGCTCGGCGTTTCGGTATGGGCGGCCACAGGGGCCAACAGCGAATGGGTATACGCGGGCGCCGATAGCAAACTCGTCTATAAGACGACGCCTGCCGGCGACAGGATCATGGACTTTTCCCACGCCGGCTACATGGGTGGGGGCGTGGCGTTGCCGCAGGTCCCGGTCAAGATCACCGTGCAGCCGGTGGAGGGGGACAACACGGCCGTCATCCAGGAGGCCATCGATAAAGTCTCGGCGATGAGTCCGGAGGGTGGCTTTCGCGGCGCTGTCCTGCTGGCCCCGGGCGACTATACATGCTCGGGAACGATCTCCATTCGCACCAGCGGCGTCGTACTTCGCGGCAGTGGCAGCGGAACGAACGGATCGACCATCAAAATGGTCGGCGGCCGGCACGTGGCCATCACCGTCAGCAGATCGAGGAGCCGAGGGCGGGCCCCCGATGCCGGGCAGGAATCCAGTGCGGTCAAGACATCGATCTCCGATGCGTACGTGCCTTCGGGGGCGACTTCCTTCACCGTGGCCGATGCTTCAGGATTCGCCGTCGGCGACACAATCGAAATCCGTCGGCCCGTCACACAGGCTTGGGTCAAGTTCATGCAGATGGACAACCTGGTTCGTGACGGCCGGCCTCAGACCTGGATTCGCGCGGGAACCGATATCACCACCCAGCGCAGGATTGCAGCAATTTCGGGCAACAGGGTCATGCTGGATGTCCCGCTCTCCGATTCCTTTGACGCCAGGTACCTGAATCCGCCGGGGACTACTGTCATCAAAGTGACGCCCGGGGCGCTGCTCACGCAGGTCGGCGTGGAACACCTCCATGTCCAAGCGCCCCCGCAGCACATGAGCTATTCTCAAGCCCCTTACTCCGCGATGCGGGTCAGCGGCGAAGATTGCTGGGCCAGGGATGTCGTGATCGAGGAGACGATGAACAGCGTCAGCGTCGGCGGCCGGCGCATCACGCTGGAGCGGGTGGCGATCCATCGGACCGTCCCTAACGTGGGAGCATCCAAGCCGGCGGAATTCGCCCCGAATGCCGGCCAGGTCCTGCTGGACCGCTGCTCGGGCAACGGCGATAACATCTGGCACGTGGCGACCGGCGGCCGTCAGGCCGGCCCGATCGTGCTGCTCAACTGCACTTTCCGAGGCGCCGGCCACATCGAGGGCCATCAGCGATGGACCACAGGGATGCTCCTCGACAATTGCCAGGTCCCCGAGGGCGGCATCGACTTCAAGAATCGCGGCTCAATGGGCTCGGGCCACGGCTGGGGAGTCGCGTGGGCGGTGGCCTGGAACTGCGAGGCCAAGACCTACGTGGTCCAACAGCCGCCCGGAGCGTTCAACTGGATGATCGGCTGCAAGGGAGAGAATGTTCCGACGCCCCGACCGTTCGACTCCTCTCCGGCCCTGCCGCTGGGCATTTCCGATTCACCCGGAAAGCCAGTCATCCCTCAGAGCCTCTACCTGGCCCAGTTAGCCGAGCGCCTGGGGCCGCAGGCCGTCAGGAACATCGGGTATTCGGCAGGCGAGGGCTCGCAGCCTGCGTCTGGAGGGCAGAGTCAAGGTGGCGGCGCCGTTACCAATCCACCAGTAGTTACGGATGCGGCGGCCGCTTCGGCTGTGCCGGATGCGCATTTGGATTATGTGCCGGGCAAGGCTCCGACGTTCTGGTCTGTCGCGACGGCTGAGACGATCATGGCCCGCTGGCCGGACTACAACCGGGCCTATCACGCCTCGTGGACCTACGTTCATGGCTACGCGCTCTACGGCTTCGAGATGCTCTATCGTGCCACGGGCGACAAGCGATACTATGATTTCATCAAGCGTTACATCGATAAGCACATCGATGAAAACGGTGACTTCCGCGTCGTCGTGGACGGCCGGGATCGCGAACGTGCAACCAGCTTCGGCAACCAGGACAACATGATGACAGGCAATACCCTGGTCATGCTCTACGAGTACACCAAGGACGAGCGCTACAAGAAGGCCGCCACCACTATCCGCCGCGCCCTGGACGGCTACCCCCGCAACAACAACGGAGGTCTGTGGCACTCGCGTGGCATGAACGGCCAATGGTGGATCGATGGCATCTTCATGAGCCAGATGTTCCTGACACGCTACGGCAAATCCATCGGCGATACGCAGTACTGCTGGGATGAGGCTACCCTTCAGCTTGGCGCGTATGCCCGCAGTGCTCAGCGCGACAATACGGGGCTCTACGTGCACGGTATCTATGAGGCGGGCCACGGCGGCAAGCCGGCGAGATGGGCCGACCCGAATGGCGGTCTCTCGCCGGAAGTCTGGAGCGAAGGACTGGGCTGGTATGCTCTGGTTCTGGTCGAGACGCTGGCGGATCTGCCCAGGGACCACACCAAGCGCGACGAGATGGAAGACATCTTCCGTCGCTTGGCCGCGGGGCTCAAACGGACGCAGGACACGAAGAGCTGCCGATGGTTCCAGGTCGTGGACAAGGGCGACCGGCCGGACAACTGGACCGACACCTCCGGCAGCGCAATGTTCACCTACACGATCCAAAAGGGAATCGAAATCGGTCTGCTCGACAAGGCCACGTACGCTCCAGCCGTCGAGCAGGGGTACAAAGGGATCACTGAAAACGCCAAGATCAACGACAAAGGCCTTGTCGATATCTACAGCGCCTGCGATGGTCTCGGCGTCCAGGCGAGTTACGACCGCTACATCAACTACAAGCAGTCGATCAACGCCAAGGAGGCGGTCGCGGGATTCCTCTGGGCCACGACGATCGTGGAAAGGCCCGAATTGGAGAAGCTCAAGAAATGATGTCTGAACGCGATGGGAATGAAGAAGGGGCAAACGGAATGATGCGGCGGAATCGGCTTTGCTGCGGATTGGTTTCTTTGATGCTGATGCCCTCCTTTGCCTTTGCGGGGCAGGCTCGGGATCGGGCGACCTGGATGACAGAGGCACGATGGGGCGTGATGACCCACTATCTGGCCGACTGGAAGGCCCGCGAGATGAAGGAGCCGATGACCGTCGAGAAATGGAACGATATGGTGAGCCGTTTCGACGTGGAGGGACTGGCCGAGCAGCTCAAATCGGTCGGGGCGGGTTACTACCTCGTCACCATCGGCCAGAACTCGGGCTTCTACCTGGCTCCCAATGCCACCTATGATCGTCTCGTCGGCATCCAGCCGAGCAGGTGCTCCCGCCGGGACCTGGTGGCGGACCTGTACGAGGCCTTGCACAAGCGGGACATCCGCCTCATGGTGTATCTGCCGGCGGGCGCCCCGGCCGGTGACGCGACCGCGCGGCAGACGCTCCAGTGGCAGAACGGCGCGCACCGCAACCGCGAGTTCCAGCTCAAATGGGAGCAGGTCATTCGCGAATGGTCCCTGCGTTGGGGGTCGAAGGTCGCCGGCTGGTGGTTCGACGGGTGCTACTGGCCCAACACAATGTACCGCACGGAGGAGCCCCCGAATTTCGCCAGCTTCGCCGCCGCGGCGCGGGCGGGCAACCCCGACAGCATCGTCGCCTTCAATCCCGGGGTCGTCGCCCGCATTCTCTCCGTCACGCCGCATGAGGACTACACCCCCGGCGAGATCAACGATCCCAATCGCGTGGAGATCCGGCGGGCCGAAAATGGCAGGATCGACGGGACCCAGGTGCATATTCTGAGCTACCTCGGCGAGCGGTGGGGCATGGGTGCGCCGCGGTTCCCTGCGGAGCAGGTCGTCAAGTGGAGCCAGGGCATCCGCAAGCAGGGCGGCGCAATCACCTGGGATGTGCCGATCCAGCCCAACGGCCTGATCGGCCAGCCGTTCATCGATCAGTTGGCCGCCGTGGGCAAGGCCCTTCGTCGCCCGTGACACGCGGGAAATCCCCGAAAAAATGGCAGCGGGGGCGAAATTGTGGTGGAATTCCGCTACGTCCGGGATATTGACCAATTCAGAGGCCCATGAGTGGGCCTTACAAAAGGCATGGATTCCCACGGTTGGCTAAGGGATCAAAGGAGGAGTTCTGTGCACTTGTTGTTGGCAGGGCTCGCAGTCGCCAGGTGTCAGTACATCTATTCACTCTCGTTGTGAAGGAGGATTGTCATGTGCAAGAAGTTGTTCGTCTTGGCGTTTGTGCTGGGTCTGGTGACAAGTGCTGCCCAGGCGGCGCAGCTCGACCTCAAGGCTCTGGGGATCAATCCGGATTTCGAGAACTATTCCGCCGTCGGCGACGGGATCACAAAGACGGGTTGGGGCAGTTTCCCCGGCGCGGCGAACGGCGTGCTCGCCGATGCTATCCCGATCAATGATGAGTTCTACACGAATCCCAGCACCTATAGCCAAGGCTGGCAGTCCAACGGCACCGCCGGACTCAGCGGCAAGTATGGCCTGGCGCACCCGCAAAAGAGCGGCCAGAATAATATGTCCCCGCCGTTCAGTGGGGATTTCATTGGCTTTGTCAATCTTGATGATGGCGACGGGTTCGCCCAGTCGATCCAGTCCGGCATCGTGGGCAACCTCGTCGAGGGGACCTATACCCTGACCGTGGCGGTAGCCGCTCGGCCGTCTACCAGTTGGAATGACGTGCGGTACGAGATTTCGCTGGTGGCCAATCCGGTGGTTGGGGCCCCGGATAATGCCGGTCCGGCATTGGGCTCGCGGGACGGGACGGTCCTGGGTGTGCCGGCGACCGTCACGCTGGTGCCCGCCGCGGCGGTCCTGGGCTCCAATAGCCAGGACCTGACGTACGTGCTGATGATCGACCTCAATGATCCCAACACCGATCCGAACCTTATTGGCGCTCCATTCGCCATTCGCATCGGCGTCTTCAACGCCCAGACTCAAAACGGCGTGGCGGATGACGGGACGAACAACGGCGCAGCGCCCGCCGGGACCAACTACCGATTCACGCAGGGCAACTTCGACAATGTCCGGCTCAATGTCGTGCAGGTCGTCGATCTCAAGGGCATCAATCCGGACTTCGAGGATTATTCCGCCGTCGGCGACGGGGTCACAAAGACGGGTTGGGGCAGTTTCCCCGGCGCGGCGAACGGCGTGCTCGCCGACGCTATCCCGATCAATGATGAGTTCTACACGAATCCCAGCACCTATAGCCAGGGCTGGCAGTCCAATGGCACCGCCGGACTCAGCGGCAAGTATGGCCTGGCGCACCCGCAAAAGAGCGGCCAGAATAATATGTCCCCGCCGTTCAGCGGGGACTTCATTGGCTTTGTCAATCTTGATGATAGCGACGGGTTCGCCCAGTCGATCCAATCGGGCATCGTGGGCAAGCTTGTCGAGGGAACCTATTCCCTGACCGTGGCTGTGGCAGCGCGGCCATCGACCAGTTGGAATGACGTGCGGTACGAGATTTCGCTGGTGGCCAATCCTGTGCTCGGTGCCCCCGATAACGCGGGTCCGGCCTTGGGTTCTCGGGATGGGACGGTCCTGGGCACGCCGGCTACGGTGACCCTGGTGCCTGCCGCGGCAGTCCTGGGCTCCAATAGTCAGGATCTGACGTACGTGCTGACGATCGACCTCAATGATCCCAACACCGATCCGAACCTTATTGGCGCTCCGTTCGCCATTCGCATCGGCGTTTTCAACGCCCAGACTCAAAACGGCGTGGCAGATGACGGGACGAACAACGGCGCAGCGCCCGCCGGGACCAACTACCGGTTCGTCCAAGGCAACTTCGACAATGTCCGGCTGACGGTCGAGTCGAAGACGCTGCCTGTGCCTGAGCCGGTGGAAGAGCCGAAGGCCCTGGTCAACGGGAGCTTTGAAGAGCCTGCGGCGCAGGCCGGTTTTGACAATGTCCCGGGTTGGAGCACAAGTGCTCCGGCCGCCAATTCAGGCATCCAGGTCGATCCGAATGCGACCGATGGAGCCCAGACCGCATACCTGGCCGGCGGCGATCCAGCCATCTCGCAGATGTCGAGTCTCGTCGTCGAGGCCGGCCGCGTCCCGGAACTGAAAGTCGACGCAAGGGCTAAGGCCGGGGCCGCAAGTTTGAAGATGACCCTGTTTGTCGAGGTGCTCGGGATTCGCATGCCCGTAGCGACGCAGGAGGTGGTCCTCACCGGTTCGATGGCGGAGTATGTGCTGCGGGCCGAGAACACCGCGGCCATAGTCGGTTCCGTCGTAGGCGTCGAGCTGGCCTGCGTGGGCGGCTCCGATACGTCGGTTGTCGTGGACAATGTGCGTCTGAACCTCGCTGAATGACAGGCTGATCGCGGCTGCCCACGGACTACCTTGCGATCTGGGCCGGCCCGGGATAGAGGTCCGGCCTGACGGCAGTGGTCTGCCCGCCTTGATGTATTCCGGCGGTTGTGTCCAACCAGCTACAATCTCCGCCAAGTCCGAGGGTAGCGCCGAAGTGCACGTTTCGACATGCCTCAGGCTTCCAGGTGTCAACTCAACCTGTCTGGCCTCGTAAGTCTCGGATTTGACAGGGGTTGTGGTTGGCTGTGGAATCTCCTCAGGGCGTGGACGCGAGTTTACTCACCTCCGTCCAGACGCGGAGGAAGTTCTCGGCGCAGATTTTCTTCAGGTCCTCCTCGCTGTAGCCTCGCTTGAGCAGTTCGTAGATCAGATTCGGATAGCCGGAAACGTCCTCCAGGCCTTCGGGCACCTGTTCGACGCCGTCGAAGTCGGAGCCGAGGCCGACGTGCTCGATGCCGACCAGCTTGACGACGTGGTCCATGTGCTCGGCGACCTGCGAAACGTGCGCCTTGGTGAATTGGGCCTGCTCGAAACGTTGCCTGGTGTAGTTGGTCTTCTCCTCGCCTTGCAGGTTGTGCGTCTCGACGTACCGGCGGATCTCCTCACGGAGCTTCACGAACTCGCGGTTGGTCGTGGCGTTGAGGAAGATGGAGCCGAAGTTGATCTGGATGACGCCGCCTTTGGCCGCCAGATCGCGGATCATCTCGTCGCTCATATTGCGATGCCAGCCCGGCGTGAAGTGGCGGCAGCTCGAATGCGTCGCCACCACCGGCGCCTTGGATAGCTCGATAACCTGGTAAAAGGTGTCATCGGAGACGTGCGAGACATCGATCATCATCCCCAGGCGGTTCATCTCGGCGACGACCTGCCTGCCGAACGGGCTCAAGCCGTGCCATTTCGGGCCCTGGTCGAAGGAGGAATCACAGAGATGGTTGTTCTTGGAGTGCGTCAGCGTGATGTACCGCGCGCCGCGGTCGTAGAAGTATTTGAGATTCTTCAGGTCGTCTTCAAGGGCAGAGCCGTTTTCGATGGCCGGAACGAGCGCGACCCGGTTCCCGTCGGACTGTGCCCGGATTTCCTGTGGCGAGCATGCCAGGACGAACTTGTCCGGCCACTTCTGAACGTAGCCCTTGACCTCCTCGATCATCTGGTCGGCCAGCGCGTGGGCGCCGCCTTTCTCTTCGTAGTCGGGTGGAATGTAGGCGACCATGAACGCCGCATTGAGCCCGCCTTGCCTGGCCCGGATGTAGTCGAACTGTCCCTTTTCCGCCCTCGTGGAGATATCGTACCACGTCTTGCGGACCTCGTACGGCGTATCCAGGTGCGTGTCTATGATCAGCAGCTTCTGGGCCAATCGCTGAGCTCGGCTCTTCAGCTCGACATCCGTTTCGCCCCGGGCGACCTGCGGGCCGCACAAGTTCAGCACAACCGGCAACATCACTGTGAACTGCAATGCAATCACCTTTCCTAAACACATACCCGCTTATTCTCCGGCACACATGGCGTTCATCGACTCCAGACTCGACAGATATATCCCCTTCGAGTAATTCTCCAGCAGCCGCATCGCGGATGCTTTGTCCGTTTCGTACAGCTTGCGGGCGGCCCGCTCAATAGAGGGCTGCATCGCGACAGCCTCCCGCTCCAGGCGTTCCGCCTCCGCCTTTGTCCGTGCGACCATCGCGGGGCCGGCAGTATCGGCCTTGTCGCGGAAATTGGAGTAGACCCAGAACGCTTCCTGCGCGTTCGCGGCGAAGGGAGCTTGTACCCGGCGTGTATAAGTCTCGCCTGTCGGCCTCTCGGATTCCAGACGCCAGCCTGCGGGGAAACCGCTGATACCAAAGTGGAACGGGATGTAGAAGGAGGTCCTCGGCGAGGCGAGACAGACCCAGTACACGAGGCCGATGTCCATGGGAGCGGTCTTTCTCAACTGGGCGACGAAGCTCGTTTGCGTTCCGCCGCTGCACAGGGCGCAGATGAAAGGCGAGGTACGGGCGGAGGGCTCGGGCTCGCTCTCTTTGTCGTGGCGCAGAATTCGCATCACGTCGGTGACGCTGAGCTTCTGTCGCGGCACGACCGAGAAGGGCAGGCGGGGCCCGGGCTCCAGCGGCTCGGCGGCGACGTATTTCAATCCACTCCATTGCCGGCCTATGTTGTTCGGGTGCGAGGCCGCCTTGGGATTGGCGTAAACGGCGGCGAAATCGAAGGTACCACCAGCAGCAGACTTGTACCAGCCCCGCGACTCTGCGTACTCGACGATGTCTTTGGAGGCGAGGCAGTTCCTGTCGTCCTTCAGATCGACATTGCGGACCGTGTAGGTATTGGCCACCATGGCGACTTCGTTGTCCGGCACGCGCTGAGCGAGCCAGTGCTTGCCATTTACGACGCAGAAGAGCCAGCCCTCGCCGGGATCGGCGATGATGTAGGTCCGGCCGGAATCGATGTAGCCGAATCGCTCCACGAGGCTGCCGGCCAGCAGGACGCCTTCCCTCGCCGTACGGGCGCGCTCCGCCACGAGTCGCCGGAGCATGTAGCCGATGCCGCCATCGCTGATCTCCGGCTGGTCTTCACGTGACGGACAGTTATCTGATGCGACCGTCACGCCCCACTCGTTGACATAGCTGTCGGAAAAGAGCAGCCCGGGCATCTCCGACCAGATGTAGGCCCAGGTCTGCGGGACCTGTTCCAGCGAGCCGCCGTTACGCAACTTCACCACGGCGCCGGCCGGATACGTGTGCCGGGATACCTTATGGTGGTTGACGATCTGCGGGGCCTCGTCGTCTTCGTTGTGACCGACGATCACGCAGCCGTCCGCTGAGACGTCCTTGCCGACGACGATGGAGAAGCACGCCCCGCACGGCACGGCTGCCGTCAACAGTGCACAGGTCAGAACGATCAAAATGATATAGCGGGGCAAGCCCCACCCCACGGGCTTTCGCCTCATGTTCACATCCTTATTGCGTGGCGGGTGTTCTTAGAGTCTCTCCCGCGGCAACGGCTCCTCCCTGTGCAGGCACGGCGTTGAGCTGGCCTTCGGTGGAAGCAATCACCATGGTGCATACGGAGTCGCCGGTCACATTCACCACCGTGCGGCACATGTCTAAGAATCGATCCACGCCCATGATGATGCCGATGCCCTGGAGCGGGACGCCGATACTACGCAGCACCATGGCAAGCATAATGACACCGGCCCCGGGGATGCCGGTGGTTCCCAGAGAGGCCAGCGTGGCGGTCAGGACAATCGTCAACTGCTGCCCGAACGTCAGGTCAATGCCGTAGAACTGGGCCAGGAACACGGCGGCCACACCCTGGTAGAGGGCCGTGCCGTCCATGTTGATGCTGGCCCCGAGCGACAGCATGAAACTGCTGATGCTCCGGGAAACGCCAAGGTTCTCCGTGACACACTTGATCGTCACGGGCAACGTGGCCGAGCTCGATGAGGAGCTGAAGGCCACCAACTGCGCCGGGCGGATGCCTCGGAAGAACTTGACAGGGCTCGTCTTCGCGAGGATTCTCACGATCGCGGACTGAACGAGAAGCATGTATGTGAGCAATCCGAGCAGGACTACTCCACAGTACTTGGCGAGCATCACTATGATCCCGAGGCCGAAATCCGCGACGACAGCGGCAATCAGCGCGAACACGCCGTACGGCGCGATCTGCATGATGACGTGCACCATCTTTACGAAGATCTCGTTGATGCCTTCGAAGAATTGAACGACCGGCTTGCTGCGCTCCGGCGGGATCAGTGTCAGGCAAACGCCCATCAGCACGGCGAAGAAGATGATCTGAAGCATTTCGCCGTCTGCGAGGGACCGGACCGGGTTGGTGGGGATGATGTTCAGAAGCAGGTCCCTGACGGACGGCCTTTCGAGGGCGGGCCCGGCGGGGGAGGTCGTCTGTTTGCCGGCCCCATCGATCAATAGTTGTTTCGTATCCTGAGAAAAGCCGACACCGGGCCGACCGATGTTGGCGAACAGCAGGCCGATGCTTACGGCGATGGCGGTCATGGACACATAGAGCGTCAGGGTTCGGATTCCGATTCTGCCGAGGCTTCTCAGATCCTTCAGGCTCGTCGTGCCCACGACCAGAGAGGCGAAGACCAGTGGCACGACGACCATGCTGATGAGCTTGATGAACGCCGTCCCTATCGGCCGGACCCAGGTGGTTACGAACTCCGTGAACCCAAAGCGATTGGCCGCAAATCCGAAAATGGTCCCGAGGGCCAGGGCCAGCAGTATCTTTGTATGCATTTGCAGTCTGGGCATTGACGTCAGATCTCCAACATGCCTTCGCCGGGGCTACGGCTGTTTCGTCGCGGCCTGGATGAGCGCGCCGTAGATCGCGTTGCGGTGGGCCAGGTCGGTCATGGCCTCGGGGTGCCACTGCACGAACAGGCCGAACTTGCCGTCGGTGCGTTCCAGAGCCTCCGCCACCCCGTCCTCGCTGCGTGCGATCACCCGCAGATTCTTTCCCAGGCCGTCCACAGCCTGGTGATGGCTTGACAGGACAGACGCTTCATGGTTCTTGAGCAATCGGGCCAGGAGGCTGTCGGGATCGATCCGGACACGATGGTAAGCTCGATGATTGACCTTCGTGCCGATCTCGGAGGGGATGTCCTGAACCATCGTGCCGCCGGCGACGACATTCGTGAATTGCATGCCCAGGCACACGCCGAGCAGGGGCTTGCCGCCGTCGAGCCATCGGGCGATCAGTTTTCGCTCGAACTCACACCGGTGCTTCTCCAGAGGCTCAACCGTCTCGTGTGCCTTTTCACCGTACATCTCAGGCGGAATATCATCTCCGCCGATCAGCACCAGGCCATCGAGCACCTCCAGGTACTTCTGGAGAATCGATTCATCGTCAATCGTCGGCAGCACCACGGGCACGCCGCCATTCTCGGCCACGGCCGCAGCGTAGGCAAAAGTCACGGTCGTCTGGGCCGGCTTCTTCTCCTTCGCCGGCTCATAAACGCTCGTGATGCCGATGATCGGTCTGGAAGGCGCCTGGACCTGTCGGCATCCGCCGGCGGTCCAGAAAAGGCAAGCACATAGGGCCAAAACTGCTGCGTTTGTGACGTGCTTCGCATTCCTCATGGCTGACCCCTGTCCCACGGACTATATCTATCGGGTAGAGCAGACCACTCTACGTGGCCGCCAGCTTACCGTCTTGGGCATTGCCTGTCCATACGCAGCCTTGCAGGGCCTGGCGTGCGAGAAGGAGCCGATTTCCAAATATCCGGCAGGCGAACAGACATTTCGGTTTCTTCCGTCCGTCGCTACAAAGTTCTTGCGGCTTGCGGGGGATTCTGGTATTATGGGTCCGAGCGTGGAGGCACGCCGTCTATGAGGTCTGCACGAGAGATGTCGGGTGAAGCGGCTCGGCGCGGAATGAGCCGACGCGGGTCGTGACGCCTGTGATTTCAAGGGAGCTTTGAAGGAGGACCATCATGTGGCGCAAATCAATCTATCTGGCAGCATTCGTGGCTGTGGGTCTGTTGGCTGTGCCATCGCTGACCCATGCACAAGTGACGAACCTGGCACCGAATCCGAGTTTCGAGGAGGACGAGCCTGTCCTGGACGACGCGAGTTGGACGGCTTGGTGCACCTGGAATGATGCGGCCGGTACAGGCAGCACGGCCAAGTTCGATGACACCGAAGCCGTCGACGGCTTGAGGAGTCTCAGGGTCGATCCCAAGGGCGGCACCGACTGGTATTTCATCGTGGCACTGATCTCCATGCCGGGCAAGGTTGGCACGAAGTACACCGCCAGCTTCTGGGCCAAGGCGCAGGAGCCGCGCCCTTCGGCGCGCAGTTCAAGTCGGCGGACAACTCCGTCACCTGGGGCGGGACCTCCTTTCAACTGACGCAGGAATGGGCGGAGTATTACTTCACCGTTGCGGCCCAGAACGCCGACATCAAGCTCGAGTTCCTCTGTGCCGCTTCGACGGCGCCGTTCTGGCTGGATTTCGTGTCCTTCTATGAGGGCGAGTACGTTCCGGGCATTACGCCGCCGGGAGCGGGACCGCGGCCGAAGGCCTTCATGCCGGATCCGAAGGTCGATACCATAATCGATCAGACGTGGGTCAAGCTCGGCTGGAAACCCGGGGATTTCGCGGTGTCGCACAAGGTGTACTTCGGGGACAGCCTGGAGGCCGTGGACGGGGGGCAGGTGCAGCCCATGGACACGACGGGCACCTCTCTTGAGCTTGGACGCAAAGCGCCGTACGCGACCGCACTGACTCCGGGCAAGACCTACTACTGGCGCGTCGATGAAGTCAATAACGCCGATCCCGCCAGTCCATGGAAAGGCGATGTCTGGAGTTTCCGGGTCCGGCCTGCACTCGCCTGGAATCCTGTGCCCGGCGACGGGATCAAGTACGTTGATCCCAATCAGGACCTGGCCTGGGAGTACGGCTTGGGCAGCGTCTTCCACACGGTGTATTTCGGCGAGAGCCTTGAGAACCGTCAGCACGGCCACAACCGACGGCCAGCCGACCATGGCTGCCACATCTGATCCCGGGGCGTTGAAGATCGCCACGACGTACTATTGGCGAGTTGATGAATATGTGAGCGGGGTGTTCCGCAAAGGCGATGTCTGGAGCTTCACGACGGTTCCTGAAATCGCGGTCACGAACCCGGACCTGCTCGGCTGGTGGACGCTCGATGAGGGCATGGGGACCACAGCGATGGATTGGTCCGGTCACGGCAAGCACGGCCGGATCATCGGCAGTGCGAAATGGACCTATGGGGTTCACGACGGCGCGCTGTACCTGGCCAATGGGGCGAGCGTGGAGATCCCGGCACTCAACGTGAGCACCAATACGGTGACGATGACGGCCTGGGTCAAGAGAGACGGCAGCCAGTCGGATTGGTCCGGGGTGCTCTTCAAGAGAGAGGGCGGAGCGTTGGGCATGGGCTTCGGTCCGGCCAACGAGCTGCGATACCATTGGACCGACAAGTATTGGGACTATGTCACCGGGATCGTCCCGCCGGACCAGGAATGGTTCTTCATGGCCCTGGTCATCGAGCCGACACAGGGCACCTTGTACCTCAACGGCACCGACACATTCGCACAGAACAAGGCGGCCCACGACCCGGATCCGTTCAGCGGAACTCTGGTGATCGGTCGAGACCCGCAGGGTAGCCGGGACCTGAAGGGAACCGTGGACGACGTCCGGTTCTACAACAAGGCGTTGAGCGCGGCCGAGATCAAGGCGGTCATGCGTGGCGATCCGTCGCGGGCGTGGGGTCCCACACCGGCGGCTGATGCCGTTCTGGATATCAGAAATGTGGATTCCTTGAGCTGGTCGGCAGGCGATGGGGCCGCGACTCATGACGTGTACTTCGGCAAGGACAGGAAGGCCGTCACGGACGCAGATCACAGCTCGCCCGCGTACAAAGGCAATCAGGCGGCGACGGGCTTTTCCCTGGCGGCGCTTGTCGATATCAATGCCGGTGACTGCTTCTGGCGCATCGACGAAGTCGAGGCCGGCGGAACCATCCATAAGGGCAATGTCTGGCAGTTCACGGTCCTGCCGTACCTGCTCGTCGATGATTTCGAGAGCTACACGAACGAGTCCCCGAACCGGCTGTTCCAGACTTGGATCGACGGGGCGGGCTTCTCGCCGGATGATTTCTTCCCGAAGGGCAACGCGGGCAACGCCTCGGGCGCGCTCGTCGGCTACGATCCTCAGGCCGGCACCATCGTGGAGACCCGCATCGTCCATGGCGGCAGCCAGTCCATGCCGATCGCATATGACAACAGCGCCGCACCGAAGTACTCCGAGGCCGAACGCACGTTCTCGCCCGCCGAGAACTGGACGGTCGCCGGAGTCACGACCCTGGTTGTGCACTTCCGCGGCGCCCCGGACAACACGGGCCAACTGTACGCGAAGATCAATGGCACGAAGGTGCTCTACAAGGGTGACGCCGCCGACATCGCGGGCACCACGTGGGTGGCGTGGAATATCGACCTCGCCTCCGCCGGCGTGAGCCCGGCCAGCATCAGGACACTGGCCATCGGCATCGACGGCGGCCAGACGGGGACCCTGTATATCGACGATATCCGCGTGATCAAGCCGTAAGGCCGGATCGTGGATAGTATCGTCGAGGGTCCATCAGACGAGTACCAAGGGGCTGCGACATTATGTGCAGCCCCTTGCTGTTTTCGGATACGCGGCCAATCGTCAATCCCCAGGCTCGGCGCCGACGATGCCATCGGACCAGCGGGTCAGGGTCAAGGGGTCGTGGCCGGGAATGACGATGTCTGCGAGGGAGCGGATTTTCGCCATGGCCTGCCGGCAGGCGGATTCATCGGGGCTGCGCGGGCCGGTCCTTCTCGATGTTCTCGTATTTATAGACGACGTCGCCCGCGAGCACGGCCGGGCCCATGTGGGTCTGCACGAGCACGCCCTGGCTGCCGGTGCTGTGACAGCCGAGCGGGAAGACCCGTACGCCGGGGAGGATCTCGTCATCCTCAACGAGTTGAAGGGCTTCGGGACGCTTTGAGAGAGCACCTTTCACATCGGGGGCAATGTGAGCTTCCGCCTCCTCGTACTCGCGGCGGTTGACGATGAGCTTCGCATTGGGGAAGGCGTCGAAGTAGTCGTAATGGTCGGCGTGCAGGTGCGTGGCGATGACGTGACTGACGGCGGCCGGGTCGATCCCGTGTCGCTTCAGGGCCTCGGGCGTCCGCTCCTCCGGAAGTTGCTTCACACCGCCGGGGATGTATTGGGCCGTGCCTTTACTGAATTCCTCGGGGTACTTCGGGCCGGTGTCCACGAGAATCGGGCGCGGGCCGCCCTCGATCACCCAGACGTAGAGATAGTACTTGCTTGTCTCCTGACTGTCGCTGTCCTGGAACGTGATGTAGTCGCGGACCTGGCACTCGCCCACCTTGATCGCGCGGATCGTGTACCTGGGTGCGTTCGCCGGAGCAGGGGGCCAGCGGTCCGGCGTGCCGGGATCGTGACTGGGCAGTACGATGTCCGCCTTGGCGCGGACCTTCTCGATAGCGGCCTTGCATTGATTGAGATCGTCAAACACGCCAGGCGGAATGTTGCGCTCGAAGTTGGCCAGCAGGGAAATCGTATCGCCCGTGAGTACGGCCCAGCCCTGATCGGTCCGGACCCGATAGGCCGTCGAGCCCGGCGTGTGCCCGCCGATCCAGAATGACTCGATTCCCGGCAGGACCGCCTGGTCCTCCACGAGCACCAGCCGGCTGCGGCACTGGGGGTCGTTCAGGAACGCATCCATCATCGGCCCGTGACCCCAACTCGGGCTCTGGCCTGTCGCGCCCTCCCATTCCTTCTTGCCGACGTAGACCTTCGCATTTTTGTACAGTGGCAGATCATCGACGTGGTCGAAGTGCATATGCGTGATGAAAATATGCCCGATATCCTCAGGCGCGAGGCCGAACTTGCGTAATTGGGCCCGGCTGCTCTCTTGTTCGCTCTGCGCGATCGGCTCGCGAAGCACGTGAGCGGCGCCGCGATTCATCTCCGCGACATTCGTAAGCCCCGCGTCCACCAGAATGGGCTTGTCCCCGCCGAGGATCAGCCAGAGGTACAGCGCGTAGCCGTACGTCTCGGCGTTGTTGCCGCCGTAGAATGCGTGATTCCCCGCGAGTTTGCACACGCCGTTGCGCAATGGGTAGATCCGGTACGCTGGCCCCTTTGTTTCACTGGCCGCGCTCGTCGGCAGTGTAATCAGCACTGACAGCAGTACCATCAGCCGAATTATAGGGTGGGCTGTGCCCACCAATTCATTGTGCATTTGCATCTCCCATCAGGAACATGGTGGGCACAGCCCACCCTGCGAGACTCACAATCGTACCTGGACCTGCTTGTCAGCGGGGACCTGCATGGTCACTGTCTTGCCCCGTGAGGCAATTGCGAGGTCGAAGGCTCCATCGCTTTTCACCGTCACCGTGCGAACACCGGCTGCGTCGGCTTCTTCGCAGACGAGCGAAACCGTCTTGCCGCCAAACCAGAACCTTTCGATCCCCACGCGGGCGGGGGAGCGGATGTCCCAGGTGATCTTGTTGGCCGGCGCGTCCGCCCGGATGCCGATGGCGTACTCGATGAAGAACGCGATGGGCCCGATGCCGCTCCAGCCGACGAAGTCGCCTTTGGCGGGCTTACCCTCAGTCACGTGCTGCGGAGCGTAGTTCTCCCATATGGTCCCATTCTCCTTGAACACGGCCACAACATTGCGCAGGTGATTCAGCGCGATCTCGCGGGCGAGGTCCGCGTAGCCGTAATTTTCCAGGCCTGCCATCACCATTTTGTCGGTGGGGGCCCAGATGGCGCCGACCCAGTAGCCGCCCTTGGGATCGAAGCCGGGCTCGTTGGCCGCCAGCGTGGGCACACGGTGGATTGTCTTGAATGTGTCCGGGTTCTCCAACTCCGCGGCGAGCGCTTCCGCCTGTGACTCGGACGCCACCTTTGCCAGCATCGCCCAGAACGCGGCGATGCTCTTGACCGGGGCCCGCTCGCCCTTGATGGTCAGGTCGAAGTAGAACTTTCGCTGCTCGTCCCACATGTGCCGGTTGATGAGCGTCGAGAGTTCCTCGGCGTCCTGCCGGTACTTGCGGCCCTCGGCCTGCTTGCCGAGAATGTCCGCGATCTGAGCGATGTGGCGGGCGAACAGGACCATTTCACAGGAGATGTCGATCCCGCAGCCGCCCGGCTCCAGGTACTTGTTTCGCGTGGAGTTGTCCATACTGGCCCAGTCGGTCAGATAGAGTCCGTTGCCCTGCCGCAGGTACTTCTGCAGGGCGGCGTGGTACCGCACCAGCGGCTCCCAGACCAGCCGGAGCCTGTCCTTGTCGCCCGTCAGGCGAAAGCTCTCCAACTCCGCCCAGGCGAAGATCGGGTGGTTCAGGGCGTCCAGCGTCAGCTTTGGATTGGGCACAGGCGCCGGCTTGCCCTCATAGACCACGCTCACTCGCTTCTGCCCCGTCTCCATGAGGGTGTATCCCCACCGGCTGAACATGGGCTCGTCGTCCTTGTTCACCCACTGCTCGAAATCCACGCCTGTAGTGCGGTTGATCTCCCGGCAGATCTCGCCGTCCTCATGCTGCTTGATATAGAAGTTGTCCAGCGAGCCGATGCCCGGCACGTAGGGATGGGCGTAGTTGCAGAACATCGTCATGAAGCACGTGTCCCACAGGAAGATATTCTGATTGAACGCCGCATCGATGAACTGCGTGACGAACCCGCTGCCCTTCGCCGGCTCGTGGAAGTTCCGGAACGCCACCTCCCACGCCTTCCAGTAGCACCGAACATAGTTCGGGTCCTCATCAAAGATCGGCGAAGGCAGCCTGCCCCGCATCGCCTCAAACCCCGGCAGCGCCTTGGGCTCATACTGCTTCTTGCCGAAGTACAGCCCCTGCCCGGCCGACAGGCCGCTGTTGATAGATGCCACCACCAGAACCACCGGCACAATTCTCGCGCACATCGTCCACCTCAATTCGCGGCCAGGCGCATTCAGACTCATAACATTACCCCTCAAAAAAACTCCAGCCTATCCGCTCCCGCATTCCTTGTCCATACATGCTTGCGCAAGCGTAAGCATGGCACTTGGCTTGACCGAGAGAGACATCGGCCGGTCAGAGTCCCGGTTGTCCCGCGACGTCTTCGAGGCAGCGGATGATGAGGGCGGTCCAGCCGGTTTGATGGCTGGCGCCGAGGCCCTGGCCGGTCTCGGCGTGGAAGTACTCGTGGAAGAGCAGCGGTTCCTCTTCGCACGGTCCGGGGGATTTGGGGTGGGCGGGGCGGTTGCCCTTCTCGTCGGGCAGGAAGAGATGGGTCAGCCGCTTCGACAATTCGAGTGACACCTGCCCGAGGGTCATCATGTTGCCTGAGCCGGTCGGGAATTCGACCTTCAGGGACGGGCCGTAGAAGTGATCGTATCTTTGCAGGGCCTCGATCAGCAGGTAATTCACGGGGAACCAGATCGGCCCGCGCCAGTTGGAGTTGCCGCCGAAGAGGCCCGTCCGTGACTCGCCCGGCGAGTATTCGATCTCGTGCTCGGCGCCGCCCATCCGGAAGTGGACCGGATTATCCTCGTGGAACCGCGACAGGGACCGGATGCCATAGGGCGACAGAAATTCGTTCTCGTCGAGCAGGTATCGCAGCACCCGTTTGAGCCGGTCGAGCGACGGGATGGCCAGCAGGTATCGCAGGCCGCCGTCTTTGCTTCTGCACTCCATGTAGGAGATGAATTGGGCCAGGTCCCGGCGGTTCTTCAGGAACCAGTCGCATCCGCTTCTTGAAGCCGGGCAACCGGTCGATCGGTCTCCTGCTCGATGACCTCGACGGCGATCAGCGGCAGCAGTCCGACGAGTGACCGCACCTTGAGCGGCCAGACCTCCTGCCCGCACTGGATCTGGTCGTAGTAGAAACCGTCGTTCTCGTCCCAAAGGCCTGTGCCGCCCAGCGTGTTCATGGCGCTGGCGATCATGACAAAGTGCTCGAAGAACTTGGAGGCCATGTCCTCGTATGCCTGCTCCTCGCAGGCCAGCTCCAGCGCCATCGACAGCATCGTGGCACAGAAGAAGGCCATCCAGGCGGTGCCGTCGGCCTGCTCGAGATATTCGCCGCTGGGCAGGGGCTTGGAGCGGTCGAACAGGCCGATATTGTCCATGCCCAGGAAGCCGCCGGAGAAGACGTTCCTGCCCGCCGGATCCTTGCGATTGACCCACCAGGTGAAATCCAGCAGCAGCTTCTGGAACGTGCTGGCCAGGAACGCCCGGTCGCGTTTGCCCGGCGGGGCCGTGATCTTGTACACCCGCCAGCAAGCCCACGCGTGCACCGGCGGGTTCACGTCGGAGAAGTTGAATTCGTAGGCGGGTATCTTGCCGCTCGGGTGCATGTACCACTCGCGCAGGAACAGGAGGAGCTGTCTCTTCGTGAACTCCGGGTCGATCCGGGCGAAGGGGAGCATGTGGAAGGCCGTGTCCCACGAGGCGAACCACGGGATATTCCCACTTGTCCGGCATCGACAGCACGTCGCGGTTGAACAGGTGCCACCAGTCGATGTTGCGTCCCTCCTTGCGGCCGGCCGGCGGCGGGGGCATATTCGGATCGCCTTCGAGCCAGTCTTCGACCGACGTAATGGTAGAACTGCTTGTTCCACAGCAGCCCGGCATAGGCCTGGCGCGCGATGGACCGCGCCTGTGGCTCCAGGCTCTCGGGAATGATCTGCCGATAGAAGGCGTCCGCTTCCGCGATGCGCTGCTTGAAGACCTCATCGAAGCCGGCATCGAAGGGATCACCGATGCCCTCGGCTTCCGCATAGAGTCGAAGCTTGATCTGCGCCTGTCCGTGGCCGCCGATCTTCAGGCGGTAGTACGGGGCCGCCTTTGTGCCCCGGCCCTTGTCACTGATTGCCGCCTTGTTACCCTTGACCACGTACTCGTGGAAGGCGTCCTTCACATAGGGCGTGTAGTTCGGCACGTGGAAGAGCCGCAGCGTGTTCGTCTCATTCTCTGTGAACAGCACTGGCGGCTGGTTGCCCGCCGGGTCCGGCCCGATGGCGAACAGGAACCGGCCGAGCGTCTCATGCTCGGTCCGCAACGTCGAGGCGTTGACCGGCTCGATGTTCGGCTTGGTCGTGCAATCCTCGTGCTTGCAGCCCCAGATCCAGGTGTTGCGAAACCACAACGTCGGCAGCAGGTGCAGGAGCCGCTCGCGGCCGCTTCGATTGCAGCGCGGTGATCCGGATCAGGATGTCGTTGTCGGAGGCCTTGGCGTACTCGACGTAGATATCGAAGTACCGGCGGCCGTCGAATATGCCCGTGTCGAGGATCTCAAATTCCGGCTGGTCCCTGCCCCTGCGCCCGTTCTCCTCCACGAGCTTCTCGTAGGGAAACGCCTCCTGCGGGTATCGGTACAGGCCCCGCATGTACGAATGCGTGGGCGTCGAATCGAGATAGTAGTAAAGCTCCTTCACGTCCTCGCCGTGATTGCCCTCGTGATTGGTCAGGCCGAATAGCCGCTCCTTGAGGATCGGGTCTTTGCCGTTCCACATCGCCGGCGCGAAGCACAGCCGGCACTCGCGGTCGGTGAATCCGAGGATGCCGTCCTCGCCCCAGCGGTACGCCCGGCTGCGCGCCATGTCATGCGTGAAGTACTCCCAGCAGTCGCCGTTCTCCGAATAATCCTCTCGCACGGTACCCCATTGCCGCTCCGCGAGGTACGGCCCCCAGCGCTTCCAGTTCCTCGTGCGCTCGGTATCTTCCCGCAGCCGATTCCTCTCGGCATTGGCCGTGTTCGCTCCGTTCATGGTAGTACCCCCACTATAACGCTCAAGCTGCTCGCCTGACAGCCATACCCGCCCCGGCTCAAGCCTGCCATGTAGACTCTACTGCCACGCCGCCAGTGGGTTCAACATAGTCTTATCAACCGAATGCGGAAATCCAGTCTCTACGGCTGCAACCGATGCGTTGGAGGCTCTCGATAGGTAGGGCTATCGCATCTAAATGCCAAGGACCTTAAGCAGGTAGTCTCGGTCCCAGCCGGCTCGGAGGCGTTTGGCGGCGATGCCGCCCTTGGCCGTCTTCTCCTGCTTGAGCAGCATCAGGGCGATTCGACGCAATCGCGAGAAGTTCTCGGCGGCGTTGGCCACTCGGACTCGACTGGCGTCCTCATGGAAACTCACGTCCAGCGACCAGTGCAACTGGACCTCCACGGACCAGTGATGGCGAATCAATGTCCCCAGACGCTGGGCACAGTGTCCCGGATGGGAGCTGATGAAGTAGTGTCGCTTTCGTTCGCACTGGCCGTTGACCTGACGCTCTCGCTCGATGGCCGTGAGGCTGCCCAGACCCGGCCAGTCGTGACGCCCTTGCAGCCATCCCACATCGCTGGTAGTCCACACCCGGCGGGTTTCCAGTCGTCCATGGCCTTTTTCCACGGTTTCCCAGAAGTCCTGCTCGCCGGCAAACCCGTGGGCGATGCCGTCCTCCATGTACATCCGGGCATCCTCGTACAGAGTCCCTTGGTTAGCCTTGAGGGCCAGCACATAGTCGCCGCCCTGATCGACGATCTGCTCGGCGATCTCCTTTTGACAACCCATGGCGTCAATCGTGACGGTTGCCTCCTCCACGTCGAGCAGCTTGAGCAACTCCGGGATCGCGGTGGTCTCATTGCTCTTGGCATCGACCGTCCGTTGGCCGAAAGCCACGCAGTTCTCGTGGACCCAGGCACTGACCATGTGCAACGGGCCTTGGGCACGGGCCCGATCAAAGCTGTTTCGCAGGGTCTTGCCGTCGATGGCGATGTGCTTGCCCCGGCTGCTGCCGGCCAGATCCGCGACAAACGCCTGCATGACCGCTTCAAACGCATCCGGGTCCAGGGCGGCAAAGACCCGACCAAAGGTATCATGCGATGGAATGCCATTGGGCAGGTCCAGAAACGTGCCAAACCATTCCTCGTTGACGTTGCCGAACATCTCTACGTCCGTCCAGTGCTCGGCCCCGCAGATCACGGCACAGACGCCAATGACCAGAATATCCTGTAATTCATGCCGTTTCGTCCGCTCCACGCGAGGATCAGGAACCGCGGCAAAATGATCCCAAATCGATTTCTTCATCAAAAACGTATTCCTCTCTACTTGAAGTGTCTTGCTTCTGAGAAGAATACGAAACCATGCCTGCAAAGGCTCAATTTAGATGCGATTGCCCTGTCTCGATAGGCCATTGCCACCTGAGGAGAAGGTCTGTACACTATCCTATGCATCGAAGTACTTTGTTGTCTGATAGAGAAAGAGGTGGAGCCCAGATGATCCGGTTGATTGAAGTGCTGAACTACCGCTCCCTACGCTATATCAGCCAGCCGCTGGAACGATTTCACGTGCTTGTAGGTCCGAACGCCAGTGGCAAGACCACTTTCCTGGACGTAATTGCCTTTCTTGGACGAATGGTATCTGATGGACTGGACGCAGCCATTGATGAACGTACAAAGAACTTCGTAGATCTCCTTTGGAGACGCGAAGGTACGAGTTTTGAGTTGGCCGTGGAAGCTGATATTCAAGAGGCAAAGGCGCCGGGTCTTAACGGCAGGTTTGACGCCATCCGTTATGAGGTATCGATAGGTCTGCACCCTGAGACGAACGAGGTCGGGATATTGCAGGAGCGTGCAATGCTGAAGAAGCAGCATCCTGCCCCACGGGAGCAGCGTTCCTTGTTCCCGATGGAACCGCAGCCACCACGTACGATCATATCCAAGGCCGGCAGGCATGGGGAGCAGACCGTCTTGAGTAAGGGGCTGCAGGGAAATGACAACTATTACGCGGAGGTCAGGGAGGAGTCTGGTGGGAAGGGATGGATGCCCTCTTTCCGACTTGGACCAAAGAAATCGGCACTCGCTAATCTGCCAGAAGATGAGAGAAGATTCCCTGCATCCACATGGTTCAAGCGGTATCTGATGTATGGTGTGCAGACCTTTGTCTTGAATAGCTTGATGATTCGAAGAGCTAGCCCATCGGGCCAACCCATAGGTTTCAAGCCAGATGGCTCTAATCTGCCCTGGGTGATAGAACGACTAAAGGCTAGTGAGAAAGACAAGTTTCGAGCGTGGATACACCATCTGCAAACCGCGCTTCCTGATCTTGTCGACATCAGTACGGTGGAGCGGGAAGACGACAAGCATCGTTACCTGAAGGTCCATTATAAGAACGGCCTTGAAGTACCCTCTTGGATGGTTTCAGATGGGACCCTTCGATTACTGGCCTTGACCCTGCCAGCCTACATACCGCGTTTCAGCGGCGTCTATCTTGTGGAAGAGCCCGAAAACGGCATACACCCGGGAGCAATTGAGACTCTATTTCAATCACTTTCATCAGTCTACAGCGCACAGATGCTCCTGGCCACTCACTCGACAGTAATCCTGAGCCAAGCCCATTTGGATCAAGTACTGTGCTTCAAGAAGACGGACTTGGGAGCGACGGACATTGTCGCGGGGCCACAGCATCCGGCCCTCAAAGACTGGAAGGGTCAGCCAAATCTGGATGTTATCTTTGCCAGCGGAGTCTTGGGATGAAATCTCCCAGTCGTAGGGACTTGATCGTACTCGTGGCTGACAGCAATATGAGAGCCGCCGTCCGTGGATTGCTGTCTCGCGAACAGGCATTGGGTATCGGGACCGTCGACGTCGAGGTACTGCCGCATCCTCAGAGAGACAGCGGCTGCTGCAAAGGGGGTGTCGATTTTCTGTCGGCCTTTGCGAACCAGTTTCAGCACGCGCTGCTGATGTTCGACTGGGAAGGCTGTGGCCAGGAGGGATGCTCGCCTACAGACATTGAGGGCGGCCTTGAAGAACGATTGTCAAACTCGGGATGGAGTGACAGGGCCAGAGTAATTGTGTTGGACCCTGAATTGGAGATTTGGGTTTGGAGTGGGTCTCCTCATGTAGAACAGTGCCTGGGTTGGAACGATCAGAGCATGCCCCTGAGGGAATGGCTCGTCACTCGCGGATTTCTCCATACAGGTCAACACAAGCCGGTGCGTCCCAAGGAAGCGATGGAGGCTGCTCTCTACGAGAGTCAGACACCGCGATCTTCAGCCATTTACCGCCACCTTGCAGAGACGGTGTCACTGAAGGGTTGCACGGATCGTGCATTCCTGAAGTTCACAAACATGATGCAACTGTGGTTCGCCTGCCAGAGGATGCCCTCCACGGGCGAATGAATTCCAGCGTCTCGGGATTGTCGAAAGCTTGAATGGGGAGTCGCCCCGAATTACGCCTGTAAGAGTCTGGTTCGACGCATCGTCTGATTCCACGTTGGTGGTCGGTCCTGTTCCCGGCTTCTCACGGGTAGCGATAGACTCTTCCGATCAGTACGCGCGGCGCTGGGCCGAGATTCACCTTCCACGAGGCTTCGTCGCCGTTGAGGCGGCGGCCCGGCGTCCACCGGCCGTGGCGGAAAGTGCCTTCCTCGATGGACAGCCAGGCCGTGTTGCCCGGCTTGTCCCGGCGTGACGCAAAGCGGATGCTGTAATTTGTTCCCGCCATCACGAAGGTGTCCGGCGCGGTGGCGATCACGAAACCGGCGCGAAGCTGAGGGCGTGATGGTGACCAATGGCGCCAGACAAAGCGCCGCCGATACTTCGATCCAGGAAAGGCCGTGGACATGGTGTCGTGCTGCGGGTATTCGCATGACAGATCCTCCAAGTGTATCCTGTGGTTACAGGCGTTCATCCGCGGCTTTGTTTGGCAGTGTGTCCCCCTCATGCACGATCGGATTGGAGAGCCGTCCGAAGTGGCTCAGCAGCCGGCCGAGGAGCATCGTAATCGCTGTGCCGAGGACGATCAGCCAGGTCCAGCCGAGCTGGAGGTGTCCCGTCTTGATCAGCAGGAGCAGGGCGAGGCAGATCAGGGTGCTGATGAGCATGGCGGGGACGTTGGCGAGGTTGGCCTTGTGGCGCGTGAGCAGGCCGAGCAGGAAGACGCCGAGCATCGGGCCGCCCGTCACCGCATAAATCTGGAAAGCAAACCAGAGGATGTTCTCCACGGGAGAGCAGGCGACGGCGATTCCCGCGAGGATCAGGCCGAACCCGATGACCCCGAGGCGCGAACCAGCAGGTAATGTCTCTCCGTGGCCTGCTTGCGGATCAGCGGGCGGTAGATGTCGCGGACGAACGAGGTGGTCAGTGAGTTCAGCGGCGAATCGACGCTGGCCATGACGATGGCCGCGAGCATCAGACCCTTGAGGCCCGCCGGCAGGACCGTGCGGGCGAAATGCGGCAGGATCGTCTTCAACTCCTGCGGCAAAGCCAGCTCCGGATGCCGGCCGTAGAAAACGAAGAGGAGCGTTCCGATGAGCAGGTACAGCCAGTAGACGGGCAAGACCGTCAGGATCGTGGCGAGGATTGTCTTCTGGCTGCTCCTTCGGGTTTTGACCGTCAGGAGCCGCTGGACCATCTCCTGATCCGCGCCAAAGGAGACCAGACCGGTGAAGAGCCCGCCGATGGTGCCCGCCCAGAATGTGCCGGCGTCGTTGAGGTTCAGAGCGAAGTTGAACGTGCTGAGCCGGCCTGCTTCCTGTGCCGTCTGCAGGGCCGGGATCAGGCCGCCGTCCATGTGTCGCAGCAGGTAGCCGACGACGAGAACCCCGCTGAGGATGAAGAAGATGGCCTGATACGCGCCGGTCCAGACAAGGGCTTTGATGCCGCCGAAGGCGATGAAGAGGATACTGACGAGGGTGAACAGCGCGAGCGTCGCTCCCAGGGGCCAACCGACGATCAGGCCCACGGCCATGCAGGTGGCATAGAGCCTCACGCCGGAAGCGATCAGACGAGTGACCAGAAAGTAGGCGGAGCCCGTGTACTGCGTGGCCGGGCCGAATCGGTGGCCCAGGAATTCGTAGATGCTCGTGCAATTGTACTTATAGAATGCCGGGACGAAGAGAAACGCGACGATCAGTCGAGCCACCGCCAGGCCGATCAGGAACTGAAACCATCGCCAGTTTTCGGTGAAGGCCGTGTGCGGCATGCCGACGAGGGCCAGGGCGCTGATCTCCGTAGCGACAAACGACAGGCACGCGACGACCCACGGAACCTGCCGGCCGCCGAGGAAGAAATCCTCCGTGTCCTTCTCCTCGCGCCCGAAGACGTAGGAGATGACGAACAGCAGCAGCACCGCTCCGGCGATGATCGCGCCATCGATCCCGCTCAACGAGCCGGTCAGATGTTGGGTGATTACGTCTTCGATAATCCTTCATCCTTTCCAATCGTTCCGCCCGCGGGAACGGGGTGCCATGTCTACGCTTGCGTAGACATGCCTGACTCGGAGGCGAACATGCTTACGCAAGCGTAAGCATGGCACCCGGCACCCGGACTTCCATGGTTCACTATATTGGGTGGCAGCGTCAAGCGCAGCTTGGCGATGGCTGCAGGAAGCGTAGTAAGACCATCGCCAAGGCCTTCGGCCTTGACGCTGCCACCCGGTACCTCGCACGGGAAAGCCATCTGTCAGCACGAGTCCTCGATAGCTCTGCGCAGAGACTGCCCACACTGGTTGAGGATTCGAGTGGCATCCCGCAAATCGACCTTGCGAAAATGCATGACCACGGCGGGTTTGAGTTGCCCGTCGGCCCGCCGGAGCAGGGCCTGGGCCCGCGGACGTGAAAGTCCCGTCAACTCCATCACGATCCGCATCGAGCGGTCACGCAGCTTATTGTTCACGGCCCGGAGATCGACCATCAGGTTGCCGTACACCTTGCCGAGCTTGATCATGGCGGCCGTCGTGAGTGTGTTGAGCACGAGCTTCGTGGCCGTACCCGCCTTCATTCGCGTCGAACCCGTGACGATCTCCGGTCCGACGACAGGATTGATGACGATCTCGGCGGGGATGAACCCGACCGCCTCGGGTGCGCAGGTCACGCAGATGGTTCTGGCCCCGATCCGCCGTGCCTGCTGAAGGGCACCTCGCACAAAGGGCGTCATTCCACAGGCCGCCAAGCCCACAACTGTGTCTTTGTCGCTCACGTGCTTCCTGTCGATAGCCTTGGCGCCGTCGTCGGCGTGGTCCTCGGCCCCCTCGATGGAGCGGACGAGGGCCCGCTTGCCACCGGCGATGATGCCCTGGACCATGGACGGCTTGACGCCGAACGTCGGCGGACATTCGGAGGCGTCGAGGACGCCAAGCCGGCCGCTCGTACCTGCGCCGACGTAAAAGAGCCGCCCGCCCGCGCGGAACTGCTCCACGATCACGTCAATCGCGGCGGCGATCTTCTCTCGCTGCGAGCCGACGGCCTGCGGAACCGTACAGTCCTCGCGGTTGATCAGCTCGACAATTTCCAGCGTGGACAATCGGTCGATGTTCGCGCTGGCGGGGTTACGCTTCTCGGTAGTCGGCAGGCTTCTGCGGTTTGTCATCGTCCTGGTACGATCTTTCCCATAACGACCGGCTCGCTCGCCCCCGTGACGCGGGGGAGGTTGTTGGGCACGCCCCGGATCGTGGCGTACGCCAGAATCGCGAACGAGACGGCCTCTTTTGCATCCACATCGATTCCAAATTCATCCGTGGAACGGATTCTAACGCCTGCAAGAGCGGACTGCAACATTCGCACGAGCGTGGCGTTGTGGGCCCCGCCGCCGCACAGGATCATCTCGTCGGGCATCGCGGGCAGGAACCGGCGATAGGCCGACGCGATGGTCGAAGCCGTGAACGCGGTCGCCGTCGCGACGATGTCCTCGGGCATGAGCCCCTTTCTGCGGGCCTTATCGTAGAGCCATTCGCAATACTGCTGCCCGAACTGCTCGCGACCCGTGGATTTCGGCGGCCGGCGCCGAAAGAACGGATGTCGCAGCATTTCCTTCAGGAGCCCCTCATCTGCCGTCCCTTTAGCCGCCATTGCGCCCCCGCGATCATAGCATCGCTTGCCTTTCGTGATCAGCCGCATCACGCCGTCGATCACCATATTCCCCGGGCCCGTATCAAATGCCATCACATCGGCCGGATTCTGGGTGCCATGCCTACGCTCGCGTAGGCATGCCTTCCCATCGTCCTCGCGTATAGCATGTCCACGCAGGCGCGAACATGGCACCCGGTCGGTGCCGCCATCCAGAAAGGGCAGGAAGGTCACGTTGGCGATGCCACCGATGTTCTGCACGGCCCGGACCAGCCGGCGGTCGCTGAACAGGATGTAATCGGCATAGGGCACGAGTGGGGCGCCCTCGCCGCCGGCGGCCATGTCGCGAGGCCGGAAGTCGGCAACGGTCGTGATGCCCGTCCGCTGCGCAATCACGGATGGCTCGCCAATCTGGAGCGTGGACCGCACGACTCGCCCCGCGTACCGCCCGCCGTTGGGATTATGATAGATCGTCTGCCCGTGCGAGCCGATCAGATCGATGGAATCCAGCGGAATGCCGCTCTCATCGCAGAGCCTGATGACCGCCTCCGCGAACACCTCGCCCAGCACATGATTATAGTGGCAGATGGCATCCAGCCTCGCCGACTCGGGCCGGCATAGCCGCAGAACCTCGCTCCGCAGCGCCGCCCGATACGGGTACGTATCGAACGCCACCACCCGGACCTGGCGCCCGCGAATATCGACAATTGCCGCATCGACCCCATCCGCCGACGTCCCCGACATCAGCCCCGCCACCCGCAGAGTCTTCTTCGCCCCAACCCTTGCCAAAGGCTCATCCATACCCACACGCCTCTTGCACACTGATCCATTCACCGAGCCATCTGATTATAGCCTTCCCACAGGCTGATCGCACATGAAATGCAGCGGCGACTCATGCAGGGCCACAGAAACCACAGAGACCCCAACCCGGCCTTCGGCCGGAGACAATTGCGTTTAGCGCTTTGTGGGTACCGGCGGGGAGACAATCAAACCAAGCGGCTGGTAGGGACAAGCCTGCCCTCCCCATCGGTACCCTAAATGCGAAAAACGCATCCAAGGTCAGGAGGCGGCCTCGTACGCGCTAGCGGAACGAGCCTTGCGCAATCACCAACACCATTCAGTGTCACGCCAAGATGTGTAGGACCACGAGGGCTGTGCCCACCTTTCATTCTGACGCGTCGTTATCCGCATCCCCGTCATTCACGTACATTTGTCGGATGTCCGGCGAAGTACTCGAACACGAGAAGAAACGTCCCAACCAAAGACAAGATGAGAAAGAGTACTTGATCGAGACGTTCGGGAGGAGAATGCCCATCAATCGTCTGAATCGACCACCCTAGGCGCCCAATGGCCGCGACCAGCAGAAACGCCGAGCCCACAAGGAAACATGCCCTTCTAGCCTTCCCTCTGCAGAGGGAAGGAGTTCGGATTTGTGCTTTTCGTGCCGTAATCCAGGCGATCAGGAAAATGACTCCAACCAACGCGATGGTCTTGAAATAGTTCAGGATCACCTCGGACATCGGATCTCCTTCCGCCCCTTGATCCCGCCACATAGTGTGCCGCACGAAGATCGCTTCGTCTCAGAAATGGTGTGCCAATCCTGCCTCATGCGGGGATGCCTTCGCGTTTGATGGTTCGGTATACGAGGAAGGTGCCGTCAGCGAAATCCGCCTCGGTGACGAAAAGGAATGTGACGACGGTGTCGTATTCGAGGCTAAGGTCGGCAGCGAGTTGGCTGGTGCGCTCGTGCTCGGCGAAACGGCTGGGAATTTCGTCAAGCACGACGGCGATGTCGACGTCGCTGTCGGCGGTCAACTGATCACGAGCGGCCGAACCGTAAAGGTACACGCCGCGCAGACGCTCGCTGTAGATCTCCTCCAGGCCATGGCGGACCCTGGCGGCGATTTCCATCGCCTCTTGCCGTGTTGTCACCATTTCGGATTCCCAGTCAAATAGCCTTTACCTGGGCAAACCTATGATAGTCCTTTGTGAGGATCGATGCAATGGCAAAGCTCAGCCTGTCCGTTCTGCGGTCAATCAAGTTGACAGTAAGAGCTCATATGGAAGGTGCTCCAGATCGCCGAGGCCCCGATGGCAGGCGGATGGCCTGTCTGTTGGCAGCCTGTGGGGAACGCATTTACAGAAGCGTGTCAAGGTGATATCAATACAGGTGGTTGATTCCGATTGAAGTGGTTCGGCGTCTGATGTTGGGAGGACGAGTGGCATGGCGATTCGCGATGAGAGAATACGGGTTGGCGGGTTTCCTCGGGCCATCGGCATGTTCTGTCTCCTTGTTTGGTTTGCCGGTCCCGGCTTGCTGCTTGCCGCGGGCGAGGATCTGCCTCGCGTGGAGCCCGGGATCGAGTACCTTCACCACCGGATCGGGGACGGCCCCTGGTCAATCCACGTGGTGAAAGTGGATCGGCTTGGCGGGAAGTTCGGGCTTGTCTCGGCCCTGGCCCAAGGTCACATTTACGGATTGGCCACCGTCAGCGAGCAGGTGGAAAGCCTCGGCGATGCCTGGGGCCGGCCCGTCGCGGCCATCAATGGGGACTTCTTTGTCATTCGCTCCGGTCCATACCAGGGCGACCCCACCGGTCTGCACGTCACCCAGGGCGAATTGGTCAGTGCGCCGACCGGGGCGAGCTTCTGGGTGGATAAGGAAGGCGACCCTCATATCGGCCAGGTCACGGCCAAGTTCCGAGCCACCGGCTCGAACGGCCTGGATATCACGTTCTCTCTCAATCAGGCGAGGGCCGATGATGCGGCTGTGCTGTATACGCCTGCCATCGGAGAATCGACGCGCACGGGGCCCGGACTCGAACTGGTCCTGGAGAAGTCCGGCGAGGGCGATTGGCTGCCGCTGCGTCCGGGCGGCCGGTATCAGGCGAGAATCTCCGCTCTCAACGGGCAAGGAGACGTCCGGCTAACACCTCAGATCATGGTCCTATCCATTGGGCCCAAGCTGGCCAGAGGACTGCCGGCGTCGGCGGTCGGGATGGTGATCTCGCTTCACATGAAGACATCGCCCGACCTGACCGGAGTGATGACGGCTCTCGGTGGGGGACCTGTTTTGCTGGACGCGGGCGAATCGCCTGACTGGCCGCCGCCCCAGCCGAGACATCCGCGAACGGTACTGGGATGGAATGACAAGCAGTTTTTCCTTGCGGTTGTCGACGGCCGCCAGGAGTCGCTGTCGGCAGGCATGACCTATCCCGAGTTGGCTTCGCTCATGAGCGGACTGGGCTGCACCCACGCCATCAACCTCGACGGCGGCGGCTCCTCCACGCTCTGGCTGGATGGGCACATCATGAATTCCCCCTCCGACGGCCACGAACGCCGGGTCGCCAACAGCCTGATCGTCGTCGCGAACAAACAGGACGAGAGCGAGACGAATCCGGGACGTTGAGGATGTATGACGGCGGTAAGATAAGCTCCGCCCAGCGATGCTCTACGGAAGATGCTCCAGATCAGCGAGGTCCTGGTGGCGGCCCAAGGCTTGTTTGTTGCGCTTGAGGTCTTTGAGGCTGATTAGATTCACGGGGACATCGTCGAGCGTATCTTCCACTCGATCCGCGTAACATTCCGCAAAATCGACGCCCGAGATTGTGGTGGCGATCTCGATTCTGACAGGCGGCACACCCAGGCGGATGATCTGCCATTGGCGCAGGAACAACTCCGCGGACAGATCGGGCAGATCGAAGCCGAACTTTTGAAGGGCCGCGACGATTCTCTCCGCGTTGCCTGCCGCTGCCGCCCGATTACCCGATTGTCTTCGCAGACACTCTGCATCGTGTGCCGCGGCCGGAATAGGATTTACAGGCGGTGGGGCGCGCGATATGAATATGCGGTTGGTTTCTCGGTTATCTGGAGAATAGTGTGTCACAGGCGAAAGAACGGGCCAGGGCATTTGTGGAAGGGGAGAAGGCGTTTCGGCTGGGCGAACTGCTGACGGAGTCGTTCCATCCGAAGACGCGCGAACTCTCACGGGTCATGGAGAGGGACATTCACGCGGGCATCCGGCTGTTGCAGTCGGTGGATGAGGACATTCCGCTCGCTCTGGATCGGATCTTTGCCCAGGAGTCGTTCAGGCGTCTCGTCGAAGCTCTGCGCGAGGCGATACTTGCGGGCCGGCGGATCTTCTTCACAGGCTGCGGAGCGACAGGCCGATTGAGTATCCTGCTGGAAGCGGCGTGGCGGGAGTTCTGGCGCACGGCCGGACGGGACAATCCACAGGCGGCCAGGATGGCGGACCTGTGCATCAGCGTCATGGCGGGTGGCGACTTCGCGCTGATCAAGTCCGTGGAAGGGTTTGAGGATTTCCCGGACTTCGGCCGGCATCAACTCAAGGAGGCCGGAGTGCAGCAGGGCGATGTCGTCGTCGCGATCACCGAGGGCGGCGAGACGTCCTTCGTCATCGGCACCGCCTGGCAGGGACTCGACTCGGGGGCGAGGGTCTTCTTCGTCTACAACAACCCGACGGACTTGTTACGCGGACACGTCCAGCGGTCACGCGAGGTCATCGACGAGCCCCGCATCCGGAAGCTCGACCTGGCGACCGGCCCGATGGCGATCACCGGCTCGACCCGGATGCAGGCCACGACCACGGAGCTTCTCGTCGTCGGCGCGGCCCTCGAAATGGCCTTGGCGCAGACCGTAGGGTGTGCCATGCACACCGCCTCCACCGACCGCGCCGAGCCACGGTCGGCGGAGCCCACCCTGCGCGACACGGCACAGTATCAGCGGCTCTTTGAAAAGCTGCTCAAGCAGTTGTCCATCGCCGAGGGAGTCAATGCGATGGCCCGGCTGGTGCAGTTTGAGGAACAGATCTATCGTCAGCACGGCTTGGTGACGTACCTGGCCGACTCGGCCCTCTTGGACATTCTGACCGACACGACGGAGCGGGCGCCGACGTTCATGCTCCCGCCGTTTCGCAAGAGCGGCGACACGATTTCGCCCGTGTCTTGGGCGTTTGTCAAGGACCCGGGCCGGCCGACGCAGGAGGCGTGGCGTCAGATGCTCCAGCGTGAGCCTCGCGGCCTGACCTGGGGTCCGGAAGTCTACAGGCGGTTGGACGCGCCGGTGGCGCTGCAGACGAATCCGCCGAAACTCGACAACAGCGAGATATACAGATTTCAGATCGGCAACGAGCCCGATCCTTCCCGGACGAGTGTCCCGGAGTCCGCGATAGTGTTCGTCGGCGTCGGGGGGGACGGTGTGCACGGCACACCCTACGGCCGGGCCGGGTTCAAGAGGACGGCGGCGATTACAGTGGGGCCGGAAGCAGCGTCGCCGGCTGTGGATGAGCACTTTCACTTCTCGTGCGATTTGCCTGCGTCGCCGTTGCGGCTGTGGGAGCATCTGGCGATCAAGCTCGTTTTGAACACAGTCTCGACGGCGACGATGGTCCGCATGGGCCGGGTGATCGGCAACGCGATGGTCTGGGTGTCGCCGAGTAACAAGAAGCTGATCGACCGCGGGACGCGCTTAATCTCGCTATCGACCGGCTACAGTTACGAGCAGGCATGCGAGGCGTTGCACGAGGCGATAGACGAGGTCGCCCGCCGCGCGCAGTCCGGCGAGGAGGTCCCTTCGCCCGTCGCATTGGCCATCGAACGAATCCTCGCCGGCGGCAAGGAGAGATCCGCATGACACGAGTTGCGAATTGTCACGCTGCAATGTCGAGTAAGCTCCCGGGTGGCAGCGGCAAGCGCCAGCTTGCCGATGGCTCCAAGATGTGGCCCAATACCATCGGCAAACTCCGCAGGCTCCGCTTGCCGATGCCACTCATTGATGGTCTATCATGTAGAGCGTTAGATGGTGTGCAATGCACACCCTACGCGAGAACGCCGGGCCTTGTCATTCTTGCGGTGTTCTTTTCTCTGCTTCCGGGCTGTCGATTGGATAGCAGCCGGGATGCGCGTCTGATGCAGATCGACGGCGTGGTGACAGAGGAAATCGCGGCGGGGCACCTGCCGGGAGCGGTGGTCCTCGTCGGGCGGGGGAACAAGGTCTTGTACCACAAAGCATTCGGCGTCGAGGTGAACGAGCCGTTCCAGGAGGCCATGGAGAAGGACACGATCTTCGACATGGCCTCGCTGACCAAGCCCATCGCCACCGCGACCTCCATCATGATCCTGGTGGATCGGGGCAAGGTCGACGTGAACGACTACGTGTCCGAGTACCTGCCGGCCTTCGCCTGCAACGGCAAGGAGCAGGCCCGGATCCGGCACCTCCTGACGCACACCTCCGGCCTGCCCGCGTACACGGATGCCAACAGCCTGCGGACCCGCTTCGGCGAGTCCTGTCCCGACAAGGTCGTCGAGACGATCTGCGGCTTGAAGGCCCAGAGCCCGCCGGGCGAACAATTCCGCTATAGCTGCCTCGGGTATATCACCCTGGCGCGAATCGTGAAGACCGTCACCGGCCAGGACATCGACGAATTCAGCCGGGCCAATATCTTCAAACCGCTTGGCATGAAGCACACAAGGTTCTGCCCGCCGGCCTCGTGGCAAAGGGAAATCGCCGCGACGGAAATCGTCAACGGAAAGCTGCTCCGCGGCACCGTCCACGACCCGCTGGGCCGGCTGATGGACGGCACGAGCGGCAACGCCGGCCTGTTCTCCACCGCCTCCGACCTGTCCATCTACTGCCGCATGCTCCTCAACGACGGCACCTGGAAGGGTAAACGCATCCTCAGTCCCGCCGCCGTCGCCATGTTGACCACCGCCCAATCCCACGGCCGTGCCTGCGGCTTCGATGTCAGCTCCAACTACGCCTGGGTGAAAGGTCCAAGCGCCTCACCGAACGCTTTCTGCCACACCGGCTACACCGGAACCAGTCTCGTCTGCGACCCGGACACCGACACCTACCTCATCCTCCTGACCAACAGCGTCCATCCGTACGACAAGGGCCGCTCCAAACCCATCCGCCAGAAGCTCGCCGAGATTGTCTTCACCCCTCTATCGAATGGAACACAATCCTGATCGTGTACGACAAATGGATCAGCGGTGGGTGGCAGCGTCAAGCGCAGCTTGGCGATGGTTTGCCCATCCGCCATCGCCAAGGCCTTCGGCCTTGACGATGCCACCCGTGTGTGTAGCTCGTATCAGGGCCACCTCAAGGATTTGGGACGAACCCAACAGGTTTGGCGGTGCCGCCCGGAGACACAGAATACTCAGGTCTGAATCGTGTCCAGCTCGATAAACGCGATCGGCACGAAAATGAACAGGGGCAGCCAGGCCCATAGCTCGGGCATGACCCGGCCGGCGATGACGACCTCCGTCGCGAGCATCTTGCAGACGAAGGTCACCACGAAGCACGTCGCCGTCAGGGCGAAGCTGACCAGGATCCTTGACTTCATCGTCCGGGGGTCCCGGCAGATCAGCACGGGCAGGCTTACCATGAGCATCGTCAGGTTGATGATGGGGTCCGTGATGCGGAAATGCTTCAGGCTGCTCAATTGAGCGACGTCACGGATCTTCGTGCTCTGGGCGGCCAGGATGGACAACTGGTGCGAGCTGAACAGGGACGCGTGCTTGGACTCGCAGATGATCGGAATGTCTTTGGGCAGGAGATTGGGGGCGGAGTAGGTGGTCGCCTGCCGCACGCCGTCCTGCGGCCCCGTCCCGATGAACACGCCATTGACCAGGTCCCAGACGCCCGTCTCGTAGTTGAAGACAGCTTTGTCGGCGGTGATCCGGCCCGTCACCTTCCAGATCCCCGGCCGGTCCGTGCCCTCCCGCGTGATGATCATCGGCTTGTAGAACGACGACGTCTTGACGTCGAATTGGCGGGAGTAGATCAGCGAGCCGTTGCCGTCCACGATGAACTGGACATCGAAGGACTCCTCGCCCGGCACGTCGTCGTGGCTGCGCCAGCTTGTCGCTGATGGCGGGGATCACCAGCTCCTGATCGACCACCCAAACGCCCGTGAACAGGATGGCCAGCACCAGGACGGGGCCAACGATCCGCTGAGCGCTGACGCCGGAGGCGATCATGGCCACCAGCTCGTTTGTCCGCACCATGCGGCCAAGCGAAAACGCGGCCGCCACGACGGTGATCACGCCCGCGAGATCGCGGAAATACAGGGTCATGTTCAGCCCGTAAAACGTCGCAACGTTCTTGGCGATGGCCCACGCCCCCATGTCCATGCGCTCGGCAAACTCGTCGAGGTGCACGAACAGATCGATGATCGTCCACAGCCCGATCAGCACGCAGAACGCGATGGCGTACCCGATCAGAAAATTCGTTGCAATGTACCGGTCCAGAATCTTCATCGCTTCCCATAATAGCCGCACGCCCCATGACAAGCAACGCCAAACCGCTCCGATCCGTCCGCAGGGGTGCGGTCGGCCTTCGGTGGCGGATTCGGATTCCAGCCGACACAAGAGCACAGCCCAGTCTTCTTTCGCCCCTACGGGGCTTTGAGATAGGATTGACTATCGTACCCACCGTTGAAACGGTGGGCTAGTGTCGATCGCCCCCGTGGGGCGGACGGGCCGACGCAAGAGGACTGGGGCGAAGTCCAGGCTCGAAGGGCGATAGAGAATAGCCTTCAATTTGACAGGACCACAAAGCTCAGCCATGGCGCAGTCCAAGCCCGGAGGGCGATAGAGAATAGCCCAGCGATTGATCGCTGGGGAACTGGGGCCGAGGACAAAAGCCAGTCCCGTAAGGGACGAAAGAGGCGCAGTCCGCACACGGCGGCGGATTAAGATGTCCCCGAAATTCCCCCAAATCACAAATCTCAAATCATAGATCATAGATCCATAGATCAAACCGCCTTTTGCTTCGCCCGTTCCCGCAGCCACCGGGCGTGGACCTGCCGTCGCCTCTTGACCGGCCACTCCTCGGGAAAGTTCGGCCGGGCCGACTCCCCGAATACCTGGGCCGCCTTGTAGTCATACGCCCGCGCCGCCTCCACCTCGCTGTCGAACCGCCCAAGACTGTAGTGCTCCTTGCGACAGTCCAGGCCTGCCCGCCATCGACCGGTCGCCTTGCACCGAGCGACGCCCTTGTAGATGGAACTGCCGCCGGCCCGCTTTCTCGTATTGTGCTGGTTCACCTGATGCGTGGTGTTCCGCAGATTGGCCCGGGTATTGTCGTACTTGTTGCCGTTGCCGTGATCCACGATCTTGCCCTTCGGCGGCTTCATGATCTCGCGATGCATCAGGACAACCCTGCGTTTGCCGTTGCGTTTCTCATGCCGTGCCGCGTACCCGCCTTTTGTTCCCCAACGCCATTGATTGAGCCACTCGAAGTCCGCAGCGTCCACATACGCATACAACCCGTCGCCCAGCGGGATCGTCTTGACCCCCTCTCCCTCCGGCACAGGCGGCCGCACCCGATAATTCCGACACACTGCCCCAACGGGACACGCCTTCATCAGCCCCGGCGACTCCGGCTGGTTCCCGCACGTCGGCCCAGCCGCCCACCCCGTCCCCAGACTCCGCATCCACAACGCCCGATCCAGATGAGCATAAACACACCTGTGACAACTCGCCCGCGTCGCCATGATTCGCCCCTCTCAATCACGTTTGATGTTTGATGTTTGATGTTTGATTTCTCAAGTAGGACGGCCTCTCTTACTTCTCACATCAACCATCATAAATCAACCATGATCATAGCCGCACTATGATCCTTTGTCCATACAGTTGTTCAAAAATCACCAAATTTTTCTGTGCACACGGTAACCCCTTTGTGGCACACGGATTAGGAGTCGCTTTGTCCGCAGATTGCACCGATTTTTGCAGATTTCCAGGACGAATCACAAATCCTAATTCGTAAATCGTAAATCCGATAGGCCACGGAGAGCGCCGAGCCCACGGAGCGGAATATAAGGATGTAGGGTGGGTTCTTAACCCACGCGGATTCTGATCCTCTCACGCAGAGACGCCGAGACGCAGAGGGTGGAAGGAGAAGGGAGAAACGCAGGAAGGGAAGCAGGGAAGGAGGTAAGAACTGCCCCATCGGCACTCAGGGATCGGGGATCAGGGGCCAGAAATGATTGCTCTGCTGAACCCCGGCCCCTGACCCCCGACACCTGCTGGCCATTCCGCCCACAGTAAGGGGTTTCAGCCCACTGGCAATGTGCCATACGCCCCTTTCTTGAACACATAAATCGCCCACCCCAACGTTTCTCGTCCCCACCTCAGATACGCTGTCTTGCTTTCCCGCACTCGTTTCAGCACGGTTCTCCACATCAGGATCATCCCGATGGCCACTCGCCCAGCTTTCTGCTGCATACCATTGCAACCCTTCATACTTGTCCCAGTCATCTTGGCTGCTTACGAGTGTGTAGACGGCCTCCAACCCGTGTTCTTGCCCAGCCTTAACATTCTCATCATGTGTTCCGCAGTTGTTCCTTGTCTGGCCGATGGCCTCTAAATACTCTCTTTCCGGTTCATGCCGCCAGTAGGGTTCACCCACGACGATCCAACTTTCTGGCGCTGCCATCTTGTATAACGCGTTCAACGTCCCTCCATGCCCGCCATAAATCCAACTCGCACCGATGCAGGCCACCAGATCAAAACTCTCTAAGGTCTCTGGGACATACTTAGCCCCATCCATCTCTAAGAAGTGGAGTTGAGCATCTGGAACGCGTGTTTGGTGCTTTTTGCGGACATCTGCAATGCAGTAAGGAGAGAAATCAACCCCTGTCCCCGTCATTTGTCGGTGCCGCTCTGCGAGCCTGATGAGAAATTCGCCCTTGCCAGTGGCGATTTCAAGCACGCATGCACCAGGTTTCAGACGCAGAAGCGTGATGAGCTCTTCAAATTTCTCAGAACTCATCGGGTTGCAGAACACGTGCTCCCGATGCGTGATGTCAAAGAACTTCCACATGTCCATGAGTTTACCTCCTCTGGCGCATTAACATGCTAAGTGCAACACGGCTCAGCGATCACGAGCCATCCGGTCGCCTATTCACTTGCGTAGATCTGAAGAAACTAGGGACGGACCCTATTTTAGTCGGGGCAATCCGGTTCTTCCAGTCCGAGTTCTCAAAATCCGACAGCCATCGCACATTTCGGCCTCACCACATCTGTCCGGCCCGTGGGGGCCGGCGACCAACTTGTCGCAGCTTCATCAGAGGTGCAGAACTGACGGGATTATAGCCCTTGCAGGCATGGTCTGCAAGAGGGATGTGACAAGTTTGAAGTGTGATGTTTGAAGTGGGAAGTCGGAGGCTCCGCCACGCCCAGGATTCCATCATTCCAGAGGGAATTCGGGGGACACATTACTTATTTGGCAGGAATTAAGTATTGTGTCCCCAGATCCCCGGCAGTGGACATCTGGGGACACTATACTCAACTCGGGGCGGAGATAGGTGTCCCCGGAATTCCGCTGTCATGGCTTCAGCTACCATAACCCATCAGTTCGTCATTAGACAACTCCTTGTTTGGCACAAGTCGGTAATGCTTTTCCTCTTTGATCTTTATTTCTCCCTCGGATAACTCGAATTCGAACATCGCAACTAACTCTCCGTCTACAAACTGCGTGGCAATCGGACGGCACTTTATCGCTGGAAATTTCGATTTGCAGATGGCAAGGTCTTGTTCTATCTGGATGATGCCAATCATATCTTTGGCGCCCTTGGCCTGGATAGGAAAAACAAACTGTTCGCCACTCTTGCTGATACCGATGTACAGTTCGTCGATTTCACCTCCACCCATACCCGGTACAGAGGTCCTTAGATGGCTCTGGAGCGAATAGCAGGTCACCCCTGTAAAGATGTCTATGAGTCGATTATACCGTACTATCGCCAAAAGGGCCTGCTCGTCGCTCAGTGCATACCGCCGGATCACCTCTGGCGTAGCATCAGGTACCTTGATCGTGGACAATCTGGGATTTGGCCTAATCTGGTGCATTGAGGCTTTTGCAAATACGTACTTTGACCGCCCCACAGATCGTATCACCCACTCCTGGTCTGCATCAAGAAGCTTCCTCATGCTTTCGGGTAACGCACCTCTATACCGGAAGGTGTAGGGAATATCGCCAAGATTGAGCGGGACTTCTATGCCCAACTCGCCAGCAGCGTCAACAAACTCCTGCCGCTCGAAGTATACCTCGGTGGCACCCTCCTTGTAGTGCTTGAAGAACACATGCTCGATGATCTGGGCATAACGAGTGGGGTTTCTCCCTTCCTTTGTCTTCTTTTTCGCCATCTTCTTCTCCCCTGGCCATTCCAGAACCAAGACTTCTTCACGTAGTTGTTCACCTGTCGCTGTCGATAAACGTGTTCTAAACAAGTCAAGCGAAAGGACTTCGTACCCGATCTCGTGGGCGATATCGGCCAGAAGCTCTCCCGTGCGGATTAGGACCTGTAGGAATGATGCTTGGTCACCAACAACGTAGGCCAACTTCGCACCAGGTTTCAGGACCCGTTTCATCTGCTCGAAATGTCGTTTCATTCCGCCAAAGTACAGTTTTGTGACTCGATGGTATAGGCGTTCAAAGCCAGAGTCCTTGTTAAGATCTATGCGCCGCCTCTCGATTTCATCTGCAATCGCGTTTATTCTGCGATTGCCTGAGACGGCCAGGTCATCGTCATCACTACGATAGACATTTCGCGTATTGGAACGGAGCAGGCTCTCTTTAAGCAAACGCAAATCCTGCTTGGATCTTACGAAACCGAGGAGGACACTCTCAAGGCGTGTCGTACGCGTATAGTCCTTCTCATTCGGGTATGGAGGCGATGTAATCAGTCCATCGACAGAGCCTGGCGGAAGGTCACTAAGCATTTGCCTTGCATCTCCGAGCACACATTTCGCGTCAACGGAGGTAAGAGCCGCAAACTCTCTGAGGTCGCCAGCCATTTCATTGATCTTGTTCAACCAACTCTCAAGAACAGGCGCGTCAGTCTTCTTGTTGCTCCCTACGCCCACCTCAGGTCCAAACTTCAGATTGCTCGCAACAAACACTGAAACGAACGCAAATGCTAGCAACTCAATGTTGCGCAGCGATGGATCGCGCCCTCTCTCTATCGCTTCACGAAGGATGAGACACTTATGGAGTGGGAGCGGACTGATTGAATCCGTAAGAAGCAGATTCTCCTCTTCGCCGGGCAAGGTCCGTCGTTCACCGTTCCATTCCTCCATTGCGCGGTGCGCGCGTTGAACGACTGCGCCCGCATGCTGAACAAGTCGCTCAGGCTCGACAGACCAGTTTGTTTTCACCTTTGATGCGAAGCATGCCATAGGATGAGCTTCAACGCCGTAAGCTCTGATCCCATTCTTCTTCGCCTCTACAAGAGTTGTTCCCGTTCCGCAGAACGGGTCCAGAACCAGATGATCCCGGGTCAGTCCAAAGCGGGAGAAATAGGTCCGCACAAGATGCGGCGGGTAGGACAAGACAAAACGGTACCAATCGTGGAACGCGCGATCCGCGTCTTTCAACTTGTTGTGACGCAAGTCTTTAGGTGCTAACAATTCTTCCATGAATCCCAGAGCCGTCTGCATTACAGGGTACACCTATCTGTCCCGAATACAACGAGACCGGGTCATTGTAGGGCCGTTGCCCCGCTTCCGCAAGCCGCTTACGGGGAATTCCACGCTGACCTCGATTAGTCTCAAGGTGAGGGTCTGGAGCCTTGGGGCAGGGGAATCAGTGTCCGTGGCTTGGTCTTTTTCCGGTTGTTGGCATGTCAGGCGAGGGTATAATGGCTCATGGCTGGGAGAAATCAGCCGGGGGGGAAACGGGGTCAGGTCCTGCAATGTGGAATTATTAGGAAGATGTGGTGTGCGGTGCACGCCCTACAGGATTGTGTCTCTCGCGAAGGCGCGAAGGGCAGAGAGGGTTTCGGGTTGTTAGTTGTTGGTTGCCCATAGGGGAGGTGGGGATATAATGGCTTTGGCTGGGGGCATCAGCAGGCAGAAATCTGCGGCGCCGGGCGAATGTGAGGGCGCCTACTGGTGAAGGGCCGAATAATGAGCACGTGTCAGGAGTTGCGGGCCGGTGCAGACGAGGGGACTGGATAGAGGAATTGCATGGACGAGCTAGGGAAGGTGGAACAACCGGAGGGGCGGGACACGCCGAGCCAAGCTGAGCCGGTGGGCGGCCAGATCCTAGGAGGACCGGGGGTCGCACCTGCGCACCTACACATTTCACTTTCCGCAAATCTCCGCGTCCTCTTCGGTTCTCACCACAACTGTCCGGCCCGTGGGGGCTGGCTACCAACTTCTCGCAGCTTCATCAGAGGTGCACAACTGACGGTATTATGGCAGACGCGGGCGGAGGCCGCAAGCCGAAAGTGATAGGCGATACGTGATAAGTGGCAAGTGTGAAGCGGGAAGCCGGGGGGGGCGGGAGGCCCGGATTTCGGATTGCGGAATGACCAGCAGGTGTCGGGGGTCAGGGGCCGGGGTTCAGCAGGGCAATCATTTCTGACCCCTGATCCCTAATCAGTGTTCATCCGGGTTCATCAGCGGTTTTCATTTTCTCCGTGGCCTCCGTGCCTCCGTGGTGAGAGACTCTGGATTCCCGCCTCCGCGAGAATGACATGGAATCCGCGTGGATTGAGAATCCACCCTACACACTACTCTCTGCGTCCCTGCGTCTCCGCGTGAGTTGATCTTTTTTCGCGTAGTTCGCGTCCCCCGATCGGGTCGAGGGCAAGCCTTCGCGGTCGAGAATACGCGTGGGTTAAGAACCCACCCTACTACTTCGTGGTCTTCGGGCCCTTCGTGGTGGAGAGCCTGGATTCCTGCCCTCGCGGGAATGGTATGGAATCCGCGTGGGTTGAGAACCCACCCTACATACTGAAAACAGCCGGAATGGTCGTGCGGGGACGCATGACCCCCGATCAGGTCGGGGGCAGGCTCTACGAAGAGGCTTATGGATGGCCACCGTATTCCGGCCGTGACTCCCGGTGCGCGGAGGGCGATTGTGCGAAACGAAACCAGTCGGCGGGCTTGGCTCAGGACACAACGGGTCAGGATTGGCGTTCCGGATCAGGCCTGAGCGGGTTTCAGCGTCTCCTCGTGGGTGCGGGGGGAGTGTACGACGTTGATGCCGTACATCTGGCAGAAGGCCTCAACGTCGCGCCGGTGATTGCCGTAGAAGACGACCTGGTGAAATCCCAGGACGTCCCGGCAATCCTCAATGCCGTCCATCTGGATCTCGACACTCGTTCGGCAGCCGCCGGCCGGAGGCGTGTTCACGTTGCCGACCACGGTGCCTGTGTCGAGATAGAGTGCGTCGGGCGTGAAGAATTGCACGAGCGTCACCGGCCGGCCGACCGGCCAGAGGACCTGCGGCGAGACGCCCAGGCTCGATTCGGAGTGGCTGCGGAGAATGTACGGGGCGTGCTCTTTTTGGCGATCCAGGCCGTAGATCCGCGTGCCGCTGACGCAGTGCGCCGCGATCAGCACGTTCTTGACGGTCTCGGGCACCGGATCATTCATGAATCCGGGCTTGTCGAACAGATAGCTCGTCAGCATGAGCGAGACCGCCGGGGCAACCGCCGCTTCGCAGCCGTAGGTCACCCCCGCATCCTGGAAGATCGACGCGCCCATGCACGGCGGGGTCGGCACTTTCTTCTGCGTGACCATGCCCAGACAGTCGGTTGTCAGTGCGTTGCAGCTTTCGTTCTTGAGCAGTTGCTTGGCGGCAATGTACGACCGTGCGGCGTTGAGGCCGTCCTGTTTCGTCGGCTCCACCACCTTCTCGGCCTCGCGGAATCGCTGATGCGCGACCCACTTGGCTTCCTCGCTGACCGGCGTCTGGCTGAACATCTCCTCGAAGGTCGCCCGGGGGACATGCTGGAGGCTCACGAGACCGAATTTGTCTTCCTGACGCTCGTTGCCGCTTAGAACGAGCATTCTGGTTGCTTCGAGCTGCCGTTTGGCGCGGATCATGCGCAGGGCCTGCTCGATGGCCGGCGTTTCCAGTGATGAGATGACGTGGACGCCTCTTTGGAAGGCGAGGCTGTTCACGTGTCCCGTGAAGGCGGTGCCGACGGGAGCAAAGACGATCGTGGGCACGCCGGCCTTGGCAATCTCGCTCGCCATGCCCCAGTACGCGAAATGCTGGAGGGTGACCAGGACGGCGTCGGGTTTCTCGGCCTGCACTTTCTGGACGAACGAGGCGACGGCCGCATTCTCTTCGAGGGGCTGCGCCTCTTGGATGATTTCGACGCCCACTCGCTGGGCGGCATCGGCGGTTGCCTTGGCGTACCTTGCCCGCTCGCCCTCGACATCGTACGACGTACCCGGCCAGCCGAGCCAATAAGGCGGCTTCTGGCGTGCGACCACGCTCATCACCCGGACCTTCGGTCGCGGCCGGAACGAGGCCAGACTGATCTCCTCGTTCGATTTGGGCGCGGTGTGGAGTGAACGGGCGAAAGATGTTTCGCCCCTACCGGCACACCCTGTCGCCAGCGCCGCTGTGCAAGCCGCGGCTGTGCCCAGGAACGCTCGCCGGGACATCGCGCAGCAACTGCATGGATGATTGTGGATAATGGGTCTTTCGCTTGATGTGGGCCGATTCCTTGGCGACATAGTTTTTCTCCTTAATGGTCTCCGGGACAGGACAGACTCTACACGGGGGTCGTGGCGCTTTCAAGCCCAAAAGCCCGGTGAGCTGTAGGGGTTTCTGTGCCTGCCGTGGCGGGTGCCGGCGTCACAATCACGGGCTCGCCCGGAACCATCCCGTGAGCCAATGTCGAATGTACAGACATTGGGCGGAGAAAAGGCGGGGTGTGCTTTGAATATACACTGTCCGAAGGGCGAGACGATCAGGCCTTTAGATTGCTCGGACGGTGTGCCCGATTCGGGGGCGGAATCGCAGATATGGAGGTTCTCTGCGTATCTCAGGTGCGCGGCTCGCCTTCCTGGACCGCATCCTTCAACTGGTCCCTGAGGTCCGGCGTGTCATCATAACCGTGAACCTTCACCATGTGCTCCGCCGCGGTCTCGATGACTTCCTCGTCGGTGTCGGCCGAAATGGCTATGGTGCATTTCTGGGATGGATCCGGGTGCTCTCTACAATCGATGTACTTTCTGGTCATAGTAACCTCCTTTTTCGCACAGTACTATCACTTCCGGCGGGACCGTTGGAACTGGGGAAAACCTGATATCACATGCTCCAAACCCCGAGAGGGGGATGCTCCGGCATCGCTCGCTCAGGCGGGGGGCCGGGCGATGGGGCCGATGGTGGCGCCGGTGGCACGGATGTAGTCCTGCGGAGCGAGCAGGATTTGCGTGCCGCGGATGCCGGCGGAAACGGAAATGATGTCGTAGAGTTGGGCGGTTTCATCGAGGTAAACAGGGTAGTCCTTTTTGCCCGCCAGGGCCGTCACGCCGCCGCGGATGTAGCCGGTCAGCGCCTGCAACTGGCTGACGGGCGTCAACTCGACCCGGCGATTGCCGGAGAGCCGGGCCAGGGCCTTCAGGTCCACCTCCGCATCGCCCGGCACGACCGCCATGAGGATGCCGTGCACATCGCCCCTGGCCACCAGGGTCTTGAAGACCTGGTCCGGCGGCAGACCGACCTGGCCGGCGACTTTGATTGCGCTGAGATCGTCCGGGTCCACCTCGTACTCCCGCAGCTCGTAGTGGATGCCCAGCTTGTCAAGTTGTCGTGTCGCGTTGGTCTTCATCTCGAAGGAATCGGGGTGACTGGACTTGAACCAGCGACCTTGTGGTCCCAAACCACACGCTCTAGCCAAACTGAGCTACACCCCGTGAATCTTACCCCAGAGATTATACCCGCCCCCCGGCCCCGACGCAACACGCCAATTGCCGCCGCCCCCCAAAATTCCGCCGCCCGCACGTGGCAAGGATGCGGCCGCCATTCGGTGGCGGATTCGGGGCTCCGCGTAGGACGAGCGTCCTCGCTCGTCCTCTTTCGGCTGTGGCCTTGTACAGGATCCAGTCCGTTGCAAGGGCCCGGACTGGTCGTGCGGGGACGCACGGCCTACGAAGAGGCTCGCCGACTGCCACCGTATTCCGACCACACCCCGTGGCAAGGGCGTCCGGCCCTTGTCTGCAACGGCAAGAGGGGCGCCGCCGGAGCTTGCCAAGCATAGAGGCCACTCCGCCGCCGGGAAGAGCTCTGCGCGGCCTCCGACCGCAACCAAATCAACTCGCGCAGAGACGCCGAGGCGCAGAGATAATGCAACCGCCGATAAACGCGGATGCCGACCCTGTCATTCCTGCGGAAGCAGGAATCCATCTTCTGGGAACTGACAACCCACAACTGACAACTGACCATTCTGCCACAGAGGACACGGAGCCCGCAGAGGAAGACTCCAAGAACCGGCAACTGACAACTGTCCTCAATCCGCAATCCCCAGTCCCTTACTGCCTCCGACTTCTCACTTCGAACATCAAACTTCACACTTGACACTTCCTCCCAATCATAAATCATAAATCATAAATCCCAACGCTCTTGCCTTCTCCGCCTGCCTTCGCCATAATACCGGTAGTTTTGCACCTCTGAGAAAGCTGCGACAAGTTGGTTGGCGGTCCCCATGGGCCGGACTGATGTGGTGAGGCCGATATGAGTGGGACGGCCATAACGGCGTCAAGGCCGAGGGATAAATGAGACTGAGGAAGGCGGAAATAGGTGACTGTCCCTAGATTCCACCTCTAGATTCCACCTCCGTTCTTCCTCATGCTTCGACCAGCACCCGGAATTTGCCTCAGCCCTCGGCGACTGCCAGCTTCGCGTCGGGAATCGCTGAAGCGTCGATGTCCCCATTCCACAGGTACCTGCGCGTTTCGAGGACCACGACGCCCGACAGCGCGAACAGAGAAATAACGTTCGGAATGACCATCAGGGCATTGGCGATGTCGGCGAACGACCATACCGCTCGCAGCGTCGACAGCGAGCCGACCATCACGGCCGCCACCCAGAGCAATCGATAGGGTTTTACGACGCGCGAACCCAACAGGTATTCCGCTGCCTTCTCGCCATAGTACGACCACCCGAGGATCGTTGAAAAGACGAAGGTGAGGAGGCTCACGCTCAAGACGATGGGCCCGACAAACGACATGCCTTCGAACGCCACCTTTGTCAGCGCGGCCCCGTTATGCCCCTGTATCCACTGGCCGGAATTGACGATCACCAGGCCCGTCAGGGCGCAGACAACGACCGTATCCCAGAACGTGCCGGTCGAGGACACGAGGGCCTGCCTCACCGGATTCTTCGTCTGGGCGGCGGCGGCGACGATCGGCGCGCTGCCGAGCCCCGACTCGTTGCTGAAGAGCCCCCGGGCGATCCCGTACCGCGCCGCCTCCCTGACCGTTGTCCCGAGAAATCCTCCGACGGCCGCCTGTCCCGTGAAGGCCCCTGAGACGATCAGGCGGATGGTCTCGGGAATCGTTTCGTAGCGCATAGCCAGTAGAATGATCGAACCGATGACGAAGAAGATGGCCATGAATGGCACGAGCCATTCGCACCAGGCGGCGATGGATTTGATGCCGCCGAGAATGACCAGGGCGGTGAGCGCCGTGATAACGATCCCTGTGATCCACTGCGGCACGCCGAAGGTCTCGCGGACCATGGCGGCCACCGAGTTCGCCTGCACCATGTTCCCGATGCCGAAGGCGGCGATCGTCGTGAGCCCCGCGAAGACGAGTCCGAGCCAGCGGCAGTGCATCCCGCGTTCGAGCACGTACATCGGGCCGCCCGCCATGGCTCCCGATTTCGTCGTGATGCGGTACTTGACCGACAGCACCGCTTCCGCGTACTTGGTCGCGATCCCGAAGACGCCCGTAAGCCAGAGCCAGAGGACCGCGCCCGGCCCGCCCGATGCTACGGCCGTGGCGACGCCGACGATATTGCCGGTGCCGATCGTCGCCGCCAGCGCCGTCGTCAGGGCGCCGAACTGACTGATGTCGCCCTGGCCCTCCTGCGAACGCTTCACGGACAGCCGGATCGCTTTGCCCACATACCTCTGAATGAAACGCAGCCGAATCGTGAGGAAGATATGAGTCCCGAACAGGAGGATGAGCATGGGGGGACCCCACACGAGATCGCTTAACCACGCGAGTAACTTATCAACGGCCTCCATGCCTTGGCTCCTTTGCCGAGATTCCAAATGACAGAACGAATGAGAAGATTCTATCAAAGGCAAGCCATCGGTCAATGATCTGCATCAATGGGCTAAGGTGCCGCATCATGCGGCGTTCCGTCATCGCCCGGCCCCGCCGTGCCCCCAACCGGCAACTGCCAACGGATTATCAACCGCGGATAAACGCAGGTGAACGCCGATTTTCAACCTGTAATTGCCTTTTCATTCCGCATTCATCATCGCCTCCGACTTCCCACTTCACACTTCAAACCACTTATCACCTATCACTTCTCACTTGCGGGCCCCGCCTGACAGGCACACACGCTGCTCAAGTATACGCAGCGCCGATCCGATCGCCGGTTCTTCTCACCCAGTCCTTCAGAAGTCGCCTGTGCCTGTCCAGGACGTTCTCCATCCCCGGGGCTTCGGCAAGATTCTTCATCTCACCCGGGTCGTCCTTCAGATCCACAAGCCACTCACGCCGTTCACCGGAATCATAGATGCTGTACTTGAACCGATCCGTCCGCAGCATCCTGCCGTTCTGGCTCTCCGAGACGACGAAATCACGCCATCCCTCCACGGGCCTGTTTTGCGTCAGCGGTCGCAGACTCCTGCCGGGGAGTCCCGCAGGCGTCTCTATCCCCGCGAAGTCACACAGGGTGGGAAGCAGGTCGAGACCGTTGGAAACCAGGTGCAGGTCGTCAACCACTCCCCTGGGGATCCCGCCGCCGAGACTCATTACGAATGGAACCCGCACGGCTTCTTCATAGAGCACCGACTTGTGCTCCAGCCTGTGTGATGCGTCCATATCGCCGTGATCGCTGGTGAAGACGATGAGGGTATTGTCTTCGAGGCCCGCCTCCCGGACGGCGTCGAGGAGTATCCCGATCTGCTCGTCCACCATCTCGGTCAACCGGCAGTAGGCCCAGCGGTGTAATCGCCACTGGTCTTCGCTCCAGTTCGCACGGACATGCGCTCGAAACGCGCTCGCATCGACGTACTTGTGCGTTATGCATCCCGGCTCATCCTCCGGGATCCCGTAGTTTGACGGCAGCGGCGGACAGTTGTTCCGCACGAAATCGGCCAGGTCTCCAGCTCCCCTCACCCGATCCAGCACGGCCTCACAGGTCTTGGAACCCACAGTGCCGGCTGGGGGCTGTCCATTGGCACGCGAGTGGGCGTTGATCGCCATGTAACAGATATCGTGCGGATTCATGAACGACGCGAAGAGCAGGAACGGGCTCGCATGGGGACTCTTGATGAATTTCGCACAGGCATCCGCCAATCCCTGGCGCGAATCGTTGGTGAGATTCCGATATCCGATATTCTGCAGGTTCTCCATCCTGGCCGGCAGGTGCACCTTGCCGCCATACACGGTCTCGTAGCCCGCCTTCCGGAAGAGGGAGCCAAGCGATTGCTGCACCATGATCTCGGTCACGGCGGCCCGTTCTATGTCGCCGTTATGGCTCATTCCGATGGCACTGGGCATGAGCCCCGTCTGCAGGCTGAACCGGCTTGGCACGCAGACCGGGTTAGAGGCATAGGTCTTTTCGAATCGGATGCCTGAGGCGGCGAGCCTGTCCATGGCAGGGGTTTTAAGCCACTTGTTGCCCGTGCAGCTCATCATGCCGGCGTGTTGCTGGTCGGTCATGATGAACAGGATGTTGGGCCGGCGTTGTCCCGGTTGGCCGTGCGCGGTCATCGGGGTCCGCGCGAACGTCAGCCCACCGGCCGCCGTCATCGCCGCGGCAATAAACTCTCGTCTCCTCATAAGTCGTGATCCTCCTGGCCTGCGACAATCAAAACCACCTGCTCCAACGGTTCTCTGTTCAGTAGTGATCCTACCAGCGATTTGGCTCACAATCAAGGCCGGCCATTCTCCCAATGCCCGGAACCTCACGCCGCCCCCTGATCCCTCTGTCCACCGTCAACTGACAACTGAGAACTGACAACAACTGATCATCTCGCGCAGAGACGCCGAGGCGCAGAGGATAGTACGTAGGGTGGATTCTCAACCCACGCGGATTCTGATTGTTCGCCACGGAGAGCACCGAGAACACGGAGAACAGAGCATCAAAGGCGATGGGGGAGGAACGTAGGAAGGGAAGAAGGTAAGGACTGCCCAATCCGCATTCCGCAATCACACGGCCCCGCCGTGCCTTCTCATTCCGCATTCCGCAATCCGCACTCCGCAATCGGAAGCCTCTTGCCGGCCCCGCCCGCGTCTGCCATAATACCGGCAGTTTCACACCTCTGATGAAGCTGCGAGAAGTTGGTCGGTGGCCCCCACGGGCCGGACAGATGTGGTGAGGCCAAAGAGGACGCGGAGATTTGCGGAAAGTGAAATGTGTAGGTGCGACCCCCGGTCCTCCCCGCTAGCGCTCTGAGTGCCGAGGGCTTTGCCGAGGCCTTTCGACGGTTCGCATCTGATGAGGACGCTTCGCGTGTCCCTCCGGGGACTTTGGCGTCTGTCTTGTGGAGCGTCGAACGGCTGGGCCGGAGAACCATCACTTTCGACGGGTCACAGTAGCAGGGTGGGCTGTGTCCATCGCTCTTGTCTGAGTACCGGCTACCGCCTTTTTCCCTTGCGGGCCCCGCCTGCTCGTGCCATAATACCGCCAGTTCTGCACCTCTGATGAAGCTGCGAGAAGTTGGTTGCGGGCCCCCACGGGCCGGACAGATGTAGTGAGGCCGAAGATGACGTGGGGATTTGCGGAAAGTGAAATGTGTAGGTGCGACCCCCGGTCCTCCGGTGAGGAATTGACGAAATGAGCGACACAGAACCGAACCAGAACGAGACCACCCTGGGCACGAAGCCTAAGCCGTTCGTCTTTGTGCTGATGCCGTTTGCGAAGGAGTTTGATGATACCTACCAGCTTGGCATTAAGGCAGCTTGTGAGAAGGCAGGAGCATATGCACAGAGGCTTGACGAGCAGCTATTTAACGAGAGCATGCTGCAACGCATTTACAACCAGATCGCCAAAGCTGATGTCATTGTGGCAGATATGACTGGCAGGAATCCCAACGTCTTCTACGAAGTAGGGTATGCTCATGCTCTCGGTAAGGTCGTGATCCTGCTGACGCAGAAGAACGAGGATATACCTTTTGATCTGAAACATTACCGGCACATCGTCTATGAGAATGTGGTTAGTTTACAACCACAACTTGAGACGGCCGTTCAATGGGGAGTGAAGCAGGCCAGCGGGGAGGCACTGCCTAAACCCCCGATTGCGGTCTATCATGAAGATAGGCCTTTGATTGACAAACCAACTATTGTGTTCACGCTATACCATCCTAAGACACAGTTGGACCGGTCACGCATTCGATTCTCTTTGACGTACGGCAATATTGATGAAGTAAATACGGTGCGGTGTAGAATGGCCATATGGACCTCCAAGCTGTTCCGAACCGCTCAATGGTACGACAACCTGGGTCCGCCGCCTGTGGATGGAGGACCAACAATATATCCAATACTACATCCTACTCAACGGAAGATTTTCACTTGTCCAGTGGTCATGTCCTTGCTACCGGAAGAATGGCGATCAGATGTGTTAGTGCTTGGAATGCGAACCGATGACCTGAAACATGGTGAGCAGTATTTCACCGAAGATATGGTACTCCGCGTCTCCACACAATCCGGCAGCTATAGCTATCCCTTCACAGCAAGGATCGAGCAGGATAAGAAACAATGATTGCCACAAAGACCGTACTGGTGTTGGGAGCAGGAGCGAGTGCTCCGTATGGATTCCCTACAGGTGGGGCATTGGTCGAACTAATCGCGAATGATTTTGCATCACCACGATTTGCGAAAGCCGAAAAAGTCATGCCGGAAGGATACCGAATCTTGACAGGCAGACTAAGACAGGCACAACACAATTCCATTGATGAGTTCCTTGAAAACCATCCATCATTTGCGGACATTGGGCGACAAGCCATAGCACTTCACTTGCTCCCGGCGGAATCCCATTCAGGAGCCACCCTGATGGATTTGACCAAGAAGGATCACTGGTACAGATACCTGAAAGGGCAGTTGGGCCCTCTTGGTACATTCGGAAAGAATCAACTCAGGATCATCTCCTTCAATTACGACAGATCAGTGGAGCACTACCTGTACGAGACTTCGCGGACAAGCGATGAGCGGATCAATGATCAACAGTGTGTGGAGATATTGAAGCAACTCCCTGTACTTCATGTCTATGGCAACTTGGGGCCATTACCTTGGCAGTCGCGTATCGGGACCATACCCTATGGTGGTAGTACCCCAGAACCATGTGCAGAGGAGATTCGACAAGCAGCCATGAACATCAAGATTCTACATCAGGGAACTGATGACGAAGTGCAACAGAATTTTCGGATTGCTCAAGAATGGCTGAAATGGGCTGAGAGGATCGTCGTTCTGGGCTTCGGATTTCACCACGCCAATGTTGAACGACTCGCACTCACTGAGACGTTTCAAGGCAAAAGAGAAGTTGTAGGTACATGTAAAGACTTGGCTCTGACGAACAGGGCGGCTGCTTTACATGTTACTTTCCCCCGACCTGCTGCCGATTGCTACACACTACTGCACGATCATGTTGTTCTGTTATAGGTGCGAGGGGACAATGGGGGGAATAGAGGGTCACACCTACGGGGGAATAGAGGGTCACACCTACACATTTCACATTCCCGTCATTTCGGAGGGTAGCCAAATGTATAGAAGGGACCTTCGCGGGGTCACATTGCGAATTAGGAATGATTCCGGAATCGGCTCGCGAACACCCTGGAGTTCGCTGTCCGTCGTCACTCGGTTTCAGGTTTCTGTGCGAACGGCGCGACTTGCCGGTACAACCGGGAAGGGACGGCAAGTCACGATGGGACAAGAGGCAAGTAGTTGCACAATCCGAGTCATTTCTCTATAATGGGCAGGGTGCACGAGGATCAGTCAATGTCAACGTCGAGCGACAAGGGAAACGCCATGGACAATGCCTGCATACGATGTTTGGCCTGTTGCATCGAGAAGGTCGATCTGCCCACCAAGCCGGGCCAATTGGGGGGCCACCTTGTCGAAGTCCGCAGGCATGCCAAGTGGTGCGAGACGACGCACCCTGATCCGCGCATCAAGCTCTTCATCCCATGCCATTTCCTGGACTACGTCGCGCGATGCTGCACGATTCACGACCATTTGCCGGGAGAGTGCCAGCTTCTTGAGCCGGGTAGTCCGGCCTGCCTGAGACACCGGCGGAAATTGTACGGCAGGGAGAATCCATCCGCATCTCACGTCGAGATGATGGTGCCCCATAACCGGGGCATGGCTTGCTGGTCCCAGATGGATCGTGACTTCTCCGACGAGTCTATGTCGTAGACCTTCCTGCCTGCGAGCCGGGGGCTCCACGTAGGACGCGGGGGCCTTCGATGGCCTTAAGTCAAGCTTTAGCGGGCACTTCAATTGTCACGGGGGGCAGGCCGGGATCGTTTGTCTTGGGTAGAACAAGGGGAGACGTCATCGGGTGGGGGACGGCCCAATGCGGAGTGCGGAGTGCGGAATGAAGAGGGAGGGGTCAGGGCTCGAGGCCCAGGGGTCAGGTGGTTTCTTCCCTTCCTGCGTTCTTACCTTCTTACATTCTGCTCTGTGTCCTCCGGGCCCTCTGTGGCTAAACAATCAGTTGTCAGTTCACGGTTGTTAGTTCTCAGTTGACGGATTTCCTCTCCGCGGACGCAGTGCTCTCTGTGGTGAACAATCAGAATCCGCGTGGGTTGAGAACCCACCCTGCATACTATCCTCCGCGTCTCGGCGTCTCTGCGTGAGATGATCAGTTGTTTTCAGTTCTCGGTTGTCAGTTGACGGTGGACAGAGGGGTCAAGGGGCGGGGGAAACGGTCTGAAGTGTGATGTTTGACGTGTGAAGTAGGAAGAGCCCACAGATTTCAAGAATCAAACATCAAAAATCAAACATCAAACTTAGCGATGTGTGACGTGTGAGGTCGGAGGCTCTGGCAACTCAATATTCCATCATTCCAGGGTTCCATTGTTCCCGCCGTCTCGGTCGGCGGACTGGATCGGGGTTATCCCGGATGCGTCACGAGGGCAGGCGGCGCGAAGATTCTCGGACCTTCCGTGACTCGGCTGGCTGTCCTTTGTACCGGTTCAGCCTGGGAAGGCCCGATCCTGGGTGGCACGGGCAGACTCGTTTGCCCGTGGGGTTTCGAGTGAACAGGCCACGTCGAATGAGCACCGTCAAATGAGTCTGGCGGTGCCACCCGGCAAGCGAGAGGCTTCGCGCTAGACACATACTGGCCGTTGGGGCGGTGTGACTGGGCGATTGAGACTCGTCACGCACTGAGCACATAAAAACCCGTCTGCTTCGCCTGAAAAAGGCATTATATGTCACGGATCGATGTCGAAAGCCCCAGAAAAAACTTGCATAAACTGCGTCCTTGCGGTAAAATACGTATCTTAGGGAACTATGTCCGGGGATATAGACGCGGTGCAGTCGCGTGTTCGGTTAGGAGAAGGCAAATTATGGCAGGCATGTTCTACTCGATCAAAGAAACAGCGGACCGACTGGGCAAGACCGAGGACGATGTGAGGAGACTGGCGAGGGCCGGAAAACTCCGCGAGTTCCGCGATGGTTCCCACACCTTGTTCAAGGTCGATGAGGTCAATGCCATCCTGGCGGAGAAGATCGACGTTGACGAGTTGCTTGCCGAGCCTGACGTCCCTGCGGAGCCCGCTGAGGTGCTGGAGGCCGAGCCTGTAGCGACGTCGGACGGGGCTTCCGATGATGATGTGCTCAATCTGCTGGAGGAGGAACCGACTGCGGCCGAGCCGGCGGCGGCAGCGGAGGCAAGCTCCGAGATGGAACTGGCTGCCGAGCCTGAGGCGGAGGCAAGTTCTGAGATGGAGCTGACTGCGGAGCCGGAAGCAGAAGCAAGCTCTGAGATGGAGCTGACTGCGGAGCCGGAGGCGGAGGCAAGCTCCGAGTTCGACCTGGCTGCTGAGTCCGGAGCCGAGGCCACGAGCGAGGAGGACGAGTTGTTCTTTCTTGAAGAGGACGAGAAGCCGGCGGAATCGGGTGCTGAAACGGCCGCCGAAACAGACGAAGAGATTGCCCTGGCGGCAGAGAGCGGTGCTCCGGCTGAAAGCGACATCACGGACATGGACACAGCCCTGACCGGCGAGGGAGTCCCCGTACTCGGCGAAACCGATACCGAATACGACGTGACCGAGGATTCAATGGCCGAGACGGCCGGGCCCGCGGCTTCGGCCGGGGCGACCGGGACCGGGACAGGATCCGACGCCGAGGCTTCGCTTGAAGAGATTGAAGATGATGTAAATCTAGATAGCTTCGGCAGCGGCTCCGGTCTGCTGGATCTGTCGCTCCAGGCGGACGACACGTCCCTCGGCGGCATCCTGGATGAGATTTATACGGCCGAAGGCGGCGAGGAAGGCCCTGCGGCGGCCGAGCCGGGAAGCGTTGAGGACATCACCGCCGAGGTGGACCATGTGGCTCCGGAAGAGGAATTGGGCGCTCCGGAAGCTGCTGTGGCGGCACCGGTCGTGGCGGCCGCCTATCCCGCCTACGCGGAGGCTGCGCCCGACACCCAGAGCAATGTCCTGGGCATGCTCCTGATCCTGCCCCTGCTGGCGCTATTATATACCGCTATTATCGCCATCTCCGGCCAGAGGGGGGTCGTGCCCTCCATCCTGTCCTCGATCCAGGGCATGATCTGGTACATCATCGGCGGACTGATTGTCCTGGCGCTGCTGATCTCCGGCGCCTCCTTCGTCATGGGCGGCGAGAAAGCTCCCAGGGCGGCGGCCCCCAAGAAGGTCAAAGCCGCCAAGGCCGAAAAATCCAGGAAGGAAAAGGCCCCCAAGGCCGAAAGGCCCACTGAAAAACCCGCCAAAGAAAAGAAGGGCTTCAGCCTCTTCGGCAAGAAGAAAGAGAAGAAGTAGCCGGACAGGACGGAACCCCCTTATATGACTACTGCACCAGAAACCAAGAAGGATACGAGGCGTCGCGGTCCGAGGGTTCCGGCCCTGCCCGACGAGAAGACTGGCAAGATCAAGCGGTCGTTCTACATCATGCCCCAGGACTATTAGCCCTTCTCGGACGCCTTCGGCGGCGACATCTCCGACCACCAGCCGCTGATGATCGCCGTCTGGATGGCGATGGACGGCAACGTGCAAGACTTTGTCCGGGAGACTCACAAGAAACACGGCATGGTCGAGACCATCAGCATCCTGAAAAAGCGACTGCCAGAGAAGATGGCTGATATGCTCCTGGCACAGTGGGCCGCCAGTTTGCCTACCGGGCGCAAGTCACAACTGATCCAGGAAGCCCGTAAGAGAGTATAGAGGCTACAAGTTCCATCACATGCAGCGCCGCAGATGACATAAAGAACACCCCAAATGCCCCGCCTCCTGCAATAGTTGAGAACCCACGCAGTGAAATCATAGGGGATCAAGAGAGGAGGGGTGCTGCCGTGGGTTAGCGCGCTGTCCCTCTCGCGAGGGTATCCCGACAACACCCCATGCTTACAGACGCTTCTCGCGGGCTGGATATGGATGGAAGAATGAAAATCCTGTATTTGCACGGGCGGAAAACGGCCCGTACACCGCCCAGACCGCCATGAGCGATGACGTCATCCTTGGCCGCCGCGATGGAGCGGGCGACACAGACAGCTCACATGGCTATTGCAGCAGGGCCTTGAGCTGGCTTTGGAGTTGGCGGTCGGTCTGCAAACGCTGCTCGGCCCGGCGGCAGGCGTGCGAAACCGCTGACTCGCCTACACCGAAATGCTCGGCAATCTCGCCCAGGCGAAATCGACCCTGCCGCCACAGCAGGTATATCAGCACCTCCCGCATGGGTCGCTCCCGGTGCCGGATCGGCCGAAGTAGCGACGCATACTCCTGCGAATCGATCCTCAGCCTGCGGCGGTATTCCGCCAGATGCTCCTGGATCGTCCCATGCGATTGCAGGGCTCGCAACTGGGGCTTGTCTGGCTCTCGCAGGCCTTGCACACGCTGACGCAGCTCCTCCACCACGGCCTCGCTGCCCAGCACCAGGCCATAGTGCAGGCTCGAAAACAGCTCATCCGCCCGTTCATCGTATCGCCGCACCGCCTGGCGAAAGCCCCTGGCGTCGAGATCCAATTGCTCGTACACCAGCCGTGCATCAAACCACGCCGGCCCGCCCCGGCCATACGCCAACGCCCGGTAGCTGCTCCAGCGGTAATCCTCCAGTCGTTCCGCGAGCCTGGCCCGCAGGGGATTGCGATGGATATACAGCAGCAATCGCTGGAGATACTCGGTCTCTTGAATGAGAAAGCTCTTGAATCTCCCCTGGAACAGGTGCCCGCTTCGCCGATGTCGGCGATTATGCCATGAGCCGTACGCCACTTGCAGCCACTGCATCGCCGCCGAGAGGTTCGCTTCTTGGGTCTTGACCAGAAGATGATAGTGGTTGCCCATGAGCACATAGGCGTAGATGTCGAGAGAGAACCGTTCCGAGCACCGGCCCAGTCGGTCAAGAAAGTCCTCGTAGTCGTGCTCATCGCGAAAGATCGCTCGCCGCTCATTGCCGCGATTGAGCACGTGATAGAATGTATCTTCCTGATCGATGCGTAACGGCCGTGCCATGAACAGCAGAGTACAACGTCACGAACGGTGCCGTCAAGCAAATAATTCCTTATTCAAGACGTGACCCCGTTTCCGCTTTTCATTGTCCGCTCCCCCGTCTATTATAAGCCAATGATTATATACTTGATATAGCATGCAGAACCAAGCCTTTCATTGTAGAGCAGAAGGTTAGCATCAAGCCAACTCAGACCGACATTGTCCTCTCCCACGTAGTAAGTCTCCCACGCGTCCCATTTCGCCAGATCAAACCAACCCGGCTGCGGGCGTCCCTCTGTGTACAATTCTATGTCCATGTAGTACTTATCGGTAGTCTTGAAGCGGAGGACTCCTTTGGAATATTGAGCCGCTTCCCATTGCTTGAACTTTCGTGCAGCAATCAGATGTGACAGGTCCTCCCGGGTAATCAGAAAGCGCAGCACATATGCATGCTCGCGAGATCCGTACAGCCCTATGAGATGCGACATCTGGCAGTGGTCCGCTTCAATCCTGTGCACCGACCCTGGAATCGGCTGCACCACGAAACGCCGGAACATGAGTGGTCCATACAGGAAAGACCTGGTGACAATCAGCGTTACTAATAGAAGCACCGCAATACAGCAGACGGCTCCCACCACGACCGGATGTCGGCATTTCCTAATCATGTCCAACGATCCTCGCAATTTCAACTGCTATTAGGGCACAGTCTGGGGTACGGCCCAAAGCCAACTGCTGCCCGGTAGCGCCTTAGCTGCAGACTCATATATACCCCATTGTCCTCTGATCACATACGGAGTACCGTTGTCAAACTCCAAATAGCCCATTTTAGCATCATCAAATATGTTCCACATATCAAAGGCATCGCGGAACCAGTCCTCGAACCAGAAGTTGAATTTGATGTCAATAGCCCCACTGCCGTCCATGTTGTAAGCAACCACAACCGTCGCGTCTAGATTCAAGTAGCCACGTCCAAGCACCACTAGATTGTCCAGCCAACTAATATATGGAGGTCCGAAGTTATACAACTTCCTTACATTATGAGGGAATTCCTGGCGCCCGAGTGGCCGGTCGCCCAGTTCTTCAGCGGAAATCTCCCCATGCCTGTAGCGTGCGGCCCTTGCGAGCCATTCTGCATCCGCTTCGGCAATCTTGTCGAATCGATCGGTAGCCATCTGCCGCACCTCGCTGCAGAAATCCCGCACATATTTCTCTATTTGGCGACTTCCCTTAAATACATCAAGCAGACCTGTCTGGGCCAGATCAAGTGTTTCGCCACCTTTATTCACATACCACCACCAGAAGTTCTTCTTAGTCCATCGTGACACACTAGCCGGGTCCTCCATTGCTCCAGGAGCGACGAATGCCGCAGGCCATCTGGAGCCAATCATAACCATCTTCCCATCCCTCTCCTGCCATACAGTCACATCACCTGAAGGATCTAACGCATTCAATGGGCTGTTCGCACAATAGAGATCATAGAGGGTCACACCTACACATTTCACATTCATCGCAGTGCTTTAAGGCTCTGTTCGATCTGCGACCAGGCTTCCAGGAGTTTCTTGTCCCGACGAAGCGTCTGCTCGGCGCGGTCGCGGGCCATCGTCAGGCCACTCAGTGAGATGTCGAAGCGTTTCGCCAACGCGGTCAAGCTCTCTCCCGCTCGGCTGTAGCGGCACACGCCGTAGATCAGTAGTTGCCTCGCACGGCGGTCCGAGCCGCGCAGCGTCAGCAGGCTCTCCGGCCGGACTCCGCAGTGGCGCCCCACACAGCCGGCCACCGCGTCAAAAGGAATCGACTGCCGGGCCCGCTCGAACGCCGGCTGCTCTCGCCGATCGGCGTTTCGCGTCAGCACGTAGGTCCGCCGAATGTGGTCAAGGAAGGTCTCCGTCCCCAGGATCGTCTGGCCCTCCAGTCGGGCCAGCGGGTTGTCCAACTCCCGCAGCAGGCCTTCCTCGACGTACTGGCCATATCGCCGCATCTGAACGCGTCGGCTCGCCCCCCAGTCCGACAGAAGCGGCCCGGGATCAAACCACTTCGGGCCCGGCGACAAGCCGATGCAGGCTGCATAGCTCGACCAGCCAAACGCACGCAGCGCCCGCCGTCTGGCCGACACGGACGCCGGCCGCAGTGCCTTGGTCCGGACCGGATTGAGATGGATGTAGCGTGAGACCTCGCCGCCGTAGGCGTCATTCTCGACCAGATGGGCCGTGAAGCGGCCCTGGAAGACGTGCCCGCGGCTGCGCCGACGGCGGTTGAGGCTGATCGTGAAGCTCGTCAGAAGGCTCTGCATGAAGCGGCTGAGATTCGCCTGCTCGGTCCGCAGGTACAGATGGAAGTGATTCGGCATGCAGCAGTAACACAACAGCCCCACCTCGAACTGCCGGCTGAACTGGCCCAGCCGCTCCAGGAACAGCTCATAGTCTCTCGCCTCCGTGAACACGGCCTGCCGCCCATTGCCCCGATTCATCACATGATAGCAGGCACCCGCATACTCGATCCGCAACGGACGAGCCATACACAGTCTCCTTTCAGACAAGCAGATCTGCAACGTCCGCCAGAATACACCGGACCCGTGGGCCTCGTCAAGAGCAAATATGAAATGTGTAGGTGTGACCCCGTATTCTCTGGAGGACTGGCCCTCCAGGGTCGGTCGGCGAGGGCAGGCGGCAAAGGCGGCAAATCGCCCCGGTTTCCGCCGCTCATTGCCGCGATTGAGCACGTGATAGAACGTATCCTCCTGATCGATGCGTAAGGGTCGTGCCATGAGCACCAGAGTACAACGTCACGAACGGTGCCGTCAAGCAAATAATTCCTTATTCAAGACGTGACCCCGTTTACCCCCCCCCGAGTATTGTGTCCCCGGAACCCGGAGGTGGCTGTTCCCTGTATACACAAATGCTATATCGCGACTCCTACTCTCCAAGGAGCGGGGCAATGCACGTCACCACTTCCTGTGCCTCTGCCAACTCCTTGAGTTGCGGGTATAACTCTCGCAGTATTGTCGATATCCTTCGATCATTTTGTCTTATGACCAAGCAGAACCGCAAATAGCGAGGCTCCGGTGGGCGCACTGCGGCTGGGCCATTGGCGATTTGCCCATCATAAGACACTCTGAGTCGTTCGCCTGCCAGTGGCTGGCATGAAAATGACCGTTTCTCCAGACCCTGTATCTGTCCGATTCTTCTGCGACCTGTTGGGATTAGGAGCCCCTCTGCAAGTCGATATGAAACACGTGGTTCCTGTGTGGCATCGCGCTGCAGACAGAGGATGATTGTCATAGCCTCTGCGCTCAACTGGCCGCTGCCCTCCCAGCGTAGAATTGCCACAACGCGATCCCGTGATGCGCAATGCCAGCCTTTGAAGTGATAATTGTAGCTTCCTCCGGGCTCCGAAGACCAAGCTACATTGGGCTTCTTAAATGGCATCTCAACACCCTTGTCACATGATGAGCAGAACAATCCGAAAGAAATCAATACGCCAGTCATACCATAGACGGCCCTATGCATTGGCATCCTCCACGTCAATTGTCTCAATCTGAAGAACATCACAGGTCAAACCTCACTCATTTAGCTCCTGTGGGGTTCCGGGGACACAGTACTTACAGTACTTATTTCTCATAGGATCGTTTCCGCAATACTCGTAGGGATTCGTCCCGTCGCCAGCCGGGTCGGTTTGGAGGCATCTTCCGATGTAGGGGTTGTAGTATCTGGCGCGGTAGTAGTACAGGCCGGTGTCGGCGTCGAACTCCCGGCCGGTGAACAGGAAACGGTTCGGATGGTTCGGATCGCTGGCGCTTGTCTCGCCATAGACGCTGTACTCGTAGAGGTTCACTACCGAGCCTGCGGAGTTCGTCAGGGCTACACAGGAGCCCAGGCCATCGAAGTGATAGTAGTACGTGGCGTTGCTGTTGGCCACGTCGATCATGCAGATCGGCTGATCCACGCCGGGACCGTAGATGTACTTGTGCAAGAGGCTGTCGCTGCCGTCGTACTCGGCGATGATGTGCTGGCCATCGTAGAGGTACTTCATCACCGTCTGGCCGTCATAGGCCTTCTCGATCCGCCGCCCGGCCGAGTCATAGCCGTACGTGCTCGTCAGCCAATCCGTGGTGCCGCTGATGCGCCCTGGCGAACGCTGTCGATATCCAACTCTCGCACAATCCCAAGCATGGGTGACTATGTTGACTGTTGGCGGTCTGGCTGTCAACAGGGGGCAGCCATGCATGCTCCAGATATACGGACAGTCCACGTTCCGCAGTCACGGCGCGAATAGTGAATGATGAAGGCCTGGGCCAGGTTCTTTCGGGTACACGGCGTGGCTCTTGGGGTATTGCAGGGGCGTCGCCGATATGATACCATAGCTACGCAAGAGGTATGATTCTCGGATGGTCGCGCTGGTGCGCTATGGAGGGTACACCTGGGCGAAACGCGGACAGGGTCGGAGAGGCCGCTCTACGTAAAGGAGGAATGTCATGCATAAGACAGCGATTTGCTGGGTGATCGTACTGGTCATGGGTGTGACTATCCCAGTTTCCGCCGAGCTGGTCGGCTACTGGAAGCTGGACAAGGGCTCCGGTGACAAGTTCCTGGATGAGACCGACTATTGGCACGACGGGACCATCAGTCCGTGGGATGAGTCGGTTGTGAAGTGGACGACCGACGGGTACGACAGCAACGCGCTGGATTTCCTGTCTGCCACATCGCTGTCCACGCTTGTGGAGGCTCCGCTGCCGGCGGGCATCCTGGATATCAGCGAGGCGACCTGCTCGTTCTGGATGAACATGCCGACAGCCTACCAGGCGTGGGGCGTCATATTGGACCTTCTTGGCACGGCGGCGGATAACAGCATAGAGCCCGACGCGGCGGGCGGCCTGGGCATCGGAAACGCCGGCGGCGCCGGTCCCTGGTACTGGTTCCAGACTACGGGTGTCCGGCTCAACGACAACCAGTGGCATCACGTAGTCGTGACCTACAGCCGGACTGCGAATAAGTGTATCGCGTATATAGATGGCAGGCAAAATGCCAGCGCTGCGTTCAACTATAGTGAGTCCATCACCAAGGTGCGTATCGGCGGCCCTCGCAACTACTTCAATGTGTGGCGACGTTACCTGGGGCGGCTGGATGAAGTGGCGGTGTACAACCATGCTCTGAGCGCGGCGGAGGTTCAGAGACTGTCCTGGTACGGCCCGCAGTGGGCAAAGTTTGCCGGCGGCCCGGAGCCGGCGAACGGCGCGACCCTCGCGACCGTGGGCGTGACCCTTCGCTGGACGGCCGGCGAGACGGCGGTTCGGCACCATGTGTATGTCGGCGAGAACCGGGATGAGGTGAAGAATGCCGTCGCGGGCGCCGATCAGGGCGTGACCACCACGACAACATTCTCGAACTATCCGTGGAAGATCGGCAAGACTTACTTTTGGCGGGTGGACGAGGTCGAGGCGGACGGCGTCACCGTCCATCCCGGCGTGGTTTGGAGCTTCACGATCGCCATGAAATCCGCCTCCGAACCGGTTCCCGCCAACGGGGCCGTGCTGGTGGACCCGAACGCCGTGCTGACGTGGGCAGCGGGCTCGGGGGCCCTCTTCCACAGCGTTTACCTGGGCGCCGATCCCGCGAAGCTGACGTCTGTGGCGCCGGCGCAGATGGACGCCACGTATGACCCGGCGCAGCTCGCTTTCGGCACAACCTATTACTGGCGGGTCGACGAATTCGACGGCACTGTCTTCATCAAGGGAGACGTGTGGAGCTTCAAGACGACTCCCGACATCCCAATCACGGATCCGAACCTCGTCGGCTTCTGGAACTTCGACCAGGACGAGAAGGGCGTCGCCATCGACTGGTCCGGCCACGGGCGTCACGGACGCATTTCGGGTGAGCCCAACAGTATCGCCGGCTATAACCTCAACGCCTGGGCATTCGACGGCGTGGATGATTGCATCGAGGTCCCGCAGGTCGTCGGGCGGGACTTGACCCTGATGGCGTGGATCCGGGCGGAGACACCCGGCGCCGCGGGCACGACGGCACGCGCCGGCAGCGGGCTGCTGTGGTCGGATGCGGCAGGGGGCGGGGACCACTTCACCATGGCCGTGCTGGGCACGAAGCTGGCGTTCGAAACCGGGCCCGGCAATCCGAATACGATCTCCAGCCGGGATGTCGTCACGGGCGAGTGGACCCACGTGGCAGTGACCAGGACGGAAAGCTCTCGTCAGGTGCAGCTTTATGTCAATGGGGCCATCGACGCAACAGGCGATCATACGGGCGACAGAAATGTTGGCTCGTGCTCGCTGATCGTGATCGGCGCCAATACGCTCGATTCGCGGTACTTCCGGGGGGCCATCGATGAGGTCCGGGCATACGACCGCGTGCTCAATCAATCGGAGGTCGCGTCGCTGATGCGAGGCAACCTGCTGCTGGCCTGGAACCCCAGCCCTGCCATGGGGGAGATCGTCGATGTTCGATACCCCGGGCCGCTGGGCTGGTCTGCCGGGGACAAGGCGGCCCAGCACGACGTGTACCTGGGAACGGACAAAGCGGCGGTGGAAGCCGCGACTCCCGCCACCGTCGGCATCTACAGGGGACGCCAGGCGGACACCACGTACGTCCTCGCCGAACCACTGCTATGGAAGCAGACCTACTATTGGCGCGTGGATGAGATCAATGCTGATTCTACGGTGGCCAAGGGGAGGTTGTGGAGCTTCGCCGTAGCTGATTATCTTATTGTTGACACGTTTGAGAGTTACACGAATGACTCGCCGCATCGGGTCTTCCAGACCTGGATCGACGGCATGGGCTTCTCGGAGGATGAATTCTTCCCCGACGGCAGCGTCGGCAACGGCACCGGTGCGGCGGTGGGACACGATATCTGGAGCCAAGGCGCCACGCATACCACGATCATGGAGACAAGGATTGTCCACAGCGGCAGGCAGTCCATGCCCCTGTACTACGACAACAGCCAGGCGGATACGAAGTACAAGTCCGAGGCCGAGCGCACGTGGACTACAGCCCAGGATTGGACCGTCGGTCCCGTCGACGCGCTCCAACTGTTCTTCCGAGGCAACCCGGTGGACTTCCTGGAGAATCCGTCAGGCAGTATCGTGCTCAGCGGCGCCGGCGCCGACATCTGGGGCACGGCGGATGAGTTCCGCTTTGCCTTCAAGACGCTCAGTGGCAACGGGTCGATTGTGGCGAAGGTTGATCGGCTCGTGGATCGCGACGCATGGACAAAGGCGGGCGTGATGATTCGCCGGACGCTGGACCCGGATTCGGCATTTGCGGCGGTTTACGTGACAGGCGACAGCGGTGTACATTACCAGGCCCGGCTCAGGGCCATGGTGGACGCGGTGAGCGACAGCAACGTGGCCACCGCCGAGCAGACCGCCTTGCGAGAGCCTGCCTGGATCAAGATCGAACGCACGGGCGACCTGTTCAACGGCTATTACTCCACGGACGGTGTCAAATGGACCGCCATGTCCTGGAATCCGCAAACGCTCGTTGTGACCGGTTCCGTCTATGTCGGTCTGGCGGTGACGAGCCATGTCGTCGGCAATCCGGCCGTGGCCGAGTTCTCCGGGATCAAGACGACGGGCAGTATCTCCGGCTCCTGGAAGGCCGAGGTGATCGGCGGGGTCCATCCGGCCAACAGCCGCGCGGACCTGTACGTCACATTGCAGGACAGCGGCAACCGGACTGCCACAGTCAGGTATCCCGATGGAGCCGTCACCACCGATTGGACACAGTGGGACATCCCGCTCAGCAGCTTTACCGGCGTGAATATGGCGACGATCAGAAAGATGATCGTTGGCGTGGGCGAGCGGGATAACCCGCAAGCCGACGGCGCCGGCCTTGTGTACGTCGACGACATCCGCGTGATTAAGATCGCGGGCCAGTAGCGCAATGCGGCATACGGGCTAAAGTGTCCCCGGTGCTGGCACCGATAGACTGATGGATGTGTTGTCCGCCTAAGGTGGACTATTTCTGAAAGGGCACGGAATGTGCAATAAATGTGGATGCAGTGGTGCGAAGAAGGCGAAACCCGCCGCCAAGCCGAAATCGACCAGCAAGAGTAAGGCCAAGAAGAAGTGATGTAGTCGTCTGACCGACAGGCCCGCAGGCACTTGGCTCCGGGGGTGCGAGGAGGCTTCTCGCCGCGCGGAGACAAGAGTCCGGGCCTGTTTCATTTCCTGCCCGGCCACCCATTCTGCTCGTAGTGACGCCGTAAGGCGTTTCTTTTGATGCCCTTACGGGCACACTACAAACGAGCTATGCTTGACAATGCCACCCACGGTATGGAGATTGGGATTGCGGCACGCGGCCCTGAAACAGCCATCCCCTGTGGGGTGTGGCCGGAATACGGTGGCAATCGGCGAGCCTCTTCGTAGGTCGTGCGTCCCCGCACGACCGGTCCGGGCCCTTGCAACGGACTGGATACTGTACAAGGCCACAGCCGAAAGAGGACGAGCGAGGACGCTCGTCCTACGCGGAGCCCCGAATCCGCCGTGTGCGGACTGCGCCTCTTTCGTCCCTTACGGGACTGGCTTTTGCCCTCGGTGCCGGTTCCCCAGCGATCAATCGCTGGGCTATTCTCTATCGCCCTGCGGGCTTGGACTGCGCCATGGCTGAGCTTCGTGGTCCTGTCAAACTGAAGGCCATTCTCTATCGCCCTGCGGGCTTGGACTTCGCTCCAGTCCTCTTGCGTCGGCCCGTCCGCCCCACGGGGGCGATCGACACTAGCCCACCGTTTCAACGGTGGGTACGATAGTCAATCCTATCTCAAAGCCCCGTAGGGGCGAAAGAAGACTGGGCTGCGCTCTTGTGTCCGGTGAAATCCGAATCCGCCACCGAAGGCCGACCGCACCCCCCCCTGTGGTGTCCGTGAAGACAATCTGCCACCCGGTACAATGCCCAAGAGCCTGCACAACCATCCCCTGTGGGTGTGCGACTAATTTTCGTGGGGATCGTATGGCCTGTGGGCAGTTGGACAGCGTATGATGAGAATGGAATTATTCAGTCATTCAGTCATACAGCAAGGAAGTACTCATGCACGAGAAGCTCACTGCCTCACAGTTGAAAAAGGCGATGAGGGGAGAGGTCGATACCTTGATCGAGGACGTGGTCAAGGCCGTCAATCAGGCCCAGGCCGGACGCATCATTGCCGATAGCGAAGAACTCGTTCGCCAGGCCAGTGCGTTGTTTCGCCAGCGTCTCTATGAGAGAGCCCTTCAATTACGCCAGCAGCACAGTGAGGCGGCTTTTTCCCCCGATGCCCAGCGACGACGGCCCCAGGTACGAGAGTAAAGGCTGCCGTTCGATTGAGTATCTGACGGTCAATGGTCCTGTTCAGATCCGCCGCCGGGTCTATTGGAATCGCGGCAAGGGCTCCATCACCCCGGTGGATCAATGGCTGGGCATGAGCCACAGTCGCTACAGCGTGGGGGTTCGCCAGTTATGCTGCCGGGCGGCGGTCGGCAGTGACTTTCGCACCGCCGCCGAGAATCTGGCCTACGTCGGTCAATTGCACATCAGCCATGAGACGGTCCGCGGCCTTGTCGAGGGTGAGGGCCGGCAAGTCCTGACGCAGCAGCGTTCGGGGGCTCTGGGCCCCGACTGGGCGGCCGAGGACTGCCGGTCCGGACCGAACAAATCCACCTGCATCATCACCGGAGCCGATGGGGTTAAGGTGCCCTTGGTCACCCAGGTGGAGAAAGAGAAACGCCGCAAGCGACGGGCCCGTCGCCGTAAGGGCCAGCCCAAGCGTCGGCCGATGCATCCCGGCAGTGATCTGCCGTACAAGGAGTTCAAGATCGTGGCGTTCTACGATCCCTCGAAACAGCACCAATATGCCATCGGCACCAGCGGCAATGCCCAGACGCTGGGCCAGTTGATGCGTCAGCACGCCGGCCAACTCAAGCTGGATCAAGCCGCTCTGGCCTACTCGGTGAGCGACGGGGCCGAGTGGATTCGCAAGCAATACCACCTCCAATTGCCGATGCTCAAGGCCAACATCCTGGATTACTATCACCTGCGGGACAACGTGATCAAGGCCAGTCAAAGCGTCTATGGCCAAGGCAGTGTGCAAAGCCAGCATTGGCGTGAGCAGATCTGTGGCTGCTTCTTAGAGCAAGGCCCCGAGCAGGCCCTGGAGCAGATCCAAGCCCTGCGTAAGACGCTTCGAGCCGCCGACAAACGCAAAGCCCTGGAGCAGTTGATCAAGTTCATTGATGTCCGCCAGGAGATGACGCAGTATCCACAATTCAAAGCGGCCGGCTATGAGATCGGCTCGGGCCCGACAGAGGCCTTCTGCAAGACGTTGACGGTCCGGCTCAAAGGCCCAGGGATGCGCTGGGACAAACCCAATGCTGAGGCCATGATGGCCCTGGCGTCAGTGCGTTCCAGCCATCTATGGCATAACTACTGGGACATCCAACGCAAGATACCCGCCTGACCCCACGAAATGTAGTCGCACACCCCCTGTGCTGCGTAGAGGATTGGAATGGCAATTCATTCGGGTTGGTGGTATTCTTCGACGTTTTCGAGCCCGCGATTGGCGGGAATTGACTTCAGGTCGCAGATATCCCGACAAGAGTCGGGGCGGCCGCAGTGGAGACGTGGATGGCACGGATAAGTCTTAAAGACAGATTGAAGGAAGGGGCCGGTTTCGCAGTTTTGGCGGAGTTGACGGGCGGGCCGGGGTTCAGCTTTGAGCCCATCGAGAGATTTCTCGAAGCGTACCGGCAGGCGGCCTCGGGCGGCCAAGGCGCACTTCCGGCGGGTTTCGATCTCGCCGGCGTCACGCTGCCGCAGAGTCCGGGCGGCGTAGCCAATATCGAGCCGGGCAGTGTCATCAGCGTCGTGCAGGCGAAGGGCCTTCTGGAAGGGCTTGACGTTGTCCCTCACGTCACCTGCAAGGACATGAACGCCGACGCCATCGTCAGCTCGCTCGTAAGCCTGCGGAAAATGGGCGTTCGCAGCGTGCTGGCGCTGACGGGCGACAAGCCGGTCAAGGCACAGGGGGTCTTTGAGCTGGAGTCGCTCGGCCTGCTGCGGCTGATCAAGCGGATCAACCACGAGGCGTACATCCAGGCCAAGCCGCAAGCGCTGGCCGACACGCACCAATTCTTCGCGGGGGCGGCCGTCTCGCCGTTCAAGTACTCCGAAGCGTCGCAGATGCAGCAGTACTATAAAATGGAAAAGAAGATCGCCTGCGGCGCCGAGTTCCTCATCACCCAGGTTGGCTGGGATTGGCGAAAGTCGCTCGAATTGTTCACCTACATGCGCGAGAACGGCCTGAGTGTGCCGGTGCTCGGCAACGTGTACTTGCTCAGCACACTGACGCCGGCCCCGCGGCTCATGCACGATATCAAGCTGCCCGGCTGCTTCGTCAGCGACGAGTTGCTGGCCAAGGTCAACTCCGAGCGTGTTGACGATCACCTGGAGCGGGCGGCTCAGCAGGTGGCGATGTACAAGGCGATGGGCGCTTTCGGCGTCGATCTCGGCGGCGTGCCCAGCTTTGAGCTGTTCAGTCGAATCCTGCACCGTGCCGCGGAGATCGGCCGCAATTGGGAGCAGTTCAAGGACAACCTCTGCTGGCCGCCGCGAATGCGGAGTGCGGAGTGCGGAGTGCGGAATAGCGGCCCGGAAACCCATCCGAAATCCCAGGAGGTATTCTACCTCTATGACGAGTCCGGCGCGAGGGCGGTGCTCTCGACCCCGCGGCCGACGTGCGGGAAACGCTTCTTCGATCTTATGCATCGGGCGATTCTGGACCCGAAGCACACCGGTTTCCATGCGTTCAGGAGGACAATGGCTTTCCTGGGCGCCAATAAGGGCAAAGGGGCGATCTACAAGCTGTTCAACAGCAGCGAAAAGGGCTTCAAGTACCAGCTGTTCGACTGCGAGGAATGCGGCGACTGTTTCCTGCCGGAGAATTTCAGTCTGTGCACGATCGGCGGCTGCGAGAAGGGGATGGACAACGCCCCGTGCGGCGACGCGACCGTGGACGGCCGCTGCGGGAACAATCTTGACCGTGTCTGCATCGGCGAGCGAATCTATCAGGCGGCCGCGTCCGAAGACCTGAAATCTCAAATCTCAGATTCCGGAATTCTCGATTCTCGCGGGCGCGAGCGGCTGCGGACCACGATCAACAAGCCGCGAAACCCGGCCCTGCAGCATACGTCATCCATCATCAACTACCTGTTCGCAAAGGACCACACGATGAGGAGTCCGCTGATCTCCATTGGCGAGGCGATCCACGCCTCGATCCCCAAGACCGGCAAGATCATGAAGCAGTTGCACGATCTCGGTCGCGACGCCTATTCGAAACCGAGCGAGCCGCTTGAATACATCAAGGCTCTGATCGAGACGCAGGCCGACGAAGGGGCAGACTACATCGCCGTCAATCTCGACGCGTTCGGCGAGGACAATCCGCAGCAGGCGGTGGATATGATGGTCGAGTACGTCCGGCTTGTCCGCCAATTCAGCCACGGCGTGCCCATCTGCCTCGACAGCAGCAACGACAACGTCCTGATCGCCGGCCTCAAGGAGTGGTACGGCAGCAAATCTCAAATCTCAGATTCAAAATCTGAAAGCCGACCCCCTCTTCTCAACTCCATCAAGATCTACACGATGGACAAGATGCTGCCGCTGAAGAGAGATCACGACTTCTCCTTCATCGGCCTGCTCGTCAGCGAGGACAAGCCGATAGGCCCCGGCGGGTCGCACTCCGTCGATGAGCTTTACGGCCTGGCGAAGAAGATCTTCGAGCGGGCCGTCGGCCAGTACGGTTTTCGGCCGGAGCAGATATTCTTCGACTCGACGGTCTTTCCGCTGGCCATCGACATGCCGATGGAGCCGGGTGTCCCCGGGTACACATACCGCACATTCGAGACCATCAAGAAGATCAAGAGCGATCCGGCGATGAAGGGCGTGCACTGCTCGCTGGGCATCAGCAATAGCGTACGCGATCTGCCCGCCCGCAAGATCGGCGTCTGCCGGGCCTACGTGGCCAAAGCCATGGAGTACGGCCTCGACGCCGGCATCGTCAACACCTCGCATCAATACGGCTCCGTCGAGGCCCCGCCCGAGCTGCTCGAACTCGTCGCCGTCTACGCCCGCATGGACGGTTCCATGGAGAAGATGAGCAAAGCCATGGAGCTGATGGGCCAGTTCTGCCGCGAGAACCGCAAGGCAACCTGACCGGAGCATACCGGTACGTCGTGCTTCTTAATGTCTGACGATGAGGACATACAGGCATGTACTTGGCTGAACTACATGGCAAACTCTCTTCGAGGGTAGAGAGAGCAGAAGACATCCTTACATCAAATGTCTTCTCTTTCTTCAAGTACTGCAATCGGACTGTGTTCCTGCGACAGTATCTAATCCTGCTCGGCTTCAATGTTTCTGAAGACGAGGCCAATGATGCCGAATTCACGTTCTGGCCTCGATTTGATGAGAATACTGAGCCGGATTTGGTGATTCGGGTTGGAGGTCGTTATCTCCTGTTTGAGGCAAAGTACCGCTCAGGATTTGGAGAGGCGAGCCGCACGAGTGACGCACAGCTTGTGCGCGAAATGAAAGGTGGCATGCTGGAAGCTGGCAACGACGGCAGACACTTCTCCTTGGTAGCGATCACAGCGGATTACTTCTTCAGACCAGACAAGTTCACATGCATACTACCAAAGCACCAAGACACATTTAGATGGACCAGTTGGCAGAAGGTAGCCGCGCTCCTTTACCATGTCCTTGAGAGTGATATTCAATTAGACAACCATGAGAGAGGATTTGCAGAGGATCTTTACGACCTGCTATGTAAGAAGAACCTGCGAGTTTATGGAGGTGTTCGAGCATTCGCGAACGCCCGATACAAACCCATGGCATATGATACTGTCTTCTTTGATGCTGCAACAGCAGCATTCCGAGGGGATTTCGTTGGGTTTTCCAAGAGTCTGTCTTACGAGTCCAGGCTGATACCTCCATCTATCTCGATATTTCTGAACACAGAGATTGCATCGCATCGTCCCGACAGCCATCCTCGGATAGGTCCCAAGGACAGGACGCAACATCGAGCATCCGCCCATCGGGTACTCTTCAGGTCTGTCCTGGACAGAGATATTCAGCGCACAACGAGTCCATCCATTTTCTTCAGGAGAGACGCACGTGGAGAATAGACCGCAGATCGTACAGCAGTGTCAGTACGCATTTGAGTTCATTCAGAAGCTGTTCCTGGAAGTCTCATACCTGGTAAAGGAGGTTGAAGGGCTGCTTCTGGAAGAGGACTTTGTGATCGGCAGGCCCTCGGGTTATCAGATTAGCTCAAGGGGCTCATCTGGCCTTGAACCCGTGCATGTGAACATGTGGTTACTCCGGAAGTTTGCCGTCTTTTTTGCGCAAGCGACACGATCGCCACAGACAAGGGGCAGACGAGACTGTCAATCGAGAATCCAACAAAGGTGGTCTATCTGAGAGTGATCTTGCGCGACGAGAAGCTGGCAGAGCCCACGGTTTATGCAGGTGCATTGTACAACATCCAAAAGGCTCCTGATACAGGGTGGCCTACGAAGTTCGAGCAGGCAATGCAGCATATTGAATACAATGATGAGAAGATATTCAAAGGGGACCTGCGCAGACTGGAGTATCGCGATTCGAAGATCATGTTGAGGGGTGACTTGCTTAGCATGCCCCTGTTCGACATAAATGACAGCGAAGCTATCGTAGAGAAGCTTGTCAAGCCGTGCCTTGAGTTGCATAAGCAGCACTGAGCAACTGCTATAAGGCGCGATGGGAAAATCGGCCCTCTGAAATCTTGGTAGTTCCTCGACTTCCATGCGCGTGCGTAGGAACGACATCTCGTGGATCTCAGGAGACGCATTTCCGTTGGCCGACTATGGGCCGATCTGGGGGGCTTGCAGGGTGCGGGCTTGTCGGTGAAGACGCCGGGCTGGTATGTCAATGACGGATGGACACAGTCGGCCTGGCGTTTCAACGAGCACTTGGTAACACTTGCCCCGTTTGACCGTCTTTACTGTGACGAGTCAATGAGAGTTGTTCGTGTGAGGAGCAGAACTGTGGTCCAGTTGCTGGCGTCGACGCCCGGAAGCATGCTTGTATCCGCATCTATTGTCTTGGTTTGCCTCGGGTCTGCTTTGGGGCAGAATGCTTCGTTCACGAATCCTGATTTTGAGGAGGGCGAGCCGGGGCAAGCGCCAAGCGGCTGGATGGTCCCGAAGATGCTGGCGGACCAGGGATTCACGGCGGTGCTGACAGCACAGGGACCTCAGTCCGGCAAGCTCTGCGCGGAGATCCGCTGGCCGACGCGCGGGACGCCGACGGTCCCGTTTGCGAACCTCATGCAATCGATTGACGCTGCGCCTGGCGGGGCAAGCAGATCAAGGTCACAGCAGCCATTCGGGTCGCCTCGGCCGAGAGCGGCAAACGTGCCCAGATGTGGCTGCGCGTGGACCGCGCGGGCGGCATGGGAGCGTTCGACAACATGGGCAACCGCCCCGTGCGAGGGCAAACCTGGGCCGATTATTCGATCACTGCCGAGATCGCAGATGATGCACAAAAGATCAACCTCGGACTGATGACTTTCAACGGCGTGACGGCGTGGTGGGACAACATCCGGATGGAAGTCGTCGGCGAGTTCACAACGCTCAAGGACCCGCCGCGACCGCTGGAGGATGCAGGCCTGGGCAATCTCGTGGCCTTCACCCGCCTTCTGGGCTACGTGCGTCACTTCCATCCATCCGATGCAGCCGCAACCAGCGATTGGCTGCGGTTCGTTGTCCAGGCGTTGCCTGAGGTGGAGAATGCACGGGATTCCATCGCTCTGGCGACCGAGCTCCAGGCGGCGTTTCAGTCCATCGCTCCCACTGTCCGGGTATTCCAGACCGGCAAGGAGCCGGCACTACCCGCGGAACTGCAGCCGCCGGCAGACAGCGATGGATTGAAGGTCCGCTTCTGGGAACATATCGGCTGTGGTCCCGCCGCGGGAGGAGTTGCCGGGAGCATCTATAGCAGTCAGCGGTTGACGGTGGATGCGCGGGACCCTGCTTCTCTGCCGCAGTATGCGCAACCGGCCAATGTCTTTCGTGCCGATCTCGGCGAGGGCGTGAGTTGCTGCGTGCCTGTCGCTCTCTTTGCGGATGCTGCGGGTACGTTGTCCCACCAGAAGCCGGACGCTCCGGCTACGGACGCAAGCCAGACGCGATTCTCTGTCGCACATCGAGGTGCACGCCTGGCGATGGTGATGCTGACTTGGAACATACTCCAGCATTTCTATCCGTACTTCGATGTCGTGGGAACGGATTGGGGCAAGGAACTGGAGATCGCGTTGCGGGCCGCTGCTACCGACGCGGATGATGCCGCCTTCTACGGGACGCTCAATCGGCTGGTTGTGCAACTGCATGACGGCCACGGCAGTCTAAGCGGACCGGGGATACCGCTAGTGGCACCCTTGCAGGCAAGAGTCGAGTTGATCGAGGATCAGATCGTGGTGACTGGCGTGCCGTCGGAAACGCCGGACCTGAAGGCGGGCGACGTGGTGGAGCGGATCGGGGGCCGTCCTGCGCGGGAGGTCTTCGACGAGATTGCCGGCGAGATTTCAGCCGCGACGCCGCAATGGAGGAACTGGAAGGCGGCCCAGCAATTCGGCCCGAGGCCGCCGGCAAGCACAGCAACGCTGGAAGTCCGGGGCACCGACGGCCAGATCCGCACGGCGAAAGTGGCATGCGGAGGTTCAAAGGCAGACGACGCGATCCGCCGCTTGCCCAAGCTGCATGAGATCAAGCCCGGCATCTGGTATGTCGATGTCACCCGACTGACGGACGCCGAATTCAACGCGGCCCTTCCGGACCTGGCGAAGGCCGGGGGCCTCGTCTTCGAAATGCGAGGCTACCCCGCGGGGCACCAGTGGCTCGGCCACCTCAGCTCCAGGAAGCTCGAATCGGCTCTCTGGAACGTGCCCAAGTTACATCGTCCGGACCGTACGGACGTGGAATGGATCATGACTGGCCGCTGGAATCTCGACGTGAAGCAGCCGCAACTGACCACAAACCGGGCATTCCTCACGGACGGCTCGGCGATCAGCTATGCGGAGAGCGTGATGGGAATCGTCGAAGCCTACAAGCTCGGCGAGATCGTGGGCGGTCCCACCGCCGGCACCAACGGCAACGTCAATCCGACCGAGTTACCGCTCGGCTATCGCGTCTGGTGGACCGGCATGAAAGTCCTCAAGCACGACGGCAGCCGGCATCACGGCGTAGGCATTCAGCCGACCGTTCCTGTCTCCAAGACCATCCAGGGCATTCGCGAGGGTCGCGACGAGCAATTGGATCGAGCCCTGAGCCTGCTGAAATGAGCCATCTGCATCACAGCCACAGGGTGGCGAGGGTGAAGTAGAACAGCAGGGTGAGGATGTCGGTCAGGGCGAAGGTGAGGGGGCCGGCGGCGATTTTCGGGTCCAGGCGCAGGGCGTGCAGCAGGGTCGGTATGGTCAAGCCGGAGACGCACGCGGAGCACAGTGACAGCACGATACTGCCTCCGATGACCAGCGCGGGGGCCGCCTCCTGCCGCCATAGCCCGGCGATCAGGGCCACTATGCTGCCGCAGGAGACTCCAAGGAGGACCGCCGTCTTCAACTCCCGGCGAAGCGTTCTGATGTACCAGCGCAGGGTCGGCCGGGCGGCGCCAAGGCCTGGATCGTCACGGCCATGGACTGGCTACTCACGCTCTCGCCGAGGCCCAGGATCAGCGTGATGAAGAATGCCAGCACGAGGCTCTGTGCCAGCGTCGCCTCGAATGCACCCGCCAGCAGGGCACAGAAGATACCGCTGGTGATCGTCGCCAGGAGCCAGGGGAATCGGAATCGGAACACGCGGACCGGCGAGGCGTCGCGGACCTGGGCCACGCGAAAGCCGATGAGCTCGAAGACCTCGTTGGTCTTCTGCCGCTCGGCGATATCGAAGACCTCATCCGTGAACATGCTCACGTCCACGATGCCCACCATATGCTGCTGATCATCGACGACCGGGAAGGCGAGAAACCTGTACATGACGAAGAACTCGCAGGCGTCGAGAAGGGAAGCCGTGTCGGGGATGGTGACCACGTGGCGAATCATGATATCCGAGAGGCATTGCTGCAGGTTCGCCGTGAGGAGCTGGCGCGTGGGCACCACGCCCACGAGGCGATCCTGCTCATCCACGATGTAGAAGTAGACGATCCGTTCGCCGTTTTCATGGTCCGATGGCGCCGGTTCGCCGGAGTCCGCCGCCTCACGGGCGTGGCTGCCGCTTCGAATCGCATCGAGGGCCTGCTGGACCGTCAGGTCTTGCCGCAGGACGATGAAGTCCTTGCGTGCGACGGTCGCCACGGGCCGATCAGAATGTGCCAGGCTCTGAATCATGTCAAACGATCTACTTCCTTTATCGGAGGGCGGCCGTGCAAAACTTGGAAAATCCCCGTGCACCGGGCATGGGCATGGTCGGCAATCGGTGGCGGATTCAGGGCTCAACGTAGGACGAGCGTCCTCGCTCGTCCCTCTTGGGCTGTGGCCCTGCACAGCATCCGATTCACGGCAAGGGCCCGGGATGGTCGTGCGGGGACGCACGACCTACGAAGAGGCTCGCCGCTTACCACCATATTCCGACCGAACCGCCAGGCGTTCACACCGACCCTTACGACTTGGGGCACGCGATGTGCGGCCTGTCGGGGCTTTGATTTTGGAAGGGCCGGACTGTAGAATTGTGGAGTCGTTGTCTGGACGGGGGAGTTTTTGGTTGGATGTCCGGATTTTTTGAAGAAACCGGCCCTGTCGGGAGTCTGTTTAGGAGAATGCCAGGGATCAAGGCTGGGCAGTCGTCAGTTGTCAGCCACCAGTGGCCCGGGCTGCTCAACGTTTCGCTGAGGACCGACAACTGACAACTGGGAACCAGGACGGTTTTTTGGCATTCTGAGGTGTTCAGAAGTGGGCACGGTATGCGAAGAAAACGCGGCGGCCTTGTGGGACTCCGGGCAGAGTCCGCGCGAGGCCTTTGAAGGCATTGTCAAAAGGCACATGAAAGATGCCTACTTCATCGCATTGGGCCTGGTCGGCAACCGTGAGGACGCTTTGGAGCTTTCACAGGAGGCGTTTTATCGGGCCTACAAACACTTCGATCAACTCAACTCCAAGGGCAAGTTCTTCCCCTGGTTCTACCAGATCCTGCGAAACCTGTGCTTCAGCCACCTTCGTAAGAGGCGCGTCCGGCGAGACTATCAAGTGCGGAATTCGGAATGCGGAGTGCGGAGTAACGACTGCGAATCCAGCTCGCAATCGGAAATCCGCGATGCGCAATCAGACGAGATCGCCGATCATTTCGATCCGGAGATGGTTGCGGAGCGAAACGAAACTAAGGATCGCATCTGGCGGGCGATCGGCCAGCTCGATGAAAAGCACCGGGAGGTGATCGTGCTGCGGCATTTCCAGGACATGTCGTACGACGAGATGGCGCAGGTGCTCTTCTGTAATCGGGGGACGGTGACCAGCCGCCTGTTTTACGCCCGCCAGCGGCTCAAAGAAATACTGGACCATGAGAAAGGAGGTCAGGAACAATGACCTGCCAGGATCACAAAGACCTCATGATGGCTTATTTGGATGACGAACTGGATGATGAGCAGAAGCGAGCCTTCGAGGCACATCTTGCCTCGTGCGGCGATTGTGCGAAGGATATGGAGGAATTCAAGAAGCTCAAACAGATGACGGATTGCGTAGCGTTTGCGGAGCCGGAGGACCGGATCTGGGACGAGTACTGGAATCACCTCTACAATCGGATCGAGCGAGGCGCGGGCTGGATCCTGTTCTCCGTGGCTGCGATTTCTCTGCTCCTCTATGGTGGTTTCGAGCTCATCGAGACCATCATCGAAGATCGGACCGTTGGGGTCCTGGCCAAGGTCGGCCTGCTGGCTCTCATTGGCGGGCTGGCCATCCTGTTTGTCTCTGTATTGCGCGAGAGAGTTTACTTCTGGGGCAGGGACCGCTATAAAGATGTCAGGAGATGACACTATGTTGTTGTCAACGACAGAATCGATACCGGGAAAGAAGGTCGTCAAGCACCTCGGCTTAGTACGGGGCAACACGATCCGCGCCCGGCACGTCGGCAAAGACATCGTGGCGGGCCTGCGGAACCTCGTCGGCGGCGAGGTCGTCGAATACACCAAGCTGCTGGCCGAATCGCGCGAGCAGGCCATCGACCGGATGTGCGAGGAGGCGAAGAAGCTCGGGGCCAATGCGATCGTTGGAATGCGCTTCTCGACGGCTGAGGTGATGACACATGCGGCCGAGATTCTCGCCTATGGCACCGCCGTGGTCGTCGAATAGAAATCCTGCCTTGTCCCTGCTGACGCTGGAGACCATCGCCAAGGGGATCGAAGTGCACGGCAAACAACAATGACAGAGGTGAATGAACGTGGATGAAAAGCAGATCGATCCGGGGCATAGCTCCGCGCGAGATACCCTGCGAATCGTTGGACCGGTGATTGCACTGGTGGGCCTGATCTTCATCATGGTGGGGACCGTGGATTTCTTCCGTGCCTTTGGCGGCGATGGGCCGCCGAAGCTGTTCTGGTGCCCATTCATCGGCATACCGTTGTTGTTCGTCGGCGGTGTCTTGAGCTCCTATGGCTACATGGGTAAAGTGGCACGCTACCAGGCCCAGGAGATGGCTCCCGTAGTGAAGGACACATTCAACTACGTGGCCGAGGGGACGAGCGAAGGGATCAAGACCGTCGCGGGCGCTATCGGACAAGGTCTTCGCGAAGGGGGCCTGGGCAGCGGCTCGCAAACGATGGTTCGCTGCCACAAGTGCAACGCCCTGGTTGGAGTCGATGCGAAGTTCTGCAGTCAGTGCGGCCAGGCAACGGGAAAGGCGAAAGCGTGCCCACAGTGCCGGGAGTTGAACGATCCGGACGCGGCATTCTGCGACAACTGCGGCTACAAGTACACCTAAAGCATGAGTAGGCTGACGGCCATCACGAGCATGCCGAGAACGATGCCGCTGATGACCAGGTGCCCGTGACCATAGCGATGAGCCATGGGCAGCAGCTCATCGAGAGAGATGTAGATCATGATGCCCGCCACGGCTGCCAGGATGCCCGCCAGCAGGCCGGGCGTCAGGAACGGCATCAGCAAAAGGTAGCCGAGCAGGGCCCCAACGGGCTCCGCCACGCCGGAGAGGAAGGAATAGAAGAACGCCTTGTTCTTGCTTTTCGTCGCGTAGAAGATCGGCACGGATACGGCGATTCCCTCAGGAATGTTGTGGATCGCGATGGCGATCGCAATGAAGGCCCCGACACGCACATTGCTCAAGGCGGAGGCGAACGTGGCCAGGCCTTCCGGCAGGTTATGGATCCCGATTGCCAGCGCCGTCATGACCCCCATACGCATCAGTTGGCGGTCGTCATGCTCGAGTGCCTCGGGCGCGTCCAGTCCCTCGTAGTTATGCGGATTCTCCGGCTCCGGGACGAGCAGGTCCACCATCGCGATGAAAGCAATCCCGATGAAGAAGAAGAACACACCGGTCGCCTCTCCCACGCTGGCGATGGCGCTGGGAAGCAGCTCCATGAAGGAGACATACACCATCACACCCGCCGACAGGCCCAGCGAGAACGAGAGATAAACGACTCTGGGATGCCCGATGAAATAGGCGATGGCGCTGCCGATGCCGGTGGACAACCCCGCCAGCAGCGTCAGTCCCAGTGCCACACCTACATTCTGTGATCCATCCATGTCAGCCTGTACGCAAGTTGCAGTGCGCGGTGCGTGATAACCCCGCCATCTTACTGCTTTCGTCACGTGCTATCATCGTTTAGGATAGCGTCACGTCGTCCCTGGAACAAGAACGTATTACCCACAGGTCACGGGGTGAGCAAATGGCAAATGCGTTTGTGATCATTAGCATCTGTACTGTGATGGCCGCTGGATCGCCGGCTGGGACAAATGAATCTGGGGATTCTACCGCGTTCTTCGTGGCGCCCGGGGGCAGCGACAGTTGGTCTGGGCGGCTGGCGCAGGTCAACGCCGATCGCACGGACGGGCCACTGGCGACGCTGGAGGCAGCGTGCCGGGCGGCACGTAAAGTGGGTACGAAGCAGACGCGGACGATCGTGGTTCAGGAGGGGCAGTACTCCGTCAACGAGCCGCTGGTGCTTACGAGCGAAGACAATGGCCTGCGCATCGTTGGCGAATCGGGCGGAAAGGCTTGCCTGTACGGCGGCAGGAAGGTGGGGGGATGGGAGAAGGACGGGGACAGGTTCTATGCGGCTGAATTGCCGGGCGTCAAGGAGGGCAAATGGGACTTCCGAGCCCTGATCGTCAACGGGCGATTCTGCCCGCGGGCACGGCTCCCGAAGCAGGGCTACTTTGAGCACTTGAGCCAGTTCGATGTTCCGTGGATGTCCACCACCGGAGGCGGCTGGAAACGCAAGCCGACGAACGAGGAACTGACCACCATGAAGTATAAGCCCGAGGACCTTGGCCCCTGGCTCGATATCCGCAGTGCCGAGATCACTGTCTACCACATGTGGGATGAGTCGCTTGTCGGCGTCTCCGCCAATGACCCGAACTCGCACGCGCTGACCTTTTCGACCCCGGCGGGGCATCCGCCCGGCGCGTTTGGCGTTAAGAAGTATATCCTGTGGAACGTGCGGGAAGGCATGACCGAGCCGGGACAGTGGTACCTGGACCGGACCCGGGGCAAGGTCGTCTATTGGCCGCTGCCGGGTGAGGACATGGCTGCGGCAGAAGTTATCGCTCCCACCGTCGAATCCATCATTACAGTCAAAGGCACGAAGGACAACCCTGCAAAGGATATTGTGGTCCAGGGGCTGACTCTGGCCGTCACGACAACGCCGCTGGAGGCGGGCGGTTTTGGCGCGGAGAAGTTCGGCGGAGCGGTCAACGCCGCCTTTGCCCAGGGCTGCACGTTTGCCGATCTTGAGATTGTCAACGCCGGCGGGCAGGCCATCAAGGTGTCCGGCTCAAACCTGCGCATCGAGAGATGTCACACGCATCACGTCGGCGCGTGCGGCATCCGCTTCAACGGCAGCGGCACGAAGATTACAGACAATCGCGTTCACGATGTTGGCCTGACGTATCCCAGCGCCATCGCCCTGACCGGCAGCGGGCAGAATTGCGAGATCAGCCACAACCACATGTACAATACGCCGTACTCCGCCATGACCTGCGGCGGCAAGAACAATCGCATCGAGGCCAACCGCATCCACAACGCCATGCAGGAACTGCACGATGGGGCGGGCATCTACTGCTTTGGCGGCAAGGGCCTGGTTCTGCGCGGCAACTTCATTTACGATATCACCGACACGGGCGGTTACGGCGCCTCGGCGTACTACCTCGATGAGCAGTGCGAGGGCTGCCTCGTGGAGAATAACCTGTCCGTGAACGTAGTCCGGCCCTCGCACAATCACATGGCGACGAACAACGCGATCCGCAATAACGTCTTCATCAGCGACACGGACATGCAGATCACATTCCCTCGTTCCTCCGGCTATACGTTCGAGAGGAATATCCTGTGCGCCAGGGGCAAGATCACGTTCGACAACTACGAGGGGATCGCCACGACGGCGAACAACATCCTGTTCAGCGCAGAAGGCGTGATCCAATGTCACAAGCTGGACCAGTACAATCGAACCGGCAGCTACACCCTTGAGCCCAGCGGCTCCGATCGTCACGCCGATCCGAAGCTGGCAGCCTGGCAGCAGGGCAAGGTTCAGTTCGCTCCCGGCTCGCCCGCTGCCGAGCTGGGCATCCAGCCCATCGACGTCAGTACCGCCGGACCACGGGACTAGTACTCCGGCTATCCGAAAACGGTGCTTACAGAATATTGCTTATGATGGGTGGCAGCGGCAAGCGCCGGCTTGCCGATGGCCCATGTCTACGTCTGCACGCCATCGGCAAGCTCCGAAGACTCCGCTTGGTGCTGCCATCCGGTATCCACCAGATCAGAATAGCCAGAGCACTGGAGCCTGTCAGAGTTTCATCGGCTCGAGGCGCGGGTTCAGCAGGTGAATGATCAGCAAGTTCACCAGGTACGCACAGGCCGCAATGATAAACAACACGCGGTACTGCCCTGTCCACTGGAGCACGCGCCCAATGAGCATGGCGCTGAACATGCCGGCGATGGCTCCCGCCATGCCGCCGATGCCTACGATGGAGCTGACGACCTTGCGGGGCGCGGTATCGGAGACGAGCGTGTAAAGATTGGCGGCGAATCCCTGATGAGCCGAGGCAGCTAACCCTACCAGAAATGTGGCCACCCAAAGATTGGAGACACTCGAAGCAGTAAACACCGGCACGACACACAACGCGCACACCAGCATGGCCGTCTTGCGGGCGGCATTCACGCTCCAGCCTCGCTTGAGCAGCCATGACGACAGCCACCCGCCGCCGATGCTGCCCACGTCCGCCATCAGGTAGATCACGACCAGCGGCGGGCCCAACTGCAACAGGTTCAGGCCGTGCTTCTTGTTGAGGAAGTCCGGTATCCAGTACAGGTAGAACCACCAGATCGGCGCACAGAGGAACATCCCTGCGATAAACGCCCACGTCTGGCGGTAGCGCAGCAACGACAACCAGGGAATCCTGGCGACAGGATCAGGCGGGTCGCTGCGGATGTAGGCGAGTTCCGCCGGCGAAATGCGAGGGTGTCTTTCCGGGTTGTGGTATAGCCTCCACCAGCCCGCCACCCAAACGAACCCCATGGCACCGGTAACCAGGAACGCCGTCGGCCACCCGTACTTTACTGCCAGCCATGGCACCAGCAGGGGGGCCACCAGGGCCCCGACGTTGCTGCCCGCGTTGAAAATGCCTGTGGCCAGGGCTCGTTCCTTTTTTGGGAACCATTCGGTGACGGTCTTGACCGCCGCCGGGAAGTTGCCTCCCTCCGCCAGTCCGAGAGCAAAACGGGCGGCGCTGAAGCCGATCACCGTCGCCGGGGCGGCCAATAACCAGAATCGTGAGGTCTGCAGGGCCGGGGACATCCAGTCGGCCAGCTTCGATTCGGGCGGGATGAACCAGGTCAGGGCGTGGGCCATGGCGGCCAGGCTCCAGAACAGGACGGCCAGCGCGTAGCCGAGTCGGACGCCCAGGCGGTCGATGAGCCTGCCGGCGCCCGCATAGCCGATGGCATAGGCGACCTGGAAGGCGAAGACGATGTTGCTGTAATCGATCTCGTTCCAGCCGAGTTGTTTGGCAAGATCGGGCTTGAGGAGGCCGATCACCTGGCGGTCGATGTAGTTGAGGGTCGTGGCGAAGAACAGCAGGGCACAGACGCCCCAGCGGGACCAGCCCACTGACGCCACGGCCGGTACACTCAACGCTCGATCATTCGACACCGGAAGATCTCCAATAACGCCTCAACGAGAGCCTTGGGCACGACTTGCGATCTGCAAATCATGGCCCACAGCAGACCATAGACTCCATCCCCCAGTCAAGGGATTCCCTTGACTGGCGGCACGCTCTCGGCTAAAAAGAAAGACAGGCTGGCAGGATGCGTAAGAACGAGAGTCCGCCCAGAGCAGGCGGAGTATGGCAAGAGAGTCCATCGCTTTTGTGAACGGAGTCGGAACATGACAAACATGAACGATGTCCCCGGGGCGGGCGAGCCGCAAGGGCCGCCCAGTGTGCCGCCTGTGATCGAGCCGGGCCAGATGGATCGAGAGATGAACCGCGACGCACGCATGTGGGCAATGCTTTGCCACCTGGCAGGCCTTGCTTTCCTGGTAGTGCCCGCCATTGGCAGCGTGATTGGGCCGCTCATCATCTGGCTGATCAAGAAGGATCAGCATCCATTCGTTGATGAGCAGGGCAAGGAGGCTCTCAATTTTCAGATCACGATGCTCATCTACGGCGTCGTGGCGGGGTTGCTGATATTTGCCTGCGTTGGTGTCGTGCTGCTGCCGGCGGTCGCAATCGTGGACATCGTGTTGCTCATTATCGCCGCGATCAAGGCCAATGACGGCTATCACTATCGCTACCCGTATCCCTTGATCATACGTTTCATCAAGTAATGCTGCGATTCGCCGTCAAACTCTCGATCAGCGTGGCGGTCTGGCTGCTTGGGGCCTTCGTGTGCTAATGGCTCCTGCTTCGGCCATGAGCTTTCACTCGTTCGTCTTGACGCGACGCGACGGGGCGGTTATAAGTGGGCCCATGCAGAACGTGCGTGTCGCGAAATCCATCGCTATCCATGCAGTTGTTCTTTCCTCGCTGGCCGGCTGTGCTCGGTTTGAGGCCAAGCCGCTGTCGCCCCAGCAAACGGCGGAGCGGTTCGAAGCTCGCACGTTGGATGCCCCGCAGTTGAGGGAGTTTTTGCAGGCCAATCTGAAGGGGGAAATCGCCGATTGGCCGTTGCGGGAGTGGGATTTCGATACGCTCACGCTGGCGGCCCTTTTCTACCATCCCGGCCTCGACGTGGCGCGGGCCCAGTGGGCGGTTGCACAGGCGGGCATCACCACTGCCGGCGGGCGTCCCAACCCTGCCGCCGCGGTATCGCCGCAATACACGACCAATGCTGAGAGCGGGGTTTCGCCCTGGGTGGCAGCGTTGACTTTGGACGCCACGATTGAGACGGCCGGCAAGCGCGGCTACCGCATCGAGCGGGCGAAGCAGGAATCCGAGTCCGCTCGTCTTAACCTTATCACGCAGGCCTGGGAGATTCGCAGTCGGCTGCGGAGCCGTTTGCTGGACTATGCCGGCGCCAATCGCCGTGTCGCACTGTTACGGGATGTGCAGGATGTGCAGCAGCAAATCCTGAAGCTGCTGGAGGGCCGTCTGGCTGCCGGCGAGATCGCAACGACGGAGTTGACAATCGCGCGTGTAGCCCAGATCAAGACACAGACTGATCTTGGAGACGCCCGGCGTCAGGCAGTGGAGAATCGCGCCAGCGTGGCCGAAGCCCTCGGCGTGCCGCTACGAGCCATCGAGGGACATGATCTGAGGTTCGATCTGTCGCTACCGGCCGACGCCAGGCGTGACTTGGAATCCATGGAGGTCCGGCGTCAGGCATTGCACAGCCGGGCCGACATCGTAGCGGCGCTGGCCGGCTATGCCGCCAGCCAATCGGCGCTCCAGCTCGAAATCGCCAAGCAGTACCCTGACATCCGCCTGAGCCCCGGCTACGAGTACGATCAGGGCGAGCACAAGTGGGGGCTTGGCGTGGGGGTCGAGTTGCTCGTGCTCAACCGCAACGAAGGCCCAATCGCCGAAGCAGAAGCGAAACGCGATGAAAGCGCAGTCCGGTTCCTTGCGCTGCAAGCTCAGGTAATCGCCGAGATCGACCGCGCACTTGCGGCCCGCGCGGCCTCGCAGGAGCAGTTGCGGTGGATGGACGGCCTCCTCGATACGCAGCGCCGGCACGTTCGGTCCGTAGAGGCCATGGTGAAGGCCGGCGCCGCAGACCAGTTCGAGCTCACTTCGGCCCGGCTCGAAGTGTCCCTCACCGAAGTGGCCCGGCTCGATGCGATAGTCAAGGCTCGGCAGGCGCTCGGTCAGCTTGAGGACGCCGTTCGGGTCCCCGTTGACGCTCTGAAATCTGTCGAGCAGGACCCGCGTGCCCGAGTCGGGAAGGAGTAGAAATCGTGAGCAAAGTCATTTTGGGCATCCTGGCTGGCTTGGCCCTCGGTGCGGCCGGCACAGCCCTCTATTTCAAGTATCCGCAAGCCTGGAAAGGACAGGAATCCGAAGACCCGGCATCCGAGGAGCAAGTCGCGGAATCATTCATTCAACACGACGTCGATGGCCGGACGCTTGTCAAGCTCGATCAGGAGACACAGACCCGCACGGGGCTGAAGGTGGAGTCCCTGCCCGCAGCCCAGGTAGCGCCGGAGGTGAGGGGCTTCGGCCGTGTCCTGGACCCGTCGCCGTTGGCAGCGTTGGCTGTGGAAGCCGCAACGGCTCAAGCGTCACTGGAAGGCTCCACCAAAGAATACGAGAGGCTCAGGACCCTGTATTCGCAGAACCAGAATGCTTCCGCCCGCGCCCTGGAGACCGCTGAGGTGGCCATGAAGCGAGACCAGATTTCACTTGAGTCCGTGCGGTCTCGCCTGCTGCTGGGCTGGGGTCAGGCGGTTATGGCACAGCCGGACGTGCCTGCGTTTGTCCAGTCTCTGGTCTCGCAGCAAGCTGCATTGGTCCGCGTGGATGTCCCGCTCGGCGAGCGCTTGGCGGCTCCGCCTACCGGCGGGCGCATCGCCCCGCTGGCGGCGCCGGAGAATCTGGTGGAAGCCCAGTATCTTGGGCCCGCCCCGAATGCCGACCCGCAGACGCAAAGCCTGGGCTTTCTCTTTCTCGTGAAGGTCAGTCCGCCGCCCCCGGGCATGGCGGTGCTTGCGTGGCTGACCATCCCCGGCCCAGCGCAATCCGGTGTGATCGTGCCTCACGAGGCGCTGCTGCGTCACGAAAGCCGGACCTTTGTCTATCTTCAGGCCGCCAAGGATATCTTCCAGCGAAAGGCTGTAGTTATCGGGCGTCCGGCCGGCAACGGATGGTTTGTCGGCGAGGGGTTCAAGCCGGGGGACAAGGTCGTCGTCGTTGGGGCGCAGGAACTGCTCTCCGAGGAGCTCAAAGGACAGGGGGGAGGCGAGTAGAGTTCCATGCTGCAAGCGCTGGTCCGGTTTTGCCTGAAGTACCGTGGGGTGGTCGTGGTGCTGGCCTGCATCCTTCTTGCCTATGGACTCTATGTCGCCAAGAATGCCAAGCTCGACGTGTTTCCGAATTTTGTCCAGCCGCAGGTGGTGATTCAGACCGAGGCGCCCGGGTTGTCGCCGGAACAGGTCGAGCTGCTGATCACGCAGCCGGTCGAAACGATGGTCAATGGCCTCGGTGACATGGAGTCGCTGCGCTCGGAGTCGATCCAGGGGCTGTCGATCATCACTGCCGTGTTCAAGGAAGGGACGGACGTATTCCTTGCCCGCCAGATGCTGGCGGAGAAACTGGCGGAGACGGCGGGGGAGTTGCCTGCCAGTGCCAGGACGCCGCGCATGACGCCCCTGACGTCGTCCACGATGGACTTGCTGAAGATCGGCTTGGTTTCGGACAACATGACGGCGATGCAACTGCGGACATTCGCGGACTGGACGCTCAAGCCGCGGCTGCTTTCCGTGCCCGGCGTCGCCAAGTGCAGCACCTTCGGTGGTGAGGTCCGCCAGCTTCAGATTCAGGTCCTGCCGGACCGCCTGCTCGCCTATGACTTGACGCTGTCCGACGTACTGACAGCCTCGCGGGCCTCGACCGCCGTGATGGGCGCCGGCTTCGTCGAGACCAGCAACCAGCGCATCACGATTCAGACGGAAGGCCAGGCGCTGACGCCCGACGCCCTTGGCGGGGTCGTCGTGGCGTACAAGGACGGCATCAGTGTGCGGCTCAAGGATGTGGCTCGCGTGGTGGAAGGCGCCGAGCCGAAATTCGGCGACACGGTCATCATGGGCCGGCCCGGCGTCCTGATGACGATGTCCAGCCAGTTCGGCGCCAACACGATGGAGGTGACGAGGGCGCTGGAGACGGCGCTGGCGGAGATGAAGCCGGTATTCGAGAAGGAAGGAATCACGCTGTACCCGCGTCTGCACCGGCCGGCAACATTCATCGAGAATGCGCTGCGGAACATGAAGCACTCGCTTGCGCTCGGTGCGATCCTTGTGGCGGCCGTGCTGTTTCTGCTGCTGGGCAGCGTGCGCACGGCGTTCATCTCACTGACGGCCATTCCCCTGTCGCTGCTGACGGCCGTCGTTGTGCTTGAGAAACTCGGCGTCACGATCAACACGATCACACTCGGCGGCCTGGCCATCGCGCTGGGCGAAGTCGTGGACGACTCCATCATCGATGTGGAGAACATCTTCCGGCGGCTCCGCGAGAATAAGACGCTGCCGCAACCGCGACCTGTGTTCCGGGTCGTGCTGGACGCTTCACTGGAGGTGCGGCGGGCCGTCGTGTACGCCACGTTCATTGTGGCGCTTGTATTCCTGCCGGTGCTCACACTGACGGGTCTGCATGGCAGTTTCTTTTCTCCGCTGGCGTTAAGCTACATCCTGGCGATTCTGGCATCCCTGCTGATGGCGCTGACACTGACGCCGGCGCTGGCCTATCTGGTATTCGACAAGGGCGCACGCAGGGCCGAGGAGCCTCGCATCCAGCACGTGTTGAAAGTCATCTATCGCGGAATCCTGAGATTCACCACCCGCCGGCCGCGAGCGATCATGGTGGTCGTGGCCGTCATCTGCATCGCCGCCCTGACGCGGGTGCCGTTCTTCGGAGGCGAATTTCTGCCGGAGTTCCGCGAGGGCCATTTCGTCCTCCAGGTGTTTGCCGCCCCGGGCACCTCGTTGCCGGAGATGCTCCGAATCGGCAAACAGATTTCGCAGGAGATGCTGAAACATCCGAGGATCGACACCATCGAGCAGCAGGTCGGCCGCGCCGAGCTTGGCGAGGACCCATGGGGCCCGAACCGCAGCGAATTTCACATGGATCTCAAACCCATGCCGGGCCGCGAAGAGGCGAAGATGGCCGACGAAGTGCGTGACGTCCTCAAGAAGTTTCCCGGTATTCAGTTTGAGGTGCTGACCTTCCTCGGAGATCGCATCGGCGAGACGCTCACCGGCGAGACGGCACCCGTGGTTGTCAACATTTTCGGCGACGACCTCGACCTGCTGGACGCCAAGGCGGCCGAGGTGGCGAAGATCCTGGCCGCCGTACCGGGTGCGGCGGACGTGCAGGTGAAGGCCCCGCCGGGCCAGCCTCGCTTCGCCGTGAGCCTGCGGCCGGAGCGATTGACACAGTTGGGTTTTCGGCCGGTGGAGGTGCTCGAAGCCGTGCAGACTGCCTACCAGGGAACGGTTGTGGCCGAAACGCATCGCGCCAACGTGGTCGCCGACGTGGCGGTGATCCTGGATGAGTCCGCCCGCCGGGACCCGGAGACTATCGGCGAGCTGATGCTGTCCGGCACGCAGGGGACACGCGTGCCGCTGCGGGAGTTGGCGGATATCTATCCGACGAGCGGGCGACAATCCATCATGCACGAGGGGGCCCGCCGCCGCCAGACGGTGACTTGCGCCACGAGCGGGCGGGACGTGACGTCGTTCGTGGCGGAGGCGAAGAAGCAGGTGGCTGCGAAGGCCAGCTTTCCCGGAGGCACCTACGCCGTCTTCAGCGGCGCCGCCCAGGCCAAGGCGGCAGCACAACAACAACTGCTGCTTCATTCGGCCATTGCCGGCGTGGGGATTCTGTTGCTGCTGGCCATCGCTTTCGGCAACGGAAGCAACCTCCTCCTGGTGCTGGCCAATGTCCCCTTTGCACTGGTCGGCGGCGTGCTGGCGATCTGGCTGGTCGGCGTGCTCGCCGGCTCGGACGACAATGCGCTGACCATCGGCTCGCTCGTCGGCTTCGTCACCCTCTTCGGCATCACGACGCGCAACTCCATCATGATGATCTCTCATTTCGAGCACCTGGTGAACGAGGAAGGCATGACCTGGGGCCCGGAGGCCGCCATTCGCGGGGCCTCCGAACGGCTGATCCCGATTCTGATGACGGCAACCGTCACGGCGCTGGGCCTGCTGCCGCTGGCGCTCGGCACGGGCGAAGCGGGTCGCGAGATTGAAGGCCCGATGGCAATCGTCATTGTCGGCGGCCTGGTGACCTCGACCGTGCTCAACCTGTTTGTACTGCCACCCCTGGCGCTGCGGTACGGGAAGTTCGTGGTGGAAAAACGCGAGGAGATGGTGCTATGAAAGCTGGGATGACTCGACGGGATGTTCTTAGACTCATGGGGGGCTGTGGTGCGTCGCTCGCTTTGGGCGCGGCCTCCGGTCTCGCTCAATCAACCGAGCTTGTCGGCAAGAGAACCCAACATCATTTTCATTCTCGCGGATGATCTCGGGTACGGTGATCCGACTTGCTACAGCCGTGAATCGAAGATTCCGACGCCACAGATAGATCGATTGGCGGGGCAGGGGATTCGGTTCACGGACGCGCACTCGCCCTCGGCGGTTTGCACACCCACGCGGTACGGCCTGTTGACGGGCCGGTACTGCTGGCGGTCGCGCCTCAAGCAGGGGGTGCTGAATGGCTACAGCGAGCCGCTGATCGAGGCCGACCGGCTGACGCTCGCGTCACTGCTGAAGAGGCACGGCTACAACACCGGATGCGTCGGCAAATGGCATCTTGGCTTGGGCTGGGCGGCAAAGGACGCGGGCAAAAAGCCCGGGGGTGACAACGTCGATTGGGTTGGGCCTGTGACGCACGGGCCGCAGTCGGTCGGGTTCGATTACAGCTACGTCATCCCGGCCTCGCTGGACATGGATCCATACTGCTGGCTGGAGAACGGCCGGCTCGTGGAGGCCCCGACCGGGCACACGCCCGGAAGCAAGCGACAATGGGAGGGCGGCGACGGCTTCTGGCGAGCCGGGCCCATCGCCCCGTCGTTCGATTTCTACGCTGTTCTGCCCACCATCACGACCAAGTCGGTCGAATTCCTCAAACGCCAGGCCACCGAAAAGCCCTTCTTCCTCTATGTCCCTCTCACCGCCCCGCATACCCCGTGGATGCCGACGGCAGAGTTTCGGGGAAAGACCAAGGTGGACTGGTACGGGGACTTCGTCACGCAGGTCGACTCGACCGTGGGACAGATCGTCAAGACGCTGGATGACGCCGGGCTCAAGGACAACACGCTGGTGGTTTTCACCTCAGACAACGGCTCACCCTGCATGGCCGAGCAGATCGATAAGTCTGGTCACCGTGCCAATGGCGCCTGGCGCGGGCAGAAATCCGATATCCACGAGGCCGGTCATCGAGTCCCGTTCATCTGCCGCTGGCCCGGCCACATCCAGCCCGGTACACAGAGCGACCAGACCATCTGCCTGACGGACATGCTGCGCACCTTCGCGGCCGTTGTCGGCGACCCGCTGCCTGCAGAGGCCGGTCCGGACAGCTACAATTTCCTGCCGGCGATTCTGAATCCCGGTTTGGAGACGCCGATCCGCGAGGCCACGATCCATCACTCGGGCAACGGCATGTTTGCCATCCGGCAGGGGCCGTGGAAACTGGTTCAAGGCCTTGGCTCGGGCGGCTTCACGCCTCCCCGGCAGATCAAGCCGAAGCCCGGCGAACCCGAAGGCCAGCTCTACAACCTTGATGACGACCCGGGCGAGCAGAAGAACCTTTGGGCCGCGCGGCCGGAGATCGTCAAACGTCTTGCCGACCTGCTCGAACGCTACAAGCAGCAGGGTTACAGCCGACCTGTGTGACGAATGTGTTTACTTGTGGCCCCGCTATTCTAATCTGGTGGATACCGGGTGGCAGCGGCAAGCGGAGTCTTCGGAGCTTGCCGATGGTGTCCAGACGCAGACACGAGCCATCGGCAAGCGGGCGCTTGCCGATGCCACCCATAGTGAAGGAGATGAGTCAAAATGCAGAGAACGAGTTGGACGCGTCGTGACTTTCTGAGAGCATTCGGCATGGGGGCCGTGGCGGCAGGGCTTACTGGCTGCCACACGACATCGCGGGTCTCCTCGCAGGCGGCCCGCCGGCCGAATATTCTGCTGATCATGTCCGACGACATGGGTTTTTCCGATATCGGCTGCTACGGCAGTGAAATCTACACGCCGAACCTGAACGGCCTTGCCACGGAAGGCCTGCGATTCACGCAGTTCTACAACTGTGCCCGATGTTGCCCTACGCGAGCCTCGCTGGTGACCGGCCTCTACCCGCACCAGGCGGGCATCGGACATATGATGGAGGACAACGGCTTCGACAGCTATCGAGGCGACCTGAACAATCGCTGCTTTACCATTGCCGAGGTACTCAGGCCGGCCGGCTACCGTACCTACATGGCAGGCAAGTGGCATGTGACGCGACACTCCGGCAAGGACGGCCCCAGGCACAACTGGCCGTTGCAGCGCGGCTTCGAGCGGTTCTATGGGACGATCACCGGGGCCGGGAGCTACTACGACCCGGCGACCCTCTGCCGCGACAACACGTTCATCACGCCCGAGAACGATCCCGAGTACAAGCCGCAGGAGTTCTATTACACGCATGCGCTGAGCGACAATGCCGTGCGGTATGTCGCCGAGCACTACCGGCAATCGCCGGACAAGCCCTTCTTCATGTACCTGGCCTTCACCGCCGCCCACTGGCCTATGCACGCTTTGGAGAGGGACATCGCCAGGTACAAAGGCAAGTACGACCGCGGTTATGAGCCGTTTCGCTTGCAGCGCTTCGAGCGGATGAAGAAGATGGGCCTGATCCACAAAGACTGGCAGTTGAGCCCGCAGGCCGGGGACTGGGAGGGCGTCGAGCCCAAGGACTGGGAGGCCCGCTGCATGGAGGTGTACGCTGCCATGATCGACGCGATGGATCAGGGCATCGGGCGGGTCGTGGCGGAGTTGAAGAAGCAGGGGGAATTCGAGAACACGCTGATCTTCTTCCTCCAGGACAACGGCGGCTGTGCCGAGCCGATGGGCCGGGGGCCGGCGATCAACAGGAAGTGGCTTGACGGAGTCAAGGACAATCGGCCGATGGCGCCGGATGAGCTTCAGCCGAAGATCTGGCCGCCGATGAAGGCGCGTGACGGCCGGCCTGTGCGAGGCGGGCCGGGCGTGATGCCGGGCCCGGCGGATACCTACATGGGCTACGGCCGCAACTGGGCGAACGTTTCCAACACGCCGTTCCGCGAGTACAAGCACTGGGTTCACGAGGGCGGCATCTCCACGCCGCTCATCTGTCACTGGCCCGCAGGCATCAAAGCACGTGCCCGACTCTGTCACGACCCGGGTCACCTGATCGACATCATGGCGACCTGCGTCGATGTCTCGGGCGCCAAATACCCGGTGGAGCGCGAGGGGCATAAGATTCAGCCAGCGGAGGGAATTAGCCTGCGTCCCACATTCGAGGGCAAGTCCCTCCATGAGCGGACCATCTTCTGGGAGCACGAGGGCAACCGGGCCGTGCGGCAGGGCCGGTGGAAGCTCGTCTCCAAGCACCCGGGCGGCTGGGAACTCTACGACATCGCCGCCGACCGCACCGAGATGCACGACCTCGCCGCACAGCACCCGCAGAAGGTCCAGGAGTTGGCTGCACAATACGAGAACTGGGCCGCACGCTGTGCCGTGCAACCCTGGCCGCTGAAGAAGCCTCAGCAGAGTTGAGTGGAGTCAACGCAAGATGAGATTTGAAATGAACCGACGGGAATTCCTGAAAGGAATCGGCTTGACGGTCGCCGCGGTGGTCATGCCGGGATGCAGCCGTTCTTTGCGAGAGGTATCGGCGAGCGACAAGGATCGGCCCCCGAACTTTGTGATCGTCTTCATTGACGATATGGGCTATGCCGATGTCGGGTGCTTCGGCGCTCAGGGGTACGAGACGCCGAACATCGACCGGTTGGCGGCCGAGGGTACGCGATTCACCGACTTCTATGCGGCCTCCTCTGTGTGCACGCCGTCCCGGGCGGCGCTGCTGACCGGCTGCTATCCCCAGCGGGTGGGTCTGCCCAACGTCTTGGGCCCGCGAGCGAAAATCGGCATCAGCGATCAGGAAGTGACAATAGCCCAGATGCTCAAGCCGCTCGAGTACGCCACGGCATGCTTTGGCAAATGGCACTTGGGCGATGAGCCGCAATTTCTGCCCACCCGCCACGGCTTCGACGAGTATTTCGGCCTGCCCTATTCCAACGATATGCGGCCGCGTCATCCGGAGAATCCGAAGGCCTATCCGGAGTTGCCGCTCATCGAGGGCGACAAGGTTATCCAACTCGATCCCGACCAGACGCAACTGACGACATGGTACACGGAACACGCCGTGCAATTCATCGAGAAGAACAAGGACCGCCCGTTCTTTCTGTACCTGCCGCACTCGATGGTCCACGTTCCGCTGCACGTCTCGGACAAATTCAAAGGCAAGTCAAAACGCGGTCTCTTCGGCGATGTCGTCATGGAGATCGACTGGTCGGTCGGCCAGATCATGTCCACGCTGAAGCGCCTGGGTCTCGACAGGAACACGATGGTCGTATTCTGCTCGGACAACGGTCCCTGGCTCAGTTACGGCGATCATGCGGGCTCGGCCAAGCCGCTGCGCGAGGGCAAGGGTACAACCTTCGACGGTGGCCAGCGCGAGCCGACGATCATGCGATGGCCGGGCAGGATTCCCGGCGGCAAAGTCTGCCGCGAGCCGGTCTCCACGATGGATATCCTGCCGACGATTGCCCGCCTGACCGGCGCCAAGCTGCCCGACCACACCATCGACGGCAAAGACATCTGGCCGCTGATCGCCGGCGAGCGCGGGGCCAAGAGCCCGCACGAGGCGTTCTTCTACTATCAGGCTTGGGCTCTGGAGGCGGTCCGTAGCGGCAAGTGGAAGCTGCACCTGCCGCACAATTACCGCACGCTGAACGGCCGGCCGGGTGGCACCGGAGGCATACCCGCCAAGTACGAGCAGGCTGAGATCGATGTGGCCCTGTTCGACCTCGAAAACGATATCGGCGAGCAGCATAACGTGGCGGTAGAACACTCGGACGTCGTGGAACGCCTCACGCAGATGGCCGACCGTATGCGACAGGACCTGGGCGACTCACTGCAGAAAACGACCGGCACCGGCCGGCGCCCGCCGGGGAGAGTGTGAGCGGACGCGCTCGCCTCTTGGGTGGCAGCGGCAAGCGCCAGCTTGCCGATGGCTCGACCGTAGCAAAGGGGACAGACATGAAGGCTCAAATGACACGACGGGAATTTGTCAGGTGGATTGGAGTGGGAGCAACGGGGCTGGCGCTCGCGGGATGTACGCGCGAGCTTGGAGTCTCCCAGGCGCGCAGGACTGACAAGAGGCCGAACTTCGTGATCATCTTCGCCGACGATCTGGGCTATGGCGACCTGGCCTGCTACGGCCATCCGACGATTCGCACGCCGAACCTGGACCGCATGGCCGCCGAGGGGCAGCGGTGGACGGATTTCTACGTTGGGGCATCCGTCTGCACGCCGAGCCGGGCCGCACTGCTGACCGGCCGGCTGCCGATCCGCAGCGGCATGTGCAGCGACGCCCGCCGCGTCCTGTTCCCGGACTCTTCAGGAGGGTTGCCACAGAACGAGATCACGCTCGCCGAGGCGCTCAAGCCGCAAGGTTATACGAGCGCCTGCATCGGCAAGTGGCACCTCGGCCATCTGCCGCAGTACCTGCCCACCAACAACGGCTTCGATTACTACTTCGGCGTCCCCTACAGCAACGACATGGATCGTGTCGGCGGCCAGGGTCGGGAAGCCTTCAAGAATCCAAAGGTTGAGTACTGGAACGTGCCCCTGATGCAGAATACCGAGATCGTCGAGCGGCCGGCCGACCAGAATACCCTCACGAAGCGGTACACCGAGGAGGCGGTGCAATTCATCGAGCGCAGCAAGGACCGGCCCTTCTTCCTTTACCTCGCACATACCATGGTGCACGTCCCGCTGTTTCGTTCGAAGGATTTCCGGGGCAAGAGCCCGCGCGGACTATATGGAGATGCCCTTGAGGAGATTGACTGGAGCGTCAGCCAAGTCCTCGATGCCCTGAAGCGTGAAAAGCTCGCGGAGAATACCTTTGTAGTCTTCACGTCGGACAACGGCCCGTGGCTGATGTTCAACTTGCTCGGCGGTTCGGCGGGCCTGCTGCGCGAGGGCAAGGGCTGCACCTACGAAGGCGGTATGCGCGAGCCCTGCATTACGTGGTGGCCCGGCACGATCCAGCCTGCTGTGATCCGCGAAATGGGCTGCACGATGGACCTGTTCACGACGATGATCAAGTTGGCCGGAGGCGAAGTGCCGTCGGACCGCGTCATCGACGGCCTGGACCTCTCGCCCGTCCTGTTCGCGAGGGGCCCAAGCCCGCGCAACACCGTATTCTACTATCGTGGCGTCCGGCTTCACGCCGTTCGCAAGGGCTCATTCAAAGCTCACTTCATCACGCAATCCGGCTACGGGACCGACAAGCCTGAAACGCACGACCCGCCGCTGCTCTACAACCTCGACCATGACCCCTCGGAGCAGTTCGACGTCGCCAAGTACCATCCCAAGATCATCGCGGACATCCAAAAGGAGGTCGCCGAGCACCAGCGAACCCTCGTCCCCGGCGAAGATCAACTCGCCGGACGAGTCGAAAAAAGCTGATTGGCAAGCATCATCCGCCGGCAATAAGGGGTATGCGGACAGTTCATGTGCGGCTTGCAAAACAGTTTTCTTGCGGCTATGATGAGCAAATGGCGAACAAACCCGCGAAAAAAGAAGAAAACCCTGTAGCCGTCAATAAGAAGGCATACCACGATTTCGAGCTCGTGGAGAAGTTCGAGGCCGGGATCGAGCTTCGCGGCAGTGAAGTGAAGTCGCTCCGGGCCGCGGCGGCAGACCTGACCGGCTCGTACGCCAGGATGCAGGATGACGAATGCTGGTTGGTCGGGACGAAGATCGCGGCGTACCAGCAGGCGGGGAATATGGGGCATGACCCGGCTCGAAAGAGAAAGCTGCTCCTGCACAAGGCCGAGCTGCACCGGATCTGGAGCAAGCTCGAGCAGCGGGGCTTTACGCTGGTTCCGCTGCGGATCTATTTCACGAAGAAGGGTATCGCCAAGGTCGAGTTGGCCCTGGCGCAGGGCAAGAGGCAATTTGACAAGCGCCGGACGATCACCGAGCGCGAGCAGAAGCGTGATATCGACCGAAGCATGAAGAAGTACAGGGGAAGGTAGAGGACGGATATGGCCGACGAAGAAAAGAAGATCATCATCGATGAGGATTGGAAACGCGAGGCGCAGCGGGAGAAAGACAAGCTAGCCGCACAGGAGGCGGTGGAGAAGAAGAAGGAGGAGGCGGAAGGACCCAAGAGGGGCCCTCGTGGCCTGCCTCGCGGAGACTTGGCCGGCCTGGTCAGTATGCTGACGACGCAGGCCCTCTTCGCCTTGGGCTTGATCCAGATCAAGGGTGAGGAGGACCGCGAGCCGGATCTCGAGCTGGCCCGGTACAATATCGATATGCTCGAGGCCATCGGGCAGAAGACCAAGGGCAACCTGACGCCGGAGGAAGAAGAGTTGCTCAAGAACACGCTTAGCGATCTGCGCATGGGATACGTGAACATTGCCAATCAGCTTGCCTCGCAGCAATGATCGTGTAAGCAGATGGCAACATTGGGAAATGGGGGGCGGGCAATGCCTGCCTGTGGATAGGATAGAATCTTGGCAAATATTCTGGATAGTATCATTACCGATAAGCGGGAAGAAGTAAAACAGCGGCAATCGCAGATCAGCTTGGAGCAGCTCAGGGAGCAGGCAGCCGGCAAGCCGAAATGCCGCAACTTCTACAAGGCGGTCACGAAACGCAATCCTCGCGGGATCAACGTCATTGCCGAGGTCAAGAAGGCCTCGCCTTCCGTGGGGCTGATCCGCGAGGATTTCGACCCGGTGGAAATCGCGAAGACGTACGAACGCAGCGGGGCCGACGCGATCAGCGTCCTGACCGACGAGAAGTATTTCCAGGGCAAGCTGGAATACCTGGAGCAGGTGAAGGAGGCGGTGTCGCTGCCGGTGCTGCGCAAGGATTTCATCATCGACATGTGGCAGGTGTATGAGTCCCGCGCGGCCGGGGCGGATGCGATCCTGCTGATTGCCGAGGCGCTGCGGCCGGGCGATATGATCGACCTGATGATCGCCGCCGGCGAGCTTGGCTTGACCGTGCTGGTGGAGGTGCACGAGGCCGACACGCTCCTGGCCGTCCGCAGCCTGATCGGGTTCCCGAAGAAGGGCTACAGCATCCTGGGCATCAACAATCGCGACCTGACCACGATGAAGGTGGACCTGGGCACGACGATCCGTCTGGCCGGCCTGCTCGACGACGACGGCGAGCTGGTCTCCGAGAGCGGCATCAGGACGCGAGACGATGTGCGAAGACTGAAAGCGGCCGGCGTCCGGGCCGTCCTCATCGGCCAGACCCTCTGCGAACAGCCCGATATAGAGGCGAAATTCAACGAGCTGTTCGGCTGATGTCGTCGCTCCACTATGGAGCGGACGGCATGGCCGTGACCGCCAAAATCAGAATGCGGACCCCAACGAGCCCAAGAGCTGCGGCCAGGCTGCGCATGATCCATCGTCCGTGAATGTGCCTGGACATCCGGGCTCCCGCCTGTGCTCCGGCAACGGCTCCCGCTGCGATCGCCAACAGACGAGGCGCCTCCTCCCATCCCAGGGAGCCATCGATCACGTGCACCGCGGTGCCCGTCAACGCCACCACGGCGAGGATGAAGTGGCTCGTGGCAGTCGCAATGTGCACGGGGAAATCCAGCAAGTTCACCATGATCGGAACATGGATGATGCCGCCGCCGATGCCCAGCATGCTGGACGCCAGACCCACGGCGAAGCTCAGTGTCATGCCCAGGGCAAGATCGTATGTGTAGATGTGCTGTGTGCCATCGGCGTCGACGAGGGTCCGCGTGAACGTAGCTCTCGGCCAGTGCCTGCGCTTGCCGTCACCGAATGTGTGGAGGAAGATGAAGAGCCCGGCAGCGAGCAGAAGCAGACCGAATACGAAGTTGAACGCCTGGCGTGGAATGTAGTTGACGATCACGGCGCCGGCAACCGCGCCGGGCACGCCCATCAGCAGGAACAGCCAGCCCGACTTGAAGTCCACTCGCTTCATCCTTGCGTACGAATAGGACCCGCTGGCCGCATTGAAGAAGACGACGGCCAGAGAGATCGCCGTCAGCGTGGCAGGCTCTTTGGTGGGGTAGGCCAACAGGAGGATCGGCATGAGGACAAAGCCGCCGCCGGCTCCGATGAGTGTGCCGAACGCGCCGACCACCAAGCCCAGCAGAAGAAGTAACACGTATTCCATCACACATCACAATCTATGGGACAAACCCCGCGTGCAGCAAGGGCAAAGTCCTGCAGGATTTGAACGCGAATGGCCCCTATTCTGAACGATGCGGCCAATTCGTCGGCAATGATGCCTTTGCCTTCATCGAGACAGAGTCTCACAGGCCTTCATAGAACCGCAGGGCTTCCTCGGCCGCCCGCTGGGCTTCGCGGCGGTCGTCCTCGTTGGCGAAAGACGGCTCGGTCCCGAGCCAGTGCAACACGCCCTTGACGTACTTGCGAAGGTACGCAACGGAGGCCTCCTCCCGGACCTTGCGCCCGTCCTGCAGGAAATAGATCGGGTCGGTGTGGGCGAAGACGGAGACGTCTCGCGGAAGGATTCGATTCTTGAGGTCCGGATGATCCACTACGCGGGCGGCGAGCCAGCCGCTCTTTGTCAACTCGACCGTGGTCTCGACCTCCATCGAATAGAGACCGTCCTTCGCGGGATTGTTCGGGATCGCAAGGGTCTTGTGACCGACCGCGTCGCCGTTGAAGACGATCTCCAGGGTTGTGAAGGGCAGGATGGAACGGGCCGTCACACGAGCCTTGATGCGCGTGGCGCCCTGGAACTCGACCACATCTCCGGCCGCGGCGCCGTTGGCTTCGAACTCCAGGATCGGGCCATTCGTGACGAAGGCTCTGCCTGCCTTGACGGCTGCCAGCCAGGCGTCATAGGTCGCCGGCCCCTGGACCTTCGTATATACGCGATTGCTGCCAAGGGGGATCTCTTCACCGAGCTTGTCCGTCCCGGCAGCGATAGGCAGACGGAACCCGGCGTTGAGGAACTGGTAATAAAGGTCTACGCCGCGCAGGGTGGGGAACTCGGCTTGGGACATGCCGGAGTTCAGCCAGGGACCCCAGTGGTTCGGAAGCTGCGTCGGATCGTTCCATGTGATCAGTTCGACCCCATCCACGAGGCCCAGGGCGACACCAATAGGAAGTTCCTCGCCGGGCAACGAGGACATGTGCGGCCAGAAGACCGTGCCGTTCTGTTCCCGCACGGCCCGCATGGCCCGGATCAGGTCCCACTGCGGCCGGCTCTTCCAGTATTCGAGCGTGCCGCCGGCGCAGGGATAGCCGGGGACCAGCCGGCTCGGGCCGAGCATATTCAAGTGCCCCATCTGCCAGTCCTGGATCTCCTGGCCCACGTAGATCTCGCAGCCCGGAGTCGAATGGGTGTCGATCCGACCTGTGAAGTACTTGTTGATCGCCGGCGGATTGTCCGGATCAGGCAGGTACAGAAGCACCAATGCATTCAGGTCCTCTGCACGCATCTGGGGATACGCTTCTTTCGGAATGGGCAAATGCGCGTGGATGTCGCCATTGACATAGCCCTTGCTGCGCATATCGATCCATCGTCGCAGACGATAGGTCTTCTGGATTGCCTTACCGGACGCGTCGCCGGAAATCGCCGCGGACAATGGCAACGTCTCCAGTCCCCGGCGAATCTCGACGGTTACTCCCGATTCTGCAATGGCCAGCGTAAAGGAACCATCCACGTAGCACCAGCGTTTGCCCAGGTACTGCACGTGGTCGTGCTTGCCTTCGATCTCTACGAACCTGCCGTCGGGATTCGTGACCGCGACCTTTGCCGCCAGCGGCGTACCCGTCGCATCGTCAACGATACGTGCCTCCAACCGTCCGCCGGCGCCGGCAGCCGGGGCACGACACCCCAGCATCGTTCCCACCCCAACCAGTACCAGCGACACCCAGATGATGCATGATTGCCGGGCGATAGCAGCGCCGGCTCTCCTCTGTTCTCCCCATAGGATCATCTGAATCCTCTCTTTACGTCACCCCCGCGCAGGCGGGGGTCCAGAATCATTGGGCGGGTAAATGGATTCCCGCCTTCGCGGGAATGACATAAGGCTCCCCTTGTGCATTCATTCTGCTACAGGCTCCACGTGGTTGCTTCTGCGACAAGCCATCAGCTCCTGTCGCTATCCTTGTTGCTGACTCTGCTGGATTTTGGCCCAGGTGTCTTTCAGGGTGACGGTGCGATTGAAGACGAGCCTGCCGGCGGTGCTGTCGGGATCGACGCAGAAGTAGCCGAGGCGCTCGAACTGGTAGCGGCTCGATGGGGCGGCGCCGGCCAGCGATGGCTCGACGTAGCAGTCGGTCAGCGTCTCCAGCGAGTCTGGGTTCAGGTTCGCCGTGAAGTCCTGGCCTTCGGGGACATCCTCTGGGTCGGGCTTCGTGAACAGGTTGTCGTAGAGGCGGACCTCGGCCTTGATCGCGCGTGCGGCGGAGAGCCAGTGCAAGGTGGCCTTGACCTTGCGGCCGTCCGGGGCATCGCCGCCTCGGGTCGCCGGGTCATAGGTGCAGTGGAGCTCGACGATCTCGCCCTTGGCGTCCTTTACGACGCGGGTGCAGGTGATGAAGTAGCCGTAACGCAGGCGGACTTCCCGGCCGGGGGCCAGTCGGAAGAACTTCTTCGGCGGCTCCTCCATGAAGTCCTCCCGCTCGATGTACAGCTCGCGCGAGAAGGGGACCTTGCGCGTCCCGGCGGCCGGGTCCTCGGGGTTATTCACGGCGTCGAGTTCCTCGACCTGGCCTTCTGGATAGTTGTCGATGACGACCTTGAGCGGATGCAGCACGGCCATCACTCGCGGCGAGGTCTTGTTCAGGTCCTCGCGCAGGCAGTGCTCCAGCAGGGCCGCATCGACGGTGCTATTGAACTTGTTGACGCCGATGAGCTTGCAGAAGTTGCGGACGCCGGAAGGCGAATAGCCCCGCCGTCGCATGCCGGAGATCGTGGGCATACGGGGGTCATCCCAACCGCGAACGAAGCCTTCCTTGACCAGCTTGAGCAGCTTGCGCTTGCTCATCACCGTGTACGTCAGGCTCAGGCGGGCGAACTCGATCTGCTGTGGGTGATGGATCTTCTTGCCCCACGGGCCGGAGCCGTCATCGGTGCGGTCCTCGTTGACCGCGTCGATGAACCAGTCGTAGAGCGGCCGGTGGTTCTCGAACTCCAGCGTGCAGATCGAGTGCGTGATGCCCTCGATGGAATCCTCGAACCCATGCGCCCAGTCGTACATCGGGTAGATACACCACTTGTCGCCCTGGCGATGGTGTGTCTCGTGTACGATCCGGTACATGATGGGGTCTCGCATGTTCAGGTTGGGATGGGCCATATCGACTTTAGCCCGAAGCGTCTTGGAGCCGTCGGGGAATTCGCCTTTGCGCATCCGCTCGAACAGGTCGAGATTCTCCTCGACCGTGCGATTGCGGTAGGGGCTCTCCCTGCCGGGCTGGGTCAGCGTGCCGCGATATTCCCGGACCTGGTCGCCGGTGAGGTCGCAGACGTAGGCCTTACCCTTGCGGATCAGCTCGACCGCCCACTGATACATCTGATTGAAGTAGTCGGAGGCATAGAAGAGCCGGCCATCCCAGTCGGCCCCGAGCCAGCGGACATCCTCGATGATCGAGTCCACGTACTCCTGCTCCTCCTTCTCCGGGTTGGTGTCGTCGAACCGCAGGTTGAACTGGCCGCCGAACTCCTCGGCGATACCGTAGTTCAGATTAATGCTCTTGGCGTGGCCGATGTGCAGGTAGCCGTTGGGTTCCGGCGGGAACCGCGTCGCTACGCGCCCGCCCCATCGGCCCGTCCGCAGGTCATTCGCCACCATCTGCCGGATGAAATCCAAGCCCTTTTCCCCGCCCTCGCCTCCATTGCCGTTCGGCCTGTTTCCTGATAGCTCTTTGTCTTTTCCCATGTCCAATTCGCTCTAGACTTCCATGGTTCTGCTTATATAGCGTGGCAGGTGCACAACCGGTCCACTCGCTGGGGATTCATGATCAAACCGAACACCATCCTACACGCACGAGCCACGTATTGTCTACGAAATACTGATCGGATGCGTTCCGGCGGGGCTCAATTCCACAACTCGTCTTCCAGGGTATCCAGGCCCATGATGGCATCATGCATGTACACGCGTCTTCCGCTGGGGGTGTTGGTGGCGGCACTCCCGGGCCACAGGCCGGGTGACACGGGCAAAGTCATTTGCGCACCAGGCTTTGGGGGGGACCGGCTCGATCTGGCGCGGTCACCCCAACCGGTCATCTGTCGTTTGATGGTGGGCTTGGCGGCTGATTCTGTTCGCTCGTTGCGAGGAGGTTATGGGTGGTGGTCAGGTTCTTTGTGGAGCGGACGTAGAGGTTCTTCCAGGTGATCGTCACGGCATCCGGGATTCGCCTCACGGCGACCAGGACCTTCTGGTAGGGGCCAAGCGTGACCGGGACCAGAGGCATGCCGGCGATCTGGGCGGTCAATTCCACCGGCCCGTGATTCTGCAGGCGCAGAAAAGCCCTGCCGTCGTCCATCTCTGTGAGATGGACATCGACCAGGCTCCCCATCAGCAGCTTGAGCACCCACTCGTGGGCGCAGAGCATGTTGTTGAAGTACGCCAGGGTCCGGCCTGCATGGAAGGCTTCCATCACCGCCTCAAGCGAGCGGTCGCCGGCGAGGATCAGCGTGGTGGCCTGCGGGACGTCGCCACGGGCGCCGTGCACGTCGGAATTGGCGAAGATAGTCAGGTTGTGCTCGACGCCCCAGTCGAATCCAAAAGGATACCACCAGGTGCCGAGACTCTCGGCGGTATTCCAGCCGGAGCCGACCACGTCATTCTTCACCTCGATGCCTGAGATCAGCCCGTGCTTGATGCCCCAGAGCGCCGGCTCTCTCAGACCCACGTGCGGGTGCGCGTAGAGCACGAAGGCGCCGGCGGCCGCCGTGCGCTGCAATTCATCCTGGTAGAACACGCGTCCCTGTCCCGGGGTCTCGGCCCACTGGTGTGAGTTGCGAGGTTCGTAGCCGGCGGAGAAATCGAGGGCCACCAGGTGTTCCTGGCCGCTGAGACCTGTCTCCACGCCCCGGAACAGAAGGACGCCGAGGGCCTTTGCCGTCGGCAGGCCTTCCTCGTAGGCGCGGATGCTCCCGTGGTCGGTAATGGCGATCACGTCGTAGCCGTACTGCCAGGCCTCCATGACCCGGTCGGCCGGCGACAGCGCGCCATCCGAGTGGATCGTATGCATGTGAAAGTCGCCGCGCAGCACTTCATAGCGCGCCGGCGCACCGCCCGGCACGACAGCAGAGTCGTAAATTGCGGGGAAAGGGGCTTCCTGGCGGACCACTCGACCGCTCTCCCGGGCGGCCAATGCCGGAAGGGTCATGAGGCCCAAGAACAAGACCAAGGCGGCAGACCTCGCGCGCGACATGGACAACCTGCCATTGGGCCGGCGACCTTCACCGGCGCTCACGCCAGCGACTTTCACGGGCATGACAAGCCTCCTTCGGAGAAAGTGGCAGCGTCAGGGTCTTCGACCTTGGCGCTGCCACGCATCAGCTCACTCAAACACACTTGCCCATGGACGCTCTGCCATTAGTGGAGAGCAATCCACGCGACCTCGTCATCGGTCAGCGCTTTATCGTAGATGCGCACCTCGTCGATGCTCCCATGGAACCAGTAATTATTCGGTCCGATGTCGTATCCGATGGTGAGGTCCTTGGTAGACGTGATTGGGAGGGTCGGAGGCTTGGCGGTTGCCCAGGTGAGCCCGCCGTCGACGGAGATCTTGTGTACGTTCTGCGCTCTGTCCAAAACGGCGGCCACAAAGACCCACTCATCCAGCGGTACCAGAACAAACGGTGTGTCCACTCTCAACGCAGAAGTGCTGGGTCCCAACATGAACTTCCATCCGGCCTGGGTCGCGGTGCCCTGGTTCCTGTCGGCTCCGACGTACCATCCTTTACTACCGTTCTCTCTCTTAGTTACCGCGAGGTCCCAGTTGGTCGTGCCGCTGGTTCCCGGTTGCGGGTCGAGATACGCCCAGCACGTTACCGAGAAGTCGCCGGTCTTTGGGTTCAGCCGGTCCTGTGTCGCGACACGGACATAATCGTCCACTCCGTCGAACTGCAGGGCCTGGCCTCGCACGCCGGAGACATACGCGGGCTCGCTATTCATCACGCCATGATAGCCGTTTGCGGAGCTGTCATTGACGTTGCCGTCAAAGGTGTAATAGGCCACGAGGTTTGCACGATCCGGCTCGGTGCCCGTCGAGGCTTCAGGCGGCTTGGGATACAGCCGGATATCGTCGATGTACAGGACGCCCGCCGCCTCGGCGCCCTCCACACCGATCGTCAGCTTGGTGACGCTCCTCATGTTGCCGCTTACCGTCGACAGGTCGATGTTCCACGGCTGCCAGACCATTGTGCCGATGTCGCCGGCGTCACCGTTGTACGGGACCTTGGTACTATTGATCTTGACATACAACTGCCCCTTGTTGTCGAGCGTGCCCCGGAAATAGAGCGTGAGGGTGCCCGCGCCGTACAATGTCCAGTTCTGGGGCTCAGTGAAGGATCGGTCGGTCTCCGGAACGGGTCAGCGGGGCGGCATTGCTGTATGTCATCGGCATGGACTGACGGCCGCCGTGGACGATTGTCTGCTCGGCAAACGGTGCGTCGAAACCGCCAACCTGCGCGCCGGTGCCATTGCCCTCATGTCCGTCCGGGAAGACCTCGTCCTTCGAGTAGCCCCAGCCGTCGATCCAGGTTTGGAAGATCTTGTTGGGAGAGTAATCGGTATAGCTCTCGAAATCATCCACGGCAAGGTATTCGCTGGTCGAGAATTTCCAAACGTCGCCTTGCCAGACCTTGATGGCCTCGGCATCGTTGACCTCGTCCACTCTCCAGTAGTACGTCTGGCCCAGGGTGAGCGTGCCGGGGACGAAGCTTGCTTCGGTCGCTGTAACGACAGGGGCCGTTCCGTTGGCTACCGCCTGCTCCTCCATGCTCAGGTAGACGTTATGCTTGGCGGCGTGCCGACCCGGTCGCCAGCTCAACGTGAGCTCCGGATGCACATCATTGATGTCCGATACCGGATAAGGCTGGCGGGCCCGCGTCGGGACATACAGGAAGTGAACCTCGCTCAGGCCGTACTGCTTGAACACGCCCTTCCAGTTGCTGACCGCCGTGATCCTGACATACCTGGCGGCTGCACCGGCGAAATCGATCGTCGTGTTGGAGGCGTAGCCGGCCTGGCCGGGGGCTTGGGCGAAGATGTGGACATCGCCCAGCCGCGTCCACGCACTGCCGTCGAGCGAATGCTCAACGATGGCCTCCTTGATGCCCAAACCGATGAGAGACTCGGTCTGGGAATTGTGATTCCACACGAGCATCTGATGAAGCGAATACGTCTTGTCGAATTCATACTGAATCCAGGCCGATGCCCCGGCGGCGACTTCCCCGCTGAGCCACATCTCGGAGGTGTTCATCGAGTGCAAGTCATTGGGATCCAGACCGACGCCGCCGATTGTCTTCTCAGGCCCCTCAGCGGCGCTGGTCGAGCTCGATGCGGCGGCCGTGATATTCCCACCCGCAAGCGCATAGCCGACCGGCTCGACCGTGAAGCGCCAGACGTCGCCCTTGAAGATCGTGGAATCGGGTGCGGCATTGACCTCATCGACGCGCCAGTAATACGTTTGTCCGAGCGCCAGGCGGCCAAGATCATATTCCGACGCATTCAGGCCCTTGCTGACCAGTACGCTCAGCGGGTTGGCTCGGCTGGCCGCGCCGACGTCCGCGGAACTCGTCCCGAAGTACAGGTCATGGGTCGAGGCGTAAAGCCCCGGTGCCCAGCTCAGAACGACATCCCGAGACACATCGGTGGCACGATCTTTGGGATACAGATCGTCGGCCAGCGCTGGGGTCATGCCTTTCTCCATAATCAGCTTGATCTCGCTGTCCGACAAGGCCCGGTTGAACATCGCCACATCGTCGATTTGCCCATTGAACCAGAAATTGTTCTGCCCAATGTCCCATCCAATGGCGAGATCCGGAGTGGGTGCGATCAGGCCGGGCGGAGGCGTCTGCGTGGCCCAGTTCAGCCCTCCGTCCACAGAGATCTTATGGATATTCTGAGCACGATCCAGCACCGCTGCCACAAAGACCCATTCTCCCAGCGGTACCGGCACATAGGGCGTATCCACTCGGTTCCTGTCCATGTCTCCGAGCATGAACTTGTATCCGGTTTTGCCGGCGCCGCCTCCCTGGGTCCTCTGCGCACGACGTAGTACCCTATCGTGTTCGTGCCGGAATCCCTTTTGGCCACCGCCAGGTCCCAGGTTGTGTCTCCCATGGTCCCCGGCGTCGGGTCCACGTTCGACCAGAGAAGGATCGTGAAGCTGCCGGTCCCCGGATTCAAGGAATCATGATGGGTAATTCGGACATAGTCATCAGTTCCGTCGAAGTACAGGCATCCGCCGCGTGGGCCGTCGTCCCGCCACACTGGGCCGAGGAGGAGCACGCCATCCCTGCCATGCCCGCTGGAATCTGCTGCGACGGTGCCTGAGCCTTCGTCGAACCTCCACCAGCCGACAAGATTGGGATCAAGCACATCCGCCAGGCTGGTCTGAACGAGCCCGGCTACGAGAACCACAGTGATCAGGTGAACCAGCTTTCTCGACATGAGTGTCCTCCTTTAAGAGCATACAGTGAACGTGGTCGTGATCCCGTTTGCATGCCTCCAACACCACCTACCGCCTGTCTGTCCCACACTCCACATCTGCCTGGCGTATGGATGAGCAAACGCAGACAAACGTACGCACATCGAATTATGCTTCCCCGCCCCCGCACCAGTCAAGTGTTTCTCGGGAATATGGACGTGCCCGATCCCATTCAATCGATGGCTTGTCACGGGCTGCTCAGGCCGGAAAACGGACCGGCATTGCCTTGAAGAGGCACCCCCCGGTTTCTTTTCCGCCTGGCCACCGTCACTGCCGGCGTAAGCGATCCGCATTCCCTTGCCCGGATGTTGCGGAGGCGGGGGCAGTGCCTGTGACCGTCACCTGGACCTCCTTCGTCACGGCGTTACCGGAATCGTCGGTCACTGTCAGATAAGCCGTGTAGAGCCCCGGATTGTGGAAGGTCTTCACGGGATTGGGGTGAAGATAGAAGGGCTCCCCGCCGGGGGCGCCGTTCGGGTTGTAGGAGAAGGTCCCGTCGCCGAACGTCCAGACGTACTCGATGACCCGGCCGTCAGGATCGGTCGCCTCGGCCGAGAAGTGCACCGTCAGCGGCACATCGCCTTGCGTGACATCGGCCCGGGCTGTCACTTCAGGCGGCTGGCCCGTCACGGTCTTTCGCAGGTACCAAGACGTGGCTGTCGGATCGGTCTTGAAGAAGGCGTAGATCTGGTCTGCGCATTTCTGAGCCCCGGAGGCTTCCGGGTGCGGATTGTTGTACACGTCGCTCGTCGGCTCGCAGCACGTCCAGATCAGCCCATCCGAGCGGGGCTTGAGTCCGTCGCACCAGAAGTACGGACCCCACAGGATCAGTGGCGCTTTGACCTCACCTTTGGCGGGATCCCAATTCAGGTCCGGGTCGCCCTTCATCTGCTTGTCGATCATCCAGCGGACGGAGAAGCCCGCCTCATAGCAGTCCGGCTCGCCCTTGCGGTGCATGAGGTAGGCACGTTCCCGGCTGCTGTAGTACGCCAGCTTGACATTGGGGAAATGGACCTTGAGGTTGCGGGCCGTCGCCTCCAGATATCGCTGCAACTCTTGGGCGTAAGTCGGAAACGGCCCTGTTTCGCGCAGCGCGTGCAGGACCCAGATCACCTGCACCTGGGCCGGGGTGACTTTTGCCTTGGCCAGAAGGCTCTTCATCGTCGAATAGGTCGTGGAATCCACGGACTCCCAGTCCATGGCCGCTCGGGTCCCCTGGGCCCCATTGACGATCACCAGTTGCGGGTTGCGGGCAGGATCGTCCTCGGCCCGCTTGTGGAAAGCGGCGTGTGGCAAATCCGGACGGCCCTCAAAGAAGATATTCGTATTGGACATGCCCGCCGACATCATGACGATTTTGCCGCCTTCAGGGTCCGGATTGCCCTGGGCATCCAGCGGCTGGATCTGATTCCTCGCGATATCGAGCGCACGGGCCTCCAGCTCCGGCGGGCGAATGCACCACCCATCCGGATAAAGTCCGCCCAACTCCGTGTGGCCATCGCGCGTGTATGTCATCGGCCCCAGGTCCGGCAGGGGGATATACCCCAACTCGGTCAGGGAGGGGTCCATCGGGTTCTGCGGCTCGGCTGTTGTTCGCTGCGCTGCGATCCAGCAGAACCCGTGCGCGGCGATCGCGACCGTCAGGGCCATCGATATGTATTGCCGTTCCATCTCAGTCGCCTCGATTGAGGGATAATCCCGTTCCGGGGCACGATATCATCGGCCGTGGGGAGCCTAAGCACGCCGGCAGGTAAGACGCAGACGCACCTTCAGCTATTGCCGCAAAACCCGCATTTTCGCAGTGCCCATGGCACTGACAGAGTCATTTTCTGCCGGGGAATCAGCAGAAGGATTGTGATCCGAAAGGGCCTTACAAGGATACGTAAAGTAGGGGTAGTGAGTGAATTGTTGTGATAGAGAACCAACATGGGGAAACCTATTTGAAGGGAAAAGGCTATGTTAGGCAACGAAGAAGTACATGAGCATGAGCATGAGTACAGCGAGGGTGCTTATTCGCGGGACTGGTACGCCGGTTTGCGACGGCTGTCATGGGGAGCGATTATCGCCGGGGCATTGGTAACGATGGCGATTTTCGCGACGCTCCAGATACTTGGGGCAGGGATCGGTCTTTCCTCCATCGATCTGACAGGCCGCGAAGTTACAAGCGGCAGATCGCTGGGCATTGGGGCGGCGGTATGGTGGCTGATTGCGGGGCTTATCTCGCTTTTCATTGGCGGATGGGTCGCCGGGCGGTTTGCCTTGCTGCCGAACAAGCTGGATCGAATGCTGCACGGACTAACCACGTGGGCGCTTTTCTACGTGATCATGTTCGTCCTGGCGACAACGGCGATGAGCGCTCTCGTGGGCGGCGGGCTCTCTATGCTGGGCAAAGGCGCTGAAGCGGCCGGTCAGGCAGCGGTTTCTCCGCAGGGCCAGCAGACGCTTGAGGAGCAGGGGCTGACGCCTGAGCAGATCCGGGACCGGATCGCTGCGGCTACGGGACCCGGTACTACTCCGCAAGAGCAGCAGGCAAAGGAGACCGGCGAGCAGGCGGCGAACATCACCGGCGGCACGTTCATCGGCCTCGCGATTTCGATGCTCCTGGGTGCTGTAGCGGCGGCGCTCGGCAGCCTGTTGGCGCCGCGCCATCTGTGCCCGCGTACAAACGTACCCCCGTCAGAACTGAGGCAGGTACGTACGTTTCGCGATAAGCAGGAAGAACTGAGGCTTGAGGGGCGGGTCTCAACCGGCCGCTATCCCGTCGGGGTCTGCGGTCCTTTCCGCCGATAGCTGACATTCAAGGCCCGCCCCCGGCCCCTTGCACAGACATCGCACCTTCCTCCTCGTCCACGAGCATGATAATTGTCTGTGGTTACAGTGGCTTTATCGTGCTTGACAACCAATATCCCATGGCTTATCTTGATGATTTCCATAGGTTTACGACGAGGAGTGCCAAGCAGTGTCAGAGAGAGTGGTAACGCGATTTGCGCCTTCGCCAACGGGGTATTTGCATGTGGGCGGGGCGAGGACCGCGCTGTTTAACTGGTTGTGGGCCCGCCGCACAGGCGGCACGTTCCTTCTGCGCATCGAGGATACCGACCTGAAGCGCAACACGCCCACCGCTGCTAAGCAGGTGATGCAGGACCTGCGCTGGCTGGGCATCGAGTGGGATGAGGGTCCGGAGGTCGGGGGGCCGAACGGGCCGTACTTCCAGTCGCAGCGGACGGAGACCTACGACCGGTATGTCCGCCAGTTGCTCGAAGAGGGCAGGGCGTATTACACCTTCGAAACCACCGGAGAGCTCGACGCGATGCGGGCTCAGGCCGATGCCCAGAAGAAGGGTTTTGTCTATTCCCGGCCGAAGCAGTTTCCATCCGAAGCGGATGCGGAGCGGGCGCGGGCAGAGGGCCGATCCGTAACCGTTCGCTTCGCCATGCCGCTGGGCAAGCCGATTGTCGTGAACGACATCATTCGCGGTCAAATCTCATTCGAGCCCGCCGAGTTGGGCGATTTCATCATCATCAAGAGCGACGGCTTTCCGACCTACAACTTCGCCTGCGTCGTGGACGATTATCACATGAAGATCACGCACGTGATCCGTGGGCAGGAGCACCTGATGAACACGCCGAGCCAGCAGGCCCTCTGGCAGGCCTTGTTTCCGGATAGCCCGCCGCCGCAATACGCCCACATGTCCGTCACGGTCAGCGACACCGGCGGCAAGCTCTCCAAGCGGGAGCGCCCGGAGACACTCAGAAAAGTGATCCTGGAGAAGGCCAAGACCGAGCCTGAGATCGTCAGCATCATCTCCGCCAACAGCGGCTTGAGCGTTGAGGGCCTGCAGGACTTCCTCGACGGCAAAAAGGTTCCGGATATGCCCGACGTGGAGCGGGTGGCGGCGTATCTCGGTGTTCCGCTGCCGGAGATCAACATCATCGATTTCTTCCGCAGCGGCTATCTGCCCGAGACGCTGGTCAACTTCCTGGCCCTGCTTGGCTGGAACCCCGGCGACCAGCGGGAGATCATGACGACTGAGGAACTTGTATGTGCATTTGACCCGTCACGGCTGACGAAAAGCAACAGCCTCTTCGACCGCAAAAAACTCCTGGCGTTCAACACGGAGCACCTGCGAATCGAGCCTCGGGAGAAGGTCCTGGCGCACTTCAAGGCATATCTGAAAGAGAGGAATTCGCCCCTGCTTGCGGCCGATGACGAGACCCTGTTAAAGATCATCCAACTCTGCGAAGGGGCGCGAACATTTGCCGATATCGAGCGTAAAAGTGTTTTTATATTTATAACTGACAATCGGATTGAATTCGACGAGAAGGCGGTCAGCAAGGTGCTCCTGAAGGATCGGGCTTTGGACATACTGCAGAGGGTGCGCGAGGAACTGGCGAGGATGGACCAGTTCACCGAGCAAGCCATCGAGGAGATGCTGCGCGGGCTGGCCGAGGAAGGACAGGTCGGCCTGGGCAAAGTGGCGCAGCCTTTGCGCGTGGCCTTGTGCGGCACGACCATCAGCCTTCCCATTTTCGATTCCGTGAGCATGCTGGGCAAGGAGCGTACGCTTCGGCGAATCGACCTGACCCTGGAGAAGTTCCGCTCCCGGACACAGGCGCAGACGGAGTAACGATGCCACTACTGGTTACGGGGTCCATAGGGATAGACACGGTCAAGACGCCCCACGGTCTCAGTGAGAACTGTATCGGGGGCTCGGCGATCTACTTCACCATGGCGGCGAGCTTCTTCTCGCACGTCCGGTTCATCGGCGTCGTCGGCTCGGACTGCCCGTTCAACATCCCCGAAATCTTCACCGGCAAAGACGTGGACCTGAGGGGCCTGGAAGTCCGGGGGACCAGCAAGACCTTCCGCTGGGCCGGGACCTACATGGAGACGATGGACGACCGCGTGACCGACTACATGGAGCTCAACGTCCTGGCCGAGCATCCACCCGTCGTGCCCAAGGCATTCGCCGACAGCCGGTTTGTCTTTCTCGCCAATACTGCCCCGCGACTTCAAATCGAGCTGCTCAGCCAGATCAAGTCTCCGATCTTCGTAGCGGCTGATACGATGGACTGCTGGATCACGGACCACCTGGCGGACCTGAGCGAGCTGATGAAAAGAATCGATTGCCTCATCATTAACGCCGACGAGGCCAAGCTGCTGGCCCGGCAACTGAATCTGGTCCGGGCCGCCGAGCAGATCCTGACGATGGGACCATCCACCGTCATCATCAAGAAGGGGGAGTCGGGCTCATTGATGTGCCTGAAGGATGGGAGCCGATTTGTCCTGCCGGCCTATCCGGCCACGGAGGTCATTGACCCGACCGGGGCCGGGGACAGCTTCGCCGGCGGGCTCATGGGCTATCTCGCCCAGGCTCGCAAGACGGATTTCGACACACTCAAGACCGCCGTGGCGTACGGCACGGTCGTCGCCTCGTTCACGATCGCGGATTTCTCGCTCAACGGGCTGAAGAAGATCTCGCGTCATGACATCGATAATCGATTGGAGATGCTCCGGAAGTTCACAAGCTTCTGAAGGGGTTGACAACCATGCGTTGTTTCATAGCCATCGATATACCCGAGGACATCCGGGCGGACCTGACGGACCTGCAGAAGGAGCTGGCCGGCCGCGTGGATATCCAGAAGGGCGACGTCAAGTGGGTCGAGTCGGAGAGCATGCACCTGACGCTGAAATTCCTCGGCGAGGTGCCGGACAATCAGATCGCCGAAGTCTGCAACGTCGTCAAAGACGTGGCGGCCCGGCATCAGGCGTTTGACTTTGACGTCAAGGAGGTCGGCTCGTTCGGCGGCCGAAGCGCCCGCGTCCTGTGGGTCGGGGCCGGGCTCCATAGTCCCGAGCTGCTCCGGTTGCAGGAGGACCTCGAAGAGCAGTTGGCGCAGGCCGGCTGGCCGAAAGAGGGCCGGCAGTTCTCGGCTCACCTGACGCTCTGCCGTATCCGCAACAGCAAGGCCGGCGAGAAGCTCGGCCAGCTCGCAGAACAATACAAGGACTTCGACCTTGGCACAGTCCGGGGTGACTCGCTCTGTGTCTACGAGAGCCAGTTGAGACCTGAAGGGCCAATGTACACCCGTTTGGGAAACTATAAGTTGCAGTGAAGGAGTTCTGCAAAATAAGCCTGATTCCCATTTTGCAGAACTCCGGATAGAAACAGAAACAATGGAAGGGCGAGAGTTGGAGGTAGTTCCATGGCAAAAACGAAGAAATCAACAACCACAGAAACCGCAAGTGACGGCAAGCAGGCGGCGCTGCATCGCGTGATCGCGCAGATCGAGAAGCAGTACGGCCAGGGCTCCATCATGCAGATGGACGAGAACTCCTATGCCCACATCGAGGGCATCAGCACCGGGGCGTTGTCCCTCGACATCGCGCTCGGCGGCGTGGGCATCCCGCGAGGCCGCGTCACGGAGCTGTTCGGGCCGGAATCGTCCGGCAAGACCACGCTCGCCCTGCATATCATCGCCAGCGCCCAAAAAGCCGGCGGCATCGCCGCGTTCATCGACGCCGAGCACGCGCTGGACACCACCTGGGCCAAGAGGCTGGGCGTGGACGTCAGCAGCCTGCTGGTCAGCCAGCCCGACACCGGCGAGCAGGCCCTCGACATCGCCGAGATGCTCATTGCATCCAATTCCGTGGACGTGATCGTCGTCGACTCCGTGGCGGCGCTGACGCCGAAGGCGGAGCTTGAAGGCGACATGGGCGACAGTCACATGGGCCTGCAGGCCCGGCTGATGAGCCAGGCGATGCGCAAGCTCACCGGCATCATCAGCAAGAGCAAGACGGCCCTGATCTTCATCAACCAGATTCGTATGAAGATCGGCGTCATGTTCGGCAACCCCGAGACGACCACGGGCGGAAAGGCCCTGAAGTTCTACAGCTCTGTCCGCCTCGACCTGCGAAGGCTGAACACGCTGAAGGACAACACCGGCGCGATCGGCTCCCGCGTCAAGGCCCGCGTGGTCAAGAACAAGATCGCGCCGCCGTTCCGTGAGACCGAGTTCGACATCATGTTCGATAGCGGAATCAGCTACGAGGGCGATTTACTGGACCTGGCGATGGCCCGCGGGGTCGTCGAGCGAAGCGGCGCCTGGATCAACTACGGCAGCGGCCGTCTCGGCCAGGGCCGGGAGAACGCCAAGAAGTACCTGGTGGAGAACCCCGAGCTGCGCGAGGAGATCAAGGCCAAGGTCCTCGCCGGCAAGAACCTCGCCGGCGAGGCGGCGCCCTCGGAAGAGCCGGCAGAGGTCGAGGCCTAAACGACCGATTGAGGTGAGAAAAACCGTGAAGCCTGGGCAGGGGCAACCCCCTCGGGTTGCCCCGAACCAGCCGGGCAGGCACTGGGGCCTGCCCCTGCATGTTTGTTGGAAGGTGTTGTGGAATGCTGAGCGCCAAACAGATTCGCAGTGGATTCGTCGAGTTCTTCAAGGGCAAAGAGCACGTGTTTGTGCCGAGCTCGCCAATTGTGCCGCGCGATGATGAGAACCCTGCTGTTCACCAATGCGGGCATGAACCAGTTCAAGGACATTTTCCTGGGGCTGCGGCCCCCGGACTGGCCCCGGGCGGTCAACAGCCAGAAGTGTCTCCGCGTCAGCGGCAAGCACAACGACTTGGAAGAGGTCGGCAAGGACACGTATCACCACACCTTCTTCGAGATGCTCGGCAACTGGTCGTTCAACGATTACTTCAAGGCGGAGGCCATCGCGTGGGCATGGGAGCTGCTGACGAAGGTCTGGGGGATCAACCCGGACCAGCTCTGGGCCTCGGTCTTCGCCGGCGACGATGCGGACGGCCTGCCCCGGGACGATGAGGCCGCGGAGCTCTGGACGAAGCTGACGCCCATCCCGCACGAGCGGGTCGTTGCGTTCGGCAGGAAAGACAACTTCTGGGAAATGGGCGAAACCGGCCCGTGCGGCCCGTGCAGCGAGATCCACATCGATCTCGGCCCCGACCGCTGCGACAAGAAGGGTGTCCCCGGCCATGAGTGTCAGGTCAACGGCGACTGCGCGAGGTTCATCGAGCTGTGGAACCTCGTGTTCATTCAGTACAACCGCCAGCCGACGGGCAAGCTCGTGCCGCTGTCCGCCCGGTACATCGATACCGGCGCCGGACTGGAGCGGGTCGTCTCTGTGCTTCAGAACAAGCGGAGCAACTACGACACCGACCTGTTCATGCCGATCATCGAGCGAACGGCCGAGATGTCAGGCCACAAGTACACCTCGCAGCTTGGCAGCAAGACCGATAATGCATTTCGGGTGATCGCGGACCACAGTCGCACGCTGGTGTTCGCCATTACCGATGGTGCGACGCCCTCCAACGAGGGCAGGGGGTACGTCATTCGTCGCATCCTCCGCCGGGCGTCGCGGTTCGGCCGCGAGCTGGACTTGCACGAGCCTTTCCTCTACAAGCTCGTTCCCGTGGTCGTCGATATGCTCGGCGACGCCTTCCCGGAAATCCGCCAGCGGGCCAATCACGTCGCGACCGTGATCCAGTCCGAGGAGGTCAGTTTCGGCAGGACCCTGGACCGGGGCCTCGAAATCTTCACGGCCGCGGCGAATCGCTCGGCGAAAACCCCCGCGAAAGTCATCAGCGGCGACGACGCCTTCCAGCTTTACGATACCTACGGCTTCCCGCCCGACCTGACGCAGCTCATGGCAAGTGAACGCGGGCTCAAGGTCGATCTCGACCGTTTCGATACGCTGATGAAAGAGCAGCGGGAGCGCGCCAGGGCAGCCCAGAAGAGCGACTCGCTTCTGGCGGGCTTGTCCGACATCGAGCTGCCGGCGACCGAGGACCTTCACAAGTATCACACCGACCGCTGCGAAGCCACGCTCCTCGGCTGGATCGATGCCGAAGGATTCAAAAGGCAGGGCAATGTCCCGGCGGGGACCAAGATCGGCCTTGTTCTGAACAAGACCTGTTTCTATGCCGAGTCCGGCGGGCAGGTCGGCGACACCGGCGTCATTCTCACCAACGGCAGCCAGTTCGCCGTCCAGGCCACGATGAAGATCGCCAACTGCGTCGTCCATCGCGGCAAGCTGGCCCAGGGCTCGCTCCTCGCCGGCCAGAATGTCACGGCCATCGTCAGCGCGGATCGAAACTCCACCCGCAAGAATCATACAGCCACGCACCTTCTCCAGTGGGCGCTACAGCAGGTGCTCGGCAAGTCGGCCGCCCAGCAGGGCAGCTACGTCGGGCCCGACTATCTGCGATTCGATTTCACCTATCCGAGGGCGCCCACGAAGGAAGAGATCAGAGAGGCTGAGCGGCTGGTCCGGGAGAAGATCGCCACCGATGAGCCTGTGACATGGGTCGTATTGCCCAGGGAGCAGGCGGAGAGGCTCGGCGCCATGGCGCTGTTCGGCGAGAAGTATGGCAGCGAGGTCCGTGTCGTTTGCCTCGGCGCGACGGACAAGGACCACGTTGATGACGCGTTCAGCCGGGAGTTCTGCGGCGGCACGCACGTCGTCCACCTCGGTTCCATCGGCGGATTCAAGGTTCTCAGGGAAGAGAGCGTTTCGGCGGGTGTTCGCCGGATCACCGCCCTGACCGGCTCAGCCCTGATTGCCTACCTCGAACGGGCCGGTGAGATCGTCGATCAGCTCTCCGCGCAGCTTCAGATTTCGACCGACAAGGTGGCCGATCGCGTCACGCAGATCATCGAGGACAATAAGCGCCTCACCAAGCAGCTCAAGACCGCCTCGAAAACAGGCGGCCCCGACACGATGGCCGAGGCGAGGAGCCTCCTCGAAGCCGGCGAGAAGATTGGCGGCTCGGTGGCCATCGTCGGACGGCTGTCTACGACGTCCGTGGACCGGGCCCGCGAGGCCATCGACATGCTCAAGAAGAAGGCCGGCTCGGCCGCGATTGTGCTGGCTTATGAAGACGACGGCAAGGTGATGCTCCTGGCCGGTGTCACCGACGATCTCATCGGCAAGGGCCTCAAAGCAGGCGACCTCGTCAAGACCATCGCCCCCATTGTTGATGGCGGCGGCGGCGGCAAACCCCAAATGGCCCAGGCCGGCGGCAAGACCCCCGCCAAAATCGACGAGGCGCTGGCCAAAGCCAAAGAGCTGATCAAGGCCGGACTCGCCGGGTAGATTCAGAGCACGGAATGCGAAATCTGCGACAAATCGCCTGAAGGACTTCGCTGGTCAAGCGTCTGTTCTTCCAGAGTGTCGAAGTAAGGTCGTTGGGATTTGTCGAGCATTTGTGTTCTCGCGGCGGGTCCATGATACACTTCGAATGTCCGCATTGTGGCGTGAAACTCAAGGTGCCGGACACCCATGTCGGCAAAGGAGGCCGGTGCCCGCACTGCAAGAGCAGAATCACAGTCCCGCAGATGCCCGTGCCGCAGCCGCGGGTCGATTTGGAGAGAGCGAGTGCCGCGACAGGCAGAACCGTGAGTCCTCTCCACGAGGCACTGTTTGATCTGCCGCGCAAGTCTGCGCCACTTGTGGCTCAGCCCAACACAGCGGCCGATGAAATGACGCCATCCGATGAGGAAACCCCTCGATCCGCTCTGGGTCTTTTGTTTTACCCGATAAGTGTCTCGGGCGTCATCCATGTGCTGATCTTCTCGCTCCTGCCGCCGCTCTGGGCACTGGCCGCGAAACTTCAATTCTGGATGTCGCCTGGGATCGGTCCTTTGCTCTGGCTGGTGCTGCTCGATTTGTACCTGGTGTATTACCTGTCCATGTGCCTCAGCGGCAGCGCCAGGGCCAGACTCGTGCCGCCGACATCAACAGTGCCTCTTCGCCGCTCTCGGTAGACGCCTTGCTTTCGACCTTCCAGACGATCTTCCCGGCTGTGGTTCTGATTGGGGCCGCGCCTATTGCGTATTTTGTCATCCGGGAACGGGTGGATTGGATTCTCATCCTCTGGACAGCGGCTGCCGGGTTCCTATTCCCGATGATTCTTCTCGCCGTCAACGACTTCGACTCTCTGCGAGGGGCCAACCCCTTCCTGGTTGTGCCGTCCATCATCAGTGTGCTGGGTCCTTACTGTGGACTTGTATTTGTTCTGTATGTCCTGACCGCGCTGGCCGGCGGGCTGATGTACCTGTCTTGCAGACCCGGCGGGACCTGGCTCGCCCGCCCGCCCGCCGATCATTTACATCCTTTTGTTGCAGACTCATCTGCTGGGGCGATTCTACTGGCGGTACCAGGGGCGCCTCAGGTGGGGGGCATGAGCGTCATGGCTGTTTGCGGATCTTCACGCTGCGGGCGTGGGCGTCGAGGCCCTCGACTTCGGCCAGGCGGATGATGTCGTCGGCACTGGCGGCAAGCTGCTCGGCGCTGTACTCGATCAGGCTGATCGACTTGAGGAAGTCGTTGCACGTCAGGGCGCTGGAGAACTTGGCGCGGGTCCCGGTGGGCAGGGTGTGGCTGGGGCCGGCCCAATAGTCGCCGACGGCCACCGGCGTGTGCGGACCGATGAAGATAGCTCCGGCGTTGGTGATTTTCTCGGCGATTTGACGGCTCTGTGAGCCGCACTGAACCTCCAAATGCTCGCAGGCGAATTCATTGGCGAGAGTGATGGCGGTGTCCATGTCCTTCAACACGATGATCCGGCTGAAGCGATTGAGGGATTGGGCTGCCTCTGTCGCTCGCGGCAATGCATTGAGCTGCTCGCACAACTGTTCGAGGATAGCCCGGGCCAGTGGTTGCGAGTCGGTTACCACGACCGCGCTGCTGTCGGTGCCGTGCTCGGCCTGGCTGAGCATATCCGCCGCTACCCACGCGGGATTGGCCTGGTCGTTCGCGATGATGAGCACTTCGCTCGGGCCGGCAATCGAATCGATCCCGACGTAATCACCGGCGACGTTCTTCTTGGCCGCTTGCACCCACTTGTTGCCCGGCCCGACGATCTTGTCCACCTTGGCAATCGTCCGCGTTCCGTGGGCAAGGGCGCCGACCGCCTGAATGCCGCCGAGCCGATAGACCTCCTCCACTCCCAACTCACGGCAGACGGCCAAGATCACCGGATGGATCGTACCTTCGAACCTCGGGGGTGACACGACCGCGATTTCTTTGACGCCGGCCACCAGGGCGGGGACGACCGTCATGATCACTGTCGATGGCAGGGGGGCGGCGGCTCCGGGCACGCAGACACCGACGCGCTTTAGTGACGTGTAGCGGATGCCTGTGCCTTGGGAAAACTGCCGCTGGTTGCCGATGAAGATCTTCTCCTGGTAGGCATGCACGTTGCGGATGGCCTTGCGCAATGATTCGAGCAGGCGGGCGTCGATGCCTCTGTGGGCTTCGTCCAGAGCCTGTCGCGTGACGCGGAACTGGCCGGGACTGAGCTTCACGCCGTCGAATTTCTCGGTGTATCTGGCGACCGCGTTATCACCCTGTTCTGCGACCTCGCGGAGGATTGTCACGACAGTCTGGCTTTCCTTGCTGTCATACCCGGCCAGCCGGGCCGCCGACAGAATCGTGGACCGCAGAACGCCGAGCTTCGCCTCGAAGTCGGGCTGGGACGTCTGAAGAAGGATGTCTTGCAGTAGATCACCCATAGTCACTCACTTGACAAAATTCCCGTAACCGTAGGCCCGTATCGTTCTCTGCAGCAGCAGATACTTTTTGCCTTTGAATTCCGTGACGAGTCCCGCGACGCTGAAGCGGATGCGCTCGGGCGAGGCCGCCTGCGTTTGCAGGGCTTGCTCGAGCACGCCACACGGCAGCAACTCGTATCGCGTTCTGCCGATGTTCCAGCCGAAGGCGTCCGGGACAAAAACGAAGTGATCAGAGGCTGGAGGCTGGAGGCTGGAGACGGCAGGCGCGGGCTCGATTCTGCCGATGGCGTCCACGAGCATGCGGTCCGGGCTTTTCTGCACTCCCGGCTTGCCGCCCTCGCGCTGCGGCCCACGAACGAAGCGGCGATCCTTGAGCTTCTCAACGACTTCCTGCGGAATCGCCAACTCGGGGTCGCCCTCGCCGCTCTTTGCAGGTTCCCGAAGGGCCTGGGCTCCCTTGTCCAGCGCGTCCGGCGATTCTGCGCTCTTCAATTTGCTCAGCGGCAGGTAGTACGAGGGAAACAGGAAGCTCCTGTCGCGGAATCGGGTCACGCGGGCCGAAAGCCTGTACGTCGGCGTATGTCGATCGTTGGCGTCCGCGATCAACAGCTCCAGTGTTGTGCATGGGAGCAATTCGAATTGTGTCCCCGCAGCGACCGGGCCGTGGATGCTGTTGGCGTCTGCGACCAGTTCGAAGAGCCATGTGTCGCCCGCGCCGGCGGCAATGAGCTTTCCATCGGCGCTCGGCAGAACGATCCCGTCCGTCAGAGGCTTTGGCGGGCTCTGCTGTGCACTCAGGCTTGTTGAGGATGTCAGACTGAAGAGGACAGCGCATGCAATCGGAGCAATGATGGCTGCACAGCAACTCTGCCAGTTTGAAATCTGAGATTTGAGATTTGGTTTCTTCACAGTTTCACAGTCCCAGCGCACTCCTGATCACCTCGGGCACCTGGCCCGGCTCCCGAACGAAGGTAATGTATTTCACACACTTCGGATCGTCGGCGGCGACCAGATCGACCACCGGCTTCCAGAAATCGCCCACGAGGATCACCGGCCGGGCCCGGTCGAGAAAGCCCTTGTTCTTGAGCTCCCAGACGGCCGCCAGTTCCAGGAGCGTGCCCGTGCCGCCGGGCAGAACGACGTATGCCCGGCCGACCTTGATGAGATTGTGCAGCCGCTCTTGCAGCGAATCGGTCACAACCTCGTGCGTGACGAACTCGTTGGCGGCGCTATTCTTGAACGCACAGCACGTCACGCCGATGATCTTGCCACCCGCCTCGGCAGCGCCCTTGGCCGCCGCAAGCATCGTGCCGCGGTACCCGCCGTTGGCGATGGTAAAGCCGGCCTGCGCCAATGCCCTCCCGACCTGCTCGGCGAGCATGTACGCCGGCTCGCCTGCCTGGGCCCTGCCTGTCCCGAAGATACTGACTACTGTCTCATCCATGAGCTTTCTGCCGCGTGTAGTTCAGCAGTCCCGCCGAGAGCAGGATGTCCCTGTCTCTGCCGGACAGCTCCAGTCTGCCGGTGAAACTGAACGAGCCATCCTTCTTGCGGATTGTGACGACGTCGCTGCTGCGGATCGCGCCGAGCAGATCGTCGATGGCCAACTCGTCTCCCGTCGTAAGCCTGTCGTGGTCGGCCGGATCGGCGAACCGGATCGGCACGATGCAGAAGTTGATCAGGTTCGCGCGGTGGATGCGCTCGATGCTCTTGGCAATTACCGCTCGCACGCCCAGGTACATTGGGCACAGGGCCGCGTGCTCGCGCGAGGAGCCCTGGCCATAACTTTCGCCGGCCACGATAATGCCGCCGATGCCTTTGCCCTTGAGTTCCAGAGCTCGCTCGGCGAACGTCGGCTTGCCCGGCTCGTTGAAGCTGTTGAACACCACCTTTGCATACTCCGGGACATTCGAGCGAAGCTTCAGGAACGTCCCGGCGGGCATGATGTGGTCGGTCGTAATCTTGTCGGCGCACTTGAGCAGGATGCGTCCTGTCAGATTGGCCGGCAGGGGCGTCGGTGCTTCCGGCACGACGATGGTCCGGCCGCGAAGGACCTCGACGCTACGTGCTTTCTCTTCGCTCAGGGCCGGCTCGATCATGCTGTCGTCGATGTCAAATTCGCGGGGCAGCTTGATCTTCGGATACGCGATTCCCATCTGTGCCGACAGGTCGCGCGGGTCGGCGATCTTGCCCGTCAGGACCGCCGCCACCGCTGTCTCGGGACTGACCAGGTACACCTGATCGCCCTTGGTGCCGCTGCGGCCGGCGAAGTTGCGATTGAACGTTCGCAGGCTCACCGTCCCGTCGGCGGGAGAGAAGCCCTGCCCGATGCAAGGCCCGCAGGCGGATTCGAGGATTCTTGCTCCGGCGGCGATCATGTCCGCGAGGGCTCCGTTCGCCGCCAGCATATTGAGCACTTCCCGGCTGCCCGGCGCCACGGCGAACTCGACCATCGGGTTGATCCGCCGGCCCTTGAGCACTTTCGCCACCATCATCATGTCCGCGAAGCTCGAATTGGTGCAACTGCCGATGGCCACTTGGCCTACTTTCGCCCCGGCGATCTCGCGGACGCTTTTGACACAGTCCGGCGAGGAGGGACACGCCGCCATCGGCTCAAGCGATGATAGATCGATTGCAATCACCCGGTCGTACCGGACATCCTTATCTGCCGCCATCGGGCGGTGATCCTGCTCGCGTTTCTGTGCGGCGAGGAACCTTCGCGTCTGCTCGTCGCTGCCGAAGATGCTCGTGGTCACGCCGAGCTCGGCGCTCATGTTCGTGATCGTCGCCCGCTGCGGCACCGTGAGGCTCTTGACTCCGCTGCCGAAGTACTCGACCGCCCAGCCGACATTGCCCTTGGTCGTCAACTCGCTGAGCAGTTTCAGAATGACGTCCTTGGCGGCCACCCAGTCGCCCAGTTTGCCGGTGAGTTTCACGCCGAGCACCTTGGGGCACTGCAGATAGAACGGCCCGCCGCCCATCGCCACGGCGACGTCGAGCCCGCCCGCGCCGATGGCGAGCATCCCGATCCCGCCGCCGGTCGGCGTGTGCGAATCGCTGCCGAGCAGCGTCGCGCCAGGCTTGCCGAACCGCTCCAGGTGCACCTGATGGCAGATACCGTTGCCCGCCCGCGAATGATAAACCCCGCTCTTTGCGGCGACGGTCTGCAGGTACAGATGATCGTTGTGATTCTCCGGCCCGAAGCCTGCCATGTTGTGATCGACGTAGCTTACGGACAGGTCTGTCCGAACCCGTCCGACTCCCATGGACTCGAACAGCAGGAACGCCGTCGTCCCTGTTGCGTCCTGCGTCAGCGTCTGGTCAATCCGTATCCCGATCTCCTCGCCGGGCACAAGCCGGCCTTCAACGAGGTGCTGCTCCAATATCTTGTAGATAAGCGTCTTACCCAATCCGGCTACTCCTAACAAACCAGTTCAACGCCCACACTCTACCAGAACCCGTCCCGAAACACAAACCCTTGCTAAGACCCGATTTGCCGTGCAAGCGAAGGTCTTTACAGCCGACGCGTTTCAGGGTAGAATAAGAATCAGGGGACACGTTTTCTGGAACAGGAGGAATCAAGATGAGGCTGGCGTTGCGGAGTTGCCTGTGCATCCTGTGGGTCTTGGTGTTTCTTGGCGAAGGGGTCGTCTTGGCCGATGATGACTCCAACAGTTGCCCCGTGAGTAGTCTTGTCTATCCGGGTCCTGACGGCAAGCTGGTCTATGCGCCGTATGCAAACTGCGGTGACACGCGGAAACTCAATACCATTCCGGACTGGTCATCTTGTGGGTATCTGGGCGGGGGCGTCAGGATCCCGGATGTCCCAGCCGTTGTGACGATTTCGCCTGTCTCAGGTGATAATCGGTCCAGCATCCAGGCCGCAATCGACTACGTGTCAGAGTTGCCCTGCGATGCCAATGGCTTCCGGGGGGCGGTCCTGTTGACGAAAGGCCGCTATCCGGTGGAAGGGACCCTCCAGATCGTCGCCGGCGGTGTTGTGCTCCGGGGCGAGGGACAGAGCCCGCAGGGGACCGCGATCGTGGACACGGGGCAGGGCCAGGACACCTTGATCGTCGTCAAGGGCGGATCGAGGGCGGATTTCACCAACATACGGGCCCGGATCACCGACCCCTTCGTGCCGGTCGGCGCCGTCCGTTTCCAGGTGTCCTCGGTGGCGGAGTTCCCCGTGGGCGACCGGGTGATTGTTCACCGCCAGACGAACGACAAATGGATCGATGACCTGAACATGAGACAATATGGCTGGACGGCGTCCGGCTATGAGGATCGATGGGAGCGGGTGATCACGGAGATCGTGGGCAATGAAATCACGTTAGATGCGCCTGTTGTGCAGGCCATCGAGGAGCAGTACGGCGGGGGAGAGATCTATAAGTGCGCCATCGGGAGCCGGATCCGGCAGGTCGGCATCGAGAACCTGTGGCTGGAGTCCGAGTACGATGATCCTACCGATGAGACTCACGGCTGGAATGCCATCGAACTGTCGAACGTGGAAGACGCCTGGGTCCGGCAGGTCACGTCCCGGTACTTCGGGTATTCCTGCGTAAGTGTGCTGGGCGGGGCCAGGAACGTCACGGTCCAGGACTGTGCCTGTCTCGATCCCAAGTCCCAGATTACGGGCAGCCGCAGGTATTCGTTCAACCTCGACGATTGTTGTCTCGTGCTGGTGCAGCGGTGCTTTGCCCGTGAAGGCCGGCATGACTTCGTCACCGGGTCCCGGGTGCCGGGGCCAAATGTCTTCGTGGATTGCTTTGCCATGAACTGCCGTGCCGACTCGGGCAACCACCACCGCTACGCGGAGGGCACGCTGTTCGACAACGTGAAGGTCACGAATCTGGCGGTAGAGAACCGCCAGACCTCCGGCTCCGGGCACGGCTGGTCGGGCGCCCAGACGCTGTTCTGGAACTGCCAGGCTGCGACCATCTGCCATGCACCGCTGGGAGCGATGAACTGGGCCATCGGGATTGTCGGAATCCGGCGGTATGGGTCCTGGGCGCCGCAGGAGCCGTTGGGCCACTGGGAATCTCTCGGCGTGCACGTCTGTCCGCGAAGCCTCTATTACAAGCAATTGGAGGACCGGCTTGGCCCCGAGGCGGTGGACAATGTGACGACCCCTGCCCAGCGGGCCGGGACGATCTGGACTCAACTGCAGAATTGGGCCGGTTTGGACGACGATCTGCTCGCTGCTGCAGAGTAGGCGTCTCGTCTTTTTCGCTCTCATGGGCCTGTCCGGGTGGGGCCACGAAATCGAGTCGCACTCCGAGAAAGCGGTTTGAGGAGGAACGGTCTGCGTGTATCATTGGAGCCATGGCGGCGTGAATCGCAGTTGCGAATTCCACGGCAATCATGAGGCGGATGACATGAGCGATAACGGCAAAGGGCGGAGTAAACGATTCAAACTCAATAACTGGCACGTGACTCTTGCGGCCATCGTAGCCGTGGTAGGGCTCATAGCTCTCTACATCGTGATGGCCAGGGCTCGCCTGGATCGCCGGCTGGAGGCATTGCGGGCCGCCGGGTATCCGACCACCCTCGCCGAACTGGCCGAGTACAACAAGCCGCCCGAGGGGACGGCGAACGCGGCCGGCGTGTACATGGAGGCGTTTGCCGCGTATGCGCCGCCACTGGATGGCACGAATGTGCCGTATCTCGGATCGGCCCGGCTGCCGGACCGAGGCAAGCCTCTGCCCGAGCCGATGGTCAAGGCGATCTCGCAGTGCCTGGCGAGCAACCAGCAATGCCTTTCCCTGTTGCACGAGGCCGCCGGCATCCAGGATTGCAGGTATGACTGGGATTGGCGGAAGTTCGCGGCAACGGGATTCACGCAGTTGACCGATGTGAAACAGTGTGCACAACTGCTGGGATTGAGTGCAACCTATTACTCGCACACGGGCGATCCCAATGCGGCTGCCAGATGTATCGAGGATGGGCTGTGCTTGGCGGATTCGCTCCGACGGGAGCCGGCGCTGATCAACTACCTGGTGCGAGTCGCCTGTGTTGGCCATTCAGTCGCGAGCCTGGAGCGGAGCTTGAGCACGGCCGCCTTCACGGACCAACAGTTGGCACAGTTGGACGAGGCGCTGACAGCAACCGCCGGCACGATCGATCTCACGCAGGCCATGATTACGGAGCGATGCGTCATGATCGAGACGTGCCGAGACCCGTTTCTCGCGGCCGGACCCGGTCCGGGCCCCAAACCCCGGATGCTTCCGGGCATGACGAGAACAGGGATCGCCGACATCCTGGACTATATGGGGGATTGTATCGAGGCCTCCAAGCGGCCGCCCATGGAGCGGCTGGCAGGATTTCGGGAGGCCACGGGAAAAGTGGAGGACCTCTCGGTCCTGCATGTCATGATCAAGATGCTGGCCCCATCATTGGGCCGGGTGGCGGAACTGGACCTGCGGGCCCGTGCGCGCATCGATTCGGCCAGGACGGCCCTGGCTATCGAGCGATACCGCCTGGCGACCGGCAAGTTGCCGGAGCGATTGGCAGAGCTTGTGCCCCAGTACCTTAAAGAGGTGCCGATCGATCCCTTTGACGGCAATCCCATCCGGTATAAACGCACGGAACCGGGCTATCTCCTTTACAGCATCCTGGGCGACGGGGACAACGGCGGCAAAGAGAAACAGCCGAAAAGCAGCGAACCCTACGACTGGCCCTTCATCGTGGCACGCTAGGCCGATGCCTCTGGCGGCGGAACGGACTTGACGCAGCCCGCCTGCTGATGCATAGTACGAGGAAGGATTGTGAGTCTTGGCTGGAGGCTTATATTGCCATGATTCAGACGCGGACTGTGTTTGTCCTCGGGGCTGGCGCCAACTGCCCGTACGGCTTCCCGACTGCGAAAGGCCTGCGCGAACAAATCCTCTCGTCTTTCGTGAATCGGTACACTCAGTTTCTCGGCGACCCCAGTCGAGGAATTGGGGCTGGGCGAACAGCGAGCGGATACCCGAGCTTAGACGAAGCAAAGCGCTTTGTGGAGTGCTTTGACCTGTCAAGCACCAAGTCAATAGATCTTTTCCTGTCGAGGAATCCGCGGTTTGAGAAGATCGGCAAGATGGCGATTTGTCTCAGTATTCTCTATGCAGAGAGATATTGCGATTTCCGTGAGCAGATCAAGAAGGCGGAAGCAGAACATGACTGGTATTTCTACCTCTATGACAGACTCACGCGAGATGCAACAGGGAAAGATGATTATAGCCAGCTCGCTGAAAACCGCGTTACCTTCGTGACGTTCAACTATGATCGTTCTCTTGAGCACTTCCTGTTTACCAGTCTGCTGCACTCCTTCGAGGGGATAGATGAACAGAGGACTAAGGAGGAACTCAGGAGAAAACCCGTCATTCACGTCTATGGAAAGCCCGCGTCCTTGCCATGGGAGCGAGATGATGGTCAGGGAACGCTTCCGTATGCATCACAAATTGATGACTTTGCGTCCGTAGACCTCCTTGGTATTAGTAACAACATCTACGTGGTTCATGGAGAGAGGATAAACCCCAATCTGGAGAGCGCACGTAAGAAGGTACACGAGGCAGACCACGTGTTCTTCCTTGGCTTCGGTTACGCAAAAGAGAACTTGGAGATACTCGGATTGCCCGGCGTGCTACGGCGAGATCATCAGATATACGGAACTGCTCTGGGCTGGACTGACAGAGAGATCAACGGAATTAGGAACGACTTTCTTGACGGCTTGCGGCGCAGCGGCAGGCACACCCTTGGCGTTGGCGATCAAGTTCAGATAGAGCAGTGTGACTGTGTCGCTTTGCTCCGCGAATTCCTGTGAAGGGAGCGACGATCGGCCATGTCATTCCCGCGCAGGCGGGAATCCAGGAAGCTGCGAGGCATTCATGGACCCCCGCCTGCGCGGGGGTGACATACGATGGTTGCGACTCTATGTGAGTGTAGTTGCCCTCAGCCGGTGCAAGACTTCGCCGGCGTGGGGGACTACCAGGATTCCCTCTTGCTCGCGGTTTTCGTAGGCGGCCACCTTGATGTCGGCGCAGGACATGTAGCCGAGGTTGATCTTTTCGCAGCGTTCCTTGGAGATACCGGTGGCGAGAATGACGTTGACGCGGGGTTTTTCGATGCCGTTCTCGAATGTGCCGCAGCCTCGGACGTGCGTCGAGTGGGCCAGGGACGAACGCGGGATGTCGCGGAACCTGTCCATCTGCTTGAGGAAGTAGTCGCGCGTGTGATAGCCGATGCGGTCGAGGACCTTGCCGTGCGTGTAGGAGACCTCGGTGATGTGCGGGGCATAGATGATCAGCGTGCCGCCGTCGGCGACGATCGGTTCGAGCTTGTACATGACCTTGCCGGCGGTCCAGATGTCGTCGTACATTTCGGGGCACAGGCCGAGGACCGTGTGGTAGGGGTGGTCCTTGTACACGATGTGGACCTCGTTGGACAGGTCCGCCGCCTTTTCCCAGGCTTCGAGGCAGTCACCGAGGAACAGGCCCTTGAGCTTGCCCTCGGCCGCCACGATGGCGATCAGGGCGTGCGGGACATTGATCAGCGAGGCGGCCTTCTCGACCACCTTGCGAGTCGCCGTCCATTTGCAGCCGTTGATCGCCGGATTCGTGATGATCGCGCCGAGCCAGTGGAAGAAGTTGATGATCTCATCGCCTGCGATGCCGGGGAAGACGTACTTATGACCGCCGGAAAAGCCGACAACCTCGTGCGGGAAGACGGGGCCGAGGATCAGGAACGTGTCATAGGCGAAGAGTAGCTTGTTGAGCCGGACGTCCACCTCCTCGCGGAAGAGGCCGCCGCTGATCTCATGAACCTCGTCGGCGGTGATCCGGCCGATGGACGTGAATGTCTCGGGCTTGTCCCATTCATGGTTGAAGAACCGCACGGAGGCGTACTTGCTCCGTCGTTCACTCAGCGTCATGGAGAGCCGCTTGCAGATTTGCAGCTCACTGAGCGGCTGGTGCGTTCCGAGCGCGACCAGGCAATCGACCGCTTTGGCTTGCCGGCCCAGATGGCCGTACATCAACTTGAAGATCTCGCCGATGGGCCCGGAGCGGGTGTTGTCCGGGATCAGCACGAGGACCCGTTTGCCGGCGTAATCGTTCTTTGAGAAGTACTCGCCGAAGGCCTCATTCGCCTGCCGACTGCTGACGGCGCCATCTTTGTTCTGTCGCTCGATAATCATGTTTTGTCACCTGAACCAAACTGCTCTCTATTATTACGCCAGCCTTGCCTATTAGGATCGGTGGGCACAGCCCACACTACTTTATCCACGGCGGTTTCTCGGGCAGGTGGCGGTCGAACTCCTCGATCAGTTTTCTCTCGTACGCTTCGGCGTATTGGCCCTTGAAGAACCGGCCGAGCGCCTCATCGTGGAATCGCTTCCAGGAGGCATCTTCGCTGCCTGGATTGATGGGGTAGAACAGGGCGTTGTTGGCCTTGGCGGCCTTCAGGTCGCTTGGCGCATCGCCTACCAAGAGGACATGATTCTCCTGATACCTGCCCTTCGTCGCGTATTGCAGGTGCTGGGTCTTGGCGCCCATCTCCTGGCCTGCGATCACGGCCACGTACTTGGCGATATCGTGCTCGTTCCACTCGCGGAACAGCGCCTCGCCGGGTGTGGTTGAAACTACGATGACATCCGCCTTGTCCTGCAACTTCTCCAGGCTTTCCCGCAGGAACGGAAAGGGCGGCACGTCCTTCACGATCTCCGCCACCGCCCAGTTCACACGCTCGCTCCACTGGAGGGCGAGCTCCAGCTCCCTTCTGGCCTCGTCTTCAGCCCCGGCAATGGCCTGCTTGAGCCCATCGTCGCTCAGCGTGCTGCCCGGGTCGTCCACCCAGGCGAAGTAGTGGGGGAACTGCGGGACCTTGAACTTCCTGCTCTTGACCATCGGGTGGGTCGGCAGCAATTCAGTGAGGATCCGCTTGAGGGTCTTATGCCGGTTCTCGCCGCGGGTTTTGGAGAACAGGTCGGCGAACTCCTTGCACTCGCGGGCGGCCTGGGCCACCGGTTGCAGGCCGAAGCAGCCGATCATCCACGGACAGAAGCACTCCCGCTGCTTGATGCCCATCGTGTCGAACACAGAGCCGTCGGAGTCGATGCCGACAAAGAACTCGTGCTGAGGCTGGAAATCCTTCAGGACTTGTGCGAGGTCCGCTGCCGTCATCCCCTCTCCTCGTGGAAGGTAGCGACGGGCGATAGCATGTAGGGTGGGTCCTTGACCCGCGCGTGAAGAGGTATCGATAGGGTAACGCGTGGGTTGAGAACCCACCCTACGAGATTCAAGGGTTGTGCCGGGTCCGCTGTTGTCATTGGGGCTGCCCGTAATACTTGTACTGCTTGACCTGCTTGGGTCCTCGCTTGTCGCTTCTGCCGCCGACCTCTCGGCGGAGCGGAATCTGCATGCCGCCGGTCTTGTCGAGCCAATCGTACAATCGCTTCTTCAGGCTCGCGACGTGCTGCTTGTGCTCGGGCTGGTCGATGAGGTTGTGCATCTCGTCCGGATCGTTCTGCATGTCATACAGCTCGTCGGTGTCCCAGATGCCGTGATAGTGGATGAACTTGTATTGGTCGGTTCGCACGCCGAAGGTCGTCGGCGTCTGCGGGAAGGCGGCCTCCCAATAGTACTCGTAGAAAACGGCGTCACGCCAGGGAATGTCCTTGCCTTCGAGCAGGGGGAGCAGCGAGCGGCCGTCCATGTGCTCGGGCGTCTGGACGCCGGCAGCTTCCAGGATCGTGGGGGCGATGTCGATGTTCTGCACGAGCTGCGTGACCTTCGTCGCGGGCTTGATGATCTCGGGACAATACGCCAGCAGCGGCACTCGCATGGAGGGCTCGTACATATGGCGTTTGTCGATCAGGCCGTGCTCGCCGAAACAGAAGCCGTTGTCGCCCATATAGAAGACGAGTGTAGACTCGGCCTGGCCGATCTCCTTGAGACAGTCGAGCACCCGGCCGATGCTGTCATCGACGCTCAGCAGCGTCTCGCAATAACGCTTGTAGAATGTATCAAAGTCCATCTGGCCGTGATACATGTAATCCACGCCGTGCCAACTGTTGCGTTGCTCTTTGACCCAGGCCGGCTTGCCGCGATAGTTCTCTTCCGTGTCCGCCATGCTCTTGGGGTAGTCAAGCGTGACTTTCTCGTACCTGCCGGCGTGCCGCTTGGCCGGCGCGAACATCGCGTGAACAGCCTTGTGCGACAGGTACAGGAAGAAGGGCTTATCCCGCTCCTGCTTGAGCCACTCGACGGCGTAGTCCGTCAGCTCATCGGAGATGTGCTTCGTGGTCTTGACCTTCTTGCCGTCAATGTTCAGCTCGGTGTTGTAGTACTCGCCCTGGCCCCGGAAGCTGATCCACTTGTCGAAGCCCGGGTCGGGTCTCGTCGCTGTCGTGGCCCATGTGCCATTTGCCCATGAAGGCCGTGCGGTAGCCCAACTCCTGGAGGTACTGCGGGAAGAATACAAGGTCCTTGCGGATATCCGTCTGGTTGTCCACGACGCCGTGCTTGTGCGAGAGCATCCCGGTCAGGATCGAGGCCCGGCTCGGCGAGCACAGGGCGGTTGTCACAAAGGCATTCTGCAGGTGCGCCCCCTCGCGGGCCAGCCGGTCCATGTTGGGCGTCTCCAGAAACTTCACCTTGCCCATGAAGCCCATGAAATCATAGCGATGATCGTCAGCCAGGATGAACACCACATTCCGCGGCTTTCGCCCGGGAATCGTGTTTAGCCTGTTCTTCTGCTGGCCCGTGGTTGCCCGGGCCAGACCCAGAGCTAGCGACGCTGCCCCGGCCGATTGAAGGAAGTCTCTTCTATTCATCCTGTCCTCGTTCACTCAAACGCCGCAGTCGCGTAGGGTGTGCATCGCACACCTTCTTCTGCTATCTCAAAACTGTGGGTTGCGGGTGCCATGTCCACGCTCGCGTGGACATGTTCCACCAACGGGACAAGGCATGCTTACGCAAGCGTAAGCATGGCACCCGGCAAGAGGGCCGAAAGCCGCCCACCAAATTGGGATAGCCGCAGTACTACAATTGCTATTGCCTCTGGATCTATACGCCGCTGAAGGCGGAGAAGCCACCGTCCACGGGGATGGTCACGCCCGTGACGAATTTTGCCGCGTCGCTGAGCAGCCAGATCACTGTGCCGATCAGCTCATTGGGCTGGCCGAAGCGACCCATCGGTGTGTGCTCGGTGACGGTCTTGCCTCGCGGCGTCAGGTCACCGGTCTTCGCATCGGTCAGCAGGAATCGGTTCTGCTCGGTCAGGAAGAAGCCCGGCGCAATGGCATTGACGCGAATCTCCTTCGAGCAGTTCTGGCAGATATGCACGGCCAGCCACTGGGTGAAGTTGCTCACAGCGGCCTTGGCGGCGGAATACGCCGGAATCTTCGTCAGAGGCCGAATCGCGTTCATGCTGGAGATGTTCAGGATCACGCCCGAGCCTTGCTCGGCCATCGTCTTGCCGAAGACTTGCGTCGGCAGCAGCGTACCCAGGAAGTTCAGGTCGAAGACGAACCGGACCGCCTCCGCCGGCAGGTCGAAGAACGACACTTCGGGCGAAGTGGTCGCTTCCTTCTTATTGCCGCCGGCGCCGTTGATCAGCGCATCGACCCGTCCGAACTCGGCGATTACCTTCTTCTGGGCCTGCTCGATGCCGGCCTTGTCGAGCACGTTGCACGCCACGCCGATGGCCGTGCCGCCCTTGGCCTTGATTTCCTCGGCGACTGCGCGTCGCGGCAGGCTCAGACAGGTCGAGCACGGCGATCTTCGCGCCCGCCTGGCCCAGGGCCCGGGCCATCTCGCCGCACAGGATCCCGCCGCCGCCGGTGATCGCGATTACCTTACCCTTCACGTCGAACAGATTGCTCATTTCTACCCTTTCGGCAGACATTTCAGACTGGCAGCGTGTGCCATGCACACCTTTTTCCATGCTTGCCATGAAACCAACGTTCCGGCAGAATATACCCGATTCGCGACGCGATTTCAACGCGCAGAATCGCGCACAGCAAGTCCAGGTGCCGATGGTTCTTCACATGGAGCAAGAAAGACGAATTAGCATGGCCAACTACATGATCGCCCATTTCGACGACATCGAGGCGGTGATATGTCCCTGCGGGTTCGCTCGACGGGCGTTCGCCGTGCCCGACAACTCCGCCGCCACGGTCCACATCGTTGATATCCAGCAGGATTCGCAGGTGCACTACCACAAGGAGCACACGGAAATCTACCTGGTCCTCGAAGGCAAAGGTCACATGGAGTTGGATGGCGACATGGTTCCTATCCGCCCCTTCACCACGGTCCTGATCAAGCCGCTGTGTCGTCACCGGGCCGTCGGCCGGCTCCGCATCGTCAACATCTGCATCCCGCCCTTCGACCCAGCCGATGAATGGTTCGACTGAAGAGTGTTCTTGCAGAACTGCCCGAAAAGCGTATAATAACACACCATACGCGAAAGACCGATGTCGCCGAAATCTGTGCAGCACACAGACACGGGGGACCCAGGTCTCCGGGGCGAATTCCCCACCCAGCAGGGGGATAATGCGATTCTGAGCTTGAGCCCGTCTGCTAAGCCCACAGGCATTTGGGAACTCGTTCGAGAGAGGATTGAGTCATGGCGATGAAATCCAGCCTCACGTACCTTATCTTGATGGCTGCCGGAACCGTAGTGTGGATCGCAATCCTGTTGGCGGTCCTGCGTTTTCACCCAGAGGCAGATGCCGCGGCGCAGCTTGCCTTTAAGGCCCAAAGAGTCAAATTAGTGAGTCAGATGCGCCTGGACTTGGCTTCGGCCTCAGAGGCTGGAAAGAGCGCCGTCATGGCCACGACCGATCAGGACTCGCAGGCTTTCGCAGATCAGGCCCGTGCGGCTACCGCTGCGGTGGAGCGAGGGCGCACGGAGGTGGAGGAACTCCTACGGACACGCGGCACGAAGAACGAAGAGGAGTTGCTTGCCCAATTCTCCCAAGCCTTTGCCGAGTTTCAGCGCATCGATAAAGACGTGTTGGAAATGGCGGTCCAGAACACCAACCTCAAGGCTTACAGTCTGGCCTTTGGCCCCGCCGCAGAGGTGCTCGATGAAATGGATGCCGCGCTTTCCCGCATTGTGGCCCAGAACGTCAACTCCACGGCCCCGGATGCCAAGCAGGTGATGCAGCTTGCGGACGACGCTCGGATCAGAGCCTTGCACATACAGACCCTATTAGCACCGCACATTGCAGAGGAAAGTGGCGGGAAGATGGACGAGTTGGAAGCTCTGATGGCAAAGGACGATGTAGAGGTCCACAAAGACTTGGCCGGTTTGGCCACACTGTTGAAGTCCACCGGGGACCCCGACCTGGAGATCGCTTCGTCGCGCTATACCCAGTTCAGTGAGATCAAAACACAGATCATCAAACTCTCCCGGGAAAACACGAACGTCCGGTCACTGGTCATCACACTGAACCAGGAACGCAAGGTGATGCTGATGTGTCAGGACGCTCTGGCCGCCTTGGAGCAGGCCATTCAGCAGGAGCCCGTCGTGGGCCGGAAGACACCGGTCCTTCCACGGTAGCAGTGGACGAGTGCAAGGCATAGTCGGTTGCCATCGCCCAAGAGAACCATCCCGCTGCCCGCAAGCAGGTGAAGGGTCAATTCCACGTCACGGCAGATTCCATCCAGCGGTCCCTGGTGAATGCAATCTTGCTCCGTCGTGCTCTCTACTATAGGCGAAACGCGGGCTCTTCATCCCCACCCGTAGCACAAGGCAAGATTGGTGTTTATCGCGTGCCGTTTTTGACTTGCACAATCCGTTGAACCGCATACAATATGCTCCTATTAGAACCAATGTCGCCGAAATCTGTGCCGTACACAGATACGGGGGACCCAAGGTTTCCGGGGCGAATTCCTCACCCAGCAGGGGATAAGGCACTTCCAAGCCTGAGCCCGTCAGCTAACCCCGTAGGCATTTGGGAGGGCATGGTACAGGGATAAGATGATTGTTGCCATGCCGGCAATCTCTTCTGTTATCTCCTGCCTGCCTTCCGGAAAGGAGATAGCGTGGAATCAGGTCCCGTTAGCAGGCCGGCATTTGGGGAAAGAATCGCCAGGAGGCTGTTCGGTGCACCGCGTGACCTTCGCGATCCGCACATCTTTCACAAGCTGTCGCTCATCCCATTGCTGGCGTGGGTTGGATTGGGCGCGGACGGGCTTTCTTCGTCCGCCTATGGCCCGGAAGAGGCGTTCAGGGCCCTGGGTGGCCACACGTACCTGGCCCTGTTTCTCGCCCTGGCCACGGCCTTCACGGTAGGCGTCATTGCCTACGCCTACTCAAGGATCATTGAGCATTTTCCGCATGGGGGCGGGGGCTACATCGTGGCCACGCACATGCTCGGGGAAGGCGCAGGCGTGGTTTCCGGCTCCGCGCTGATCGTCGACTATATCCTGACGATAGCCGTCTCCATCACTTCGTGCGTCGATGCCTTGTTCAGCTATGTTCCGGCGGAATTCTCCGGGCTCAAGGTTCCAGCGGCCTCGGGGCTGATCGTGCTGCTGGTGATCCTCAACATCCGGGGAGTTCGCGAATCCATCCTGGTGCTGGCGCCGATCTTCGTCGCCTTTGTCGTTTCCCACATCCTCATGCTCGGCTACGGCATCGTCAGTCATCTCCATGAGATCGGGCCGGTGGCGGTCGGTGTCCGCGATGACTTCGCCCATGACTTGTCCACCATTGGGGGCATGGGGATTCTCCTGGTCTTTCTGCGCGCCTATTCACTCGGCGGCGGAACATATACCGGAATCGAGGCCGTCTCCAACGGACTGCAGATTATGCGGGACCCGAAGGTCTGGACGGGCAAACGCACCATGCTGTACATGGCGGCCTCCCTCGCCGTGACCGCCGGCGGGCTCTTCCTGTGCTACCTCCTGCTGGAAGTGCGGCCGGTGGCGGGAAGAACGCTTAACTCCGTGCTGGCCGACAGCCTGTTCGGCGGCTGGTATTTCGGCCACGCGGTGGCGGTCTTTACGATCTTCTCCGAGGGCGCGCTGCTTCTGGTAGCTGCCCAGGCGGGATTCATCGACGCTCCCCGCGTAATGGCCAATATGGCCGTCGACTCCTGGCTGCCTCACCGGTTCGCCTCGCTCTCCGATCGCCTCACGATGCGCAACGGGATCATCATGATCGGCGTATCCGCGCTGGCGTTGCTGTTGTATACCCAGGGCTCGATCTCGGCCCTCGTGGTCATGTACTCGATCAACGTGTTCCTGACATTCTCGCTCTCAGAATTCGGCATGTCCTATTTCTTCATCACAAACCGGAGGAAGGAGGCCAAGTGGAGACAGCATCTCAGCGTCCATCTGACCGGCCTGATCCTCTGCCTGACGATTCTATCGATCACCCTGTTTGAGAAGTTCAGGGAAGGCGGCTGGCTGACCCTGGTCATCACATCGCTGTTCATCGCCCTATGCTACCTGATCAAGCGTCACTACCTGAAAGTGAGAATGCAGTTGACGGAACTGGACGCCGTCGTATCGCAAATACCGGTTTCCGGGCCGATGAATACGAAGCCGGCGGATCGCGGGGACATGACGGCGATCCAACTCGTCAGCAGTTTCAACGGGGTGGGTGTGCACACGCTGTTTTCCGTCATCCGCTCGTTCCCGGGATTGTACAAGAACTTCGTCTTTGTCTCCGTCGCCGTCATCGACCAGGGCGCCTTCAAGGGCGAGGAGGGGCTGGCGGACCTCAAGAAATACGCCGAGCAATCCCTGCGCCAGTACGTTCAACTCGCGCGCATGCTCGGATTTCCGGCCGAATACCGGATGGCGGTGGGGACCGATCTTGTGGAGTCGGCGACCAAGTTATGCAGAGAAGTGTCGCTCGAATTCCCGCATTCCACGGTCTTCTCAGGGCAACTTTCGTTCCGTCTGGAGAAGCTGTACCACCGTTTGCTGCACAACGAGGCGGCGTTTGCCATCCAGCGGCGTCTGCAGTGGAGCGGAATCACCAACGTCATATTGCCGATACGAGTGACAGTGCCAAAGACGGACTCGGTCATGTGGTCTGCCGATGACCGCCGAGGCGATACAGAACCTGAATGAGAAGAAACCCATGAGTGCCATCCGCAACGTGAGGAGTCTGCCGTCACCGGGCCGTCGGCCGGCTTCGCATCATCAACATCTGCATCCCGCCCTTCGACCTCGCCGATGAGTGGTTTGATTAGCACAGGCGGAATCTTCGCGGTATAATAAAGATATGATTCGCAAGGTTGTGCAAATACATCGTATGGACGGTTACTCGGAGATCCGGCAGAACCTGGAGTATTGGCTGAGCCGACCCCCGGAGGAGCGCCTCACGGAGGTCGAGGAACTCAGGCGCGAGTACTATGGAGATTCGCACCGACTTCAAAGAGTTGCTCGAGTTGTTCAACAAGCACAAGGTTGAATACCTCATCGTCGGCGGCTACGCCCTGGCGTTCCATGGCGCACCGCGTCTCACTCGCGGTATTGATCTATTCGTGGGGCCGACGTACGAGAACGCCGAGCGGATTCTTGCTGCTCTGGATGAGTTCGGCTTCGGCTCGTTGAACCTGTCCAAGGATGATTTCACCACGCCGGGCATGGTCGTTCAGCTCGGCGTGCCGCCCGTACGCATCGACATCATAACGAGAGTCAGCGGGGTTTCGTGGGAAAAAGCGGATGCCACCAAGGCCCCCGGCTGCTACGGCGACACACCCGTGTTTTTCATAAGCCGCGAGGACTTCATCGCCAACAAAAGGGCGACAGGCAGAACCAAAGATGCCGCCGACATCGAGGCCCTCGGAGAGTAACGATCCTCCTGTCAGAATGGTTGGCCACGCCGGGTCATTTCCCACACATTGCTGTGCATCAGGAGCCTCTGCCGGTCATCTGGGAGCACCGCCGGTACCACAGGGCTGTCCTCGATCCCAGTGGCAGGATCTTCTCCCAACTGGACCGCCAGGATCACCCCGTGAGGAAGGTGGTCGTGCATGGGTACATCTTTGCCGTGGCCGACGTGCGCGGCTCCGGGGCGTCGTTCGGCACACGCGTGGACCCGACTCCGCCCCAGGAGAGTCTCGACGCCTACGACATTACGGAGTGGTTGGCAACGCAGCCCTGGTGCACCGGCCGCGTGGGGATGTATGGGATCTCCTACTCCGGCACCGACCAGTTGACGGCCGCCGCGACATCACCCCCGCATCTCAAGGCCATCTTCCCCGAGATGGTCATGTTCGACCTCTACGATTTCTGCTATCCCGGCGGCATCTGTCGCCACACCTTCCTGCGAAACTGGCAACAGCAAGTCCGGGCTCTGGATTTGCATCAGGCGCAGAAAGCGGCCCCGGTGGACGCCCCCGAGGAGAAGGCGATTCGCTCCGCCGAGCAATGGCCCTTGCCGCAAGTGAAACCGGTGGCGTTTCACTTCTGCAGCGGCCCGTCCGGGTCCGTCAAGTCCGCCAACGATGGTTTGCTGAGTTCCTCGGCGGGCGGCCCCGGCGTTGATTCGTACGTCGTGGACTACAGCACCACGAGCGGCAGCAGAGCACGCCGGCGCCAACCATGAATGTGCTTCGAGGTGGTCGGCATCCCTCGCGCATAGTCCTGCCTATCGTGGATTGACTGGCGGCTGTCCCGCGCGTGACTGCGAGATTAACCGTAGCTGGCAACCACAGTGATCTGCCTGGCGGGTGGCACATCAACGTCCACCAGGGCGTAGGTTTGTCCCCACACCGAGCGGAGCGAAAACGGCTGGGGATGCCCATCGATGCACAGACTTCGGATCTGTCGGGAGTCTGATGTGAATGGGATCATGAGGGTCAAAGTCTCCCGGGGACCGTTGCCTGCAATATTAAAGGATAGCACGTCTTCTTGAAAGGAGATCCCTGCAAACCGGGCCGCCTCGCGTGCTTCCCAGAAGGCCAGCCAGCGGTCGGCGCTCCAGATGGGCACGTCCTGGTCATGGGCATAGGCCATGGTGTTGCGAGCCCATTCGCCTGAAAATGTGCAGTAATGCTTCGGGTGGATATTCATGACGACGGGCTCGTGGAATCGCTCGACGCTTTGCCGCAGCATGTCGACGGACCGTTTCGTCGCTTCCTCAAGGCTCAGGCCCTGAGCGCGCCACGTACCCATCTGGACGTCGTCCTCAAACTGCGTGGGTTGCTGGTACACGTCGATGATACGGCCGTTGGGATCGGCGAACCTCATCGGCAGGGCGGAGCCCGTCATGTAGCCGTCGAGGCCGGGAAGGTAGGAGACGTAGCTCAGGTCCATCCGAATCCCGTTACGTCGGTATGTTTTGGGCGGCTCGGCGTAGCCCGCCCAGGACACATTGTGCGCCCTGACGGTCCGGGGCCAGCGACCGAATCGGAGCACGTAAGAGGCGAGGTCCCGCCGGACCGCCTCTTCCGCCTTGGCGGGCACGCGGGTGAAAAACGGGTGGATGGACGTGCTGTGCCCTCTGGCCAGCAAGGCGGCCTCCAGATCCCGCGTCACGACGGGGTTGCCGTCGAAGAACAGGTAGAAGGACATGGAGCCGCCGAAGCTCTCCACCGCGTCGGCCTCTTGCACAAAGGAGTCGGCTTTGGGCGACCCGCAGCCGTCGCCCGTCATGATCAGAAGCGATTTTGCCGCTTTCGGCAGGCAGTACCATCGGGGCAGAGGCTTGCGGCACTCCGTCAGCCTCAGGATCAGATCGGACAGGATGCGTTGATGAATATCCGCCTGGGGAATCCAGTCCCGGTCCGGGTCGATGAAGTCGCAGAACAGGTCATTGGGGCGGACCCCGCCGAACCCGTCGGAATCCTTACTGGCCAAGGCGGGATTCCCCTGGCGTGTGAGTGCCACGCTGCGAGCCATATCGTATACGAAGCACGCGGCCGTTCCCCACCCGTAGGTGTGAACGGTGACGGCGGGTACGGAAGAGGGTCTGTCCGGCTGATTGCAGAGGAACGCTGTGATCTGGGCCCCGTTCGGTTCGTAGACGTCGGCCTCGCCGTGAAATTGGATGGATTCGCTCACGAGCGATTCGGCCAGATCGGAGCCGGCCGGCAGGCGGATGTAGCGATCCCGCAGGACGGCGGATGTCGGCTCCAATCCCAGCAAAGAGGCCAGCTTTTTATCGGGCCTCAGGGCCAGGAGGTTTCCGCCCTCGGCGACATAACGGCAAAAGGTTTCGACCAGGTCATCCCGCATCCGCATCCGTGTCAGGATGACAATGTCGCAAGCCTTGAGAATCGCCGGGGTAACATGGGTCACGTCGATCGTCTGAAACTCGTGGAGACCTTCCGTAAGGAGGATTTCGGCGAGGTAGTTGCCGAACCCGTTCTCCGGGTCTCCATCATCCGTGACTACGAGGACGGGCTGGTTTGGCTCATCGCTGAAATCTGGCACACTGGCAGCCGGCTGGGCCTTCGGCTTGTCAGATGGAGGAGGATTCGTCTTGAAGAAATGCTCGGCCCGCAGGCTGAGAATGGTTCGCTTCGTCCATGTTGGGACTCCCGCCCGCTGTGCCAACACCCCCGCGCAGAACCCCACGAAAAACGTCAGCACTACCAGGGCTGACAATCCCTTCCTGCGATGAGCCATCCTTGTACCCTCTGCTCCATATTGCCTCTGCCCGGCGTACGGGATCAGCCTCCCTGCGAGGCTTGCTGTAAGCGCATGGCAGACACGCACTTACCGGAGGAGGGTTTCCCTTCATTCTCGCCACATGGGCGATCGGTCGAAGGTCAGAATAACTATAACAGCGATTCCGCCGTTGGCAAGCAAAAAGTTTGCCTTTACGAACAGGCGAGCAGTCGGTATCATATTGACCAGTGGTTCGCCGATGTAGCTCAATGGTAGAGCACGGCTTTCGTAAAGCCGGGGTTGTGGGTTCAAGTCCCACCATCGGCTGTCTCTGTCGTTTGTAGGGTGTGCTATGCACACCGCTTCCATTGATAGGGGAGAGGCGCCCGTGGAGTCTCGCGACACACCGGATCAGCAGAAGGAGAGTCCTTCCAGAACCACCGCGCACAAAGGACTATTTGTCCGAGGGGCCGTCATTCTGGGGCTGGCAGTAATCGCTTTCTGGGCCACAGGTCCTGGACGCCAACTCGTTCAGCAGGCGAAGTACACCGGCAGGGCTGCAACGTTTTCCGGTGATTCGCGGAAACTCACACGGACGGTGGTTGTTCCCACGCTGGACAGCCCTTGTCCGCCCAGCAAGAACGTCATCTGGTGCTCGTCATTCCAGTTGGCGTGGAACGAGTTGAAAGACAAGGTTATCGGTGCTCCGCTGCAGGTGATTGGGGCGGAGGAGATCGCCTCCCGGCTCAATACCGCGAGGCAATCAAGCTCGGGCCTGGACCCGAAATCCTTCTACGTGGCCGGCGGCTGGGTAAAGGACGGGATCATCGACAGAATCAAAAAAGACATGGCCGCGAAGTTCCCATCCCGTGTGCTCCCGGACTTCAATGATTACAGGGGCGGTGTTCTGGCCTATTCCTACCTCAGGGCCAACGTGCCTTTCAAATGCCCCTTCGAGCAGGTGGCGGAAGGACTTGCCTTTGCTGATTCTCAGGGCGGCAAGACTCAGGTTGATGGCTTCGGCTTGCCGGAATCGCTTCAGGGCAAGTCCGAGAGAACTCGCCGGCAGATCGAGATACTGTACTACTGGGACTCCGTCCGGGATGATCATCCTGAGGAGGCATCCGAATGTGCTATCGATCTGTGCAAGTATAGTTGGCCTTATCAGGTGATTGTCGCCCAAGTGGACCTGAAAAGCTCGCTCGCAGAGACCCTTGAGTATGTTCGCGCTCAGATCGTCAAGGCAAACCGTTTCCACGACAGGCGCGCACTTAGCGGATCGGATATCCTGGAAGTGCCGGAGATGGTCTGGAAGATTGATCACCGATTCCTTGAAATCGTTGACAAGGTTCTCGCGAATGTGAAGGGGCCGATCACGGAGGCCATGCAGACGATCGAGTTCAGGCTTGATCGCTCCGGCGCGCACGTGGAGAGCGAAGCCATGCTCGCGGCTAAATCAGCATTGAAACGCCTCGTCTTTGACCGGCCGTTCCTTGTTTATATGCAGAAGCGAGGTGCGGAGCAGCCGTTCTTCGTCATGTGGGTGGACAACGCCGAATTGCTTGTGCGCAGATGACGGCCGGGGCCGGAATACTCGCGCTTGGGGGTATCCGCCTTCCTTATTATAATACGGGCAGAGGTCCCTTTAGGCTGAAGGACTTGTTGTACGGAGTTGATGGATAAATGGTGTGCCCACAGTTCAAATTCGCCAAGAGCGATACATCGCCTGAAGCGCAGCGTGTTCAAGATGACATCTATCGGCGGATGTCTCCGGCCCAGAAGTTGCGGCTCGTCTTTGAGCTACAGGAAATTGGCAAACACCTGGTAATGGCTGGGCTGCGGACACGCTACCCGCAGGCGAGTGAAGAAGAAATCCGGCATCTCTGGGCACGGCAGCATCTCGGCGATCAGCTCTATGAAGAGGTATATGGGAGCCGGGGCAATTTGGGACCGAGCAAAGGCCGGGGCGGATACGTAGGACTGGCATGAATCTGACAGAAAAGCATGAATCGCTTCAGGGGATTTTGAGAGACCTGCGCCGGGTGGTGGTGGCATATTCCGGCGGGGTGGATAGCACGTTTTTGCTCAAGGCGGCCGTGGACACGCTCGGGGCGGACAATGTTCTGGCGTGCATGAGTGTCGGGCCGAGCGAGCCGAGCCACCTGCTGGAAAGGGCAGGCAGCGTCGCCCGGAGCATCGGCGTCGAGATGATGACGATCGAGGCGGGGGAATTGGAGGATCCGAACTTCACGGCCAATAACGCGGATCGGTGCTTTCACTGCAAGTCTCATCTTTGCCGCATGCTCCTGGACATCGCGCGGGAACGCGGCTTCGATCACGTTGTTTTCGGTGTCAATCACGACGATCTGGACGATTTCCGGCCGGGCAACCGGGCGATGAAGGTCCATGGCGTCCGCTCGCCTTTGGCCGAGGCGGGGCTGACGAAGAATGATATTCGCGAATTGAGTCGCCGGGCGGGCCTGCCGACGGCCGACCAGCCGGCGTCGCCATGCTTGGCCTCACGCATCCCGTACGGCCTGGAGGTCACGGAGCAGCGGCTGCGTCAGATCGATCAGGCGGAAACCTTCCTCCGGTCGCTGGGTTTTGTCGAGTTTCGCGTCCGCCACCACGATTCGGTGGCCCGTATCGAGGTCCCCCCGGCACAGATTGCCAAGATCATGGCCGAGCCCGTCCGCTCGAAGGTTGTCGAGCAGCTCAAGTCACTGGGCTTTCAATTCGTGACGCTGGATCTGCAGGGATTCCGCTCGGGCTCGCTGAATGAGTCGTTGTCTCAGGAGCAGAAGAAGGCCGGTCTGCAAGGGTGATGCAGCCGGATGAACACTGTACGCATTTTGTCCCATGTTGGAGATGTCAATGACCCCGCTATCGTTGATTCGAGCGTCTGTCTGTACATTGCTGTTCGCGTCGGGCCTGGTGTGCCGGGCAGGGGAGCCCGCTTCGAGCAAGCCGTTCGCAGATAAGCCGGAACTGTCTGTGATGACCTTCAACATTCGCTACGGCACGGCCAACGACGGCGAGAACTCCTGGGACAAACGAAAGGACCTTGCTTTCAATGTGCTTCGCGAGCACAGCCCCGATGTCGTGGGTCTGCAGGAGGCCTTGCGATCTCAGATCGACGACATCCGGGCGGCGATGCCGGAATATACGGAGATCGGTGTCGGCCGCGATGACGGCAAGACTGCCGGCGAGTATTCCGCCATCCTCTATAAGAAGGATCGGCTGACGGTGGCCGAGTCCGGGACCTTCTGGCTGTCGGACACGCCAGAGGCGTGCGGCTCAATCACCTGGGGCAACAACTGTACGCGCGTCTGCACCTGGGGCCGGTTCGTCCCGAAGTCCCCCGGCAAGGCCTTCTACATGTTCAACACGCACCTGGACCACATCTCGCAATATTCGCGCGAACGCAGTGCGATCCTTCTGGCCACGCGCATCCGCGACCGGGCACAGAAGGACCCTATCGTTCTTACGGGCGATTTCAATGTCGGCGAGGACAATCTGGTCGTGAAGTATTTCAAGGGCGAGCAGGAACTACGCATCGCCGGCGATGGCAAATCGCAAAATCCCGTCCCGCTGTTGGATACGTTCCGCGAGCTGCACCGCGATGCCTCCGAAGTCGGGACTTTCCACAGCTTCAAGGGAACGCGATCAAACGCCAAAATCGACTACATCTTCGCCCAGCCCGGCACGAAGGTGCTGCAGGCCGAAATCCTCCACGACAACAACGACAACCACTATCCCTCGGACCACTACCCGGTGAAAGCCGCGATTTGCTTTCCTGTCCAAATGGGCAATTGAGGATTCCCAAAAGCCCGCCATCGCTCATTGGGCAGCCGCATGGAGTTCCAACCGGTCCTTAGAACTTGAAGGCCACGTCGGTGCCGAGGACGTTGGTGGTGGACCAGTCGTTGTCGCGGTCGGCCTTGTTCATGTAGAACACGGTCAGGCTCATGTGTCTTCCCCAGGGCACGGACAGCCCCGCGGCAAGGCGGGTCTGGTTGATCTGGTCGGCTGTGAAATCATAGAACGCCTCCGCCGAGGCAAAGGGGGTCACGGTAAGCTCGCCGACGCGGACGGGCCATTTGAGCATGATACGCTCTCGGATTCGCCAGCGGTCCTGCTCCTCCAAGTCCCGGTACTCAGGCTGGTTTCGCCACTGAAGCAGCCAGGGCTTCATGGTCCATCCGACCGTCAGGGGAAAGAGCAATCGATTCTCGGTCGCCCATTGCTCGTCTTCCTCGTCCCTTTGCCACCGATACCCAGCGCCAAGCGATATACTGTCGGTGAGGCTCACGGTAGGCAACACGGTGGCATTGTACTGGTAGAAGTCCGAGGCGTCGTCGAGCCACTTCTGCTCGGAAGCCACGTCGAGGGCCACCCTGTCGGTGAACTCGTGTTTGAAAACGAACTGATTCCAGTACTCCCAATCATCGGAAGCTCGGGCCGTCGAAACTAAGGCCAGCACGCCTCCCGTAATCAGCAGTTGCCAGAGGCGACAGTTCATGTTGGCTCTTTCAGGGGCATCGAGGGATCGCCTTGCATAACGGTTTGGCAATCAGCGGTCTTCCACGGATTTCCGCAGCTCCCGGCAGGAATCGAAAAACTCCTCGGGTGACATGTCCCGCAGGAAGACCAGGCCGCGGGTCGCACGGATCAGGGCGCTCGGGTGATTGTAGAACCACTCCCGCCCGAGACACGTCTTGATCTTGCGGTATTGCTCGACCTGGATGCGCTGCGCCAGTTGTGAGAACGGCCCATCGTGCTCGGGGCTCGGGAAGGACGCGTCTTTTTGCGTGATGAAGGAGTTCATGAAGGCATCGTGCATCGTGGAGAACATCGCCAGGGTCACGGGCACGAAGACATTGGCCTCGGAAGGATCGAACCGGAACCACACGTTGCGATAGCCCCAGATTCTCAGGTCGTCTTTCCCGCTGGTCTTGAGATGGACTCGGATCGCCTCGGAGATCGCCTGCATGACCTTGTAATGTGTGTCCGGCCCGCTGGCCTCGGGGTCGAACGCGACAGTCACGATGTCCGGATCGATTCGCTTGAGCTCCGCGACGATGGGCGGGACATCCTTGGCCATTGTGGGCTCCTCGGTGAAGATGTCGCCCGTATAGAAGCCCAGCCGCAGATGCCGGACGTTCTGGCATTGCCAGCCATAGTAGCCCCAGAGGCATTCCGCCTCCCACTCGCGGCACATCCCCTTGAGTTTCTGAACGTGCGGCGGGTCCTTCCTGCCGGGATACGTCGTGACGAAGTACTCCTCCAGCTCGGCGATGCGGCGGTCCATGTCCTTCAAGAAGCCCTCGCCGAACAGCTCGATCAGGTTTCGCAGCATCCGGCGGGCGCAGCCCTCCGCCTTCTCGTCCTCATCGCGAGCGGCGACGCCGTCGAGGTACTGCCACACGTCGCGATTGCGCACCGTCCCGTCGCCCGGGGCAAAGTATCCTTGCTCCAGCAGCGCCCGGAATTCGGCGGTGCCGAGGAAGCGGCGGAGGCAGACGATCTGCTCCCGCATGAACTCGTTGGTCACGGAGGTGAAGCCGCTGGTGAGCGTGGCGAAATGGTGCACGTTGTTTGCCCGGCGGAAATGGCGGACGGCCTCGGCGAAGTAGCCGAGCATGATGTCGTCGTGGTGCGGCTCAGTGTGCAGGAAGCACGTATGCTTGTAGACGCGCACGCCATTCTCGATTCTGTCGGCAAGTCGCGAATGGACCATCGTGGCCAGGTCGTGCAGCGATTCGATCCGATTCCGCAGGACGATTGATACGGCTCGATTGGACTGGCAGTCGGCCTCGGTCAGATCGAGCAGGCGCTTGCGTTTCTGGACGGCCAGCTCGACAAGGACTCTCTCGACGTCGGCGTCGGTAATGACCTCCGCTCTTTCGAGGACCTGGATCTGCCGCTCGACAAGGCGGGCGGCGGCCCCGCGAGTCAGGTAAAATCGCGCGTTGGGCAACTGCTGCAGGCACGTCGCGGGCGTGTCGATGTTCGCCTCGGACTGGATGGCCTGGGCGGCCAAGGCGGCCTTCGCCTGGCCGGCGGCAACGACGATCGCGGTGCAGTCCGGGTTCCGCGTGATCGTTCGCAGACCGATGGTGATCACCAGCCGCTGGCGAGCAATCTTGATACCACCCAAGTCGCTGGCGGCCGCGGCCTGCGTCTCGTAGTTGATCGGGCACAGGCGTGTCGTCGAGTTGTGGTCGGAGCCTCGGATATTGAAACCGATGTGCCCGTCGGGCCCTATGCCGCCGAGGAAGAATCCGATCCCGCCCAACTCGCGGATCTGCTGCTCGTATTTCATGCACCATTGGTCGATGCGTTCGAGCAGGGCCTTCTGCCGGCATTCGAGCTGGCTCACGGTCTGGCGATAGCGCAAGCTCAGGTCCACACGGTTGTCGGGCCAGACATCCTTGAGGGTCTCGCCCGGCTGCAGACCGATGGCAGCCGAGTTGATCAGCAAGGCCTTGGCGGGGTCCAGCCCGAAGCCCTCGATGTAATAGTGCTGGACGTAGAAGTTGAAGCTATTGTGCTGAGCCGAGTCCATCGGATAGAACTCGTCGATTTGCACGAAGTGCAGGCTTCGCACGTCGGGCTTCTTTGCCGGATCGACGGCCGCCTGTTCCAGGGTCCTTTGCGTGTCGGGTACGTCCCAGGCTCGGAGCAATCGGCGGACCCACTTGATGAAATGTTCCGGCGTCTTGCCCGTGGGCAGGGCGATTACGCCGCCGGGATGGTTCTGCACCCACTCGATGAAGCGCATTGCCGCCAGCTTGCCCAGCGCCGGGAAGTTCTCCACCACGATCGTGGGGATCTTCTCCGTCGGCGGATACAACACGTCAAACAACGAAGCCCGAACCGCCGCCTCTTCCACCGGCGTCAGGATGATCCGTTTATCCTCGTTCATTCCTATAAGCATTCATACCCTGTGTTACTTCAAGGTCCCCGGGCGATCAGACGAGGCAATTGCTTCCATGACAAGCCTGCTTGGGGACTTCTTCGCGGTAGCGTACCAATCCCCAATCCGATCCGCAAGTCCCGCCTGCACATTGTCGCGTTCAACACGCGTGCGGCTAGCAGCCATTGAAGAGATGGCGTTCGCCCGATGGGACGCTCATTCGCGATCACACCAGGCCGGGTGTGTTCGAGCGGGTCTGCCATCGCCAACGACACCTATGAACTCGCTGGTCGCGAGCACCCCGTTGCGGCAGAATGAAGCTGGCCGAAATCCTCCTTTTGTGGTGGATCTTCCGGGGCCGGCGGTCAGTTTGTCAGCCCGGCGATAGCGGCGCCGATCAGCGTGGCGTTGCCCACGTTGATGATATCGTAGTGGATGTCCTTCTTGTTCGTGAGGTACTGTGTGAGGTAGCACTGGACCCGGTGTTTGAGGGACCAGAGGAGATAGAACGTGCTGCCCTCGGCGACGATGCAGACCGGCCGGGCAGGGTTTCGGCCCTTGCCGGATTTGATGGCCGCTGAGGAGAGATTGATGGCTGTCAGTTTCGCCGCCCGCTCGACCAGGGCATCGATCAGGTAGTAGAGCGTCACGACGTCCTCCTCCCGCTCGCCCGCGAGGGCCTTCGCCAGGGGATTGTCGCCCGTCTCGGGCAGCGTGAGGAAGTCGCTGATATCCTTCGTGGTCGTCTCCTCCACGGCCCTCAGCTTCTTCGCTGCGGCCCGCGAGAAGAGGCCATTTCTGGCGGCGACATGCGTCGTCTTCAGGCACAGCGGCCCCAGGTAGGCGCCCGAGATCATCTTCTCGAATACGTTGACGCCCGGACTGACGGAGGCGGCGTCGAAGTCCTCGTCGATGCTGCCGCGAGGGGCCTTGCCGAACCCCCCGGACTCGATATTGACGATCTGGCTCTTGGCCGGGTCAATGTCCTTGGCCTTGGTGATCTTGCTGTTCTGCTCGACGTAGCTTGTATTCGTGCCCGTGCCCAGGATGAACCCGATATAAGTGTCATATCTGCGTCCGACGGCGCTGCCTCTTCCGGCCAGCAGCGTCGCCACGGTGTCATTGAGCAGAATGACGTGTTTCTTGCCGCTCTGTCCCATCCGGCGGATGGCGACGTTGAGACTCTCGCCGATCATCTGGCCGGCGGCCTCGGGGGCTTTAATCTCCTTCGAGAAGTACAAGGCCCGGCCGTCTTTGCTCGGGAACATCTCGATCGGGTAGGAAAAGCAGAAGCCGATGTTGCGGCTCTCATCCAGAACGTTCTCCACGTACCCGGCCATCGTGCCGAAGAACTCCTCCTTGCCGACTTCCTTCTTGATCCCCGGCATCGGGTAGACGCGGAAGTTCTCGACAAGCGGCGCGCCGTCGGGCGTGAAGGTGACGGTCGCCACGCGAAAGTTCGTGCCACCTGCGTCCATCACGATGACGGGCTTGCTCCTCGGGATCTTGCGCTCGATATCGAGATACGTCGGCAGCATAGCCAGGGAGCCTTTGCGTCCGGCCAGGCCCCGATCCATCTCCTGCAGAAAAGTCCGGCAGGTCGCCTCCATGTCGATGTCGGCGTGGTACATGTTGTGCTTCTTGAGGAACTTCGCGACGCTCTGCTTGCTCTTGTCCACAGCAACCCCTCTCGATTTACGATTTTCGACTTACGATTCATGATCTGGCGTCACTCGGCACACGCCGGGCTCGTGGCCCAGTGTCAACCGCGTGAATTCTCAATCATAAATCGAAAATCGAAAATCGTCAATCCTGGTACCCATTCGGGTGGTCGCGGTGCCAGGCCCAGGCGGTTGCGACCATCTCGCGAAGCTGGGGCTTGCGGGTGACCCAGCCCAGCTCGGTGCGGGCCTTCGTGGCGTCCGAGGTCAGCACGGCCGGATCGCCGGGCCGACGCGGGGCCTCGATAACCTTGAAGTCCCTGCCCGAAACCTCCCGGACGGTGTCAATCACCTGCCTGACCGAGTAGCCTTGCCCGTTGCCGAGATTGTACGCCAGCTCCGCAGCGGCATCCAGCTTGTTCAGGGCCAGTAGATGGGCCAGACACAAGTCGTCGATGTGAATGTAGTCCCGGACGCAGGTGCCGTCGGGCGTGTCGTAGTCGGTCCCGAAGATGCTCACTTGCGGCCGTTTGCCCAAGGCGGCCTGGATCGCTAACGGAATCAGGTGGGACTCAGGGCGGTGGTCTTCGCCGAGCGTGCCGTCGTGCCCGGCCCCACAGGCATTGAAGTACCGCAGCGCCGCAAAGCGGAGCTTGCCCGTCCCGCTCTGATAGTGGCACATGCGCTCGACAGCCAGCTTCGTTTCGCCGTACGGATTGATTGGCTGCTTAGGCGCGTCCTCGGTGATCGGAACCTTCGCAGGCATGCCGTACACCGCCGCCGTGCTGCTGAACACGAACTTATGAACACCGGCCGCTTCCATGGCGGCCAGCAGGACCTGCGTGTTGCAGGTATTATTCGCGTAGTACTTGAGCGGCGCCTGTACGGACTCGCCGACCTCAATGAACGCGGCGAAGTGCATCACCGCCTCGATGCCGAAGCGGCGGAGGGTATCGACAATCTTGTCGTAATCGGCCAAGTCGCCTTCGATGAGGCGGGCGTTGCGTATAGCAGCCCGATGGCCCTTGCTGAGGTTATCGAAAACGGTGGGCTCATGGCCCGTTGCTGCCAGCAGCGCGGTCATGTTGCTGCCGATATAGCCTGCGCCGCCACAAACCAATACATTCATGTTCTCCTACTAGCCTCCGATTACCTGACTCTCTGTGCGATCGTATCAAGGATCTTGGCGGCGAGCCGACTGTCCCGGCCCAGGTCAATCCAGGCCATCCCTTGCTTCTGCTGCGGGCTCAGTTGCAGCCGCTGCACACCGGGGGTGCTGGCCGAGTGCATCTGGTACGCCTGGGAGATGCTCACCGCTTCGTTCTCCGGAAGGCTCAGCCGCTGGACCCGGACGCTGCAATCGACGGACATCTTGCCTTGTTCCTCCGTGATCCGCAATTCGACAGCCCGGCGGATCGTGTGGAGGTTCGCCTCGGCCATGTTATGCAGACCCACGTTGTCGCGGCGCCAAAACTCGAAGACCTGTGCCCCGCGCAGGGGCTCCGTTCGGATAATGCCCTGTTCGGCATCGAGCTTCTCGATGACGAAGTGCATTTTGCTCAGGATGTCCTCCGCTGCCCGCATGGTGTCCGTGCGGGACACGCCGTCCAGGCGAAGCGGCTCCGCCGGCTGATACGCCTGCCCCTGCCCACCACATCCCAGCGGCAGCACGAGGGCTATCGCCGCCAATGCCGTACACATGTTTTTCAGAGTATCCATCGGTCCATCGCCAAAAAGGAATAGAGCGATTATAGAGGCGATTGGAGGTATCCTCAAGCATCATCAACCGATAAAACACGACAATCCGTTCCCCCTCGCGGTGTCTCAGGCAAGCGGAGGCGGCTGCCTCGCCTCTGATGAGCGGATCGTACCGGCCATAGGCGTGTGCAAGGTTGTCGATTGCTTGTGTCGAGATCATTCCGGTTGCCCGTGCCATCACGCGAACAGAGGACAAATGCCGGCATGTGCGGATTGTCGTGCATTGTCGGTGATTCTGTTAAAGCGGAGGTTCGCTCGTCGCCGATAGCTCTTCCAGAAGGGGGTTTATGGGTCGTCGGAGTGATTCGGTTCGATGTCACTGACGCAAAGGCAATCGGTAGTCCGAGAGCTTCGTTCGCTGCCCCTGGGCCGGACGGCGAGCGAGTTTCTCGATCATCTGACCGTGGAGGCGGGCCTGTCTCACAATACCATTCTCGCCTACGGCCGTGATCTCAAGGCGTTCCTGCACTTCTGCCAGGAGAACAACGTCAACCAGATCACCGGGCTCAAGCCCGTGCTGGTGCAGAAGTACCTGTGTCATATGGCCACCGGCCCGAAAAATGAGAATTCGGCCCGGCGTTCTCTTGTGGCCATCCGGATGTTCCTGCGGTTTGCCAAGCTTATGGGGCATATCGCCGACGATGGCACAGGTCTGCTGGAAAGCCCGAAGATCTGGCAGCGTCTGCCGATCGTCTGCAACAAGCAGCGGGTCCTCCAACTGCTGCAGGCGCCTTGCCCCGAGGAACCGTACTACTTGCGGGACCGGGCAATGCTCGAGCTGCTCTATGCCACCGGGATGCGGGCCAGCGAGTTGGCGGGACTGAAGACCAGTGATCTGAACTTCGACGTCGGCTACCTGCGATGCCTGGGCAAAGGCAACAAGGAACGGATCATCCCGGTCGGCAGGACCGCGACTGAGACGACGGAGGTGTACTTGAAGGATTTGCGGCCCCGACTGGCCAGGCCGGGCAGCGGGATGTCCCTGCTGTTGTCACGAACCGGCCGGCCTTTGGGTCGCATTGAAATCTGGCGGCTGGTCAAGAAGTATGCCGCCCGGGCGGGCCTGGCTCGGAATCTGACGGTGCACACGTTGCGCCATTGCTTCGCCACGCATCTGCTCAGCGGAGGCGCGGATCTGCGGAGCCTCCAGGAAATGCTTGGTCATGTGGACATTGGGACAACGCAGATCTATACCCATGTCGATCATGAGAGACTCCGGAAGATTCATAAGAAGTATCATCCACGGCCATAGAGGTCCCGAAGGAGCATGGTCCGAATACCGCGAGTGCTCGCGCGACAGAAATTCTGCTCATGAATTGTCACGAAATTAACGAAAATCCCGGCAAAGCGGTTGACTTCGGCTCGCTGATTCAGGTACTATGGCTGGTGAATTCGTCAGTAGGGGTCTGCTGAGGGTAATCCAAATGACTGGGCCACGGTTTCACATCCTTGCACTGGTTTTGCTCCTGGTATGTGAGTCTCCCGTGTGGACTCAGACTGTCCTCACATCCACAGAGACGCAAGCTGTCACAGGCGGCGAGGTCAACCAGGAACTCGCCCTGATCAAGGATCAACTCTTCAACAATAAGGACGCCGCCACGAGAATGAGCGCCGCCAGCGTACTGCTGTTCAAGGATGATCCGGCGGCGAGGGTGCTTGTGCTGGATGTACTGAAGCAGACGGAGAACCCGGCGGCAAAGACGGCGATCTGCAAAGCCCTTGACCGCTCTCGCAGGGATCCTCGGACGCTGAAGAACAAGGAAGATTTTCTCCAGCCGTTGCTCGGCATCCTGGGCACGGAAGCGGACCCGGGCGTCGCCAGATCGGCGGCGGAAGCCTCGCTGATGTTCGGCTACGATCAGGTGCAGGCCGGGCTGGAGGGAATGGCCAACGACAATCAACTGCCCGTGGCGATCCGATCCAATGCCGTGTATGCACTGCAGTTGCACCCCGACAAGAGGGCAGTCCTCAAGCTGATCGATCTCCTCGGTGACCCGGAAAGCGAAATGGCTCGGGCTGCCGGAGATGCGCTGACCTCATTGGGGATACCGCTTCCCGAGGACGCGGAAGGCCGGCGTCGCGCGGCCAGCGACCTTGAGTCACAAGGTCCGGAAACCTACCTGCGCAAACGGCTCGTGCGCAGCGAGGCGGATATTCGGACCTTGAAGACGGGGATGCAGTTGTGGCAGGATTACTACTTCGCCGCCCTGACGGATTGGTACAGCTCGCTGACGGATGAGGCTGTCAAGATCGCCTTCCTTACGGATCGTCTCAAGGCCCCGGAGCCCGAGGTCAAGCTATGGGCTCTTGACCGGATCGAGCAACTCAAGAAGGGCACGAGCAAGCCCAAGCTTTCGGAGGACTTTGAGAAAACACTGCTGAGTCTGATTTCGAGCAAGAACAGGCAAGTGCGGCTGCGAACGGCTCGGGTCATGGCTCTCATGTGGGAGCTGAACTCGGCGCAGCGTCTGCTTCAGCAGTTGCAGGTGGAAGAGGATGCCGATGTAAGGCACGAGTTGTTCATAGCACTTGGCGGGGCCTGTTACTACGCGTCACTGGACACTTCGCCATTTAAGATTGCTGATGAGGTGCGTAATGAGACCCTGGAATGGGCTATCCGGTTCCTCAGCGAGCAGCGTGCGGAGCGCGTGCGAAGCGGCGCCGACGTGATTCGTAAACTCCTGACACAAAATGGCTTAAAGGCGGTGGATACCGGTAAGTATCTCGACACGCTGGCTCAGCGATACCAGCAGGCGACTTCTGAGGCGAATCACGTCATACGCGGTGAGTTGCTTACCGCTATGGCGGGCTTGTGCAACCAGAGAAGCCTTTGCCGGCTGCAGGCGACGAAACTGTATGGTCCGCTGTTTGAGCAGGCCCTGGCTGACGGCGAGGAACACCTGCGCGAAGGTGCAGTGGACGGGTTCATCAGTATCGATGGTCAGGCAGCCTTGAAAAAGTTCAGAAAGACCCTCGTGGATGATCCCAGTGCGTCGGTTCGAGCGACGTTGATCAATCTGGCGGGCGAAGTGGGTGTTTCCGAGGATCTGGACTGGCTGTCGAAGAAGCTGGGGACCCCCGTCGAAGGCGAGACGGCTTGGAAGGCCATGCTCAAGGTGTTCCCACGCTGCGGGATCGATGTGATGGTCTCGTGGCTTGGCGCCTTCACGACGCCGCCGCTCCAGGAGAGGCTCTCCCCGGAGCAGAGGATATCCTATTTTATCCTGGTCGAACAAAGGGCCCAAAGTGAGAGTAAAGTAGATTTGCTGGCAGAGGCGCGGAAACAACTGGCCCGATCATATACCGCCAGCGGCAATTTCAAGCTGGCTGCCGATTATCTCAGGCTTCTGGAGGAGGCCGCGAAAGATCAGCAGGAGAAGGACGGTCTGTTATCGGACCGGCTGAATGTGTGTCTTCGATGGCCGAATCTGACCATGGTGGGCGAGATTGTGGACGGCTGTCTGTCGGCAAGCGACCTTACGGATGACAGTCCCCTGGCCAGATCCATTGACGGTTACCTGAAAGAGCCTCCCCTGGGGGCCGATCCGAATGCGCTGCTGGAAACGCTGGTCCGAATCAAGGTCAAGGATCCCGAAGCCCGCCCCGGCTGGCGCGGGTTGCTTCAGCGATGGTGCAAGCCCGTCGCCCGGGCCCGAAGAGACGGACAGGCCGAGGAGATCAACGACTGAGCACAGGCTCAGTCGCCGCCATGAGGCGGGTGGCGGGAGCGTGGAAAGCGGTCAGAGGGGGTGGGCAAGGCGAGAACTGTGCGGACGCGGAAGGTTTTTTCAATTTTTTTGCTTTTTTCTGGTTGCACCGGACGGTCAACTATCTTATATTCACTGGTTTACAAGTAGACGCACGAACCGGATGGTATGCCTTGCTGCTATCGCACGAATCAAGTGCGAGAGGGTGAGGTTTGTCTTTATGCGTAGGTCGGACTCGGGTTCGGTGCCCTGCGCGTCGGTTTTGTGACGAGTGTGGCTGGTTTTTCAGTATTGCTGCTGTAGCTCAGTAGGTAGAGCGCGTCCTTGGTAAGGACGAGGTCCTGGGTTCAAATCCCAGCAGCAGCTCAGTAAGTGGATCAAGACAAAGTGGTCGGCAAGGGCTGAGTCTGTGTCTTGGTTTTCGGTTGACTACCGAGATTTTCAGGCAGGAGACCATAAGGACATGCAAGTAGCTCCTAGAAAGCACATTTGGAGGTTTAGTTAAAGATGGCTAAAGCAGTATTCGAAAGGACGAAGCCTCACGTTAACGTTGGAACGATTGGGCATGTGGACCATGGCAAGACGACCCTGACGGCTGCCATGACGAAAGTCATGGAACTCAAGGGCCTGTCAAAGTTCAAGTCATATGATGACATTGCCAAAGCCTCTGAATCCCAAGGTCGTCGTGATGCGACAAAGATCCTGACGATCGCCACGGCACACGTGGAGTACGAGACAGAGAACCGGCACTATGCCCATATCGACTGCCCGGGCCACGCCGACTACGTCAAGAACATGATTACCGGCGCCGCCCAGATGGACGGTGCGATTCTGGTGGTCAGTGCCTATGACGGGCCGATGCCCCAGACGCGCGAGCACATCCTTCTGGCCCGGCAGGTGAACGTGCCTAAGGTTATCGTCTTCATGAATAAAGTCGACCTCGTCGATGATCCTGAATTGCTGGATCTGGTCGAGTTGGAAATCCGCGACCTTCTCAATAAGTACCAGTACCCCGGCGACGAGACCCCGATTATTCGCGGCATCGCCAACCAGGCGATGCGGGCCGAGTCGATCGACGATCCGGTCTGTAAGCCGATTATCGAGTTGCTCAAGGCCATGGATGAGTACATCCCGGTTCCGAAGCGCGAGACCGAGCTGCCGTTCCTCATGCCCGTTGAGGACGTGTTCAGCATCAAAGGCCGTGGTACGGTCGGCACCGGCAGAATCGAGCGAGGCAGAGTTCACGTCGGCGACGAAGTCGAGATCATCGGCTTGGGCTTGGCCAAGGACACCCGAAAGACGATCGTCACCGGCGTGGAAATGTTCAACAAGACGTTGAATGAAGGCCAGGCCGGCGACAACGTTGGGCTGCTGCTGCGTGGTATCGAGAAGAAGGACCTCGAACGCGGCCAGGTCATCGCCAAACCGGGCAGCATTACGCCGCATACGAAGTTCCACGCTCAGGTGTACGTGCTGACCAAGGATGAAGGGGGCCGGCACACGCCGTTCTTCCCCGGCTACAAGCCGCAGTTCTACTTCCGCACGACGGACGTCACCGGCAGCGTTCTGACCCTCATGAGCGAAGGCGGAAAGCCCGCCGAGATGTGTATGCCGGGCGACAACATCCTGATGGATATCGAGATCATCTCCCCGATCGCTGATGGAAGAAGGTCTGCGATTCGCGATTCGTGAAGGCGGGCGTACGGTCGGCGCCGGCGTTGTGACCAAGGTCATCGCCTGAGTGGCTCGTTGTTATGGCAAAGAAAAAGAGCAAGAGAGAATACGTCTGGCTCGAATGCACCGAGTGCAGCCAGAGGAACTACCGGACTGAGATCAGCGTGGCCGAAGGCGCGCCCAAGCTGGAACTGAAGAAGTTCTGTGCCAAAGAGCGCAAGCACACTGTCCACAAACTCAGACGCAAGTAGAAAATAGAATTGCCTGATTCATGGCAATGGCAATAGGCCAGTAGCTCAATTTGGCAGAGCGTCGGTTCTCCAAAACCGAAGGTTGGGGGTTCAATTCCCTCCTGGCCTGTGTTTGGCGGAGCGCTGTGGCGACCTGCCGATGTGAGAGTTGATAGGATTTTCGCCTATGTCGATGCAGATTTATAAGCCCGGACAGGGCAAGTATACGCGGCTGATCAGCGGGATCTCCGTCGCCGTGATCGTGGCGGCAGGGTGTTGGCGGCTCTACGAGATGCTGGCGGCTACAGACTGGAGCCCGTGGATTATCTTTCTAGTCCCGCTGATTGTCGTTGTCGCCGCGTGCGTTGGCCTTTACTGGCTGCTGAACAAGCCGGTCGTCGCGGACTTTATGATTGCCGCAGAGGGTGAGTTGAAGAAGGTGAACTGGTCGAGCCGGAAGGAAGTGGCTGTCTCGACATTTGTGGTGATTATCGTCGTCGTGGTGATGGCGATGCTGCTGGGAGCCACGGACATGGTGTTCCAGCTCATTTTCGACAGGTTGCTATTACCGGGGTAGTGCCGGGAAAGGTTCGGGATACAGCCCGGAGGGAGCCCGTGCAGGCAGGTGTGGAGTCGATTCGCGTGACGTAAGTCGATTCCGGCCGATTGTTGCGGGGCTGGAAGCGAGCGACAGGAGGCACTGCCGAGGGATGATTCATTTTCGTCGGTAGGCGGCGTTGTTGCCGGGATACAAACTGAGTGCCGTAGAGTGATTTTCGTACAGCAGAGACCAAAGGCATCGGGATGCGGTGGTACGTACTAAGAGTCGCAGCCAATAAAGAAATGCAGGTCAAAGAGGCCCTGGAGCGGAAGGTGGAGCAGGAGGGCCTCAATGATGTGATCGGGCGGATTGAGGTCCCCACCGAGCAGATCAAACGCATCCGGGCCGGCAAACAGACGGTCCACAAGCGAAAACTGTATCCTGGTTATGTATTCATGGAGATGGAGACCACGGACGACGGCCGCGTGCCGGAGAGGGCGTGGTTCATGATCAAGGGCACCGGAGGGGTGGGGGATTTCATCGGCACGGAAGGAATGCCCACGCCCATGCGCGACACGGATGTGGCAAAAATGCTCCTGGATGCGGAGAAGCCCGAGGAAGCCCCGAGCATCAAGGTGGAATTCAAGAAGGGTGACCACATCAAGATTCGCGAAGGCGCGTTTGAGAATTTCGAGGGTACTGTGGATTCGATCGATTCCGAGCGGGGCATCGTCAAAGTGATCGTGACGATCTTTGGGCGAAGCACGCCGCTGGACATTGAATATTGGCAAATTGAGAAGATCTGAGGCCGGGGCTTTCCCGGCGTCCTTCGGCAGGGTGTTGCAGGATCGTTGTAAGACAAGGGTGGAAGATGGCAAAAAAGGAAATCGCGACAAAAATCAAATTGCAGGCCCCGGGCGGACAGGCCACGCCGGCGCCGCCCATTGGACCGGCACTCGGGCAACATGGGGTCAATATCGGGCAATTTGTCTCCCAGTTCAACGAGAAGACAAAGGACTTCAAGGGCACCATCGTGCCTGTGGTCATCACGGTATACACCGACAGGAGTTTCACCTTTGAGGTAAAAAGTCCGCCGGCAGCCGTGCTGTTGAAGCAGGCGGCCCAGATCGAGAAGGGCAGCGGGGTTCCCAACAAGGACAAGGTCGGCAAGGTAACCGCAGACCAGGTCCGCAAGATCGCCGAGACCAAGTTCAAAGACCTCAATGCGTACAGCCTGGAGCAGGCGGAGAAGATCATCCGCGGCACCGCCCGCAGCATGGGGGTGGATGTCGTCGATTAGGACGGATCCCGGAGAACGTTTTCGATAGAAATGAGACATCAGGTATGAATACCAAGAGCAAAAGATACAAGAAAGACGCCCAGAAGGTCGGCGAAGAGACCGTCAGCATCAGCGAGGCTGTCGATAAGGTCAAATCGTTCGAGACGGGCAAGTTCGATCAGACGGTCGAGTGTGTGCTGCTGCTCGGCATCGATCCGAAGCAGGCAGACCAGCTCGTGCGAGGCTCGTTATCGCTGCCTCATGGCGTGGGCAAGCAGAAACGCGTGATTGCCTTCTGTGAGGACAGCCTGGTAGAAGAGGTGAAAAAGGCCGGGGCTATTGAGGCCGGCGTGGATGATCTGGTCAAGAAGATCACGGATGGCTGGTCGGATTTCGACGTGGCCATCGCCTCCCCCAAGGTCATGGGCAAAGTCGGCAAGCTCGGGCGGGTCCTCGGCCCTCAGGGCAAGATGCCTTCCCCCAAGAACGGCACGGTGACGGACGATGTCATCACGGCCGTACGGGAGTTTACAGCCGGCAAGATCGAATTCCGGAATGACCCCGGTGGGAACGTCCACGCGGTTGTCGGCAAGCAGAGCTTCGACAAGAAGAAGCTGGTTGAGAACATCGATTTCTTCGTCAACCATATCAAGAAGGCCAAGCCGACATCAGCGAAAGGAACCTACATCAAGAAAGCGTGCATATCGGCAACCATGAGTCCCTCCGTCCAGATCGCTGTTTGACGGCGGGGCGATTCGACCTTATTCGAGCTTTTTCCTGAACCGATGAGATGACCAATCCGGTTCTACGGGAGAGAAGATGAGCAAGTACGTAAAAGAGCTGCTTCAGTCTCAATTAGAAAAGAAAGTCCAGGATGAGCAGATTCACGATTTCCTGGTGCTCACGACGAAGGGGGTCGGGGGCGTTGACAATAACGTGATGCGTGGCGCCCTGAAGGAAAAGGGCATTCGGGTGCTCGTGATCAAGAATTCGCTGTTCCGGCGGGTCCTGCAGAGCCAGAAGATGGAGCCGGCGGCCAACCTGCTCAACGGCCCGTGCGCCATTGCCTACGGCGGGGACAGCATCGTCGATGTCGCCAAGGAGATCCTGGACTGGGTCAAGAAGCTCCCGGTCGTCGAAGTCCGGGGGGCCTTCGTGGAGGGATCTACGTACGACAGCGCCGCGACAACGCAATTGTCCAAGATGCCGACCCGCATCGAGCTGCAGGGCAGGATCGTCAGTTGTATGCGTTCGCCCGGCGGCATGCTGGCCGGCGCGTTCATGGGTCCGGCGGGCGTTATTGCAGGCTGTCTGAAGGCCATCATCGAGAAGGCTGAGAAACAGGCCGCTTGAGACGGCACGAGGGTTGTCCCTTCTATCTATTATCAGCGATTACAAACAGCTCATACGGCTGCCCCGAAAGGGTTAAAACGGGACGACGGAGTCCTGGCTACCAGAGAGCGATAACTGTATAGGAGTGTATCCACATGGCAGATGAAACCAGGCAGTGGAATAGTGCGATCAAGGAACTCGGCGACAAAATCGTTGCGTTGACCTTGATGCAGGCCAAAGAGTTGGCGGATTACCTGAAGGAAGTGTACGGGATCGAGCCGGCGGCCGGCGGCGCCGTGATGATGGCGGGCCCGGCGCAGGCAGCGGCTCCGGCCGAAGCGGCGGAGGAAAAGACCACCTTCAACGTCGTCCTCACCGGATTCGGCGAAAAGAAGATCCAGGTCATCAAGGAAGTGCGAGCCCTGACGGGTCTTGGATTGAAAGAGGCCAAGGACCTGGTGGAAGCCGTTCCGAAGCCGGTGAAGGAAGGCATGAGCAAGGATGAAGCCGAAGCCGCGAAGAAACAACTGGAAGCCGCAGGAGCCACGGTTGAACTTAAGTAAACCTGAGGCGTATCTTCTGAGTATAGAGAATGTGCGCCAATACGCAAAATCACAGAGGCGAGATCTGATTCCGTTACCAGAGGAGCATTAGATGGTTGCGCAGACCGTTCGCAATTTCGGCAAGACTCAGGATGGAGTGGAAATTCCTGACCTCGTGGCGGTGCAGAGGGTCAGTTACGACCGTTTTCTGCAGATGGACGTGCCGCCGACGAAGAGGGCGGATGCGGGGCTGGAGGCTTTGTTCCGGGAAATCTTTCCGATCGAGAGCTACGACAAGAAAATGGTCTTGGAGTACCTCTACTACGAGCTGGAAAAGCCGCATTACACGCCCATGGAGTGTCGGCAGTTGCGCCTGACATACGCGTATCCGCTGAAAATCCACTGCAGATTGCGTTCCGAGAGCGGTTCAGATCTTGCCGAACAGGCGATCTACCTGGGCGAAATGCCCGTGATGATCGGCGGCGGCGAGTTCATCGTCAACGGAGCTGTCCGAGTCATTGTCAGTCAGCTCCACCGCAGTCCGGGCGTCGACTTCCTGATCGAAAGCAAGGAAGGCGACCGTGTCCTGCACGGGGGACGAATCATTCCGGAGCGGGGAAGCTGGATCGAGATCGGTGTCACCCAGAAGGACATCCTGGTGGTGAAGATCGATCAGTCCAGCAAGATTCCCGCCACGGTGTTCCTGCGTGCGATCAGCGCGGATTACGGAAGCACGGATGCGATCCTGCGGCTGTTTTACACGCCTAAGACCGTGCCTGCGAACAAGCTGACCCCGGAGATGTGGGCGGCCAGCCCGATCGTGGATACCTCCACCGGCGAGATTCTCGTCGATGCCGCGGTCCAGATCGGGGACAAGGTCTCTGTGATTCAGCAAAGTGACATCAAGAAGATCGAGGTCATCGAGGGCGTTCGTGACGCGATCATCATGAACACGCTGGGCGAGGATGACTGTGAGAATCACGATCAGGCCCTGCTGAAGTTCTACATGCGGCTTCGGCCCGGCAACCCGCCAAACCAGGAGAAGGCCCAGACCTTCTTCGCGGAGAAGTTCTTCGACGCCAATCGGTACCGCCTGGGCAGGGTCGGGCGATTCCGCCTGAATCGCAAGTTCGGCCAGTCCGTCGATGAGAACGAGATGACGTTGCGTCCCGAGGACTTCGTCAACACGATGAAGTACATGCTGGCGCTGCGCAACAACGAAGGCGAAGTCGATGACATCGACCACCTGGGCAACCGGCGGCTCCGCACCATCGATGAGCTGGCGGCCGACGAGATCCGCAAGGGTTTGCTCAAGCTGCGTAGAACGGCCCAGGAGCGCATGAGCATCAAGCGCGACGCCGTGGAAGCCCCGCGGGTGGCCGACCTGATCAATTCCAAGAGCGTGGCCAGCAGCATCAATTACTTCTTCGGCCGCGGTGAGTTGAGCCAGGTTGTGGACCAGACGAACGCGTTGAGCCAACTGACCCATGAGCGGCGTCTGTCTGCTTTGGGACCCGGCGGCTTGAACCGGCGGCGGGCCGGCTTCGAAGTCCGCGACGTCCACATCAGCCACTACGGAAGAATCTGCCCGATCGAGACCCCGGAAGGGACCAACATCGGACTGATCTCCTCCCTGGCGATTTTCACGACAATCGATGAATATGGCTTTCTGCAGAGCCCGTACCGCAAGGTCAAGAACAGCAAGGCGACCGACGAGATCGTGTACCTCCGCGCCGACGAGGAGATGCGGGCTGTATTCGCCCCGCCGAGCGCGGTCGATCCCGATACCCACAAGATCAAGCAAGACACGGTTCTGGCGCGAAAAGCAGGGGAACTGGCCCACACGGCGCGCGAGGAGGTCGATTACGTCGATGTCTCGCCCAAGCAGATCGTCGGGGTTTCCGCGTCCCTGATTCCGTTCCTGGAGCACGACGACGCCAACCGGGCCTTGATGGGCTCGAACATGCAAAGGCAGGCGGTTCCGCTGCTGCGGACCGAGGCGCCCTCGTGGGCACGGGCATGGAAGAGATCGTCGGCAGGAACTCGAGCATGGTCGTGCGGGCCCAGAGCGGCGGTATGGTCACGGCCGTCGATGCGACGCACATCGTGATCAACCATACGGACGAGTACAAGCTCGATAAATTCATCGGCCTGAACGAGCGCACCTGTCTGAACCAGACTCCTATCGTGAACCTGGGCGAGAAGGTGAAGGCCGGACAGATCATCGCCGATGGTGGCGGCACCTCCCAGGGCGTGCTGGCACTCGGACGAAACGTCCTCTGTGCCTTCGTCTCTTTCGACGGATTCAACTTCGAGGACGCGATCATCGTCAGTGAGAAGCTCGTCAAAGATGACAGTTTCACGAGCATTCACATTGACGAGTTCACCGCCGAGGTCCGCGAGACGAGACTGGGCAAAGAGGAGTTCACTCGGGACATTCCGAATGTCAGCGAGAAGGCGTTGCGCAACCTGGATGAGGCCGGCATTGTCCGGGAAGGCACCCGCGTCTGTCCCGGGGACATTCTCGTGGGCAAGGTCGTTCCCAAGAGCAAGGTGGAGCTGACGCCCGAAGAGAAGCTGCTTCACGCCATCTTCGGCAGGGCGGGCGAGGACGTCAAGAACGATTCGCTCGAGCTGCCCAGCGGGTACGAAGGCGTGGTCATCAAGACCGAGCTGTTCACCCGGCGTGGCGTGGGCGGCGAGGACCAGAAGAAGGTCCTGGCCGACGAAATCAAGAAGTTCGAAGTCGAGATCAAGGCCAGGGAATGCACCATCTTCCGGCAGATGATCGACGCCATCCACAAGCAGTTCGAGGTCACGATCATCGACCCCTCGACACGGCAGAAGGTCGGTGTCAGCGAAGATGACGATGTTGTCTCTGAACAGATCGAGAACTTCGATATCAAGTGGGTGAAGCCTGCCTCCAGCCGAGACGATGTCCAGAAGCTCGTGAACAAGTTCTGGGCCCGGATCACGGAGCTGGAGGAGGATAAAGGGCGGCGGATCGAGCGGATCAAGCATGGCGACGAGCTGCCCAGCGGTGTGCTGCAGATGGCCAAAGTGTACGTGGCGATCAAGCGGTCGCTGTCCATCGGTGACAAGATGGCCGGCCGGCATGGAAACAAGGGCGTCATCGCCAAGATCATGCCGGAAGAGGACATGCCGTTCCTGGAGGATGGCACCCCTCTCGACATCATGCTGAATCCGCTGGGCGTGCCCAGCCGTATGAACGTCGGCCAGATCCTCGAGACCCACCTGGGCTGGGTGGCGAAGGTGCTGGGTTTCAGCGCCGTCACACCGGTCTTCGATGGGGCCAACGAAGCGGACATCCAGAAACTCACCGAAGAGGCGAATGTACGGATGAAGCAGCGCCAGGCGGAGCTGAACAAGCAGGGCCAGGCGCCGGGCAAGGACGAGTTCTTCGTCAATGTGCCCAAGACGCTCAAGACGCAGCTCTACGATGGAAGAACAGGCGAGCCATTCGATCAGCAGGCCACGATCGGCTACATCTATATGATGAAGCTCCATCACCTCGTGGATGACAAGATCCACGCCCGGGCGACTGGGCCGTACAGCCTGATCACCCAGCAGCCGCTGGGCGGCAAGGCACGCACGGGCGGTCAGCGCTTCGGCGAGATGGAAGTCTGGGCCCTCGAAGGCTACGGCGCCGCATATACCCTTCAGGAAATGCTCACGGTCAAGAGCGACGACGTGGAGGGTCGAACGAAGATTTACGAATCGATGGTCAAAGGTCAGAATACGCTGGAGGCCGGCACGCCGCTGTCCTTCGACGTGTTGTGCAACGAGATCCGCGGGCTGGGGCTGAACATCACGCTCGAAAAGAAACGGCTTGGACGGACCGCTCTGTGAATTTGATTATCGACTTTTGGGATAGTTAGGGGGCTTTCAATGCTGGGAAACATCTACGATCGAATTAATGATTACGGTTCGGTCAAGATTTCATTGGCCAGCCCGAATGACATTCGAAGCTGGTCCTTTGGGGAGGTCCGTAAGCCCGAGACCATCAATTACAGAACGTATCGGCCGGAGAAAGACGGCCTGTTCTGCGAGCGCATATTCGGACCCGAGCGCGACTGGGAGTGTGCGTGCGGAAAGTACAAGGGCACGAAATTCAAGGGGATCATCTGCGATCGCTGTGGCGTGAAGGTGACCCACAGCCGTGTCCGCCGCAAACGCATGGGACACATCAACCTGGCTGCCCCGGTGGTCCATATCTGGTTCTTCAAATCGATTCCCAATCGGCTCGGCACCATTCTGGGCATGAAGAGCTCGGACCTGGAGAAGATCATCTACTTCCAGGATTACGTGGTCACCGACCCCGGCACTACCGGGCTCAAGGCCGGCCAACTGCTCAGCGAAGAAGATTACCGCGAGGCCAATACCAAGTACGGCAGCTCGTTCAAGGCGTCCATGGGCGCCGAGGCTATCAAGCTGCTTCTGGAAAGTTTGGACCTCGAAGCGATCGGCGGCCATCTCAGGAAGGCCATTGCCAAAACCAGCAGCAAGCAGAAGATCAAGGACCTGACCAAGCGGCTCAAGACTCTCAACGAGGTGAAGAACAGCGAGAACAAGCCTGAGTGGATGGTCCTCGATGCTATCCCGGTTATCCCGCCGGATCTGCGGCCCCTCGTCCTTCTGGAGAGGGACAATTTCGCCACAAGCGACCTGAACGACCTGTACAGGCGAATCATCAACCGCAACAACCGTCTGAAGAAGCTGATTGACCTGAATGCCCCCGAGGTCATCATCCGCAATGAGAAGCGAATGCTTCAGCAGGCGGTCGATTCGCTATTGGATAACGGCCGGTGCCGCCGGCCCGTGCTGGGCAGCAACAACCGACCGCTGAAGTCCCTGACCGACATGATCAAGGGCAAGCAGGGCCGGTTCCGCGAGAACCTGCTCGGCAAGCGCGTCGATTACTCGGCCCGCTCGGTGATCGTCGTCGGTCCCGATCTGAAGCTGTACCAGTGCGGCCTTCCCAAGAAGATCGCCCTGGAGCTGTACCAGCCGTTCATCATCCGCAAGCTCAAGCAGCATGGTTACGCCGACACGATCAAGAGCGCCAAGCGCATGATCGAGCGCCGCGACGAGCAGGTCTGGGACATCCTCGAAGAGGTCATTCACCAGCATCCCGTACTGTTGAACCGAGCCCCGACGCTGCATCGCATGGGCATCCAGGCGTTCGAGCCCGTGCTGGTCGAGGGCAACGCCATCATGTTGCACCCGCTGGCCTGCAAAGGCTTCAATGCCGACTTCGACGGCGACCAGATGGCGGTCCATCTTCCTCTGAGCATCGAGGCCCAGGCGGAGACCCATATCCTGATGATGACCACCGGCAACATTTTCTCGCCGGCGAATGGCGCGCCCATGGTGGGACCGTCCCAGGATATGGTGATGGGCAACTACTACCTGACGATCATGCTCGACGATTCGAAGTTGCCGGCCACGAAGAAACCTCGCTCGGTGCCCATGTTCCGTGACCCCTACGAGGCGATGATGGCCTATGAAATGCACAAGGTCGGCATTCATGACAAGATCCGGGTCCGCATTTCGCAGCAACTGGTGAAGGACGAGACTGGCAAGCTGCAGTCGGCGCCGAAATCGAAGGAGCCCAACGGGGGCCACAAGGCGCACATCGTGGAGACGACAGCGGGTCGGTGCATCTTCAACGATATCCTGCCGCCCGGTATGCCGTTCTATAATCAGACGATGGCTCAGAAGAAGCTGAGCCGGGTCATCAGTGACTGCTTCCAGTACTCCGGCGGTGCGCAAACCGTCGGACTTCTGGATCGGATCAAGGACCTGGGTTTCCGGTATGCGACGCTCGCGGGCCTGAGCTTCGGGCTAACCGACCTGAAGATACCGGCGAAGAAGCCTGAGATCATTGCTGACACGGAGAAGCGCGTCAACAAGATCTACAAGAACTACAACGACGGCGTCCTGACCGAGCGCGAAAGATACAACCAGGTCATCGATGCATGGACCAATGCCCGTGTCGCCGTCACCAATGAAATGATCCGGGGACTGCGGGAGGATACCAAAGACGACGGTACCCCGTATCTCAACCCGATCTACCTGATGTCGGATTCCGGCGCGAGGCAGCATCGACCAGATTCAGCAGCTTGCCGGAATGCGAGCGTTGATGGCCAAGCCCAGCGGCGAGATCATCGAGACGCCCATCAAGTCGAACTTCCGCGAAGGCCTGACCGTTCTGGAGTACTTCAGCTCCACTCACGGGGCCCGTAAAGGTCTCGCGGATACGGCCCTTAAGACGGCCAACTCCGGGTATCTGACCCGCAAGCTCATCGACGTGGCTCAGAACGTGATCATCATCGAGCATGACTGCGGCACGCTGCAGGGCATCACCAAGACCAGCATCAGCCGCGGCGACCAGGTGGATATCCCCCTGACGCAGTTGATTATTGGACGAACGGCGCGCGATAACATCCGCAACCCGATCACCGATGAGATGATCGTTCACGAGAACGAGGTCATCTCGCCGGAGATTGCCACCAAGATCGAGGCCCTGGGCCTGGATGCGATCCGCGTCCGAAGCCCACTGACGTGCGACAGCCCGGTTGGCGTCTGTGCCAGGTGCCATGGCTGGGACATGAGTACGGGCCAACTCGTCGAGGAAGGCGCGGCGGTCGGAATCGTGGCCGCCCAGTCGATCGGCGAGCCGGGCACGCAGTTGACGTTGCGAACCTTCCACACCGGTGGTGTGGCCTCCCGCGCCATTCTGGAGCGCGAGCAAAAGGCGACGCAGACCGGCAAGGTGCAGTATCGCGATATCAACGCCGTGCAGCTCAAGCGAGAGGATGGTACGACGGCCGTCGTGGCCCTCAAGCGCAACGGCGAGCTCGCCCTGCTCGACGACAAGGATCGCGAGCTTGACAAGTTCAAGGTCCCGTACGGCGCTGTCATCCTCATGGAAGACGCCCAGAAGGTCAAGGCCGGCACAGTGCTGTTCCAGTGGGACCCGCACCGTACGCCAATTCTGGCGGAGGTTCCCGGCCGGATTCGATTCGTGGATATTATCGAAGGCGAAACCGTCCAGACCGAAGAGTTGCGGACCAAGGCCAGTAAGGGCAAGGCCAAAGAGGCCGACGCCAAGACCCCGGAGCGGGCCGTCGTCATCGAGCACAAGGGCGACAAGCATCCGCAGATCATTATTGAGGACGCCAAGGGCAAGATCCTCGACGTCCATTACCTGCCGGCAGGCGCCCGCATCGAGGTGACCGAAGGTGAGGAGGTCCAGGCCGGCCAGTTGCTCGCGCATCAGCCCAGAGCGACCGGCGGTACGCAGGACATCACCGGCGGTCTGCCCCGCGTGACCGAGGTCTTCGAGGCACGCAAGCCCAAGGACCCCGCCGCCATGGCGGAAATCAGCGGTCGCGTGGAACTGCGAAGCGATAAACGCAAGGGCAAGATGACGATCACCATCCGCAGCGAAAGCGGCATGGAGAAAGAGCACCACGTCCCGCGCGACAGGCACCTCAACGTGCACACCGGCGACTTCGTGGAAGCCGGCGATGCCCTGACCGATGGGCCCCTGGTCCCACACGATATCCTTCGCATCAAGGGCGAGGAGGCGCTCCAGCGCTACCTCATCGGTGAAATCCAGAACGTCTACCGTTCACAGAATGTGAATATCAACGATAAGCATGTTGAAATCATCATCTCGCAGATGATGCGAAAGGTGGAAATCGACACCGTCGGCGATAGCTCATTCCTGCCCGGCGAGGTCGCGGACAAGTTCGTTTTCCGCAAGGAGAATGATCGACTGGCCAACAGCATCAAGATTGCCGATGTCGGCGACGCCACGGAAGCGCAGGAAGGCCAAGTCCTTGACAAGAAGGATCTTGCTCGCGTGAACGAGAAGGTGGAAACTCTGGGCGGCACGCCGGCCAAGGGCCGTAAGCCCAAGCCTGCGACCGCCAAGACACTGCTTCTGGGCATCACGAAGGCGTCGCTGTGGTCGGACAGCTTTATTGCCGCCGCCAGCTTCCAGGAAACAACAAAGGTGTTGACGGAAGCGGCGCTGGCGGGTAAGATTGACCATTTGCACGGTTTGAAAGAGAACGTGATCCTTGGCCATCTGATCCCCGCCGGTACGGCGTTCAAGCCGCACCTGGAGGTGAGAGTCAAGCATCTCGTCGAAGCGCCGTTGCCGAAGGAGTTGGCGGGTGTCCGCGAGGAAAAGGAAGCGGAGGCCAAAGCCGAGTCGAGAGTCAAGGAAGTGCTGGGTATCGAGTAGTTCTATTACTGTTCGAATTGAGATGGGTATATGCCGACAATCAACCAGTTAGTCAGAAAGCCAAGGGCAAAGTCAAAAAGGAAGAAACGCGTATCGGACATCAGCGGCTCGCCGCAAAGGCGCGGCGTGTGCCTGATTGTCAGGACCCAGACGCCCAAGAAGCCGAACTCCGCTCTGCGAAAGGTCGCACGTGTCCGGCTCACCAACGGCAAAGAGGTGACCGCATACATCCCGGGCGTCGACCACAACCTGCAAGAGCATAGCACGGTGCTGATCCGCGGCGGCCGTGTCAGGGACTTGCCCGGCGTACGCTACCATATCGTTCGTGGCGTGCTGGATTGTGCCGGCGTTGCCAACCGTAAACGAGGCAGGAGTAAGTACGGCGCCAAAAAGGCCAAGTAGTCATTCGGCGACATAAATGAGCCGAGAGTTTTGAGGCGATTGAGAGTCTTATGGCCAAAAAGTTCACAGCTTCCACGGAGCAGTTGGGTCCGGACCCAAAGTACAATAGCAAGCTGGTTTCCAAGTTCATCAACTGCATGATGTGGGCCGGCAAGAAGAACACCGCGCAGAACGTGTTCTATCAGGCGATGGACATTGTCGCAGGCAAGATCAAGGACGTGCCCCCGCTGGAGGTCTTCGAGACGGCGATCAGCAATGTCAAGCCGATGCTCGAAGTCCGCAGCAAGCGCGTCGGCGGTGCGAGCTACCAAGTGCCAATGCAGGTGAGTCCGAAGCGCCAGCAGTCGTTGGCTTTCCGCTGGATTCTCCTGTCATCTCGAGGCAAGAAGGGCAAACCAATGGCGGAGCGTCTGGCCAACGAGTTTGTCGATGCTTACAACAAGCAGGGCGGCGCGATGACTACGCGGGACAACGTGCATCGCATGGCCGAGGCCAACAAAGCATTTGCCCACTTTGCGTGGTAGGAACCTCAGATACTACTGCCACGGTGACCTCTCCGGAGCCCGTGGCAGTTTTTTTATGCATGGATAGAATTGGACGGGTGGATCGGAGAGGGGCCCGCAGGCTTTGGGCAGCGCGAGTGGCAGGGCAGAGATGTTCGGAAGATGGCAAGTCTAGAGAAAACACGTAATATTGGCATTATGGCGCACATTGATGCCGGCAAGACCACCGTCAGTGAGCGTGTCCTTTATTATACGGGCAAGACGTATAAGATGGGGGAAGTCCACGACGGCACTGCGGTGATGGACTACCTGGAGGAGGAGCAGCGCAGGGGCATTACGATCACTTCGGCCGCAACCAAGTGCCCGTGGAAGGGCTTCGACGTCAATCTGATCGATACCCCCGGCCACATCGACTTTACCGCCGAGGTGGAGAGGTCGCTGAGGGTCCTTGACGGCGCCATAGCTGTTTTCGACGCCAGCGAGGGGGTCCAGGCCCAGAGCGAGACCGTCTGGCGACAGGGCCAGAAGTATGGCCTGCCATGCCTGTGCTTCATCAATAAGATGGACAAGGTCGGCGCCGACTTCGAGATGAGCATTAAAAGCATCCACGACAAACTGCTGGCCAACCCCGTCTGTGTGGAGATTCCCATAGGCGCCGAGGATTCCTTTACCGGGATCATCGACCTGATCGCCATGAAGGCGGTCTTTTACGAGACCGAAGTGATGGGCGCCAAGTTCCACGAGGCGGATATCCCCAGTGAACTCGCGGAAAGAGCTGCAGAGTACCGGGCCGAGATGATCGAGCGCGTGGCCGAGTATGACGACGAGTTGACGGATGCATTCATCCACGATCAGCCCGCAAATGAGCAATCCATCCGAAGAGCCCTGCGGAGGGGCACCATGGCGAACCACGTGAACCCGGTTTTCGTCGGCTCGGCCCTGAAGTATGTCGGTATACAGCGGCTTTTGGACGGAGTGCTGGACTACTTGCCTTCTCCCTTGGAGAGGCCGGCTATTATCGGACATAAGCCGGATGACGAGTCCAAGGAGATTGAGATACACTGTGATCCTGATGGAAGCCTGGTAGCGCTGGCATTCAAAATCATCGGCGACGTCCACGGCGACTTGTATTTCCTTCGCATTTACCAGGGGATGCTGAAAACGGGCAGCCGGGTTCTGAACACCAATCGTGACAAGCGCGAGAATATCATGCGTGTCTTCGAGATGCACGCGAATGAGCGGAGAATCCTGGAATCAGCCCAGGCCGGCGATATTGTGGCGGTAATCGGTCCAAGGTTCACCCTGACGGGCGACACCCTTTCCGACCCGAAGAAACCGGTTGTTCTGCCCAGTATTACGTTTCCTCAGACGGTCATTACGATGTCCATCGAGCCGAGAACGGCGGCGGAAAGGGCCAAATTGGCCGATGCGCTCGACGCGTTGCGGCGGGAAGACCCGACATTCGGCTATAAGAGCGATAAAGAGACCGGCCAGACCATTATCAGCGGCATGGGAGAACTGCACCTTGAGATCCTCCAGCACAAGCTGGTGAAGGAGAAGAAGGTCGATGTGCGGGTGGGCAAGCCGCGGGTCGCGTACAAGGAAACCATCACCCAGACCGCCCGGGCGGAGGGCAAGTTCGTCCATCAGGCCGGCGGGCGGGGCCAGTATGGCCACGCAGTTCTGGAAGTCAAGCCGCTCATAGCGGAAGATGGCCATTGGGAAGCCAGAATCGACTTTACGGCTGATGTCCCTGGCGATCAGGTGCCGCATGAGTATGTCGGCGCCGTGGAAAGGGGCGTGAAAGAGGCCGCGGGCAACGGCGTGCTGGCGGGGTATCCGGTGATCGGGGTCCAGGTCAGGCTCATTGGCGGGTCGTACCACTCGGTGGATTCCTCGGATATTGCATTCGAGCAAGCCGGTGCGTTTGCCTTTGAAAGAGCCCTGAAGGAGGCGGGCCCGGTGCTCTTGGAGCCCGTAATGCGGGTCCAGGCTGTCGTGCCGGATTCGGGTTTTGGTGCCGTTCAAGCGGATTTGCTGGCCCGGCGGGGCGTGATTACGGATTTCCGGGTCCATGGCAATATGCGTGTGATAGACGCAAAAGTGCCCCTGGTGGAGCTTTTCGGCTATTCGAGCGATATCCGGAGCCTTACGGCGGGCCGCGGGACCTTCACCATGGAGCCCCTGGCCTATGAGAGAGTGCCTGAACAGGTGGCCAGGGAAGTCATCCTGTAGCAAAAGGAAAAATTTTCAGCATTTTTCTCAAATTTCTGGATAGGTGGTTGTTGACAAGCATTGCCTGTCGTATTAAAGTTGAAGTTTTCGGCTGTAGCGAGCATGGCCATGGATGGTTGTGCGATACGTAGTTACGCTGTGGCATATCTGTGATTGCCATCATGGATGGCGAAATAGGTGCTCTGTTGAATGTCAGGGTTTAGGCAAAGCTGCTGAAAGCTTTGCGAGGTCTCGGATAGAGCCAACGGACCCTATGCTCTAAGGAAGGCTGTTCAAGCGGTCGGTAACCGCTGAGAAGATCAGCGGCACGCCGGAGTAGTGACGGTGCCTTTCCTGCCCTTGTTCAAACGAGCGGTTTCGGTGCAGGCCAGAGACCATCTGTCTCGCGCGGAACCGCGATTGTGTATCAATAGCGTCAGATTGTTGAAGCTTGTGCCGGTGCAGGACCTGTAAGCTCTGTGCCTGAGCACGGAAAGAGGTAGTCCAAAGGGGCATTATGGCTGCCGAAAGCGAAAGAATACGAATCAGGATGGAAGCATACGACCATCGAACGCTCGATGCTTCCGCCAAAGAAATCGTTGAGCACGCTCGCAGGACGAATGCACGTGTGAGCGGCCCGGTGCCGTTGCCGACGCGGATTGAGCGGTACACGGTGTTGCGGAGTCCGCATATCGATAAGAAATCACGCGAGCAGTTCGAGTTGCGTACGCATAAGCGGCTTATCGACATCCATGAGGCGAACGCCAGGACAGCCGAAGTGCTGAACCGCCTGGTGGTCCCCGCGGGTGTCTTCGTGAAGATAAAGGCTTAGTAGCAAAGGACATCCGGTTATGGCGATGTTGCTTGGAAGAAAAGTGGGCATGACGCGGGTCTACGACGAGGCGGGTCGTATGGTGCCGGTAACGGTCATTCAGGCCGGCCCATGCACCGTCACCCAGGTCAAGACCAGCCAGACGGATGGCTACAACGCCGTCCAGATGGGTTTCGATGACAAGAAATCGTCGCGGTGCACACAAGCTGAGGTCGGCCAGGCCAAGAAGGCCAATACGCGTCCGAAGAAGTTTACCCGGGAATGGCGTCTGCCCAAGATGATCGAGCCCAAATACAATCCAGGCGATTCCATCACGGTTTCTGTCTTTGCGGAAACCAAGCTGGTGGACGTATTGGCCACGAGCAAGGGTAAAGGCTTTCAGGGCCCGATGAAACGCCATGGCTTCAAAGGCTTTCCGGCCTCGCACGGTACGGAGCGAAAACACCGTGCCCCCGGCTCGATCTGTGCCTTTGCCAATAACTCCGGCATGGGCGGCGCCCTGAAGAAGGGCAAAAAGATGGCCGGCCAGATGGGCAACGCCCAAATCACGAGCAAGAACCACGTTCTGGTGTCGGTCGACCAGGAAAACAATCTTTTGGTAGTCAAGGGAACCGTTCCGGGCCCGGCCGGCCAGTACTGTATCGTGAAAACGGCCAAGAGCCTGGGCACGGCGAGTGGAACCTGAGATGATTGAGTTGACTGTATATAATACCGGTGGACAGCAGGTCGATACGATCCGTGTCGATGAATCGGTCTTGGGCGGCTGCATCCGCTACCCCCTGCTCAAGCAGGCGCTGGTGATGTACCACGCGAACAAGCGGGTCGGGACCGCGAAGACCAGGAGCAGAGGTGTGGTCGCCGGTTCGACCAGGAAGATCTACCGGCAGAAGGGAACGGGTTACGCCCGGGCCGGCACCCGCAGGACCGGCAAACGCGTCGGCGGCGGTATGATTTTCGCCAAGGAGCCCCGGGACTTCAGCCAGCGTATGCCCCGCAAGCAGAAAAGGCTCGCGAGGGATTCGGCGGTTCTGGCCAAGCTGCGCGGCAACAAGGTCGTTGTCGTGGACGCCCTGGCGTTCGAGAAGCCGCGGACGAAGGACTTCGCCGGGATGCTGAAGAATCTCAAGATAGATCGAAGCTGCGTGGTCGCGGTCAGCAGCCGTGATGAGAATATCTACAAGTCCGCACGCAACGTGCAGAAGATTGCCGTGCTGGCCGTGGCGGATCTGAACGCAGGGGATATCCTCAACCACCAGCAGATGCTGTTTACCAAAGACGCACTGGTGGAGTTTATGAACCGGGGACCCGGCGACGCGGGCGAGCAGACTGCGTAGAGACGCCGGCCCGGCAAAGTGGAATCTACGTTTTGAATTGAGCTTTCGATGGATAATTTCAGTGTAATAATTCGGCCGCTTATCACGGAACAAGGCATGCACTTTGCCAATGTCAAAGGCGCGTACTCGTTCCAAGTGCACAAGAAAGCGAACAAGACCGAGATCAAGAACGCTGTAGAGAAGATCTATAGCGTCAAGGTGGATAAGGTGCATACGGCCAACCACCAGGGCAAGAAGCGACGCAAGGGCAGAACCTTCGGCGTGACCTCAAGCTGGAAGAAGGCCGTGGTGTACCTGAAGCCGGATTATCACATCGATCTGTTCTAATCGGGCGGATCCTGGAAAGAGATAGCAATATGGGTATTCGAAAGTACAAACCGACAAGCCCCGGACGCCGAGCAGGCACAGTGAATGACTATGCCGAGCTGACGACGGACAGTCCGGAGAAGAGTCTTTGCATAAGAGTCGGCAAGAACGGCGGAAGGAACCACAGCGGCAAGACCACCTCGCGGTTTCGCGGCGGCGGCTCCAGGAAGATTTACCGCATCATCGACTTCAAACGCAACAAAGATGGAATGCCCGCCAAAGTGGTGAGCGTCGAGTACGATCCGAACCGGAGCTGTTATATCTCCCTGCTGGAATACAGCGACGGCGAGAAGCGATACATCCTGACGCCCATGGGCGTTACCGCGGGCGACGTGCTGGAGAGCGGCGTGTTGTGCGAGCCGAAGCCCGGCAACTGCATGCCCCTGGCGTCCATCCCCACCAGCCTTGAAGTGCACAACGTCGAAATGATAGCCGGCCAGGGCGGCAAGCTCGTCCGTGGCGCCGGCAGCTCCGCACGAATCATGGCCAAGGAGGGCGATTGGGTCACCCTCGTGCTGCCAAGCGGCGAAATGCGCATGGTGCGCAAGGAGTGCCGGGCGACCGTCGGCCGGCTGAGCAATCCTGACCACCAGAACATCAGCATTGGCAAGGCGGGCCGAAAGCGCCATTATGGCTGGAGGCCGCACGTCAGAGGCAAGGCCCAGAACCCGGTCGATCATCCGCTGGGCGGCGGCGAAGGCCGATCCAACGGCGGTCGCCATCCCTGCTCACCGACGGGCGTGCTGGCCAAGGGCGGCAAGACGAGGAACCCGCGAAAGACCAGCAATAACAGAATCATTCGCCGACGAAGAAACAAGCGGAATGGCCAATTGGTGCTCTAAGGCCCACCCGGCGTATCGGAGAACCAGGAAACGCTCAGATAAACCTGTGGAGTAGAAAAGAGACGCGAAATGGGAAGATCTCTTAAAAAAGGACCATATGTCGATGAGAAGCTCTTTGCCAAGGTGAATCGGCAAGTGGCTACCGGCACACGCGATCCCATCAAGACCTGGGCGCGAAGGTGCACCATCGTTCCGGAGTTCGTCGGCTTCACATTCATGGTCCACAATGGCAAGATGTTTCACAAAGTCTTTGTGACCGAGGATATGGTCGGACACAAGCTGGGTGAGTTTTCGCTGACGCGGACGTTCAAGGGACATTCGAGCAAGAAGCTCAAGGTGTAGAGCCGCCGGCGGAGTTGAAGGGAAGTCCGCTAAAGACGGGACATGATATATGATTAGCCCTGCAAAATTGAAGAAAGTAGCGAAACGACAACGGGTAACCACGGAAGCCCTGGCGCGCGGGCTGGTCCGTGGCGGGCTCGATATGAAAGAGGCGACCTCGCGGGTGAAGAACTGGCAGAGAGGTCTGATGCGGCCTCTGCCCCACACGGAAGATGTGCGACGGCTCGCCGAGACGCTGTCGGTCGAGGCCAACGAGATTGCCGCGTGGCATTCTTCCTATATGTACGCCCCGCAGGCACCTCGCAAAGTGCGGCTGGTGACGCAGTTGATCCAGGGCCGCAATGTGCAGGAGGCGATGGACCTGCTGAAATTCACGAGAAAGCGTGCCGCCACGATGGTGGATCAGACGCTCAAGGCCGCCATTGCCGATGCGGACGAGCAGCAGGCCGATGTGGACAACCTGGTTGTCAGCGAGGCGCGCGTCGATGAGGCGGGCATCCGGCTGGGCACGAAGCGGTGGATCCCCAAGGACCGCGGTCGGGCTCATCCGCTTCACAAGCTGGCCTGCCACATACACATAACAGTGACACAAAAGTAAAGAGGACAACGAGAGTCGTACTGAGATACCTGAACTATGGGTCAGAAAACACAACCGATAGGCTTTAGAACAGGAATCACGCTGGGCTGGCAGAGCACGTGGTTTGCTCCGAAGAACAGCTACGGCGACTTCCTCGTCGAGGACCAGAAAATCCGGGGCTACATTGACCGGCGATTCAACCGCCAGATGCCCAAGGGGGCTGTGGCCAAGGTCGAGATCATTCGCACTCGCAACGAGGTGAATGTGACCATGCACAGCGGGCGGCCGGGCGTGGTGATCGGTCCGCGAGGCGGCGAGGTCGACAAGGTCCGCGAGGAACTGGAAGCTCTGACCGGCCGCAAGGTCACGGTGAACGTTATTGAGATCAAGGAGCCGGACCTCAACGCCGCGTTGGTGGCGGAGGGCGTTGCCGAGCAACTGTCCAAGCGTGCCTCGTTCCGACGCACGATGAAGCAGTTCTGCGAGGCGGGGATGAACGCTGGAGCCAAAGGTGTGAAAATCATGACCAGCGGGCGCCTGGCCGGAGCTGAAATGGCCCGGCAGGAGACCCAGAAGCTGGGAAGCATTCCACTGCACACGCTGGATGCCGACGTCGATTATGCGACGGCGACAGCCCGAACGACGTACGGCGCGATCGGTGTCAAGGTGTGGATCTATAAGGGCAAGTTTGGGGAGGAGATCGAGCGAGTGGAGCGAAAGCAAAGGCGTCGCCCGACGCGGGGCAGGCCGTACGGTCCTTCAGGTGGACCGGGCTATGACGACCGCGGCGTGCCGGAACAGGCCGCGGTTGCTCCTGCAACGCCCCAGGGGCCGCCTGACAGGGGTCCAACCCCGGAGCCAACTCCCGGAGCCCAAGGGCAGGCATGAAGTGCCGGGCAAGTGGGAATCATAAGATAGAGGTCTGAACCTATGGCGATGATGCCGAAGAGAGTCAAATACCGCAAGGCGCAGCGGGGCCGCATGAAGGGCAACGCCCAGCGGACCAACTACGTTGCGTTCGGCGAATACGGATTGCAGGCGCTGGAGATGAGTTGGGTCTCCGCGAAGAATATCGAGGCTGGTCGAGTGGCGGCGACCCACTTCCTCCATCGCGAAGGAAAGGTCTATATCCGGATCTTCCCGCGCCAGCCGGTGTCTTCAAAACCCCTGGAAACCCGTATGGGCAAAGGCAAAGGCGAGCCCGAGTTCTGGATCGCCCGCGTCCGGCCGGGCCAGATCTGTTTCGAGGTCGGCGGCGTCAGCGAGGAAGTGGCCAAGCAGGCGCTGTCACGAGTGGCTCATAAGATGCCCATCCGATGCCGCTTTGTAAAGCGAAGACATTCGCTGTAGGACAGGAGATAACGGTGAAGGCCAAGCAACTGCGAGAGATGAGTCAGGATGAGCTGGGCAGCACGCTGCAGGATCTGGAAAAGCGGCTGTTTGACCTGCGTTCGCAGGCAGTGACCCAGAAGCTCGAGAATTCGAAGTCGATCATCAACGTGCGACGTGATATCGCGCGGATCAAGACGATCTTACATGAGAAGAAGTAGATAGCCCTGGACGCAGGAGCAGCGGAAAATTGCCCATATGGAAACAGGAAAGATGAAGACGTTGACCGGGATTGTCGCCAGTAACAGTGGCAGTAAGAGCATCCGGGTGACTATCGGCTACAAGGTTCGACATCCGAAGTACAACAAGTACATCCGGCGTGAGACGAGACTGGGCGTGCACGACGAGCGCAACGAAGGCAAGGTCGGCGATCTTGTCGAGATCACGGAGTGCAGGCCGATGAGCAAAACCAAGAGCTGGCGTCTTGTCCGAGTGATACAGAAGGCAGTGCAGGCTTGAGAGCCCGAGAGATTCGAAGATTATGATTCAGCCATTTACATTGTTGGATATCGCCGACAACTCCGGCGTCAAAGCGGCGATGTGTATTCGGGTCAAAAGAGGGACGTCGTCCAGGGGCAACTTCACTCGCTCCATGGCCACGGTCGGAGACGTGATCTGGGTCGCCATCAAGAAGTCGCTGCCCACCTGCCAACTGGACGACAAGAAGGTGCACAAGTGCGTGGTGATTCGCACGAAGAAATCCATTCGGCGGCCCGACGGAAGCTATGTGCGGTTCGACAGCAACGCCGCGGTGATGATCGATGGCGAAGGCAACCCCATCGGGACCCGCATCTTCGGCGCCGTGGCCCGCGAGCTTCGCGAGAAAAACTACATGAAGATCATCTCGCTGGCAGGCGAGGTTGTATAGCATAGTACGCGGATTGAAGAGGCAGATAAATGGCCTTACATGTGAAAAAAGGTGACACGGTGCAGATCATCGCCGGCGACCACAAGGGGCAAAGCGGCAAGGTGCTGCACGTCTACCCCGACAAGAACATGGTGGTCGTCCAGGGGCAGAATCTGGTGAAGAAACATGTCCGTCCCTCGCGGCGTAATCCGCAGGGGGGGCGCATCAGCATCGAGCAGCCGATTCACATCAGCAAGGTGCTGCCGGTGAGCCCGAAGTCCTCCAAGGGCACCAGGGTGCGCTACTCCCAGGGACCGGATGGAAGCAAGAAGCGCGTGACGGTGGACGGCGCCGAGATCGGGACCGTCAAGAAGGCGAAATGACAGCACCGGCGGATCGCTGAATCCACAGGTGCAGAGGACCGAAACTGAGCAAGCATATGGCGCGTTTACGAGATCTGTATAAGTCGAGAGTCATGCCCGAGCTGGTGAAAGAGTTCGGGTACACGAGTCCGATGGCCGTGCCCAAGGTGGAGAAGGTCGTGATCTCCATGGGAATCGGCCGGGCTACCCAGGACAAGAAGTACATCGAGCTCGCCAAGAAGGACCTGGCGTTGATCAGCGGGCAGCAGCCCGTGGTCTGCAAGGCCAAGAAGAGCGTGTCGAACTTCAAGGTCCGGCAGGGGCAGGAGACCGGCCTGAAAGTCACGCTGCGGGGCGTCCGGATGTACGAGTTCATGGACAGGCTGATCAACCTGGCCATCCCCCGGGTCCGCGACTTTCGCGGCCTGAACCCGAACAGCTTCGACGGCCGGGGCAACTACTCCATGGGATTGGCCGAACAGAGCGTGTTCCCCGAGATCAACCCGGCTAAGGTCGAATTCCAGCAGGGTATGAACATTACGTTCAGTACGACGGCGCGAACGGACGAGGAGGCCCGCAGATTGCTGGCCTTGTTCGGCATGCCGTTCCGATCGCAAACGGCGGGACAGGCCGCCGGGTAAACCATTACAGGCAGCAGTTTCTGGAGCGTGTGAATGTCGACCAAGGCATTAGAGAACAAGGTCAAGAAAAAGCAGAAGTTTCGTGTCCGGGAGTATACGCGATGTGAACTCTGCGGACGATCCCATGCGGTCTACCGCAAGTTCAAGGTTTGCAGGATCTGTTTCAGAACGTTAGCAAACGAGGGCAAGATACCGGGAGTCAAGAAAGCCAGTTGGTGAGCCGGTTAGAAACCCCAACGTGCAGGATGTGATTCATGAGTTTGAGCGACCCAATAGCAGATATGCTTACCCGTATTCGTAACGCAGTGCGTTCGAATAAGCGGCAGGTGAACGTCAGAGCGTCGAAGATATGCGAAGGTATCGCGGCGGCTCTGCAGCGAGAGGGGTACATCGAGGGCTTCGACCGGATCGATGACGGCAAACAGGGCGTACTGCGCATCATGCTGAAGTACAACCCGGAAGGCCTGCCCGCCATCACCGAGATCAAGAGGATCAGCAAGCCCGGCTGCAGGACGTATTCCTCTATCGACAGCCTGCCGAGGGTCATGGGCGGCATGGGCGTCGCGATCGTATCGACAAGCAAAGGTGTGATCAGTGATCGAAGCTGCCGCGAGAACAAAGTCGGCGGCGAAGTGCTTTGCACGGTAAGCTAAATGAGTCGAATTGGAAAAAAACCCGTTGAGATTCCGCAGGGCGTGAAAGTCGATCAGCAGGGCCAGACCGTGAAGGTCTCCGGGCCCCTGGGCTCGCTGGACTTCCAGTACGATCCGCGAGTCACGGTAACGGTGGATGCCTCGCAGCACAAAGTCGAGGTCGTCAACCCGCAACCGGAAGACCGCAAGAGCCGAGAGCTCCACGGCACCACGCGTGCCTTGATCGCCAACATGGTGGCTGGCGTCAGCAAGGGCTACGAGAAGAAGATGGAGATCTACGGCACCGGCTACAGCGCCAAAGAGCAGGGCGGCAAGCTCGTGTTGCAGGTCGGCTATGCCCACTCTGTGGAAGTACCGATCCCGCAGGGGATAAAAGTAATTATCGATGTGCCCGCGACGCGAGGCAATGATGTTCCGGCGAAGCTGACAATCCGCGGGGTTGACAAGGCTCTCCTGGGACAGTTTGCCTCGGACGTCAGAAGAGTAAGACCGCCTGAGCCGTACAAGGGGAAGGGCATCCGGTACGCGGATGAGCAGATCAAGCGCAAGGTCGGCAAGGCGTTCGCTTCAGGTGCAGCGTAATAGAGAAGTCGGATTCTATGAAGACGGAAAAAACTAAGGCAGCAGCGTTACGACGCAGACATCACGTGCGAAAGAAGGTTTTTGGAACGCCGGAGAGACCGCGTCTGTCCGTGTATCGCTCCAACAAACACATCTATGCACAGTTGATCGACGATACGGCGGGGGTCACGCTGGTCGCCGCGAGCACAAAGGGCAAAGCCCTGCGGGACCAATTGCCTGCGGACGCCAAGAAGAGACAGATGGCGGAAGTGGTGGGCGAGGCGCTGGCCAAGCGAGCGCTGGATGTCGGCATCAAGTGCGTCTGCTTCGATCGAAACCGTTATAAATACCATGGTCGAGTGAAGTCTCTGGCTGATGCGGCTCGCAAAGCCGGGTTGGCGTTCTGAGACAGGAAGGCAGAGACTGGGAGACGAAATTGGCGACAGAACCAATTAGAACACCCGAATACGAAGAAAAGCCGTTGGAAGATACGGTGGTGAAGATTTACCGTTGTTCCAAAGTGGTCAAGGGCGGCCGTCGATTCAGCTTTGCGGCTTTGGTGGTCGCCGGGGACCGGGCCGGCAATGTGGGCATCGGCTACGGCAAGGCCAACGAGGTGCCGCAGGCCGTTGAGAAAGGCGTCAAGGACGCCAAGAAATCCATGCACACCGTTCCGTTGGTGGGGCGGACTCTGCCGCACCCGGTGATCGGCAAGTACAGGGCCACGAAGATCATGATGGTGCCGGCCGCGCCGGGCACGGGCGTCATCGCCGGCTCCAGCGCCAGAGCGGTACTCGAATATGCGGGGGTCAGCGACGTCCTGACAAAAGTCTACGGCAGCACCTCCGCCAAGAATGTCGTCAAGGCAACGCTTGACGGCCTGCTCAAGCTACGTAGCAAGCAGACGGTCGAATTGCTGCGGGGCGTGGCAGTTTCGTAACGACAAGCATGGCCAATTGGGTGAGTTAGATGTTAAGTCATGAGATTACTTCTGTCGTAGGCAGACACAAAGCACGCAAGCGTGTCGGAAGGGGTCGCGGCACGGGCCAGGGTGGGTCCTCCGGACGCGGAACCAAGGGCGCTCTCAGTAGAGCCGCGCCAAAAGGTTTCCACTCCGTGAAAGCGGGGCGACGCCCATGTTCCGGCATCTGCCCAAACGCGGGTTCAACAACAAGGAATTCGCCACGAGGTTCATGGTGGTGAATGTCTCGCAACTGGAGCGGTTCGACGATGCGCGCAGGTGGGCGTGGAGCAACTGTCCACTGCCGGCCTGATTGCCGGCGTCGAGACCAAGGTGAAGATCCTCGGTGACGGCGAGCTGACGAAGCGGTTGCAAGTAGTCGCCCACAAGTTCAGCAAGTCCGCCGAGCAGAAGATCGTCGGCTGCGGCGGAACCGCCACGAAGATCGCCCAGAAGAAGAAACCGTCCAGGAGGAGGAAAGAGGTCAAGGCATAGCTATATCGGTTGTTGATCCGATGGAATTTCAGAATCTGCGGAGAACGCATACGTGATAGGAACAGTTGTCAATATCTTCCGGATTCAGGATCTGCGTAACAAGATCCTGTTTACCATGGCCCTGTTAGTGATTTACCGCGTCGGGTTCCACATCCCGAATCCGTGCTTCAACCAGGAGCAGATCGAGGCAGCGGCGGCCAACCAGGACACGGAAAGTCCTCTCGGCCGGGCAGCAGCCTACCTGCAGTTGTTCACGGGCGGCAACCTGCGCCAGAGCACCCTCTTCGGCTTGGGCATCATGCCCTACATCACGGCATCGATCATTCTGATGCTGCTGGGCGAAGTGATTCCTTCGTTGAAGAAACTACGCCAGGAGGGACAGACCGGGTATAAGAAGATACAGGAGTATACGCGATATCTCACGGTACTCATATGCGTGGTGCAGGCCCTGATGTACCTGCGCATGATGGGCGGGACCGAATTCATCTATCCGGGCATGGCCACTCAGGCAATCCTCATGGGTGTGATCGGAATGACCGCCGGCACGATCTTCCTGATGTGGCTCGGCGAGCAGATCGATGAGTACGGAATCGGCAACGGAATCAGCTTGATCATTATGGCCGGTATTCTCGCCCGGATGCCCTGGGTGGTTGGCTCGCTGATCGCCAATATCGATTTTCGAGTCACCGCGCAACCGGGGGCGATTGGACCCGCCAAGCTCCTGTTCTTAGCCGTCGCCGGCGTTGCCGTCATCGCCGGGGCGATCCTGATCACGCAGGGACAGAGGCGAATCCCGATCCAGCAGGCCAAGCAGATGCGGGGCCGGCGCATGTACGGCGGCCAGAGGCATTACCTGCCGTTGAGGGTCAATCACGGCGGCGTTATGCCGATCATCTTTGCCTCCAGCTTCATGATGTTCCCTCCGATTATCATGCAGCAGGTACTGAGGCTTGCCCCGGACAGCGTAGTGCTTCGGACCGTGGCGAGCGCATTGGGCACGAGCTCCTACACGTACAATGTGCTGTATATGCTGCTGATTTTCCTGTTTGCCTATTTCTGGGTCACGGTTCAATTCCAGCCTCGCGAGATGGCCAAGAACCTGCGGGATTCCGGCAGTTTCATCCCCGGGCTTCGTCCGGGACGCAGGACCGCTGAATACCTGGAGACGGTGATGATGCGCATCACCTTTTACGGTGCCGCGTTTCTTGCCGCGATTGCGGTAGTCCCGAGCGTAGCATCGTATGCCTTGGGGATCTCCTGGACCATTACGAACTTCCTGGGGGGCACGGGGCTGCTGATCGTGGTCAGCGTCTCGCTCGACCTCGTCCAGAAGATCGAGGCGAACCTCCTGATGCGAAGCTACGAGGGCTTCAGCACGTCCGGCAGGATTAAGGGAGCGTATGCATGAGAATCGTCGTACTGGGTGCACCCGGCGCGGGCAAAGGAACACACTGCAAGCGGATCGCAGACCGATACCGTGTTGTCCACCTGTCGAGCGGGGATATCCTGCGACGTGAGCGGGCCGAAGGCACTGACCTCGGCAAGAAGGCACAAAGTTACATGGATGCGGGCACGTTGGTGCCCGACGACCTGATCGTTCAGATGATGAGCAATGCCGTGGCCGGCTCAGCCGGCTACGTCCTGGACGGGTTTCCCAGGACGGTCAACCAGGCCCAGGCGCTGGATGAGTCGCTGGCGGGCGGCAAGGGCGGCATCGATATCGTCATAAACCTGCAGGTCGATAATGGCGTAGTACTGGACAGGATAACGGGGCGACGAAGCTGTCCTAAGTGCGGAGCCGTGTACCATATCCGGAACATGCGGCCCAAACGTGATGGGGTCTGTGACCTGGATGGTACAAAGCTCGTACAGCGTCCGGATGATACGGAAGAGGTGGTCAAGAACCGCCTCGCGACGTATTATCAGCAGACCGAGCCCGTCGTGGAGTACTACAAGAGTAAGAGAACCGTCCACGATATTGATGCCAATGCGGACGCCGATAGCGCGGCCGCTGCAATATTCCGCAAGCTGGATCCGCTTGTCGGAGAGGCGGGGCGGCGTCGGCAGCAGTAAATGCGCCCCGGGAAATGATAAAGTTGTGAAATGGCTATAACGCTTCGCAGCCGCAGAGAAATTGAACTGATGCGTCGGGCGGGAGCTGTTGTGGCCAATGTTCTTTCAAAATTGCAGACGATCGCAGCACCCGGCATGACGACCGCGGACCTGGACGACGTGGCGCTGAAAATGACCACGGAGGCAGGTGCGGAGGCCCTCTTTCGGGGTGTTCGCAGCCCGCAGGCGAAGATTCCGTTCCCGGGGGCCATCTGTGCCTCCGTCAACGAGCAGGTTGTGCACGGGATTCCGTCGCGAGAGACGGTGTTGCAGGCGGGCGATATCCTGAGCATTGATTTCGGGGTCCGTTTGGATGGCTACTGCGGGGACGCCGCTGTGACCGTTCCCATCGCGGAGGTTTCCGCGGATCGGCGGCGGCTCATGGAGGTCACCCGGGAGGTGCTGGATATCGCCATCGGGAGGATCAGGCCCGGCGTTCGGTGGAGCCGGATCGCCGCCGTCATGCAAAAGCATGCGGAGTCGGCGGGCTTCTCGGTCGTACGGGATTTCGTCGGCCACGGCATCGGCACGAAGATGCACGAGGACCCGAAGGTCCCGAACTTTGTCAGCGAGGAATTGCTGGCCGAGGACATCGTGCTGGCCGAAGGGATGATTCTGGCTGTCGAGCCGATGATCAATGCCGGCAGCAGTGCCGTTCGGATGCTGCCCAACGGATGGACGGTGGTGACCCGGGATGGCAAGAGTTCCGCTCACTTCGAGCATACGATCGCCGTCACCCGGGGTGGCTGTGATGTCCTGACGGCGAGGTGAAGTGGTTCGCGAGCAGGCTGCAGTGCGGCCGGGCGGTCATGAAAACCGCCGGCCGTCTGGTACTTTACGCATATATGGATGTTCATGGCGAAGAAGGATTCAATAAGGCTACAGGCGAGGGTCGTCGAAGCTCTGCCGAACGCGATGTTCCGGGTGGAGTTGGAGAACGGCCATAAAGTCTTAGCCCACGTGTCCGGGAAGATGAGGATGAATTTCATCCGCATCCTGCCGGGCGATCAGGTGACTGTGGAAATGTCGCCGTACGACCTGAATCGAGGTCGGATTGTACTTCGGCACTGAGGCAGCAGTCGGCGGACCGTTGGTCCTGCCGACGAGCCTTGGTAGAACACGGAACTGCCTATGAAAGTAAGAAGTTCGGTAAAACGTATCTGTGAAAACTGCAAGATCATTCGCCGCAAAGGCGTGGTCCGCGTGATCTGTTCGAACCCGCGGCACAAGCAGCGCCAGGGGTAGCGAATGGGATGCGCTCGCAGCACAGGCAATGAATGATGGGTAAGAGGAAAGGAATATGCCGCGTATAGTTGGTGTTGATATTCCCGATAACAAGGCGATTTGGGTGTCCTTGATGTATGTGCCGGGAATCGGCAAGTGGACGGCGGAACAGATTCTCAAGGAAGCCCGGGTCGAATTGACGACCAAGGCGAACAAGCTCAGCGAAGACGAGTTGAGTCGGATCACGCAGATCATCGATCGCAACTACGTCGTCGGGGGCTCGCTCCGCAGGCAGATCGCCCAGAATATTGCCCGCCTCCGCGACATCGCATGCTATCGAGGAATCCGGCACCGCAGGGGCCTGCCTGTCCGCGGGCAGCACACGCAGAGCAATGCCCGCACCCGCAAGGGGCCGCGAAAGACCGTGGCCGGCAAGAAGGGTGTGAAGGAGCAGCGATAATATGGCCAAAAGTGGAAAACGCAAAATCAGGAAGAACGTCGTTCGCGCGATTGTGCACATCAAAGCGACGTTCAACAACACGCTGATCACGATCACCGACGTCGATGGCGACGTGATCTGCTCGAGTTCGGCAGGCAGCGTGGGCTTCAAGGGCTCGCGCAAGAGCACGCCGTTCGCCGCCCAGCAGGCGGCGCAGAATTGTGCCAACACCGCCATGCGAAATGGTGTCCGCGAGGTGGAAATCGAGGTCAAAGGCCCCGGCGCGGGCCGGGAGTCCGCGATTTCCGCGATGCAGCAGGCGGGACTGCGGATCACCTCCATTGAAGACGTGACGCCGCTTCCGCACAACGGCTGCAGGCCTCCAAAGCGTAGAAGAGTGTAACCGGGTCCCCAGGCCCTGAGGAGATCAGTTGATATGGGACGTTATGTCGGTCCATCGTGTAGACAATGCCGGCGCGAGGGAATGAAGCTGTTCCTCAAAGGAACGAAGTGCGAAACGGCCAAGTGTCAGATCGAGCGGAGACAGCGGAGTCTGGCTCCCGGTATGCACGGCTGGCGAAAGGCGAGGTTGGGCGAATACGGCGTCCGCCTGCGCGAGAAGCAGAAGATCAAGCGCTATTACGGCGTCTATGAGCAGCAGTTCATGCGGTACTTCCATCTCGCCGAACGCATCAAGGGCAACACCGGCGAGAATCTCCTTCAGTTGCTCGAACGGCGTCTGGACAACGTGGTCTATAAGCTGAATCTCGCTGCGTCCCGCAAGGCGGCCCGGGTCTTCATCTCCCATGGGCACATTCGTGTCAACGGCCGAAAGGTCGATGTCAGCGACTACATCCTCAAAGTCGGCGACAAGATCACGCTGAAGAGTGCAGAAAAGAGCCTGAAACGGGTCAAGCAGCAGTTGGAGAGCAACCCGAATTTCACGACACAGGCCTGGCTGCAGTTGGATCGTGAGACGCCTGCGGCGACGATTGTCGCTCTGCCCACGCGGGAGGACGTACAACTCCCCGTGGAAGAGCAGTTGGTAGTGGAGTTCTGTTCGAGGTAGGCTCGACGAACCAAAATGTGGAAGAGCGACATACAGAATGACGAGTCGGGGAGAGCTCTCCATTTTGTTGTGTGTAAGGATGAGAGTTTAGATCGGAGGCCGATATGCGAGTGACGTGGCGTGGGTTAGAGTTGCCGACTCGTGTTGAGAGAGACAACAGTGTCTCTACAGATAAGTATGGCCGGTTTTTCATCGAGCCGTTTGAGCGCGGTTTCGGGACCACGGTCGGGAACAGCCTCAGGCGCGTATTGCTCTCCTCGCTGGAAGGCAGTGCGGTGACATCCATCAAGATCGCAGGCGTAGACCACGAGTTCACCTCCATCCGTGGCGTCATGGAGGATGCGACGGATATCGTGTTGAACGTCAAGAGCCTGGTGGTTCGATTGCAGGGGGACGGGCCCAAGATCATGAAGGTGATCGCGGACAAGGCGGGCGTCATCACGGCGGCGGACATCGCTGCCGACCCGGCCATCGAGGTGATCAACAAGGATGCGGCACTGGTCACGTTGACCGAGGACGTCCACTTCGAGATGGAGATGGTCGTGGAAAACGGCCGGGGATACGTTCCTGTCTCGGAGCGGATCGCCGATGCCGATCGATTCGAGCAGGAAATCGGGCGAATCAACCTGGATGCCGTGTACTCGCCGGTCACACGCGTGCGCTACACGACCGAGAATACCCGCGTCGGGCAGCGGACCAACTACGACAGGCTGATCCTGGAGATCTGGACCAACGGAACGATTTCACCCGAGATGGCGCTGGTCGAGGCGGCCAAGATCCTGCGAAAACACATCAATCCTTTCGTTCAGTACTTCGAGTTGGGCGAGGAAACCGTCTCCGGCGGTGTGCCCCAGGAAGAGCCTGAGAAGAAGGTGGACGAGGAACTCGAGGCCAAACTCAATACTCCGATCCAGGAGTTGGAGCTGTCGGTCAGAGCCAGCAACTGCCTGGAGTCGGTGAAGGTCGAGACGGTGCGCCAACTCGTGCAGATGACCGAGGCCGACCTGCTGAAGATTCGCAGCTTCGGCAAGACGTCGCTTCGCGAGATCAAGCGAAAGCTGGCGGACATCGGGCTGTCGCTCGGGATGAAAGACGTCAGTCAATAACGTGAAAGTCTGGGGAATCTCGGACATAGTAGGGATTTCGGCATATGCGTCATAGATCTGCAGGGCGTGAATTAAGCAGAACGAGTGCACATCGCCTGGCATTGCGTCGGAACATGGCTCAGTCGCTCATCGAGCATGAGACCATTTCGACGACGGTCCAGAAAGCGAAGGAGATCAAGCCGTTCGTTGAGAAGCTGATCACCATGGCCAAGAAGGGGTCGCTTCAGTATCGACGGCGGGCCATCTCCATGCTGGGGGATCGCAGCATCGTCGCGTTTGAGGACGGCGAGCCTGTCGAAAAGGGGACCGTCATTGGCAAGCTCTTCAGCGAGCTCGGACCACGGTATCTCGACCGATCGGGCGGATACACGCGGATCATTCGTCTAGCGCTCAGACGCCTTGGGGATAACGGACAGGTCGTTTTGCTCCAACTGCTGGGCAAAGATGAACCCTTGAAGAAAGAGAAACGGGCGCCCGGCAAGAGGCGCTCTCGCAAGAGAGCCGGCCAGACTGCCGCCGCGGCTAAGCCGGCAGAGGCCGAAGCCGCCGAGGCACCGGCCGAAACCACGCCGCAGACGACGGAAGCCGCCCCGGAGCCTCAAGAAGGCGCGCCGACGGAGCCGCAAGCAGGCGAGCAGGAACAGCCCAAGTAAAATCTTGGGGACGACAAAAAAGCAATCGTACAGGATAACGGGATGACGCGCATGGATGGCTGCGTGTTCTGCAAGATGGTGGCAGGTGAGATTCCTGTCACGAAGGTCTACGAGGACGAGGCGGTCTTTGCCTTCCTCGACATAGGCCCCATCAGCGATGGTCACACGCTCGTTATTCACAAGCAGCACTGCACGCGACTTCATGAATGTGCTCCGGACGTGTTAGCCGATGTAGCCTGTCGTCTGGGCGAGATCGCGGAGGCGGTGATGACGGCGATGGAGGCCGATGGCTACAACGTGCTGAGCAATAACGGTCCGGCGGCGGGGCAGGTGGTCGATCACCTGCATTTCCACATCATTCCGCGCAGGACCGGCGACGGAGTTTTGACGCAGTGGCCGTCGTATCGCTACAAGGCCGGCCAGATCGAAAAACTCGCCGCAAAAATACGGGAGAATCTGAAATAGTTGACATACCCCTTGCCAGGTGCGCCGCTCTTTGATATTGTAAGTGGATAATTTCGCTGGTGGTGTGCATAGTGATGCTGTAGGCCGAACCATGCACAGCTTTCCGGCGTAAAAATATATTGACCGCGGGGTAGAGCAGTCTGGTAGCTCGTCGGGCCCATAACCCGGAGGTCGGAGGTTCGAATCCTCCCCCCGCTATTGAGCTAAAGAAGGCAGTCGCAACGACTTACGTGCGACTGCCTTTTTGCGTTTGGGCGGGCGTGTGCTTAAATTGTGGTTGTCCGCTGCATCGGCCACGTGTCAGCGGGCCGTTATTGGGATGACACCCATCGAGGAGCAGCCTCTGGTAGACTGTCGTTTGACAGTACGTCAAAGGAGGCTGTCATGGTTTGCGTGTACAAGCGTCGAAAGCAGTATTGGATCAGCTACTACGTCAACGGTCAGCAGATCAGGCAATCGCTGCACACGACTAACGAGAGGGTAGCACTCGCCAGGAAGAAGCGCATCGAGTACGAGTTGTCTCTGGGTGACCTTCAGATGGCCAGTCAACTGCCCCTGGTCCCGGTGTTGGAGGCATTCTGCAAATACTTGGAGTCGACACGGACCTTCAAGTCTTTCAAGAATGACTTCTCTCGCCTGAGAGCGTTCTTTGGACCTATCTGTCAATCCTTGGAGTCTTGTCCGCCCGGAGTCAAGCGGGGGCAGCAGACCATGAAGACGGTCAAGGACATGGTAGCCGTGTATATCTACGCCGGCCTGCGGTGTGAAGAGGCATTGTGGCTCACCCCAGATGATGTGGATCGTCGTACTCAAGATAGAACTGATCCGACCGCTGACAGGGGATGGCGGTGTGCCTACCTCGCAGATATTAGGGACCATGAACGCTTATGGAGACTGCTTGCAGATGTCTTCACCAGTGTTGTCGACCTCGATTGGCAGCAAATGATTGAGGAGTACCGGCGTTTCAAACAAGTGGAGGGCCTCCAAGAGGCGTCAATCTACGAGGCCATGCTGACGCTGGGACATTTCAGACGCCTGGCAGGGCGCCAGTCATCGAGATCGGTCACACAAAACGCTGGACCAGTTCATCCTGGACCGAGGGCAAGAAATCGAGAAGAATACTCTCAACAAGGACATACGCAATCTGAACGCCTTTCTCAATTGGGCCGCCAGGAATCGTTTCGTGGCTGCAGACTTGGAGGTCAGGAAGGTCAAGGTAGCTCAGAAGCCTGTGGTTGTGCTCTCGCCACAGCAGGTTCGGGACCTACTCACGGCAACTTCGAGGTATCCAACTCTACGGCTGAGAGCATTGCTGGCGGTGACGACTGGTCTTCGACGAGGCGATATCGAGGCGATTCGCATTGGTGATCTTCACTTCGACAGAAACACCATTGCCACACGGAATCGCAAGGCAGGGAAAGCCATGCCCGAGCGTCCGATCCCCGAGCCAATCATGACGGAGTTGTCCAATCATGTGGCTACACTCTCCGATGGACAGGAAAGGCTCTTCACCGACAGATTCAGCCCCAAGAAGTGGGAGAGAGTCCGGAGGGCTGTCGGGTTGCGCAATCTGAAGTTTCATGACTTGCGCCAGACCTTTGCTTCCCTGCTAGCTCAAAGAGGTGTGTCGATTACCGTGACCCAGAGACTGCTGGAACACTCCAGCCCTCAACTCACGAACGATGTGTACACCAATGTGGATCCGGTACTGCGGCAGGCAATTGACCGACTGCCGGTGGCGGACTGGATAGAACACCGTCCTGCCGTGTTGAAGGACAAGCAGCATTGGCTATTATGAAGGCATAGCGAACCCCAACCGCGTGCTTCTACTGGATGCCGGTATGGACAGGGCGCGAATACTCGCATCACCTTGTCAGTGCCTGGAAATCTTGTTAATGTACGTCAATAAACACTCGATACCGCTTTGATCCGGTCGAGGTTCCCGGCAGCTACGAGTGCTCGGTCTCGGCAGAAATTGGGCCCATCCCGGGTGTGCGCAGTATGCTGGAGGGATTGTGGGGTCCGAAAAAGTGAAACTCGGTCTCCTCTTGATGGGAGACCTTGCCAAGGTAACAGAATCACGATGCCAGATGAACCCAGGAATGACGTTACACGCATCCTGCACGCCGTAAGACGCGGGGAGGCCAGAGCGTTGGATGAACTACTGCCCCTGGTCTACGATGAACTCCGCCTGCTGGCATCCCAGAAGCTGTCGCACGAATCTCCCGGGCAGACGCTCCAAGCCACCGCACTAGTTCATGAGGCATACCTCCGTCTTATCGGCTCGGAGAGCAACGCTTGGTCAAACCGCACGTACTTTTTCGGTGCGGCAGCAGAGGCTATGCGTCGCATCCTGGTTGAACACGCTCGCAAGAAAGGGAGCAAGAAACGTGGTGGAGATCGCCATCGCGTTGATTTCATGAGTGCAGATGTGATGGCGGACGAATCCCCGGATGACCTGATTGCCATGGACGAAGCCCTCATGAAGTTCTCAGAGACCGATCCGATCAAGGCGGAACTGGTCAAATTGCGTTTTTTTGCCGGTCTGAGCTTTGAGCAGGCCGCCGAACTCCTGGGTATTTCCCCTGCCACAGCGAGACGGCACTGGAACTACGCACGGGCTTGGCTTTACGGCCGAATCTGCTCCACGGATTGATCCCGCACATTTTTTTCATTTTTCCCGTAAAATCGTGATTGAACTCACGGTCAATCTGCGCAGGTCCTGTAGAAAGGGCAAAATGCAGGACCTTGGCTGCTATATGAACAGGTAAGAGTCTTCCGTTATGGCACCAGAACAGAACCCAGAAGAACTATTCCACCGAGCCTTGGAGTTGAAGGACCCTGAGAAGCGGGCTGCCTATTTGGATGAGGCCTGTGCCGGAGATGAAGAATTGCGGGCGCAAGTCGATGCCTTGCTCAAGTGGGATAGCGAAGCCGGGGGGTTCATGGACCTGCCGGATAGAGACCCCAATGCCACCCGAGAGGCTCCCCCTGTCCCGGACATGACCGGCACGGAGATCGGTCGCTACAAGCTGCTGGAGAAGATCGGCGAGGGGGGTATGGCGACCGTCTACATGGCGGAACAGAGGCACCCCATCTGCCGCCGCGTTGCCTTGAAGATCATCAAGCTGGGGATGGATACCAAGCAAGTCATCGCCCGCTTTGAGGCAGAACGTCAGGCTCTGGCCATGATGGACCACCCCAATATTGCCACGGTATTGGACGCGGGGACGACCGAGACGGGACGGCCCTATTTCGTGATGGAACTGGTCCGGGGGCTACCAATCACTAAGTTCTGCGATGCCAACAACTTAACGACGCGGGAACGTCTGGAGTTGTTCGTGTCCGTCTGCCATGCCGTCCAGCATGCCCATCAGCGCGGGATCATTCATCGGGATATCAAGCCCTCCAACATCTTGGTCACCCTGCACGATGGCAAGCCGGTCCCCAAGGTGATTGACTTCGGGATTGCCAAAGCCCTGAATCAGCGACTAACCGAGAAGACCATCTTCACCCGGTACTCCCAGATGATCGGCACGCCGGAGTACATGAGCCCGGAGCAGGCCGAGATGAGCGGGCTGGATGTCGATACGAGAACCGATGTCTTCTCGCTGGGCGTACTTCTCTACGAACTGCTCGCGGGTGCAACGCCATTCGATTCGGAGTACCTGCTGAGCAAGGGCTATGGCGAGATGCAGCGGATCCTACGGGAGGAGGAACCGACGCGCCCGTCCACCAAGGTCAGCACTCTGGGAGAGGCTCTCACGGATGTCGCCCAGCACCGCCGGGTGGCGCCGGAAGCCTTAAGAAAACTGATGCGCGGCGATCTGGACTGGATCGTGATGAAGACGCTGGAGAAAGACAGGACGCGTCGGTACGAGACGGTGCACGGCCTGGCCGAAGATGTCGAACGGCACCTGCGGCACGAACCGATAACGGCATCCTCGCCCGGTACGATCTACCGCCTGCAGAAGTTCCTGCGGAGGAATCGCACGAAGGTCGTAACGTGGTCGGCCGTCGCGGTTATTGTCATCGGGCTGCTGCTTGTCTGCGGCGCTTACCTACGCTTCAGGACCGAGCGAATCCGGAGCAATGACCTCCGAACCATCGCATTGGTCGAAGATCTGGTCACCAGCGGCGACTATGAGCGGGCGCTGGCCGAAGTCAAACCAGTCCTTTCCAGCCGGTTCGTCGGCCCGGAAGCCGGGCTTCTGAATGCGCGCATACTGCTGGAACTGCAAAGTCCCGACGCCAGCGTCGAACAGTTGTACAAGCTGCTGAACGAACGGTCCGAAATCGCCGCCAACGCTCACTTTCTCCTCGCGCGCATCTATCTGGAGTCCGCCGCCCGCGATCCTCACATGAAGGACAAAGCGGAGGTTCACCTGCAGCATGGGGAACAACTGCTGCCGAGAACTGCGGAGGCTTATTTGCTGCGAGCCGTCGTAGCACAGACTGTGCAGGAGACTCTCCGATGGCTGGAAGAGGCTCTGCAACTGGATCCGGCGAATTACGATGCTCATCGGGCCCGCGCCCTGACGTGTCTCGCCCTCGGTGAATACCACGACATGGAGACAGAGGCATCCGTAATGATCGGCGGTCAGCCGAGGAATCCGGCGGGTTATTCGCTTCGTGCTATTGCGCGGCGTGAACTGGCGCTGGGCCAAAACGACAGTAGACTGCTCGCCGAGGCTGCTGCGGACCATAACCGGGCGATAAGTCTGACCTCGCCGCATGACAGCCGCATGGCGGATCTATGCAACCAGCGTCACCGGACTCTCATGCAGATGGGGAAATATGACGATGCTCTCGCCGACATGCAGACCTGCCTGCAGATGCGGCCTCGTGACCCGGTATATCATTTTGACCTGTTCTGTGTGTTGCTGGCACTGGGTCAGTACGAGAAGGCCCAGGCAGAATACGACAATATTCTCAAGTCTGACCCAATGAGCCAGATGCGTTTTGACTGTCTGGCGGCCAAGTATGTTTCCGACAGCCTGTGGTCGAGAGGATCGTGGTATCCTCAGGACAAACCGCCGGTTGGGACGGCCTTCGAGAACATGTACGCGGCGGCCAAGCAATACAATCAGCTTGCCGAGCGGGCCAGGCGTGTCGTGCCTGAAGGTTTCCATCCGAGCTTCTCACCGGACGGCACCGAGTTGGCATACAGCAGAGGTGTGCTTGGCGCCAGCGGCATTGAGATTCTTCATCTCGGCACAGGCAAGACCCGGCTGTTGACCGTGCCCGGCAAAGACCCGGCGTGGTCTCCCGACGGACAGTACATTCTCTACGTTCGTGACCGGCAGTTCTTGTCCATGCAGGACTTGACATCGCCGGGTGAGGGGAGACATCAGTCGTGGAAGCAGGAAGAGGTCTGGATCATCAAAGCCGATGGCACCGAGCGTCCAAGGTTTCTGGCCAAAGGGGGCTGGCCAAACTGGTCCGGCGATTCCAAGAGGCTCTACTATCACAGCCGTCTGGACAACATGGTGTACTCCATGTCGACGGATCCGAACAACGCGAATCCGAAGGAAGTTTTCGCATGCGAAACCCAGTTTCCCGTGGTGTCACCGGATGAGAAATTCATCGCATTCATCGAAAAGAAGACCGGCATATTCAAGATCGTGAATCTAACCGATGGGTCGGAGGCAGCATCCTGGTCGGGGGTTGGTGGAGACGAGCTATCTTTCATCTGCTGGTCGGCGGATGCGAAGCGGCTGGCCATCGGACGGTATTGGCAAGGAGGGCTCTGGATCTACGACACGGGCACACAACAGGCGACCAGGATCGTCGACGGTTCTTTTGCCTGGTGCGCTTGGTCGGTTCCCGAGATGAGCCGCATGGTCATCGAGCGCGTGTTTGGGTCGTGGCATCACGAGATTTGGATCGCCGATGTGGTTGAAGATGGTATCCCGATGGTTACCCGGAAGAACTCAGAGTGAATGCATTTTCTGGAGGGTTCGGTTATGTCACGGGGAAACGATGAGCATGCTGAGAGGATTTGTTCGAAGACCGGGCGTCGCGTCGAGCGAGGAAGGGACCACCGCTGGGCGTCTTGGTGCTGCCCTTCGTGGGGCTGGCGTCACTGCTGTGGTTCCTGATACGTGTGATCCCCAAGCCCTCGCGGGCGGCCTATCCATGCCAGCGGGCAGCTTTTCCCCTGGCCTCGGCTTTTGTGGTGTGGCTGACCGGCATAGTCGTATCGAGCCTGGCGTATCGCAAGGCCAGGCGTCTGGCGGGCCGAGCCCGCTACGTGGCTGCCGGACTCTTCGCGGCGGTGGCGGTGGCGGCTATCTGGTGGTCGATCAACATCACCGCCGACACCGGTGCGCGTGCGGCGTTCGTCCCGATTGATCCGCCCAATAGCCCGATCGGCGTCGGCAAGGGCATCTATCCGGGTCGGGTCGTATGGGTACACGATCCCAACGCAACGAAGTGGGACGGTGTGACCGGCTTTTGGTGGGAAGACCAGAATCTGGATCAGCAGGCGGTGGATAGCATGGTCTCGCGTACCCTGCGGACTCTTGCTGGAGAGGATGATGATGCAGCCGCCTGGGATGCCATCTTTCGCTATTTCAATCGCACCTACGGCACCGGCGACGTCGGCTATCAGCCGGGCGAAAAACTCGCAATCAAGATCAACCTGAACCCGGAGGGATACGGCCCCGCTTATGACACCCGCGGCGGCAACGGCCGCATGCCAAGCCCGCAGATGATTCATTCCCTCCTTGCCCAACTCTTCGACAACGTGCATGTTTCCGGGTCAGACGTCACCATTTATGATGCCTCGCGGGCCATTGCCAATCCGCTCTACAACCGGATCCACGGCGATGCAGACCCGAATTTCCAGAACGTGAGGTTCGTTGCCAATACCACGGGCAACGGCCGCATCGGTGCGGTCTATGACCCCACCTATCCCGTCCACTTCGCCAATCCGAGCGTGAGTCCCGCGAACAATGCCACGGCTTATCTGCCAACCTGCGTGACCGAAGCCAAATATCTGATCAATATGGCCCAGCTCTCGGCGCATAGCATGTACGGTTTTACCGCGAGCGGCAAGAACTGGTTTGGCTCTATCTGTTGGCGGAACGGCGGCTGGACGCCCTCGCCCCTGCACAACTTCGGTCTTCGCAATAATCCTATGGGCTCCTACAACTGCATTGTCGATCTCATTGGCCACCCGCAACTCGGCGGTAAGACGCTGCTGTTCCTGGTGGATGGTCTCTATGGTTCCGACAACGCGATCACCAGGGTGCTCCGCTTCAGCTCCTTTGGCAACAATTGGACCGCCAGCGTGTTTGCGTCGCAGGACTCCATTGCAATCGATTCGGTCGTACTGGATTTCCTGCGGAATGAACCGCTGCTGAACAACAACTGCTCCGGCCAAGGCGTGGACAATTACCTCCACGAGACAGCCCTGGCGGGCAATCCGCCCTCGGGCAGTTTCTACGATCCAAGCCGCACCGGATCTCGTCTGGCCAGTCTCGGCGTCCACGAGCACTGGAACAACGCGGTGGACAGGCAGTACTCCCGCAATCTCGGCAAAAGCGAAGGCATCGAACTCGTCACGCCCTCGCTGGCCGTGCCGGATGGAGCGGTCACAAATACCGCAACCGGCATACACTATGGCTATATCCGTGATGCCGTGTCGGAGGCGAGCAATGGGGATGTCATCGAAGTGGCGCCCGGCATCTACGAAGAGACGGTTTCGTTCAGCGGGAAAGCCTTGCGGATCACCTCGCAGAACCCCTGGGATTCAAACGTGGTCGCAGCTACGGTGATCCAGGGGGCGACGTTCGCCGCCGGCGCGGACGCCAACTCCGTGCTTGAGGGCTTCACGATCAGCGGTGCCGGCCCAGGCATCTCTTGCGAAAGTGCCTCCCCGTGGATCGATCACTGCTGCATTGTGGATAATGGAAAGTCAGGTATTGTGCTATCGGCGGGCAGCAATCCACTGCTGACCAACTGCATCATTGCGGGCAACGGGGGCGATGGCATCGATATGTCGGCAACGCAGGGAAGCCGGCAAGTGGTATACGGCAGCGCCACGATTCTGCACTGCGACATCCTGGGCAATCGCGGCGATGGGATTCGCGGCGGCAGACCCACAGTGGACAGTACGATCATTCACGCCAATGGCCGCGTGCCCGGAACGGCCCAGGTCATTGCCAATGCGGCGACCGTCAGCTACTCGAATGTGCAAGGTGGGTGGCCCGGCGAGGGCAATATTGACGCGGACCCCGACTTCGTCAAGCCGGGGTGCTGGGCAGATCCGACTGATCCGAATGAGCCCGTCGGGGCGGGTGAGACAGAGGCGGTCTGGGTAGGAGGCGACTATCACTTGAAGGCGGGTTCGCCTTGTATCGATGCCGGCAATCCTGTCACCATCACGTGGATGGATGTCGAGATCGACGGCCTATGGCGCGCGGTGGGCTCTGCCCTGGACATCGGTGCCTATGAATTCGGCATGCTGCCCTTCTAAGGGACTGTCGGCGCGGTCGTATTTCCGGTCGGTGCCATCGGAAGCGCCGCGTCGGCACGACTCTTGAGCCTATTGGCAGCAAGCACGGCGCGACGAGGCCAGTGTTGTGAAGCTCGTGCACACGATTATCCTTGAAAGGAGCGAAGAGATGAAGATGAGAGCAGCTGTTACGGCAGTCGTCTTGATGGTGGTAGCTGGCGGCAGTCTGGCTGCGGATTGGCCGCAGTATCTTGGACTCAACCGAAATAGTACATCGGACCAGAAGGATCTGTTACGCTCCTGGCCTGAGAATGGGCCGAAGGTCCTGTGGACTGTTGCTGTTGGCATTGGGTATGGGGGACCTGTTGTCAAAGACGGCAAGGTGTACTTACTCGACAGGGATGATAAGGTAGGGGATAACCTGCGGTGCTTAGACCTCTCCAATGGCAAGGAACTCTGGAGTTTTGCCTATGACGCTCCCGGATCTGTGATGTTTCCTGGCTCGCGCAGCGTGCCGATCGTGGACGGCAATCATGTTTATTCGTGCGGTCCCTGTGGCGATCTCTATTGCATCGACATAAACACACACAAACCGGTCTGGAATAAGAACGTGTGGACGGATTTCGGCGGCAGACCCGCAAGCGGCTCATCGGGGGGATTTGGATCACGCGGACCCGGTAGTTTTCCGATCTGGGCCATTACGCAGTGTCCTCTGGTTTACGGCGATTTGCTGATTGTGGCTTCACAGGCGCCGCAGGCTGGTGTGGTGGCTTATGAGAAGCGTACTGGCAGTCTCAAATGGAAGACACCCAATCTCGGCAATGAATCATATGCCAGTCCTTCAGTTGTGAAAATAGACGGGAAAGACCATGTCGTAATGGTCATTTCATCTACTAATCCTTTTGGAAATCGAGGATTGCCTCAAACGCTGGGTAATGTTGTTGGAATAGAACCTCTTACGGGAGAGATTCTCTGGAAATATGATCAGTGGCGGTGTCACATTTCGGTGCCGAGTGCCGTTGATGCCGGTGACAGCAAAGTACTCGTTGTAGGCGGATATGAACTCGGTGCAACGATGCTGAAGGTCGAAAAGAAGGCGGACGGCAGCTACGGCGCAACAGAACTCTTTACTACGGAAGAATTTGGCGATCAGACGAAACCGCCGATACTCCATAACGGCTATTTCTATGCCCAGTACGGAACCAATAGCCGAAATGACGGCCTGACATGCATGAGCATGGATGGCAAGATCATGTGGAAAACAGGACGTTCACCTCAGTTTAATAAAGGCAGTATGATTCTCGTCGACGGTCTGATTCTGGCTACCGACGGTAGGAAGACTCTGTATCTCATAGAGCCTGATCCATCCGGGTTCAAGGCACTTGCATCCGCAGAGGTGCTTGCAGAAGGAGGAACAGGATTGGAAAACGATCCTTTGGCTTCAAGAGTTGGAGGTTCAACCCAGAACTGGGCGCCGTTGGCACTTTCCGATGGCAAGCTCCTGATCAGGGACCAAAGCAGGTTGATGTGCATTCAAGCTGCTCGGAAATAGACAATAATATGAATGCACACAATAGGATGCCAGAGCAGATTTATCTTTGGGAGAAAGGTGACAACAATGTCACGCATCAGACACATATTGCCAAGGATGGCAATCCTTAGGGCAATGTTGTCAGCAGCACTCATTAGTATTGCATCAGGATCGGCAATGGCAGCAGACTATAAACTGAATCCATTTACCCTGACCTATGACGGTGCGATTACCGAAAACGTAAAAGGCAAAGTAAGTATTCATCCAGTCACTTACACACTTAACGGCATTAGTATTTCTGCCAACGTTTATACCCCGACACACTATGACTCAGGGAAACAATACCCGACGATTGCGGTTGCTCACCCCAATGGGGGTGTGAAGGAACAAGTCGCCGGCCTGTATGCCCAGCGTTTGGCTGAACAGGGATACATCACCATTGCTGCTGACGCGGCGTATCAAGGCGCGAGCGGCGGTTTGCCCCGCAATACGGATAAGCCAGCCAATCGCATTGAGGACATTCATGACATGGCGGACTTCATCAGCCAATACGATGGTGTTGATACTGATCGTCTCGGGCTGCTTGGTATCTGTGGAGGTGGCGGCTATGCCTTGAAGGCAGCCCAGACTGACAAGCGTTTTAAGGCAATTGCTACTTTGAGCATGTTCAATTCTGGGAGGGTAAGGCGCAACGGCTTCATGGATTCACAAGTCGCCACTATACAGGAGCGCTTGAAGCAGGCCTCAGACGCCCGAGCCCAAGAGGCGGCTGGAGGAGAGATCATCTATGCCGCTGATGCCAAGCTGACTGATGAGCAGATTGCCGCGTTGCCGTTCGATTTGTATCGTCAGGGATTTGAATACTACGGCAAGACTCACGCTCATCCCAATTCGACGTTTAGATACCCGATGAGCAACCTGCTCTCCTTGATGAGTTTTGATGCTGCCAGTCATATGGACCTGATCGATCAGCCACTCCTGATGATGGCAGGAAGCAAGGCGGACTCCCTGTATATGACCCAAGATGCTTTCAAAAAGGCGGTCAACGCGACAGACAAGGAATTGTTCTTGATTGAAGGGGCCACCCATATCGAGACCTATTGGAAACCGCGATATGTGAATCAGGCCATGGGTAAACTGACCCAGTTCTTCGGTGAGACACTCAAGGAAGGAACCAGGTCATGATTGCTAAGCTCGGGAAGTTGATGGTTACGCTCACACTGACTATTGTCAGCGTTTGCATCACGTCCTGCACACCAGCTAACCGCAGTGGGACAGCCGCACCGTTGGTGATTCAGGAACAAGGGAGTTTTGCCGTCGGTGGTTCAGTGATCACCAACCCCGGCACGTTCGACCCTGTCAGAATGACGCCTGAGGGCCAAACGCTCCACGGGGATCACGCTTACGTGTTCTACCAGATCCCCGAAAAGGCTCGGAGTCTGCCTCTTGTACTTTGGCACGGCTTCGGGCAGTTCTCGAAGACCTGGGAGACCACACCGGACGGCCGTGAGGGCTACCAGAACATTTTCTTACGGCGTGGCTTTGCGATCTATGTACTTGACCAACCGCGTCGGGGCAATGCAGGACGAAGCACTCAGCCGATTACCATAACACCCGTGCCCGACGAGCAGAAATGGTTCCACACGTTTCGCCTTGGTATCTGGCCCGAATTCTTCCCTGGTGTGCAGTTTGCTCAGGAACCGACAGTGTTGGAACAATACTTCCGCCAGATGACTCCTGACACCGGGCCCATAGACATTAAGATGAATTCAGACGCGGCAGCCGCACTGTTTGACAAGATCGGCCCCGGTATCCTCGTCACCCACTCGCATAGCGGAGGTATGGGATGGGCTACTGTAATCAAGAGTCCGAATGTTCGCGGCGTAGTGTCCTATGAGCCGGGCAGTAATTTCATCTTTCCAGAAGGTGAAGTGCCTGCGCCCATAGAGAGTTCTGCAGGTCCGCTTAACGCCGCAGGAGTACCTCTGTCAGAGTTCATGGCACTGACCAAGATTCCAGTCATCATCTATTATGGAGACTACATCCCGGAGACGCCATCCACAAATCCGGGACAGGATGGCTGGAGGGTGCGACTGGCGATGGCAAGGTTATGGGCTGATGCCGTGAATCGTCACGGTGGTGATGTCACGGTCGTACATCTGCCGGAAATAGGGATTCACGGGAATACACACTTTCTCTTCTCGGACTTGAACAATCTGGAAATCGCAGATCTTATGTCAACCTGGCTCAAAGAGAAAGGGCTGGACTAACGCTTGTATCGCGAAGTCCAGGCGGACCGGAAATATGAAGACTGTTAAGAAGAACATTGCCGCCTTGATTGTCGCAACGGTTTGCCTAGTGGGTATTTCTGAAACGCGAGCTGAGGACAACCAGACATTAAGTGACAGGCAGAAGACAATTATTCCCATTGCGGCCTTCACGGCCACTGGGAACATGCAGAAGCTGGGAACCGCTCTGAGTGAGGGGCTGGATGCAGGGCTGACCGTAAATGAGATTAAGGAAATCCTGGTTCATACGTATGCCTATGCCGGTTTTCCGCGCGCGTTGAATGGCATCCACACTTACATGGCCGTTCTGGATGAACGCAAAGAGAAAGGGATTAATGACAAGGCCGGAAAAGAGGCAACTCCCGTACCCGCCGATCTTGATAAGACAGCTTATGGTCATAAGGTTCGCAATTCGCTTGTGGGCAGCGATATGTCGAAACGCACGAGCGGGTATTCGGTTTTCACACCCATCATTGAGCAGTTTTTAGTGGAGCACCTGTTTGCAGATATCTTTTACCGGGATATCCTCAGCCATCAGGAACGCGAACTGGTGACCATCAGTATTTTGGCAGCGATGACCGGTACAGAGGCGCAGCTCAAAGCACATCTGAGAATCTCCATGAATATGGGGTTGAGCAAAGCGCAGCTTGAGGAGTATGTTGCAGTGCTCAGGCAGGAAGTCGGTGCGGAGAGTGCTGAAAGAGCCATGGTGACACTCAACGATCTACTGGGAATCAGCCCTCCTGCGAAGCAGACACAATCCGTTAAGGTCATCAAACATGGAGCGTCGACAAGGGGTTCGGCAGATTATTTCACCGGCCATGTGACCGTTGAATCCAGGTTCTCATCGGAAATACCGAACAGCTATGGCGGAGGAATTGTGAATTTTGAAGCCGGAGCACGTACGGCATGGCATACCCACCCATTGGGACAGACTCTCATTATTATCTCCGGGCGTGGTCTGGTTCAATCTGAGGGTGAAGCTGTGCAGGAAATCGTGCCGGGTGATGTCGTCTGGATTCCAGCGAATGAGCGTCATTGGCATGGTGCTGCACCGGACAGCCCCATGTCGCATGTCGCAGTCTCCGCTCCCCGCAATGGTACAACCGTTGAATGGATGGAACATGTCGATGATGAACAATATGCGAATCAAGAGCATTAGAGAATGAGGTCCGCGTCATGAAAAGAGTATTGGCCATTATTATCGGTTTCAGTGTGTATGCTCAGCAAACGATTGTCAATGCTGCTCCGGAAGCAGCACCGACGGTCCGTACCACCTCCGGAATCGTGCGCGGCGTGACGGAAGAAGAGATCTCCAGTTTCAAAGGAATACCCTATGCTGCTGCTCCGGTCGGTGACAATCGTTGGCGGCCGCCCCAACCCGTACCCGCATGGGAGGGAGTGCGTGATGCAACCGAGTTTGGCGCAAATTGTGCGCAGGCAGGCTGGCCCCGCGGTTCCGGATCAATTGCGGAGGGCTCATCGGAAGATTGCCTGTATCTCAATTTGTGGTGTCCTGCCGGGACCAAGCCGGGTGCAAGGCTGCCGGTCATGGTTTGGATCCACGGCGGGGCTTTCGTAGGGGGAAGCGGCTCCGGTCCCGCCACTTCAGGAAATGGATTTGCCAAACAAGGCGTCATCCTGATGACCTTCAACTACCGTCTTCGGCGCCTCGGCCATTTTGCATTCCCTGCATTGAGTAAAGAGCATCCGGAAGAGCCGAAAGGCAGTTACGCCTATATGGACCAGATCGCCGCCCTCGAGTGGGTGCAGAAGAACATTGCCGCATTCGGAGGCGATCCGGACAATGTTACCATTTTCGGCGAATCCGCCGGTGGCGTCTCGGTGCATTCACTTCTGACAATCCCGGCTGCAAGGGGTCTCTTCCATAAGGCGATCAGCCAGTCTGGCGGTGGCCGGGATGGTGTTCTGACTGGTAGACCGATCCATGAAGAGAACGCCGATCCGTACTACCCCGTTTCGGCGGAAACGATCGGGATGAACTTCGCTCGCAAACATGGGATCGAGGGCACGGATGCGGCCGCACTGGCCAAGCTCCGCTCCCTGAGCGTGGAGGAGATTGTGGATGGAGGTCAGGAAAGCGATGGCCCAGGAGGTCTGCCCATCTACTCAGGTCCGATTCTCGACGGTAAGCTGGTTGTAGAAACTGCTCAGAGCGCATACGAGGCCGGCCGGCAGGCACGCGTTCCGCTCATTATCGGGTCGAATAGTGCGGAAGTGCCGGCTGGCTTCGTGAATGCCAATTCGAAGGAAGAGCTGCTGTCTCTGTTCAGGAACCTGAGGGACGAAGCGATTGCGGCCTACGATCCTGATGGTACCACTGAGTTCGCCGGGATGCTCACGATGGTCAACACTGACAAGGTATGGGCGGAGCCGGCCCGGTTCACCGCGAATGCCTGGGCTGCCAAGGGCGATCCGGCCTACATCTATCTCTTCTCCTACGTCCCCGCCTCCATGCAGCAGCGGATGCGGTTTGGCGCACCGCATGGATCTGAAATCGCATATGTGTTTAACAACCTCACTGCTCGCTGGGGGGCGGACACCACAACAGCTAAAGACCAAGAGGTCGCCAAGATGATGAACACCTATTGGACGAACTTCGCCAAGACCGGTGATCCTAATGGTAAGGGACTGCCGAGATGGCCCGTTTACAATCCCAAAGAGAACGAGGTCCTCGAGTTCCGACCCGATGGATCGGCAGTCGCTGAACCCGATCCCAAGAAGGTGAGACTGGACGTGATTGAAAAGGCCGCCAAGGCGAAGTGATATGTGCTAAGCCATGAAATCGAAAAGTAAAACACGCTATCTTGGTCAGAGTTGGTTAAATCGAGTTAAATTCAACTCTGTCAGTAGCTCGATGTTGTTGCTTTCAATGGTAATCCTTCTATGTTGTGCAAAGAAGGGTGTATCCGGAGCAGATAACAGTGCCATGGAATTATTGATCTTTGAATAGTTAAAGTAAAAGTGACACGATGTCACAGTCTAAGCCCAGCATGCTTGAAGAACGAACGCAAGAGAGACTGGTGAGTTTTTGTCTGCTCCAGCGAATGTCGCACCGCCTGCGTGAGGTCAGTGAGATTCTCCGGGCAGAAGTTGGCCAAGTCCATGTACTTCGTCCGCGTCCAGACCTGTTCATCAGGATTGAGTTGCGGGGCGTAGGACGGCAGCCATTCGATTTGTACTCGACGAGGGAACCGACGCCGGAGTTGCTCCACGGCGGACAGATGAACGGGCCAACGATCCAGGACCAGGATGATCCCGTGGGGAAAATGTTCAAGAAGTTCCGCCACGAGGGTCTCAATGTCGGGAGTACGGATGTTGTGCTCTTGGAGCGCGAAGTACAGGTCCAGATGCCGACGCTGCGGCGAGACCGTGACCACCGACATTCCGGAGAGGCGGTCGTGACGCTCCCAACGGTACAGGAGCGGCGTATCCCCATGGGGACCCCAGGTCCGGCGGACCACCGGCTGGAGCATAAAGCCGGTTTCATCGAGAAAAACGATGTTTCGACCGCTATGCCGAGCTTTTTTTTATACGCGGCCAGTCTTGTTGACGCCAACGGGCAATGGCCTCTTCGTCGCGTTCGCGCGCCCGGCCTTCGGGTTTCTGGCAACTCCAGCCGATGCCACGCAGCACGTGCCAGACCCCGGAAGGGTCGTAGCGGACGCCGAAACGCCTCTCGATCACTTCGGCGATCCGCTTCAGCGTCCACAGGTCGGTCATATATCCGTGGGCGAGAGGACCTTTTAACAGCAACCGTTCCAGCTTCTGGCGTTGCCGGACCGTCAACTTGGGCCGGCGGCCGGGATGCGGCTTGGCCTTCAAGCCGTCCCGTCCCGCCTGCTGAGAAATCTTCTTCCACCGGGATACAGCCGCCGGCGAGACGCCGAGTCTCCGGGCCACTTCGCTGGGACCGTGACCGGCTTCGAGCAACGCGAAGGCCTGAAGCCGGTGACATTCGAGCTCTTCGGGTTTTCCTGGGGTTCTCATGCATGAAGATATCGATCCGTCACGGCGATTTACTTTAACTATTCAAAGATCAATAGAATGTAGAGGAGAGGACGGGGAAGTCACTCACCATCTAACAACCAATAATTATGTCCGCGACATTGTGGAACACCCTGCATTTGACGGGTTTGGCGAGTTGCTGTTGCCTCGTGATGACAATTCTGGTTACTACAACACGCAACTTCACAATGTTGGTTCACTTATGCCGTATCACAGCCATGTAGAACCAAACATTGTGGTTGGTGCACTTAACCACATGATAGACGAAGTAAACGATGGCAAGACAGTATTCTACGAATTCTATACCGACGAGCAAAAGCAACAAGATCCGAATAAAGGGAATACCGGAGTATTCTTGTATCGTGGAGATGCGAATGCTCCTTTTGCCGTGGTGTGTCCCGGCGGAGGGTTTTCGTATGTTGGTTCACTACACGAAGGATTTCCTTTGGCGCAGCGAATAAGCGAATCAGGACTTAATGCGTTTGTAATACGGTATCGTATCGGCAGTGAACGCTATGCTACCGAAGACCTGGCGGCAGCGATAGCGTATATCTTCCGTAATGCGGAAACTCTCGGAGTGAGCACAAGAGACTATTCGGTCTGGGGCGGATCGGCGGGAGCTCGTATGGCAGGCAATATTGCTTTGGACGGAGTATCCGCTTATGGAGGCGGCGATCTCCCGAAACCCGCTGCAGCCGTCATAGCGTATACCGGCCAATCGAGCTATTCAAGTGATTTCTCTCCGGCTTTCATTACCGTAGCCGCCAACGATGCAATAGCCAACGTCCATACGGTGGAAAGGCGTGTAGAGAATTTGAGAAATGCCGGGGTGGAGGTCGAATATCGCAGGTATCAAAGTGCAGGTCATGGATTCGGTTCTCGGTACAGGCACGGATGCCGAAGGATGGTTGGACTTGGCTGTTCGCTTCTGGCAACGACATATAAGTGAAGAAGTGTCTGAAAGGACAGAATAGTGCGACCAGGAAGAAGGCACGGCGACATAAGGACGGAGAGGCGATCCCACTGCTATGGGGCAGCCTTCACCCTGATCGAACTGCTTGTGGTCATCGCGGTGATCGCGCTGCTGATGGGTATCATGGTGCCCGTGTTGGGCAAGGCTCGGGAGAAAGCCAGACGGGTTGCCTGCATGGGGAACATCCGACAGTTCATCGTCGGCATCCAGGCCTATGCCAGCGACTTTCGCGAGACCCTTCCTTCGGGCCTGTCCGATGCCAACAATCCGCAGGATGAGCACACCCCTGTCCTTTCCAGGTCGGTACGCACCGCGTTGGTGCGGATCATCGGCGATGAACGCTGCCTCTCCTGCCCTTGGCTGAGCGAGCCCTTCAACCAGCCGGGCGGGTGGTACTACGTCTACGAGGGTCGCGATTACGGCTACGTCCTCGGCTACAACTACCTGGGAGGCCACAAAGGCACACCCTGGCCCCTGGTGGGGCCGGCGATCAGCGAATGGGTATCGCCCCAGAGATCGTTCGAGCGGGGTTCCAGGCCGGTAGTGACTGAGCTCAACGCCTGGTCCACGGGCGAGATGAAGACCTTTGCCCCGCATGGACCCAGAGGCGCGATCCTGGAGGGCAGAGATTCGACCAACGCGAGTAGGGAGGGGATTTCCTCGGAGCAGATCGGCGCGGTCGGCGGTCACGTCGGGTGCCTGGACGGCTCTGTCTCCTGGAAGCACATCAAAGACATGGAGGTTCATCGGGGCTCGCGGCTCTGGGATGAGAGTGGCTGTTTTACGACTTGGTGACTGGATATAGAGGATTCTGCCTATGTGTACCACTGCTTACAGACTTACGACAATGTCTCTTCTGATCCTGATGGTGGCTCTGATGCCTGCCCGTGTGATGGCCGGCGATTGGCCGATCTTCCGCGGCCCCCAGCACAACGGCATCTCTTCCGAGCGACATTGGGGAGAGGACTGGGCCAACTGTGCGATGAAGGTTAGATGGACCACGGCGGTGGGCATGGGAGCCTCCACCGTCGCGGTGGCTGATGGGCGGCTCTATACGATGGGCAATCGCCAACTCCCTGTCGACAGGGCCACGACGGCCTGCGACGTGGTCTACTGCCTGGATGCAATCAGTGGCATCCTCATCTGGAGCTACTCCTACCCGGCGGCCTTGGGGGCCAACCTCTACGAGGGCGGCACCACCACGACACCGACCGTAGCAGGTGACAAGGTGTACACCCTGAGCAAGCAGGGCGTGGCTTACTGCTTTGATGCCAAGACTGGGGCGGTGCTCTGGCAGGTCGACCTGGTCGCCAAGTATGGCGTCCGCGCGCCGACATGGTCCTTTGCGGGGTCGCCCTATCCCTATGGGGACCTGATGGTCTACAACGTGGGCAAGCACGGTCTGGCCCTGCACGCCAGCGATGGAACATTGGCCTGGACAACCGGCACCGACGTATCGGGATACTCCACGCCGGTGCCGCTTGATGACAACGGTCAGCAACTCCTGGTCTTGATGGGATACAGGACCTTTGCGGCGGTCGAGCCCCTGACCGGCAGTGTCATGTGGGAGTATCCTTGGGTCAACGGTCTTCCGGGGAATATTGCAGACCCGGTCATAGATGGCAATGACTTGTTTGTCTCATCGGGCTACAACAAAGGCGCTGCCTTGGTGCGGGCATCAGGCGGCCAGGTCGCCCAGGTCTGGCTCCAGAGGAACATGCAGACCTGCTACAACGCTGTCGTGCTCTGGCACGGGTATCTGTACGGACAGAATGACAGTGGTACGTGCCTGAGCTGTGTCGAGTTCAGCACCGGCAAAGTGATCTGGAATAAAGGGGGCTTCGGCCGTGCCTGTGTTACCCTGGCGGATGGCAGACTGATCGTCCTGAGCGAGACAGGAGAGCTGAGCATCGGCGAGGCGTCACCAGCAGGCTACGTGCCTGCTGTCAGAGCTAAGATCCTGAGTGGCGAGTGCCGTTCCGTGCCCGTCCTGGCCAACGGGAAGATCTATGTTCGCAGTACGGCAGGCAGCTTGGCCTGCGTGGAGCTGACGACTTCCGCGCCCAGGGTCAACGCAGGCGGCAATGCGGTCACCTCGCTCAAGGCCGGCGAAACGACCGTGGTCTTGAACGGTTCTGTGGCAGACGACGCAAACGACGTCACCAGTATTCGCTGGTCTGTCCTTTCTGCGCCGGACGACTCTATCGTCGAGTTTGCCGACAGCTCCAAGCCTGCCACCACGGCCAGCTTCACCAAGCTGGGTGTGTACGTCCTGGAGCTCTGGGCGATCGATGCAGAGTCCCAGGAAGGTTCTGACCGAATCGAGGTCAGGGTGGACGCGGATGCCTCCGAGCACGACGATTTGTGAAAGGCGCGGCCGTTTTCCGGTCGGTGTCATCGGAAACGCTGCGTCGGCATACCTTTGAGTGTGTTGTGAGTAAGCATGGTGCGACGGGCAAAGAAAGAGAGGGTATCGACTGTGGGAAGAAGTCTCGTACTCGCGAGTTGTTTGGTCATGATGATTGCGAGTTGTGTTTCGGCGCAGGAAGGTTCGGGTGTCTCACTCGTCATCAACGAGGTGATGGCGTCCAATAGCGCGACGAAAGCCGATCCGCAGGGTCAGTATGACGATTGGATCGAGGTCTACAACTATGGAAGCGCGTCGTTTGACGTGGGCGGGTTATACCTGACGGACGATCCGGAGAGGCCCACCAAGTGGCGAATCCCTACGACCGATCCGACCCTGACGACCATCGCCCCCGGCGGCTGTCTCCTGATTTGGGCGGATGGAGACACACAGGCTCCGGGTTTGCACGCGAGCTTCAAGCTCAGTTCCGGCGGGGAGGAACTGTGCTTGTTCGATGTCGACGGCGTGACTCTGATCGATCGCCTGGCCTTCCCGGAGCTGCCTTCAGACGTCGCCTATGGACGGTATCCCAACGCCGGAGAGGGCTTACAGTACTTCACCTCGCCGACGCCTGGGACGGCCAACGCAGAAGGCTACGAAGGGCTGGTCGGCGCTGTTGCGTTCAGCCAGGCGCGTGGATTCTACGATGCACCCTTCTCTGTCACCCTCTCTACGAACACGCCTGAGGCGAAGATCTACTACTCACTGGACTGCGAGCTGCCCGGCCAAAGCGCAACTCGAACGGTTACGGGCACGGTCTATACGGAGCCCATCAACATCAGCAAGACCACGTGTCTGCGGGCTGTAGCGACTCGCCAGGGGTGGAAGTCGTCGGCCGTCTACACGCAGACGTACATCGTCGTGAGCGACGTGATCAAGCAGTCGCCTACTGGCGGCCGGCCCGGCGCGAATTGGCCTGCTCCGTATGCCGGCGGTGGCGGTTCTCCCTGGGGCGGCGGCGGAGCACAGGTAATCGACTATGGTATGGACCCCGATGTGGTGAATGACCTGAGATACAAGGACGTGATAGAGGACGCGATGCTGTCGCTTCCCTCGATTTCGCTGGTGACGCCCTTGGCCAACCTGTTCAATTCGAGCACAGGGATTTACGTCAACGCCCTGCAGGACGGCATCGCGTGGGAGCGTCCCGTCTCGGTGGAACTGATCTATCCGGATGGAACGCCAGGGTTCCAGATCGATGCGGGTCTGCGGATTCGCGGGGGCTACGGTCGCCAGGGAGGCAATGCCAAGCATGCGTTTCGGCTCTTCTTCCGGGCCGAGTACGGCACATCCAAGCTGGAATACCCTCTGTTCGGCGATGAAGGGGTCGATTCCTTCGACAAGGTGGACCTGCGGACCGAGAGCAACTACTCGTGGGCTTTCAAGGGCAGTTCCGGCGACGACAACGGCGGCAAGAACACCCTGCTGCGGGACGTCTTTTCCCGCGATCTGCAGGGGGCGACCGGCCAACCCTACACGAGGAGCCGGTATTACCATCTTTACCTCGATGGACAGTATTGGGGAGTCTACCAGACCCAGGAACGCTCCGAGGCCCGCTATGCGGCCTCGTACTTCGAGGGCAATAGCGAGGACTACGATGTGGCCAAGGTCAACGCCGGTCCCGGGGCACCCTATACGATCGAAGTGACGGACGGCACTCTGGACGCATACAATCGGCTCTGGCAGGCGGCCAGCCAGGGGTTCAGCGCAAATGCGGCGTACTACAAGGTGCAGGGACTCAACCCGGACGGCACTGTCAACCCCGCCTACGAGCGGCTTCTTGACGTCGACAACGTGATCGACTACATGATCTGCACATTCTACGTCGGCGACCTCGACGCTCCCATCTCGAGTTTCCTCCAGAACAATCGGCCGAACAACTTCTACGCCGTCTACAATCACACAGACCCCGATGGCTTCAAGTTCTTCCGCCACGATTGCGAGCACACGATGTTCAACGTGAACGAGAACCGCACCGGCCCCTATCCGGCCGGCTCGCAATCCCAATACTTCAATCCACAATGGCTGCACCAGCAGCTCGCGACCAACACAGAAGACAAGATGCGTTTTGCGGACCACGTGTACAGGCACTTCTTCAACGACGGCCCGATGACGTCGGCCGGTGCCGCCAGACTCTTGACGGCCCGCAAAGACACCATCGATCTGGCGATCATCGCGGAATCCGCCCGCTGGGGCGACGCCAAGGTCGCCAAGCCCCGGACCAAAGACGACGACTGGCTGCCCCAGGTGCGCTTCCTGCTCAACGATTATTTGCCCAAGCGGACGGACATCGTTCTCAACCAGCTCAAGGCCAAAGGATGGTATCCAAGCATCGAGGCGCCGACCTTCAATCAGCACGGCGGAGTGGCTGCGAAGGGATTCAACCTGACCATGACGGCGGTCTTTGGGGATATGTACTACACCACCGACGGCACAGACCCGCGCCTGCCGGGCGGGGCCATCAATACCGCGCACGCGACGAAGTACACCGGGCCTGTCACATTGACCGAGTCCACTCGTATCAGAGCCCGGGCGTTCTTCGGCATCTGGAGCGCGCTTCATGAGGCGGTTTTCGCGATTGGGCCCGTGGCGGAGGGTCTGCGGATCAGCGAGATCATGTACCACCCGGCCGGGGATCCAAACGCCGAGTACATCGAGCTAACCAACGTTGGGACCGAGCCTATGAATCTTAACCTGGTCCGATTCACCAACGGAATCGACTTCACCTTCTCGAGCTTTGAGCTTGCCCCCGGCAAGTGCTGCTTGGTGGTCAAGGATGTCACCGCCTTCGATGCGAAATATGGCCCCGGCCTGCCCGTCGCCGGTCAATTCGCCGGTTCCCTGGCCAACGAGGGTGAGAGGATCACGCTGGTGGATGCCGCCCGCGTGACGATTCAAAGCTTTAAGTACGAAGACGACTGGTATGACACCACTGACGGCCAGGGGTATTCTCTGACAGCTCTGGCCTCGGCGGAGTCTGATCCGGACCAACGGTCACAGAAGGACGCCTGGCGGGCGAGCACACAGTTGGGCGGCTCCCCCGGCGTCTTCGATGGCCACTGACTGATGTTCTGAAGGATGGCGTCCCGATGGTTATCCGGAAAGACTCCGACCCGCAAGAATAACTAAGAGAACGGTGTGAAACTGGGGACTAGACCCGTTTCAGGTCATACACACGATTATCCATGAAAGGAGCAAAAGAGATGAAGGTGAGAGTAATTCTTGCAGCAACGGTCTTGCTGATAGTCGCTGGCAGCAGTCTGGCCGCGGATTGGCCGCAATGGCAGGGGCCCAATCGAGACGGTAAGTCCGCAGACACGGGCCTCCTCAAGCAGTGGCCTGAAAATAGTCCCCCACTTGCCTGGAAGATCGACAAACTCGGTGGCGGTGACGGCGGTCCGGCCATTGCCGCCGGACGAATCTTCGTCATGAGCAATCGCGGCGATAAGGAAGTCGTCTGGGCCCTGTCCGAGAAGGATGGAAGTGAAATCTGGGTAGCGCCCCTTGGGCCGGCCTTTCAGCAGCAGCCATCGCAGGGAAGAGAGGGGCCGGGATGCACACCGACGGTCGATGGCGAACGCCTCTATGTCGAGGGGTTGGGGGGCAATGTGGCTTGTCTGCAGGTCAAAGACGGCAAGATCGTCTGGCAGCGCAGCCTGACAGAGGACTTTGGAGGCCGCAGACCGATGTGGAGCTACCGCGAATCGCCGCTCGTTGATGGCGACAAAGTCGTCGTCACTCCCGGCGGGGCCGATGCGATCATGGTGGCCCTGAACAAGCTGACCGGAGAGACGGTCTGGAAGGCCAAGATGCCTGACAGCCCGGCCAGCGATTCCGGAGCACCGGGTGGCTTTGGCGGCGGTCGAGGGGGTGCCGGCGGACCCGGTGGTGGTCGAGGCGGTTCCGGCGGGGCCGGCGGTGGTTCGGCTACGGGGGTTACCGGAACCAAGGATCCTGGCTTGTTCTCGAGCGAGCATTTTTCGATGACCGCTTTCTCCTGCAAGATTCCCAACGGCAAGTATCTCGCGAAGCTCTACTTTGCGGAGACGTACCAAGGCATCACCGGCCCAGGTCAGCGCGTTTTTTCCTTCAATGTCCAGGGGCAGGATTTCAAGGACTTTGACGTTTGGGTGAAGGCCGGCGGGCCCAACCGCGCCTATATCGAAACTGTGCCCGTGGAAGTGACCAATGGAGAGTTCCGAATTGTCTTCACGCCCAAGGTCGAAAACCCGGCGATTAAGGCGATTGAGATCATTCCGCAGACAGAGGGTGGTGCATCTGGCGCCACGACAGTCCGGATCAAGGCCGGTTCGGCTGTGACATTCACGGATTCCAGCGGCAATGTCTGGCAGCCGGATCAGGGATTCGAGGGAGGCATGACGAACCCGATGGCCGTTGGTTCAGGAGCCGGCGCCGGCGGCTTTGGCGGCGGTCGAGGGGGGCCCGGCGGTTTCGGAGGTCTCGGAGGCGGTGGAGCGGCCTATGCCTCGCCTATCGCCATCGACTTTGATGGGCAGCGTCAGTACGTGCAAATGACTGCAAGGGCACTGATCGGAGTCGCGGCATCGGACGGCAAGTTCCTCTGGCGATATGACAAACCCGCCAACCGCATGGGTCTCAACTGTTCGACGGCGCTGTACCACGATGGGATGGTGTTCGCCTCCTCCGCTTATGGCGCAGGTGCTGGATTGGTCAAACTGAGCAAGGATGCGAATGGCGCTGTCCAGGCCGAGGAAGTCTATGCCACCACGGACATGCAGAACCACCACGGCGGCATGATCCTTTTCGATGGTTGCCTCTACGGCGCCAGCGGCGGCAATGAGGGCGGCGCCCTCGTCTGTCTCGACTTCAAGACAGGCAAGGTTCTGTGGGACCAACGAGCCACCGTTGGTCGTCGCGCGAAAGGTTCGCTGGCCCTGGCCGACGGCATGCTCTACTATCGAATGGAGGATGGCACTATGTGCCTGATCGAGCCGAACCCGAAGCAATACACCGAACGCGGTCGCTTCCAACAGCCCGACCGCACCCGCCTACCGGCCTGGGCACACCCGGTCATCGCCAACGGAAAACTGTACATCCGAGATCAGAACGTATTGTTCTGTTACGACGTCAAGGCGAAGTGAAACTTCGTCGGTCAATTACCATGGTCATGTCCGGTGTGAATTTCCCTCCTTCAAAGGGACTGCCGGCGTGGTCGTCTTCCGCTCCGTACAATCGGAAGCGCCGCGTCGGCACACCTTCTGAGTGTGTTGGGAGCAAGCACGGCGCGTCAATGAGCCGTCGAAAGGAGGAATGGGATGCTACGTTATGTTGTCTGCTTGAGTGTGCTGACGGTCTGTAGTGCAGCCGTTAGGGCGTCAGAGGTTGTCGCCAACATTGCGATTGAGAATGCTTCCTTTGAGGCCCCAGCGATCGATCCGAACGCCTTTCCGGCCTGGCCTGCCATTGACGGTTGGCTCGAGCTGGACCTTGATGCGGGATCTCAGAATACGGGTGTCTTCGCCAATACGGCGGCAGGTAGTGCGGACCACATAGCGAATGCCGAGGGCAAGCAACTGGCCTTTCTGGGATCGCAGAGGGGCAACGCCTTGGAGCAGGACTTGGCAGTGGTCTACCGTGTCGGCTGTGAATACCGGCTAGCCGTGGCGGTCGGTGTCTCCGCGCGGTTCCCGCCCTCGGGTATCAAGCCGGTGGATACGATCGATCTGGTCCTCTATTACCTCGATGTCAACGAACCCGTGGACATCGTGCGTCTGACGATTGGGGCGAAGGGACAGTCCTCAACCCAATTGCAGGACTACAAGGTGGTGCTGGCGACCGTGCGGCCCAGCGACGCTTGGGCGGACAAGACCATCGGCGTGGCGATCCGGGCCACGGGGGCCGCCGGCGGGTTCTGGGATCTGGATAACGTCCGGCTGATCGAATTGATGCCCGAATTGGACGTGGTTGCGAACCCCTCCTTTGAGTCTCCGGCTGTCGACCTGACCGGTTTTCCGGTTCTGTCCTACGTGGATGGCTGGAGGGAGCTCGATCTGGACACCCTGGGCAGCACGAATACCGGCATTTTCGCCAATACCCCGGCGGACAGTTGGGACCACATGGCTAATGCGGATGGGACCCAACTGGCGTTCCTGGCCTCGGCCACAGGCGATGGCTTGGAGCAGGATTTGGCGGCGGTGTACCGGGAAGGTCGCAGTTATCGGCTGACGGCGGCGGTCGGCACATCAAGCCGATACCCGCCCTCGGCAGAACTGCCGGCGGACACGCTCGTATTGGCCTTCTACTACTTGGATGACAATGTCGCCGTGGATATCGTGTCGCAAACGATCGAGCCGGCTGGTCTGTCCTCAAGGCGGTTGCAGGATTTCTCGGTGTACCTGCCGCCGGTGAAGGCTAGCGACGTCTGGGCCGGAAAGCCCATCGGTATCGCCTTGCGCTCGGCTGGTGAAGCGGGCGGATTCTGGGATCTGGACAACGTCCGCTTGGCCGAATCGTTACCGATGGTCCAGAAGTAGACGCCCTGACTGATTTGTGATGCGGATCAATGAATCGACAAGCGACACGTGAGGCCCGAACTGCCAAGGGCGGCTTTAGCCTGATCGAGCTGCTGGTGGTGATTGCCATCCTGGCCCTGCTGCTGGCAATCCTCTCGCCCGCCCTGACCGAAACGCGGCACCGGGCCCGCCGGATCGCCTGCGCCGCGAACCTCCGCCAAGTGGGCGCGGCGATTCATCTTTACGCCCACGACTTTGACGACTCAATTCCGTTCGGGCCGGTGGGCCGACCGGTCACGGGCTCCAATTTCTACACAGTCACTGGAGACGTCACCAGCCTGCTGTCGCTCGAAGACGGCGCCACGGTCGGATTGGGACTGCTGCTGAAGGACTACCTGTTTCGTCAGCCGCTGGTGTTGTTCTGCCCCGGCGCCGATCAACCGTCGGAAGCCAAGGAGCAACTGGCCCGGGTGGGGTCCGCGCAGGCCCAGAGTGACTACTACTATCGTCATGCCTCCGTGGCTCTGCTGACGGGCAAGCCACAGAGCTTCCACGTTCGCCTGAGCAATCTGGGCCATAACAGCAAAGACCAACCGATCGGCGCGTTGGTGGCCGATGTGCAGTTCCTCGCGCACTCCTCATTGGCGGCTTTTCAGGTGATGACGCGAACGAGCCATCAGCGGGAGGCCAGCAACGTCCTCTTCGCCGCTGGCAACGTGTCTACCCTCCCCAATCACGACGACGCCTTCACGGTGGACATTGGGACTGCGCCCTACGATGCCCTCGAACGGATCCTTGCCATGTTCGAGCACGCGGACGAACACCGTTGACAGGAATTCTCATGCGAGACAACCACACCGATCGCCAAGAACCATCAAGTAGATGCGATGGAGAAGTGTCGTGCCATTTTGCGTGACCGTCTGCCGCATCGTATGTCTCCTCAGTCATCCGGAAAAGGCAGAAGAGATCGGCATGGCTCGTTGTGACATCATGTCTCCAAGATGTCTCCACCCGTACCAGTTGCAGCGAAGAGCGGCATATTCGCACCCCCTGGCAAGCGCAAAAAACGCGGCTTTCACGATTTATCGGGCCGGGCATCGGACTGGTTGCACTATGCGCCTTGTCGAGTCCGGGTTGGAGCCACGCTCAGGGTCACTGATCCGGTGGAGACTATGGCAGTCGTGCCGGCTCAGAAGGGGATGTTATCATCGATAGCCTCTTGCGGGTTGGTTGGAGGGGGTGGTTGGATGGGACTGCCAGGGTGTGCCGCTGCTTCTTGCTGATGCCGGTGTTTCTTCTGCTGTGCCTGCTTACGTGCCCTGTCCGCCACCATCTGCTCAATGGAACGGACGTTGTCCGGCCGCTCCTTCCTGAAATGTTTGAGATACGACTCCTCAATATACTGCGGCAGGGGGACCTTCCAGGGTTCCTGCTGGTGATTGGCCATGCCTCCGAGCTTCTTTGGGTTCATCCCGAGTTCCCGTGCCATCTGAACCTGGACATGGGAAAGGTGAAACCGCTTTCGGGCATCGATCCAAGCCTGGAGTTTGGGAGGCAGCTTCTTCTGATTGGCCACAATGGCACACTGTACACGAGTGGCGGTCTACTTCGACTTCTTCCGGCTCCCACCGGCCAGTTGTTCCAGCCGGGCCAGGGTCTCTCTATTGCCCAGAGGGCGAAGTGCGGCGATCCGTGCCACTTGCTGCTTGCGCGGTCGAGAGGTCTCTTGTTCCCAACTGTAGATGGTCTGGCCGGTGACACCGATGAGTCTGCCGTAGTTCGCTGCGGAGAGCCCCAGACGCTGGCGCTGGGAGCGCAGACCCTTGGCGGTGAAGCGTACGTGTTCTCCATTGGCTTCGGCCGGCTGCGAGGAAACACCTCTGAGCACCTGCTTCTGGAGAGGGGTGACTTCACGTTGCAGGTCGGACTTCCGGCGTTTCATTTCCGCAATTTCCTTGCGATGCTGGGCGGACATCTTCTTGAGAATGCTTATTTGTTTGCGGATCTCCTTGCGCAAGGCGTTGTATCTCCTCTTTGAGCACTGCAGCGATGTTCGGCATGTCTTTCTCCTGTCGGCTCCTATTGGGCACTCCGTCGCACTGACACGGCGGAGTGTACGCGGGACATGATAACACGGAGAGGCGTCGTGTGGGAACTATGAATCTGACCCGGAGACCTGTGATGCACAAGGTGTGTCTGTCAGATCTCTGGGGTCATGGTACCAAAGACATGGGTGAAACGGAGTGGACCGACGAACTGGAGGGGCCTTGGCGAAGACAGACGCTCGCTGCCTACATGACTGCCTATTCCTCATAGAGCAACGGTTGCTGGAACACTCAAGTCCACAGCTCACGAATGACGTATACACAAATGTGGATCCGGTGCTACGGCAGGCGGTCGATCTGTTGCCTGTCGCAGATTGGGTATGAGAAGAATCCCGTCATATGGGAGCCCCAAGCAGGTGCGATTTGCTCCTCTAAACACCGACGACCCGAGCGTCGCTCCGGCCCAGGGATAGAGACGACGTAGCAGCGATACTGCCACGTCTCCTCTTCACTCCCGCCTCTGGCCCAAAGCGATAAACATCAAGACGGGAGAACTGAATAGGCGACTTCGTCGGCAAGGCCTGTCAGGACCTGACCGATACGTTGCGTCCCGCGGACTTTGACTTCTTTGAATACCAGGAAAGAGACTATCACCCCAGTCCATTCAGCGCCTCATCCTGGTGACTCTCCGCTTTGTGCATCATACGGTGAAGAATCTTGTCGGCATCCCATTTTCCATCTCACAGGCGGCACTTTGGAGCGGTATTACTTGTGTATGATGGATCATGGACCAGCAACCCAGTTTGGTGTTACGTGGAGGAGCTATGAAGATGAAACGGGGGTTGTTCCTGTTAGCAGCATTACTCTCTTTCAGTACGAACGCCTCTTGTCAGGATCCGAACTTCTACATCTTCCTGTGCCTGGGACAGTCCAACATGGAGGGATTTCCGGGAATTGAACAACAAGACAAGACAAACGTGGATAGACGCTTTCAGTTCCTGGCGGCGGTTGATTTCCCGGCCCTGGGCAGAACCAAGGGTAATTGGTACGAGGCTGTCCCTCCCTTGTGCCGACGCTCTACCGGTCTTTGCCCTGCGGATTACTTTGGCAGAACCATGGTCGCCAATCTTCCGGAGAAGATCCGAGTAGGTGTGGTAAACGTTTCGGTGGCCGGCTGCAAGATCGAGCTGTTCGACAAGGATGACTATCAGACCTATGCTGCCACGGCCCCATCGTGGATGACGAACATAATCAAGGAATACAATGGGAATCCCTACGCGCATCTGGTTGAGATGGCGAAGCTGGCGCAGAAAGAGGGTGTCATCAAGGGAATCCTGTTGCACCAGGGAGAGTCCAACACGAACGACAAGCAGTGGCCCGCCAAAGTCAAAGGGATCTACGACAACCTGATCAAAGACTTGAATCTCAAAGCCGAATCAGTGCCTCTGCTCGCCGGCGAACTCGTGAATGCGGATCAGCAGGGCGCTTGCGCGAGTATGAATGCCATCATTGCCGAGCTGCCGAAGACAATCCCCAATTCCTTTATCATTTCTTCGAAAGGTTGCACCAGCCGTCCCGACCATCTGCATTTCAATCCGGCAGGCTACCGGGAACTGGGAAGGCGCTACGCCGTGCAGATGCTTTCGTTACTGGGTTACAAGACCACCGAGCCGACCGCGGTCAGGAATCTGCTTCCGGCCCCTGGGAGGGCGACCTATACTGCTCCTTGCTTGTCCGTGGCGGTCACGGGCAGGGAGCCAACTGGGAAATCTGGGTTTAGAGAGTAGGAGGTAAACATGAAGACGAGAATCAGTCTTGTGATCATGCTCGCACTGGCGCTCACGCTGCCTGTCGCCACGTTGATGATGGCCGCACAGGCCGGGGCGGGACGCAATGTTGCTCCGCCCAGGCCGGAAGGCCCATGTGACATCTACGCCGCCGCCGGCGCCCCCTGCGTGGCCGCCCACAGCACCACGCGCGCGCTGTACGCCTCCTACAACGGCCCGCTCTACCAGGTCCTGCGCCAGTCGGACGGCAAGACCTTGGACATCGGCGTCGTCCAGCCCTCCGCGGGCGGATGCGGGCGGATACGCCGACGCGGCCGCGCAGGACGCCTTCTGCGCCAACACGTACTGCTGGATCACCACCCTCTACGACCAGTCCGGCAAGGACAACCACCTCGTCCAGGCGCCCCGCGGCGGATTCAGCGGCCCGGCCATGGGTGGGTTCAACAACCTCCCGCTCGCCGACATGGCGCCGATCACGATCATGGGCCACAAGGCCTACGGCGTCTTCATCGAGCCGGGCATGGGCCTCCGCTGGAACGACGCGAAGGGCACCGCCGTCGACGACCAGGCCGAGGGGCAGTACTGGGTCATCAACGGCCATCACTACAACTCCGGCTGCTGCTTCGACTACGGCAACGCCGAGACCGACAGCCGCGACGACGGCAACGGCACCATGGAAACCACCTACTACGGCAACGCCACCGCCTGGTATCGCGGGCAGCGCCCCCGGCCCGTGGATCATGACCGACCAGGAGAACAACCTGGTGGGTTGCGTCAACGAGTCCCGAACGGATCCAAGTTCTGCCCAGACCTGCCGATCATCACCTGGCGATTCGTGACCGCCACGGCCGACGGCGAACCGCACCACTGGAGATCCATGGGCGGCGACGCGCAGAAGGGCGACCTGAAGATCATGTTCGACGGACCGCGCGTCAACCACACCTACGACCCGATGCGCAAGCAGGGCGCCATCCTCCTGGGCAACGGCGGCGACAACAGCAACGGCTCGCAGGGCACCTTCTATGAAGGCGCGATGACGGCCCCAGACACCTTCCCGACGCAGGAGACCAACCAGAAGGTGCAGGCCAACGTCGTGGCCGCCAGGTACGACGTGCCGCGGCTGAGCCTCGCGCCGGCGTCGGCAACCGCCACGCCGCCGGGACTCCAGACGTTCTCGCCGGGCTCCTCGCAGGACACCACCGTGACGTTCACGAATACCACGGGGGCGCCCGCGACGGGCGTCAAGTTGAGCATCTCCGTGCCCGCGGGGTGGACCTCCGTGGTCTCCGGCGCCACCGAGACGTCGAAGACGTTCGCCGACCCGGTCGCGCCGGGCGCGACCGTGAGCGCGACCTTCAAGGTCACCTCGGGGCCGGCGGCCTTCAACGGCGACCTGGTCGGCAACGCCTCGTGGACGAACGCGAACGGCCGGACGCAATCCGAGACGACGGCCGAGAAGGTGCGGAACGTCAGCCCGATCAAGATCAACGAGTTCCGCATCAGCGCCGGTTCTCCCGCCAACTCGACGGACTCGTTCATCGAGCTCTACAACGCCGGCGCCAGCGCCGTCGACATCTCCAACTGGACTCTGACCCAGCACCCGACCCAGCAGCCCATCTTCTCGTCGGTGAAGATCCCGGCCGGGACGAAGCTCGCGGCGAAGGGCTTCTACCTGCTCGGCCTCTCCAACTCCGGGCTGGCGGTCCCCGCGCAAAAGGGCGATACCACCATCTACGTCCGGAGCACGACCGGCATGAACGTCGGCGATACGATCGAAATCGACACCGGCTCCGCCGTGGAAACCCGCAAGATCGCCAGCCTCGGGACGGCGGCCGGCAACACCACGACGCTGTGGCAACCCCTCCCCGACGGTCCGGTGATCACGATCCCCGCCGGCTCGACCAACGTGCCTGTCACGAGCGTGGCCGGCTTCGAGGTCGGCCAGAAGATCGGCCATCGGCTATGGCGCCACCTACCCCGCCGTCGCGAAGACCGTGGAGAAGTACGAGGTGGTCACGGTCACCGCGGTCGGCAAGCCGGGCACGCAAGCCTGGCTGTCGGCGGACGCGAAAGCCGGCGACACCAACATCAAGGTATCATCCGTCGCCAACATCTCGGTCGGCGACAAGATCCGATTGGACATCGACAGCGTCGGCCACGGGATCGAGACCGTCACGGTCACGAAAGTCGGCACGCAGTCGGTTCGCAACACCTTCAACGGTCCCTTAAGGGCCGATGAGGATCCGGGCACGGGCCTCGACCTGGCCGCACCGCTGAAGTTCAACCATGCGTCCAACATGCCCTTCAGCGTCCGGGGAACGGGGATCAGCTTCGAGCCGGCGACGGCCTTCGCCCACTCGAGCAACGAGCCCGTCCTGCCGCTCGGCACCGGCATCACGCTCGACAAGCCCCTGGCCAACGACCACGAGATCAACGCGGTGGTGCGCGACGCCGACGGTCACGACCGCGGGCTACCAGGGGACGCCGACGCCCAACCAGTGGTTCGGGGGCCCCGCCCTCGTCCGCCAGCGCCGGCAACATGGTGCTGCGTGACGCCGCCGGCCTGGTCGTCGACAGCCTCAACTACGGCGGCCTCGTCGACCCATGGGCCGCCGAGGGTTACCAGGCCGACCTCCGGAGCAGGGGAGAGTGGCTGCCGCGTGCCTGCGCCCGGCGCGGGCCGCGGCGGTTTCGGCGGGCCGGCCGGTCCGGCCGCCAGCACGCCCAATCGGAGCGCAGGCCGCTTCCCGGACGGCGCCGACACCGACAGCAACTGCCGCGATTTCCTGTTGCAGACCGCCACCACCCTGTCGGCCGCTTCGGCCGCCGGCGCGAACAATATCAAAGTCGCCAGCGTGGCGGACTTTGGCGCCGGCCAGACGATCATGATTGATACGGGCGCGAACCGCGAGACCGCCGTCATCGCGACGGTTGGCACGCCAGGCGCCACCACGGTGGGCACCGCCACCGACGCGGGCGCGACCGTTATCCCTGTCGCCAGCGCGGCAGGCTTTAGCGCCGGCCAGACCATCACCATCGACAGTGGCGCGAACCGGGAGACGGCGGTTGTCGCCTCCGTCACCGGCGGCAGAGGTCGGCTTTGGCGGCTCTGGCGGCAGAGGCGGCCCTGGCGGCGCCACGATCACCGTCGCCGCGCCGCTCACGATCGCGCACGCGGTCGGCGCACAGGTCTCCGGCACCGGCATCACCCTCACCGCCGCATTGACCAAGGCGCATGCCAGCGGGGCGCAGGTCGCCGGCAGCGTTCCCACGCCCGGTGCGCCCAACCAGTATCCCAGGAGACCTCAGTGAGGACGCTTGTGGAACTGAATTAGACGGCTGTCGCTCGAACCGTCCCGGACAACACAGATTAGGGCTCCGCGGCTCGATGGCGGGCCGCGGAGCCTTCTGTTTCCCCGCGAAGGTAATGCTCAAAAGGATCGAACTTTGGTTCCTTACAGAGAAATGACTCGTCTTCGCCGGTCCTGGCCCTGGTGGCGCTGGGTCTTGACGGGTTTGAGCGCGCTGGCTCTGGCGTTGAGCGTCTACCTGAGCTGGCATTATCTGGCGGGCGGGTCGGTGATTGGCTGCGGCGGCGGAAGCTCGTGCGAACAGGTGCTCAGCAGCCGGTGGTCGGCGATAGGTGGGGTGTTGCCCGTCAGCGGTCTGGCGACGGGGGCGTATCTGGCGATGCTGGTAGCCAGTCTTTTCATTGGTCCGGCCACGGCGGCACCAGTCCGGCGGCTGGCCTGGGGCGCGATGCTGGTTCTGGTCGGGGCGGCCGCCGGAAGTGCCGTGTGGTTCACCATCGTGCAGAAATGGGTCATTGGGGCCTTTTGCCTCCTATTGCATGGCCACGCACATCACCGGTCTGCTGCTGGCGGCTCTGGTAATCTGGCGAGCGCCCAGGCAATTCGACGACGATGCAACCCCACGGCGCGTTATTGGCCCCTTGCCCGCAATCGGCTTGTCCATGGTCGGTCTGGCCCTGGCCGGCATCCTGGCGGCCTGCCAGGTCGGCATTACTGCCTCCGGCCGTCTATCGCGGCGGCGAGTCGCAGAATGAACCTGCCTGCCCTCGATCCTCACGCCGTGCCGCTGGTCGGTTCGCCGGACGCCCTCTACGTCGTCACCCTGCTCTTCGATTATAAATGCCCCCATTGCCAGCCATTGCATTTCATGCTCGATGAGGCGATTCGCCGCTACGGCGGCAAGCTGGCCTTTGCGCTGTGTCCGGCGCCGTTGAACAGCCAGTGCAACCCTTACATCCCCCGGGACGTGGATGCATACAAGGACTCCTGCGAACTGGCCGAAGTTGGCTTGGCGGTTTGGGTGGCCAAGCGCGAGGCGTTTCCTGCCTTCAACCGCTGGATGTTCTCGTTGGAGTCCGGCGACCGCTGGCACCCGCGAAGCCTCGACGCCGCCCGGGCCAAAGCTGTCGAATTGGTTGGCCAGGCGAAGTTCGATGCCGCCCGGGCCGACCCCTGGATCGACCGGTATCTGGAAACCTCTATTCGGATTTACGGCACCACCATCCAGGGCGGCAACAACGCCGTCCCCAAACTGGTTTTCGGCTCGCGTTGGGTCATCCCCAAACCGTATGACGCAGACGACCTTGTTTCGATTCTGCAGGCCGGCTTGGCCGTGCCCATGCCCTAACCCGCCAGCGACATTGACATCCCGGCCCGCGACCTGGTAGTATGGCATCATGCTTGGTGGGGCTTGGAGCAAGTTCTCCCGCCGGCGCAGTGCCGAGCAGTTACGCGTGCGCAAGAAGCAAGTTCCTGTCACGTCAATCAGGTGGAAAGGATCATCTGTGGCCTCAACCGCCCTCGGTCGTGATCGTCGCAGGTTCATGGAGCGATGTTCCCACCTTGCTTTGTCCTTGCTTGGTCTGCTCCTGATCCTTCCCACGACCGGTTGTCAAACCAGCCCAACCAGCCGGTCTGAGTGGACCGCCCTCTTCAACGGCCAAGACCTGTCCGGGTGGACGATCAAGTGCCAACCCCAAGACCAGGGCAAAGCCTTTTGGACTGTCGCGGACGGCTCCATTCTCTGCGACTCCATAGGGCGCAAAGACCACAACTACGTTTGGCTGCTGACCGAAAAGGAATTCGCCGACTTCGAGTTGCGATTGCAGTTCCAGGCCTACAGGGACTCCCCCGGCAACAGCGGTCTCCAATTCCGCAGTCGGTTTGACGAGACCGCCAACGGCGGTTGGTTGGACGGTCCGCAAGTGGACATCCATCCGCCGGAGTCGATGTCCTGGCGCACTGGCCTCATCTACGACGAGACGCGCGGAGAGCAGCGCTGGATCTCACCCAGTCTGAAGAACGCGACCATGGATCCCCGCTTCAAGCCGCCGTCCTACGTCTTCAAGTACGCCGATGACGGCGATGGCTGGAACGAGCTTGTCCTCATTTGCCGGGGAACCCATGTGAAGACGATCCTCAACGGCGCGGTGCGGACCGATTGGGATGGCGTCGGAGTGCTGGACAATGCCAGCCATGTCCGCCACAACGTGGGCCGGGTCGGCCACTTCGCACTGCAACTCCACACCGGGGACCAACTGCGGATACGGTTCCGGGACATCCGGATCAGGGAACTCTAACCTTGACGCTCGGGATCCGTCGCCAGGCCGTGTTACACTTCACGTGTTGATCCGCAACCGCACCACGACTCATCACTCCGCCAGGATCTCAATGCCGCAGATTTGCGGGTTCTCGATGTTGGGCGTAAAGCCGATCACCAGTTGGCCGTTCTCCACAGACACGCCTTTGTACTCCTTGACCAGGGGCTTGAGGAACCCGACGGTCTTGAACAGGTCGAGATCCTTCAGCACTGCCTGGCCTGGCACACTGACGGAGAAGACTCTCATCTCTGGTCCAGTGATGCCCTCGAACGTCTCGGCAAAGTGCAGACGCACGGTGTACTTGCCGTTGGGCACCGTGAACTTGTATGAGCCCATGCTGTAGCGCTCGGTCTCGTAAATCCGCGGGAAATCTGTGCCCGTGATTCCCACGTCTGGGCGGTCTATGGTCATGCCGTCGTCCGCGCCCCAGGTCTTCCCTGCGCCCAGCTCCTGGTCCGCGGCCCAGATATTGCCGAGCTTGTCCTTGTACGCCTCAAAGGCGCCGCAATCGACCCGCAGCACGAACCTCTTGGCAGGCTCGGGGGCTACCGCCGCGGGGGCCGGCGGCTGGGTCGCCGCAACCGTCGTGGGCGTCTTGAAGATGTGTTGGGCGAACAGATACAGGTTATTGGCCCATTCGGTGCCGTCGTGGGCATTGCCATCGACGTGCCAGATGTGCGGCACGTTGTTTTCTTTGAGGTACTTGTGAACGCCCTGGCTGATGCGGATCAGGCCGTCCTTATTGCCGCAGGCCAGCCAGAGCAGCTTCAACTTCGCTTTGACGGCTGCCGGATCGGGCACGAGTTCGGCAGGAGGTTTCGTATTGGGGGCCGAGGAGAACCCGCCGACCCAGGCAAACGTGTCAAGGTTCGCAAGGCCGATGTTCAGGGACTGGCCGCCCCCCATCGAGAGTCCCGCCAGAGCGCGATGTTCGCGGTCGGTATATGCGGAATAGTGGGACTCGATGTAAGGGATGATGTCTTTAATCAAGTCGTTCTCGAAAGGCGTTCCCCAGCCGCCGAAGTCGCCACGGCCGCCGCCCATACCCGCTCCGCGGCCGCCACCTTCGGTGCCGGCCGTCACGTTTGCATTGCCGTTGGGGAAGACCACGATCATCGGCTGAATCTTGCCGTCGGCAATCAGGTTGTCGAGGACATTGTCCGCGCGGCAGGCACGCTGCCATTCGCGGTCGTTGCCGCCGATGCCGTGCAGCAGATACAGCACCGGGTACTTACGGTCGGTCGAGTAACCGACCGGGGTGTAGACGACCATCTGGCGACGGGTGCCGAGCGTCTTGGAGTCATACTGAACGGTCGTCATCTCGCCGTGCTGGATGTTGTCACGCTTGTCTCTGAACCCGGCGGGCGGATCGTCGAAGGCAGGTTTGTCGTCCGGACCCAGCTCGATCGGTCCTCCAAAGCCGCCTCGTCCACCACCTCTACGAGCGCCCGGCCCAGCGGGTGTAGAAGAGCCTTCCGTGAATAGCAGCGGAGTGAACTCGTGCAGGCTGCGCCGCCAAGACTGCCACTCGTGAGCGGTATTCGGGGAGACGTAGAAGACACAGTTGATGCCGGCTTGTTTCAGCGCTTCCGCATTCGCCTTCGGATCGCCGCCGAAGCCGGCTCTGCGGTTCTCGATCTCGCGGCTGCCGTAGCTGACGAATACGAGCTTGACCTTCTCCTTGAAACCGGGCGTATTGTTGACATCAGCCGGGGAGATGCTGCCGCCACTGAAGAGGCCGATGTGGGAGAACTTATCGAGGTTCTTCAGGGTGATCTGCCGGGTCTCCATTCCGCCCATGGACAGGCCTGCCATGGCACGATGGGGTTGATCGGAGAGCGTGCGGAAGTTGGCATCGATGTAAGGGATCAACTCGTCAACGAGGACCGTCTGGAATGGATCGATATTGAAACTTCGGAGGCCGCCGGGCCGGGTGTCGTTGGTCATGCCGTAGGTCATCACGATAATGAAGGGCTTCGTCTTGCCTTCGGCGAGCAGGTTGTCCATGATCAGGTTGGCGTGGCCCTGGGAACCCCAGCCGGTTTCATCCTCGCCCCAGCCGTGCTGCAGGTACAGCACCGGATAGCGCTTGGTCTGGTCCTTGTCGTAGTCGGGTGGCGTGTAGACGAAGGCACGGCGGGAGGTGTTGGTGCTCTTGGAGGGGAAGAGAATCTGCCGCAGTTGGCCGTGGGGAACGTCCTTGAGGGTATAGAAGTCCTGGTCCTTCGCGGGGACTTCGATGCCGCTTTCCCAACGAGTAGAACCGTAGAAGTTCAAGGCACCGGGATCGTTAAATGTCCCCCCATCAATCGTGAGATGGTAGTAGTGGAAGCCTTCATCCAATGGCCGCGACGTGCCAACCCAGGCGCCGTCTTCACCCTTGGTCAGGGCAAGTCCGCCCAGACTGACACTAACGCTCTGGGCCTGGGGCGCTACGATGCGAAATCGAGCGCGGCCTTCGGAGTTGACCTGGGGATACTGCCTGCCCGGCTGATTGAGAGTCGAGGGTTTCCAGTCGTTCGCGTCCGCAGGCTGACTCGCCTGTGCCAGACAGAGCGGACCCGAAAGAGCGAGCGACAACACGAGTGCGGTCAGATTACGTTTCATGCGTTCTCCTTTCCCATGGTGATCCTGCCTTTCGCATTGGACGGCTGGTGCCCGGCTGATTCTACCTTTGCCCTGGCAAGACCGCCATCTACCTGTATAACACCGCTCAGAAAGGCCAGAAGTGAGATGAAAAATGGGACCCGGACACGAATGACATGAAGTTAAGCTGTTTCGAGACAGAGACCATGCCATTTGCGAGGCCAAGAAGGCCGTTTTGGCGGGCTCTTACACCTTGTCTTGGTGGCACTCGTGCCTGACGCCATCCTGTTCCCCGTATCCGGCACTCTCGACCTTGATCCCACTGCTGGGTGTCAGAGCAGATGAGGGCCCAAAATCCGAGTTCCCGTTTGCAAGGCAATCTTCCTGGCCCTGCCAAACCTGAACGCCAATGAAGAATCCAGGAAACAGAGCACTGATCTGTACCGTGCCTTCGTCGCGCAGAAAGATATGGAACAACTCAAACTCCGGCTCGCGAGATATTCTCGTCAGATTGTCCAGCACCAAACCGCGTATCGCCGGTACGGGTCCCCGATAGAGACGTTTCGCGCCCAAGGACGAACGACTTCGTTAAACGGCCGATAGACCTCGTTGACCGGCAATCGCTTGGCCAGCTTTAGGGCTTCATCAAAGGCTATCGCCGTTGCTTGCTTCGGATCCGTGGCCCTTGGACTTGCCGCCATGTTGCGAAACGTCTTCGCCGTTCCCTGTTCGTTGTTAGTTGAATTCCTGCCGAGCAGGCTTCTCCAGAGGCTCATGGAACCTCCTTTCACTGCGCTACAGAATCTGAGCAAAGAGAATCACGCATAGACCAACGGCAATCCTCATGGTGCAACTCGAAACACGCTGCCTTTGCCAATGACCATCTCGTGTGTGTCCCAAGCGCGCCAGAAGCAGCGCCGGGGATGAAAAGAGAGACGCAACGTAATGTCGTCCAGAAACTCAACAAAGGCAGGCTCTTCAACTCCGTTAGCTTGCCTGAATTCCACTCTGACGCACCCTGGGCCTGGAGCCTCCTCCTTCTTATAAACGCCGTTGTCTTGGCGAGTAAACAGCTCGCAACTCCAACCTGCGCGCTGCACTAGGAGTAAACAACGCCACCGCGGGAGTTTCCACATGCGCATTGAAAGTACGAGCGGGGGCTCATCCTCGCGCAGATTCGAACTGCTTATTGAAATCGCGAAGTCAGGCGTAATATAAAGCCCTTTCGACCAATAGCCTCTTCTGCTCTGGTCGAGGATGTTCTTCAACGTATAGATCCTCGTGCCCTCCGCGAGCAGGGCACGTCCCCCATCCCCCGATAGCGAGTAGATCTCATACCTAATAGTCTCGCCACGTGGTTCTTCTGCGCAGGACGTGCGGATACTCTGAGCCACAGATCGCGGCGATACGCCCCTGTCTTCTCCTTGCTTCTGACTGCTCAGTTGCCCGAACATGAGCAGATAACCACCGCCTTTGCTGGGATCGTTTGTCTCGAGGCGATACGCGCCACTGGCTACCGCCTCATAGTGAGCCGAGGTCATCTTCTCGCCGGACACCATCTCTCCCGCCACGATCGTTCTCAGCCTCATTTCGTTCTTTGCAGTCTCGAGGTCAGCCACCCAAAGGCCGCGTATATGTCCATCTTCATCTTTAACAAGCGCCCACGGTTGCGTACCTTTCCTGTCAATCTGCATGGGTATCTCCCGCACCTGCTTGACCCCTCGCTTTCTGTCCCGCGTCTGGAATCCTAATAGAGCCGTTACTCGGACCATCACCAGATAGGGACATTGTTACGTCCCTTTCTACACGGTATACCGTCGTGCTCGTCCTTTGATTTTGGCAACTGCGTTCTTGGCTATGTCGCAGACTTCCGGATCAGTCTGCATTGCGTCAAGCAGCGGAATCGCCTCTGCTGCCAATCCGCCGATCTCTCCAAGCGTGAAGGCGGCACTCTCCCGAACATCACTATCCTGGTCCTGTAGTGCTTTAATAAGTGGCCCCACGGCTGGCTCCCCAAGCGATGCCAACAAGATCATGGCATTGCCGCGTTGCTTCGGCTCAGCCCTGAACTGACCAATTAGATCCTTTATGTAAGGTACCAACGCAGACCCCCCAATCCACTGCAGGAGAATGAGCGCATGGCCTCCAGAACCTCCTTGGCCTCGGAGTTGACTGATCAGTTGCTTTATGTGGGGCGCTAAAGCTGGCTGTCCAAGTTTCTGCAACAAGTTGGATGCCATCGCACCGCCTTCTCCCGGGAGCTTCTCGATCAATTCCTTGACGTGATGCGCAGCGACCTTCTCGAGAACACAAGCAGCACCAGCATCACCGGGCGTGCCCAGCGCATCGAGCAGGTCGGGAACGGCAACTTCCCCCATTTCTTTAAGAGCAATACTTGAATACACCCGGCCAGGGCCGTGCAGAGCATCTATCAAGTAGTGGATAGCTCTCTGGCCTTGTGCGGCGATAGCTCTAGCTGCCGCCATTCGTGTCTCATCACTGACCCAAAACCTCCATTTGGGCGCGTTCAACGTTTGGAGCAGTTCTTCGATCTCAGATGGTTCCATAGATTGCACTCCAGCCAACAAAGGGAATCCGAGGCAGTTCACGGTAAGGGATATTCGAACGGCCTATCCTCGTTGTCACAAGCATGACAGGTCCAGTATCGCTTCTGTCCTTTCGCAATTGCTTCACGGATTATCTTGGCCGTTTCCTGTGCCTTCTTCCGGCCGCGTGCCAACGCCTCCGGAGTCCAGTCTTCCATTGAAGCCACGAGATCCGTCCGAACCGGAACGGAACCGTCGGTGACGATCACAGTCGCCTTGGCCAACTGGAACCCTTGCTCCGTCGTCACAATGGTCGCATCTTCACCCACCCTGTAGATGTGTCCACACAAAGGGCAAGTCAGCACCCATGCTGCTTGCCCACGACCAAAAAGCGATTTGAATAATCCCATTTCTTACCTGCCTCGGGGAGAATCAAAGCCGTCGGGTAAAGTTCTCATCCCTGCCATCACAAGCCAACCTTTGCTCTCTCTGTCGCAGTCAAGAGGTCAGTCGGTAGAACGTATAATGGGTCAAAGCCAAGAGCCTCCTTGTCTGGAAACAGTGTGAATTGACAGGCAAACTCAGTTCCATCCCAGAAGAATTGGAAATGCATATAGTGGTGGTGAGGGAAGTCACGTTGAACAGCACTCATTGTCGAGTTGAGATAGTCGAAGTACCCGCCGCCGTAGTATGCTTGCCTAGCCTCTTCGACAGAGCATGGGAAAACCGAGACGCCGATGAAAAGATCATCCATCGAAGCCCCGCAACTATGCCTTTCGGCGTCCATCAGCGCCTCCTTCATCTTCACCACAGCAGATCCGCAGATGAATGCCCAGTGCTCCTCCTTCAGTCCCGCAACAGCCGCACGAGCCCAGTCGGCGGCACGACCTGACGGCGATGCTAGCATAACGCGGGTAAGGTGCTTTTGCACAAGTGTGCTTGGCTGGAATGATCCAATTGCCTCCTGTCGTTCAGAGGTTTTCTTAGTGGCACCAAAGATCGACTTGAATAGTCCCATCTATCATACTCCCTCTGGGAATCCCGTTCACCATCTGCTTATTTTGGCGCTTGGCGGTCCGATTCGACGCTCGCACATCCCGGCATCCGAAAACAAACTGGGACGTGCTTACTCACGTCCCACAACAGGCACTGGCATGCCTACGCAAGAACGCTTTCGGCACGCCCCAATGCGGGTGCACCTTAGCGCTGCCTTGTGTCTGAAATTGCCAGTTTCGATGTGGACAGCAGCCGAAGCTACGCAACTGTCATGTAGTGGAAATCAGTTATCCGTTTCTCTCAATGCCTCCATTTCGAGCGTCTCTTGCCGGTCATGAGCCGGGAATCCCCCGACTTTCAAAACCGGGCTGACATTTTAAGCGAGCCCGCTCAATATGCCAAGGGGACCCGAGCATGATTTTTTCACGTTCTTGACATTTTTCATATCTCACTTCAGTGTTTGTGTCGGTGATAAGATAAGAAGAACGTAACCGAAACAGCACGGATTGGCTATGGGTCAGGACAAACGCACTCTGGACTTCCTGGGGCTCTTCGTGCGGCACCAGCAGGAGATCTATGCCTACATCCTGACTCTGGTGCCCCACGTGAATGACGCGGATGATTTGTTCCAGGACGGGATGACCGTAATGTGGCGGAAGTTCGATCAGTTCAAGCCGGGGACGAACTTCGCCGCCTGGGGCATTCAAATCATGCGTTATCAGATTCTCGAGTACCGTCGCAACCTGGCCCGCAGCAAACGAGTCTTGATGGGGGATGCGTTGTTCGATGCACTGATGGACCACATGCCCACTATTCAGGACGAACTGGCCGCTCGTATAGAGGCCCTGCGCAAGTGTCAGGCCCTCCTGGATGATCGGGCCAAGCGGATCATCAAGATGCGTTATGAGCACAACACCCCGGTCGAGGAGGTCGCTTCCTACCTGAAGGTATCTCGCCGTCACGTCTACCACATTCTCGGCCAGATCAATAGTGTGCTGCTGCGATGCATGCGTAGGACCTTGGCAGAAGGGAGCCATCCGGTATGAGTATGCCTCCTTTCCCGGACATGGATGAGCTGTTGCAGCGTCTGCTGGACGATCAGATTGAGCCCGACGAGATGCAGCGTCTTGGGAAGGCCATACGTGAGGACCCCCGAGTGCGGGACTATTATGTCGATAGCATGTTGGCCTGTGCCGTGATCCGCCGCTCCAGTCAAGTGACCGGGGAACTTTCCAAGTCGGATCTGATCCAGGCGCTCTCAAGCGGCACAAGTCAGGGCGGTTCCAAACGTGTTGTGCGGCACCTCTATGCGATCGCGGCGATCCTGATACTTGGGACCTTGATCATTGGGTCTCTGAGCTTGTTTCGGCATAAGGCTCAAGGCCCGGCGATTGGCAGCCTGGCCGGCGAGTATGAGGCTCAATGGCGAGGGTCTCATCCGCGTCCAGGCGAACTCCTGTACGTCGGTCCTTACGATCTGCGCGAGGGTGTGGCAAAGATGGATCTGGACCAGGGGACGAGCCTCCTGCTCGAAGCTCCTTGCCAGGTCGAACTGATGGGTGTTGGGGAAGTGACCCTGAGAAATGGCAGGCTTGCCGCGGTGGTCCCTCCACAGGCAAAGGGTTTTCGAGTGCGAACACGCACGGCCCTCATTACAGACCTGGGTACGGAATTCGGCGTGATCGCCCGCTCCGACGGGAGCACCGAGGCCCATGTTCTGAAAGGTCAGATCACCGTAGCTCTCGATCCGAACCGATCGGGTCGGGCGACATCGCTCATTGTGAGTGAAGGGCAGGCCACGGCAGTTGACGTAAGCGGACGGACGATTCGAGGCGGGCTAGCGGCTCGGGCGGACCTCTTCCTCCTCCAACTGCCACCGTCCAGCCAGCCCTCCAGTCCGGTAGGACGACTGAATCTCGCCGACATCGTGGGCGGAGGCAACGGCCGTGGCACCGGCAGGTTGGATCGAGGCATCGATTTAGGGACCGGCCAGGCCTTCAAGGGTCCCGCGACTACGATTCGGCGATCCCGGCGAAACGAGTTCCGGCCGTCGCCGCAGCTTCGTGGCGTTGACGGTGTGTTCGTGCCCAACGGAGCCTTGGGCCCGGTCGTGATCAGCTCCACCGGATTGACCTTCTCCCAGTGCCCTCAGACGACAGGAAGCTACTATGGTGGCCCGGCCAATAGCGGCAAGTTCTTTGACATCCCCAGTCAACAGACCTATACGGTCCGGTTCCATGGCATCAGTTTTGACACGCCTGCACATCCGGCCTTGACCCTCCATCCCAATGCCGGTATCACCTTCGACCTGGACCAGATTCGCCAGGACAATCCCGATATTCAGATCAGTCGGCTCACCGCCGTGTGCGGCATCCCAAAGGACTTGCCTCACTCTCAGTTCAGCGACGCGGACGTTTGGGTTCTTCTGGATGGCGTCGTTCGTCTGCACCTGCGCTATCCTGCGGAGCAGAGCGTTATTGAGAAGGTGGACGTACCGATCACCGCCCAGATACGATTCCTGACGCTGGTCACTACCTGCTCTGGGCGCGCGGACTATTCCTGGATATTCTTTGGCGATCCGTTTCTGCAGTAAGTATTCACTCTTTGGGAGGCTCGTGTCATGACTGGCACACATCCTACGCTCCTCGCGTTGCTTCTGATCCTATCCGGCAATGTCGCTATCGCGCAGCCGCCGGCGGAGCCGCTGAGCTTGTGGTATCGCCAGCCGGCCAAGCAGTGGGTCGAGGCTTTGGCGGTGGGCAACGGGCGGCTCGGGGCGATGGTCTTTGGCGGTGTGGCGCAAGAGCGAATCCAATTGAATGAAGATACGCTCTGGGCCGGCGGACCGTACGACCCGGCCAATCCCGATGCGCTTGAGGCATTGCCCAAGGTGCGGGAATTGATTTTCGCCGGCCGGTATCGGGAGGCCGGCAATTTGATCGGTCAGAAGATGATGGCCAAGCCCCTGACTCAAATGGCTTATCAGTGCGTGGGGGACCTGGTACTGGAGTTTCCGGACGCCAATGGCGTGACGGACTATCGGCGAGACCTCAACCTGGATACGGCCGTGGCCACGGTTGCGTATACGATCGATGGCGCGCGCTACACGCGAGAAGTCTTCTCCAGCCCCATAGATCAGGTCATCGTGATTCGCTTGAAAGCGGACAAGCCCGGCAAGGTCACGTTCACGGCCAGTATGAAAACGCCACAGAAGGCGTCGGTGACGGTGGAATCGCCCAATACTCTGGTGATGCAAGGCGCCAACGGAGGGGTTCGGGGGCTTGCCGGCGCACTGAAATATCAGGCCCGCGTGGCCGTTGCGGCTTCAGGTGGGCGGATTGTGCTAGGCGAGGACCAGATCACCGTCACCGAAGCGGATTCCGCCTTGCTGCTGATCGCGGCGGCGACCAGCTACAAGAGCTTCAAAGACGTGACCGGTGACCCCGAAGCGCTGACTAAAGGCGCCATCGACAAGGCAAGCAAGAAGTCTTTCGAGACGATGCTCAAGGACCATACGGTTGCACATCAGGCGCTGTTTCGTCGCGTGACGCTGGACCTCGGCACGACTCCGGCTGCCCAACGTCCAACGGATGAGCGAATCCGCGATCCCAATAAGGTGAACGATCCACAACTGGCAGCCCTCTATTTCCAGTTCGGCCGGTATCTGCTGATCAGCAGTTCGCGGCCGGGCTGTCAGCCGGCGAATCTCCAGGGCATCTGGAATGACAGCATGAACCCGCCGTGGCAAAGCAAGTACACCATCAACATCAATACTGAGATGAACTACTGGCCGGCCGAGCCGACGAACCTTGGCGAGTGCGTCGAGCCGCTCGTGGCGATGGTGATGGATCTCACCGAGACCGGCGCCCGCACGGCCAAGACCATGTACAACGCCGGCGGCTGGGTCACCCATCACAACACCGACCTGTGGCGGGCCTCTGCTCCGATCGACGGTCCTCAGTGGGGCATGTGGCCGATGGGGGGGGCGTGGCTGTGCCTGCACCTGTGGGATCACTACGATTATTCCCGTGACAAGGAGTACCTGGCCAGGGTCTATCCGGCCATGAAGGGGGCGGCGCAGTTCTTTCTCGATACGCTGGTCGAAGAACCCACACACAAGTGGCTGGTGACGTGCCCGTCGCTGTCGCCGGAAAATGGGCATCCGTTCGGCACGAGCGTCTGTGCGGGACCCACGATGGACATGCAAATCCTGCGCGACCTGTTCACCAACTGCATCCGGGCGGCAGAGATCCTGGGCGTCGATGAAGATTTCCGCAAGCAAGCGACCGCCACCCGTCAGCGTCTGGCTCCGAACCAGATCGGCAGCGCCGGCCAACTCCAGGAATGGCTGGAGGATTGGGACATGAAGGCGCCGGAGATTCACCACCGCCATGTCTCGCACCTCTATGGTTCATACCCGAGTGATCAGATTCATGTACGGACCACGCCGGACCTGGCGACCGCCGCTCGCAAGAGTCTGGAGATTCGCGGCGACGAAGCCACCGGCTGGGGCATCGGCTGGCGGCTGAACCTCTGGGCCCGCCTTCATGACGGCGAGCACGCCTATAAGATCCTCACTATGCTCCTGAGGTCAGAGCGGACCTACCCGAACATGTTCGACGCCCATCCACCGTTCCAGATCGACGGCAACTTCGGCGGCACCTCCGGCATCGGCGAGATGCTCCTGCAAAGTTGCGCGGGCGAGATTGAGTTGCTGCCGGCCCTGCCCAGAGCTTGGCCCAACGGCTCCGTCAAGGGCCTTCGCGCCCGCGGCGGCTTCGAACTGGACGTCCAGTGGAAGGAGAGTAAGCTCGTCAACGTAACCGTGCGTTCGCTCGCCGGCGGGTCCTGCCGGCTTCGCTACGGCGCCGTCACACGAGATTTGAGCTTGGCGAAGGGCCAGAGTGCTCAGTGGGATGGAATCAAATGACGAATGATCGTCCGTCTACCGGCCGCAGCGGGGAACTGATGTGGACTGATCGTTTGAGGAGTATTGCCATGCATCAATTTCGACAACTTCTGGGACTCGTGGGCCTGGTCGCGCTGGCCGGCTGCATTGCTACGGGCGCGACGCCGCCTTCTTCGGGAATCTCCACTGATGCGGCAAAGCATTGGACCGCGGACAATGGCAACGGCACTTACTCGAACCCGTTGTTTTATGAGGAGTTCGAGGACCCCGACATCATCCGCGTCGGCGAAGACTACTACCTGGCCGGCACCACCATGCACATGAACCCGGCCGTGCAGTTGATGCAATCCAAGGACCTGGTGAACTGGGAACTCGCCGGCTACTGCATGGACAGGCTCGACCTCGGCCCGGCCTTCCGCCTGGAAGACGGCAGAGGCATCTACGGCCGGGGCATCTGGGCGCCTTGCATCCGCTACCACAACGGCATGTTCTACGTCTTCTCCAACGTCAACGGCGCGGGCCTGCAGGTCTTCCGCTCCAAGTCGATTCATGGTCCCTGGGAGCGGAACCAACTGCCTGGAAGGCACGACCTGTCGGTTCTCTTCGATGATGACGGCAAGATCTACCTCATCTCCGGCAACCGCAGCCCCTATCCTATCGAAGAGCTCGCCCCGGACCTCAAGTCCTTCGTCCCCGGTGTCCGCCGCCAACTGGATGCCAGGATGGGCGAAGGCCACCACCTCTACAAGATCAAGGGCAAGTACTACGACATTTCCGCGATCCCCGGCGCGACGACGGACCAGATGGTGGCTCGTGCTGACTCGATCGATGGCCCCTGGACCGTCGAGCGCATGGTCCAAGGCGAGTCCCTGGGCGTGCCCACCGTGGCACCCGCGCGCGTCACCGACCGCGACCGCGGCCTGACCTTGCACCAGGGCGGCATGGTCAACACCCCCTCGGGCGAATGGTGGAGCGTCATCATGCAGGACCATGGCAGCGCCGGCCGCATGGTCGCCCTGGTCCCCATCACTTGGGACAACGGCTTCCCCCTCATCGGTCTGCCGGGCAATCTCCGCAAGGCGCCCAATACTTGGATCAAGCCCAACACCGGCCATACCCAGGATCCCAAGCCGTCGTTCATCCATGATGACAACTTCGACAGCGGCAAGCTCAATCCGCACTGGCAGTGGAATCACGTTCCCGATGACACCAAGTGGTCCATCACCGAGAAGCCCGGGGTGCTTCGCCTCCATTCACTGCCGGCCAATGACTTCTACATCGCCCGCAACAGCATCTGCCAGCGGCCGCCGGCCCCTGAGTCCATTATGACCGTCGAACTGGACACGTCGGGCATGGTCGCGGGAGACACGGCGGGTCTGGCGCTCTTGAGTTCGCCCTATGCCTGGATCGGCGTGGCGAAGTCCGCCGAGGGCACAACGCTGCAGATGCTCGACAACACCGGCAGCAGCGGTGGACGCCGAGGCGCCCCCGCGGCTCCGACCAAGCCTCCCACGATAGGCCCGGCCAATCCCCCTAAGCATCTCTGGCTGCGCGTCCACTGCAACTTCGACACCGATCAGGCCATCTTCAGCTGGAGCGACGACGGCAAGGAATTCACGCCTCTGGGCAATCCCTTCACCATGACCTTCCAGTTGACAACCTTCCAGGGCGTTCGCCCGTCCCTGTTCCACTACAACACGTCGGGACAGCCCGGGGGCTATGTGGACTTCGATAACTACACGGTCGATGAACCGCGGGCGCGGGGCATCGAACGTGAGATCCCCATGGGCAAGACCATCGTGCTGACCAGTGGCGCCGATGGCAGCTACCTGGCCGCCGACATACAGAACAACAAGCTGAGGAATGTCGCAGCCGACCCGAACAAGCCGGTCGCTCCTCAAGATGCGAAGTTCCAGGTCATCGATCTGGGCCTGGGTCGCGTGGCCCTCAAGGCCCCCAATGGCAAGGTTGTGTCCGTCGCGGGCCCTGAGAGCGTAGTCCTCAAGGATCTCGCCGGCGCCAAGCCTGGCGATGCCGAATCGTTCCAGTGGATCAACCTGATACGAGGCGATACGATGCTCATGGTTCAGACAAACCATCAGTACCTCGCCACCAACCCCAACTCCCCCGGCGCGGTCACGGCGAACGCCCTCGGCGCCTCCGCCGCCCGCAAGAGCGGTGCGGAGTTCAAGTGGAAGGCTGTTGAATAGAGACCCTTCCAATCGGTTCTTATCGCAGTGTCAATTATGAAAGGGAAGAACGGGTATGCTTGAGAGACACATGGCATCGACAGTCCTACTTCTGTTGTCCCTGGCGTTATCCGCGACGTCCCTCGCAGCTGATCTCAAGCCGCGAATCATCGTGCTGACCGACATATCACCCATCACCGTGGAGCCCGATGACATGGAATCCATGATCCGGCTGATGGTGCATGCCGACCTGTTTGAAATAGAGGGCCTGGTCGCCACCACCGGCTGGAACAATAGCGGTGGTCAGGAACATCCCGACCTCATCAAGAATGTGATCGACACCTACCAAGAAGACCTGCCCAGCCTGCGAAGACGCTCCGGCCAGGAAGGTCACCTGGCGGATGAGTCTCAGCAGAAGATCGGCTACTGGCCAAGTCCGGACTATCTGCGATCGCGCACCGTCATGGGGAGCAGGAAGATGGGATTCAGCTTCATCGGTAAAGACAATGACTCCCCAGGCAGTGACCTGATCATCAAGATGGCCGACGAAAGGGATGATCGTCCCATCTGGATCCTTGTCTGGGGCGGCGCCAACACGCTTGCCCAGTCCGTCTGGCGTGCGCAACAAGATCGAGCCCCGGAACAACTCAGCGCGTTTCTGCACAAGATTCGCACCTATACGATCACCGATCAGGACCGCCCACAGCGCGGGGGGGCCTATGATTTCAGCTCTCACTACTGGATGCGCAAAGAGTTCCCCAAGGACCTGCTCTTTATCTGGGATGAATCCGCGTGGACATATCAGAATGGCACCGGAAGAGCCGACTGGGACAAGTATGCCAACCATATTCAAAACCATGGCAACCTCGGCCGCATGTATCCCAAATACAAATACGGCGTAGAAGGAGATACCCCCTCGTTTCTATACGTCACGCCTAATGGGCTGAACGATCCTGAGAATCCGGGCCATAGTGGTTGGGGTGGCTTTTTTGTCTGGGCCATGAGCATGGACAAGGAGACCGAGGCGTATATAAACCATCGGGGAACCCAGGCGAATGCCATTTCCAGAAAGTATGAGGCTCGTTTCTACCCGGCGATCTTCAACGATTTTGCCGCCCGGATGGACTGGGCGAAGGATGGCGTGGGAAATCGAAATCCGGTGGTGGTCATCAACGGAGACAGTGGCATCGCCCACATCAAGCTCGCCCCCGCGCGAGACGCTGCCATCGCCCTTGATGCTTCGGCCTCCCATGATCCGGACGGCGATAGACTGAAATTCTCATGGTGGGTGCTTTCCGAGGCGGGCACCTACAACAAGGACGTCAAGATCTCGGGCCCAGACGCGGCACGCGCCACGATCGCGGCTCCGTCGGACGCAGCGGGAAAGAGCATTCACGTCATCTGCGAGGTCACGGATGGCGGAACCCCTAACCTTACCAGTTATCGCCGGATCGTCCTGGAGCCGACCGGCGCCGCGACCGAGGGACTGCTGGCGCAGAAGCCGTCGGCCATCACCAAACCGCGAGTGATCATCTTGTCGGACTTTCCACCGCTGGACGTTATTCCCGGAGGTGCGGGCCACGGGCCGGCCGAGAAGCGCAGCGACCCGGACGATGTGCAGTCGATGGTCCGCTTCCTGGTTTACGCGAACGAATTCGACGTCGAGGGGCTGGTGGCTTCGGCAGGCACTCTCGCCAACATCGCCAGGAAGCAGAACATTCTGGACATCCTGGACCTCTACGACCAGGTGGATGAGAACCTGAGGAAACATGATTCCCGGTATCCGACGACGGGCCAATTGCGCGCGGTGACCTGGCAAGGCCGCGACGGCACTTGGGGCAAGCCGGCCACCGAAATCATCGGTAAGGGACGAGACAGCGAAGCATCGCAAGCCCTCATCAAGGTCGTGGACCGTCCCGATCCCCGACCGGTATGGGTGTGCGTTTGGGGCGGTCCGTGCGATGTGGCGCAGGCAATCTGGGAAGTGCAGAAGACACGCAGCCCTGCCGAGTTGGAGCGATTCCTCGGCAAGCTGCGTGTTTTCCTGATCGGGCTGGGGAATAAGCCGGCACAGGATGGCTCGGGACAGTGGATGCTCGACAATTTCCCGAACTTGTTCGTGATCGTCTCGCAAAAGACTTACGGAGGGATGTTCGCCCAGAACTCTCCCCTTGGGAACCTGGAGTGGCTCAACGCCAACATGCGCGAAGGCCACGGACCGCTAGGTGCCGCTTATCCGCGGAGTGGGTTCAATCCAAATAGTCCGGGGCAGCAGGAGGGCGACACGCCTTCCTTCCTGTATCTTTACAGCGCCGTGCGCGGGATGAATGACCCCGAGAAGCCCGAACAGGAGAGCTGGGGCGGTCAATACATGCGGCGCGATCCTGCCAGGAAGCATTGGTATGACGGTCCGGGCGCGAAGAGCGTCTCCAAATGGCTGCCTGATATGCAAAGGGATTTCGCAACCCGCATGGACTGGTGCCAGGCTCCGCAAAGACCGGGGTCAGACCGTGAGCCCAACCTTGCCGGAAGCCTGGCAGCCACAGCACCCGGGAAGAGATGGGTTCGCATCGATGCTTCGGCCTCCAAAGACCCGGATGGTGATAATATGAATTCCCTGTGAAAGAAGGAACTGCCCAATGAAAAAGTCCAATCTCCCGTGGTTCATCATTATGGTGCTGCTGTCCGGCAGTGCCCTCCTCGCTGCCGCGGCCGCACCAGCCACCCAGGCGGCCGCCGCTCGGGCCAAGCTGCCTTTTGCCACGCCGCTCCAGTGGAAGTCCACTGGCGTGCTGGTCAAGCCGGTCTCTGATGCAAGCCACACGATCGTGTCCGTCAAAGACCCAACTATCGTGCGCTACAACGATCTGTGGCACATTTACGCGACCGTCTACTCGACATCCGCCAGAACCTGGAACATGGTGTACCTGAACTTCAAGGACTGGTCTGAAGCCCCCAACGCCAAGCTGTACTTCATGGATCAGAATCCGAACCTGAGAGGGTATCACTGCGCACCGAGTCTGTTCTACTTCCGTCCGCACAAGAAATGGTACCTGGTCTTCCAGTCGCAGCAGCCTCAGTATTGCACCACCGACGATATTTCCAGGCCCCAAACTTGGACCAAGCCGCAGAACTTCTTTGGAGGACAACCTGCAAGCATGCCGAGGCTCCCAATCGACTACCACGTGATCGCTGACGACACGCACGCCTATCTGTTCTTCACCGGGGATGACGGTCGCTTCTATCGCAGTCGGACCAGGATCGAGGACTTCCCCAAGGGCATGAGCAACCCGGAGATCGCCATCCAGGATCAGCGAAGCAACCTCTTCGAGGCTAGTATCACCTACAAGATCAAGGGCACCAATACCTATCTGACCCTGATCGAGGCTTTGAGCCCGGCACGGTACTATCGCGCCTGGACATCCGACCGCCTCGACGGCCAATGGACGCCCGTTCCGGATGCCAACACGTGGGACAAGCCCTTCGCAGGGATCAATAACGTCACCTTCGAAGACGGCGTGGCGCCCTGGACCAGGGACATCAGCCACGGAGAACTGATTCGCGACGGATATGACGAAACGATGACCATCGACCCCAACAACCTGCAACTGCTTTACCAGGGTCGTGATCCGGCCAGTGGCGGGCGATACGAGCTGTTGCCCTATCAACTCGGCCTCCTGAAATTGGACCGTTCCGGGGAGTAGAGCCGTTGGGGACAGACCCGCTCTATCTTGATCCGTTGAACAAGAGCCGTACAGAAAGGAACAAATCATGAATATGAAGAAGACAGTCACCATTGCAGGCCTGGCGATCCTGTGGATCGGTGCGGCGCATGTTACGGCAGGCCAGGACGTGCCCGCGCTGAAAGACGTGTTCAAGGCCGACTTTCTGATCGGCGGCGCTCTGAACCGGAACCTCGTGACGGGTCGGGATCCCAATGCCGCCGCGATTGCCGAGAAGCATTTCAGCACCATCACTGCGGAGAACGACCTGAAATGGCAACGCGTCCATCCGCAGCCCGACCAATACAACTGGGAGCCGGCCGACAGCTACGTGGCCTTCGGCGAAAAGAACAAGATGTTCATTGTCGGCCATTGCCTCGTCTGGCATGCCCAGACTCCTCGATGGGTGTTTCAGGACGATGCGGGCAACCCACCGACGCGCGATGCCCTCCTGGCGGGCATGAAAGACCACATCATGACCGTTGTGGGCCGCTATAAAGGCCGCATCAAGGGCTGGGACGTGGTGAATGAGGCTCTCGCCGATAACGGCACGATGCGAGACACCCAGTGGCTGCGCATCATCGGCGAGGGCTCGCCAGACAAGAAGTGCGACCACATCGAGAGCGCCTTCCGGTGGGCTCGCGAAGCCGACCCCAATGCCGAGCTCTACTACAACGACTTTGGCCTGGAAACGTCGAAGGCCAAGTGCGACGCCGCCGTCGCGCTCGTGAAGGACCTCAAATCCAAGGGTCTGCGCATTGACGGTGTTGGCATTCAACTGCACGGCGGACTGATGCACCCCAGCGTCGAAGGTCTCGAATACGCCATCGCGTCCCTGGCCGCGACCGGCGTCAAGGTCATGATCACGGAATTGGACATTCGCACGCAAACCCGCGGTTATCGCGGCGCCGATATCAGCCGGGTCAGCCGGGCCAGCACGAACGATCCGACCGCCGCGGCCGCCGAGATGCAGAAGAAGCTTGCCGACAAGTACGCCGAGATCTTCTCCGTGCTACTCAAGCACAAGAAGGACATCACCCGCGTTACGTTCTGGGGTGTGTATGACAGGACCTCCTGGATCGGCGGCTCGCCGCTGCTGTTCGATCGGGACTACAGACCCAAAGAGGCGTTCTTTGCGGTGGTGAAGACTGCCCAGCAACAATGAACCTTGAAGAGAAGCCATCGGGGAGCCCAGACAGAAATCTCAGCAAAAGCTTGCCTGTCACAGTACGGGACTCTCCATCGAGCGCTGCGTCAAGGACCTGCTGCCGTGCATGACCCTGAAAGAAGGGCACCTGGCGTTCTACAACGTCGACATGAGGTGAGTGGTCGAACCCGACGTATTCGAGATTATGATCGCCAACTGCCACGGGACAAGGACTTGCGGAGAGTCATACCACATGTGAAATGACATTGCCTGGTGTCATCCTGAGGTGTGGCCGCCCGTCTTCCGGATGATCGGGGTTCACCAGCCGATCTGCTGCACCAGAGCTCTGCCTGGAAACTGGAAGTGCTCAGGAGGTTCTCCAAAGCACGTGGGCAATTCCTCAGTAGCTCATCAGGAGCACGCGTACCGATCAAAATCGCCCGATTCCACATCGAGATCTATGTCGCCAAAATGTCACCACACAAGTTCATTTTGATCGAATCGCACCTTCTCAAAACCCCTGTCAAGCACAAAAAAGCCAATTTTCATGACGGCAATAGTACAACCAGTCCGTTGACCCCCTCGATCGAGGCCCTTCGGTCTCTCGGTCCGATGTTCCGGTCATGTAGCAGACCACGCATAGGAGACGATTTGGTAGGTGGCGGATGTTGAGGGTGCGACAAGTTGAGAGTGGATGCCGCGACAAGCGTGTACCACCAGTCCGCGGGGCCGGCATGACTGGTCAGACGAGATGAAGATTGGCCAGAACAGTGCTATAGATCTCGCCGATCAGTTCGGCCGGCAGATCCAGGGTGATCTCACGGGTCCTGCCGTACCTGCCCCGGGAGATGATCCGGCATTGCAGGAGGGAGTAGAGATCGAGCTCGGCCAGCATGTCACTGAAAACCCTCCCCGTAAGGGGTCGGACATCTGCCCGCGTACAGAACGCCCGGTAAGCGTCGTAGGCCTCGCCCGTACCGAGCACATGCTTCTTTGACTTCCGTTGTGCTTCGATGACTGGCTGCCGATGAAATGATAGATCTCCGGCTCATCAAACCACTCGGCCGTCTTGCGATGGATTTCCTCAACCGATGGGTTAAACCACAGGATAATCGTCCGATCCTCCAAGGCGCGAACATTGCTGCTGAGCGATCGCCACTCATTTGCGATTAGCATTGCGTTACTGGTCGTCATAAACTCCGTCGGCAGTTCCGGAACGGCCGTCACGGCATTGCTCAACCAACTGATTCGTTTGGTCCGTCGCGTATTGCACAGTGGCTTAAGGATGCGAACACAGTCGGGATTAGCATACAGGCGGTCGAGGTCATCGAGCACCACGGGGCTATCGCGGTAACGCCACAGGCCTTGGTACAGACCGAAAGGCTGGGGGTGCCCCTCTACGTACAGCGTCTTGCTGTGATGAGAATCATCAATACCCAATGCCTGCTTTACAGCTTCTGTCTTACCGATGCCAGGCTTGCCGAGCAACAAGACAAGATCCAGGGAGCCTTCGGCAAACTTACACAAATAGCGGTCCAGGTCGTGGTAGTTTGTCACCACGATAGCATCGTCGGGCATCGGAATCGAGTTGTCGGTCTTGGCAGTCATGGGCGGAGGTACAGAATGCAAATGTGGGCGATTTTGAGACTTCCGCGCGTAAGTCCTTGTATATACAAGGCTGAAGATAGTCTCATGTTCTCAGCCGGTGGCCCTCATCGCAGCTTGATCCATGATGTGTTGAAACTCCGCCAGCATCGTAGGTCCGGCCTGTGAGAGGAAGCGGACTACCGCTGCATTGTTCAGAAGGCTCCGCAAGTATCCGACGACCACAACGAGATGGAGCATGTTCCGACCGTACTCCTCCTGGACCAGGTTGAACTCGTGTTCCATGTTGTTCATCTCTCTTTGCAGGCGAGCAACGTCGAGATCTTCCATTCCTTCTGGAGCAGTCTGTTGGCTGGGTTCCAGCACTTGGTCCGGCGAACTGGCCAAGACCAGGCACTTGGCGTAGGCAGCGGTGTAGTTGTTCGAGGCGATCATTACTTCAGCCATCTCGATCTGACGCATCGGCTTGACTTGCTTCATTTCCCGGATCGCCCCGGCCGAAGCCTTGCGCTCCCGTAGAAGGTCGACGGCCTCCGGACAGATGCCGGCCAGCAGGTCGCGTTTCTGCTTGATGGTGTCCACGTTCACGTTGAGCGTCTTGGCGATCCGTTCTTCTGATACTCCGTTTTTGATGGCACGTAGAACCATGAAATGTTCCTGGATCGGCTGAAGCTGGTTGACCTTGTGGTTGTAAGTAAATGCTTCGTCATCAGTTGCGACAAGGCAGAACAAACTCTCGAATTTCAGACTCTTTGCGATCTCGAGACGTATGTGACCGTCCAGCATAAGGTAAGTGTCCTTATCGCCTTTGTTGGGGAACACGATGGGCGGCTTGATGATGCCGACTTCCTGCATTGATGACTTGATTCGAAGATATCGTTGGGAAGAACGGATACCTTTGGGCAGACTCTTCAGCGGTAGGATCTTGTCTAAAGACAAGGTCACGCCTTCTGGTTTGAAGGCTATCGGTACATTTTCTCGCATACACGTACCTTTCTCAGAGAACCTTTTCGGCCAAGTACTGCGGCAGTGAATCGAGCGATTCTGCTCGCAACAGGTTGATGAAATTCTCATCTGTAAAGAGCCGCTTCATCGCGGCAACGACGTACAGCAATTGGCGCTGGCACAGATGAGCTTGCTTGACAACGGCCTGTTGCCGTGCCGTCTCGTCACGATAGGCCTCGAGCATCTTGTGTGTGGAAAGCGATTCAGGGGATCCTTCTTTGGTTTCACTGCCCTTGAATCCACTATCTGCCCTCCGTTTCTCGATAAACGCACGGACTCTCAAGAGTTTCTTGCCCCGCAGGAGATTCTGTTCATATGCCTCATGAAGTGCCTTCTGAATGCCTTCGTCATCGGAGGTAGCGATCTCGATGGCCACACTGAGCGGTATGCGGTGCTTTTCGACGGCTTGCAGGAGATCAGTCTCCCCATGTGTCAGCAGTCGCAAGACCCCGCTGACGTACGTAGGGGTCAGATCGGTTTTGGCGGCAATTTGTGAGATCTTATACCCGCGTTTCTTCAAAGTAGCGATCTCTTCCAGGAGTTCCGCCGACCGGGCCTGACGGTGCGCGAGGTTCTCGACAAGACTCATCAACAGCAGATCTTCGCTCGATGTGTTCCGCACTCGTGCGGGTATCATCTCCTCGCCCAGGCTGCGGAATGCCAGCAGGCGCCCTTCGCCGCATACCAGGTCGTAAGCACCCGGACCGTATTTCCCACTGGCAGGGGAGACAGTGATTGGTTTCTTCACTCCAATCGCCTTGATGCTCGAGATGATCTGCTTGAACTTCTCTTGCGCTCGTGACCGAGTGTTCACGATGTTGATTTGGTCAACGGGGATAGACAGTACGGGGTCGTCGTATTGGTAGGTCATGACCGTGCCTCAATTCGGGTTCGAAGTGCCAGTTGAGCAAATCCGTCCAAAGAATCAAACCGGTAGGTGTCAACATAAGCGGCATTGTGTTCCGCCAGACGCAGCGACGAGGTGTGAATGTCCCAAATCGGCAGAAGGTAAAAGTCGGATGGCTCGTCGTTGGCCTTGATGAATGCCAGGATCGCGCTGACGAGTACTCCTCGATCTGTATCGAAACGCTCGGGGTTGCTTTCGGCGCACCGGCCCCTTATGACAGGTGGTGTTCTATCGCAGTCTCAAAGGCGTGGTCCGTGTGTTGGCCCGGCATCAGGAAGCCGGGCCGCTGCGATCCAGTATGAATCGAGCCCGTTCCCGGCGGAGCATCTCGTAGGGCGTCACGCACTTGATGCCAAGGCCGATGCACGCGTCCGGAATCTTGATCTTGCGGCTGGAAGCCGATGGAATTTCGTGTGTCACGATGGTGTGGTCACCCGCCTTTGCATGGGCCACGAGATAGTAGTCAGCCACCTGGAGAAATGTGTTTACGGCTGATGGCTCATATCGCTGTCCCGCCGCCCAATTACTGACTGTGGCCAACGCGGGCAAGACTGTCGTGTCCGGCCGAAGAAAGAATCCCGGGCCTCGGGCTTCGGCCCACCCCGACAACTCATCGGCGATAGCTTGGACCTCATCGCCCACCTTCTCGATGCTGAACAACTGCCCGGCGGCATTCCTTATGATGAGCCATTCCCAGAAGGCCGGACAGAAGTCGAGACCGTAGTGCAGGTTCTTCGCGAGAATGAACACGTCTGCGTCGAGGATATAGGCCATCAGATGCGCACCCCCAGGCTCTGCCCAAGATCCCGAAATGTCTCCATCTTCCTGAGGCCCAGCAGTCGAAAGGCTTCCGTGAAGGAAGACTGGCCCTCCAGTGTACTGACGACCAGGGCCCGGGCAAACCGCTTGCTCGCGCGGGCACCTAGGGTCAGATAGAAATCCCCGCCCTTGCTCTTGGCAAGTGCACGCAAGCGGGTAACCTCCTCGTCGTAGGCTTGCTCAAATGTGGCTCGATCGATCCGCTTGGCATCGAGAATCCTGCGCAGGATCACGAGCGTGCTCACCTTAAACCTTCTGGCGAGCCGTGGCACTGCCGCGAGGGGTTCTTCGCGGTGCAATTCCTGCCTGAGCACTTCAAGGGGAACAAGGAACTCGGCGGCGACGCGGTTGCACCAGACCTCAATCTGTTGCGACGGCGTCGATGCGGGGGTCACATCCGAAAGCGCACTTTCGCCGAGCCAGATGTGAGCGAGTTCATGTGCCAGGGTGAACATCTGGCCGGCTTTCGTATCTGCACCATTGATGAAGACGAGCGGGGCGTAATCGTCCACCAACGCAAAACCCCTGAATTCATCAATATCAAGCTTTCGCTGGTTGTTGCTGCCCACGACACCGCTACACATGACCAGTACGCCCAGATCGTCGGCCTGCTCGATGAAGTGACGCAGGGCCTCGGTCCACGTCCCGCAGTCCCGCCGCGCCTCCAGATCGAAATCTAGCGCCTGGCGCATTCGCTCGGCGACCTGTTCGACGGGAGCGTCGCGGCGAAGCGAGCCCACGAAGCGCTGAGTCTTGTCTCCGACGGATCGGGCATGATCCCGATACCACGCCTGTCGTTGCTGGCAGAGATAGATCGTGTCGAGTAGATTCGGGCTTGGTTGTTCGATCTCTCGGTTCGCTACCGTTCGAAGATCCGGGATGGGAATGCGCTCTTCGGGTGGCTGGGGCAGGAATAGATACCCAACCGGCACATAGGTAGCCTTGGCGAAGGCCTCCAACTGCTTGAGTGTCGGCATCGTCTCGCCACGCTCCCAACGATCGTACTTCGGAAAGCGATTGCGCAGACTATCCACGCTGCGGTCAGCCCGTTCTCTCGCCCATCGCAGAATGTCAGGTTTCACCGTAACGCGGCTCACATGCCAGTCTCCTGGTAAACACCGATCTTACCGGTCACCACTGCCAAAATCAATGCTGTGTGGTATCCTTGGATGGCTCCAACACACAATCGAGTCGTCGCAAGACCGCCGATGGCAGCATGAGTTCCCCCACATTAGCTCGGTCAGCACGCCCCTTGAAGAAGATTTGCTACAGACCATCTGAAAGTCGGATTTCTCACGGACCTTAGTCTCTTCACGGGAGAACCAGCAGGTGAACTGTGTGCGGTAGCAGGCCAGAAACGAGCAGATTCGAAGAATCTCCCTACTGTAAGGGCGCCTCCGCGCGCCACTTACGTCAATCTGCAGGATTCTTCCCAAAAAGTACTTGTGCGCTCGCCAGAATCGCGCTAACCTGGATGCTGACTGATTGTCAGTATTGGAAAGGGCGAAACATGACTCTGGCGATTTGAAAAGTCATTGTGTTGGGATTGATCGGTTCAATCCTTCTGTTGGGTAACATCCTGCTTGTGGCGAACTGGCTGGCTGAGCACGGCGTGGTGGATTGGGCCCGAGGCATTCGGGCGGAGTACCTGACCGGGACCGCGATCACGATCATCATTGTCCTGCTGATCCTTCTAGTCAGCCCGAGGGCTGGTGCCCTCATCCGCAGGTGTCCGGTGTGTGACCATGTGCTGGTGAGCAGGGGCAGGTATTGCGGGGAATGTGGGAGCAAGGTATAGTTCCTACGGCAGCAGGGCTTGTACCTATTTTGTACATGATTTCGTGCGCATGATGCTCAACATGCGCAAAATGCAGATTTGAGGTTGCTCCTTTGATGACAACGACTTACACGTAAATGCCGATGGCGTAAGATGTTGCGATCTTGCCCGGTAATGAGCCCATAACCCGGAGGTCGGAAGTTCGAATCCTCCCCCCGCTATTGAGGCAGCATCTTCAGGGACAGGTACTTGCGCCCGCAGGGTGCAGAAAATCATCGGTGTGTAACGCAAGCTCTCTCAGGCTATTAGCGTTGGAATCCTCGAACTGCGCGCGGGATATGGCACAGTTGTGACCAGTCATGGGCCGGCAACTCGCGAGGCGTTCTCTATCGACGGCGGGCGCGTTGGCGTTATCGCCTGGCCGCCCGATAAGCTGCGGGTGGCTGGCTCCTTCAAGCGTGGCGAGCACACGCTGGAGATCGCTGTCGCTGGCAATCTGAGGAACATGCTGGGGCCGCACTTCAGCGGTGGCCTGCCCGGCATCTGGAGTTGGCTTTGGGAGGGCCAGAAGCTTCAACCCGCCGCCCACTACAAGCTCTCGCCCTGCGGCCTGAACGTACCGCCCAAACTGGAGGCCGGACGGGAGGCGAACGTCAAACGCGCGACCACATCGGACAACTATCCATCTTCAACACGCGTAGTGTGCACATACTCACCCAGGCCTGACGCGAGCGATTCCCGGCTGTTAGTTCTGTTATCGACATGAAAGATGTCGGCCGGTACGAATTCGAGCCGGGTACGGTGCTTGCCTCTCATGCATATCTGGTCGCGGCCAAGGACGCGGTCGCTCTGCAACAGAAGTACCCCGATATCCATGGACGGTGAGACGGCGGTGATCAAGCCCATTCAAGAATTTGCGAAATGACTGGCCGCACTGCGCATAGATGGTTGGATGGTCAGTACCCGGTGGGCCGGAATCTGCTTGATATATGTGTTTGCGCACCATAGTGTTGTGGCATGTTCGATAGAGAAGGAGGTCACCCAATGGTCACGAAACGAACACATGTCCGGTACATCGCGCTGGCCGGCATTCTCCTGGCTCTCATTCTCGCCCAGTCTGGATCCGCACAACAGGCCGACCGGGTGCAATGGTCCCATCTTTCCAGCACAAAGGGCCAGGTCCCGCCACCCGACGTCGGACGGCAGGTAGCCACGTTGATCCTCGATATCGACAAAGATGGCGTCAATGACTTTGTGGTCGCCAGCTATGAGAAGATCGCGTGGTTTCGTCGCTCGGTCGAGGGCTGGACGAGGAATGTTGTGGAGAATGGCGCCACGGGAGTGCGCCTCGAAGCGGGCGGCGATTTCCTTGATATTGATGGCGACGGTGACTTGGATATCCTGGAGGGGGCCCAGTCGAAGGCCGGTGAAATCTGGTGGTGGGAGAACCCTTACCCCAGTTTCCAGGCCGACACGCCCTGGAAGCGTCACCAGGTCATCGCTGTGGGCGGCACGCACCACGACCAGATCTTCGGTGATTTCGACGGGGACGGAAAGACCGAACTGGCCTTCTGGTACAACGAAGGCATGCAATTGTTCCTGGCGGAGATCCCGACTGACCCGACAAAGCCGTGGCCGGTCACGCCCATCGCTCAACTCGGCGCCGGCAAGCAGCGGCCGGAGGGGTTCGCCAGGATCGACATCAATGGGGATGGAAAGCTTGACATCGTGGGCGGGGGCCACTGGTTCGAGCACATCGAGAGCACGACGTTCAAAACTCATCCGGTGGATGATGAGTACCGGTTCACCCGCTCGGCAGCAGGCGACCTGATTGAAGGCGGCTGGCCGGAAATCGTCATCAGCTCGGGTGATGGCGTGGGACCGCTGGCCCTTTACGAGCACAAGGACGGCCAGTGGAACAAACGCGTGCTTATCGAGCGCGTGGATCATGGCCATACTCTCCAGATCGCCGACATTGACCGCGACGGGCACTCGGACATATACACCGGTGAGATGTACAACCCTGGCGCCGGGGCCAGTTGCCGGCAATGGGTCCTTTACGGCGATGGAAAAGGCCAGTTCCAGACCCAATTGATCTCCACAGGCATCGGCAGTCACGAATCGCGAACCGGAGATTTGGATGGGGACGGCGATATGGACATTCTGCAGAAGGACTTTCAGCAGGACCGGCGGGTGGATGTCTGGCTCAACAACGGCGCGCGCCCGGCGCTCGCGGCGTCGGCACCAGCGCCGGCTTCAAAGGCCCGGTTGGGCTTCAGCTTTACAGCCTTCGGGACATCTTCAAGGACAACGTGCCGCTGGGACTTCAGCTCACTCGCAACTTTGGCTTCGTGGAAGTCGAATTGGCCGGGACGTACGGATTGACGCCGGCGCAGTTCCGCCGGAGGCTCCAATGGTACGGTCTCAAACCGGTCGGCGGACACTGGTCCTACGAGCAATGGGAGAAGAACCCCGAGGCCGCGGTGAAGGAAGCCAAGGAGTTGAGCTTGCCCTATGCAGGCTGTGCGTGGATCCCTCACGAGGGCCCGTTCGACGAAGCCGCCTGCCGTCGTGCGGCGGCTGTCTTCAACAACGCGGGCAAAGTGGCGGCCGCACAGGGGATCAAGTTCTATTATCACAATCATGGTTATGAATTCGTCCCGCACGGGGACGGTACGCTCTTCGATTTGCTGGTGAAGGAGACGAAGCCCGGCTTGGTCACTTTCCAGATGGATGTGTTCTGGACCGTGCATCCGGGCCAGGACCCGGTCGAGCTCCTGCGGCGCTATCCCGACCGCTGGGAGCTATTCCACATCAAGGATTTGAAGAAGGGCGTGCAGACGGGCAAGCTGACCGGCTCGGAGGATGTCCGCAATGACGTAGCGCTGGGCACGGGCCAGATCGACCTGGCCAGGATTCTGCGCGTTGCACAGGAGTTGGGAATCAAGCACTATTTCATCGAAGACGAGTCACCAACCGTCATCGAACAAATCCCACAGAGCCTACGATTCCTCGAATCGCTCTCGTGGTAATGGGAACCATCCAATGAGGACTGCACACATGAGATCCTTTCTGATCATGCTGATCGTTTGCGCTGGTCTGGCCATTATCCCGAAGGACGCACTCGCCGCGGATCGGATGCCGGACACATCGAAGATGAATGTCCTGTTTATTATCGCCGAGGATTGGAGTGCGAACACGCCGGGCTGCTACGGCAATCCCATCTGCAAGACCCCGAATCTGGACCGTTTCGCCACCAGCGCTATTCGTTTCGACTCGGCGTACGTGCAGGCCGTCTGCTGCAATCCGTCCCGCAGCTCGTTCCTCACCGGATTGCGTCCGCTCACCAGCCGGGTCTGGAACAATGGTCAGGAGATGGACAAAAGCCTGCCGCCCAATACGGTCACTCTGCCGGAGTTGCTGAAGAAGAAAGGCTTCTACACCGCCGTCATCGGCAAGTTCTTCCACACGGTGGAATACGCCGAGAAGCAATTGCTCGCCTTCGACCGAATCGAAAGTTACGGCAAGCCCCCGGGATGGGAAGGGCCCGGTCCTATCCTGACGTTCCCACCGGTCAAACGCGCCCAGAAAGACCCCGCTCCCAAGGACAAAAACAGCAGAGCCTACCGCGAGTGGCGCGTCCGCAATTCCGACCGCTACGGCGATTCGGGCCTGGAGCCTGAAGAAGAAGGTGACTATCGTAATGCGCAAATTGCCTGTGCGTTGCTGAAGGAATTCGCGCAGACGAAAAAGCAGTTCTTCCTTTCGGTCCATCAATCGCGTCCGCACACGCCGCTCATCGCGCCGAAGAAGTACATCGACATGTACGACCCGGCGAAGATCCCCGATCCGCCCGCGCCGCCTAAGGTGGAGGGCAGCCTCTACCGTCGCCGCGTGACCGTTGGCAACCCGGATATCTTCATGAGGCAGCAGCCGACGCCGCAGCAGGTCAAGGAGGCAATCGCCGCTTACTACGCCTGCGTGAGCTTCGTGGATAATAATATCGGTATGGTTCTCGACGAGTTGGAGAGGCAGGGCCTCGCCGGCAACACGATTGTCTTCATCATGGGCGACCACGGTTTCCATCTGGGCGATCATGGTTTCTGGTCCAAATATTCGATGCTCGAGGCCACACGGCGGGCACCGTTGTGGGTGCGTGTGCCGGGTGCGCCGGGCAATGGCCAGGTCTGCCGCGAGTTCGTGGAATTCGTGGACTTCCTGCCCACTGTCGGCGAGCTCGTGGGCCTTGACTTGCCCACCAATCTGGAGGGACTGAGCTTCTCGCCACTGCTGACCAATCCAAGCCGGCCCTGGAAGAAAGCCGTGTTCATGGTGGAGAACGAAAACAACCAGGTCGTGCGAAGCCGCAAGTTCAGTTACCTGGCGTTCCAGAAGGGGCCGGTCCCTGCGGCGCTATTCGACCTGGAGAAGGACCCGTGGGAGACAGTCAACCTCGCGGACGACCCGGCCTATGCAAAGACGCGGCAGGACATGGCTGAACTGCTGAAGGCCGGCTGGAAAGCGGCGCTACCCGACCAAGCCGCCGCAAAGCCAAAAGAATGACGGCTGCCTATGGGTGGCCGGCCATCGACCAAGGGGCATAGACCACAAATGACAATGCAGGGTTCCGCGTTTGGGATCCTTTCAGGGGAGGACCACGATGAGGCGTCCGAGTCGTTGTTTGAACAAGTCACTGCTGCTTTGGCTGGTCTTGACGATCATCGGCATTATGGATGCCGCGGCGGCGGATGGTAATCGCGCGACTGCTTTCCAGTGGATAAGGTCGAGCCCGGAAGATCAGGGGATGGACGGGCCTGGACTGGAGGAGATGAGGAGGTCCCTGGCCGACCACGGTACGAAAGGACTGCTTGTCATCCGGAACGACAGGATCGTGTGCGAGTGGTACCAGGAGGGGCACGGAGCAGACAAGCAGCACTACACGGCGTCGATGGCCAAGGCGGTCGTGGGCGGCGCGTCGCTGGCTGTGGCCGTCAGCGATGGTCTGATCGCACTGGATGATCCTGCCGCCAAATTCGTGCCTCAGTGGAGAAGTGATCCACGCAAGTCGAAGATCACCATTCGCCATCTTGGCTCGCACACCTCGGGCATCGAGGATGCAGAAGCAGATGGCCTGCCGCACGATAAGCTCACCGGCTGGAAGGGCGATTTCTGGAAGCGTCTCGATCCGCCTCAGGATCCCTTCAGCCTCTCACGTGACGCCGCTCCGATGCTCTTTGAGCCCGGCGAGAAGATGCAATACAGTAATCCCGGTATCGCGATGCTGACCTACTGCGTCACGGCCGCGCTGCGGGATGCGTCGCACAAAGATATTCGCACGCTGTTGCGTGAGCGCGTGATGCGGCCTATCGGGGTGGCGGATGCGGACTGGTCTGTCGGTTATGGCAGCACCTATACAGTGGATGGCTTACCCTTGGTCGGCTCCTGGGGCGGCGGCGGGTACACCGCTCGGGCAGCGGCACGCGTGGGCCGGCTCATGCTGCGCGAAGGCGATTGGGAAGGCAAACAACTCATCAGCCGCGAGGCAGTGAGGCTCGTCACTCGGGACGCAGGCACGCCGGGCAATTGTGGCATCGGCTGGTGGAGCAACAACGATGGTTCGTACCCCGAGCTGCCGAAGGACGCATTCTGGGGCTCCGGCGCGGGTCATCAAATCCTCCTGGTTATCCCCAGCCTGGATCTCATCGCCGTCCGCAACGGTGGGGATTTGGAAACGGCCGCCACCGAGCCCGGCCGCTTTCATAGTCCGGTGCGCCGGTACCTGTTCGGACCGCTGACGGAAGCGGTGCGACAGCCGGCACAAGAAAGGAGAGAAAAATGAAGGCTGTGTCCTTCTGGCTTTTGGCTGTGCTGTTAACCCTCATCGGCGGTCCCGTCATTCGTGCGGCCGCCGAGCAAAAGCAGGCGCGAGCGGTGCCGACCTTCGAATGCATCGGCTTGTACTGGAAGTTGGATGACGGCGGGAAAGGCGACGCGAAGGTCCGTTTCCGTGAGCAGGGGGGCAGTGCGTGGCGCGAGGGGTACCCGTTGTGGTATGCCGAGCGGGAAGGCGAATTTCGTGGGAGCCTGGTCCGCCTCCAGCCCGGCACAACCTACGAGATTGAGTTGACCTCGCCCTCCGGCAAGAAGGCTGCGCTCGCGGCCGCCACGCGAGACGAGCGGTTTCCCATTGGCAAGACAACGCATTTGGCGGGCGGCGAGTTGGACAAGCCGGTGCGGATCACAGAAGCCGGCACGGCTGATGGATGGCACCTCGTGACTCCGACCCCAGGGACAAAGACGGTGATTGACGTGTTCGACCTGCACGACAACTGCATCGAGGTGGCGGCGGACTACGTCATCATTCGCGGGCTGGAGTTGAAGAACGCCGGACAGCATGCGGTGCTCATCCGCAAGGGCGTGCAGAACGTGGTTGTGGAAGATTGTCACATGACTCAGTGGGGTCGAGTGGGTGGGGCCCGGGTTTGGGGTGTGTTTCATGGCTCCGACAGCGCGATCTATGCCGAGGCCGGCGCGGGCGGACTGATCCTGCAACGGAACCTGATTGAGCATCCTCGCAGCGGTTCAAACGACTGGGAGTCCGGCCATCCGGACGGACCCCAGGGGATCACCCTATTGAATTCTTCCGGCGGGAACATCATCCGCTACAACGAGATTCGCTCGACCGAGGATCACGGGTATAACGACGGGATCGGCGGCGGCAGCAATTTCAGCTTCCAGGGCAGCCCCAACCGTGACTCCGATATCTATGGTAATATCATCACCAATTGCTGGGACGACGCAATCGAGAGCGAAGGCGCGAACATGAATGTTCGCATCTGGGGCAACTACATCGACAAGACCTTTGTGTTCATCGCCACAGCGAGCACGTCGATGGGACCGCTCTATATCTACCGCAACATATTCGCCTCCAGCCGTATCTCGCACCAGGACCCCGGCGGCGGCATGATCATCAAGACCGGCGGTCCCAGGAAGACGATTACTGTCAATGGCGAGGAAGTCCCCGGCGACCGGGGCCGACGATACATCTTCCACAACACCGCCCTCCAACCCAACGGGGCACTGAGCGTCTTCAGTGGCCACGGGATCAGCAACGCGGAGTCGAAGAACAACATCTTTCGCGTCCGCGGCGACACCTATCCTGCCTCCACCGGCGATGGTCCGCCGAACGATTTTCGCAACGACTTGACGGGAGGCTATCTTGCCGGTGGATTTGTCCGCTCGATGTTCGTGCCGTCCGACCGGCTGGAGTGGTTCCTGGCCGCGACGGTCCCTGCCATCAAGTGGGGCAAGGTCGAGTACTCACGTAGTGGAAAAGACTTCACAATCACTGACCCTCTCATTCAGGTCGCCAATCCTGCGATCGACAAGGGCATACGTCTGCCGGGCTTCAATGACGACTATGAGGGAACTGCCCCGGATATCGGCGCATTCGAGAATGGCAACCCGCCCCTGCGATTCGGCCGTGAAGCGGCGCCGGGCTTTACCCGTGCCCCATGGGAGACATATTGATGCTTGTGAAGAAGCTAAGTAGGTAGCCAAAAGTTTTCACAGGAACGATTCTCTTCGCGTGTATGATGGGGTACATGCGAAGAACGAAGAGCGCCTCAGAACGTGGTTTCGATCGATATGATAAACATCGTCTTACGCGGGCCTTACAGGGGGTCGCTGACATTCGCACCTACCGGCGTATCGGAGCGATCCTGTTGGTGGCCCAGGGTCGGACGGTTCCGGAAGCAGCGCAGATCACCGGGACCCGGCCGTGGAGCGTCTATCGCTGGGTGCGGGCCTATCTGCACACCCATTGTCCAGACCGCCTGCAGGACGCACCGCGTTCCGGACGGCCTCCGGTCGCCACGCCGATCACGGACGCCCGTCTGGTACGCGAGTTCCGCCGGGACCCGATGCGTTTGGGCTATCGCGCCACGGGTTGGACGGTGTCCTTGCTGGCAGATCACCTCCAGCAAAGGTACGGGTGTGCAATCTCGCCTCGTACCCTGCGGCGGCGGATGCGGGACTTGGATCTGCGGTGGAAACGTCCCCGGTATGTCTATGCGACCAAGGACCCGAACCGAGCCCAGAAAAAGGGGGCCTGGTTCGCCGCCTGAAACGGATGCCGGCGCTGGCGGTGCTGTTGTTTTCGGATGCGACCATCCTCCGCTGGTTTCCGCCCTTGCGCTATGTGTGGGCGTTTCGCGGCGAACAGGCGCAGGTCAAGATCACGGGTCAAAACGACAAACGGGTTCTGTTCGGCACGATCAATCCACGAACCGGACACCGGGTGGTCCTGCGTCGGCCCCGCCAGCGGCAAGAGGACTTTCAAGCCTTCCTGCGGGAGTTGCGGCGACGGTATCCCGGACGCCCGATTTGGCTGTTGCTGGACAAGGCCTCTTTTCATCAGGCGATCAAAAGCCAACGACTGGCCACCCACTTGGAGGTGACCCTCTTGTGGTTGCCGAAGCAGTGCCCGGAACTGAACTCTCAGGATCATCTCTGGAAGGAGTTGAAACGGTTGATTGCGGCCAATCGCCAGTTCCAAACGATTGATGATGAGGCGGCCTACGCGGAACAGTGGCTCTTGGGACTAACTGCGACCCAGGGCCTCCGCAAAGCCGGTGTCTTGTCGGCGGATTTCTGGCTCAAGGCTTTTGTGTGAAGACTTTTGGCTACCTACTTAGTGTTGCTCTGGCTGGTCCTGGTAATCGCTCATGTCGTCTGCTCCGTCGGTGGGGCGGTGGCATTTGGCGGCTCTCATCCTGTTGCCGGTCCAAATGAATCGTTGGTCAGGGACTTGACCTTCTTTCTGAGCCGATTGCGGACGCTGGACCACCTGCCCGAGTTGGAGCCGTCGCACACCGCCATGTCCAGCACTTGGGATCGCTCGGGTGGCAACTTTGATGGCTGGGATTTCAAACGTGTGGAAGACGGCCGAAACGTGTTGCTGGACGTGAACGGCCCCGGCTGCATCCACCGTATGTTCACCGGCTGGCTTGGCCAAGGCAAAGATATCCTGGGGCGATCGGGTCCGGCCGGCACGCGACTGCAGATTCTCCTCGACCATGCCGAGCGCCCCGTTCTCGATCTGCCTGTGGAACGCTTCTTTGACGACCGCAACGGCCCGTTTCCATGCGACCTGGACCGAAGCTCTCGCAGCGCAGCCCGATAGGCCGCAATTCGGTCCGAAAGACATCCCGTGTCACATGGTGCTCGATCGCCAAGGTCCGGGCAAGTACGTCGGCGTCCTGCTGCACGTGCAGTGGCCCCATAAGGATTGGTGGGGCGAAGGGGACTGGCTGATCTGGACCGATGAGGACGGCTGGCCGCCAAGCTATCACGGCACGGGCAGCGAGGAGTACTTCAATTCCGGCTGGTGCAGCTTCGATCGCAAGGCGGTCTCGGGCTTCATCAAGACCCATCCGGGCGATGTGGCCCTGTACTCCTTTCACCTCAATGACGCCTTTCAGTTTCAGCATAATATCCGGGTGGCGGAAGAGACCTTCGGGATGGACGGGGCTGGCATGATCGGCAATACTATCATTCATCGGGACCACCCGGTCTGGGGCAGCACGGCCTATTGGTACGCCCGGCCGCTTCAGTCGGCAGGCTCCAGTCCCAGGCAGATGACAAAGGAGAAAGGATCACCATGAGTAGACTTCTGTCGTTCCGTCCGATCGTCCTGACGGCGGTGAGCTTATGTCTGACGCTCGGTGCGAGATCAGCCCTGGGCAACGAAAAGCCGGCCTCCGACGGTCGCATCGACGTGGCCACTATCTACTTCCCCGGTTATCATCGGGACATTCACTACGACGCCTGGTTCGGCGAGGGCTGGAACGAGTGGACGCTGCTTGCGGAGGCCCCCACGCGTTTCCCCGGCCAGCAATTCTTCAAGCCTCAGTGGGGCCCCTTTGACGAGGCCGACCCGAAGTGGATGGAACGCCAGATCGCGCTGGCCGCCGATCACGGCATTACCGTCTTCATCTTCGATTGGTATTGGTATTCCGGCGTGAAGATCCTGCATCGGCCGCTCGAAGAGGGCTTCCTGAAAGCCGACAACCGCGAGCGGCTCAAATACGCCCTCATGTGGGCCAATCACAATTGGGGCAACTATTTCCCCGTGCCGATCGACCGCCCGATGGACCGGCTTCTGCCCATCCGACACTCGGCCGCCGACTTCACGCGAGTGATGGACGAATGCATCAAGCTGCACTTTGGCCGGCCCAACTACTGGCGTGTGGGTGGCCGTCCCTATTTCTCGATCTTCGATCCGTGGGCCTTCATGCAGCAACTCGGTGGGCCGGAAAAGACGCGAGAGGTCTTGGACGCCGCACGCAAGCAGGTTGCGTCGGCCGGTCTGGGCCAGGTGCACTTCGCCGCATTCACCGGGGGCGCCGACGGCGTCCCGCAACTGCGCGAGGCAGGGTTTGACAGCACGACCTGCTACAACGTCACCGCCAGCGGCAAGGCCCGCTTGCCGCAGCAACCCCTGGATGACTATGCCGATCTGATGGCGCGACACGAGGCGTTCTGGAAGGAGATGGACGCAGGTATCCTGCCGCACGCGCCTACGGTGACGGTCGGCTGGGACCCGTCGCCGCGCTGGGTGAAGGACGCGCCATGGCCGCTTCCGGCGGACAAGGGCTACCCTTACAGCACGCTGGTAATCAACAACACGCCGGAACGCTTCGGTGAGCTATTCCAGAGGGCACTGAAACACGCCGAATCCGCCCGTCTGCGCCCGCCGGCCATCGTGATCAACGCATGGAACGAGTGGACCGAGGGCAGCGTGCTGCTGCCGGACGTGAAGTACGAGACGCGATTTCTGGAGGAGGTCAAGAACTCGCTCAGGCAGAAGTGAGGAGTCAACCGAGCGGCCATGAAGCACCACAAAACCACACGAATCATAGTTCCGCTGGTTCTCTTCTGTGCCGGCACCGTGAGCTGGGCTGCAGGGGAAGTCTCTGAGCCCATGCAACTCCGCCTGCCCGCCGAGGCGCCTGCCTCGGTGCGCGAGGTTCAGGATCGCATCTACCGCGCTACGCAAAAGCAGGCGTGTTATCTGCTCGACGCCGTGCACCCGTGGAAAGATGATGCCGCGCTTCGCCTGCTGACGGACAGCAAAAGCGGCGAGCATTGGATTCGGCCCAACACCGGCGTGATTGAGGGCTTCGCCTTCCTGCATCGCTTCGGTCGGTACGACGAAAAGGTCGTGGGCGTCTCCCGGCCCGAACTCCTGGACGGCACAATTGTGCCAATGATACGCTACCTCGTCGCCACGCACGTCACCGGTTCGCGTCCGACAAGCGACGGCAAGAAGTGGGGCGATGCATGGCAGTCGGCACATTGGACGCAGATGCTGGGGCGAGGCGCATGGTTTGTATGGCCCCAGTTGCCTGTGGATCTGCGCGAGGGCGTCCGGCGAGTGGCGGCCCACGAGGCCGACCGCATCGCGCGCTCCGAGCCACCGCACCAGTTGCGCTCCGACACCAAGGCCGAGGAGAACGCCTGGAATAGCCAGGTGCTCTCTGTGGCGATACTCCTGCTGCCCGACGATCCTCGCTGCGCCGGCTGGGAAAAGGCGTACCAGAGATGGGTAATGTCGTCCTTCCTCCGCCCCGCGGACAAACGCAATGAAGCCGTGGTAGACGGCCGGCCGGTGCGCGAGCAGTTCACCGGCGCGAACATTTTTGATGATTTTACGCTGGAGAACCACAACTTCGTCCACCCCGACTACATGACGACTTTCAGCTTGTCGCTGGGCTGTGCGCCGGATTTCGCGATGACCGGCCGCCGGATCCCCGAGGCGCTGCTGTTCAACGTGGCGCCCATCTACGAGAATTTGAAATGGATGCTCTTGCCCGACGGCGGTTTCGTGTATCCGAACGGGCAGGACTGGGAGCTGTTCCGCAATCCCTCCTGGCTTGGCAAGCACGTGCTGATGGCGGTGTGGGCGCTCGACCCGGATGCCTGGATGTGGGTGCTTCACACGCTGGACACGTTGGAAAAAATGCAGGCGCGCTCGACCGACGGAGCGGTCTTCCATCCAGGCGAGTATTTCTTTGCCTCGACCCAGTCGGACCTGCTCCGCTCGCTGGCCAACGCCTGGCTGTCGCTGCAACTGGCGGGAGAGGTCCCCAACGCGCCGCGCGAACGCATTGGGGTGCGTCGCTGGGACTCGGCCCAGGTGATTTTGCATCGCACACCCGACGCGATTCACACGGTGAGTTGGGGCGCCAAGGTCATGGCTCAGTGCGTGCCCAGCCGCCTGGATCGCGTGGTCTCGCCACACGAGCGCAACGGCATTGGCCACGTGCGCCTGGCTGGGGCGCGCGACGCTCTTGCCTTGCGAGTGCAGAACGCTGAGATCCGCGAAACGCCGGACGGATTCGATGCCTCCCTGACGGTGGACCATGGAAACGAGATCCGGGCCCAGCTCCGCTTCCGCTCGGAACCCGACGGCTCGTTCTTGATGGCGGAGAAGCTCATCGCTCTTACGAACGTCTCTACCGCCGAAATTGCCACCGGCCTCGTCGGCATCCTCAACAATCCGCATTGGATTTATGAGCACGCCCGCCGTCGCGTGACGGCCGATGACCAACTCATAGAAGTCGCATCATGCAGTAGGCAGCAGTGGCACTGGGAGGCCACCCGACGAATTGTCGTGGACGACGTGATCGTGGTTCAGTCCGATCGGCCGCTGCGGGCTTCCTATCTGGCGGCAGACCGCGCCGAGCGCGGACGGGTAACAGACCAATTGATCCTGAATCATCTGCCCGGCAACCGGAGTTGGACTACAGGCGAAACCCTCTCCGACTACCAGGTCGTCGTGCGCTGCGTGAAATCCAGACAGTGAAAACGATAGAGGAATCGAGTATGGGCAGACAGGTGTTCCGTCCGGTCATCCTGGCGATGGTGAGCCTGTGTTTGGCGCTCTCTGTGAACTCGGCCCGAGGCGCTGTGCCGCCGCCTCCGCGGGACATTCAGGAGGTGCGGGCCGTGCTGGCCCAGGCGCCGCCGCCACCGGCTGGCGAGCTGCGTCCGTTGAAGATTGTGCTGGCTGCAAACCGCAAAGATCACGGCCCGCACGAGCACGATTACCCGCGATGGATGGAGCGATGGAAAGTGCTCCTGGGCGGCAAGGAAGCAGGCACGGGACCGGTGAATCTGTATGGTCCGGCGGCCGATCTTTCGCAGGGCCCCCCGGCGGGCGCCGTGAATGTGAAGGTCGAGACCGCCAAGGACTGGCCGAGCGCAGAGCAATTCGCTCAAGCCGATCTCGTCGTTGTCTTCATAGGGACGGGTGGCTTTTGGAACGAGGCCAGATTGCGCGACGTGAAGGCCCTCCTGGATCGTGGCGGCGGATTCGTCGCCGTGCACTCGGCCATAATTGCCGAGCAGCCAACGGCCCGGCCGCTTGCCGAGTCGATTGGACTGGCCTGGGAGAGCGGCTATACTCTGTTCCGGCACGGGTCTATCGACCTGAAGGTCATTGCCCCCGAGCACCCGATCTGCAAGGGCCTGCCGCAGCAAATCCATTTTGAAGATGAGACGTACTGGCCGCTGGTGGGCGATGCCTCACGGATCGACCTACTGGCCACGGCCGACGAAAAGGCCAAGGACTCCGACCAGATGCGTCCCGAGCCAATGTTCTGGACCCTCACGGTCGGCAAGGGCCGAGTCTACAGTTGCGTCCTGGGGCACTACACCTGGACCTTTGACGATCCCTATTTCCGCATCCTGCTCTTGCGCGGGATGGCCTGGGCGGCGGGCGAGTCCCCGTATCGCTTCGATCCGCTGGTGCTGTGCGGCGCCCGCACCTCGGAGCAGAAGCGCGCCGCCGCAGTGACGCTCCCCGACGCTGCGCCGGTCGCGCCGAATGCGAAGGACCCGAACCTGCTGTTGTGGCTGGATGCTTCGGACCGGGCGACGCTGACGGTCAACGATGACGGGCGCATCTCGGCGTGGTCGAATGTAGGGGCGAATAATCATTCGCCCTCACTGACCAGTTCCGCCGCGCAGCAGCCGCTTTATGTGGCCAAGGCGCTGGGCGGCAAAGCGGCCGCGCGATTCGATGGTGTTGACGATGTGCTCCGCGACACGACCTTTGGGCAATCGGCTCAGGCGTGGACGGTCGTGCTTGTTGTCACGCCGCGCTCGAACGCGGGGAACGGGCAGTTCCATGGGCTCCTGGCGACAAATCGGCCGGGGCAGAACGATTATGTGACTGGCCTGAACATCGACCTCGGTCCCGGCGAGACGCCGCAGTTTAGCGTACTCAACCTCGAAGGGCTCAAGGACTTGCCTGGCGCCACGAATCTCCGCACGGAGACGGCCCCGTTCGGCGAGGGCCAGATCATTATCTTGGGCACGGGCAATGGCCGCTCGCGGCTATGGATCAACGGAATTGAGGAAGAGGGCCGGGTGGCTAATGACGCTGTCACCGCGATGGACGAGCTTCGCCTCGGCGGGCGCTTCTACATGAATCAGGAACGCGGCTTCTTCCATGGTGACGTCTCGGAGGTCATGATCTACCAAACGTCGCTGACCGACCTCCAGCGTGCCGGCCTCTACGCATACCTGCTCCAGAAGTATGGCCCGGACATCAAGCCGCCGGCCGCTTATACACTGGACGCCTGGGATTACCTGCCGGCTTATGATTGGGGCTCGACTCGTCGGCCCCTGGAGTCCATCGACGAGGCCGTTCGTTCTTCGCACAAAGACGCGCGGGCCCGTACGACTCTCGAATCGCGGCTGATCGAAGTGCTGGCTGATCCATCTTCCACGCAGGCGGCCAAGGACTTTGTCTGCCGCCGTCTGGCGATCATCGGCTCTGCGGCAAGCGTACCCGCTTTGGCCGAGCTTCTAAACGACGAGGCGCTCTCGAATATGGCCTGCTTCGCCCTGGAACGCATTCCCGATTCCGCGGTGGACGAGGCTCTGTGTCGGGCTCTGGACCGTGTGCCGGGCAAACTCCGAATCGGTGTGATCCATACGCTGGGCAATCGAAGCAGCCGGCTTGCAGTTGACCGTCTGGGCCGCCTGTTGGGTGATCAGGACGCAGCCACCCGCCAGGCGGCAGCCGGCGCCTTGGGCAAGATCAGCGATCCGGTAGCTATCGAGGCATTGACTGCGGCTTTGGACGCAGCGCCGACGGCTGGTCATCACTCCGCAGAGACGCAAAATCCGGCGTCTTTACAACTCGACGCTGCCACCCGGGCGGTTGTCGCGGATAGCTGTTTGAAATGTGCCGAGCAGTTGCATGCGGCGGGCAGGCGGGCCGAAGCCCTCACCATCTATGAAAAGCTCTGCAAGCAGGACGTGCCCCAGACCGTGCGGATCGCGGCCCTCCGAGGGGCAATTCTGCTGCGCGGGGCCGGTCGCGACGTCCCTGCTTCTCGAACAACGCACCAGCCATAATTCGCGTCGGCAGGTGACGAGGTTTGCCTTGCCGATTAACACATTGGGAGTTGAGCATGCCACACGAATACAAAACGAATCGGCGGCAGTTTGTCAAATGGGCCTGCGGAGCCGGGGCGGCTGTGACGCTTCCCTGCTGGGTGCCCGCGTGCGCCCTGGGGCTTGGCGCAAGCACCGCGCCCAGCAATCGCATCCGTATGGCGGCGATTGGACTGGGCTTCGGCTGGCAGATGTTCCTGCGCGATGACGTGCAGTACGTGGCCGTCTGCGACGTGCAGCAGCAGCGGCGCGAGGCGGCGAAGGCGTATGTAGAGGCTAAACAGGGCAGTGGGACTTGCACCGCGTACAATGACTTCCGCGAGGTCCTGGCCCGTGACGACGTGGACGCAGTCTACATCGCCACGCCCGACCACTGGCATGCGCTGGTCACAATTGCTGCCGCCCGGGCCGGCAAGCACGTCTATTGCCAGAAGCCGCTCACCCGGACCATCGCGGAAGGCCGGGCGGTGGTCGATGCCGTTCATCGCCACGGGATCGTCTTCCAGCATGGCACGCAGCAACGGTACGATGCTCGTATGCTCTTCGGCTGCGAGTTGGTGCTCAACGGGTACATCGGCCAACTCAAGCATGTGCGGATCGGCAGTCCGGCCGGGATAACTTGCCCGCCGCAACCGCCGCAGCCCGTCCCCGCCGGACTGGACTGGGAGATGTGGCTGGGGCCTGCTCCCTGGGCCCCGTTCACGCCGCTGCGGATTCAGTCGCATCCCTGGTATCACATCTCCGATTACAGCATGGGCTACATCGCCGGCTGGGGTGTGCACCATGCTGATAGCGCAATGCAGGGCTCCGGACTGGATGAGTATGCGGGGCCGGTCGAGATCGAGGCCCGCGGCATCTTCCCCCCCGAGGGCCTGTTCGACAATCCGTACCGCTGGCAGATGCACTATACCTTCCCCGGCGGCCTGAAGTGGCACTGGACGGATTGCTTCGGTGACGGTTTTGGCTCCCGGTCGGGCCCCGATTGGCCGCAACATCGCATGGGTATCACATTCGAAGGTACCGATGGCTGGGTGTTCATCTGGCGCGACAAGGTGGATGCCTATCCCAAGAAGCTTCTTCGCGTTCGGATCGGCCCCAACGACAAAGTCCGTCTACAGGAGAACCTGCCGGGTGACTTCGTCGATTGCGTCCGGCGAGGAAGGCGGACCTGTGCCCCGGTCGAAATCGCCCATCGCTCGACGACCCTCTGTTCCATTGGCGCCATCGGCATGTTGCTGGGTCGCAAGCTGACCTGGGACCCGAGCCGCGAAGAGTTCGTCGGTGACGAGCAGGCCAACCGCCTTCGCGCCCGGCACATGCGCGGGCCCTGGGAGGTTTGAGGTCCACAGGACCATTTTCACAGTGACTTGGCCGGAGGCTGTCGCCACTGCGAAGAGCAGGCTGGCAGTATTGGGCCTGAACGCCGGCCGTCATGGCAGCAGAGGTGCTGTTCCGGTGCCGCCGAGGGTAAGCTCTGCAACCGGCTCGTCGGGATCATTGCTGCCGATGGCCAGCTTCGCATATTCATAGCTTTGGGATGCGGCAGGCGTAAGACGCACAAGGATTGTTCTGCCGGTCAAAGGAGAAACGGTGAAGGGAAGCGCCGGCGGTGACACGAGGCTATAGCCGGTCTTGTTCAGACCCACCAACTCAAGCGAGTGCACTTGCAGATCGGCAGTGCCGGTATTGTGGATGTCAAAGGCAAGGTCAGCATGAGAGCCGACGGCTGTCGGAGCAAACGCCAGGGCATCCGGGGCCAACTCAATGTCGGGCTCCTGGGCAACGAACATGGCGGCGGGCAGCTCGAGCACCTGCCATTCGATGTGACTCTGCTGGCCGGGGAACTGGCGCTCAATGCGGAGGTTGTCGTCAGCCGTGAATTCCGCTGTCGAGAACGGCCGCGGGTAGAGGTCTCCGGTCCCGTTGCAGGTCTGGCCGTGGAAGAACATGGCTCTGCCGGTATCGACAGGCTGTGCCAGGCGGCAGTCCGCGGACATCCAGCCGGCATCGTCGGAGAAATCGAGGCGGCCGTGCTGGGCCAACGCGGACGGACCAAAATCGACCACGTGATACTCAATGTATCGCGTCCCGGTGGTCCCCGTGTACTGATAGAATTGGACGGTGTCCTTTGAGGCCAGGCGTCCGGCAACCGCCGAATAGGCCAGGCCGTTGACCGTCGACCGAGTCTGGTAGAGGAGAATGGAGGAATTGGGATTGACCGGCAGAATCTTGGCCGAGGCGGGCGCTGTCGCGGAGGCGCCGGTGAAATGCACGTTACCATGCTGGACGCCGGCAATTGCCGCCGGATCGAACTCGACGACGACCCAATTGTAATTGACCACGGAGTGTCCCGCGGCGGCCCTTTCTATGTGCACGGTTGTGGCCGAATTGACATAGGCGGTCAGGAGGGCCTCGTGGTAGTAGGTTCGAGCGGTGGAAGACGTGTCGGCGGTCACGAAGGCGATGCATCGCGAAGGATCCACTCTGACCTCGGAGGCGGCGGCAGCGAGGACACGCCCTCCCGTTTGTGCTTGCGAGCCGCTCAGGGCGGCATCGACGGAACTCTGCTCATTGCCGAGCGATCCGCTGCCCCGATAAATCTGGAATTCCCGGCCGAGACACTCAATGACCTCCCAACTGACCCAGGTGGAATTCGCGGGCGAGGTTCGTTCGATTCTTATGGTGTCGGTATCCAGCAGGCGACCCCTGGCCATGACGACATTGGCATTCTCCTCTCCCGGCTGCCAACCGGTGCCGTAGCTGAACAAGGCGAAGGCCCGGCCAGTATCGTTGACAGGCAGGACATCCACGTCGAAACGCGAGCCCTGAACTCTCGTTCGGCCGGATTGTACGCGATAGCCGGTATGGTAGCCGGTCGGGCCATTCGTGGAGAAATCCACCGTGCCGTCGGTCCACTGGCCGCCGGCGGAGTTCCGGGCATAGAGTCGATAATAGTACTTCGTGGCGGCGTCCAGGTCCGTGAGGTCCAGGTAGAGGACCCCGGCCGCCTGCGGTCCAAGCTCTGTGAGATAGTCCCATCTCCTTGGGTCCGTACCGCCGTCATTCTCGCCCCAGTAGATGTGGACATTAGGGTCCTCGCCCCCTGTGTCAAGGATCTCGCCGCGGAGCCGGGCGGAGTTGCCTGTGACATACATTGCCGGCTTGTTGGTGATTTGGGGCCGCACTGTGGGTGTGAACGTGTAGTCGAGCGTGACGTTCAGGAATCCGCCCTGTGATGGGTAGAATTGTGACCTTGGATTGCCGTCTTTCACGAAGACGAATGTCGCCCGGTTGAACTGATTCTTCGTAGCGTTGTGATTCGTCAATTCGAACCGTATGTAATATGTGCCATCCGGCACTTGGACGCCGCTACGGTCAGTCAGGTCCCATGTGATGGTGTGCTGTTGGTATGCCTTTGGCGTGGCGCCGGTGAAGCCGTCGAGGTTCGTTCCGTCGGCAGCGTTCCACTGCGTCAGATGACGATGCTCGATGACTCCCCATCGTCCGATCGTTTTGACGAAAGCGCCGGCGGCATTCTCGACCCAGACGGCCTGCACGTGCTGTGGTTCGAAGTTGAGCTCGCCTTTGGGCGAGGTCGTAGTGAACGTCACCACCAGTTTCCAGCCCGCGTAGAGGGGGGCCGCGCCGAGGCTGTGCCAGCCGAGCCACAGGATCGCTGCCCAGGCGAAGATGCTCTTCAGGGAATCACGTCGTCTCACGGTTCAACTCCAGTTGTCTGTCATAAGAGGAGAAATCCTGAGGTGTCGCGCCATCGGCGGCCCTGTGCATCAGTTGGTCAGCCATCGCGCACGCAGTCCGGGTCACCTGTCCGAGAACAGCGCCAACTGCGGGCGAAAGCTGCATGCCATAGTCGATGACGGCCGGCTCGACGCCGAGTATCAGTACCCGTGGTCTCGATTTCGTAGGCAGCAACCGCAGGGCTGCTGCGATCCCCAGTTCGTGCAGCGAGACATGCTTAGGGACTTCGGCGTCGTTGACGTCGAAGCAATAGATCGACCCGGGCGAGCCGCCGGCAGCTACCGCGTCGATGGCCACGACCACGTCGACACTCTCGAACAACTCCAGCGCGTCGAGCAGGGCGGTGCCGACCTCCGCGAGGACGATGCCTTCGGGAGCCTGCCCGCTCAGCATCCGGATCGCGTGTACGCCGACGCCGTCATCCATGAGCAGGACGTTCCCCAATCCCACGATTGCCGCACGAGCACGTTCCTGCCGCCGAACCATCACAAGCCACCCAGTTTCAGTACGTTGCTCTTGTGCTTCGGCTTCACCACGTGTGCCGCACAATCCAGGCACGGATCGAACGAGTGAATCACTCTCATCACCTCGATAGGCTGGTCGACATTCTGCACCGGCGTGCCGAGTAGAGCCTCTTCCAGCGGGCCAAGGATACCCCTGTTGTCACGCGGGGATGCATTCCACGTCGTGGGACTGATCACCTGATAATGCGAAATCCTGCCGTCGGAGATTCCGAGCCAGTGTCCCAGCGCCCTTCGCGGCGCTTCCGTCAAACCCATGCTCGCAGCCGCGTCCGGCACCGTCGGCGGCTGATAGACAGGACCTTCCGGAATGAGTTCGTCGAGCCACTCGCGTGCGGCCATCGCGATTTTCATCGCCTCTCTCGCCCGAGCCAGATGGCGGTCCATGACCGAGATCCCGTTGCGATAGTCGCCATTGATCCACATGCGAGCGAGAGGTCCCACCTCATACGGCCTGCCCTCATAGCGCGGGGCCTTAAGCCAGGAATAAGCGTACGTCTTGGACGCCGGATCGACTGCCTTCGTTTGACCTGAAGCGGGATGGAGGCCGTCGGTGTTGTTTTTGAACCATGAATGCGTCACGTGCTCCGCAATGGAAGCGGCGTCAAGCGGCAGGGGAGTTGCAGAGCCCTCCACAACGTGGCCGCCGGCGAGCAGTTGATCGCCCCCGGCGTCATCCAGTTCAAATACGCCATACGCCAGGAGATTCCCATACCCGCGTCCCAAGCCGAGGTAGTCGCTGTATTGCGAGGCGAGCTGCTCGGCGTCCGGTATATACCGGTCCTGGATAAAGCCAATCAGCTCATTCAGGTAGGCCCTGTAATTCGCGATGCGCTCCGGCCGGGGATTGGCTGTGAACCCGCCGGCGATATAGGCCGGAGGATGGGGCAGGCGGCCGCCGAACAGGGCCCCCATCTCGTGACCTTTGCGCCGCATCTCAAGGGCCTTGAGATAGCCGGCCATGAGAGTGTCGGAAGCCTTCTGATCGAAGCGTCTGTCCACGTTCCACTCCGCCTGCCAGGGAGGCATGGCGGGTCCCGCGATGAAGTCGGGCAGCGCCAGAAGGTAGAAATGCAGGATGTGGGACTCGATGAAATTGGCGGCATTCACCAGGTTGCGCATGATCCGCGCATTCGCCGGCACGGCGACGCCGCAGGCCGCGTCGAGGGCTTTGACCGCCGCCATGCCGTGCGCCACGGGACAAACACCGCAAATCCGCTGGGTGATATGCTGCGCATCTCTCGGGTCGCGGCCGACGAGAATATTCTCGATACCGCGGAACATGACGCCGCCGGCCTGGACGTTGACCACCTGCTGAATGCCGTTGACGGTATCAAACTCGACCTCGACCAGCAGGTGACCCTCCACGCGGGTCACCGGGTCAAAAGAGGCTGTCACTTTCATCGTTGCCGGATCCTTAAGTGTAGAAGTTTCCGCCGGGGAAGTCGGGTTCGGTACATCCCAGGCATACGCTGTTGGCGTCCACACACCAGTTCACGCCGTTGTTCCATCTGCGCTTCCAGCAGTCGCTGAAGGCTGTTTTGCCGCGACAGCCGAGATCGAGCACGCAGCAGTTGTCCTGTCCGAAACTTGTTGCCATAGTGCTGTTCAGGCGTGGGCAGTTGTCGTGCAGCTTGGCGCCATAGAGGGCGACGGGACGGTCATATGCGTCCAGCTCGATCTTGTTGCCCAGAATCAGTTGCACGACCGCCCAGGTAATCCAGTCCGGGTGGGCCGGGCACCCCGGGATGTTGATGACGCTCTTTCCTGTGGCCTCTTTGACGCTGATGATATCCGTCGGATTCGAGCCGGAACGGGGAATGCCTCCGAATGAGGCGCAGGTACCGACGCACAGGATCGCCGCGGCATCCGCGGCCAGATCGAGAACGGCCTGCTGATACGTGACTCGCTGGCCGTCATAGGTCCACACTTGGCAGGCGCGTCCACCGAACGCCCTGGCGACGCCGCCCTCGAGTGCAAGGACATATCCGCCACGCGCCTGGGCCTCGTTGAGCATCGTGACCGCCGTCTCGCCGGCGGAGGACATCACGACGGTGTGATAGGCGAGATTGATCGAGTGGACCAGAATATCGTCTGCCGTGGTTTGGCCGGCGTCCGCGGCCGCGTCGATGCGGTTCAGAAAGGAGATCGAGTCCCCCTGACATCCGCTGCCATGCAGCCACAGGACGGTGGGAGCCGCCTTGCCCGTCAGTGCGGCCTCCAGGCGTCCGAGTAGCAGGGGGGTAAGGTTGATCGCTCCGGCACAAGCGGCACAGTGTCTAAGAAAGGTTCGGCGAGTGAGATGCATCACCTGGCTCCAACTCCACTGGGTGGAATGAAAACATATCAGCCCGGACACTACATGACTATTCTTATACCAAATCGACCCCGGAGTGTCAATCGCACTCGCGACGAATCTCCGTGAATCCCCCGTGAATTCAGGGGAATTATGGCATTCGCCATCGGCAATAGCGGTATTGCGACATCCAGTATAAAATGATTTGGATTCGAGAGTTGAAGGGGACCTATGGACAGATTTCCCGGAAACTCAAAGGGGATTGGACATCTTGCCGGACGGGATGCCGGGAGATAAAATGGTGTCTGTTCGCAACTATGTATACAGGATGAATTTCGAAGGAGAATCGGCATGAGGCGTGCCATACACAGGATCGCGGACCGGCTGCTGCGCATCCGCAGAGGCAGCCTTGCCTTGATCGCATCGGCCGCCGTGGTTTTACTTTGCCTGACGCTGTAAAGAGCATTCACCGCAAGAACAGGATACTGGAACACGAGAGGAGCACACATGATGGGTATGATCAGAACCTTCCTTCGGGGCGCCGCATTCGTTGGTATTTGTGCACTTTGCTGGAGTGCGTCGGTTCAGGCTCAGCCGGCGGCGAGCGAGACGCAGGTAGTTCCTGCGCCCGGGCAAGTGCCGCCATTGCCGCCACGACTGCCCGATGGAATCCCGGCATTCCCGGGGGCCTGGGGCGGCGGCATGTTTACCACCGGCGGCCGCGGCGGCAGGGTGATCGAGGTGACTAATCTGAACGACGGTGGTCCGGGCAGCCTGCGGGCGGCCACCCAGGAACAGGGTCCTCGTATCGTTGTTTTCCGCGTCGCCGGCATCATCCAACTGCAGTCGAACATCGACATTGACAATCCCAATATCACTATCGCGGGTCAGTCCGCGCCGGGCGACGGCATTTGTCTGGCTAACCAGTCACTGAACATCAACACGCGCAACGTCATCCTTCGTCATCTGCGCGTGCGGCGCGGCCGGCCCGAGGGAGGCCAGGGATCGGACAACATCGGTGGCAATCCCCAGGAGCAGATCATCGTCGACCATTGCAGCACCAGTTGGGGCATGGATGAGAACCTCTCGCTCTATCGCTATATGAAACCGCTGCCCGGCGGAGGTACCGTGAAACTGCCGGTCCAAAACCTGACCGTCCAGTGGTGCATTTCGAGCGAGGCGCTCAACGCCGGCAATCACGCTTTCGGCGGCACCTGGGGCGGGCGGGACTCCACGTTCCACCACAATCTCTTCGCCTGCAACACGGGACGCAATCCCTCCATCGGCATGTCCGGCGAGTTCGACTACCGCAACAACGTGATCTTCAACTGGCGTCACCGCACCATGGACGGCGGCGATGAGAACCTCGCTGTTGAACGTGATCAACAACTACTATAAGCCAGGTCCGGCAGTGAACGAGAACATGCGGAGCACGATCGCCCGGATCGAGGAACGCAACATGTATTCTCCCGGCCGGCAGTGGGAAGCCGGCAACTGGTACCCCAAGACGGCCGGTCGCGCCGGCAAGTGGTACGTCGCGGGCAACATCGTCGAGGGGTTCCCCGATGTCACCGCCGACAACTGGAAAGGTATGCAGGGTCCTGAGGAGATCGCCCGCGTCAACACTCCGTTCGAGGGCTGGCCGGTCAAGCAGGAAACCGCGACGGAGGCCTTCAACTCTGTGCTGACCAGGGCCGGTGCGACTCTTCCCCGCCGCGACGCCGTCGATGTGCGCGTCACCGAAATGGTTCGTACCGGCAGGGTGACGGTCGGAAACGGTATCGTGAACGATCCGAGAGAAGTGGGGGGCTATCCCGATTACTCCTTCTCGCCGGATGATGTACCGATCGATACCGACCACGACGGCATGCCCGACGAGTGGGAGAAGAAACACGAGCTGAATCCCGCCGACGCGTCGGACAGCAGCATCGACTCAGACCAGGACGGCTACACCAATGTTGAAGAGTATCTCAACAGGACCAATCCACATGAGAAGATCGACTACAGGAACCTGGGAAACAACGTTGATACGATGAGTTGAGGCGCAGGCCCTTGCGACTTGTGTCAGCCCGCATCCTCACCAGCGGCAAAGAAAAAGGGCCTGTACCCACGAGGAGTACAGGCCCGAGATTACCTTTACATTTAGCCTCGCATCTACTTGGTGCCGGGCAGTTCCGCCGGCGCGATCAGGTAGGCTACCGCGTTGATGAAGATCTTCTGACCTTCGGCGCTGAGGTTCATGACACCCCAATTGGTCTTCTGGCCCGAAACCTCCTGGGTACCGGCACCGAAGAACATGCGTGTGTCAACCGGGGTCTGGGTAGAAGTCCCATAGAACGGCTTGCCCGCGGGCCACTCGGCGATCAGCATGTTGCCATTGTCGGGCCGGACAGCCAGAACCTTACCGTTGCCGGCGTCGGCCGTGTTGATGAAGCTTGCATACCCGCTGGCTGCATTCGGATCGAACCACCGAACCACATCGTTGGCGTCGAGTGCCACGCCCTCGAAAAGCGGATGATTCGGATCAATGGCCTTGAGGTCGTAGTAGGTCTTGCGAGCGTCCTGACTGGTGCTGTTGATCCACTTCCACCGGTTGCTGGCGGCGATATACGAGCTCATCAGCATGACGGGGCTCTTCACGTTGTCCCATGCGGCGAGTTCCGCGGCGTCCGTAGCCATCCCGGCGCTGTTGCAGCCGCGAGCAAGGATGACCAGGTCGGCCGCATCGAGAACCGCCAGCTTGTTCGGATCGAGGGTCTCCCAGTAGCTGACCCAGCCGGTCCCGACGAGGGACCCCGGCATGTAGTCCACGTCATAGCCTGCTGCCGTGAGCAGATCCACAAAGCCCTGATCGCTCGGCACGTTAGCGTCTGTCGTCGAGGGGTACATCGCCGAGACGAAGACAATGCTCTTGCCCTTGTTGACCATGAAATTGACGGCGTTCACGAACATTTTTTCGCCGTCTGCGGTCAGATTGTACATGCCGTCAGGAGCATAGTTCGGAGCGGTGTTCTTGCTGCCCGTACCGGCGACGAATAGCATACGGGGACCACCGGCAGTGAAGATGCCGGCTTCAAAGAATTTCTGCCCGGCTTCCCACGTCACAATGGAAACCAGACCGTCGCTGGCACGCGTGGCCAGTACCTTGCCATTGCCGGCATCCGTGACATCCTTGACCCAGTCCACGTTCCACTGAGCGCTCAGAGCCTCAACACAGCCATTGGGGTCGATGGTTACGCCAGCAAACACGGCATGCGCAGGATCAACCACCTTGAGCTTGGGCTCTTTGGCCAGCACCGTTCCGGTGCCGTTCAGCCATCCCCACTTGCCGCCGATGCGTGACATGTGTGCGCTCAGACTGATAAGAGGGGTGCTCACGGCGTTCCACAGGTTCGGCTCATTGTCGGCCGCCGTGGAGTAGGAACCGCTATCCGCGTTGCGGCTCAAGATGATCAGGTCCGCCGCTTCCAGTTCCGCGATCTTGTTGGGATCCAGGGTGCGCCAGTACTGCTGGCCGTCAATGTACTCGTTTTGATTCTTGTAGATCACGTTGTGTCCCTGCACGGTCAGCAGGCCCACCCAGCCCTGGTCTCCGGGTGTGTTCGGCTCAACGGAGCCGTAGCCCTTGTTGTCCGAAACCCAGATAATATTGGCGGCCTGTACCACCGAGCCCAAGGCCAGAACCGAAACCAGTGACAATAACACGAGTTCTCTACGCATGACTGACCTCCTTCCAAACAGGTGAAAACACTTTTGCTCTGAGGTTGTATCAGAGATCGCCCTCGTTCAGATCCGAGCGCAACCTCCTCCCTTCTTGATAGACCCAATATGAACGAGTCTACCAGCATGTACAACAAATGATAATAGTGGTGCCACAACAATCCATTATCATTATAGACAGTATGGTTCCGCGGGACAACCCAGTATTGCGTTTTTCTCTCGCCATTTTGCGAACACGGCCGGTAAATGAACGATATCATGGCCGTCATCGGTGTCACTTTAAGTGGCAATTCAATGCTGTTTCATCGGAAATCCTGTTGCACAGGAGGGCGTCAACGTGATATACTTGAATCGGTGCCACACATCCCGAGGTTAGTCTGCGCTGTGGCGGCCTCAAAACCGCCATGAGTTGCTATCGGTCACTTGATACTCTGCTGCTATGGAGGTTGGTCATGACACGAAGACCGTGGTCCTCTTCTATCATCATCGCAATCTGTCTTACCGGCGCGGCGAAGGCTGCAACCTTTTATGTGGACGCTTCGGCTGCCACCACGGGCAACGGCTCGCTGGCCTCTCCATTCAAGACCATCGGCGAAGCCATAGCCGCCTCCGCCATGGGCGACGAAATCAGGATCGCCGGCGGCACCTATGATAATGAACCGGCGAACAGGGCTCTCAAGAGCCAGCAGACTATCCGCGGCAGCTATGACAGTTCCTTCACCACTTCCGATCCCACAGTGACTCCGACCATCATCGATATGGCGAGCCTGACCTCCCAGGAGCAGAATCGCACTTTCCGGTGCCAGGCCGTCGCGTCCTTTACCATCGAGAACCTGGTCATCAAGAACTCGTCTACGGGTGAATCGGGCAACACGAGCAATGGCGGCGCGATGTATATTCAAAATGGGAGCACGGGCCTCATCCGTCGCGTCTCGTTCATCAATTGCACCTCGAAATTTGAAGGTGGCGCCGAGAACGGCCCGGCCCGCGACGGCGGCGCGCTGTGTATACGTGACGCTTCGACGGTCGTTATTGAAGACTGCGTCTTCGATGGCTGCACCGCCGTCGGCAACGGCGGCGCCATCACCATGCGTAATGCCGGGGCCGGCAATAACGTAAAGATTCGTCGCTGTTTGTTCACCCACTGCGGCTCCAGGAACGGCGCATCGGCCATCCACGATCAGGATGCGGTCAGCCAGATTGAGATCGTGAACTGCATCTTCGCCAATAACGGGGTGGATGTGGTCATCCCCAGCGGAACCGCCCCAAGCAACTATGAGATCAGAGTCACAGACAGGTCGGCCCTCGTCTACAACTGCACGTTCGTCGGCAGCAACAACCCGGACGGATTCATGTTTGACGTCAGGGACAGCGGCAATCAAGCCGGGGTAAAGAACATCGTCAACTGCATCATCGCCAATAACACGATCGCGAGCGGTGGTTCCGACTTTGCCGTTTTCAAGTATGTAGATGATTACAATGATGTCATAACTCTCCAGAACAACCTGTTCTTCTCCAACTCGGGCCTGGATCCGCTCGACTATACCGGCGCCAACATCATCGGCGCCAACGGCAACATCACGGGCGAGCCGCAATTCGTCGACGCGACGAACGGCGATTACCATCTGAAGGCGGGTTCGCCGGGCGAGGATGCCGGCCAGACGTTGGCGCTCGTCCCTGACGATTTCGCCAGCACGGCCCGTCCAGTCGGTTCGGCTTATGACATCGGCGCGATCGAAGGCCAAGCCGCCCCGGAGCCTCTTTCCTACAAGGTGCCGAGGGTTATGGCCACAGCCTCCAGTTCGCTCAATGCCGACTCAGGCCCCGGGAAGACAGTTGATGGGTCCGGTCTCAATGCCTCGGACCAGCATGATACGAAGGTCGCAAACATGTGGACGAGCGCCGTCGGTCAACAGCCGCCGGTCTGGATTCAATATGAGTTCGACACCGTCTACAAGCTGGATCAGATGTGGGTCTGGAACTCGAATAGCGAGCTTGAGTGGCTTCTTGGCTGGGGCGTGAAGACCGCGACGATTGAGTACTCCACTGACGGCACTGCGTGGACTGCGTTGGCGAATGTCCCTCAATTTGCCCGGGCTCCCGGCACCGCCGACTACAGTCACAATACGACGGTGGACTTCGGCGGCGTCGCTGCCAAGTTCGTCAGGATAACCTGCACCAGCAGTTGGGGGGGCGGGGGGCAATACGGTCTGAGCGAGGTTCGGTTCTTCTACATTCCCGTCTCGGCCCGAGACCCTAATCCGGGCACCGAGGCCAAGGGTGTGGCCCTGGATACGACTCTGAGCTGGAAAGCGGGCCGCGAAGCGGCTTCCCACGAGATCCATCTCAGCACAGACATGCAGGCGGTGATCGACAGCACGGCTCCCGTCGCCACGGTGAGCCAGGCGGCGTACACACCGGCGAACCTGCAACTGGATACCACTTACTACTGGAAGGTGGTCGAGGTCAACCAGGCCGAAAGTCCCAGCGCCTGGGATGGCGAGGTCTGGAGATTCTCCACGTCGCCATATCTGGTCATCGATGACTTCGAGAGCTACACGAATGATTCGCCCAAGCGTGCCTTCCAGACATGGATCGACGGCTCAGGCTTCTCAGCCGATGAGTTCTTCCCGAAGGGCCACCCCGGCAACGGCTCCGGTGCCCTTGTGGGCTACGACCCGGCGGCCGGCCCCATCATGGAGCGCACGATCAGACACGGCGGCCGACAGTCCATGCCGGTTGCCTATGACGGGCCATCCGAAACCACGCGGACCTTTGAGCCGGTGCAGGACTGGACCCGCGGCGGTATCCAGGCGCTGGTGCTGTTCTTCCAGGGTGAACCGAACAACGTGTCCGGCGAGCTCTACGTGAAGATCAACGGGACCAAGGTGCCGTACAGTGGCAGCGCCGGTGATCTGACGCTGGCGGAGTGGAAGCAGTGGAACATCAATCTGCCATCAGCGGCGGGCCTCGGGGCCGTCAAAACCCTGACGATCGGGGTCTCCGCCGGCCAGGGCATCCTTTACATTGACGACATTCGCCTGTATCGTTCCGCTCCCTGACCCGGATTTCGTTCTGACGCCCAAGTAAGACAGACTATTGCATTTCAGGGAGAAAAGTGGTATCTAGCGTTTATATCGGTGATAACAGCAGGATCTGCGACATTATCTTGATCGGTGAGATATCATGAGAACCGCGAGAGTGTCAAAGGCGTTCACGCTGATCGAGCTATTGGTCGTGATCGCAATCCTCGCGCTCCTCATGGCGATTCTAATGCCGGCGTTGCAGCGCGTCCGCGAGCAGGCCAAGGAGGCGACCTGCCGGAGCAATCTGCATCAGTTTGCCTTGGCCCAGACGATGTACGCGGATGACAGCGACGGAAGGTTTGTCTACGCCGGAACGTGCCTGATGGGCAAGAAAAGCGACGATAACAGTGATTACTGCCGTTGGCACGATCCGAACTGGCCCCACACAGGTCCTTTCTGGCCGTACATTCCTGCAGAGAAGGTCAGGTTGTGTCCTTCCTTCGCTGTCCTCTCCAAGAGTGAAGGCGAGAAGCACCCGGGGCATAAGCCGGGGATTCCTGTGATCCCGTACTACAGTTACTCCATGAACGGCCTGCTGGGCTCGGGCAAAGTAAGTGCCGGCGCGGGCGGCTTTCAGGACCCTGGCGCCCTCAGGATATCGGATGTCACCCGGCACCATGCCGAGGTCTTCATGTTCTCCGAGGAGAACATGTGGGCGCGAGGGGGTGATGAGAGCGTGCTCAACGACAACGCCTTGATGCCCAACATGCGGGACTGGTTTGGGACATTCCACGGGACCAACGCCAGCAACCGCAATGGAGGTACGGTTAATGCCAGCTTTGTGGATGGCCACGTGCAGGAAGTGAAATCGGCTTTTGGAGAAGACCCGACGGACACGAGCCAGATGGAATATGGCCGATTCGAGAAGTATGGCTGGCCGCACAGGAAGCCGCCTCTGACGCCCTGATCGATGGATCGTATGAAGAAATCAGCAGCTCTTGTTCTCATCATCGCCGCACTTGGGCTATCGGCATCCGCTCAGGATAAACGCATCGAGAAGTGGGGCTTTCACGAGCTGTCCCTGCCCGGACCGACCGTGGGCAATCCATTTATCGGCATCGAGTTCAGCGCGGTATTTCAGAATGGAGACCGCCGATACGAGCCGGAGGGCTTCTACGATGGCAACGGGACCTTCAAAATCCGCTTCATGCCGGATCGCGAAGGGATATGGACGTACAGGACGAAAAGCAACCGGGAAGCGTTGGATGGAAAAGAAGGTCAATTCCTGTGCACGCCGCCCTCGCCGGGTAATCATGGCCCTGTGCGGGTGAGGAATCAATACCATTTTCAGTATGAGGACGGCACGCCGTTCCGGCCATTCGGGACGACGATCTACGAGTGGCCGTTTCAACTCGAGGCCAAACAGCAGGCCACCATTGAAACGCTCAAGCACGCCCCCTTCAACAAGGCGCGGTTCCTGATCATTCCGCCCTGGCGCGAGCAGTACAATGAAGGGCCGAGTGCGCTGGACTGTTTTCCATTCGAAGGCACCTCCAAAGAGAATTGGGATTTCTCCCGCTTCAACCCAGTCTTCTTCCAGCGCGTGGAGCGCTGCGTGACGCAACTGCGGGACATGGGCATCGAATCGGATCTGATCATCTTTCGGCCGTACGACAACGGCAAATGGGGATTCGACGCGATGGACGCGGAGACCAACGACCGGTACGTGCGATACGTAGTCGCCCGTTTTGCGGCCTATCGCAATGTCTGGTGGAGCCTGGCCAATGAGAACAGCTTCGTCCGGCATCTGACGGACGAGGATTGGGACCGACTCTTCCAGCTTGTCCAGGCCCGCGATCCGTACGGCCACCTGAGGTCCATCCACAACGCCGACCGGATTTACGATCACAACAAGCCGTGGGTCACGCATGTCAGCCTGCAATACTACATGGCGGTCCGCTTTCCCGGCGTGTCGCCGCTGCTTCGCGACATCTATCGCAAGCCGATCATCCACGACGAAATCAACTACGAGGGAAACATCGAAAGCCGCTGGGGGCAGTTGTCCGGCGAGGAAATGGTATACCGCTTCTGGGTAGCGATTGTCGGAGGTGCCTACGTCACGCACGGAGAGACAAACGCTGGTGAACCCTTCGGCGACGGCTGGATTTCCACCGGCGGCACGCTGAGCCGGGAGAGCCCGGCAAGGATCGCCTTTCTGCGAAAGATCGTCGAGCAGGGGCCGGCTCAGGGACTCGATCCGATTGAGCAGTACTGGCAACCCAACATCGCCGGGCAGAAGGGACAATACTACCTCATCTATTTCGGCAAGGACCCGGTCAGGGAATGGGCCTTCCTCCTGCCGGACGATGAACTCCAGCCGGGCATGCGGTTTCAGGTCGATCTGATCGACACGTGGAATATGACGATCACGCCGGTGGAACAGGTCTTTGAGGTCGAGCGGATGGACCGGTACAGATTCGCCGATAAGAGCAGAGGAAAGGTCGCCTTGCCGGGAAGACCCTACATGGCTCTGAGAATACAGCGGGTCAATTGAAGCTCGTTTGTAGCCAGTAAGGCCGGGCTGGCCCCACCAGAACCCTACAGCAGTTGCCGTATCGCCCGAAGCCAACCCTGATACGCCACGCGAGCCTTTTGCTGGTCTGCGTCTGAGCCGGGTGCGAACGACCTTCTACCCGCATTGAGTCTGGCGAGCTGGTCCATGCTCACGTAAATGCCTTGTTGGAGTCCCGCCATGTACGCGGCACCGAGGGCGGAGACATCCTGAATCTCGATATTGACCACGTCTGTTTGCAGCAGGTCCGCCAGGAACTGCATGACGAACCGATTCGTCGTGATACCGCCATCCACTCGCAGTTGCTGCAGGGGGATGCCGCTATCTTGTTCCATGGCGCCAATCACGTCCTTGATCTGGTAGGGGATGGATTCCAGGGCGGCTCGCACAATGTGGTTCCTGTTGCAGCCGAAGGTCAGCCCCGTGATCGCCGCCTTAAGGTCCATCTGCCAGTGGGGGGCGCCGAAACCGCTGAACGCCGGGACTAAGTATACGCCGCTGCTGTCCGGCACGCTGCGGGCCATGGCCTCCGTCTCCCTGCTCTGGGCAAACAGGCCCAGATTGTCCCGCAGCCAGTTGATCGTCGCGCCGCAAGTGACAATGATGCCCTCCAGTGCGTAATCCACTCTGTCGGCCGTGCTCCAGCAAATCGTGGTAACCATCCCGGTCGTGGAGGCGATTCGCTTTGAGCCGGTGCTCAGCAGGATCGAGCATCCGGTCCCCAGTGTGGCTTTGGCCGTCCCCGCGGAGAAGCAGCCTTCGCCAAAAGCCGCCGCATGAGAATCGCCAATCATTGCACTGATCGGGATCGCTCGCGGAAGCAGGCCTTCGAAATCCGACGAGCCGTAGGAGAAGGATGAAGGTTTTGGGTCGGGGAGTCTGAGGCCCTGGAGGTTGAATTGTCTGAGCAAATCCCGGTCCCAGGCGAGGTGGTCAATATTAAAGAACAGCGTGCGCGAGGCATTGGTGTAGTCCGTGAAGAACCGCTGTCCCTTGGTCAGCTTGTGCAGGAGCCACGTATCCACGGTGCCGAACAGGGCTTGGCCGGCATTGACGGCCTCTCTTATCCGCAGATCGTTTTCATAGAGCCAAATCAGCTTTGTGCCGGAGAAATACGGGTCCATGATGAGACCGGTCCGCTTGATGACTTCTTGCTCGACGCATGAGCCTTTAAGGCGATTGCAGATCTCCACCGACCGCTTGCATTGCCACACGATTGCGTTGCACAAAGGTGTCCCGGCGGGCGTCCAGAGGCAAAACGTCTCTCTCTGGTTGGAGATGCCGCAGCATGATATCTGGGCCAGATCCGGCGACACCTCGACGCGAAACTGCTCCAGGCAGATCTTTACAGCGGCCAGGACATTCCGATAAATCCCGAGCGGGTCCTGTTCCACAAATCCCGGGGCCGGAAAGGAGGATGTCAGTGGTTCAGTCCCTTTCGCGACCATTCGGCCCTCGCGGTCGAACACGATGGCTTTCGTGCCGCTTGTACCCTGGTCTATGGCCAGGATGAAAGTGTTGCTCATGCTCGGCTCACCTCTTCGGCGAATCCAGCAGTGCCTTGGCGGTGTGCGCCAGGCCCCGGGCGGATATGCCGTAATGCGTGAATATCTCCAACTGGCTTCCTGTCACGGTGTCTTCATCCGGAAATCCGACGATCCTGAAAGGCACGTGCAGGCCCGCCTGCATCAGGATCGCAGCGCACGCCTCGCCCAGACCACCTGCACAACTGTGCTCTTCCACGGTCACGATAGCCTGACATTCCTCGCCTGCGCGGATCACGGCCTGTGTATCCAGGGGTCTGATCGTGTGCATGCTGATCACGCGGGCTGAAATCCCTTCCTTCTCCAGGTCCCCGGCTGCTTGGAACGCCTGAATCACCGTCTCTCCTGTGGCAATGAAAGCCACGTCATGGCCCTCGTGCACGAGCAGGGCCTTGCCAACCTCAAAACGTGTCCCAGGCCTGTGCAGGTGAGGCATGGGACGCTTGCCGAAGCGGATGAATACAGGATGGGACATTCCGGCGGAGGCTTTGATGGCCTCGGCGGTCTCCAGGTTGTCGGCCGGTACGATGATCGTGCAGTTGGGGATGGCCCGCAGGACTGCTATGTCGTGGATCGAATGATGCGTGGACCCCAATGCCCCGTAGCTTACGCCCGCACTGATGCCGATCAGCTTGACCGGCTGATCCGAATAGCATACGTCGTTCTTGATCTGCTCCAGCGACCGGGCCGTGAGAAAGCTCGCAGGAGACACCGCGTAGACGATTTTTCCGGTGGAGGCTAATCCCGCGGCAACGCCCACCAGGTTCTGTTCCGCGATACCGACCTCGATGATCTGGTCCGGCAGGGCGGCGGCGAATGGCGCCAGCTTCCCCGATCCTCGCGAGTCACTGGTCACCACCAGGACATCCGGGTTGTCCTTCGCCAGAGTCAGCAGAGTCTCTGCGAAGACATCCAGGTTCGCCTTGCCCAACTCGAAACCGGCATCCGAACTCATGCTTTCACTTCCCTCAGCATCGCTTCTAACTCCCGCTGTGCCTGCTCGTATTGTTGATCGTTGGGCACCTTATGGTGCCATTCGGCCTGGTTCTCGATGAAACTGACGCCCTTGCCCTTCACGGTCTTCGCGATCACCATGCTTGGCTTGCCCGGCTCGAAGGGGACGCTGCCCAGGATGTTGGCCAGGGCGGTTACATCGTGACCCTCCACACCGCGAACAGCCCAGCCAAAGGCCTGAAACTTTGTCACGAGGCATTCGAGCCTGCACACGTCCTCTGTGCGGCCGGAGATCTGCAGTTGGTTGCGGTCCACAATGGCCGTCAGATTGTCAAGGCGGTAGTGGGCCGCCGTCAACATGGATTCCCAGTTGGAGCCTTCCGCCAGTTCGCCGTCGCCGAGCAGCGTGTACACGCGATAGCCGGCGTTGTCCTTCCTGCCCCCCAGGGCCACGCCAACGCCGAAGGCCAGGCCATGACCCAGAGCCCCGGTGTTCTGCTCGATCCCACGGATCTTACGCGTCGGGTGGCCGACATAGGGCGACCGGTACCGGCACAAGGTTTCGAGGTCCGATTCGGGGAAAAAGCCCTTGTCCGCCAGCACGACGTATAGGGCCTCCACGGAATGGCCCTTGCTTTGAACGTAACGGTCGCGGGCGGGGTCAGTGATGTTTTCCGGCGAGACATTCAGAACCCGGTTGTACAGGACGTTCAGAATATCGACGCACGACAGACTGCCGCCCGTATGCCCCGCCTTGGCCTTCTTGATGTATTTGAGCAGCCGGATTCGATACTGGATCGACTTGATTCTCAACTCTGCGTCTGTCATAGCCATATACTATACCACCAAGTACGTCGCAGCGCCAAACGTCGCGATCCCCGGATGTCCGGGTCCCCTTTGCAGTTGACAAAAGCGGGCACTTCACAGATAAAGCTATGGAGATGTGGCTGAGCCCCTGTGAGAGAACTGCGTAGGAGGCAGTCGCCTATGGGTGCAGGACAGAAATCGACGCTTATCGAACGGCTCGACGCTTTGTATGAGTACGACCGCGAGCCTGTCACCGAGGACAAACTCCACGGCTGGAAGATCTTCTGGGCGACGTTTGCCGGGGAGCACATTGCCGGGACGGAATTCGTCATCGGCCCGCTGTTCGTCATGCACGGCTGCACGGCCGTCGACGTGCTGCTGGGACTGCTGATCGGCAATTTCCTGGCCGTCCTCAGTTGGGCCTTTATCTGTGCTCCCATCGCTGTCAAGACGCGCCTCACTCAATACTGGCAGCTCCGCAAACTCGGTGGCCCGTGGCTGACGGTGGCCTACAGCGCCGTCTTTGGTGTGATCCTGTGCGTGCTGGCCGGCGCGATGTTGCGCGTGTCGATGACCTCCATCGCATTGCCGTTCGAGAAGCTCTTTTCTCAGCCTGGGGCGGAGGCGGGCACGCTGCCCCAGTGGATGTGGGTCGCGATTGCCGTGGTGGTCGGCTCGGTGATCGCATGCCTGGCGGTGCTGGGATTCAAAGGCATGGCGATCTTCTCAAAGATGTCGGCGCCGTGGATGGTGGTTGTGTTTGTCATCGCGGCCGTGGCGACGCTGCCGATGCTCGGCTGCCATTCGGCCGGCGATTTCTGGCGCGTGGCCAACGAGAAAATCTGGACCGGCAAGGTCGCCGAAGGCATGGGGCGGTTCACGATCTGGCACGTGATCGGCTTCGCGTGGCTGTGCAACATGCCGCAGCATTTCGGCATGGGCGACATGACCATTCTGCGGTTCGCACGCAAGTGGCAGATGGGATTCTGCTCCTGTGCGGGCATGTACCTGGGGCACTATATCGCATGGGTCGCTTCGGGCATTCTGTGTGCGGCGGCGATCGACCAGGGAATCGCGACCGATCCGGGACCGATTGCCTACCTGGGAGCGGGACTGACCGGTGCGCTGTGCGTGGTCGTGGCCGGCTGGAACGTCGCCAGCCCGACGCTGTACCGTGCGGGACTGGCCCTGCAGGTGGCCACGCCGAACTGGAGCCGTTGGCGCGTGACGACCATCGTCGGCGCGGGCATGATCGTCTTCGCGTGCATGCCGGCGATCATCAAGCATCTCGACCTGTTGGTGACCACCAATGCACTCGTTCTACTCCCGCTGGGAGCGTTCATCTTCATCGACATTCGACTGTTCCCGAAGATCGGCTTGCAGTCCAACTATGCCGAGCGGACGGGCGCACTGATCAGTTGGCCGGCCGCGGCGGCGTGGATCCTTGCGACGTGTTTCTCCCTCGCGGCTTTTGTCTACAAGGGCTATGATCCGGTCTTTCCGATCTTCCTCGTGCTGCCCGAATGGATTGTCGCGGTGGTACTGTACATGGTCTTTGTCGCCGCTCAGCAGAGAATGGCCGGCGCGCGGGCCGGGCTTTCCCCTGTGACGACGGAGTTTCGCCCGGGTCAGGCCGGGCCGGTTCTCCACGGAAGGGAGAGATTGACATGAAGAGTGTTCTAAAGGCTATCTCGTTCGGCTCACTGGCGTTGATGTTGGCCGCTGCGGTTCTGGTCTTCGTCGGCCGCATGGAGCGGACCAGTTACTTCATTGTGGCGCTGGTCGGAACGGCCGGCTGGTTCGCGTCCGTTCCATTCTGGATGAAGCGAGGCTTGCATCAATCCGAGTAACTTCAAGCGAGTGTGAGGAAGTGGCATGGAAAGCGGTGACCTGCGCGTCGTGCGTCTACGCTGTGAATACCTGGTCAACCCCTTGGGAATCGACGAGACGAGGCCTCGTCTGAGCTGGAATATCGAGTCGGATCGGCGCGGGGTGCGTCAGACCGCCTGGCGAGTGAGGGTGGCCACCTCGGCCGAGTATCTGGCCCGGGGCGAGGCTGACCTGTGGGACAGTGGCCGCGTGGAAGACGACCGCACGGTGCATATCGAGTACGACGGGGTCCCGCTGGTTTCGCGCACGGCCTGTCACTGGCAGGTGCAGATCTGGGATGAGCAGGGGGGGACCGCTGTATCCGAGCGAGCGTTTTGGACCATAGGATTGTTGGAGCCGAGTGATTGGCAGGCACAGTGGATCGCCGCCGATCCTGACTATCTCGCTCGTGCCGGACATGCCATCAAGCCGACCCGGACGGAACCTGGAACGCCGCCGTGGCTACGCAAAGCCTTCACAATCGATGGCCCGGTGCAGCGGGCGACGCTCTATGCCAGTGCCCGCGGCCTGCTCGACCTGCACCTGAATGGCAGGGCTGTGAGTTGGGATGTGTTTGCGCCGGAGTGGACCGACTACCGCAAACGGATTCACTACCGCACGTACGATGTCACGGGTCTCGTCCGGCCGGGCGCGAACACGCTCGGCACTGTGTTGGGCGACGGCTGGTACAGCGGCTACGTCGGTTGGCAGGAGACACGCGGGCGCTACGGGCTGCAAAACAGCCTCCTGGTCAAGTTAGAAATCGAGTTGGAGGATGGCACACGCCAGATTGTGGCCACGGACAATTCCTGGCGATGTGCGGCCGGGCCCATCCTGTGCTCGGATTTCATGATGGGCGAGACATACGATGCCCGCCATGAGTTGACAGGCTGGGATGAGCGGCAGTACGACGACAGCGGATGGTCTCCCGTTCTCGCGGTGGACCCGCCGGGTGTCCCCTTGGTGGCCCAGCGGTCCGAGCCGGTGCGCGTTATCGAAACCATCGACCCGGTCTCCGTAAGCGAGATCAGGCCGGGTGTCTTCATCTATGACCTGGGACAGAACATCAGCGGCTGGGTGCGTCTGCGCGTCAGGGGACCGGCGGGCACGAAGGTGATGCTACGCCATGGGGAGAGGCTCAGTCCCGACGGCACGCTCTACACGGAGAACCTGCGCCGAGCCAAGGCAACGGATGTGTACGTCTTGCGGGGTCAGGGCGAGGAAGTCTGGGAGCCGCGATTTACATTTCACGGATTCCAGTACGTTGAGTTGACCGGGCTGCCCGGTGTGCCCGGGGAAGGTGCCGTCACGGGGTGTGTCGTTCGCTCAGCTACAGCAGCGGCAGGTCGATTCGAGTGCTCCCACCCGGGGATTAACCGGTTATGGCGCAATGCTCTCTGGAGCCAGAAGGGCAACTTCCTCAGCGTGCCCACCGACTGTCCGCAGCGCGACGAGCGTTTGGGCTGGATGGGCGACGCCCAGGTGTTCCTGCGTACGGCCACGTACAACATGGACGTGGCTGCTTTCTTCACCAAGTGGATGATGGACGTGGAGGACGCCCAGACGCACGACGGCATCTTCCCGGATACGGCCCCGCGTCTGCGCGAAGACGAGGACTTTGTCGGCTTGGACGGTCTTGGCGGAGCGGCAGGATGGGCCGACGCCGGTGTGATCGTTCCCTGGACGGTCTGGCGCGTATACAACGACCGGCGAATCATTGAGCGGCACTACAACGCCATGGTCGCGTGGTTGGACTATATCGAGCGAGCCAACCCGGACGGCGTACGCAGAAACGAGCTGGGCAACAACTATGGGGACTGGCTGTGCATCCCCTCCGACACGACCTTTCGCACGCAATCGCCGATGAAGACCCTGCTGGCCACGGCCTACTGGGCCGACGATGCCGCGAAGTTGTCGCGTATGGCGCAGGAGATCGGACGCAAGCAAGATGCCGGGCGTTTTCTGGCCATGTTCGAGCACGTGCGACAGGCATTTCAGAAAGAGTATCTCTCAGACAATGGCCGGCTGACCGTCGAGACGCAGACCGCCTACCTGCTTGCGTTGGCGTTCGACCTGTTGCCTGTGGAGGTAAGGCCGCTCGCGGCGGAGCACTTGGTAGAGAACATCAAGAGCTTAGACTGGCACCTGAGCACGGGATTCATCGGCATCAGCCACCTGAATCCCACCTTGACGGCCATGCGGCGGCCCGATGTGGCTTGGCGTCTGCTGCTCAATGAGGACTATCCATCGTGGCTCTACCCGGTACGTTACGGCGCGACAACGATCTGGGAGCGTTGGAACGGATGGACCGAAGAAGACGGCTTCTTCAATCCGCAGATGAATTCGTTCAACCATTATTCCCTCGGGTCCGTCGGTGAGTGGTTGTATCGTTGTGTCGCCGGCATCGAGCTCGACCCGCAGGTCAACGCCTTCAAGCGGTTCCTGATCCGGCCCTATCCCGGCGGCGGATTGAAATATGCTCAGGCTGCATACCAGTCCATACACGGCACCATAGAGAGTCGTTGGGAGCGGCAGGGCGACGCCTTCACGCTGAGTGTCACAATTCCGGCCAGCACCCGCGCACGGGTCTATGTGTCATGCGACAAAGCCACGCCTGTTCTGGAGGGCGGAAAACCTGCAGAAGAGGTCCCTGGGATAGAGCGCATCGGAATCGAGGGGCCGTTTGCCGTGTACGACGTTCCTGCGGGGCGATATAGCTTCACAAGCACATACTCCGGCTGACGGTGCTGTGGACGATACCATCTACTTGTCGAGGTTAGCTACTTGCTGTCTGAACAGCGCCAGTTCCTCGTCATATAAGGGCAACATCTGCTGCCAGTGGAAATAGTAGGGCTTGTCGTCCTTCCAGCCCCGGATGGGAATTCGCCGATGCCCCGTCTGGAGTGTGTTCGCGTACCGGTAGGTCTGGGCCGTGCATTCCGCGAGCGTTCGATAGACCTTCAGACTTTTCTCCAGGTGCACCATCGCCTTCTGCATATCCTCCTTGTCCCGGCTGTAGCCGTAACGCAACACCAGTATCGCCGCGCGGACTTTCTCCGCATAAGTCTGGCTCACAAGCTGAATGCAGTGCATGTCATTGCGCAGCCGCTCGAACTCCTCCCGATTCTTCGTTACCAGCGGCGCCGCTTTCTCAATCGCCTCCACCGCCTGGGCGGCAAACCGTGATGCGTCCTCGATCACCGACAACGGCGTTTCGCCCTCGTGTTTCTGGCCGGCCCATTCCTTTCTCGCATACTCCTGCAGCCGCTCTCCCGGAGGCGCCTGCCACTCCCACAAACCGTTAAAGGGGCCGTACGGTTCAGGATTCACCAATTGGTCCAGGAACATCCCCAGCGAGAAGGTTTGGCGATTGCCCTCGGTGATCCCGAATCGCCGCAGCAGCATCGGTGCGCAGTTGCCGGAATCGTTGTAGGCTGACAAAATCAGCTCGGCCGCCTGCTCATTGCCAAAAGTCTCCGTGAGCCGCTCCACCCAGTATCGATGATCGGCCTTCGGATCGCGATCCGGCTGCCACAAGTAGCGTGCCCACGCCTCGAACCAGATCCAGTCCCGCCGGTACTGCTTCTCATGTGGATTGACGTTGTCCGGCGTATTCGGCCAATCCCAATATGCCAGCGGATACAGGTGCAACCCCTGAGCGCCCAGCCGGTCCCGGCAGGCCAGCACGCTCTTGCGAATGAACTCCGTGGCGCCATATCGGAACGGCTCCAGGTTCGACAGCAGATGAACGTTGACCACGTGGGTAGAGCCCGATCGGCTCAGGTCCAGGTGCACCTGCTGTCCCTGGCCGCGCGGCTCATATGTGGTCAGCGACTCCCCGTTGTACTTGGCCATGGTATAGAGATTCTTGTAGTGCTTCAGCGCCGATTCCATCAAGGCCTTGGGGTCCGACACCGAGTGCGCCCGCACGACGATGGGCGGCTCTTCGGTCATTCCGAGCCGCTTCATCGCATCCTTCACGCCTTCGATCACCGTTTCATTCATCCACTTCTCCTGGTTCTCCTGGCCAACCAGGGCTTCCCCCAGGCAAACCAGCAGCCCGACGTTCGGATATGTCTCCATGAACTTCGCAATCGACTTGCGGTTGTAGTCCGAAACCAACTCCGTCGGCGCGGCATGCTGTGTCTCAATCCCGTGATGCTCAGCAAAGGGCTTGGACACGAAGATGTTGTAGAACATCTGGACCACCCAGATTCCTCGCTTACCCGCCTCCTCCGTCAGAAAGCGGTACATCTGGACGTTGCGCTGATACACTTCCTCGGACACTTCCAGGGCGTACGGATATTCCTCCAGCTTCACCAGTGACGCGAACGGATGTCCATTCCACAGGTACAGCGTGTTGAACCGATTCTCGACGAGGAAGTCAAGGTACTCGATCCACTGGGCCTTATCATAGAAGAACGGGAAGTTCTCCGGCGTGTACGGATACTCGTAGGTGTCTCGGCCGGGCAGAATCGACGTCAACTGCATGGCGACACAAGGCCCGCGCAGGTGGAATGCGGGACCGTCCGTCACGTCCAATTCGGCCGGCAGTCTCCCGGCGGCGATCACACGCCGAGATAGCTCCAGGCATCCATAGAGCGCCCCCGAATCTCCAAAACCCGTCACCTGATAAGAGCCATCTGCTTCGCGCAGCAACTGGAAGCCCTCCGCAGTGGTCAACCGATTCCGGATCTCCCGGGCCACAGTCACTGTAATAAGCGGCAAGACCGATTCAGACTCAGCCTTCATCATCGGTTCATAACCCACACGCTGGAGGGCACCGCTCAGACGTTCCGCCCCGAACTTCACCCTGGCCGATGCGTCGCTGTCCAGATGGATTCCAACCCGTCCGGAGGCGGCTATTGTTATATCGGGACCCATCCCCAACCACAGGATCGTCAGCCATACAGAAAGTGCTTTTCTCATTCAGCAGCCCTTTTTCTTTGTTATAACACGACAGAGTGTGAGACTCAACAGAAGAGGACATAAAGGGTATGCGGCGGGGAGGGGCATGGCTCTGTGACCCATTGACGAGAATCCGAGGTGCGTTATGATGTGCATATGCCGGAAAGCCACGGGACCACAGGAGTTCTATCGATGAATCCGATTGGTTTCAGATTCCTTCTTGTCGCCTGTTCTATCATCAGTGCGGCCAGTGCGTCCGACATTCCGCCGGAGCGGATGCGGGCCATCTATGAGGAGGTGAAGACGCCGTACAAGTACGGCATTGTCATTCCCGCGCCCGAGGGCAAGAAGGTGGATTGTCCGACGGTCTTCCGGCACGAGGACCGCTGGTACATGGTCTATGTCCAGCTCGAGAACGAACCTCAGGGGTACACGACGCAGGTGGCCGTGAGCGACGACCTGCTGCGCTGGCAGGCTAAGGGCACAATCCTTGCTCGCGGCGACGGGGACGCTTGGGACAAAGCCAACGCCGCCGGCGGCATCGCACTTGCCGATACGCGGTGGGGTGGCGACGGGACTCTCGGTACTCACGAGGGACGCTACTGGGTGTCATACTTAGGGGGCGCGAAGCCCGGCTATGAGACGCCGCCGCTGTCTATCGGCATGGCCTCGACGCTCGATCCCACGTCTGTGACCGGGTGGGAGAGATTGCCTGCGCCGATTCTGCGGCCGGGCGACAAGGACGCGCGTCCCTTTGAGACCGACACGCTCTTCAAGAGTTTCATCTTTCGCGACGCCACGGCTGCACTTGGGGCGCCTTTCGTCATGTACTACAACGCTCGCCCGCCGCGCGGCGATGAGGCCATCGGCATCGCCGTCTCTCAGGATCTGCGAACATGGCGGCGCTACGGCGATGAGCCGGTCATCGTGAATCCGCGACCGCCGGGGTTGAAGCATGGCGTTATCAGCGGGGATCCGCAGGTTGTGCGCATAGGTGACCTGTGGGTCATGTTCTATTTCGGGGCGTTCTGGAAGCCCAAGGCCTTTGACACCTTCGCAGCTTCTCCCGACCTTGTTCACTGGACCCGCTGGGACGGACCTCACCTGATCGAGCCTTCCGAGCCCTGGGATAACGAGTTTGCCCACAAGCCGTGGGTTCTCAAGCACGGTGGCGTCGTTTATCATTTCTACTGCGCGGTCGGCAATCAGGGACGGGCCATCGCGCTGGCCACTTCCCGCCCCATGAGAGAGGCCGGGACTGTCGGCCCGATGTCTGCAAGCGATCCGGACGCGGACTACACTCGCGTTATCACGGGGCGTGCCGACAATATCGTGAAAGCCCTGGAAATTGCAGATGCCGACAAGAAGGCCAGGATCCGGGATATCATTGTGCAGCAGTATCGCGACCTGAATGTCATTCACACCCAGCGCGATAAAGAGATCGAGGCTGCAAAGACTGCGATGGATAAGGCATCCGCCGAGGCCCGTGTAAAGAGTATCCGGGAACAGGCGGATTCGCGCGTCAAGCAACTGCACCAGAGTTACCTCGCTAAGCTCTCGGCAGAACTGACGCCCGCGCAGGTGGACCAAGTCAAGGATGGCATGACGTATGGAACTCTCCCCGTGACCTACCGTGCGTACCTGGCGCAGGTCCCGGAGCTGACGGACGCCCAGAAGCAGCAGATCATGACGTATCTGGTGGAGGCACGCGAACTGGCGATGGATGGGGGGACCTCCGAGGAAAAGCACGCGGTGTTTCGCAAATACAAGGGCAAGATCAACAACTACCTCTCTGCACAGGGGTACAAGCTGAAATAGGTGGGCGATGCGGAGTAGTCCTTATGGCTGGCGGTCTGTACATCCATTCCACATGGGTGTATTGGCTTGCCTTACCGGCCTGATCGGATTGGCGGACCTTCATGCGGCCTGGGACCCTCGGACCAGGCCGCCCGTGTCTCAGGGACGTGACCGGCGGTTGGTGTATTCGGCCGATGAGCGGGGCAATCGCATCCCGGATTTCTCCTATTGCGGGTACATGGCGGCGGAGCGGCCGATTCCCGATGTGCCGATTCGCGTCGTAGTCCCCGTGCTTCCGGGCGACGCCACACAGCGCATTCAAAAGGCCCTGGACTATGTGGCGTCCCTGCCGGCGGATGCCAATGGCATCCGCGGCGCGGTGCTGCTGCAAGAAGGTATGTACGATGTGTCCGGGAGCCTGAAGATCGCCGCCGGCGGCGTCGTCCTGCGAGGCAGCGGCATGGGGCAGGGGGGCACGGTGCTGCTCGGCACGGGGCAATGCCGCGACACGCTCATCTGCATAAAGGGCAGAAATGACAGGAAGACCGGGGCTCCGGCGCGCGTCACCGATTCGTTTGTGCCGGTCAACGCAAGTACTGTGCGGGTGGATGCGTCACATTCATTTCGTCCAGGGGACCAGATTCTGGTGCACCGACCCAGCACGAAGGAATGGATCCAGACGCTGGGCACGGAGCACTTCGGTGGCGGCATCACGTACCTGGGATGGAAGCCCGGCAGCCGTGATTTGTATTGGGATCGGACAGTAGCGTCCGTCGAGGGTGACCGGATCACTCTGGATGCTCCATTGACCACGGCCCTGGATGCGGCTTATGGGGGAGGCAGCGTCGCAGCCTACCAGTGGCCCGGGCGCATCACGCAGGTGGGAATTGAGAATCTCTGCTGTCGATCAACTTTTGATGAGGGTAATCCCAAGGACGAAGCTCACCGCTGGATGGCTGTGACCTTGGAAAACGTGAGTGACGCCTGGGTGCGACAGGTGGTGTTCGAGCACTTTGTCGGCTCTGCGGTCGCTGTTCTGGAAACCGCCAGGCGTGTCACCGTGGAAGACTGCAAGTCATTAGCCCCAGTGTCCGAGATTGGCGGCCAGCGACGCAATACCTTCTGGACGATGGGGCAGCAGATCCTCTTTCAGCGTTTGTACGCGGAACATGGCTATCATGATTTCGCTGTCGGTTTCTGTGCGGCCGGTCCGAACGCCTTTGTGCAGTGCGAGTCGAGCCGGCCCTTCAACTTCAGCGGCGGCATCGACAGTTGGGCCTCGGGCGTGCTGTTCGACATCGTGAATATCGACGGCCACGCTCTCAGCCTGTTCAACCGTTCGCAAGATGCCCAGGGCGCCGGCTGGAACGCCGCGAATAGCGTTCTGTGGCAGTGCTCTGCCTCGCGGATTGACTGCTACTCGCCGCCTGCCGCCTGCAACTGGGCCTTCGGTTCCTGGGCCGAGTTTGCGGGCAATGGGTACTGGGAGGAATCGAACAGTCACATACAGCCTCGGAGCCTGTATTACGCTCAGCTCCAGGACCGTCTGGGCGAGCGGACTCGCTCTCGCGTGCATCTGCTGCCGGTGAGCACCGAGGCCTCCAGCAGTCCCCGCCCGGAGCAGGCCGCGGCCCTGACGGCGCAGTCCCGTACTCCACCCCTGTTACTCTGCGACTGGATCGATCAGGCGGCCCAACGACAACTCATCCCTACGTCTCATGCGGATATCAAGACCATCGACCAGATCGGATACCAGGAGCGGCCTGTCTCCAGGCAAGCCAACCGGGGTATGCACATCGAGAACGGCTGGCTTGTCTACGGCAACGCTGTCGTGACGGGCAAACGGCAGGGCGTGCAGTGGTGGAGCGGAGGCGTCCGGCCGCTCGACGTCGCGAAGGCGGCACCCCATGTCACTCGTTTTGTGCCGGGCCGCAGCGGTACCGGACTGACAGATGATCTGGGCGAAGTGACCGACGGGATGCGGGAACGCGGGCAGGTGGCGCTGGAGCATAACTACGGGCTATGGTATGAGCGGCGACGCGACGATCACGAGCGTGTGCGCCGGATGGATGGCGACGTGTGGCCGCCATTCTATGAATTGCCTTTTGCGCGGAGCGGGCAGGGCACAGCCTTCGACGGACTGAGCCGATATGATTTGACGAAGTACAACCCCTGGTACTGGATGCGCCTGAGACAATTCGCCGATCTGGCGGACCAGAAGGGGCTGGTGCTCATCCACCAGAATTACTTCCAGCACAATATCATCGAGGCGGGGGCCCATTGGACGGATTTCCCCTGGCGTCCGGCGAACAACGTCAACGACACGGGATTTCCGGAGCCTCCGCCTTATGCCGGGGACAAACGGATCTTCCTGGCGGAGCAGTTCTATGGTGTCAACCATCCGGTTCGGCGGCCGCTGCATCGGGCATACATACGCCAGTGCCTGAACAACTTCGCGGATAACAGCGGCGTCATTCAATTCATCGGGGCTGAGTACACGGGGCCGCTGCACTTCGTGCAGTTCTGGATCGATACTATCGCCGAATGGGAACAGGAGACCGGCAAACATGCCATCGTGGGACTGAGTGTCACCAGGGACGTGCAGGATGCCATCCTGGCTGACCCGGTCCGTTCATCCGTAGTGGACGTCGTGGATATCCGCGCCTGGCACTATCGCAGCGACGGGAGCCTGTACAGCCCTGCAGGCGGACAGAGTCTGGCGCCGCGTCAGCACGCCCGGCTGGTCCCGCCCGGCAAGACCTCGCTTGAGCACGTATACCGGGCGGTTCGCGAATATCGACAACGCTATCCGGACAAAGCCATCATGTTCTCCGCGGACTTGAGCGACAATCTGGCCTGGGCGGTGTTCATGGCGGGAGGATCATTGGCCGGGATTCCCAGGATAGCAGCGGGTGGACTCCTTGCATCTGCCACGTCCATGCGCCCCGTGGACTTGCCGGGCAACCCTGCCGAGCAGTGGGCCCTGGGCAATGCGAAAAAGGAATTCATTGTCTATAGTCGTTTACCCAATCCCATAACGCTGGATGCGAATATGACAGCAGGCTTGGCGACGGCACGCTGGATTGATCCCAGAGATGGCTCGCTGCTGGGGGAACAGAGGCTTGATCCGGGTACCGGGAGTACAGAGCTGAAAAGCCCGACATCCGGCCCGGTGGTGGTGTGGCTGACACAGTCGCAGTGATTACGAATGATGGAGGATGGCATGCGAGCAGATTGGTCAATGAGCCGGCGTCACTTCATGGGTGCAACTGTGGCAGCGGGGCTGTTCTCTTCCGGGGCTGGGGCGTGGGTCGAGGAGGGGGCCGTACAACCTGCCGTCAAGCAGCGGTACAAAATTGGCGTATGCGACTGGATGATCCTCAAACGTCAGCAGCTTGGTGCGTTCAAATGGACGGCTCAGATCGCCGCTGATGGCGTGGAAGTGGATATGGGCAGCCTGGGCCAGCGTGAGACCTTCGACAACAAGCTCGTGGATCCGGCGGTGCGACAGCAGTTCCTGGATGAAGCACGCAGATTCAATCTGCAGATCTGCTCTCTCGCGATGTCCGGGTTTTATGCCCAGTCGTTTGCCGAGCGTCCCACTGTGCCCCGCATGTTACAGGACTGCATCGACACGATGAATCCGATGAATGTCAAAGTGGCGTTCCTACCCTTGGGGGTGCGAGGCGATCTGGTCAAATACCCGGAATTGCGTCCCGCCATTGTAGAGCGGCTCAAAGCGGTGGGGCCCAGAGCCGAAGAAGCCGGTGTGGTGATCGGTGTAGAGACCGCGCTGGATGCAGCCGGGGACGTCAAGCTTCTTGACGACATCGGCTCGCCGGCTGTTCGCATCTATTTCAACTTCGCCAATGCCCTGCAGAATGGTCGTGATCTGTGCAAGGAGCTGCAAATCCTCGGCAAAGACCGCATCTGTCAAATTCATTGCACGGACGAGGACGGCGTATGGCTCCAGGACAATCCGCGCATCGATATGCCCAAGGTCAAGCAGACGCTCGACGATATGGGCTGGGGCGGATGGCTCGTGATCGAGCGGTCCCGCAGCGCCAAGAACGCCCGTGACGTGGTGTGGAACTTCGGCGCCAACACCCGGTACCTGAAATCCATCTTTGAGGCAAGGTGAATTCCACACCCTGCTGTGGAGACGCAAGACCCCGCGTCTCTACGGAACCCGGTACAGGCAGATGTCATCGAAGTACACCAGGCCTGACCTGCCTGTTTGCGGGCCGTCCTTGTTGCCAAAGCCGATGGCGATCTGGCTTACATCCGTCAGATTTACACCCTGGTCTGAGAATCCCTTCAGGTCGATGGTCCACTGGGTCCAGGTGTCGATCTGGGTCGCCTTGGGATCGCTGTGGTACACGACCGCACGCCGTGCACCATTGTTCACAGCCACATACATCGACGCGGGATCGTTGCTCGGCATCTCGACGCCGATGGCCTCATTCGTCCACGTCGCCCCAGTCACCGAGCCGGTGACCTTGATGTCGGAGAACCGGGCTTTGCACACCGCACCGGCTTTGTGACTGGTCAGGGCCAGGCCCACATACGCGTCGGCGGGCATGGAAATATTCTGCGGGTTCCACGCCATCGCCTGCCAGGTGACGCCATCGCTGGAGTAGTAACCGTTGAAGTTGTTGGCGTTATCGCGCTCCAGTTTCACCCAGTAAGGCGCCACGACTGCGTTCTGCTCGGGCGTCGCCACGGATGAGTCGCTCGTGGCCTCGGCGCTGAGGGCGAGCCTGCCCTGGAATCGACAACCGTAGCTGGGGGTGATGTACACGGCGGCATAAGGCGCAGTGGGATCCAGACTGCGGCGGATCATCACGCCGGCCTTGGACCACTCGTTGGTGTTCTGCACGCTGAGCACCCGGGCCACGATCGTGCCCGGCCCGGAGAGCTGCTTGTACATGAAGCGGAACTCGTCCGCCGTGCCGCCGATATCCTCGCCCGTGGCGGTCATTGCGTAGGTTCCCGTTGGTTCCTCCACGAGGCTTGACGGGAAGCCCTGGAACCACAGCGAGAGCACCTTGACACCCTGCTCCGTCCAGTCGCGCGGGGCCGTCAAGGCCATGGCCGCCTCCGAGATCCCGGCGCTATTGTCATAAAAACATGGCATGGACTGGCGGCCGCCGTGGACGATGCTTGTCTCGACGAAATGCTCGCCCGCGTCGAAGTCCGGGTCCGGATAACCCACGGTAGACCCATTTGCCGGATCGTCCCACCCATCTATCCATGTCGAATAGATCCTGTTGCTTCCTTCATCTTCGGGATTGATGTCATTGTAGGACTCAAAATCATCGATGAGGAGGAAGTCCGCAATGGTGAATTGCCAGAGCCTGCCGCGGGTGATCGTGCCATCGGTGTTGTACTCATCGACCCGCCAGTAGTACGGCCCACCGGCCCATTGCACGCCTTCCGGCGGCGTGTAGCTGGTGTCACTTTGACGGCCGCGATAGATGCCCGTCTTGTCCGATGCGTCGGAGTTGGCGACGGCGTCTCGATCCGTCCCGAAGTAGATATCATGCTGGGCTGCGTTTTCCCCGGGCAGCCAGCGAAGGGGCAGTGCGCCCTTCAAATCAGGCGTGGATCCGTTTGCCGGGCTTGGCTCCCAGGCCACGTCTGACTCGCCTCTCATGATCTGCTTGATGTCCTGCGCGTCCAGCACGATGTTGTAGATGCGAACATCATCGACCATGCCCTTCCATCCGGCGGTGGTGCCCTGATCCTTGCCGCCCTTGCCGATGATCAACTTGGTGCACCCTGTGATGGGACCGCTGGCCACATTGGGATCGGTTCTGCCTGTCGGCGTGTCTTCTGCCCCATCGATGTAGAACTTGATCACATCTCCGTTTTTCCAGGTCATGGCGACATGCTGCCACTGGGTGGTTTGCCTCTTGTTGGAACTCTCCAACTGGCCGCCCCACAGCTCCTTTTCATTCGGGTCCAGGTCCGGCAGCGTGGCGGTCACACCCAGCTTGAATACATTCGTGCCTCCGTAGCTCGCCCCGGCAGCGTCGTGGCGCATCGTCACCATCTGGTCGCTGCCATCGGGGTCCTCACAATTGATGAATCCCCGATCCGTGCCAATCTGATCGGCTTTGATCCACATGCAGACGGTGATCGCGCTCAATCCGTTGAGATATTCGGCTGCGGTTTCATCGACGACATCGTCGCCATCGCCGCCGAAATACAGGGCCCCGCCGACGCGGCCGTCCGGCTTCAATGTAGCGCCCTGGACAGTCCCGAAGTGATCGTAGCCGGAATAATCCGTCACCGTGTTGCGGAGAATCTCATCGAATTTCCACCAGCAAAGAAGGTTGGGGTCGGTGATGGGCACCAGGGGGATCGTTTTGAAACTCCAAATCTCGCCCCTGTGGACATTCACGCCGTCGAATTCATCGACTCGCCAGTAGTACGTCGTGTCCTTTGCCAGGATAATAGGGGCATAGTTTGCGTCCGTCTGCGGGGCGCCCCCCGTGGCGGTGTTCACGTCGTCGAAATCGGCATCGAGGTATACGATGTGCGATTTTGCCTCGAATCCCGGGGTCCAGGTAAGGACGACATCCGGATAGATAAAATCGGCCTCATCGGCGGGGTACGGGCTCCGGGCGGTCCATGGCGGAATCGTGAAGCTCCACATGTCGCCTTTCCAGGGGCTGTCAGGATGAACATCGTTGACCTCGTCGATCCGCCAGTAGTAAGTCGTGCCGGGGACGAGGCCGTCCGGATAAGGATTGCCGGGCGCACCTATAATGAACTGTGTCTCCTTCGTGTTGCCTTGGAGTGTTCCACCGGCGCTGTTGAGGATATCGTCGGCATTCTCGCCAAAGTAGACACTGTGCGAGACGGCGAAGTCCCCGGCGATCCAGCTCAGGGTAACCTGTCTGTTGGCGTAGAGGGCGCCGGTCGCCGGGAATGCACTATATGCCATGGGCATGGGGATCCTGGTGATGTGCAGGAACAAGAGCTTGCATTTGATTCCGCCGGGCGCCGGCTTGATCGTCAAACGACCGTCGGTCACAGTGACAGTCCCGTTGTACTCGTCGTACTTATCCAGACCGTCCGGGTCGGTGAAGATCAGGCCTTCCACGTCAATGGTGTCAATCTGGTCGGTGTACGCTGCGTCGCCGCACGCGACAAAGACCTTGTAACCCCCCGTGGGCAACTCGATCTCCCAGGTCCGGGCTCCGCTCTCCTGCATCTGGACCACCGTGTCGTAGCGCCCGTCGAAGGACACGCCTCGCTTGCGGGCGGCGCCGGTGATGTCCATATCCCAGCCATAGCTGAAGCCATTGCCTCGGTCTGCGAATATTTCGCCGAAGTCGGCAAGATAACCCTTTGGAATCGCTGCGGTGCTGGGCTGGAAGTTGATCTTCACTTCCAGGCTCTGGGCCGCATTCGCCGCCAGGATGGGCAACATCACAAAGGAAACCACAAGAGCCAGCTCTCTACGCATGATCGTCCTCCTTCACCGTGTGTCGGTACGCCTCTTGAACGTGCTATTCCTGGCGGAACAACACGTCGTTTTTCGATTGTAGAGGCATCCAAAAGCCGCAGATTATACCCCTATTTATACCAGACTCGCCATCTTGCGGTCAAGGAGAAAAACAGTGTCCCGGCCGGGCGATCAGGGGTAAGATATCCCCGCCACAGCTCGTCAATTGTGACAAGTGGGCTGGTCCGGGACGACGGATGGAAAAAGACCGTGAACGACGATTATACTGTGGGTCTTTGGAGCGGTGTCGAGGGCACGTAGAAATGTGGTTACGTTACTTCCTGTTTCTGGCCGTCTGTTTCGCAGGCGCCAACGTCTATGGGGCCGGCAGAGGGTTGGCCGATACGTCGGCCAGTCCCCACGTCAAGCTGCGAAGCGTCGATATCGACGCCGTGCGATGGACTGACGGGTTCTGGGCCGAGCGATTCGACTGGTGTCGCAAGGTCGTCATTCCGAACATGTGGCGGCTGCTCGAAGACCCCAATATCAGCCACGCTTATGAGAACTTCCTCGTCGCTGCCGGCCGGAAAGAGGGCAGACATTGCGGACCCAAATGGCACGATGGCGACTTCTTCAAGTGGTTGGAGGCCGTGGCGTTTGTCTATGCGACGACCCACGACGAGGAACTGGATCGGCAGATGGATAGCATCATCGAGGTCATCGGCAAGGTCCAGCGCGAGGATGGATACATTCACACTCCGGCCATAATCGCCCAGCGGCAGCACTTACCCCAGGCCAATGAATTCCTGGATCGCCTGGACTTCGAGACCTACAACATGGGGCACCTGATGACCTGTGCCTGCACGCATTACCGCGCGACGGGAAAGACCGACCTGCTGGACATTGCGAAGAAAGCCGCGGAATTCCTCTATCGAACCTGCAACGACTCCCCCGACACGCTTGCGGGCAACGCCATCTGCCCGTCTCATTACATGGGCGTGGTGGAGATGTACCGCACGACTGGCGATCCAAAGTATCTTGAATTGGCCCGCAGCCTGATCGACATTCGCGATCGGGCCAAGGGGGGCACGGATGACAATCAGGACCGGATTCCTTTTCGCCAACAGACGCAGGCCGTCGGGCATGCCGTCAGGGCGAACTACCTTTATGCCGGCGCCGCCGACGTGTACGCGGAGACGGGCGACGCATCCCTGCTCAGTGCCCTGGAGAAGATCTGGCAGGATGTCGCTTTGCGGAAGATGTACGTGACCGGGGCCACGGGCGCGCTATACAACGGAGCTTCGCCGGATGGCTCGAAGGCCCAGTCCTCGATCCAACCCGTGCATCAGGCCTACGGCCGCGCATATCAGTTGCCCAACATCACCGCACACAACGAGTCATGTGCCACGGTGGGTTTCGTCCTGTGGAACTGGCGCATGCTGGCCGTCACGGGTCAGACGCGGTTCGCGGATCTGCTCGAGCTGGCGCTGTACAATGCTGTGCTGGCGAGCATCAGCCTCGATGGGAAGGAGTTCTTCTACACGAACCCGCTGGCGAGGGTGGACGACCTGCCGTTCGAGCTGCGCTGGTCGCGCAAACGTGAGCCGTATATAAGCTGTTTCTGTTGCCCGCCCAACATCGTTCGCACGATTGCCGAGACGGCCGCCTACGCGTACAGCGTGTCCGACGAAGGCGTGTGGGTCAACCTCTACGGCAGCAACGTACTCGACACTCGCCTCCCCGGCGGTGGGGCGGTCAAGCTGCGACAACAGACTCAGTATCCGTGGGAGGGCACAATCCGGATCGCTCTGGACAGCGTGCCGCCAGCGGAGTTCTCGCTGTTTCTGCGGGTCCCCGGCTGGGCGGAAGATGCCCGCGCGAGCATCAATGGCAAGCCGATGGGCAAAGACCTGGAATCGGGACAGTATTTCGAGATTCGTCGCTCGTGGTCGGCCGGGGACCAGATCGAGCTTGTCCTGCCCATGCCCGTGCAGTTGCTGGAGGCGCATCCCCTCGTCGAGGAAGCGCGCAACCAGGCCGCGGTGCGTCGCGGGCCGATTGTCTACTGCCTGGAATCGGTGGACCTGCCGGAGAATGTCAAGCTCGCCAACGTGGCCATCTCTCCTGACCACCAGTTTGCAGAGACGAACGACTTTGTATCTCTACCCGGGGCGGAGGTCATTCTGGAAGGAAAAGCTTGTGTTTCCGCCGGTGGTGGCTGGGACAACACTCTTTATCGAAAGGTATCCTCCGAAGAACCGACGGCGATTGACCTGCGACTGATTCCTTATTACGCCTGGGGCAACCGGGGCGATTCCGAGATGAGCGTCTGGATGCCTCTGGCCGGTAGGGGCGAAACATCTTCCGCTCCCATGTTTGTCCTGGATGCAGGGATATTCAAGCATCACGTCGATTTCTTCAACAGCATGGAGCCCGAGAACATTGTCAACTACATCCCCAACCGGCAATCGTGGGCTTGGATGAAAGACAATGTACCATTCTTCGAGTGCCCCGACAAGAGCTTCGAGCAGGTGTACTACTACCGGTGGTGGGCGTTCCGCAAGCATCTGAAGAAGACGCCGGATGGCTTCGTCTTCACGGAGTTCCTGGATAAGGTCGGTCACAGCGGCGAGCACAATACGATAAGCTGCGCGCTGGGACATCACCTCTATGAAGGCACCTGGCTGCGCGACAGGCGGTACATCGACGAGTATGCCCGGTTCTGGTACGTGGGCCACGAGGGTGGCCTGCAGCCGCACTTGCATAAATACAGCAACTGGGCGACGTGGGCGCTCTATCGCAAATACCTGGTCGACCACGACAGGGCTTTTCTAACAAGCCTGCTGGACGCCTTCATTGCCGATTATCAAGGATGGGTACAGGAGCGGGGGGCGGCGAACGGCTTATTCTGGCAATATGACGTGCGTGACGGCATGGAGGAGTCGATCAGCGGCGCGAGAAAAATCCAGAACATCCGGCCTCCTTTGAACTGCTACATGTACGCGAACGCACTGGCGATATCGAAGGTGGCCCAAATGGCGGGACGCGACGAGGTTGCCAGGGAATACGCGGGGAAGGCGTCAAGGCTGAAGTCCCTCGTGCATGGGCTGCTGTGGGATGACGAGGCGAAGTTCTTCAAAGTGCGGCGTCCGGATGGCGGGTTGGCCGACGTGCGCGAGGAGATCGGGTTTATCCCCTGGTATTTCGATTTGCCTGACCCGGGATGTGAGCAGGCGTGGCAGCAGCTTCTGGACCCGCAGGGATTTGCGGCCCCGATGGGCATCACGACGGCGGAGCGCAGGCACCCTCAATTCCGAAGTCACGGCGTGGGAACTTGCGAGTGGGACGGAGCCGTCTGGCCCTTTGCGACGAGCCAAACGCTCACAGGACTGGCCAACGTCCTTCACAAGGGAACGGGCGGGTTTGAAACCCGCCCCTACTTCGATGCCTTGCTTACGTACGCACGTTCGCATCAGTATCGGGGCAAGCCCTACATCGGCGAGTACCTCGATGAGCAGGACGGCACCTGGTTAAAGCCGGACTCAGATCGCAGCCGCTACTACAATCACTCGACGTTCTGCGACCTGGTGATCAGCGGTCTGGTGGGGCTCATGCCTCGCGAGGATGACACGGTTGTAATCGATCCCCTGGTCCCCGCCGATGCGTGGGACTGGTTCTGCCTTGACAACGTGTCCTATCACGGCCGGACGCTGACCATCCTGTGGGATCGGACCGGCGACAAATACCATAAGGGCGCCGGCCTGCGGGTCTTCGCTGATCGTGTGGAAATCGCCCGATCGGATGCATTGACCCGTGTTGCCGGCAAGCTCCCTTGACGCAGAGAGGAAATCCGGACTATGGTGTAGCCATGAAGTCAGATTCACAGAGAATTGCCGCAGGTGCGGGCAGGCCCGCCGCAGAGCCGGTCGGTCTGATCGGGCTTGGTCTGATGGGTGCGGCCCTGGCCGAGCGGCTGCACAGCGGCGGCCTCGACATCCGGGGATACGACATCGATCCCGGTCGGAATGATCTTCTCCGCCGGATTGGTGGTGAGCCCGCATCCAGCGCTGCGGCTATTGCCTCCGCCTGCGGCAGGATTCTCCTGAGCCTGCCGGACAGCGACGTTGTGGAGGCTGTGCTTGCCGATATGGGCCCGTCTCTGATCGCGGGGCGGATCATCATTGACACGTCCACGGGCGATCCGGAACGTGCCGTGGCGATAGGCCGGCGGCTGGCCGAGCGAGGGATCTGCTACCTGGACGCCACAATCTCCGGCAGCAGCCAGCAGGTTCGTGAGGGGCAGGCCGTGGTTCTGGCGGGCGGCCCGGCGGCCGCGTTCGAGCAGTGCAAGGACTTGTTCCGGCTGTTTGCCCGTCGCTGGTTTCATCTCGGGCCCTGCGGCAGTGGCTCGCAGATGAAACTCGTCAGCAATCTCGTGCTGGGCCTGAATCGTGCCGCGCTGGCGGAAGGGCTATGGCTGAGCGAGGCCCTGGGATTGGACGTGCAGATTGTGCTGACGGTGCTGCGCGAAAGCATGGCGTATTCGCGGATCATGGACACGAAAGGCGAGAAAATGATCCGCGGCGATTTCGAGCCTCAGGCCCGATTGTCACAACACCACAAGGACGTTCGCCTGATGCTCCAGGCCGCCGCCGGAGCGGGCACGGACTTGCCGTTGACCCGGGCCCACGCTCGCTTGCTGGAACTGGCCGAGAACGCCGGCTACGGGGCTCAGGACAACAGCGCCATCATCCGCGCCTTCGAACACCTCGATACGGAGCGTGGGGGCAGACCCTAAGCGGTCGGATGGAGAGCGAGGACATGACTCAAATCTCGATTGATTCCTCTTCGTTGACCCTTTCGCGGAAGGCGAGGCTCATTGTCCTGTTCGCCGCCTTCAGCGGCCTGCTCTTCGACGGCATAGAGCTTGGCCTGATGCCGATCGCGTCCCTCTCCGTCACGAAGAGTCTGCTTGGAGACCGTTTTACAGATGTCTTGGCGGGAGACTGGTTCGCGCGTTTCACGGCGAGCTTGATGCTTGGCGCGGCAGTCGGCGGCATCGTGTTCGGAGCGTTGGGCGACCGCATCGGGCGCACGCGGGCCATGGGGGTGAGCATCCTCTTCTACTCCGTCTTTTCGGGAATGGGATGGCTGGTCGGCAGCCTGGAGCAAATGCTTGTGCTTCGCTTCTGTGTGGGGCTTGGCGTCGGCGGCATGTGGCCTAATGGCGTGGCGCTGGTCTCCGAATGCTGGCCGAACGTGTCGCGGCCCATCGTGGCGGGGATCATTGGCGCCGGCCTGAACACCGGTATTCTGCTGCTTTCTCAAATCGCTCGCATCTGGCACATCACGCCTGACTCGTGGCGGTGGCTCTTCGGCTGGAGCGCTGTGCCCGGCTTGCTCGGGGTCGTGGCGCTGTACTTCGTGCCGGAATCGCCGCGGTGGTTGTCCGCTCGCGCAGCAACAGTCAAACGGACGGTCACACCTCTGCGCGAGTTGTTTCGTCCGCCGTTGCTGCGGGTCACGCTTCTTGGCATTGTCCTCGGCTCGATTCCCATGATCGGTGCCTGGGCGGCAAGCAAGTGGATGATTCCCTGGGCGGACAAGATCGGCGGGGCCGCACAGCCGGGGTACAAAGCGGTCACGCAAGGCTTCTGGGCACTGGGGGCCGTGCTTGGCAGCTTCTTCGGCGCCCAGCTTGCCGGCATGCTCGGCCGGCGGCTCTCATATTTTCTGATCAGCCTGGGCTCTGCGGCGTTGACCAGCGGTCTTTTCCTTCTCACGGCTCCATTGGAGTCTGCCTTTCTGCCGATGGCTTTCGCGCAGGGCTTCATCGCAACGCTATTTTTCGGCTGGCTCCCGCTATATCTTCCCGAGCTGTTTCCGACGAAGGTGCGTGCCACGGGCAGCGGCATTGCGTACAATACCGGGCGATTCGCCACCGCCGGCGGGGTGTTCGCCGCGGGCACGTTGGTCGTCTGGTTTGGCGGTGACTTCGCTAAAGTGGGTGCGGTGATGGGCCTGATCTACGCCCTCGGCATGGTGGCCATCTGGTGGGCGCCGGAGACATCGAACAAGGACTTGCCGGACTGATTGTGGAGGTACATCGATATGTGCAACAATCGCAATTTGTATTCGCGACGTCGGTTTCTCAAGACAACAGCGGCCGGTCTGGCAATGCTGACGCCGGCGGGGCGGGTGCTGGGAGCCAATGACGGAATCCGCGTGGCAGTGATCGGTCTTGGTGGCAAGGGAGGCCAACACGCTCAGGTCTTCAGCAAGTTGGCAGGGGCGCGTTTGGTTGCGCTCTGCGATGTGGATCCGAAACGGCTGGCGGATCACGTCAAACGCTATGAGGGCGTGTTCTCCGCCACGGACCCGCGCAAGGTCCTGGAGAGGAAGGACGTCGACGCGGTTGTCATCGCGACGCCGGATCACTGGCATGCGCTGCTCGCCATCTGGGCGTGCCAGGCCGGCAAGGACGTATACGTGGAAAAGCCGGTCTCCCACAACATCTGGGAAGGCGGTAAGATCATCGAGGCGGCCAGGAAGTACAACCGCGTTGTCCAGGCGGGCACGCAGTATCGTTCCGACGAGGGACTCAAAGAAGCCGCCGCGTACATACGCCAGGGCAATCTCGGCAAAGTACTCTGGGGACACGTCCTGTGGTACGAGCAACGCGGCAGTATCGGGAAAGTCGCCCCGTACACGCCGGATGGGCTCGACTATGATCTCTATTGCGGGCCGGCGCCCGTGGAGCCTTTGCGTCGGGAGAAGCTGCATTATGACTGGCACTGGGTCTGGTCCACGGGCACGGGGGACCTGGGCAACAGCGGCATTCACGCGTTTGACGTCTGTCGCTGGTTCGCCGGCTACAACGACCTGCCTCCACGGGTCCTCTGCGCCGGCGGCCGCTTTGGAGTCGATGACGCCGGCCAGACGCCGAATACGCAGTTCACGATTCTGGCTTACGAGCCTGCTCCCATCTACATCGAGAACCGCAATTTGCCGATGCGCCCGGGCACGAAAGAAATGGATCAGCTTCTGGGAATACGGGAGGGATTGATTCTGCAATGTGAAGGTGGATACTTTGCCGGCCTTCGCGGCGGCGGCTGGGCGTACGATAAGGACGGCAAGAAGATCCGGCAATTCAAAGGTGATGGTGGCGCGCAGCACGCGGCGAACTTCATTCAGGCCGTCCGGGATCGAAATGCCGAACGCCTGAATGCTCCGATCCGACAGGGGCATATCTCCTCCGGCGTCTGCCACCTGGGCAATCTCTCCTATCGTCTGGGATCGCCGGCAGTTGGCGAGGATATCTCGCAGGTTGGAGGCAGCTTCGCCAGGGCGCGCGAGACTATCGAGCGATTAGAGCAACACCTGCTCGTCAACAAGGTCGATCTTCAGAAGACGCCGATGTCCCTGGGGCCTTGGCTGACAATCGATCCGCAAACAGAGCAGATGACCGGGGCTGAGGCCCGCGGGCGAACAGTAAACGTGCAGGAGGCAGACCGGCTCGCTCACGGCTCCTACCGTCCGCCGTTCGTTGTGCCGGAACGCGTATAGAAAGCGTCGATTCACCGACGTTCTGGAGGTGACAACCTATGCGAGGAAGAGGCAGTCAAACGGTAGTGGCCTTGCTGTGCGTCGTGATCGCGTCGGGCGTGACGGCGGCTGAGCGCCGTATCACGTTCGAGTCGCAGGCAAATGCGCTGCTGATTCGCGTGGATGACCAGCCGCTGGCGACGTATGTCTACCGCGATCCGGAAATCCTCCGTCCCTACTTCAAGGACATCTGTGGGCCGGGAGGCATCCAAGTGACCCGGCAGCATCCGCCGAGAGAAGGTGCTGACCCGGCTGACCATGCGACGATGCATCCTGGGCTTTGGCTGGCATTCGGGGATCTGGGCGGGGCGGATTTCTGGCGGAACAAGGCGACCGTTGAGCACGGCGGATTTGTCAAGACGCCACATGCCGAGGGGGACAGGGGCACGTTCACCGTGCGCAATCGTTACGTCGCAGGAGGGGCCGCCATTTGCGAAGAGATCTGCACGTATACGTTCCAGGTGCGGCGGGCCGGCTATCTGATCCTCTGGGACTCCGTGTTTCAGTCAGAGCGGTCCGGCTTATACTTCGGTGACCAGGAAGAAATGGGCTTGGGTGTGCGGGTGGCGACGTCCATCATGGTCAAGCCGCGGGAGAATCATCGACCTGGCCGCATCCTGGACGACCGCGGGCGACGCAATGAGAAAGGCATCTGGGGTGAACAAGCGGCGTGGTGCGACTACAGCGGCTGGGTGGGTGATACCTTCGCGGGGATCATGGTCATGCCGGACCTGCGAAACACAGCAGCTTGCCGATGGCACATACGGGACTATGGCTTGATGGTCGCCAACCCATTTGCTCAATCCGCTTTCAAGAAAGGGCCCGCGAATAGAACCGATATTGTATCGGAGCAGCCGTTCCATCTGCGCTTCGGCATCCTCATCCACGGCGCTCACAGCGAGGACAGTTTTGACCCGGCGATTGCTTATCAGGATTATCGAAGAGCCGAGGCCGAGCTTGGCACCGCTGGCTCCTGGCAGGTTGGCGCGCCCATCGTCACCTACTGGTGCGGCCCGTCACTCACCGACGCTGTCGCGCAGCAGATGGCCGAAGGGGGCTTCAATCTCGTCTGGTGCGGCAGTGAAAAGGAACTCGACGTCGCGCACCGTCACGGCCTGCGTGGCCAGCTCACTGACGGCCTGCTCACACCCGCATCGCTCGACGACCCCCAACGCCGGGAGCAACTTGATGCTCTCATCGCTCGCGTCAGCCGGCACCCGGCGCTATACGCCTACCATCTCATTGACGAGCCCAGTGCATCGCAGTTCCCCGCACTCGGCAGATTGGTCGCGTACTTGCGCCAGCGCGATCCGCTGCACCTGGCCTACATCAACCTGTTTCCAACGTACGCCACCAACGAACAACTCGGCACAAAGGGCGACGTGGTCACCGCCTACAGGGAGCACCTGCGTCTTTACACCGAGCAGGTGAAACCTTCGCTGATCAGCTACGATCACTATCAGTTCAGACTCAAGGGCGACAGTGACCAGTACTTCCTGAACCTGGCGATGATCCGGCGGGCGGCACAGGAGGCAGGTGTGCCTTTCCTCAACATTGTGCAAGCCTGCACCTGGGCACCGGACGTGATGCGCGTGCCGAATGCGGACGAGCTTCGCTACCTGGTCTATTCGACACTGGCCTACGGTGCGCAGGGCATCAGCTACTATGTGTATGCCTGCGCGAACCACCACGGCAGTCTCGTCAGCCTGGACGGGACGCCCGGGCCGCTCTACCACGCGCTCCAATCCTACAATCGCGAGTTCGCCGCCATCGCCCGGGAACTCCAGCCGCTGCGCTCGCTGGGCGTGTATCACACCTCCATGCGTGAGCCCGGCTGCGAGCCGCTGCCGGCAGACGCCTCCTTCCACCTCGATTCGTCACCGTCGCCCGGCTCGCCGCGAGGCTTTCTGCTCGGCTTCTTCGGGACCGACGCGAGATCGACTCACGTAGTCGTGGTAAACCTGGACTACACTGGGCAGGGGAGTACATCGCTCATTGGCCCGCGCGAACTGGAGCTTTTCGACGCTGCCGGCGCTCAATGGACCTCTGCGGAAAAGGCTGCCATCGAACTGATCCTGCCGCCCGGCGGAGGAAAACTGGTGCGAATCCCTCGATAAAAGGAGAAAACCGGCCGATCCTGCGGGATGCCGCGCCTGCCGCGGTTTATCCCTGGTTCTGCCGAATAATTGCACTGCGCCCATTTAGGGATCAGGGATTCTCAACCCCGGAGGGCTCATCTCAGGCAGGCAGCAGGGGCATTCACTTCCATCGTGTCCACTCGCTGGCAGACGGGGCATCGGTAGTGTCCCTCGGCGACGAGAAACTGGTGTTCCCGCCAGCCCACTACGCGAAATCTCTGCGGCAAAATGTGGCCGGGAAATTGCGCCTCGGGCGGGCATCTCTGATGCATTTGATGACTTACCTGCCGGTCATCCATGATCGGTCCTCCCAATGTAGTCACCATTGACGAGAAAGAATTATAGCGGGCAGCATCGAGCAAGTCAACCCCCGGGACGTTTTATCACTTCTATTTTGTCACTGCTGATGAACGGCATCCCCCCGGGCCCATAGAAGGGCCCACCAGGTGATCGTTGGCGGGTCCCCCTGACAGAAACAGGGGCGTCCCCATCGAACGCCCCTGTTGTTGACTACCGGAACTCTGCCGTCACTCGCTCGGGCATCAGCCCTTGCCCAATCACAAACCCAGTTCGTTGTTCGCTTCGAGAATGTCCTTGAGGGTTTCCATGTCATCGGCATCACCGGCCGCCAAAGCGGCATTCACAGCCGCGATGACGCTGGCAGGCGAGAACTGATAGTTGATGTCCGGGTCGGAAGCGTTGAGCACTCCGGCGATCGCTTGCCTCAGCAGGATGATGGCTTTCTCGGCAAGAGTGGCGCCGCCGCCGGTTACCTCCGCTTCCAGGATGTCCAGCAGCGTGTATTCATCCAGATCATACAGGGCCCATTGCGCAAAGACCGACCCGACTGTCTGCGAGGGGCTGTAACCTGTCGGCGGCCAAGCCTCGGTGTGGTTCTTCCAGTACCCGACGCCCAGTCCCTGCCAGTCTGCGTCAGTGACTACAACGGTGACGCTCTCAGTGGCATCCCGGTCCGACTGATTGACATTATCATGCCAGACCCTGAACGAGACTGTGTAGCTGCCCGCCGCCGCGGGGGTGAAGTCGAAGGTGGATGACCCCGAGATGGCGCCGGCAATCGGGATCTCTCCCTGGCCCACGCTGTCCACGTACCACTGGCACCGGTTCACATCTCTGTTGGTCGTCCAGGTAGCCGTAAGAGTCGTGGTCTGGCCAACCGTGATCGCGAGGTCGCCGGTGATATCGATGGTGGCTGAAAACGGGGGTTGCACCGCCGAGGCCGTGCCGGTCATCGCCGTGGCCAGTGCGACGGCGAGGATCAGTAAATAGCTTCTAATATGCGTACTTCTCATCATCTGTCTCCTCTTTTGTTGCATGTACTCGGATGTCTCTGTGCAGCACCCGTAGTCCCAGAGACATGCCGTTTGTGAACCTTCCTGCCCGGCTCCAGCGGTGTCTGCCGGGAGCAGAGTTTATGGATGGCACACTCTCCGTCGGTGCGGTCATCACTCTCGATCACGATCCTCCTGCCTCCGTACGGGAGATGACTGCTCTCCATCTTTTCACTTCTCTGCCGCCTTCACCTCCTTTCAGCAGTTCCCTGACGGGTTATACATTTGTCTGTAGATTCATCCGCAGCCCCTTGCTGCCTGCGGGATGAAGGTTTTCGTTCATAGAGTTGCAGATCCACACGCCGAGGATCCGAGGTTATACAAAGAGCACTGTGCATGCTCCTCCATGCAGGTGCCTGATTCTACCATCTCGTGGTTCCGATGTCTACCCAAAAGTGCCCAGTTTGCCTATTTTGCGGCAACTGAAGAAGTGGCCGGTAATAGGGTGGCTTACCGTGTCGTGCCCGGGACCGCGTACGGCCAATTCCGACGCGGCCGGCTGAAATGGACCATGTATGCCGTGAAGTGATCGGCAGTCAGGGAGAGTTGAGAGGTTTATTCTGGGTTGCGGATGGGCGACGTCTCAGGGCTTCGTCGGCGGGTGCCCTCAAACGGTGGATGACATGGGGGCCGTTGCGCCGCGGACCGCCATGCGATAAATCGTGACACAGGTGGCCAGCATCATTCCGCTGAGAAAGCCGCCAATGTGGGCCACATACGCGGCTGGATACCCCCCAGCGATTCCGGCGCCCAACGTTGCCAGGAACCATATCAGAATCAGCCAGGGTCCGAGCCTGCCGAGCCGATCGAAACAGAGCACCACGTATATTCCCAGGATGCCCATGATAGCACCGCTGGCGCCGATCACCGGCCGCCCGTCGTAAGCAATATGCACAAGCCCTGCACCGAGCCCCGTTGTGATGTATGCGAGAGCATAGGGCACGTCGCCCAGGGCCGGGCATACATAACGACCGAAGATCCACAGCGTGATGAGGTTCCCGACGAGATGCGCCACGGTCATGTGGAGCCACATATGCCCGAACAGCCCGGCCATCGAGAGTCTCTCCAAAACGAAGCCGGTGAGATAGCGAGCGCCGGGATCGAAAAACATCTGGACGGCAAACGCACAAGCTGCGGCCAGCATGATGACATAATTGCCGAGCGACGGAGCGACAGGACGCGGTGGTGCCACAGGGTGGGTCTGCAAGGACAAGCTCCTCCAGGGTAAGCTGCTTTCAACCGAGTACACACCCAACACACGTAGTATACCCGCCCGCGGCCGCGACGTCAATGATAAAGTCCCATAGTCGCGTTGATGTTGCGGCAGCTAATGTTCGGCGGAAATCCAGGCCCGTGTGTACCGTGACTCCTCGCATTTTTGCAGGTTCTCGCCAATCTCCCCTCATGGCGAGACTTCAATGGCCCCAGGTTCCCCATTTTTCTCGTATTTCCAGACATTTGGAGATGGTTGAGTTAAGCGGGCTCCAATCGCTGCCGATAGACGGGGTAATGTCGAGTCATTCGCAAAGATTTTCTCACCCTTACACAAACGTGTTTCCGGGCGCAAAGAGAGATTGAATCGACTCATGGATAGTGACAGGTATGGCTGAACAACGGCAGACAAAGAAGCTCGTTCTGGTGGTCGTTTTGGCGGTTGCGCTGGCATTCGTTCTGATCCCTCGGATGGGTGTCCTTTCCTTTGGGTCCGATAAGGGTGGCACGGCCGCAGGCTCAAATGGCAAAGCAGGACAGGCTGTGGCGGGGGAGGCCAAGAACATAGTGCCGGCCGGGAGCCTGGAGGTGAAATGGACGCGGCCGGATGCGATCGGGCCGGTCGTCAGTGACCCCATGCGCATGAATCTGCCCCAGAAGAAAACTGAAAAGGCCGGGACTGCCACGCCCGAGAAGGGCGAGCCAGAGTGGCGCGTCGCAGGCATCATTTATAGTACCCAGCAACCCTCCTCGATTATTGTCGATGGCCGCATCCTGCACGAGGGCGACATCATCCACGGCGCCACGGTGATCAAGATCACTGAAAGCCACGCCGAGCTGAAGCAGGGCGACAAAACGTGGGAGATCAGTGCCGGCCAAACGAACAAACAACCCAAGTAATTCTGGAAAAGAAGCGCAAGTCACAGTCAGTTCAAGGAGAAAGGAACTATGAAATCGATACCCTGGCGTACAGTAGTGTGTGTGCTGATCCTGGCAATCGGCCTGGTGAGCCCCGCGGGGGCGCAAGATCCCAACGCGCCGGCCGCCCCGGAACAGCGGATCACGGATTCCCAGCCGGCAGCGGAACAGCAGCAGGCGGTGGAGCTGCAGCAGGCAGCGGCGCTGCAACAGCAGCAGCAGATGGCCGGCCCGGAGCTGCTACAGCGGATGAAGACCCGCGTCAGCGTGGATTTCCGTGAAGCCCCTATCGAGGACGTGATCAAGAGCCTGGCCCAGCAGGCGAACATCGACATCGTCAAGGGTCCCTCCGTGACGGGCAGCGTGACGGCCACCCTGACGGATGTGCCGCTGGAGGAAGCGATGGAGAGCATCTTCACCGTGCACGGCTTCGGCTACACCACCAGCGAGTCCATCGTCCGGATCGTTCCGAAGAACGAGATGGCACAGTACATGATCAGGCTGCAGACGAAGGTCTACCACATCGACTACGCCGATTGCGAAGCGGTCAACAAAGCGATCAAGGATGTACTCTCGCCGCAGGGCAAGATCGCCATGAACAAGGAGACCGGGCACCTGTGCATCACCGATACCGACCAGAAGATCGAGATGATCGACAAGTTCATCGAGGAGATGGACCGCGAGACGCCCCAGATCCTCGTCGAGGCGAGAATCTACGACGTGTCGTGCTCGGTCTTCCTGGATCTTGGCTTCGACTGGTCGGCAGGGACGATTACACTCTTCGACGGCGCGGGCAATGCCATCGATGCCGCGGGATCAAAGACGCAGCCGTTCGCAGCCGCCGGCTTCGCGAGCAGCGTCACCCAAGCCTCGAAGACGGCCGCTGGGCTGCGGCTGGGCGTACTCAACGACCACATCAACTTGGACGTGATGTTCTCGGCCGCCAAGGATAATGTCAAGGCTCGGCTGCTGGCCAATCCCAAGGTCCTCGTCCTCAACGGCCGGCCGGCCGATATCAAGATTGTCTCAGAAATTCCGTACCAGGAGCTGACCCAGACCTCCGGCGGCGGCAACATCGGCACGACGAAATTCAAGGAAGTCGGCGTCCAGTTGCAGGTGACCCCGCAGCTCACGCGGGACGGCAAGGTCCGTCTCATGCTCAAACCTACATTCAGCGTCCAAACCGGCAACGTGCCGATCTTCATACCGCAAGGGAGCGGAACGCCGATCAGCAGCGCGCAGCCCGTCGTGGATAAGCGTGAGGCCCAGACCTTCGCCCTGATCCAGGACGGCCAGACCGTGGTCATCGGCGGCCTGCGCAAGCGCGACGTCGTGCAGGAGCTCTCCACCGTCCCGCTGCTGTCCGACATCCCGCTGCTCGGCGAACTGTTCAAGTTCCGCGGTGAGAAAGCGGTCAACAGCGAGTTGATCGTGTTCATCACGCCTCACATCATCACGGAGCCCGGCCTGGCGCCGTCCGACACACGGAAGCTCGAGGACATGAACAGCGATCTGCGGGAGCCTGCGCCTGCGGCGCCGATCTTCGACTGCGGCACCAAGAGCGAAACACAAGAGCAATAGCCGCGTTCGCCAGTACGAGAGACCCATTCCGGGTGGCCGCGCCGTCGGCGCTGCCACCCGCTTTTTTTGCGCGGGTACAGGCCGGTTATGCGAAGGATCAAGGGGGAGGTTTCAGGTTTGAAGTTTCACGTGTGAAGTGGCGGCCACGCACGTCAAACTTCACACTTCAAGCTTGGCACTTCTTCTACGCACGTGCGGTCACTGAGCTTTGACCTCGTAGAGGAGGGAGCATTCGAGGACGCAGGACACAACGCCTCCCTTGTCCACTGCAGCGCTCGGCGTGAACGAATCGACAATCAGGACCGGGTAGTGCCGCTCCAGCTCATTGATGAAGCGCAGCAGATCCGGGAACGCGCAGTCGAAGGATAGGACCATCTCGCGCTGGGCGATCCGCTTGATCTCGGCGGCGCCGACCTTATTGGTGGTGCGGACGTGGCGGGCGGAGAAGTCCGCCAGGTGGTTCTTCTCGGAGAGGCTGCGCAGCTCGAAATCGAGTTGGCTGAGCTGCTCGGCGGTGAAGACATAGTTGGCGAATCGGCGTTCCATCTCCTCGCGTTCGGTCGTCAGTCGAGCCTGCTCCTTGGCGGAGCGGGCGTTCTTGAGCGAGGTGAACCACTCGGCGGCAGCATTGATCTCAGCCCGCGAGGCGTCCACGGCGCGGCCCCGGGGGGCCACCAGGCCGAAGTGGGCGGCAAGCAGGGCGGCCAGGCAGAAGACCCAGACGCCGATGAGTACAATGGGAACGCGGTAGTTGGCAATCTTCACGGTTACTCCCTACATCTTGAGCCGGCATTCGACCACGTAATACTGAACCGGCTGTCCGGCGACCATCTCCTGCCGCTGCGAGATGATGCGGATACTGTCGGGTCCCGGCTGCAGGGTCAGGGCCACGCGCAGCGTCCGCACGAACTGCTCGACCGCCGCTCCGCCCGAAGGCGACACCACGCCGACCATCAGCGTATAGGTAAATCGCACCTTGTCGCCGAGGCCCTGCTCCTCGCGCTTGGCCATGATGTCGGGGATGACCAGGTCCGGCGGGGTATTCTGAGCCAGGGCGGCAATGATCGGGGACCACGTGGCGTGATGACTCAGGGCCTTTTTCACTTCGGCCATGGTCGCGTTGATCTCGATCCGGCGTTTGTCTGCCACGTCGAGCGACTCGGCAACGTCGCGTAGCTCGTGAATCTCACCGGTGTAATAGTCGAGACTGCGTTTCTGGGTGGCCAGGAGTCCGCCGTCCCGGTAATACTGGACGCCGTCCAGCGTGGCGGCAACGGCCAGGACCATGAACGCCAGAGCGGACCCGGCGGCCCACAGCGGCCGGCTTTCCGGCGGTTTGCCCGTGCCTTTTAACAGGTCAATCGTGAACATCGCGCAGGGTCCTCAATGCCAGGCCAATAGCGACGGCGAATGCCGGCCCATGCTCGGCGGCCGGGTTCTTGCGCACGGCCCGCGTGCACGGCAGGATCGCCAGCGGGTCCCACAGCTCGGTCTTGGCCGGCAGCAGGGAAATCAGGGCCTTGGCCACCGCCCCGCTGAGGGTGGACCCGCCGCACAGGTACACCCGGTCCACGGCCGGGCTGCTCTTACGCGTCCCGTAGTAGCGGAGCGTCTCGCTGACGCGGTCGGCCAGCCCCGTGCATGCCTGGCGGACTGCCGGCTGGAGCCTCGCCCAGGGGATCTTCGATTCCGATTCCGCGGTTCCCGCCAGCGCCGCCGCCACCGCCGGCTGGGGCGTCTCGATCATCTGCGAGACCCGCGTGAGAATGTGATCGTACGCATAACTGATGTCCCGAACGAACGGCAGACCGTCCTCGGAGACGATCGCCACGTTCGTGTAGGTGTATCCGACGTTGAGGACCATGGAGGTCTCGCCCGCCTTTAGTTGCTTGCAGGCCTCCAGGCAGTTGAGCAGGGCCAGTCCGTCCACGTCCATGAGGACGCAGGAGGTGTCGCCCCGTTCGCAGAGGCTTCTGCGCTGCTGAATGATCATGTTGCGTGCGGCGGCGAAGAATCCGCGGATACGCTGCCCATCGGGGGGCTTGCCCCCTTTTGTGGACGGGGCCTGAAGCACGTGGTAGGAAACGGTGGCCTCGCTGACTTCGAAGGGACAGACCTGGGTGGCCTCGAGCTCTACGGCCGAGGCCAGTTGATGGCGGGGCAGGGCGGGGAACTCGAAGGCGCGGACGGCGACCTCAGGTCCGGCCAGACTGCACGCGACCTGAGCCCGGCCGCGAAGCGCGTGCAGGCACCGCCACACGGCCATTACGGTCCTCTCATCCACCGACGCCCCGGATTGCCCGGCCGGCTCGATGACGCTCTCGGCCACGCCCGTAACGGTCACGCGACTACCGCGGCGGCGAGTTCTCGCCGCTTTGACCGACGTCGTGCCGATGTCCAGTCCGATCAGCTCGGACCCACGCGACGCCACTCCGTTCAACGGCGTTATCCTTTCTTGCTCAACGTCCTTGTTAGCCTTCCCACCAGCGCGAAATGACGAAGCGCGCCAGGAGATCATCTATACTAACGTCCTTCAGCTTCGTGTCAAAATAGAAATTTCCACTGTTTTTCAGTTCGAAGCTGTCGGCGGTGATGCTTCCGAAGAAGTCGCCGGAATTGTACAGGTCCAGGTTGGCCTCGGGGGCATACAGGCAGGCGTACGTGTTGCTCTTGGTCTTGAGGTCGATGTAGTCGCAGGTGGGCAGCCCGTAAATCCTGAGAGTACGGGCATCGAAGTTATCATTGCCGAACCCCGTGGCATTGCCGCTGCGGAGCTGGTCGCCAATGTAGACTTCCAGGCTGGCGCCTGGCTTGACGACGATCTCGACGCCTTGGCCGAGGGTCATGATCTCGGGCACGTAGATGACGGTCGGCTCGGGCTCCGCGTGGGTCGTGTCCGGGGCAATCGAGATCACCGACCCGTTGGGGATGGTCAGACTGCCGCCGTACTGGTATCGTCCCTGAGGCAGGGTTATGGCGCCGACCAGCGGTGGTCCGGTCGTTATCAGGTCGGTCGGGATGGGCACAGGCGGCCAGACCATTGTGTCGGGGCTGGAGCCGACCTGCCCGGAGATGGTCACGTTCTGCTTGACCTCGACGACCTGGGAAGGAGTGCCGCCGGGTCCGCAGAACACGTCGCCGTCCACGCGGACGTTGGTCCGAAAGATCATGGCGTCGGCATCGGTGGCATTGCTACGGATCTTCATGTCCTGAGTCGTGCCGGGGCCGACGATCCCGAAGTACGTGCTGTTCTTGGCATCGACGGTGGTGTCCACGCCGATGCCTTCCGCATAGGAATCGAGTTCGAGGATGGCGTGGATGGTCCTGGAGGCCGTGCCACAGGTGCCCGTCGAGACGATCTCATGGTATCCGAAGTTGGCCGTGACCTGGTAGCTGTACGCGCCATTCGTGCTGGGTAAGGTCCCGCTGGCCGGCCCAACCGGACCGGTCCAGTTGGTCTGGTCCTGGTGCGTCCGGATGAGCTTTTCCTGCATTCGCATGAGAGCCTCGGCCAGGCCTGCATCCGCCGCGCACCGCGCCGTCACCTTCTCCACGTCGCGAACCGCCGTGATTCGCGCGCTGTAGCCGAGCTGGATCATCGACAGGCCCAGGATGGCGATAATCACCCCGATCGTCGTCACCAGCACCAGCGTCACCCCACGCTGCCGCCGATTATTCATTGCCCGTTTCATCCTTCCCTTCCTTTCTTGAGCAGGTTGTAGGCTATAGCCTGTGGAAGGTGCGCCTCCAGCCTCATGGATTGTACCTCGTGGCGGTCATGGTGACGGGCATTTGGGTATGACCGTCGTCGATGAGCAGGGCCATGTGCACGCACGGCCCGGACCGCCAGAATCTGGCGATGGTCACGTTATGGGCCAGGACCTGCATGCTGTCGGGCGAGCCCGGCACGCCGAGTGCACCCGATCCCACGAGCGGGCCCTGCTCCAGGACCAGATCCGTGCCGCTGAGCGCGAACCTTGCATAGCGGTTCAGCGCCGGCGTCGTCCCCATGTTCTCGATGTTCGTGTACAGTTGCAGCGTGATCGAGGATTCGACGGCGTACATGGGGGTACACCAGTAGGCCGACGCCTGGCGCACGATCCGGTCGAACGTGATTCGCGTGACGTAGGCCTCCGTCACGACCTCCCCGTTCACCCGGTCGTACGTCTGGTTCCACTGCTTGTGGTTGCCGGCCAGAACCCCCGCGACGGCCAGGAACAGGATCGAGCTGGCCAGCATCGCCGTCATCAACTCCACCAAAGTGAGACCGCCGGCCACTCGCCTGACTCCTCTTCGACGCCTCATCCTCGGCCTCCCTTTACACCGATCAAACGAGAAATTCGAAGTTCGAATCTCGAAATTCGAAACAAGCACGAAGGGAGAATACCCCAATGACCCAAACGGACTCCTGCCCGGCTCCGCCGTTTGGGGTATTCGGTCATTTGAGCATTCGAATTTGTTTCGAATTTCGACATTCGTATTTCGTGCTTTCTGCTTCATTTTTGGCTGGTCAGCTTTACGTAATTGATGTTGGCGGCGGTGTCCCACGCGCTGTAACCATTCAAGAACCCCACGCTGACGTGGATGACCCGCGGCTTCTCCGCACCCTCGGTTCTCCACCGGGTCCATGTAACCCAGCGTCGCGTAGTAATGCCTGTTGTTGAGGATCGCCTCGTAATATGTGACACCGCTGGGGCTTGTGTACAGTTCGAATCCGTCGGCCGTCACGTCCGGCCCGTCGACCGCCTCCTGGAACATGAGCTGGTCCGGAAACCGGTCGTTCGGGTCATAGGCATCCCACTCCGTGCTGCGCCAGCCCTCCAGGAGCAACTGCCCGACCCGCGCCGCCGTCTCGTACGCGTCGCCACGCACCGCCTGCTTCACCGCGTGATATCGCACCATCAGCGCCCCGAGGATGACAACCGTCACCAGGAGGATCGAAACCGACACCTCGATCAGCGACGTGCCCGCTGCACGCATATGTCTATGATAATCAGTCGAGTTCACGATCCGCCTCCATCACCTGTTGTCGCTCCATTGCCCGTGCTGGTCCAGGGTTTTGTCGGACCCGCCTATGCCGGCCGGCGGTGTCACTGTGATCAGATAACTGATGCTTCCGTCATCCTGGTCATAAACGACGTCGCTCACGCTGTAATTAGCCGGCTGGAAGTACTTGCCCCTCAGGTCCACCTCGTAAACGAGGTAATCCGAGAAGTCGCCGCCGGCCGGAATCCCAAGATGGCCCTGTCTGGTTGCGGCACAGTACGTGCGGATTCCAGTCGCCAGGGCGCCGGCGCCCGCCCGGCCTTCCGTCCATTTTGCAGCTTGGACACGCCGCTGCATCATGGGTGCAAGTACCGCCGCCAGAATGGCCACGATCAAAACAGTGATCGCGAGCTCAATCAGGGTGAACCCACAGGAATGTGCGGGTCTGTATATATGAGCCCGTCCCACGGTTTATCCGAGCCTCCTGACCAGCGTCATCGACGTCATCTGCGCAAAGGCAATCCTGTGGGGGCGACCGAAAGGGACGCCCCCACAGGATGAGTCCAAAGGGCTTCGTACTAGCGCCCGTCACTCCACGTGCCGGTCTGGTCGAGAGTCTTGGCATTCCCGCCGATAGCGGCAGGCGGCGTCACCGTGATCGTATAGGTGATGGCGCCCGTGGCCGCGGTGTAGCTGACATTGCTGAGCGCGTAGTCCCCGACCGCGAAATACTTGCCGGCCAGATCTGCGTTCTCAATGCCGATGTCAGTGAATGCGGGAGCAGCAGCCTGATCGACACCCGTCTCGGCGGCCCAGGCACGCAGTGCCGTGGCAATCGTGCCGGCGCCGGCTCTGCCTTCCGTCCACTTTGCCTCGCGGATACGTCCGGTCAGCATCGGGGCCAGAACAGCGGCCAGAATCGCGACGATCAGGATGACGACCATCAATTCAATCAGTGTGAACCCTTTGTTGTTCCTCATTCTTGTACCCTTTCTAAAACCAAACCCTGAAACAACTTCTTTTACTATCACCGATGGCCTTCCATATGCCCCCCCGGCGAGACCTCCGTATCCGCCACACAACTGTCGTTGTCTACGAATCGATTCACCACCTCCCTTTCTCTCACGGCTGATCCGCGTCCGCGTCTTTTCTCGCGCTTCGCGGCACCCTCGCCTTACCCGTTGTTCTTTGCCTCTCCTATATTGACTATCTTTGCGGCCCCACGCGGAACCACGGTTTCCTCACTCATTACTGTCCGGCGGTGACATTGCCCGACATGGAGAAGATGGGCATGTACAGCGCCAGGAGGACGACAAGGACGATCCCGCCGACGAGGACAATCATCAGCGGCTCCAGGATGCTGATCATCGCCATCACGGTGGCGTCCACCTTCTTCTCGTAGTAGGTGCTGCTCCGGTCGAGGACCTGGGGCAGTGAGCCGCTCTCTTCGCCCACCTGGATCATCTTGACCATCAGGGCGGGGAAGATCTTGTTTGCCGACATGCTCAAGGCGATGCCGACGCCCTCACTGACCTGTTCCTTGGCACGGACCAGGACGTCCCGGATGACATCGTTCTTTGTCATGTCCTGGATGATGGCGAGGGCATTGAGGACGGGGACGCCCGAGGCGAGCAGGGTGCCCATCGTCCGGCCGTAGGTGGCCACGAAGGCATAGCGGAAGATGTTGCCGAACATGGGCAGCTTCAGCCAGAGCTTGCTGAGTTGCCTGTGGCCCGAGGCGGTGCTGTTATATGCCATGACAAGCAGGATGAACACGGTCACGCCGCCCGCCATCCAATGTACGTTGTGGATGGTGAACTTGTACACGTCCATGAAACCCTTGGTGAAGGCGGGGAGCTTGGCCCCGAAGTCGTCGAAGATGCTCATGAACCTCGGAATAATGAGGGTCATCATGGCAACGAGGACGAGAATGACGAACCCGACGACGAAGGCGGGGTAGGCCATGGCCTTCTTCACCTTGCGTTGGAGCTCGTCCTTGCGGTCGAAGTAGTCGGCGAGGCGGCCCAGGATGTTGGTGAGCATACCGCTGCTCTCGCCCGCCCGGATCATCGCGCAGAACAGCGGGTTGAACACCTTGGGGTACTCGCTGATGCTCTCGTAGAAGCTGACGCCTTCGCGCATCTTCTGGGAGACTTCGCGCAGGACGGTCTGGAGCTTCTGGTTGTCGACGTCCTCGACGATCGTGTCGATGGCGTCGGTGATGGTGACGCCGCCCTCGATCATCGTGTTGAGCTGCCAGCAGAAGGAGGCCATGTCGCTGGAGCGGATGCGAAGCCGGTGCGAACCCTTGCGGGCCGCCGCCGCCAACGCCACCTCCTCCAGCGAGACCGGGGTGAAGCTGCGCTCCCGAAGCCACAGAAGGACTTCGTTGCGCGTGTCACCCTGCAGGACGCCGCTCACCTCAGCGCCTGAGACATTTCTCGCGATGTATCGAAACGTAGCCATCGGTTTTCACCCTAGTTCCTAAAGCATACGATGAAACTCGCGGAGGGCAAAAAGCCTGCCCATCCGGTGGTCCTATACGGGCGGGTTTGAAACCCGCCCCTACGCTCAGCCTGTCTTTTTGCCTGTCGTCGGCAAGTCCAGATAATTGTTGTCGAGCCAGTCTGGATCGATCCTTTTGGCGAGTACGAGTTCTTCGACGGCCTGATCCATGGTGAACATGCCGTGCTTGCGGCCGGTCTGGATCAGGCTCTGCACCTCGTGGATGCGCCCTGGCGGATCAGCGAGCGAATCGCGGGGATCACGATCATCACCTCGGCGGCCAGGACCAGACCCTTCTTGCCCGCCGCCGGGATCAACTGCTGCCAGATCACCGCCGCCAGCGACGCCGATAGCTGCGAGCGCATCTGCTTCTCCTGCTCCGACGGGAACATGTCGATGAGCCGGTTGACACTGGCGATAGCGCCGCTGGTGTGCAACGTGGCGATGATCAAGTGGCCTGTTTCGGCCAGGGTCATGGCCACCTGGTGCTATCGCGGTCGCGGATTTCGCCGATAACGATCACGTCGGGGGCCTGTCGCAGAACCCGTCGCAGGGCGGCGTGGAAGCTCTCGGTGTCCAGGCCGACCTCCCGCTGCTCGATCACCGAGCGGCCATGCCGGTGCACGTATTCGATGGGGTCCTCGATGCTGACGATGTGACAGGCGCGGCTCTGGTTGATGTAGTCCACGACGGCGGCAACGGAGGTGCTCTTGCCGTGGCCGGTGGGTCCGGTGAACAGGACCAGTCCCTTACGCAGCTTGGCCAGCTCCTCGATGATCGGGGGCAGGCCCAGGTCCAGGAAGCCGGGGACCTTGTCCATGACGATACGGGCGACCATGCCGGTGGAGCCGCGCTGCTGAAAGACGTTGACGCGGAAGCGGCCGATGCCGCCCAGGTGCAGCGACAGGTCCAGCTCCTTCTCCTTGCGGAAACGCTGGATCTGGTCCTCGTTCAGCACGGACATGGCCAGCTCATCGCTGCTGCTCGGCTCCAGCGGGGTCGTGTTGGGCACCGGGCCCACTTCGCCGTGAACCTTGAACTGCGGGGGCTTGCCCACCGTCAGGATCAGGTCGCTGCCGCCCTTGGTGGCGGCCAACTGCCGAAGCAGCTCTTCCGTTGTCACGCTGTAGGTTCGCATGGTTCTTCCGTCAAAACCTCGGTTTCATCGTGGGGTCCTTCCGTGGAACCAGGTTCATCCTCGTCATCCTTGACAAATGCGGCCCGGACCACTTCATCAAGCGTGGTCAGTCCCCTGCAGAGCCGCCGGGTAGCGCTCTCGACCAGCCCGTCATAGTTGCGGGCCCGGGCAGTGGTCCGGATCTGGCCCTCCGTTGCGCCTTGAGCAATTGTCTCCCTGATCTCGTCGTCAACCGGCAGAAACTCGAAGATGGGCAGCCGGCCCTTGTAGCCGGTGCCACCACAGGCGCTGCAGCCCTTGGCGTCGAAGACCGTGGCGTTGGCCAGGTCCGAGGGGGAAATCCCCAGCCGGCGGACGACGTTCGGAGACAGGTCGGTGGGCTCCTTGCAGCGGTCGCAGAGCTTTCGCAGCAGGCGCTGGGCCGTCACGAGGTTGAGCGTGGAGGCCAGCAGATAGCGGTCCAGGCCCATATAGGCCAGCCGGCTGATCGTGCTGGGGGCATCGTTCGTGTGCAGTGTTGTCAGGACCAGGTGGCCGGTCAGCGCGGCGTGGACCGCGATTTCCATCGTCTCGCGGTCGCGGATTTCGCCGATCAGGATGATGTCCGGGTCCTGCCGCAGGATCGATCGCAGGCAGTTGGCGAACGAAAGCCCGATGTCGGCGCGGACCTGGATCTGGTTGATGCCGTTGAGCCGGTACTCGACGGGGTCCTCCACCGTGGTAATATTCTCGTGCGGGCTCTTGAGGTAGTTCAGCGCCGCATAAAGAGTTGTGCTTTTGCCGCTGCCGGTGGGTCCGGTAACGATGATGATGCCGTGGGGTTTGGAGATGGCGTTCTTGAAGTCTCGCAGCAACTTGGGCTCGAAGCCCAGCTTGTCTATATCGTGGCTGGCCGCCTCGCGATCCAGAAGCCGCATCACGATCTTCTCGCCGTAGATGGTCGGAAGCACCGAGACGCGAACGTCGATGTCGCGGCGGGGGGCCTTGATCTTGAGCCGGCCGTCCTGCGGCAGCCGACGCTCCGCGATATCCATTCCCGACAGGATCTTTACGCGGGCGATGACAGCGCTTCGCATATGGGGTGGCGGAGGCACCATTTCCCGCAGCATGCCGTCGATACGCATGCGAATCATCATGGAGTGTTCCTGGGGCTCGATATGGATATCGCTCGCCCGGCTCTTGACGGCCTGGTTGAGCATGAGGTCCACAAATTGCACGACCGGGGCCTTGTCGGCGCCAAGCTCGCCTTCAATGTCCGGGGCGTCCACCTGATCGGCGTTGGCGTCGGCCTTGGCGTCGGGCTCCTCGGAGCCGGCCAAGCCGTCCACGAGATGGCGAATCCGTTTTTCCTGGGCATGCGAGCCATGGTAGATGACGTCGATGGCTTCCTGGATTTCGCGCTCGCTGGCCAGAGCGGGTTTGACCTCAAGGCCGAAAAACTGGCTGACGGTGTCCCGGGCCACCACGTCCAGCGGGTCGGCCATCGCCACCTGCACGGTGTCATCGGACTTGCCCAGCGCCACCACCCGAAACCGCGTGGCCAGCCGCTCCGGAAGCGAGTGCGCCACGTCCATGCTGACGCTCGTCAGATTATCGGCCGACCATCGTTCAACGCCGAGGTAATTGGCCAGGGCCGTGGTGATCTCGGCCTCCTTGAGCAGATTCAGCCTGCCCAGGGCCTCACCGAGCCGTCCCCCGTTCTGCTTCTGGTCCGCCAGCGCCGCGGCGATCTGGAGACCGTCCAGAAGCTTGCGGCCCAGCAGCCACTCGCCAAAGCGGACGTGCTGAATCTCCGTGTTTGCCATCGTGCTACTCAAGTGACCCGCCTTACCACCGATAGGGGAAACAAAGCCGTCCCTGCCAGGTTCTTTCCCCGGGTTTCCGAGTCATCTCGTTCCATGAGATTTGCTGTTGATGAGACGCATTGCGCATCACGCCGGCCGTCACTGACGCGACAGAAGCGCCTTACCAGGGCACTCTCGAACCAAGTCGAGCAAACGCCATCCGGACTTATCCGTTCCTCTGCCAATTGTGCCTGAAACCTGTTTTCACGTAGAATGGGCAATCACAGACCTCCGAAGCGGTTCATAACGCGGGCTGGGCCTGCCGCCGCATCTGCGAAGCATATCGTCTGGAATCTCGATCAGGTCTTCGGGTAACCATTGCTCCTCCGGTCTGTCTGCGCCTACCTTTCTTGTCCCGCCGGCAAGGTTTTCACCCGGCCCGGGCCTTTGCCATAACACAGTTGCTTTTTCGACCAACACTGGCACCTCCATCGGGAATGTTGCCGTTTTTTTTGCGAAACCAGGTGTCGAGTGCGGTTTTTCTGCTCGGGATTGGCGACATTGCTCTCGATGCCGCATACTTTCACGATGGGCGCGGTCCCATAAGAAACGGTCTGATAGCAGAAGATGGTGCGTTGCTGCGTGTGACCTTTGGCAGGCTCCTGGATCCGAAGAGAGATCAACAGTCAAACCTCAAAAATCAAAGTGGTGGAATCGCCTGTGGCGACGCTTCCTTACTCTTGATCTTTGAGATTTGATTCTCGATCTTCAATGCAATCGGCGCGCGTACGACGCAAGAAGATGGTTTACCGACGCCGCAAGTATATTGTCTTGTTCGGTACGCAACCGCTGATGCTGGACCGCATCGCGGAGCAGATCGGCGCGTTGCTGCGCTGCTTCGAGCGGAGGGGTGATTGCCCTGGAAAAGAGAATCAAGGATCAAGAGTCAAAGATCAAAAGTGGCGGAATCACCTGCGGCGATGCTTTCTTGCTTTTGATCTTTGAAATTTGATTTTTGATTTTCAATGCCGCACAGGTGTTCGGCGACTCGATGAAAATGCTACAGATTTTGTCGAGAAAGGCTTGAGTGCTTCCGGCGTGCGTACCGATACATTCCCTGTGAGCGGTCAAACCCTCGTGGAACGGAAATCCATCGCCACGCAACTTTCAAAGGCGCCAACTGTGTTGACCTTTCTTCCGTGCATGGATCGTGTGCCAGTCCCCGTAAGAGGCAGACCGTGACAGCGGTGATCTCAACACCTGCCGGGTTGAAGGAGTGACGCATGCAGGGACCATCGAGAAGGACACTCAACGTCATCGCCATGTTCGCAGCCATCAACGTCGCAGGTCTGGCGTGGATTCACCACGACCTGACGAGCGCTCCCATGGCGACCGTCCGCGTGCTCTCCGCTTCGCTGTCGCCAGGAGCCGACAACCCGGACCGGGTCCGGCTGGTCTTCGACCGCGACATGATTGCGGAGGCGTCAGTCGGCCGGATCGAGAAAGCCGGCATATTCGACCTCGCCCCGGCCTGGCCCGGCCAGTGGATCTGGGCCGCCCGCGACCGGATCGAGTACATCCTCGACAAACCCTTCGCATCAGGACGCGTCCTGAGACTCCGTGCCACACAGCAGGTGAGAGAGGCCACCGGCAGGACCGTGGAGGGCACGAGTGAATTCACGCTCATCGCCTGCCCCTTGCGCCTCGTGTCGTCCGAGGTCGTGGCTTCCGACGGCAGCGACATCACTGTGCAGGTGACCTTCAACCAGCCGGTGGACCCGGGCGAGTTCCTTCGCCATGTGAGTCTCTGTGACGGCAAGACCCTTGCCGTGCTGGCTGAGCCTCAGTGCCTGACGAAAGGCCCCCAGAAGGACATGGTGATCCGCTTTGCCCGTCCCGAGTCCAATTGCTTCACGATGGTCCTCGATGCGTCCCTGGCCGGCTATGAGGGCGATGCAGGGTTGGGCAATTCCGTTTCTATCACCCGCGAGGTCGCCCCCGGTTTTGCCCTGCTTCACACCTATGTAGGCGCGCCCGATCTCGATGAGAGCGCCTCCGTGCGGCTGTTCTTCTCGCACGAGCTCGGCGATCAGCAAGGGCTCCAACTGGAGGTACAACCCGCGGTGGAGGATTTCCATGTTCATCTTTCCGATAACGCCCTGATCGCAAGCGGCAAGTTCACGGCCGGCAGGCAGTACACGATCCGGGTGCCGGGAACTCTGTTGTCCGAAGAGGGAAAGACCCTTGGCGAGGATGTGTCCGTCAGGGCGGAGTTTCCGGACTACACGCCGGCCATTGCGTTCGAACACAGCGGAGGGATCCTGTCGCCCCTGGGCACGCTCGCCGTGGATGCCAAAGGCGTCAACCTGGAGCAGGTGGCGGTACAGGTCTGGAGAGTACATGCCAACAACCTCGTGCCCCACCTGCACCAGGCAGACGTGGACCAAACGTCGCAGTCTGTGCTCGAGAAAACGATCCCCGTGAAGCTGCCCCATAATCAGCCGACGAAGCTGGTCCTGGGGCTTGAGGAACTGCTGTCCAGGCCGCTGGGGATCTACCGCGTCGAGGCGTGGTCCGCCGACCATAGGTGGACCCGCGATGAGACGATCGTCACGATCACGGACCTTGCGATCACGGCTAAACGCCATCGCGACGGATATCTGGTCTGGGTCACATCGCTGCGAACCGCCGAACCTGTGCCGGGCGTTGTGGTCAGCGGCCTGACCTATAACAACCAGAAGGTCGCGACGGCCAAGACAGATGCGAATGGAATCGCCGAGCTGCAATTTGCCGGTCGCCGCCGGGATGGCGACATATGGGTGATCACAGCCGCCAAAGACGGCGATCTAAGCTACCTGCAGCCGGGCGACAACCAGTGGGTGATCGACAACGTCGACCAGCGAGGCAGGCCCTATGCGGATCATTATGAGACAATACTCTATACCGACCGGGGCGTCTATCGACCCGGAGAGACCGTCCACCTCACGGGAGTCATTCGAGACACAACGGGAGCCATCGCCTCGCATTTTCCGCTATCTATTAAGATATACCGACCCGATGGCCGCCGGGTGTCTGATTTGACCGTCAGCCGTCGTGGAAAGGACCAGGGAATATTTCATACAAGCTTCACTCCGTCCGCCGAAGCCCAGACCGGACCTTACCAGTTCTGTGTCACGCTGCCCGGCTCGGACGATGTGCTCGGTTCGACAAGCGCGCTTGTGGAGGCCTTTGTGCCTGTGCGGATGGAAGTGACGGCGGCGCCGTCCGGCGAGCGATTCGGCCCCAACACGCCGCCCGTCGTGAAGATCGCCGGCCGATATCTTTGGGATCAACCCGCTGCGGATTTACCCGTGAAGATCGAAGGCACCTTGTGGCCAGCCGCCTTTGAATCGAAGGCCCACCCCGACTTCCAGTTTGGGTCGAATCATCGCCAGGCTCCTATTCTAATGCCGGCGGCCGACAGCCAATTGGATGGGCAAGGCGAGTGCGAGGTACAGGTGAAGCTGCCGGAGAACCTGAAAGCGGGACTGTATGCCATGCGACTATCCGCCACCGTCACTGAGCCGGGCGGTCGATCCGTCTCGTCCAACACTTCGGCGACTCTGGACCTGCTGGACACTCATGTCGGACTTCGTCTGGCAAAGGGACAGGTAATCCCGGTGGACGAGACGATCCCGGTGGACTGGATACTCCGGACCGGCCGGGACCAGCCCGCGACTTCCGCCGGGATGACCGTGCAACTGATGCGAGTCGAGTACGACACGGCTTTGAAGAAGGTCGATGGCAGGTATGTCTGGCAGTCTGTGGAGAAGACGCAGAAGGTGGGGGAGGATCGGACGATCGCGCCGGCTGATGCCCAAGGCTCATTCGAGATCGCCTGCCCGGATTCAGGCATGTACCGCATAGTGGCAACCGACGCTCGCAGCGACAGTTCCACATGCCTGGAGTTCTACGCTTCCCGCGAGAGCAACGGGATCCAGAGTCTGGCGATGAACCAGCCGGAGCGTGTGGAGATCATCACCGATAAGAAGAAGTACCTGCCGGGGGAGAAAGCGAAAGTTCTTTTGCGCAGTTCCGTCCCGGGCACCGTTCTTCTGACAGTTGAGACGGATAGTGTCATTGCTCATCACGCTGCGAAGATTGCGGAGAACACGTGCGAGCTTGAGGTTCCCTTGCCTTCGGACCTTCGCGGCAGCGCCTTCCTCACGGCCACGGTTGTGCGGGCAGTCGATCCGAATCAGGAGAGCTGGCTGCCGCACCGAGGGCTGGGCACTGTCCAAGTGCTGATGGACCACGCCTCGCGCCGAATCCCGGTGCGCATCGATGCTCCGACGAAGGCGCGGCCCGGCGAGGCCGTGACCGTGACGGTCGACGCAGGCCGTCCGAGCGACCCGAATCAACCTGCAATGGTGCACGTATGGGCGGTGGATGAGGGAATCCTGCTGACCAGTGCCTATGAGACGCCTGACCTGCATGAATTCTTTCTCGGACCACGATTGGCGGGTGTCTGCACGGCCGATGTCTTCGGGTGGCTGCTGCCCGACTACAAGAGACCCGGCGGCATGACTCGCATCGGCGGCGACGGATTCGATGTGGATGCGCTTCGCCGCAGCCCGGTGCCGACGCGTAGCCGCGAGCCGGCGGTGGTCTGGCGAGAGGCGGTCCCGGTGGACAGCGAGGGCAAAGTGACGGTGCGGATGCAACTGCCCGATTTGACCGGGCAACTGCGGATTATGGCGGTGGCCGTGGACCACGACCGATACGGCACGGGCGAACACGCCCTCACTGTCACTTCACCCCTTCTCGTGGAAGCGAGCTGGCCGCGGTTTGCCGCCCCGGGCGACCGGTTCACTGTGCCGGTCAAGCTGTTCAACTCGACGGAGAAACCTTTGGCCGTCCGGATGAAGACGACCGTCTCCGGCCCCGTTGAGTTATCTCTGGACGAGGGCGCGGAAGGTCCCACTGTTGAGGCCGGCAAGCCGGCGACGCGACTTCTGCAGGGCAGGGCGACCGGGACGGGACCCGTGGAGGTGAAGATCGAGGCTGTCGAAGATGGGCCCGCTGCTACGCCGCTGGAGGCGCATTGCCTGGCCGCTCTGCCGGTACGTCCCGCGACCGCACTGCACTCGATAGTGGAGTTGAAGGCTGTTCCCGCAGGTCAGGAGGTCCGCGTTGAACCGCCGGACCTGTTCCTGAAGGGGACCGTTCAAATGACGGTTTCGGTGAGTGCCCGGCCGAGCGTCGAGCTGGAGGCGGCGTTGGAAGAACTGATCGGCTACCCCTATGGCTGCGTCGAGCAGACAAGCAGCCGCCTGCTGAGTCTGCTTTATGCGTCCCGAATCCTTGATCCAAATCGCGCGAAGGCAATCGATGGCATGGTGAATGCGGGCATCACCCGGCTGTGGTCCATGCAGACGCCGTCCGGCGGTCTGAGCTACTGGCCGGGCCAACCCTCGGCCTGTCTATGGGGGACTGCCTACGCCGCCTCCTGCCTGCTGGAAGCGAAGAATGCCGGCTACCAGATCGATTCCCGCTTCACGGGCGAGCTGGTCAAGTTCCTGGAAAGCAGGCTCCGGGCAGCCGACTATGACGTTCCGGACCTGAATACAAAAGCGTTGATCTGTCACGTTCTCGCCACGTTCGGGCAGCCGCCGCACGGTTGGATGGCGAGGCTGGCGGAGCAGAAAGGCAAGCTGGATGTGGCTGCCCTGGTGCATTTGGCGGGCGCGTTCCACGCGGCGGGCAACAAAGAGAAAGCTCTCTCGCTGCTTCCCGACGACCCGCCTGCTGCGGCGGTCGCCACGACAACGACCGGGCGATTGACATCGCAGGTTCAGCAGGAGGCTGTCTGGCTGAGCGCGCTGCTGGAGATCGATCCAAACCACCCGATGGTCACTCCGCTGGCGGCAAGCCTGAACAAGGCTCGATCCAATGGCCAGTGGGGCAGTACCCTGAACAACGCCACAGTGATCGCGGCGCTGGCCCGCTACCAGGCCATGACGGCACGGGATCAGCCGGAATTCACGGGCGTCATCGAGGCAGAAGGCGGCCGGACTGCCCCCTTCAGCTACAAAGAGCCTGCGTCACTTGATTTACGCAGCGACGCCGGGCCAATTCGCATCACCTCCGAGGGACGCGGGACGCTCTATATCATCACAACGAGCAAGGGCCTTGTCCGGGATGACCTGGTCAAACCCTATGAGCGCCAGTTACACGTCGAGCGCCGCTGGACGGACCGCCAAGGCAAGCCGGTGGATGCAAATGGACTGGCGGTAGGCGATCTTGTGCAGGTGGAAATCACCGTGAGCACACCCGCCGGGACGGTCAATAACATCGCGATTGTGGACGCCCTTGCCGGCAGCATGGAGGTCGAGAACCCGCGGCTGGCTACCTCCGCTGAGACAGGCGAGCCCGACGGGGATTTCCCGGACCATATCGAATTCCTGGACGATCGTGTCGTGCTGTTCTGCACCGCGGATTCTCACAAGAGGACATTCAGGTATGCTCTGCGGGTGATCACCGCCGGCGAATTTGCCCTGCCTCCCATTCAGGCGTCGTGTATGTATGACCCTGCCATCGCCTGCCTGGGAAAGGCCGGACGAGTCGTTGTCCGGGATCGGTGAGCCTGAGACGTGGTTCGAAAGGATGCGAAGTCCCTTGCGTACGCACGGCGAGATTATTACGAGACTGCTGAAGAGGCTGTTGCAGACACTCGCTCTCTGCGCAGTGCTCCTGGTGGTCGCTTTCATTGTGGCGTGGCACCTGTGTCCGTTCCCTCGGGAGCGCTTGCAGCGATGGTCCAGCAGTCCCAGTGTACTCGATGCCAGGGGCAGGCAGATGTTCAGCGTCGTCGGCCCGGATGAGCAGTGGCGATATCCCGTCCGCATGGCAGATGTCTCGCCCCGGCTGATTCAGGCGACGATTGCCGTGGAGGATGAGCGATTCTATCGTCATCCGGGCGTCGATCCAACTGCCGTTTTGCGTGCGGCCGCACAGAATCTGCTGGCCGGCCGGATCGTGTCTGGGGCCTCCACGCTGGACATGCAGGTATGCCGGATGATGGACGACCGCCCTCGCACCTGCACGGCGAAAATCGTAGAGACGTTCAGAGCACTCCAACTGAATCACCTTATGAATAAGGACCAGATTCTGGAGACCTACCTGAACGTCGCGCCCTATGGCGGCAATCTGCGGGGGGTGGAAGCGGCGTCCCTGGCGTATTTCAACAAGCGGGCGAAAGACCTGTCCCTGTCCGAGGCGGCTCTGATTGCCGGCCTGCCGCAGTCGCCGAGCCGGTACCGCCCCGACAGGCACCTTGATGCAGCGATGAAACGGCAGGGGGTTGTGCTGCGTGCCATGCTCGACAGGCGGATGATTACGTCACAGCAGTTGGCGGAGGCCCAATCCAGCCGCATACAGATCCGCCGATCTTCGCCCTTCCCGCGGGCCATCCATGCCAGTTCCCTGGCATTGAGACGAAGACCGGCAGGGGGGCAGACGACGATTGATCTGGATATCCAGGGGCAGGTGGAGCGGCTGGCCTGTGAGCACTTGAAAATGCTGCCGGAAGGCACCGACCTGGCTGTCGTCGTGATCGATGTTGCGAATTCGGCCATCGTGGCGATGCTTGGCTCCGGCGACCCCGGTGATCCGGTCGATGGACAGGTCAATGGCGTTCTGGCGAAACGGAGCCCCGGTTCGGCACTCAAGCCCTTCATCTACGCCACCGCATTCGAGATGGAGCGGCTCAACGGCGAATCCCTGGTGTACGATGTGCCCATTTCCCGCGGCGGCTGGACGCCCGCCAATTTCGACAGGACCCACGCAGAGCAGATCAGTGCCGCGGAGGCGCTGAGGCGGTCCCTCAACGTACCGGCAATCCTGGTCGCTGAGGAGACTGGGCTGGCCCGCTGCTGCGGCGTATTGGAGGCAGTCGGGGTCCATCTCCCTGCCGATGCTCACAAGCGTGGTGGACTGGCTCTGACCGTGGGGGCCATGGAAGTGACATTGCTGGATCTGACCAACGCGTACGCTACGCTCTCGCGTCACGGCGTCCGCCGGCAGCCCCGCCTGTTCGTGGACGAATCCGGCGATCAGACCCGCGCCCTCAAAGCCGAGGTCTGTGCCTCCATCAGCGATATCCTTTCCTCAAGGCGCCGGCAGCCGGCGATGGTGGGGGGCCCGTCCGCCGGCGATCTGCCCTGGTTCATGTGGAAGACGGGGACCAGCTCGGGCCACCGGGATGCCTGGGCGGTCGGTCACAACTATCGATATGCAATCGGCGTCTGGGTGGGACGGTTTCGGGGGACCGGCCGACTGGAGTACGTCGGGGCCGACGCCGCCGAACCGCTGCTGTGCAGGTTGTTCTGTCTGGTGCAACTGCGAGCCGAGGGGGACCCGCCGGCGCCGGCGGCGCTTCACGTCCGCCGGCCTCTGTCGCTGCCCAGGGAATTGATCGAGGACCTGCGGATCACCACCCCGGGTGCGAACGAGGTATTCATTGCTGTGGACGGCTCGGCGGTTGTGCACGCCCGAGCCAATCGCGATGATGACAACTCGTGGTTCCTCAACGGCAAGCTCGAAGGCAAAGGCCAAGTGCGGCGGCTCGTGTTGACCCCGGGGACCTACGAGCTTCGCTGTGTCAGCCGGCAGGGCTCATCCTCAGTAGTCACAGTCAGCGTATGCTCACCCGAAAACGCCAACGGGCGTGGTCACGCTGCGGTTCCGTGACGAACTCGCGGCCTTCGCCAACCCCACCTTCGGGAACTGAAAAGCACTACGCTGCGCTAATCTTGCAGCCCGTGCGGGCTGTGGCCCGACAACATCGGCGGGCGTGGTCAGGTCCAGATTGAGTAAATCTGATGCCAGAGGAAGATCAGGCGAGTGGCGAGGGAATGGCCTCCGAGAACCGCGCCGGCGATTACCGCCACGACTACGTAAACCGCCAGCAACAGCGCGACGACCGTGACGATGCGATGCGTGATGAGCAGCCACCGGGCCATGGGCCTGTGTTCGAGCCCTATGTGCATGGGCACAGAATCCGATCTGTCCTTGAAGCTCGGCATCTGACTCCTCCGGATATGCGCAGACCGCAACTACAGCACTTATCGGACGCCTTGAACTCCTCCATGAAGTGCGTGCCGAAACGGGGGCATTTCCCCTACTCCATGATGCCATTTTATCGCAAACAAGATCAAAAGTCAAATGTCAAAACGGCGGAACCGCCTGCGGCGATGCTCTCTTACTTTTGATCTTTGAGATCTGATTCTTGATCTTCGTTTGTCAACCCACTGCCTGGCGCGCTCGTAACTGAAACACGTCGGCTCGCTGAACCAGTTGAGCCACGTTCTTGGCGCCGAACTTGTGCATGAGACGGTGCCGGTGCGCTTCAATCGTCCTGATCGAGCGGTTCAGGGCGGTGGCGATCTGCCGGCTGGTCTTGCCCTCCACGATGTCGCGCAGCACCTGAGCTTCGATACTGGACAGCCCCTCCTGCAACGAATGGGCGGGTTTCACAGCGGCTTCCAGAACCCGCCTGACGGCGGACAGCAGGTTCTGGCGATCCAGCGGCTTTTCGAGAAAATCCGCTGCGCCCGCCTTCATTGCCGCCACGGCCAGGGGAATATCCCCATAGCTGGTCATGATAATCACCGGCAGCCAGGGGAAATGACGTTTGATATTGTGGAGCAGCGACATGCCGCCCATGCCGTCCATGATGATATCGGCAATGACGGCGTCGCACGCCTGTTGCCCCAGGGCATCAATGCAGTCCTCGGCCGAAGAGAAAACGCTCACGTGCATACCTGAACTTTCCAGGGCTCTCTTGACGGCGGCTTGAATGCCCGGGTCATCATCCACGAGAAAGACATGTGCTTCGTGCAAATCCATTCTCCATCCTCCTATCACCCACTCAGATTCGACTTACGGGCAGGATCACCGTGAATGTGGTCCCCTCTCCATATCGGTTCTGTACTGAAATCCGTCCGCCTCTTTGGCGCACGATTCTACGTGCGATGCAAAGCCCCAGGCGGGTTCCCTTGCCTGTGGACTTCGCGGCAGCGAACGGGTCAAAGATCTGTTGCAGACACGCCGGATCGATTCCGCCGCAATCATCCTGAAAATCGAGGGCAATTCGGCCATCCTGTTGCGCTCCGGTGATCAGGAGGCGGTGGTCGCTCCTGCCATCTGCCGCCAGCAGGGCATCCTGGATCAGAGCGAAGAAAAGCTGCTCGCAATCACTTTCTCGCATCCGAATCGCAGGCAAGGCGTCCAGGTTCTCTGTCCGCAGATGAACCCGCGCCTGCTGTGCACTTGGCTCCAACAAGCGAAAAACCCTCTCCGCGATGTGACTGACGCAAACGTCGGTTCTCGATGGTCCTGGGAAGCCATCCAACGGTGCCACGGGAGTTCTTGATGACCGTCGCTACGGTCGTGGAAGCCGCAAGCGCGATCTGCAAGTCCCGTTTGACGGCGGCCGAGCAATTCGATTTGACCGATTCGGCCAACGCATTCTGGATGGCCAGTTGGATGACGCTGATCGGTTGCGCCAACTCCTGGAGCAGTGTGGTGCCGAACATATCGAGCGAGCCAAACGGCTGCGCGTGCGCCGTGTTCGCGCGCGACTCTTGCCGCTCCTCCGGAGTCGGGTGCTGTGCGACAGGCGCAGTGGGCTCCAATTGCGGCGATTCGCTGCTTGTCAACTGGATGTGAGCACTGTCTTCTCTTACGCCTGGCTGTTGATCTCTATCACGATCGGCCACGCAACACTCATGATTCGCTTCAAATCCATGACATCCTTACCTCCGTTTCCACACTGGCTCCAGTTCCAGCCGATCCGCTTCCTTGCGGGCCGCGTGTACTCTATGGAAGGGCAGCGTAATTTGCAAGAGAAAAATCTGCGTGCCGCTGTTTTCGAGTGGATGGCCGCACGAGCGGTGATTTGCCGTGGTGTTCTCGTGACGCGAGGAAGGGCCGCGCATGCCGGGGCTGCCTGTCACTGAGTAGTTGCCGCATCGCGCGACGCAGAAAAATGGAAGATGGCGGTGCAAATCGGGTAGTTACCACAATTGATGTTGCGCCGGCCCGCCGGTATCTTGGCGACTACACCATGGATTGGGGGCCTGCCCGATGAGGGCAGGAGTCACACGGAAGTGACCTTTATGTTACTGGGACGTGCAGGAGCACTCGCGACGGCAGTCAGTGGGTGTCGCACAGCCAGTTACGTACAAATGCCCCGTTGTCACCGACGGGCCCCGGAGGCTTGCTTGTGCACGGGCATGGGCGATAGCTTCGACATCGTCTCCGGCGCCGCCAGGAGGGCTCCGAAGCTCTTTCGAACGACAGGGACCGAGTTCCTCTTTCGCTTCGTCATGGAGCCGCGCAAGAGGCTGTCCCACCAGGCAACTCTTCTGCGCTTCTTGTTCAGAGTTATCAGGATGAGGGTATCGGAGGCAACATGAGTGCACGTCGATCACACGACAGGATCAGACCCCAAGTGTCCGCGGATAGAGTGGGACCCTGGCGTCCTTCAGTTCCACTAAGCAGGTATCTGGATGTCCTTCTGATGCCCCGGGAGGAATCTCAGTCTTATCCGGATCCGATCGCCGCGCTTCAGGTCGATCAGAGCGCGACCATGTTGACGCCGGATGAACGCTCCGAGATCACAAGCATTGTCCAGCGCACCGGGGCATAACCCGGTGTCCACACCATTCACGCAGAACCTCTGGTTGCGGAGAAATGTCATGTGATGCGCAGTTGATGTGCGTCTCAACGGCACCATCCTGTTGAGCTGAGATTCCATACTTATCGATGCGCGGATCATCGCGCGCCGCTCTGAAGGCAGTCGCAACAACCTGTGTGCGACTGCCTTCTTGCATTATGGAGAAAAAGATGTCCCTGCCGGGCGGTCGAAGCTAAGATGTCTGCGGACGGCTTCGATGTATCCATGGTAAAGGAGACAAGGAATGGGCGCACCGCCGGTGGCAGCGTGTGACAGCACCAAGAGAAGGAACCTGAATCGCGGACATGGGTTTCTTCGTTTCATGCTTGCTGCTGCCGTCATCATTCTGGCCACGGCTGTTCACCATGTGGAAGGGGACGGGGCAGGCCGTACAGCCTCGCGCGATCGTTCGCAACCGGATAACCCTCTGGAATGGCAGGCTAAATGGATCACCGCGGATCGGACCGACAAAGACCCTCTGCCCATCTTTCGCAAATCCATCCGGCTTGGCAAGCCTGTCCGGCAGGCGACCGTCCACATCTGTGGTCTCGGCCACTATGAGCTGAGCATCAACGGCCGGCGCGTCGGCGACCACGAGATGGACCCGGGCTGGACGAACTATCGCAAGACGTGCCTCTACAGCTCGTACGATGTGACGAACATGCTGGAGCCGGGCGATAACGCGATTGGCGTCATGCTCGGCAACGGCATGTACAACGTCCCGGGCGGGCGGTACACGAAGTTCAAAGGCACGTTCGGTCCGCCAAAACTGATCTGCCAGATGCATGTGGTGTTTGGCGATGGCTCAACCGAAGTGCTCGGCTCGGACGAGACGTGGAAATACGCGTTGGGGCCAATCGTATTCACGTGCATCTACGGCGGGGAGGATTACGACGCGAGGCGGGAACAGCCGGGTTGGGACCAGCCCGGCTTCGATGATGGGGCCTGGTCTGCCGCGAAAGTCTGCGACGGTCCCGGCGGCAAGCTCGTGGCTCAGTATGCACCGCCGGTGAAGGTGGCCGACTACCTGCCTGCTGTGGCCTTCCAGCGTCTTAAGGAAGGAGAATACGAGGCCGACTGTGGAATCAACCTGTCCGCCCGGCCGGTGATCAAGGTGAAGGGATCTGCCGGAAGCCAGGTGGTCATCAGGGTTGCCGAAAAACGCGGCGAGCCCTGGACGCATGACGGAGGCCACGTATATACCTGTACCCTCAAGGGCGAGGGCGAGGAAGTATTCCGGCCTCGCTTCACCTATTTCAGCTTCCAATACCTGTACATCTCAGGTGCCGACCGGCCCGAGGATGTAAAAGGCGGAGGACAGCGACCGGTGCTGCTGGAAGCCGGCAGTGAGTTCCTCACAAGCTCCGCGCCCGCGGTTGGCGGATTCGAATGCTCGAATGCACTATTCAATGATATCAACGCCATGATCGACCGCTCGGTGCGCAGCAACCTGCAGAGCGTTCTTACCGACTGCCCGCATCGTGAGAAACTGGGCTGGCTGGAAGTGGCTCACCTGATGGGGCCTTCGATTCTCTACCACCGTGACGTCCGCGGCCTCTATCAGAAGATCTGTCGAGACACGACAGAGGCCCAGTTGGATAATGGCTTGGTTCCCGACATCGCGCCGGAGTACACGCGGTTCCAGGGCGGGTTCTTCGAGTCTCCCGAGTGGGGAAGTGCCTGTGTGCAGTTGCCGAACCTGCTGTACACATGGTACGGCGATCGCGTCACGGAGGAGCAGCAGTACGAGACGATGCAGCGGTATACGCAGTACCTGGCATCGACTCGCGACGGCCAGGGGCTGGTGAAGCCGGGACTGGGCGATTGGTACGATTGGACGCTGGAGAAGGGCCATGCCGGCGCGTCCCAGCTTACGCCGGCGGCATTGCCTGCCACCGCATTTTTATATGACAACGCCTGCATTCTTACTCGTGTCGCCAAGCGGCTGGGCAGGAACGCGGATGCGGCGAAGTTCCAGACGCTTGCCGAGAGGGTCCGGCAGGACTTTATCAAAGCCTACTACAAGCCTGCCGAGCACTCTGTCGCCACGGGCTCTCAGGCATCTCTGGCCTTGGCCCTCTATTTTGGCCTTGTGCCTGACGAGGACCGTGACGATGTGCTGGCAAATCTCGTGGCGGAACTTGAGAAGGCACAGTACCGCCAGAGCACGGGAGAGGTCTGCTTTCGGATGCTGGTTCAGGCGCTGGCGGATGGCGGGCGATCCGACGTGGTGTATCGAATGATCAATCGCACCGATGCGCCGGGCTACGGCCATATGCTGAAGCTCGGTTTCAGGACGCTCTCCGAACGCTGGGACAAGCCGGGCTCATCCATGAATCACTGCATGTATGGCCATATTCAGGAATGGTTCCAGAACTCCCTTGTGGGCATCCGGCAGACCCCGGATTCCGCGGGCTTCGAGCATCTGTTGCTCAGGCCGGAGCCGGTGGGCGATCTGACGAGCGTCTCGGGGCATTATGGCAGCGTTCGCGGCCGGATAGAAAGCCGCTGGCGAATCGAGAACGGCCGATTCCTCTGGCACATCAGCGTGCCGCCGACAGCGGATGCCGAGGTGCACGTGCCGGCAATCGACGCCGGGCAGGTGACCGAAGGCGGCCGACCCGTGGATCGGGCAAAGGGCGTCGTGTTCGTACGCATGGAACCGGGCCGCGCCGTGTTCAAGGTTGGCCCCGGCCGGTATGAGTTCCAGTCGCCCGTGACGGTACATGGGAAGGCTGAGTTCATCAAAGCCGAGAAACAGCGAGTCATTGTGCTGACGGACATTTCCAACGAGCCGGACGACGAGGAGTCGCTCGTCCGGTTCCTTGTGTACTCGAATGAATACGACGTGGAGGGCCTTATCGCCACCACGTCCGTCTGGCTGAAGGGCACAGTCCGCCCGGAGAGAATCCAGGAGCGGGTGGAGGCATATGGGCAGGTTCGGGACAATCTACTGAAACACGCCTCCGGCTATCCGACGAAGGAGCATCTGCTCAGTGTAATCAAAGCCGGGCGGCCGGAGTTTGGCATGGACGGGGTGGGCGAGGGCAAAAGCTCGGAAGGATCGCGTCACATCATCGCGGTGGTGGATGAGCTTGATACACGGCCGGTGTGGGTCTGTGTGTGGGGCGGGGCCAACTGCCTGGCGCAGGTGATGTGGGATGTGAAGCATACCCGGAGCGAACAGGAATTGGATGCTTTCGTGTCCAAGTTGCGGGTGTACACGATCTCCGATCAGGATAACTCAGGTCACTGGCTGCGGATCACATTTCCAAACCTCTTCTACATCGTGAGCCCCAGCAGCGTGGACAACCAGGAATATCACAAGGCGACGTGGACAGGCATCTCCGGCGACCGCCTTTATAAGAACGGGCCGATGCACAGGTTCGAGTTGGTGGACAACCCGTGGCTGGAGAAGAACATCATCGAGGGCCACGGCCTGTTAGGTGCGCTCTATCCCCGGCTCAAGTACATCATGGAAGGAGACACCCCCTCGTTCTTCAACCTGATCGACAGCGGCTTGGGCAGTCACATCAGCCCATCGTACGGCGGCTGGGGAGGCCGGTACGTCCTCCACCAGGCCTACGGCGAGGCACGCTCTATCTGGACCAACACAAGAGACAGCCGGGATACCGTCGTTGCGGAGGACGGGAAGACGTGGACCTGCGATCAGGCCACGATCTGGCGATGGCGCGAGGCCTATCAGCACGATTTCGCCGCTCGGATGGACTGGTGTGTGGCAGACACGTTCGAGAAGGCGAACCATAATCCCATTGCGGCCTTCCAGGGCAATACGAGCAAGGCGGTGGCGCAACTGCGGGCGAAATCCGGAGAACAGGTGCCTCTCAGTGCCGCCGGGACGCATGATCCGGATGGAAACGAAGTGTCCTATCGCTGGTTCATCTACGAGGAGGCGGGGACCTTCAAAGGCTCGGTCGAGATTGAGGACAGCACATCGCCCGAGGCACGCCTCGTCGTTCCTCAGGTGGAGGAGCCCAAGTCGCTGCATGTCATCCTGGAAGTCAAGGACGATGGCCAGCCTCCTCTGTTCAGTTACCGCAGAGTCATAATCACAGCGGTCCCTTGACACCGCGGCGAATTTGTCACATACATGGTGCACAGTGGGCTTTTGCGATAGAATAGGACACTCGCTATGTCTTGCGTATCCTCCTGAAGGAGGATTGGAACCGTATGATCGTAGTCGGCCTTCGTCGCCGGCGGAAAGTTCGAGGGAGGAAAATGGCAACTGACCAGAGTCGTCGCAAGTTTCTGGGAGCCGCTGCGGGAGCGGCCGCATTTACCATCGTTCCGAGACATGTGCTGGGAGGATCCGGTGTCGTAGCGCCAAGCGATAAGATCACTATGGCGGTCATCGGCACGGGCACCCAGGGCCTTCGGGAGATGTCTTCGCTGCTGCCGATCCCGGAGATTCAGGTTGTCTCCGTATGCGATCCCAATCGATACGCCATTGGCTACCGGGACTGGTCGGCCGAGGGGCTCTTGAACGATCTTCGCGAGCTGCTCGGAAAGCGCAGTTGGGGCGAGAGCCTCGAAGGAACCATTCCGGGCGGCCGAGATGTCGGAAAAGACGTCGTCGAGACCTACTATTCGGGCAATCGGGCCGGCGGTACTTTCAAAGGCTGTTCCTCCTACGCCGATTTCCGCGAGCTGCTCGATGAGGAGAAAGACCTCGACGCGGTCAAGATCATGACGCCGGACCACCTTCATGGAATCATCAGCATCGCCGCCATGAAGAAGGGCAAGCACGTGATGCTGCACAAGCCCATCGCGAACCGGCTGAAGGAGGCCAAATTGGTCATCGACACCGCTCGGCAGCAGGGCGTGGCCACCTATTTTCTGCCGTGGGGCGCCAACGGATCGATGGATCAGGTCATGGCATGGATCAATGAGGGCGCCATAGGCACGTTGCGGGAAGTCCACAACTGGACGAATCGCCCGGTGTGGCCGCAGTATGCGACGATCCCCCAGAATATGCCCCCGGTCCCGAAAGGCTTCGACTGGGACCTGTGGCTGGGCCCGGAGCGGGAGCGGCCGTATCACCCCAACTACACCCACATGGTGTTCCGCGGCTGGTACGATTTCGGCGGCGGCACCCTGGCGGACATGGGACACTACAGCCTCTGGACCGTATTCAATGCGTTGGAGTTGGGAGCCCCGACGGCTATCGAGCCGATCCTGAGTCACGATTGTGCGTTCGAGGGCGATGTGTCCAGGACGGTCAAGAACAATTTCTCGTTCCCGAGCGCCAGTATCGTCCGCTTCAAGTTCCCGGCGCGGGTCGCGGCCGGCAGTGGATCTCTTCTGGCATGATGGGGGGATGCGACCGCCCACACCGCCGGAGCTGGAGGAAGACGGAAAGGAATTCGCACCCGAGGCCATGATGTTCGTCGGCGACAAGGGCAAGATCCTGGCGGGCTTCCACGTTGAGAATCCTCGCCTCATTCCGGAGAAGAGGATGAAGGACTACAAGGCTCCGGAGTCTGCGGGCCGGCGCGAGCGGGGCGAGGTTCCATCGGGCCTGCGCCAATGGATCGAGGCGTGTAGGGGGGGGAAGCAGTCGCCCGGGAGCTTCCTGAACGCATGGCCGATTTCCGAGGCAGTCAACCTGTGGGCCGTCGCATTGCGGACCGGCCGGAAATTGCAGTACGACGCCGAGAACATGAAAATCACGAACGTGCCCGAAGCAAACAAATATCTGTCCCGCGACTACCGCAAAGGTTGGGAGCCTGAGGCCGTATGAACACCATTTCGAGAAGACAGTTCCTTGGCAAAGGTGCAATGACTCTCGCCACGGCCGCGTCGCTGTGGCCGGGGACAACGCCTCTCAAGGCCGATCCGCTCGATCTGCCCATCGGGTGCCAGCTCTATCCTGTCGGCAAGTTGGTCGCACAGGACTTCGAAGGCACGCTCCGGCAGCTTGCGGCCATTGGATATCGAACGATCGAGCTGTGTTCGCCGCCCGGGTATGAGAAATCGGGCTTTGGCCCGCTCGTGAAGATGAAGGCCGCGGAGGTCCGTAAGGCCATCCAGTCGGCAGGCCTGCGCTGTGAGAGTTGTCACTACGGGTTCCAGGAGCTCAAGAACAGCATAGAAGACCGGATCGCCTATGCGAAGGACCTGGGTCTGAAACAGATGATCCTCGCGAGTTTCGGGCTTCGCCAGGACGCGACCATGGCGGACTGGGCGAAGGCCGCCGGCGAGCTGAACAAGATCGGCGAGCGAACAAAGAAAGAAGGCATCCAGCTCGGGTTCCACAATCACAATACCGAATTCAAGGAGATCGACGGCGTGCTCGTCTATGACAAGCTGATGAGCGAGTTCGATCCGAAGCTGGTCAAGATGCAGTTCCAGGTCGCGGTGATCAGCCTGGGCTATCAGGCCGCTCCGTTCCTCAAGAGGTATCCCGGCCGATTCATCTCGCTCCATCTGGCGGACTGGTCGCCTGCCGAGAAGAAATCGGTGCCGGTAGGAGCGGGCGTAGTCGATTGGAAGGAGCTTTTCACCGCCGCGAAAATAGCCGGGGTGGAGAACTACTTCGTGGAAATGAATATGGACGCACTCAAAGCCAGTTATCCTTACCTTCACGATTTGAAGGTGTAATCAACAGGAGACGCAGCATGCACAAAGAACGAGTTCATTTCAACCGCCGGCAGTTTTTGAAGAAGGCAGCGCAGGCCGGTGCTCTGCTTGGAGTGCCGTACGTGATCCCCGGCACCGTCCTGGGCAAGAGCGGCGGTGTCGCCCCAAGCGAGCGGATCGTACTGGGCGGCATCGGGATCGGCAGCCGCGGCCAGTACGACCTCGGATGCTTCCTGCACGAGCCGGACGTGCAGTTCGTCGCCGTCTGTGACGTGAAGGCCAGTCGCCGCAAGGCGATCAAGGAAATGGCGGATAGCAGGTATGGCAACCAGGACTGCGCCACGTACGTCGATATGCGCGAGTTGCTCGCTCGCAGCGACATCGATGCGGTGCTCATTGCGACAGGTCCGAACTGGCACGGGACGGCCTCGATGTTGGCGGCCCAGGCCGGCAAGGACGTGTACTGCGAGAAGCCTTGTACGAGGAACATCGCCCAGAGCCTGAAGCTGGCTGAAGTCTTCCGGCGGACCGGCCGGGTGTTCCAGGCAGGCACGCAGCGCCGCAGCCTGCCCAATTTCGCATTCGCCATCGAGCTGGCCCGCAGCGGCAAGCTTGGAAAGCTCCATACCCTCCATGCCCATCCGATGGGGCTGAAGAGTGTGAGCAGCGGTTGGCTCCCGGCGGAACCGGAACCACCGAAGGAAGAGGTAGACTGGGATATGTACCTCGGGCCGGCAGCTTGGCGGCCCTTCAATCGGCAACTGCTCAATGCTTTCAACTTTGAAAAAGGCGGCGGCATGGTTGGCGGCTTTGGCGGCGGCGGGTGCCTGGAATGGGGGTCCCATTGCGTGGACCTGTGCCAGTGGGCCAACGACGCCGACGCGACAGCCCCTGTCGAGTATGAGCCGACGGACAACCAGTTGCACGCCCGCTATGCCAATGGCGTCAAGCTGATCCTGCGCAATGACGGCTGGCTGCCGCTGGGCTCGTGCCCGGTGCGATTCGAAGGAGACAAAGGCTGGGTGGAGACAGGCGATGATGCAGAGATCGCCGCAAGCTCGCCGGCGTTGCTGACCGGCAAAGGAGCCAAGATCCCCGGCTACCCGGCAGATTTCCACATCCGCAACTTCCTCGACTGCGTGAAGACGCGTGGCCAGCCGCGTGCGAATGCCGACGTGGCCTGCTACTCACATATCGCCTGCCACGCAGCCAATGTCTCGCTGTTCCTCGGCCGCAAGGTGAGCTACGATCCCGTCAAGAATGAATTCCCCGGTGACGAGGAGGCCAACCGGCTGCGGTCCGAGGCGATCCGCGAGCCGTGGCGGGTGTGACAAGGGGAGGTGTGAAGTATGATGTTTGAAGTAAGAAGGCACTCTCACGAATCGAGAATCAACCATCAGACTTCAGACTTATAAGGGGACGATTATGAGCCGAGACGGAGTTCTCCTTAACCGGCGGCGGTTCTTGAAGCGGACGGCCCAGGCGGGCGCCGTGCTGGTGATGCCGCACGTGGTTCCGGGTACGGTCCTTGGCAAGAATGGTTCCGTCGCGCCGAGCGAGCGGATCGTTCTGGGCGGCATCGGGATCGGCAATCGAGGCACGTACGATCTGGGGTGCTTCCTGCACGAGCCGGATGTCCAATTTGTGGCTGTCTGCGACGTGAAGGCGGCTCGCCGCAAGGCCGTCAAGGAAATGGTGGACGCCAGGTACGGCAACCAGGACTGCGCCACATATGTCGATCTGCGTGAGCTGCTGGCCCGCAGTGACATTGACGCCGTGCTGATTGCGACAGGTCCGAACTGGCATGCGACCGCCTCGATCCTGGCGGCCAAGGCCGGCAAGGATGTGTACTGCGAGAAGCCCTGCACGAAGACCATCGCGGAGAGCCTGGCGCTGGCACAGGTGTTCCGCCGGACCGGCCGTGTGTTTCAGGCCGGTACTCAGCGTCGCAGCCTGCCCAACTTCATGTACGCGGTCAACCTGGCCCGCAGCGGCAGGCTCGGCAAGCTCCATACGCTTTATGCCCATCCGATGACCCTGAAGGCCTCGACCAGCGGCTGGCTCCCGGCCCAGCCCGAGCCGACCCAGGAAGTGGACTGGGATCTGTACCTCGGGCCGGCGGCCTGGCGGCCCTTCAACCGCGATTGCCTCCGCAGTTTCGACTTTGAGGAGGGCGGGGGGCTTACCGGGAATGGGTGTCTGCCCTGGGGTTCTCATTGCGTGGACTTGTGCCAGTGGGCCAACGACGCCGACGCGACGGCCCCCGTGGAGTACGAGCCGGCAGAATCCAAATCGAAGGAAAAGCAGTTGCATGCCCGCTACGCCAACGGCGTCAAGCTGATTATCCGCAACGATGGCTGGCTGCCGCTGGGTTCATGCCCGGTGCGGTTTGAAGGGGAAACGGGCTGGGTGGAAACGGGGGACGACGCCGAGATCGTCGCGAGCGAGCCGGCGCTGCTGGCCGGGAAGGGCGCCAAGATCCCTGGCTATCCCGCGGATTTCCACATCCGCGATTTCCTCGATTGTGTCAAGACGCGGGCTCTGACGCGGTCCAACGCCGACGCGACTTGTTACGCGCATATTGCCTGTCACGGGGCGAATATCGCGCTATTCCTGGATCGCAAGATCAGATATGACCCCCAAAAGCATGAATTCATCGGCGATGAAGAAGCCAATCGGTTGCGCTCGGAAGCGCTGCGTGAGCCGTGGCGAGTGTGACGAAGGTAAGAACGTAAGAAGGGAAGAAGTGAAGAACGAAGATGTATCTGATGTCCTGCCTTCCTGCGTTCCTACCTTCTTACCTTCTATTATTGTGAGGACAATTATGATGCTCGAGAGTCGATATTTTGCATGGTGTTCCGTTCTTCTTCTGGTGGTGGTGTCCACGGTGGCTGCCGGCCAGACCAGTGACAGCCAGAGCCCCAAGGAAAGAGAACTCAAACTGATCGGCGTCCTCCAGTCGGACGCACCGCCCGCCGAGAAAGCGATCACCTGCAAGCGATTGGCTGTCTACGGCACGAAGGATGCCGTCCCAGCCCTGGCGCCGCTGTTGGCGGACAAGGAGCTGTCATCCTGGGCGAGGATTGCTCTGGAAGCGATTCCCGGCCCTGAGGCGGATGCAGCTCTGCGCGAAGCCATGGGAAAGACCCAGGGCAGGTTGCTGATTGGGGTGATCAATTCGATCGGTGTTCGCCGCGATGCGGGGGCGGTCGATGGGCTTGTGGCGAGGCTCAAGGATGCCGACGTGGATGTGGCGTCGGCTGCGGCCGTGGCCCTGGGACGCATCGGCAGCGACCAGGCCGCAAAGGCCCTGGAGCAATCCCTCGCCGGTGCGCCGGCCAAGGTTCGCCCGGCAGTTGCCGAAGGCTGCATTCTGTGTGCGGAAAAGTCCCTCGCGGCAGAGAAGACCGCCGACGCCGTGAGGTTGTACGATGCGGTGCGTCAGGCGGACGTGCCCGAGCAGAGGCAGCTCGATGCGGTACGTGGCGCGATTCTGGCCCGGCAGGCTGCCGGTGTACCGCTGCTGATGGAGCAGTTGAGATCGACCAACAAGGCACGGTTCGGCATCGCACTGCGCACGGCCCGGGAGCTTCCTGGCGTCGCCGTGACAGAGTCACTGGCCGCTGAACTCGACAAGCTGAATGCGGACCGCCGGCCTCTGCTGGTTCTGGCTATAGCGGATCGCAGTGACGCTGCCGTGTTGCCGGCGGTTCTCAAGGCCGCCAAGAGCGGTCCGCAAAAACTGCGAATGAGCGCCGTCAGCGTGCTGGAGCGTCTGGGCAATGTGTCCTGCGTGCCGGTGCTGTTGGATGCTGCTGTCGAGAGTGACGCGGAGCTGGCACAGGTGGCCAAGACCGTGCTGGCCAGGCTGCCCGGCAACGACGTGGACGCGGACCTTCTCGCCCGCCTGCCGCAAGCGTCCGGAAAGACGCGCCGGGTCCTTATCGAGCTTGCAGGACAACGGGGCATTGATGGGGCTCTTCCCGCGGTCATGCTCAGTATTGAGGATGCGGATGCAGGGATTCGCAGCGCCGCCGTACAGACTGTCGGCGCGATCGGGCAGGACAAGCAGGCCACCGACCTGGTGAGGCTCCTTCAGAAGACTCAGAATCCCGGCGAGCGTGCGGACATCGAGAAGGCTCTCCTGGCTGTCAGTGGCCGCGGGGGAGCCAACTGCGTGCAATATCTGCTGCCGCTGGCGCAGAGCAATGATGGCGCCCTTCGCATAATCGCTCTGAATGCGCTGGCCGTTGCCGGCGGGTCTGATGCCTTGGCCGCCGTGAAGTCCGCAGTCAACGATAAGGATGAGGCCGTTCAAGATGAGGCGGTGCGCACGTTGTCTACCTGGCCGAACAACTGGCCCGGGGACGCCGGCGTGGCAGAACCACTTCTGACACTGGCCAGGTCCGGCAGGAAGACGTCGCACCAGGTGCTGGGCTTGCGCGGGTACCTGCAATATGTGCGGGCGGACAACAAACTCAGTGACAACGAGAAGGTTGCCAAAGTCAATGAGTTGCTTCCGCTGCTCAAGCGGGCGGAGGAAAAGCGCCTGGCCATCGCGGCCGTGGGTGCCATCCCAACTGCTGGGGCGATGGAACTGCTGACGGCCCTGGCAGCGGACCCGGCTGTCGCCGAGGAAGCGTGCTCCGCGATAGTTAATCTCGCAGGCAAGAACTTGCAGGGCGTTTCCGGGGACCAGCGTCAGAAGGCGCTCCAGGCCGTGGTGGAGAAATCGAAAAACGACGCCACAAAGAAGAAAGCTCAGGAGGTCCTGAAGAAAATCTGAGGACACGGCTGCACTACCGGTAGCACGGGCATCCTTCCCATGGGCAGGATGCCCGTGCTGCTTTCCACACATGCTCAAAGATCATTCCTGATGGATCTGCTCTGTCAGTTCACATTCGGATTGACCCATGTCGATCCCCATAGGGTCGTCAGGATTTGGGACGACTCGATTGGGCAACTCTCCTATCTTTCCGCAACGGCAGTTGCCATACATTCAGCGTAGATTCCAGTAGGCAAAGACGTGTGCCGCGAAGGGTAAGGGAACATGCATTGCTCTTGTGCTTTTGCCTTATCGGCGCAATGAAAGAATGGAGAAGCAACAGAATAGAATTGGCTGAGTCCAATCCTGGAAGTTTTTTCGCAGGAGGTCACTCCGATGCCGGGGCGATTTTACATATGGTGGGTTGCTGTCGTGATGACGGGGTTTGTGGCATCCTGTGCTGAACGCCGGGAGGAGTCCCGGGTTGCGCTGAGCGAGCGGGACTGGACTCCGCCGGCACTGCAGAGGATCGGCCAGCGCGCGGAAGGCATTGTCCTGGCTGTGCCCACGGAAAACTGGCCGCGCGTATATGCGTACATCAGCGACATTGACAACGCGTGGAAGGACTACAAACGTCCGACGGTTGCGCCATCGGCGAAGCCCGAGAGATTTCCCGCCGGGCTGATGGCCGGGCAGCTCGATGCGGCGCTGGCCGCTCTGAAGAGGTCGGCCGCAGCACGAGATGCGACAGGGACCATCAAGGCGGCCGACGACGTGAATGCAGCCGCCACCGACCTGTTCGCGTTCTATAACCCGACCCTGCCGCTGGATATCCATACGCTGACTGTGCTTGAAAGGCGAATCCTGCTGGACTCCACGGATGGCGATCTGAATCGCGCCTTCGTTACTCTGACCCGGGTTCGCCACGCATGGAGCCGCGTGCGGCCGACCATCTCCAGTCATGTGGGGGATAGGGTCGTCAGTGAATTCGATCAGCATATTGCGGACCAGCAGGCCGCGTTGGATGCCAAGGACGGCGGCAGACTCGCCTCCACAGCCAAGCAGGCCCTGACAATGATCGATCAGATGGAGCGGCTGTACTACCCTGACATGGAAGGCTTGGGGTAGGTTCGCGGGGTCTGCAATCGGGAGCAGACCTGCTCTCCTCGACTCTCTGCTCCTCATCTGTGCGTAGCCTCATGGAGTCGGGCCGTCCTCCTGTCATCATGTCTACTCTTACGGCTTCTCCTCACCTCTCACCCCGCCGATTCCTTAGTAAGCCATAGGGAAAATCCCGCATGGATTGTAGGGGACTGCCTGTTTATGGGAGCGAGGTCCACCTCTATCTATAAAGGCTGCGGATGGTGGGACAACGCATGCGGTCCCAACCGAAGCCCGGAATCCGCACCTCGGCAGAACTCGCCGATGTCAATCCGCAACTCAGGGGAGTACGCCTAACGGTGTGACGACACGTGCCACCGACGGGGCCGGAGGCTAACCACGGCAATCGATCCCGGCGGTCAGAGCCGGCAACTACCTATCGATCAATAACCGGAATAATGGATAGACGCACATTCCTTCGTTGGATGGCCGGCGCAGGCACCGCCCATGCAGGTCTGGCTCACTATTCGCAGCCGGAGGGCCCTTCGCAGAACGATAAGCAAGACAGCAAGATGGGGCAGAGGTATCCCGACCGCTGGCTGTCTCCCGTCGCGCATCCGCCGCTTGCACCGCCGGGGATATGGACTACTCTCGCCACAACGTGTCGCGAGTGCCCCGCCGGGTGTGGGATGCATGTTCTCTGCCGGGACGGCCGTGTCGTCAAGCCGGAGGGCAATCCGAGCCACCCTGTGAGCCGGGGCGGCCTTTGCCCTCGCGGGCAGTCCGCGCCTCAGGGACTATATGACCCGGATCGTGTGGGACGGCCGCTGAAGAGAAATGGACCCCAAGGACCTCAGAGACCTAAAGGAGGGTCCGATGCCGTGATTCGTTCCTTAGGTCCTTCAGGTCCTTTAAGTCCTTTTGAATCACTCTCATGGTCCCAGGCCATCGCGGAAGTGACCGATGCTCTGAAAAAAGCAAAGCGGCTCTTCGTCCTGAGCGACCTGCAGACAGGGACCCTTGCGGAAATCATGCGGCAGTTCCACCGCAGCCGGGGCATTCCAGGGCAGGTCGTGTTCCACGAGGCATTCGATTACGAGGCGCTTCGTGCTGCCAACGGGCGGCTTTTCGGCCGGCCCGTCATTCCCCGGTACAGGCTGGACCAGTGCGATTTCATCCTGAGCTTCGGGGCCGACTTCCTCGAAAGCTGGATATCGAACGTGGAATTCGCCTGGCAGTTCAGCGAGATGCATCACCGGCCGCCCAACTATGGCAGGGAAATGGCCTACATCGGTCCCCGGCTGTCGATGACGGCGGCCAACGCGGACCACTTCTTTCAGGTCCCGGCGGGGCAGGAACACCGCACGGCCTTGGCCATCCTGCGGGAAGTGGCAGACCTCAAGGGGCTCTCGATTTCGGATTTCGGATTTCGGATTTCGGATTGGAATGAGGCACAGGGTTCAAGTCCGCAATCCGCAATCCACAATCCGCAATTACGGGCAATCGCCCGCCGATTTGTGCAGGCGAAGAACAGCGTCGCTTTGGGCGGTCCCGTCGGGGCAAGCGGCCCGGCCGCGGAGAACCTTGCCACGGCCGTCATGCTGCTGAATCAGGCAGCCGGTAGAATGAGCACGACGGTCGATTTCTCGCAGACGCATGCACTGGGGCTGACCACACCCCTCGTTCAACTTGAACAGTTGCTCACCGGCTTGGGGGAGGGCGACGTCCTGATCGTTCATAACGCGAACCCTGCGTACCATCTGCCGCATCTGCAAGACCAGATCAATCGGGCCGATCACGTCGTCTTCCTTGGCACGATGTTGAATGAGACGGCGGCCCTGGCGCAGTGGGTCCTGCCTGTGCTTTCGCCGCTGGAGATGTGGGGAGACTACGAACCCTGGACCGGCGTTCACTGCCTGATGCAGCCGACGATGGGCCCGCTGCACGATGCGTGGCACAGCGGCGATGTCTTCCTGGAGTTGAGCAGGGGGCAGATGCAAGAGATGCTCATGGACCCTGTTGCACAGGGGCCGGAGCAGACGGTGCGGACGTTCCATGATGCTCTCGTGCAGCGATGGCAGGGACTGCACAAGAAGATAGTGCCGCAGGCATCCTTCGAGTCGTTCTGGCAGAAATCGCTTCAAGACGGCGGTGTTGTCGAGCCCGTGGAGCGGCAGCCGGCGCCGACCCTCCAGGGCAAGCCGGCCATAACGGCGACAGCACCTCAAGCAACCGAGGGCATGCACCTGTGGCTCTGGCCCTCCATCCTGCTGTTCGACGGCCGGCTGGCCAATCGCGGCTGGATGCAGGAGATCCCTGAGCGCATGAGCACCATCGCGTGGGGAAGCTGGGTGGACGTCTCGCTGGCGACGGCCCGGCGGATGAAGATCGTCACCGGCGATGTGATCGAGGTCTCCAACGGTTTCGGAGTCCTCCGGGCTCCTGCGCGTATAACAGATGATGTGGCGGACAATGTCGCGGCTCTGGCGTTCGGCCAGGGACATACCCGCCTGGGCGAGGTGGCGGCGGGGCGGGGGGCGAATGCATTTGCACTTCTGACTCGCGGCGGGCCGGAGTCTTTGTTCGGCACCGTCTCTCTTCGTAAGACAGGTGAGCAGAGACGCCTGATCAACCTCTCGGCCACGCAGGACCAGTACGGCCGGGGCATCGTCCAATGGGTGCCGCGACAGAAGCTTCTCGCAATGCAGGAGAGCGACGGCGACGAGATCATCTGGCCGCTGCCGCAGGGCTACGATCCACACCGTGACTTGTATCCGCCTCATGAGTACAGGAATCATCGCTGGGCCATGGTGGTGGACCTGGATCGTTGCATCGGCTGCGGGGCCTGCGAGACGGCGTGCTATGCGGAGAACAACATTCCGGTGGCGGGATCCGAGTCTCTGGCCAGGGGCCGGGAAATGTCCTGGCTGAAAGTGCCGCCGTACCGCCATCCGCGGGACTCCCATCGCGTGGGTTTCCTGCCGTTGCCGTGCCAGCATTGTGACGCGGCGCCGTGCGAGCCCGTCTGCCCGGTCTTCGCGGCGGTCCACAACGACCAGGGGCTCAACGCCCAGATCTACAACCGCTGTATCGGCACGCGGTACTGCTCGCACAACTGCCCATACAAGGTCCGGCGATTCGGATGGTTTGACCCGCACTGGCGCGAGCCGCTGCACTTGCAGCTGAATCCGGATGTCACGGTCCGCTCCCGGGGCGTGATGGAAAAGTGCACGTTCTGCATTCAAAGGATTCTGTACGCGGAGCATCGGGCGAAGGCGGAGGGCCGCCCGCTTCGCGATGGAGAAGTGCAACCCGCCTGCGTGCAATCTTGTCCCACAAGGACCTTTACCTTCGGCGATCTCATGCAGCCGGACTCGCAGGTGAGCCGGCTCTTCAAGCACCCGCGGCGGTACCAGCTCCTGCGGGAACTCAACACCAAGCCCGCGGTCGTCTACCTCAAGCGTGTCGAGCCGGAACCAGTGGAGACTGCCTGAGCCTCATGTCCAAATACCGGCAAGTCAATGAGGTTGTCATCCAGGCGCTGCGTCCGCCGGGCCTGCTCTACAAGGTCGTTATGGCGGTCCTGGCCCTTGGGGTGGCTGCCCTGTTCGCTGCGTGGATCTACCAGATCCAGAGGGGCATGGGCGTGGCGGGCGTCTCTCATCCCGTCGGCTGGGGCCTGTACATTGGGACGTTCGTCTTCTGGGTCGGAATTGCCCACTCCGGGACGCTCATCTCGGCGATCCTGTACCTGGTGCGGTCCAAGTGGCGCACGGCGATCTCACGGTCGGCGGAAGCGATGACAGTCATCGCCATTGCAACGGCGGGGATGTTTCCGTTGATTCACCTGGGGCGGTTTTGGGTGTTCTATTACATTCTGCCGTATCCGTCGCAGCGCCAGATCTGGCCCAATTTTCAAAGTGCGCTGCTCTTCGATGTGGTGGCGATTTTCACCTACTTCACCATCAGTGCGATCTTCTTCTACATAGGCATGGTGCCGGACATCGCCGCGGCGCGCGACCATTTGCAGTACGCGGGCAAGCGCGGGTATCAGGAAAGACTCTATCGCCTGCTGGCGCTCGGCTGGCATGGCGGCAGCGAGCAATGGCGGCACTACGGCCGGGCCTACCTGTTCTTCGCCGCTCTGGCTACACCCCTGGTGATCTCCGTGCACTCGGTGGTCTCGTGGGACTTCGCCACGGCGCTGCTGCCCGGCTGGCACTCCACGTTTTTCGCTCCCTATTTCGTCGCAGGGGCCATTCACTCCGGATTGGCCATGGTGCTGACCCTTCTGATCCCGCTCCGCAAGATTCTGCACTTCGAGAACCTCATCCAACCCAGACATTTCCAGGACGTCGCGCTGCTGATGATCGTCACGACATCGATCATCGCGTATGCCTATATAATGGAGCTGTTCATGGCCTGGTACTCCGGCGATCCGTTCGAGCAGCAATTCGCCCTATGGCGGCTCACCGGATCCTGGCGGGGATTCTACCCGATCATTATCGTCTGCAACATTCTGCTGCCTCTGCTATTTGTCTTCAGGTGGGTCCGCAGCAACATAGCGATGCTCTTTGTCATCTCCATCTTCGTCAACATCGGGATGTGGTCGGAGCGGCTGTGGATTATCATCACATCGCTGGCCCGCGATTTTCTGCCGCACAACTGGGGCGGCTATCTCCCGACATGGGTGGAGTTGACCATTCTCCTCGGTTCTTTCTCGTTCTTCTTTTTGGGTTTCCTTGTGCTGGCGAAGTTCCTCCCGGCGGCGCCGATCAGCGACATCAAGACCGACATCGAGGAGGAGCAGGAGAAAAGGCGGTACTCGCGGAGATCCTACGTCAAGCCGGCGAGACTGCCAACGGGTGTCGTGGCCGTCTATGGCACGGCGGCTGATCTGCTGGACGCGGTCGAGCAGGCTCACGACCATGCGGCGGACGGCATGGAGACGTACACGCCCTTGCGAGTGAAAGAGCTGGCCCCACTGATGGGCAGGAGCAAGAGCCCGGTGCGTTTCTGGACTCTCACAGGAGCGCTCTGCGGCCTTGTCGGCGGCCTCGCTTTATCTATTGGAAGCGCGCTGGTCAACAGCCTGATCGTCGGCGGCAAGCATCCTGTCTCGATCATTCCGTACTGTGTCCCGGCCTTTGAAGGCACGATTCTCCTCGGTGGCCTGGGAAATCTCGTCGGCCTGCTGGTCCACGCTCGCTTACCCAGGTGGAAGACGCCCGCGGGTTATGATTGGCGATTCAGTCAGGACAAATTCGGATTGTTTGTAGCCGCGCCGCCCGAGCGTTTCGAGGAGCTGCGTCAGGTCCTCGAACCGACTCATCCGGAAGAGATTCGTAATGTCGAATAGCCACGTACATGCCGCCGGGCAATGGCGAAGATACGTGCCACAGGTCCTGGTAGCGATAACAGTGGCGGCTTTGCCGGCTTGGATCGCCGCAGGGATCTGGTGGGATACGCCGCGTGCGTGGGCGACCCTCCTGACGGATTTCCTGTTCCTGAGCTCGCTGTCGGCGGGCTTGGTGGTCTGGCCGGCGATTGTCGTGGTCAGCCGTGGCAACTGGATGGGCCCGACGCAGCGAACGGCTCTGGCAGGCGTGGTGTTGCTGCCCGTGTGTGTGCTGATGCTTCTCGTGTTGATCCTTGGAGCCCGCTACTGGGCTCCCTGGTTGGGCCATTCTTTACCCAATAGCTGGTGGCTGGATGCCCGCTTTCTCTTCCCTCGCGACGTGATCGCGCTGATGGCATTCAGCGGCCTGGCCTGGTGGTTTGCCCGGGACATGAAGAGAGGACGGCAACCCAGGAAGCTCGCGGCGTGGCTGATCCTCGCATACGCCATCGCCTTTTCCATCCTGGGCATCGACCTTGGAATGGCACTCGACCCGCACTGGTACAGCCAGGCCTTCGGTGTCTATTTCTTCATTTCGGGCCTGTACATCGCGATGGCCGGCTGGATGTTCATGACCGCCGTGGCGGATGAGACGGCCAAGCCTGGTCACCTCCAGGACCAGGCAAAGCTGCTCATCGCGTTTAGCATGTTGACCGCCTACCTGATGTACTCCCAACTGCTTCCGATCTGGTATGAGAATATGCCGCACGAGACGCGTTTCCTCGTGCCCCGCATGAATGCCGTGACACGCTGGCCTGTGATGAGCGCAATTCTGCTTGGCGTCGTCTACCTGGGACCACTCGTGCTGCTTCTGCCTCGCCGCGCCAAACGAAGCGCCCGCTACGTCGCGATCGTTGCGGCGCTCGTCCTGGCGGGCATGTGGGTGGAGCGCTGGTGGCTGGTCATGCCGAGCCTGGGCAAGCCGCTTGGATTCGGGCTCGCTGAAATCGCAGGCGTTCTGGCTCTGGTGGCAGGGGGCTTGTTGTTCGTCCGTTGGGCCAGTCACATCCGGCACGAGAGTCAACTGCAATCCGCATGAGGTGGCCGTTTGGAGTCAGGGCGCTACAGGCCAAGAACCATTCTGATTCTGGTCATCTCCATTGTGGTCGTCAGCGTGCTTACTGTCCTTGGTGCGGCCTACTACCCGTGGTGGCTTGGCCCCAGGCAGCCCATCCCATTCAGCCATCGGATCCATGCGGGGACGAGGGAAATCAGTTGCCTGTTCTGCCATCCGGGCGCCTTGACCAGATCTGTGGCAGGCATGCCACCGGTGGAGACGTGCGTTCTCTGTCACAACAGGATCATCACTCACTATCCGGAGATCGAGCGGGTGCGCCTGCACTACAAGCAGGCCGAACCGATCCTCTGGGTTCGTGTCTCGAATCTGCCCGACTACACTCACTTCGATCACAGCATGCATTTGATCGCCGGTGTAGACTGTGGAAAATGCCACGGGGACGTCAAAGCCATGGATCGTTTCGTACTTCGCCGGGAATTCACGATGGGTTTTTGCATCCAGTGCCACCGCGACAACAACGCCACCCACGATTGCTTTACCTGCCACTATTAGGGGAACATGAGAACAGACTACTTTCGACGCCCGAACAGTACGGCCCTGGCTTTCATGGTGGGAGGGGCCGTGTGGTTTGTCCTGGGGACATTCTACGGACTGTTGACCTCGATCCAATTCATTTCCCCGGAGTTCTTCAACAATATCCCCTGGCTGGTTTTCGGTCGGATACGCCCGATCCATGTGAACACCGTGATCTATGGCTTTGTCGCCGGCACGCTGATTGGCTGCGGAGTCTATTATGCTCCCTCGCTGTTGCGCACGAAGCTCTGGTCGGAGCCCCTGGGCTGGGTCAGCTTCGGGCTGTGGACCATCGCCGTGCTGGGTGGACCACTCGGCATTTCGTTCGGCTACAGTCAGGGCCGCGAGTACGCGGAGTATCCTTGGATAGTGGATCTCGCCCTTGTCGGGGCGGTCGTCACGATGCTGCTCAACGCGGTCATGACCCTGTTCAACCGTACGGCCAACGTGCTGTACGTTTCCGTGTGGTACTTCGTCGGGACGTTCCTGTGGACGTCGGCCGTTTATCCAATTGGGAACGTGATGTGGCATCCGAGCACGGGGGCCGAGAGCGGCCTGCTCGACTCCATCTTCCTGTGGTTCTACGGCCACAACCTGGTGGGCCTGATTTTGACGCCCCTGGCCGTCGGGCGCAGCCTTCTACGTGATTCCCTATATCGCAAACACTCCCTTATACTCCCACACGCTTTCCCTGATAGGCTTCTGGACGCTGATCATATTCTACTCACACATTGGCGCCCACCACATCCTGCAGGCGCCGATTCCCAACTCGCTCAAAGCGGTCTCCGATAGCGGACTCATTGGCGATGGCAATCCCCGTATTCACGGTGCTGGCGAATCTGTGGATGACCGGTCGCGGCCGGGGCGGCGTGATACTCCACAATCCCTCCGGTCGGTTCGTCCTGGCCGGCTCGGTGTGGTACCTGGTGACCTGCGTCCAGGGTCCGCTGCAATCCCTGCCTGCCATGCAGGAAGTGACGCATTTCAACAACTGGGTGGTCGGGCACGCGCACATCTCGGTGCTGGGCTTCAGCGGCTTCATCGCCCTGGGCGCCATGTGGCTGGTTCTGCCTCAGGCCGCGGGGCGCAGAGTCTATTCCGCCGGACTTGTCTGGGCGCAGTTCTGGCTGATCATCTTCGGCCTGATCGGCTTTGGCATCGTCTTGACGATCGCCGGTCTGGTCCAGGGCCATGCCTGGTACAGTGGCGAGCTGGAATACGAGGTGCTGCCGTGGATTCATCCGTACTTCGTCATGCGAACAGTGTTCGGCACCGCGATTTTCAGTGGAGCGGTGATCGGCCTGTACAACGTCCTGATGACCCTGTACCGGGGGCCGCGGTTTGATCCTGCACTGGAGGAGGACGTGTTCGCGTGAAGATGACTCCCGGACTGTTGCTTGTGGGTGGATTGATGGTGTTCTGGGCGTCGATCTCCATCATGGTGTTCATCCCTTCCGCCACGTTCGATCCGCCGCCATCCGACATTTGGAGGCTGCTGACGGACGAAGAAGAAGAGGGTCATCGCCTGTACGTGCGGAATGGATGCAGCTATTGCCACTCGCAGTACATTCGTATCCTGGACCAGGGTCACGGCGCCAATCGCATCGCCCAGGCGGGCGATTATGTGGGCCGAAGCCCGCCGTTGCTGGGCACGGAGCGCACCGGGCCGGACCTGTCGCAGGAGGGCGGGGAGCGCCCCGACGACTGGCATGTCGCCCATTTCACCAATCCGCGTTTCACTAGCCCGCTGTCGCTGATGCCAAGCTGGGAGTTTCTCGGCGAAAGGAACATTGCAAGGCTCATCGCGTACATGCAGGCCGAAGGAGGAAAAGACGCTGACGTGCGAGTGGCCAGACAGAAGTGGTGGAAAGCAGAGTCCGTTGCGGCGCATCGGTCCGGGTCGGACGAGAATGTTCAGTGGCTGCACAGGCAGATCCCGGAGGTCTGGCAGAACATGCCGAACCCCTATCCAGCCACCGACGAATCGATTCTTCGCGGCAAGAAGACGTACCAGGAATTCTGCATGGGTTGCCACGGCACAGTTGGTGATGGGAAAGGTCCCGCGATGCCGCTCCTGGACCCACCCCCGCTCGACTTGACTCAGTTGCGAAGGAATCTTGTTCAGGGCAAGTACATCGGCGGGATTCTCTACTACCAGATCATGAACGGCATCACCGGGACCTCCATGCCCTATTTCAAACGCTTCCTGGAGTCGGAGAAGATCTGGGATGTCTCGAACTACGTGGCGGTGAACTTCATCGGCTATACGGATTCCGACATCGAGCCGAAGGGGATCGACGCGGCGTACGAGCGGGAATGGGTGAATCCGTACAGGACACCAGAGGACCTGGAAAAGCAGGGTGGGCTGCCACCCATCATAAGCGAGTCCCGGCCCGATACTCCGCCGTCTTATGGACCGGGACATGGCCACATGCCGGCCCTGAGAAAACGCGAGGCCGAAAAGCCGACGGTGGACCAGCCAACCAATCACTGACCACGGGCACACCATGTTCGAGTTGTACTTCATCAGAAATCGTTGGGTAATTCTGGCCTGCGGAATCGGCCTTGTTCTTGTCCTCACTTTCTTCCTGGCCTATCTGGCAGGCAAGCGGCCGCGTCGCCCGGAGCTTTACCAATCCGCCGAATCGCCCAGGCCCTTCACCTGGCGAGAGACCTGGAATTACATGCCCTGGATTCTCGTGCTCACGTACATTGGCATGTTCATATACAGCGTCATCGACATCATCTATAAGACCCGACACCCGCCGAACTACTGATGATACGATTCCAATTCGAAGAATACAGACCGGCCAGGCCCTTCTGGGGATGGATTATCGTCATCACCGCCTCCATCCTCACCTTGAGTTGGGGCATGGTGTCTCACATGGCCGTCCCGGAGGTAGTCCGGCAGTGGGACTTCGGCGCCGTGCCGGATGCGCCGGGGCAAACCGCCTTTTCGACAGTTCCGCCGCCCGATGCTCCGGTTGTGCCGCGGCAGATTGAACTGCCGCCGGACTATGTCGCTCAGGATGTGAACAACCCATGAGGACGTTCGGCATACTCATGCTTCTGGCCGGTGCGGCTGTCGTTGGAGCGGTGACTCTGTACCTGATGTTCTCGGGGCCGCGGATGCGCATTCAGCCGAAGATCGTCCCATCGCAGGCACAGATGCCGGCCACGCCACAAGGCGTTGTGACGGTCTCTATTGACCTATCCACCGTGCCCTCCCTCGAGGCGGCGGCACAACCTCGCAATCCGCTGCCTGACACCGGGCACACGCGGCGTACCGGCCAGGTTTATTACGGCTACTATTGCACAGTCTGCCACGGACCGGCCGGCCGGGGCAACGGCGCCGTTGGCGTCAGTTACACGCCGGCGCCCACCGACCTGACTTCGTCGCCGGTCCAGGTGCTCTCTGATGGCGCGCTCTACAGGGCCATGCTCACCGGCATCGGTCATGAGCCCGTGCTGGGCTACGTGATCGACCCGAAACAACGCTGGTATGTCGTCAGCTACATACGTCATCTTCAGTCCTCCATCCACAACAATTAAAGAACAGGGGGTGTACCATGAATCAACGCGGAAAGAGTATCCAGTGCCTTACCAGAAACATTTGTCTGCTCGCTTTATGCGTCGGCCTTCTCGCGAGTATGACGGCGCCGTCGTTCTCATCACAGCAGCAGCAGTGTAAGGATATCGCGAGGCAACTGTCGCAGGCGTTTGCCGGCACGGCGAAGACTGCCACGCCTGCAGTCGTGTCGATCACGGTGGAGAAAACTGTCGATGTGGCTCCGACAATGGGATCGGAAGATGAGGGCCAGTATAACAATCCGTACGGTCCCTTTGGGGACGATTTCCTGCGGAGGTTCTTCGGCGAGAGGCTGCCTCAGTTTCGCTCTCCCCGCCGGTACCTGCAGCGCGGGCAAGGCTCGGGGTTCATCATCAGCAAAGACGGCTACATTCTCACGAATAATCACGTTGTCGGTGACGTGGACAGGATGACCGTCACGCTGACGGACGGCCGTACATTCACCGATGCGAAAGTCGTTGGGACGGATCCCGACTCGGAGGTGGCCCTCATCAAGATCGAGGGTGACAACTTCCCTGTATTGCCCATGGGCGACTCCGACAAGATGGCGGTCGGCGACTGGGTGATAGCCATCGGCAACCCGTTTGGTCTGACGGAGACGGTCACGGTAGGAGTGATCAGTGCGGTGGGACGCAGTAACGTCCATATCACCGCTTACGAGGACTTCATCCAGACCGATGCGGCCATCAATCCCGGCAATTCTGGCGGGCCGCTCATCAACCTCGACGGGCAGGCCATCGGCATCAATACGGCGATTGCCAGCCAGAGCGGCGGCTATATGGGGATTGGCTTTGCGATTCCGATCAACATGGCCCGTACCATCGAGGAGCAACTGAGAAAGACCGGCAGAGTGATCCGCGGCTACCTGGGCATGTACGGCCAGGCCGTGACACCTCAGATGGCCGAGGTTTTGAAACTGGAAAAGGCGGCAGGCATCCTGGTGGCCCAGGTCGAGAAGGGCTCTCCCGCCGCTCAGGCCGGGGTGAAGCCCGGTGATGTGGTCCTGGCGATGAACGGAAAGCCGATCGACTCCTATGACGTCTTCAGGAATGAGATCGCGACCATGAAGCCGGGCACCAAGGTTCAGTTCTCCGTCATGAGAGACGGCAAGGTCACGGATATTCCGGTGGTTCTCGGGGAGCGTCCCACCGAGGCGGCGCAGGCCAGGCAGCAGCAGGGTACCCCGGAGCCTCAGCAGACGCTTGGCATTGAGGTGCAGAATCTCACCAGGGAATGGGCTCAGCAGTTTGGCTACCAGCCGGGTGATGGTGTCATTGTCTCGCGTGTTGTCCCGGGCGGTCCCGCCGACGAGGCCGGAATCGAGCCGGGTGACCTCATCCGCAGCGTGAATCGACAGCCCGTCGCCTCGACGGGTGACTTCGGCAAGGCGATCACCGAGGCAAAGAAGGCCGGGCAAGCCCTCCTGCTCATCCAGCGGGGCGAGTTCTCGCAGTTCATCCTGGTGCCATTTGCCCAGTAGTCTGCCGGCAAGCTGCGTTCGACAATGCCACCAAGCCAGGTAACCAGCCTGCGGGGTGGGCTCGTAGCTGCGCAGTATCCGTGCGAGCTGTGAAGGACAAGGGTATCTATGGATGCACCGGTCTGGCCGCTGGCCGTCTATTTCATCGCCGTTGTGTCTCTCGTGGCGGCGATCATCGTCGTGTCGTATCTTCTCGGACAACGTCACAAGGACCCGACCACAGGCGAGGCCTATGAGTCCGGCGTTCCGCCGACGGGCTCGGCGCGCCTGCGTTTCTCCGTCGATTTCTACCTCGTGGCAATGCTCTTCGTGATCTTCGACGTGGAGTCGATCTTCATTTTTGCCTGGGCCATCGCCTGGCGGGAGTTGGGCTGGGCCGGGTATGTCGAGGTGCTGATCTTCATCGGGATTCTGTTGGCCGCACTCGTGTACCTCTGGCGGGTCGGCGCCCTGGACTGGGGCACGGTTCGGTACCAGAAGGTGCGGCGAAGAGAGGAATCGCATAATGTTCCGTGACAATGGCTCGCCGGATTACTTCTCCCGCAGGCTGGGCTTGGCGGAAGAGTCTCTCGATCTCCCAGCCGAGCGAAACATTCTGTTCGCCCGATTGCAGGACCTGGTGGCCTGGGCCCGCAAGAACTCTGTGTGGCCCTTCAACTTCGGTCTCTCCTGCTGCTACGTCGAGATGGCGACCAGCCTGACGAGCAAGTACGACATCGCGCGTTACGGCTCGGAGGTGATCCGGGGCTCGCCCCGCGAGGCGGATCTGATGGTGATCGCCGGCACGGTGTTCATCAAGATGGCGCCGACGATCAAGCGCCTGTACGAGCAGATGATGGAGCCCCGGTGGGTTATTTCCATGGGCTCCTGCGCCAACTCCGGGGGGATGTACGACATCTACAGCGTTGTGCAGGGCGTGGACAAGTTCCTGGGCGTGGATCGTCTATGTCCCGGGCTGCCCGCCTCGGCCGGAGGCCCTCATGGAAGGGCTGCTGTTGTTGCAGCAGGCGATTGGCATCGAGCGACGGCCTCTGAGCTGGGTGGTCGGGCCGCAAGGCGTTATCCGGCCGGACCTGCCGAGCCAGAGGGACATCAAACGATCCGACCGCCAAAAGACAACGAATCTACCGTCTCCGGATCACATCTGAGACAAACACCAACTCTCCTATAGGCTCTAACAGAATGAGTCTTACCATGTCACCCCCGCGCAGGCGGGGGTCCAGGATCGTTCGATAGGTGGTTGGATTCCCGCCTTCGCGGGAATGACATGCGGGCAGCCCTGGCATGTCTTCATCGTATTAGAGACTCTTAGCAGGTCACAATGGCTGTTCCTTCTGTCGTGGTGCAGGAACTCCGGGACAAGTTCGGGGCCGAGGCGGTGCTCGAACAGATGACGCAGGATGCGGTGTCGACGCTCTGGGTCGGCGGGGATCAAGTCACGGGCGTTCTGCGATATCTGAAGCGCGAGGCCGCCAAGCCGTACCGCATGCTCTACGACCTGACGGCCATCGACGAGCGGACACGCGCGAATCGCTCCAACCAGCCCGACAGCGATTTCACGGTGGTCTATCAGCTCTTTTCGTTCGACCGGAACGAATACATCCGGATCAAAGTCGCACTGAAAGGGGAGTACCCGTCCATTCATACGATTACGGACTTGTGGCCGTCCGCCAACTGGTATGAGCGTGAGCTTTGGGACATGTTCGGCATCAAGGTGGAGGGGCACCCTGACCTGCGGCGCATCCTCATGCCGCCGTGGTGGGACGGGCATCCTCTTCGCAAGGAGCATCCCGCCCGGGCGACGGAGATGGAGCCGTTCCGGCTGCCCGATGAACGGCGCATCGAGTACGAAAGGCAGATGGAATTCAATCCGAAGCACTGGGGTCTTGAGACGCACAGGGCAGGAACGGACCTGATGTTCCTGAACCTGGGCCCGCAGCATCCGGGCACGCACGGCATCCTGCGCCTGGTGCTGCAACTGGAGGACGAGGAAATCGTCAACGTGGTGCCGGACATCGGGTTTCACCATCGGGCCGCGGAGAAGATGGGGGAGCGGCAATCGTGGCACACGTACATCCCGTACACCGACCGCGTCGATTATCTGGGCGGCGTGGTGAACAACCTGGCATACCTGCTGCCCGTGGAAATGCTGGCCGGTATCGAGGTGCCCGACCGGGCGAAAGTCATCCGGGTCATGATGTCCGAGCTGTACCGGATCTCCTCCCACCTGGTCTTCTTCGGCACATTCGCCCAGGACCTGGGCGCCCTGTCTCCGGTCTTTTACATGTTCACCGATCGCGAGCACATCCTGGGCATCACGGAAGCGATCTGCGGCGGGAGACTGCACCCGAACTGGTTTCGCATCGGCGGCGTCGCCCAGGACCTGCCGGTCGGCTGGGATCACCTCGTGCGGGACTTCCTGCGATACATGCCCGCGCGGCTCCGGGAATACGACAAGATGGTCCTGCGCAACCGCCTCTTCAAGGCCAGAACACAGGGCATCGGCGTATATACGATTGAGGAGGCTATCGAATGGGGGGTCACCGGGCCGAACCTGCGGGCCTGCGGTCTCGAATGGGATTTCCGCAAGAAGATGCCGTATTCGGGATACGATCAATTCGAATTCGACATTCCTATCGGCCGCTATGGAGATGCTTACGACCGGGCCGCCGTCCGGGTCGAGGAAATGCGCCAGAGCCTGCGGATCATCCAGCAGTGCGTGGACAACATGCCTCCGGGACCGTACAAATCAGCCCATCCGCTGACCACGCCCCCGCTGAAGGAGAAGACGATGTACGACATCGAGACGCTGATCGATCATTTCCTCAACGTGAGCTGGGGCCCACCCATTCCCGCCGGCGAGGCGTTCTTCGGCATCGAGGCGACCAAGGGCAACAATGGCTATTACCTGATCAGCGATGGCAACACCGTCTCGTACCGCACCCGGATTCGCGCGCCGTCGTTTCCTCACCTCCAGACGCTGTCATGGCTGCCCCGCGGACTGATGATCTCGGACCTGATCGCGATCCTCGGAAGCATTGATTTCGTCATGGGAGACGTAGACCGCTGAACCCGGATTGATTCATGAAGGTACGCCATGCTCACGGATGAAGAGAGAAGAGAGATCGACGAGGAGCTGCGGAAGTACCACAGGAAGTCCGCCGCCGCTTCCGAGGCCCTCAAAATTGTCCAGAAATATCGCGGCTGGATCTCCGATGAGAGCCTCGACGATATTGCACGATACCTGGACATGACCAATGACGAGCTCGACAGCGTCGCCACGTGCTACAATCTCATCTTCCGAAAGCCGGTCGGCAGGCACATCGGATCTTTGTCTGCGACAGCGTCAGTTGCTGGCTGATGGGCTATGAGCAGATCCTCGAGCATATCAAGCGTCGACTGGGCGTCGGAGTTCGGTCAAACCACCCCCGACGGGCGTTTCACGCTGTTGCCCATTGCCTGTCTCGGCGCCTGCGACAAGGCGCCCGTCATGATCGTCGATGAACGATCTCCACGTCGAGCTGAGCCCGACGAAAGTGGACGAAATTCTTGACCAGTACTGGTAGCTATGGATACTCCCCTCACACAGAACATCAAGCCGGACCGCGAGCCGTTGGACATCACAGAGTACGAGCGCGCCGGCGGCTACCAGGCTCTGCGCAAAGCGATCTCAGATGCCGCCGCGAGAGATTCAGCAGATGGTCATCGACTCAAACCTGCGGGGACGCGGCGGTGCGGGTTTCCCCACCGGGAAGAAATGGAGTTATGTCCCCATGGGCGAAGAGGCCCGCCATCCGAAGTTCCTGATCATGAATGCGGATGAGATGGAGCCCGGGACGTTCAAGGACCGGCTGCTTCTGGAGGGAGACCCCAACCTGATTGTCGAGAGCATGATCATCGGCGCCTATGCCATCGAGGCCGACGTGGCGTACATTTTCCTGCGATGGGCCTACAGGCTGGCCGCTCAGAGAGTGACAAAAGCCATCGCCCAGGCCTACGAAAAGGGCTACCTGGGCAAGAATATCCTCGGCTCCCCCTTCAGTCTCGACCTGTACCTGCACATCAGTGCGGGCCGCTACATGTGCGGCGAGGAGGACGGTCTGCTCGATGCGCTCGAGGGCAAGCGGGCCATCCCGCGGACCAATCCGCCCCATTCGGTCACCTGCGGACTCTGGGGCAAGCCCACCGCCGTCAACAACGTGGAGACCCTCGCCAACGTTCCCCACATCATCAACAATGGCCCGGAGTGGTTCCGCAGCCTCAGCCACACGAGCGACGGCGGAACGAAGCTGTACGGGGCCAGCGGCAAGGTCAGGCGAAAGGGAATCTGGGAGCTGCCCATGGGGACGACCCTGGGGGAGATCTTCCACGAGTACGCCGGGGGCATGATGGAGGGGTATGAGTTCCGGGGCCTTCTGCCCGGCGGAGCTTCGACGAGCTTCATGCTCGAGGAGCATTTCGACGTCCGGATGGATTTCACCTTCCCCAGGAGGTGGGCAGCCGGCTGGGCACCGGCACCATCGTCGTCCTGGACGACAAGAGCTGCCCGGTGGGGATGCTCTGCAACCTGCAGCGGTTCTTCGCGCGGGAGTCCTGCGGCTGGTGCACTCCCTGTCGGGAGGGCCTGCCCTGGGTCGAGCGGATCCTGGATGCAGTAGAGCGGGGCCACGGCCGGCCCGAGGACATGGAGATCCTGGAGGAGCACACCTGGTTGATCCGGCTGGGCCACACCTTTTGTGCGCTGGCCCCGGGCGCCATGATGCCTCTGGAGTCGGCGCTGCAGTACTTCAAAGACGATTTCGACGAGCATATCCACCGCCATCGGTGTCCCTGGAGGTAGGCCGTGCCCACGATCTACGTGGATAACAAACCCTACGAGGTGCCCGAAGGAGTGAACCTGCTCCATGCCTGTCTTTCCCTGGGGTTCGACATTCCCTATTTCTGCTGGCATCCGGCGATGCACTCGGTCGGGGCCTGCCGCCTGTGCGCCGTCAAGCTGTTCGCGGATGAGAATGACACCAAGGGCAAGATCGTGATGAGCTGCATGACCCTGGCCCAGGATGGCATCGCGTATCTCGATCGAGGATCCCGACGCCGTGAAATTCCGCAAATCCGTGATCGAGTGGCTGATGGTCAATCATCCGCACGATTGCCCCGTGTGCGACGAAGGGGGCGAATGCCACTTGCAGGATATGACCCAGATGGCGGGGCACGTGTACCGGCGATATCGCTTCAAGAAGCGATCGTACCGCAATCAGTATCTCGGGCCGTTCGTCACCCATGAAATGAATCGCTGCATCCAGTGTTACCGGTGTGTCCGCTTTTATCGCGATTATGCGGGCGGCCGCGACCTCGAGGTCTTCGGCTGGCATGACCGAGTCTACTTCGGACGCCACAAGGACGGTGTCCTGCAGAGCAAGTTCGCGGCAATCTCGTCGAGGTATGCCCGACGGGTGTGTTCACGGACAAGACGCTCGCCAATCACTACGTGCGCAAGTGGGACCTCCAGACGGCCCCGTCGGTATGCGTGCACTGCGGACTCGGCTGCAACACGATTCCCGGGGAGCGATATGGGACGCTTCGCCGCATTCGCAATCGTTACAATGGAGACGTGAACGGCTATTTCCTCTGTGATCGCGGACGGTTCGGTTATGAGTTTGTGAATAGCTCCCGCAGAATCCGGAACGCGTTTGTCGGCGACGGCGATGGTCACCTGGCGCCCGGACCCAAGCTGACGGTGCTGGCGGAAGTCGGCCGGCAGATCAAAGACAGCGAACGAGTCATCGGGATCGGCTCGGCGAGGGCCTCCCTGGAATCGAATTTCGCCCTGCGCTGCCTGGTTGGACCGGAGAACTTCTTCATGGGGGTCTCCGACACGGACGTGCAATTGATCTCCTTCGTCACGGACATCCTGCGCCATGGGCCGGTGCATTCGGCTTCCCTGAATGACGCCAGCCTCGCCGACGCCGTTCTGGTCCTGGGCGAAGATGTCTCGAATGTAGCCCCCGTGTTGGATCTGTCCCTGCGGCGGTCCATTCTGCGCAAGCCCAGCACCATCGCCCGGGAGCTCCACATCGAGCCTTGGAACGACGCCGCCGTCCGCGAGGCACTGCAGACGGAGAGGGGGCCGCTGTTCATCGCCACGACACACGGCACGGACCTGGATGAGGCGGCCACGCAGGCGTACCACGCTGTGCCGCAGGAGATCGCCCGCTTGGGCTTTGCCGTGGCGAACAAAGTGGATGCGGACGCTCCAGCCGTCCCGAACCTTGCAGCGGACATAGAGGCCCTCGCGGAAAGAATCGCAGACCATCTGCTGGACAGCGAGCGGCCGTTGATCGTTTCGGGCACCAGTTGCGCAAGCAGACCGGTTATTGAGGCGGCCGCCAATGTCGCATACGCCCTGCATCGCAAAAAGGAGGGCACCCGAATCTGCTTTACAGTGCCCTGGTGCAACAGCATGGGGCTGGGGCTCATCGGCGGCAAGCACATCGGCTCCATCGTCGGCGCACTCAAGGCCAGGACGCCCACCACCGTCATTGTTCTGGAAAACGACATCTTCCGTCATCTGGATACGGCCCAGGCCGAGGCCATTCTGCACGCGGCCAATCACGTCATCACGATAGACCACGTTACTCACAGGACAACCGCGCGGTCGGGCTCCATCCTTCCAGCCACTACCTTTGCCGAGTCTACCGGGACGCTGGTGAACAACGAGGGTCGTGCCCAGCGGTTCTACAAGGTCCTGGAGCCCACCGGCGACGTCCAGGACAGTTGGCGCTGGATCGGCGAGATCATGGTGGCGGCAGGGAAAAGCAGTTCCCCGCCGTGGCGAACCTTTGACGATATCGTCAGGGACCTTGCACGAGAGATACGGGTTCTGGAACCCGTGAGACAGGTCGCGCCGCCGGCAGACTTCCGCGTGGCGGGCCAGCAGATTCCGCGTCAACCTCATCGCTACAGCGGCCGCACGGCGATGAACGCCAGCATTAGCGTGCACGAGGCTCAGACGAACAAGGATCCCGATTCCGCCCTGGTCTTCTCCATGGAGGGTTTCCCGGGCCAACCTCCTTCGCCGCTGATCCCGCGTTTCTGGGCCCCGGGCTGGAACTCGGAGGCAGCGGTCAACAAGTACCAGGACGAGGTGGGCGGCCCGCTGCGCGGCGGCAACCCCGGGCAGACGCTGATTCGTCCTCCCGAAAACCCGCACGGCATGTATTTCACTGAAATCCCTGAAGCATTCGAGAAGCGGGACTGCCATTTACTCGTGGTCCCGGGCTATCACATTTTCGGATCGGAGGAATTGAGCATTCTCTCACCGGCGGTGGCCGAGCTTGTGACAAAGCCTTACATCGCCGTTAGCCCGGAAGATGCGGGACTGCTCGCCGTCGATGGAAACGGGCTCGTGGAAGTGGCCTTCTCCAACATCTCGCATCACTTGCCCGTGAAGATCGCCCCCGCAGTTCCCCATGGCATGGCGGTGGTTCCAATGGGGTTGCCGGGAATCCAGTGGAACGGCGCGCCCCTCTGGCAAAGACTGTTACGAAGTTCGGAACCGCCCGGAACGGAGTCGCGCGAGGGGAACAAGTGATCAAATCACTGCTGATTATCGTTGGCCTGCTCGCGGCGATTCTGACCGTTGCCAGCGGACTGATCTGGCTCGAGCGCCGTTTGCTGGCACTCTGGCAGGATCGCTACGGGCCTAATCGCGTGGGTCCTTTCGGCATCCTGCAGGTCTTCGCGGATGTGATCAAGATCCTGATGAAGGAGGACTGGATCCCGCCGTTGGCCGATGCGCCTGTATTCGTCATCGCTCCGGCGATCACGGTGACCACCACGCTCATGTCCTTTGCGATCATTGTCTTTGCCCCGGGGATCACCGTTGTCGATCTGGGCATCGGCGTGCTCTTTTTTCTGGCGATGTCCTCGCTCGGCGTCTACAGCCTCGTGCTCGGCGGGTGGTCCTCGAACAACAAGTACTCGCTGCTGGGGGGACTCCGGGCCGCCGCCCAGATGCTCAGCTATGAGCTCTTCATGGGATTGTCGCTCATGGGCGTGGTGATGCTGGCGGGTTCCTTCAATATCTGCGGACATCGTCGAAGGCGCAGAGAAACTTGTGGTTCTGCGTCCCTCAGTTCGTTGGTCTGGGTGTGTTCTTCATTGCCGGGCTGGCAGAGACGCACAGATTGCCCCTCGACCTTCCGGAAGCGGACAACGAGCTTGTCGCCGGCTATCACAGCGAGTACTCCGGCATGAAGTTCGGCCTGTTCTTTTTGGGGGAGTACATCGGGATCACGTTGATCTCGGCGTTGATCACGACATTCTTCTTCGGCGGCTGGCTGGGTCCGTGGCTGCCGGGCATTCTCTGGTTCTTCCTCAAGACCATGATCTTCGTGAGCCTGTTCATCGCCTTGCGGGCGTCGCTGCCCCGGCCCCGATACGATCAACTCATGGCCTATGCCTGGAAAGTCGTGCTTCCGCTGGCGCTCATGAACCTCTCGTCACGGGCGGAGTGCTTCTTGCTACCGCATAAAGAGGAGGCGGCATGATCAGTCTGATACGAAGATCTGGCGAAGTCGTCCTGCACACGCTGCACAAGCGGGTGACAATCCAGTACCCTGACGCAGAGACCCCGGATCAGGCCGCGGTGGCGGGGCCGGATCATCCTGTCCCGTGATCCCGACGGCGGCGAGCGCTGCGTGGCCTGCTACCTCTGCGCCGTGGCGTGTCCCGTCGATTGCATCGCCCTCCAGTCGACGCAGGATGCCACCGGTCGGCGATACCCGGAATTCTTTCGGATCAATTTCTCGCGGTGCATCTTCTGCGGGTTCTGTGAGGAGGCCTGCCCGACGTACGCCATCCAGCTCACGCCGGACTTTGAGATGTCTGAGTACGACCGGCAGAAGCTCGTCTACGAGAAAGAGGACCTGTTGATCAACGGGCCGGGCAAGTACCCGGGCTACAACTACTACCGCGTGGCCGGCGTATCCATCGGCGGAAAAGACAAGGGGCAGTCGGAAGAGGAATCCCCGCCCGTGGATACTCGCGCTATCATGCCGTGAAGAAGTCACAAGGCACTCTCACCATGACGTTCGTTTTCTATCTCTCGGCTGCTGCGGCTGTTGTGGCCGCGCTGCTGGCCATCACGCGGGCCAATGCGGTCCACGCGCTGCTGTACTTCATCTGCTCGCTGCTGGCCACGGCCGTGGCATGTTCTTCGTTCTCGGCGCGCCTTTTGTGGCGGCACTGGTTGTGATCATCAACGCCGGGGCCATCATGGTGCTTTTCGTGTTCGTCGTCATGATGCTGAATATCGGTCCCCAGTCCCGCGACCACGAGCGAGCATGGCTCAAGCCTCGTGTGTGGATTGGCCCCGTGCTGCTCAGCGGACTGCTCGTCATCGAGTTGGTCTATAGTCTTATGCAGTACCGGACCAGCGCGATCGCCGGACAGGTGGTGGAGCCGAGGCAGGTGGGGATGGCTTTGTTCGGTCCCTATCTGCTGGCCGTGGAGCTGGCCTCCATGCTCCTGCTGGCCGGTCTTCTGGGGGCCTACCATCTGGGCCAGGGCGTGCTGCGGTTCAAAGGAGAGCAGCCGTGACGGCGAATGTCCCCCTCGGAGTCGGGCTTTCCATCGCAGCCGTGCTGTTCTGCATCGGTCTGGCGGGGGTCCTCGTACGGCGAAACATCATCATCATTCTGCTGTCCATCGAGACCATGCTCAACGCGTGCGGCCTTGCCTTCGTGTTCGCCGGCTCGCAGTGGCTGCAGCCCGACGGCCAGGTCATGTACTTTTTCATCCTCACGTGGCGGCCGCCGAGGTTTCGGTAGGATTGAGCCTCGTCCTGCAGATGTATCGCTACTTCGGCTCTCTGGACGTCAACACGATCAACAGGATGCGAGGATAAGATGCTGAGTTTGTTGTGGCTTGTGCCGGCGCTGCCGCTGACGGGCTTTCTGATCCTCGTTGTCGGCGGGAGACGACTGCCGCCCAGAGCGGTGTCTGCTGTGGGCGTCGGCTCTGTGTGCCTGTCCGCTGTCATCGCGATCCTGGTCAGCGCGACACACTACTGGCTGGCGCCCGCAGGCGCTGCTTACACCCAGACACTGTGGGAGTGGATGCGCGTGGGCGACTTCGCGCCGTCCGTGGCGTTCTCTCTCGATGCGCTGTCCCTGACGATGATGGTGGTCGTCACGGTCGTCAGCGCCCTGATTCACGTCTATTCGACCGCGTTCATGGCCTCCGAGGAAGGATACAGCCGTTTTTTTGCCTACATGAATTTGTTTGTCGGCTCGATGCTGATCCTGGTCCTCGCCGACAACTTGCTGTTGTTGTACCTGGGCTGGGAGGGCGTCGGACTGTGCAGCTATCTGCTCATCGGCTTCTGGTACACAGATCGCGGAGAACGCCCGGGCCGCCATGAAAGCCTTCTGGGTGACGCGGATCGGTGACACGGCTTTCGCCATCGGGATATTTCTGCTCTTCACGTCGCTTCGGACCTTGCAGATTCAGCCGATTCTAAGCGAGGTTTCCAGGTATCCGGCCGGATCGCCTCTGCTGCAGCGCCGCGGCGGCCTTGCTGCTCGTCGGCGCCGTCGCCAAGTCGGCCCAGCTTCCGCTGCACGTGTGGCTGCCCGATGCGATGGCGGGCCCGACGCCGGTCAGTGCGCTCATCCACGCGGCCACAATGGTCGACTGCCGGCGTGTACCTCATCGCCCGCATGCACGTGCTCTTCCTCAAGGCGCCGACTGTCCTGTCTCTCGTGGCGATTATTGGTGCGGCAACGCTTCTGCTGGCTGGCTTCAGCGCCATAACCCAGCACGACATCAAGCGAATCCTGGCCTACTCCACCATCAGCCAGATCGGCTACATGTTCCTGGCCTTGGGGGTAGGGGCCTGGGCGGCGGCCATCTACCATTTTGCCACACACGCATTCTTCAAGTCCGCCTTGTTCCTCGGAGCGGGCGTGCTCATCAAGGCGCTCGGCGGGGAGCACGACATCTTCAGAATGGGCGGTCTGCGCCGGCGTCTGCCCGGCATGTTCTGGGCATTCCTCGCGGCGATGACGCTCGCTGCGGTGCCGCCTCTGACGCTCACGTTCAGCAGCAAGGATCTCATTCTGAATCAGGTGTGGCTGTCTGGAGAGTGGGGAAGTGTGCTCTGGATTCTGGGGTTGGTTGGGGCCTTCCTGACGGCAGTCTATGCGTTCAGGATGCTTTTCGTCGTGTTCTTTGGCCCAGAGCGAGCCAAGCCCATTGGAGAGCCCTCGTTGTGGATGGTCGTGCCGTTTGCTGCGCTGGTGCTGGCGGGGGGGCTCGCCGGATTCCCCGAATTGCTGGATGCAGTCTTCGGGGCGAAGGGATTCTACCGTTATCTGCACTCGGCCATGTCTGGGCCGATACGCGAGTTTGACTCACGCGGCGCCATGTGGGTGTTCCACGCCATCTACGTGACGGCCTCTCTGATCGGAATTGGCTTGGCGTATCTCCTGTATGAGCGTGCTCCCGCCCTCGTGTGCTCGGCTGTGTCCACGTTTGTCGGGAGGCAGGTGCATCGTTTGCTGTTCGCCGGATGGGGGTTCGACTGGCTCTACCGGCGGTTGATCGTGGCTCCCTACGTCTGGCTTGCCCGGCTCAATCGCGGCGATGTCGTGGATCTCCTCTACATCGCTGTCGCCCGGGTCTCGCGGGGGATCAATATGTTCCTGTCGCTGACAGTGAACGGAAACGTTCGATGGTACGTCGCCAGCATTGTCGCCGGCGCGGTCATCGTCGTTGGGCTTGTGGTGTTCTTATGATCCTGTTGTGGCTGCTCATCGTGACGTTCGCAGGGGCGGTGGCCGCCTGGGTGCTCGGCTGGTGGAGTAAGGGGGCCGGCCGCTGGGTGACGCTCGCCGCCTTGTTCGTGGATGCGGTTCTGCTGGTCCTTGCCTGGGCCTCGGCATCCGGCCAGACGTGGCTCCATGAGTTTGACTATCCGTGGATTGAGCCGCTTGGGATGCGCTTCCATCTGGGAGTCGATGGTCTGAGCCTGCTGCTTCTGACCTTGACGGTCTTCCTCGGGATTGCAGCGGTCAGCGCCTCTTGGACGCAAATCCAGGAGCGGGTAGGGGCATTCTACCTGAGTCTCATGCTGACACTGGCCGGAATCATGGGCGTCTTCATGGCCCTGGATCTCTTCCTGTTCTACTTCTTCTGGGAGCTGATGCTGATCCCCATGTATTTTCTCATCGCGGTCTGGGGCCATGAGAACCGTGCTCCGGCCGCGATCAAGTTCTTCCTGTTCACCCAGGCCGGCAGCCTGCCGATGTTCGTGGCGATCCTGGCTTTGTACTTCATCCACGGCCGTTCCACAGGTGTCTACAGCTTCGATTATCAGCAACTGCTGGATACCCAGACGTCGGGTTCCATCAGCTTCTGGCTCATGCTGGCCTTTTTCGCCGCCTTTGCTGTCAAGCTGCCAATGGTCGGGCTGCACACGTGGCTGCCGGATGCGCACACCGAGGCGCCCACGGGCGGAAGCGTCATCCTGGCCGGACTGTTGCTCAAGACCGGAGCCTACGGTTTCCTGCGTTTTGCCTTGCCGCTGTTTCCGGTGGATAGCGGGCGGATTGCCTGGCCCGCCATGATCCTGGGGACAGCGGGCATTCTGTACGGGGCCTTCCTCGCCTTTGCCCAGCAGGACGCAAAGCGGCTCGTGGCCTATACCAGCGTCAGTCACTTAGGCTTCGTTCTCCTGGGCATCTACGCGGGTACCGCGATGGCCTTGCAGGGCGCGATCGTGGTTCTTCTGGCGCATGGCCTGAGCACGGGCGGCATGTTCATCGTTGTAGGCGCTCTGGAGGATCGCTTCCACACCCGCCGGCTGGACGAGCTTGGCGGGCTCTGGGCGACCACGCCTCGCCTCGGCGGCGTCGCGCTGTTCCTGGCCCTGGCCTTGCTTGGCTTACCGGGGTTGGCCAACTTCGTCGGCGAGTTCCTCGTCCTCACGGGGACATTCGCCGTCAGTCCCACGCTGGCCGCGCTGGGCGCAATAGGATTTGTCCTGTCCTCCATCTACTCGCTCTGGTTGATCTACCGGGTCTTTCACGGGCCTGTGCGGGCGGGACTTACGGCACCGGACCTTGGGGCTCGCGAGATGCTTGTTTTCAGCCTGATCATCGCCGGGATCGTCTGGCTGGGAGTCTATCCGCAGCCGGTTCTCGATACGGCCAGACCCCAGGTCGAGTCTCTCCTGAACTCCACCGCAGACGTCGGAACGGTCATCACAGTCGGCAAATGACTCATGAGTATCACTGATCTGCCGCAAATCCTGCCACTGGTTATTCTGGCCGCCGGAGCAGTCTTTGGCATGTTGACCATTGCTGTCCGGCGCAGCCATGTCATGGTCTTCGTGATTGCTCTCGTCACGCTGGTTCTCGCTCTGGTTTCGCTTCGAGTCTGGGTTCCCATCGACGGCGAGTACATCACGGCGCTTCTGCGATTCGACGGCTACGCCATCTTCTTCATGGGCCTGCTGTTCTCGGCAGCTATTGCGGTCGTCGTGATGTCCTATGGGTACATGAGAGGGCGGCCCATCGTTCGGGAAGAGTTCTACCTCCTCGTCCTCACCGCCATGCTCGGCTGCGCGGTCCTTGTGTCAAGCACGCATTTTGTGTCCTTCTTCATCGGGCTTGAACTGCTGAGCGTGTCATTGTATACCCTGATCGCCTACAGCCGCTCACGGCAAATCGACATTGAGGCGGGCATCAAGTACCTGATCCCGGCCTCCACGTCCAGCGCCTTGCTGCTGTTTGGAATGTCGCTCATCTACGCACACACGGGGACCATGGACCTGTTCGAACTGGCCAGATTGGCCTCATCGCCCTGGCAGCGGGGCGATCTGCTCGCCTTTGTGGGCGCCGGCATGATCCTGATCGGCATCGGGTTCAAGCTGGCGCTGGTCCCGTTCCATTTCTGGGCCGCCGACGTGTACGAAGGGGCGCCCGCGCCGGTGACAGCCCTGATCGCCACGGCCTCGAAAGGGGCCATCTTCGCCTTGCTGCTTCGCTACTTCGGCGCCATGCACATGCGGACGCAGGGCCCGTTCCTTCTCATTTTCACGTGGATAGCGGTCGTCTCCATGTTCGTTGGGAACTATCTGGCGCTGCGGCAGAACAATGTGAAGCGCCTGCTCGCCTACTCCTCCATCGCCCACATGGGCTACCTGCTCGTGGCTTTCCTGGCGGCCGGCACGCTCGCCGTAACGGCTGTCACCTTCTATCTGCTCGCGTACTTCATCACCACCCTCGGGGCTTTCGGCGTCATCACGATGATGTCCGACAAGGAGGACGACTTCGCCGATCTTGCGGGTTATCGTGGGCTGGCCCGGGCTCATCCCTTTCTCGCGGCGGCACTGTCGGCAATGATGCTCTCACTCGCCGGGCTGCCTCTCACCGCAGGATTCTTCGCGAAGTTCTATGCGGTGCTCGCGGGCGTCCGGTCCGAGATGTGGCTGCTGGTCCTCGTCCTTGCGGCGAACAGTGTGATCTCCCTGTTCTACTACCTGCGAGTGATCATCGCCGTGTACCAGCCCGTCCAGCCGGCGTCCGATGAAGCGGGAATCGTTCGACCTCGCATCGCCGCGCCATCCGGCTCCCTCCTCGGCACAGTCGTCCTGGCGCTTCTTCTGCTGGCACTCCTCGGGATCGGCGTCTATCCGGGCCCGGTCATCCGCTTCATCGAGAGCCTCACCGGCAGCCTGGTGTAGCGCCCACGCGCTGACACGGGCTGTGGGAAGCACTTTCCGCAAATACACGTTTCATGAGATAAACCGAACGGAGTGGTTCTATGAAACCGAATACTTCAACGCAACAGGCAACGGGAACGTTGGAAATGGACCAGGAACATCTCGATATGCTGTGCATCAACACGATCCGGACGCTGGCGATGGACGCTGTCCAGAAGGCGGATTCGGGCCACCCGGGCACGCCTATGGCCCTGGCGCCGCTGGCCTACGTGCTCTGGACGAAGTTCCTGCGTTACAATCCCGCCAATCCCAAGTGGTTCAACCGCGACCGGTTCATTCTATCCTGCGGCCATGCGTCCATGCTCCAGTACGCCATGCTCCACCTGACCGGGTACGATCTCACTCTTGAAGACATTCAGAACTTCCGGCAGTGGGGTAGCAAGACGCCCGGCCATCCGGAATATGGTGTCACGCCGGGAGTCGAGACGACGACCGGGCCGCTCGGGCAGGGGTTCATGAACGCCGTGGGCATGGCCATCGCCGAGGCCCATTTGGGAGCGATGTTCAATCGGCCGGCGTACGACATTGTTGACCATTACACGTACGCCTTTTGCAGCGACGGAGATTTGATGGAAGGGGCTTCCCACGAGGCCGCCTCCATCGCCGGACACCTGAGGCTCGGCAAGCTGATCTTCGTCTACGACGACAACCACATCAGTATCGAGGGCCCAACCGAGATTACCTTCTCCGACGATGTGGCCCGGCGCTTCGAAGGATACCACTGGCACGTTCAGAACCTTGGTGAGAAGGCGAACGACGTCGCCTCTATTACGGAGGCCCTGCATGAGGCCCGGATGGAGATCGATCGGCCCTCGCTGATTATCCTGCGTTCGCACATCGGCTATGGGGCCCCGCACATGCAGGACACAAAGGAGGCGCACGGGCAGGCGCTTGGGGAGGACGAGGTCCGGCTGACGAAGAAGGTCTACGGCTGGCCGGAAGACAAGCAGTTCCTCGTCCCCCAGGAGGTACTTGACTACATGCGACAGGCTCGCCAGCGCGGCCAGGAACTCGAGGACGAGTGGAACACGTTAGCCGCCGACTATAAGAGGCAGCACGGGGACATGGGCAGGCTGTTTGAAGAGTCGATCCGCGGCGAACTGCCCCACGATTGGGATCATGACATCCCGGTGTTTGCCGCGGACAAAGGCCCGATGGCCACGCGCGATGCCGGCAGCAAAGTGCTCAACGCCATCGCCGGCAGAGTGCCCTGGCTGATAGGCGGCAGCGGCGACCTCGCCCCCTCGACCAAGACGCTGATCGAAAGCTCGGGCTACCTCGAAGCCGGGTGTTACACGAACCGCAATATCGCGTGGGGCGTGCGGGAGCACGCGATGTGCGGGTGCTCCTCCGGCATGGCGGCACACCGCGGGGTCCGCCCGTACGCCGCCACGTTCTTCATCTTCACCGACTACGCTCGTCCCGCCATTCGCCTGGCGTCGATGATGGAGCTGCCCGTGGTCTACATCATGACCCACGACTCCATCGGTCTGGGCGAGGATGGACCGACGCATCAGCCCATTGAGCATATCGCCTCGTTTCGCGCCATGCCGGGCATGTGTGTGATCCGTCCGGCCGATGCGAACGAGACCGCCTGGGCCTGGCGGGCCGCCATGCTGCGGAAGGATGGCCCGACTATGCTCGTCCTGACACGGCAGAAGGTCCCCACATTCGACCGGACCGGTCTTGGCTCACCGGACGGACTGCTCAAAGGTGCGTACATCCTCGTCAAAGAGCGAGCGGAGAAGCCGGACCTGATCCTCATCGCCAGTGGCTCCGAGGTCCAACTCATCATGGAAGCGCAGGAGCCCCTTGAAAACGAGGGCATTCACACCCGTGTCGTGAGCATGCCTTCATGGGAGTTGTTCGATGAGCAGGAGGAGGATTATCGCAACAAAGTCCTGCCGGTGGAGGTGACGGCGCGCATCGCCGTGGAAGCGGGTGCATCGTTCGGATGGTGCAAGTATGTCACCGATCATGGCGCCACGATCACCATCGACCGCTTCGGCGCCAGCGCCCCGGCCAAGGAAAACTTCAAGCGTTTCGGCTTCACCGTAGACAATATCGTGGATCATGCGAGAAAGCTCCTTCAGAAGTAGTGTGGGGGCTGGTGCAAGATCGAGCTTGGAGGAAAAACATGAAAGCCTCTCCTCATATTTCGGTATTGTTCGTGGATATCGGCGGGGTGTTGCTGACGAACGGCTGGGACCGCGAGATGCGCCGGCGGGCGGTGGAGAAGTTCGGCCTCGATATGGAAGAGATGAACGAGCGACACAACCTGACGTTCGACACGTATGAGCGGGGTCTGCTCAGCCTGGATGAGTACCTCAGGCGGGTCGTGTTCTATCAGGGCAGGACGTTCACACCGGATCAGTTCAAGAGCTACATGTTCGGTCAATCACAGGCTCTCGACAACAACATAAAGATGTTCAGGAAGGTCGCGTATGCGAATGGGCTCAAAGTCGGCGCCGTCAGCAATGAGGGGCGTGAGTTGGCCGTTCATCGCATCCGGGAGTTCCATCTGACCGAGTTCGTCGAGTTTTTTGTCATCTCGTCTTTTGTGCGTTTCCGGAAACCGGACGCGGACATCTTCCGGCTTGCCCTGGACATCGCCCAGGTGCCGCCGGAGCAGGCGGTCTATGTGGAAGACCGCCCGATGTTTGTCGAGATAGCTCGCGAACTGGGGATTCACAGCATTCATCACGAGACGATGGAAAAGACCCTCCGGGCACTCGATGGTCTGGGGCTGGGATTGCCCACGGCACGGAGGCCCGGCCGGCCGCGCCACGCCCGCCGCAGCAGGGCAAGGATCGCAGTCCGGATGACGGGCAGTCGGGTCAAGCTGTAATGGAACGGCCACAAGTCGTATGCCCGCACAATCGCCAGCCGAGAGTCCAGACCGTGATAACCGTAAGCTTGCCTCCGGACGCAGACGCCGCCTGATCGTTAGTGTCGGGGGGATCGTTCTGGCGGTCGGGCTTGTTGTCGGTTCCATTTATTACTGGCGCTCCATCTTCTACGAATCGACGGACGATGCCTACGTTCAAGGCGACCCCGTCACCATCAGTGCTCGCGCTGCCGGCAACATTGTGCACGTTCACGCAACGGACAACCAATGGGTCCAGCAGGGCACGCTGCTTGTGGAGGTCGATCCCTGCGATTACCAAATTCACCTGGCGAAGACGGAGGCCAGCGTACGGTCCGCACAAGCGGATGAGGAGCAGGCGGCTGCCGATGTCGAGGTGGCCAGGGCTCAGTGGATCCAGCAGCAGCAGGACCTCAGCCGCAATGAGGAACTTGCCCGTCAGGGCGCCGTCACGGCCCAGGTGCTGGAGCACAGCCAGGCCGCCGCTCGATCTGCCCAGGCCGCCCTGCATGCGGCCGAGAAGCGTCTGGCCTCGTTTCGTGCCAAGACGGTCGAGGCGAGAGTCGATGCCGAGCAGGCCCGCCTGCAGTTGTCGTACACGAAGATCACCGCTCCGACAACCGGTTACGTCACCCAAAAACGGGCTGAGGAGGGGATGTACGTCAGCGTCGGTCAGCCGTTGCTGGCGATCGTGCCCGACGAGATGTACGTGGTGGCCAACTTCAAGGAGACCCAGTTGACGTACATGCGTCCGGGCCAGCCGGTTTCAGTCAGGGTCGATGCCTATCCCGGTGTCGTGTTCAGCGCTCACGTGGATAGCATCCAGGCCGGGACCGGTGCGGCGTTCAGCCTCTTTCCCCCGGAGAACGCCACCGGCAATTTCGTGAAGGTTGTGCAGCGGGTCCCCGTCAAGATCGTCTTCGACACGCCGCCCGACCGGGACCATCGCCTGGTGCTCGGGATGTCGGTTCGACCGACAGTCAGAATTAAGTAGCCCTCTCTTGAAAGCGGAATGAAGACTGAACGCCACGTCACAAGAATATCAGCCGGATGTCAATCCGTGGATTATCGCCATGACGGTCATGCTGGCTACGTTCATGGAGGTGCTCGATACGAGCGTCGCCAACGTGGCGCTGCCCCATATCGCCGGAGGCATGGCGGTGGATCTACAGGAGAGCACATGGGTGCTGACCTCATACCTCGTGTCCAACGCGATTGTCCTTCCGCTGAGCGGTTGGCTCTCCTCGCTGTTCGGCCGGAAGAATGTCTTCTTCACGTGCGTGGGACTCTTCGCGTTCAGCTCATTCCTGTGCGGTATCGCGCCCAATCTGGAGCTGCTGATCCTCTTCCGCGTCTTTCAGGGTATCGGCGGAGGCGCCATGCAGCCGATCTCTCAGGCCATCCTGCTGGAAAGCTTCCCTCCACAGAAGCGGGGGATGGCCATGGGCATTTTCGGAATGGGTGTCGTCGTTGCGCCCATCATTGGGCCGACCCTGGGGGGATGGCTCAGCGACAATTACAGTTGGCGGTGGATCTTCTTCATCAACATCCCGGTCGGGCTGCTCTCGATGTTCCTGACCAGCTTGTTCATCTTCGACCCGCCATACCTGGTGCGCAGCCGCCTGGGAGGCGTCAAAATCGACTACCTGGGGTTGGGTTTGATCAGCCTGGGACTGGGCTGCCTGCAGGTGTTCCTCGACAAGGGGCAGACCGAAGACTGGTTCGCATCGAGGTTCATCCTTGTGACGGCGACCATCGCCTTCGTGTGCCTGGCGGTGCTCCTCGTCTGGGAGCTGATCCACCCATCGCCGATCATCAACCTGCGGCTGATGAAGGACCGAAACTTCTCGATGGGGGTCCTGGCCATGTTCGTGCTCGGCTTCATCCTGTATGGGAGTCTCCTTCTGCTACCCATACTGCTCCAGGAGCTTCTGGGCTACACAGCTACGCTGGCCGGCATGGTGCTCTCGCCCGGGGGATTTCTGACGCTGCTGATGATGCCTGTCGCGGGTTCGCTGGTCGCCCGGGTCCAGGCTCGCTACCTGATCATAGCGGGTCTCGGGATCGTCGCCTACTCCATGTTCTACATGGCCGGTTTCAACCTCCAGATCGACTTCCGGGCCGCCGTGATTGCCCGAGCGATCCAGGGGGCCGGGCTGGCCTTCCTGTTCGTGCCGATCAACGCTGCCGCCTTCTTCTTCGTCCCTCGCGAGAAGACCGGGCAGGGGACTGCGATCGTCAATCTGGTCCGCAATATCGGGGGCAGCTCCGGAATCGCATTCGTCACGACGTTCCTGGCTCGCCACACGCAGGCCCATCAGAACTATCTGGTCGATAGTCTGACCCCTCTGAATCCCGTGTTCACCCGGGCGATGTCGGGCATCGAGGCAGCCCTGATTCAGCAGGGGGTCGATCCTTCGCAGGCGCCCATGCGTGCCTTGGGCGTCATCTATCGCATGCTCGTCGAGCAGGCGAGTATGCTGGCGTACACGGACGCCTTCCGAATCCTGGGCATCATTTCACTCGTGCTCATTCCGGTCATGTTGTTCCTGAAGAGCATCCGGGGCGGTGCGGCCGACATGCCCGCCGCACATTGAACGCGAGAACTGTGACAGGGATCTGCGGCCAAGCTCACCTCGCAATACACGGTCCGGCAATCAGTTGCCTGAGCCGCATTACGCATTTTCCCTATATCGTCATCGCGGAGATACGAATGACCATGTAGACCGCAAAAACAGGAACACAGTCGTGAATGCCCGGCTGTAGAAAGGGGAGAATGTCATGGGGTGGAGAAACCTAGTGTGCGGCCATATCATCCTTATGTTGGGGGTATGTGCCTACGGAGCGCCGGACCCGAACGAAAAGGGCAACTATGTGTCGCGACAGGAGTATGAGGCGCTGAAGAAAGAGCTCGATGACGTGAAGGGCCGACTTTCGGCGCGGGAAAAGGCCCCAGAATCGCAAGAACAAATCCAGCAGGAGATTGGGAGACTGAACAAGGAGGTGGCGAGAGCGCGGCAGATTGCCGAAGGCTCGGGTCTGGGCGACACGAGACTGCTGATCACCGGCAGCGCCGCGGCGGGCTATTTCGACCCGGAAGATGAATCCAGCACGTTCACGGCGGAATTCAATCCCATGCTGCTGTGGCAGTTGAACGAGCGGCTGTTCTTCGAAGGCGAGCTGGAGCTGGGGCTGGAAGGTCCGGAGTTGAACGGAGAGGGCTCGGAAACGGAAGCTGAGCTGGATTTGGCCTATCTGAGCTACCTGATCAATGACTACGCGGCAGTCAGCGCCGGAAAATTCTCCGTTCCATTCACAGCGTACCACAACCATCTCGATCCAAGCTGGATCAACAAATTGCCCATAGACCCGCTTGTCTATGCCGATGGCGGGATCGCGCCCGATACAGGCGTCGGCGCCTTCGTTACCGGTGCGGTTTCTTGCCGACGGGGGATATTCAACTACGCGGTATTTTTGACGAACGGTCCGGCGTTGATCACGGACGATCCCGAGAGCGCGGGCAGCTTGAACTTCGACAACTTCAACGACCTGAACAACAACAAGGCGCTGGGCGTGCGAATCGGGTACTTGCCCATTCCTCAACTGGAGGTCGGTTATTCGTTCGAGTTTTCGAGACCGAACCCCCCAGGTTTTGAGACCGTCCGTTCGACGATTCATGGCGTGGACCTCAACTATCTCGCGCGCATCGGAGCTGTCCAGGGCCAGGTGACGGCACGAGGCGCCTGGATTTGGTCGAATCTGCGCGACGCGACCTACGATCCGACGGGTCTGTTGGGATTCGGGCCGTTGCGTTTCGACAACGATCGCAACGGCGGGTACGCCGAGCTCGCCTATCGTCCGACGGACGCCGGGGAACGGTGGCTGCGGAACCTCGAGTTTGCCCTGCGTTACGATAGGCTCGAAATACCTTCGGCGGCGCCCGGCGGAGGCACGCAGAGGCAATGGACCCCCGGCATCGACTACTGGCTGACGGCGCGGACCGTCCTCAAAGCGGCGTACACATTCGGTGAGAGTGGCGATGTCGCGGATATGTTCACACTGCAATTCGCTACAGGCTTTTGAGCAGGAGACTGTTATGATACTCGGTGACTCGCATCAGCGCATTTTCGCGTGGTCGGTTGCGATCTTCGCGATCCTCAGTATCGTGATCGCCAGTTGTTCTACCACCGATCCGAGCAGCCGACAGCAGGCTCGCGGTTCGAGCCTTGGCGGGCAGGGTGATCCCCCAGACGCCCAAGGCGATCCCAATTCGTCATCCGCCAGTGTAGAGAGCGGCAAGGGGCTCTTCGTCACGCTCGGTTGCATGGGCTGCCACGTGGTCAACGGCAAGGGCGGCCTGGCCGGATCCGACCTCTCCAACGAGGCCAATAAGGGTCGGTCGCGGGAGTGGCTTGAGACGAAGATTCGCAATCCCAAGGCGGATGACCCGCAAACGCTAATGCCCGCGTACGCCACACTATCGGACGAGCAGGTCAACGATCTGGTAGACTATATGCTGAGCCTCAGGACCACGGGTGGGCAGGCCGGCGCAACAGCCACGAGGACCACAGAAGGCCGGCCGACCGCATCGGTCGCTTCCTCAGTAACCACCGGGGGGATCATGTGGTCGCGGAGGTGCAGACAATGTCACGATCTCAGGCCGCCATCAGAATACAGCGACGCCCAATGGGCGGTTACCGTCCACCACATGAGAGTGCGCGTCCCGCTAACCGGTGGGGAGCAGAGAGACATACTCGCGTTTCTCCAGGCGAGTAACTGAACTGTCCGGTTCAACCGAGCCTCATGCCAGGCAGATCGACTGCAAGCGACGAATCATTATGGACGATTTGAACATGTGGTGTCGCCGTAGAAAGCCACGCGCATCCCGCCGGGGATTCCTGAGGCTGGCGATGGGGATTGTGTCGGCGAGTATCAGCTTGCTTTTGGGAATCCCTTTCGTGGTGGCTCTCATTGCGCCCACCTACAGAAAGAGCCTGTCGCCTTACGCCAAGGTAGGCGAAGTGGGCCCGCTGCCGAAAGAGCAGCCTATCCGTCTGAGATTTCAGTTTCAGGGCACGGATGCCTTCATTCGGCAGACGGTGACGCACGAGGCCTGGGTCGTCAAACACTCCGACAGCGATCTTACCGTATTTTCGCCGATCTGTACCCATCTGGGCTGCCATTACGACTGGGTCCCATCGGCCAACGAGTTCCTCTGCCCCTGTCACGACAGCTATTTCTCGATTACGGGCAAGGTCCTCGCGGGTCCCGCGCCGCGTCCTCTCGATACACTCCCTTATCGCATCGAAAACGGGCTCCTCTACGTGAAGTGGGAAAGGTTCCAGGCCGGAATCCCGGAGAAGATACTTGTTTAGGGTGCCGCGATGTGGGCGTCAGTTAAAACGTGGATCAATGATCGGTTGCCCGTGTCCGCCATCGTTCGCTGGGGTCTGGAAGAGGATATCCCCGGAGGGTCCAGCTTTGCCTACGTCTTTGGCAGCGCGAACCTCCTCCTCTTGCTGCTACTTGCCATCACGGGGGTCCTGCAACTATTCTACTATGTACCGACGACGGACCATGCCTACGAAAGCGTGATGTACGTGCGCTTGCAGGTGCCGTTCGGATGGCTCGTCCATGGATTGCATTACTGGTGTGCGCAGGCTTTCGTCGTATTAGTCGGCGTGCACATGGCCCGGGTCTTTATCTGGGGTGCATACAAGAATCCCCGCCAGGTGACGTGGATAACAGGCGTGCTTCTCCTGCTGCTGGTTGCGGCCATAGCTTTTACGGGGCCGCTCCTTGCCTGGGATCAACTGGGGTACTGGGCGGCCGAGGTCGGGACCAGCATCGCCGGCACGGTCCCATGGATCGGCGACTTTCTGCAGCGGTTTACCCGAGGCGGCGAGACCATGGGCCAGCAGACACTGTCGAGGTTCTTCATTTTTCACGTGGCCATTCTGCCGACCCTGCTTTTCGCCCTCATTGTCATCCACTTGGCAGCGTTCCGGCAATTCGGCAGCGCCGGGTCGTGGGAGGCGGAGAAACGCAAGCAGACCGGCAAGTTCTGGCCGGACCAGGCGTATAAAGATATCCTGGTCACTTCTCTTGTCATTATCGCTTTGGCAGGTCTTTGCGTCTTCTGGCGAGCACCTATAACTGGTGTTGCGGACCCTCTGGGCAGGTCTGTCACCCCGAAGCCGGCATGGAACTTCCTGTTCCTCTACCAGGCGCTGAAGTCGTTCAAAGGGCCATGGGAGGTTGTCGGAACGGTCGGCGTGCCCCTGGTGCTGATCCTGCTGCTGTTCTTTGTGCCATTTTACGATCGTAACCCGGAGCGAAATCCCCGTAAACGCCCGATCGCCATGGCGGGCGGGACCGCTCTCGTCGCCTTGATCCTCGTGTTGACCGTGTTGGGGCAACTCTCTCATCCGCTGGCACAAGGGACGAGCGCCGGGCCGGGCTCGCCGAGAGGAGTCCCTCCTGGACAACGGGCACGAGCCGAGACCAATATTTCGGCGGAGTCCAACAAGTCCGGCATCGCTCCATCCGAGAAAGCCGCTTCCGCCAGCATTCAGAAAGGGCAGGAACTCTACCAATCCCAGGGATGTGCGCCATGCCACAAGATCAACGGACAGGGCGGTACTGCAGGTCCCGATCTTTCCGACGAAGGAAACAAAGGAAGGTCCGCCGATTGGCTCGCCACGCAGATTCGCAATCCGAAAGCGAATGACGCCGCTTCGACTATGCCAGCCTACCCTTCCCTCAATCAAGAGCAAGTCGAGAACCTGGTCGCCTACCTGCTCAGTCTTCGGGCCGGGGGCGCCCAAATGGCGGGTGAGCAAAAGGAGACGCCGCCGGTCGCCATGGGTATGGAAAGCCGGCAGTTGCCGGCCTCCGGCCAGCAGGGACCTCCGGGAGAGGCGGCGACACTCATCGGCGGCGTGAGACTCGGGCGCGCGTTGTTCGCAGACTACTGCAGCTCCTGCCACAGCTCCGAAGGTACAGGCAAAGTCCCCAATCCGGGCTCGGAGAAAGGAATCGTGCCGGGCTTGAATCCCATTGACCCGAACCTCTGGAGTGATGACCCATCAGTCTTTGCGGTGAAGATCGACAGAATCATTCAGCACGGTTCCGTCCAGAAGGGCCCTCATCCGGCCATCTACATGCCGGCGTATGGCGATGGCATGACTCTCACGCAGCCGCAGATCGCCGCCATAGAGGCGTATGTCCTGGGCCTGAATGGTGTCGATCGAGCCAAGATCATCCATCCGGGCGTGTCGCCGGAGCGTTTCTTCCTATGGACGATAGTTGCATTCGGTGCAATCTGCGCGATGGCGGTCATTCACTTCCTCGTCAGAAAGCGAGGTTCAAGGCAAACATATGAGACCACTTGAAGGACAAACGGCGCTGGTCACCGGCGCCAGCTCCGGCATCGGGGCCGGGGTGGCCAGAGCCATGGCCGCCGCCGGAGCGAACGTCGGAGTGAATTACACCGCCGACGAGAAGAAGGCGGACCGTATAGTAAGCGACATCACCAGTGCGGGTGGCCGGGCCATCGCGCTGCGAGCCGATGTCGACCGGGAGGATCAGGTGGTCGCCATGTTCCAAAAGCTCATGGCTGAATACGGAACCATCGATATCCTGGTGAGCAACGCGGGGATTCAGCGAGATTCTGCGTTCGCGGATATGACCCTGGAACAATGGAACGCTGTCCTCGGCGTCAATCTCACCGGCAGCTTTCTTTGTGCCCGGGAAGCGGTCAAAGAATTCCTGCGCCGAGGAGTCATTCCGGAACGCTCGAAGGCGGCCGGCAAGATCATCTTCACGAGTTCCGTGCACGAGGTGATTCCCTGGGCCGGTCACGCCAATTATGCCAGCTCCAAGGGCGGCATGATGCTGCTGATGAAGACGATCGCCCAGGAATTGGCCCCGCAGAAAATCCGTGTCAACAGTATCGGCCCGGGTGCCATCAAAACGCCGATCAATGAGTCGGTCTGGAGCGATCCGGCGGGGGCCGCGTCCATGTGCAAGCTCATCCCCTACGGCAGGATCGGCGAGACGACCGATGTCGCGCCGGTGGCCGTGTGGCTGGCCTCCGACGCGGCGGATTACATCACCGGAACCACAATTTTCGTGGACGGTGGGATGCTGCTGTACCCGGGTTTCAGGACAGGGGGATGAAATCGGCAGGGGGCGCAGGTCCGTGCGGGTCAGCAACTCTGTAGAGCGACAGACACAATTTGATGGAAGGTGTTGGAAATGATCACAAGTGAGGCGCTGCAAGCACAAACGCCCGAGACCGACCGGGATACGGCTCGCATGGCTCCATTCCTGTCTACAAGGAAAGAAGCGATCCTGGAAGTCCTGGTGTTCCTTTTTCTCATTGTACCCTCCATGGTGCTTTCCTTCTTCGTGACCCGCCAGGGAAAGCTGAACTTCGTGTTTGTGTCGATCTCCACGATTCTTCGGGATTTGGCCCTGGTCGGCCTGATCCTCTTCTTCCTCTGGCGTAACGGCGAGCCGCTGAGCGTGATCGGATGGAGATCCAGGCATCTCACGCGCGCCATCCTGCTTGGAGTTGCGCTCTACTTTCCCTTTCTACTCGTCATCAGCCAGGTGGAGCAGTTATTGAGTGCGGCAGGGCTGTCTCAGCCTTCCGTACCCGCCCCTGCCCTCTTCGATATCCGGGGACGCTGGGAGATTGCCTTGGCGGTGGTTCTGGTGGCGGTGGTGGCCATTTCCGAGGAGACGATCTTTCGCGGGTACCTGATGGCTCGCCTGCAGGTCGCCACGAAGAGCACGACAGTGGCGGTGCTGCTATCGGCAGTGATCTTCGCTCTGGGACACGGATATGAGGGCTCTCTGGGCGTGGCCACCGTGGGAGTCATGGGACTCATATTCAGCCTGCTCTACCTGTGGACGAAGAGCCTCGTCACGCCGACCGTTCTGCACTTCCTTCAGGATTTCATCGCCATCGTCGTGCTTCGCTATCTGCACGGGGCCTCACCCGCCTGATAACCTCGGACCGGGAGTCTCATGCCGTGAAGTCCGATGCTCGTATTCTGTGCATCGTGTGGCTGTTCACAACATTCTTTGTCTGCCTCGCAAGCAGTCAAGATGAACGGAATCGATCCGCCATCCAGCCGGCCGTGCGCCCCGTCCAAAATGACAAGGACGAGCGTTCTCTGCGGGACGCCACTGTGACTGACCACGCTATCGTCGCGGACGGGGCCACGATCAACTACAGGGCGACCGCGGGATACGTGCCGGTCCGGGGGGAGTCGGACAGGGTGATTGCGGACATGTTCTTCGTGGCCTATGAGCGGCAGGATGCGACTTCACGGGGGGCGGCCCGGCCCGTCACGTTTGCCTTCAACGGCGGTCCCGGCTCCTCGGCAGTCTGGCTGCACATGGGCGGTGTCGGTCCGAAACGCGCCCTGCTGGCCAAGGACGGCACGGCTCTGCCCCTCTCGGAAAAAATGGTGGACAACGAGTATACGTGGCTGGAATTCACCGACCTTGTCTTCGTGGACCCTGTCGGCAGCGGGTTCAGCCGGGCGGCGCCGGGCGTCGATGCAAGGCCGTTCTACGAGGTCCAGGAGGATATTGAGCTAGCCTCGGATTTCGTCCGCTCGTTCGTGACGGAGCATGAGCGGTGGCTGTCGCCCCAATACATCGCCGGCGAGAGTTATGGAGCGGCCAGGGCCGCCGGCATGGTCAGATACCTCCAGGACCACTACGGCCTCTATATCGACGGCCTCGTGCTTTTGTCGCCGGCCCTGAACATGGGGGCGATCAGCTTCGATCCCGGCAACGATCTGCCCTATGTCCTCAGCGTGCCCTCCTATGCGGCGGCGGCACAATACCACGGCCGGCTGGGGGAGAGAACGCCGCGGGACTTCGAGCGGACTCAGGAAAAGGTGAAGGCGTGGGTCCTGCAGGAATACATCGGTGCGCTGGTCAGGGGAGCTCGCTCCGTGAAACCGAATTCCGGCAATTTGCCGACAGGCTGGCGGAATGCACGGGTCTTCCCGAGGGAGTCATTGCGGCCAACCATTTGCGGATCAGCAACGGGGACTTCCTTCGGGAGTTGCTTCGGTTCCATGGCCGGATGCTCGGCTTGCTGGACAGCCGCGTCGCCGTGGGCGATGTCGAGTCCGGCCGGCGCCCGTGGACCGACCCGTCACTGTTTGTGGCCCAGGGACCCTTTGTCGCCACGTTCAATGACTACATTCGATCCGAGCTGGGCTTCAAAACCGATCTGCCCTATGTGTTCCTGTCGGAGGAGGCGAATCGGGTATGGAACTGGGGTGAGGGCAAACGCGGTTATCTCAACGTCGCCCCGACGCTCGCCGAGGCGATGAATCTGGACAATCGTCTCCGAGTTTTCAACGCCGCCGGATACTACGACCTGGCAACGCCGTACCTGAGCCAGGAGTATGTCCTCGACCATCTGCATCTACCTTCGAACCTCCGCGCCAACATCACGTTCAGAGTCTATCACTCCGGTCATCAAATCTACACCTCCACGGAAGCCCTCCGCCAACTGACCAGCGACGTGCGAGCCTTCATGGCAGGCTCCGCCGCTCGCTGATCTCATCAAGATAGCTCTCTTGACGGCTCGGCCCGAATCAGGTACAGACTCGGTGTCGCGCCTCAGTGAACGTGGTTGCGCATTCTCAGGCAGGGCAGATACGGGGACAAAAATGGATCGACGACAGTTCATACGCAGCTCTACGGCGGTGATCGCGCTGACGGGAGCAGGGGTACGGATCGGTAGCGCGGGGGAATCCGGGAAGCCGGGCATTCCGAGACGAACGCTGGGAAAGACCGATGAAAAGGTCAGCGTGCTGATTCTGGGCGGTGTCGCGGCGATGAAGGACCCGCCGACCGCGAGTTTCCATCCGGCCCAACTGGCGGAGGCCGCGTTGAACGCCGGCATCAATTACTTCGATACGGCCGCGGCATATGGCGACGGTCAGTCCGAGCGCAACTACGGCGAGGTACTTGCCACGCGCCGAAAGGAAGTCTTTCTCGCGACCAAGACAGGCGACCGTTCCTATGACAGTGCCATGCGCGGCGTCGAAGCCAGTCTCAAACGGCTGCGGACCGATCACGTGGACCTGCTCCAGGTCCACGGCGTCAGTGCCAAGGAGGATTTCGCCAGGTGGGACGAGCCTGACGGCATAATGAAGGCTCTGCACAAGCTGCGAGAGCAGAAGGTCACGCGATTCATCGGCGTGACGGGTCACGAGAGTGCGGAGGCGATGCGCCGGGCAATCGAGCTGTTCGACTTCGACACCATCCTGACCACCTTCAATCCCACGGCCAGACGCTTGCCATTTCAGCAACTCGTCCTTCCCGTGGCACGGGAGAAGGGCATGGGCATCCTGGCGATGAAGGTCATGGGCGGTGGCTTTGGCTCGCTGGCGGTCGGCAATCCGCTCAAGAACGACCTCGATAAATACTGGTACCACGACCAGGCGCCAAGCCAGGCTGAGGCCGGGATGCTGATCCGCTACGCGCTGGGGCTGGGTGTCTCAGCCGCCATCGTGGGCATGGGCTCGCTCGAACAATTGCGGGTCAACGTGGCCGCGGTATGCAATGGTCAGCCTCTTGACGAAGCCCAGCGCAAAGAGTTGGAAAGACACATGGCCTGAGGCCCTCCAACCGAGTTCCGCATTATTCTTCGACAGCGATCTTCACCTTCTGGATCGCGTTGTGGCCGGACTTGGGGAAGGGGCGCGGCATGGGTTGGGCGACGCCGCCGGCGTCAATCGTGCGGCAACGGAGGTCGTAGGCGCCCGGCCGCTCGACCCTGAGGATCGCTGCCCAGTGGGCAATCGTGTTGCGGAGGGGCCAGACGTGCGGCTTGCCCGTCGCAGGATCGATCTGACGCGGGATGGACGGCAATCGTCCATCGGGCAGCCCGCCGCCCCAGTGCTGTGGCGGAGGCAGGACCTCGGCATCTTTCCATTCAGCCGTGGCGAAATGCGGGTCGTCGGCCGCGAGGGGCTCTTCCTGCCGGTGCAGCCAGAACTGGACCTTGCTCAGGCCGGATGGGCCGACCTGTGCGACCCCCGTAATCGCCACCGGCTGGCCCGCCTTGATCTTGTCCGGCACCTGGATGAAACGGGCACAGGTCTTAATACGACTATCCGTGTCGTTATTCCAGGTCGCGTACGTGTCGTTTGACTGGGGATTGTTGGTCAGGACGATTCGCTGCAGCCATTTCACCGACTGGTTGCCATAGCCGTCCGGGACCAGCATTCGAACGGGTCCGCCGCGCTTGCTGGTCAGCCACTGCCCGTTGAGCTTGTAGCAGAGGATGACGGGATGCTCGCCCGGCGGGTCCTCCAGGACACGCCCGATCGGCAGCGAGCTTTGGAACCGCTGCTTCGGGTCGTCGTTGTGATAGCCGTAGTAGAACACGCGCCGGACGTTGCCGGTCGGATGCGCCAGCCACACCACCTCGCGCAGCGGCACGCCCTCCCACAGGCCCATGCCGCACGGACGCTGCCCGTTCGTGCACGACATCACGCTCAGGAATCGCACCGCGTGCTTCTCGGCGAGCTTCATGAGCCCGTCCCAGTCCAGGGCTGTTCCCGTCGCTTTGGATAGCGCCCGCTCCACCTGGGCATTGCTCTCCGGGTCCGGCACGACCTCCAATTGCCACGTCTCCCGCGTCAATCCCACCTCGCGCAGCTTCTCCGGCGGCAGCTCATACGGCGGCGGCTCACCCCGGCCAAATGAGATGAAATCCTCCTCACGAGTGAGATACTCCAACTTCGAAACCGCGTCACGCAACAGCCCTTGAGCATCACCCTCACCGTCACCAGCCCACAGGGGCGAAGCACTCAAAGCGGCGACGCCTGCGGCGCCGAGGTGCAGGAAGTGTCGCCGCGTTACGTCCACGTGCTCTCTTGCCAATCGTTCGATGTGTTCCATGTGAATCCAGGCCTCAGAGTACGTCTTGCGGCTACCTCATCTCGTTGATCAGCGCCAGCGCCTGCTCGATCATGACCTCGCCCGCGCCTTTCGCCAGGCGCGTGCCTGATTCCGGCTCGTAGCCGCCTTGTTCGTACGCCTGCGCGTGACACACGTATCCGACCACGTCATTGGCGAGCGTCACGACGAAGAGGTTCTCAATACCTGCCTTCCTCTTAATCGCCAATCCCACTTCCACCAGCACCTCTCCCGGCAGGCCCACGAGGTAAGTACTCCCCAGCTTCAAGACCTGAATCTCCGTGGAGATACTCTCGTCGGAAGACGGCGTCGCCTTCACGGGAAGCGTAATCTCCCTGGTGGCCGCCGTGAGTGTGACATCGCCGACAGTGGGAGCCAACTGAAGCCTCTTCAACGCCTCGCCTCCGAGCGCCTTGCCCATCTGCTCACAGGGTCTTGGCCCCCGTTGGAGCGGCACCGCGTTCCCCGCCAGTCCGAGCGCAAAGAGGCTGATCCCGCCTTCCGCCTGCTCCACGACCCGCGTGGCATGCGCCGGATAGTCCGCCGACACGGTCGTGCTCAAATGCGGATAGATGCACACTGGATGGCAGCCGAAGCTGATAAGGGAGCCCACGATCCTGCCTTCCGCGTTCTCCATCCGCAGGGCGAAGACGGCAGGATCAACGGGGCCGAATTGCAATTGCGCCTGCGGCTCTGGAAGGACGAATGTCACTCTCGTGTCGCCCTCGCCGGACGTTTCTATCCTCTGCGTCGCCGCCACGTCGGCGGGCAGCGTGAACATCATCGGCGTCCGGCCCTTGTCGTTCGTCGGCCGGCGATTGTAGAGGATCTCGGGCAGCCTGCCCATCGCGGCGCCGATTCGCACGTCCTGCATATTGCGGCAGGCAATCGCCACGGCGTCGGCCATTTTCCGGACGAGCACCTGCAGATAGGCCTGATCGATCTGCGAAGGATCAAGCCGGCCCTCGCGAGGCAGCTTCGAGCGGGTAAAGACTTCCGGGCCCGAGTGGGTATGAGTGGCGCAGACCATGACGTTCCGGCCGGGGATGCCGAGTTTCTCGCGGATTGCCGCTCGCACCGGGCTGGTGATCTCTTCGAGCGGCGCGTACAGGAGGTCGGCAGAGAGGATAGCGACGGTGTTCGAGCCGTCGCTGAGGACCATCGCCTTCGCGTACAGCTCATCCATGACGGCGTCGCTCGGCTTGCCTTGGGAGCCGATGAGCGTAATCCCCAGCGGCGGCGTGATATCGACCTTCGCACATGCCCCCTTGAGCCCGGCCCTCGCGGCGCCACAAACGAGACAGTTCAGTAGCAGAACGACAAAGATCGAACGTGTCAGCCTGAATGTAGTTTTCATTGTCACGGCCATGCATCCCCTTTTCTGCTTTACGGTTTCTTGATGGTCCATTCTACTCCCAGTGCCGTACCCCCACCAGCCCGGATACATGCGGACTGTCCGAAAGCCGCTGCCTGGCCTGAAGCCGAGGGCATGGCTGGCGGCAGTTGCCTCCCGGCTGCCAAAGGTCCAAAATCCTACTATGCGGGTAGGTGATATGATAACGTGGGCAGGGCTATCGCATCTAAATGCCAAGGACCTTAAGCAGGTAGTCTCGGTCCCAGCCGGCTCGGAGGCGTTTGGCGGCGATGCCGCCCTTGGCCGTCTTCTCCTGCTTGAGCAGCATCAGGGCGATTCGACGCAATCGCGAGAAGTTCTCGGCGGCGTTGGCCACTCGGACTCGACTGGCGTCCTCATGGAAACTCACGTCCAGCGACCAGTGCAACTGGACCTCCACGGACCAGTGATGGCGAATCAATGTCCCCAGACGCTGGGCACAGTGTCCCGGATGGGAGCTGATGAAGTAGTGTCGCTTTCGTTCGCACTGGCCGTTGACCTGACGCTCTCGCTCGATGGCCGTGAGGCTGCCCAGACCCGGCCAGTCGTGACGCCCTTGCAGCCATCCCACATCGCTGGTAGTCCACACCCGGCGGGTTTCCAGTCGTCCATGGCCTTTTTCCACGGTTTCCCAGAAGTCCTGCTCGCCGGCAAACCCGTGGGCGATGCCGTCCTCCATGTACATCCGGGCATCCTCGTACAGAGTCCCTTGGTTAGCCTTGAGGGCCAGCACATAGTCGCCGCCCTGATCGACGATCTGCTCGGCGATCTCCTTTTGACAACCCATGGCGTCAATCGTGATGGTTGCCTCCTCCACGTCGAGCAGCTTGAGCAACTCCGGGATCGCGGTGATCTCATTGCTCTTGGCATCGACCGCCCGTTGGCCGAAAGCCACGCAGTTCTCGTGGACCCAGGCACTGACCATGTGCAACGGGCCTTTGGCACGGACCCGATCAAAGCTGTTTCGCAGGGTCTTGCCGTCGATGGCGATGTGCTTGCCCCGGCTGCTGCCGGCCAGATCCGCCACAAACGCCTGCATGACCGCTTCAAACGCATCCGGGTCCAGGGCGGCAAAGACCCGACCAAAGGTATCATGCGATGGAATGCCATTGGGCAGGTCCAGAAACGTGCCAAACCATTCCTCGTTGACGTTGCCGAACATCTCTACGTCCGTCCAGTGCTCAGCCCCGCAGATCACGGCACAGACGCCAATGACCAGAATATCCTGTAATTCATGCCGTTTCGTCCGCTCCACGCGAGGATCAGGAACCGCGGCAAAATGATCCCAAATCGATTTCTTCATCAAAAACGTATTCCTCTCTACTTGAAGTGTCTTGCTTCTGAGAAGAATACGAAACCATGCCTGCAAAGGCTCAATTTAGATGCGATAGCCCTATAACGTGGGTAATTTCCCTTGCATTCTGCGTCCTGCCGAGCTACAATGATAGATGGAAAAAGGCGCAGACTTGCGCAGGGCCGGAAGAAGTTGGAGGAGTGGTGAAATGAAACGAATCACTATTGCTTTCCTGACGGTGATGGTCTGGCTCGGTATTTCAGGGGTCGTAGCCGGCCAGGTATCCTGGAACACGTGGGAAGACTTTGTCAGCAAGATGTCCGGCCAGAGGAGCTCCAAGTCGGCGACTTCCGGGGCTAAGAACTCCGCATCGGGGAAGAGTCCGGGGGCGGGAAGTGCCACGGCGGAGAACTCGGTGCCCCTGGATGCTGCAGGGGAGATGTACCTATCGCCGACGCCCGGAGGACAGAGCTACACATCCGGGCAGAGTTACGCGTCACCGACCTCGACAGCGACGAGCTACGGTTCGCCACGATTCACGCCGGTGAGCTTCACGCCGCCAAAACCTACTGCGATGAGTTACACGTCGCCCACCTCCACGGGCGTGAATTTCACGTCCTCGAATTTCACGTCTGTGAATTTCACCTCGTCAGGCTTCACGTCGGTGGCGTTCACGTCGTCGGGCTTCACGAAGGTGAATTCCTCGTCGCCGACATTTACGCCAATCAGTTTCACTCGGACGAAGTAGAGATCCGCATCACAAGGCAGCCCATTGCGCCACATGAGAGCGCTGCTCGGTTTGCGCAAGACTGAGCTATGCCCAGATTACGGTTGCAGGTCCCGCCGTTGCGGGATTATAAAGGGTGGTGCAGAGATCGTCACGGCGTGCATTCTTTCGGCCTCAGGCCATTTCGCATGGGAAAGGGTCATGAAATGACAAAGGGCGAGTGGACAAGACGGCAATTCATGGCGGCATCGGCGGGCTCTTTGGCGGCGGTTTCCTCGCGAACCGTGCCGGCCTACGGGAATCTCGCGAAAAGAGCGGGCAAGCTGGCGATCCTCGGCGGCGAGCCGGTCCGGAAGAACAAGCGTTGGCCGGAATGGCCCTACTGGGACGAGAGCGTCATTCAGTCTGTCCTCAAGACCACCAAGAGCGGGATCTGGTGCCGGATTCAGTCCAGCTCGGGCACCGTCACGACATTTGAAAAGGAGTATGCCAAGCTGCTGGGCACGAAGTACTGTGTGGCCACGGGCTCCGGCACACAGTCCTTGCACACGTGCGTGGAAGCGATGGGCATCGGTCCCGGCGACGAGGTCATCACCTCGCCGTACACGGACCCGGGCACGATTGCCTCCATTCTCTCGGCCCGAGCGCTGCCCGTGCTCGCGGACCTCGACCCGCAATCGTACCAGCTCGACCCGGAGGACGTGGAGAGGAGAATCACGGAGAATACGAAGGCCCTCATGCCCGTGCACATGATGGGACAACCCTGCGATATGGGCAGGATCATGGCCATCGCGAAGAAGCACAACCTCAGGGTGATCGAGGACGCCTGCCAGGCGCACCTGGCTGAGTACGGTGGCAAGAGACTGGGGACCATCGGCGACGTTGGCTGCTTCAGCTTCCAGACGAGCAAGACGATTGCCTGCGGCGAGGGCGGCGGCATCATCGGCAATGATGATGATCTGATGGACAAATGCTACACCGTGCACAATCACGGGACATCCCGGCGGGGCGCGACGGAGATGATCGGGCCGAAGTACCGGATGAATGAGTTCGAAGCGGCCGTGCTGCTCGGTCAGTTGCCCGGCGTGATGGAACGCTTCGCCCGTCGCAATGAGAACGCCGCGTATCTCACGTCGAGGCTCAAGGAGATCCCGTGCCTGACCCCCCAGAAATTATACGAGGGGACAAGCAGCGGCTCGTTCTATCTCTACACGATGTCCTACCACAAGGAGCACCTCAACGGCGTGGATCGTGCGACCTTCTTCAAGGCCCTGCGTGCCGAAGGGGTGGACCTCAGCGAGTACATCAAGCAGGGCCTGCACAGGGAGCCGTGGATCGACAACGTCCTGGGCTCGAAGGTCTATCAGAAGATGTACTCCCGCGAGCGGCTGAAGCAATATCGGGACGAAGTAAGATGTCCCAAGTGCGACCAGGTCTGCCAGGAGATGGCGATGCTCTGGGCTTCCGGCCCGCTGCTGGGAACGAAGGAGGATATGGCCGAGATCGCCGACGCGATCGAGAAGGTTTACGAGAACCGCGACCAGCTCAAATCGATCGCGTGACGAGCAGTCAGGCCATCGCCCAGTCTCGGCGTACAGCACTATGCGGCATCAGAAAGGGGGTGCAACGTGAACGGGCAGCAGCCGGTGGGGCGGCGGGCAGCGCCGCGATTTCTGGAAACGACGGTCAATCTGGAGAAGAAGTTCCTTGAGGGCCGGCAGAATCGGCCGGAGGAGTTGGAGAGCGCGGTTCGCTACTTCCTCGAATTCCTCATGGGGTTCGAGTCGCTGGAGATCACGTCGCCTGCGGTGACGGTGTTCGGCTCCGCCCGGTTCAATGAGTCCAGCCAGTACTATCAGCTCGCGCGGCAGATGGGCTGTCGGCTGGCCGAGGCGGGCTACACTGTCATTACCGGAGGCGGGCCCGGCATCATGGAGGCTGCCAATCGCGGGGCGAAAGAGGCCGGCGGGCTGAGCGTCGGCTGCAACATCAAGCTGGCCAGCGAGCAGAAGCCCAACGCGTACGTGGATCACTTGGTGCAATTCGACCATTTCTTCGTCCGCAAGGTCATGCTCGTGAAGTACTCCAGCGCCTTTGTCGTGCTTCCCGGCGGGTTCGGCACCCTCGACGAGGTCTTCGAGACCCTCACGCTGATGCAGACCCAAAAGATCGAGCAGTTTCCGGTAGTGCTCATGGGCAGTGCATTCTGGGGCCGCATGCGGGCGTTCATGAAGGAATCGTTGTTGCCCGAAAAGACGATCAATCCGGAGGACGTGGAACTCGTTCACATAACCGACTCGCCCGAGGAGGCGGTGAGCATTATCGTGAGGGCCGACAGCGAAGAGCCGTGAGTCGCGTCATGGGCGTTTGCCGGTGCGTTCGATCAGTTCCCCGGCGGCGGCTTCCCCGAGAATCCATTTGAGCCTGGCCCGCGTCCAGTCCCGCTCGTCGTCGAAGCCCGCTTTGTCATAGAACTGAAGGAGCGTCGCGTATCGCTTCCCCACGTCGAATCCGATGCTGTGCTGCAACTTGTGCAGGTCTACAGGACAGACGTGCATCGGGCGCGCGTCGCTCTCCGCCAGATGGTTTGAGCCATTGAGCACGCAACGGAAGTAGATGCAATGCTGGAGCCCGAACATGTGGGCGGTCTCGTGGACGAGGACCTTGCAGCTTCGGCGCAGCAGGGTCTTCTCATAGTCGGGGCCTCGCGGCTGGCCGTAGAAGGCCGGGTCGTAGCGAGCGAAACTGTACACGCCCACCCGCTCGCGCAGGCTCGCCTGCCCGAAGACGAAATTCCACGATGGATCGGGATAGAGGTCCTCCATGGTGATGCCGAGCAGGCAAAAGGCATCTTCCGGGACCTTCTTTTTCAGAAGCTCGAGGATGTCGGCGGTGAGAAGTTGGCGATTCTGCGTCGTCGGGTTACGGCGCAAGGTGAGGCCCGCATCGGTAATGACCAGCCGGGGCAGTATGCGCACGTTCATCACGAACCAGGCAGCCGCATACTCGCGGAGCAGGTCCTCCGGCGGCGCCTTTCCTGGCGGGAAGTCGCCAAGCGGCTGGAGGTAAATGATGCGCCGCTTTGCATCCGGACGGTTCGGCCGGGACTGAAGGAACTGCTGGAAGCTCTGCCCGCTCTCCTGATGTGCGGCCAGCCAGTCGCTCGGACCGGGCGCCGGCACCGGCTCGAACTGACTTGCAGGATCAAGGGCCTTCCTCAAGCTCGGCGGGAGGTCCGCGACAGGACCGATCGCTTCAAGTCGCTTTTGTGCATTCGGTACCTCAAAAGCCATAACAGCTACTCCTCCAAGCAGTGCGATGGCAACGCTGATCGACCCCGCGGTGATTCCATATCGTCGCAATACCCATCTCATATCGCGAGGCTACCAGGAGCACTCATGCATGTCAATGAGGCAACTGGGGCGCCGGGCGGCGCCGCGACCCGATGCGGCAGACGGCGAACGGTTCGATTGAATCGGGAAGCTCTTGTGAAGAGAAAGCCGGTGCCCGACCTGGTGTCGAGCGCCGGCGGATGTTGAGATGCCTGAAGTAATATCGCTCGTGATGATCCTAGAACCCGTAGGCCATTCTCAACTGCTCATTGGTCGGCATGTTCGTATACCATTCGTTGCGCGGGCCGATGTAGCATTGGCCTCGCCGAGTCAGTGTCACCGATGTCTTGGAGCCGTTCGAATTCGTGATCCACACCGTGACCGTGCCCTCCTCGACCACCGGCTCGCACGATCGCACCACCACGGGCGGCTGCGGGGCAACGACTACTCGCTCAACGACCGGCGGATGCACGACTACCTCGCGATGGGGCCGCCCGATCTGGATCAACCGATGTCGCCACGGACTCGTGACAATGACTTTTCTGTGCACGGGCGGATGATATACCGGCGAGGGGACCGGCGCACCGATCCAGACACCGATGCCGGCGTGGTGCGAGCCAACCAGCACGGTATCCGCGTACAGTCCGCGCCCCAGGAGAAGGATCGCCATACCGCCGACCACCATCCAGAAAGCTCTTTGCCGCATCATAGTAGTACCCTTTCATTGATCCTTCACACGATGGCTCAAGCAACCTCACACGCCACGGCTCGGTCCCGGCCTTCATTCTCCTGCCGTGCCGACCGCCGGCAGAACACTTGTCTTCCGCATTCTACCTATTAAAGGCCGCAACAAGGCACTTGGTAACGGCTTTCGATGGCCGACGAATGGCCAATCCAAATTCCCGGGTGGCATCATCAAGCGAAGCTTGGCGATGGTGCTGTGACCGTTCAAGGACGCCATCGCCAAGGGCCTTCGGCCTTGACGCTGCCACCCGAAGTCCAGAGATTCATGTTCCGGGATTCCTGTGGATCAGCCGCCTCAGTGCAGACCCGGATGCGTTCGAGACGGGTTGGAGATTGGACGGACTCGTCCCTGTGCGGCGAAACGACTCGGGGCCTGTGCCAATGGGACACAGGCCCCGACAGATGTTCAACTCTCGGACGAGACCGCCACAGCCTGTGGCAGCCCCATCCCGAAATAGCAGGACTACTGCCCGGCGGGAGCGGGTTTGACTACCATGATGTCATCGATGAACAGCTTGCCGGCACCGCCTGCGTTGGAGGCATTGCGGTCGCCAACACCGATGGACAGCTTCTTGACCGCTGCCAGATTCACTCCGGTGAACCGGCTGAGCGGGATCCTCCACTGAGTCCACTTGGGAGCACTGACCGCAGCCGGATCGGCGTGAACGACGATGGCGACACGCTTGGATGCATCTTCAATTGCGACGGACAGCGGGGCCGGTGCATTAGCCGTCTTGCCTCTGAAGTAGAGGACGAGGTCGTTAACATCATTGGATTTCCAGTCCTGTGCGGTGGCAAATTCTCGCTGGGCCTCGCTGTACCAGGGCTGGTTGATGTTGTTGTAGTCCATCGGCATGGCCTGCAGGCCGCTGTGGATAACGGATAACTCGGCGAACGGAGGCTCAGCATTCCCGACCGCAGCACCGGTGCCGTTGCCGAGATTGCCCGGCGGGGGCTCCGTGAAGCCCAGACCGTCAATCCAGGTCTGAAAGATGCGACTGCCGACGTCGTCCGTATAGCTCTCGAAATCATCGACGAGGATGCATGTGGTGAAGTTCCAGACCGGGCCGGGCTGGATCGTGTCGTCGACCAGGACCTCATCCACGCGCCAATAATAGGTGGTCAAACTGTCGAGGACTCCCGGGACGAAGTTCGGATCCTCCGGATTGATCTGGCCTTTGTCCGCCTCTGCCGTACCCTGGGCGACGGCATCACGGTTGTTGCTGAAGAAGATCTGGTGTCGCCAGGCATCCATCCCCGGCAACCAGCGAAGGGTCGGGGCCGGCGAGGCCTCGTTCGAGCCATCCGCCGGGACGGGCCGATAGGCCGTCAAGGCCCGCATCATGAATGACCAGACGTCGCCGGCATGCGTTGTGACGCCGTCCTTTTCGATTTCATCTACGCGCCAATAGTAGGTCACACCCGGCGTCGCCATCGCAGGGAAATAGAAGAACTTGAGGTCAAACTGGCGAGCCGACTTGAGATCTGCGGCCGTCAGATCCGGACTGGTGCCTATATACACGCTGTGGAACTTCGCGTCTTCCCCGGCCTTCCACGCCAATGTCGGCACGACCACATCAGCGGCGCCGTTGGCGGGACTCGGCAGGCGCGCCTGGAGAGGACGGACATAGGTTGTGGACAAGACATCCGCCGGGATGGCCTCCTGCTTGCCACCGGGCGGTGTCCAGTACAACTCGATGACGGCGTCGCCGCCACTTTCATAGAATTCCAGCCGCATGCCATATGTCTTGCCTGCCTCCAGCGGAATGGGTGAGCTGTTGTTCCATGAGGCGGAGTGATCGCCCCAGTTGTCGATGACCCACTCGCCGGACAGCAACAGGCGCACTCCGTCGTCGCTTCTCGTGGAGAATATGTAGTCGCCCGTGTCCGGGGCTGTGATGCTGCCGGTCCAGCGGACGCAGAAGTTGTCCACTCCCATTGCAGTATCAGGGGCATTGCCCGCCCAGTTGAAATTCACCGCCTCCGTGCGGGTCAGTACGGGCGTGCCGGTGAATTGCCTGCCTGTGAAGTACTCTCCCAACAGCCCCTGGGCATGCGTGGTCCCGAGGGGAAGGAGCCATAATACAATGAGGACCAGGAAATAGAGTCTCCGCGCCATGGGATTCCTCCTTCAGAAGTGTCCAAGTTCGGTGTCCAGCCATATGCTGGGGCGCTACCTCCCCGGCTCCGATGCAGAGATGGGGCCTGTGTATTGCCGAGCCGGGGCCAGTCTCACAATGAGACCGCAAAGATGATTGTCCGTGTGCCACAGGACTGGTAGGACAAGCAGTCCGTAGCCGGGCATCACCTCCTTTCTGCAGATACTGCCACGATGGCAAGAGTTCAGACTCCGTGGTCTCCCGGGCCTGCAGACTGACAAGCTTTCAAGCTTGCGGGCCACGATGTTTCCGGACAATCATCTTCTATAGCAGATTTCAGGGCAGGCGTCAAGACTCTTCGAGCACAATTCCATTGTTGGGTACGGCCGGCCTTCGGTGGCGGATTCCGGCGCCGGCGCGGAGCGAGCGTCCTCGCTCCCTCTGCAGCACGGCACGGCTCGCCACCATCGAAGATCCGTCGCACACCCACTATCCCGGTGTGATTTGTCTTGCAGGAAGGGGACTCAGATGGTATCTTGAAGACCGGTTGGAATTTGCAGGCTCATGCGGTTAGTAGCGACACAGCGGGGCTGTGGGGCAGGTTCGTTGCCCGGGTCCGGCTGGTGTCCTCGCTGGAAAGCCAGCAGACACAGAGAGTTGTGTTTGTCACAAGCTTCCCATGACCAGATCACGGGGCCACAAAAGGTCACAGCAAGATTCTGCAAAGAGCAAGGCGTCAATGCCCCAGGACAGGCGGCGCCTCGATCCGGCGAGCGGTAGACACCGCGCGCTTCACGGGTGGCGGCTCTGGTGCCTGCGTACGGTAACGGCACTTGCGTCGGTAGGGGTCTTTTTGTTTCTATTGGAGGGGGGGCTTCGTCTCCTGGGCGTCGGGTACCCCACCAGGTTCTTCGTCGAGAGCGAGCAGAAGGGGATGCTCACGACGAATCTGTACTTTGGGTGGCACTACCAGCAGGAGACGCTGACAACGCCGCAGCCTTGCCTGTTTCCCGTGACGAAACAGCCGGATGTGATCCGGGTCTTTGTGCTCGGCGAGTCCGCGGCGATGGGCACCCCCGATCCGTCCTTCGGCTTCGTCCGCATTCTCGAAGTCATGCTACGTCAGTACTTTCCCGACCGCCGCCTGGAGGTAATCAACGCGGCGATGCGGGGCATCAACTCGCACGTCGTTGTGGACATATCGCGGGAATGTGCCGCGTTGAAGCCCGACGTGGTCGTGGTTTACATGGGCAACAACGAGGCCTGCGGCTTGTATGCTCCCACGACCCGGACCGCCTTTCTTGGCCGCCATCCGGCGTGGATCCCGGTGTTCCATTGCGTCAAACAGACACGGATCGGACAGTTGATCCGCATGGTTTTCGGGGATAGCCCGGCAGTCTCCGGGGTGTCCAGGCGGGTCCAGGCGCCGGCTTTCTTCGCAGAGCATCTGACCGAGCCGGATGGGCCTGATAGGGCGGCTGTGCATCGGAATTTCCATGATAATCTCAGACGAATCTGCGCGTGCAGCCTGGAATCCGGCGCCTCCGTCATCCTTTCGACCGTCGCGACCAACCTGCGGGACTTCCCGCCTCTCGGCTCGCTGCACGATCGCCATCTGACCGACCTGGTGCGAAAGAAGCAGTGGGAGTTGCTCTATCGCCGCGGGGTCGAATCGGAGGGCCGCGGGGACATGGCGGAGGCCATCGCCAGCTTCCGCAGGGCGGCCGATATTGACGATCATTACGCCGAGCTGCATTTCCGTCTGGCTCGCTGCTATCTCGCCACGGGCGATCGGGACGCTGCCAAACGCCACTTCCTCCATGCCAGAGACTGGGATGCCCTGCAGTTCTGTGCGGATTCCCGACTCAATGACATTATCAGGCAGGTTGCGACGGAGTATGAAGGGCGGCGGATCTCCCTCGTGAAGGCGGAGGAGGCTATGGCCCTGAGCGAACGCTGTCCGGATGGCATCCTTGGCGAGGAGTTCTTCTCGGAGCACGTGCATTTCCGCTTTGACGGGGACTATGAGCTGGCCCGTGCGATCCTGCCCGCCGCCGTGCAGGCGCTGGAGCGGGACCGGGGACTTCCCCCGTCGGCTTCGGCGCAGGTCCCCACGCGGGAGCAATGTGCCCGTGCGCTGGCCTTCACCCGTTGGGATGAGGTGAATACCGCCGCCGCCATGGCCGAGCTGACATCCCGGCCGCCGTTCACCCGGCAGTTCGATCACGCCATGCGACAGGCCCGCGTCGAGAAGGACATCAAATCCGTGACGGATCGAATCGATGAGAAATTCATTGACGACGTAATACAAATCTACCGGGAAGCGATTGAGGCCAATCCCCAGGACTGGCAATTGCGATACAACCTTGGCGCGCTGCTCCACCAGCTCAAACGGCATGACGAGGCCGCCCGCGAGCTGGAGTTCGTCGTGCGGATGCTCCCCCATGTGCCGCAGTGTCGAATTCTCCTGGGCTATGCGATGGGCAACGCCGGCCGCTGGGACCAGGCGGCGGATCAGTTCCGACAGGCGTTGAAGATAGATCGCCACAGCGGGCAGGCCCGCCAGGGTCTCACCTGGGCCCGCGGCAGGGGCCGATAGAGTTCGCTCGCAGCGTCTGATTCGGATTTCGAGCTTCGTGCTTCAGATCTCAGCATGCGTGCATGTGCCGGCCAACTCAGACGTGTGCGCAGGGCGCATGCGAAAGGGGCCTGGATCCCGACGGATCCAAGCCCCTTTTCATGACTCTGCGATGAACGCCTTCGGATCTGCTATTTGCGATCTGCTATCTAAGCCAGTCGCAAACCACAAATCCTCACTTCTTAATCACACGGATGTCGTCGAAGATCAGCGTGCCGTGGCCATCCGGCTTGGGAGCGGTCCGATCGCCGACGCCGATGTACATCTTCTTGACAGCGCCCGTATTGACACCGGTGAACGCGCTGAGCGGAATTTCCCAGGCGGTCCAGACAGTGCTGAGCACGGCTTGCGGATCCGGATGTTTCACGATAGCCAGCTTCTTGGAGCTATCCTCGACAGCGACATAGAGCTGATCGAGGTCGTTGCCCGGATGGGTGATGCCGACGTCGGCCAGTGTCCATGCCCCGGTGACGTTGCCGGTTGTCGTGACATCCGAGAACACACCGATCGTGACGATCGTCGCACTGGTGTTGTGGCTGGTGACGCACAGACCAATGTCGACGGTGCTGCTCATGATCACATCGTGCGGGTTAAGCGTCGCATCGGTTCCCACGATAGTCCAGGTTTTGCCATCGGCCGACATCTCTCCCTTGAACGTGTTGCCCGTGCGGGTCAGACGGACCCAGTACGGAGCCACGAGGGCCCCGGTGCCGGTGTTGGCGCTGACGTCGTCGCTGAGAGTGCGATGCTGGAAGGATACGCCGCTGGCCGCGGAGACCACAGTGGCCGCATTGGTCGCACCCGGTGCCAGCGTGTCACGAATCATCACGCCCGCCTTAGCCCAGACGTCCGTCTGGACAATGCTATTGATCTTGGCGGTGATGGAGCCGTCGCCGGTGAGGGTTTTGAAAGCGAAGCGGAACTGGTCGGCGTTGTTCCAGATATCGTTGCCGGCGGCACTCATGGTGATCGTGGTGCCGTCATTGAGGAACCTGACCGGATAGCCCCGGAAGTAGAGCACCAGGGTGTTGACGCCGTTGACCTTCCAGTTCTGAGGCGAAGCCCAGGTCCGGTCGGTCTCCGGAGTAGTACGGCTGGACGATGTTGTTGAAATCGAACGGCACCGACTGTCCGCTGCCGCCCGGATTGACGGTCGATGTTTCCATGATCGTCCCGTACGGCGTGCCGGTCGTCCAGATGTCGTGTCCGACCGTTGCGCCGCTTGCATTGCCCGGATTGTCGGTGGAGAAGAAGTCGTCCGCCGAGAAGCCCCAGCCATCGATCCAGGTCTGGAACACGCGGCTCGGTGATTCATCGGTGTAGCTCTCGAAGTTGTCGACCACGAGGAAGTCGGCGGTCGTGAACTTCCAGACTGAGCCCTTCCACGGGCTGTCCGCACTGGCGGTATTGACTTCGTCCACTCTCCAGTAATAGGTTTTGTTCCACTCAAGAGCGCCGGGGGCAAAGGTGTTCTTGTCCAGCGCCTGGCTGCCCTGGTAGATGGCGGCGTCCGCGGTAGTGGCGGCTTCCACGGCCGCAGCGTCCTCACCGAAGTACACCTCATGAGTGACGGCGTTCTCGCCGCTGGACCACATCAGCGTTATGTCCTGCGGGACATTGGCGTCGCCGTTTCCTGGATTGGTCGGCTTGGCACGAACCGGAGGCTGCAGCGGACCGGCCGGGATGATCTGGCGAGCGATATTCGGGGTCTGCCAGGAGAACTGGGCCACGGCGCCAGCGCCGTTCTCGTAATACTCTACGACCAGTGCGTAGATGCCCGGTTCGAGATGTTGCGGGGCACTGAATGAGTCAGTCGTGCCTTGATCGACCCAACGGTTGACGATTTGCACGTCATCGAGCCAGGCCCGAATGCCGTCATCGCTGGTGCCGATGAAGGTATAATCGTCGGCAATCGCGATCTCCAGGTCCGCCGTCCAGCGGGCCGAGAATTGATCCGTCACGCCGGCGGCCGGACCACTTCCATCAGGCCAATTGTGGTTGATTTCTGTCTCAATCTGGGTCAGGAATGGAGCGCCCGAGGCAGCCATGTTGCGGAAGTACTCCGCCTTGACACCGCCGCCGGGGGTGTTGATGGTGAAGCTCCAGACTTCGCCTTCGTGCTTGACGTCGCTCGTGTCATACTCGTCCACGAGCCAGTAATAGACGGTGCCCGCCACCAGAGTAGGCAGGTCGAGCTGCGGGACCGGCAACTTGTCGCCCTTCTTGACACTGGCGTCGCGACCGGCCACGGCGTTCTTGTCGGTGCTGAAGTATACGTCATGGGACGCAGCATTGGTTCCGGGCTGCCAGACCAAATCGCCATCCGGATCGATCCACTTGTCGCCGTTGCGCGGTGTGGGGCCGAAGGCGGATAGCGGAGCAGCCACGAAACTCCAGACCTCGCCCTGGTGGATCGTGCCGCTGGACTCGATTTCATCGACCCTCCAATAGTAGGTCGTGCCCGGGGTCAGCGGAACCATATGGAAGAACGTGGTCGATGTCTGACGGATGATCTTCGGCGGGTTCGGATCGGTTCCGAAATACACGTCGTGCGCTCCGGCTGTGACGCCCTTTGTCCACGACAGTATGGTTATCCCCGGCATCAGCACGCCCGTCGCGTTATTAGCCGGATTCGGTTCCCGGGCGTTGAACATCGGCTCCGGGTCCCGGATCCACGGGAACAGATACTTGCCGGCGATGAAGGTGGGGCTGGTGCCGATGCCCGGGCCGGCCCAGGCGACGCTCATGTGACCGCCGCCGGTGCCATCCGAGAACATGGCCTCGGTGTAATACCGCTTGCCCGCTTCCAGCTTGATGGGCGTCTTGGACTTCTGATTGGCGCCGGGAACGCCCGTCGTGCCGGCGTAGTTCTGGTAGTCGGTCCAGCCTTCGACGCTGCAGATCAGCGTGATATTGCCCGGCTTGTCATCGGTGCTCAGCCAGAACTCGCTGTAATCGTCGCTGGCGATCCAGAACGTGTAATCGCCTGTCTGGAGCGGCTGGATATATCCACGATAGCGCTCGCCCCAGTAATCGTTGGCCGAGAGGTCCGGCTGATCATAGTTGTCGTCCCAGAAACTCATCACTGGGTTGTCAGGATAGTTGGCGTTGTTCTTGAGAGTTGTGAGGTTGTCGCTTACTCCGCCGCCTACCCATCTTTCCACGAGAATGAAGCCCTTGCCCGGCTGGGCGATGGCGGGAGCCACCAGTCCCAGAATGACAAGAGCAATCACGAGAGAATGCAGTTTTTTACTCATAATGTCCCTCCTTCAAAAGGGAACCATGCTACGCGTCCCGGCGCACGCCGGGAACCGAACGTTTCCCCATTATCGACACGAAGACAAGGTGACTTGATCCTCCGTGCGGGGCAGTCTCCTATGGAGACGACGAAAGGTACTTCCATTGCTCAAAACATGGATGCGCAATTCGTCCCAGAGAGAGCACACCTCCTTTCTGTATCCACTCCTCTTGATATGCCAAGTCGAGATGTATGAAATACGTCTGTGGCGTCGAACGCCATTGCAGAGTCTCCTTCCTCCACATCACGTACTCCATCGTACGGATCGGATGACTGTACTTTGGGTCTTCGCAGGCCACACCCACGGTCCGGTTTCAACTTAATTTATATCACGGACGCATCTTCAGGTCAACCCTCATTGCGTTTTTTCTACATTGTCTGCTTCGCCAGGGGGGGCCTATCCCCACCCCCTGGCACCACCGGCAATGTGCTTCTTGGCGTCCCCCTGATCTTCGCCGATGGCGTCTCGGGCTTGCACCCCATATATTGTGCCACAATACTTGCCGGATGTGACGGTCCATGTGACAATATGGCCTGGGAACACGTTTGTTTGTGAGAAACGCCCATCGGAACCTGTCAAAGGAGGTAAGTCATGAGGTCCAGAGCGCGTCTGTTGAAGGTATGTATCCGGCTGGTTGCCCTTGCCGGGGTCCTGTTGCTTGTGTCCACGTTTTTCGCCGGCGGGCGGGTGGGAGCGGCCCCGGGCGATGACGGCAAGCTCCGTATCATCGTTTTCGGGGCCCATCCGGACGACTGCGAGCTCAAGGCGGGGGGCACGGCGGCGCTCTGGGCGGCCCAGGGCCACCACGTGAAATTCGTCTCTGTGACCAATGGCGACATCGGTCATGCCACGATGGCGGGGGGGCCGCTGGCCAAACGCCGGACCGCGGAGGTCAAGAAGGCCGCCGAGGTTCTCGGCATCGAGAGCGAAGTGCTCGATATCCACGACGGCGAGCTGATGCCCACGCTGGAGAACCGCAAGTGGTTCGTCCGCCTGATCCGCCAGTGGAAGGCGGACATCGTCATGGGCCACCGACCGAACGACTACCATCCCGACCACCGCTACACGGGCGTCCTGATGCAGGATGCAGCGTACATGGTGACCGTGGCACACTATTGCCCGGACGTCCCGCAACTGTCCCGCAATCCAGTGTTCCTGTACCTCTCCGACGGCTTCCAGAAGCCCAACCCGTTCTCGCCGGACATCGTCGTACCCATCGACACTGTCTTTGAGAAGAAGACCGAGGCCATCTGGCAACTGGAGTCGCAGATCGAGTCGCTCTGGGCGACGGGCAATTTCGAGAAGGTGGTGCCAATCCCGGATGACCCGGCTGGGCGCGAGCAGCGGCGCAAACGGCAATGGGATCGTCAGGCCGGCCGCGACGGCGGTGTCGCCAAAACCTATCGCCAGAAGCTCGTGGAACTCAACGGACAGGACAAGGCGGAACAGGTCAAGTACGCCGAGGCGTTCGAACTCTGTGAGTACGGCCGCCGGCCCTCCATCGACGAGTTGAAGAAGCTCTTCCCCACGCCGAAGGATTGACATGATTCTTTGATCCTCAGGTATTCAAAGCACAGGCCCCTGGACTTCGGGTGGCAACGGCAACCGCGCTCGTGGTGGCGCCGCAAGGCGTTGATTCGCATGTCCTTACGGGCACACTACGAACCTGGTCTTCGGCCTTGGCGCTGTATCAGGCGTTCTGAGGGACGGGTTTGAGGCCTACGACCTGGGTGCGGGCGTTGGCGATGAGGTTAAGCATTTGGTCGGCCTGCTTGCGAATCGCGGGGTCGGAGCTGATCACGCGGGAGCTCCACTTGGCGTACTCGCGGTTCAACTGGTGGCGGGCCTGCTCCTGGCTCATTTCCTCCGTAAGGCCGAGGACAATCTCCGAGTCCTGGCTGGCGTGCATGTGCACGGGCAGAATCTTCTCGACCATCGTGCGAAGGCGCGTCCGGTCGATCACGAGACAGGCCGCCAGTTGCTTCAGGAGCAGCATCTCGGAGCCGGTCACCTGCCCCTTGGCGCCGGCGACCCTCAGGCACAGGTCCATGATCTCGATCCTGCCAATCATGGGGGCGATCTCCACGATCTCGCGGCAGATTTCATCAAGGTTGAGTCGTCCGCCCCTGCGGAAGAAGGTGGCCGTCTTCTGCATGGCGCGATCGAGCTCGCTGTGCGCGGTGGGCGAGGCTTGGCCCGCTCCGAAATTCGTGCGCACCCATCCCTCGATGAGGAGGACTTCAGACTCGGGCAGCTCGTTGTCCGCCGCCGCAACGCTGAAGGCTAGGCCCACCGCCAGGGTCTTGGCCCGCTGGATATTGTCCTCAATATCGAGGTATCCAACTTCCACACTCTCGAAGCACGTAATGCAACGAGCGGACGCGAGCCGTTGCCCCCTCGCCTGCGAGAGGATGGCGACGTCGCTTTGCAGCCGCCGGCTGCCCTGGCGGGGCAGTACAAACCATTCCGGGGAAAGCTGGGCAACCACCGTCCAGTCGGCCAGGGTGGTCGTCTTGTGGCAGAGCTTGCCCATTGTGCTTTGATGGGTGAACAGAGAGGATGTTTGCAGCGGCCCGTTTTTAGGACGGTTCAGGACGGGCAATGGCGGGACCGCGGCGTCGGTGACATCGCTCAGCGACACCTGCAGCCGTACCTCGTGGTCGTCGTCGGGAGCCTCGATCGTTCCGCAGATCTCGACGATAAGAGTGGACCGCCACGAGTCACCATCCGCCTGGCGTCCGATCCGCACGCGTGTGTTGAGCACTGTGGGGTCAACCGGCGTATATACGTCGGCGGGGCCGTCTGCCTCGCGGCGCATCCCGGTGGGACACCCGATTTGTTCGAGACACTTGCGTAAGCCGCCGCCGGCGGCGAGGGGGGAGTCCCCGTTGCCTCGTAAGGCCGACCACACTCGGCGAATCAGTGAGCCAACGATATGCATATATTTATTTACGCCTGCAACTTGCGGCCGTGTCACGGGCTTCCAGCCCACGAGTCAAAGGCGGGATGCCTTCGACCCGAGCGACTTATTGGACTTTGAACGGCTGCAATTCCTTCATTTTCTGGTCTGTGCTGCTGCCAGCTACAGCTCCGTCCTGGCCCAGGGAGAAATCGACTTCGAGGATCCGGCCGGACTCAATGTCCTCGAATCGGCAGTGCATTCTCTGGTTTAAGTCATAGCTGTAAGTCACCTTGATAGGCCGCTCCGGCGGCCGGTCCGGCGGCAGGTCAAAGCTGTGCGTGGCGATCCTGTTGACGTACGCAGGGTCCGCATCCTCGCCCTGGGTGACCGTCACTTCCACGCGCTTCTGGCCCTGTGTGACGGTGTAGAAGGTCTGGGAGGCCTCGCAGGGCAGCGGCGTGTTCTTCTTCAGGATGATCTTGTTCTGGATGATGCGCTGGCCGGTCTCCTTGTCGATCGGGGCGCAGAGCGTGCCGTAGCTGTGGTTGCACACGTCCGTCAGGGTGATGTCCTTAAGGCCGGCGGCAATGCCCTGGGGCACTTCATCGGGCTTCTCCCGCATCATGACCAGCCCGGCGTGCAGCGCTGCGCCAGCGCGACGCACTCATCCACGTTCACGCCCACCTCCGGCGGGAAGCCGAAGATCTCCTCAAGGTGGGTGCGCACCAGTGGCACACGTGTGCTTCCGCCGACGAGCAGGACCGTATTGATGTCCGAGGGCTTCAAGCCCGCCTCCTCCAGTGCGACCTCCACGAGCATGTCGGCCCGGGCCACCAGGGGAGTGATCGCCTCCTCGAACATCTCGCGAGTGATCTCGACGCGCAGACTGCCGGCCTGGCCGTAGAGCATCTTCTTGGCCGCAGGCCGTCGCGACAGTGTCTTCTTGATATCCTCCGCCTCGTCCTCGTACTTGGCCTTTTCCTCCTCTGTGGTGATCAGCTCCGCATTGAACTGGTCCTTGTACAGCTTCTGGAGGATTTCGAGAACCTTGCGGTCGAAGTCGATGCCGCCGAGGGCGTGGTCGCCCTGGGAGCAGATGATGTCCATCTGGAGCCCGTTGACGTCCATGATGGTGACGTCGAAGGTACCTCCGCCGAGGTCATAGGCGAGGACCTTGCCGGAGACCTCACGCGTCGTGGCGTAGCATAGGGCGGCGGCCACCGGCTCGTTGACGATGCCGATGACGTTAAACCCCACAGCCGACCCGGCGTCCATGACGGCCTTACGGCGAACCTCGTCGAAGTGGGCGGGCACGGAGATCACGGCGTCGCGAATCTCCCCGCACTGGGCGGAACAGTCCTGCCGGACCTTCTTGAGAATCAGCGCCGACAGCTCTGTCGGGGTCCAGTCCCTGCCGTCAATTTTCACCGTGTAATCGGTGCCAATGTGCCGCTTGATCCAGCGGACGGCACGCGAGGGATTCAGATAGCGCGAATTAAGCGCCTCGATCCCGATGCGGATCATCTCCGGATTCTCTTCATCGAAGAAGATGGCGGACGGGGTAAGTCGGTCTCCGTCTGCGTTCGGAACGATTTCGGGCTTGCCAATAGAGTTGAGCATCGCCAGAGAAGAGAAGGTGGTTCCCAGATCTATGCCGACGATGTTGGCCATAAAACTCTCCTAGGTTGTGCCTTTCGGCGTGCTTCGTGTCACGAGCAGTGCTCCTGACATCACTCAGCCGAACAGCTTTACTTGCGCCGTTCGGACAATTTTGAAGTTCTCATCATCAATCATATATCGATAGCCGGGACGCAGGACTTTTGCGATCCTGCCCGCGTTCTCCGGCTTACTGGACGGTTGTTTTTCCTTGACGGCCTCGGCGAGCTTCTCCTGGCCCCGATAATCACTGTTGACCTGGGGATCAAACCGCTCCACGCCGCTGGATTCCAGGGCAAAGATCAGCTCGTCGCGAATTTCTTCGAGATGGCCGGTGGCCTCGTCGTCCTGGCCAAGGTCTTCAATACGTTTCTCGACATTGTCGAGGCATCGGATCACCCGCAGACAGAAGGTCCGGATGATGCCCCAGTCGTAGCCGTCCTGGAGCTTCTCGACGCGGCCCTGCTGCGAGGCGGCATAATCGCGGATCGCCGAGAACCTGCTGTGCCAGCTCTTTGAGCGTGCTGCTGAGCGGCTCGGACTGTTCCCGCGTGGCTTGCTGGACGACAGTCTGAGCCACCTCTTTGAATTCGGCCAGTTGTTTTTGCAGGTCTTCCGCCTGCTCTTTCAGACCATGCGGCGAATCCGGCATGCGTTCCTCTCGTTCCAGCGTGCAGACTGCCGGCTGGCGGCTGAACTGCGGGGCTGCGACAGTATCTTCGTAAGCGCCGTCTCGTACCGAGTTGACCGACCACTGCATGTCCGGGGACCATTCCTGGCTCGATGGCTCATCGGACATCAGGATGGCCGTAGGGTTCTCGTCCGGGGCCTTGCGCACCATCAGGGTAGGGCGTCTGGTTGTGGTATAGGTGCCCAGTGTGCGGGGCAGGAATCCTTCGTCATGCAACTTTTGAGGGCCGGGTTCCGGCGTGTTATTGGACGGTGGGACTAACGCCAGGCCGCGAGGTTTGCTCGTCGGTTCGGCCGGTGCGGCACTGGAAGTCTCGGCGGGCGACTTCGGCCGGAATCTCTGTCAATTCCGGGGCTTCTGGCGGAGTTGGCGCTGGTTCCTCCGGCCGCGACCGCCGGGCACGGATTGCACGCACCAGCCGCATGAGAGTGTACGCAAGCCAGATCACGCAGCACCCGCCCACGATCGTCCCTCCGATGGAAATGCAGACGATGGACGTGGTGTGCGCGATTTCCTTCTGCTCCTGGAGTTTCTGGTATTTTCGGACCTCCTCTTCCCAACCTGCGCCATAGATGAAGTCGGCGATTTCCCCCGAGCTGACCTGGCCGGCGGCGAGTTTCTCGATGTCCACCGTGCGTCTGGCCTGTTGCTCCTGAGTGAACTGCTGGCTGGTCTTGCCCTGACGTTCCTTGTCCATTTCGAGCACGAGCCGGGTCTGTTCCTCGGGACTCAGCAGGTGCCAGCGGCCGTACTTGTTCAGGTACTCCTCGGGCTTGATCGAGTACTTCGTCCTCAGATCTCGTGCCCGGGCCTCTTCGCTCCGTGTCTCTTTGATGAGCCATCCGAGCGCAAGGCCTCCGACGAGTAGGACAGCCAAGCCAAGTATTGCACACTTCTTCAGCATGATCAGCAGCAATCTGTAAACATTAATTGACCTGATTCTTCATTAACATTCGGCTCGGGCATCGTGCCGGTTGAGAAAAAGCTCGGCGCGGCGCATGCCGCCGGGTGCCGTACCCCGCGTTCGCGCGGCCCTATTTGCCGTCAAGGCCGGACCATGCCTGCGCAAGCGCAACTCCAGCGCCTTGGCTATGGCATGGGAACACCCGCGCCAACCGCCTATCAAAATATAGAAAATGGCCGCACGGGACCAAACGTCCGCATCTGAGAGGTTATATAGCCTGTGCAAGCGGTGGGATAGGTAACACGGAGACAGGAAGCCCGGCGAGTTTTTCTCAGCGCAACCCGGGGCAAGAGGTCAGATTGTCCGATAAAGCGTCACGGACACGTTTCATGATTTGAAGACTTCGCCGGCCAGGTCTTCGCCGGCTTGAGCGGCATAGTACTGCTTCATGACTGCCTGGCCGCGAGTGCGCGCCTTGTCAAAGGAGGAGAAGATTCCGGCCTTGGTGAGGAACAGGATGGCCACGCATGCCGCCACATTGGTCACAGCGCAGCGGTACCTGATGCATCTTTCCATAAGGCAGGGCTCCGGCTTGGCCTCTTCAAGCCGGCGTGCCTGGGCGGCCTCACGCAACTGGTGATTGAGCATTCGCATGGCGGCGGAGTTCGCACGCATCAGCAGGTCGAGCCGGTGAGGCTGTGATTTGACTGCGGATAGCGCCAAGTCCACCTTGGCGATCGCCGCCAGACGCCTCTGACAACGGGGACAACTGGCCACGTGTCTCTGGACCCACACGGCCTCGGGGCTGAATCGGCGGCGCGCCGAATCTGCCAGGCGCTGCCGGATCCTCTTGCACGGGCCCGGGGCCGCCTTGCTTCCACGCGAATCGCTATTCTCCCTGTGTATCAGGAGTCTCATTGGTTGTCCTCTGTATTCATCCACATGGCCAACAGTTGCACGGCCTTGCAGCGGTAGACCCTGGCGGTCCCGGCCGAAACACCCAGGATGCGGGCGACTTCCGGATACGACAGTTCCCCGAAATCGCGAAGCATGATCACGTTTCGCAGGTGCTCGGGCAACTCGGCTACATGCTGCCGAAGGCTCTCGGCCAAATGCCGGGTATCGAAATCTCTCTCGCTGACCTGCGGCTCCTCAGCCGCCTGGGTCATGTTTGACAACGTCTTCTTCTCGACCAGCCTTTCCCGCAGCATCGTGATAGCGGTGTTGCTGGCCGTGCGGAACAGGTAGGCCTTGATCCAGCGGGGTTTGCGGCTGTCGTCCAGGTGGGCCAGACGCAGGAAGATGGTCTGGTAGGCGTCGCACACGTCCTGCTCGTTGCCCAGGATTCGCCAGAGCATCGTCACCAGCTCATGGCCGTGCTTCTGCATAGCCGTGACAATCCAGCGCTGGCTCGCGTCCACAGCCTGGCATGCCGCAGAATCCCAGATCAGGTCGTAACTGACGGCCTTACCGAACATAGGTACCTTGTCCTATTGGCTTTTGCTTCGCCCTATATGACGGTCCGTCGCTCATTATGTTAACACCAAATGCCGCCGGAGATGAAAAAATCTTATGCCGATTAACAGCCTTCTTCGCGGCACGTCTTAAGATTAGGTAGAGCAGCCAACGGGGCTGTGCAAACGGAATACCATGGTTGTGTCTTATGAGTGCACAAACACACAGGAATCATCACCCGAAGGCATCGCCTGAGGCCCAGGACGTGGTCGCCATCGTGGATGAGCTGCTCAAGAAGGCGGTCGTCGCCGGGGCCAGCGATATCCACTTTGAGCCGACGGGGCCCGATCTGAAGGTGAAATACCGGCTGGATGGTGTGCTGAACCCGGTGGAGAGCCTGCCGGCAGCGGTGGCGGACAACATGATCGCCCGGCTGAAGGTACTAGGCGGGCTGCTTACATACCGCAATGACGTGCCGCAGGAGGGCCGGCTGGAGCTGTCCGACAACCCTTCCGATAAGGTCACGGATGTCCGCCTGGCCGTCTTCCCGACCATCCACGGCCAGCGAGCCGTCGTGCGACTATTCTATAGGAACGAGGAGCTGATGTCGCTCGACCGCCTTGGATTTGCTCCCCGGATGGAGTCGCTGCTCAAGGGCATCGCGGTGCAGAATCAAGGCGTCCTGCTGGTCACCGGTCCTGCCGGCAGCGGCAAGAGCACGACCCTGGCGGCCTTGCTCCGGCATATCACTGAGACCTTGCCGGGCAAGAGCGTCGTGACGCTGGAGGACCCGGTGGAAATCCGGATTGAGGGCGTGACGCAGGTACCGATCACGCCACATGGGCAAATGACCTTCCCGACGGCCCTGCGCTCGCTGCTGCGCCAGGACCCGCAGGTCCTCATGATCGGCGAGATCCGCGACGCTGAGACGGCCCGAATCGCCATTGAGGCAGGACTCACGGGGCATCTGCTTATGAGCACGATGCACAGCGGCAGTCCCGCCGGCGCATTGCTGCGACTGCTGGAGATGGGTGTCGAGCCCTACCAGGTGACTTCGAGCATATCCGCGGTCGTCAGTCAAAGGCTCGTTCGAAGGCTCTGCGGGAAATGCAGGAAACAGGGCGGCAACGGCCAGTTTGAGCCGGTTGGCTGCGAGTCATGCTTTGGCACGGGCTATCACGGCCGCGTTCTCATCGCCGAAATGGTCCGCCTGGATAGCGATCTGCGCAAGGCCATCCTCGCCAAGGCCGACCTCGATGAGTTGGAAGCCCTGCTCAGAGCCAAAGACCACACCACCATTCTCGCCGACGGCAAACGCCTGGTCGAGACGGGTGTCACCACGCATGCCGAGTTGCAGAAAGCCTGCGGAATCGCATCGGATGGCGATTTCTCAGGTCACGAACAACAGTGTGGCAACTGAATGAAGGAGTGGGAACAGATGCGGGCTGATCGGATGAATTGGGTGTTCGTGCTGGCCGTGTCGACTGTAGTCTCGGCGGCCGCTGGAGCAGGGGCACAGACGCCGGAGGATGGCACCAAGAAGTTGACTGTGTGTCGTGTGGCACAGGTCGCGGGCGCGGCGGAGCTGCGGCTGCTGCCCAAATCGGAGGAATTGACGGATGCTGATGCTTTTCCCCTGTATGAGAAGGCTGTCAAGTCGGTGCCGAAGGAACTGGATTGGGACAAGATCAAAGCCTGGAGGCAGATCCCTGTGAGCCAACTTCCGAAGGAGGAGGTTCGCACGGTACTTCAGTCATTCGAGCCGATCCTGCCGTTATTGGAGCAGGCCGGCAAATGCAAGCGATGCGATTGGCCGGTCAGCTTTGAGGGCGATTCGTCCTTCAATCTCTCGGCCTGTCGCAATATGGTGTTTCTGCTCGCCCTGAAAGCTCGATCCGAGCTTGCCCGCGGCGATTGTGTATCGTGTGTGCGGACGCTTGGGACGGGCTTGGCCCTGGCAAAGCACCTGAGTACGGCTCCGACGGTAGTACACGTGCTGGTTGGCGTGGCTATCAGCGCGGTCATCTGTGGCGAGATCGAGCAGTACGTCCAACAGCCGGGGACGCCGTCTCTGGAGGCGGCGCTTGCGGCCATTCCCAAGCCGCTGTTTGACGAGAACCACTCGGAGCTTTACGCTACGGACCAGGCCAGCCGCAGCAGGGCGCAACTGCTGTTCATGCGCGCGAACCGGTACGTGATCGCTTTGCAGTACATCGAGGCGCTCCGTTTATCCGCCACGAAGGCTGGCAAGTGGCCACAGACGCTCGATGATCTCAAAGCCAGCCTGCCGAATGATCCTGTTTCCGGCAAGCTATTCTCCTACAAGCGAGTCTCGGACGCTCAAGCGATCCTTGAAGGACCTTTGCCGAAGGGCGGGGATGTCAAAGACACTGTCCGATACGAATTGACTATGGGCAAGTGAGGAGCCAGACATGGCGATTTTCAGGTATGATGCACTGACGTCGGCGGGGCGGCTGATGAAGGGGACGATCGAAGCGGGCTCGCCGGACGAGGCCAGCGGGCAGCTTGCCGGGATGGGCCTGCTCGTCAACACGCTCGAGAAGGCCTTGCAGGACCGGCCTCGCACGGCCATCGGACGCAACGAGTTTCTCTTGTTCAACCAGCAGTTGGCCTCGATCACGAAGGCCGGAATCCCGCTGGAACGGGGGCTCCGCGAGCTGGCGCAAGATGTCTCCTCGCCGGCAATGCGGCAGCTTGTCGAGGATATCGCCGCCGACCTGGAGGCCGGCGTGCCCTTGGAAGAAGCGTTCCAGAAAAGGGAGAGGCATTTTCCTCCGCTCTACGGGCGAATCCTCAAGGCAGGGGTCGAGACGGGCCGGCTCAGCGAAATGCTCACGAGCCTCAATCGCCACCTGGAGCTGGCCGGCCAGACCCGGCGGATCGTCTTCGAGGCCACAAGCTATCCCGCCGTGATCTTCGTCCTCGGGGCGATCATCATCACGGGCGTCTTCCGATTCGTGATTCCCCAGTTCCGCACTATCCTCGATGAGATGGTATCGGGCAAGTTGAATCCGATTACGACCATGATTTTTGGCATCGCCGACAATATCATCCCGTTCTGGATCGGCGTCGCGGTTCTTGGTGGCATCCTGGTGGCGGCTTTCGTGAGTCTCTCGTCCTCGCCCGCCGGGCGCAGGTTCAAGGAGCGATTGTTCCTCAATTTACCAGTGGTCGGCCGGCTGTATCACAACAGTATCCTGAGCCGGATGGCGGAGGCGATGGCGCTGCTGGTTGGCGCAGGTTGTGACATCCCGGAGGCGATGCGGCTCGGGGCCGTCACCTCCGGCAGCGAGGCACTCACGCTCGAGAGCGACCTGGTGGCGCAGCAGATCGAGCGGGGGGCGAACATCCTGGAGGCGGGCCAGGCCACCCGCATGCTGCCGAGGCTGTTCCTCTACTCCGTCCAGCTCGGCGCCCAACGAAACGAGCTGCAGGACAACCTCTACAGCCTCGGCGAGATGTATGCCGACCAGGCCCGCGTGGGACAGTCGCGGCTGCAAACGTTCCTGCTGCCCATGATGATTATCACCATCGGCGGCATCATCGCCTGCGCCATCCTGGGCGTGTTCCTGCCGATGATCCAGGTAGTCTCAAGCCTGTCGTCCGCAGGCTGATGCACGTAAGATGAGGTGATCGATGTCCACACTGACAGTCATTGGATTTGGGCTTCTATTCGTTTACGGTATCGTTGGATACAAGAGGCCAGGCATCGCTTTTATCACGGCGCCGCTGGCTGCTGTGGCATTCGCCTATGTCGCATGGGGTTCCTATTACCAGGAAAATGTCCTCCTGGCGCCCGTGCTGTTCGTGGTGGCGATGGTCTCCGTCGTCGCCTCCACGTACACCTGCGAATTGAGGGAGTGGTACCACCGTGCGGCGTTGCTGTTGCTGATCTGGTTCTTCGTGGTGCTCGTGGTGGGAATCCTCCTGGCGGGATTCAGCGAGATCGGGGCCGGCGTGGTCCTGCCCGTGCTGTTCATCCTGGGGCTGATCGCGATTACCCTGTCGGCCATCGGTTTCGGGCTGGCGTCCCGCCGAACTATCGCAACAAGTGTTTTTTCGACTGTCGGCGCGAGCATGAGGCAGAACCTGCCCCTGCCGATGGCTCTGGATTGCGCCGCCGTCGGACGCTACGACGCCACCTCCAGGGTCCTGCGGCGGATCAAGACGTGGATGGTGAAAGGCTACTCGCTGAGCGAGGCGGTCAGCCGGGGTTACCCGCAATGTCCCTCGCGGGCCCTGGCCCTGCTTGCAGCGGGCGAGCGAATCGGCCAGCTTCCGGCGGCTGTCCGGGCCGTGGAGGCGGACATGAAATCCCGTGTGAAGGAGCGAACGTGGCTGCGGCCGGTTCATCCGGCCTATCCCGTGGTCATGCTCATCATTCTCTTTCTGTTCACCATGGGCCTCCTGCGGTTTGTCATACCTCAGTTCAAGGCAATACTGGAAGAGATGAACGAAGGCAAGCTGCCCGCCGCGACGCGCCTGCTCATACGCATCGTCGAGCCTGTGATGACCGGCGATGGCCTGATCCTGTTGCTCTGTCTCGTTGTCATGAGTGCTTCCGGCCTCTGGATCTACGGGGCGTGGCGCAGGCGGCGGCCGGAAAAGCCGTACCTGCTCTCGCGGCTCGGCGACTCCATCAAGTGGCATCTGCCGATCCTGCACTGGTTCGAGAGGAACCGCGCCATGGTGCAGGTGGTGGAAGTGCTACGGATGTCGCTTGACGCCGGCTGCCCGGTCAACGAGGCGATCCGGAGCACGCTGCAGTTGGACGTGAACCTCTGTTTTCGAGTGCGCCTGGCGTGCTGGCTCCGGCTTGTCGAGCGAGGCGAGGCGATCGGCGACTCCGCCCGCCGCTGCGGACTGGGCCATGCCCTGGCCTGGGCATTCGATGGGGGCGCGGAAACGGGCAACACGCCGGCGGTACTCGAGATGCTCGATGCCCATTACCGGTCCAACTACAGTTATCGCGTGAATCTCGCGAGATTCATCCTGTGGCCGCTGGGGATCATCATGCTCGGCGCCGCCGTGGGATTCGTCGTCTTTGCGGTCTTCTCGGCCCTCATGGCGACGCTGACGCAGAGCATCGCACATGTGTATCCATAGTGAGGCATGGTCTATGAGGAATACGCGATACAAAGGGATCTTCCTGGCAGACTTCCTGACCAGCATCGTGCTGCTGGGCCTGATCATCATGATCCTGGCGACATCGATGAATGGCTTCTCGAAGTTTAACCAGTACCAGTGGGCTCGCCAGCGCTGCATAGCCGCCGCGACGGCGCAGATCGACAGTATCACGGCGACCGGCTCGCCCATTGAGGAACAGGAGCTGCAGCGCTTGTGGCCATATGTGACTGTCACGGTGGATCGCTCTCGCATGGACGGGCGCTGGGACGGCCTGGAGCTGGTTCAGGTCACCGCCGCCGCCAGAGAGGTGAAGGTCCACCTGGTGCGGTACATCCAGCCTCAGCCGACCGTCGCGAAAGGAGGGCAGAGCTGATGCGAAAGGCATTTACCCTGATTGAGATGCTCCTCATCATCACGATTGCCCCGCTCGTGATGGTGGTGATCAGCCAAGTATTTGCGACCTTTATCCAGGATATTCCGCGGGAGACGCGAGTCGTCCAGCAAAGCACCACGATGCTCGATATGCTGAGGCAGGTCCGGCAGGACGTGGATGAGGCAGTCGGTCTGCCGGAGCGAGTCGGCGATACTGCCGCCGATGAGCGTACGTTGCTGGTAGGTCGGCCGGATGTTGTGGTCTGTTACCGATTCGAGGACGGCCGGGCTGTGCGGACGCTGCTGAAAGGGCAGGGGGCCGCCGATCCGAATGATCAGCGCGTCTGGCGGATGCCTAATGCGGTGATCACGTGGCAGCCGTGGAAGGAGGACGGCAGAGCATACGCCGTCGAGATGCACTCGCACGTGCAGCAGCGGTTCGCCGACCTGCTTCGAAAAAGGCTCGCCAACTCGCAGGTCTTCTTTGTCAACGGGGCCGGAAAGGGGCGTGGGGTCCGATGAGAACGCGAAACAACAAGGGCTTCCTTCTGACATTTGTCATCGTCGCACTGGCGTTGATGGGCACGATCCTGTTCGTTCTGGGCGCGGGGTCCAATGCGATGCTCTTCCACGCCGACACGGCCTATCTGCAAGCGGTCGAGCGCAACCTGGTCTCCAGCGGCCTGGCCTGGGCGCGGGCGAGCATCGCCGCCCACGGCGCTGCCGCAGTCAGTGAGCCCGTTGAACTGAGCACCGAGGCATTCGACACCCCAAAGGCCGGCCTGAGCGTCAAGATCACGCAGGTGCAGGCCGACCGGGCTACCGTCCGCATCGCCACATCCTGCAGCAAAGGCCGCCGCACGCTCAGCACAAGCCGCGATTACACCATCGACCTGCCCTGACGCGATTCGCCCCGGTGCACGAATCCGCCATCCCGCGAGGCATCATGCTTACGCCTGCGTCAAGCACGCTTGGTCCGCATAAACGCAGCACAAGAATCCCTCAGAATCCGTATAAACCTCTTGCAGTTCCGTCCGAAGTGTTGTACACTTTTGGTTTAGACTTGCACGGCAGTGCCGTGCCGGTCGTGCATCCGGCGAAGCCGGGATGCTGCCTGGGTGATTAGCTCAATCGGTAGAGCATCGCACTCTTAATGCGGCGGTTGAAGGTTCGATTCCTTCATCACCCAAGTCCCTGTCCTGTAAGGACTTGCAGTAATTCGCACTGACACGCGAATCCTCGTTTTCGGAGTCTCCATGAGAGTTCTCGTGCGATTCAGTGCTACTCATAGCGGCAGACCGCTGCGCTGGTTTTTGCGATTCATGCCTTGTCATCGAAAAGATGCCGCACATTCAGCATGATTCCAGGTTCGTCCATACCTCAACCAGGCCCATACTCTTGGACCTTCCGATGCCATTCCTGCCCAGCGAACGACAGCTCATCGCTTGCGTAGTCACAGCAGGGTGTTCATGATCTACTTGGACCGCAGGAGAAGCTTTTATGCCATCCGGGTACGACATCCCGGCAGCATTCACAGGTCACCTGAGAATAGGCACCTGCTCGTGGAAGTACGATTCATGGAAGGGACTCGTCTACGAGCCGGACAAGCGATATCGGCCGGATGACTATCTGCCGGACTATGCACGGCACTTCAACACTGTGGAGATCGATCAGTGGTTTTGGAGCCTGTTCCCCGCCGGTGCAAGGCTGCCGGACCCCGACGCAGTGAAACGCTACGCCGACAGCGTGCCTGACGATTTCCGGTTCACCATCAAAGCCCCCAATGCGATTACCTTGACCCATTCCTATGCCAAGCAGCCTAAGGGCTCCGAACGACTCGCCAATGAGCCGAACCCACACTTTCTTAGCACGGATCTGTTGAACCGCTTCCTTGAAACGCTCGAATCCATGCATGGCAAACTCGGGCCGATCATGTTCCAGTTTGAGTACCTCAACAAGCAGAAGATGCCATCGATGTCAGTGTTCCTGGAGCGGCTACATGTGTTCTTCGCGAAGGCCCCGGCTGGATTCCAATACGCCATCGAGACCAGGAACCCGAATTACCTCAGGGATGAATTCCTGGATGCTCTTCGGCAACTCCGCGTTGGGTGCGTGCTCTTGGACGGATACTACATGCCGCGGATTGCGGCAGTGGCCACCAAGCTCGATGTTCGTACGGCACCGCTGTCAGTCATCCGCCTCCACGGTCCCGGCCGGGCTGAGATCGAGGAACAGACTGGCGGCGTGTGGGACAAAATCGTCGAGCCCAAAGATGATGGGCTCAAGGCGACGGCGGATATTGTCAGGCAGAACATGGAACATGGTGTGGACACGTATGTCAACGTGAATAACCACTACGAGGGTAGTGCGCCGCTGACCATCCAGCGATTGCTGGAAATCCTACGGCAAGGTTGATCCAGATGAGCTGCCCTTCTCATAGAGGATTCCTTTGCAGGCCGTGACCACCACGGGTACAATAGAGATGTCTCGCTAATACGCCGTCCAGCTACGGGCCAAATAGTCTCGCTTCCACTCCCTCCATTGGCCCGGACGGCGGGTCGGGTGCCAAGTCTCTCAATCTTCAAGGGTATTCCGCTAAATCGCCGGTGCCCGGCGTCTGCGCCTATCCCCCTGGTGGCAGTGTCGGTGGAGGCGGGAATATTCAGGTCTTTTCGTCTATGGCTGTCTCTCGCTCAGAAATGAGGATGCCCCCTGCAAAAATACGTAGGTCTACGGATTGCCGACAGGAGCAGGCGAGGCTATATTGTTGTCGCTTGGCGGGCGCTGTGACCGAGCGCCCAACGGAGTTGACATTCCCACGGCATCTGCCGTCAGTAACACGTATTGTGCCGGGCTTCGCGGCCGGAAAGTTCCAGACCAGCCCTATCTTTCGGAGATAGGGTGACAACTGACTTTTGGAGAGGTGCAGCATGAAGAGAGCAGCATACTACAGTACGGGCATTGTCTTGTTGGCATGGGTGAGTCTGGCAGCAGGAGCGACGATCTATGTGGATGATGATGCCATTGGGGCCAACACCGGATTGAACTGGGCCGATGCGTACCGCTACGTCCAGGATGGTTTGGCGGCAGCGTTGAGGGGCGACGAGATCCACGTCGCACAGGGCGTCTACAAGCCTGACCAAGGCACCGGCAGAACACCTGGAGACCGTACGATCGGCTTCTATCTCAAGAGCGGTGTAACGATCAAAGGGGGCTACGCCGGGTCGGGCGCAGCCGACCCCGACGCCAGGGATATCAAACAATACGAGACGACGCTCAGTGGCGACCTGATGGCCAATGACGTGGGCGACGTAAGTGATCCGTCGCGGAGCGAGAATAGCTACAGTGTCGTGAGAGCCGGCGACGTGGATGAGACAGCCGTGCTTGACGGGTTCACCATCACTGGTGGAAATGCCAATGGTGACCCGGCCTACACTCACGACGCGGGTGCCGGATTGTTTTGTATGAATGCCAGTCCGACAATCATCGACTGCACCTTCAACGACAATCGTGCAATGGGAAGCGGGGGTGGCATCGGTGCCGGTGGCGGCGGTCCGACACTCACTCGTTGCACGTTTACCGGCAACCGTGCCGGATACATGGGGGGCGGGGCCTTCCTGGGTTGGGGCACCGGGACGCTGGAGAATTGTGTGTTCACGAACAACTCAAGCCAGCACGGTGCTGGGCTGGCCAATATCGCATTCGATGCTACGGTCACGGACTGCACTTTCAGCGGCAACTCGGCAACGGGCGACGGGGGCGGCATGCGCAACGATAACAACAGTTGCGGTGTGACCAACTGCACGTTCAGTCACAATTCATGCGGGAGCAACGGCGCGGGCATGTTCAACCTCGTCAGCAATTCAACGGTTGCTGACTGCATCTTTGACGACAACCACGCCGGCTTCTTTGGTGGTGGTGTGATAAACCAGTCCAGTAGCTCGATCCTCACCAACTGTCTCTTCAGGCAGAATTCGAGTTATAGCGGTGGTGCCATGGCGAACGGTGGGTGGGGTGGTCCGTCAAGCAATACGCTTCTAACGAACTGTGTGTTTGCCGGGAATGCGGCGGACGCATGGGGTGGAGGGATGCTCAACGGCAGCGGGAGTGATGCGACGATCACCAATTGCACATTCTCCGGAAACAGTAGCGCGTCACATGGCGCGGGCGTCTGCAATCAGGGTGGGAGTATCGTCACGACGATTGCCAATTGCATCCTGTGGGGCAATAACCCGTCGGCGGTTGCCGGCAATACCCTGATAATCCACCATAGCGATGTCGAGGGCGGAACAGGTCAGCCTTGGTTTGGAGTCGGTTGTGTTGATGTCGATCCGCTGTTCGCGGACTCCGCCGGACGGCTGGTGCCGGGCTCGCCTTGCATCGACGCGGGCGACAACGCAGCGGTGCCCCCTGGAGTAACGACGGATCTCGACGGCAACCCGCGTATCGCAGGCGGTGTCGTGGATATGGGGGCATATGAATCGGCCTATGTGCCTGCCAACACACCGCCGGTAGTAGAGGCCATCAGTGGACCGCTGGAGCCGGTTCAAGTCAATACCCTGGTCACAGCGGGTGCATCATTCTCCGATCCCGATGGTGGCGATAACCATACGGCCCAGTGGGACTGGGGCGACGGCCCATCCGCGGCGGGTTTGGTTGACGAGGATGCAAAGACCGTAAGCGGCAGCCATGGTTATAGCGCAGCGGGCGTTTACACCCTGACGCTCACCATCGCGGACGCGGCCGGCGATTCAGACAGCGGCGTGTTCGAATTTGTGGTAGTGTACGACCCTGCGGCAGGATTCGTCACCGGCGGCGGCTGGATCGATTCGCCCGCAGGGGCGTATGCCGAGAATCCTGATCTTACAGGCAAAGCCACCTTTGGCTTCGTCTCGAAGTACCAGAAAGGCGCCACCGTGCCGACGGGAAATACCGAGTTTCAGTTCAAGGCCGGTAGTCTGAATTTCCACAGCACGAGTTATGACTGGCTCGTGGTCACGGCCTCGGATTACGCCAGGTTCAAAGGGACGGGTACGATCAACGGCTCCGGGAACTACAAGTTCCAAATCTGGGCCGGCGACAAGGCCCCGGATACCTTCCGGATCAAAATCTGGAAAGAAGGAACCGATGGGACTGAAGATGTAGTCTATGACAATGGTTTTGACCAGAGAATCGGCGGCGGGTCCATCGTGATTCACACGATGTAGCGACGGCGCTTGCCGGCAGATGAGCGAACATAGGGCTGTGGGCGATGCTCGCAACCCTTTTTGTTTCCTGACTCCGAGCTTCTCCCCCATCTGTCGTATAGGAACCCATCTCCTTGATCGACGCGATATCCGGTACTGCGGGGACCCCATAGGCGTAGTGGGAGGGCTCCCCCGGCTGCCTCCTCGTACTCCCGCTGTGAAGTCTCATCACAGAATGGCCGGGAGCGCCTGGAGGTGATGTACGCAGATAGCACACTCCCAGCTTTTTGGTATGTCTTTTGTCACGGCCGAAATGTAGATGCAAATCCTGCGTGACAACGTCTTTCTTCTGGCGACCCTGCCAATTCTGCCCGGCGAACGGTAGCCGGCGAGTTGCGTAGTCACAGGAGAGCCCACATCATCTGCTGAAAGCACAGGAGAAGACCTTATGCCATCCGGGTACGACATCCCGACAGAATTCGCAGGCCACTTAAGAATAGGCACCTGCTCTTGGAAGTATGATTCCTGGAAGGGGCTCGTCTATGACCCCGACAAGAGGTATCGCCCGAATAATTACCTGCCGGACTATGCGAAGCACTTCACGACGGTCGAGATCGACCAGTGGTTCTGGAGCCTGTTCGCCGCCGGCGTACGACTGCCGGACCCGGACACAGCCAAACGGTACGCCGACAGCGTCCCTGACGACTTCCGGTTCAGCATCAAGGCCCCCAATGCCATCACCCTGACCCATTCCTATGCCAAGCAGCCCAAGGGTTCGGAACGCCACGCCAACGAGCCGAACCCGCACTTCCTCAGCGTGGACCTCTTGCACCGCTTCCTTGAGACGCTCGAACCCATGTACGGCAAGCTCGGGCCGATCATGTTCCAATTCGAGTACCTGAACAGGCAGAAGATGCCGTCGATGTCAGCCTTCTTGGAGCGGCTGGATGTGTTCTTTCAAAAAGCGCCGGCTGGATTCCAGTACGCCATCGAGAACCCGCAACCCGAACTACCTCAAGGATGAATTCATCAGTTTTCTGCGGCAGCATGGCCTCGGGTATGTGCTCCTGGACGGGTACTATATGCCACGGATCGGTGAAGTGGTCGCCAAGGTCGATATTCGCACAGCCCCGTTCTCAATCATCCGCCTCCACGGTCCTGATCGGGCTGGGATTGAGGAACAAGCTGGCGGCGTGTGGGACAAGATCGTGGAGCCCAAGGACGACGGGCTCAAGGCGACGGCGGACATTGTCATGCAGAATCTGAAAGCCCCCGTGGACACCTATGTCAACGTGAACAACCATTACGAGGGCAGCGCTCCCTTGACTATCCAGCGATTGCTGGACATTCTGCGGCAGGGGTCACGCTGACAGGCTGCCTGGCCTCCCATGGCCCGGACGGCAGGCCGGGCACCGAGTCTCGCATCGCACAGCTTTGTCTCAAAATCCCCGGAGCCCGGCATTTGTGCTGGTCCAACTCCACGTTGCGCTATATAGGGGCTTCGTAACGTCTGTCCCAGGGTCCAATCGAGGCGCAGGAGGCCCTGCGTAGCGATGGAACCCTGCGGCACACGCTCAGGAGGGCGCCTTCAGAGCCAACCGCGATCTGAGACGAATATCATTTTTTTGAAAGAAATGGGGTGGTTACGGGAAATATAAGGGAGAAACCGTATAGTGGGGTCCCAATGGATGAACCGGACCGCCAGGTGGAACTGAAGTGGTGAGATGATCGACTATGGACGCGCAAGACTCTAAGGACATGCTGAGATTGACGGCCCTGTGGACGCGGGTACAGCCTGTGGTTGCCGGCTATGTATCGTCTCTGGTTCCCAACTTTCACGACGCGGCGGATATTCTTCAGGATGTCGCCATGATATTGGTCGTCAAGTTCCATGAGTACGACAGTGAGCGGTCGTTTGCACATTGGGCCCTGGGTATCGCGAGGAACAGGGTTCTGGCCTACTATCATAAGCAGGGTCGTGAAAAACAGGTGTTTGATGACTATCTGATGGAGAAGATCGCAACTACCTACGAGGAGATGGGGCCGCATCTGGGAGTGCTTCGTGAGGCCCTCGGACGGTGCATGAGGAAGATCAGGGAACGAGATCGGGCGTTGCTCGAGATGTGGTACGTTGACCAGCGAGAGCCTGCTCACATCTCTGGCCTGATGGGGATCGCCACCAGCACCGTCTACGTCATGCTCCATCGCATACGCAGCGCCTTGAGACTCTGTATCCGACGTCAACTGGCTATCATGAGAGAAGCATGATGGACGATCCGCAGCGGCTCATTGATCGCTATCTTACAGGCAGGCTTCAGCCGGACGAGGCTGCAGCGCTGCGGGACTGGCTCCAATCCGACCCGGGCCACCTCAGAGACTTCGTGATCGAGACGTATCTGAATCGCGGTATCCACGAGATCCTGACATCGGAGCGTGTCCAGGCCCAGGAGGACAAGCCATCCGGTTTCGATGACACGTTCCGCGCGATCGCCGAGAAACAGCGGGCAACGGAGTCTGTGAACAGCCGGGGGAAGGATCATGAGGTTTCCGGGGAGAACTCTGAAGACGAGACATTGCGGGTGCTGCTGGAACGGGCAGGATCACCCAAGGAACGCATTTCCATCATCGAGGGTTATGCGAGACGACAACTGGAAGTCTTCCTGGCCCAACAGAAGGAGATTGGAAAGCAACAAGAGTATTCCGAGCGGCGTACGCCCCGGTTCTCCTGGGATCTACGACGAGCCGCTGTGATGGTGGGGACATTCTTCCGCGTGACTTACAAGATGGGGGTTGCGGCATCGGTTCTGTTATTTCTTGGACTGGTCATAGGAGCAGGAGTGCAGCACTGGCGGGCTCAGCGCGTGGTGGCGACGCTTGAGGACTCCCGGCACGCCCGATGGACTGCACCGCCCGGGCAAGCGGAATTGCGGCGTGGACAATTCTGTCTGGAGGAAGGCTGGACACAAATCAAGTTCGTGAGCGGGGCTGAGGTGATTCTGCAGGCACCGTGTACATTTGAGCTCAAGTCATCTCGATCGATGTTCCTGGACAGCGGGGCGTTGACTGCCAGAATTACCTCACCACGTGCGCGGGGATTCACCGTCGATACACCCAATTCGCAGCTTGTGGATTTTGGCACTGAGTTCGGAGTCCTGATAGGTGAAGGCGACGGCTCCTCCGAAGTGCATGTCTTCGATGGCCAGGTTCGACTCAGAGCTGTGCATGCGGACAAGCACAAAGATGATTCCCGGGAATTGATGGAGGGCCAGCGTGCTCGGGTCGATCAGAAAAGAGCGATAACGATGGGCAAGCTGGAAGAGCGCCTGTTCTACCGGTCGCTGCCTGGTGTCGATTCTTTTGGCTTGCCGGGAAAGCGTCTGGACTTGGCAGATATTCTGGGCGGCGGCAACGGGTTTGGCACCGGTCAGATGCAGTATGCAATCGACCCGCTGACGGGTCGCGTTACCGTATTCAACGGGCAGAACTACAGAAAGAAGAGCAAGGGACAATACGTGCGGGTCGAACACAATGGTTTTGTGGACGGAGTCTTCATCCCCGACGGCAGTGGCGACCGCCCAGTGATCATTTCCTCGCAAGGCCACGTATTTCAGGAATGTCCCGAGACCAACGGTCAGGCCGACGGCGAGATACAGAATACACACAGCAGTATCCTCTTCCACACGCCGGAAATGAGGTGCAGACCTCGCCTGGGCGACCGAATCTATGACACGGTGGCTCATCCACACATCTACATGCAGGCGAATGTCGGCATCACCTTTGACCTTGACGCCATGCGCAGCCGTTTGACGGCTGGATCCATGCGGCGATTCACGGCCCAATGTGGGGTGTGCGCGGAGATACCCAAGGAAGATGAAGAAGTCGACTTTTGGGTCTTGGTCGACGGGCAGGTGCGATTCGTTCGGCAAGATGCCACGAAGGCCGAGGGCGCGATCAAGGTAGATGTTCCGTTGCATGAGCAAGATCGGTTTCTGACGCTGGCAGTAACACAGGGCACCGATGGTTCCATGTGGGACCTGGGCCTGTTTGCCGAGCCGGCCGTAGAACTCGGTCCAATGGACAAGAAGTCGGAGTGAAAGGGGAATAGATGTCGCTGCGTAGCAGAAGCAGTAAGAGAAAAATGACTGGTTTGGAGGACGTGGTTATGTACAGGCACATGTGGTATTCATTTCTGTTGGTTGCAGTGCTGGGGCTGGTCTGGACGGGCTTTGCGAGAGCGGCAGATCCAGACCTTGTCGGCTGGTGGGAGTTCGACGAAGGTTCCGGCGGCGTCGCCAAGGACTCCAGCGGCAACGGCAACGACGGCACTCTCCTCGGAGGAGCGAGCATCGTCGACGATGCGGAGAGAGGCAGAGTATTGCGAGTGAATGGCATCGACGGCTATGCGAGTATCCCGGACAATGCGGATTTCGATATCACGGACGTGACGCTCATGTTCTGGATGAAGCTAACCGCGGATTTCAACGCAGACTCTGCATCGAGCATGGCTCCGGTAGGCAAGGCCCCGGATGAAGACCACACCATGCAGTTCACTCTCATCGGCAAGGACAACAGTCAGAACCCCAAGGGCGCCATGTACCTCAAAGTGGAGGGGCCGGCTTATTGCTACGTGTATACGCCCAGTAAATCCTGGACTGGAAACACCTGGTACCACGTATCCGGCGTGTACAATCACATTACATCCACGGCCAGTCTGTACGTCAACGGCGAGCCAGTAGGTACGGCGCTGCTGCAGAGTGGCTCTGAGTTCCTCTTCAGCGGACTCGACGTGCCGCTGGAAATCGGACGGCTTTTCATCGATAAGGCTGGAAGTGCCGTGAAATACTTCGATGGTTGCATCGACGATGTCCGCCTTTACAGCCGCGCTCTGACCGTGCAGGATATCCAGGAGGCTATGGAAGGCGTGTTGCCTGTCATGGCGAGAAGGCCGAGCCCGTCCGACAAAATCGCCGACGTGCTTCGGAATGTCGTCCTGACGTGGACGCCCGGCGAACAAGCTGTCCAACACGATGTGTTCTTGGGAACCGATCTGGATGCCGTGCGCAACGCCACCGCCGCCTCCAATGCCTATGTGGGGCGTCAGACCGAGGCTCGCTATGCCCCCGGCCGTCTGAACCTCGGCCAGACCTACTACTGGCGCGTCGATGAGATCAAAGATGGGCATCCGGATTCCCCATGGGTTGGTGAAGTCTGGAGCTTCACCGTGGAACCGGTTGCCATCCCGCTTTCCGGCCGTTCCATTACGGCAACGGCCTCAAGCCAGGACAGCGCCGGTAAGGACCCTGGCAAGACGATCGATGGTTCCGGGCTGATCGGCGAGGCACATTCGCAAGAGCCCAACGATATGTGGCTCAGCGCCGAGGAGCCGAACGGCGCCTGGATCCAGTATACTTTCGACAAACCATATAAGATGCACGCAGTGCAGGTATGGAACCACAACACGGAACTCGAAAAATTCGTCGGATTCGGAATCAAGACGGCGGCGATCTCGTACTCCGTGGACGGAGAGGTTTGGACCGAGCTAGGCGCTCAAGAACTCGTGCAGGCCAAGAAGACGTCAGTGAACCTGCAGGATGTGACGGCCACGGCGATCCGGATCACCGCGCAAAGCAACTGGGGCGGGCTCTTCAAGCAGTACGGTCTGAGCGAAGTACGATTTGAATACATTCCCACGTATGTGCGTGAGCTCTCGCCGGTCCAGGACAGCGTGGTGCTTCCGGATACGGTCCTGAGCTGGCGTGCCGGTCGCGAGGCCAGCGTGCACAAGTTATACATGGGTACGAATTCGAATGAGTTGACTCTGGTTGATACAGCGACGAGCACCAGCTACGATACCGCGTCACTCGACCTTCAGTTGGAACAGACCTACTTTTGGCGGGTCGATGAAGTCAATGAGGCTGCGATTCCTGACGTCTGGCCGGGCGACGTTGCGAGTTTTTCCACGCCCGAGTACCTGGTCGTCGATGACTTCGAGAGCTACAACGACGACTACAGCAACTATAATCGCATATTCCAGGCCTGGATAGACGGAACCGGCTATGCTACGCCCGAACCCGGCCGGTCCGGAAATGGCTCGGGCGCGCTCGTGGGCACCAGCGAACCTCCGTGGGTAGAGCAGGATGTTGTGCATTCCGGCGCCAAGTCCATGCCACTGGGTTATGACAACACGGCAGCGCCATTCTATTCGCAGGCGGATCGGACCTTCGCGGCTGGTCAGGACTGGACCCTGGGAGGGGCCAAGACGCTTGTCCTGTTCTTCTCCGGCGATCCGGCGAACACGGGCGGGCAGCTCTACGTCAAGATCAACGGCGTCAAGATCCCTTACGGCGGCGACGCCGAGAATATCAACAGGCCCTGGTGGACTCAGTGGAATATCGACCTGACCTCGGCAGGGGTGACGAAGCTGGAGAATGTCACATCATTCAGTATCGGTGTCGAGGGTAATGGCAGTTCAGGCACCTTATACATCGACGACATTCGGCTGTATCGCTCGGTTCCCGCGTCCGCAACGGTCGTGTCGTGGCTGGAAGCTGAATCCGCTACGTCAATCACCGAGCCGATGAAGACCTGGTCGGATATGGCCGATGCTTCCGGCGGTCAGTACATAGCAGCGGCGAAGGGCAACGTCAGTAAGGATAATCCGCCTGCCGCAGGAGTGGCCAAATACACCATTACGGTTCCGGGCGGAATCTACAGGATCGTCGGCCGGGTGATCGCTCCCGCGGGAAGCAGCGATTCCTTCTGGGTCAGGATTCCAGGCGCGATCATCGGCCAGCAGACGGACGTCAGTGGCTGGCTGCATTGGAGCATGGAGAGAGAATCGGCATGGCATTGGACAGCGGTCAATAGCTATGACGCCGACAGTGCAACGGTCCTCTTCAAGATGGCCGCCGGCACGTATACTCTTGAGGTCGCCTATCGGGAAGAGGGCGTCTTGCTCGATGCCCTTGTGGTTCTGGAGGAGCCGCCGGCCTCTGCGTCTGACGCAGTGCTGTACGAGGAGACGTTCCCCAACGGCCAGGGCAACTATAAACCCATGGCTTGGATCGGCTGGCAGGGGTACGTTGGATCGAATGCCACGGAAGTCACCACTATCGAACCCGGCGACTATAAGGATGACAATATCATCGTTGATTCCGAGGATAATAAGGCCTTTCACCTCAAGGGAAACATCGCCTTCATGTTCACCGAAGAGCCGGGTGCGCTCTCCCAGTTCGATGTGGGAGCGTTCTCGGCAGAGGTCCAGAAGAAAGACACCCCGTTTCGTTTCGCGATCAGAATCGACAAGAATAACACACCGGGCGACACATCCGATGATGCGTGGTTTGCCACAGACGCTGGTTACATAAAGGCAAGCCAGACCGTCGTCGCTATCACCTTTACGACGGCGGCTTCCGACTGGCGCGATCTAACTCTGAAGCCCGGTGTTGAGCTCTCTGTTGCCGCCGGCGCCCGCACAAAGGGTCTGCCGGCCGGCGACCTTACCGCATACGGCATCTATGGTGAAGCCAATGGCCAACTGAGAATCTTCAACTATAAGGTGCTATCGGAAATTCCGTAAGGCACAGGCGCACGTACGATGATGTGAATTGCCGAGGGGCAGGACAATCCCACATTGTCCTGCCCCCCCAACCTGAGCAGGCTGTGCGGGAAGTAATCCACTGGCCCGGGCTACGTCCGTAAGGTCGTGAGATGTAACAGCAGGGGGATGCCGGCTCAACTCCATGCACGTGTCCCGAGCCCATGCAGCGGGTAAGGAGTGACCGCTGGTTCAGACGAAAGGATCTTTTTGTGAACACAAGAACTATGCGAGCGTTTACCCTGATCGAGCTTCTTGTCGTCATTGCCATCATCGCGTTATTGATGGCGATATTGATGCCGGCGTTGCAGCGTGCCAAGGAACAGGCCCGCAGGAGCGCCTGTCAATCGAACATGCGACAGGTTGGAATTGCGATTTCGACGTATCAGTCCGCAACCAATTCCGAATGGCGCAACAGCAAGGTGTGGTACCACCGCGGCGGGACCGGGGATCATGGATACGACTGGCAGCCGCACTTCACCAAGGATATCATGGAGAATAGCATCCTGGCCGATCGCAAGATCTTCTTCTGTCCGAGTGTCAGGAATCTGTCTTGTGATCGGAACTATGGCTACGAGTCGATACTCCAGGGAGATTACACACCTTACCCGACTGCCTACTGGGAGGAGAGTCCGCGTGACCACCCGGCCTTCTGGAGCACGCATATCTGGATTTGGAAGAAAGAGGTGCGCGACGCGGTTACCCTGGTTAACAATGAATCCAAGGACGCCCTCCTTCTGGACATGTCGCCGGGCGCCTGGATAAAACTGGCGATGTGGAAGAGTGCCTTGGGCGAGGCCGCGAGACAGTTGGGCCTCAGGCAGACTGTCGAGCACTACAATGTCCTGATGAAGGATATGAGCGTTGCCAACCCTGCCAATCGGGACGCCGAAATCAACCAGTGGCTGTGGGGGACGGACTTTTGGCCGGGAACAGAAGGAGCATCTGCTCCTGCGATGTGAAGCTCATATATTACCGTGTGCCATCGCACTTATGTCCGTGCAGTCACGATCAGCCAGACGATGAGAACCTGCGATACTGGAGAATGTATGAGAGCCGGATGGTTGCGGATCAGTGGGATCGTGCTCATCGCATCGGCCGCACTGGGATCGTCTTCTCCCGCAGACAATTCGCGAGTTCGAGAATCCGCGAGGGAGCTGCCCCTGGTGTATTCGGTGGACGTGGTGGTGGTTGGGGGGTCGTCAGGGGCCGTCGCAGCGGCCTGCGAGGCGGCCCGTTGCGGCGCACGCGTATTCCTGGCTACGCCTAAGCCCTATCTCGGCGATGATCTCTGTGCGACGTTGCGCCTTTGGGCGGACCCAAATGATCGCGCCCGCTCCGCACTTGGGGAGAGGCTCTTTGCAGGGGGTGACCCGCTGCGGCCGATGCATGTGAAGCGTACACTGGATCAGGCCCTGCTCGATGCCGACGTACCGTTTCTCTATGGCTGTTACGTGACGGACGTGCTTCGGGATGACTCCGGGCAGATCGCAGGCGTGGTCATGGCGAACCGAGCCGGACGACAAGCGGTTGTGGCCAAGGTGATCGTGGACACGACCGAACGTGCCACGGTGGCCCGGCTGGCCGGCGCCACTGTCCGATCCTCATCGCCGGGCCCGCATCAGTTCAAACGGGTGGTCATCGGCGGCGAGCCCCGTCAGAGCGAGCGCATGAGCGTCCGCCGGCTGGATCTGGACTGGTTTTCCGATGGCCGGCGGCACCCAGCGTTCGAATACACCCTGACGCTGCCGGCAGACGGATCGTTCCGGTCGCTCGCTGAGGTTGAGCAACTCGCGCGCGACGCCACGTTTCATCCCCGGCAACTGGAAGCATCCGACACACTCTTTCACGTACCGCCGGACCGCCTGATGGCCCAGAGTGAATCGACCGGCCCCTGGCCCGGGCCGGAACGGGCAGACCTGGCTTCCTTCCGCCCGGCGGGTGTGAAGCACATGTTTCTCCTTGGCGGCTGTGCGGACCTGCCTCGTCCTGCGGCAGAAGCACTCTTGCGACCGGTGAACCTGATGGCCGTCGGCGCCCGCATCGGCCGGGCAGCCGCCGAAGAGGCGACATCACGTCCGCAGCCGCAAGGCACAAGACTGCCCGGCGATGCACACGATGCTGTGACGGCCGGCGATATTCGCGAGATCCTGACGGGGGTCCGCCCGACGCAGACGGGGCTGCCGACAATCCGCAGTGAGGCACGCACGATCCCGGTACTCGGCGAATATGACGTGGTGGTCGTCGGGGGCGGCACGTCCGGCGCGGCAGCGGGCATTTCCGCCGCCAGACAAGGCGCCCGAACGCTCGTGATTGAATACCTGTACAGTCTCGGCGGCGTTGGCACGGCCGGTTTGATCGGCAAGTACTGGAACGGTGTTCGCGAGGGCTTCACCAAACAGGTGGACGAGGGCGTGGGAAAACTCGGGGCTGCCGTGCATGTCGTTGGTAAAGCGGAGTGGTGGCGGCAGGAATTGCGCCGGTCCGGCGCGGAGATCTGGTCTGGTGCGCTTGGCTGCGGCGTCTGGCTTGCAGGCGACCGTGTCCGGGGCGTCGTCGTGGCCACGCCGGATGGTCGCGGCATTGTGTCGGCGAAAGTGGTCATTGACGCCACGGGCAATGCTGATGTAGCCGCGGCGGCAGGCGCGCCCTGCGTCTACACGGGCGGCTCGGATATCTCGCTCCAATTGGCCGGGATGCCGGGCGCAATCCGGGCGACTCCTACGTCAACACCTGCTACACCTATGCCGATGACACCGACGTGGTGGACATCTGGCACATGCGCGTGTACGCCAAGGACCGTTTCCGTGCGGCCTATGACCTGGGCCAGCTCGTCGATACCCGGGAGCGCCGTCAGATTGCCGGCGACGCCATGCTGACTCCCATCGATCAACATGCCGGAAGGACCTACGCCGACACGATCTCCGTTCATCAAAGCAACTATGACATGTACGGCTTCCCGGTCCATGCGCTGTACCTGCTTAAGGCGCCGCCGAAAGATCAGGTGTTTCGCTGCTACCTGCCGTACCGCTGCCTGCTGCCTCGCGGCCTGGATGGTCTGCTTGTGATCGGCATCGGGCTCAGCGCCCATCGCGATGCTATGGCGGCCATACGAATGCAGGCGGACATGCAGAATCTCGGCTATGCCGCCGGCGTTGTCGCTGCCCGGGCGGCCAGGGAGGCCGGACCACTGCGCAGCGTGGATCTCAAGGCGGTGCAAGAGCACCTGATCGAAATGGGCAATCTGCCCGCCGAAGTGCTCACGCATCAGGATTCCTTCCCTTCGCCGGCCGACAAGGTTCGCGAGGCCGTTCACGGCCCACTCGACGACTACGGTGCTCTGGCCATTGTCCTTGCGCATCCCGAGCAGTCGCTGCCGGGATTGCGTGAGGCATACGCACATGCGGATGACGCCGCGAAATTACAGTACGCCCGCATCCTGGCTGTGATGGGTGACAGCACGGGGATTGCGACACTGCTCGAAGCCGTGCACAGCCTGTCCTGGGACAAGGGCTCGGATCTCGCCGCGTTCGGCGACAAGGGCGCCAATTACAGTCGCGTGGACGCTCTGATCATCGCGCTGGGGTATACTCGCGATACACGGGCCCTGCCGGCTGTTTTGGAGAAGGCCCGCCAGTTGGGACCGGATCAGCCGCTCTCACATGTCCGTGCCCTAGCCATCGCGCTGGAATCGATTGGCGATCCCGCCGCCGCGGAACCCCTCGCCGAACTCCTGAAAAGGCCGGGCATGATGGGCCACGCTATCACAACGCTGTCCGAAGCCCGGCGCATCCTCGGCGAAGAACAACAGGGCCAGGGCCGCACCGCGCAGTCCGTGAACCCTGCCGTCCGTGAGATCGTTCTGGCGCGGGCCCTCTATCGCTGCGGCGACCGGCAAGGCCTCGCCGAGGGTATCCTGCGCCAATACGTGCAGGATCTGCGTGGCCACTTCGCCCGCCACGCCCAGGCCATCCTCAGCACAGGGGACCCCAAATAGCCTCAAATGTAGTGCATTCAGCCTGGCATGGATGGAGGTCCTATCCGCTTGACGGATGCAATAGCCGGTACTGTGGGGACCCCATAGGGGTAGGGGAGGGCTCCCCCGGCTGCCTCCCTGTACTCTCGCCGCCTGTCTGGACACATCCACCGTGGAGTAGCTCCGTCGCATAGGTGAAAGCCGCGTCCTACGATGGTAGACGCCAGTATGCCACGGCGATCTTCTCACCGAACATCTCCTCCAGGGTCTCTTGCGGCAGGAACTGGTCCTTGAGGCTTTGCCCGCGAGCATTGGTCTACGGTATAATCCGGTGCGTCGCTGGAGAAGAACTTGACGAGGGTCATTAGAATGAAAGACACGGTTTTGCCGCACGATGGGACTGGGAACGGTGAGCCCGAGGATAAGGGTGTCAGCCGCCGCGACTTCTTCAGGAACACCGCCCTTGTTGGGACGGGGATGTGGGTCGCCGGGGCGGAGGCCGGGGCGGGGAGGGAGCCGGACGTGTTCGTGCCTTCCGATCCGGCCGCGATTGAGAAACACGCCGGCCCACCGATGAAGCTGCCCGATCTGCGGCCTGCACGCTGGCTCTGGTATCCCAGCGAACGATGTCTGGCCAATACGATGGTGCTGTTCCGCCGTGAACTCGATTTGCCCGTCAAACCCAAACGGGCCATCGGATGGGTCCTGGGCAGCAGCCGTTACCTCCTTTTCGCCAATGGCCGCCGCATCCAGTTTGGCCCCGCGCCGTGCGACCCTCGCTTCGAGGAAATCGATCCGATGGACTTGACAGACGTCCTTCAGGCGGGAAGCAACGTCCTCGGCGCACAGGTGCTCTACTACGGTCATGGCGAGGGGACCTGGCCTGCGGGCAAGCCTGGTTTCCTCTTCTGCCTCGACCTCGAAATGCCTGACGGGACGAAGCAGCGTGTCGTCTCTGATGGTCAATGGCACGCGCATCTGGCCCGGGCGTGGCGACCGGGGCAGTACAAGCGGTGGTATTTACGCGCGTTCCAGGAGGAGTTCGACGCGAGGTTGTATCCGCACGGCTGGTCCACGCCGGGATTCGTGCCGAACCGCAACTGGCTCTCGGCCCGCGTGCTCGACGGTCCCGCGGACAAGCCGTCCATCGCCGCCGGCTACGGCGACTACGCACAAGACATCGGCGCTCCGCAAAGCGGGACGGAACTGCGCCCACGCAGCGTGCCGCTGCTGCTAGAGACGCTCGTCCCTGTCAAACAACTGACCGAGCAGTTCCGTGTCGAGTGGCTTCGCCCGGCGGAGGAGTATTTCGAGTGCGTGCCGCCGAACGCCTTCAAGGCCAAGGCCGCCACAATCGGTAAGGAAGTCGGGCCGGGCGTCTGGCAGGTCGATCTCGATGGGTCGCGAGCTGCGGCGCTGACATTCGAGTTGCAGGAGCAGATTGTCGGCTGGCCCTATTTCACCATCGAGGCGCCGGCGGGCACGACGGTTGAGCTGCTGGTGCAGGAGGCGCACGCGCCGGGCGGGCCGCCGCTGCTGAACACGCATTTCCACGCCTGGTCACGCTTCATCTGCCGTGAGGGCGTGAACCGGTTCGAGACGTTCGACTTCGAGAGTCTGCGCTGGCTGCAACTTCACATCCGCAACACCCGGGGTACCGTGACCGTGCGCGACGTGGGCGTGCGTCGCCGCCAGTTTCCATGGCCTCACGAGCCGCATGTGCAATGCTCCGACGCGGCGATCCAGCTCGTCCTCGATGCCTCCATCAACACGCTCCGCAACTCCGCACAGGAGACGGTGGTGGATGGAATGGGCCGTGAGCGCCAGCAATACAGCGGCGACGGCGGACACCAGCTCCACGCGATCTACTTCGCCTTTGGCGAGACGCGCTTGCCGGGACGTTTTGTGCGCACGTTCAGCCAGGGCATGACGCTGGACGGCTATTTCCTGGACTGCTGGCCGGCGTACGATCGCCTTGCTCGCCTCGCACAGCGTCAGCTCGGTTTCACCCCGTGGGGTCCGCTGCTCGATCATGGCGTCGGCTTCAACTTCGACTGTTACTACTTCTACCTGCACACGGGTGACGTGGGGCCATTGGCTGAGGTGTATCCGCGGTTGCTCACGTTCGCCGGCACCCTTCGCCGTATGCAGGGCCGCGACGGGCTGCTGCCCGTGGAGAACACCGGCGTGCCGGCCGTATGGATGGACCACCAGGCCTATCGTCGGCAACGTCACAAGCAATGCGCCTTCAACCTCTACGCGGCGGCCATGCTGGAGAGGGCGCTGCCGGTCCTGGCGGGTGCTTTCGGCGATGACGCCAACGCCCGTGCTGCAGCCCGCTTCGGCCAGGAGCTGCGCGTCGCCGCAGTGAAGGCATTTTGGAGCGAGGAGCACGAGCTGTTCGTCGTCAACCGACCCTGGCTCGCGGAGGAAAAGGAGATGCGTCTCTGTGACCGTTCGACCGCCACCGCGATCTTGTTCGACCAGTGCCCCGACGGCCGCGCCGCTGCATCGCTCAAGGCGCTGGCTGAGGTGCCGAAGACGATGGGCGAGTCGTACCCGTGCAATGCCAACTGGCGATATTGGGCGCTGGCCAAGGGCGGGAGGATCGACGTCGTGTTGCAGGCGCTGCGCCAGCGATGGGCCACGATGCCGTCGGTGCGTCTGAACAACACGCTCCAGGAGGACTGGACAGCCCAGCCCGACTCCGGCTCACAATGGAGCCATTGTGCGGTGGCGCCCCTATACTGCTTCTTCATGAACGTGGCCGGCATTCAGCCTCTGGAGCCGGGCTTTCGCCGATGCGAGATCCGCCCGCAATTGGGCGACCTCGAGAACCTCGACCTCACTGCCCACACCGTGCGCGGACCGATTCAATTCCGCAGCCAGGGTCCGCTCGGCCGGCGAGAGCTCGCTATTACGCTGCCTGCGGACTGTGAAGGCGAGTTGGTCCTGCCTGCCGGCGAACAGCCGGAGCTGGAGAGACTGGTCAGCCCACAAGATGGCCTGGATCGGTATCGGCTGGCGACGGGTGCAAGCGTTCGCCTGACGCTTCGCAAGGTGTGAGGCAATCTTCTGCTGCCGCAGGCCCGCGCCTTAGCCTGGGTCGAACCTGCCCAGCCCCTTGGCCTTTGGCGGTGATCAGCGTAGAATAGGTCAACGTGCAGAACGCAGCAAGGCATGCGTTGGACCATAATCTTCGCGATGCAAGAGGACTCAGTGAATCACGATTCGCTTGGAGCCGCCCAGTCCGGTACGGGCGCATCATTCGCCCCTACCCGCTGGACCATGGTGGTTGCCGCCGGGCAGGAGGATTCGCCGGCTGCCCGACAGGCCCTGGAGTTTCTATGCCAGAGGTATTGGCCTCCCCTCTATCTTTACCTCCGCAGGCAGGGCTATGACAGGTCTCGTGCGGAAGACTTCGTGCAAGGGTTCTTCACCCATCTGCTGGAAAAGCGGGGGCTGCAAACCGTGAAGCCTCAGAAGTACAAGTTCCGGTCCTTTCTGCTGGCGTCTCTGAAGAATTTCGTGACCGATGAGTGTCGCCGGGCCCAGACCGAGCGACGCGGTGGCGGCAAGTGCATCCTGCCGCTGGAATTCGAGCAGGCGGAGACCCGCTACTCGCTTGAGCCCGCTGACCGATTGTCCGCTGACAAGCTTTTCGACCGATCCTGGGCGCTGACAGTTATCGCCAGAGCGATGGAGATGCTCCGTCGCGAGTACGCCGACGCAGGCAAGGGCGAGCTTTTCGAGCAGTTGAAGGACCATGTCACGATCGAGCCGCAAGCGGGCTTCTACCGCCAGAGTGCAGATCGCCTGGCCATGAGCGAGGGAGCGGTCAGAGTGGCAGCGCACCGGCTTCGGCAGCGATTGCGCGAACTGATTCGCGGCGAGATCGCAGAGACGGTGACGACGGCCGAGCAGCTCGAGGAAGAGATACGAGACCTTTTCGCCGCATTCGAGCGGTGAGGCCCAAATGGCTTACGATTTACGATTTTCGATGTACGATTTGCACCTGACGATGGGTGGCAGCGGCAAGCGCAGCTTGCCGATGGCTCGTGGGATATGCGTCAACACCATCGGCAAGCTCCGAAAACTCCGCTTGCCGCTGCCACCCCTGTTTGTCACCTTGACAGGAGCAGAAAGATCGTGCGGATTCGTGTAACGCTCGGACGATTTCTCCGTACGTAACAGCGGATTTGATTCCGCCATTGAAGCCGGAGAAGGTCATGAGCCAGGAAAAGCAGTGTCCGCAATGCGGCGGGGTCCTCCCGAGCGGTACGCCGGAAGGACAGTGCCCCCGGTGCATCCTGCAACTCGTTGCAGCTCCCGAGGCCGGGGACGGCGACACCCGTGCGCCTTCGGCCCCGATCGAGGGGCCGGGCACGGTGATCGGGCCCTACAAGCTCCTCGAAAAGATCGGCGAAGGGGGCATGGCGGTCGTCTACATGGCCGAGCAGGAGAGGCCGCTGCGCCGGCGCGTCGCCCTGAAGATCATCAAGCTCGGCATGGATACCCGCCAGGTTGTGGCCCGCTTCGACGCCGAGCGACAGGCCCTGGCCATCATGGACCACCCGAATATTGCCCGGGTGTTCGATGCCGGCGCCACGGAGGCGGGACGTCCCTATTTCGTCATGGAGCTTGTGCGCGGGGTTTCCATCACCGAGTACTGTGACCGCAACCGGCTGAGCACACAGGAGCGGCTGGAGCTGTTCGTCCCCGTCTGCAACGCCGTGCACCACGCTCATCAGAAAGGCATCATCCACCGCGACCTGAAGCCGTCGAATATCATGGTGACCCTGCACGACGGCGTGCCCGTGCCCAAGGTCATCGACTTCGGTATCGCCAAGGCCATGAATCAGCGGCTCACGGAGCAGACGATCTTCACGCGCTACGCAGAGATGATCGGAACGCCCGAGTACATGAGCCCGGAGCAGGCGGAGATGAGCGGGCTGGATATCGACACCCGCACGGACATCTATTCGCTCGGGGTCGTGCTGTACGAATTGCTCACCGGGACACTGCCGTTCGACGCCGAGACACTGCGTTCGGCAGCCTTTACCGAGGTCCAGCGGATCATTCGCGAGCAGGAGCCGCTGCGGCCAAGCACGCGTCTTTCAGCTCTTGGCCCGGAGGCGCAGCGGATCGCCGAGGCCCGCCACACCGATATCACCGCCCTGGCCAAATCTCTCCAGAAGGAGCTGGAGTGGATTCCGCTCATGGCGATGCGCAAGGACCGGACCCGCCGATATCGCTCCGCCTATGAGTTCTCCGATGATATCCGCAACTATCTCGATGGCAGGCCATTGATCGCCGGACCGGAATCGGCCGCATACCGCCTGCGCAAGCTGCTGCGAAAGCACAGGGTGCCCGTGGCGACGACCGCGGCCATCATGGCCATTCTGCTGATTGGCTTCGTGACCAGCACCTGGCTGTACATTCGGGTTCAACGGGCACAGCATGCAATGGTGACATTGGAGCGGACTGTGGACGCCGACCGCAAGCTCTCCTCGGCGCAGCGGCTCCAGGCCGAGGGACGCTACAAAGAAGCGCTCGACGTCCTGGAGGACTATCTCAAGAACGGACAGGCCGAACCGGCAGCGCGACTGCTGCGCGCGAATCTGCTGTACACGCTCGACCGGTTTGACGAGGCCCAGACTGAGCTGACCAGCCTGCTTGAGGGCCCGCCGCAGATCGCGGGACCGGCGCACTGCCTGCTGGCGACGATCCATATGGGCAGCAATCCTGCCAAGGCTCAGTTGCACCAGCAGGCGGGCGAATCGCTCCTGCCGCAGACGGCCGAAGCATACACGCTTCGCGGCATCACAGCCGACGACTCGATGGCGACCGCCGCGTGGCTGTTGAAAGCAGTGGAAATGGACCCGGCCTACTACCCGGCGCGAAAGGCGCGAGCCTTGGCGTGTGAGGCTGTAGGGGACTACGCGACGATGACAACCGATGCCGAGGCCATGATCGTCATGAGGCCGAAAGACGCACTGGGATATGCGCTGCGAGCGATCACCCGGCGGGAAGCGGGACAATATGATGCCGCCATGGAGGACCACAATCGTGCGATCTCGCTGTGTGACAGTCAGGCCGAACTGCTTGAACTCCATGACCAGCGTCGCAGGACTCTGACGCAGATGCGGGAGTACCAGGCCGCACTGCAGGATGCCCGGTACTGCGCCACATTGAGGCCGAACGACCTCCGCAACGGATTCGAGCTACTGGCAACCCTGGTCCTGGCAGGCGATTATCCCGGGGCAAAGGAGCAGCACGCCCAGCTTGTCCGCCAGCCCCGGTATAGCTTCTACAAGCTATGGATTTACCGATACACTTTCCGACTGCTCATCGCGGGGCATTCGCTGGAGCTGCCCAAGGACATCATTGGCGACGAGCCGTTCTCCCTGATGCAGAAGGCCACCGATCAATACCGCGTGTGTCAGACTCTGGGGACGTGCCTGGTTCCATCGGCATTTGGGGTGCCCGGGTGGTCTCCCGACGGTAAGGAACTGGCCTACGGCAGGATCGATCTGTATGGTCTGCGCAGCGGGTCTCCCACCTCCGGGGCGCCGCTGGTTTATGAGCCCGGAAGGCTCGAAGTCCTGGACATCGAGACGGGCCGGGTGCGAGTCCTGGCCACCTCCGGCAAGACCTGTGCCTGGTCGCCGGATGGCCGGTGGATTGCGTTCGATCGTGTCCCGAACCGCGGACCGGCCGGCTGCGCTTCTGAGCTGTGGGTCGTTTCTGCGACCGGTGGGCAGCCTCGCTATCTGGCGCGTGGGGACTGGCCCAACTGGGTGGGTCGGACGGGGCAACTGTTCTATCACTCCGGTGGTTGCGCCTACTCTCTCAACGTTGATGATCCTCTCGACAAGCCGGAGTCGATTCTTGCTTGTGATCCCTACTTTGCCGTGTCGCCCGATGGCAAGTATCTGGCGCATTCGGAGGCGGACAGACTTTCTGTCGTGGAGATCTCCAGTGGCCAGGTGAAGGCCAGGTGGACGGCGCCTCCACCGGACGGGCAGCACGGCATGGCGCTGAGGTGGACGCCGAACGGAAGAGAAGTCCTTGCGGGCGGGCTGCATCAAGGGGAGATGGGGCTCTGGAGCTTCGATGTCGAGCGGGAGAAGGCCTGGCAGCTCTTCCCGTCGCCGGTGGTGCTGGGCCATCTATCGCCCGACGGTTCCCGAATCGCCCTGGAGCTCCGAGACTGGTACGGCGGGCTCTGGCTGGCGAAGCTCGATCCGGCGGATTCGGTCCACCAGGCGGTTCGTTCCGCACGGACGGAAGAGCAGTACCTGCGGCAAAGCTGTCGTGACTTCGCCGGGGCGATTCGGCGAGGGACGTACCGCACCGACGCGGGCGCACACCTTTACGGCTTCATCACGCTCGTCAGCGGGTTAAGCGAGGCCTGTTATCGCAAGGGCCAGTGTGAGGAGGCTCTCGACACGTTCCGCTCGCTGGAGGATCTCTGCGACGCGCTTGGCTGGCAGCCCAGTGGCTCTACTGCGGCGATGGCGGCCATGTCGCTGCATCGGCTGGGTCGTTCGGACGAGGCGAAAGCGGCCTTGGAACGGCTGCGTCGGCTCCCGGCAGGCGCAGCCGGCACGCCTCGACAGGGCCTGCTCTACGAGGCGGAGAAAGTCCTGGCCGGCGAGGAAACCGAGCTCGGCAGGCTGTGGCACTGCCTTGAGGAGGCCAGAATAGACGACGCGGCACGCCTGATCCCTGAAATCGGAACGAGCGAGGAGGCTCGCAGGGTCCGCGCTACAGTGGCCGAGGCATTCTACGAACGGGGCAGAGGACGCAAGCACAGTGGCGGGAACTACAAGGATGCCATCACCGATTATGCAAGGGCTGTGGAACTCGACCCGAACCACGCGGCAGCACGATGTGATCTTGCCTGGCTGCAGGCCGCCTGCCCCGTCTCCCAGCTTCGCGACGAGGATCAGGCCGCGGCGAACGCCACGCGGGCGTGCGAGTTGACCAACTGGACGGATCATCGATATATCGCCGCACTGGCGGCCGTCTCCGCATGCGTGGGGGACTTCGCGTCCGCCGCGTCGTGGCAGAGGAAGGCCATCGAATTGCTCACGGAGGAGAACAAGTCCTGCTGGCAAGGAGACTATGAGTCGCGGCTGCGCCTTTACATATCCGGTCAGCCCTACACGCATGGGGATTTATGGAGCTTCTCCACGGGTCGGATGCTTGGCTGGTGGAGATTCGACGAGGAATCCGGCAGTGCCGCAGCCGATGCCTCCGGCAACGGCAACGATGGCATGGTCACCGGCTCGCCGCAATGGCAATCGTCCGCCGGTCGGGTCGGCAGGGCCCTCCTGCTTCGGAATGGCTCCGTGCAGATTAGCGCGGAAGCTCCGTTCGATGTCACCGACGCAATAACGATTTCCGTGTGGACCCGCGTCGAAACACTCGACAGATGGTGGCAGGCGCTGGTCACGAAGGGCGACAGTTCCTGGCGACTCCACAGATCCGGCGATGCTGACCGCCTGGAGTTCGCCTGCGACGGCCCGCAATCGTCAGGCGGGGGTGCGGCCAGCGCCAAAGGCAATCGGGTCATTAGCGACGGCCGCTGGCACCACATTGTCGCGACCTATGACGGCAACCGGATTGCTCTGTACTTCGACGGGGAGCTGGATGCGTACTGTCCCGCCTCGGGCCGGATGCGAACAAACGACCATCCGGTATGCATCGGCGACAATGCTGAACAGCCCGGACGCTACTGGGACGGCTGGATCGACGACGTGCGCATCTACAGCTACGCGCTCAATGAAGCTGAGATTGCGGAGCTCTATAAGGCCGGACAGGAATCTGGCACGCCGTCTGATCGATAGTAGATTGGCTTGTCGATGAGTTGCCGGCTGTTGTCATCTTCAGGAAGAGCCTGTCTCCACGTCAATTCTCTCAGAAATCCCTGTAACAGACTCCACAAAATTGCGTGACTACCAGTGAGATGTCGTCGATTCAAGACGCTGCGATGCAGCAAGAAACAGGGATTCATTCACGAGGAGAACGACCATGTGGAGAATGCGATGGACGGATGTGGCTGCGACGGTTCTGCTGCTGGGCTCGCTCGTGCAGGCGGCACAAGACGTTACGAGCCGGGATGATATTATCGTGGGCGTCCCCAATGACGGCGATTGGCCGAAGCAGGAGAGCCCGGCACGGGTGATCGACGATCACGCAAATACGAAGTACCTTCATTTCAAGGGAGATCGCGTCCCGGACGCAGGGCCCACGGGTTTCCGAGTTACGCCGGCGGTCGGGCCGATGGTGGTCAACGGGATGACCTTCACTACGGCCAACGATTGCCCGGCCCGTGATCCGATCGAGTTCGAGCTGCACGGCTCCAACGAGAGCATCGAAGGGCCATACAAGCTGATTGCCAAAGGCGAGATCGTGGACTTCAAAGAGACTTGGCCGTGGCCGCGCAGTGCAAAAACTGCAACCGCCATCGTGTTCTCGAACAACACATCCTATCGGCATTACCAAGTGCTGTTTCCAGCCATCCGTGACCCGGCCGACGCCTGCGCCAACAGCATGCAAATCGCGGAAGTCGAACTTCTGACGATAACTTACAAGGCCACTAGCCCGGAACCGCCGGAAGGCACCGTCATCACTAGCCCCGTGCCCCTCCAATGGACGTCGGGCGAGACGGCCGCACTGCACGATGTGTATTTCGGCAAGACGCCGGAACTGACGGAGGCACATCTGATTGCTTCACTCCAGCCGGCCTATCCCGCGATGTGCCAGATGCCGGCCGACCTGGAACCCGGCGCAACGTACTACTGGCGTGTCGATCAAATCGATGGGAGTGGAAAAGTCTGCACCGGCGATGTGTGGCACTTTGTGGCCGCACCCAACACGGCATACTCCCCCAGTCCTCGCGATGGGGACAAATGGATCAGGACGGATGCCATTCTGAGTTGGTTGCCGGGACGGACGGCAACAGCACACGAGGTGTTCTTCGGCACGCACAAGCAGGCCGTAGTCGCGCGTGATGCGAGTGTGTTCCAGGCAAGCCAGGTTGCACCAATCTACGGTCCGGGGCCTCTGGAGCCCGGCGCCACGTATTACTGGGCGGTCGATGAGTTGGATGGCGGCAGCAGGTATGAGGGCTCCGTCTGGAGCTTCACCACGTTCTCTGACGGCGGAGTGAAAGCGGAGTATTTCTCCAATATGACACTCTCGGGCAACCCGGCCGTCACGCAAATGGAAGATCAGATTGATCATGATTGGGGCGAAGGCACGATTGCAGCCCTGCTCAATGATGGTGTCTCGGCACGATGGACGGCTGACCTGGAGATCGCGATCTCCGACACCTACACCTTCATTACCACAAGCGATGACGGCGTTCGGCTGTGGCTCGACGGTAAGCTGCTCATCGACAACTGGACGGGTCACGGTCCGATGGATGACTACAGCCGCCCCGTAGAACTGGCGCCTGGAATCTATAGTTTGCGGATGGAATGGTATGAGGTGTGGATGGGCGCCATGGTCCAGCTCTGGTGGCAAACGCCGTCCACGAGCCGACAGATCGTCCCGGCCGGTCCCCTCCAGCCACCGCTGCGGGCCGGGCCGCTCTTCCCCGCAAACGGCGATGTGAATATGCCGGGGAATGTCGCGATCAAATGGTTGGCGGGCGATCTGGCCGTCGCACATGATGTGTACTTCGGCCGAGATGCCGAAGCGGTCGCTGCAGCCACACCGGCTGATACGGCCATCTATCAGGGTCGCCTGCCGCTGGATCAGACGACATGGACTCCGGGTCCGCTGGAATGTAACCAGACCTACTACTGGCGAGTCGATGAGATCAATCCCGACGAGCCCGACAGTCCGTGGCGGGGTCGCATTTACAGCTTCACCACGGCAGCCTGCTCACCGCCTACTACTCCCAGCGTGGTCAGACGCGGGTCCCCAGCCGGGCGATGAGTGCCCGGGAAGCGGCGCTTCACCAAACCGCGGACGATCACTGTGAAGGCCAGGGTCGGCATCTTCATCGATTTGACCGTGACCAATCGTGAACCCTGGCGGGCAACGTCTCCGACGTCATCATCGCCGGGACTGTTTCAGGGCAGCGGCAGATCGCTGATATCAGCGGTGTCAATCCGAGCAACAGTCCCGGCAGTTTTCATGTCACAAACGAGGATGCTTTCGGGCATCGGGGCACGATCTTTCACCGGGAATCGGATGCACCGCTCACGATGGAATAGAACGAATGGAGGGTCCCGCCTGCCCACCCTCTGACCCTCGGCGTGGACGCCGCAGCGGTCGAGAGCATCTCCGGGCATTGACGACTGTGACCGACTAGCCAAAGCCGGCTCAGGGATAGTCCACTTCGATGATACCACGGTGCCGCGCCTTCAGTTTCGACTTGGAGTGCCCTGCGCGCTGCCGAGCGACCTGAATCGGAAAGTGTCGCGCCCGGTTCCTGATCGCCGATTCCCACAGATTCTGAGGTGTATGAGTGTACCTCCCATCAACCTTCCTTCCCGTCGGCAACCCCTGAACGGAGGAAGCGTTCTGTGATTCGCATCAGGGGCAGACCTATCATCCGTCGGGCATGCTTAGGATAACTAAGGGAAAGAAGTAAGCGAGAATGCATGTTTTGCTCAGTTGGCACGTCTGTGCCGTCGGCCATAGAATGCGGGTTACAGAATCGGCAGGTTTCCACAGGAAACTGAGAAGGACGAGTGATGAATGAGAGTGCCCGTAAATGCAGGGGATGCTGAGGCGGTGTCGTGCCGATTCAGTTCGCAACACGGAGTTGACGATCTCCAGGAGACAAAGGAGAAGACGTGCAGAAGAGACATTTCGAATTCATCGGGATAGTAACGCGGAAAGAACCACCTTTAGGAGGAACAATGATGCCAAGGAAGCGCAAGCATGTGGAAGCAGTGAGAAGTCCGCACACGACGAAGGTGCCGTTTGCGGTGGGTGCTCTGACTCTGTTGATTCTGCTGGTAGCGTTCGGTGATGTTGCCAGTGCGCAAGCCAGTACGTTCAACACTCTTGCGGCGAATATGGTTCAGAGCATCCTGAGTCCGAGCGCGGTCGATACGAAGGGTCCCGGTGCGAAAGGCGTGGTCGTGCCGCCAAAGCCGACTCTCCGCAGTCCGTACCAGCCGCCATCGTGGACGCCCGGTCCACCGCCTTGGGCACCGGGTAAGCCAGACTGGGTTCCCGGACCGCCGCCGTGGGCGTCCAACAAGGTGAACAACGCTCAGAAATCCACGCCTGCGAAAGCAAAGCGGTGAACGCGGGCAGGCACCAAGCCAAAGGCGGACAGCAGGTGATTCCCATGATTCGCAGAGCCCCCTGGGCTCGGATTGCTCGGAAATGAAGGGCGTGACGGGCCCAGGGAGCGCCACAAACTGCAAATACCATAAGCAGCGTTCAGGCATAGAAGGGAATTTCTGCGCCAATCCTCAGGCGGGGCGGCATGGCTTCTGCAGAGGGGCGCGACACGACACTCGGGGGGAAGAATGGACTCTGATGAGAAGAGCTTGTGTCGGTCCGGCAAGCGGCACACCACCAGAACGCGTACGAACTTCCTCGTATCGCTGGTTGTGGCAGGATGTCTGGCCGGTTGTGGGGACGGGGTTCGAATGCCTACAGCGGAACAACTCGCGGCCTTTGAGAAAACAAGCTACATGGAGCCCGTGGTCGATATGTCCCGGATCGAGAGGGCCAGACTCTACACGGGTCCTTACCGCGTGATCCCCGGCGACGTGCTGGAATTCACGATGCCCGCTTTGCTGCGAGCGATCAGGGCGGCGGAGGTCCAGGCGGCACAGGCGCCCACGAGGGACGATCAGCCCTATATCTGCCGGGTCAACACGCGGGGCACAATCACATTGCCCGCCATTGGCGAGATAGGGGTGACGGGGATGTCGCTCGCCGAGATCGAGGAAAAAGTGATCGAAGCCTACCAGCGTTACGTCGTTCTGCAGCCCTCCGTCTTCATTCGGGTGTTGGAATACAGGACCGCGAAAGTGTACATTACAGGCGCCGTCAAAGAACCGGGCGTCTATACGCTTCGATCGGATCAGATGACGCTGGTGTCGCTGATCACGGAGGCGAATGGCATCTCGGAATCCGGCGCGACCGTCGTGCGCATCGTCAGGTCGAAGGACCAGACCGTGCCTGCAGAGAACAGGGAACTCGAGAGGGCCGCGAACCGGAGGACGAATTCCACGCCGGCCGGTATTGTCCTTCCGGTGGTGGGGATGAACATACCGTTCCGTGACGTGGCCCTCGATGAAGGCGACACTGTGGTGGTCGAGCAGATTCAGATGCCTCTATTCTCGGTCCTGGGCCTGGTGACCAAGCCTGGCAACTTCGAGTATCCGCCGACGGCAGAGTACAATCTCGCGCAGGCGATCGCGTTCGCAGGAGGCCTGGATCCGATAGCCGATCCTCACTATGCCACGATCTACCGTTTGAATGGAGATGGCTCCATCCTGCGGATTCCCTTCGAGTTCGTGAAGAAGGACGAGCTCACGGAGGCGTTAAGCACGCGGATCCGGCCCGGGGATGTGGTGGCCGTCGAACATACACCCCGGACACGGGTCAACACATTAATCAACAACCTGGTCAGGATCAACGCAGGCATTTATGTCGCGGCTGACGACTTGTGGAATAAGGACTGATGGGCGGACCACAATATGGCTGACAGAGAGAGAAAGACGGCCGCTGCAGACGACGGTCGCGTGCCAGGCTCACAGGGGGTAGTCCGGGGGACAGGAGTGGGGGATGGTCTTTCCGAGAGCATGCTTGAGGTTCTCTGGCACCGCCGCTGGACTGTGCTGCTTACAGGCATCCTGGCGCTTGGAGGGGCCATCGTCTATCTGCAGCGGGCCACGCCCCTGTACACGAGCACCTCGCGCGTTTACGTGGAGCAGACGGGTCCCAAGGTCTTTGACAAAGATGAGCAGGGCGTCATGACGCGCTCGACCAACTATCTCTTCACTCAGGCTGAATTGCTTCAGTCCACGGCGATCCTCTCCGACGTCCTGAAGACGCTGGATGCGGAACAAATCCGGACATTAGCCAATGTAAGCAACCCGATGCTTGTCCTTCGCAGAGGACTGATGACCGCCGTTGGCAGGAAGGATGATCTCATCAGCATCTCCTTCAAGTCACCCTATCCCGATGAGGCGGCGCATGTTGTCAATACCGTAGTGGATTCGTACATCACGTTTCACGACCAGCGCAAGCGGAGCACCGGGGCCGAGGTGCTGAGGATCCTCAAAGACGAAAAAACCAAGCGGGATGACGAACTCGTCCGCAAGCTCAAGTGCATGGTGGAATTCCGCCAGAAGAACGAGGGACTGGCTTTCGGGACCGACCAGGACAGCAACGTGATTCTGCGCCGTCTGGAGCGGCTCTCGGAAGCGCTGACCGAGTCTCAACTGGCCGTCGTGGAGACCCAGACATTCTACCGGCTGGCCCGGGAGATGGCGGACGACCCGGCGACCCTCAGGCAATTCGTCGAGGCCCAGCGGGCCCGAGGAGTGTATATCTCCGTCGCCAGCGAGGTGGCCTCGCTCCGATCGGACCTGAATCGCATCGAGCGTGACAGGGCCGATTCATTACGGGAGCTGAGAACCCGGCCATCCGGCGATTGCGGCCGTGAACGCGGAACTCGAGCGGCTCAAGAGGCAACTCCTCGAGCTGGACGTGGAGTATGCGAAAAGTCAGGTGGCCGTTGCCGAGCAGCAGTACCTCACCGCCAAGAAAAAGGAAGAAGAACTGAAGAAGTACTTTGAGGAGCAACGTCAGCAGGCCATCTTGTTGAACAATCAGTTGGCGGAATACACGATCCTTCAATCGGATTATGAGCAGACCAAGAAGCTCTGCGACCTGCTGGATGATCGGATCAAGGAGCTCGATGTCAGCGCGGAAGTCGGAGGCGCTGAACATCAGCATTCTCGAGACGGCCGAGCCGGCCACGGAGCCCTCTGACCCTCAAAAGGCAAGGATGATCGCCATGGCGTTGGGCCTGGGACTCTTCGCCGGCGTGGGCTTGGCGCTGGTGCGTGAAGGAAAGGACCAGCGGCTGCGCTCGACGGAGGAAATCTCCGCGCTGCTCGGACTGCCCGTCCTGGGGGTGATTCCCTCGATGGCCTCGCCTCGTCAGACGCCTGCGATTCGCGGGCAGAAGGTGCGGATCAGCCCGGACTCGCGTGAGGCCGAGGCCTTCCGCACGGTGCGCACCGCCGTGTTTTTCGGGGCGCCGAAGGACGAGGCCAGGACGATCCTGTTCACCTCGCCGGCGCCGGGCGAGGGCAAGAGCACGGTCACAGCCAACCTCGCGATTGCCATGGCGCAGGCCGGGCAGAAGGTCCTGGTCGTCGATGCTGACTTCCGCCGTCCAATGCAGCACAAGATCTTCAGCCTCGATCGAAAGACCAAGGGGCTCAGCGCTGTTCTGGCGGGCCAGGCGACCCTGGAACAGGCCACCGAGCACACGGGATTGGAGAATCTGGATGTCATCACCTGCGGGCCGGACGTGCCGAACCCGGCCGAGATGCTCAACAGCGAGAGCTTCACCCGGATCATCGAGAAACTGACCAGCCAGTACGACCGGATTCTGGTTGACTCGCCGCCGGTCATGGCTGTCACCGACGCCCTGATCCTGGCGGCGGTGTGCGATGTGACCATCCTGGTCCTTCGGGCGGGGGCTTCAATGCGCAAGATCAGTATGCAGGCTCGCGAGGGTCTGGCGAGCGTGGATGCAAGGGTGTTGGGCGCCGTTGTCAACGATGTGTCGCACAAGGGCAGCCGGTATGGCTACTACGGCCGGTATGGCTACTACTACCACTATGACTACGGCAAGAACGGCGGCCACAAGGGACACAGGCACTCCGGGCAGGCGGCCGCCGGGAGACTGACGACACAATCACGCGAGCCGATTGCAGATGCAGAGGGGAAATCACGCGATGGCACCATACGGAAATAACACGTTCGATGGATTCGATCCCGCCGCCGCGGCATCTGGACCTCGCGGCTTCACGGATATCCATTGCCACTGTCTGCCCGCCCTGGATGACGGGCCACGGGACATCGCCGGGACCCTCTCCCTGTGCCGGGCGATGGTCGAAGACGGGATCAAGCAGGTTGTGGCGACACCCCATCAACTCGGGCGCTTCGACGGCCGCTATGAGGCTGGATTCATACGCCGCGCCGTCACAGAGTTGAACAGGGTTCTTCGTGAGAATGGAATCGCTCTGACTGTCCTGCCCGGCGCCGATGTTCGGCTTGACGAGCGAATCCCGCACCTTCTGGAGTCTGATGCGGTGCTGACGGTGGCTGACGCCGGGCAGTACCTGCTCCTCGAATTGCCGCACGAAGTCTTCATCGATCCGCAGGTCCTGCTGGAGCGGCTCAGAGAAATGGGAGTGATCGCGGTGATTACCCACCCGGAGCGTCACAGCTTCCTGGCGTCCAATCCCACCTATGTGGATCGCTGGCTCGAGTATGGGGCCTGTTTGCAGATCACTGCCGGCAGTCTCCTGGGGTATTTCGGCCCACAGAGTGCCGAGGCGGCGATGACATTCCTCCACATGGATCTGGCCGTCGTGGTCGCCACGGATGCACACGGGACCGACACCAGACCTCCGTGCATGACCGCGGCGTACCAGTGGCTGAGCAGGGAGTTGGGGCAAGCCGCGGCGGACATCGTGTGTGTCCGGAATCCGAGACGGGTAGTCGCCGGAGGCGAGCTGGCGCCCCTGGGCGAGGGTCTGCCCAAGGAGGCCAGGTGATGCGCTCGGGACGAATCTCTTTGTTTGCAGGCCAGCCTGTGGCGGAACGGCTCGACCGCGTCATCGAGATTCTGCTGATCGCACTGCTGGCGTTCAGCCCGCTGGCACTGGGGGTCGTACACGCCTGGAGTGAGCAGATCGTCATCATTCTCGCCGCAGCCATCAGTCTGGTATTCCTGGTGAAGCTCATGCTCAACGCGAGCGCATCGTTCGTCTGGTCCTGGGCGTATGTCCCCGTGGGAGCATTTGTTCTGGTCGTGGCCCTGCAACTGGCGCCTCTGCCATCGTCAATTGTCAGCGTCGTCTCTCCAAACACGGCGGCGACAAGGACGGAACTGCTGGCGGATTTGCCCGATTCGGAGCAACTGCTCTCCTCAATGACCTTGAGTTTCTATCCCAGCGCCACGCGACATGATCTTCGCCTGATCCTGGCGGTGGGGGCCGTCCTCATCGTCGTGGCCAACGTCTATCGCCAGCCCCAGCGGATCAAGCGGCTTCTGACGGCCATTGCGGCCATCGGCGGAGCGATTGCTCTCCTGGCCCTGGCCCAGGACGTTGTGGGCAACGGCAAGATCTATTGGCTCGTGCCAACCTACGATCAGGCATCCTCCGGCACATTCATCAATCACAGCCATTACGGACAGTTCATGAATCTGTCCATAGGGGCCGCCCTGGGCCTGCTGCTGGTCACACTGCATGAAGCATTCGATCGAGATCGGATCACACCAGCCAGAGTTGCCGAGTATCTCAGTTCTCCCGCAGGCAGGACGGCCAAGGTCCTGGTAGCCATGATGGTGCTGGGGGCCACCACGGTGTTCATCTCACTGACTCGGGGCGGAATGATCAGTATGCTCCTTGCCGCAACGTTCACCACATTGATGCTCAGTTGGCGCCAGGCGCTCAAGGGTCCGGGCTGGATCATGGTCCTGCTGGCGCTCGGGGCGTTTACTTGTATCCTGTACGTCGGTTTTGACCAGGTATACGACCGTCTTGCAACATTGCGAGATCTCCACGGGGCACAGTCCGGCCGCTGGCAGGTCGTCAAAGACATCGCTCTGGCCTGGACCAGGTTTCCTCTCTTCGGCGTGGGCCTAGGCACCCACGGAGTGGTCTACCCGATGTTCGACCGTTCGACGACGGCGGCCCTGGCGATGCACGCGGAGAATGAATATGCCCAGACCGCCGAGGAGAACCGGCCTGGCGGGCATTCTGGCCTTGGGCTGTCTCGCGGCCATCGTGTGGGCGCGATATGGCAGGAGCATCAGCAGCAATTCTGTTCCCATTCGCTCGGCCGCTTATGGCCTGGGATTCGGCCTGCTTGCCGTCCTGGTTCACAGCCTCAGCGACTTCGGACAGCATTTGCCGGCCAACGCGATGCTCTCGGCAGTGTACTGTGGTCTGCTGATTGCGCTCGGTCACGCGGATCATCCAGGCAACCGGCATTTCCAGGGCTTGCCCAAGGGTGTGGCTGTCGTCGCCGCATGGCTGATCATTTTGCCCGGCGTTATTGGCATGTCGGGCTGGGCTCTGCTCGGTGCGAATCATGCTCGGATCGCTGAGGCCAATTGGAACAAGGCGCTGACGGCGGAACGCCATTTGGAGGCGAGCAACTGGCAGGCAAACCAGGCGGCGTATGAATACCTGTTTACCCATGCGATGGCTGCCGCACAGGCCGAATCCGACAACATCTACTATCAGCACTGGCTCGGGGTCTACAAATGGTTGTCGTTGACGCCCTATATTGATCCAAACACGAAAGAATTAGGGCCGGAGGCGCTGTCATGGGCCAGGCAAATTGTGGACGAGCTGCACCAGGCTCGGCCTTTGTGCCCCACGTTTGGAGCCCTGTACTGCGTCGTCGGCGAGATTGAGACGCTCGTGCTTGGCGACCCGAATGGCATAGAGCAGATTCGCAAGGGGTACCGGCTCGCTCCATGCGATCCAACCGTTTGCCTCGTGGCGGCACGGGTCGATATCGAAGAAGGCAAGACTGCGGATGCGTTTGCGAAGCTTGCTCGGTCTGTGCAATTGGATGAAAGCAGCTTCGAGCGGGCGGCACTATTGTGCATCAACGATCTGGATCGGGCGGATCTGGCATTGAAGCTCGCCGGAGATGATGCGGCTCGGCTTGCCCGTGTCGGAAGTTTGTTAGCCTCGTTGGATCACGGCTTGCCGGAGGCTTCCGCGACGGCTGATGCGCTCGATGCGAGCCACCACCAGGAACTTGTAGAGCGGGCCAGGGTCAAAGCGTTCGAGCAACTCAAAACGATGTGTGAGGCGTCCGATGCCCCCGCCTCGGCTCATGCGTCTCTGGCGAGCCTGTACCATCAGCAGAAGGATTATGAAGCGGCGATCCAGCACTATCGGCGTGCCGTGCAGTTGGATTATGACCAGTTCTATTGGCACTACACCCTGGCCACGCTGCTGGCACAGGTCGATCGCAACGACCAGGCGATTCATGAGGCGCGAATCTGCCTTCGCATTCGAGCAGACTATGCGCCTGCTAGACAGCTATTGGAAAATCTGATCGTCCGTCCCCCGACACCGCTGTCGCTTGAGACCGGTGGTGTTACACCGGGATACGCAGAGTAACCGGGGCGGCGCGCTCCGGACGTGTATCCCGCATCAGTGGAGCACGGGTCGGTTGTACACCGACGGGAACGGAGTCTGCGCGAATGGCGTAGCAAAAAGGTTGGCCGGAATCTATTTTCAGTTCCTGGATAGTACCATGGCAACGTACGTTATCATCTACTGCAGCTCAGCGTTTCTGGCCGTGTTGATCACCCCGATCGTGATCCGGTTGGCTCATTGCGTCCGGGCGATCGATCTGCCGGGCGCGCGCAGCGTGCACCAACGACCTGTTCCCAGGATCGGCGGTGTGGCAATCTTTCTATCTGCGATGTGTCCCCTGATTGCAGTGGTGCTCTTGAGCAGCACCGTGGACCACGCATTCGAAGAGATGCGGCGAGAGATCACCATCCTGCTCTGCGCGGCCACGTTCATCTTCCTGATCGGTCTCGTGGACGACCTTAAGAATCTTCCCGCGCGCTTCAAGTTCCTCGCTGAGCTTCTGGCGGGCGCGGCTCTTTGTCTTGCGGGCGTCCGAATCTCGAACATCGCTCTCACGGACCATTGGATCCTTTCCCTGGGCGCCTGGGGGTGTGTGTTGACGATGCTGTGGGTTGTCGGAATTACGAATGCCGTCAACCTCAGCGACGGGCTGGACGGGCTGGCGGCGGGGATCTCCGCCGTCGCCTGCGGCACGATCGCGATCTTCGCCATCCACAGCGGCGATGTGGCCATGGGCGTATTCATGCTGGCCCTGGTGGGCAGCCTGAGCGGCTTTCTCGTCTTCAACTTCAACCCGGCCAAGGTCTTCATGGGTGATTGCGGCAGTCTGTTTCTTGGTTTCACCATCGCTTCCGCGAGCGTTCTATGCGTGGCGAAATCCGCCGCCCTGATGGGTCTGGCCCTGCCGGCGCTGGCCTTGGGAATCCCGATCTTCGATACCCTCTTTTCGATGCTGCGGCGATTTCTGGAGCGGCGCTCGCTGTTTGCTCCGGACCGCAGGCACATCCATCACCGCCTGCTCGATCTTGGTCTGCACCAGCGTCAGGCAGTGATGGCGATTCACCTGGCGACGCTGATTGCTGCGGGCCTGGGGTTGTTCATGATGGTCAATCAGAACGTCAGCTCACTGATCGTATTCGGCTGCGTACTGCTGTTGATCGTGCTTCTGTTCAGAGTGGTCGGCGCAGTCCGACTGGGAGAGACGATGACCCGATTGCGCCAGCGATACGCCATTTCACGGCAGCAGAAACAAGACAGGGAAGTCTTCGAGCACCTGCAGTTGCGGTTCCGTCAAGCCGACAACATCGTCCGCTGGTGGCAGACAGTGTGCGAGACGGCGCAACGGATGGGCTTTACGTGGGTATCGCTCAAGACAACCTACCCGGACGGTCGCCTCGAGGAGAAACTCTGGCATTCGCCGCAGAGCTCTCCGGCCCGGCCCGGATTGATCATCATGACAATTCCATTCGGCGACGGGGATCCCGCGGTCTCTCATCAGTTCGAGATTGCCATTTGCGTCTGCGGCTCGCTCGAGGCGACCGCCCAGAGAGCATCGCTCTTCAGCAGGCTCATTGATGAGCATGAAGCAGCGGCCATGCCCTGGATGCCGGCAACCGAGACGATGTACAACGACATGCATGCTGGGAACAAGTCATGAAGAAATTCGCCCTGATCGGTGCGGCTGGATATATTGCCCCGCGGCACATGAAGGCGGTCAAGGACACGGGCAACGATCTCGTGGCCGCCGTGGATAAGAACGATTCCGTGGGGATCATCGATTCCTACTTTCCAAACGCCCACTTCTTCACGGAGTTCGAGCGGTTCGACCGACACCTGGAGAAGCAAAGGCGGGAGAACGGCAGCAGGATCGACTACGTCTCGATCTGCTCGCCCAATTACCTCCACGATGCCCACATTCGTTTTGCCCTGCGGATCCAGGCCAATGCCATTTGTGAGAAACCCGTAGTGCTCAATCCGTGGAACGTCGAGGCCCTGCAGGAGATCGAGAAGGAGCAGGGCAGGACGGTTCACGTGATTCTGCAACTGCGCCTTCATCCGGCGATGGCGGCTCTGAAGCAGAAGATCGACTCGGAGGCAGCGGATCGCAAGTACGATATCGATCTGACCTACATTACATCGCGAGGCCGATGGTACGTGGTCTCCTGGAAAGGGGACGTCGAGAAATCCGGGGGCGTGGCTACGAATATCGGAATTCATTTCTTCGATATGCTCGAATGGATCTTCGGGCCTGTACAGTACAACATCGTTCACATGGAGCAGCCAACGAAGGCGGGCGGATTCCTGGAGTTGCGAAAAGCCCGCGTACGGTGGTTCCTCTCCATCGACAGGGATGATCTTCCCAATTCTCCGGAGGATGGAAAACCGGCCACATTCCGCTCGATCAAGATGAACGGTGAGGAGTTCGAATTTACCGAGGGTTTCGCAGACCTGCACACGAGGAGCTATGAAGAGATCCTGGCGGGCAGGGGATTTGGCCTGGACGATGCCAAACCGGCTATCGATATCGCTTCGAATATCCGTCGCAGCAGGCCTGTCGGATTGCGGGGCGACTACCATCCGATGCTCAAGAAATCAAAGTGACCGGAAAGACCCTGCAGCGCACATCCATGGTACCATCCAGGACTGTCAGAATATTGCCCCTCTTGGCTGAACGTATTCGGGAATTGCTCTCACGATTTGTCCGTGATGAGGAACGCCCCTTTCTATCTCACGTGGTGCGCCTGGGCGGCGGAACAGCCGTCGGCCAATTGATCGTCGTGCTCTCTACACCCATCATCACCAGACTGTATACTCCTTACGAGATGGGGCTCTTCAGCCTGTTCCTTGCTTTCATCGGGTTTGTCTGGGTGGGGACAGGCCTGCGCTACGAGATGGCCGCGGTATCCGCTGATAACGATCAGGAGGCCGGCCTGCTCACCTGCGCCTCGATTCTTTCGTCGGTTCCCGTGGCGGTCCTGTTTGGCCTGGTTCTCCTGGTGATGATCCGGCTGAACGTCGTTTCCTATGGCACGCTACCGTATTGGAGCGTGCCTCTGGCCGTGTTCCTCTTGATCGCTGCTCAACTCCTCACGTCGTTGCGATACTGGTATGTGAGACGGTCTGAGTTCTCAACGATCGGCAAGGTTCTGATTGCCCAGGGATTTGGCAGAGCGATTGTGCCTGTGATTGCAGGAGTTGCCGGCCTGGGCTGGATCGGCCTCCTGCTTGGCGAAGCTGCCGGACGGCTGCTCGGCATCTACAGAATGGTGATGGGCACATGCCTGCCGTTCTCTGCCATCGCTCGCGGCAGCGGCTGTAGCCTGCTGCTCCAGGTCTGCAGGAAATACTGGAAGTTCCCTGTGGTCAACCTGCCGTCATCGCTGATCGATGGACTCGCTTTGGCGATTCCCTTTCCCATCGTCTCAAGACTATTTGGCATTGAAAAAGCCGGGTTGTTCTTCCTGGCCATGCGGTTGGGAATGCTGCCTGCGTCGTTCATCACCGCCAGCGTCTCCGATGTATTCCATGCCCGCGTCTCCAATGACTACCGAGCCAATGCCGACAGGATACGGCATACCGTGCTCGACACGGCCAGGAAGATGCTCGCAGTCGGAGTGCTCGTGTACGTGCCCGTGGCTGTTCTGTCCCCTTGGGTCTTCAGCCGGGCGTTCGGGAAACCCTGGGCTCCTGCCGGCTGGGCGATGACGATTCTAGCCCCGCTCGCCCTGATAAGCCTGGTTGTGAGTCCGTTGAGCAGGCTTCTGCTCGTTGCCAACCGACAAGGGGTCAAACTCATTGTCGATGCTCTGTTCCTCTGTCTGCCGCCGGCAGGCATGATCATCTGTCATCACTATTGTGGCGGCGGCTTTGAGATATCTCTCCTGGTGTATGTCCTCATAAGCGTCGTTCTGTACGGTCTGTATTTCGCCATCATCGTTTCGGTCAGTTGAATACGGGAATCAGGAAGGGACTGTGGCAGGCATATCAACGTGTGTGGCATTCTTGGCATCATAAGCGCCGGATCCGCAGGCATAGACGTTCAAGCCTCCGTGCGAGCTTTGCGGGCTCTTCGGCACCGTGGCCCGGACGATGAAGGGTATTTGCTGGTGGATTCGCGTTCGGCTCGCGTGTTGGCGTGCCGAGGGGAGGATACCGCCGGGGGGCTCCAGATGCCGGATATCGCGGATCAAGACGGCGCCCGCTATGACATCATTCTCGGGCACCGGCGGCTCTCGATCATTGACATATCTGTCCGCGGCCACCAGCCCATGTCCAGCGCGGATGGACGGCTCTGGATCGTCTACAATGGCGAGGTGTACAATTACATCGAGCTCCGGCGGGAGCTGGAGAGAGATGGGATCCGTTTTGGCACCGCCACCGACACGGAGGTGGTGCTGGCGGCATACCAGCGCTCGGGCGCATCCTGCCTCAATCGCTTTGTCGGAATGTTCGCGTTCGCCATTTACGACAGGGACAAGCGGGAGCTGTTTCTGGCTCGCGATGTCTTTGGAATCAAGCCCCTCTACTACACGTTGGTGGACGGCCGGTTTGCCTTCGGATCGGAAATCGCGGCACTGCTCGAGTTGCCGGGCGTCAAGCGAAGAGTGAATCCAAAGCCGCTCTATGAATACCTTCGATTCGGCATCACGGATGGCTCGAGTGAGACCTTGTTCGACGATATACATGAACTGCCTCCTGCGCATTTCACCACGATTGCGGCGGACTCCCTGTCTGCCACAGATCCGACACGCTACTGGCGCATCGACCTGTCGCGCCGGGCCAGGATCTCCCAGCAGGATGCCGCGGTCGAACTCCGGCATCTTATCGAGCAGAGCGTTCATCTGCATATGAGGAGCGACGTGTCGCTGGGGACGTGTCTGTCCGGGGGACTGGATTCGACGGCCATTCTCATGCACATGGCCGCGAACGTCCATCCCGGACAGCAGGTGCACGGTTTCAGCTTCATTACCGAGGACCCTGTTCTGAGCGAGGACAGGTACGTGAATGTGGCACAGCAGGCGACGAATGCGATTTGCCACAAGGTATGTCCTCGCCCGGAGGAGCTCGCTGCCGATCTTGCCCGGCTGATCCGAATTCAGGAGTCGCCTTTCGCAGGCACCAGCATCTATGCACAGTACCGCGTGTTCCAGTTGGCTCGGGAAAGCGGCATGAAGGTGATGCTCGACGGCCAGGGCAGCGACGAGATTTTCGCCGGGTACCCCAGTTTCATCGGCTCTCGAGTCGCCGGGCTGCTGGCATCGGGCCGGCTTATCGCCGCGGTCCGAATCCTTCAACAATTCCCGGGGAACATGAAACAACATTTCCTACGCACGATTCTATCCTCTGCCGGCCGTCTTCTGCCTTCCTCTCTGGTCCCCCTCTGCCGGCACATCGCCCGTGAGCCTCTGTGGCCGGCATGGCTGAACCGGGGCTGGTTTGAAGATCGTGGTGTGTCAGCGGAAGAACGGCCCATAGGACGAGGCGGCGACGCATTACGGGAGGAACTGCTGCTGTCCGTCCTGAGAATCTCTCTGCCTCAACTGCTCCGGTATGAGGACAGGAACTCGATGTCCCATTCCATCGAGAGTCGCGTGCCTTTCTGTGTCCCGTCGATCGCCGAGTTTGCATTCTCCTTGCCTGAGGAGATGCTAGTCTCTCCCACAGGCGACACAAAAGCCATATTGAAGACGGCCATGCAGGGCATCGTCCCGGACGCCATCATTCGTCGTGAGAAGGTGGGTTTTGGCACCCCGGAACGGCAATGGCTCTCGGCGGTACGTCCGTATGTGGAAGACACCGTAGTCCGCCAGGATGGCCTGCCGTTTCTCTGCAACGGGGGCCGGGTGGTCCAGAGTGCGATTGCGTCCGACGGTCGATGGCCAACCCACGCGTGGCGGATCTTCAACACCTGTATATGGGCCAGAAGCTTTCAGCTTGACTGCTCAGGCTGAGAATGACCATCAATTCTGTGCTATACCGCTCATGAAGACATTTGATCTGCAGAAGTACCTTTCCTACGAGTTTGCTGTCACAGTGCTTGCGCTCTCATTCTGTATCGGCCCGCTCACCGCTTCGCTGAGCGAATTGCTCCATTTCTATTATTCCTCGCTGTACACGGCCGCGACCATGTATCTGCCTTTGCTGTTCTCTTTGACGGTGTTTGCGGCGATCAATCACAAAGCAGGGGAGCCCCTTCTGAACGCCAAAGGCGTCATTCTGCTGGGTTTCCTGTGTGGATTCTGGCTGATCAACTACTTCTACGAGATCAACCATGTCTCGAGATCGTCCTTGTCCGTGTACGATGGGAAGCGGATGTGGTTCTTTGTTCACGGGGTCCTGCTGTCCGGACTCATCGGTCTGCATGCGCCGAAAGACCCCAGGCGTTTCATCCGCCGTTTTCTGATCTCATTCTGCATCATATCCACCACCGCCTCTCTGTCGTATCTCCTTACATATCGGCCCGGGGAGAGTTTCGAGCGGCTTCTGGGGGAGCGGGCTCTTGGGGCCGGACTGGTAGGTTGTTACGGCGTGGCCTCGTGTCTGTCCCTGCTCTATCTTCACATGACGGACGGCCCAAGGTTTTCAGGTCGGTTGCTTGTTGCCCTGACCGGCGCGATTCTCATCGATGTTGCTGCCATCGCGCTTTCGGCTACGCGGGGAGCGGCACTATGTGCTCTGGCGAGCGTGATTGTGTTTGCGTGGATGGCGCGCCGATCGAAGCCTCTGCTTCCGACCGTTGCCTTCCTTGTCCTCCCCTTCATCTGCCTGGTCCCGGTTGTGAAGCCCTACATGCCTGAGGCGACGATGAAACGCCTGATGATGCAGGAACACGGGTTCGGCCTCCGTTTCGAACTCAGTCGAACCATGTTGGACCTGCTCATCGAGCATCCGTGCGGGAGAGTCCTCGGATATGAGAACACCAAACTACGCATGGATTACTCGCACAATGCATTCCTTCAATATGTCGGGGAGGCTGGATTGCTGCAAACGACGCCGGTGTTGTTGGTCCTCCTGTATGGTGTGGCTCGAAACCTGGTCAGACATCGTGCCGATTTGCATGTGCGGGCTCTCGCACTTTTCGGATTGCCCGTTCTGATCGAGTCTTTCTCCGCGGGAAGCGCGTATGATTCGCTTCTGTGGTTCCTGCTGTTCTTCCTTTTTTCGTTGAGGAGAGATCCTCAAGGTGCAACCCAGTCCTCGTATGCGATGGGGTCCGCGTATGCGGCGACTCCCGCCTGGAACGCTGCGTGACCCGATGGCTGACATGCCCGGTGTTATGAATCCACCCGTTCACGTGTGTATTCTTACGAGCGCTCACCCGGTAGGCGACGTTCGTGTACACCACAAGTTTGCGCTCGCCTTTCTCCAGGAAGGTTTTCGCGTGACATGGGTAGGTCCGGACTACCGCTTCTCCGGGTCAGAAGCCTGCGAGGAGAATGGAATCGACTATCGTCTGTTTCGGCATGCAGGAGGGATGCTTGGCCGGCTGTCGGCGGCTGGGAAGTTGTACCGAAACGCCCGCCCGCTGTCCTGTGTCGATGTGTTCTATGCACCGGACCCGGATTCAGCCATGGTAGCCGTCCGGGTGGCGAGGAAGAACGGGGGCCGTGTCATATTCGATATCCACGAGGTCTACCACGGCGCCATGTTGCAGCGCTGGGTGAAGGGTTCCATGGCCAGGGTCGCTGGCAATGTCCTGCAGAGGCGGATATCGCGACTGTGCTCCCGCTGTGACCTGGTCGTGGGCGTCAGCCGGGCCGTGTTGGAGCCGTTCAGGGAAACGCCGGCGGAGAAACTCGTCCTGCGAAGCTGTGCCCCGGCGTATTTCGCGCACGGACGATCAGCCGATGTCTGCCATCCGGGCAGAAATACATTCACCGTCATGCACGGCAAGGCGGATCTGAATCGAGGAACCGGCATAGTGCTGGAAGCCCTTCACCTGGCCCGAGAGCGACTGTCCGGGCTCAGGAGCATCATGTTCGACATGTTCGCAGGGGGGGCCGATGGCGCCGGCAGGAGAGCATTTCTCAGGCGAGCGGCGGACCTGCAGATCGAGGACGTTGTGGAACTGCACCCGGCAGTCCCGCTTCAGGACATGCCGGATATTCTCAGGAGGTGTGACGCCGGACTGATCGCGTATGGCAGGGAGTTGGGTGCGGACAGTCTCCCCAACAGACTCTTCGAGTATATGGCGGCAGGTCTGCCGGTGATCGCCCCGGAATACTCGACGGAGATCTGCCGCATCCTGTACGAGGATGGATGCGGAGTGGCTGCGGACTTCGAGAATCCATCCTCCATTGCCGCAGCGATCGTGGAACTGGCCCGGGACCCTGATCGGTGCCGCGAGATGGGCAGGAGAGCCCGTGAGGCATTTGAAAGCCGACATAATTGGGAAGTGGAAGTAAGGCCGCTATTGAATCGCATTCGAACGTGGATGTCCCAGTGAGTAGTCCTGCGGGGGCCAACCGGTTCCTGCCCCGGATGCTCCCGTGCCTGCGCCATAGGAAAGCGTATATGCCCGACACGTGCGCCGAGATGCCTGCCTCGAGGATCAAACAAGTCCTGAACGTATTCCGCAACTTTCTGGCATTCAGGATTCGCTACCCTTGGGTGAAGTACGGGCGTAACGTGCACTGCCAGTGGTCTGTCTTCTTCTGGTCGCCGCACCGGGATACCACTCTGGGCAATGACATTGGCATCGGCGTCAGGAGTGTCTTCCTGTGCGATCTGCAGATGGGAAACAAGGTCATGATTGCACCCCATGTCGCATTCATCAACAAGTACGATCATCGCTATGACGTGGTGGGACGCACCATGTGGGATTCGGGGCGGAGCGACAACTGCAAAGTGGTTGTCGGTGATGATGTCTGGATCGGGCACGGCGCCATCATATTATCGCCGCTTCGCATAGGGCGGGGTGCGGTTATCGCCGCAGGAAGTGTGGTCACCCGCGATGTCCCACCCTACGCCATCGTGGCAGGGGTTCCCGCGAAAGTCGTCCGGATGCGGTTCACGCCTGAACAGATCGTTACTCACGAAAAGATCCTCGCCGAGCGAGATGCGTCGGGGGGCCAGACGAGCGTCGGCGAGGCCGCATGCGCAGAATATTGAGAGTCCTGGCAGGAGGCCAAAGATGCCAAAGCAAACAGGCGAATGTCAGTCCACGCACGATAACCTGGTGGGATGCTCCGATCGACATCTCGTGCCGAGCCGCCTCATCGTGCTCGGCTGGTGCCTGAAACACCTCGGGCTCGCCAGGACCACGGGCATGGTGTGGTCCAAAATCTGCCGCGTGTGCCGTGGAGACAATGGACGCAGAGCCGGCGAGAAGCCGCAGAAAGGTGTTGTCCATTGCGAAGAAGAGCTGCGCCTGCAACCCGGCGAGCTTGTCGAAGTGAAGTCGGAATCTGAAATCCAGGAGTCTCTTGACGAGCACGGCCGGCACCGGGGCTTGTTGTGGATGCCCGGCATGGCCAGGTTTTGCGGGAAGAGGTACAGGGTGCACAAGAGGATCGAGACGATGATGCTGGAGGCCACCGGGGAATTGCGAAAAGTCAAAAACACGGTGCTGCTTGAGAACGTGATGTGTGAGGATCTGTACGGATGTGACAGATCGTGTTTTCACTACTGGAGGGAAGCATGGCTGCGGCGAGTGCCTTCGGATCAGAGGACGGACGCGGGCCGGGGAGCCGACTGAAGCATCACTGCACGCGTCTTGCGCTTGCACCGACCTTGTCCTTCGTCCTGATAAGTCAGCGACACACGGTGCCGTGTTTTTGCACGGCTGCCATTTTGGAGAAGAGAGGGGGAGTGGCGTATGTTCAAGAATAGAGTACTGCTGATCACCGGCGGCACCGGGACCTTTGGGAATGCCGTGCTGCGACGCTTCTTAGATACCGAGATCGAGCAAATTCGCATTTTCAGCCGTGATGAGAAGAAGCAGGAGGATATGCGCAACGCGCTGAAGAGCCCCAAAGTCAAATTCTATATCGGTGACGTGCGCAGCTACGGCAGTGTCGTGCCGGCGATGCAGGGTGTGGATTACGTCTTTCACGCTGCCGCACTCAAGCAGGTGCCGTCCTGTGAGTTCTTCCCCATCGAGGCGGTGCGGACCAACAGCCTGGGGGCCGAGAACGTGATGAATGCGGCCACAGCTTGTGGTGTTCAGAAACTGATCGTGCTCAGCACGGACAAAGCGGTCTATCCAATCAATGCCATGGGGCTGTCCAAGGCGATGATGGAGAAACTCATGGTCGCCAAGGCGAGGATGTACGGCCGTTCCAAGACGGTCTTCTGCGGCACTCGGTACGGAAACGTCATGGCCTCGCGCGGGTCGGTCATTCCGTTGTTTATCGATCAGATCCTGAGGGGGCAGCCACTGACCATCACTGACCCCGAGATGACCAGGTTCATGATGACCATCGACGATGCTGTGGATTTGGTGCTCTACGCATTCCAGCATGGCAATCCAGGCGACATCTTCGTGCAGAAGGCCCCGGCTGCAACCATCAAGACACTTGCCCTGGCTCTCGAGAAGCTATTCGATACAGAGAATGACATCCGTATCATCGGCACCCGGCATGGCGAGAAGCAGAATGAGACGTTGCTGAATCGTGAAGAGATGGCCAAGGCCGAGGACATGGGGAATTACTTCCGCGTCCCGGCCGACATCCGCGATCTGAACTACGCCTGCTACTTCACCGAAGGGCAGACCGCCGTGTCCAGGATCGAGGACTACACTTCATACAACACGCGGCGCCTGGATGTCGATGAGATGGCTGAGCTGCTGCTCAAGCTCGACTGCGTTAACGAGGCCCTCGCCACATTGGAGCGGGTGCCATGAAGAAGATTCTGATTACCGGGGCGAGGGGGTTCATCGGTCGCAACCTTGCCGCGCGCCTGACGCAGGCGGACGATCTCATGGTGTTCCCCTATGACCTGGAAAACGAGCCGGCCGAGCTCACGACGTGGCTGGGCCAGGCGGACGTGGTGTTGCACCTCGCGGGGATCAACCGCCCCCGGAGCGTCGAGGAGTATGAGGCGGGGAATGCCGGCTTCACAGAGGAAATCTGCCAGATCCTGCGTCGGCTCGGGCGTACGCCGAAGATCGTCATGTCCTCTTCGATTCAGGCGGAGCAGGACAACCCCTACGGCACGAGCAAACGACGGGCCGAAGAGAGCCTGAAGGCCTTTTCACGGGAGACAGGCGCTCCCGTCTCCATCTACCGGTTGAAGAACGTGTTTGGAAAATGGTGCCGGCCCAACTACAACTCGGTCGCCGCCACCTTCTGCCACAATATCGCGCACGACCTGCCCATCTCCATCTCCGATCCCGCGCGGGAAATCGAGTTGATCTACGTTGACGACGTCGTGGAGCGGTTCCTGGAAGAGTTGCACGATCCATCCGCGCCGGGGACCTTCTATGCCCCCGACGCCATCCCGAGCACCCGGATCACGCTCGGCGATCTCGCCGGACGCATTCAGGCCTTCCACGAGATGAAGAGCAGTCTCGTGATCCCGGATTTCTCAGAACGGTTCAATCGCTGTCTATATGCCACGTATCTGTCCTATGTGGAAGCGGCTTCGCTGGAATATGGGCTCGACATCAAGGCCGACACGCGAGGCACCCTGGCGGAATTCATCAAGTCTCGCCATTTCGGCCAGATATTCCTGTCGCGCACGCATCCGGGCGTCACGCGTGGCAATCACTATCATCACACTAAGACCGAGAAGTTCCTGGTCATTGCCGGTGAGGGATTGATCCGGATGCGTCACGTCGAAGGGGATGACCTGGTTGAGCACCGCGTTCGCGGTGACGAGTATCGCGTAATCGATATTCCGCCGGGGCACACGCACTCCATCACGAACACAGGCGCGGAGGAAATGATCACCCTGTTCTGGGCGAGTGAAATCTTCGATCCGGATCACCCCGACACTTACTACCTGGAGGTGGATCGCCCCGTTCAGGCCGTGGAGGAGAGAACATGAAGGTTGCCACTATTGTGGGTACGCGGCCGGAGATCATCCGGCTGTCACGGGTGATGGCGGCGCTGGATCGTCACGTCGAGCACGTCATCATTCATACGGGCCAGAACTACGACTATGAGCTCAACCAGGTCTTCTTCGAGGATTTGGAGCTTCGCGAGCCCGACTACTTCCTCGATGCCGCGGGGCAAAACGCGGCGGAGACAATCGGGCGTGTCATCTGCCGCTGCGATGAAGCTCTGGCCGAGATTTGTCCGGATGCGGTATTGATCCTGGGCGATACGAACAGTTGCCTGTCCGCGATTTCGGCCAAGCGCCGCAAAATCCCGGTCTTCCACATGGAGGCCGGCAATCGATGCTTCGATCAGCGTGTGCCTGAAGAGATCAACCGCAAGATCGTCGACCATATCAGCGACGTGAACATGCCGTACAGCTCGATCTCGCGGGAATACCTGCTGCGCGAAGGGCTCCCGCCCGACCGCGTGATCAAGACCGGCAGCCCCATGTATGAGGTGCTGCACTACTATCGGGCGAAGATCGAAGAGTCGGATGTGCTGAAGCGGTTGGGATTGAAGGATCAGGACTACTTCGTCGTCAGCTCTCATCGCGAGGAGAACATCGATTCTCCCGAGCAGTTCACCAAGCTGGTGAACCTGCTCCATGCCATCACGAAGCGCTACGGCCGGCGAATCATCGTCTCGACTCATCCACGGACCCGTAAGAAGATCAGCATCATGGGCGTTACACTGCCGCCCGAGGTCGAGCTGCTCAAACCCTTGGGATTTTGCGATTATGTGCACCTGCAGTTGCACGCCAGGGCGACCCTTTCCGACAGCGGCACAATTACCGAGGAATCCTCGATCCTGAACTTCCCGGCCCTCAACATCCGCAACGCCCACGAGCGCCCCGAGGGGATGGAAGAAGGGGCGGTGATGATGACGGGGTTGGAGTTGGACAGGGTCATGGAAGGGTTGAAGGTACTGGAAACGCAGGAGCGAGGTGAGAGGCGTACTCTGAGGATGGTCAGTGATTACGATGTGCCGCAGGTCTCAGAAAAGGTCGTGCGCATCATCCTGAGCTACACGAACTACATCCATCGGGTGGTCTGGTATGGGACGCCGGCTTCCACAGAGGCGGCGCCCGGCCCTTGTGACGATTCAGAGGAGTCGATAGATGGCGTCAAACGAACCGCGGCCCCGGCTTATTGAGGGAGGCCTGCACGTGGATGGTCGAGGTACCGTCGCCTTCGTCAATGACTTCGATTTCAAAGGAGTGGACCGATTCTATACGGTTCGCTGGCATCGCAGCCACGAGCCTCGCGGTTGGGTCGGCCACCGGCGTGAACAGAAATGGTTTCTGGCGGTTCAGGGAACATCGCTGATCGCTGTGGTGAAACCCGATCGATGGGAATCGCCTGCGAACGATCTCCCCGTGGAACGGTTTGTGCTCTCGGCGGCGAGGCCGCAAGTGCTCCACGTGCCTCCCGGCTATGCGACAGCAAGTGCCAATCTGAGCCCGGATGTTATCCTGATGATCTTTTCCTCGGGGAGAATCGAGGATGCAAAGACCGACGACCACCGCTTTGCGGTCGATACCTGGCCTGTGATCGAGCCATAGTGAGTGCCTGCCAATGCGAATCCTCCTGATTACCAACCTGTTCCAACCGGAGCCCAGTCACCTGAAAGGCCTGGCGTACGCGAAGGAGCTGCAGCGACGTGGGCACGACGTTCACGTCCTGACCGGATTTCCAAACTACCCCGGCGGAAAACTCTACCCCGGATATCGAATGCGATGGACGATGCAGGAGACCTTGGACGGGGTCCCCGTAACACGAGTGGCCATGTATCCAAGCCACGACGGGTCCGCCATCCGGCGCAGCCTGAACTACATTTCCATCGGGATCTCTCTGGCGATCCATGTTCTGGGGATGAAAAGACGGTTTGACGTCAGTCACGTCTGCATGGGGCCGATCACTCTGATGTGGCCGGCTCAAGTGTTGCGAAGGGTGCAAGGGACCAAGGTCGTCGCCGATGTTCAGGATATCTGGCCGGAGAGTGTAGCGGACTCCGGCATGCTCAAATCAGGATTGGCATTGAGGATTCTGAAGATGATATGCCTGCGGGCCTACAGAACGGCTGATCGTATCATCGTGTTGTCGCAGGGCTACAAGCAACTGCTGTCCAATCGCGGAATCGATCCCGGCCGGGTCGATGTGGTGTACAACTGGTGCGACGAATCCCAATCCGCCGCGCCGGCCACCGAGGATATCTCATCAAGCATCCTGGACGCGAATACATTCAATGTGGTTTATGCAGGGAACCTGGGCAAGTTGCAGGGACCGGACACGATCCTCGATGCGGCACAGTCCCTGGCGGCAACAGGTTGCTCCGCAAGGTTCGTTCTGATCGGCGGCGGCGTCGAGTTTGAGAGAATCTGCCGCCGGATTCAGGATGAGCGAATCGCCAATGTCATTCTGATGCCCCGTATGCCATTGGAGCAAGTGAATCGAATTCTCGACCGGGCGGACCTCCTCTTGATTCATTTGATCAGAAGCGGGCTGTCGAGCATTGCCATTCCTCAAAAGCTTCAGGCTTATTTGTCCATAGGTCGGCCCATTCTGCTGGCGGCGGAAGGCGATGTACTGGATCTGTTCAAACGGGCAGGGGCAGGTCCCGCCTGCGAACCTGAGAATCCCGAAGCTATGGCGGCAGCCATCCTGCGGTTCATGAAGCTGGATGTTGCCCGGCGAGAGGAACTGGGCCGGCGCGGTCAACAGTTCTATCGCGATGCCCTGAACTTCCGAAAGGGCGTTGAACACATCGAGCGAATTCATTCGCAGGCGACAGAAGAACGGAAGACTCCTCGCACCGGTGAAGAAGAACACCGGGCGGCCGGGGAATGTGTCGGTAAATCGTGATTCGTAGAGACAACCAATGATTCTGCTTGGATGAGGGTGTTCCGCGATGCCGGTCATATACCGTCATGCTACGCCTGAAGATATTGACGCCATTGTGCGCCTTCATACTGTCGCATTTCCCGGGTTCTTTCTCACGTCCCTGGGCGGCAGTTTCCTGCGACTGCTCTATGGGGCATTCGTGGATATAGACGGCGGCATTTGTATTGTCGCGCAGGATGGCGACTGTATGCAGGGCGTCGTAGTGGGCGCAGCGGATCCGGCTTCGTTCTTCACCGCGTTGCGGCGGAGGAGGGGGGTTCTCTTTGCACTGGCAGCGACGCCCGGACTGCTCCGAAACCCATTGCTCGTCGTGCGCAAATGTGCGTGGGCTCTCTTCTATCGCGGTGAACAACCTGCCGCTCTATCCGGGGCAGGATTGCTGAGCAGCGTGGCCGTCTCACCCGAGATGTCCAGCAAGGGGATCGGTCAGAAACTGGTGGATACCTTCTGTGAAGAGCTTCGCCGTCACAATGCAGAGTACGTGTACCTGATTACGGACGAGACGGATAACGAGCGAGTGAACAGGTTCTATCGCAAGTGCGGATTCCATCTTGTGGATACGTTCGAGCGATTTGAGAAACGCCGTATGAACAGATGGGCCAAGAGCATATGACGGACCAGCCTCTGAATGCTTCTGGCCGGTACTCTCTTTCGCTCATTGCCAACTGTGGACGTCAGATGCTGGATTAAGGCGGACGAGATCATGAACAGCGAAGTTTTCATCGATTGGATCAAACGCCAGGGGTACCACGTGGTCAGCACGACCACTTCGTACTGGTACGAGATCATGCCTCACACCTATCAGGCTGTTCCCTACCACCGTCTCATCACTCCGTCAGATGCCGAGTTCCATCAACTGCTTCACATGGAGCGGGCTGCGGCCCTCCGATACTCCACCGCCATAGAGGCAGACGAAGGGAAAGTCAGCTATCACGTAATCAACCAGGATAAGACATACGATATCGCTCAACTGAGCAAGAGCACTCGTTACGACGTGCGCAAGGGTCTGAGGCACGCAGGGGTGGAGCCGGTGTCATTGGCGCGGTTGGTCTCCGAGGGATGGGCTTTGCGGCAGGAGACCCTGGCGCGGCAGGGCCGCTCCGGTGCGGAAACTGCGGCATGGTGGGAGCGCCTGTGCAAGAGTGCAGAAGGATTGCCCGGCTTTGAAGCATGGGGAGCCGTGCGCGGTGGGAAGATGATGGCATCGATCCTCACTCTCATCATGGAGGATTGCTGCGTCGGCCTGTACCAGCAGTGCTGTGCGGAGGCACTGACCACGTGTGTCAACAATGCGCTGACGTATTCCTTCACAAAAGAAGTGCTGAGCCGCCCCGGCATAAATCAGGTGTTCTACGGCCTGCATTCTCTCGATGCAGATGAAAAGCTGGACAAGTTCAAGTTTCGCATGGGGTATGTGGCGAAACCAATTCGTCAGCGGATTGTCGTCAACCGCTGGATGCGCGGGCTCCTGAACGGCGTGAGCCATCGCGTCCTGAAGGTCGCCCTGCACCGATGGCCCGACCACCCGACGATCGCAAAGGCCGAAGGGATGGCTCGCTTCTACCTGGAAGGGAAAAAGCCTCTGGCACAGCAGGTCTGGCCGGACTGTCTTAAGGACCTCCAGGCCGAGCTGCTGGGTCCTCAGGAACGAGTCCTGTGCCCAACGCGGCCCGACAGTGGTTCGGCCGGGTGATCCTCGATTCGCGGACAATCAAGAAATGGAGTGAGCGGCATGGTAAACGCGACAGCAACTTCTGAGAAGGTCGACTGGAAGGTACAACTGTTCGAACTCAACTACGACCACCAGGAAGTCGAAGCGGCGACGGACGTGATTGAGAGCGGCTGGATTACGATGGGCGAAAAGACCATGTCGTTCGAGGAGTCTTTTGCCGAGTTTCTCGGTCAAGGCGCTTACTGCACCGCCACTTCAAGCGGGACGGCAGCCCTGCACATGGCGTTGCTGGCCGCGGGCATCGGGCCAGGCGACGAGGTCATTGTTCCATCACTCACGTTTGTGGCTGACATCAATGTTGTGCGGCTCGTCGGTGCATCGCCTGTGCTCGTGGACTGCACTTCCTATGACGACTGGAATATCTCGCCCGAAGGAATTGCCGCCGCAGTGACGCCTCGCACCAAGGCAATTCTCGTCGTGCACTATGCCGGATACGTCTGTGATATGGACGCCATTGAGGCAGCAATCCACGAGGCATCGGACGGCAGAGCGATCTACCTCATCGAAGATGCCGCCCACGCCCCGGGCGCCGATCACGGGGGCCGAGCCTGTGGGACCATCGGGCACGTGGGATGTTTCAGTTTCTTCACGAACAAGAACCTGTCCGTGGGCGAAGGGGGGATGTTCGTAACACGGTCCAAGGAACTGCATGAGAAAGGCAGATACCTGCGCTCCCATGGCATGACGGCATTGACGCTGGACCGGCACAAGGGGAGGAGTACCTCCTATGATGTTATCCTGCCGGGACTCAACTATCGGATGGATGAGATCAGGGCGGCAATCGGCCTCGTTCAGCTTGCGAAATTGCCTGAGGCAAATCGCCGGAGGATGCAGCTTGTGGAATACTATCGAGCGCTTCGCGCAGTACGCCCGGGCTCCATGTGCCGTTCCATAACCACACGCTGGGCAAGCCGAGTTATCACATCTTCCCCATTCTCCTGGACAAGGCCATTGATCGTGCGGAGGTTATAGCCGGACTCAAGGAGCACGGCATACAGTCCAGCATTCATTATCCTCCGTTTCAAGGATTCACGGCCTACAGCAGTGCGGGGCTTTCGCCGACGCCCATCGCAACGGATGTGTCGCATCGGGAACTAACCTTGCCTCTGTTTCCAACGATGACTTTTGCCCAGGTCGAGCTTGTTTGTTCGACGTTGCAGAGACTCCTCGATTGATGAGGCGCTGCCGACAGGCATACCGGGCACGTCCCGATGTGCCTGGGCGAGAGTCTCCTTGCACCATATATCAGCCATGACATCTGCATAGGTAGACGGATGGATAATCTTCTACATTTGATCGGCAGGGCCGAACCGCTGTTTGCAGACGATATCGAGGCGTGGCAATTCAGCCTTTCTGCGCAGATTCAGGATAGTTCTTTCCTGATCATTGGCGGCGCCGGATCCATCGGGCAGGCGGTCGTCAAGGAGCTTTTCCAACGCAAACCAAAACATCTGCTTGTGGTGGATATCAGCGAGAACAATCTGGTGGAACTCGTACGCGACCTGCGGAGCTCGCTCGGTTACATCGAAGGGGACTTTCGTACGTTTGTACTGGATACTGGTTCCTGCGAGTTCGATGCGTTCCTCTCGCATGAAGGCCCGTTCGATTACATTCTCAATCTCTCCGCTCTCAAGCACGTCCGGAGCGAGCGCGACCCATACACGCTCATGCGTATGATCGTCGTGAATGTTCTCAACACGAACAAGATCTTCAGCCGGGCCATCGAGAGAGGGATGCGCAAATTCTTTTGCGTATCCACAGACAAGGCGACCAACCCTGTCAACGTGATGGGCGCCTCCAAACGCATGATGGAGATGTACCTGATGCAATGGAGCCGGCACGTTCCCGTCTCCACGGTGCGCTTTGCGAATGTCGCCTTTTCCGACGGCAGCCTCCTGCATGGCTTCGCTCAGCGAATCGTCAAGCGACAACCCTTATCTGCCCCGTTTGACGTGAAGCGGTATTTCATCACGTCCCAGGAGGCGGGAGAGTTATGTGTCATGTCCTGCCTGTTGGGCGAAAACCGGGATATCTTCTTCCCCAAGCTCAGCGACAAGCTTCACCTGGTTACCTTCGCGGACATCGCTCGCAGGTTCCTGCACAGCCAGGGCTATGAGCCCTGCGAGTGCGCCACGGAGGATGAGGCGCGTGCCAGAGTCCACGAACTCACCGGAAGTGGAAAGTGGCCCTGCTACTTCTTTCGAAGCGACACGACGGGCGAGAAGGACTTCGAGGAATTCACCACAAGCCGGGACGTGGTGGACCTGAACCGATTCAAAGGCATCGGCGTCATCAAGAACCCGCCCCCGTCCACCGAATTCCGGCTGGAGGAGTTCTCGGCAGAGATCGACAGAATGCGCTCCACAGGAGAATGGACGAAGCAGGCGATTGTCGATCTGTTCCGGGAATCCGTCCCCGAGTTCTCCCACATGGAGATGCACAAGAACCTGGACAACCGAATGTAGCGGAGAATCGAAGGAGCGAGACAATGAAGCGTGCTTTGGATGTCCTGCTGTCCGCGGTGGCCCTCATACTTTTGTCACCACTATTGATCGTGGTCGCAATCGTGCTTCGTTGCACGGGGGAAGGGTGCGTCTTCTACCGCCAGCCAAGAGTCGGCTACGAAGGTCGCATGTTTCACCTGTGCAAATTCGTCACCATGCTCAAAAACAGCCCGAATTTGCCCGGGGGAGTCCTCACGGCGAAGAACGATCCTCGCATCCTGCCGGTCGGGCGAATCCTCAGGGCCACCAAGATCAATGAAATCCCTCAGCTTTGGAATGTCTTGCGGGGCGACATGAGCCTCATAGGCCCTCGGCCTCAGGCACGGGAGCATTTCGATCTCTTCCCCGAGCACGTGAAGAGAGAAATCATCAAGGTGCGACCTGGTCTCTCCGGCATAGGGTCCGTTGTCTTTCGGAACGAAGAGTCCATCCTTGCGATGTGCGACACCGATCAGAAGGACTTCTATGCGAATGACATCGCGCCGTACAAAGGAGAACTCGAGGTCTGGTATGTTCAGCACCACTCTGTGGCGATTGATCTTCTCCTGATCCTTCTAACCATCCAGGTAGTCCTGTTTCCGGACACCGCGTGTTGCCTTAAGCTGTTGAAGGATCTGCCCAAACCGAGTTCCTCCACCCTGTCCGCCTGTCTCACGTCCAACTGAGGATCTGCACGGGTCATCCCCTGTCCCCCATCCGCCACCACCGGCGGGCGAATTGTTTCCGCAGGCTCCTCACTCCGCGTGTCCTCGTTGTCGTGTATGCCGCGGGGCTCCTTGTGCGAGTCAGTGATTTCCCTTTCGAATGCCTGCGAAAAGGCGTCGCCTTTGTGGGCGGCGGCAGGCCGCGACACAGCGCCGTTCCCGCCATAACCGATTGTCAATAGCCTTCTACAGGCTCTTGACAGCGTTCCCATGATGGGTCGCCGTCGCGACGGAAGAACAGGCTGCATGCTCTGAAAAAATACAAAATTTCCTAATCCATATTGACGCCTGGGACCGATAATAGTAAAGTCTCGCTGCTGCAATTCAGTTGGGGGTGGCAGAAGAAACCAGAAGCAGGTTGAAGGATCAACAGCCAAAGAGTCTTGTGAAGGAACAAAGCTGAGAGTGGGCCGCGATTCATCGGCGGGCGGTGCAACATGCCGCGACAGCCGGTTGTGAATCTGCGGTCGGCTTGATGCGCGTGACGAGGACAAAGCTGAATATGGTTGGCCCTGAGAATACCTCTCCCTGTACTTGTCCTGCATTGACTCCCCCGTAGGACAGGCGCAACAAAACACAGCGCTTGCGCAAGCGACAAAGCCGACTTTTGACACGATCGTTCAGAGCGTGGCGGTTTGGAGGCCGTCTGAACACAGTTTGTAGTTTGACTCTGTGGGTAGGTAACAATGGTTCCAAGAAACACAAAGTATGTCATTTCAGCAGTATTGTGCATTCTCGGTTCACAGGCGGTAAGTTCCGCAGCGGACTACTATGTCAATGCGGCCGGTGGCAACGACGGCAATAGCGGCCAGAGTTCCGCCGCCCCCTGGCGGACAGTCGCCAAGGTCAACGCCGTCAGCTTCGCCCCCGGCGACCGCATCTTCTTCGCTCGCGGCGGCATCTGGCGTGAGTCGCTGATGCCCCGCACCTCCGGCGTCGCCGGCAGTCCCATCACCTTCGGGGCCTACGGCTCCGGCGCCGCTCCGGTGCTCGCCGGCTCCAACGATCTGACCGGCTACACCTGGCGTAAGAGCGTCAGCGGCACCAACACGTACTACTGCTACGCCTCGGGGATCGAGCCGCCGGACGTGGTCTGGCTCAATGGCGCCCCTTGCACCCGGGGCACCGCCGGCAGCCTGGCGGACCATCAGTGGGATTGGAATAACCGCGATTCGCTGGGCTTTTCCACCGTCTACATCCGCGATGACTCCGGCATGCCCGGCGTCAGCGGCGTGCTCGTCGAATCCGCGGCCCGGGACTACACCGTCTTCGCCTCCGGCAAGAGCTATCTGACGTTCGAGAACCTGGAGGTTCGCCACACGGACGACTACGGCTACAGCTACGGCGTGATGCACTTCAACTCCTGTAAGAACATCACCATCCGCAACTGCACGGTCCATGACGTCACCGCCAACGGGATCAAGTTCATCGGCGCCGGCAGCGCCAATCACGTCATCCAGGACAATGTGGTCTACAATGCCCTGCCGCCGTGGAGCTATCCGTGCCTGATCAGCATGTTCGACACGACTACGGCCACGATCTCCCGCAATACGATCTACAACGCGGTCGGGCAGTGGGCGGTCGGCATGATGGTCCTGAACAGTTGCAGCAACCTGACCATCGAGCAGAACAACATCTACAACTGCAACGGGGACCACGTATACCTGCGAGGCTACGCCTCCGGCAACACCGTGCGATACAACTACCTGCACGATGGGTCCGGCACCGGCGTGATGATCCGCGAAGGAGCCAGCAATAACAAGGTCTATGGCAACCTCATGGCGGAAACCGGTGCGGGCGTCTCCATCAACAATACCGGCGGCGCCACCAGCTACAACCTGGTCTACAACAACACTGTCTGTAGTGAGGCCCGCAGCAACGGCGGCGGGATCGTCATCGTCGGCAGCCACACGGGCACCCAGATCCGCAACAACTGCGTCCGGACCAACGATGAGTATGCGCTATTCTTCGATGCGGCGGCGGCCGGCGTGGTGACCTCGAACAACAACTGCGTGTACAACACCAGCTCATTTCGTCTGATCCACTGGGCCGGCGCCAATTATCTGATGAGCGGCTTTGCCACGTACCAGAGCGTCAGCGGTCAGGACCGCAACTCCATGGCCCGCGATCCGCTGTTCGCCAACCTGGGCGGCCGCGATTTCACGTTCCAGAGCAGTTCCCCCTGCATCGGTACGGCCGTGGACCTGGGCGATACCTACCGTTATGACTTGGGCGCCGGCAGCACCTGGCCCAGTGGCGTGCGAACGCTCGATCAGCGCGCTTACGGCACCTGGGAGATCGGAGCCTACGTGTACGGCAGTGCGCCTGCCACTAGCTACACACTGACGACCAGTGCCCCCAACGGCACTGTGACCAAAACGCCCAACCAGAGCAGCTATACCTCGGGCACGACAGTCACCTTGCAGGCGACGCCGAACAGCGGCTACGTATTCACCGGCTGGTCGGGCGATCTGACCGGCACGACCAATCCGGCGACGCTCGTGATGAACTCGAACAAGTCCGTCACGGCCAATTTCGCCCCTGTGCCCAGCACGACGTACACACTTACCGTCAGTGCCACCAATGGCACAGTGACCAGAACGCCCAATCAGAGCAGTTACACCTCGGGCACGTCGGTGTCCTTGCAGGCGACGCCGAACAGCGGCTACACGTTCACCGGCTGGTCGGGCGACTTGACCGGCACGACCAACCCGGCGACGCTCGTGATGAACTCGAACAAGTCCCTCACGGCCAACTTCGCCCCTGTGCCTGTTACGTATACCCTGTCGATCAGTGCCACCAATGGCACGGTGACCAGAACGCCAAGCAAGACCGGCTACACCTCCGGCGAAACAGTCGCCCTGCAAGCGACGCCGAACAGCGGCTACGTATTCACCGGCTGGTCGGGCGATCTGACCGGCACGGCCAATCCCGTGACGCTCGTGATGAATTCGAACAAATCCGTCACTGCCAATTTCGCCGCGGTCACATATACGCTCACCGTCAGTGTCACCAACGGCTCAGTGACCAGGACGCCGAACAAGACCAGCTACAGCTCCGGTGAAACGGTCACCTTGCAAGCGACGCCCAATAGTGGCTACGTGTTCACCGGCTGGTCGGGCGATCTGACCGGCACGGCCAATCCCACGACGTTAGTGATGAATTCCAACAAGTCCGTGGCGGCCAACTTTGCCTCCAGCGGTGGGACCACCTATTACGTGGACCCAGCCGGCAATGACTCCAACAACGGGCGAAGTACCTCGGCAGCCTGGAAGACGATTGCCAAGGTCAACTCCTATACCGGCTTCGTCCCCGGCGACCGCATTCTGCTCAAGCGAGGCCAGACCTGGCGTGAGCAGTTGATCGTGCCGAGAAGCGGCACGGCGGGCAGCCCGATTGTCATCGGCGCCTATGGCACGGGCAATCGGCCCATGCTCAAAGGCTCCGCGTCAGTGACCAACTGGGTCGGTGCGGGAAGCACCATCGTCTGGCGAGCTCCGCTGAGTGCCTTGCCCGATCAGGTGTTCTTCAACGGCGTTCGCGGCACCAAAGAGACGGCCGCCACCAATGTGGACCGGCCTCGCGAATGGGCCTGGTACTCGGGCAACCTGTACACATACGCCGCATCCGATCCGGACAGCGCGTACACGAGCCCCGGAGTTGAGGCGTCGGCGGTACCGGCGGCGCGGGGCAATGGTCTGATCCAGATTCAAGATCGTGAGTACGTGACCGTGGAGAGCATCGCGGTCTCCCAATCCTACGGCTACGGCATCCACATCAAGCCATCGGGCCGGTACATCACGATCAGGGATTGCGATGTCAGCTACTCCATCGACGGCGGCATTGTCGCGCCAATAGGAAGCACCGCCTTGGCGCAGATTCTCATCGAGAACTGCCTGGTGCACCACAACAACACCGGCATCCAGGAAGGCACCGCCGGCAGCACCACATGGTACGAAGCACTCACCCTGGGATACGTAGACGGGTTTACCATTCGGGGCTGCCTGGTCTATGACAACTTCGTCAAGGGGGTGGGCCTCAAGCGTGGGGCCGCCAACGGCATGGTGGAGAACTGCCTGTTGTACTCCAACGATGCGACGAACGTCTTCCTCGATGGAGCTTCGAACGTTCAGATCCGCTACAACAAGATCTACGACTCCACCAATGACGCAGGCATCGAGTTCGGCCTCGAAACCAGCACGTACCACAATGACAACATCCGCGTCTATGACAATCTGTTCTGGGGCAACTCCGCGGCCGTTTCGTTCGATGCCGCTACTGGAGTGACCGCCCAGACGCGGAATCTCAGCTTCTATAACAACACATTCTATAGCAATCGGTATGGGTTCCGCTGGAAGAGCGGCGCTACCGACAACTACAGCGGCGCGAACAACATCAAGAACAATGTGCTCTGGCAGGCCGGCACGTCGAACTACGCCATTCGCGACGAGACCACCGGGCGCCAGGGGATTGGCCGAAGTGCCATTGCGTACAATGCGTTCCAGCAGGGTTCTGCGACCGACACCACCGGCACGAACGCCAGGGTGGTCACGAATCCCTATTTCGTGAACCCAGGCGCCCGAGACTTCCATCTCAGTAGCAACTCCCCTTGCATCAACGCCGGAACGAACGTCGGCCTTACTCGCGACTTCGACGGCAAGCTGGTCCCGCAGGGCAGTGCTCCGGATATCGGCGCATTCGAGTATGGCACGACCATGGCGTCTTTGAGTGAGCCCTTGGCGCAGGCCCTTGAGGCCGAAACGCCGGAACTTGCCGTGGCGTCGAGTGACGATCTGATGGAAATGCCGGCCCAGGCAGACGATGCAAACACCGCCCCGGCACCGCCGCAGCCTCCCGCTGCAACCTACGTCAGCGATGGCGTGGGCAACACGTGGATCGTTTGGCAGGCAGGTGATGCCGGACGCCAGCAGATCTACGTCTCTCGCGTCTCGAACGGCGTTGAAATCTCCGACGACACGGTTCAAATCAGCCGCGGCGACGGCGAGCATGGCCATCCGGCCATTGCTATCGACGGCGCTGGGGTCCTCTACGTCGTCTGGGAAGAGAGCGTACGCGGCAAGTGGGACGTGTGTGTGGCGGTCTCGCCCGACGGGAACACATGGTCAATGCCAAAGCTGGTTATGGATTCCAACTCCAACCAGCGGAATCCCGCGATCGACGCCGGCGATCAGCCGGATGATCCGGTCACGATTGCCTGGCAGGACGACGACGCAGGAACGCAGGACGTCTATATGGCGACGTCGACCGACGCGTTCCTCCACGTCGAAATCTCCGTAATTCCCTCTGCGGAGGCCGATCCGGCGACCGACGTGACCGACAAGCCGACCGGCTCGTCCAAGAAGAAGTAGCGTTATCACATATCCTGGCTCTTACACATCCGGGGCGTCGTGCAAATCTATCGCACGACGCCCCGATTTTTTTGCAGACCTTCCCCAGCATGCCTGTCTCTCCCTTTTCTGCTGCAGTCCTTGTTTTTTCGTTGATTGCAGGGCTGAGTTGGTCTAATACCACGTGCATGGGACGACTGGTAATATTGTCGGGGCCGTCGTGTGTGGGGAAGGGGCCGCTTCGGGCGGCGCTGGCGAAGTTCTACCCACAGGTGGCGGGCAGACTTGCGAAGATTGTGCTCTACGATAGCCGGGCTCCTCGGCCGGGGGAGGTGGACGGGGTGGATTATCACTTCCGCAGCCGGGAATACATCGAGGGGCTTCGCGGGCGGGAGGGATTCGCCGTCTTTGAGGTTCGCGGGGACCTGCAGGCACTGAACAGCCGCGAGCTGGAACGAAAGCTGGGGGCCTCGGATGTGCTCTTTGAAGGCAACCCTTTCATTGGCTCCGGGCTTCTTGACTTTGTCCGCGAGCATGGCATTTCGGCATTGAGCATCTTTCTCTCACCGCTATCGTGTGAAGAAGTCCTGGAATTCAACGCGGGCGAGCGGACCGTTTCCCTGTCGGATTTGTTGACGGACATGATGCGCCGAAAGCTCCTGCGGCGCACCGCTCGGCAAAAGGGCAACATGTCGCTTAAGGACTTGGAGAACATCGAAATCCGAGCCGCCGGCGCGTACGGCGAACTCCAGCAGGCGTGGCGGTTCGACCACGTGATCCCCAATCATGATGGCGAGGACAGCGACAACTGGGATGCGTTCTATTACCCCGTCGGCGACGCCCGCAAGGCGTTATTGGCATTCGCACCCCTGCTCGAAGGCAAGCCGGCTCCGCACGCCGAAAGATGGGAGCCGGACTTGGTCCCGTGACCTGCTCGGCACACGCGTGATCCGATGAGGATTACGCTCACACCAGGGCGCGTCCAAGACCGTATTTGGAGAAGCAGCATATTCTCCGGGCGGCAGCGGCAAGTCGTTCGGCCTCGCCGCCACTTATCGCGGAAATGACATGGCAGTGGATTCAGCCATGCTCTCATGCCAGAGGCTCTAAGGGATTCCCTTCTTCCTTTGTGGGCAAGCCTGCGTTGATAATGGTACTGCGGTCGCCCGCGATCGGTGATATTGTGCTGACAAATGTGCAAGAACCCGGGTCGGCGTTGGAATGAGTTCTGAGAGCTGCAACTTCTGGGATATACCTGCTGAAGCAATGCTTGTCCGGCTTCACACGTCGAGGAAGGGCCTGACGAGTGAGGATGTCAAGCGGCGGGCGGAAACGTATGAGAAGGACCGCTTGGCGCGTTTACGTGGTTTCAGCCGAGTGTGGATTTTGCTGTCCCAGTACAAGAGCCCGATCATTCTTATCCTTATCTTCGCCTCGATTCTGTCTCTGATGCTGCGTGATCTTACGGATGCAGTGATCATCCTGGCGATCATCCTGGTGAGCGGACTGCTGGGTTTCCGGCAGGAAGTGCGTGCGGCCGATGCGGTGCGAAAGCTGCTGGATCTGGTGAAGGTCAAGTCGACGGTGCTTCGGGACGGCCAGAAGGTGGAAATCCCCAGCGAGCAGGTTGTTCCAGGCGACATCGTGATCCTTACGGCGGGGGCGAGCGTGCCCGCCGACTGTCTGCTGCTCGACGCCAAAGACGTGTACGTCAGCGAGGCGTCGTTGACCGGCGAGAGCTACCTCGTGGAGAAGGCCACAGGCACTGTGCCCAGAGAGACCCCTCTGGCCCAGCGCCACAACAGCGTATTCATGGGCACACACATCATCAGCGGGATCGCTATGGCCGTGGCGGTCTGCACCGGCCGCAGCACGGAGTTCGGCAGGGTTTCGCAGAGGCTCAGGACCAGGCCACCCGAGACCGAGTTCGAACGAGGCCTGAGACATTTCGGGTACTTCCTCATGGAGGTGACGTTTCTACTCGTGGCCGCTATTTTCGTGGTGAACACGTACTATGACCGTCCGGTGCTGGAGGCGCTCTTGTTCTCGCTGGCCCTGGCCGTCGGACTGACGCCACAGCTCTTGCCGGCTGTCGTCAGCGTCAATCTCGCGCACGGCACGCGGGAGATGGCTACGCAGGACGTCATCGTCAAACGCCTGTCTTCCATCGAGAACTTCGGCAGCATGAATCTGCTGTGCTCGGATAAGACCGGGACCCTCACGCAGGGCCGAATCCACCTGGACCGTGCAATCGATGCGAGCGGGCGGCCCAGCGACAAGACATTGCTCTATGCGTGCCTGAATGCATCATTCGAAAGCGGTTTCGTCAATCCGATCGACGAGGCGATCCGGGAGGCCCGGAAATGCGATGTCGCCGCGTATGCGAAGCTGGACGAGGTGCCATATGATTTCATTCGCAAACGGCTGAGCATTCTCGTCGCAACGGGCGATCGGAATATCCTGATTTCCAAAGGATCCGTGCCGAACATTCTTCGGATCTGTTCCGGGGTCGAGTCCGCCGACGGCGCGGTTGCAGAAATCACAAGAGGCATCGAGACGCAGGTCATACGGTTGTCGGATGACGCAGCTCGCGATGGTTTCCGCGCCATCGCCGTAGCGTACAGAGATCTCGGGACCGGCACACGGATCGCGAGAGAGGATGAAACAGACCTGACGTTGCTCGGCATCATAACATTCTCCGACTCACCAAAGGAGGATGTGGCCGAGACCATTGCTGAGTTGAAGCGACTGGGAGTATCCCTGAAGGTCATCACGGGTGACAGCAGGCACGTGGCGGCCCACGTATGCGGTCAACTGGGAATTGACGGGCGGGCGATCCTTACCGGCGAAGAGCTGCGATTCACCGGCGACGAGGCCCTGGTGCGCAAGGTCGAGCATGTGAACGTATTCGCGGAGGTCGAGCCGAACCAGAAGGAGCGGATTGTGCTGGCGCTGAGGAAGGCGGGCAACGTGGTCGGCTTCTTAGGCGATGGGATCAACGATGCCTCCGCGCTGCACGCCGCAGATGTGGGTATCTCCGTCGATGAGGCGGTCGACGTGGCCAAAGAGGCGGCCGATATCGTGCTGCTCAAGAAGGACCTGCGGGTCCTGCTCAACGGCGTCAAAACGGGCAGAAAGACCTTTGCCAACACCCTGAAGTACGTGTTCATGGCTACGAGCGCCAACTTCGGCAACATGTTCAGCGTGGCGGGCGCGTCGCTGTTCCTGCCCTTCCTGCCGATGCTTCCGAAGCAAATTCTGCTGACGAACCTGCTGACGGATCTTCCAGAGATGTCGATTGCGGGCGACCGGGTCGATCCGGAGTTTGTCGAACGGCCGCACCGTTGGGACCTCGGCTTTATCCGGAAGTTCATGGTCGTGTTCGGCGTGTTGAGCTCTGTGTTCGATTACCTGACCTTCGGCACGCTGCTGCTGATTCTGCATGCCGACGCGGCGCACCTGCGAACGGGCTGGTTTCTGGAGTCGGTCATCTCAGCGACACTGATCGTCCTGGTTATCCGGACGCGCCACCCGTTTTTCCGGAGCCGGCCCGGGCGGTACCTGTCGATTGCGACGGTCGTGACTATAGCCGTTGCCCTGTGGCTGCCGTTCAGTCCCATGGCCGGGCTGTTTGGCTTTGTGCCGCTGTCCGGCGTATTCCTGGGATTCCTCGGAGCGATTGTGGTACTTTACGCGGCCGCCGCCGAGCTGGCCAAGCACTTCTTCTATCGCAGGATCGCTCTCTGAGAGCCATGCTGACGCGAGCGATGTCTCAGTAGCGTGATACGTTCATCTCGCCGGGGGTGCCGGTGACGAGGTAGACGACGCTCTCGGCGATGTTCGTCGCTCGGTCGGCGATTCGCTCGACGTTGTGAGAGGCCCAGATCAGGTACGTCGCCCGCGTGATGACCGAGGGGTTCTCGATCATCCGCGACAGCAGGTCGTGATAGGCCTGGTCATAGAGCACATCGACGGCGTCATCCTCGGCGCAGATCTCGCGGGCCAGCTTGGCGTCGCGTTTGATGAAGGCATCGAGGCTCCTGCGGAGCATGCTGACGGCTTTCTCCGCCATCTGCGGGATGTAGACCAGCGGCCTGATCAACGGCTGATCGCCATGCAAGAGAACGATCTTGCCGATGCCCTCGGCGTAGTCGCCGATCCGCTCCAGGTCCCGAACAATGCTCAGGACCGCGATGATCTCGCGCAGGTCGGACGCCACCGGCTGCTGCGTCGCGATCAGGTCCACGCATTTGTCCTCCAGGGCCCATCGTCTCTTGTTGACCTGGGCGTCATTGTCAACGACCCGCTTGGCCTCTTTGGCGTCGAGGTTCTTCAACGCCTCGACCGAGCGGTTGATCGCCGTGATCACCATCTCGCCCAATTGCAGGACATCTTGTTCGAGCTCTTTGATCCGTTTATGGAAACCTTCTCTTGTCATGGCTGACTCCATTGATTATGGATGATTGATTATTGATTATTGGCCTGTCTGTCCTCCATCGCCAATCAACCATAATCTACCATCAGTGATCCATTACCCAAAGGATCCTTTAATGTAATCTTCGGTCAGTTGCTCGGCGGGGTTCGTGAAAATTTTGTCCGTGTTGGCGAACTCGATGAGCTTACCGAGGTACATGAAGCCCGTGAAATCGGAGACGCGGGCGGCCTGCTGCATGTTATGCGTCACGATGATCAGGGTGTAGTCCCGCCGCAGCACGCGAAGCAACTCCTCGATCCGCAGCGTCGCGATGGGGTCGAGGGCCGAACAAGGCTCATCGAGCAGGATAATATCGGGCCTGAGGATCAGCACGCGGGCGATGCACAGCCGCTGCTGCTGCTCCAGGGTCAGTGAATGGGCGTTCTTCCTGAGCTTGTCCTTAAGGTCGTCCCAGAGGCCGACGTGTTCGAGGCCTTCCTGGATCGTCTGCATGATCTCGTCCTTGCGGCTGAGCATGTCGTGGATGCGCAGGCCGAATTTCAAGTTGTTGTAGATCGACAGGGAGAAGGGGTTGGGCCGTTGGAAGACCATGCCGACTTTGCGGCGCAGGGCGATCAGGTCGGTCTCCGGCGCGAGGATATTCTCGGCGTCGATGACGATCCGGCCCTCCACACGTGTGTTCTCGACCAGGTCATTCATCCGGTTGAAGCACCGCAACAGGGTGGACTTGCCGCAGCCGGAAGGGCCGATGATCGCCGTGACATTCCTGGCGGGGATCTTGATGTTCACGTCGGTCAGTGCCCGGAAGCTGCCGTAGTACAGGTTCAGATTGTCCGTCGCTATTTTCGTTTCGCGTTCCATATTATCCGAATCTGCCGGTGATATAGTCGTCTGTGCGTTTATCCTTTGGGATGGTGAACAGGTCGTGCGTCGGGCCGATCTCGACCAATTCACCCATCAGGAAGAACGCGCATCGCTCGCTGACGCGGGATGCCTGCTTGGTGTTGTTCGTCACGAGGATCTGCGTGTAATCGCGTTTTAACTGCTGCATGGCATCCTCGACTTTGGCCGTGGAGATGGGATCGAGGCCGGAGCAGGGCTCATCGTACAGGATGACCTCGGGCCCAACGGCCAGTGTCCTGGCGATGCACAGGCGCTGCTGCTGGCCGCCGGAGAGGCGCACCGCCGGCTCTTGCAGGCGGTCCTTGACCTCCTCCCAGAGATACGCCTTTATCAGGGCCTCCTCGACGATCCGGCTGACGGTCTCCTTGTCGGTCGTGCCGTGGACCTTGGGACCGTAAGCAACGTTCTCGAAGATAGTAACCGGCAGGACCTGGGGCAGGGCGAAGATGATGCCGATCTTCTTGCGCAGAAGATTGTCGCTGATCTTGCGGATGTCGCCGCCGCCCAGGAGAATCTCGCCGGTCTGCGAGTAGTTCCTGTGGAGGTAGTTGAGCCGATTGAGCGCCCGCAGGAAGGTAGTCTTGCCGCTGTTGGCCGGGCCGATGATCCCGAGAATCTCGTTGCGCGCGATCTCGATGTTGACATTCTTCAATGCCTGCGCCGAGCCGAAGTAGCAGTTCAGACCGAAGGTTTGGATGACCGGTTCGTTTACCATAACCTCTTTTTTCTATAATGTCCACGCAGGAAGATGCTGACGAGGTTCATCAGGAAGACCAATGCAATCAGCACGAGGGCCGTGGCAAAGCTCAGGCCGAGCGGGATATTGGGCACCTGGGTCGAGATCACGTACAGGTGATAGGGCAGGGCCATCACCTGGTCGAAGGCGGACCGTGGCAGGCGGGGCAGGTAGAACGCGGCGACAGTGAAGAGGATCGGGGCCGTTTCTCCCGCGGCCCGGCTGAGGCTCAGGACCGTGCCGGTGAGGATGCCCGGAATGGCGTACGGCAGTACGCAGTATCGCACCGTCTGCCATCGCGTGGCCCCCAGCGACAGGCTGATCTCCCGGTACGTGAACGGAACGGACTCCAGTGCTTCCTTGGAGGCCGTGATGATCACGGGCAGGCTCATGATCGCCAGCGTCAGCGAGCCGGCGAGGATCGACGTGCCGAAGTGCAACAGCAGGACAAAGACCGTGAAGCCGAACAGGCCGTATACGATCGATGGTATTCCGGAAAGGTTCACCACCGATAGCTTGATCATCCGCGTGAACAGGTTGTCACTGGCGTACTCGACGAGGTAAATGGCTGAGAGCACCCCCAACGGCAGCGCGAACACCATCGTGCCGATGACCAGCAGGATCGTGCCGACGATGGCGGGGAAAATGCCGCCGGCCTTCATGCCGTTGCGAGGCACCGCCGTGAGGAACTCCCACGAGATCGCCCCTGCGCCATTGATCGCGATGTAGAGGATGACCAGCAGGATCGGTATGACGATCAACAGCGTCACTGCGCCCAGGATGGAAAACGCCACATTCTGGCGGAGCTTTGCTCCAGTCATTTTCTGGCCCTTCGCAGGAACACATCAGCGATGAAATTGATCGCGAATGTAATAATAAAAAGTACGAGCCCGACGGCAAAGAGTGCGTAGTAGTGCTCGGAGCCGCCGACGGTCTCGCCCATCTCCCCGGCGATCGTGGCGGTGAGCGTCCGCACCGGCTGCAGGATCGACGTGGGGATCACCGGGGCATTTCCCGTGACCATCAGGACGACCATGGTTTCGCCGACGACCCTGCCGATGCCGAGCATGACGGCGGCCACGATGCCCGGGGAGGCCGAGGGCAGAATGACCCTCCAGAGCGTCTGCCAGCGGGTGGCGCCCAGGCCGAAGGCCGCCTCGCGATACGACCTCGGCACGCCCGTCAATGCGTCCTCCGAGATGCTGATGATCGTGGGCAGGGCCATGAAGGCCAGCAGCAGGCTGCCCGTCAAGCCGCACATGCCTGTGGACAGATGAAACGTGTCTCTGAGCACCGGCCCCAGCCAGATGATGCCGAGGAAACCCAGTACCACGCTGGGGATCGCGGCGAGGATCTCCACAAAGGACTTGAGCACGTTCTTGAGGGCCTTGGGAGCGACCTCGGCGATGAACATGGCTGAACCCACGCCCAGCGGCACACAGATGAGGACCGCCCAGAATGTCACGAACACGGAGCCGAGCAGCAGGGGGACGACCCCGAACTGCGGCGGATCGGAGATCGGCAGCCACTTCCTGCCGAATAGAAACTGAGCGAGTGGATAATTGCGAAACAACGAGAGTGAGTCTCGCAGCAGAAAGAGAAAGATCATGAAGACGAAAATGACCACGATGAGGCCACTGAGCCTGATGCACAACTCGATGATCGGCTCGCTGATCCTTCGCCACAGTCGTTTCATAGATGCGTAGAACCCAAATTCCCGGGCTTCCGGCTTGACGTACGGTTGAATTACCGATTCATTGGTCTCTGCGGGCACTAATCCCTCCTGTACTGCTCTGCGGCCCTGCTTCTGGCGGCGAGGTTGGCGTCGGCACAAAACCCGTTTCGATGAACTGCTTCTGGCCCGCGGGGCTCAGGGTGAAATCGACGAACAGCTTGACGATGCCTTGCGGCTCGCCATCGGTGTATGCGTACAGGCCTCGCGAAAGCGGGTACGTCTTCTTGAGCACGTTGTCGATGGTAGGGGGGTAGGCCTCGCCGCTTTTGGCGATCTGCAGTGCCTTGGTTCGGTCGGACAGGTATCCCATGCCCAAATATCCGATGGCCTCCTCGTTGCCGGCCACCTCCTCGACGATCGCCTGCGAAGACGTCAGAAGCAGCGTCTCCCCCGAGAATTCCTCCTTGCCGTCCTTCTTGCCGAGCTGGATCACTTCCTCCTTGAAGTACATGTGGGTCCCGGAGCTGACCTCGCGGGAAAGTGTCACGATATGAAGGTCTTTTCCACCGAACCGCTTCCAATTGGTCACTTTGCCCGTGAAGATGTCGTGCAGGTCTTCGATGGTTAGCTTGTCCACGGGGTTGCTCTTGTTGACGATGACGGCGACACCATCGAAGGCAACCACGATTTCCGTGGGATGGACGCCGTGCTTGTTGGCGATCTCGATCTCCTTGGGCTTCATCTCGCGGGAGGCGGTGGCCACGTCGCAGGTCTTGTTGATGAGCGAGGCGATGCCGACGCCGCTGCCGCCGCCCGTGACGGCGACGAAGATGTGCGGGTACTGCTTCATGAACTCTTCAGACACCATCTGGATGGCGTTGACCATCGTGTCGGAGCCTTTGGCCTGAATGAACCCTTGCGGCTCATTCGGGTCGATGCTCTCGCCGCAGCCGGCCAGAAGAATGGCCGTGACAGAGGCCAGGATGGCTTGACTTCTCAATCCCATAAAACCCTTCGTTGTCCATGGCAGGTCCGAAAATGAGTAGATATACAATCTAATGGTTTAGTTATCACAGATGTGTTAGGAAATTATTAGCAATTCGTTAGGATTTGGTTAAACTTGGGCCGGTTGGACGAACGGCATGTCGTCGCAAGGGCGTTTGTCGTCCTGGCCACGGGTAGAGTTCACGTGGCGGCTGGAATGGCCCTTTTTGTTGAGATTAAGGAGATGTGCATGGTTTTCAGGTTCTTCCCCAAGACACACAACTTCTTCGATCTGTTCGAGAAGCAGGTGAGCCACGCCGTCGAGGCGGCCTGTTTTTTCAAGGAGGTGGTATCCCAGGGCTGCGTTACGGAGGATGCCTTGAGCAAAATGGCGTCCATTGAGCATCAAGGCGACGACGTGGCGCACGCCATTATCGATCAGTTGAACAAGACGTTCATCACTCCGTTCGATCGGGAGGACATCTACGCTCTTGCGAAGCAACTCGACGACATCGTTGATATGGTCAACAACATCCTGAGCCGGCTCAGGGTGTACGATATCCGTGCCGTGGACAAGAACCTGGTGGAATTCTCTGTGGTTATCGAGCAGTCCGTGCGGGCGGTGTCGCGGGCCATCGGCGGATTGCGGAACCACAAGAACAGCCAGGTCGTTTGCGATGCCTGCATTGAGGTCAACCGCCTGGAAAACGTCGGCGACGCGATGCGCGATCGTGTGCTCTCCGAGCTGTTCGCCAGCTCCAAAGACCCGATCGCTGTGATCAAATGGAAGGACATCTACCAGGACGCCGAAACCGTCCTGGACGTTTGCGAAGACGTTGCCCACGTTGTTGATTCCATTATGGTCAAACAGGCTTAATCATGACGCTGACTATCTTGTTGCTGATCGGACTGGCGCTTCTCTTCGATTTTCTCAACGGTTTTCACGATTCGGCCAATTCCATCGCCACGATCGTCTCAACGCGAGTTCTCACACCCCGCAAGGCTGTTGTCTGGGCCGCCTTCTTCAATTTCATCGCCTTTTTGTTCTTCGGTCTGCACGTCGCTAACACCATCGGCAAGGGCATTATCGATATCACGATCGTCGATAAAGGTGTGATCTTCGCCACCCTCATCGGCGCCTGCACGTGGGATGTGATTACGTGGTACTGGGGGCTGCCGACCAGCTCTTCTCACGCCCTCATCGGCGGGATGGTCGGTGCCGCATTGGTCAAGGTCGGATCGCAGGCCCTGATCTGGCACGGCATCACAAAGACTGTCATCTTCATCTTCGTCTCTCCGATTCTCGGCCTGATCCTGGGCGTTACGCTGGGTACAGCCGTCTACTGGGCATGCCGCAAAACCACGCCGCGGAAGGTGGACCATCTGTTCCGCAAGGGGCAGCTCCTCTCGGCCGCTTTATACAGCATGGGCCACGGCGGCAACGACGCCCAGAAGACGATGGGCATTATTGCCAGCCTTCTCTTCAGTGCCGGCCTCTTGCAGGGTGAATTCCGCGTGCCGCTCTACGTCGTGCTCTCATGCCACGCTGCCATTGCACTGGGCACGATGTTCGGCGGCTGGCGGATCGTCAAGACGATGGGGCAGAAAGTGGCCAAACTGAAGCCCGTGGATGGCTTTGCCGCGGAGTCCAGCGCTGCCGCTACACTGGCTATCTCCTCCGGCTTCGGCATCCCGGTAAGCACGACACACACGATTACCGGCGCGATCATGGGTGTAGGCTCGCTACGGCGGCTCAGCGCGGTTCGTTGGGGTGTGGCCCGCAATATCGTGTGGGCCTGGGTTCTGACCATTCCCGCCGCGGCCATCATATCTGCGGTCGCCTACCTCCTGGTCGGCCGCTTTCTCATGAGCCTGCCTTGAGGTCTGCATGGCCAGGGCCGGGGGCACTACGTAGCCTTTGCCTCTGGTAGCCAAACAGTGTCAGATGTGCGTTGATTCCCGTCAGGATGGGTTAGCAAGAGATTCGCTGGAGCTCAGAACTTGACCACGATATCCGCTTGGAGTCTGCCGTAGTCGGCGTTGTCCTTGCGACCCCAGTACTGAGCGTCATAGAACGTCAGGGCCGGCGCCACATTCTTTGTGAGTTGATAGGCGAAGCTGAAGCGATGGCCTTTGCCGCCGGTGCCGCCGCCGACGAAGTCGGAGTCGTTGAACTGCCCGACCACGGCATCGGCATCGATCTCTCTGTAATCGTAATCAAACTGCCATGAGCCCGGGTCTTTGATCTTATTGAGGCTTGCGCCGATGAGCCAGCCGGTATCTTGGTCCGTGCTGGCGACGGTGTTCTTGACCCAGTCGCCATAGACTGCCGCAGGCAGCTTGCCGACCACCGTGCCGAATTCAGCGAACAACTCAATCAGGTCGTAATCGCTGGCAAAGACGTTCCCCGGCGCCGCCGTGTTGCCGAAGAAGTCGTTCGTGCCTTTCCACTCGTTGGCCAGGCTTTCCTCGCCCTGGATATTGCCATAGTCGTACCAGCTCGCGCCGGCCAGGACGTAGGTGGGCTTATTGATCTGGTGCTTCAGATAGCCTTGCAGGCCCCACAGCGATGTATCGCCGCCCGTGGACTCTTCATTGACCCAGAACCCGCCGGCGGACAGGTTGATGCTGGTCTTATCGTTGAACGGGCGTGCATAGGTCAGGGCGCCGCCTTCCGGGGTCAAATCGTGATCCCAGATCAACTGGTTCTTACCGACCATGTAGAACGGATTGGCCATCTTGCCGGCGATAGCGCTGAAGCCCTTGACCCAGGCCGGATGGTAGTTGAAATACGCCAGATCGAGCCAGAACGTCTTCTTGGAGAAGCTGCCGTCCAGCGTCTGGTTCGTGGAGACGGGATCGCCGCCCGACACTCCTTCCGCGGTGGCCAGGCGAAAGCCCAGGTTCCACTCGTCGCTAATCTTCGCATCAAGTCCCAGGCGAGCCCGAATGCGGTTGCGGTGACGGATTTCCTCGGCACTGTTGTCGTCGATATACTCGTAGCGGTAGCGGAAATCGCCGGACCAGTTCAGCCTGGATGCCCACTTGAGAATGTCGGGAATGGCGGGCTCCTCCTTCTTCGCCTCGGGGGCTGGCGGCTTCTCGGCCAGCGCCTCTTCTCTGAGCTTCTGGCGGGCCTCCAGTTGGTTGATCCTACCCTCCAACTCCGCCTGTCGCTGCTTTTGGGCTCCCAATTCCGCCTTGAGCTGATTCACATCCTCCGCCTTGTCAGCCGCGATTGCTGCCATCGGTCGCGGCAGTGTCACAGCACAGGCAAACATGAAACCAAGAATCCATTTGCGTTGTTGCGCCTTGTTTCTGTTCACTGCGATGTCTCCAGAAGTGATTCCAAACGTTTCAGTACATATTGCATGGAACGAGCTTGTCGCGACCGGTATCCTGTCTCATTTAGACACGTAAGTACCGCGCCGATGTTAAAGTCTGATTAGGATTCTGTTAGATTTCCATTAGTGTTTTGCTGATGCGGCCGGAGTGCGGAGGCATTCCTGGTTTCTCTGCAGACTCATCGAAAACTAATGCACCCGTAACGCGCATCTGACAATATCGCCGCAGGATCTCTCAGAAGCCTGTAATAGTGCCTCGTGCCTCGGAGAAGTTGAATCGATGGTTTCTTATCTGCGGAAGTCCTCAGGAGAGCGAAGATCAGATGAGTCGAGGGACAATTGAAGTTACTTATACCGAGGCAACCAATCAGTAGTACGGCTGGCAGCGGCGAGCGCGTCGCCCTCTGAATGAATAGGGAGGAGTCGAGGGAGAGCCATCAACCCTCTGTGCCCATGTGCTTTGCCGCTACCGTGGCGGTTCTGGGGGCTTTTCCGGCTCGTCGGGCGGGATCGATGGGATCTGCGAGATAATGGCGGCCCGGCGACTCAGGACGTACTGCTTGATCTGGTCGCGCCGACCGTCGCCGAGGCCTTCAGCGATCAAGACCCCGGCATTCTCGTCGACGTAGCGGTCGAACGGCGTCGGTGGGTTGTTCGTGCCGTAAGAGGTCTGCCAAGGGCCCGCCAGCAGGTCATAGAAGGCCTTCGCATATAACTGCCGGTACCTCGCGTAGTTCAGGAACTGGTTGACCTCCGGGAAGTGGCCCGCCACGGAGAACACGCTCGAACTGGCGCCGTCGCCCGAGCCGAACGCGAAATCGATATCCCAGGGCATGAGGTACCATTTGCCCTCGGGCAACGCGTAGTAGAAGGCGTTGTTCTTGCCTCGCCTGTATCCGTAGCTGTCCCAGTCGCCGACCGCGTGACGAATCGCCAGGACTTTGGTGAAGTGCACCGGGTCCATCTGGGCCTCGATCAACTGCGGGTACCGGGAGTTGTTTGCCGGCGTATTCAATGCCACCGCGAGATCGAACAGGTGCTGCCAGTTGTCGTCCTCGGGGTGGGACCGCTTCTCGAAGTGCCAGCGGTAGGTTCTCGGGGATGAGCGGATGCTGCGCGTTGTAGAGCAGGCCCTCATCGGCCCGTTCGCCGCTGTGGGCTGTGCCGTCCGTGTTGTACTCGAAGTAATCGTCGATCTTGTGGAGGTAGCCCTCGTCGTTGCCCGGGAACCATGCGTTGATGTAATCGCCGTCGATCTTCTGGACGTCGTCGAAATTGGAGTGGTGTCTGCCATTGATGACCAGGCGCACCCACTCCTGCCTGGAGTATTGCAGACCCATCTGAGCGTAGAACCAGTAGGCGACGCGTTCCTGGAGCGGGCCGCGGTTGCTTCCTTCGGTGTTGTCGAGATTGATTTCCTCCCGCCCGTGGAACTTTTGATCGGGGCCGAACTCGATGCGATAGGCATAACGATCGCGCGGGTCGCGGCCAAAGCCCTGGCGAAGGAACGGGCTGCCGCGCATCCGGATCCCGCAGTTGTAGTACACATCAGTATCATTGTAGACGAACGTGCAGTCGAGCAGCTCGTTGGAAAGGCTCGGGCGGGACCGAAACGCGTTGATTACGGCGTCAGACATCCAGATGCGATAGATCGCCATCTGGGACGTTACAGGCGTATCGCCGACGCGGACGAGGCAAGTCCGCTCCGGGACGTCGGCCGATGATTCGAGCTTCGTGGGGAAGCGAGTCGTGACGGCGCCGTCGGAGGCTTCGATGTAGAACGCTCGCATCGTGTTGGCAGAGGCGGCCGGGATCGCCGCCGTATACATTCCGTCCCGGGCAACCTTGTCGCTGCCGGAGCCATTGTCCGTCATGGGCGTGCTCGAGAATGTGGAGGCGCCTTCCGAACGATAGTAGAGGGTTACGGAGTCGATCCCGTCGTTGTCGAGCACGCGGGTGGCCACGACGATCGGCTCATTGGCCTTGGGGGCGACAGGGGCATGACACGTTTCGAGGATGTCCGGGCCCCGATTGGCCACGAAGGCTGTGTTCTGCCGGCCCGGCGTGCCCAGGTCCAGAGGCACCTCGAGCTCGAACGCGTGCGATGGCCTCGGGGGCTGCACAGGCGACGTTTCCCGCGTCGTTCGCAGCAGCAGGAAGCGGCTGCCGCGAAGCCAGCGGGCCCAGCCGCTGAACTGCACACTGCCTGCGGTTGTGCCGGAGATGGACTGATTGATGCGGTTGCTCCCCGGATCGCCATGGCCCGTGGCGATCACATGTAACGACTGCGAGCCCGAACGGTGGTCCTCCGTAGTCACGAAGGACTGCGTGTGGTTGCCGAGGATTCGCCAGGGGTTCTCGCCGCTCTCGAAGCCGCCGTTGGTCAGACAGTTCTTGCCGTCGATCGTCAGTTGCACATCATCGAGCAGGATTTCGCCGGCATTGAGCATCATCAGGTCGAAGATCGTGACGGTATCGTGCGTGAATTTGGCGTCACCGGGGTAGGTGCCGAAGGAGAAGGATTTCCAGGTTGTTTTGCTGCTCTCGTCGCTGTCGGCCCAGGCGTCGGGGGCATCGTTGTTGCTGCGCGGGTCGCGCAACTCAAGGCTGGCGCCCATGCCGTCGGCCCATTTCGGCCATCGCCCGCCGTCGCAGTAGGTGACTTCATCCGCGGTCGCCATATATGCTTTGAGCTTGCCCGTCTGGGGATTTCGTCCCTGCACCGGGAAACTGAGGCGGATGCGCTCGCTGTGGTTGTCGAGCGTGCCGATGTACGGTCCGACGAGGTTCGTGCCGATCGTGAGGTTGCTGTAGAGGGCGGCAAGGAAGTTCGGGTCCTTGGCGATGACCAGATAAGAGCCCGGCTGCATCACGGCGCCGCTGCCGAACGAGTATTCGATACTGTCTGTAAAGGCCCACCCCGCTAGCGAGACAGGCCTGGTGCCGCGGTTATACAGCTCGACGTATTCGTACTGGTCGTCCCGCATCGCGTGGTTATACATAATCTCGTTGATCACGATGTCGCGCACCAGCGGCTTGGTGTTGGCGGCCCCGCGGGTGGCGGAGGACAGGCAACCGAGGTAGAGAGAGCCGTCGGGGAAGCGGCCGAAGGTGACCTCGGCTTCCGTGGCGTCGTAGCGCATTGCATCGAGCACGCGCAGCGGCTTGGGCGGCACGTCCGCCGTGGCCGCCGTCAGGAACACCGTTTCACCCGAGAAATCCAGCGCAAAAGGCATGCCGCTCGGCGGTGTGCCCTGGCTGAAGACCCGGAATTCGCCGGGCTGGAGCGAGCCGGCCGGCAGTTTGTACTGCAACAGGTTGAGCCGGTCGTCGCTCAAGTACAGATTGCCAAGGTCCACTGCGATGGGGCCGGGATTGTACAGCTCGACCCAATCCACGGCCGGAGCCGCGTCGCTGTTGGCCAGAAGCTCGTTGATCACCAGGCGGGCGCGGGGATCGCCACCGGTGCTTGCCGGCTGTACGATGGCCCGCAGGACCGGAGCGGCGACGAAGTCCGAGCTGCCGGACAGAGACTGATTGTGGACCTGGATTGCCAGGATATTCACGCCGGCCACGAGAAGATTCTTACGGCTGGTCAAGTCGACGTTGAATGCCTCCGGGTCGCCCGCGGTGTTTGCCGCCGCGCTGAACACGGGCGGGCTGCCGGTCAGGCCCCCGGAGTCGCCCACGCGCGTGCCATTGAGATACAGCACGAAGGCGTCGTCATAATGGACCTCGGCCATGATCTGGGAGAACGAGGCGATCTGCACGCTGGTGAGCGTGAACGGCAGGCGGACGTATACAGAGACATATTTGCCGTTCATGTCGTTCAGTTGTGTCTTGATGTATTGCAGCTCATTGTTCTGATTGCTGTAGCCGTAGCCGCTGGGGCCGTCAAGCCATTCCGTTTTGGTGGGATCATCCACGAAGTCCCGCTGCGTCCATCCGATTGTAGCCGGCACGCCGGAGCCCGGTGCAGGCTCCTTGACGCCCTTGAAGTACCGGCCGGGCGAGCCAATGTCGATGAGCGTCACCTGCGTGGGGTTCTCCGGCTGGGCCTGGACCGGGTCCGCTTTGCCGGGCGACCCGTCGATGGTTGTGCTGGTGGACCAGGAGGAGGCCTCCTCGGGGGCGCCGCTGAGCTTGGTGAAAATGAGCGAATGTCCCGTGCCGTCGGGCGAAGTCGGCCAGGGGGCGGTGTCGTTGTAGCGCAGCGTCAAGACGATGCCGCCGCTGGCGTTGGACAGATCGATCCGCTCGCCATCGTTATTGAGCCGGCCGGTGAAGGGGCCGACCACATTGGTGATTCCATAAGTTGCCTTGATGGCGTTCGGGTCGTAGGCGATCACGAGGTACTGCCTGGGCCCGAGCAGCGTGTCCGGCTCGAATGTGTACTCGATGCCGTTCGTAAACGCCCATTTGCCAAGCTCTTCCGACACGGGCCTTTCGTTGTACATCTCGATGAACTCAAGCGTCTCGTCCTGGGTGAGCGGGTCCTCCGCCGGGTGATACATGATCTCGCTGATCACCAGTGCCAGGCTCGGCCGGGCCGACCATAGCACCAGCGCGCAGACCACTACCCACAGACAATACCAACGACGTTGGTCTCTCATAGATCCTCGATCCTTTCTCCGCTCGTAGTGACGCCGTTAGGCATTTGTCGCGACGCCGTGCGGGCGGGTTTGAAACCCGCCCCTACAATTCCGGGCGCACTACAAACACACCGGCTTGGCCCTATCCTGCCATTCTTCCTAACCCTCGTCCAGTCCTACACTTGCGCAATTGCGAGTCTCCCCCGTTCGTCGCCGCCGCTCGTAGTGACGCCGGAAGGCGTTTCTTTTGATGCCCTTACAAACGCGCGACCCGCCTGACCCAAACATCAGACGCTCGCTACTCCCATATTGTACCACATTTCCCCGATTTTTCGCGCAAATTCCAACCCCTTTCTATCGCCACAAAGCCGAGATGCAATATGTTCCCCATCCACAAACAGGCGTAACAGGCCGTTCAATATGTGGCGGAGTCCACGGCAGGGGGGTTATTGGTTATCGGCTGTCGGTTGGGGGCTGTGAGCGTCGCCGTTGAGATGCGGTTCCGGAGATGTGATGCGGGTTTCCTCGACAGTCTGGCGTGTGGATTCTGTGTCCGCTCCAGGCGTGGCAGAAGGCGGTGCGTGCGGGCCTCTGAGGACTTTGCGGCGAGTGACTCTGATACGAGGGTAGAGGACCCAGTCTACATGCTCCCGGCTGTCGCCGAAGCCACATGAAGTCGTGTGCGTCTGGGCCTTTGGATTGATTGAGGGATGATCCACTGCTGAATCCGTGTCTATGGGTTAGTGGATTCCCGCCGTCGCGGGAATGACATGGCACAGTCCAGATGACGGACCCCTATGGGATTTCGATGCCTTCGAAGCACAGGCGGCATTCGATCTTCTCGGTGCGACGGGCGATGTCGCAGGGGATCGGTTGTTCCACGATGCCCTGGAAGATACAGGACTCGCTTGGATTGAGCCTCTGGGTGGCAGTTCGGACGTAATGCACCGGGAAGCCGTCGGCGTCGAGAAGGGCGAAGCTGAACTGTACATTATAGGACGAGAACAGGTGCAGCGGCGCCTCGGGCGGAGTGGCCGGAGCGGCAAGGTCTATGGCATAGCCGAGCCGCACAACCTGGTCATCATCGCTGGCCGAAGGGAGGAACCTCGCCAGGCCTGACAAGCGGCAATTCCCTTCGCTTACAAAGCCAGGCTCGCGGGCGACATAGGTGTGGGACGTCCCCATAAATACTTCCATGCCTTTTTCGAAAATCATCGGCAGCCAACTGCGGGTCTCCTCGCCGGTGGCGCTGCGCGGCACCAGGTAGCCAAAACTCGCACCCACAACCAAAGCCACAACGACCATGAGCACAGAATTCGACCAACGCATGTTTCCATCCTTTAAACCACGTGTTCTGCTGCGAGTTTCGACCCCCAGCGTGTCGTTCGATCTACCCCCGGCTGATGCCGATACTGAGCCTGCACTATCCTTCCATGCACGCCCACGTACAATCTTCGGCATTTACACGGCGAGACTTCAGCGGTTGTGGCGGAGATGAGCACGCAAGTGCCCGAATGGTGTGACTTTTTTGCTAATTCTCTGGTTGACGCGAGCGTGACGCAGTAGAATGTCAGTGGTGTTAAGGAGTACGCTTTCCTCCCTCGGAGTCTACCCCTTACTAACGAACAGCAGAGGGAACGTGTGTTACAGGCCTGCGAGGGCCGAGGAGAGAATTGTGGCAAGAGGTACAGTGAAGTGGTTCAGTGAGCAGAAGGGGTTCGGATTCATCGTCCCCGATGATGGCGGCGAGGACCTGTTCGTCCATCATTCGAACATCAACGGAGCGGGATTCAAGACGCTGAAGGAAGGGCAGGCGGTGGAGTACGAGGCGGCCCAGGGCAAGAAGGGCCCGGAGGCCAAGGCTGTCACGCCCTGCTGAGGAACCTGCCGAGAGCGGAATCCATGGCCCCGCCTCATCGCGGGGCTTTTTTTTCTTGACATCCAAGGCAGGGACACTACAATCGGCAGCCTGAGAAGGGGTAGGAGTGGGTGCGGCCGGACGTTCGGCGGCATGGATCGCCGCTGCCGGTGACGCATGCTCTTGCTCCCACAGGGTGAATTCATTTCAATCACATTGGAGGAGGTTGAAAATGAATGCTTCGATTTTCTTTCTCGCGTGGCTCATGTCATTGGGGACCCCTGCGCCCGGCGATACGGGCGGGATGGCAGTGGCGGCCCCGCCGGCCGCAGCCAGAATCAAGCTGGATATCAGCGCCCGTGAAGAGCTCAAGAACGCGATCCGCCAGCACCTCACGATGGAACTCCAGGCGCAGCAACCGGTGCAGTTTGTGGAGAGCGACCCCGACTGGACACTGGGTGTTGTGACGACGGAGTTGACGGACGCAAACGGAGCAACGGTGGCCGTGGGGCTGTCGTTCATCGTCGAGCAGCACGGTATCCACGCGACGATGTTGAAGGCGCTGGCCCAGGCGTGCCGGTATTTCCTCGCCACAGGCTTGCTGAAGGACGCGCCGCTGGAACGCGACATGCAACTGCTGTTGCGAGGGGCGGAGGTGTTGCCTGAGCCGGAGGGTCTGGCGGTGGTCTCGCAGCACAAGATGTGTGTGATCACCCCGGACCGGGTGCCGCAGGCGTGCTCTGACATGGTCGCCGCGTTCAGCGCAGAGTGTCTCGGAACCGCCGGTACTCCGAATTCCAGCGCCGACACGAAACCGCCGGCTATACTGGTTGAGAACAAATAGTCGCTCACGGTCCTGAGTGTCATTATGCGCTCCGCTGCACGGGCAGGGTGACGTGGAACGTGACACCTTCGCCGGGGCGGTTCTCCACGCGGATGGTTCCGCCGGCTTGCCTGACAACGCGATCGACAATGCATAGTCCCAGGCCTGTGCCCTCGCCGGGCGGTTTGGTCGTGAAGAAAGGCTCGAAGATTCTGTCCACCTGCTCGGGGAGGATGCCGCCGCAGGTGTCTTCGAACCGGAGCATGACCTTGTCATCCGCCTTGCGGCCGCTGACGATCAGCTTACGCTGCTTCTTGCCATCGGCCGCATGGATGGCGTTCTCGATCAGCGCAAAGCACATCTGCTCCATGTCTTTTTCATTGGCGTAGACAGGAGGCAGCATACTTATGCTCCGCGTGGACAGCGACATGTGTCGCTCCTTCGCCTTTCCTTCCAGCAGTCTCACCGTACGCGCCACGACATCCTGCAACGATACGTCGCGAGGCGCCTCCCGCGGGGACTGTCTGCTGAAATCCCGGAACCGGGCGACGCGATTGGAGGCATCGGAGATCCCCTCCAGGCATTCACGAAGCGCTTCCAGGATCTTGTGGGAGTCCCCGGCGGCTTCCATCTCCGCCATGGCCTCCTGCAGAGAGAGGCAACTGACCGTCAAGGGCTGGGTCAGCTCATGCGCGATCGTGGCGCTGAGGGTGCCCAGCGAGGCGAGATGTTCGGCCCGGCACATCTTCTCGCGGTACTGATCGAGTTCCTGGCGAGCCTGCTGGAGTTCGTGGACGTCTCTGCCCACGATGAGAGCGGCCGTGGCCTGGCCGGCGGCGTCCCGGATCGGCTCGATGGTCGTGTTATACCACCGCTGTTGTCCGCCCAACTCCGTCAACGTGACAAAGTTCAACCCTTTTCCCGTGTCGATCACCTTTCGCACGCTGCCGGCCTGTCGGTCCGCGATCGCCCGGGGAAAGAGTTCCCACATCGTTTTCCCCGTATAATCCTCCTGCGTGCCGCCCAGACGTGCGGCAGCCGTCTTATTCAGGAACAGGAATGTGCCGCTCCGGTCCACCATCGCGATGGTCTCCCCCGCGCTCTCCACGAGCGTTCTGTACTTCTCCTCGCTTTCCCGCAGGGCCCGCTCGACGGCTTTCTTGTCTGTGACATCCCGGCAGATGCTTCCGATTCGGAACCCTTTCCTGGTGCGGACCGGGTAAATAACGATCTGCAAATACCGGCGGGCTCCGTCTCGCCGAATGAACTCGTGCTCGTGCAACCTCTGGGATGACGTGATCTCTCCGGTCCGGCAGACCTCGGTTACCCACTGTCTTAACGTCTCGTGGCTCCGCCCGTCGGGCGTCAGTTCTCGGACGACGTCCCAGAGGGGCCGGCCGAGAACTTCGGCGCGGGGCCTGCCCGTGATCTCCTCCTGCGCCCGGTTCCATTCGATGACATTTCCCACCTCGTCAGTCAGGACGATTCCTTCAGAGGACTGCTCCATGATGCTCTGAAAGCGGCTCTCCGTCTCTCGCAGGCGGTCCTCTATCCGCTTACGCTCACTGATCTCGGGATCGGAGGGTGAACCGACCCCGTCAACAGCATCCTTTGAAATGTCAGATCCTCCGGCTCTCCCTGCCTTGCGATTGTCCGGGTTGCCCATGGTTCACGTCTCTCCACCTGCTCACAGGCTGCATAAACGACTCCTTTCAACCCAGTATCCAAAAGGTGTTGATCACAAAGAAGACCTTATTGTACACGGCGAGGGGTCGAATAGAAACCAAAAATCAAGACAAGTTCCGGAGAAGATGTGGTCGGCATTCGGTGGCGGATTCCGGCACCAACGCGGGTAAGCATCTTCATCCGCTCCCCTCAGGGAATCAGAGGACGCTGCGGCACTCTTTCGACACGTTGCCTTCTGAGTGTCGCCGGGGGAGCTTCGCGAGACGCCGGGGCGAGTGGGGGACGGCTTCGCCAGCGCGCGAGTTCGCCTTACTTGCGCGATATTGTCTGAGCTTTGAGTTCTTCGAGCATTTTGATGGCGGCATGGACGAGCATCTCGCCGGAGCCTTCGGCACACCGGGCGCTGACGACTTCGTAATTGCCCTCAGGATAGGCGGAGCGGTTGGGGATGTAGCCAATGGAGCCGTTGGCGAGCTCGGCGATGTGGGTCTGGGCGAACGGGGAGGCGGCCTTGATGCTCAGGCCCAGCTCGACGAAGACTTCGCCCGGCAGGGACACCCAGGCCAGCGAATCGCCCATCGTGATGACCTGCACCTCGACCTCCAGCGGCTTGCCCTCGCGTTTTTGGACGTCGAGCACCTTGTAGGCCTTGACCTGCTCCATGAACCTGGCTTTGTCCTTCTTCTCGAGTGTCGCCTTAGCCTCCTGCACGTCCTCCTGCGAGAATGGAGCCAGGGGCAGTTGAAGCACTTCACTGCGGACTCGCAGGGTCGTGTCAGCGACAGGCTTGAGGTCCATGTAGGCCTTGAGGACCGAGGCCGCCAGGATCGTGCCCAGTCGGTTCGCCTCCGCCGGGCTCGTTTGCGCCCCGGCCCAGTTGACGTTGACGTGGTTGAGATTACCGCAAGCGCCGTTGGCAAAGATCGTCATCATGTCCGGTCCCTTGCAGTCCGCCAGTCGCCGGGCCAGCGCGCCGGGATAATCCGCAGAGATTCCGGTGCCGCCTGTGGTGTCCGCGTGCAAGGCGAAATTCACGTACGTCAGCACGGGCTTCTTGTCGGGGGTTTCGAAGTACACCACGCCGACTTCCGGGTCGATGGGACTGACCGGCCGTATGATATTGGGATTCAGTTTGCCCGGATTCCATCCGACGGTCCCATCCTTCATCCAGAACCGCCGGCAGAAGGACAGCCGGTCCTCGGATTCCCGGCGCAGGAGACCTTCACCGCGGCCAGCTTGCCATTCGCCTCGGCCACGGCTTGCGCGATCCGCCCGGGCAATTCCAACGTGTAGTGCCTGGCGGGATCGCTGCTGCCCTTGTCGAGGTCGTCCCGCACGGAGTCCCTCGTCAGGGCCGGGCCGGTATGTGTGTGCGTGGCCGATATCATGACGTGGCCGCCCGGGATGCCCGTCTGCTGCTCGATCAACTGCCGGGCATCGAGCACCGTCGTGCGGGGCAGGGTGATCAGGTCGCACACGACCAGCGCCACCTTCGTGCCGCCGTCGTCGAGGACCGCGGCTTTCGCGTAGAGGTCATCGAGCGCATCCTGGCTGCCTCTGGCGTAGTAGTACCCAGCCATAGGTGTCCCCGCCGGCGGGCTGATGTTCAGGGCTGCCGTTCCAACACGCAGCTCCGCCTGCGCGGGATCGCAGTGGAGCAGACAGGCTGCCGTGGCAGTAATCAAGGTGATGGTTGCGGATCTCGTATAGTTCATACGACATTGTTCCTTCAATGCCTGTTAGGCTGCTTTCCAGGAGTCTCGCATCATTGGGTGGCGGCGTCAAGGCCGCAGGCCTTGGCGATGGTCCCACTGCATTCCAGGACAGCCATCGCCAAGCTGCGCTTGACGCTGCCACCCGGATTGCAGTTTCGTGCCACGAAGGACTCGATCGTGGTCGGCATCAAACGGAGGCGGCTCTCACTCATCGGCGTGGCCGATCAAAGTAAGTCAGGGCAGCGTTCGGGTCGATCAGGCCCCAGCCATACTCTTCGTCCCATCCCGGCGTTCCCAGGTCCTTGGCGGTCTGCTGGATGGCCTGTCGCACGTTCTCCGGTCCGGCCACGCCGTGCGAGACAAGCAGCCCCGCCAGACCACTTACATGGGGCGCGGCCATGGAAGTCCCCTGGAGAAAATAGTACGCGAAGTCGCGGGGATCAATGAAGAACGTCTGCTGGACGATGCCGTCCGGGTATCCATCGACGTTCTGATCGACGGTCATGTCGCCCCCCGGCGCCATGACGTCCAGATGCGGGCCCGTGCTGGAGTAGGGGGCCCGGCGGTTATCGTAGCGCGTGGCGCCCACCGCGATGCAGTAGCTATCGTAGGCGGCCGGATAGATTACCGGGTTGCCATTCTGGTACTCGTTGCCTGCCGAACAGACCACCGTCACCCCGTGCTGATGAGCCGCCTTCAGCGCCCTCTCCAGCGTGATCGACGAGCCGCTGCCGCCGGCGCTCAGATTGACCACCCGGGCGCCATGATCGATGGCGAAATAGACTCCCTGGGCAATCGTGAAGTGGTCACCCAGGCCGTTTACGTCGATGATCTTCACGGGCATGATGGAACAGCCGAAGGCCACGCCCGCCACACCGAGTTTGTTGTTCGTGCTCTGGGCAATCGTGCCGGCCACGTGCGTCCCGTGTCCATTGTCATCGTTCGGGTGGTCGTCGTCGTTCACAAAGTCATAGCCGGTCACGAACCGTGTCTGGGCCAGGTCCGGGGCCTGCTTGTAGTCGCCATAATCCTCGAAGGCCGCGCCGGTATCGAGCACGGCGATGGTCACGTTCGGATCGCCCGTCTCGACCGCCCAGGCCTTCTCCATTCCAATCCCGCCCGTGGCCTTGTTGTAAAGGTTCCATTGGTAGCGGAAGTAGGGGTCGTCGGGCACGAAAAACACGCGGACCTGATAGTTCAGCTCAGCGTACTGGACAAACTCGTGTTCGACAAAATCGTTGACCATGTCCTCAGGTGGAGTGTCTTCAGGAATCCTCACCAGGTGGACGTCCCCGTACTCACAGGTGCGAATGCTGAGACAGCCGTGCTGCTCGATAGCTTCATCCCGGACGTTCTGCTCGACATCTTCGCTGAACTTGACGATGATCTCACTTTGGCTCCAGGCGGGCGGCCCAGAGATGTCGGCCGCCGTGTCCGCGCCGGCGGGCGATCCCCATAGTGGGGCAATAAGAAGGCCTCCCGCCAAACACACGGCCGCGACGGCTCCGGACAAGATACTCGCTCGCATGGCTCAACCTCCTTCATGTGCGTTCGTCACGGGCCACGGATGTCTCCTGTGACCCAGACGGCCGGCGTCACGCCTGGGCCGACGTATGATTATACGGCTGCCGGCCGTCGGCGTTCAAGGGAAGACAAGCAGACCTGCGGCCTTGACGGGGCCACCTGCCGTGGCCGTCAAGATTTTCGCCCTCGCCGGTGGACTGGACGCTCAGGCGGGATATAATGCTGTTTTGGCTGGTTCTTAGGAGTATACAGATGCATCCACTGCTTATCCTTGCCATCGGTGTCTTCTCGATCATCTTCCTGATCGCGGCCCTGCGGCTCAATGCCTTCATTGCCCTGATCGTATCGGCGATCATCGTGAGCCTGTTGGCTCCCGGCGAGACGGCCGATAAGATCAACCGGGTGGCGGTCGCATTCGGCAGTACGGCCGGCAACATCGGCATCGTCATCGCTCTGGCCGTCATCATCGGCAAGTGCATGATGGACAGCGGTGCGGCCGACCGGATTGTGCGGGCCTTCCTGTCCGTGCTCGGAGAGAAGCGGTGCTCCTGGGCGCTCATGTCGAGCGGCTTTGTCCTGGCCATCCCCGTGTTCTTCGACACGGTCTTCTACCTGCTCGTGCCTCTGGCCCGTTCGGCCAATCGGCGAACCGGCACGAAGTCGCTGCGGTTCGTCCTGGCCATTTGCGTGGGCGGGGTGGCTACGCACTGCCTCGTGCCGCCGACGCCCGGCCCGCTGCTTATGGCCGACCAGCTTGGCATCGATCTCGGCGTGATGATTCTCTTCGGCGCGCTCATCGCCGCCCCCTGTTCCCTTGCGGGTATGGCCTTTGCGAGATGGCTCGACCGCCGGACACATATCGAGATGCGGCCCCTGGCCGATGGGATGACGGAAGCCGAGCCGCTCGCAGATGATCAACTGCCTCCTTTGCTTCCCTCTCTGCTGCCCATCGTGCTGCCCGTTGTGCTGGTTTCGATCAATACGATCGTCTCGGCCGCTGCCGAAGCGACGGCAAAGGCACAGGTCGTCGAGGCCGTGGCCGTCTCGGCAGAACCTTCAGCCCTTCAGCAGGCCGCAGAGGTGATGGCCATTCTCGGCAACGTCAATTTCGCCATGCTCCTGTCCACGGCCATCGCCATTTGGGTCCTCAAGAGCAAGCGCAAGCTGACGAATCTGCAACTCGCCCAGGTCGTCGAGGGCTCGCTCATGAGCGGCGGCATCATCATCCTGATCACCGCGGCCGGCGGGGCCTTCGGCGCCATGCTCAAAGTGGCCGAGATCGGCCCGGCTATCGAAGCCCTCTTCAAAGGCAGCGCCGCCGGACAGAGCAGCGGCATCATGTTCCTCGTCATGGGCGCGCTCATCGCCTTTGTCATGAAGGTCGCCCAGGGCTCCAGCACCGTAGCGATGATCACGGCCTCAGCTATGATCGCCGCCATGGTTCCCTCAATGGACTCGCTCGGTTATCCGTCTGTCCTGCTGGCCACCGCCATCGGCGGCGGCGCGTTGATTGGGTCATGGATGAATGACAGCGGTTTCTGGATCTTCGTCAAGATGACCGGCCTGACCGAAGCGGAGGGTCTTAAAACCTGGCTGCCGACCCTGGCAAGCGTAGGCGTCGCCAGTATAGTCATCTCGTTCATCCTGGCCGTCCTCTGGCAGACGGGCCAGCCCCTGTGGGCTGCCGTCGGCTTCTGCGTCATCCTTGGCGCGCTGATCCTAGCCTTCTGGACCCATGCTGTGCCCCAAGAGAGCTGACGCTCGTAGTGACGCCGTAAGGCGTTTTGTCCGTCTTACGGTGTCGCCGGGCCGGGGGCGACGTCCATCACCTTGCCGGATTGGGGGATAGTGCCTTCGGCCGGCTCAAGCCTGTCGTACCATGTGAGCTTCAGGATCGCGGAGGTCACCACGAACACGGCGGCGCAGATCAACGTCCTGCCGTATTGCTGGATCACGAGGAAGATCGGGCCGGCGACCATGGCCAACTCCCAGATGATCCCGACGATCACATTGAACCAATCGCGCCAGAACTCGCGGTTGGGCTGGATGGCAGGGTCCTCGGCCCGGCACTTCTCGTAGATCGGCCGCCAGAAGCCCCACGGTCGCACCGTGCGGTAGAAACGCATGAGCACGGCATCCTCCTCGGGCCGCGTCAGCAGGCACACGCCGATCGAGGCGATGGCGCTCAGGACCATGATCGTCGGGAATACGACGTATACCGGGTGCAGGCGGATGGGCTCCATGCCCACCATCGTCATGTAGTCCGGCCTGCCGATAAACAGCAGCACCAGGGCCGAGACCGTGCCAGCCACCATGCCGGCGAAGAACCCGTACCCGTTGAACCGCCACCAGTGCCACTTGATCACGTTCGGGATCACGAACGCCGGCACGATCACCGAAACGAGCACCTCCGTAATCGAGTGCACGGATTTTGTCACGAAGCCGAAGCCGATCCCCAGGGCGATGATGAGGACGGAGCAAAGGTAACTCAGCAGGACATAGCGGCGGGGCGAGCCATGCGGATTGATGTATCGTTTGTAAATATCATTCACGATGTAGGCGGCTCCGGAATTGACGGTCGAAACGAACGTGCTCATGAACGCGGCGAGCAGACCCGCGAGGATGAGCCCCTTGGCGCCGATGGGCAGGTAGCCGTTCACGACGCTGGGCAGGATCTGCTCGAAATCGACTTTGCCGCCCGCGCCCATTGCCTGCAGCTCGGGTCCGAAGTAGACGATACCGAGTGTGCCGATGCCGGCGATGAGCAGGAACCGCGGGGCGAGCGAGGCGATGGCCATCATGAGGTTCTCGAGCGCGGCCTCGCGCGGGCTGCGCGTTGAGAGGACGTGCTGGATGGCGTAGTTGGGGGTTGGCCCGGCCATGCTGACGAGCACGCCCTTGAGAAAGAGCATCAGGACAAACAGGCCGAAAATCGAGTACCCGTCGCCGCCGGCGCCAACGGGATTGTACAGCTTATCGTTGAGCTTCGGGATCAGGCCCGACCAGTCGAGGTCGAGCCGCCAGCCGAAGAACATTTGGTCCCAGCCGGCCGGCACGGCAGCCAGAATCTGCTCTGATGAGGTGGTGGTGATGGCGATCACGCCGATGATGATCGCGGCGATCATGATGAGGGCGAACTGGATCATATCATTCATCACAACACTGTACATGCCGCCGACGACGCAGTAGACGCCGGCGATCAGCATGACTACGATGGCGAAGAAATCGGCGGGCGTCATTCTGCCCGGCAGCGCTGCGGCCGAAATGCCCAGGGACTCCAGCGGAATGAACGAGGCTGTGAACTTGCCGATGCCGATGTAGGCCATGCTCAGGAACCCGACGACGCTCACAATGGCGTAGGCGACGATGCTCAGGTAGGCCATCTCGGAGCCAGTGTTGCGGCCGAAGCGCGTGTACATCCACTCGGCGCCGGTAAGGACGTTGGACCGGCGGACCCAGGCGCCGAGGTACGCCATGCGAAAGATCACATTGAACAGCGGCCAGACCCACAGCAGCCAGACGCCCTTGACGCCGTAGACGAACAGCACCATGACGAACCACATCGTGCCGGAGATATCGACGCCGCTGGAGCCGTGGGCGATGCCGATCATCCACCAGGGCAGGCTCTTGCCCGCCAGGAAGTACGACTCTGGGTTGCGGGCCGCCTTCTTTGCCACGAACCAGCCGACGGCGATCATCAGGAGGAAGTACAGGATGATGATGGTGATGTCTACAGCGTGCATCGGATTCTCCTTGGAGAACGCAATAGGTCCTATCGGTCCTATTCGTCCTATAGGTCCCATTCTTCGCCCACGTTCACGCCGGGCAACGGAGCAAATGCTGCACCAATTCCTCAAGGTTGCAGGTCGCGACAGCGCAGTACTTGTCCCCGCCGCCGTAATAGACGAAGAGCGTACCATCGATCACGACGGCGCCGCACGGGAAGCACACGCCGCGATAGAAGCCTTCGATCTCGTAATCGGTCTCCGGCTGCAGCAGCCAGTCGGGCGTGCGGTGCAGGACGATGCCAGGGTCTTCGAGATCGAGCAGGACCGCGCCGAGGCGATAGTACTTGTCCGGACCGACCGCGTGGTAGATCGACAGCCAGCCGTACTCGGTCTTGATCGGCGGCGTGTTCACGCCCAGCTTGGCCGTTTCCCACGGGTACTTGTTCGTGATCAGCAGCTTGCTCTTACGAAAGCCCATCAGGTCGTCGGCGAAGGAGATCCACGCACTGGCGTGCTCCACGCCGTACTCGGGCCCGACCCACTCCAGCGGCCGGTGCAGCATCACGTATTTGCCCCCGACCTTCTCCGGGAACAGGATCACGTCGCGGTCGTCCAGCAGCGGGTCGGTCAGCCAGCCGGCGCGAATCCAGGTCTTGAAGTCCCGCGTGAGCAGCAGTCCCGTCAGTGTGGCGTTGATCCGCAGGTAGCGAGGGAAACCGTCGGTGCACTCGGCCGGCGTGATGTATTTGTCTCGACCCCCGGGCACCCAGAACTGCCCGAACGGGTAATGCCGGCAAGCACAGGTGACGTAGAACCAGCCGTCCATCTTGATCATTCGCGGGTCCTGGATCGTCGCCCCATCGAAGCCCTCGACGCTCGGACTGAGCGCCGGCTGATCGGACACCCGCTCGAAGTGGTAGCCATCCTTGCTCTTGGCCAGGCCGAAGTAGCACTTGTACTCCGCCCCCGACTCCGCCGCCCGATACAGCAGCAGGACCTCTTTCGCTTTCTCATCGTACCACGCCGCCGGGTTGAAGACTGCCAGGTCCTCCCACGGATGCCCCGGATGCGGCGACAGGATCGGATTGCCCTTGTAACGCTGAAGCTTCATAGGTTTACTCATCCAAGAACCACGGGCTGTACACGAGCTCGAAACAGCGGCCCAACCGGGCACCAAAATACTCGGCCGCCCTCACCTTCTCAAGCGCATAGTGCCTCGTCATTCTGCGAAAGCGGCGGGCGTGACTCGGCAGGCGAGGTCACGGGTGAAGGTCGGCACGGCTAGTTCGAGCCGGTCCTGGTCGCAGGACGCGGTCTGGCGGCTCACTGGCTCGCCTTTGTAGGTGTCCCACCACAGGACGGTGTAGCTGCCCGGGTGAAGGCCACCGATCGTGATAGTCGCTGCGTCGATTCGGTCAGGCTCGCGTTTCTCCACGACCAGATTCCACCATGTGGTCTGGCGGTTGACGAGCCACAGGTATGCGCAGGTGTCGCCCTGGTAGCCGAGGATGCGCACGCGGGCGTCGGAGATTGTCGCCGTCGTTTGCTGCAAGCCGGCGGGGGAGAAGCTCGCCAGGAAGCTGGCAAGCGGCTTGTAGTGGTGATAGGCGTCCTGGCGGTCGAGCTGATCCCACCACCAGAACATGGCGGTGCCGGAGACGCCGGAGAGAGCGGAGGCCCACAGGCAGTTGTGGAGGTGCACGCCCTCGCGGTCCTGCTTCATATAATCGCTCAGGCCCCACTTGGCGTCGGCCAGGCCGAACTCGCCGATCAGGGCGGGCTTGCCCGGGGCATTCTCGCGCAGCCAGCGGCTCTGGCGGAGGACGGACTCGACCTCGTCCTTGAAGTCATCGTCGTCCGGCCGCATGTAATGGTGCTCCTGGGCGATGTCGATCTGCGCGTGGCGGCAGTCCTTCGCGGACGGAGCCCACGTGCTCGTCGTTCGTGGATGTCTGTAGATGTCGATCTGTTCGAGGTACTTGCCGACGTCCTCGTAGAACTTGTTCGTGGGCTTGCCCGGGTCCATCTCGTTGAAGTACTCCCAGGCGGCCACGCTGGTGGAGTAGCCCCACCTCGCCACGGCGTATCGCATGAACTTCCTGGCATCCGTCGTCGCCTGGCGATACTCGGCGCTATCGACCTTCGACAGCGTGCTCATGTACAGGTCCCGCGTGATGGCGCAGAGCATCAGGTAAATCCCATTCTGCTCGGCGGCCTCGACAATCTGATCGAGCATGAAGCAATCCAGCGGATTATAGTATCTCCGCACCGACCGATTCACTTCCGCCTCCCACAGCAGCTCGGCCCCACCGGCAGCCTCTTTCAGCGACAGGTCATCTAGCCACGCCTTGCCTGTGCCTGCAAGGCTGAATGTAGTCCGGCCGAGCCAGTACTCGTTGGCCCCCGTGGTGAACTCCTCGGCAAAGCTCTGCCAGTCGGATGTCGCCGGGACTCTCCACTCGTTGCCGCCGATTTGGACGCGCACGGCCTCAGGCCCATCCATTTTCAGCTTCCCCGAGAGGACATACTTCGTCCCGGGCAGCAGGGCCACCGGATGCGATGGATCGACCGTTACTGAGGCCCCGTTCTGGCCCTCGATCTTGATACACTTCCTGGCCTGCGGGTCGCTCTCGCTGCCGGGCACGGGCACGATGAAGGATGCCTTTGCCCAAGAGCGCCCCCACGCGCTCTTGCGGGCCTCGATGGCCATCGCCCAGTCCTCGCAGCACGTCCAGATCCGCAGGAAATTTGCCCCGTTGGCCGCCAGCTTGCCGAAGATCTCCTCCGCCTTAGGCAAAGTGACGTACTGCCCCTCCCCAATGAACGCCAAATTCTGCCCAATAGCAAAGAACGGCTGCCCCTCCGAAAACTGCAGAAACCTCGGATCATCTGTCCCTGTCTGCAAGAAACCTTTGCTCGCAGACGCCACGCACTCAAATGTCACCGGCGCAGAGCTGCTCTCGCCTTGCTCATCCTTCAACACCGCCCGTGCCGTGTATGCCCCGACCTCCATCGGCGCAAATCTCGCCTTCCACGCTCCAGTCCCGCGCGGATGGCACCACGCCACAGTCTTGCCGCCTTGCGGCAAATCCCGCCGCTCATACTCCTGCCCAAAGAACGCCGGCAATAGGAGGCTTTGTCCACCTGGCGTCACAATCACCACGTTGATCTCCACTTCGCACGGGTCAAACGGATTACCATACTCCTGATCCGTTTGGATCAGCAACTCGGCTTTTCCATACCTGTCGATTCTCTGCTGTCCTACGCTCAGCTCGGTCTTCTGTGCCGCCCCTGCAACGCTCATCGAAATGATCATAAAAGGCAGCCATGCACACGTGACAGATCTCAACCGCAGCATCAATGAATCCTCCCATGAGTCATCTACTTGTCACACACGCTGGATTGTATCCTGTGGCACCTCACCATGGAATCCTTGCTTCACCTATAATCGTAGATTGGGCTTGCCTGTCGGGCTCGCAGCATACATACTCAGCAGATTGCCGTGCGGCAGCATGGTCACAAGTACAATCTGGAGTTTTCTGTTGAGGAGCGATGGACTATGGGAAATCAGGCTTCTTCCCGACGGGAGTTTTTGAGAGACATCGCGGTGACGGCTGGTTTGGCGGCTGTGGCGCCGGCGGTTGGCGCAGTGGCGCGGGCCGCTTCGGGGAAGCTGCATGTGGCGTGCAATCAGTATTCGTGGAGCGTGTTCTATACGCGGGAGAAGAAGGACTTCAATGCGTCGCTGGATGCGGGATTTGCCGATGTGGCGGCCAGCGGGATCGATGGGTTTGAGCCGGGGGTAGGGGGGCTGGCGCAGATCGAGCAGATGGCGCCGGTGCTGAAGAAGCACGGGCTCGAGATGCGGTCGCTGTATGTTAATAGTACGCTGCACGAGGCGGGTCAGGGGGACAAGAGCATCGAGGAGGTCCTTGCCGCGGCGGCAAAGGCGAAGACCATCGGCACGCGGATCATCGTGACCAATCCGAGCCCCTTGCGCTGGGGCGGGCAGGAGAACAAGAACGATGAGCAACTCAAGATACAGGCGGAGGCCCTCAACAAGCTGGGCGCCAAGCTCAAGGCAATGGGCTTGACACTCGCCTATCACAACCACGACATGGAGCTGCGCAACGCCGCCCGCGAGTTCCATCATATGATGGTCGGCACCGACCCCCAGAACGTCACCCTCTGTCTCGACGCCCACTGGGTCTATCGCGGGTCGGGCAACTCGCAGGTGGCCCTGTTCGACGTGGTCAAGCTCTACGGCTCTCGCGTCACCGAATTGCACCTTCGCCAGTCGCAAAATGGCGTATGGACTGAGGCATTCGGCCCGGGCGATATCGACTACCCACGGCTGGCCGAGTCGCTGCTCAAGGTCGGTGTCAAGCCCTTGCTGGTCCTGGAGCAAGCCATCGAGGACGGCTCACCCAACACGATGAAACCCGTAGAAGCCTTCAAGCAGAGCACTGCCTACGTCCGCCAGATCTTCGCCGCATTCGCATAGCGGTGACTTGATGGCGAAAAAGGCTTGCAGAATCGCCCTGCGTCTGATAATATAGGGTTAGTTGAGGTATGAAGGCGGGCGAATAACTGCCGCGATGCCTCCGGTGGGTCTCATAATCATACCGTTTCCTGCGTCACGCAGGCCCGCCCTCATTTTGCCTCTGTCGTTGGCCTCATTGGGAGGGGTCTTGCGACCGATATCATTCAACGGATGGCAGTGACAAGACCGCCCGGATTCCGCGCCGGCGGGGCTGTGATCGTCATATATGCGCGTACGTGAAGGAGAGATGAGATGGAATGGCGTATGAGAGCTCTGATGCCAGTGGTGTTGGCGTTCGCGCTGGCTTTGATGGGGACGTCGCGAGCATCGCTTGTGGCGCACTGGCCGCTCGATGAGACCAGTGGAACGGTTGCCGCGGACGCGGTCGGGGACAACGACGGGACGCTCTCCGGCAATCCAGTCTGGGAATCGGCGAGGGTCCGCCCCAGTGGCTCGCTGGTGTTCGATGGCAAGGATGACTACATAACGACCCGCTTTGCGCTGGACCCGGCGAAAGGGCCGTTCAGCGCGTTTCTCTGGGCCTTGGGCAATGAGGCGGGCAAAGTCCTGATCGCCCAGCAGGACTTCGGTGGGACAGGGCAGGCGTGGCTGGTAGCAGGTACAACGAGCGCCAAGCTGGGCACGGAACTGACAGACGCCAGGGGCCAGGCCCGCGCGTTGCAGTCGGATGCCGTCCTCGCGGATGGTCGGTGGCACCATGTCGGGGTGATCTGGGATGGGCAGTACAGACGCCTCTACCTGGACGGCGAAGAGGTGGCGGCGGACCAGGTTGCACTGGCGGATATGAGGAGTTCGCTGGGCGGGCTGGTCATTGGGGCCTCGAAGACCCAGGACAGGTCCACGCTCTGGTCCGGCAGTATGGACGACATCCGCATCTACGATCATGCTCTGAGTCAATCGGAGATCCGCGTGCTGGCGGGCCTCGAATCCGACCGCCAGGGCCAGCCACAGATCATGGTGGTTGCTCCCAAGACGATCTATACGGGTGCCCCGGCAGCCGTGACGGTGACAGCCATGAACGCCGACCGGTCTCCGTTGGTGGCCTCGGTGACGACCCTGCTGGCCAGCACGAAGGTCTTTGAAGGGATGACCGATGCGACCGGCCGAGTGGTCGCGAGCTTCGACACGCCGGATATCGCGCCCGGCACATACACGCTCGAAGTGCAGGTCGCCGGCATGAAAGAGTCGCTGACCGCTCAAGTGCAGGTGCGTCAGATGCCCATCGTGCTGGTCGAGACGGATAAGCCCATCTATAAGCCCGGCCAGACGATCCAGGGTCGTGCCCTGGTTCTGACGAACGAGCTTCGGCCCACGATTTCCGATGTTGCTGTCCAGATCACGGACGGCAAAGGCGTCAAGATCTTTCGCAAGGAGTTGCAGACCAACGCATTTGGCGTTGCGCCGTTCACGCTCGACCTGGCCAGCGAGCTCAACTACGGCACGTGGAAAATCACCGCCGAGGCCGGCTCGGCCACCGGCATGGTGGATGTCCGGGTCGAGGAATACGTCCTGCCGCGATTCGAGGTCAAGGTCGAAACCGAGCGCGACTACTTCCTCGTAAACGAGCGAATCCCGGGCACCGTGCGGGCGACGTACTTCTTCGGCAAGGCCGTCGATGGCACAGTGGAGATCCACGCCAGCCGATACGTCGGCACGTGGGAAGAATATACCCGCTATACGGCTCCGCTGGTCGAAGGGGCTGCCGAGTTCGAGCTTCCCGAGGTTGGTTACGTCAGCGGCACGCCCGGTGCAGGCGGGTCGGGCAGCGTCCAACTCGATGCCATCATCACCGACACATCGGGTCACCAGGAAAAGTCCACGAAGCTGCTCAAGATTGTCAGCTCGGGCATTGTGCATCAGCTCATTGCGGCCTCACGGTCATTTACCCCGGGCTTGCCGTATGAGGTGTTGCTCGTGGCCGAAACCCCGGACGGCATACCTCTGTCGGTCAGTGCAGAACTGACGGCTGAATACTATTCACAGGATGGTCGTTCGGTCCTGAAAGACAAACAATCACTATCCTTCGAGGGTTCAGCCTCGCTGACGCTGCGAGCGCCGAGGGACGCGGCCTGGGTGTACGTGCAAAGCACGGCCCGGCGTGGTAGCGAGTCGGGTCAGGCGGAGCTGTTCGTCTATGCGACGTACTCGCCCACCGACAGCTTCCTGCACCTGAGCCGGACGAGCGATGAGGCGGTGAAGGTGGGAGACGCCGTGACCATCGACGTCTTCAAAACACACGATTCGACGATCTACTATGACGTGTCTGCAAACGGGCACACCGTTTGGTCGGAAGCGACCACCGGCTCGCAGATCAGCTTCCGGGCGACACAACAGATGCTGCCTGCCGCCAAGGTCGTGGCCTATATCATCAACCCGAACAACGAGATATCCGCCGATACACTGGAGTTCAAAGTGGTTATGGATGCGGCGGCCTCGCTGACAGTGGGCTTCAACGCTGAGGAAGTCTTGCCCGGCGACCGCGTGCAGGTGTCGATAGGCGCGGGAACCGAAGCCATGGTCGGCATCGCTATCGTCGATGAATCCGTCTACGCCTTGAACGAGGGCCGGCTCAACATGCAAGCGGTTTTCGATGAGCTGGAGAAACGCTTCATGGACCCGCAGGCGGAGATCCATGCGCAGCCGTACAACTATGCGACACGCGAGGTCTTTGCCGACGCGGGCCTGCAGGTGATTACCTCGGGCGACCTCCAGGTCCCCGAGGGCCGGCAGGTGTGGGGCGGAGGCCCGATTCGCCGCGGCGACGGGACTGGTGTTGTACCGCCGGTGCCGACCGATGGCGGCTCGCTGGCCGAGGTCGCTCGCATCCGGCAGTTCTTCCCGGAGACGTGGCTGTGGACGCCGGACTTGCTCACGGACGCCAATGGTGCGGCCGTCATCGATCTGATCGCCCCGGACAGCATTACGACCTGGCGGTTGCACGCCGTCTCCACGTCTGACACCGGCCTGGGGATCGCCGAATCCTCGCTCCGCGTCTTCCAGGAATTCTTCGGCGAGCCGGACCTGCCGTACTCCGTGACGCGAGGCGAGCAGTTCCCTGTCCGCATCCAGATCTACAACTATCTCGATGAGGCACAGACCGTGCAGGTCGATCTGCGGACCGCCGAGTGGTTCAAATTGCTCGACATCGCGTCGCAGCAGGTGCGCGTGAACGCCAACTCCGTGGCAGCAGCCTCGTTCCTCATCGAGCCGACGAAGCTCGGCCGCAACTCGCTCGAGGTCACGCTCCGCTCCCCGCAGCGGGCAGACGGGGTCCGCAAAGAGGTCCTCGTCGAGCCCGAGGGCACGAAGCGCGAGCTGATTACGAATGGTCTGATCCGTTCCGGTGAGATCCTGCGGCTCGATGCCAACATGCCGGCGTACATCGTGCCGGACTCCGGCAAGCTGCTTCTGAACATCACGCCGAGCCTCGTCGCTCAGAGCATCAACGGTGTCGACGACCTGCTCCAGATGCCCTACGGCTGCGGCGAGCAAAACATGATCTTCTTCGCCCCCGATGTCGAGGTGCTGCGATACCTCGACGCCACGAGCCAGCTCACGCCCGAAGTTCGCGCCAAGGCCGAGCATTTCATCACCGTCGGCTACCAGCGGGAGCTGACCTTCCGCCACAGCGACGGTTCGTTCTCCGCGTTCGGCGAGTCTGATGGCCAGCCCGGAAGCTTATGGCTTACGGCGTTCGTCCTCGACTGCTTCAGCGGCGCCCGCGAGATCACGACAGTCGATGACAGCATCCTCGCCGCAGCCGTCCAGTGGATCGCTTCCAAGCAGAAGACTGACGGCTCGTGGGACCCGGTTGGCTTCGTCATCCACAGCGACATGACGGGCGGTGTCCAGGGGAACTACACTCTTACCGCGTTTGTCACAATCGCACTGGCGGACTATGCGTCCGCCCCGGCCGGCGTCGTGCAAGCGGCCGTGAAGTACCTCCGCGACAACATGAGCAGAATGCAGAGTGATCCGTATGCTCTGGCGATCGCGGCCCTGGCGCTGGCGAAGGCCGGGGACTCGACGGCCGATGCCGCACTGGACAACCTGCTGAGGATTGCTAAGAGCGACGCCAGCGGCATGCACTGGGAGCCATACGCAGTAGAGACGACCGCTTATGCCGCTCTGGCATTGATGGAGAAACAGCGGCCGGAGGCGAATGAGGCCATCAAGTGGCTGTCCCTGCAGCGCAATAGCCTTGGCGGCTACGGCAACACGCAGGATACCGTGATGGGCCTCAAAGCCCTGATGACGGCGGCTCGAAACCAGAGCCGCAACGTGAACCTGACGGTGACCGTCCAGGATTCGAGGCGCGAGACGATCGCACAATTCACGGTTGACGAGAGCAACTTCGACGTCCTGCAGACTGTGGAACTGCCGCTTGAGCAGGTGATCGAGCTGGAGGCCCGGGGCACGGGCGAGGTCCGCTACCAGTTGGTCCGACGGTTCAACGTCCTGCTCAGCGATCAGACCGTGAACAAGGACATGGTTCTGGAGGTTAAGTACGATGCCGACCACGTGGAGGTCGATGACATCGTGAACGTCACTGCAACCGTCCGCTACATGGGCCTCAAGAGTTCCACCGGCATGATGATCGTCGATGTCGGCGTGCCGACGGGCTTCGATACCGTCCGCGAGTCGCTCGACACGCTCGTTGAAGGAGGCAAAGTCACGAAGTTCGAGGTCGCCGGCCGCAAGGTGATCTTTTATCTCGACGGCCTGACGCCCCGCGAGGAGCGCTCTTTCACCTTCCAGGTCAAGGCCCGTTTCCCGGTGCGTGCCATCGTCCCGGACAGTAAGGCTTATTCTTACTACGAGCCTGACCTGCGTGCCGAGGCCATGGGTGAGGAGATCACTGTCGGTACACTGTCCCCGCAGGAGGAGCCGAAGAAGTAAGCTGAGCTATCTTGAGGCGGCGTCAAGGCCGAAGGTCTCGGCTCGTCGCACGGCTGCCATGCCTTGCGATTCGGGCGTGCCGGCATTGTAGTCCACGACCACGCCGTCCACGAGCATCCTGCTGCCATCGCGGGTCACGATGCCCCCGGCAGGGGTCAGCAGGATCAATGCGGCTGTATCCGGCCGCAGTTCCAGCGATGTTCTGCCACTGATTCGCTTGCGCACGAATGAATGTTGAGTCGTATCGTAGAGGTCCACCGGCCGGCTGCCTGCGTCCATGTGGATTTCCCGCCTCTCATTATAAGGATTGTAGTAGAGATACGTCGGGTACGCTTCCTCGTGGAAGAAATCTGTCTTGAGGCAGTTCAACTGAAGGATTCTCTCGTCATCCGTCCGCTCCACGACGGCCGCCATCAGGCCGACGTGGCTGGAGCCGTACAGGGAGAGATCGGAAACGTACTTATGCCTGCCCCATCGGCCGCCGAGCGGGTCGCCGCACGCGCAGGGAATCTTGTCGGCGTCCTGCGGCCGCAGGCCGATGCGGCGCAGGCCCTCGTAGGCAATCACATCTCGCGAGAACTCCCGCTGGTCATAGCAGGTCTGGTTCTCAGGCGGCAGGCTGTCGGTATAGAACAGGCGGGTGGCGTTGGCGGCGTTGAGCAGCAGCTTGCCGACCGCCCGGGCATATCTTGCGTCGTATCGCGGCAGGGGCGCCAGTGCGGCGACTAACTCGAATGTGTTCATGGCAAAGGCGTATCCGCCGCCGTCGGTGATGCTGCCCTGCAGTCCGCTGACATCGTAGCCGCCCCAGTGGCCGACGATGACTCCCCATCCCGGCCGGCATGCGTTGTTGCCGTCGAGGCACCGGTTGAGCAGTTGAGTTACATCATAGTCGCAGCCTTGTTCCGCATTCATCCTCGCCGCCAGCGTCACGCCGTAAGGCAGCAGGACCTCGTAAAACGTACTGCGGCCGAAGTCATCCAGCGCATCCATGGCCCGGCGAGCGGCGTCGATGTATTTCATTTCGCCGGACTTGGCCCCGGCCATATACTCGATCCACGCCACGCCGGAAGTCGCATCGCCTTCCCGCCATCGGCCGTTGAACACCGGCTCATGACGGACGAAGTCATACCCTGTGTACCACTGGCCCTCCTCCAACGCCGGCACAAGCTCCGCCACGGAATCCGCAGAACGCCGCATGTATTCATCGAGCCGGCCGTGATCCGGGTAGCAGTCGGCGAGCATGAACGCGAGCATGTTGGGGAACAGGAAATACCACATGGAGCCCGTGCCCGGCAACAGACTTGCATTGTTCGCAAAGATATCCAATCCGCCTCGGTCTTTGGGCGAGAAGTATCTCTCGCACATACGAACATAGTCATGCCCATCTTGATTTCGCTTATCGATGCCGACGAGGCGGGCGCCGACGACCGCCGCGAGGCAGTTCACAGCCTCATGCTGGCCGGGGTTCACCGCCGGTCCCTGTCGCGGATCGCCGGCGACCGTGTAGAGCCCGAACCCCTCGATGTTGCTGGTAAGGCGAGTACGGTCCTCCCAGATCAGCGGGAGAAATCGGCCTCGCGCACCGCGGTCGAAGACCAGGGCATCATAGTCTCGCGCGACCTGTTTCCAATCCCGCATCTTGAACGGCCGGGGCATATTCGGCATCTGCTCGACGCGTGCGATGTGGACCTGCGGCCGGGCCTCGAAAGCCCGCGCCTCCACAGCATGCAGGATGGAGCTTGCCCCACCGATTCCGTCGGATTTTGGTGGGGCAAGCCCCACCCTACGATTCCCGGCCCCTGTCGTCATAGCCCCACGCCGCCCCAACCACGCGCCGTCTCGCGTCCGACTCGACACGCCCGAGCCGCCGGAAGATCACTGCGCAGCTATTCCCCCTTATCGGTCCCGCGGGCTTTTGGGCATGAGCCTTGTGTCAGCCAATTCTGAACTTGGCCTCGTGGGGCCAGATCTCGGATTCGGGCCGGTCGAACTGGAGGAATTCGATGGGGGCGCCGTGATCGACAATGAAGGCGATGGTTACGCCTTCGGTGGGGCTGTTGGGTTGGATCAGGACTTCCTTGCCGGCGATGGCCGCGTTCAGATCGTCCACGAGAAAGGCCACGTGCGGGATGGTCTTCACCAACTCCGGCAGCGGGCAGTCGGGATCGAACTTCATCCACTCCACACCATACGGGCTCTCGAAGTACCCGGAGGCGTACATCTTGTACTTCTCGCTGTAGTCCTCCCGTGGCAAAGGCCTGTCCGTCGGGATGCCCACATGATGATATCGCAGTTGAGCCATGTCAGCTCCAGAGGCGGTCGCTGGAGTCGCGGTTGTCCCATTCATCGGTTGGGGCGAAGCACTCCTCGCCGCGCATCAAGTGCTGCTTGACGACGTCGAGGTTCAGCTCGACGCCGAGGCCCGGCGTGTCGGGCACAGAGGCGTAGCCCTGTTTTTGCAGCGGCTTTTCAATGCCGGTGACGAGGTCCTCCCACCAGGGATTATCCACGGCGTGATGCTCCAGGGCGACGAAGTTCTCCGTGGCGGCGGCGCAGTGTACGTTGGCCATGAACGAGATGGGCGAGCCGGCGAAGTGCATGGCCATCGGGATGGCGTGCAGCTCGGCATAGTCGCCGATCTTCTTGGTTTCGAGGATGCCGCCGGCGGTGGCCAGATCGGGGTGGACCATGTCCACCGCGTGCTGGTCGATCAGGTCCTTGAAACCGTCGAGCAGGTAGATATCCTCGCCGGTCAGGGTCGGCACGTTGATCGCCGTCGTGATCTCCTTGTGCATATCCGTGAATTGCCAGGGGACCATGTCCTCCAGCCAGGCCATCTGGTAGGGCTCCAGGGCCTTGCCGAGCCGGATGCAGCTATTGACATCGAGAGGTCCGAAGTGATCGGCGCCGAGCGGGACCTCATATCCGACCGTTTTGCGGATCTCGGCGATGACATCGGCCAGGATACCGATCCCTTTGTCGGTGAGTTGGACTCGCGTGGCGGAGGGGCGCGTTGACCTGGATCGCTCCCAGCTTCTCTCCGGCGGATTGCTCATCGTCCCGGGCTCATCGCGAACCCAGCGCAGCGTCAGGTCCGTCTTCAGAAAGGTAAAGCCCGTCTCCATCCTCTTCTTGAGCTTGGCCGCATAGGTTTGTTTATCCCTGCCGTCGCTGCTGTCGGCATACAAGCGCACGCGATCGCGGTACTTGCCGCCAAGCAGTTGATAGACGGGCACGCCGTACGCCTTGCCCGCGAGGTCCCACAGGGCCATCTCAACGCCGGAGACGCCGCCGCCCTGACGGCCGTGATGGCCGAACTGCCGGATGGATTTGAACAGGGACTCCACGTTGCACGGGTTGCGGCCGAGCAGCCGGCTCTTGAGCATCAGGGCGTATTTCTTGCTGCCGCCGTCGCGGACCTTGCCCCAGCCGCTGATGCCCTGGTTCGTATCAATGCGGATCAATGGGATCGTGAATGGGGCTCCCGTGATGACGGCGATGCGCAGGTCCGTGATCTTCAGTTGCGACGGCTGCGAGCTGCGGCTGACGCCCTGCGATGCGTACGCGATCTGGTCTTCGATGGAAGCGCCAAGCACGCCCGCCAGGCTCAGCCCACCAAGGCCCTTGAGCAGCGAACGACGACAACATAGGGATTTTCCATTCGGCGATTGTTTCTGGTGCATGACTTTCCTTTGATCTATGTACCCTTTCGGCGTTCGCCAAGCTGCTACCACGTCCTCTTCTCGAGGATTTCCTGGATCGCTTCCTTGGGCACGGGCAGGTCGTTCATGTTTTCCTTGAGCCAGTTGAAGAAGTCGTTCCTGATCTCCTCGGACCATTTGCCGTCGATCTGGCCGGGCGTGTACTTGCCCTCCTTGAGCCGCTGATGGCCGAAGCGGTCGCGCAGCATGACGGCCTCGGCGCTCTTGACGACCTTCTCGGCCAGTTGGGCGGGGATGAAAATCACGCCTTCGCGTTTGGCGAGGACCACGTCACCCGGCAGGCAGACGGCCCGGCCGATCCGGATCGGCACGTTGATGCCCGTCAATGTCACCTCCTGCAGGAAGGATGGGTCCCAGCCACGAACGAACGCGTTGAACCCGTCGATCTCGCCGAGACCTTCGATGTCGCGGACGGAGCCGTCGAAGACCACGCCGTTGCCGCTCTTGGCGTAGATCGAGTTGCCCAAGTTATCGCCGATCAGCGTGCCATCGATGATCTTGCCGAACCCGTCAGCGACGTACACGTCGCCCTTCTGCAGCATGTCGATGGGCCAGGAGTTGGAGGAGCCGATGCGTCCCTCCGCCTTGCCCTGCTCGTCGATGAGCTTCTTCATGTCCGGCCGCGACGGCATATATTGCGCCGTCAACGCCCGGCCCACGACAGGCACATCCTGGTGCAAGATCTGCCAGTTGCCCTCGAACTGATTGTGATAGCCTTCGTTCTTCAGGATTGCCCACGCCTCCTCGATGGAGACGTTCTTCATCCTCTGGAGAATATCGTCGGAGACCTTCGGCCGGCCATCCGACAGCCGCTCGCCCGTCCACGCGACCGTGTACGATTGCACGCGGTCGCTGCACGCGATCTTCTGTGCCGCGTAGCTGCTGATCACCAGGACCAGCACCAGCAAGACCAGTACGGAGGCTTTGACCAGATTCACTCGCCGAGGAGATGCGAGACGGACACTCGTTGCCATAACGCTCCTTTCCAAAAAGCGATGAGTCACTCGTACCCTTATCATTTGCCGCCCGGCATTGTACCGGCTGTAGAGCGGTCTGTGGAGTCCCTGGAGTGTGCTTTTTTACCTGGCCTGGCGCCGGGTGCCTTTCATGTCACAGCTTGAATCCAAAAGGAGCCTGGCCGGTCCAGCCTTTGGCGAACGTGGGCGACAGGCGAAGCAGGCTATAGTCGGGGTCATTGACTCCGCCCGGATAATAGACCTCCCAGCCATCTTGCCAGATTCGCCTTTTGAGTTGCTGGTCTGTGACGATTTCAATGGTCCCGGCAAGCATAAGCCCGTGAGAGTGTGCCGGATCGCAGAAATAGACCGATCCCTTCGGATTGGTTTTGATCTGTGCCACCTTTGCCGACGATGTGTTCGTCGAATAGTACATAAGCAGGTCGCGCTCGTGCCCGTCAAAGACCGCGGCGAGAGATGGCCATAGCGTCCGGTTGCGCAGATTCAACATGGCTCTCACTTCGGGAAAGCCATTGCTGTCAATGGTGGTCAGACAGGACGTCTCGGCTTTCTCGATGAGCGCCAGGGCAAAGCGCCTTGCTTCCGATTCGTCCATGCCGTGCACTCCTTTCTCTCTCAGTGTCCCTGCAAACGCCATGAATCCTATTCGCTCGTTTTGAGGGCGAACGCGCGGATAGGGTTTATCTCGGTGATCATCCGAATCGTTGCAGCATCCACGCCGGCATCGCTGAGCTTCGGAATGAATGCGTCGATCAGGTACGTGTAGGATCGCTGCGTTCCACCGTTGGGCTGGCCCGGCTGGTACCATCCAGCGTCGTGCGAGAGCAGGATGCGGTCGCCATAGCCGGCGGCGAGCAGGTCCTTGATGGCCGTGATAAGCGTGGAATCCTGCCCGGGATTCGAGCCGAGGGAGTCAAACTCGACAAATACGCCGCGTGCGGCCAGTTGGCGCTGCATGTCGCGGTTGTTCTCGCTTTGGGCATGGACCCAGATGAATCGGATCGCCGGGTCGATGGATTGCAGGATCGCAATCTGCCTGGATGCATTGCTGCTGACCGGCGTGTGGCTGGCGACGGCGGCACCCGTTTCGCTCGCGGCGCGGCCGGCGGCTCGCAGGAATTTCTCCTCCAGCGGGGTCATGGCGCCGCTGCCCGTGGCGGTTTTGATGAAGCCGGCCTTGATGCCTGTGCTCTCGATGCCCTCGCGAATCTCACGAATGAACAGAGTGGTCAATTCATCCTCGCTCATGTTCCGGTGCTCCGGCGGGGCGAAATTGTCCCGGCCGTACACGCCCGTCGGCACCACCACGGGCAACGCCGACTCCCGCGCCACCTGATCAATGATGGTCACGTTTCGGCCTACGCCGATGCTGCTGCACTCGATCAGGACGCCCACACCCTTCTCGCGAGCGGCCATAAGCCATGGCTTCATGATGCGCACGACATCTGCGGGGTTGGCCTGGCCGTAGCCGGCTACGGTGGGACCGCGCAAATCGGTGAAGATATGCTCGTGGGGCAGAATGACGCCCAGCCCCTCGGCGAGCAGGGGACCCTGGGTCGTGATGAACTGCCATCGCGTGTCGGACTTGCTCGCCTCAATGGTGCCACCATAAACGCCCATGTTGGCCCGACTGCCGTTGGGCAGGGGCTCATCGTCGAATGCCAGCACCGGGTTTCCGGCGTCGATGCAGGGACTGGTCACCGCAACCTGCACCCATGCCTGGGTCGCAGGGTCCCATCGGCCCGCGCGCGACTTCAGATGGTAGTCGCCAGGCACGAAGAGATCGTCGTTGGGGTCGTCCGGCGTGTCATTGGCGTCCCAGTATCCTGCATCGGCGAAGCAGGGGTCGGCATCGATGTTGCCCGGTCCCCAGGTCATCGTTCGCCTCGGATCGCTGACGGTCGACTTGCCGCCCACCACATCCGTGTACTGAATCATCAGAGCGGCATAGCCGTTCGATATCTCATTGCCGTCGTTGGCCAGGATGCAGCTATCCACGCGGATCGACGGAGGCGGCGACCCCCGGCCGGGACGCGCAGAGTTGTCTGACAGGAACTGACCCTCTGGGGCGGTATTACCCGCCGCCGTACAGTTCTGCACCTTCGCAGACCCGTTCTCGTTGTAGAGTACCCCGCCGCCTTTACTTGCGGCATTGCCGACCGCCAGGCAATTCACCATTTCCACGCGCCCGAAGCTGGTGCTGTGGATACATCCACCCCACGTCGCTTGATTGCCTCGGAATACGCAACCTGTCAGAACTGCCTTGCCTCTAAGCATAATGGCCCCGCCCTGTCCTACAGGGAGCCTACTGTAGAGTCCCGCCACGTTCCTCTCAAATGTACAGCCCGTAAGCAGCACATCCTCCTCCAGTTGATCGGCAGAGAATTCCTCTGCCAGTGCTCCTCCTCCGGATGCTGCGAAGTTGGCTTTGAATACGCAGTCACGGATAGTGATGCCGGCTCCCATGACTATCGCTCCGCCGCCAAGTGGCACATCCGGGTCAAAGCCATCCTCGAGAGGCACAACCCAGGAATGGGCATGACCACCGGTGATTGTCATGCCGTCCAGGAGAGCAGACCCGGTGATGGCAACCACATGTTGGGAATTGTCCATCCGCGTCGGCTCATGCATCAGCTTGTTGGGATCGAGGACGTCCACATCGTTGCCCGCCAGGTCGCCGGAGAGGATCGTCGGGTATGCGACGACATCCCGAAGATTCGGGTCGGCTGCCCCGACTCCGGCGTAGCTGCCTGCCACGTGGACCCCCTGGGTGACAACAAACGCCGTTTGACGGTCGTCGCTGCCCTCAGGGTTTGCGTTGTTCTGATCCGGCTTGTACGTTCCCTGGGCCACCCGAACTTCCAGCGGCCAGTCCGACGACCTCAGCATCAGGGGAACAAGGGCGTCCTGCAAATGCCTGTAGGCCGTGGCCCACGACCTGCCATTCCCGCCCGCCGGTGCATCGTCATCGACATAAATAACCGGATCGAGTGCCCACACCGGCATTGTCCCTGCCAGGATCAGTCCCAGCACGACCATGTAAATGTATGTGTGTTTCATCGTGACACCTCCGACTCACCATGTCGCGGACCGGGACAATCCTGGATACGGCACCGTCCCAATTATAGCAGTTGGCCGGCCTCAATCCATACCCATTTCACGGCTCCGAGTCGCCTGTCGCCCCACGTAGCGCGGGGAAGCGTTGACACGTCCATCCAGTGGCGGTAGAAAGGGCATGCGGGGCCGAGACCCTGTGTAAGTCGCTGGCCGTCGGTGATGACTGTCGCATCCACTGCTCTGCCCATTGATTGTCGGAGGCGTCTATGAGACTGCGTTTGTCTGCGTTACTGGTGTGGCTCGTGGGTGCCCCGTGGGTCGCCGCTGCTGGCGATGCGGGGCCGGTGGCGCCCAAGCCGCTGTATCGTGACCCCGTGTACGATGGGGCGGCGGACCCGGTGCTGGTGTGGAATCAGCGGGAAGGCAAGTGGTGGATGTCCTACACGAATCGGCGAGCCAATGCCGCTGGGCTGCGGGGTGTGTCGTGGGTGCACGGCACACGCATCGGGATCGCGGAATCCGCCGATGGCGGGGCGACGTGGAAGTATCGTGGCACGGCTGACCTGCCGGTCGGCGGTGCCCAGGACACGCACTGGGCGCCGGATATCGTTTTCCATGACGGCGTATACCACATGTTCCTTACGTTCGTGCCGGGAACGCACGAGGACTGGTCCGGCGAGCGGCGCATCGTGCATCTGACAAGTCCCGATCTGGTGAAATGGAAGAACGAGGGCCAGATCCCCTTTGCTTCGAATCGCGTGCTGGATGCCTCAGTGCTGCGGCTGCCCGACGGCACGTGGCGGATGTGGTACAACGACGAGAACGCCGGCAAGACGATCTTCGTAGCCGACAGCGCCGACCTGATGACCTGGACCATCCGCGGCAAGGCGGTCCCGGACAGAGGCGAAGGCCCCAAGGCCTTCCGGTGGCAGGGCAGTTGTTGGCTGATCGTGGACCAGTGGGAGAAAGGTCTGGCGGTATATCGCTCCACTGACGCGAGCCACTGGACAAAGCAGCCGGAAAGCCTGCTTGTCACCCCGGGGACTGGTGAGGACGACAAAGTACACGGCGGTCACGCCGATGTCGTGGTTCTCAGAGAATCGGGCTTTTCTCTTCTACTTCACCCACCCAGGCCGCCGGCCCGACGCCCCCAAGACCGACACCGAAGATCGCCGAAGCTCGATCCAGGTCGTCGAGCTGAAACACAAAGACGGCCACCTGACCTGCGACCGTAACCAACCCACGCACATCCGCCTCGTGCCACCAAACCATTGAGCATGAGCCATTCGGACAATCGGTCTTCGGTCTCCGGGTGACCGCGTCAAGCGAAGCGTGGCAATGGTCTGATGGTGGGCAAAAAAACGTTGACACTATGTGCGGGGGGCGGTAGAAGGGGGCTGCGCTGGGGGCTGGGCCCCGGGCTGTCGGTAGGCACTTTTCGGTGGTCGTTGGTATGATGGCTACGCATCTGCGGATACACGCAAACACACATCCATGCAATCGTTGTCGGGGGTCTGTATGAAAATCGGAATGAATCTGTTGCTGTGGACGCCGGTTGTGACGGAGGAGCACTTCGGGATTTTCGGCAAGCTGAAGGCGACGGGCTTTGACGGCGTGGAGGTCCCGCTGTTCAGCGGGGACGTGACACACTACCAGAAGGTGGGCAAGGCCTTGAAGGACAACGGCTTAGCCTGTACGACCTGCACGGTCATGCCGGACGCGGAGCACAACCCGGTCAGTCCCGATCCCAAGAGCCGCCAGGGGGCGATCGATTACCTCAAGTGGGTGATCGACTGCAACCAGGCGCTGGGGTCGGAGGTCCTGTGTGGGCCGTACTATCAGCCGCTGGGCAAGTTCACCGGCAAGGGGCCGACCCAGGAGGAAAAGCAGCGGGCCGCCGAGGTCCATCGCAAGGCCGCCGACTACGCCCAGAAAGCGGGCGTGGTGCTCGCCATTGAGTGTCTCAACCGCTTTGAGTGCTATTTCCTCAACACGCTCGATGATGCCGCCGCACATGCAAAGCTGGTCGATCATCCGAATTTCGGCATCATGTACGATTCGTTCCATGCCAACGTCGAGGAAAAGGACCCGGTTGGCTGCATCACGCGGAACATCGGCGCGATCAAGCACGTTCACGTCTCGGAGAACGACCGCGGGACGCCGGGCAAGGGGCACGTGCCGTTCGGCAAGATCTTCAAGGCGTTGCGTTCCGGTGGCTATGACCGGTGGCTGACCATCGAGGCGTTCGGAACGAGCCTGCCCGAACTGGCGGCGACAACCTGCGTGTGGCGCGAGCTGTCGGCCAGCCCGGAGGAATGCTATGAGTTCGGCTATAAGACGATCAGGAAGAAGTGGGACGCCGCCAAGTGAGATTCTTGATGTTTGATTTTTGATTTTGAAATCAACAATCGACAATCATCAATCAACAATTCCATGAGCCAAGGAGACAACAGATAAGGAGCCAAGAGATGAGTCCACATGCCCTCCCCAAACTACACAACGCCATGTGGCCCGGGCTGGTCGGCAAAGGAGATGGACCGGGCCAGGAGCCGCCGATCAGTCTCGAACGGATGCTCGAACTGACCGCCGGCGCCGAGGTGAACGGCCGGAAGTTCGACGGGATCGACTACTTCCTGTTCCTGCCGCACACTGACCCCAAGGCTAGCAACAGCCAACTGAAGAAGATCGCCGACCTGATTCAGGGGTACGGCTTCAACGTCGGCTCGCTGGTCGCCCCGGTTTGGCCGGGTACGGTCGGGGATTCGGCGATGCGGGATGCCGCGGCCCGCAAGAAATTCCTCGACGCCGTGCGGATGGCGTGCCGCATCGCCGGCGTGTTCAACGAGCACGGCGTGCGCAAGTACGGCGTGATCCGGATCGATTCGGCGGAATTCGGCGTCGAAGAATGGCGCAAGGATCCAAGGGCGAACACCAAGAGGATCGCCGAGACGTTCCGCGAGGCGGCCAAGATCGCCGCCGATCACGGCGAACGCCTGGCCGCCGAGGGCGAGATCTGCTGGGCGGGCATGCACAGTTGGAAGGCCATGCTGGATCTCCTGGAAGAAGTTGGAATGCCGGAGACGCTTGGCTTCCAGGCCGATATGGCCCACACGTACCTGTATCTGATGGGCTACAATGCGCCGGAAGCTGCGCTGCTGAAGCCCGGCTATTCGGACAAAGAGTTCTACGACGCCTATGAAGCGATGGTCGATAAGCTGCGGCCCTGGACGATCGACTTCCACGTGGCGCAGAACGACGGCCAGGTGCACGGCGCCGGCTCGCACGACAAGACGGGCAAGCACTGTCCGGCTAATGACCCCAATGGCAAGCTCGACATCGTCCGCTGCGCCGGCTACTGGCTGAAGGACGCCCCGAAGCGCGGTATGCAGCACATCTGCTGGGACGGTTGCATGTTCCCCAACGCCATGCTCGAAACGCAGAACACCTGGAATGAGATCCTGGATGTGATGCTCAAAGTGCGTGCCGCGCACGGGTGGAATGCGTAGGGTGTGCTGTGCGCACCATCTTCGTGGCATCGAGAATCTGAGACCTTGAATAAGGAACTACTGCAATGACCAAACGACTGAACGTCGGCATCATCGGCTACGGCTTCATGGGCCGCACACACTCCAATGCCTACCGCAAGGTACGCAATTTCTTCGATGTGCCGTACGAGCCCGTCCTCAAGACGATCTGCGGATTGGAGGAGAAGGAGGCAAAAGCATTCGCCGACCGGTGGGGCTACGAGTCATACGTGACGGACTGGCGCAAGGTGATCGACGACAAGAGCATCGATGTGGTGGATATCTGCGTGCCGAACAACTACCACGCGGAGCTCGCCATCGCCGCGGCGCAGGCGGGCAAGATGATCATCTGCGAGAAGCCGTTGGCGCGGACCGGGGCGGAAGCTGAGCCGATGGTCCAGGCGGTCGAGAAGGCGGGGGTCGCCAATCTCGTCTCGTTCAACTACCGGCGGGTTCCGGCGGTGACGCTGGCCAAACAGCTCATCGACAGCGGCCGGCTGGGTCGCATCTTCCACTATCGCGCCAACTTCCTGCAGGACTGGACAATTTCGGCGAAGGTGCCGCAGGGCGGCATGGCGACGTGGCGGCTGGACGTCAAGGCGGCCGGCTCCGGCGTCACCGGCGATCTACTGGCCCACTGCATCGACACGGCCCTGTGGCACAACGGTCCGATCACCTCTGTGTGCGCCATGACCGAAACGTTCATCAAGGAGCGCATGAACGTGGACACGGGCACGGTCGCGCCGGTCGGCATCGACGACGCCTGTACGTTCTTCTGCCGCTTCGGGAACGGATCGATGGGCAACTTCGAGTCCACCCGGTACGCCCGCGGGCACAAGGCCCTGTACACCTTCGAGATCAACGGCGAGCATGCCTCCATCGCCTGGGACCTGCACGACCTGCATCGGCTCAGCTACTTCGATCACCGCGACGAGTCGATCGTTCGCGGCTGGCGGTCGATCCACGTCACCGATGGCGACCAGCCGTACATGGGACACTGGTGGGTGCCGGGGCTGCAGATCGGCTACGAGCACTCCTTCGTCCACCAGGTGGCCGATTTCCTGGAAAACACGGCCAAGGGCAAGCCGACGTCGCCGACGTTCCGCGAGGCCCTCGCGACCCAGTACGTCTGCGATGCCGTGCTGGCCTCCGCGAAGAACGGCAAATGGGAAAAAGTGAAATCATGACGGAATAGGACATGGTGGACGTGGCGGACGAATAGGACCTATAGGTCCTATCGGTCCACAACGTCCACGGCGTCCAGGAAAGGGCAACAAGCTATGGCGGTAAAGAGAATCGCGGAAAGAGCCCTGGAGCAGGGCGGTGGCATTTTGCGTCTGGCGCCGAACTGGGTGCCTCGGTCGTTCTGCGTGCCGGGGCGGCGGATCAAGCTGCATCCGGACGATTACTATGCGATGGGCGGCGAGCGGGGCGGCATTGACGAACGTTGGTTCGCCTCGACAACGCCGGCCGACAACGGGCCATTGACCTCGCCCAACGAGGGACTCAGCTTCATCGTCTTTGAGCACGCCGGCAAAACCGAGCGAATCCTCCTGCGCGATGCCATCGAGGAGCTCCAGGGCGAGATCATCGGGCCGCGAATCTGGAAGAAGCACGGGCGCTGGCCCATGTACTCGAAGTTCTTCGATAACAAGGGCGCTTTGCCGCACCATATTCACCACCGCGACAAACACGCCAAGCTCACGGGCCAGCTCGGCAAGCCCGAAGCGTACTACTTCCCGCCCCAGGCCAACAACCATGGCGGTGATTTCCCCTACACCTTCTTCGGCCTCAACCCCGGTGTGACCAAAGACCAGGTCCGCAAGGCACTGCTGGACGGTGCAGAGGGCAGAGACAACTCGATCACGTCTCTGGCTCCGGCTTACCGGCTCGATGTCGGGACCGGATGGGACGTTCCGCCGGGCGTTCTTCACGCCCCGGGCAGCCTGTGCACGTATGAGCCGCAGAAGGCCTCAGACGTCTTTGCCATGTACGAGAACGTTACCCACGACCAGGTCGTGCCCAAAGAACTGTTGTGGAAGGATACGCCGAAGAATAAGAAAGGCAACGTCGATTGGCTGCTCAGCGTCATTGACTGGGAGCTCAATGTCGATCCGGATTTCGTGAAGAATCGCTTCATGCGGCCGAAGCCCGTGTACCCCGTGAAAGAGATGGAAAAGCAGGGCTTCATCGAGAACTGGATCTGCTACAAGTCCGACGCCTTCAGCGCCAAGGAGCTGACGGTCCTGCCGGGCGCGACGGTGACGATCAAGGATGGCGGCGCCTACGGCTTCATCATGATGCAGGGTCACGGCACGATGGGTGTCTGGGACATTGAGACCCCGACGATGATCCGCTACGGCCAGCTCACGTTTGACGAGTTCTTCGTCACCGAGCAGGCCGCCAGAGGGGGCGTCACGATCACGAACACCTCCGGGGCCGATCCCATCGTCATGCTCAAGCACTTTGGGCCCGGCAATCCGGACCTGAAGATCGAATAGTGTCATGGCCGGCGTTCGAACGTCAATGGAAAGGTGCGCCCGACGCAGCGCACCTTTCCTTTTTGGAGGGCAGGGAGCCGACGTGAGTCCGGAGCCCATCTACATCCAGATCAGCAAGGTGGATAACATCCGGCATGCATATCTCGGCCTGGAAGGGACGGTCCTGCTGTTCGGACAGAGGCAGGGAGCGACCGATTCCGAGCTGCAGATTCCCGTGGAGCTCGCCACGATCAGCGAGGGCCGGCGATTCAAAGGCTCGCGTCTGATCGCGGCGCTGCTATCCTTATTGCTGCCGCTGTTGGTTGTGGGTCTTTTCTATGGGCTGACCGTCGGTTTCGCGTCGAACGAGGACGCGGCCGCTGCCGCCGAGCCTGCGATCCTTGGCCTCTTTGCCTTGGGCACTTGTCTCATCGGCCTGATTGCATTCCTCATTCTGCTGGTCATGTTCTTCTTTCGGGTCAAGACGGTGCGGCTGATCGTCGAGCCGAGCGGCACTCTCATCGAGTTCTATAAGCACCGCCGGCAGGCCGGCGAGATCGATGGGTTTATCGAGCAGGTTCACCAGCGGCAGGCCCTTGTAAGTGAGTCATTGGCCGGCGCGGCCAAGAGGCCCGTGGGCTTCGCCAAGGAGCACTCCGTTCTCCCGAAGCTGGCGGCATTTCTTTGGATCGCCGCGATGCCGGCCGTGATTACGGAGCAGCCGTTGCTGCTGGTCCTGCCTCTTGGTGTGCTGGGTTGGTTTGCCTGGCGGCAGATTCAGTATCAGAGACAGCCGTGGGAGTATCGCCAGGCCGTTCGCAGCTATCTCCGCGGCGATCTCGATAGTGCCATCGACGCACTGCAGAGCCTGCGGCAGCGCCTGGCCGATTATGTCCCCGCGTACTTTTTCCTGGCGGAGGTGTTTACCCGCACCGGCCGGTTCGAGGAGGCCCTGGACATGGCGTCGTACCTGTCGGGCGATTACCCCGATCTGGCCCGGCAGATGCAGAGCGACATCTGGCTGTTCAAGCGGATTCACCAGCGGCGTCAAGGCGAGGCACTTTGATTCTGGCACCGCATCGCGGGCATTTTCCTGTCGCCCCGGCGTACCGGGCCGGGACCTTGATGTCCTTGCCGCAATGACATCGCAGTCGGATGTGCCCGTCGCCTTCAGATTTCAAATTCCGGATTTTGAAATCCCTGCCGGGGCGGGTATCCGGGACTCGGACCTTTGCCTTGCAGTGCGGGCATGTGACGAGCTGGCCTGCGTACTGCCGCGTCGCCCGGATACACTTGCCGCACGCGCAGCCGACGACAACGAGATTGTCACCCGCCGAAGCGCGTGCGACCTCCCCTGTAATGGGGTCGATCAGGGGGATAGGTTTCAATGGCGGTGGCAATGACGCCGGTGAAGGCGTCGGCGAGGGTGGTGTTGAGGCCGTCGCCTCCTGCTCCTTCAGCTCTCTCATCAGCGGTGTGAGGGGATTGTAGTATTCCTCGTAGCGATCCTTCCCGCCATGTTTTCGCTCCTGCCAGGCCTGCCACAGGGACTTCTCATATCTTTCCATCGTGATCCAGCCCTTGTAGCACAGGAGAAACGCGATACCGAACCCCGCGCCAAAACCGCCCAGGTGGGCGAAATAGGCGACATCCTCGCCGCCACCGATCGCGCCAACGATGTCCCAGAACAGCCAGAAGAGGATGAGCCAGATACCGCTCACGTCAAACCACCGCACATACGGAACGATGAACCAGAATGCGAACAGGCAGGTGATCTCGTTTTCATAGAAGAGGACCAGGTACATTCCGACCACGCCGTTGATGGCGCCGCTGGCTCCAAGCGCGGGACCGGGACTGAACAGCAGATGAGTCACGCCGGCGGCCACCCCGAGAAGAACGTACAGGAGGAGGTACTTCAGGTTGCCCAGCTTCGCGCAGACGGCATTGCCGAAGAGCCAGAGAAAGAACATGTTCCCGATCAGGTGGAAAAGTCCGCCGTGCAGCCACATGTAGCCGAAGAGCCCCTTGAGTCCCCAGCCTTTCAGCATCAGGTCTCCGGTGATGCCGGGGACTGCCATCTCGCTCTTCCCTTCGGGCACGCGATGCTCGACACGGCTGCTCTGTTCCGCTATTTCCACAAAGTCGGGCACCTGGAGGCAGAAGACACCGATGGTGGCCAGGATGATCAGCCAGTTGACGACCGGCCATCGGTCCTGCGGCACATCTACTGTCCATGGTATGAGGAGAAACATCGGTCTCCTTCCTCCTGAGGCACCACACCTGCGGCTTCACACTCCAGCCGCATTGTACCAGGAACACACTCCGGAATACAGGCGCAAGCCCCTTTCTTCAGCGGCGGACCGCTTGTCGAATCCACGCCGTCCTTATGGAAAGGACGCTCAGCGACTGCGATTCTTCACGCGTGGGGACCGTTCTTTGAAGAAACAGGCCGGGTGGTGGGCGATACGGGGCAAGGATGAATTCCGCTCCCTCACGGGATCAGGTTCTTGCGCACATCCGCCAGCGGGATCTCGGCGTAGCAAATGGAGGTGTCGGCGGCGCCATAGTATAGCTTCAGCACGTCATCTTCGAACAGGAGCCCGCAACTGAAGACGACGTTTCCGAAGAAGCCGGAATGTTCGTACGGGGCCTGCGGCTCGAAGAGGGGACTGTCCGATCGTGCAATGATCTTCCACGGCTGCTCGGTGTCGAGCAGGACCGTGCCGAGACAATAGCGATTGTCTCGATCTGCGCCGTGGTAAATCTCAAGCCAGCCTTCGTCAATGCGGAAGGGCGCTGCGCCGGCTCCGATGCGGATCTCGTCCCACATCCCGTCTCGTGTACCCATCAGGCGGCGGTGATTGCCCCAGCGGACCAGGTCGGGCGATTCGGCGAGCCAGATGTCGTTTCGCCGGAAGAGAGAGGAGTGTGGGCGGTGCAGTGCGTAGTATTGACCCGCGATGGAGGCCGGGAAAAGGACCACGTCTTTGTTGTCGGGGTGGAAGATGATGCCGTGACGTTCGAAGGAACCAAAGTCCCGCGTGGAGGCCAGACAGGTGGTGACTCCGAGCGGTGAGACGGCGACATAGTCGATGTAGTACACGCCGTCAATTTGCGTGATCCGTGGGTCCTCGATGCCGAACGTTTCGTACTCGTTGGCGGCATGGATCGCCGGTGCGTCGGCCACCTGGAATCGAATGCCGTCGGTGCTGCGAGCCAGACGCAGATGCGAGATCGACGTCAGGTACGTTTCCTTCGACCGGACGATCAGACGCGGGTCCAGGAAATCGTTCCGGGGATCATCTCGCGAAAATGGCTTGGCGACAATCTCATGGCGATCCACATCATAGATCGGACTCAGGACGATGTTGACATCACGGTTGATCGGCCGCTCGGCCACACGCAACAGGAGAAGCACCTCGTCATCATATCGAGCCACTGCCGCATTGAAAACGCCAATGACTTCGAAATCCTGCCGTGAGGGCTTCACGTCCTCGGGCCGAAGGATCGGATTCTCTACCGCACGAACAATCGCCATCTTTGAAACCCCCATAGATCCACTCGGTCGCCGATAGCATGAAAGTCGTCTTCTTCCAAGCCTATCGGCGGAGCCTCGTTTCTGCAAGAGCGATTGTGGCGTACGCCAGGGCTTACGCATCTAAATTGGAATCGGGCTTCTTGCCCGCGAAAACGCCTATCGGACGCTCACAAGTTCGGTGGCCCGGCCGATCCGTGATCCGAGCTTTCCGCGTTTCCGCGCCAATAGTCAGCGTCGAACAATTTAGATGCGATAGCCCTGTGGCGTACGCGAACATGAAGAAAGGGAGAGACGGACTGCATGTCCATCTCTCCCCTTCGGTTCGAGCGTCTCAGAGGTCGCAGGCACCGCCGGCATGCCCGTCTCTTTTCATAGCCCCGATCCCTACTGCCGGACTGGCGCCGTGCGGCAACTGAGCTGTTCCATCAGCCTGGCTCGATTACAGAGGCTTGACTTTGATCTTCACGGTGGCGACCTGAACGTCCTTGGTCCCAGCGGGCTGGCCGGTCAGATTCGCATTACTCAACGTTGCGCACACCTTCACTGTCGTGCTGCCGGAGTTGCAGTCGGTGGGATCCAGAGTGACGGAGTAGCTCCCATCGATGGCGCCGGTCTTCGTGATGCTGGCGCTCAGAGTCAGGTTGAAGTTGCTCTCGACGGCCATGTCGGTGCAACCTTTGAACTTGTGGATATCCTGCTCATCCTGAACCAACTTGATTCTCAGCGAGCTCTGATTCTTGATGCGGACAAAGTACCCAACGTCCATCACAACCGGAATCGTAGTGATCTCGAGTGCGACGAACTGGCAAGGCCATTCATGTGTTTTGATCTCGCCTGCCTGCGCGCTGACCGCCAACATGGCCAAGACGGCGACAGTAGTAACAAATCCCTTCATCATCTTCACTCCCTTTCCAAGCTTTACTCTCGCTCCAGGCGGGCCGGTCCGGCCCGGGAGCTATCTCCAATGATTGGCGGCTCGGCTATGCGATGCCGCACCGTACTTCTCAGCGGGCAATGCTGCGTTTCACGATCTGTTCGGATTGCCCGTTTCCCGCGCGAACAGCCGCGGCCCCGAATGCACCTGAGTGTTGCCTGCGATTCTCGCTCTCACTCGGCATTTGTCTTTCATTATTGCCATCCAAAGAGGGGGGGCCAACATCCTCGGATGAGCCGCGGGCCTTCAGCAGCTCGCGACATGTGCATTGTCGATACTACACCTCCTTTCTCCTTACCTCCCTGAGAGGGCTTTTCAGGGGTCAAACCTTTCCATAGGTCCTGGGTGTAGACCCTTGGCAGATTACAGAGTATGACTCAGGAAGCAGATGATGGGTCATAATAGAAGAAGAAGTGTTTTGCTGGATACCTCAGTAGACCGATCCAGTGGTCATTTCCTACCTCCTTGACTCTCTCACCCTGCTACCCAGCGGGCCGGATGCACCACTCGTAGGATGCTTAGCCCGTAGCGACCTGCTTGCTCACCACAGTTCGCTATGTTGGGTACACTACCACGACATTGCTTGCCGTGTCAAGCGAAATTTCCGATTTTGCCCAAAGTATCTGCGGCAGTTGTCCTGGTCGCCCTGTATTACCCATACCACCAATCGATGCGATAGTGATCTGTCACAGCCACAGGCACTCGCACATTTGGGATGTCCATTGCCTCTGGTTTCCCCCGGGCGACAAAACGGGGTCGGTCACTTTGGGTCGTTGATTTTAGGACCTCATCTGGTATAATAGGAGATGATCGGTGAACCTGTACGATCGCGGCGGGGTGGAACTGCCTGTCTGCAGTCGCCCGTGGATGTTGTGCAAGCGGCTTCCAGGCTCTTGCCTTACTATCAATGCTGGAGAGAGGACGAATGATGCGTGGATCAAAAGAGGTCCCCATTTCCCTCGTGATGTTCATTCTTGGCCTGACGTGTCTTCAGGGGGGTGGTCTCAGGGCCCAGGGTGACGGGCCACCGGTCGTTATCAACGAATTCCTCGCCTCCAATTCGGGCGATAGATACTTGGACCCGCAGGGTGAGCCGGCCGACTGGGTCGAGCTGTACAACCCGGCAGAGACGCCCATCGATGTCGCAGGGTGCTACCTGACGGACAACCTGAGTGCGCCCACGAAATGGCAGATTCCCACGGGTAGAGGGGGTGAAACGACCATCCCACCCCACGGGTACCTGCTGATCTGGGCCGACAAGGACGTGACGGACCCGGGGCTGCATGCCGACTTTTCGCTGGACGCCGATGGGGAGGACCTCGCGGTGTTCGACAACGATGGCGTGACACTGATTGACAGCGTGACATTCGATCAGCAGATGACGGACGTTTCCTATGGCCGCTTCCCCGACGGCAGCGAGAGCTGGTCCCAGATGACGTTTCCCTCCCCGGGCCTGGCGAACTTCCGGATCTACCAGGGCTTTGTCAAGGAGCCGAAGTTCAGCTTCGACCATGGCTTCTACGATCGGGAGATTTCCGTCACGATCACCTGCGAGACCGAAGGGGCGATGATTTACTACACGACCGACGGTACGGACCCGTACTCGGCCACCGCTGCCCGGCCCAGCGCCACGGCGATGGTATACAACGCGCCGGTGCGGATCAACAGGACCACGTGCCTGCGGGCCAGCGGCATCAAGATCGGCTGGTACGCCTCCCCGATTGAGACGCGCACCTACATCTTCATCGCCGATGTGATCAAGCAGTCGCCAACGGGAGCATATCCCGGGCGTGGCTGGCCTACCGGCAGCGTCAATGGACAGTCGATAGACTACGGGATGGACCCGGACGTGGTGAACGATCCGCGATACAAGGATCTGATGGATGACGCACTGCTGGCGATCCCCTCGATCTCTCTCGTGACCGATCCGGCGAATCTCTTCGACTCACAGAAGGGCATCTACGTCAACGCGCGCATGCAGGGAGAGGCGTGGGAGCGGCCGGTCTCGGTCGAGCTGATTCATCCCGACGACACGGAAGGATTCCAGATCGACGCCGGCCTGCGGATCCGCGGCGGATACAGCCGCAGCGGCAGCAACCCGAAACATGCGTTTCGCCTGTTCTTCCGCACGGAATATGGTGCATCTACCCTCAAGTATCCGCTCTTCGGCGATGAGGGTGTCGAGGAGTTCGACGCGATTGACCTGCGGACCAGCCAGAACTACTCCTGGAGTTACGAAGGCGACAGCAGCCCTCATGACACGTTCGTGCGCGAGGTCTTCTCCCGTGACACCCAGCGCGACATGGGCCAGCCCTACACACGAAGCCGATACTATCATCTCTACATTGACGGTCAATATTGGGGCCTTTTTCAGACGCAGGAGCGTTCCGAAGCATCCTACGCCGAGTCGTATTTCGGGCCGGCCCGGGAGGACTACGACATTGTCAAGTCTCGCGCCGGCAATGGCGGCTACGACGTCGAGGCGACCGACGGCACGCTCGACGCCTGGCGGCGGCTCTGGGACGCGTCCATCGCGGGCTTCAACAACGATGCGACGTACTATCGCGTCCAGGGCCTCAACCCGGATGGCACTCCGAACCCGGCCTATGAGAAGCTTCTCGACGTGGACAACCTCATCGATTATATGCTGTGCACGTACTATGTCGGCGATCCGGACGGCCCGGTCAGCGCCTGGGCCCTGGTCTGCAATAACTTCTATGGCATCTACAATCGCGTCCAGCCCGATGGTTTCAAGCTCTTCCGGCACGATGCGGAGCACTCCCTGTACGATCCGCAGGAATCGCGCCTGTTTGCGGCATCGACAGTCCGCGTGGGCCAGCAGTTCAACCAGTCCAATCCCTTGTGGATGCACACGCACCTGATCCTCCATCCCGAGTATCGCATGCGGTTCGCGGACCGCGTGTACGAGTACTTTTTCAACGACGGTCTTCTGACCCCGGACCAGTGCATCGATCGCTTCATGGCCAGGGCCGAGCAGATCGACATGCCGATCATCGGCGAATCGGCGCGGTGGGGCGACGCCAAGCGTTCCAAGCCGCGCACGAAGGACGATGACTGGCTGCCGGACATCAATGGGATGGTGCAGGATTACTTCCCGCGGCGGACGACGGTTGTGCTCAATCAGTTCAAATCGCAGGGCTGGTACCCGAATGTGGACCCGCCGACACTCACTCCTGGCGGCGGCTATGTAACGACCGGTTCCGCCGTGCAGATGCAATCCTCGCGAGACATTTACTATACGCTCGATGGCGCCGATCCGCGGTTGCCCGAAAAGGCCGGCGCCGCCATGCCGGCAGGGCAGACGATTGTTGCCGAAAATGCGGCGAAACGCGTCCTGGTGCCAACGGGGCCGGTCGATGACGCGTGGAGAACGAATATAGACTTCTCCGATGCTTCGTGGATCAGCGGGGCCGGTGGTGTCGGCTATGAACGAGGCTCCGGGTATGAGTCCTATTTCAGCATCGACCTTCGCGCTCAGATGTACAATGTGAACGCAGGCTGCTACATCCGCGTTCCCTTCACGATCAGCGCACAGGATCTCGCCAGCCTTACCAGCCTGACGCTGAGGGTTCGATACGATGACGGCTTCATCGCCTACCTCAACGGCGTCGAGGTCCGGCGGGACATGTTCAACGGCACACCCGCCTGGAACTCGAGGGCCACCGGCAACCATGATGAAGAGGACGCCGTGACCCTGATGCCCTTCGATCTCACCGGCCACATCGACAAGCTGCACGCGGGCACGAACCTGCTCGCCATTCATGGCTTGAATTACTCCACCTCAAGCTCCGACTTCCTGATTTCCTTCGATCTGGTCGGTGAGAAGGCATCCACAGGCGGCCCTGCCACGCCGGTCGGCGTGTCTCCTGCCGCAGTCAAGTACACCGGACCGGTGACACTGAACAAGAGCATGCACATCAAAGCTCGTACACGCAGCGGCAGCACGTGGAGTGCGTTGAATGAGGCGGTCTTTGCGGTCGGGCCGGTGGCTGAGAACCTGCGGATCAGCGAGATCATGTTCCATCCGATGGATACCGGCAATCCCGATGATCCCAATACCGAGTTCATCGAGCTGACCAATATCGGCAGTTCAACGATCAATCTGAGCCTCGTGTCGTTCTCCAACGGCGTCGATTTCACCTTCCCCAGCTATGACCTGGCCGCCGGACGCTACTGTGTCGTGGTCAGAGATAGGACAGCCTTCCAGGCCAAGTACGGCTCCAGTTTGCCTGTGGCCGGCCAGTATGCGGGCAATCTGAACAATGCGGGCGAGCGGATCGAATTGCTCGATGCCGCGGGAACGATCATTCACGATTTCCGCTTCGAAGACAACTGGTTCGATATCGCCGACGGGCTGGGCTTCTCGCTGACAGTGAAAGCCCCCGGGACGGCGGACCCGAACGGCTATGACGATAAGAGCCTGTGGCGGCCCAGCGCCAAGGCGGGCGGCTCGCCCGGTACTGACGACAGCGGCCAGGTGCCTGCCCTTGGCTCAGTAGTCATCAACGAGCTTTTGGCCAACTCCGGGCAGGAGTCCGACTGGATCGAGCTGCACAATACGACCGGTCAGGCGATCAACATCGGCGGCTGGTATCTCAGCGATGACGCCAACGATCTGACCAAGTACAAAATCGGTGCGGGTACGAGCCTTGCGGCCAATGGATATCTCGTGTTCTACGAGAATCGCCACTTCGGCAACAAATCCGATCCCGGCTGCAAGAAGGAATTTGGCCTGCGTGCGAGCGGTGAGACGGTGTACCTGCACTCGGGCTCCGCAGGCGTGCTGACCGGCTATAGCGAGCAGGAGAAATTCGACGCCTCGGAAGCAGGCGTAACTCTGGGCCGCTATGAAAAGAGCACGGGCACATACAACTTTGTGGCCCTGATCAACGCCACGTCAGGTGCGGCTAATGCCGCTGCGAAGGTGGGTCCAATTGTGATCAATGAGATCATGTACCATCCGGATGCAGTTGCCGACGCGGAGTACGTGGAGCTACTCAATACCAGCGGCAGTTCTGTAACGCTGTACGATGCAGTGGAGCAAGCTCCCTGGCGGTTCAGCGACGACGCGGGGATTGAGTTTCTGTTTCCCACGGACCCGCCCATGACGCTCGCGGCGGGCGAGTACCTGCTGCTGGTGAAGGATCTGAGCTCCTTCAGCGCCAAGTACACGCCTGCGGCAGGGGTGAAGATCTTCGCCTGGGGCGCCGGCAATCTGGCCAATGGCAGCGAGAAGATTCAGCTCAGTAAGCCCGGCGAGGCCGATGCCGACGGCGTGCACGACTGGATTCGCGTGGACCGGGTGGTCTACAGCGACGGCTCGCATCCGCAGGATTTCCCGGGCGGGACTGACGCGTGGCCGACGAAAGCGGACGGCCAGGGCTCGTCCCTGAGCCGGACCACGCCGGCCGGCTATGGCAATGACGCCGGCAACTGGCACGCGGCCACCCCGTCACCGGGCACAGCAAACAACTGAGGCAGCGGCGAATAGGCCGATTGTGTTGCTGCCGGCCGGAAGAGCCTTCCTCGCCGGCGCTATCATCCTCCGCAGCGGCGTGGACTTCCACGTGCCGTGGCAGTTAAGGATTGGCTATGGCGTTTGAAGCTGAGTCTGGGCAGGTGTTCAGGTATTGTCCGAAGTGCGGGGCGGCGGCGCTGCGGATGGTGGGAGGCAAACTGCTGCGGTGCGAGGCTTGCGGGTTTGAGTTCTATCTGAACGCGGCGGCGGCGGTGGCGGGGGTAATCGTGGATGGCCAGGGCCGGCTGCTGATCACGGTGCGAGGCAAGGAGCCGGGTAAAGGCAAGTGGGACCTGCCGGGCGGGTTCGTCGACCCGGGCGAGTCGGCGGAGGAGGCCTTGCAGCGGGAGGTCCGCGAGGAGGTGGGACTGGAGGTCACGGCCATGCGATACCTGGGCTCCCATCCGAATACATACGACTACATGGGGGTACGGTACAGCACGATGGATATGGGTTTTGTCTGCCAGGTGACGGACCTTTCGCAGGCGGCAGCCCGGGAGAGCGACATCGAGGCAGTCCTCTTCAGGCACCCTGAGGACATCGATCCGGCCCGGTTTGCCTTCCGCTCGCTCGCCAGGCTCGTGGAGCGGTATCTGGCAGAGGGGAAAGACGCAAGAACCTGAAAGAGCGGGCACCGGGGTCCGAGAATAATTCTATTGCACGCCTATGTATCTTCTGGTACAATGCAGCCGTTACGTGGGTTTTGGGTCTGTGCGTGCCGCTCGGCAGTGAGCGGGATGGTTTCGGAGCGCTGATAAGAGGCCTGTAAACGGGTCGGGGTCGGAGGCTCTCGGCACAGTGGGTCTGATCGCGTACAACGTGGGTGGGGGAGCAGGGTGCACGTCTCCGTGGCATTTCGGATGTACTCTTTTCTTTTCGCGGGGATGGCGTTTTCGCAGAAAGGGGGTGCGAGAGGAGATTCCATGATCTCAGAGCAAGTGGCGGGGGATTTGTGTCGATGAACGATCCATCAGGCGGGCTCGCGTCGGCAGGCAGCGTGCGTGACGCGTGGCGGAGGATAGTGCTTTGGCGCGTGGCCAAGGCATGGGTACCGCAGTCTCAGTAGAAGGAGGATCATTATGTGGAGAATATCATTGTTGAGTGTGGTCGCGGCTGTGCTGCTTCTGGGCGGCATAACCCAGGCGGCCCGCGACGTCACCGCTCCGGGGGATGTCATACTCCCTGTCCCTAACGATGGCGACTGGCCGGGCAACGAACGGGTCCCTCAGGCCATTGACAACCAGGTTGTGACCAAGTATCTGCACTTCAAGGGGGAGACGCAGCCGACAGGTTTCCAAGTGACGCTCAGCGCCGGTGCGATTGTGGTGACAGGGATCAATCTCTGCTCGGCCAACGACGCGGAGGATCGCGACCCCGTCAAGTACGAGCTGTCCGGCTCCAACGTCAGCATCGATGGGCCGTACACCTTGATTGCCAAGGGCGATGTCAAGGACTTCGCCGGGTCGGCGGTGTGGCCGCGGCGTACGTGGCTCAAGACGCCCATCAAGTTCGCCAACACCGTGTCGTACAAGCACTATCAGTTGATGTTCTCGGCCATTCGCATGTCGATAACCGGGGCGAGCACCGACAGCATGCAGATCGCCGAAGTCGAGCTGCTGGCGGACGTGTTCACCGCGACCACGCCGGACCCGGCCAACGGGAAGACAGGCGTGACCATGGCCTTCCTTCAGTGGAAGGCCGGCGACACGGCAAAATTCCATGATGTCTATCTCGGCACGGACCCGGCGGCGCTGACCAAGGTTGTCAATCCTATGCCGACGTATGCGATGTATATGTACCAGGGGACTCTGGAGCCGGGAGTGACCTACTACTGGCGTGTGGATGAGCGCGACGTGGCCGGCACTGTATATACAGGCGAAGTGTGGAGCTTCACCGTCCAGCCTCTGACCGCCAACAGCCCCACGCCGCTGGACGGCGACAAATGGATCGATCCGGCAGTCGAGCTGACCTGGCTTCCCGGCCAGCAGAACGCCGCAACCCACGTCGTATATTTTGACACCGACAAGGCAAAAGTGGTCGCACGCGATCCCAGCGTGCTCAAGGCCACTCAGCCGGCCATGAGCTTCAATCCGGGGCTGCTGGCACAGGATACTACCTACTACTGGGCGGTCGATGAAGTCGTCAGTACCGGGAATGTTCTCGGGGAGGTCTGGTCCTTCACTACGATCGGTCCGAATCCGGGCGGCATCAAGGGCGAGTACTTCAGCAACACCAGCCTGAACGGCCTGCCTGCCCTGACGCGAATCGACCCGGCGGTCAACTTCAATCTGGTTGGCGTCGGGCCGGGCGACCCGATTCCCGTCGATGGCTGGTCAGCCCGGTGGACAGCAGACCTTGATGTTACCAGGGCCGACACGTATATGTTCGCTGTCAACTGCCAGGATGGCACCAAGCTGTGGATCGACGGCAAACTGCTCGTTGACCAGTGGGTCACCCCCACAGTCACGAGCAAGTACTTCTCCCTGCCGATCTACCTGGATAAGGGCGTCCATTCGCTGGTACTGGAGTACTTTGACAGCGGTGGCGACGCTGTGGAGCAGTTGTACTGGTCGACGGCGACGATGGCCGAGGTGATAGTCCCGGCCGGCCCGCTGCAGCCTCCGGTTCGGGCCAGGGCGATCTATCCGCAGGACAAAGACGTCAATACCCCGCAGGATGTGGTCCTGACGTGGTCCGTCGGCGAGAAGACAGCCACGCATGATGTGTACTTCGGTGAGGACAAGGCGGCTGTTGAGGCAGCTACCCCGGCCGATGCGGCCGTCTATAAGGGCAGCCAGACGAAGGACGAGAATTCCTGGACCGCGAGCGGCCTCGACTGGAACAAGACCTACTATTGGCGAGTGGACGAAGTGAATACCGCCGATGAGGGCAGCCCATGGAAGAGCAGTGTCTGGAGCTTCACCACGGCCGATTTCATCGTAGTCGATGACTTCGAGAGCTACACCAATAGTTCGCCGTATCGTGTTTTCCAGACCTGGATCGACGGCTGGGGCTTCTCGGCTGACGAGTTCTTCGCCGCCGATAATCCTGGCAATAGCAGCAGTTCAACGGTCGGACACGACATCTGGACAGCCGGTACCTCGTACTCGGCGATCGTTGAGACGTCGATCATCAATCCGGGCAGCGGCGGGCAGTCGATGCCTTTCGACTACAACAACGCCACGAACCCGTACTTCAGTGAGACGGATCGGACCTGGAGCTCCGCTCAGAACTGGAAGGTCAACGGCGTGACGGACCTGGTCCTCTACTTCCGGGGCAATCCGGCCAGGTTCCTTGAGACGGCTACCGGCATCAGCATGAGCGCCGCCGGCGCCGACATCTATGGCGCCACCGACGAGTTCCGTTTCGCCTGGAAACGTCTGTCGGGCGATGGCTCGATCGCGATCCGCGTCGACAGCGTCCAGACCGTCAACTCCTGGACCAAGGCCGGCGTGATGATTCGTGAGAGTCTCGATCCGCTGGCGATGCAGGTGCACATGGTCACCGGCGCCCAGCAGCAGGTAGTGGAGTGGATGTACCGTGCCATCACCAACGACACAGTTGTCACCAACTTCAACACTACCGGTGGCACAAACCCGTTGCCGGCCTGGGTCCGGATCACTCGCGCGGGGAACGTCTTCACGGGCGAGTACTCGAAGGATGGAACGACCTGGACGAAGATCACACAGGCCGATGGAACCGCGTCCTCCTTCACCCTGACCATGCCCGCCACCGTCTACATCGGCATGGTGGTTTCGAGCCATGTGACGAACGTTGTGGCCAGTGCCCAGTTCTCGGACATCAAGACCACGGGCAACGTCACTGGTGCCTGGCAGGCAACCGATGTTGGTGTCGTGCATCCAGGCAACGAGGCCGCTCAGTTGTATGTCGCTTTGCAGGATAGCAGCAATAAGCTCGCCGTTGTGAACTACCCGAGCCTTGAGGCCGTCCTGACGACGACATGGACGCAGTGGAAGATCCCGCTGAGCCAGTTCACCGGCGTGAACGTCGGGGCGATCAAGAAGATGTACATCGGCGTAGGCAACCGTACGGCCGGCGCGATGGACGGCCACGGCAGTCTGTACATCGATGACATCCGCGTGATGAAGCCGTAACCGGGATTAGTGGGTGAATGCCGCGATGGGTGGTCACCCGTCGAGGTACTCATCGCAACAGGCAGTATGAATCGGGGCCTGTGTCTTCGTGGCACAGGCCCCGGTTGTTCACTCTGCGTGGACAAGCTCCGGCCTCTACGCTCCACACGATTCTCCGCTACATTCGTTAAAGTCCCTCCATCCCGCACCCGAAAGAGCGTGTACAAGCGGGCGACTCTTCAGACTCGCCCATACGCTCACCAAGGGAGAGCAAGGATCGTGATGTTGCAGACAACCGAAGGGATTTTTGTCGCAAGCCGTCGCCGGCCCGACCCCATTGCCACGGCCGATGAGACCGTCATTCCAGCCCCTCATCCTCGGAGAGCATCGGCCCACAAAAGCGGCGGAATTTCGCTTGCAATGCAGCCGCTCCATCGGATATAAGGAGACATAGATCGACCTGTGAGTTGTCGTTTCCAGACGCCGAGTTTGTACAACGCATCAACAAGGGACGAGCACCGTTCTTCGGATGGGTCCCTCGTAAGACTCTGTATCGCATGGACGAAAGAGTCACCGGTCTCACATCTTGTTCTCTCGAATCATACCAGGGAAGGAGGTAGGGTCGGGTCCCATAGCCAGCAACTCCTCCAGGCAAGAGGCCAAACGTGGGTGGAGACGCCAGCCGCATCGCTGCGTGCAAGGCATACCGGGCAGATCCCGAGCCCTGGGCTCATGCAGGACAGGCGGTGTTTTACGTGTGGGTGAAGACGTGGGTTTACGAGTCTCAGTGTGAAGGAGGTCAGTCATGTACAGAAAACTGTTCCTGGTTGCTTTTGTGGTGCTCTCAGTACTGATTCAGGGCGGTGCCGCCCTGGGTGCCGGTGGCTCGCTCCTCGGACGGTGGATGTGTGACGAGGGCCAGGGCAACACGGTGTCCGATTCGTCGGGCAACAAACGTCACGGCAGGTTCGTGAATGGCGCGGCCGCCTGGACGACGGGTCATGCCGGTAGCGCCGTCCAGTTGGTCGCTCCGACGCTGGTCGAAATCCCGAACATCAACATGACCCTGAGCGAGGCGACCATGGCCGGCTGGGTTTTCGCAGACGGGCCGCAACCCAATTGGGCAGCCATGATCATGCACCGCGGCAGCGGCTCGGCCCACGGCTTCAACTTGACGGCTGATGACGGCCGGCCGGCGCTGGCCTATCACTGGAATGACGATTCGGCAACATGGGGCGCGCGTACCCAGGCCGTCTATCCGCTCAATGAGTGGACCCACTGCGCGTTGACGATACAGCCCACAAAGGCGACGTTCTACATTAACGGTGCCGAGGCCCACGTCGTCACCGTTCGCCATAACCCTGCGAACTGGAACCAGCCTTTCCATCTGGGGGGAGATGGCGGCTCCGGCTATGTGGACCGCAGAATGAAGGGGGCCCTGGACGATGTCGTGTTCTTCAGCCGGGCACTTGACGCACAGCAGGTCGCGGGCCTGATGGCCGGCACGCTGCCTGTGTTCTTGAAAGCCGAGAAGCCCACTCCCGCCGATGGAGCGACCGGCATCAACATGCCTGTGACGTGGCTGCAATGGACGCCCGGCGAGAAGTCTATATACGAGGATGTCTATCTCGGCACGACCCCTGAGCTTACGGCCGAGAATCGTGTGGTCCAACAACCGGCCGCCATGAAGATGTATATCCAGGTGACGCCTCCGCTGGAGCCTGGTCAGACATACTATTGGCGTGTGGACTCGCTGGACATCACCAAGAACCTGCTTGCGACGGGCGACGTGTGGAGGTTTACCGTTCTGGCCTTGAAGGCCTCCTTCCCGAGTCCCGCGGATGGCGCCACAGGCGAATTCCCCGGTCTTGTCCTGACCTGGATGAAGGGCAGGGATGCCGCGAGTCACCGCGTGTACTTTGGCTCCGACGCAGCGGCGGTCGCCGGCGGCGCCGCGGATGCCGACAAAGGCCCCGCGGACGAGCCCAGCTTCAATACCGGCGCCCTGAGGGCCTCCACGACCTACTATTGGCGCGTGGATACGATAAACCTCGATGAGACTGTCCTGCAGGGTGACGTGTGGAGTTTCTCTACTGTGGATGCGGGCCCCGCGGGCAAGATCACACGTGAGTGGTGGTCCGGCATCGGCGGCACGGCGATCAACCTTCTGACCGGTGACGCGGCTTATCCTAAGAGCCCGACAGGCAGGGAATACGTCGATCAGTTTGCAGGCCCCGTTGACTGGGCGGACAACTACGGCCAGCGCCTATATGGCTGGCTCAAGCCGCCTCAGACGGGTGATTACACCTTCTGGGTTTCCGGCGATGACGATCAGCAGTTGTGGCTGAGCACGGATGAGAATCCGAGCAATGGCGTGATGATCGCCAGTGTGTCCGGCTATACCGGGGCACAGGAGTGGGAAAAGTTCGCGAGCCAGAAATCTGCTCCTGTTAGCTTGAACGCGGGGCAGAAGTACTTCATCATGGCCCTGGGCAAAGACGGCGGCGGCGGTGACAGCACCGCGGTTGCATGGCAAGGCGGGCCTATTGCCGCTCGGGAAGTGATCAAGGCCGAGTATGTCGATGCGTTCGCTCTGTTGCCTCTGGTAGCCTTTGGGCCTATCCCGACGAATGGCGCCGTGGACACGATACAGACGCTCACCCTGACCTGGAACGCGGGCGATAGGGCGCAGCAGCATGCGGTGTACTTGGGCGATGACGCCAACGCCGTTGCCGCCGCCGATGCCTCCAGCCCGCTGTTCAAAGGCGAACAAGCCACCGCCAGCTTTGACACCGGCGCGCTGGAGTGGGGCAAGACCTACTACTGGCGCGTGGATGAGATCAGTGCCGGTGAGGCCGGCAGCCCGTGGAAAGGCAGAGTCTGGAGTTTCACCACGGCCAGCTACCTTCCTGTCGATGACTTCGAGAGCTACACCAATGACTCGCCGAACCGCGTATTCCAGACCTGGATCGATGGCTGGGGATTCTCCGAAGACGAGTTCTTCCCCACCGGCAATCCGGGCAATAGTACCGGCTCGACAGTCGGACATGACATCTGGACCGCCGGCAGTCCTCATTTCGGCCAGACGATCGTTGAGACTTCGATCGTCGCTCCCGGTGGCAGCAAACAATCCATGCCGTTCGAGTACAGCAACGTCGACAACCCGTTCTACTCTGAGACCGAGCGGACGTTTGCCTCGCCTCAGAACTGGACACTCAATGGCATGGACACGCTTAGCCTGCAGGTCCGCGGCTATTCGGACGTGAACAACGTGGCCGTCACCGAGACCGGCGGCAAGATGAGTCTGACCGGCGCCGGCGCCGATATCTGGGGCGCCAGCGATGAGTTCACTTTTGCCTACAAGACCCTCAACGGCGACGGCTCGCTGATTGCCAAGGTCGTCAGCACCGGCACCGGGTCCAGCCGCTGGGCCAAAGGCGGCGCGATGATTCGCGACAGCCTCGAAGGCAGATCGGCAAGTGCACAGATGGTCTTGACAGGCGGCGATGGCAACGGAGGTGCTTTCCAGAATCGCGCGACGGCCGGTCTGGACATGCAGGCCAACGACGCCACCTCCAACATCACGATGACCAACGCGATCGCACCGCCATACTGGGTCAAGATCGATCGCCGTGGCGACACCATCACAGGCTATATTTCCTCCGACGGTGCGGCCTGGGCCGCGATCAACTCAGTGGATATCGTGATGACTGCTCCGGTCTACATTGGTCTGTGCGTGACTTCCCACGCTGCCAACGAGGATCGGACCTTCCAGTTCGAGAACATCTCGACCACCGGCGGTGTCACCGGGGCCTGGCAGGGCGCTGTGATCGACAGCCCACGGAACAACGGCCCGCAGAACCTGTATGTTGCTCTTCAGGACAGCAATAACAAGACGGCTGTGGTGACCGATGCCACGGCGGTGAACTCCGCGACCTGGGTTGAGGTCAGGATGCCGCTGAGCAGATTCACCGGCATCAGCGTCAACAAGATCAAGAAGATGTTCATCGGCGTCGGCGACCGGAACGCTACGTCGGCGGACGGCACGGGTATGCTGTTCATTGACGACATCCGGGTCATCAAGCCGGCTTCCGCCGGACAGTAGTGCCTGCTGCTACTTCGTGATACGTCCAGGGGCCCATGTCTCCGTGGCATGGGCCCCTGCTCTGTTATGTGAATTGATGCAGAATCCCCTACGGGCCCCTATGCATGTGGCAATGTGGCTAACTATCGCTGTGTTCGTGACTTACAGCAATGAAGGTCCGTGGACAACCCCGGAATGGTCCTGGTTTCCCGCTTTTTTTGTTGTGGGAGCACCGGCTTCTGTAGTATGCTGTCTATATCGAGGTTCACGGGTTTCATCCAGTGAGAGCCGTGATCTGCACAACCGCTGGTTGGCAGGGAGGTTCCGGAGGATATGATCTGCATGGCGGCAAGAGGGATAACACGCTTCCGACAGGACGTATTGCGTGCATTTCCAGGCAAACAGGACATGTGTCAGCGGAGCGAAGGAGAGATATTCGAGGTGCTGTTGATCCGCGCGTGGCAGGGGCGGGTTTCGAACCCGCCCGTACGGGTCATGGGACAGCGTCCATGCGCATCGTGCCGGCGGAGGCCGACATGGACGCCCATCCCGGGATTCATTGAATCTAGATAGGACTGCGTCGCGGGTGCACGGCAAAGCCGTAACCTTTTTTGAAGGAGGACATGTATGTGTAAGAGAGTATTGTGTCTGACCCTGTTCACAGTGCTGTTTGGGGCGGTGGCCGCCCAGGCAGCCGAGTTCGAGTGGATCCGCGCCGCCTACTGGGACTCGCGGTATCCGACGGGCTGGGCCGATAATGCCTCCACTATTGTCGTGCGCGACGGCCTGGTGGCCGCCGGGTATGAGCTTCTCGATGCCGACCAGCTCAAGACGTGGATGACTGCCCGTATCGCCGACAAGAAATACAGCGTGGTCGTGTTCTGCCGGGATATTGTGCCGGAAACGGTCGCCGAGACGAATACAACGAGTTGCACGCTGCGCAAGTATCTCAATGCCGGTGGCAAGATCGTCTGGTACGCGGATGTGCCCATGTACTACCAGGGCCACAGTGATGGCACTTCGACCGATTGGGGCACGGGCGGCGCCCAGAACATCCTCGAGGTTGGCGGCCTCGTGTGGGACGCTAACACGCAGACCAAAGTCACGGCGGTCGGGGCTAAATGGGGGTTAACCGAAACCTGGGCATCGCCCAGAAGTTACCCTGTAAACGCTGCCAACAAACTGACGGCGTTGGCGACGGACGTCGCCGGCAATGCCGCCGCATGGGTGAAGTTTTATAAGGCCAACGACACGTTCCGGGGATTTATTCGGCTCTGGGACCGGGGAGGCCATCCTGCTGTCGCCGACATCATCCGCGTGGCGGAGTATGCGCCCTGAAAGCCTCGAATCCTTCGCCGGCGGATGGAGCAATAGGCGTGACGCTGCCTATGATGACGTGGGACGCGGGCGCCTTTGCCGTCCGGCATGAAATATACTTCGGGACCGATCCGAATGCCCCGAAGGTCATGACCATGCCCGTGTACCCGGGGTCGGCGTACTATTTCCCTTCGGCCCCCTTCGAGCCGGGCAAGACGTATTATTGGCGTGTGGATGAAGTCGAGGCTGATGGCGCAGTGCGCGCCGGCGACCTGTGGACGTTCAGTGTAGCACCCCTGACTGCCTTTGCCCCCAGCCCGCGCAACGGCGACAAGTGGATCGATCCGAACGCCGACCTGAGCTGGCAGCCGGGCATGAACGCAAGCGAGCGTACGCTGTACTTCGGCACGGATCAGGCATTGGTAGCCGCACGGGATGCCAGCGTCGCCAAGGGCGGCACGCTGTATGCGACGGACTTCGAGCTTGATACACTGGCGCTGCAGACCACGTACTACTGGGCCGTGGACGAAGTCAGCTCGGAGACATTCCCTGGCCCCGTCTGGAGCTTTACCACCATCGGCGAACCCGGCGGCGTCAAGGGCGAGTACTTCGCCAACACCAGCAGAAATATCGTCGGAGTGCCGGTACTGACGCGGATCGACCCGTCGATCAACTTCCAATGGGGTGAAACTGCTCCGGATGCATCCGTCGGGATCGATTACTTCTCCGTCCGCTGGACGGCCGATTTGGAGATCGCAGTGGCCGATTCGTACACGTTCACCACCACCAGCGATGATGGCGCACGCCTCTGGATCGGTGACAACTTGATTGTCGATAGCTGGATCGATCAGGGTACGACGGACCATGCCAGCAAGCCGCAACAACTCGAGCCGGGCATCTATCCGTTGTCGATGGAGTACTATGAGTGGGGCGGCGGCGCGGTGGCTCAGTTGTCCTGGCAGACGCCGAGCGTGGCCCGCCAGATCATCCCGGCGGGAGCGCTGCAGCCCCCGGTGCGAGCCCGTGTGATCTACCCGAAGAACGGCGATGTCAATGTCCCGCAGGACATAACGCTGACGTGGTCGGCCGGTGAGAAGGCGGCCTCGCATGATGTGTATCTGGGTACGGATGAAGCGGCTGTCGCGGCGGCTACGCCGGCCGATGCGGCCATCTACCAGGGCAACCAGGCGAAGGATGCAACCGCCTTCACGGCCAGTACTCTGGCGTGGAACACGACCTACTACTGGCGTGTGGATGAGGTCAACCCTGCCGAGGCGGATAGTCCGTGGAAGGGTTCCGTCTGGAGTTTCACGACCGCCAACTTCATCGTGGTCGACAACTTCGAGAGCTACACCGACGACAACACGAACCTCCAGGCCATCTTCCAGACCTGGATCGATGGTTGGGGCTACACCACGCCCGAGCCGGGTGGTCCGGGCAACAATACCGGTTCGACGGTGGGATACAACGAGGCGCCGTTTGCTGAAAGGACCATCGTTCACGGCGGCTTGCAGTCCATGCCGTTCGATTACAACAACATCGTCAATCCGTTCTACTCCGAGACCGATCGGACCTGGACCTCGTCTCAGAACTGGAAGACCAATGGCGCCAACACGCTGGTGCTGTACCTGCGGGGCTATCCAGTGAAGTTCCTGGAGACCTCCACGGGGATCACCATGAGTGCCGCAGGCGCGGATATCGTGAACGGTACCGACGAGTTCCGCTTCGCCTACAAGAAGCTCACCGGCGACGGCTCGATTTCCGTCAAAGTGGACAACGTCCTGACCGCCAACGCGTGGACGAAGACCGGCGTGATGATCCGTGAGCATCTGGATCCTCTGGCCATGCAGGTTCACATGATCACCGCTGCACAGCAGAGCCTGACCGAGTGGATGTATCGCGCCATCAGCAATGACACGGTCACCACGCAGTTCAATACCCCGGGCGGTTCCACTCTGCTGCCGGTGTGGGTGCGCATCACGCGCGCAGGCAACGTGTTCACCGGCGAGTACTCCACGAATGGAACAGCCTGGACCAAGATCACCCAGGCCGACGGGACCGCGTCCACGATAACGTTGCCGATGCCCAACAGCGTGTACATCGGAATGGTCGTGTGCAGCCAGTTGGCGAACGCCGTGGCAAAAGCCGACTTCTCCGAGATCAAGACGACAGGCAGCGTCAGCGGCGCGTGGCAGACGGCCGATGTCGGCGTGGTCCATCCGGGCAACGACGTCGATCAGCTCTATGTCGGTGTCGAGGACAGCTCCAAGAAACTGTTTGTCGTGAACCATCCGGATCCGCAAGCCGTGATCAGCACTGACTGGACCGCATGGGAGATTCCGCTCAGCCAGTTCACCGGCGTCAACACGGGTGCTGTGAAGAAAATGTACATCGGTGTCGGCAACCGCACCACCCCCAAACCGGATGGCCACGGCAAGCTGTTCATCGACGACATCCGTGTGATCAAGAAGTGAGGATTTGTGATTTACGATTGGCTTAGACAGTAAATCGTAAACAGCAGATCTGAGGCGGGTTTCAAACCCGCCTGTACAGGCGTGAATCGGGGCCTGTGTCTCAGCGACACGGGCCCCGATTGTTTTATCAGGCGCCCAGACCTGCACAAGAGGCGTGCAGCGCAATTGCCGGGCATCGCGGGTGAAAGGAGCAATTCGAATGAGCAGATTCCTGAGTTGATGTATCTGCCGCCCGGAAGGAACATAAGCCCTCATCGGGAACCAGAGTGATGGCGGGTGGATAACGACGCTGGACGTGGGATGAACACGGGAGGGCCGGCCGAATGAGCGGGCGCGTCAAGGGAAGGTCCGCCTGAGTCACCCATTGTTGTCGTGCGGCTGCAGCCGTTGAGGCCGTGTACGGGCGGGTTTGGACCTGCCCCCTGGAGGACGGTGTTTCTGGCAGTCTCAACGATATTGTATCCGGGGCCGTAAGCAGGGAAGCTTACGGCCCTCTTTGTTCTTGGCCTTTGGAGGCGAAGTGCCTAAATCAAAATCGGGGTTTTCCCGGATTGTCTCACCGGGGCGCCCACTACATCATAGCAGAGATAGTGGTAGTACGACTTTGGGATCAAGCCATGACGCTAAGTCAACAGGGAGCAGGAGAAAACGGAAGGGAACGCGGCAATACGGCGCAGTGTGCTTCTCGACGCCATTGCACGGCCGTCTCTCTCTCGCGATGTACCATTCTCTCAGATTGTCTGCTGGTGTAGGCAGGCTTAGTTCATTGAAGGAGCAACGACTATGGAGAAGATGCGAACGACATTACTGCTATTTGCCGTCGGCATTACGGGGACGGTCCTGATCGGTCCGTGTGGAGCGGCGGACGCGGCGGGGGACCCGCTAGCTGTCGCGGCGGACCCGCTAGCTGTCGCGGCGGACTCGCTGTCCATCGCGGGGTGCCCCAAGTGCACCTGCGCCTGCTCGCCCTTCCTGGGCGCGTGGGTGGGTTGCTTTTCGGAAGAAGGCAAAGACGATGCGGTGGATGGTAATCAAAAATGTGATACCAAGATGATTGAAACCTTCAAGTTCTCGCTGGCGAATCTCACATGTGACCAGTTCACCCTGAATCTGCAAACCGGTTTTTGCGAAGAGAAGGTGCGCCGAGCTTTCCCGGAAGCGGAGAAAGTGACGGAGTTCGTTGGCGTGGCGTGCAAGAGCGAGAGCAACAAACTCGTGTTCACGGCAGTCGGCTATGGCGTGAAGAAGAAAGATCTCTGTGAGGAAGTGGTGTTCATCGCCATCAAGTCCGGCACGATCAGCCTGCCATGCTCTTGCGGCGACCCGAACGGGGCGGACGTTGTCCAGACGATAGAGATCTTCGCGGCCGAGCAGGACACGGATTGCGACGGTCTGCCGGATGAATGCGACTCCGTGATCTGCCTGTCCCGGACCGGCATGATCAAGCGTATCGTGAACAAGCCGCAGTGCGAGCAGGCCAGGAGCTTCGTGGCACGCCTGGAGCCGTGCAAGGACATCCAGACCGAAGCGACGGGCAAGGCGTTCTTCAAGCAAGTGGACCATGAGAACAAGCTGTCCTTCGTCGTGACGGTGAAGGACATCAAGGACGTCACCAAAGTCGTCATCCACGTCTCCGACAGCCCCAAGACCGCGACGGACGAGCACGAAGACAAGGACGAGTCGTTTGTCCTGTGCCCGATCTCGCCGGACACGGAATGCAAGTCTGGAGAGTTCAGTGGTGTGCTATGCTGTGGGACGATCATGGAGAAGGATTACATCGGTCCCATGAAGGGCAAGAAGATGGATGACGTGATCAAGGCGATCGTCGAAGGCCGGGCGTCTGTCATCGTTAAGACGAAGGAGCACCCGAAGGGTGAGCTCTGCGGGCGGATCGAGGATCCCTAGTCCGAGACAGATCGCGGATCGCAAGACTTAGCGACCACTTGGTTCCCGGGCTGTGAGCAGGGAGGCTTGCAGCCCTTTCTTTTTTGAGGGAATTGCGCAGGAACCGCGACCCGCGTCAATGGGCGGGCGAAGTTCAGCAGGCAATCTCCAGGAGGCAGACGTCCCCCTCGGCCGGGCCCCCGGATTTTCGTTCGAGAATGCTCACCCGATCGTTGTCGCGGGGGCAGACGTGGACCTCGATCTCGTCGCCTTGAAAGGCTTCCGCCAGATAGGTGACGTGAGCGGCGCGGATCGGGGGCGAATGGCCCAGTTGCAGAGACAGGCCATCGAGGGCCCAGCGGACGTACTCCGTGTTGTTGACGTGCCCGTTGAAGTCGAGAGCGCTGAACGGGACCTGGAGGGAATAGGCCCGGACGCACCCCTCGGCAGGCTTCAGTCGATGCAAAGGCGCCGACAATGCCTTGAGCCCTGTCTGTGGCAGATTGAGGCCGAATCGGGTCAGGTTTTGCGGCCGGCTGCTCTGGCGGTCCAGCACCATCCATTCGCTGCCGGCACGGAACAGCTCACCTCCATCCCCGGCGGTCCCGACGAACTCTCGTGTGGCCGTAAGACGTGTGTAGCCGCTTGGCCAGGTGCGGATCGTCAGGCAGTCCTTCCACCTGGGCTCTCGCGAAATCTCAAGCCGGAGATTCGCCAGTACCCAGAAGCAATTCCGCCGGCTCATATCGGCGAAGCCGAAGCCGAGCTGTTCCGCGTTACAGGCGGCGGCCTCCTGCAGGTACTGCATCAGCGCATTGGTCTTCATACCGCCGTCCGGCCGGCAGTCAAATGCCTTCACAGTGAACCCGTCTTCTCTCTGCAGCATGGCCATCCGTCCTTCGGTTGTCCCACGGGTCCATCCGACCCGTATGTGGCATTATGACCGGCACCTCGCAGCGGGGCAAGAGGCTGATTCCACCATAGAATGCCAATCCGGCTCGCGCAGATATTTTGCCTGCTTGGGCTAATTGCCCTTGACAAAGTGACAGATCAATATTAGTCTGCTAATTATTATTGAACCCGGTGCGCAGGAGGGCGTACGTTCATATGTTGGCCGGGTGGCCGGGTAGTCAGTAATGCATTAAGACCCTGAGGATTGCGTTGGAGAAAGGATGTACGGGGGAATCTAAGGAGAGAAAATAGTCAGGGACGATGGACTGGGAGAAGACCCGAGGGAATAGGGTTTTTCACTTCGAACTGCCTGTATTACACCACGTCCTGTTCAAATATGTTTCTGTTGCGCCACGGTTGGCGCGGAACCAAGGATGGCAGGGGGGAAACAAGGAGGTACAGTAATGAGAAGCACAATCGTTGTATCATGGGTACTCTTAGCGTTTCTGGCCGGTTCTGTTCAAGCAGGGCCGACGTACAGTTTCGTGCAAATCACCAATAACAACCCTGCGGACGCAGGCATTGGTGAGGCCCAACTCTTCGTGGAGGTCATAGACTCCAGCGGGCAGGTCACGTTCAAATTCATGAACACCGGCCCGGAAGCGTGCTCGATAGCAGATGTCTACTTTGACGATGGATCGCTCCTGGGAATCGCTGACATCATCAATTCGAGCGGCGTTTCGTTCTCCCAGAATGCCACTCCGCACAACCTGCCGGCCGGAAACAGTATATTGCCCCCGTTTGTGACAACGGAAGATTTCTCCGCGGACTCGGATCCGCCTGTTATGCCCAATGGCGTGAATCCAGGTGAGGAGTTGTCCATCATATTCGACCTCAAGGATGGCAAGACCTATGCGGACGTCCTGGACGATCTCGGCTCGGGGGATCTTCGGATTGGGATCCACGTCCAAGCCTTTGCCAGTGGCGCCAGTGAATCGTTCGTAAACAATGGTCCCACGGCCCCGGCTCCAGGGGCGGTGCTGCTGAGTAGCCTTGGAGTTGGTCTGGTCGGATGGCTCCGGCGGAGAAAGTCGCTGTAGGACGTTAGTTAGAACACGGATGTGACGAGGGGCTGCCGGGTTTCACCGGTGGCCCCTCCTTTCTTTGGCTTGAGTAGCTCCCTGAGAGAGCCGGACGTCGCGGCACGAGAGGTCCGGTCCCCATTTCTTTTAACAGCCTGCCTGTGAAATGCGCGAGGGCTCTGCGCCTGCGGAGCGTCCTCTTTTTGGAAAGTTCCGTACGTTCGAGGATTGACTTGGCAGGCGTCCCACGCGTATACTCATAACAGGCTCGAAGCGGGAGCTCGTTATGTGTACGCGATGAGTATGTCGCTTGATCGAGGAGGACATGCCATGAGAAGTGGGACACATTTTCTGTCGATTGCGTTGAGTGTCTTGCTCTTTTGCGCCACAGGGTACTGTGCGGGGTCCCCAGGCGAGGGGCAGGGAACGGCTTCAAGTCAGGTTACACAGGCTCCGGCTGGGGGGACTGGGCGCGTGGCGGTGCTGATCGGGTTCAGGAACGTTCCCGGTCCGAGCGAGCAAGCCCTCGTTCATAGCCAGGCCGGCGTGATCAAATACAGCTACCACCTTGTCCCGGCTATTGCCGCCTCGATTCCGGAGCAGGCGAGGGCTGCGCTGCTGGCCAATCCAGTCGTCACACGCATAGAGGTGGACGGCACGGTCCGAGCCCTCGACGCCGAACTGGACAACGCCTGGGGTGTCAAACGCATAGGGGCCGGGTCGGTTCATGATGTCCACAATAAGGGTACAGGCATCAAGGTCGCCGTCATCGACACGGGCATCGATCGCGCCCACCCGGATCTGGACGCCAACTACAAGGGGGGCAGGGATTTCGTCAACGCTGACGACGACCCTATGGACGACCACGGGCACGGCACCCACGTCGCCGGCACTATAGCCGCCGAGGACGATGGCACCGGGGTTGTGGGCGTCGCCCCGGAGGCGCATCTCTATGCCCTGAAGATTCTGGACAGCTCCGGCTCCGGCAGCGACAGTGATATGATCGCCGCGATGGAGTGGGCCGTGGAAAACGACATGGATGTGGTGAACCTGAGCCTCGGGACTCCCACGGACCCCGGCACGATCGTTCAGCAGGCATTCGACAACGCGGCGGCGGCTGGGATCGTGACGGTCGCGGCGGCGGGAAATCGCGACTGGATCTACATTCTCTTGGGCATCGAGATGCCGGTTATGTGGCCCGCCGCGTATGATTCCGTGATCGCCGTATCCGCCACAACGAGCACCGATCTGTGGGCGGATTTCTCCTGCAGCGGTTCTCAAGTGGAGTTGGCGGCGCCCGGCAACAGCATCTACTCAACCATCCCGGGCGGATACGGTACTATGAGCGGAACGTCGATGGCGTCGCCGCACGTGGCTGGGACAGCGGCGTTGGTGATCGCCGCCGGGTACTCCGACGTCCGAGCGCGCCTCGGCGGCACCGCAGACGACCTGGGTACACTGGGCCGAGATAATTATTACGGCTATGGTCTCGTCGATGCCGACGAAGCAGCCGGCGGCGGCACACCACCGGCAAACCAGGAACCGACAGCCTCCTTCACATTTGAGGCCGCCAACTTGTCCTGCAGCTTCGATGCGTCCGGGTCAACCGACTCTGACGGAAGCATAGTCACTTATGCCTGGAGCTTTGGGGATGAAAGCTCAGGCAGCGGCGTGACCGTGAGCCACACGTACGGCACCGCCGGCGCATACACCGTGACACTGACCGTGACGGACAATGACGGTGCCACGGACACAACATCGCAAAACGTCACAGTCACTGCACCGTCGAATCAGCCGCCGACGGCCTCGTTCACGTATACCGCTGACAACCTGTCCTGCAATTTCAATGGGTCCGCGTCCACCGACGCTGACGGAAGCATAATCTCCTATGTCTGGAGCTTCGGCGATGGCAGCACAGGCAGCGGCGCGACCGCAAGCCACGCCTATGCCGGGGCCGGCACATACCTGGTGACCCTGACTGTGACGGATGACGACGGCGCCACGGGCTTCCAGTCCAAGAATGTGACCGCGAGTCAGGCAACCATGCACGTCGGAAACATCAGTCTCACACGCCAGAAGCTGCCGGTGAAGAAAGGGACCGCGTCGTATAGAGTGACAGCGAGCGTCCTCATCGTGGATGCATCAGGTGCGCCGGTGTCGGGAGCCACGGTCATTGGTCATTGGGACGGGCTGTATCCGACCGGCGACGTGTCGGCTGTGACGAGCGGTGGTACGGCAAGCTTCACAATCGGACCGGTCCAGGCTGCGAGAGGCGCGATGTTCATTTTCAATGTCACTGACGCAGGAAAGGGCGACTGGATGTACGATCCGGCAGCCAACACGGAGACAAGCGACAGCATCACCGTGAAGTAGAGCCCGGGCGATGATAAAATCGGCCCCGTGTCTGCATCAGGGGGCGACCCGTGGAGCTGCCTGTGTCTCTTGGAGTCTGCGAATAATGTGGGTGACATCATTGCTCGTGGCCTGCAGCCGGCGGACCATGGCTGTGAGCTTCTTTTCGTTGAACGTGGTTTCCGTGAACTGTTGCCACTGCCCGTCCTCGTATTTCATTTTGAAGTCTTGGACTCGCACGGGGCAGGCGCCGCAGTCTTCCTCGATCTGCCAGCGGCCGTGAACGAGCAGGTTCCGGATGTCCCGCGTGGTCTCGATCTGTTTCAACGCTCGTTCAAGCTCGTCCAGCAGGGCGGCATCGCTGTGAATCTTGAAACGGGCCAAATGCTTGATCTTCCTCAACAGCACGGACAGGTTGAGCTCGTGGATGAAGAAGGGCGCGACCAGCCGGCTGCCGTCGCCGAGCAGGATCTCCAGGAGAGTCTGAAGTTGGTGCTCCAGCGAGGCGAACTGGATCGTCATCTCGCCGATCTTCTCAAAGAGTGTATTTTTTCGCATAGGGCATTCCCGGTACGTTTGCGATGCTGTTCACGGCAAGTGTATGTATCGGCAAACGCAGGGGGCGGCTAAAACGTTCTTTACTTTTCCCGTGACACCCTGCTTAATATGGGACGGCACAGGGAACCCTGTGGCATAAGCCGCGTTGTGGATGGATCGAAAGGCTGACTATGAAGCAAAGGATGTTGCTTGGCCTGGCGCTTCTCATGATCGTGATTTCGGCGTCGTGCCGGACCCGGCGCGTGGAGCCGAAGATCGAGTACGACCGGCCGCTGCCCCCCGGACAACTGGCCCTCAGGAAGATCACCGACCCCAACCGCTTTCCGGACTTTACACAGGGTTGGCGCGATCTGGATAGTCTCCAGGCGGCGATCCGCAAGAGCCAGAGCTACCTGGCCAAGCCGTCCAGCAAGCAGTACTTCCCCTATGGCGATGTCAATCACGACCGGGCCGTCAAGACCCTCGACACGTTCTTGACGTTGCTGGATTCCGGCGCCAGAAGCGACGAGATCAACGGCCTTGTCCGCGCGCACTTCGATGTCTACGAATCCGTCGGCTGCGACGACCGGGGGACGGTTTTGTTCACAGGGTACTACACGCCGATCTTCGATGGTTCCCTCACGCGGACCCTGCAATTCCGATATCCACTGTACAAAGCACCGGTGGATCTGGTCAAAGGGCCGGACGGCCAGACGCTGGGCCGGCGCGAGGCCGACGGCCGGATCGTCAGCTACCCGTCGCGAACCACCATCGAGGATTCCGGCATGCTCAGAGGCCAGGAACTGGTATGGCTGAGCGATCCGTTTGAGGCCTACATCGCCCACGTGCAAGGCTCCGCCAAGATCAGGCTGCCCGATGGCCAACTCGTCACCGCGGGCTATGCGGGCAACAACGGGCAGGAGTATCAAAGTGTCGCCAAGATGCTGATCGCGGACGGGAAGATTCCGAGTGACCGGATGAGCCTGGCCGCCATGATCGACTACTTCAAGGGCCATCCCGAGGAAGTGGATAGATACGTCCGGCGAAACCCGCGCTACGTGTTCTTTCAGATCGGCGAAGGGCCGCCACGGGGCTGCCTGAACGAGCCCGTGACAGCCTGGCGCACGATCGCGACCGACAAGTCCATCTTCCCTCGCGCGTGTCTGGCGTTCATCGCGACGAACCTGCCCCAGATGGAGCGGGGCGTAGTGGTCGCGAGGCCCTGGAACGGCTTCATGCTCGACCAGGATGCCGGCGGGGCGATCCGCGCGGCAGGGCGGTGCGATGTCTACATGGGTGTCGGCGACGAAGCCGGCCAACTAGCCGGCCAAACCTACCAGGAAGGCCGCCTCTACTATTTGTTCCTCAAGCCGTGACGATCTCCGGCGTGGAACTCGCACCGGTCCTGTGTCACGTTATGTCAGTCCCGCGGAGAGTCTGCTGGCCATATGGCCCGGGCCGGAATCCCGACGAAAGGACTTTGACACATGAGGACTAAGTAGGTAGCCAAAAGTCTTCACACAAAAGCCTTGAGCCAGAAATCCGCCGACAAGACACCGGCTTTGCGGAGGCCCTGGGTCGCAGTTAGTCCCAAGAGCCACTGTTCCGCGTAGGCCGCCTCATCATCAATCGTTTGGAACTGGCGATTGGCCGCAATCAACCGTTTCAACTCCTTCCAGAGATGATCCTGAGAGTTCAGTTCCGGGCACTGCTTCGGCAACCACAAGAGGGTCACCTCCAAGTGGGTGGCCAGTCGTTGGCTTTTGATCGCCTGATGAAAAGAGGCCTTGTCCAGCAACAGCCAAATCGGGCGTCCGGGATACCGTCGCCGCAACTCCCGCAGGAAGGCTTGAAAGTCCTCTTGCCGCTGGCGGGGCCGACGCAGGACCACCCGGTGTCCGGTTCGTGGATTGATCGTGCCGAACAGAACCCGTTTGTCGTTTTGGCCCGTGATCTTGACCTGCGCCTGTTCGCCGCGAAACGCCCACACATAGCGCAAGGGCGGAAACCAGCGGAGGATGGTCGCATCCGAAAACAACAGCACCGCCAGCGCCGGCATCCGTTTCAGGCGGCGAACCAGGCCCCCTTTTTCTGGGCTCGGTTCGGGTCCTTGGTCGCATAGACATACCGGGGACGTTTCCACCGCAGATCCAAGTCCCGCATCCGCCGCCGCAGGGTACGAGGCGAGATTGCACACCCGTACCTTTGCTGGAGGTGATCTGCCAGCAAGGACACCGTCCAACCCGTGGCGCGATAGCCCAAACGCATCGGGTCCCGGCGGAACTCGCGTACCAGACGGGCGTCCGTGATCGGCGTGGCGACCGGAGGCCGTCCGGAACGCGGTGCGTCCTGCAGGCGGTCTGGACAATGGGTGTGCAGATAGGCCCGCACCCAGCGATAGACGCTCCACGGCCGGGTCCCGGTGATCTGCGCTGCTTCCGGAACCGTCCGACCCTGGGCCACCAACAGGATCGCTTCGATACGCCGGTAGGTGCGAATGTCAGCGACCCCCTGTAAGGCCCGCGTAAGACGATGTTTATCATATCGATCGAAACCACGTTCTGAGGCGCTCTTCGTTCTTCGCATGTACCCCATCATACACGCGAAGAGAATCGTTCCTGTGAAAACTTTTGGCTACCTACTTAGCACAGCAGGGAGTGGAGAGTATGTGCGCATAATCGGCCCAGGCGAGGTGGTCTTCGATAGCCCGTGGTCGGTGGCCAGCCCCGACCAATCCACAACCGAAGGCCGTCCCGCCGCCCTGAAAACTCCAGCGTCTTCCTTACTTCTTTCTTGCCCTACTACCCAATGTCTGTCATAATGCCTGCGCATTCCTTGACGAGCATCTGCGACGAAATGGTGGCATGTTGGCTTGAGACCTGAGGCGACCGTGGGAAGTGCGCGGGCGTTTCTTTTCAGAAGATTGGTATCAGTGGGTCCTGAATGGACTTCCATGCTCCGCACGAGAAGAATGTGGTCTTGGCGCAAGTCGAACCCGGTCAAGGAAGACGAGGAACGCGTACTCGAACCAGCAGAAGAATTGCACAGCTTTGAAGCAAGCATAAGGTTGGGGCAAACTGCCGTGTATGTTGTGGCTTCGGGCACGCTGTGGAATGCCATTCGTGACTGTCCTTGTTTTCACATTTTCGCGATAGGAGGAATAGCATCATGTCGCTAATCGTTCTACCCCGGAACACCGGCCCCGAGGCCGTGGCGGAAGCGGAGCACAAATTCAAGGCAGCCATTGAAGATCCTTTGACTGTCCTGATGGTGGTGTACGGCGAAGGGCCTGACGTCGAGAAAACCCTGGAAGTGTGCACGGCTCGGGCACTAGTGAAGGCAATCATTCGCCGGGTCGTATGGGTGCCCGATCCAGGCGTACTCTCGAAGGAATTGAAGGCGAAGTACTGGAGAAAGACCTGGGCTGCCATATCCATCGGACTCGACGACGAGGTTGCTGAGGATCTGACGATGGCGAAGGCGAAGGTGCGCATCTATGTAGAGCAGGCCTTTCTCCACGCAGAGGGTCAAGGAGGTAAATAATGTCGTATCGGATGGTTCTCGCCATGTTGGTTGTCTTCGCAGCAGGATGTACAACCGGCGATAAGGGGGACCTGGCCACCCCGGATAAAGGATCTGACGCTGCGACGCCAGAGAACACCACACCGTCAGCCAGCAGTTCTCTGGGCAACGCCTTCTCGTACACCGAATTGCCCGAGGGAAAGCACGCGAAATCGATGGATTGCAGGGGACACTTGGCTGCCGTGGACTACAAGAGCAAGCTCATCATCAAACCAGACACGGATCGCGTGAAGGAACTCGCGAACACGAAAGAGGATGTCCTGCCCCCCTTATCGCCGGAGGTTCAAGCCAGGCTTCAAAACCTTCCGGAACTGATTAAGGAAGCTGAGAAATACGTGGACGACGCGACCCGTGTGCTCAGGGCAGTAGAGGCGGCAAAGGCTTCCGGGCGGGAGTTGTCGCCCAACGAAATCAGACAACTCCAGCAAGAGATTGTCGCCCAAGGAGTGCAGGGGGGAAACTCATGGACCTTGTGGTCGAGGTTGCGGAAGCGCACGCGCGGGCTCAATATAGGGATGACGAAGACGCTGTTGTAGCCGAGGTTAGCCGATTGACGGATCCGCTTGTGAAGGATGCACGCGGCAATGACGTTATTCTGAACGTCGAGGCATTCGGCGCATTTCTCGGGGAGGAGATCGACTCGGCGACGGCGGAGGCGCGCCGGGACGCCGAATTGGCGGAACGGGAGGGCGCCGTCTTGTTTCGCATGTGGGCATGGCTGGACAGTCAGTCCGATTGGGTCAGTATCGAGAACTACTTCGACGCCGGGGGGTTTGAGGGACCGAAACGTCCTCGGGTGACGTTTCGGATGTCGGACGCTGACCAAGAACGCTTGAAACAGGGGTATCAGTTGGCCGATGAGAGTGCGCGTTTTGTTCGGGACATGCGGAACAAAGAATCATCGTTGCGGGTCAGACTGGCGTCCCTTTGGAAGACGTCTTCGCTGGAGTTGAAGGATCTCGCCGAATTACCGGCGGACGTGATCGCCAAGGATGCCAAGGACGTGCTCATGACGACCATTGACAAGGCGAGCGGTTCTTCTGAGGCGACCGATGAAGAGAAGGAGGAACTCGCCGAGCTCAAAACGTTTCTGGATAAGGAGCTGAATGACGATCTGACCAGAACACGGACTGTCTTTCAAAAGCTCGAGGCGATACCCTCGTCAGCCGAGTTCATCAATAGGTACATTGCCTTCACCACGGATGTCAACGCGGCACTGGATGTTGTCATCAGGTTGCCCGAGAAGATTCGCACGAACATCGGGCGTCTGGATGTCCTAGCGGATGTCTTAAAGAAAATGAACACCGAGGAAAGAAAAGAACTGCTCGCGTCTGTGGAAGAACAGGTGCTTCCGAACACGAAAGGGCAGCTTGATGCGCTGGTCGACAAGGAACTGGTCCAGTACGCCACCCTGGCGGCGAAGGTGCAGGGCTTACTGAGCGCGGGCCAGCCTCTGAATCTGGCCAAGGGACTCGAGACGACCCGTGAAAGACCGCCGGTTCGAGCGGTAAGACTCGACGAGATTACGGATGGCGCCATCTACCTGAACAAGACTCGAGCGGACCGGGGCAGCGAGCTTACGATCAGGACAGAGCTTTTCACGACGGATGAGAAGGGGAAGGAGACCGTGCAACAATGGTCGGAGCAGAGCTTTCAAGTAGATCGCTACGGGCTTACCAGTGATTTCTCGGCGAATGTGCTGTTTGTGAATCGTTTCGGCGGCGGCGAGCCGGGAGATCCGGACACTGACTTCGACCCTGCACCTTCGGCGTCCTGGAATCTGCACTATCGCCTCCGGCCCGACGCAGACGACGACTGGCTCAAGAAACTGTACTGCTTCTTCGATCCCGGCTTCGGGATCAACACGGCGGTCCTGGACTTTGAGGATGAGAACGTTCAGATCGGCGCCGGCGTACACTTGACATTGTTCGAAGATCTGCTCATCTTTGGTTATGGCTACAACCTGCAGGCGGAAACCGACAACGACTACTTCTATTTCGGCATCGGTGTTCTTGAGGCCCTTGACACGATTGGCAGTCTGTTCGGGGCTGCATCGGGTACTCTGAATCGGGGAGCGAACTGACGTGTCTCAGCCGCGATATAGCCAGCCCGATCAAAGTGCCATTCCTGCAACCTCATTCAAAGATTCTAAATGCCGTCGCAGGCCGACGACCTAATTCTTGAGTTTCGGATTCGATTAGTTGAATTTGTTTCGGATTTCGACATTCGAATTTCGAATTTGACTCCAGGGCCGGTTCAGCGGCCGGAGGGCTTCTTGTCTTCTACCAGCATGTTTCGCAGGTAGATGTGCAGGCTGCCGCTCCAGGGTTTGGTGCAGATGTCGATGTCGCCGTCGCGATCGACGTCGGCGGCTTTGGCCTCGTGGCATTGTTTGCCTTCGAGGATCGTGTGCTGTTGCCATTGTCCACCCTTGCCGTCGGCGTTCTCCCAGATGAACAGTTTGTGGGTCTCCGGCGAGAGGGGGCCGCCGCCTGAGTAAACGTCCAAGTCCCCGTCATTGTCGAAGTCCGCCACGGCCAGCGAATGGAAATCCTGTTTCGTGTGGTCGGCGGAGATCAGGTGGCATTGCCACGATTTGGCGTTGTCCTTGTTTTCGAACCACAGGATCCGGGCGTCCACGGTGTCGGCCTCCGCCTCGATGATGTCCAAGTCCTTATCCTTGTCCACGTCGCAGACCCAGACTTTGATGGCCAGGCCGTAGCGGTCGGGCCGGTTGCCGCCAGTCGGGGTCAGGTCCGCATGCTCCTTCCATTCGACGCCTTCGCCGTCGGCGTTTTCAAACCACACATCGCCTCGGACGACATCGTTGTCGCCGTCGCCGTCGAGGTCGCCGACTCCTTGCGGGCCGACGCCGCCGTGGATGCCGCCGCCGATTTTGTGCACGGTCCACTTCTCGCGGGGATTCGCGGGCATCTCCTGCCAGACGGTGAGAACCTGGTCCTTCTGGTCGCTGATGGCGACCACGTCGAGCCTGCCGTCGCCGTCGATATCGGCCGCCACGTCGTCGTGACAACTGATCGTGCCGACATCGTACCGCTCGAACGGTTCGGTGCGCGGCTTTCCGGTGTTGCGGTACCAGGCCGTGCCGGTGATCTGGTCGATCCAGCCGTCGCCGTCGATGTCGAACGCAGTGCCGCCGACATCGGTCACGGCCCCCTGGCCCAGATCATGCTGAATCCACTGGTCCGGGCCGGCGCACTCGAACCACCACGTCCTCTTCCGCTCGCCGACGACCCAGTCCAGGTCGCCGTCTTTGTCGATATCGACGAGGGAGGTCTGCCCCATCTCCCGCCCGATCTCGGCGATCTTATGGTACTCGAATCGCGGCATGGCGGCCGAGGCCGAGCCATCGCCGACGATGGCAACCAGGATGAATACCATCAGCAGAGCGCGTGTTTGTGTGTGTGGTGTGAACATATCGGCTCCTTTCCTGTATCTCGACCGGTGGCATGGCCGGCCCTTGGGCTCCGCTTGGAGCGTGCGAAGAAACTGACTACAGAGTGCCCGGAGAGCACGGTGACAGACCACAACATTCGATGCATAGCATACCACCGATCCGCCCGACGGAAAAGCAGGTAATTCGTGTCGCGGGCGGCCGCCGGTTGTCTGCACATGTGACTACATGATTCACCGATGAATCTATTCGGAAATGCGCAAATTACGTATTTCTACGTATTGACAAATGCGAGAATAATACTTCTAATTACGTGTGTATCGGGGTCAAGGACGATCCGGAGGCGTTGTTTGCTACGGTTGGCCCCTAATGCCTGAGTGGATGCTCAGGTTGTCATCCTGCCTCTCTATGTCACGGAGGAGAGAAATCACCGAACAGTCACTCCGGGTGTTGTCTGCGCCTATGTGCAGGGAGCGCCTGAGGAGAAGCGCTACCGGTGTGCCTTCGGTGTTTCTTCACGGCCCGGCTTGTCAGGAGGACAACAGATGGAGAAGAGGGTGGCCAAGACATATGGCACAGGAGGTCGGAGACCCCGTCGTGTGCTCTCCCCGCGTTTGCGACCCGGGTGTTCTGTACCCGTGACGAATGGCAGTGTATTCGCGTACCTGTCCCGCAGAGGGGTCGAGGACGCGGAAAGGAGACCGGTGGCCTTCCGTGGTGGGCATGGCGGTCCCTGCGGCCTTGCGAGGCCCTACCTTCCAGGTACATCTGAGCATTCAAAGACGAGACAGCGCGAGCATACCGACCTCTCAACATCATGCGGAATTCGTATGCGCGCGGGGGCCCCCGCTGATCTACAGTGCGCTGACAAATTGTAACGGATTGTCGGGACGGGCATGCACAGTCGAGCAGCCGCGAAGGCCGCGGTAGGCGCAGGAAGACGGTTCGAGCGGAGTGTGCCTGTCCCTAATCACTTAGCATCAGGAGGAGAGTTGAGATGAAGAGGTTGAGTTTCATGTTTGCGGTGGTGGCGGTCCTGTCCGCGTCGCCATCATTCGCCCTGTTTGAGAACGGTGACTTTGAGATGGGGGATTTCACTGGATGGACCCTGGACTATGGACGCGCTCAGGGCACCGGATTGCCTGTCATCTGGGGTTGGCCTGACCATGGCCTGAGAACGGTGATTGACAGTACAGCCACCATGGCAGGTCAGACTCTAGACATCAATCCCTACACGGGCAGCTACATGGCCAGAATCAACGACATCTTCGGCAGCTATCATGCCACGAAGATCTGGCAGGAGGACGCCATCACTCAGCAGGACATCGACAATGGGGCAAGGCTCTATGTGAACTGGGGCGCTGCCCTCATCGAGCCTTCCAATGAGCATCCGGTGGGCGATCAGCCCTTCTTCGGCATCACCGTTTCCGTGGGAGGCACGGTGCAGGACACCTTCTACGCTGACGCACTCACGAAGCAAGGCGGCGGTTGGACCGAGGCCGGAAATTCCGGAGGCAGTCTCTGGTACAAGACCGGACAATGGACGGTGGATCTATCCAGTTTCCCCATCGGGGAAGACGTCAAAGTCGAGATGTATGTCGCCGATTGCGGCTGGGGCGGTCACGGCGGCTACGCTTTTCTGGATAGCATCGGTACGGTCAGACCTCCGCTACCGCCGAATCCTGCTGTCCCTGCCCCGGGGGCTCTTCTGCTCTGCAGTCTGGGGACGGGGCTCGTGGCTTGGATGCGTCACCGGTCGATTTGATCTCACATGAGTCCTGCCGGCGTGTGCGGGCTTATGCAGATAGGAAAGCGGGCCGAGGTCCTGGACAAGGACTTTGGCCCGCTTCTCGACAAGGAATGAGGACTGGTCCACGATGTAGATACGGCTAAGCCTCCGTGCGGCCGCCAGTGGTGCAGCGGGCGGCTATGGGCGAGCTCTTCCCCATCGGTTTGCTCCATGCTAAGGGAGACCGATGCAGTAGAGGTTCCGCTTGCCTTTGAGATAGATTCGATCTCCAACGATGGCGGGGGAGGCGTCGAATTCGTCGTCGAGCTTGTTCGTGGCCAGGATTTTGAACTCCTCGGCGTTTTGGATGACCTGAGCCGTACCTTTGCGGCCGACGAAATAGACGCGGTCGGTCGCGCCCACCGGCGAGGCGTAGATCTCGCCGACCTCGGGCAGGGACTGTTCGACGAAGTTGGCTTTGCCCGTTCGAGTCTGGTAGCAGGAGACGACGGCCTTATTGACGGAGCAGACGTAGAGATTGTCGCCATAGAGAATCGGCGACGGGACATAGGGTGTCCCTTTCTTGACCTGCCACCGGACGGCGTCGGTGCCGGAGAGGTCGCCGGTCCGGCCGAGCTCGATCGCCTGCAGTGCGCTGCCGCGAAAGCCGCTGGTGCAGAAGATCATGCCGAAGGCGACGATGGGAGAGGGAATGACGTTGGCCGTCTGGCCGCTGCACTGCCAGATCAGATCGCCGGTCCGCAAGTCGTAGCTGCGAATGAGCTTGGTCGCGCTGACGATCACCTGCGTCTTACCGTTCACGTCCGCTGTGACCGGCGTCGCCCAGGAGGTGGCCTCGTCGCGCGGCTGCTTCCACAGGATTTGCCCGGTCGTCTTGTCCAGCGCGTAGATGCATGATCCCGCCTCGTGATCCATCACGACGATCAGGGCGTCCCCGGCCAGGGCGGGAGAGCTGCCTTCCCCGAACGCCATCTTATTGATCTTTGAATAGTTAAAGTAAAAGTGACACGATGTCACAGTCTAAGCCCAGCATGCTTGAAGAACGAACGCAAGAGAGACTGGTGAGTTTTTGTCTGCTCCAGCGAATGTCGCACCGCCTGCGTGAGGTCAGTGAGATTCTCCGGGCAGAAGTTGGCCAAGTCCATGTACTTCGTCCGCGTCCAGACCTGTTCATCAGGATTGAGTTGCGGGGCGTAGGACGGCAGCCATTCGATTTGTACTCGACGAGGGAACCGACGCCGGAGTTGCTCCACGGCGGACAGATGAACGGGCCAACGATCCAGGACCAGGATGATCCCGTGGGGAAAATGTTCAAGAAGTTCCGCCACGAGGGTTCTCAATGTCGGGAGTACGGATGTTGTGCTCTTGGAGCGCGAAGTACAGGTCCAGATGCCGACGCTGCGGCGAGACCGTGACCACCGACATTCCGGAGAGGCGGTCGTGACGCTCCCAACGGTACAGGAGCGGCGTATCCCCATGGGGACCCCAGGTCCGGCGGACCACCGGCTGGAGCATAAAGCCGGTTTCATCGAGAAAAACGATGTTTCGACCGCTATGCCGAGCTTTTTTTTATACGCGGCCAGTCTTGTTGACGCCAACGGGCAATGGCCTCTTCGTCGCGTTCGCGCGCCCGGCCTTCGGGTTTCTGGCAACTCCAGCCGATGCCACGCAGCACGTGCCAGACCCCGGAAGGGTCGTAGCGGACGCCGAAACGCCTCTCGATCACTTCGGCGATCCGCTTCAGCGTCCACAGGTCGGTCATATATCCGTGGGCGAGAGGACCTTTTAACAGCAACCGTTCCAGCTTCTGGCGTTGCCGGACCGTCAACTTGGGCCGGCGGCCGGGATGCGGCTTGGCCTTCAAGCCGTCCCGTCCCGCCTGCTGAGAAATCTTCTTCCACCGGGATACAGCCGCCGGCGAGACGCCGAGTCTCCGGGCCACTTCGCTGGGACCGTGACCGGCTTCGAGCAACGCGAAGGCCTGAAGCCGGTGACATTCGAGCTCTTCGGGTTTTCCTGGGGTTCTCATGCATGAAGATATCGATCCGTCACGGCGATTTACTTTAACTATTCAAAGATCAATAATAGTCATTTTACCCAAGTCCCGGCTCCACTTGTGCTCGCCATTGAGATCGTAGCAGTGAACACCGCGCGAGCCGAAGCTCGCCCACACGTGCCGGCCGTCGGTGACGGGCGAGTACGATGCGAAGCCGTGGTTGGGATGGGTGCCCTCGTGCGGCACCTCCTCGCGGGCGGTCTTTTGCCAAAGGGTTCGTCCGGTCGCCCGGTCCACGCAGACCAGATCGAACTTATACACGTTCTTCGGCGCCTGGCCCCCGTGGAAAGGCATCGGAGCGTTTGCGTCGGACACCCGGGCCTGCGTCGGCGTGCCCAGGCGATCTGTCTTGATGGCGGTGAGATAGAGAATCTTATCGGCCCAGATTATTGGGCTGGAGGTCCCTTCGCCCGGCAGCGGGACTTTCCACTTGATGTTCTCGGTTTCGCTCCAGGTCAGGGGCGGCTTGCCCGCCGGGGCGACGCCTGAGGCCCGCGGGCCTCGCCATGCCGGCCAATAGTCATCCGCCGACTCCGCGTAGATACTGCCCGCCAACAGCGCCGAAATGAGGATAGAACTTCTGAACGTCTCTGTGATCCTGCCCACTGGATGTCCTCCTGTAAGCTGTTTCGTGTACCGGTGATCGCCCCAACCAGGAAGGTGCGACATACCTGCGAACGTGCAAAGGATAACAGATCGCCACGATCCGTGCAACCCAATCACAGTCGGCACTATATTGCCGCCGGACAGAGGGTAAAATGGTCGCGTGGCCGTCAGATTGCGACGGATTTTCCTCTTGCGGCGAGAATAGAAGGCGGAAACAGGATGAGTCCTGAATTGCTGATCGCGCGGTGAGTGGGAGTGGAGTCAGAGGTAACCACTATCCAGAAGGCTCAGGGCGGCAGTGAGCCTGCGTGGCGGCGGCTGTTCGAGTTACATTTCGACGCCGTCTATCGGTTCTGCCTCGCCCTGACGGCGGGCCGGCGGGAGTTGGCCGAGGAGACGACACAACAGGCCTTCATCACGGCCGCTCAGCGGATTGACAGGTATCACCCCCAGCAAGGGACTTTCCGGGCGTGGCTGCTGGGCATCGCGAGGAACCGGTATCTGAGGTTACAGGCCAAGGAGAGGCGGCGCCGGCGACACGAAGCCCTGTCGGAGAATCACACACTGGCGAGCAGCCCCAAGCCTGACCTGATGGTGCATGAGGCATTGGCTCGCCTGCCGCTGGAATACCGGAGGGCCCTGGAGAGCAAGTATCTCCGGCGGCTGACCATGAAAGAAATGGCCGAAAGCGACGGCATGAGTATCGAGGCAATCGAGTCCCTTCTGCGGAGGGCAAGGGACCGATTCGCTCAGATTCACGAACAAATGCAGAATGAAAGATAGCAGGGGGTACGGACATGAACGACCACGATATGGACAATCTGCTTGAACGAAGCCTGTCAGGTCACCCACCCGGAGAGGTATTCCGAGCCAGGGTGCTGCTTGATTCCACGGCGGCGCTGGTGCGTCACAGACAGATCGTTCGGACATGGCATCGGGCGGCCCTCTCAGCAGCGGCGGTCCTGATCGCCTCGGTGTCATTTCTGATCGGGCGCAGCTCAGTCGAACCGCGTCTGTCACAGCCGGTGGCGGAGCCGGTTGTGGCAGACGCCGGCGACACCGTCGTCGTGCCGAAGGATCTGATCGCGTGTGTGAGCGCGGCACGGCTGTTCAAGCAACTCGGCATGGAAGACCGGATGAATCGTGCCCTCGACTCCGCCGGCAGGCTGCTGCCTCGCGAAGCGATCGCCGCGGGCGCCGCCGCAGGGCCTGTGTTCCTGGCTGCGAGCGGCGACGGGATCGAGAGTCACAGCGGGCAGGTGGAATCGGGCCCAAAGGCGGGTTCACCCCAGTCGGTGGAGAGTATGAATCGCATCTTGGCGGGACTTCTTGGAGGTTATGACCATGCAAACAAGACAAATTAGAAATCTGCTGTGTCTTCTTTGTCTCAGTGTGGCGACGGTTGTGGCGGGCCAGAGCGAGACGCCGAGTGTCTTCGAGCGCGTTCAGCGGATAGACGACCCGCAATTGGGAGAGTTGATCCGGGTGGCGCTGGACAACCATGGCGGCACCGACCAAAAGGAGAAGCTGGAATTGATACGCAAGGTCACTCTCAGTTATGCCCAAATCCGGCTGTTCGACCAGCAGATCGCGGAGATCTCCCGCAAGCTCGAATCGACACCGGGCCCCGCCGACGTGCGCTATGAGTTGGTGATGGCCCGGACGGAACTCGAATCGAAGCTGATGACGGAGCTGACGAATCTCAGGGAGGTGATGGGCGTCATCCCCAAGTTCCCCTTCGATAAACAGGTCGTGGAGACGCTCCACACCTGGCTGCACCTGAATCCTATCTCTCCGGATCGCGTGTATGTGCTCGACACCAAAAAGCCCATTATCGACTGGTGGGCTTACTCCCGGTATGAATCCCTTGGATTGATGCCTCCGCAGAAGGTGCTGGAGCTGATCCGGGAGCGGCTGAAGGACCCGAACAACCTGCCGGCCAAGATCGACATCCTCTGGACGGGCGAGACGGCGCAGGACCTTCGTGACAAGACGATGGAACTGGTCCGGCAGATGGGCGCGGCGGCGAAGACGGAGGTTGGCTTGTGGAAGAACGATTTCATCGGCTCCGGTGAAGCGCCGTTCTTCCTCAGGCAGGGCAAGATCACGACCCTGTACCCGGTGCCCGTGGAGCGACCGGATGGGACCCCCGACAAAGCCCTCCGGACGGGCCCCGTTGAGCCGCAGGATTTCGAGCAGCATATCCTGTGGCGCATCACGTTTGTTTGGAACCTCCCGTTCACATTTCGGATTGAACATGACCAGGCGAGTTCCGACCTGGCTCAGCGCATCGCCGATCAGATCAAGACGATAGCGAATCGTCTAGGCGTCAGCGACCTGGTCGGTGTGCAGTCCGTTCTGGTGGAGCCGGTGCCTGAACAAGCCTTCCTGGGGCAATGGTGGGTCGATGGCAAGAGCGAAATCCAGGCCCTCAACGTCCAGCCCGGGGGCAAGTGCTCGCTCACGTGGAGGCGGGATGCAAGATCGAAGCGGGCCGGGACGACGGTCACCTACCCGTGGACGATAACGACCAAGGAGATCGTCATAGACCCCGGCGAGGACTCCAAGGCCGACTGGAATTGGTACACCTATCGTGGATACGTCAACGCGGACGGCCATCTCGCTCTGGAAAAGGGACTCATCTACCCCCAAGGCGCTTTCTATCGCGCCGGCGACCCGACCATGACTTTCCAGAAGGTGAAATAGGGCTGTAGTTCGAGTCACCGCGGAGGATCGCCGCCGGTGGGAAGACCATAGAGAGCACACCGGACATGCAGCCCGGACGTGGCGCATAGTCTCTATGCCTGTGCAGGAGCCGCAGCACGTTGAGACGTGTATCCGGAAGGCATTACTGGGAGGAATGGACATGAGAGCACTATCGTGTCCTATGAATAGTCGAACGGTAAGATGGGGTGCTGTCGGAGTCCTTGTCGCATGTGCGGCTGCAGGGGTACATTCCCTTAATGGGGTCTCGACAGAAACCGTCAGGTTTCCGGAAATCATCCGGGCGATGAGGGAAACCCCGTGGGTGCACGGCTCAGCTTACGGATATGGACGGACCATGACGGACCTGACGGAGTTCTGGATCGGTTTCAAGGAAGACATGTCCAGCGGCAGGATGCCCGATGGACAGGTGAGCTTCTGCAGTCTCGAAGAACTCCAAACCGCCGAATATGATCCGAACAGCAAAACTATCACTCTTTGGCCTATGGAAGAACGGGAATCCTCCCGACGTATGCTGTCACCGCTCCTGGTGGTGAGGAACATGCAGCAGATGCTCACTGACAATGGCGGCAAGACCACAGTGTACATCGAGCGCTATCACGGCCGAGAGGTCCGGGTGCAGCAGACATCGCTTTCGACCCGGTGCCAAAGGATCAAGCGTTATGTGATGAAGCTATACATCGATCCGCAATCCAGCCTGCTCCAAGCTGTGCAAGTGGTTGCTCGTGACGCCGCCGGGGCTGTTGTCATAGCGGGACACATTGCCTTCGACTATCCTCAGAGTGGCCCGCAGGACATCTACGATCTGGGCGTTCCGCCGGAGGCACGGATCGTGAACAATATGCCGGCAGACGATTGGCGAACTGTGCGGGAACGGTATCGGAAAATCCTCGGCGAGGCGACGAAGGAATACGCTGCTGTGCCTGCATACCAGGATTCGGACGTTGGCGACATTGCGACAACAATCGACGTCATCGACTGCGAGGATGGCACGCACTACCGTTGATGGCATCAAGGCAGGATCAGGTTATCGGCATTTGAAAGGAGTCCTTCAAAAGGGTCCATGCTAAGGCATGGCACCTCTAGTGTGAGCCGGGGAATCCATCCCCGGCCCCTTTCTCTATGCGGTGTGCCGGGCATGGCGCGATGATTTGGAGGTGCAAGTCCTCTGGGGACCTTGATGACAGGAACCCCTGGCTCAACGCCAAGGCCTGCCGCCGCAAGACGGGGTCTGAAGGAAGCCGCAGGCAAAGCCTCGCTCCGATGAACAGCAGTCGCGTACAAGGCGATGCAAGATGGGCAAGAGGGCCGCAAGACTCCAAGCCAGATGTCAACCGGAATCGGGCGACGTAGACGCGCCGCCATTTGCTGTTTGTCTACTAAAGAACATTGGAAACCGATGAAACATGCGGGTTAGGCCTGTACAAATCTCAGGGATAAACGTCCATACTATAGAAAGCCGTTATTAGCTCACCACTCCACCGCCAGTGCAAGGTGCATTCTATCTGAGTCATGCTGTGTTGGCGCGAACGAGACAAACGGTCCGGAGTGATGGTCGAAAGAGAGGTCATAGAGGACCAAGACCCCCAGGCGGAGGTAGAAACTATGAGTAATAGTAGATCAAATACTGCGTCCATTCACGCCCGTGCATCCGTCGTTCTTGCCCTGATTGCTTTCTCTATGGCTGTGCCGCCATCTGCGGTGTGGGCAGCGACCTATTACGTGGATGGAGACAATCCCAAAGCCAGCGATGCCAGTCGTGGGACGGAAGCACGGCCTTGGAAGACGATTTTCAGAAGCGTCGGCCAACTACAACCGGGGGACACGCTGCTGGTAAAGGCGGGCACCTACCGGGAGACCGTGATTCTGACCACGAGTGGTACGGCGGACCAGCCGATCACGATCCAGGCGTATCCCGGGCATGAAGGCAAGGTCGTCATTGACGCAGCGGAACCCGTGGCCGAATGGCGCCGGTGCACCGGGCCCGAGGAGTGCAGCGGAAATCCGAACTGGAGCCACATCTACTATGCGGACGTGGCCGGCTTTGTGAGCAAACACCCGGACAAGACCTTCGCCGTCCGGCAGGTCTTTCAGCACGGTCGGTTGCTGCTGCGCTCACGATATCCCGACGCCGGATGGAGATATCCCACTTCCGTTGCTGACCCCTGGAAAGTGTTCAGCGACGGTTCTCTCATCCAGCCGGAGGGCTATTTTGCCGGGGCGGTGTGCCATATCAAGACCAGAGTGTGGCTACTGGACGCTATCCCCGTTACGGCGTTCTCCCGTGGGACAATCACCCTTGAAACCAGTCCCCAGGCCGACATCTCGACGGACTTCGGGTACTTCATCACCAGCATCGTGGGCGAGATCAATGCGGAAGGCGAATGGGCCTACGATCCGGCTCAGAAGAAGATCTTCTTATGGCCCAGGGGCGATGCGGCGGAGGATATCGAGTTCACCTACCGGGAATGCTGTCTGCGAACCAACGAGGGGGTCTCGTTCAATACTGTGCTCGGATTGACGATGCGGAATGCCTGGGTGTACGGGATTCTGGTCTGCCGGTCGCACGACATCACGATTGAGAACAACACCGTGGAATACTGCTTCGACCGCAGCATCCGGTTGCAGACTGAGGGCGGCACCTGCGACAACAATCAAATCCTACGCAACACGGTCAAGTACTCCGGCTCCTGCGGGATCAACGTGGATGGCGGGGCCGCGCACTACAATATCGAGGGCAATTACGTCTACGCCACGGGCGTAGAGCATTTCGGCGACGATATGCTCAACGGGATCGGCGAAGGCCTGTTCATCTGGGGCCCGTATGGGCGCGTGTACAACAACCGGGTCGACCGCACGGCCAGGGCCGCCCTGTACATCGCCGGCCAGCCGAGCTATCGCGAGATCTGCTTCAACCATGTCACCCACACCGGCCTGGCCCTGTCGGACGGCGGTGCCGGCCTCTATACAGCCGGCTATCACCCCGGACCGGAAACAGACCATATCCACCACAATATCTTCGCCGATGCCATCGGGTGCAACACGATGAACAAGGCGTACGAGGCCGGGCTTCCCGTGACCATTGAGAAATATGGCGGCGACAGCCCCGGCCTCTACGTGGATGAGGAGGGCAACAATCGCATCATCGAGCACAATACGATCATCAATTCCCGTTCGCACGGCATCTACTTCCATTGGGCGCCCGGGAATGTCGTCCAGCACAATACTCTCTATGGCAACGGAGAGTATCAGGTGAAGTTCAACGGCAACGACAGTGACCGGCAGAGGCTCATCGACGATGTCCTGCTGGACAATATTCTGTTCTCGACCGCGCCACAACAATACACGCTGTGGGTGGGTATGAACTACGATGATGTCCGGTTTGGCCAGTCCGACCGGAACTACTTCTACAATCCGTACGCCGACACACATATTCACGTGATTCGGTATCTGACCCCGTACAGTGGAGAGCACCACGACTTTTTGACCCTGAGTGGCTGGCAGGCGCTGTCCGGATACGACCGCAACTCGAAGGAATTCTCCTCTCTGAATCAACTCCCCCAGGTGACTGTGGCCAGTCCCGTGAAATCGAGGATCGTTTACAACGCATCGCTCGACGTCAACACGGTCGATCTGGGACCGGACCTCTATTGCGACGTGCAGGGCAATGGAATCCGTGGAGAGCTAGTGTTGCGGCCCTTCGAATCGAAGATCCTGATCGCCGCAGTGGATGCGGTGGTGACCCAGCAGGCGACGAATCCGGTGCCGGCCGATAGGGGACAGGTAGGGGTTGGGCCCATGTTGGAATGGACGGCGGCCGCCAGGGCGGCCTCCCACCACGTGTATCTCGGCACGGATAAGGACGCCGTGTCAGCCGGTGATACGGCCTCGCCACTCTTCCGGGGGCGGCAAAGCGGCACAAGCTTCTCCCTGCAAGGGCTCGTGCAGCCCGGTACCCGGTACTTCTGGCGGGTCGACGAAGTGGAGACTGACGGCAGGACCATTCACAAGGGCGTCGTCTGGACCTTCACCGTATCCGACTATCTCGTCATCGACGACTTCGAGAACTACACAGATACTGAAGGCAGCCGCATCGAGGAGACCTGGAGCGACGGCTCCCTCAACGGCACCGGCGCACAGGTGAGCCGCGGGAGCAATCTCCCCGCCGGGTGGGCGGACGATACCCACGGCAAGGGGTCCATGTCTCTGGCCTATGACAGCGTCAAGCCGCCGCACGTCAGCGAGGTCGAGCGGGAATTTGCCCGCGAACAGGACTGGACGGCTGCCGGCATGGACACCCTGAGCCTGTGGTATCGGGGCGACCGCGTGTCCTTTGGGGAGACCGCGCCAGGCAATTTTGTCATGAGTGCGGCCGGAGCGGACATTTGGTACGCCCAAGATGAGTTCCGCTATGCCTATAAGCGTCTCGACGGAGATGGCGAGATTGTGGCCAAAGTCGTGGATTTGGCGGGGGTCGACCACCCGGGCAACGCTCCGGATGACTTCTATGTGACTGTAGAAGACAGCGAAGGCAAGACAGCTACCGTGGTCAACCCGGATCCGGCGGCTGTGAACACAATGGCTTGGAAGGAATGGAGAATTCCCCTGCACAGCTTCAACGGCGTGGACCTGAGCCGGGTCAGGAGGATGTCCATCGGCGTAGGTAATCCCGAGGTCGCCACTGTGGCCGGAGACGGGCACATTTGCATCGACGATATCAGAGTGTGGAAGCCGTGATTGCGGATCCGCCCTGTGTAGGTCGTGCGTCCCCGCGGAGGGTCTGCTTCGCCGTCGGTGAGAAGATCATGTAAAGCACACCGAACGGGCAGCTCGGACGTGGCGCATAGTCCCTGCGCCTGCGAAGGAGCTGCGGCACGTTGAGACGTGTGTCCGCAAGGCATGGCTGAGAGGAACAAACATGAGATCGATACTGTGTCTTATGAATAGCCGAAGAGCAGAATGGGGCGCTCTCGGCATCCTGTTCGCAGGTGTGGCTGCGATAGTGTATTTCCTCAATATGGCGCCATCGATAGAGACCGTCAGGTTTCCGGAAATCACGCGCGCCATGAAGGAAACCCCGTGGGTACACGCGTCGGCCTATGGATATGGGCGGAGCATGACAGGCCTGACAGAGTTCTGGATCGGTTTCAGGGAAGACATCTTCAGCGGCAGGACGCCCGATGGACGGGTGAGCTTCTGCCGCCTCGAAGAGCTCCAAACCGCCCAATACGATCCGGACAGCAAGACGATCGCTCTTTGGCCTCTGGAAGAGCAGGAATGCTCCACCTCTATATTGTCGCCGCTCCTGGCCGTGAGGAACATGCAGCAGATGCTCACTGACAATGGCGGCAAGACCGCGGTGTATATTGATCGCTATCATGGACGAGAGGTCCTCGTACAGCAGACATCGCTTTCCACCCGGTGCCAAAGGCTCAAGCGTTATGTGATGAAGCTATACATCGATCCACAATCCAGTCTGCTTCAGGCTGTGCAAGTGGTCGCCCGTGACGCTGCCGGTGCTATTGTCACGGCAGGACACATTGCCTTCGACTATCCTCAGAGTGGTCCGCAGGACATCTACGCTCTGGGCGTCCCGCGGGAGACACGGATCGTGAACCATATGCCCGCAGACGATTGGCGGACCGTGCGGGACCGGTATCGGAAAATCCTTGGCGACGAAGGAATACACTGCTGTGGATGCACACCAGGATTCGATCTTGGGGACATTGTGACACTGATCAACGAAGGCCACAAATCCGGACCGGCGCAGCGTCACGAACGAGGCCTTATCTTCGGCCAAAGTCGATCCGGGAGTGGGACAGATTCTCCACAGCCTGTGGATTGCCATGCTCTCTGTGCCAATGTCTAAAGGAGTCCTTCAAAAGGGTCCATGCTACGGCGTGGAACCTTAGTGCGGGCCGGGGAATCCATCCCCGGCCCCTTTTCTGTGCGGTGTGCCGGGCATGGCACGATGATTTGGAGGTGCAAGTCCTCTGGGGATCTGATGACGGAAACCCCTGGCTCAACAGCAAGGGCTGACGCCGCAAGGCGGGATCTGAAAGAAGCCGCAGGCGGATTCACTGCGCCGCATATTGCCTCCGTGCCGGCGATCCTGTATCGTACAACGCGACGATTGGCGTGATCGTCGCGTTACGGAATGGCCGGAAAGGACGTTGGAGGACATGGCATGGCGAGCACAGGTCCGATTTCGAGACGGCACACGCTTCAGGGGGCAGGCGTGCTGGGAGCGGCGGCACTACTCGGGGGCAAGCCGGGCGGTGGGGAGGTCGTGGCGGCGGGGCAGGGGGGCGGTATGTCGGCGCGGGGGAACCCGGCGATTGTCGAGAAGGTGTTCAAGACGCCGCTGATCGACACGCACGAGCATCTGATCGAGGAGAAGGAACGGCTGGCGGCCTCGCACCCGCGCGTCCAGGCGGATGACTGGAGCCTGCTGCTGAACCATTACCTCAATTCCGACCTGCTTGTGGCTGGGATGCCCAAAGCGGCCTACGACAAGTTCTTTGCGAAAGAGACCGACCCCGTCGAGAAGTGGCGGCTCCTGGAGCCGTACTGGCCCGCCGTGAAGAACACGGGATACGGGCAGGCCGTGCGAATCGCCATGCAGCAACTCTACGAGGTGGAGGATTTGTCCGCGGCAACCGTCAAGAAGGTGCAAACGGCGTACGAGCAAACGCGGCGGGCGGGCTTCTATCGGCGCATCCTGTGCGATCTGGCCAAGATCGAGTCGTGTCAGGTGAACTACCTGGGCCGGCCGTTCGGCGAGTCGGACATGCCCACGCTGCTGATGCAGGATATCAGTATCGTCGGGATGTTCGCCGGCCCGGACCTCAACGGCTTCGGCAAGCCCACCGGCATCGACGTGACTTCACTATCCGATTGGCACCGCGTCATCGACTGGTGGTTCGATAAGTACGCGAAATACGCTGTCGCCGTCAAATCGCAAAACGCCTATAGCCGGGACATCGACTACGAGCAGGTCCCTGCAGAGAAGGTTGAGGCCATCTTCAAAAAGCGACTCGCGAACGACTCACTGACGGCCCAGGAGAAGAAGGACCTCGAAGATCACCTCTTCTGGTACGCCGTCCGAAAAGCCACCGAACACAAGCTCCCTGTCAAGTTGCACACGGGCTACTACGCCGGCCAGAATGGCATGCCCCTCGGCCGGCTGATCAACAATCCGGCCTCCGCCACGGACCTGTGCCGCGAGGCCCCGGAGACTCGGTTCGTCTTCATGCACATCTGTTACCCGTACTACGAAGAGCTGCTCGCGGCGGCCAAGCACTACGCGAACGCGTACGTCGATATGTGCTGGTCCTGGATCATCAATCCGGTCGCGGCCAAGGACTTTCTCAAGAAGTTCCTGGTGACCGTCCCAGCCAACAAAATCCTCACCTTTGGCGGCGACTACATCCCCGTCGAGCCCGTCCTCGGCCACGCGACAATCGCCCGTCGCGGCATTGCCCTGGCCCTGAGCGAACTGGTCGAAGAAGGCTGGCTTACCCTCCCCGACGCGATGGACCTGATCGACCCCATCATGCACGCCAACGCCCGCCAACTCTTCAACGTCCCCGAAAAGACCCGAGCCCTTGAGAATGTGAAGTGGACCTGATGCGCATAGGGTGGGGCAAGCTCCACCCTACAAACTCTATTGCACTCATGCATATGCCGTGCTATCCTTTTGATTGCGCGTGACGATCTGCGTCCCCAATATGACTTAATGACTCAGTGTTGTGTTAGGCGCGGTAATGTACTGCTTCATACGCTGGAAACACACGGAAGAAGGCTATAGACCTGATATACTAGAAGGAATGGGTTTTCTTCTGCTTGCAGAACCTGGCCGAGCGTGTGACGGGACTGAGTTCGCGTTGTTTCAGTGTGATCTGCCGGATGACTGCGAGATGCCTGAGAGTGTATATCCGGTCTGCGATGAGCTTGCCACATTGCTTGAGTCTGCCGAGGACTACCCACCTGCTCTAGCACTCGTCCGAGACGATTTGGACGGCGATGGCAGCCCGTCTGAGGCTGAGTTTTCAGAGAAGCTCATCGAGCGATTGACATTCTATCTTCACGGGCAGGTCCATTCTCCTTTCTTCATGGCTAGAGCAAAAAAGACAGAGATTGGCTATAAACAAGCCGGCGGCTATTACTGGATCGTCGGGTACAAAGACAAATCGGTCTTGTGGGTATCGAGAGACTACTTTGTATATAAGGATCCCCTTGGCGATTTTGAGCTTGAGGCAAGTGAGGTTCGACACAAGTTTCGTCGAAGGAAGTGATGCTCAAGACCCTTTGGAGGAATAGCGGCCTACTCATTACCACTGCGAAAGCAGGGACCAGGAACGCCGTAGCGTAAGTGGATTCCCGCCTTCGCGGGAACGGCATGCGGGCAACCGCGCGCTGCACTTCCACAGTGTTACAGGCTCTCGCGGTGTCGTTGTCCACTATGAATCGAGTTTCGCGTACTCGGCCAGGAGGCGGAGGTAGAGGCGGTAGTCGTCGAGGGAGACGCCGGGCGGAGTCTGGTGATCGACGCTGGGGATGAAGCCACCGGTTTTCATGAGCGGGACCAGACGCTCGAATTCGGCGCGGATCGCCGCTTCGCCTTTGTTCAAGACCATTTTGTCGTAGTGGCCGATCATTCGGAGGTTGGGGAAACTTCGGCGTAGCTCCATCCCGTGCACGCCTGCCTGGCGTTCCAACGGCAGCACGCCCCAGATGCCCACGTCCTGCAGCCACGGCACCATGCGCGTCACGTCGCCGTCGGTGTCCACGATCGGGATGATGTCCAGCTCGCGGACCATCGGGATGAACTGCCGGTAGTAGGGGGCGAGGAACTCGTCGAAGATCCCGCGGGAGATCATAGGCCCGTGGTTGTACGACATGTCCTCGGCGAACGTCATGAACGTCGGCACGCAGACCTTCGCGATCTTGCGCAGCGTGCGGATGTGGAAGTCGGTGAGGTCCTGGTTGATCCTGTGAATCAGCTCGGGCTGATCGTAGAAGGCGTACATCTGCCGTTCGATGTTCATCAGGGTTCGCGGGAACCAGAACCAGCCCTCGAACGTAATCCACACCACGGCCTCGCCCCGGCTCTGTTGCTCAGCCCATGGCCGCATCGATTCGATCGCCGCGTCATGTTGCGGGTAGAGTCGGGGGAGAACGGCGAGGTAATCGTCCATGTTCGCGACGATGCCCTCGACGTGGTGCTGCGTGGCCTCGATGGTCGCCTCTGTCGTGCTGAACCAGAACTGCATGTAGGGGTCCAGCCCGAAGTACTGCGAGATGTCGAAGACGCTCCGGCACTGCTGGGGCAGCCCCTCGGCTCGCCATCGCTCGATCGTCTGGTCCCACCACATGGCCCACTCCCATCGAGGGAGCCGGTCCACGCTTTGGAAACCCATCACCGCTCGGAAACGCTCGACGTGGTTCATGTGGGTAACCTGCTGGCTCGCCACAAGGGCAATTCGCTCTCGCTCACGGTCGTCCGGTACGCGTTATCTGATCTTGTAGCTGATGGACATGCCGTCGTTTTTCTCCATGGAGGCTCGGATGATGACGGTATCGTAGTCGGGGCTAGTCTGGACGTAATCGAGATAGTCCTTCATCGCCCGGGCCGACTGAATCACGTTGTCGGCTACGACCACAGCTCCTACTTTGAGCTTGGGCTCCAGGATTTTCAGGTACTTGAGATAGTCCTGCTTCAGGGCGTCGATGAAGACGAAGTCGACCGGGCCTTCAATATTGGGCAGCGTCTTGAGGGCGTCACCTTCCACGACCGTGACGACATTTTCCATGCCGACCTTCGCCAGGTTCTCACGGGTTTCTTTGACGGCGGCCGGATTGATATCGTGGGTCCAGAGATGGCCGCCGGTCCGCTCGAAGGCGATCCCCATGTTGATCGCGCCGAACCCGGCGGCGGAGCCGACCTCGACGCCTCGCTTGGCGCCGGACGCCTCGACGAGGATGCGAAGCATCATTGCGTCGCCGGGGGCGGTGCTGAGGCTCGTTCGCTGGAAGTTGTCGAGGAATTGCTTCCTGAATTCAGGGCTTGTCTTATTCTGATCGGCGGCATAGACCATAATGCTGGCAAAGGACACTACGGCGATACACAGCATTGCGACAGCAAGGTGACGGTATTTCATTGTGAGCTCCAGGGCAATTTTTGATTTACGATGTTTGATTTACGATTGTGGCGAAGCACGCTTTACGCTTCGCACTTCACACCTCAAACTGCTTGCCTCATGCCATCTCCACCAGGGCACTGTTGATTCGTTGGATGGCCTCGTCGATCTCGGCGGTGCTCTTGAAGCCGATCGTGACGGCATCGATCAAGCCGGACTGCATGGCGAAGCGGATGGATTTCTCGCGATCTTCCGGCTTGGTGAAGCGGCCCTCGCCGATGATCTTCATGCCGATGACGCCCCGGCCCTTCTCATGCATCCGCTTGATCTGCTCCATAACAGGCGCCACGTGCGACGCATTACTCTCGGCGTTCCAGGACTTCGCATCCGCCGTATCCATCAGCGCGCCCTGTGGGTTGACGCGGACCAGATGGACATCGACCCAGTCGAGCTCGACGCCCCGTGCCAGCGCAGGCAGACTGTGACAGGAGACGCCGTGCGCCCGAATGATCTTCTTTTCTTTGGCCTCCTGCATCGCGTCCATCACCCGCTTGCGTTCCTCTTCCCAGTTCGGCGTGATGGTGCAGTGGACGAGCAGGCTATCGATATAGTCGACGCCGTAGGTCTTGCGGTAGTTGTCGATCTCCTCCAGAGGTTTCTCCGGGTTGCCGCCCATCTTGGTCTGAATGAAGAGCTTCTCGCGTGGCAGCCCTTTGATGGCCTCCCCGAGCATTGTATGTGTCCGATATGACCGGGCGATATCGATGAACGTGATACCCTGGTCGTAGGCGTACCGGACGAGCTTGTTGAAGCCCTCCTGGCCAAGCTCCTGCTGGACCCGGCCGCTGCTGGTGCCGCAGCCAATCCCAAGCCGGCTGAGCTTCAGCCCCGTCTTGCCCAACGGCACCTGATCGATCGCAGTCTTCTTCCCGGCCGCCCGCGCCACCAGCGGTGACAGCAGGATCCCGCCCGCCACCGCAGCCGTCCTCTCGATGAATTGTCGTCTCGTGAATTCTCTTCTATGCATGAGTGACTCCTCTTAACGTCATGGCTCTTTCACCACTCCGACCCGTGGCTTGTGCAAGTCGTACACGGCGCCGGCCAAACCCGGCACACCCTCCATGCTGCCAAAACCGCCCCCAAAACGCAATCTTTTTGTCGCCCCACGCTTGATTGGGTGCGGTCGGCTTCCCGTGGCGGATTTGGACTCGGCGTAGGGCGAGCGTCCCCGCTCGTCCCCCCTCGGCTGTAGCCATGCACAATATCCCATCCGTTGCAAGGGCCGGGAATGGTCGTGCGGGGACGCACGATCTACGAAGAGGCTCGCCGATTGCCACCGTATTCCGACCACACCCCCTTGATTCGCTGCCACAGGCCATGCTATCATCTCCAGGTGTCAAACAAACGAAAAGGAGGCCACTATGACGAATAGCGATACTGTAGAATGTTGTCCGCGATTCAACCCTGAGCCCTGGGACGGAAAGGAGTTGTCCTGGAAGGACCGCAAGTTCGTGAAAGACCGGGTCCGCAGCTTCCTGCACATCCCCCTCAACTTCGGCTCGGTGATGGTACGCAACATGCAGCGGATCGAGGCGGCCGGCGCGAAGGCGGACGAGATGATCGTGCTTTCCGACGAGAATTCGCTGTGGGGCGCGGACGTCTACATCAGCGTCAGCAAGGATGTCCCGAACGCGGACAACGTCACGATCTCCGGCACGTTTCTGAGCAAAGTGTTCGAAGGCCCGTACCAGCACGTGCACAAGTGGATCGAGGAGACGAAGAGCTTCGTCGCCTCCCGCGGCAAACAACTCAAGAAGCTGTACTGCTACTACACCACCTGCCCCAAGTGCGCCAGGAAATACGGCAAGAATTATGTGGTGATCCTGGCTCAGGTATGAGTGGCCTTTTGCCGCACTGCGCCTTGATTTGCCCGGCGAACTGTGGTATCATGCCATCAGTTGTAGAAGGGGGGGCAGGCGTCGACGTTGAGGATGTCTGAGACGATAAACCGACAAACGCCGCAGGGTGCGCAAGAGAGTACTGGAGGCTATAGTGAATACAGCGAAAGACGAAGTTCAATCCTTGCTCCAGAAGCTGCCTGATGACTGCACGTTGGAGGACGTTCAATATCACCTCTATGTGATTGAGAAGATACGCAAAGGCATTGAAAGAGCCGAGACCGAGGGAGCAGTCCCCCAGGAGGAAGTCGAAAGGCGGCTCAGCAAATGGATTTCAAAGTAACCTGGTCCCCTGAAGCTATCGAAGACTTGGAGTCGATCACGGAGTATATCGGTCGGGACTCTGAGTTCTACGCTCGGGCGGTTGCGACCAGAATCGTGGAGATGGCTCGTGGCATCGGGAGTTTTCCTTGGATTGGGCGCGTGGTGCCGGAACTGGGGGATGAGAAGATCAGAGAACGCTTGGTCTACAGCTATCGGGTCGTATATCGGGTGGAGGAGAACCGAATCCTCGTTGTGGCGGTGATCCATGGAAAGCGGCTGATCGAGAATATCGCGGACAGGTTTGGAGGCGACGAGTGACAACCGCCGGCGAACTGAGTGAGGTGGGGGCTTGTGCCGATGATTCATGACGTCATTGCAGCCGTTTACAGAGGCGACTACCGCATCGAACTCGAATTTGACGATGGTCAGCGGGGAGTCGTGGACTTCGCCAGGTACGTCGAACAAGGCGGCGTCATTGAACGGCTCAGGGATATGGATTTCTTCCGGAGTTTCTCGGTCAATAAGGAGCTTGGCGTCCTGACTTGGGCAGATGAAATCGACATCGCTCCCGAAACGCTCTATGCAGAAGTGACCGGCAGTGCTCTGCCCGAGTGGATGGAGTCCAAGGACAGCGGCAACGCGAGCTGCTGATCATACTGAGGCTGCTAAAGACAGTAGAGTTTTGATTGAGGGGATAGGCATATGAAGCCATTCTACACAGTTGACGCGGGCGAGTTTCTTATCGGCTCAATGATTGAGAGGGAATGCCCCGGTGTATCCCTGTGGTTTCCAGCCAAGGACGAAGGCGATGATCTGCTTCTGCTCAATCCGCAAGCCGAGGCATACTGCACCGTCCAAATCAAAGTGTCCCGAGACTACTTGGCCACGCATATGGACACGATGTTCCATCCCTGTCTTGAGTGCTGTGGATGGTTCACGCCCAGACGCAGTAAGATCGAGAAGAGCACATCACATCTCTGGATTCTTGGACTTCACTCCTATGGACATCGGCGACTTAGTGTTCTGGTAATCCCCCCTCAAGAACTGCTCAGACGATATGACATCATTCATGGGCGCCGTGAGAGCCTTCAGAGCTATTTCTGGCTCACTAAGAACGGACGAGTCTATGAGACTCGGGGGCTCTCAAAGGAAGATCAGGTGCGGATTGCTGAAGGCCGGTATGAGTCGCCACCCGAAAGAGACTTCACGGGCTTCTTGGGCAGTTGGTCGAAGTTGAAGAGAAGACTCAAGATGAAATAAGTGGCAAGGAACCCGCATGGCCTGGGTGATGAGTCACGATTCGCGCGAGGTTCGGGTGAGGCGCTTGAGGGCGGAGTCTTTGTCGGTAGGGGCCATGTGGCTGTGGCGGACGGCTTCGGCTAAGGTCGTAATCGTTTGGTCGTAGGTGCGGCGGTCTACGGGGTAGGGGGTTCTCGTCTTTGCCGCCGTGGGCGAAGGAGTAGCGGGCGGGATCCTCGTAGGAGGGCTTGGCGCCGTAGATCACTTCGCCGACCAGGGACAGGGCGCGGACGGTCTTGGGACCGACGCCTTCGGTGGCGATCAGTTGCTCGTAGTTCTTCGGGCGAGTGTCACAGAGCAGGCGAAGGATTTTCTCCAGGTACCGGCTTTTTGAGAAGTCCTCGGTCAGGACCGGGTGCCGGGTGAACTCGGTGTTCTCCAGTTGCAGGAAGGTCAGTTGTTCGCCTTCTCTTTGGATGCTGATCATCTTGCTCAGCGGCGAGGCGTGGGCGCGGAGGATTTCGATGTCCTTCATCAGCGGCCGATAGCCGGCGTCCACCATCTCGACGCTGAGCTGCCGGGACGATTCGCTGCCGCGGGCGGTCAGGTTAAGCAAGTGCTGCCGGCGGCTCGGGGCGACGATACCGGTGTGCGGCTCGCAGACCAGGTCGTGGACGTTCTCGGAGAACCAGTGATACCGGCGGGCGGAGGCGTCGGCCTCATTCATACCCTGCTGCACGACGGCCCAGGCGCCGTTGCGGGAGAAGAAGAACGCGTGATGGTAGATCTGGTAGCCGTCCTGGACCAGCGAGTTGTCCACTTTGGCTGCCATGCGTGAGTTGTAGACGAGATTATTGACGGAGCCGTCGGGCAGGCTGAGTTGATCGCCCCAGGCGGCGATTTCGTCGGGGGTCTTGCGTGAGGTCTTGCCCTTACCGCCGCAGATAAACAGGCCGAGGTCCTTCTCCTCGTGTCGGATGGCCTCCTTCAGGGCCGCGGTCAGGATGGTGGTCAGGCCGGAGGCGTTCCAGTCGAAGGCCAGCACCGTGCCGAGCGATTGGAACCACACCGGGTCTGCGATCCGGCGGACGAACTCATCCGGCCCGTACTCGGCCACCAGGACCCGCACCATCTCCCGGCCCAGCTTGACCATCCGCTGGAACAGCCACGGCGGGCACCGGCCGGTGTCCAACGTGAATGTGGCAATGCCTCTACGCATGTGGATATCCTATCGGCAGCGAGCCCATCCTTCCCCTTTTATCTGTCTACACGAAACGCTTCCACGGAATACTATCCACTTTCTGGCATGGGAGTTCAGTGCGGATGCGGAAATGAAGTGTTACTGCAAGATAGTTGCGACTGAAGTAGTTAGTAGTCCTTGAATTTCCTCATCCATTCGGGCCATTCGGTGGGTTGGACGCCGCCGCTTCGGGTCAAGCGGCCCCGCGGATCGAACTGCTTGTGCCACTTGACGGTCCACAACTCTTTGAGATCCACCGAACGGACGGACCAGTCAAGGAACAGGTGGTTGGTCGAGCCGCTGTGCCGGTCGATACAGAAGTGTCTCATCTCAGAGTTGGCGTTGACCCACTCGCCGTTATAAGTCGGCGGGTCAATTCGATTGCTGTCTTTGTAAGTGGGCGCACCGCCGCGCCACATGGTGTCGGCGAAGACGGGGATGCTGTTCAGACTGCCCTTGGTGTTTATGTTTCGCCAATAGCATTCGGATGGGCGGCCTTGGATAATGGCCACGCCCGAAGGCGGATTGAACAGCCAACTGTTCTGCCCGTAGCTACATTCCTCTTGGAGGTTTCCTGGTCCGCCGGCCCCCATGACGTAGGTGTTGAAGGGACCGCCGTGGGCTTCGCCGCTTGGCAGACGCTTGGTCGCCACGGGGCAGCGGAGGATTTCCGATCTCGTCTCGTACAGTGACCGCAGCGCGAGTATCCATTCGCCGCGCGTCCAATCCACGTCATCGAGGTTCCCGCTGGGGAAAGAGCCCTCGTTGTCGTTGCAGTACATGTACCAGATGGGGCCCCATTGCTTGAGGGTGGCCCGGCAGGCGACGGCGCGGGCCTGCTTCTTGACTCGGGACAGGGCGGGCATCAGGATCCCCATCAGCAACGCAATAATGGCGATGACGACAAGCAGCTCGATCAAGGTGAAGGCGTTGCGTTTGCTCACGGCGAAGCTCCTGAATACGAGCGTGTTCGATTCCATGCCGCACATGTGCCCGCACGGCAGCCAAGGCACTACCCGTGCTACCGACAGCGTTGCATCGCAGTTGTGATAAACCCAGTATAAACGGTGGGGGGCCGCGACGCAATAGATGACCAGCCACAAACGTCCTGTAAATGCATTATTATGCGCCCCAGCGGTTATCTTCCCACAAGAGAATACGAAAGAGTCCGCCAGGCTGAACAAGGGTATCGCTGTTAAGTCCTTTTCTGTAAGGAATTTATATTCTCAGGCTCGATGGTTTGGCGTTCATTCAATCCGTCTCTTGAATTAGTCTTGGCACGTGTCGGCCGATGTGATATGATCGGGAACGAATGGGGACCGGGCGAATCAGGGTTCATTATCGTCCCGGGCCTCGGCAGCATCTCGGAACAGGAGGCAACGGTGACGCACGCCATGACACAAATGGGTACGGCTGCTACATGCGATAATTGTCTCCCTATAAACACTCGGAATCTCTTCAGTCAACACCCTGGCAATAAGATCGCGCAGACGCTCTGTGGCCTGCGCCGGTTTGAGGCGCTGTAGAAGCCGACACAGAGACAGGATGTGCCTGCGGTGTCACACGGCAGGCAGAGTATACTGCAGAGCCAAGGGCTCTGTTGATGGACGCAAACGTATCTGGTTGTGACTGTGTAAGAGGCGCACTTGTGAACCGTCGGCAAGAAGGAGGACGACCGTGTGTAAGACGCGAGCGATGATGACAACAGTGATGCTGATTGTCGGGCTCATCGGCCCGGCAGCGATTGGACAGGGTGATCCAAACCTCATGGGCTGGTGGAAATTCGACGGTGACGCATCGGACGCGTCGGGGAACGGGCGTGACGGTACGCTGGTTGGAGACGCCACGTTCTCGCCCGGCCTGCTTGGCCAGGCGCTCGTCCTGGACGGCACCGGGGATTATGTCAACGTCGTCGGTTACAAGGGCGTTCTGGGCGCGAACGCCTTCAGCGTTGCGCTGTGGATCAACACGACGGGCAGCGGCACGATGATCAACTGGGGCACTCAGGCCGCCGCCCAGCGTGTGGACTTCCGCGTGGACGTGGGCCGGCTTCGCATGGAGCACGGCAACGGTAACGTGCAGGGCAACACCGTGCTGAACGACGGCCAATGGCATCATGTCGCGTTGACGGTCGTGGCGGGGGCCACCATGACTTATCCGAATGTCACGGTCTATGTGGACGGCGTGGACGACAGCAAGCCGATGATTGCCGGTCCCGCGTTCGACCTTGTGGCCAACGCGGATTTCACAATCGGCCGTCGCCAGACGAATAGCGACCGGGCATTCATGGGTTGGCTGGATGATGTTCGCCTCTACAATAGAGTTCTGACGGCCGCCGAGGTTCAGGCACTGGCCGCGCGTCCGAGGGCCTATAACCCCAATCCCCCCTCAGGGGCTGAGGGGGTCGTTTTTCCCCTCCTCAGTTGGCAGCCTCGCAAGACGGCCATCTGGCATGATGTCTATCTCGGCACTAGCCCCGAGCTGGGACCGGGCGATCTTGTTGCGCCTCACTGGAGGTCTGCCACATATATCTACCCCGGTCTGATTCCTGGAATGACCTACTACTGGAAAGTGGACGAGATCGAACAGGATGGAACGGTGTATCCGGGCGACGTGTGGAGCTTCACGTTTGCCTCCTTCCAGGCGTGGAAGCCCGCGCCGGCGGATGGCGAGTCGGCCACGGACCCGAACCTGACGCTCACATGGATGCCGGGATTGAGCGGCCTTTATCACGAAGTGTACTTCGGTACCGACAAGGCAGCCGTCACCGACGGCGCCGCAGATACGTTCAAAGGCCGGCAGGACGTCATGACTTATGCCACCGGCCTGCTGCCGCCCAAGACGACCTACTACTGGCGGGTCGATGAAGTCAATGAGGCGGGCGGGAAGATCAAAGGTCTGGTCTGGACTTTCACCACGCTGCCTGCGATTTCCATCGCCGATCCGAATCTGGTGGGCTGGTGGACGTTTGATGAGGGCCAGGGCACGCGCACCGTGGACTGGTCGGGTCATGGCCACCACGGTACACTGAATGGCACGCCGACCTGGATGGACGGATACGATGGGGCGGCGCTGGCCTTCGATGGAGCGCGGTCCGGTGATTACATCGAGGTACACGATTATCCCGGTGTGCTCGGCAAGCGCGATCGCACGGTTGCCGCCTGGATTCAGACGATCACCACCGGCGATATCATGGCCTGGGGCATGGCCACTGCCAACTCGCAGAAGTGGACTTTCCGCGTGCAGGACGAGAATGGGAACCGTGGGACCATCCGTGTCGAGTGCCAGGGCGGGCGTATCGTTGGCTGGACGGACCTGCGCGATGGGGAATGGCATCACGTCGCCGCCATACTGAGAAGCGCCGGCGAGCCCACGATCCTGGATGTCGGACTTTACGTCGACGGCGTGCAGGAAGCGGTCAGCGACTCGCTGTCGATGGCCATCGATACAGTCGGCGGTGATCGCAACGTGCGGATCGGCGATAGCCATCAGAACCGACCAGTCACCGGCCTGCTTGATGATGTCCGTATTTATGACAGGGCGCTGAGCGAGGAGGAACTGGATGCGGTCATGAGGATCGACCCGCAGCGGGCCTGGAGGCCGTATCCGGCTACCGGTTCTATTGTGGATATTCGGATGGCGACACCGCTGACATGGTCCGCCGGCGATAGTGCCACGAAGCACGATGTGTATCTTGGCACGGACGCGGCGGCGGTGGCGGACGCTAATCAGCGCCGCCACGACGGGGATCTACCAGGGGCAGACCAACGTGACCAGCCTTGCCCCCGCGGGAGACCTTCAATGGGGACAGAAGTACTTCTGGCGAGTGGATGAGATCGCCGCGGACGGCACTGTCACGACCGGGAGAGTCTGGAGCTTCACGGTGGCGGCCTACCTGATCGTCGATGATTTCGAGAGCTACACGAATGACAGTCCCAACCGTGTCTTCCAGGCATGGATCGACGGCATGGGCTTCTCGGCGGACGAGTACTTCCCGCAGGCTAATTCGGGCAACGGCAGCAATGCCGCCGTGGGCTACGACATCTGGAGCCCCACCAGCCCGTACTACAATGGACGAATCATGGAGCGGGCAAACGTTTACAGCGGCTCACAAGCGATGCCGATGGACTACAACAACACCGTTCCCCTGTACTTTTCCGAGGCCGAGCGGACGTGGGCGACGCCGCAGAACTGGTTGTTCAATGATGTCAACACGCTCGTGTTGCACTTCCGTGGCGAGCCGACGAACTCCCTGCCGGTAGCGCCGGGCGGCCTCTACATTGCCGTGCGGGACTCCTCGAACCGAACCGCTGTCGCAGTCCATCCGGATCCGGCGGCGGTGACGAGTGCCGCCTGGCAGCGGTGGACGATCGATCTGGCGGAATTGAAGTCGGCCGGCGTGAACCTCAAGGCGGTCGAGAAGATGTATGTCGGCGTAGGGGATCGGAGCAATCCCCAACCCGGTGGCGCCGGTCGGTTGTACATCGATGATATCCGCATCTCCAACGGTGTTCCGGTGGAGCCAAATGCAGTGCCCTAGACCTCCTGGTATGGGCGTTTCTGGTTGTGAGCGGGTGACGGCGACCCGCGCGAACTGTCTTTGAAGGAGGACGACCATGGGTAAGAGACTTGCGACAGTGACAATGGGGATGCTGCTCGTCGGGCTCATCGGCCCGGCGGCTATCGGCCAGGGCGATCCAAGCCTGATGGGTTGGTGGAAGTTCGACGGCGATGCGCTGGATTCCTCCGGCAACAATCGCAGCGGGACGCTGGTCGGCGACGCCGCGTACCGGCCGGGCCTGTTCGGCCAGGCACTCATGCTGGATGGCACCGGGGACTTCGTTAACATCACCGGCTACAAGGGGATCCTGGGCGCTAATCCCTTCAGTGTTTCGCTGTGGGTCAACACGACCAGTAGCGGCGGCACGATGGTCAACTGGGGGGCCCAAGTGAATAATCAGCGCGTGGACTTGCGCCTGGACCAGAGCCGGCTCCGCATCGAGACCGGCGGCGGAAACCTGCAGGGCAAGACTGTGCTGAACGACGGTCTATGGCACCACGTAGTGCTGACGGTCGCGGCAGGGGCTTCCATCTCCTATCCGGAGGTCGTTCTCTATCTGGACGGCAAGGATGACAGCCAGACCACGACAGACCCTGACAAGTTCAATATCACGGCCAACGTGGATCTCACGTTGGGCCGTCGCCAGACGAACACCGACCGGGCGATCCCCGCTCTGATCGATGATGTCCGTATCTATGACAGAGTCCTGACGGCCGCCGAGGTCCAGACGCTGTCGCTGTTGCCCAAAGCCATGGTTCCGAACCCCGCCGACAAGGCGCAGGGCGTGGCTATCCCCGTACTCACATGGAAACCTCGTCAAACGGCGGTGTGGCACGATGTGTATCTGGGCACGAGTCCAGAACTTGGGCCGGCCGACCTGGTTGCGTCGCATCAGCGCGATCCGAGCTACTTGCATATCGCCGGGATGATTCCCGGGACAACGTATTACTGGAAGGTCGATGAGATCGAACTCGATGGAACGGTGTATCCCGGTGATGTGTGGAGCTTTACGTTTGCCTCGTTCCAGGCGTGGAAGCCGGTGCCGGCGGATGGCGAGCCGTGTACGGACCCGAACCTGACGCTCACCTGGATGTCAGGGCTGACCGGCATCTCTCACGACTTGTACTTCGGCACCGACCAGACGGCCGTAGCTGACGGGACCGGAGATACCTCCAAAGGCAACCTGCCGCTCCCGAACTATGCTACCGGCCTGCTGCAGTCAGGCACGACCTACTATTGGCGGGTCGATGAGGTCAATAGCGCAGGAGGCAAGATCAAAGGTCCCGTCTGGACGTTCACGACACTGCCGGTCATCCCCATCAACGATCCGAATCTGATGGGATGGTGGACATTCGATGAGGGACGGGGCAGCCGCGTGGTTGACTGGTCGGGTCACGGCCGCCACGGCACACTCCATGGAGCACCGGCATGGGTAGACGGTTATGATGCAGGCGCGATGGCCTTTCACGGGCCGCTGTCCGGGGATTACGTCGAGATCGCCGGCTATCCCGGCATCCTGGGCAAGCACGATCGCACCGTCGCCGCCTGGATTCAGACGACCACAACCGGTGACATCATGGGCTGGGGCCTGGGAACCGACACGCAGAAGTGGACCCTCCGTGTGCAGACGGACAACGGCAACCCGGGGAGTCTTCGCCTGGAAGTCCAGGGCGGACGCATTTGCGGCTGGACGGACCTGCGCGATGGGGAATGGCACCATGTGGCTGCCGTGCTGGAAAGCACCGGGGCGCCCACGATTGCGAACATCAGGCTTTACGTGGATGGCGTACAGGAAGCGATCAGCGACTCGCTGGTCGGAGACGTCAACACGGTCCCCGGCACGCGGAGCGTACGGATCGGCGACGCCCACCAGCTCCGCCCGATGCTGGGGCCGCTCGACGATGTCCGGATCTATGATAAGGCGCTGACCCAGGAAGAGTTGGATGCGGTCATGAGAATCGACCCGCTGCGCGCCTGGCGGCCCTACCCAGTCACCGGCTCAATCATGGACATTCGAGTGGCGACGCCGCTCACGTGGACGGCCGGCGACAGTGCGTCCAAGCACGATGTCTACCTCGGTACGGATGCTGCGGCGGTGGCGGCTGCGGCCAACTCCGATACAACCGGGATCTACCAGGAGCAGACCGGCGCAACCAGCTTCACTCCCGCTACGGCGATTGTGTGGGGACAGAAGTATTTCTGGCGCGTCGATGAGATCAACGCCGACGGCACCGTGACCAAAGGAACGGTCTGGAGCTTCAGCATCGCGGACTATCTGATCGTCGATGACTTGGAGAGCTACACGAACGATAGTCCTGACCGGGTCTTCCAGACGTGGATCGACGGCATAGGCTTCTCAGCAGACGAGTTCTTCCCGCAGGATAATCCGGGCAACGGCAGCAATGCCGCCGCCGGCTACGACATCTGGACCCCTACCAGCCCGTACTACAATGGGCGAATCATGGAGCGGGCGAACGTCTACAGCGGCTCACAGGCGATGCCGATGGATTACAACAACACCTTGTCCCCGTATTACTCCGAGGTCGAGCGAACGTGGGCGACGCCGCAGAACTGGCTGTTCAACGACGTCAACACGCTCGTGCTGCACTTCCGCGGCCGGCCGGCGAGCTACACAGAGGTAGCGCCTGATCATATCATCATGAGCGCCGCCGGCTGGGACATCTGGCACAGCGCCGCATTGGATCGGTTCGATGAGTTCCGTTTCGTGTACAAGCGCCTCACCGGCGACGGCACGATCATCGCTCGCGTGGACAGCATCGACAACACCAACGTATGGGCGAAGGGCGGCGTGATGATCCGTGAGAGTCTCGACTGGGGCTCTCGGCATGCGTCGGTCTTCGTCACCCCCGGCCAGGGCGTGGCCTTCCAGCGACGCTTGACGGCCAATGATGCCGGTCTGAGCACTCAACAGGCAGGCGTCGTGGCGCCAATGTGGGTCAAGCTGACCCGCACGGGTGATCTGGTCACCGCCCAGCACTCGGTCGACGGCAAGACGTGGAGCGATGTCGTCAACGCGACCAATCCGACGTCCGACACGGTGGTGATGGGCGGAACCATCTACATCGGCCTGGCGCTGACCAGCCATGCTGCGAACGTCGCCTGCACCGCAGAATTCTCCGGAATCCAGACGACCGGCAATGTCACCGGCTCCTGGCAGATGGCGGAGATCGGCGTCGATCATCCGGACAACTCGCCCGGTCCCCTCTACGTGGTTGTCCAGGACGCTTCCAAGACCGCCGTCGTGACCCATCCGGATCCCGAAGCGGCGTTGCAGGCCGAATGGCAGCAATGGACGGTGGACATGGCACAACTGAAGTCGGCAGGCGTGAACCTCAAGGCGGTCAAGAAGATGCTCATTGGCGTGGGCGACCGGAGCAAGGCCCAACTCGACGGCGCGGGCCGGATCTACATCGACGACATCCGGCTCACCAAGGGCGTCCCCGTCGAGCCGAACGCCGTGCCGTAGACTGCTCGGCCCGACCCGGGCAGCACATAGTTGTAGAACGAGGCCCCGGCAGAGAGTCGCCGGGGCCTTGGTTTTTTGCAGGGCTTCCGAATCATCATGGCTTCTCGGATCATCAAAAAAAGGAGGGCCGGGTATGGATGGTCCCGGCCCTCAGGAGAATCACCACGCGCTCATGTGGCTATTTTGGCAAGTTCTTTTCGAGATCAGCCAGTTTCTCCGGGGAGACCGTCTCCGTGCGCAGATCGCCGAAGATGACTTGGTATTCGTTATCTGAGACCTTCCACCGCATCAGGACCTTCTCCGCGTCTTTCGGGGTTACGGTCTTTCCATAGTATGCGCGATCCTTCTTGTACCACTGGAGCCTCATGTAGAACAGATCGAGCCCCCGTATGGGCATCAGGAAATCCACAAGTTTGTTGCCTATCTCTTTGTCCGTAAGCCCTTTCATCTCCTCCTTGAATCGCAGGGCGGCGGGGGTTTCACTCTTTTCTGCTAACCGTAGAACTGTGTCACCGACATCAGCGAAATCGGCTTCAATGGGGCTTTTCTCTGGATACTTGCCGAGCAACTCGCCCCATACCTTTAGACCCTGGATGGCGGTCTCCTCCGTGATGTGGGCGGGATACTTGATCACTATACCGGTATAGTCATCGGGTATGACCGGCTCAAAGTCGGCCGCCGCAACGGGGACATCCCACTGGAACTCGTGCACCACAAAGTGCTCGTACTTCTTCTTGTTTTCCCTCTGGTAAAAGAGAACACACGTGAAATCGTATCGCACAGGCAACTGTGTCTTCGCATCCACCCATATCTTCCAGTCGCCCTGTACTTCAGATTCTCCCCGATTAATTCTGATTCCATGGTTGGGATCCGTCGTCCGGAACCCTTCGACTTCGATGCCGTCAATCGTTGACCTGCCCAGGCTCTCGTGTTTGCATTCCAGCATTCGTTTGACCAGCCTGTCCGGACTGTCCTGAAACTGTTCAGCCCAACGATCGTCAAATTCTGTGCGCCGGTACTTCTTCTGCTTTGGCTCGATGCTAATCAGGGTCCTCTTAGCTGGCAAATAATAGGATTCGTCGGTCTTGCTCCATCCGCCAGTGGGGTCGAGTTCTTCACCGGTTACTTTCCGGCCATATTCTTGTGATACCAAAGAGGTGTAGTGTTCTTCTTTGAAATTGTACGGTTTGTTAGGATCCTCGCCGGTCACCTTCGTACTCCAGAATTGCGCACTCGTTGTGGACCTGTAGGCCTTGACCTGTTCGATGCGGGCCAGCACGTCCGCCAGGGCAATCCCTGACCCGGTGGTCTTCCAGAGAGATAGACCGATCAAACACGCGATCATAACAGCCGCGGCGACGGCAAGTGTGGCTATTCGACGTTTCATGATCATACTCCCTAATGCTGCGATGCGAATCGACTTCGGTGTGTTCGTAGATCCATCTGGCGCACCGGCTGTGAACTCTCTTGCGGAGCGTTCTCGTAGCTGTTTCATAAACTCCTGGTCAGGTGCGACTGCTTGTCTGTCCATCGCAGACAGCAACGAAGTGAAGTTTTCATCTGAGTCTTTGTTCTTACGCATTCTCATAATGCCACCTCTTGCATCCCGGACGCACGATGAGTCAGCCGCTCAAAAACTCCACGAAAGGCCTTTCTTGCTCGAGCCAACTTTGACCGGACCGCTATGGATGAGCCATTGACCTGATCTGCAATCTCTTGGACCGCAGCGCCGTCAACGTACTTTGCCATCAATAGTACCTGATATTCTGCCGGCAGCTCTTCGATGGTGCATCTGACCAGCTCTGCCAGTTCACGGGATTCGAGCACCTCGGCTGGCGGCTTTTCAACGCCCTGGAGCCAATCGTCCTTCTGGCCATTCAGAGACGTCCACCACGTTTGGGCCTGGACGAGCGCCGATCTTTGCCGACATTTTCGGTAGTGTAGAGCTACCTGGCGTTTTGCTATCGTCCAAAGCCAGACCCACAGGCTGCCGCGCCGAGGATTGAAGTTGCCCGCTGAGCGTGCCGCCGCCAGGAATGTCTCCTGCACGATATCGGCGACAGACGCTGGGTCACCGCCCATCAGCCGGGCGACATTGCGCCAGACCTTCTCTGCATACAGGTCGTACAGCGTCAACCAGGCATCGCGATTGCCTTGTCGCAGGCCCTCGGCGATTTCCGTCTCGGTCTGCTTATCCATATCTGTCAGCTTTCAGTCACTTTCTTGAACCATCGACGGCTCGGTCTTCATCGTATAGTTTGCGCACCACCTGAAAAATGTGTCGAGGAAAATGCCAATCGTGGCAGCAGCGCAAAAAAAGGCCGGGCTAAGTAGGTAGCCAAAAGTCTTCACACAAAAGCCTTGAGCCAGAAATCCGCCGACAAGACACCGGCTTTGCGGAGGCCCTGGGTCGCAGTTAGTCCCAAGAGCCACTGTTCCGCGTAGGCCGCCTCATCATCAATCGTTTGGAACTGGCGATTGGCCGCAATCAACCGTTTCAACTCCTTCCAGAGATGATCCTGAGAGTTCAGTTCCGGGCACTGCTTCGGCAACCACAAGAGGGTCACCTCCAAGTGGGTGGCCAGTCGTTGGCTTTTGATCGCCTGATGAAAAGAGGCCTTGTCCAGCAACAGCCAAATCGGGCGTCCGGGATACCGTCGCCGCAACTCCCGCAGGAAGGCTTGAAAGTCCTCTTGCCGCTGGCGGGGCCGACGCAGGACCACCCGGTGTCCGGTTCGTGGATTGATCGTGCCGAACAGAACCCGTTTGTCGTTTTGACCCGTGATCTTGACCTGCGCCTGTTCGCCGCGAAACGCCCACACATAGCGCAAGGGCGGAAACCAGCGGAGGATGGTCGCATCCGAAAACAACAGCACCGCCAGCGCCGGCATCCGTTTCAGGCGGCGAACCAGGCCCCCTTTTTCTGGGCTCGGTTCGGGTCCTTGGTCGCATAGACATACCGGGGACGTTTCCACCGCAGATCCAAGTCCCGCATCCGCCGCCGCAGGGTACGAGGCGAGATTGCACACCCGTACCTTTGCTGGAGGTGATCTGCCAGCAAGGACACCGTCCAACCCGTGGCGCGATAGCCCAAACGCATCGGGTCCCGGCGGAACTCGCGTACCAGACGGGCGTCCGTGATCGGCGTGGCGACCGGAGGCCGTCCGGAACGCGGTGCGTCCTGCAGGCGGTCTGGACAATGGGTGTGCAGATAGGCCCGCACCCAGCGATAGACGCTCCACGGCCGGGTCCCGGTGATCTGCGCTGCTTCCGGAACCGTCCGACCCTGGGCCACCAACAGGATCGCTCCGATACGCCGGTAGGTGCGAATGTCAGCGACCCCCTGTAAGGCCCGCGTAAGACGATGTTTATCATATCGATCGAAACCACGTTCTGAGGCGCTCTTCGTTCTTCGCATGTACCCCATCATACACGCGAAGAGAATCGTTCCTGTGAAAACTTTTGGCTACCTACTTAGATATGCCCGGCCTTGGTCACAGATGCACAAGACAGTCAACCTACTTGGGCAGGGCCTTTTCGAGCTCGGCCAGTCTCTCCGGGGAGACCGTCTCGGCGTGCAGATCGCCGAAGATGACACGGTACTCCTTGTCGGAGACCTTCCACCGCATCAGGACCTTATCCGCGTCTTTCGGGGTCACGGTCTTTCCATAATACGCGGGGTCCTTCCCGTCCTGCGCGAGCATATCGTAGAACCTACCGAGTCCCCGTATGGGCATCCAGAAATCCACAAGTTTGTTGTCTATCTGTTCGTCTGTAAACCCTTTTATCTCTTCCTTCAATCGCATGGCTGCGGGGGTTTCGCTCGTTTCTGCTAACCGTAGAACTGTTTTCCCATCGATATCGATGATATTCTCTGGATACTTGCCGAGCAATTCGACAAGTACCTTTAGACCCTGGATGACGGTCTCCTCAGTGATGTGGGCGGGATACTTGACCACCCTACCTGTATAGTCATCTGGTATGACGGGCTCAAATTCGGCCGCATCAACGGGGATATCCCACTGGAAATCGTGCATCACAATGTGCCCGCGCTCGATAATCTTGGTTCCCATCTGGTCAAAGTTAGGCCATGTGAAATCGTATCGCACAAGCAACCGTGTCTTCGCATCCACCCATACCTTGGCATCGATTTGAATTCCACCTCCAATTAGAAAGAAGTAGGGGTCGGTGGTTTGAAACCCTTCGACCTCAATGCCGTCAATGGTTGCTCTGCCCAAGCTCTCGTATTTGCATTCCAGGATTGCTTTGAGATACGTGCGAGGATCGTTCATCTGCCACAGACGTTCAGCGGTAACATCGTCAAATTCTACGCGCCAGTACTTCTTCTGCTTGGGCGTGATTCTAATAATGGTCTTCTTATCTGGGAAAGTATAGGCTTCTGAGAACCGTGCTCTCTCCGCCCTTGGGGTCGAGGCTTTCAGTTCTACTTTTCTTGCCATATTCTTGTGATACCAAAGTGGTGACGTGTGATTCTGAACTGTAAGGCTTGTTCGGATCCTCGCCGGTTATCTTCACGTTCCATTGGTACCTGAAGGCCTTGACCTGCTCAACGCGGGCGAGCACGTCCGCTAAGGCGATCCCTGAGCCGGTGGTCCGCCAGAAAGATAGGCCGATCACACACGCGATTACGACAGCCGCCACGGCGGCAAGTCTGGTCGTTGGACTCTTCATAACGAATCTCCACGTACTCGGCCCTCGCTGCGCCGATTTGCGTTCTACTGTCCTTGTGTACGCTGTCTTGATCGTCTCGAAGACAGCATCGTCAGGGGCGGCGTTGGCTTGCACCGCCGCACTGTTGAACAATCGCCTCATCTTGTCTGCGGGTTCTCATTCTTCTACCTCACTATTGAGCAATGACCGCAGTTTCTCCATGCCGTACCGGTATCGGCCTTGCACCGTATTGATCGATGCATTCTGAATTCTGGCAATCTGTCGAAATTCCAGGCCCCCTTCAAACCGCAGCGTCACGACTTCCCGCTGCTCCACGGGCAGTCCCACCATCGCCTTGCTGATCCGCTGCATCTGTTCATTCACGACGGCCCATTGATCGGGAGAACTGACCCGGGTCGTCTCTATCGCTGCCCCGTCGAGTTGGGCCGTTTGGTGACGTTGACTGTCGCGTCTGAGGGTGCGAATCCGGTTCATTAGACACGTGATCAGGAAGTTCTTCAGATTCCCGTGATCGCTGATCCTGTCGTAGGACTCGGCCAGCTTGAGGAACACATCCTGAACCACGTCCTCGGATTGACAGGCATCTCCCGTCAGGAGGATCGCCAATTTGAGCAGGTCCAGCTTGTACTTGTCATAGATCTGGCGCAGAGCATCGACATTGCCCCGGTGAAGTCTCCAGATAAGCCGCTTATCGTGCAACATGGCGCCCAACCTGCTCAAGAATCGCGATCCTTTGCCCTATTACACTCCGAAACAGGGCAGTTGCGTATAGGAGAGACAAGAAAATCTGTACAAATCAGGGAGGAAACAGAACCTGCAGGTCTCGCAAGGGGGCCGGCGCAAAGAAAAGGGCCGGGGTGCCCCGGCCCTCAGGAGGATTGTCATGTGTTCAGGTGGCTACTTTGGCAAGTTCTTTTCGAGCTCGGCCAGCGTATCGGCGCTGACGGTCTCCGCGTGCAGGCTGCCGAAGAGGACTCGATATTCCTTATCGGAGACCTTCCACCGCAGCAGGACCTTATCGGCATCCTGCGGCGTCACGACGCTGCCGTAGTAGGCCGGGTCCTTCTTTTCCTGCGTGAGCATCATGTAGAACATTCCCGCGCCCTGGATCGGCATCATGATGTCCACAACCTTCTTGGCCTGCTCTTGGGCCGACAGATTCTTGTCGCCCTCGAACAGCTTCTTGAGAACAGGGTTATTCGGGTCGGGGCTGCCCTGCGCGAGCTTGCCAAACTGCGTCATGAGGCTCATGAGGTCGAGCTTCTCCGGATACCGGCCGGTCAGGTCGGCGTACAGCTTCAGGCCCGCGATGGCGCCCCCTTCATCCATCGCCGGCATCTTCATGGGGCCGCCGGGCAAGGTTTTGTAGTCCGGCGGGATGACCGGCGTGAAATCGGCAGCCGTTGCTGGGCAATCCCACTGGAAGTTGTGAACCACGCCGTGTATCCGCATGCCGCTCACTTCCATGTCCATCTCCGACCGCACCGGAAGCTGCGTCTTGACATCGACCCAGATCTTCACATCCACCTGGCCCGTCATCCCGGCCAGGTAGTTCGGATCGGTCGTCTGGAATCCTTCGACTTCCACTCCGTCCACCGTGGACCGACCCAGACTCTCATACTTGCAGTCCAGAATCTGCTTGAGCATAGTGCTGGGATCGTTGTTCTGCTGTCGGGTCTTTTCGAACAGTGTCTCGTCGAGGTCCACGCGGACGTACTGCTTCTCATTCGACATGAGCATGATCATGGCCTTTTCCTGGGGCAGCATGTACATCTCTTGATGCGAGAGCTTTCCACCGTTGGGGTCCACCGTGTCCACCGTCGCTTTCATGCCGCGGTCCTGTGCGATCAGGATGGTAGCCTCCATGTTCTGATTGATGGCCGGCCCGGTGGGGATTTGGCCGCTGATGGTCATGGTCATCTGATACATGTAGGCGGTGATCTGCTGGACCTGGGCCAGCACGTTGGCCAGGGCGATCCCCGAGCCTGTGCCCGTCCACATGACGATACCTGCGATGCCTGCGACCGCGATGACCGCGGCGGCGGCGAGTTTCATGATTGGATTCCTCATAGTCATTCTCCATCGACTCCATGTGAGCGTTGAATTCTCGTTGGTTTTCCGCCGAGCCTGGAGCACGTCCTGAAAGACCTGCTCGTCCGCATCCGGCCGGATGCTCAGCTCAGCCCTCTTGAACAATTTCCGAATGTCATCCGCGGGGTTCATTCGTGTACCTTGCCGTTTAGCACAGACCGTAACTTCTCGACTCCATACCGGTATCGGCCTTTGACCGTATTCAGTGATGCCTTCTGCAGCACTGCTATCTGCGAAAAGGTCAGATCCATTTCCATGTGAGAGCAGATCACTTCGCGCTGCTCGTACGGCAGCTCCTGCAGGGCCTTGCTCAGCAGCGACAGCTCTTCACTGAGAATCGCCCACTGCTGTGGCCCCGGCTCGCGGCAGGGCAGCAGGTCCGCCTCATCGAGAAGCAGGCCCTCGCCGCGCCGGCTGCCGTCCCGCACGTGATTGCGAACGCGGTTGAGCACGCTGGTGACCAGGTAGCCCTTGAGACTGCCGGTCAGCCCGATGCGGTCGGCCGACTGCGCGAAGCTGACAAACACATCGTGAACGATGTCTTCCGCCGTGTGCAGATTGCCGACCAGCGTCATGGCGTACCGCAGCAGCTCGACTTTGTACTTGTCGTAGATCTGCCGCAGGGCCTCCGGACGGCCCCGCTTGAACCCGAGTATAAGCAGCTTGTCTTCGATCATCGTGCACGTTTACCAGAAGAATGTTCACTCTTCACCCTATTACACACCCAAACCCCGCCGTTGGGTATATGCAGGGGCAAGGATTTTTCGCAGGTACACGGGTCTGGAGTCTTTACACATACGGGTGGCAGCGTCAAGGCCGAAGGCCTTGGCGATGGCTGTATCGCATCAGGGGAAGACCATCGCCAAGCTGCGCTTGACGCTGCCACCCGTGCAGGGACTTCCTCTGAGACACTGATTTATGGTAACATGGTGCTGGTGACAAGAAACTGCTGCCGAGGCGTGCGATGGATTACCAATTGATAGGATTGGCAATTGCGATTCTGCTGCTCACGGGCGTTGGCCTCGTGCTCGCCAGGCGGTTCAGAGATCCATTGAGAGAGCGGAATGATCGCGGTCTGGCCTGCCTCAATGACGGGCGCTACGATGAAGCCGTTGAGGAATTTACAAAAGTCACCGACCTGGACCCGATGGAACCCTGCGGCTACCACAACCGCGGCCTGGCCTACGAGCGCAAAGGGGAATACGATAAAGCAGTCGCGGATTTCTATCGCGCACTCGACATCAACCCGCGATATGCCAGTGCTTACTTCGGTCGTGGTCTCGCGTTCGGCGGGAAGCGAGACTATGATCGAGCCATAGCAGAGTACACCAAGGCTATTGAGATAGACCCTGGCCGCGCTGACGCGTACAACAACCGAGCAGTCGCCCATGGCCTCAAGGGCGAGTACGATCTGGCAATTGCGGATTCTACGAAGGCCATTGAGATAGCTCCTGACGACGCGAAGGCATACTATGGCCGCGGATTGGCCTACAGCTTCAAGGGCGATCATGGCCGAGCGATACCAGAGTTCACCAAAGCGATTGAATTGGACCCAGAGTTCGCTAGTGCGTACAGTTGGCGAGCGTGGAGCCACTGCGAAAAAGGCAACTATGACGTAGCGATCTCGGACTGCACTAAAGCGATTGAGTTAGACCCGCATGACTCGTTCGCTTATTATCGCCGCGGCGTGGCGTACGGCCGGAGTGGCCAAGTTGACCGAGCCATTGCTGACTTCGACAGAGTGCTTGAGATGGACCCAGCCGCCGACGATGCCCTTTACAGTCGGGCCGTGATCTATCAGCACAAGGGGGACTTGGATTCTGCACTGCGTGGCTATACGGCGGTAATCAAGATACATCCCGAATCCGCCGATGCCCATTTCGGTCGCGGCAATGTCCACGGTGCCAGGGGCGAGTACGCTGAGGCGATTTCCGCCTACACGAAGGCTCTGGAGATCAATCCGCGTTATGCAGACATCTACGGGGCCCGTGGCTTCGCCTACCTTCAGCAGGGCAACTACGAGTGTGCGATTTCGGATTACTCGAAAGCCATTGAATCGAATCCGCTGGACGCCGCAAGCTGGCACAATCGTGCCTTCGCATATGGCCAGATAGGGCGGCATGATGAATCTATTGCTGATCTCGACAGAGTGCTCGAGATCGAACCAGAAGACGTTAGTGCCCTTCAGAGTCGAGCCGTGGCCTACCAGCGCAAGGGGGACTTGGATTCTGCGCTACGTGACTTCACAGCAGCGATCAGAATACACCCCGAGCACGCCGAGGCACATTGGGGACAGGGCTGTATCTATGAGGCCAAGGGGCAATACAACGAGGCGGTTTTCGCCTATACCAAAGCGCGTGAGATCAATCCGCAGATTGCCGAGGTCTATGGCAACCGCGCGGGAGTCTACTACGAGCTGCATGAGTACGACAAGGCCTGGGCCGATGTGCACAAGGCTGAGAGCTTGAGGTTGACGATACCCTCGAAGTTCCTCGATGAACTCCGCAAAGCATCGGGCAGGAACGAATAACCAGCCTGTTCCATCACAACGTACCCGTAGTCCGAAAAACTGCCTGCTGATGGAGGAGACACCCCGCCTAAAATCTGCGCCTTCACTCCGGAATTTGGCTCCACGGGGCGGAAAATGGCGCATTGTTTAAGTGGGGAGAGGCTGGGGGTGAACGATGAGCCAAATGACGAAGAGTGTGTGCGAGGGCGTGTGTGCCACCGAAGGCGAAGTACGTGTGCTATGCCCCAATGGTGATGTTTCCCGGACTCTGGCGTGGCAGTACATCCTGAACCTGGTATTGCCGGCGCTTGCCCTGGTGTCCATGGCCGTGCTGACTATCGTCATGATCGTCCTGCTTGTGACGACGGTCGCCAACGCCGGCTGGCACCTGGGTCCGTCCTATGTGAGCGTCGATCCCTGGTCAGGCTGGTAAATCCGCCGGCCACTTCAGCCTGGGTGGACTCACCTTGCGCATCATTCTCCTGGCACAGGCGGCGCTGCTACCGGATGACCGCCTCGGCGCCTAAGCGGGCGCACCGGCGGCGCTGGCCTTCCTTGAGCAGGCGCTTGCGGAGGCGCAAGGAGTTCGGGCAGATCTCGACCAGCTCGTCCTGCTGCACGTACTCCAGCATCCCTTCGAGGCTCATGATCCGCGCCGGGCGGATGCGGGCGGCCTCGTCCTTCGAGGACGTCCGCATGTTCGACAACTGCTTGGCCTTGGCCGCGTTGACGACGATGTCATTGTCCTTGCAGTGCTCGCCGACGATCTGCCCCTCGTAGATCTTGTCGCCCGGCTGGACGAAGAACACGCCGCGGTCGTACAGAGCATCGAGCGCGTACGCGGTGACCGTGCCCGTCTCGCTCTGGATGAGCACACCGGCCTGCCGGTCGGGGATCGAGCCCCGCAGAGGCTCGTACTTCTCGAACGTGTGGTGCATGATCGCCCGGCCCTGCGTCGCCGTCAGCAGGCGGGCGTTGAGGCCGAAGAGTCCGCGCGACGGGATCATGAACTCCATGTGCACGTAATCGCTGGCGCTGCTCTTCGTGTCCATTTTGAGCAGCTCGCTGCGGCGGGTGCCGATCAGGCTCATCACGGCGCTCTGGCAGTCGCCGGGGCACTCGATGACCAGCCGCTCGATGGGCTCCTGGCGGACGCCTTCCTTCTCGCGAATGATGACCTGCGGCTTGCCCACGCAGACCTCGTAACGCTCGCGGCGCATGTTTTCCAGGAGAATGCCCAGGTGCATCAGCCCCCGCCCCGAGACGATGAACTCGTCGGCCGACTGTCCCGACTCCATGCGAAGCGCCACGTTCGTCTGCAGCTCCTTTTCCAGCCGGTCGCGGATCTGCAACGACGTGACGTACTTGCCGTCCCGGCCCGCAAAGGGGCCATTGTTGACCTGGAATGTCATGCTCATCGTCGGCTCGTCGATCGCCACGATGGGCAGAGCGCTGGGCTCGTCCGGGCAGGCGATCGTGTTGCCGATGTCCACCGGATCGAGGCCGGCCACGGCGCAGATGTCGCCGGCCTGCACCTCGGCGGCGCGCTTCTTGGCGAGCCCTTCGAATTCATACAGTTGAATCACCTTCTGCTGCGTGTGATGACCCTCTCGGTCGATCACCGTCACCGGCTGGGCCTGCGTCAGCTTGCCCGCGAAGATCTTGCCGACGGCGACGCGCCCGACGTAGTCGGAGTATTCCAGGGAAGTGACGAGCATCTGCAGGGGCTTGTCCGGGTCGGCCTTCGGCGCCGGGATCGAGCGGATGATCGCCTCATAGACCGGCTTGAGGTTCTTGTTGGGTTTCGACAGGTCCGTCGTTGCCCAGCCTTCCTTGGCGGAGGCGAAGATCACCGGGAAATCCAGAGCATCGTCGCTGGCCTCGAGCTCGACGAACAGGTCGAAGACCTCGTTGACGACGTCGTTGGGCCGGGAGTCCGGGCGGTCCACCTTGTTGACCACGAGGATCGGCTTGAGCTTGTGGTGCAGGGCCTTGCTCAGCACGAATCGCGTCTGCGGCATGGGCCCGTCGAAGGCATCGACGACGAGCAGCACGCCGTCGGTCATCTTGAGCACGCGCTCGACCTCGCCTCCGAAATCGGCGTGGCCGGGGGTATCCACGATGTTGATCTTGTACTCGCGGCCGCCCCGGGCGGTGTACTGGATCGAGCAGTTCTTGCTCAGGATCGTGATGCCTCGCTCGCGTTCGAGCGGGTTGGAATCCATGATCAGGTCATGGTGGCTGCCGGCCAGCTTGTCCAGCTCTTCCGTGCGGAACGAGCCCGACTGATATAGAAGCTGGTCCACCAGCGTCGTCTTGCCATGGTCTACATGGGCGATGATCGCTACATTGCGTACATTTTCTGCGTACATGTATCCTGTCCAAATCCAAGAGTCGTTCCGTTCCGCAGCAAAAAGCGAAACGGGGTATACTTATCGGGGGAGCCGTGAGTCCTGCAACCACGCATACGCTATACTGGATGCGGCATTGCCGTGTTCACCTGCCTTGAGGGGCCGCGTGTCCCCAGCCGATTCTAAACCCAGTTACAAGCTCAGTATTCTACCACACCCCCGCCCCGAATGCAATGCCCATCCCGCCATTACCGGGACCGCCCCCGCAAATTGGCTTCGTTTTCACAATTGCCCGCGTAGCTCCCTCCTGTCCACCGCCTCCTGCTCGCTCTGCAAATTGGCTTTGTTTCGCACGGCAGCTCCTTCGCCATCGGGTAGAGTGGGCTGTGCCCACCATCCGCCCGGCAGGGCCAATTGGCTTTGTTTCGGATCATCGCAGGATCGATCATAACTCCATTCCTGCAAAGGACTTCGCGTTGATCCCGGCCAGCCCGATTGGCTTTGTCCCGCAGAATCATCCGTACGGTCTCCTCCAGCCTGCCGCCTCTCGCCTGCCGTCCTCTCCGCTCAAATTGGCTTTGTTCTGCACGGCCACCCATGTCCGTCATTGCCGGCATCCGTCCTTCAATCCGTACTCCGCAATCGGCAATCCGTAATCCCATGGCCCCGGCCCCGTAATTGGCTTTGTTTCGCACGGCAGGTTCTCCGATCTTGTAGGGTGGGCTCTGCCCACCGCTCGTCCGGCCGGGAAATTGGCTTTGTTTCGCGCGACAGACCCGGTTCATAGTGACGCCGTAAGGCGTTCCGTGGCGAGGCCTCCCGCCCTTGTCTTCTTCCGGAGATTGGCTTTGTTTCGCACGCACGAGGATATTTGTCATGGCAGGCGTCCGTCCTCCACTCCGCAATCCCAGGGTCCCCGCATCTCCTGGCATTTCTCGTTTCTCGCCAATGGCGTGATCGTAGGCCAAGCCGTCGCTGCCAAAGGAGTCATGCCATCCTCTCCTATTCGCTATTGAGTTGTACAAACATCCTACAAATGCAGGAGTTGTTCGTCAAGCAAAATCATGACAATAAAGCGGCTTTCTTCCGGAAGTCTCGTAAGCCGTTGTGACATAAGAGGTTACATGTAATTCAGAGAGCCCCCCATCCATGTCATTCCCGCGAAGAGCCTGCCCTGAGCGAAGTCGAATGGGCGGGAATCTAGGTTTGGGCCCCACGAAGAGATTCGACTATCAACCAGCAACGAACAACTGCCTACCAGATTGAACCGCGGATGAACGCCGATGAACGCAGATAAACCCATGTGCAATAGGGACTTATAGCCGGTGGCACACCCAGGGATGCCGTGTCGCGGTCCGCACGAATGCGAGTAATGTGTTGCCCGGATTACGCCGAAATAGGGAAGGCAGCCGCGGAGTTGCCAGGGCCCGGAACAGCGAAACGGCGCGGTTCATCCGCCCATTGGAGTGCATCCAAGGTGATCAGGCAGGAGCTTATCGAACAGATTGACCGGCATCGCAAACGTGGGACTCGCTGGATCGTCCTCTGGCTGGTTCTCGTTCTTCGCCCTGTTTGGTCTGGGGGCACTCGTCGCCGAGGGCATTCCGCCTGCAACGGAAACAGTCCTGGAAGCGGTGCTCATCGTCCTTATGCTGGCGGCCGTACTCGCGCTGATGTTCGGCCTGCTGAGGTCCATGCGGCGCTCGGGGCTGGCCTGTCCTCACTGTCGCGCGCTGCTCACCAATGTCCTCGCGCCGGTCGCTGTGGCCTCTGGTCGCTGCGGAAAATGCGGCAAACAGATTGTGGAGTCCGACCGGTGAGTTGTCAGAAGATAACCTGGATGCAGCCGCGCGGGCTTATCTGCCTCATGGCCAGAATGAGGGCAGGGCACGCCTGGCGCGAAGTCAAGATCTGCGTTTTCGCCGTGACACTCAGCTTCATGGCCATCTGGCTCATCTTCAGCCTGCTGGCAATATTCAACCATGACATAGAGACGATGGATCCCATCGAGGCTCTGGTGTTCTCCATGCTATGCGGCTTCATATTCGCTTGCCTCTACCAGTTGCATTGGCTGGAGCCCTCGCAGGTCATTCTTGACGACGCGGCCATAGTGGTTGCGGGGCGATTTCGAAGGCGGTATCGCTATGATCAGATTGCAGGAGTTCGCTTCGACACAGTGCGATGGGGGGCAAGCTCGATTCGGATAATGTTGATCGCCCGCCACAACGGCCGCGACTTCACCCTTGGCGTTCCGCATGGTCTGGACCTGTCGGAAGTGGTTGATTTCCTCAAGAGCAGGGGTGTGGAAGCGACGAATGCAACGGAGGCGGCTGACGACCTCGCCGGGACACATGCCGCACCTGGGACTGCCGCACGTTGAGGTTTGAGAAGATGGAAAGCCAGGAGGCAAGCAGGACTGTCATCACCTACTCCGGCGATACTCGCTGGTCGTATCTGTGGGTCTTCTCGCTCCTTCCCGTCATGGGTGTGAGCGTGTGGATAGCCGACGTGACGGAGCATGCTTCCTCCACGATCATCCAGCTCATTCCTTTGATTGTATTCATTCTTGGGGCCGTAGCCTGGGGTGCAGCGGGGGTGGTCCTGCAGGTAAGGTCGCGGCGGTATCTCAGGGTCGTGTTCACAATTCCCTGGACTGAGCCAAAGAGCACCTGGGGCTCCCTCATGCGGCTGGAGTGCAGAAAGAAGGGCATCGCGGCGTGGCTCTGGCCGGGCCTCCGCGTGGGCCTGGTCGTCTCCGGTATCTTCACTGTGCTCTGGTTGTTGCGGTGAGTTGCCTCCTGGCTGAATCATAGCGTGCCCGTGCTTGACCCTGCCTGGGCTTTGATCATGGTGCCGCTCTTAACCATCACCATCGCGGGCCTGCTTTACCTGCTCAGCTATGTCGATGTAGTGACGTCGCGCAGGACCATCGGCCTGGGCCGCGAATGGATGGGATACCTTCAGGGACGCCCGGGCAGAACGCTCTGGCCCTACGAGCAGGTTGCGGGCGTACGGTTTGAGTCAGCGCCGATGCGCGAGCAGGAGTGCAGGTTCATGATCGTGACTCCGCACAAAGGCCGTGAGGTTGCCTTTGGCCTGTCGGACGAGGTGGACGTGTGCGAGGTCGCCGCCTTCCTCGCCGACAAAGGAGTAGAGGTTCTCGAAAGTCTGATCGTTGGCAGAGGCACGAAGCCTTCGGCGAACAACGAGGAACCAGCAACTGCCTTTTTTGCCACAGAGAGCTTGCCCTCGCGAAGGCGGGGGGCACCGAGGACACAGAGGAATTAGCAGGATGGGCTCGTAGTCCACGCGGACTCGTTCCGGCGACGATGTTGGAACTGCCCATGAACGCTGATAAACTCTTGTGAAACAGGGATTTACAGCCCACATCCGACGACTGGGTATCTGCAACCGTTCGGTGCCCCCTTGCCTTCCCGCCCGGCTGGGCCTATGATAAGGGTATGGACTCGGAGACCGATGTAGTGTGTGTCACGCGGAAAAGGTTGCGGTTAATGATTTGTTTCTCGCCGTTTGCTGAATTGGATCTATCAAAAGCACCGACCATATATAGAGGAACCACTTCCGGGAAGCAGAGAGTGGTATTGTCCACCTATGGATTCCAATGAAAGGCCTATCAATGGAGCTTGAGAAAGCAATTCAGATGGCGCTCGATGGACGCGCTGTTCTCTTTGTGGGTGCAGGTTTTTCTCGGGGCGCGGTGAACCTCAATGGACAGCCATTCAAAAGCGGGCTTGAATTGGCTGCACATTTCGCGTCTCGGGCCTCGCTCCCATCGAGCAGCGGACTGGAGGACGCGTCCGAGGCTTTTGCAGAGGAACATGGGATAGATAAGTTAATAAGTGAGATACAGATTGAGTTTGGTGCAAGAGAGGTTGCGTCGTTTCATCGGGAGATAGTTGCGATCCCGTGGAAGCGAATATACACCACGAACTACGACAACGTCGTCGAGCTCGCGTCACGTCTTCAAGGCAAGAGACTCAGCGCTGTAACGCTTGGGACTGACATATATAAGATGCCCAAGGATCACACGATCTGTATACATCTTAATGGGTATGCCGAGACCCTGGACCGCAATAAAATATGGACTGAACTCAAGCTTACGGAGAGCAGTTATGTCACTGCATCAATTGCAGATACTCAGTGGGCAATGCTTTTCAGACAGGACTTGCGGCTGGCGAGAGCCATCTTCTTTGTGGGCTACTCAATTTCTGATCTGGACATCAAACGAATCCTTTTCGCGTCAGACATCTTAAAGGAGAAATGCTTCTTCTGTGTTGGTCCAGACCCTGATGAGATCATGTTGCGGCGCGTGGCGAAGTTTGGAACAGTGATGCGTAAATCAGCAGAGGAGTTCGCTGCGGAAATGCACACAGTTGCAGCCACATATGTGCCGGTGGTCAGCGCAGGATCATATCCTGTATCTCTTAAGGAATATCAGATAAGGACTCCGGGAACCCCAATTAGTGATAAAGCCTTTTTGGATCTTCTTCTATTGGGCGAGCGGACAGATGATCTAATTGCGGAATCCCTACGATCAGGAAAGAGGTACCTCCTTGAGCGAAGCGCAGTCTCCGATGTGTTCCGGCACATCGACAAAGGGAAACGCGTACTAAGTAGGTAGCCAAAAGTTTTCACAGGAACGATTCTCTTCGCGTGTATGATGGGGTACATGCGAAGAACGAAGAGCGCCTCAGAACGTGGTTTCGATCGATATGATAAACATCGTCTTACGCGGGCCTTACAGGGGGTCGCTGACATTCGCACCTACCGGCGTATCGGAGCGATCCTGTTGGTGGCCCAGGGTCGGACGGTTCCGGAAGCAGCGCAGATCACCGGGACCCGGCCGTGGAGCGTCTATCGCTGGGTGCGGGCCTATCTGCACACCCATTGTCCAGACCGCCTGCAGGACGCACCGCGTTCCGGACGGCCTCCGGTCGCCACGCCGATCACGGACGCCCGTCTGGTACGCGAGTTCCGCCGGGACCCGATGCGTTTGGGCTATCGCGCCACGGGTTGGACGGTGTCCTTGCTGGCAGATCACCTCCAGCAAAGGTACGGGTGTGCAATCTCGCCTCGTACCCTGCGGCGGCGGATGCGGGACTTGGATCTGCGGTGGAAACGTCCCCGGTATGTCTATGCGACCAAGGACCCGAACCGAGCCCAGAAAAAGGGGGCCTGGTTCGCCGCCTGAAACGGATGCCGGCGCTGGCGGTGCTGTTGTTTTCGGATGCGACCATCCTCCGCTGGTTTCCGCCCTTGCGCTATGTGTGGGCGTTTCGCGGCGAACAGGCGCAGGTCAAGATCACGGGTCAAAACGACAAACGGGTTCTGTTCGGCACGATCAATCCACGAACCGGACACCGGGTGGTCCTGCGTCGGCCCCGCCAGCGGCAAGAGGACTTTCAAGCCTTCCTGCGGGAGTTGCGGCGACGGTATCCCGGACGCCCGATTTGGCTGTTGCTGGACAAGGCCTCTTTTCATCAGGCGATCAAAAGCCAACGACTGGCCACCCACTTGGAGGTGACCCTCTTGTGGTTGCCGAAGCAGTGCCCGGAACTGAACTCTCAGGATCATCTCTGGAAGGAGTTGAAACGGTTGATTGCGGCCAATCGCCAGTTCCAAACGATTGATGATGAGGCGGCCTACGCGGAACAGTGGCTCTTGGGACTAACTGCGACCCAGGGCCTCCGCAAAGCCGGTGTCTTGTCGGCGGATTTCTGGCTCAAGGCTTTTGTGTGAAGACTTTTGGCTACCTACTTAGTAGTATGTTCCGATCTAGGAAATGGTAAGAGCATGGCCATAGAGGCTCTGCGCGTTCGCGCAGTTGAACGCGGCTACAAGGTCTTTGATGTCTCTGATCATGGGGAAGGACTCGATGCGGAACTCCAAGCCATTGCCAGTTCTGGCGAGAAGGTCATCGTCATTATGGAGGAGTACCACAACTGGCTTGACGAGATCCGCGTGTTTCGCACGAATGCAAGCGATCAGGCTGTTCTCGTGCTTACTGCTCGAAACGCGATACACGATGTGTTGATCGATGACTTGGCGACAATTTCCGGCGTTGACGAAGTATCTGAGGTGCCCGTTGACGTGCTCGACGAGCGGGAGATCGCATGGATTGTGGACTCACTGAACGAGTACGGCCTCTGGGGGGATCGTGCAGGAGATAGCCGCTCTGAGAAAGTGAGGTTCATATCGGATGAGTGCAGAGGACAACTTCATGCTCTGTTGCTAAAGTTGCTTCATTCTCCGGATATTGGCAGACGCTTTAGCGCTCTCGTACAAGGTCTACAGAGCAAGGGTGAGAACTACCAAGTGTTGCTAAGCGTCTTTATCATAACACTCCTTAATCACGGTCCGACACTGGACATCCTTGCCGATATATGGGGCGTCGACTTACTCAACAGCCCGCGATTCAAAAGAGATCCTGTCGTCAAGCAGTTGGTTGACTTCAACCAGTATGCAGTACTCGTTCGGTCTCCTACCGCGGCCGAGTACTTGCTCGGACATGCCGCTGATGCAGATGCCGTGGTCTCCGTGCTCACAAGGATGGTAGACCGTATGGCTAAAGGCGCAGGAGCTAGTCCAAGATATTACGAACTGTTCAAGAACCTGATGAGATATAGCAGCGTACAGACGCTCTTACCGGAACAAGGGCGGAATCATGCGGTTATTCGGTACTACGAATCCGTTAAGAACCTTAATAGGTGCAAGTTCAATCCACTCTTTTGGCTCCAATACGCCATAGCTTGTCTGGTCATGAACGATCTCCCGCGTGCGCAGACATATTTTGATACGGCCTATTCGCTCGGCGTGAACCAGAACTTCGATACATTCCAGATCGACAACCACTTTGCGCGTTTCTTGCTAGTTCAGGCAATTCAGGACCTTGGCGCGGGATGCCATGGAGAACTTCCGCCGCGCAAGGGCAATCATCAACAGGCAGATCCGCGATGAGCGGCGCCACTACCCATACCGTGTTGCTATTGCATATCAAAACATCATCGACCGTTTTGGGCCAGAGCTTACACCGACAGAAGCAGTCGAGATTGCTCGGGCAGCCACGGATATCCTTGTCAGAATCGCGGGATTGCCTAGTGAACGCCGTCAACATCGCTATGTAGTGGAATGCGAGAAGTCACTAAAGTACGTTGTCGATAGATGTGGAGAACTCAGCAAGATCGACGGGTAGACATGGTCTGGTGGGACTGCACGGGGTCACACGCACAGCCTTCACCACGTGGGGTCGGGGGGCGTGTGTTCATTGTTTTCTATTGTCGTTCGAGCCTATAGTCTCGTTCATCGCAGGGCCAATGGCGGGCCGAGCGCACAGGGTTCAGGGTTCAGAGGCGGTGCCCACCTTACGGCTGTCGCCCGTGCTATGGCCCCGTATGAAGTCACGTGCTGTGCACGGGGGCTATGTGGGTTTGGTGGTGAAGTCGCCGGGACGCTCGCCGGTTTCCTGGGGGGCGGTGCGGTTTCGATTTTGGAACATGCGCAGGGCGAGGTAAACTACTGGGACTATGCCGCCTATTATGAAGAGCAGGTCGCCGGGGAGGCGGAGCCATTCTAACGCGGTTACAAGACGCTGCTGGAAGAATTCGGGGGTGCGCGCGTGCCAGTAACCGTGCTCGAGACTGTCGTTGAATTGTAGGAAGCCGACCGGCACCAAATTAATGAAGACCATGGCGGCCAGGCCTATGTTCAGGCTCCAGAAAGAAATCTTCATGGCCCGGTCGCTGGCTCGGTCGCGCGGAATGAAATAGCGGGCGACGAACATGAAGAAGCCGATGGCGAGCATGCCGTAGACGCCCATCAACGCGGCGTGGCCGTGATTCGCGGTGAACTGCGTGCCGATCTCGTAGTAGCTCACAATCGGCAGATTGATCAGGAAGCCGAAGACGCCTGCGCCTAGGAAATTCCAGAAGCCGACCGCGATCAGGAACATCACCGCCCATTTGTGCGGGAACTCTTCGCTTCGCGTGCCCAGCATGGATCGCTCCTCGGCGGGCGTGCCGAGTTGCATGAACCGCCAGGCCTCATAGGTCAGCAGGACCAGCGGGATCACCTCCATGGCGGAGAAGAACGCGCCGAGGGACATGTGCACGGCTGGGGCGCCGCTGAAGTACACGTGGTGCATCGTCCCGATCACGCCGCCCACGGAGTACAGGATCACGTCCAGGTAGATCACGACGGTCGCCACGGCTATCGGCACGATGCCGAGCAGCACGAAGATGTAGGCGACCATGATGGTCGTGAACAGCTCCAGGAAGTCCTCGACCCACAGGTGCACGACCCAGAACCGCCAGAAATCGGCCACGGCGTACGTCTGGTCCTTGCCGATGGCCAGACTGACGGCGTAGAACAGGGGGATCGACAGGGCGCTGTACAGGAACAGGTACGGCATGTTGCCCGGATGCTCGCCGCGAAGGCTGGGCCGGATTCCGCGTACGACGATCACCAGCCACAGCACCATGCCGACGATGAGGAGGATCTGCCACAATCGGCCCAAATCCAGATATTCCCAGCCCTGATTGCCGAGCCAGAACCAGGGACCCTTAAGGCCGAAGTAACCTTTGATGCTGGCCGCCTCGCCGAGCAGGCTGGCGACCACGATGGCGACCAGGGCGATGAACATGATGAGGGCCAGGTTGCCCTGATGCTTCGGCTCTCGTTTGGAGATCATTGGGGCGATGAAGATGCCCATGGCGAGGAAGCTGGCCACGATGAAGAACAGGGCCAGTTGCACGTGCCAGGTGCGCGTGAGATTGTAGGGGAGCCATTGGGCGACGATGGTGCCGAACATCCCGCCGGCCTCGGCGTGGTAGTGGGCGTTCGCGCCGCCGAGCAGACCCTGGGCCAGGAACAGGCCGGCGACGACGAGGAAGTACCAGGCGGTCATGCGCTGGGAATGGGTCAGGGCCACGCGCTCCGGCGGGGCCAGCATCACCTTTCGCTGGTCCTCGATGGCCTCACGATGCCAGCCGAGCCAGTTGTAGCGGCCGAAGGCAAAGAATACGACGCCGCTGCCACAGAGCAGGGCCACGAGACTGATCGCGCTCCAGAGGATCGCCTGGCCGGTGGGAGCGTTGGCGACCATGGGCTCATCCGGCCAGTTGTTCGTGTAGGAGTAGTCCGTGCCCGGCCGCGTTGCGGCGCAGACCCAGGCGGCCCACGAGAGGAAAGCGGTCAGGTCGTGGATTTCCTGCGGGTCGCGAATATGGGGCCTGCGAAGACCCTCTTGCTGACCGATCGGCCCAAACCAGTCACGATAGTAGTTCATCATGGCTTGATAGGCGTGCACCTGCCCGGGCGTGTAGGCGATTGTCTGGGCGGCGGCGTCCCAGGTGTTGTTTTTCCACTCCGTCCGGACCCTCTCCCGGACTTGCGGGGACACGCCGCCCGTCTGGCCCTGTGAATAAAACGCCAGCATCGCTTCACCGGCCTTGTGCAGGTACTCTGCGGTGAAATCGGGCCCGAGGTAAGCGCCGTGGCCGAAGATCGTGCCATGTTGCATCAGGCCGTACTTGCGGAACACCTGCTGGCCCGATTGAATGTCGCGGCCGGTGAAGATCACCTCGCCCTTGTCGCCCACGACCCTCTCCGGGACGGGCGGATGCTCCCTGTGGATCCTGTAGGCCATGATTCCCAGGACCGTGAACCCCACGAGGAATGTCAGGATCGCGATCTGGGCCCACCAATGAGAGATGACCATGCGTCTGCGAGGCGTATCCATCATCTATCTCCCCAAATTCCCTGCCCGGGCATTCTCGGGACAGGCAGCAGGTGAATTGACAGGGAATTCTACAGTGTCCCGCTTAGGCGCAAATAAGCATTCTCCTTATTCTGCGGGTGCCTGGAACGCGTGATCCGCGTTGGAGCGGAGGATCAGAACGCAACGCGGAAGTCCGTGAGCCGGCTGTTGCAGGGCACAGGCTCGATTTGGGTGTTGCGGATGTAGCCGGCGAAGTAGTCCTGGATCTCGGCGATGCAGGTGTCGATGTCCTGTTCGGGGCCCTGGGCGAGCATCTCGACGTCGCCATCGGGCAGGTTGCGCACGAAGCCGGTGAGATTGTAGCGCCGGGCGATGCGATGGGCGGTGTAGCGAAAGCCGACCCCCTGGACTTGGCCGCTGAAAAGGATGTGCCTTGCCGTTTGCTCCATGTCCTATCGCCCGTTGCCTATTGACTAATTGCAGCCGGCCGCTATGCTTGGGCCGTAGTGTGCCTGCTTCGTTATCCTACTGTATGTATAGTAGCCAAGCAAGCTGGGTGGCACAAAGGTGGGTTGTGCAGGCCGCAGGGGCGGTTCAGAGGATGGGACATCGTTTCCCGACGGAACGGGAGTCATTGAATCGTGAATAGGAGAAGAAACGCCGCCGTTGCTCAAGTAGGCGAGCCGAAGGCAGGCGGGGACGGCCGGGGTCTGAAGAAGGTAAGAGGTGAGGAAGGTAAGAAGGTAAGACCAGGGTTGTGCCTGGCTCACCTTCTTCCCTTCTTACATTCCTACCTTCCAGCAACGCTGGGCTCCCGGCGGTGGCCGTTCATTCTAGCGTTGGCCGCCATCCTCGTGTCCCTCCCGGCAATCGGGGTCTTGCCGCTCAATGACGATCTGATCCACCGCGCGATGCTGGTCGGGCCCTCGTCCTCCACGCGAGGATTGTCGCAGGTGGGGCTCGTGCCGCCCGGGTCGGGACGTCTGGGCTCCGCTCTCTCCGGGCTTTTCGTTGCCGTGGACCCGCAGGAGAATCTCGAACGTCTCCGGGCCTACGGCGCGCTGCCGTGGTGGACATGTGAGGATCATCGGGTCGCGTTCTGGCGGCCTGTGGCGAGCTTCACGCACTGGCTGGATTACCGGCTGTTCCCGGGGTCCTTCACGCTGATGCACGTTCACAGCATTCTGTGGTTCTCGGCGGTGGTGTTGGCCGTAACATTGCTGTATCGGCGTCTGATCGAGGTGAGCTGGGCGGCGGGTCTGGCGGGCCTGCTTTTCGTGCTCGACGACAGCGGCTATTTTCCCACGATGTGGGTCGCCAACCGCAATCTCCTGCTGTCCCTTTTCTTCGGCGTCCTGACGATCCTCGTCCACGACCGCTGGCGCAGGTTATCGCCTGCAAATTCGAAATTCGAGATTCGAGATTCGAGACTTGCCGGGGTTCTTGCTCCGTTGTGCTTGCTCGCTTCGGTTCTTTCGGCCGAAGCAGGGGTCGCGACGTTCGCTTACCTGTTCGCCTATGAGGTCGCCCTGCAGCGCGGGCCTCGCCTGCGGCGCGCCTTTGCCCTGGTTCCGTCGCTGGCCGTCATCGTGCTTTGGCGGCTGTCCTATAGTCTCCAGGGCTACGGGGCGGACGGCGGCGAGTTCTACTTCGATCCGGGCCGGGAGCCCGTGGCGTACGCCTTGGCGGTGCTGCAGCGAGCCCCATTCCTGCTGGCCGGGCAATGGACGACGGTGCCTCCCGATCTGTACGGCTTTCTCCCTTCCACAAGCAAGGGATTGGTGTGGCTTCTGCTGGCCGCCGTGACGGTTCTGATCCCGCTCGCATTGCTGCCGTTTCTTCGAGCCAGCCGGCGGGCACGGTTCTGGCTGATAGGCATGTACGTCGCCGTGCTGCCGTTCTGTGCGACGATTCCCATGAGCCGGTCACTGCTGTTTGTGGCCATCGGCGGGTTTGGCCTGATGGCCGAGGCCATCGCGGACTGGATCCGCCGGGCGGACTGGGTCCAGGGACTCGGCCGCAGCAGGGGGCTGGTGTATGCACTGATTCTTCTGGGTGCCGTGGCCAATCTGCCCTGGGCTGCCGTCACACGTGCATCGGCAGCGAGGGTCGCGGCTACTCTGGAGGAACGGGTGGTCCGCACCGCCGCCCTGGACGCCGCCGACTGCCGGCCGGACCAGGACCTGGTCATTGTGAACGCCCCGAACCCTGTCTCCTGCCTGTACGATCCATACAAGATCGCCTGCGACGGCGAACCGCTGCCTCGGGGCATCCGTATGCTCGCGCCGGGATATGGCGCCGTCCGAGTGGTTCGGACCGGGCCTTGCCGGTTGATCGTCCGGGCTGTCTCCGATAGCCTGCTGGATTGTCAGCATGGGAAACGCATGGACTTTGTGTTCTTCTACCGTTATCTCAGCGATGTGCGCGGAGCGGGCCATCCGTTGCTCGCCGGCCGGCACATTGCCGTGCCGCGCATGGACGTGGAGATCCTGGCCGTGGACGAACGAGGCTTTCCCATGGAGATGGCCTGCGAATTCGATGTGCCCCTGGAGGATGCATCGCTGAAATGGCTCTTCTGGGACTGGGAGGAAGAACGATACAAACCCTTCACCGTGCCGCCCATCGGAGGGATGCACGAGCTGGTAGGGCCTTTCTGACCATTCCTTCCGTTTCTCACAGATTGGCATTCACGGATGACCTTGTAATCCTTATAATGCTTCATTTTGCAGAACTCGATTCCCAATGGGAGGAGATGAAAGACAGAACGTCATGGACGAGCAGATCTATAATTTGAGCACGCTGGTGGCGGGCGATTTCTCGCTCCAGGAGGTGCTGGGCAAGCTGGCCGAGGCCGCCGTCAAGATTGTCGGCGCTCGGGCGTGCTCTCTTCGCCTGCTCAACGAAGAGACGGACGACCTGAAGATGCAGAGCACCTACGGGCTGAGCGAGGCCTACCGCAACAAGGGGGTCGTGACCAAGGACGACCCGGTGATTATGGCGGCGTTCGCTGGCCAGGCCGTCCTCATCGACGATATGCGGGTCGATGACCGCATCCGCTTCAAGGAGGCCACGAACCGGGAGGGCCTGGTCAGCCAGTTGACGGTGGCCATGCAGTTCAGGGGCAAGGCGATTGGCGTGTTGCGGCTGTACAGTCCCAAGCCGCAGGCCTTCACCGAAAGCGATGTCACCGTCGCCCGGGCCGTCGCCTCCCAGTGTGCTGTCGCGATTACCAACGCCAAACTTTACGCTGAGGCCATCCAGGCCCAGCGTATCGCCGAGCAGATGCGCCTGGCCGGGCTCATCCAGCGGCGGATGATCCCCGAGAAGCCCCCGCGAATCCAGGGGCTCGATATCGCCGCCACCTACATTCCCTGCTTCGACGTCGGCGGCGATTTCTACGATTTTCTGCCTATCAATGAGCATCGGCTGGTGATCACGATTGCCGACGTGATCGGCAAGGGTATGCCCGCGGCGATCATGATGAGCTGGTTCCGCGGGGCGGTCCAGGCGTACACGGAGAGCTTTCGCGAGGTCCTGCGCGATGCCGGCGCGGCGGGCGGCGACTCCAACAGCGGCCAGAAGACCGCGATCCGCACGAAGAACGCCGTCGAGAACTTCAACAAGATGGCCTGCCTCGAATGCAAGGACGGCGAGTTCATCACCCTCTTCTATGCGACGGTCGACGCGGCCGAGAAGACGATCACCTACTGCAACTGCGGGCACGAGCCGACCGTGCTCGTTCGCGGCGGGCAGACGTACGACCTGGCGAAAGGCGGCCTGGTGCTCGGCGTGGACCCGCACGCCCATTACGAGATCGAGACGGTCGAGCTCCGGGATGGCGATTGCCTGCTGTTCTACACGGACGGCCTGGTCGACGCGATGGATTTCAACAACGAGCTGTGGGGCCGGGACAGGATGTTGGAAGCGGCCAAGCGATTCATCGATTGTTCCGCCGATCACGTCGTGCGAAACGTCCTGGCGTTCCGCCGGCGCTTCTCCGGACTGGCTCGACAGGTCGACGACACGAGTCTGATCACGCTGAAGGTTGGAGAGCCTCGCAGGGACCAAAGCTCCTGCGAGTGCGGACTTGGCGAGCCTCGCAAGCCATCCGCGAAAGTGGCAGAAAGCCGATGAGTCTCCGTCCGGGTGGCAGCGGCAAGCGCAGCTTGCCGATGGTTCGCCCGTGAGTTTCGCATGGATAGTCGTGGCTGGGTGCCATGCTTACGCTTTGCGTAAGCATGCCTTGCCCATCGAAAGGACATGTCTACGCGAGCGTAGACATGGCACCCGACTTGAGAGTGCCGGCCGATGTCTCGATGAGGAGTCTTTAGAGGAACGGACACGTTGGTAATGACGCGACTTGTGGTCACAATCGATGGTCCTGCGGGCAGCGGCAAGAGCACGATGGCCCGGCTGCTGGCCAGTGCGCTCGATGCCATTTTTCTCGACACCGGGGCCATGTATCGGGCCGTCACTCTGGCGGCCGTGCAGGATGGCGTCGATCTGAGTGACCAGCGTCAACTGATCGAGGTCATCGCCCGGCACCGCTTCGAGTTCGAAGCGTCCAAAGGCAAGATGCTCGTGCGGATCGACGGCCAGGATGTCACGGACGCAATCCGGGACAATGAGCTCACGGCCAAGGTGCGCTACGCCGCCGCGGCGCCTCTCGTGCGCGGCAAACTGGTGGAGATGCAGCGGGCCTTTGCCGCCAGGTATAGCAGGATAGTAACGGAAGGACGCGACCAGGGCACAGTGGCTTTCCCCGACGCGGCGGTCAAGATCTACCTGACGGCGGACGTGGCTGAACGCGCCCGACGGCGAATGGAGGAACTCAAGGCAAGAGGCATGGATACGGACACCGGGCAGATCCGGCGGGAGATCGAGAGCCGGGACCAGAGCGACGAGAATCGCGCCGTTGGACCGCTGAAGCCGGCGGCCGATGCGATCACCGTAGATACCACGGGCCTGAGTATCGAGCAGGCCGTCGAGCGGTTGTACCAGGTTGTGGAGGAACGATGCCCACGGAGATGCTGAAGGCGGGTTGGTACTGGCTCGCCAGGCTGAGCTGCCGGATATTCTGCGCGGTCGTTTTTCGCTACCGGTCCTACGGCCGCGAGAACGTCCCGGCAACCGGTCCGGTCATCCTCGCCAGCAATCATCAGAGCTTTCTGGACCCGGTCTTCTGCGGCGTGGCCATGAAACGTCACCTGGTCTACGTCGCCCGCGACACCCTGTTCCGCTGGAGGCTCTTCGGCTTCCTGATCCACTCGGTCAACGCGATCCCTGTCTCGCGTGACAAGGCGGATATCGCCGCGATGCGAGCCATCATCGCCAGGCTCCAGGGAGGGGCCGCCGTGTGCTTGTACCCCGAAGGCACGCGGACGCACGATGGCCGGATCGTCCCGGTCAAAGCGGGCTTCGGCCTGCTCTGTCGCCGGGCCAAAGCGGTCGTTGTCCCCGTCCTCATCGACGGCGGCTTCGAAACCTGGCCCCGGCACAAGCGATTGTTCGAGCCCGGCGCCATCAACGTTCATTTCGGCGAGCCCCTGAGCCCCACCCAGATCGGCACGATGACCAACGAGGAATTAGCCGATACTCTCACCCACACCCTGCGTCAAATGCAGCACGCCGCCCGCCTCAAGCAAGGCCGCAAGCCCTACGCCTACGAGGACTGATTCCGACACGGATTCAGCGATAGCATGCAGGATGGGCAGGTTTCCTGTCCACGCGGTCGGCAATTGGCGGTCAATGGTCCCCGGGCTTGTAGATGATGCGTCTGATCTGGTCGTACTTAGGCCTCCCAGTGGTCGAGACGGACCGGTTGACTCCAAGGAAGAATGTTGTGGTCCGGCTCAGTTGTCCGTCCTCGCTTACCACGAACATGTCCACGCCCAGCCTGGGATTCAGTATATCAGCCGAGCCCGTCGAGACGAAAACCTCGTGCCTGTCTGAAGCCGCCACATTGTCCGCAAGCGGTATATCCACATGCGAGACGACCGTCCACGTCTTCATATCGATCACCGACAGACTACCGTCGGTTGATGCTGCGTTCCCCGCGCTGCCGACGACCACCCATTTGTCCACGAACGCGACTTCTCCGGCGAAGTCATTCAGATACACAAACCCGCCGTCCACCGAGGCGAAAGTCGCAGCGTCATATACTCTCAACGCGCCACTGGCGGCATACGTAGAGACGAGGATCAGACGACCGTCAGGACTCAAGGCAATATCGCTCAAGAAGTGGCCCCAGATGCCCGTATTCCTGACAGTGGGGGTCACCGTATTGACTTCGACGATTTGGTCCTGACAGAGGATGTGCCGTCCATCGGCAGAGATCGCTGGGCCGCCTGCTGTGGCGGCTCCCTCATACTGCCAGATACCCGTGAGAATCGTGGCCGGGAGCTTTGTTGGAAGCGAGTTCGATTCCACCTCAATAGCCTCGTCTTGGGCGTAGAGACGCTGACCATCCGGCGAAACCACGAAACCGTTGCATGGGATCGGGTGGCTGAAGTGCAAGGTGCGCAGGGGGAGATGGTTGCCCGTACTGACGACCGTGTTGTCATCCATGTAGACTTCGGACCCATTCGGTGAGATGCCGCGGACACGTTGTCCCGGCAGAATCCCCAAGACGACCCCACCATCGATATCGATGACAATGGTGCCCTCAAGAACGGGGATCGCGCCGTCAACGGTAGTGACATCCACGTACAAGAGGCGTCGTCCTGCGGTGGGATAGCTCGGGTCATAATGGACGACCTTCTGCCCTTGGCGCAGGATTTCGCCGGTGTCGGCGGATTGGATCAGCACCTCTATCGCATTGTTCCCTTCATGGAGTGGGATGACGACTGCGAAGTGGCCGGCGTCATCAATACTCGCAGCCCACAGCCTGCTCCCGTTCACGATGACTTTCGTCTTTGGCCCTGCGAAGCCCGCGGCCAGGAAGTTGACGAGGTTAGTGGTCAGTGAGTCCGGCGGGCCAAAGAAGTCGATGATTGGCTCGGATGGCGGACAGGGGCTCCGCCAATCCTCCGTCGTCACACCGTTGAAGACGGACTCCATGCCCGGTTTCAACGCCCCCGCGGAGGTCCACAGGCCCCAACAGGCTCCCTGTGGGCCCTCACCGGCCGCCTTCCAGGACTCATCGTAGGCCGAGAAGTAGAAGTACTCCACAGCATTAGCCCTCGCCCAGGAAACGAAGGTCAGAAAATACTCAGCGGCGTTCTCCGGCGAAGGGATCGCGTCGCCTTGGGGATCCCCGCAACTCGGCCAGCCGGTTTCCGAGACTATCACCTGCTTTCCGTTTGCCACTGTCTTGAGTTGTTCGTGCCATTGATGAAGGTAAGCGAGGGCGCATCGAAGGCTCTTCTTCTCCCAGTAGGGATAGTAGTTCGCAAACACCACGTCCACTTCGGCCACTACATCAGGATGAGAAAGGAACTCGCCGTACACATCTCCTGTGGTGACAGGAATGGTCCGACCGGCTGCTCGGAGTCGACCCTTTACGTCCTGAATGTATGTGATCAGTTGCTCAGGTGTAACATCGTTGCGCAAGAGGGCTTCGCTACCCACGATGGCCATATCCACGCACCCTTGTTCGGCCAACTGAACCAGGGCGTCGATCTGCTTTCGGTTCTCTGTCTCGTCGCGTCCAAGCCAGGCTCCAATCGCCGTCTTCAATCCAAGGCCCTTCGCCATGGCTCCAACAGGTCGAAGATCATCCGTGCAGCCGAAGGTTCTGATCCACTCGGTATAGGGCGAGATGACTTCGAGGCGGTTTCTCATTTCTTCCAGAGTGATTTGGCCCGGTCTGTTCAGATTGGGGTTTTCTCCGGGCTGCGCATAGGGACTGAAATTCAGGCCGTGGAGCCGATACGGATCGTCGCTCTGCACGCTAACGCCCGTGCGCGTCTCAAGTTGTTCCCCCACAATGCCGGCAACTGTTGTCATACAATTCGCGCCGAGTAGAGTGACAACTATCGCCACAGACTGCCGTAGTAGAAGTGCGTGTCTCATGATCTGGTCCTCCTGAAGACCATTCCGTTCGTTTGGTTTCGGCCACAACCAAGCTTCTGAGAAGCCTTCAACCACAGGTGCAGATCAAAGATGCAATGCCCAGTATACCACCCTGTGGAATACTGGCAAGGAGAATGCGTGCGAGGCAGGCAAGATGTAGAATGTATGCGTCCCTGTCCGGCGTCATGCTGTCACGGCTGTTGCCTGGATGGCTGGGGAGCAATCTCGATTTCGTAGAGCTTGGGCCAGCATTTGCCGGTAATCAGAAGGTGGTTGGATTTGGGGAGCCAGGCGATGCCGTTGAGGACGAATTCGGTGGAAGGGCGGTCGGAGAGAGGCCAGAGGTGGGTCAGGTCGAGGCGGCCTGTCACCCGGCCGGTTCTCGGGGTCGATGACGACGATGGAATCGCTGGACCAGATGTTGGCGAAGATTTGTGGCCCAGCCGCCCTCGGCTGGGAATTCGAATCGACCACCCCCGGGGGCGGGGGTGCTACATACTCCAATTCATTGAGCAGGGAGACGTCATGATCGTCTTCACGGACGGTGACCCGGCGGGTTTCGGCGAGTGTGTTCGGGTCGAGGAATCGCAGCGTGGCGGTGCCATCGCTCATGATGAGCTGCTTGCCGTCGTGCGTGAGGCCCCAGCCCTCGCCGGGGTAGCTGAATTCCTTCAGCAGTCGGAACGTGCTCTTGTCGTAAACGAACCCGGTCTGTGACTGCCAGGTCAGTTGGATGATCTTGTCGCGAAAGACCGTGATGCCCTCGCCGAAGTACTTGCGGCCGAGCCGCTCGCGCTTGAGGACGTTGCCGCTTTCCAGGTCCCGCTTGACCAGGATGGACTGGCCGTAGAGGCCCGTGCCCTCGTAGAGGACGCCGTCCTCGTACACGAGACCCTGCGTGAACGCCTGCGGGTCGTGAGGGTAAGTCCGGACCACCTTGTAGCGGTAGTGGGCGACGGTTGCTGGCTGTTGGTTACTGGTTGCTGGCGGCTGGCCGGCGGTTGTGGGCGGTTGGTTGCTGTCTTGGGAAGCCTTGGAGGGACATCCGCCGGCACAGAGGAGCCACAGCCCGGCGAGGCAGGCGGAGAGGGCACGCGTGGTTGCACGGGGACTCTTGGGCCTCGTGGGCCCGTACGCACGCAATCGGCCTTTGTCATCGAATCCTGACATGGTTTGTTTCAGCTCAAATAATGCCTGCATAAGCCAGCAATCTATTCGGCCATCATACTGCCCTGTCGTGAGGGAAATCAAGAACTGAGGGAGGGGAGGAAAGTGAGAAGGCAGGAGGGGAGGAACAGGCTTCCGACCTTCTTACCTTCCTCTCTTCCTACCTTCTCGTCTACGGTCATGCGCCGAGCTCTCGCGATCCGAACATTGCACTTGACGGGGCCGGGGGGACGGGATAATTTGGCCTCCTGACATAGGACTATCGGAAACAGGAGGTGTGATATGTGCAGGATGAACGTGTGGTCGATTGGTCTTTTGTTGTCACTTACGCTTGGGGTTGGCTCCTGTTCACGGGTCTGGGTGCAGTCCGGGGACGCGAGCCTTCTGTCTACCGGCCTTGTCGGCTGGCAGCAGGTCGAGGGCGAGCGGGGCAGTTGGAAGCTGGAGAACGGCGTGTTATTCACGGAGGGCGGCGATGGCTGGCTGTCCACGGTGCGCCAGTACGACGACTTCGTTCTGTCCCTGGAGTTTCGCCTTCCGCCGGCAGGCAACAGCGGCATCTTTATTCGGGCGCCGCACGAGGGCGACCCGGCGTACCAGGGGCTGGAAATTCAGATTCTCGACGATTCGGCGGAGCAATGGAGCGGCTTGCGGCCGGACCAGTATACAGGGAGCATCTACGGAATTCAGGCCCCCTCCGAGCGGGCCGGGGGCAAGGCCGGCCAGTGGCAAAAGATGGTCATCGGGTGCAGCGGCTCGCGAGTGAAGGTGGTCGTCAACGGCAGGACGGTAGTCGATACGGACATGAGTTTCTATCCGTACAAGTTCGAGACGCATCCCGGCCTGACGCGGCGCAGCGGGTATATCGGCCTGCAGAGCCACGGCACCAAGATCGAGTTTCGCAATATCCGGCTGCGGCCGTTGCCGCGGGAGATGCCAAGGGAGCTATAGGCATCATGGGACCAATAGGACCTATGATGCGATATCGTGGTTTACGGGCGGCATTCGTAAATCGTAAATGGTAAATCGCAAATCGTAAATCATGCGGGAGCAACTATGAGCAACAGCAGATTCTCACGTCGTGACTTCATCAAGACTTCGGCGGTGTCGCTGGCGGCGCTCGGCGCGACGGGCCGGGTGTTTGCGGCCGGGTCCGATACGGTTCGCGTCGGCATCATTGGCTGCGGCGGTCAGGGCACCCGCGACCTGGTCAGCCTCGTGAAAAGCTCGCCGGGCGTGGAGATTGTGGCCATGGGCGACCTGTTCAAGGACCGGCTCCAAGAGTCGCTCACCAAGCTCAAGAACGATATCCCCGCCGCCGTGAAGGTCACGCCGGAGAAATGCTTCATCGGCTTTGATGCGCACAAGAAGCTGCTGCAGACGGATGTGCAGATGGTGCTCCTGACGACCCCGCCGCACTGGCGTGCCCAGCATTTCCAGGCCGCCGTCGAGGCGGGCAAGCACGTGTTCATGGAGAAGCCCGCCGGTGTGGACCCCAAGGCCATTCGCTCGATGATCGAGACTGGGGAACTTGCCAGGCAGAAGAAGCTCTCCGTCGTGGCCGGCACGCAGCGGCGGCATAGCAAAAAGTACCAGGAGATCATCCGGCGGATTCACGACGGCCAAATCGGCCAGATCGTCTCCGGCCAGGGCTACTGGAACGGCGGCGATATGCTCGGATACTGGAAATGGTGGGACAAGGAGAAGCTCTCCGATATGGAGTGGCAGTGCCGGAGCTGGCCGTGGTTCACCTGGACCAGCGGCGACCACATCGTCGAGCAGCATGTGCACAACCTTGACGTCCTGAACTGGGCCTTGCAGGGACATCCCGACCAGTGCATGGGCATGGGCGGCCGGGCCGTCCGCACCCTGGGCAATATCTGGGACCATTTTGCCATCGAGTACGAGTACGCCAATGGCGTGCGGGTCGAGAGCCTGTGCCGCCAGATCAACGGGTGCACCGACCGGATCGCCGAGCGAGTGGTGGGGACCAAGGGCTTCGCCGACATCGACCAGGGCGTCATCAACGGCGAGAAGCCTTACAAGTATGACGGCCCCGATCCGGATCACTACGTGCAGGAGATGGCCGACCTGATCAAGAGCATTCGCGACGGCGCGCCGATCAATGAGGCGAAGAACGTGGCCGAGAGCACGATGAACGCGATCATGGGCCGCATGAGCGCCTACACCGGCCGGGCCTTGAAATGGGACTGGGCGATGAAGGCCTCGAAGCTGGACCTGACGCCGCCCAAGTACGAGTTCGTCGATATGCCGACGGACCCTGTGGCCATCCCCGGTAAGACGCAACTCATCTGAGATGAAGAATGATGGATGATTGATTATGGCTGGGTGGCAGCGGCAAGCGCAGCTTGCCGATGGCTCGCGGGAGACGTGTCACCACCATCGGCAAGCTCCGAAGACTCCGCTTGCCGCTGCCACCCGACGAAGTGATAGTATTCATTAACCTCCCGATTGAGGTGCTGCGATGAACGATCAGAACAGGCATGCGGGGCTTTCAAGGCGGGAGTTTGTGGCGGGGGCGGCCGCGGTAACGGCGGCGTCGGTCCTGGGCTCGCGGGCGCACGCGGCGGGCAGCGACAAGATTCGCGTGGGATTGATCGGCTGCGGCGGACGCGGGACGTTCGACGCGGGTAATTGCCTCAAGGCGGCCGAGGGGGTCGAGCTCGTCGCGATGGGCGACATGTTCAAGGATCGTCTGGACAACTGTCGTCAAAGGCTCACGAAGGACCTGCCGGACAAGGTGAAAGTCACCGACGATATGTGTTTCGTTGGATGGGACGCCCACCAGAAAGTGCTGGCGACCGATGTGAACCTTGTGATCCTGACGCAGCCGCCGCACTTCCGGCCGTCGCACCTGAAAGCCGCGGTCGAGGCGGGCAAGCATGTGTTCATGGAAAAGCCCGTGGCCGTGGACCCGGTCGGCGTTCGCTCCGTGATCCAGTCGTCGGAGCTGGCTGAGCGGAAGGGCCTGACGATCCTGGCCGGCACGCAGATGCGGAGGATCTCGCACCTCGTGGAGACGGCTATGAGGATTCACGGTGGCGCGATCGGCGAGATTCTTGGCGGCCAGTGCGTCCGGCTTGGCGACGCCATGCGAAGCTGGGGCCCGCAACAGCGTCAGGCCGGCTGGTCGGACATGGAATGGCAACTGCGCCGCTGGCTGTTTATGACCTGGCTCAGCGGTGACTTCATCGTCGAGATGCACGTGCACAACCTGGACGTGATGAATTGGCTGATCGGGGCCCACCCGGTGCAATGCATGGGCATGGGCGGCCGGCAGCAGCGAACCGAGCCCGAGTTCGGGGATTCGTTCGACCACTTCGCGGTGGAGTACGAATATCCGAATGGCCTGCGCGTCGAGTACATGGGCACACAGATGGATAAGGTTGGCGAAGGTCGCTCCGATCAGCGGCTGGTCGGCACGAAGGGTTCGATGTATACGGATTCCGGGCGGGTCGTAATCCAAGGGCAGAATCCCTCTGAGATCGCCTGGGACAAGCAGGATCCATGCTTGAAACAACACGCAGATCAAATTGACGCGATTCGTCGGGACAAGCGGTTAAACGAGGGCCGGCGGATCGCGGAAAGCACCCTGACCTCGATCATGGGTCGGATGAGCGCATATACGGGCCGGGCTTTGAAGTGGGACTGGGCTATGAACGCATCGAAACTGGACCTGACGCCTCCGTTGCACCAGTTCGGCGACCTGCCCATGCCCCCGGCGGCCATCCCCGGCAAGACGCAGTTGATTTGAGATTGATGATGGGCGATTGTTGATTGATGATTGTTCGGGTGGCAGCGTCAAGGCCGCAGGCCTTGGCGATGGCTGCATCGCATCCCAAGAAGACCATCGCCAAGCTACGCTTGACGCTGCCACCCATCACCTTCACACATCAAGACAAGATGCGCATGAGCATGGATGAGACACCCGGCTAAATCCATGCAAGAAAAGGGGGACCTATGAGACACCTGCTGATTGCTTCTGTGGCCACACTGTTCACTGCTTCGCTGCTGATTGTGCCGGTCATGGCTGGGGACTCTGCCGGACCGATTGTACCGCGAGAGAAGACCATCCTGTGGAACGGCAAGGATTTCGCGGGCTGGCAACGGTTTCTGCCGGACCCGTCGAAGGACGTGGACAAGACCTGGTCTATCGAGAATGGGCTGCTGCGCTGCACAGGCGCTCCGGCCGGCTACATGCGGACCGAGAAATCGTATGCGGATTACCACCTGCACGTTGAATGGCGCTGGCCCGCCAAGCCCGGCAACAACGGTGTCCTCGTGCACATGAGCGGCGAAGACAAGGTTTGGCCGAGGAGCCTCGAGTGCCAGTTGGCGTCGGGCAATGCGGGCGACTTCTGGGTGATCGACGGCCTCGAATTCGCCGAGCATGCCAAAGGCGGCAGCCGGGTCAAGGAACGCCGGACCATCAAGCTCCAGGAGAGCAGCGAGAAGCCGCCTGGCGAATGGAACCAGTACGATATCCTCTGCAAGGATGACTGGGTCGTCGTGCTCGTCAATGGCGTGCTGCAGAACGTGGCGACGAAATGCTCGGACAAGTCCGGCAAGATCTGCCTCCAGAGCGAGGGCGCCCCGATCGAATACCGCAACATCTGGATCGAGCCGCTGGAGTAGTATTCTCTCCCGGATTCGTCGCACGCGGTCAATCGCGAGGCGTAAGAGCGTAAGAGAAATCCGTGGGGGCGGGCCTCGGCGCCCGCTTTTTTATTGATGAACGCCGTGCGGAGTGAAGTAGTGAAGCCTTCTGCGAGAATCCGCCGTTATCAGCCTGCCGACCGTCCGGCGGTCCGACAGATCGCCTGTGATACCGCCGACGCGGGCAAGCCGGTGGAGGGGTTCTTTCGCGACCGCGAGACTGTCGCCGACGTGGTTACTCGCTACTACACCGACTATGAGCCGGGGTCACTCTGGGTGGCCGAATGCGACGGTCAGATCGTCGGCTACCTGACCGGCTGCCTGGACACGCGAAAGCAGGAGCGAGTGACGAGAAAGCAGATTCTGCCGAAAGCGATCGTCGGCGCGATTGCCCGTGGGGTCTTGTGGCACACCGATGCATGGCATTTGCTGGCGGCATTTGCCGGAACGGTGATCCTCGGCGGCTTCCCGCATCCCATCGATCTGATTGCGTACCCGGCCCATCTTCACATCAATATCCGCGAGGGTTTTCGCGGCGGGGGGCTCGGGCCGCAGCTTGTGGAAGCCTTCCGGCAGCAGGCCAGCCGCGCCGGGGTCCGGGGCATTCATGTCGTTACGCGAGGCGACAATGCCGGCGGCCGGGGGTTCTTCGAGAAGATGGGGTTCAAGCTCTTGTGCGAGAAGCCGCTGATCATGCCGGCAGGGGCGCGGTTCAGGAGGATATCGACGGCCGTATACGGGTGGAGCCGGGAGAAATGATATGCGATACGGGAGTCTCGTTGGCGTGATCGTCGTGGCAGCGGTCGTGGCTGTACCGATCCTGTGGCTTGGCGGTCCCAAGAGGATCATGCAGACGAGCGAACTGCCCAAAGCCCGCGTGGCGTTGAACTCGCAGGACCGCGTGCTGGTCCTGGCGCCACACCCGGACGATGAAGTCCTGGGTTGCGGCGGGGTCATCCAGCAGGCGGTCGCCCTGGGCCTGCCCGTCCAGATCGCGTTCCTCACGTATGGGGACTTCTACGAGCACTCGTTCATCGTGTACAAGAAGCGGCCGGTCCTGACCGCCCGAGGCGTGCAGGGCATGGGGGAGATCCGCCACGATGAGGCGGTGGCCGCCGACTCCGTGCTGGGCGTTCCCAGGGACAATCTCCGCTTCTTCGGCTATCCGGACTTCGGAACCCTGCCAATGTTCGACACCGCCTGGGGCGACGCTCCGTCGGTCCGGGGCATCCTCTCGAGGGCCACGGCCGTCCCGTACGCCAACGCGGTCCGTCCCGGCGCGCCGTACAAAGGAGAGGAGGTCCTCAAGGACCTCACGGCGCTGCTGCGGGAATTCCGGCCGACCCAGGTCTTCATCTCGCATCCGGCGGACCATCACCCCGACCACAGGGCCATGTACGCATTCACCCGCGTATGCCTGTTCGATCTCGAGAAGGAGATGTCGCCGCAGGTGCACCCGTACCTTGTACACTACGCGAGCTGGCCGATTCCCCATGGCTATCATCCGGATAAGCCTCTGGCGCCGCCGGGATGGCTCTGCAAGGAAATCCCGTGGCGGATCGATCCGCTGGATCCGCCGATGGTCGGCGTGAAACTGGACGCGCTCAAAAAGCACCGAACGCAGTACGAGACCACGCCGGGGTTTCTCAGTGCGTTTGTCAGGTCCGACGAGCTCTTCGGCGATTTTCCCGATATCCTGCTTGATGTCAACGCTCCCTCTCACTCCACGTCGGAAAACACGCTTGGCAAGGCCGCGGAGGTCGGGGTCGTAGAAGAGGAACCCGCGTATCTCGTCGGAATCGTCAAGCGAACGGTGAAGATCGAGAACGATGCCCTGGTGCTGTCGCTGGACTTGACGCACTCTCTGGCCAGGGAGGTCGGGTCGTCCGCGTATCTCTTCGGCTATCGCAGCGACCGGCCCTTTCCGGAGATGCCCAAGCTCCACATCAAACTGGGCGCAATCAGCCATGAGCTGTACGATGGGCGCCGGCGGATTCCCTGGGACCGAATCGCCGTCGCGCGCGCGGGGCGGCACATCGATATCCGCGTGCCGCTGGACATGATGGGCAGCCCGCAGAGAATCCTGACCAGCGCCAAGACCTACGCGGGAGACATCCCCCTCGATTGGGCGGCATGGCGAATCCTGGACGTGCGCAACGTGCCGGCCGCAAAGCCATGACGCGGTGCCCTGTCGCCGGAAGTCCCCGGGACGCACAGGGACCAGGAAGGCAGGGGGGACATTCTTTTTTGACACGGTTGATGCTCCGTGGCCGAACCTTTCGAACCACCCCTACGTACAATACCGCAATAGATGTCCCTCCGCAGCAGTGACAAGATCGAAATGCTCTAAAGTCGCCTGCATTTCGTCCTGTCCAATGGGGGTGCTGTTCAAGTGGATTCCGTTGTGAGGATTGATTCAGGTGAACAAGAGCTGTCATGGGAGGTTAACATGAGTCGGCGAAACAGAATGGTGGAGTCTGTACCCGGGACTGTGACATTTCTCGGTGTGTTGTTCGTCTCGATGCTGGTGACGGCGGGTCCTGCGCCGGCCCAGAGCCGCACGGAGGCGGCGAGAGAATTGTCGAAGGCGTTCTCGACAACTGCCAAGGCGGCGATGCCCGCCGTGGTGTCCATCCGGGTGGAGAAGGCGATCCAGACGAACCCGGAGGCTTACGGTCCCTTCGGCCGCAACGACCCGTTTGGCCAGTTCGACGATGAGTCTCTGCGCAGGTTCTTTGGCGGCAGGCTGCCCCAACGACAGGGGCCTCAGAAATACCTGGAGCGGGGACAGGGCTCCGGCTTCATCATCAGCGAAGATGGCTATATCCTGACGAACAACCACGTGGTCGGGGACGTGGACAAGATCACGGTCGAGCTCCAGGACGGCCGCAAGTTCACCAATGCCAAGCTCATCGGGACCGACCCGGACTCGGAGGTGGCCCTGATCAAGATCGAGGGCAACAGCTTCCCCGTGCTGCCGATGGGCGATTCCGACAAGATCGAGATCGGCGATTGGGTGATCGCGATCGGCAATCCGTTCGGGCTCAATGAGACAGTCACGGTGGGCGTCGTCAGCGCCGTGGGCGCAGCAACATGCACATCGCCGCCTACGAGAATTTCATCCAGACGGACGCCGCCATCAACCCGGGCAACTCGGGAGGGCCGCTGATCGACCTCGACGGCAAAGTCATCGGCATCAATACGGCCATTGTCAGCCAAAGCGGCGGCTACATGGGAATCGGCTTTGCCATTCCCGTCAATATGGCCAGAACCATCGGAGAGCAGTTGAAGAGCGGCGGCAAGGTCAGTCGCGGCTTTCTGGGCGTCTATGGCCAGGATGTCACGCCCGATGTGGCGGAACTGCTGGGCCTGAAGGAGTCGGGCGGCGCGCTCGTCGCGCAGGTGGAAAAGGGCTCGCCCGCCGACAAGGCCGGACTCAAGAGCCACGATGTGATTCTGGAGATGAACGGCAAGAAGATCCAGTCCTATGACGCGTTTCGCAACGAGATCGCCACGTTACGGCCGGGTAGCGCCATTCATCTCAATGCCTCGCGTGACGGCAAACCGCTCGAACTCACTGTTACATTGGGCGAGCGGCCCGGAACCGCCGCACAGGCGCAGGAACCCGCCGAGGAGCCCGAACAAAGCCTCGGATTGCAGGTCCAGAATTTGACGAAGGAACTGGCCGACCAACTGGGCTATGAGTTGGGCGAAGGGGTCGTTGTCTCGGGGGTAGTGCCGGGCAGTCCGGCGGATGAGGAGGGAATTGAGCGCGGAGACCTCATCCTCTCGGTCAACCGAGGCAAGGTGACTGACGTCAATGAGTTTCTGAAGGCCGTCAGGCAGTCGCGAAAGAACGGCAAGGTGCTCCTGCTCGTCAAACGCGGGGATACCTCGCAGTTCGTAGTCGTTTCGTTCGAATAACTCGCAACGCATGGTCCTTGATCCGTGGCCGGGGGTGCTCGCTCTCGTGAGTGCCTCCGGCCCGATTCATTTCTGGACCTCCGGCACGAATTCTCGTAGAATCGGGCTTGGGGTGCCATGCTTACGCTTGCGTAAGCATGTTGTGCCCATCCCGACGAGCATGTCTACGCGAGCGTAGATATGGCACCCTGGCAACGGGCCTCGAACAAGGATCATAACGAAACAGTACTACTGAGGCATCTATGAAGGTCCTGGTAGCAGAGAAATGCGGGTTTTGTCCCGGCGTGCGGAACGCGATCAGTACGGCGGAGAGGGTTCTGGCTCAGTCGGACGGGAGCGAGCCCGTGTATTGTCTCGGGCCGATCATTCACAACGAGGATGTCGTGGAGCGGCTGGCCAGCGCCGGTCTGCACACGGTGGAATCGGTGGACGAGGTTGACTGCGGCACGGTGCTGATCCGCTCGCACGGCGTGGCGCCGAGAGAACTGGACCGACTTCGGCAGAAGGGCCTGCACATCGTGGACGCCACCTGCGTGCTGGTCAAACGCGTCCAGCAGATTGCCAAGCAGCTTGAGCAGGAGGGGTACGAGGTCGTCATCATCGGGGAGGAAAACCACCCGGAGGTGCAGGGCGTGATGGGCTGCGTGAATGCCGTGGTCGTCGTGGCCGACGAGGGCGATCTGGACAGACTGCCGCGGGATGGCCGGCTCGGTATTGTCTGCCAGACGACGCAAAGCCCGGAGCACCTGGGCAAAATGCTCGGGATTATCGGCCGTGGCAGCTTCAGCGAGCTGAAAGTCATCAACACACTGTGCAAGGAGGCGATCAAGAGGCAGGAGTCGGCCATTGCCCTGTGCAAGACGGTCGATATCATGTTCGTCCTCGGCGGGCTTCACAGCGCCAATACCCGCCGGCTGGCCGAACTGTGCAAAAAACACAACAGTGCAACGTTTCACTTGCAAAATTGGGATGAGCTCGATAAAAATGTACTGTTTGGCAGGACTATCGCCGGAGTGACGGCCGGAGCATCGACGCCCAACTGGGTGATTGACGAATTCGTCAACCACCTGGAGGCGTTCGACCCGGTACGCTGAGGCGGCCTGCGGCTCTCTTCGAATTGGATTGCCCCTGCTGCGTGGGCAGGGGCGTTGGAAGGCGCGAATGGTCGCGCGTTTATCTTCTGTGATGATCGGCCGGTGTGTATGTGGGGCGCCGGCGGATTGAATGAACAGACTCCACAAGGGACCAGACGTTATGGTAGATCGAAATCTTTTTGGAAAGTTGGGTTTGTCCGAGGACAAGCTCGAAGAGCAGGTCAGTCAATTATTTGGCGAGAACGAGACCCAGTATCTCGAACAGACCTTGCAGAAAAAGGTGGATTCTCGCCTGCCGGGCACCATTCTCAAGGGCACCATCGTTTCGCAAATCGGCAACGACGTGATTGTCGAGGTGGGCCTCAAGAGCGAGGGCGTGGTGGACGCCGGCGAATTTGACAGTCCCGAGGACGCGGCGCCGGGCAGGGAGATCGAAGTTCTGCTCGAAGACACGGATTCCGAGAGCGGGCTGATTCTCCTGAGCAAGCGCAAGGCCGACACGATTCGCGGCTGGGAATACATCATCAATACGAAGAAGGAAGGCGATGTCGTCAACGGCAAGGTCATCCGCCGCATCAAGGGCGGCTTGCTCGTCGATATCGGCGTGCCGGTTTTCCTGCCGGCCTCCCAGGTCGATATCCGCAAGCCCGGCGACATCAGCCGCTTCATCGGCAAGGATATTCAGTGCAAAGTCCTCAAGATCGACGTGGAGAACCGCAACATCGTGGTCTCGCGGCGAAAACTGATCGAGGAGGAACGCAAGGCCAGCAAAGAGAAGATCCTCAACGAGATCGAGGTCGGCCAGCTTCGCAAGGGTATCGTCAAGAACATCGCCGATTTCGGCGTGTTCGTCGATCTGGGCGGCCTGGACGGCCTGCTGCATATCTCGGACCTGAGCTGGGGCCGCATTTCCCATCCGTCGGAAGTGGTGAACCTGGACCAGGAAATCGAGTGTGTCGTGATCGGGGTGGACAAGGAAAGCGAGAAGATCTCGCTGGGCCTCAAGCAGAAGTCGCCGAGCCCGTGGGAAACGGTCGAGGAGAAGTATCCCGTCGGTTCCAAGGTCCGGGGCAAGGTCGTCAACGTGATGAATTATGGCGTGTTCGTCCGGCTGGAAGACGGGATCGAAGGACTCGTCCACATCAGCGAGATGAGCTGGACTCGCCGCCTGTCCCATCCGAGCGAGATGGTCAATCTCGGCGACGAGATCGACGTCGTCGTGCTCAACGTCAACAAGGAGAAGCAGGAAATCTCCCTGGGCATCAAGCAGACGGAGCCGAATCCGTGGGAACTGGCGGCCCGCAAGTATCCGCCGGGAACCATCGTGACGGCCGCCGTACGAAGCATGACCAATTTCGGCGCGTTCGTCGAGATCGAGCCGGGCATCGACGGCATGATCCACATCTCCGACCTGAGCTGGACACGCAAGTTCGGCCATCCGAGCGAAGCCCTGCAGAAGGGCCAGGAAGTCAAGTGCGTCGTCCTCGAAGTGAACGAGGAGAAGCAGCGGATTTCGCTCGGCATGAAGCAGATGAGCGAGGATCCCTGGATTCGAGCGATTCCCGAGAAGTACATCCCGGGTCACATCATCAAGGGCAAGATCGCCAAACTGACCAATTTCGGCGCGTTTGTCGAGTTGGAGCCCGATCTGGAAGGCCTGCTGCACATTTCCGAGCTGGCCGACCACAAGATCGACAAGCCCCAGGATGTCGTCAAGCCTGGCGATGAAGTGGAAGTGAAGATCCTGAAGGTCGATCCCGAGGCTCGCAAGATCGGTTTGAGCCTGCGTCGGGTGCAGTGGGCTGCCGAGGAGCATGCGGCGCCTTCGGCGCCGAAGAAGGCACCCCGGCGGGGTGAGCCCCAGGTCGCCGCTCCTACGACGGTCTCTGCGGGCGGCGATACTCTGCGGGTCAAAGAGGCGCTGCAGCGTCGGGCCGACGCCAAGCGGGAAAAGGCCGCGAAGGAATCTGGGGCTGCCGAAGAAGGCGCCGGCGAACAGGCTCCTGCTGAAGAAGCCGAGGCGCCTGAGGCCGATCAGCAAAACGAGCAGCCCGCTCAATAGGGCCGGTCGATGTCGATCAGGGCCGTTGGGGGCACCCCTTATGGCTCTGCCAACGTGAACTCAAGGGCTTTCTCATACGCAGGTGTGGGAAAGCCCTTTTCATATACCTGCGTGGAACTCCAATTCGTTCGATTTGTGGTTGTTGGCGGCTCGGCTGTCACTACGCCGCAAGCAGATGGCTTGCATGCCGGCGGACAGTCCGAGAATCCCCGGCCTGACTCTGTGCACAGGGACTCGCCTTCGCTCGTGTCGGACGCTTTCTTTCACACGCCGTTCCCTGTAATCATTGATGCCGCTGCGGCCGATGGATATAATGGCATCGTGTTGATGCCGTCAATGTCATCATTTGGAGGTCATAGCGATGCTGCTATGGGTCTTGAGAGGCATTTTCTGGGTGGTGCTGGTCGCGTTTATGCTCGCCCAGGCCAGCTCCATCGAGATCGCCCGGGAGGCAGCGGATCGGCAGGCGAATTTCATCGGCCTGATCGTCAGCGGTTTCGGGATGGGGGCATTCGTCTTTTTCGTTGACGTCCTGACCCCGCGGCGCAAGCTCGGCGCCCTGGCCGGCGTGTTCTTCGCCGTGATTGTCGGGCTGCTCATCAGCGGCGTCCTGGCCCCGGTCGTGGACATGATCAACAAGTCGTATACGATGCAGATGTCCGACGAAGCGGTCAAGGCGATCAAGTGGATCGTTGGCATTTGCATATGCTACCTGACGATCAGTATTGTCGTGCGCACGAAGGACGATGTCCGGTTCGTGATTCCGTATGTGGAGTTCGCCAAGCAGACGAAGGGGGCCCGGCCTCTGGTGCTCGATACCTCGGCCATTGTGGATGGGCGCATCTCCGACCTGTGCGAGAGCCGCTTCTTCGACGCGCCGGTGATCGTCCCGCGCTTTGTGCTCAACGAATTGCAGCTCATCGCGGATTCCGCGGACAAGCTCAAGCGAAACCGGGGCCGGCGGGGACTCGACGTGCTCAACAAGATGCAGGCCAGCTCCGCGATCGACATCGAAATCGATGAGACCAATGCGGCCGAGATCGAGGAAGCCAAGGGCGTGGACCAGAAATTGCTGGTGTTCGCCAAGGCCTGCAACGGACGGATCGCCACGACCGATTACAACCTGACCAAGGTCGCCCAGGTGCGCGGCGTCGATGTCGCGAACATCAACGACCTGGCCAACCTGCTCAAGGTCGTTGTGCTGCCCGGCGAGCAGATGCGTGTGCGGATCGTCAAACCCGGCGAGGAGGCGGACCAGGGCATCGGCTACCTCGACGACGGGACGATGGTCGTCGTCGAGAACGGGCGCAACAAGATCGGCAGGGAGGTCGCGATCAGCGTGACAAGCTCGTTGCAGACGTCGGCGGGCAAGATGATCTTCGGCCGGTTCGAATCATTCCTCTCGCAGGAGGAGGACGGCAGTCCGCGTCGTCCCCCGGCTCGCCGGCCTGCCGGCACAGGGATGTAGGGAGAGCAGTTGCGTTTGTTGCGGTCTCGGGAATGGGACCCATAGGACTGATGGGACCTATGACGGCTCCGCGAATGCCTGGACGGGCGATCTGCGAAGAGACATCACAGACGCTGTGACACCGATGGCGTAACCGATAGCGAACAGTGCCGGATAAAAGTGGCTTGCATAGTCCGGCTGGTCGATGTGCACACCCGCGAGGCAGAAGCTCACCACAATGATGACGGCGGCCGCCAGCCAGCCGAGTGTTTCCCAGCGTGTCACCAGCAAGGGCTGGCCCTGCGCACTACGATAGAGGATCGCCACCGCGAACGCGAATGTCGCCATTGAGGCGAGAACCGGGTAGAGCACCGGGGACGCCCAGACCACCGGGATCAGGAATAGGACGTCCCAGTCCAGCAGTGTCGCGGGCCAGTCCAGCAGCACCTTCAGCCAGACGTAGTAGAAGATATCCCAGACGGCGAAGATGAGCATGAACCAGGCGACAGTCTCCTGACGCTTCCTGCTGAAGAGCCAGGCGGCCGTCAGGATGAGCACCAGCGTTGCCGCCTCCCGCCCGACCTCCGTCAGCAGGAGATGCCTGCCTTGTGGCGTTAGAGCAAAGACCTGCATCGGGAAGTTGAAGCCGTGGGGATGAAAAATCGCACGCAGATCGACCACGACGGCCGATTCGATGTAGCCAAAGGCGATGCTGAAAACAATAGCCACCAGGAGTCGTTTCAGCATCTGTTGGATATTATCGGTCATACCTGCACTGGATCTTTAACGATTTCATGATAATTCCGATAATGTTTCCAGAAGCCTGGGGATGATCTCCGCCTCCGGGACGGTGGCGATCTTTTGGCCGTGCCGGTAGAAGAAGGCCTTGCCCTTGGCGGCACAAATGGCGAAATCGGCGTCGGCCGCCTCGCCCGGACCATTGACCACGCAACCCATGACGGCCACGCGATACGGCTTATTCACCTCGCGAAGGGCCTTCTCCACCTGTTTTGCCAGCTTGATGATGTCGATCTCGGTTCGCCCGCAGGTGGGGCAGACGATCAGCTCCGGCGTGGACCGCTCGCGCAGCCCCAGCGAGATGAGAATCTGTGAGGCGATCTGCGTCTCGATCACCGGATCGCCGGCGGCGCTGACCCGGATCGTATCGCCGATCCCCTCGGCCAGGAGTGTGCCGAGGGCGATGGCGGACGGGATTGTCGCGTCTTCCGGCAGGCCGGCGTGCGTCAGGCCGAGGTGGAGCGGATACCGGAAGCTCTCGGCGATGCGCCGGTTAACCTCGATAGTCCGCACGGTGTCGCTGCTCTTGGCGCTAAGCACCAGTTGATCGAATCCCCGGTCCTCGAACAGGCGAATGTACTGACGCATTTCATCGAGCATCAGCTCGGTCCGTCGCTCGGGCGGGACCGCCTCCTGGCTAAGGTCGCGGATGCTGGCCTCGTTGACGCCAATGCGGATTGCGGCCTTGTGCGACTTGGCGGCGTCGATGACCCGGTGGATGTCCTCCCGGTTCTTGATGTTGCCCGGATTCAGCCGGATCTTGGCCGCTCCGGCCTCGATAGCCTCAATGGCGCGCTCCGGGCTGAAGTGCACGTCGGCGATCAACGGAACGTCGACGCGCTTGACGATCTCGGCGAATGCGGCCGTATCTGCCTGCCGGGGAACGGCTACCCGCACCAGCGCGCAACCCGCCCGCGTGAGCTGCTCGATCTGCCCGACGCATCGGTCGATGTCCGTCGTGGGGACCTTGGTCATCGACTGGATGACGACGGGGGCAGAGGAACCGAGCCGCACAGAGCCAACGCTTACAGTTGTCGTGAGTCTTCTTGCAACCACGCAGGAATTGTAGCTTGTCCGGCACTGTCCGGCAAACTAAAATGCCGCCGCGTGCTGAACCGTATGCAGGAAATCGTGAGTGGAAGGATTCTATGAACTACAATTCGGTCGTTGCATTGTTTATCGCCGTTTCATTCGCGTCGAGCGCCGGCCGGGCGGCCACCGTGGCTTGTCGCATGTGGGAGAAGGTCGAGATCGTCCTGCAGGCGGACAACAACTACGAGAATCCCTACGAAGACGTGACCGTCTGGGTGGATTTGACGGGGCCGGATTTCCAGAAGCGGTGTTACGGCTTCTGGGACGGCGGCAACACGTTCCGTGTGCGGATCCTGACGACCGGGCCGGGCTGGTGGAACTGGGTCAGCGGCTCAAACCAGAATGACGGCGGCCTCAACGCCAAGAAGGGCGTCTTCGCCTCGACTGCGTGGTCGGCGATTGAGAAAGCAGGCAATCCGTGCCGGCGGGGGATGGTGCGCCCGACAGCTAACGGCCGGGCCTTCGAATATGCCGACGGGACGCCGTTCTTTCTGTTGGGCGACACCTGGTGGTCCGTGGGCACGTTTCGCTACCCCTGGCGTGATGGGGACAAACACCGGCCCATCGGACCCGATGCAGGTTTCCAGGATTACGTGCGATTCGCCAGGGAGCAGGGCTATAACTGTATCGCGATGATCGCCGCCTTTCCGAACTGGGCCAATGACGGCAAGCCCGCCCATCTGCAGACTGCTGACGGCACGGTGCTGCGATCCGCCTGGCAGCAGGCGGGGACGAACAGCGCCAAGGACATGCACGACGAGGCGGGCAACCGGGCGTTCCTGTTTCCAGGCAAAGCGCCGGGTTATGAGCAGGTCTTCCCGGATCTGGACCGCATCAATCCAGCCTACTTCCGCAGTCTCGACCGCAAGATCGACTACCTCAACGCCAATGGGATCATTCCGTTCATCGAGGTGGCCCGGCGGGACATCGGGCAGGGGTGGAAGAAGTACCACAAATGGCCGGACTCGTACACGCGGTATATCCAGTATGTCTGGAGTCGCTACCAGGCGAATATCTGCTTCTTCAGCCCGATTCACTTCGATTCGCCCGGGGCGACAATCCCGGCCGACGACTGGAACGCGGCGGCCAACGCCGTCATTGACAAGTTCGGCCCGCCGCCGTTTGGCACGCTGGTGAGCTGCAACTCGAATCCATCGTCGTTGCGAGACTTCGGGCACGCGGACAAGGCCAAATGGCTGACCTTTCACCAGATCGGCAATGGTCAGCGGACCCACAACAGTTACGAGCTCCTGACCGAGATTTTCCGCACGACTCCGCCCATGCCGGCGATCAACGGCGAGCCGTACTATGCGGGAATGGAGCGGCCGGGCTGGGAGAGGGACGTCAATGCCGTGGGTGAGGAAGGGGCCCCCGGCGGCAGTCTCCTCTCGGACCTTTACTGCCGCTCGGCGATGTACGGCAGCGTCCTGTCCGGAGGATTCGGCGGGCACATCTACGGCGCCGGCGGCTGGGACGGCGGCCTGTGGGGCGGCAATATCGAGCCACAGGCCAAAACCCATATCTGGGAGGTCATCCAGTGGCCCTCCGGCTCACAGATGAGACACCTTGCCCGGTTCGTGCTCTCGGAGGGACGCGCCTACCAGAAGCTCGTGCCACATGCTGAGTTGGTTACGCCGAACCGCTCGGGGCCCGAGAAGGATTTTGTCGGCTGGGCCTACTGCGCCCGGACTGATGATAAGAAGCTCTTCCTCATCTACTTCGAGAAGGACTGCCCGCAGGCGACCGTCTCCGGCGCGACCCCCGGCGCGTCATACGATGCCATCTGGTTCGACCCGCGCACCGGCAGCCGGACAGAGGTCGCTGTGCCGGACGCAGAGGACAACGGCATGATTCTTCTCCCGACCTTCCCCGATGGATCGACGAAATCAAAGCTCGACTGGGCTCTGAAACTGACCCAGAGGGCAGATCGTCAATAGGCATATGCCTATTGACCGGGTGCCATGTCCACGCTTGCGTGGACATGTTCGTCTCAATGCTCAGCACATGCTTACGCGAGCGTAAGCATGGCATCCGGACTCCCGGTGTGACGCGAGGTAATTCACATTGTTTGTGCATCTATGGCGTGGTCCACTTCAGGCGGGTGATGCGGATGCCGTCGAGGGCGCCCTCGTTCAGGGCGGCGATGTAATACTGGCCTTCGTGCAGGATGATCTCCGGGGCCGCTACGGGCAACGCGCAAAGAAGGTACTTCCCATCCTGATTGATGCCGAACATGGTGGGATCGACGGAGTAGTAGACGCTGGTCTTGGCCGGGCCTCGTTTGCGGATGTCGCCTTTCTCCGGGTTGCCGTAGGATTGGGTGCGAAGGAGATAGAAACTGTGATCGCTGAGCTTGACGACATGGGGACACTCCGCCGACCAGGGCCCGGTGGTCGCCTGGCCGCCGAAAGCGACGACCGTTGACTCGCTCCACTGCTTGAAATCCGCCGTCGTTCGCAGGCAGTCCATACCCTGGTTGTTCGGGTGGCAGGTGTAGTAGGCGTACCATCTCCCGTCGTGGGGCAGGATCATGATATCCCGCGTATTTACGTCGGGGCCCTCGCTGAACATGCCGGTCTTACCGTTGGGCTGGACGACGCGAGTGAAGCTCTTGCCGTCCTTGCTCGTCGCGTGGCAGATATTGACCCAGTCGCCATAGAGCATATGCCATGTGTCGCCGATCTTGACCACGTGCGGGGCCTGGAGCCCGCCGGGAGTCTCGCCCAGCGAGGGATCGGCCTCCATGGCAATTCCCATCGGTGTCCAATTCGGATCGGCCAAGCGCTTGCCTTCCCAGCGGTAGAAGAATCGCGTCCTGCCGCCTTTGCCGCCGGCGGTGGTGCCGCGGATACACGACCAAAGCTGCCAGGAACCGTCCGCCGCCTGCCAGACAGCGAAATCCACCGGCTCCTGCTTCTGCGTCGCATACTTGTGGTCCATCGGATTGCCGGCCACCTGCCACCATGGCCCGTCAATCTGTGGGACGGGGACATCTTTAGGTGTTGCGGCCACGTTGGCCACTATGCCGGTAATCACCACTGCACAGGCTGCCGCCCATCCCATATGGGCATTTGCCATTGTTCTATCCTCCTTTGCACGCGATGGGCGCTTTCAGCCAGCCCTGTCAAGGTGGCTGCTGATGTTGCGCATTTGGGACCCATTGCTTTTCACCTTGACAGGGCGGTGCTTTCAGGCTGCTGCGAAAGGGCATTCAACACACCGGTCAATTCCTGCTGTGTGACCTGGCCGACGGCACAGTATGAGTATTCACCGATGCGGACAGAGGCCATGTTGCAGTTCCCGCACGCAGCTTTCCAAACAGTTCGCTTGGCCGCGGCTTTGTCATCTGCGGGTGTCATGCCCAGCGCCTTGGGCGACTGCGGGACCACGATAACGGATACGGGGGCATTCGGCCCTTTGACGACGTAGCTTGCCACTTGGCGGCCGCAAAACTTTCGTACGCTACACCCACATGCCCCGGTGCAGGACATGACCGGGTTCGAGCCCCCTTTGATCTGAATGAGCGTGCCGAGCTCGTTTGCGTCGTGGCCGTTTGCAGGCTGTGCAAGAGAGCTGAGATTGGCGCGGTGAATCCCAACCAGTTCAATCTGGGCCGCCTTGATCTGGGAACCTGTATTGACATAGAAGGCCACGAATGCGACAGCGATCAGAATGATCGCCGCGGCGGCAAACGCGGACCAGATGTGCCGATGGAATCGCAAAGGAGTGATCTGGGGCTTTGCGGCGGAAGCCGTTTGTCCGGCGGCCATATCCGCACGGATTCGGTTCATCAAATCCGGTCCGGCCTGAATCGCGGAGAACGCGCCTCGCACTCTCCGGGTTAGAGCGCGTTTTTCCTCCAGGCGGGCCCGGCAGTCCGGACACTGGGCAACGTGCTCAGGGACTGGCCCGTCTCCCTGCAAGATTTCCTCAAATTGTTCCTGCGTCAGATGGCTCATCGGTTTCGCCCTGTGAATCCCATCTCCTTGGCGTACGACAGTAAATGGCTCTTCAGCTCATCTCTGGCCCGACTGGTTCGGCTCTTGACTGTCCCGACCGCGACGCCCATGATATCCGCCACTTCCTGGTGGCTCAGTTGCTCGACATCGACCAGGAACAGCGTCAATCGCTGATCCTCGGGCAAGCGCTTGAGTGCGCGGATGATCTGCTCGTCCGAAAAATTCTCCAGCAAATCCTCGGGATTCGACCACACGGTCTGCCCGACCGGGGCTTCCGTGGGCAACAGTTCTTCATCGAGCGGCACCGAGTTGCCGGCCACCTTCCGGTGCCTGAGGTGGTCGATCCGGATATTCCTCATGATTTGAAAGAGCCATGCCTTACAGTTGGTTCCGACTGCGAACGTATGGAACCGCTCCAAGGCCCGTGCGAACGTGGCCTGGGCCAGGTCGTCCGCATCGTCAGACCGGCCACAGAGGGCTACCGCCGCTCTGTATACGCTGTCGAGGTGCGGCAGCGCGACCTGCTCAAAACCTTCCGGGCCCTGCATCTGTCTGGCTGTTTCCTGATCTAAACGATTCTTCCGCGCAAAAGGTTCCCCAAAAGACCGGCCACCATCCGGGTCTGGACAAGATACAATAGCCGTTCAGGCGTCTTTGTGTCAAGCGATCCATGGTCGGAGTCATTCTCTGCCCGCCTGGAAAAATACGTTTCCTTGGAACGTTGCCGACCGGCGGACCGTTTAGATGGCAAATCATGACAGGTTCACCTGAGGTCAATGATAGCATGTTCAGAAAGGAGATGGAAATGAACGGGGACAAACACCGGATTCCGAGGGCAGGAGTCATTTTCATGACTATTGCTGCCGGTATCTTCGTCGTTGCTGCGGGAGGCTATGCACAGCAGCATGGGGATCGTGGGCCGGGTAGTCTACAGCAGACCACAAGCGTGGGAAAACAGGCGGTCGAGGGCTTGGACACGATTTACGCGAAGAAGGTGCCGGCTGTGCAGGAGGTGCTCGCACGGGCGATCCAGCACCTCGAAGCCGGCCGTCAGCAGGAAGCCCTGAAGGAGCTGAGGCGAGCCCAAAGCTCGCTTGAAGCCGTCCGCCAGGCACTTGGCAAGCACGTGGAGCCGTCGATCGTCAACGACCGCTGTCCCATCATGGGGTCGAGAATCAGTGCGGACAAGGTTCCGGCAAACCTGACGAGGATGTTCAACGGACAAAAGGTGGCATTCTGCTGTGCCGGCTGCCCAAATGCGTGGGATCAGCTTGATGACGCTCAGAAGACGGCCAAGTTAGCGAGCGTGATGGCCGGACCGCAAAAGGGGGCGGTTCCGTTGCGGAAGACACCTGCCGAACCGCAGCAAAACGGGGTCTCGCACACACATTGATCGGGCGAGTCGCTGATCCGCGGCTTTGCTACTTCAGCTCGACGGATCCGTTGGCAGAGGCCAGGTGGAGCGAGCCGGCTCCCTGGCCGATCGTGCCGCTGATGTTCTTCTTGCCGATCTCGCCACTCATGGTGACAGGTCGGGCCGTTCGCACGGAACCGAAATCGGTCGAGAGATGCACCCGGCCTGCGAACTGGGGCGGGGCGGCGAAGTCGATGCTGCCGAAATCGCTCCTGACCTCTGCCTTGAGGTCGGCCGGGCAGGATTCGGTGCAGGCGATGTTGACGCTGCCGTTTCCCGAGCGGGCCGTGATGTTCGTTGTGGTGATCTGTTGCGCCCGGATCGCGCCAAATGATGTGGCCAGGCCCAGGGTAGGAGCGTCCACGTTCGCAAGCTCCACGCTGCCGTTGTTGGAACTCAGCTTGACTGTCTTGCCTTTCAGATCGTTGCAGTTGATGGCGCCGAAGGACGACGAGGCGTCACATTCGCCGACCGAGCCGCGCGTCAACGAGATTCTGCCGTTGTCCGATCTCAGGTGAAAATCGCCATCGGAGAAACTCTGGCAGGTAATAGAGCCGAAGGACGTCTCGACCTTTGCCGAGCCCTTGAGATCCGCCATGGTGATTGAGCCGTTGCTGCTCTTCAGTTCCGTCATCTGTCCGGTGACGTTCGTGCAGGTAATCGCCCCGAAGGAAGTGCGCAGATTGACCGGCCCCTGGATATTCCTGGCCTCGACGGAGCCATTGTCTGACTTCCCGGTGACCGCGCCCTCCACGCCGGCCACGTGCAGGCTGCCGAAGCTGCTCTCGCACTGGACGTTCATCCGCCGTGGGGCGGTGATCGTATAGCTGACACCGACACCGCGGTTGTTGCCTGTGGTAGGTGTATCAGCCCTGACCCGCAGTGTGTTGCCGACCGATTCCAGCCGGATTTGGGTCTTCTCGGCCAGTTCCTGTGCCTCTTCCTCCGTAGGCGCATAACCTGTGATCGTCGCCGTTACGTCGAAATTGTCTGCCTCCGCTCCGGTGATCGTGATGGACCCGTTGCGGCTCTCCACGTCGATCGCGACATTCGTCCCGAGGGGCGCCTGCTGGCTGGCGGTTCTCTCATACTTGGCCTGGTTCCAACCGCCAAACTGGCCGGTGTGTATGACGCATCCTGTCATCTTGAGCGACAGGATGCAGAGGCCCGCCGCGATACTCATGCTCAACGTACTTCGTGCCATGTTCGGTTCTCCCGTCAAATGAAACTTCAGTGGATCGTGATGGAACCATCACCGGTTCTGAGAAAGATGCTGCCCTCGCCGGCGCCAATGGTCCCTTTCAGAGATTTGCCGATCTTGCCCTGAATTGTGATGGGCAAGTGCGTGTGGATGGAGCCATCGTCGGTTTGTGCGTCGATGCCGGCAGACAAGCCGGATGGCGCGGTGAGACTGATGCTGCCATCCGACGTCGTCGCGTGCACGTAGAGCGCCTTCGGCGCCTTGGAAGCGAATGCGAGTTCCACGCCGCCATCATTCGTTTTGCAGTCCATCCGTGGGACAACGAGGTCGCGGCACCGGATGGACCCATCGCTGGTAACCAGCCCAAGCCTGTCGGCACGAACCTCATCGAGTGTGATGCCGCCATCGGAACTCCGGGCATCACAGTCTCCGACAGACGCCTGCGAGACTCTGATTGATCCATTGCTCGTTTGCAGATAGAGCTTGTTTGTATCGAGATGCGAGCAGTGGATCGCGCCATCTGAGGTTCTCAATCTGACGTGGCCGTTGAGATGATCCACTTCAATGCTGCCGTCCGATGTCTTTGCCTCAATTGTGCCGGTCACGTTGGTGATATTCACACCTCCGTCGCTGGTCTCCAGGGCGAGATTGGTCTTCGCGGGTACATCGCCGTCCAGGGACACGCTGAAGTGGGCGTTTCGGATGGCAGGGGGCCTGTCGATGACCACCTTGAGGCCGTCGCCGGCAGGTTCCAGTCTCACGTCAATCTGCTGCGCCAGCTCGTCGGCGCCTTCTTGTGTTCCGGCGTAGGCCACGACTTTCGCCGTCACTCTGCATTCGGTGGTTTCCAGCCCCTCGATGGTGATGGACCCGTCGTCCGTGCCGGCGGAGAACGACGAGCCCGGCTGCAATGGGGCCGATAGCCGCACTTCCTTCTCGCATCGGGCCGATTGGGCGTGATTACCGATGTAGACGCAGGAGGTGGTCAGAAACGCCGTGAGAGCGAGAAGACAGGCGAGTGCAATCCTTGTATGCAGTCCCTTGTTCATTCCTTCCCCTTTCCATGTTTGGCTGTAACGTCACGTGATTCGAATAACCACTGATGATGCCGTGCTCTCCCGGCTGCCCGACCTTATGTCTCCTGTTCCGCTGCTACACACAGCGATCATATGCCTATCCGGCGCCTCCTGCAAGTCTCCATAGATAGATCAGTCGGGTCAACTCCGGCGAAATTTCACGGTCGGCTCGCTTTTTCCGGCCTTATCGCTGTAAGTCCTTTGTTTTGCGGGTGTTATCGCCTGAAGGGCCAGGCGCATGGATGTTTGATGGCGTGGCGATTGGAATGGTGGTTATGGATCGGATTGTTCGATCCCGGCGTGCACGGCATCCTTGCCCGTCCGATTGTCGTATCGGCCTATCTCCTGATGACTCCGGCGTTCCAGTTGCCCGTGGCGGTATCGGCCCGTACTCCCCGCGTTCCGACAGGGGCAGCAAAATGCAGATAGGAGCCGGCGTCACGTACCTGGAAGACGAGGATATCGTTCGGCTTGATCTTTCGGAACTCGCACTGCGAGATACCGGGCTCAGTGAGAGTGAGGGGAAGGACGCCGCAGATGGTGGTCCGCTTGCCGTTGCAGATGTAGTACCCTGTGAAATGCCCGCCGGCGGTGCCGGTGAGTTGCACCACCGTTTTCCGGACTGTACTTGGCGTGGCTTCCAGTCCGCCGCTATGTCTCCACCACGGGGCCGCCGTGCTGGTGGTCAGCAGCACCACCGCGGCCGTTGTCGCGATCATCAGTTTTATATGCCGCAAGCCCGAGCCCGAACCCGCTTTACTCATTATGCTCATCCCCCCAGCCTGTATGCCTTGTTCCCCTGGATCGTGTGTTATGGGTCTTGCCGCCTGTGCCCGCTTCAGTGGAATGCTGAATTCTACCCCTCAAGGCCTTCTTACCGTGAGACCGCCACCGACCCCCACGCGTTGTCTGCGTCGATGTGCTCTCTCTGAATATCCTTATGAATAAATCAGTCGTATCAAAATCAAAAAAAATTCCCGGCAAGTCCCTTTACGTGACAATCATCGCTGTAAGTCCTTTGCCTCAACGGTGTTATCGCGACCCCCCGTCCGGAGACATAGTGAAAAAAACCTTTCGCCAAGGCCGGAGCCGCGAACCACGCGAAAGGGACCGCCTCTCACCCCGTCTTCCCTCTTCAAACATCAAACATCAAACTTCAAACATCAGACCCCATTTCACCACGGAGACCACGGAGAATGAGCTCTCAACTGAGAACTACCAGACAATTCTGATTGTCTCACGCAGAGACACTGGGACGCAGAGGGGATGCAACCGCAGATGAACGCAGATTAACGCCGATTTCCAACTGAGAACTGACAACCGACAACTGACTACTGCTCCTCCCATTCCGAAATCCGCAGTGCAAGGACCCCCGACCCCTGTCCAAATTAATGTTGTGTCCCCGGAACCCCTACGGCCCGTACGTAGACTACCGGCGCCCCGGATTGGGTGACGCCGAATAGATGTTTGGGATTCCCGCGAAAAAATCCCGCGACCGTCTTGACAACGGCTTGCTCATAGATGTCCCCGGAACCGCTGAAACATCAAACTTCACACCTCCTTTTTGCCACAGAGGACGCAGAGGACACAGAGCAGGAATGACCGAAGGGAAGAAGGTAAGAACCACCCCGGCTGGAGACTGGAGACGATCCTCGCTCCGGCGTCCCGCCGGGCCCTCGCCCCACGCCCCCGCAGCCCCGCCCCTCCCGGCGTCCCGCCGGCCCTTCCCACCTCCCCGCCCATTCCGCTCTCGAATGGCCCTGTCCAGATTAGTATTGTGTTCCCCGAATTCCAGAGCCGCGTGCGGTGAAAAGACGACCCAAGAAACAGGTTTATCTGAACGAGCCTCGATCCATCGTCAAAGCACGCCTGCTCAACACAACATAGCTCTTATGGAAGTGCCATTCAGGTCTGTCCATAGTAAGCCGCCTAGTAAGCCAAGAATTCAGATGCGATTGCCCTGCGGGGAAGGCTTCGTGGCTTGACAGGGGCAGGGGACACCCTATCATGGTCCCAAGGTATGGAGATTGCCCGGCAGGTGAGCTATGTGCAGGTTTAAGAGGGGCCCAGTGAGATGGCGGGTACGGTGTTTGATTCTCCGATGGATAAATACATCCAGTTCAACTTCCAGCGTTCGGACCACATCGACGCGATGCTGAAAGTTCTGGAAGACCAGACGGGTGAATACCCACGGACTGTCGTTCTATTAGGTGAACTAGGAATAGGCCGAGAGTACTTCGTAGAGGCTGTCGGCTATCTCGCACAAGGAAAAGGCGTAAAGGTTCATATTGCCCCAATCGATCTCGATGGCTACGCAAACGATGGAACAACCCTGGAGGAGTATGCAAATCGCCTGCTTGCCAACCAGACAGAGCGAGACAGGTCAAGAGTCTGGGAGATCATTAGGGCAACCCAACCTGAGTTGAAGGCAAAAGCACAATTCTGGGTGTGTGCCCTCTTGTCGCTCGAAGTCAGCCTCAAAATCCCCTTAAGGAAACTCTGGGAAAGCATGCACGATCTTTCGGGTCCCAACCGACCCGGGTATGAGCTGCTGGACCGTCTTATTCATTATCTAACCCAAGATGCCAAGTTGGTCCTACATGTGCGCGATAACGATCTGTTGACCACCACCTGGCGAAGGTGGCTGAGGGCATGTCTTGATAGACACAGTAACTTGGTGTTGGCATTCTCAAGTGACTCGGTCCGTAATTTTCGGAGAAGTGATAGCGATATCAAGTTCGCGCCCCTGACATTTGGCCCACACGATCACAAGACGTTTCGGTCGGTTATAGACTCCCGATTTGCACCGAACACATTCCCGGATGGCCTCTATGCTGTTCTCTGGCGGTACAGTTCTGGATACCCTGAAGACATGGCAAGAGTCCTTGGGGACTTAGTGGGCGAGCACCTCGTGCTCTGGGATGGTGAATACTGGCGGCTCGCCGACGAGGGTCTTGAATCGGATCGATTTGCAGGCGTGTTTGCACCTGAGTTTTATGAGCCATTTGATGCCCTCAGAGAGCAGCTGTCAAGTGACGTAATGAGCCAGTTAGATCAATTCATGTGCTTGGCGGCAATGTGCGGCACGTATGTCCCATCAAACCTCATCATGGAGTCAACAGGACTTTCGGTAGATGAAAGGGATGTCCTCGGAGACCTGATCGACGATAAGCTCGTCGAGAACACGAACTACCCGGTGTTTGAGGACCTCCAGGCCGCTCATCCTTCGTTCAACCGCGTGTCCGTATACCGATGGAGGAACAGAACGCTTCGAAGGGTCTTCTTGAAACAATTACATGCCGCAGAGCACGCCGAACAGGCAGCAAAGCTCATCGCCTATCTCAAGGTGCATCTGCCCGTCACGACGCGAGGTATTGCGAAGCTCTTTCTTGAATTGTCGCGATTCTTGCCGACTGAGGGAGATGGCGAGATCTATCGCAACTCCCTTGCATGGTGGATTGGATTGGATGAGGCTGACTATCTTGCTGAACAACTCTCGCACGATGCTGAGGCGGGGAGACTCACCCCTCACACCTTGTGGTCCGTCGTTGTTGCCACAGAACGCACTTGGCCTGCCTACAGGAGATTTGCTGCTCTAGAGGCTCTGGAAAAACAACGGGGAGGAATACCGCATGAGTTACAGAATTCATTCTATGACGTCAAGGCCGAACTGTTACATCAACTCGCCCGTTATCCTGAAGCGGAAGAGATACTCAGAGCAACAGTTGCTAGAAAGGAACGGTCTTTGGGGCCAGATCATCCACACGTGGGCGCGAGCCTCAACAACTTGGCTCGGCTCCTGATCTGGCAAGGCAAGTACAAGGAAGCCGAACTGCTTTGCAGGAGAGCTTTAGCGATCTTGGAGAAATCGGTGGGGGCGGACCATCCGGATGTGGCTCTCTGCTTGACTAACTTGGTTCAGCTCCTGAACCATCAAGGTAAGTACAGCGAAGCAGATCCGCTTTGCAGAAGAGCTTTAGCGATCCTTGAGGAATCACTGGGGGCGGATCGTCCGTGTGTGGCTATCAACCTGCAAAGTCTGGCCTTCCTCCTTGACAGCCAAGGCAAATACGACGAGGCAGAGCTGTTTTGCAGGAGATCCCTATCCATCCTTGAAGGGACCCTGGTACCGGATCATCGCGATCTATCCGCCATCCTGACGAGTCTGTCGTTGATCCGAGCCCACCAGGGCAAGTACGAGGAAGCAGAGTTGCTTTGCAGGAGGGCTGTGGTGATCGTGGAGAACGCGATGGGACAAGATCATCCGGATGTTGGCGGATGCCTGCACAATCTGGCTCTGCATGTAGACAACCAAGGTAGGTATGAGGAAGCAGAGGCACTTTGCAGGAGAGCTTTGGCGATCTTGGAGAAATCCATGGGGCTGGACCATCCGAGCGTGAGTGCCAGCCTCGGCAATCTGGCTGCGGTCCTGCACGATCAAGGCAAATACAAGGAAGCAGAGCCACTGCACAGGAGAGCCTTGGCCATCCGGGAGAAGGCACTTGGGCTGGATCATCCCGATGTGGCCACCAGCCTCGGCAATCTGGCTGCGGTCCTGCGCGATCAGGGCAAGTACGATGAGGCTGAGCCTCTTGCCAGGAGAGCCTTGGCCATCGGGGAGAAGGCACTTGGGCCGGATCATCCCGATGTGGCTGCCAGCTTGAACAACTTGGCGGAGATCTTGCGCGATCAGGGCAAGTACGATGAGGCTGAGCCTCTTGCCAGGAGAGCCTTGGCCATCGGGGAGAAGGCACTTGGGCCGGATCATCCCGATGTGGCTGCCAGCTTGAACAACTTGGCGGAGATCTTGCGCGATCAGGGCAAGTATGATGAGGCTGAGCCTCTTGCCAGGAGAGCCTTGGCCATCGGGGAGAAGGCACTTGGGCCGGATCATCCCGATGTGGCTGCCAGCTTGAACAACTTGGCGGAGATCTTGCGCGATCAGGGCAAGTATGATGAGGCTGAGCCTCTTGCCAGGAGAGCCTTGGCCATCGGGGAGAAGGCACTTGGGCCGGATCATCCTCATGTGGCCCTCAGCCTGAACAACCTGGCTCTGGTCTTGCGCGATCAAGGCAAGTACGAAGAAGCAGAGCCCCTCCACAGGAGAGCCTTAGCTATTCGGGAGAAGGCACGAAAACGACAGGGGAACTAAAGGGGTACGCGGCGAACGGAACGGGTATCAGGTGCTCTTTTCGGCAAGGAGGGGGGCGGGCGGGGCGCTGAGGGTAACTATGGACAGTCACCTATTATGGACAGAAATAATCGGTGACTCTCACGAATAACGATGGAGGTTTTGATCATGGACAGGAAGAATGTACTGCGTCTTCTGCTGGCCTTTGTGCTTGGAGTTCTGCTGACTCTGCTGTTGACATCGGGGTCCGGTGATGGACGCTATGTTCCCTTCGGCTCGACGGGAGAGCGAATTCTCGACACGCGCACCGGGCGGGTGTATGCCGAGGTGGCAGGAAAACACACGTGGCTCGTCGTGATGCAAGGAGTCAACAAGAAGTAATCCCGGCTCCAGGTGGGTAGCCGAACGAAACGAAAAGAGACGAAAAGCAAGATGGGGGGATGAAGTTTGATGTTTGATGTTTGATGTTTGATGTGAAAAGGGGGGCGGGGCCAGTTGATTGCGGATTTCGGAATGCGGAGTGCGGAATGGGAGGAGCAGTAGTCAGTTGTCGGTTGTCAGTTCTCGGTTGAAAATCGGCGTTAATCTGCGTTCATCTGCGGTTGCGTTCCCTCTGCGTCCCAGTGTCTCTGCGCGAGAAGCCTTTTCTTTCGCGTGGTTCGCGTATTTCGCGGTTCAAAGAAGAACCTGGATTCCCGGTCAAGCCGGGAATGACATGGGAGGAATCGGTGTGCGGTGCACACCCTACGAAATCCGTGTCTATCCGCGTGAATCCGTGTCAAAAGAAGCGGCTGCCGGTTGTTTGTTGATAGTGGATTGCTGTAAATCTGCGTCAATCGGCGTTAATCTGCGGATCAAAAAGCCGTTGTTGGCCTCCGGGTGTCGAGCACGATTTTCATCGTCGCTTGCGGACCTCGGAGACCGCGGTCGCAATAGAGGCACGTTTCATGCCTGTGGCTCTGGCCTGCGACCGGGCTTTGCGGACGAGATGATCGAAGTCCTTCATGGAAGGAGGCCTGACCATCTTGAGGATGACGACATCATCTTCCGCGACAACGATAAACTGGGTTCCGGCGTCCAAGCCGAGCTCTCGCCGGACCTCTTCGGGAATCACGACCTGGCCTTTTGACGACATCTTCGTGGTTGCCAGTGATCTCATGGCTGTCTCCTTGATAGTCTTACCAGTAAGATTATACGTACGCCGGGAGTGCTTGTCAAATGGGAATTCGGCAGTGGCTTCGAGGGTCGGCCGGCTTTCGGTGGCGGATTCGGGGCTCCACGTAGGACGAGCGTCCTCGCTCGTCCCTCCTCGGCTGTGGCCTGGCACACTATCGAGTCCGCTGCAAGGGCCCGAACTGGTCGTGCGGGGACGCACAACCTACGAAGAGCCTAGCCAATTGCCACCGTATTCCGACCACATCCGGCTTCGAGGGTCGGCCCTTAGGTTAAAGTTTAGCGGCCATTGCGGAGCGAGCGGGCAGGATTTCGGATTGCGGATTTCGGATTGCGGAATGACAATCAGGTGCCAGGGGTCGGGGATCAGTGAGAATCCCTTCAGTCCTGCGGTCTCTGCGTCTCTGCGCGAGATGCTCAGTTCTCAGTTGGCAGATTCCTTCTCTGTGGCAAGATGGGGTATGAAGTTTGATGTTTGATTTTTGATGTTTGATGTGAAAAGGGGGGCGGGGGCCTCTTGGATTTATGATTTATGATTTGTGATTTGGGATTGGAGGGGGAGGCACGGCGGGGCTGGCAAGATCGGCTGTTTGACCCTGATGCGGGCGATTGTCATTGCGCTGGTCAGTACTGCCGCCTATGTAGGAGCTATTCTGCTTGCCGCAAAGGAATCGCGACTTCCCGTCGCCGAGGCCAAGCCGGACGAGCAGCCGGAGACACGGGAGCCGGCCTTGCAAGGCACACTGCTTGCGTAGGAATGACCTGCGGGCCTGATCCATGTGGATGTTTGACGCGCGTGGCGGCGGGGGCTATAATGTCGAGTCGGATCGTTCAGTCTCCGCCGGTGTCACTGCGGCGGGGCAATGTGAGATTGTGAGAAGGGAAATGGAATTTGTCACGGATTGAATCACCATGATTGCTGGAATGACCGTCGCTGATCTTGTTCGACCCTCGGAAAAGGGACTTGGCCGCCTGTATGATGCGGCCGTGGTGGTGGGCGGCTCGATTGTCATCGCCCTGTGTGCCCAGGTGGCGATAGGGGGGCCGGTGCCGATCACGGGGCAGACGTTCGCAGTTCTGATGATAGCCGCACTGCTTGGCTCCCGGCGAGCCGTGCTTTGCGTGCTGACCTACCTGGCGGAGGGCCTGGCAGGGTTTCCGGTCTTCGCCCATGGCGGGGCAGGCTTGAGTGTCCTTCTTGGCCCTCGGGGCGGTTACCTGGTCGGTTTCCTGGCCGTCGCGTACATTGTCGGTTCATTGGCGGAGCGAGGTTGGGACCGCAAGCCTGCGACGACGATCCTGGCAATGGTTATGGGTAACCTTGGCCTGTACGTCTGTGGCTTGACGTGGCTGTTCTGCCTGGTCCATATCTTTGCCCAGCCTTTGGGCGGTCGCGGCGTGCTGGCCATCGGCCTGTACCCGTTCCTTGCCGGCGATGCGGTGAAAATCGCCCTGGCCGCGGTCCTCCTGCCGGCCGGCTGGAAAATCATTCGACATTTTGGACTTGATACAAATCCCCCCCGTGCGGTAGAATAGCCCCTTGTTCCAGAGTTCTTCAGACTGGGGATTAGTGTAATGGTAGCACAAATGACTCTGGATCATTTAGTCAAGGTTCGAATCCTTGATCCCCAGATGCTTTTCAGGGGTATTTCGCTGCTGAGCGTCGCGGTTCTCTTCATACACTCTGTCATCGTGGCCTGAAGGTCTGCTTCTCGGTTTCTCTCCCCCGGCCCGTACGCCATGCGGCGAGACATGCACGGTTCTCACACACTCGCGAGGCAAAGCCGCCCGCTGTGCGCGGCACGAAACGAGGGTAAGGGCTTGAAAGGAGCAAGGACATGAAGACGATGAGAGGTGGTGCGATTCTGTTGTGCGTGCTGGCTGTTGCCGGACATGTCTGGGGCGGGATCGATCCGGTTTTGGGCCAGAATGGGCAGGTCAAGTTCCTGGGGACCGTGGCCGCCGATGAGGCCCACGACGTCATCCCCATTTGCTACGGGGATTACCACGTCAGCGTGAATATCGGTGCGATCCTGGAGGACCCAAACAAAGTGCTGAAGGATCTGGACTCGGTTCAGGTGTGCTATGAAACCGCACACAACCTCCTGTCCGGCGAGCTCGTCGAAGTATGCGGTCATTACTGGGGCGGCACGTGCCCGAAACAGTACTGCGGGCGTGTGCAGATCATTGCCAGGACCGATTACATCACACACGCTGCGGGGTACGGCGATAACGACTGGATGGTATCGGGTGATCTGATGTACTCGATTCCCTCGGGCAATGTGGGTCTTGGGACCAGCCAGCCGGGGGAGAAACTGCACGTGGTCGGGAATATACTCGTGCAGGGTGCGTCGCCCGCCTGGCTCAGACTGATGGGCGAACTGGGGGACGACGCGGGGGTCAGCATGACGACGACAGGGGTCGGCGTCAATACGTGGGAGGTCCTGCGGGAGGGCTCTACTTCGAGTTTGGTAATCCGGGAGAGTTTCCCATATCCGCCGTTCGGGGATGACAGGATGGTTGTCAAGGCCAGGACGGGCAACGTGCAGGGCTATCGCATCTAAATGCCAAGGACCTTAAGCAGGTAGTCTCGGTCCCAGCCGGCTCGGAGGCGTTTGGCGGCGATGCCGCCCTTGGCCGTCTTCTCCTGCTTGAGCAGCATCAGGGCGATTCGACGCAATCGCGAGAAGTTCTCGGCGGCGTTGGCCACTCGGACTCGACTGGCGTCCTCATGGAAACTCACGTCCAGCGACCAGTGCAACTGGACCTCCACGGACCAGTGATGGCGAATCAATGTCCCCAGACGCTGGGCACAGTGTCCCGGATGGGAGCTGATGAAGTAGTGTCGCTTTCGTTCGCACTGGCCGTTGACCTGACGCTCTCGCTCGATGGCCGTGAGGCTGCCCAGACCCGGCCAGTCGTGACGCCCTTGCAGCCATCCCACATCGCTGGTAGTCCACACCCGGCGGGTTTCCAGTCGTCCATGGCCTTTTTCCACGGTTTCCCAGAAGTCCTGCTCGCCGGCAAACCCGTGGGCGATGCCGTCCTCCATGTACATCCGGGCATCCTCGTACAGAGTCCCTTGGTTAGCCTTGAGGGCCAGCACATAGTCGCCGCCCTGATCGACGATCTGCTCGGCGATCTCCTTTTGACAACCCATGGCGTCAATCGTGATGGTTGCCTCCTCCACGTCGAGCAGCTTGAGCAACTCCGGGATCGCGGTGATCTCATTGCTCTTGGCATCGACCGCCCGTTGGCCGAAAGCCACGCAGTTCTCGTGGACCCAGGCACTGACCATGTGCAACGGGCCTTTGGCACGGACCCGATCAAAGCTGTTTCGCAGGGTCTTGCCGTCGATGGCGATGTGCTTGCCCCGGCTGCTGCCGGCCAGATCCGCCACAAACGCCTGCATGACCGCTTCAAACGCATCCGGGTCCAGGGCGGCAAAGACCCGACCAAAGGTATCATGCGATGGAATGCCATTGGGCAGGTCCAGAAACGTGCCAAACCATTCCTCGTTGACGTTGCCGAACATCTCTACGTCCGTCCAGTGCTCAGCCCCGCAGATCACGGCACAGACGCCAATGACCAGAATATCCTGTAATTCATGCCGTTTCGTCCGCTCCACGCGAGGATCAGGAACCGCGGCAAAATGATCCCAAATCGACTTGCTCATCAAGAACGTATTCCTCTCTAATCTGAGTGTCTTGCTTCTGAGAAGAATACGAAACCACACCTACAAAGGCTCAATTTAGATGCGATAGCCCTAGGGCAACGTGGGCATTTCAACCGAAGCGCCCGACGCGAAGCTGCACGTGCTCGGCGACGCGCGGATTGAGGTACCGCCGAGTGCTACGACCAGTACGGCGGATGCGGTGAAGCCGGCTCTGCGCGTGGTGAAAGAGGGCTCCGGCAGGCAGCTCGCAGCATACTTCAGCAATCCCAAAGATGGGGACGCCGAGGTCGATGTCCAACTTGGCGGCGGCAAGTCATTGCCCTGGGGATGGAGTCTCAAGGGGGCCAACGGCCTCTTCACAATCAGCAATGTGGCCGTCCTTCCGCCGGCTATCAGTGTGACCAGCACCGGATATGTTGGCATCGCCGAGGCCACGCCGGAGTATCGCCTGGAGTTGCCGAACACTGCCAGCGCCGCCGGACAGGGCAGGGCCAACGCCTGGAAAACCTACAGCTCCCAGCGATGGAAGGTCAACGTCAGCACGATCGATCACGCGATGGACAAGGTCCGCAGCCTGCGGGGTGTATCCTTTGACTGGAGGGACCAGGGCACTCACGACATCGGCATGGTTGCCGAGGAGGTCGGTCGCGTCATTCCGGAGGTCGTGGACTACGAGGCCAACGGCACGGATGCCTCTGCGCTCGCCTACGACAGGTTGGTCGCGGTGCTGGTCGAGGCCCTGAAGGAGCAGGACGCCAGAATCGCCGAGCTGGAGCAGACTGTCGCTCAGAACAAGCGTCTTGAACAGCGGCTGGAGTCGCTCGAACGCCTGCTGCAGCAGCGGTAGGCTGTTTCCGTCGATGAGCAGGTGCGCCCATAGGTGCAACTGCGCGGATTCTGAGGGTGTGGTCGGAATTCGGTGTCGGCGTGTAGCCGCCGTGTGCGGACTGCGCCTCTTTCGTCCCTTAGGGGACTGGCTTTTGTCCTCGGCCCCGGTTCCACAGCGATAAATCGCTGGGCTATTCTCTATCGCCCTGCGGGCTTGGACTGGGTGTGGTCGGAATATGGTGGCGGTCCACGGCGCTCTTCGTAGGGCGAACGTCCCCGTTCGCCCCTGGGGAGCACGGGCAGTCGCTCAAACCGTCGTGCGAAGACGCACGACAGAGAGGGACGAGCGAGGACGCTCGTCCTACGGCGAGGCCCCAATCCGGCACCGAAAGCCGACCACACTCTTGGACTTGCGCCCCAGTCCTCCTACGTCGGCCCGTCCGCCCCACGGGGGCGATCGACACTAGCCCACCGTTTCAACGGTGGGTACGATAGTCAATCCTATCTCAAAGCCCCGTAGGGGCGAAAGAAGACTGGGCTGCGCTCTTGTGTCGGGTGGAATCCGAATCCGCCACCGAATGCCGACCGCACCCGATTCTGACACAACATCCTCTATCCTCTGGACATCTGTTGTGATTTCTGGCAATGTCTTGCGACGGCATTGTCTCTTTACGCAAGAATAACCGGTGTGAAGGAATGGCAGATGATTGAGATTGTCCATGTGGGTATTGGTCCTCTGGGGCAGATGATGGTCAGATCCGCGGCGTCGCGCGGGGGCTTTCGGATCGTGGCAGCGGTGGATACCGACCCCGCCAAGACAGGCAAAGACCTCGGTGAACTGTGTGGAATCAAGCGGCTTGGCATCCCGGTTTCCGGCAGTCTCGACGAGGCGATCCAAGGCAAATCGGCGCAGGTTGCCGTGCTCACCACGGTCAGCGGCTTGGCGGCGATTGAGCCACAGGTGGCCCAGATTGCACGCGCGAAGCTGCATATTGTCTCTACGTGCGAGGAGCTTTTCTACCCGTGGCGCACGCAGCCCGGGCTTGCACAGCGGATCGACAAGATCTGCCGGGACGCCGGCGTTGCCTGTGTCGGCACGGGCGTCAATCCAGGCTACCTGATGGATTTCCTTCCGACCACGCTCAGCGGCCTGTGCCAGAAGGTCACCGGCGTGCGGGTGTGGCGGATTCAGGACGCCTCCATTCGACGGATTCCGTTCCAGCAGAAAATCGGGGCCGGTCTGACCCCGGCGGAATTCGAGGCCAAGCGCAAGGCGGGCACCCTCCGGCACGTGGGCCTGCCCGAGTCGGTGGACTTCATCGCCGCACGGTTCGGCTGGAGACTCGACAGAAACACCGAAAGCCTGGAGCCGGTAATGGCGGAGCAAACCATCACTTCCGGCTACAAGCCAATCGCCAAAGGGATGGCTCGCGGCGTGTACCAGGTAGGCCGCGGCTTCGTCGGCGACAATGAGGTAATCACGCTGACATTCAAAGCCGCCGTCGGTGAGCCGGAGTCTTATGAGGAGGTCCGGATCGAGGGCGATCCGACGTTCAGCTCAAGAATCGCCGGCGGCATCAATGGGGACATCGCCACCTGTGCCGTGACGCTCAATACCGTGCGTTCGATTCTCAGCGCCGGTCCCGGCCTCAAGACCATGGCCGACCTGCCCGCCTCGTCCTGGTTTGCCGTGTCCCCGTAGGCAGAGGCCGTGCCCGGTGCCCCGAGTTCTTTCAAGGTGAGGAAACCAGGGGTGGCAGCGGCAAGCGGAGCCGTTCATGGACCTTTGGCGCACCCAAAGAGGATGAAAATGCCATGCTCTTCGTAGGTCGTGCGTCCTCGCACGACCTTGGGCGAGCGGGGACGCTCGCCCTACGCGGAGATCTGTCCGGCGTATTTTCAGAGGAGCCTGCGGAGCTTGCCGATGGTTTGCCCGTTCGCCATCGGCAAAGCCTTCGGCCTTGCCGATGCCACCCGAGCGTGAAGACGTTAGCTTGAATACCTGAGAGTCAATAGCGTGAACCCTCCCCTTCGCCGGGTGGCACCGCCAAACTCGTTTGACGGTGCTCATTCGACCGAGTCTGGTCAATCGAAACCCCACGGGCAAACGAGTTTGCCCGTGCCACCCGGGTCTCGGCCTTTCCAGGCTAAACAGGTACTACGCTTTGCCGGGTGCCATGCTTACGCCGGCGTAAGCATGCCTTATCTCGTCGATGGAGCATGTCCACGCAAGCGTGAACACGGCACCTGCGAGATAGTCAGTGTCCGGCCAGATTGGCGGTGGCCGACGGGTGGCAGCGTCAAGGCCGAAGGCCTTGGCGATGGTCCTACGCACGGGAAAGCCGCCATCGCCAAGCTGCGTTTGGCGATGCCACCCATGGCACATTGCAGGGGTGTTATCCTGGCAGGCGGGAAATCGAACCAAGCCGTTAACAGCGCGTCCTGCGAGACTGCCCTGGCCGGCCTTTGCCTTTCCGTTGACCTGGCTGGCGGAAGTTCTCCGGGAAGTTGAGGTACGCGTAGGAGCCGTGGAGCTCGTAGGCCTTGCGGTCACGGGCCTTGGCCGCCTCGACCGGGTCGTCAAAGAGCCCGAGGTAGTAATACACCCCGCGGCAGGTGATCCCCGCTCTCCATTTGTTCCCTTTGGGATACACGCCGACGAACCCGGAGGCCCCGCCGCAAGGCCGCGAGTTGGCGCGATTCTGCGCCGCCGTGCAGAACCGCAGATTGCAGCGCCGGTTGTTCAGGCCGTTGCCGTCGAAGTGGTCCACGAGATAGCCCTTGCGCGGGCCCATGACCATGCGGTGCATGTACACCGTTCGTCCCTTCGTGTGGCAGACGGCGTAGATCCTGCGGCCGTGGCGGTACGCGTACCACTTGTACTTGCTGAGCTTGCGGTAGTCTGCCGCGTCGACGGTGGCGAACAGCCCTTGTCCCACCGGGATGCGCCGAACGGTGGGGTCGGACTCATCGCCCGTCGGGGCCGCGTGGCTCTGCGCCGGTTTCGCTCGGGGCCGCCTCCAGCATTTCGCCTTGAAGTTCCGGCACATCCCTGTCGGCATGACCTCGCGCAACGCGCCGCCGCTGTCCGGGTGATTCGTGCACAGCAGGAAGGTGGGCAGACTCGCCAGCTTGTCCAACCGGCGCCGCGTGTCGGGCGGCCGACAACTGTGCGCACAACTGGCACCGGCCCACGAAGAACCGGGCGGTCTCCCAGTCCCACAGCTTCCCCCGGCAGCACTCGGGCCACAACTCGCTCTCCGGCGGCGGCAGGTGCCGGGGTCGCTTGCTCGCCACCAGACCCTGACCCCCGACCCCCTGGTGTCTCTCGCCCTTGCTCATGGCTCTCCCCTTCAATAGAGAAAATCCGAATCTCGAAACACGAAATCCGAAACAAATCCGAATGACCGAAATCCCAAGGTCCCAAACCGCCACGGCGAAACGCCCGTTTCGAATGTGAGCCATTTGGGCCTTCGTGCTTGTTTCGAATTTCGACATTCGGATTTCGAATTTGCCATATGTCTATGGTATATTCACCATGCCTCGCTGTCAACACAAATATCCACAAAATGCCATTGTTGTATAC